>NZ_JBBOBP010000001.1:0-2532500 GCF_038000225.1 Bacillus sp. FSL K6-1005
TCCAAATCATATCGGTCACCAAGATCTTCAGATTATCAATCGTCAACATATGATCGTTCATCAGATTCCAAAAGTTCGTCCAAATCATATCGATCACCAAGATCTTCAGATTATCAATCGTCAACATATGATCGTTCATCAGACACCAAAAGTTCGTCCAAATCATATCGGTCATCAAGATCTTCTGATTTTCATCGTACCGGAAGCCAAAAGGAAGATTATAGCTATGAAACGATTGTTAAAACAATAGACTATCATTGGAAGCGCAAATTTTAATAGATAATGAAGGTGCATCAGATAAAGTGATGCCCTTTTTCATTCAATTAAAGGGGGAGAATGGTGAAAGGTTTGAATCAATTTCTTGACACAGATGTTGAGGTTGTCATTTCAGGAGATACAAGATTTGTTGGCACACTTATAGATATTGGACAGGATATTTTTGTTATATTTGATGGCTGTAATTATCTTTATATTCCCTTGCTGCATCTTCATCAAATGAACAAAGCAATAAATACGAATACTGAGAAACCAATTTTAATAGATCCGGAAGATACAATGATGCAGGCGGAAAATAATAGTTTTTCTTATAGAAACACATTAAACAAGGTGAAAGGTAAATTTATTGAAATTTATGTAACGGGGGATCGGTCAATACATGGATATGTTACTAGTGTTTTAAATGATTATATTGTATTTTTTTCACCTGTATTTAAAACACTTTTCATATCTATGCATCACTTAAAATGGTTTACCCCTTATTCAACAGAACAAACGCCGTACACTCTTGATAACTCTCAATTGCCCGTCGTTCCTTCCAGTGTTTCACTTGTGCGTAATTTCGAGGAGCAGATCAAAAAATATGTTGGCCAATTGGTTATATTTGATATGGGGGAAGTGCCAGAAAAAGTCGGTCTATTAAAAGATGTGTCTAATAATATCATTGAGCTTATTAACGCAAGCGGAGAGTCAATCATTTGGAAGTTAAATCACCTAAAGACAATGCATCTCCCCTAGCGCAGCCTATACTGAAAATAAACTGCCCTCGAATAGCAGAAGGCAGTTTTTTGTTTCATCATACTCTGCTAAAGAAATAACCAACTGATCCAAA
This sequence comes from Bacillus sp. FSL K6-1005, assembly GCF_038000225.1. Lineage (NCBI taxonomy): Bacteria > Bacillati > Bacillota > Bacilli > Caryophanales > Bacillaceae > Bacillus > Bacillus sp. FSL K6-1005. The sequence continues at coordinate 1,109 of NZ_JBBOBP010000001.1, forward strand.
AATATAAACATGTCAGCGTAAAAAGAACAGTCAGCGGAATGATTAATATGGTCGTTTTTAAATATTCACCCCAGGAAATACTTTCATCATGCTGTTTTAATATATGCATCCAAATAAGTGTTGCTAATGTTCCTATAGGTAATAATAAGGAACCAATATCACTCCCAATAATATTTGCCAAGTAGATGATTTTTGCTGTTGAAGGATTCAGGCTCATTTCCGTTAAAGTAAAAGTACTGATCATTAAAGCCGGATGGTTGTTGAATAGATTCGAAAAAACAGAGGTAGAGATACCTGATACGAAAGTAGCGTAGGAGAGGCTTCCAGAAACCATTGGTTCAAAATAATTGACAAGTAATTCAGTAAATCCAATATTGTGCAGCCCATAAATGAGGACATACATAGTAAAAGCGAAAATAAAAATGTGCCAAGGTGATTTGTATAACAAGTCTTTAGGAGAGGTTTTGAAATAAACCCATCTCCATGCCAAAAGGATAATCGATCCGATGACAGCGACAAGAGGAACGGAGATACCGGTATATGACGCGGCAAATAAGCTGATTCTGACGAGAAAAACAAATGCGAGTACAAATAACATTATTTTTGTTTGATTTCGTTTTGGTAATGGAGCTGATGGCGAATAAAGGGGATGGTACCTTCTATGTTGCAGAGACTGAAAATGGTTCGGTATATCCGGCAGGCTTTTAGGAAGACGTTTATAAAAGAAAATAAACAGTAGACAAGCCATAAAAAGGAGTCCCATCATACTAGGGACAAACATCATGGCAGTGTGCAGATATAGATCCATGCCAATCATTTTGAGAGAAATTAAATTTACAATATTACTTACGCCAATCGGTGCGCTGGAGGCTGTAGCTATTAAAACGCCGCTTATTAAATAAGGGGTTTTTTGATGTTTTTTCAAACCTAAATATTTTAAAACCAGCAAAAGGATGGGGGTTGTGATCAAAACGCTCCCATCATTATTTAGGAAAATGGTCATTAAAAAGCAAAGTGAATTGGTTAACCAAAAAAGCTTGATGCCTGATCCCCTGGATTGTTGGAGCAGCTTGGCGGCCACCCAATAAAAGAACCCGAAACTTTCCAATGCAATGGCCATGATCATAGTGGCAAGAATTGTGACCGATGCACCTGTGACTTTTGATCCTATTTCTCCTAAGTCTGTCAATGACACACTTCCGCATAATATCACCATGAAAGCGCCTATTGTTGCGGGGATAGCTTCATTTAACCCTTTCGGTCTCCAGAAAATAAAAAGCATTGTTATGAAAAAAGCGAGCAATGTTAATATACTCGTGAACTGTGTAATATATGTCACCTCTCTATCTATCATTCTTAACATCAAACGATTGTCATGCGCTTACTAGTATCCTTGCCAACTATTTGTACTGTATGTATACGTATACCGATAAGAAGTTGTACTAAGCGATTATATTATATTAATTAAAATTCCATGAGAATCCCAAAAGAAAAAAGAGTTCGCAAGTATCATTTCAGGTACTTGCATCACTCTCTTTAGTTCTTAACTGCTGACAATTTGAAATATTAATAAATTGCTTTAAAAGCGGATTTTGATTGTCTTTGCGATAGGCGATAACCCATTCGGCATTCAGCTGTATTTTATCTATTGTTCGATAAGTCACATCCAAGTTAAATAACTTTTTAGCTGAGGAAGGTACAAATGTAATCCCGATGCCGGCGCTGACTAACCCAATGACCATTTGATATTCAGTCGCTTCCTGTACAATGTTTGGTTTAAAGCCAGCCTGCTCACAAAATTGGATGAAATCAATGTATAAAGTAGGCCATGCTTCCTTGGCTACAGTAATAATCGGTTCATCTCTCAAATCTTCAATTGTAATGGCTTCCTTAGATGTTAACGGGTGTTGTTTAGGCAAAGCTAAAACACAAGGACTGCTTTGGGCGATTTCAGTATGTAATGCTGTATGCTGCAACGGAGGATGAAGTATACCAATATCAATGTTTCCCTTTAGTAGCTCATCCTGCTGCCTAAATGAGGATATTTCCCGTAATTCAATTTTTACTGATGGGAATTTTTTACGGTATTCCCGGACAATCGGCGGCAGAAATTCATATGTAGCTGATCCGACAAAACCGATAACGAGATGGCCGTGCTCGCCGCGAGCCGTACGCTGTGCCAGTTCAATCGCTTGATCAATTTGCATCAAAGCCGTACGGCAGTGAGTTAAAAATATTTCTCCGGCTGCGGTTAGCTCCACAAATCGTTTTGTCCTCTTCAGTAGCGTCACCCCGACTTCTTTTTCCAGCTGTTTAATCTGCTGGCTGAGGGGAGGCTGTGTCATGTTCAGCCGAAGCGCAGCTTTTCCGAAATGAAGCTCTTCGGCAACTGCGATAAAGTATTGAAGGTGGCGAAGCTCCATCAATCATGCATTCCTTTCGTAGGTTAATAATTCGTAATACATATTAATCATAAGTCGAATTGATATTGGAGGTCAATTTCCAAAGAGTGTATAGTGAAACGTATCACAAGATTTATTTAAATTTTTATGTTTAAAATGCATAATAAGGAGTGAGGGTGTTGACAAAAGCAACAAAAGAACAAAAATCCCTTGTGAAAAACAGAGGGGCGGAGCTTGTTGTTGATTGCTTAGCGGAGCAAGGTGTCACACATGTATTTGGCATTCCAGGTGCAAAAATTGATGCGGTATTTGACGCTTTACAAGATAAAGGGCCAGAGATCATTGTTGCACGGCATGAACAAAATGCAGCATTTATGGCGCAGGCTGTAGGCCGTTTAACTGGAAAACCGGGAGTCGTTTTAGTCACATCAGGACCGGGTGCTTCTAACCTGGCAACGGGACTGCTGACTGCAAACACTGAAGGTGACCCTGTCGTTGCGCTTGCTGGGAACGTTATCCGTGCCGATCGTTTAAAACGAACTCATCAATCATTGGATAATGCGGCGTTATTTCAGCCGATTACAAAATACAGTGTAGAGGTTCAAGACGTAAAAAACATACCGGAAGCTGTTACAAATGCATTTAGAGCAGCGTCAGCAGGTCAGGCTGGGGCCGCTTTTGTGAGCTTTCCGCAAGATGTTGTGAATGAAGTCACAAACACCAAAAGCGTACGTGCAGTGGCAGCGCCAAAACTTGGTCCTGCACCTGATGATGCAATCAGTGCTGCTATCGCGAAAATCCAAACAGCAAAACTTCCTGTGGTTCTAGTCGGAATGAAAGGCGGAAGACCTAAAGCGATCAAAGCGGTTCGCAAGCTTTTGAAAAAGGTTCAGCTTCCATTCGTAGAAACATTTCAGGCTGCCGGCACTCTTACGAGAGATTTAGAGGATCAATATTTCGGCCGTATCGGTTTATTCCGCAACCAGCCGGGCGATCTGCTGCTTGAGCAGGCTGATGTTGTTTTGACAATCGGCTATGACCCAATTGAATACGATCCGAAATTCTGGAATGTCAATGGAGACCGGACGATTATCCATCTGGATGAGATTCTGGCTGACATTGATCATGCTTACCAGCCTGAGCTTGAATTGATCGGGGATATCCCATCTACTTTGGATCATATCGAACATGATGCTGTAAAAGTGGATTTTGCGGAACGTGAGCAAAAAATCCTTTCTGATCTAAAAGAATATATGCATGAGGGAGAGCAGGTGCCTGCAGATTGGAAATCAGACAGACTGCATCCTCTTGAAATCGTTAAAGCATTACGAAATGCAGTCGATGATAACGTCACAGTGACATGCGATATCGGTTCACACGCGATTTGGATGTCCCGTTATTTCCGCAGCTATGAGCCGTTAACATTAATGATCAGTAACGGTATGCAAACACTTGGTGTTGCGCTTCCGTGGGCAATCGGTGCTTCATTAGTGAAACCGGGTGAAAAAGTCGTTTCTGTCTCTGGTGACGGCGGTTTCTTATTCTCAGCAATGGAGTTAGAGACAGCGGTGCGCTTAAAAGCTCCAATTGTACACATTGTATGGAACGACAGCACATATGACATGGTTGCATTCCAGCAATTGAAAAAATACAATCGTACATCTGCAGTCGAGTTTGGAAACATTGATATCGTGAAATATGCGGAAAGCTTCGGGGCAACCGGTTTGCGTGTCGAATCACCAGACCAGCTGGAAGGTGTTCTGCGTCAAGCCATGAATGCTGAAGGCCCTGTTATCATTGATGTCCCAGTTGACTACAGTGATAACGTTAATTTAGCGAGTGACAAGCTCCCAAAAGAATTTGGAGAACTGATGAAAACAAAAGCTCTCTAGCACTCTGCGCACCAAGACACTGTTTTCGAAGAACAGCACATTACTAAAGGAGTGAAGGGAATATGAAACACGAAAGCAATATTCAAATGCTGAGCCGCGGCAAAAAAGAACAGCCCGTGAGCCAAATTTATCAAGTATCAACAATGACTTCTCTTTTAGACGGAGTATATGACGGCGATTTTGAACTGTCAGATATTCCGAAATACGGTGACTTCGGTATCGGAACCTTTAACAAGCTTGATGGAGAGCTGATTGGGTTTGACGGCGAATTTTATCGTCTTCGTTCCGACGGCACTGCGACACCGGTGCAAAGCGGAGACCGCTCTCCGTTCTGCTCATTTACGTTCTTTACACCGGACATGACGCATAAAATTGATGCGAAAATGACACGTGAAGAATTTGAAAAAGAAATCAATAGCATTCTGCCAAGTAAAAACCTATTTTATGCCATCCGTATTGATGGATTGTTTAAAAAAGTGCAGACAAGAACGGTAGAACTGCAAGAAAAACCTTATGTGCCAATGGTTGAAGCGGTCAAAACACAACCGATTTTCAACTTTGACAACATCAGAGGGACAATCGTTGGTTTCTTGACTCCTGCTTATGCGAACGGAATCGCTGTTTCTGGCTATCACCTGCACTTCATTGACGAAGGACGAAATACAGGCGGACACGTCTTTGATTATGTGCTTGAGGATTGCACGGTGACGATCTCTCAAAAAATGAACATGAATCTCAGACTTCCAAATACAGCAGATTTCTTTAATGCGAATCTGGATAACCCGGATTTCGCCAAAGATATCGAAACCACTGAAGGAAGCCCGGAATAAAAAAAGAAAGCCCGCACATGTGCAGGGCTTTCTTTTCATTTGGCACTTTACCTGATTTTAGTTAAAATAACATTAAAACGATAAAGGTGTGGGTCTCCTTGAAAGTACTGGTTTTGGCTGTTCATCCGCAAATGGATACCTCAGTCGTCAATAAGGCGTGGGTAGAGGAATTAAGTAAACATGACAATATCACTGTACGGGAGCTTTATAAGGAATATCCGGATGAAGCCATCGATGTTGCCAAAGAGCAGCAGCTGTGCGAGCAATACGATCGGATTGTTTTCCAATTTCCGCTTTATTGGTACAGCTCTCCACCGCTTCTTAAAAAATGGCAGGATCTTGTGCTGACATACGGCTGGGCCTTCGGGTCAGAAGGGAAAGCTCTGCATGGCAAAGAGCTGATGCTGGCTGTTTCCACAGGTAGCGAAGCAGAAAAGTATCAGGCAGGCGGAGGGAACCATTATTCGATCAGTGAGCTCCTGAAGCCGTTTCAGGCGACAAGCAATCTGATTGGCATGACATATCTTCCGCCATATGTGTTTTATGGTGTGAAATACGCAAATGCTGAGGATATTGCAATCAGTGCAAAACGGTTAGCAGATTATATCCAGCAGCCTTTTTCTTAAAAAGAAAAGCCCTGTCCGGTGTGGGACAGGGCTTTCTCTATTAAAAATCGGGTAATTCAGATAGGTTGTTATCCTTAATGCCGTCTGGCTCACTTCGTAAAATGTCACGTCCGTATTTATGAAATACATCAACGTGAGCGAGCTTCCCCGCTTTTGCTTCTGATAGCGCAGTGGGATAGTCCAGTTCTCTTCCTGCGTTCGTTTTCACCGCGATAATATTGTCTTCCTCATTTCTTCTGACCGCGATAATTTCTTCTTTTCCGGACGTATCAACTGGCTGATCGATATTTGTTTGTTTGGATTTATACGAGTCATATGCAGCTTCAAATTGATCCATTTTTCCACCTCCATCCCTTAACGTAAACAAAAATGCTGTTGATCATGTATAGGTTTCGACATAGCAGACGACAATATTTCCTGAGAAATATTTTGAATGCGACAATTCAATCCATAATTAGCGAAGAAAAAAGGGATTCCGTTCTGTAAACGGAATCCCTTTTGGTTATTTTGTCATTTGCAGGTCCTTTGTTTTGATATAACCTGTCTTACCGCCGTAATCTACATAGACCCAATCAAAGTCAAAGCCGCCTTTTTTTGTTTTACTCCAGCCTAAAAAAGATACGCTTGTGTTAGCGGGGAGTGTCTTGATGCTTTTTCCTTCAGCAGATGTATATGCTTTCGTTTTTGTTTTGGTTTTTACCGTTGTTGCTGCCTTTACAATGTAATGAGTGGAGACAAAGCCTGTCTTTCCGTTTTTGTAATGAACCTTTGCCCAATCAGCGTTTGAAAACGAAATGAGCTTTAAGCTGTCGCCCAGGTGAAGTGTATCGGCTTTAGAGCTTGTAGCGGAGGCCTTTGTTCTGACATTCAGAGCCTCTGCTGAAACCAAGTATGAATCAATCGGGTAGCTGTATAAATCATCAATGCTTACGTTTGTTACTGGCTGTTGTGCATGAATTGTGTTTGCACCGCCAGCAGAAGCGGCAGTTATTCCAGCTGCAAGTGCAAGTGTAGACAATATTTTCGTGGATTTGTACATTGCGTTCCTCTCCTCACATAAGAGAAATAATCATTTCTATTATCCCTTTCACGTTTTGGCCGGTTGCTAAACATAAAAAAGGATCAGATAAGATCTGATCCTTTGCATTATTTTTTCGTTTCCAGCTTAAGCGGCGCTGATATTGTTTTCTTTACTTTCTTTCCATGTAAAATCTGATCTGCTGCTTCCGTTGCCAGTTTACCGATTAATTCAGGCTGCTGAGCGACAGTGGCAGAGAGCTTACCGTCTTTAATAGAAGAAATCGCATCCTTATTTCCGTCAAAACCGACGACTAAAATGTCTTTACCGGAGCTGTTAATCGCTTCGAGAGCTCCAAGCGCCATTTCATCATTATGAGCGAAAACCGCTTGGATATCCGGGTGTCCTTGAAGTAAGTTTTCCATGACGGTCAGCCCTTTAGTGCGGTCAAAGTCAGCTGATTGTTTTGTGATAACGTCCAGCTTTTGATCCGCGATTTTGTGAAAGCCTGAACCGCGTTCCCGTGTAGCGGATGCACCTGGGACGCCTTCAAGCTCCGCCACCTTAGCTCCATTTCCAAGCTTGTCTGCGATGAACTCTGCGGCCATTTCTCCGCCTTTTACATTGTCTGAAGCCACGAGGGTTTCCACTTTGCCTTGTTCAGCGGAACGGTCAATTGAGACGACAGGCACACCAATCGAATTTGCAGACTCTACTGCCGTTGAAATAGCTGATGAATCAGTCGGATTAATTAACAGCGCATCGACGCCCTGCTGAATTAAGTCCTCCACATCACTTGTTTGCTTGGAGGAATCATTTTGTGCATCGACGATGATGACCTTCATTCCGCGCTTTTTCGCTTCTTTTTCAATTCCCTTTTTTAAAGAGACAAAAAAGGGATTGTTAAGCGTTGAGATCGACAAGCCGATGGTAAATTCCTTTTTATTATCTGAGTTTGACGGCTTCGCCCATTGGGGAGGCTCAAGCGAACAGGCGCTCAATACAAACAGTGACAGTGCCAAAATGACGGATACAGCCTTTTTCATGTAAAACCCTCCTATGCTGACTTTTTGCGGTCTAATAATACCGCGATTAAAATGACAATCCCTTTAACAACCAGCTGATAAAATGATGAGACGCCAAGCAAGTTGAGACCATTATTGAGTGTGCCGATGATCAGCACCCCAATTAACGTTCCGATAATGCGCCCGCGGCCCCCGGATAGACTCGTTCCGCCTAAGACAACCGCCGCAATGGCATCCAGTTCATATGATTCTCCAGCTGTCGGCTGTGCTGAGTGGAGGCGGGAAGTCAAAATCGCGCCGGCAAGGGCGGATAATAGACCGGCTAAAGCGTAAATCATGACTTTTACACGTGTGACTTTTATGCCTGAAATGAGCGCCGCTTTTTCATTGCCGCCAATTGCGTATGTCCGGCGCCCGAACGGCGTTTTGTGAAGCATCACCCAAAGGATAACAAAGGCGAGAACCATTGTAATCGCCGGTACAGGAATTCCTAAGAAATAACCGCGGCCGAACAGCTGAAAGGCATAATGAGTGCCAAGCCCTGTGATCGGGTTTCCGTCTGTATACACAAGAGTAAGTCCGCGGAACACAGTCATGGTCGCAAGTGTCGCAATGAAAGGGGCCATTTTCCCTTTTGTGATTAACAATCCGTTGATCATCCCGAGCAGAGCGCCAATCAGGCAGCCTATGATGACGGCGAGTATCGGGTCGACACCAGATACAATCATCCCCGCGACTAAGGCACTGGACAGGGCGAGAATAGCCCCGACAGAAAGATCAATGCCCCCAGTTAAAATAACGAAGGTCATGCCGAATGCGATCAAGCCGTTAATCGCCACCTGCCGAAGCAGGTTTAAAATATTTAGAGGCTCTAGGAAGCTCGGGTTTAAAATTGATACGATCATAACGAGAATAAATAAACCGAGAAACGGGCCGAGCTTCTGCATGACGCCATCAAAGTGAATCTGTTTTTTTTCTGATTGCTTCAGTTGTTCCGTTTTCATGTTACCGCCCTCCCGTGGCAAGTGTCATAATTCGTTCTTGTGTCGCTTCACGCGCTTCAATGTTTCCGCTGATTCTGCCTTCATGGACAACGATGATTCTGTCACTCATTCCGAGTATTTCCGGCAGCTCTGATGACACCATAATGATGCCGACACCGCGGTCAGTGAGCTCATTCATCAGCGTATAAATTTCCCGTTTGGCGCCTACATCCACGCCTCTTGTCGGCTCATCCAATATGAGCACTTTTGGGCCGATGCCGATCCATTTTGCAATCACGACCTTTTGCTGGTTGCCGCCGGACAATTGTCGCGCGTGCGTTTCCGGTGAAGCCGTTTTGATGGTCAGGCGTTTTATGAGAAGGTCTACAAACTCTGCTTCCCGCTTGTAATCAATGATGCCCTTTGGAGAAAAACTGGCCAAATTGGGCAGCGCAATATTTTCACGAATGGATGTGTCGAGCAGCAATCCTTCATCTTTGCGGTTTTCCGTAATGAAGCCGAGCCCTTTTTTCACAGCATCATACGGATTCTTAATAGCAGTCTTTTTTCCTGCAATCCAAATTTCTCCCGAATCGAGCCGGTCAATGCCGAACAGCCCTCTCATCATTTCTGTACGTCCGGCTCCCATTAAACCGGAAACGCCGACAATTTCACCGGAACGGACATAAAAGCTGATATCTTCAAAGCGCCCTTTTGAGGAGGCGTTTTTCACCTCGAATATTTTGTCTCCGAGTGAAGGGACGCGTTTAGGGTATCGTTCCGTCAGCTCACGTCCGACCATTTTTTTCACGACCTCGTCAAAATTGGTTTCTGAAATGTTTGTTGTATCGACCGTTTTACCGTCACGCATGATGGTGATCCTGTCGCAAATCGTGAAAATTTCTTCCATTCGATGTGAAATGTATACAATGGAAACACCGTTCTTTTTTAAAGCCGTAATGACGTCAAACAGCTTGCTGATTTCCCGTTCAGTCAAAGCCGCGGTAGGTTCATCCATTATGATTACCTCCGCATTTGTCATGAGCGCTTTTGCAATTTCAATCATCTGCTGCTGTCCGACGGAGCATTCACCTGCTTCTTGATCAAGAGAAAGAGAGACGGATAGTTTATCAAATTGCTCTTTTGCTAGCGCTTTCATTTTTCTTGTTTGTAAAATACCAAATTTCGTTGACATTTCTTTTCCGATAAATAGATTCTCAAGAACGGACATGTCCGGCCAAATATTCAGTTCCTGATGGATGAAGGCGATTCCGTGCTGCTCGGCTTCCTTTGGGTTGGAGAAATACGTCTCGTTGCCATTTATGGTGATCCGACCTTTGTCCAGTTTGTGCAGACCAGTCAGGATGTTCATCAGGGTGGACTTGCCGGCACCGTTTTCTCCCATCAATGCATGAACTTCGCCAGGCTTGAGCTGGAAGGATACACCTGAAAGCACCTGGTTTTTCGCGAATGCTTTATGAATGTCATTCATTTCGATTTGCATATCGATCCTCCTTTCTAGAAAAGCACACCCGCCTGCAGGATGCAGTTGGCGTATGGTGTGAATTCTCCTGTTCGTATGACAGCTTTAGCTTCTTTGGTCAGCTCCTTAAATTCCTCGTGGGGAAGGCAGTCGACTGCCTCTTCAGAAAAAAGGGTTTCTATAAAACTCGCATTCTCTGGATTGGACACCTTTATTTCGGATGCGACAATCACCTTTTCAACGGCCATTTCATCTGCCAGCACTGCGGCTACATCCCGGAAAGCCGGGAAACCCGGCTTCAGTGAGAGATCAATTTTCAGAACGCTGTCAGGAACGGGCAGCCCTGCATCAGCGATAACAATTTTGTCAGTATGGCCAAGGTCAGCCAATAGCTTGGCAAGATGACTGTTCAAAATACCGTGTTTTTTCATGACAGCAGCTCCTCTACTTCTTTTCTGGATGGCATTCCGCCTTGAGCGCCGAAGGAACATACAGATAGGGAAGCGGCGCGGTTTGCGAACCGTAATGAAGCTTCAATATCTTTACCCTCCGCCAGAGCCACTGCAAGAGCCGCGTTAAACGTATCACCTGCTCCGGTCGTATCGACAGGCTCAACAGGGAAGGAAGGGATGATCCGCTCTTTGCTGCCGGCTGAATAGCGCACGCCTTGTTTGCCTTCAGTGATAAAGAGCTTCGCCGGATAAAGCGCCAATGCTTCAGAAACCGTCAGCTCCGGGAATAAGATCTCCGCCTCGTGTTCATTCGGCGTAAGATAGGTGGCATGGTCAATGGTTTCCTGCTTCAGCGGGCGGGCCGGTGCCGGGTTAAGCATGATCGGGATGTCGTGAGAATGGCAGTATCTGCACACCTCATCAACTGTTTCTTCCGGGATTTCCTGCTGAATCAGGACCATATCGATATTTTCAAGCTTTTCGAGAGCGTCTATCGCATAAGATGGGGTGATCTCATCATTTGCGCCTTTAACGACGACGATGCTGTTATCACCTTCGGCAAGCACGATGTGGGCGGTGCCGCTTTCTTTATGTGTAACCGGTTCCATATAGTCGGTGTGAACACCGTTTGCTTTTAAATTATTCATGATGGCTGTTCCATAATGATCGTCACCGACCTTGCCAATCATAAAAACATTTGCGCCAAGTCTGGCAGCGGCAACAGCCTGATTCGCCCCTTTACCGCCCGGCACAGTTTGAAATGAAGTACCCAGTACAGTTTCGCCCGCGTTTGGGCGTTTGTCTGAGGTGACCACTAAATCCATAGAACAGCTTCCAATCACACAAATATTACGCATCCTTTTCTTCCTTTCTTGTCGTATTTCTTCTTATATACATGACGGGCATTTGAATCGCCGTTTCTGCGAGCGGCTGTTTTTTTATGATGCTCAAAAGCAGTTTCGCCGCTTCTTTACCCATGTCATATGCCGGCTGTTTAATTGTTGACAGCGGCGGAAACAGCAGCTCGCTTTGGGGAATGTCATCGTAGCCGATAATTTGAATATCCTCAGGCACTTTTTTTTCGCGCCGCAAAGCTTCATGCAAAACAGCCGCTGCTTGAATATCATTACTGGCAATTATTCCGTCTGTCTCAGGATATATGGCAAACAGCTCCTTTGCCAGTGCTTGTGCATCCTTAAAAGAAAAGGACGCCGTCTCGATGATTTGAAAATCAACACCAGCCTGCTGTAATACCTCTAAAGCGCCGTGAAAGCGGTCTTGGGCAGTCGGCAAGTGAGCAGGACCCTTCAGGAGCGTAATGTGTTTGCTTTTTCCATGAACGATTGCTTCTGCTGCTAATTTTCCCCCGGTATGTCCGTCACTGGATACAGAAGGAGCGCCTTCAGGTGTTCTGTCCAGGAAAACGACTGGCTGATCAATCCCGCTGTATTCTTCAAGATGAGGATAATTTGTTGCAGCAATAATACCTGCGACATGATTTTGTTTAAAGGTTTGAAGGTATTCAAGTTCTTTATTTAATTCCTCGTCACTGTTGCCAAAAATAAGCCGATAGCCTTCCCGGTTCAATTCATCCTCCGCGCCGCGGGCAAGCTGGGGGAAGAAAGGGTTCGTAATATCCGGAAGCAAAAGCCCGATCAGCCTGGATTCTCTTTTATAAAGAGACCTGGCGACTTCATTCGGATAATAGTTCAGCTTCTCCATGGCGGCCATCACACGTGTCCTCGTTTCTTCATGTACATAGCCGTTGTCATTCAGGACGCGGGAGACCGTTGCAACCGAGACGCCCGCTGCTCCCGCGACATCTTTAATTGTAGCCAACACAGCTCCTCCTCGCTTGTGTAACCGTTTACATAGATAGATTATCATGACATTTCGTTATTGGCAATAAGAAAAAAATAAACCATGGCGATATAGCAAACCAAACTGTAAATGGTGTATAAATACGAGAATGTAAAGGTAATCACGGTTTTTTTTGACAAAGTCTTCACAAATCTGGATGAACTTTTCATGAACGAATATTAAGTTTTATTAAAATTGTTTCAAAGTCATGCGTTTAGACCTGTAAATAGGATAAAACAGAAAAGACTATCCGCCCAGAAAATGTTTAATTATGTTAGAGAACCTGGACCTGTTTGTTTGCCGTTTTTATTGCCGGGGCCAGTAGTCAATTTGGTATGGGCCTAATATTGTCTATTCCGTGCAGAAAGGATGACATTATGACCTTATCCTTAAGAAACAGGCAAATATAATTTTGTGTTCATAAGAACTGGAAACATGCATTGTATCAGCAAAAGCCTGATATACCGGGCTGGAAAAAAGATTGATTTGAAATGCATATTAAACTGAACATTCAAGGTGTGACTAAACGTCTAGAAGGAAATCATTTGGTAAATGAAAGCGCATTCCTTTTTGGTGTTAAAAAAATCGATAAGATGTAAGTCCTGTCAATTTCCAAAAAAAGAAAACGGCTTGTGGGTATAAAATCTCTTTCAAAAGAGAAGTTTGGCTCAGTAGATTAGGGGAGATTATGTTACATAATGCCGATTGAGAATTCATAGTGATTCTATATACTGATGAATGAATTTACAACAATATAGAAGGAGATGTCGATAAGCAATGTGGTTACTCATTATAGCCTGTGCTGTCATACTGGTCATCGGAATATTAGAAAAACGGCGACATCAGAAAAACATTGATGCCCTCCCTGTTCGAGTGAATATTAACGGCATCCGAGGAAAGTCCACTGTGACAAGGCTGACAACCGGAATATTAATAGAAGCCGGTTACAAAACTGTCGGAAAAACGACAGGAACGGACGCAAGAATGATCTATTGGGATACACCGGAGGAAAAGCCAATTAAACGGAAACCCCAAGGACCCAATATCGGCGAACAAAAAGAAGTCATGAGAGAAACGGTAGATAGAGGAGCCAACGCCCTCGTCAGTGAATGTATGGCCGTTAATCCGGACTATCAAATTATCTTTCAGGAAGAACTTCTTCAAGCCAATATCGGCGTCATCGTAAACGTGCTGGAAGATCATATGGATGTTATGGGGCCAACACTTGATGAAATTGCAGAAGCGTTTACGGCTACTATTCCTTATAATGGCCATCTTGTCATTACAGATAGTGAATATACCGAGTTCTTTAAACAAAAAGCCAAAGAGCGTAACACAAAAGTCATCATTGCTGATAACTCGAAAATTACTGATGAATATCTTCGTAAATTTGAATATATGGTATTCCCTGATAATGCTTCTCTCGCACTGGGTGTGGCTCAAGCACTCGGCATTGATGAAGAAACAGCGTTTAAAGGAATGCTGAATGCGCCGCCAGATCCGGGAGCAATGAGAATTCTTCCGCTGATCAGTCCGAGCGAGCCTGGGCACTTTGTTAATGGGTTTGCCGCAAACGACGCTTCTTCTACTTTGAATATATGGAAACGTGTAAAAGAAATCGGTTACCCGACCGATGATCCGATCATCATTATGAACTGCCGCGCAGACCGTGTGGATCGGACACAGCAATTCGCAAATGACGTATTGCCTTATATTGAAGCAAGTGAACTGATCTTAATCGGTGAAACAACAGAACCAATTGTAAAAGCATATGAAGAAGGTAAAATTCCTGCAGACAAACTGCATGATTTAGAGTACAAATCAACGGAAGAAATTATGGAACTGTTAAAGAAAAGAATGCACAACCGTGTCATATATGGCGTCGGCAACATTCATGGTGCCGCAGAGCCATTAATTGAAAAAATCCACGAATACAAGGTTAAGCAGCTCGTAAGCTAGGAGGAAATGCAGACATGTTCGGATCAGATTTATACATTGCACTAATTTTAGGTGTACTACTCAGTTTAATTTTTGCGGAAAAAACAGGGATTGTGCCGGCAGGGCTTGTTGTACCGGGATATTTAGGACTTGTGTTTAATCAGCCGGTCTTCATCTTACTCGTATTGTTAGTCAGCTTGCTCACCTATGTCATTGTGAAATTCGGTTTATCCAAGTTTATGATTTTGTATGGACGCAGAAAATTCGCTGCCATGCTGATTACAGGGATCGTCCTGAAAATTGCCTTTGATTTTCTATACCCGATTGTGCCATTTGAAATCGCAGAATTTCGAGGAATCGGCATTATCGTACCGGGTTTAATTGCCAATACCATTCAAAAACAAGGATTAACGATTACGTTCGGAAGCACGCTGCTATTGAGCGGAGCGACCTTTGCTATCATGTTTGTTTACTACTTAATTTAATGTAAGGTGTGTCAAACGATGAAAAAAGAACTGAGCTTTCATGAAAAGCTACTGAAGCTGACAAAACAGCAAAAAAAGAAAACCAATAAGCACGTATTTATCGCGATTCCGATCGTTTTTGTCCTCATGTTTGCTTTTATGTGGGCAGGCAAAGCAGAGACGCCAAAGGTTAAAACCTATTCAGATGACGTTCTTTCAGCCTCATTTGTAGGCGATATTATGATGGGGCGCTATGTTGAAAGAGTAACGGAACAAAAAGGGGTAAGCAGTATTTTCCAATACGTTGAGCCTATCTTTAAAGCATCAGACTACGTAGCCGGAAACTTTGAGAACCCGGTAACCTATAAAAAGAACTATAAGCAAGCAGAAAAAGAAATTCATCTGCAGACAAACAAGGAATCAGTAAAAGTCCTGAAGGATATGAACTTCACGGTCCTTAACAGCGCGAATAACCACGCCATGGATTACGGCGCACAGGGTATGAAAGATACACTTGAAGAATTTTCAAAACATAACCTCGATATCGTTGGGGCTGGATACAGCTTGAGCGATGCGAAAAAGAATATCTCATACCAAGAAGTAAATGGGGTAACAATCGCAACCCTTGGATTCACGGATGTATCCGGCAAAGGTTTTGCGGCTAAAAAGAATACACCGGGCGTACTTCCCGCAGATCCGGAAATCTTTATCCCAATGATTTCAGAAGCGAAAAAACATGCGGATGTCGTAGTTGTACAGTCACACTGGGGTCAAGAGTATGATAATGATCCGAATGACCGCCAGCGCCAATTGGCAAGAGCTATGTCTGATGCAGGTGCTGATATTATCGTCGGCCATCACCCACACGTCCTTGAACCGATCGAAGTCTATAACGGCACCGTCATTTTCTACAGTCTGGGGAACTTTGTGTTTGACCAAGGCTGGACAAGAACTAGAGACAGTGCGCTGGTGCAGTATCATTTAAAGAAAAATGGAACGGGACACTTTGAGGTAACGCCGATTGATATCCATGAAGCGACACCAGCCCCTGTTAAAAAAGGCAGTCTGAAACAGAAAACAATTATTCGCGAACTGACGAAAGATTCTAATTTCGCATGGGAAGTAGAAGACGGAAAACTGACTTTTGATGTCGATCACAGTGACAAACTAAATTCTAAATAATGGAGTGATATAAGATGAAATTTGTCAAAGCCATCTGGCCGTTTGTTGCCGTTGCAGTCGTGTTTATGTTTATGTCAGCTTTCAAATTCAACGATCAGCTGACTGATCAGGAAAAGCAGAAGATCGATACGGAAATTCATAAAATTCAACAGCAGGAAGAAACGGCAAACGCCGCTAAATAACACACAAAAAAGAGAATGTCTTTCGAGACATTCTCTTTTTTTATTTGCCATTTCGAAAGCCAGCATATTCATTCTGTGAAAATATGAAAAAGTCTCTTAACATATCTAGAAAAATACCGATGTTAAAACTGCAAATAGAGGAGGAGATAGTAAAAGTGAACACACTGGCAAACTGGAAGAAGTTTTTGCTTGTGGCCGTTATGATTTGTTTTTTGGTTCCTATTATGACAAAAGCGGATATTGCGGAGGCTGATACAAAATTTGATCTGGTCATCAGTGAAGCAAAGAAATGGCTTGGGTATAAGTATAAATACGGCGGTGAAACACCGAAAGAAGGCTTCGATTCGTCTGGATTGATTCAATATGTTTTCGGTCAGGCTGATATTCATCTGCCGAGATCGGTGAACGACCAGTCAAAAGTCGGGACAGCAGTAAAACCGGCAGATCTAAAGCCAGGTGATATTTTATTTTTCAAAAAAGCGGGAAGCAGCGGGACTGCACCGACACACGCCGCTCTTTACATTGGAGACGGGCAAATGATTCACAGCACGCTATCAAAAGGTGTTATTGTCACAAATTACGAAAAAAGCAGCTATTGGAGCGGCTCTTACATTGGGGCGAAACGAATTGCTGCCGATCCGGCAACTGCTGATGTCTCTGTTGTGCAGGAGGCCGAAAAATACCTCGGCATTCCGTACGTCTTTGGCGGAAGCACACCGTCAGAGGGCTTTGATTGCTCAGGGCTTGTGCAATATGTCTTTAAACAGGCGCTTGGCATATATCTGCCGAGATCAGCAGAGCAGCAGTGGGCAGTGGGCGAGAAGGTGGCGCCACAGAACATAAAGCCCGGCGATGTCGTCTATTTCAGCAACACGTACAAAAAAGGAATCTCACATGCCGGGATTTATGCTGGCGGAGGAAGATTTATTCAGGCGAGCAGGTCAGAAAAAGTAACCATTTCCTACTTATCAGAGGATTATTGGAAATCTAAGATGACAGGCATCCGCCGCTTTAACAACCTGACGATTCCGAAAGAAAATCCGATTGTGTCGAAGGCGACGCTTTATATCGGGGAAGTTCCTTACAAAAAGGGCGGGGTTTCTCCGGAAACAGGATTTGATACTGCTGGCTTTGTCCAATATGTTTACCAGAAAGCGGCGGGCATTTCACTGCCCCGATACGCGACTGGCCAATATAAAGCGGGAACAAAGGTTGATAAGGCTGATCTGAAACCTGGCGACATTGTCTTTTTCCAATCAACAAGCTTAAACCCGGCCATCTATATCGGAAATGGGCAAGTCGTTCATGTCACATTCACAAATGGTGTAACCATTACGAATATGAATACGAGCACGTATTGGAAAGATAAATACGCGGGAGGTATTCGGGTGCAATAAAAAAAGACTCCAGAGAAACTGGAGTCTTTTTTTATGCATATTGGCCGGATAGAAGCTGGTCTATAAAATAGGCCACGCCATTTTCATCATTGCTTTTCGTCACGTAAGTGCTTTTTTCTTTCAGTTCATCAATCGCATTTTCCATGGCGATTCGGTGTCCTGCCACTTCGAACATGGATAAATCATTCGGGCTGTCACCAATCGCATAGATATCTTGCGTCTCAATTCCGTATTTGCCGGCAAGCTCAGTCAACGCGCGCCCTTTGCCGGAAGAGGCTGGGAGAATTTCGATAATGTGCTTTCCGGAAGAGGTTTGCGCCAGTTTTTTATGATGCTTCAGTTCTTCCTTCGCATGTCTCAGTTTTTCCATATCAAAAGAGAAGCAAAGGAGCTTGTAAATGTTTTCGCTGCCGTCAAAAATTGATTCGATATGCGGGATTGGTTTGATGCCAAACTGCTTGAACTGAGTCATGGCCCCTTGCCACAATTCATTTGTGTTTTCGTTTGGGTTTGCGCTCTTTAAAATATCAAGCTCTGCTTGAAGCTTAGATTCGCCGTCAAAAGGAGAAAGCAGATGGTCGTCAGTATATACTTCAAAGTAAATATTTTTTGAGAGCAGGTAATCAGCGATCGCTTTGCCGGCCTCTTGATCCATTAATGTCCGGCTGATCAGGCGGTAGCCTTTGTCATGAACCGTTCCGCCATTTGCCGCGATGATAGGGATATCCAAGTCTTCCAGCAGCGCTTTAACATCAAACGTTGCTCTCCCTGTGCAAATGGTAACGAGGATGCCTGCATCAAGCGCCCGCTTGATAGCCGCTCTGTTTTCCTCAGAAATAATGCTTTCTTTATTCAGCAATGTACCGTCTAAATCAATGGCTATTAATTTCATATGTAGGGGAAACCTCCTTAAAAATGAAACTGCTTCGTGTAGTATGTTCAGCTTTCATACGAAACATAAATCGTATAGGTCAAGGCTAAACCTTACGATCCTATTTTTCAACAATAAGAACAAAAAAAACGGAATGGTAAAGACCATTCCGTTAAAATCAATTACTTATGTCATTCTTTAATTCGTTTTTTATTTCTTCCAACTTTTCATTATCAAGTTTTAAATAATAAAGTTTTTTCCGCTCACGAGAGCTATAGAGATAAATATCAGAACCAGTAAGCTGTTCAGTATCAACTGTTTTTAAAGAGGTTATAAAAGGAAATAAACCGATTGCATCATTTAAAGATAAATTCATCTTAAGGTTTTTCCCTAAACTATCAACAATATCATCATATGCTGGAATAGAGCTTAATGATTTAGATTTTTTTATTATAGCATCTAAGACTTCCATCTGTCTTTGTCCTCGTTGGAAATCTGTATCAGCTTTACGTGTCCTTACATATGCAAGCGCTTCTTCACCATTTAGAGTTTGAACGCCAGGTTTTAAGACGACTTTTCCTTTTGTATCTTTTTTAATTTGATTAGCGATTTTTTCGCTCTTCACATCTATACTGACTCCATGTAATTCATCAACGACGTCTTTAAAGGCATCAAAATTACCTTCTATAACATAGTCGACTGGTATATCTAGAAGGTTTTCAATGGTTTTTGCTGAGAGTTTTACCCCTCCATATGCGTGTGCATGTGTAAATTTATCATAACCATAACCGGGAATGTTGACATAAGAATCCCTGGGAATACTTAACATTGTTGCTGTTTTATTTTTTCGATTAAAAGTAACTAAGACATTAGCATCACTTCGAGCATCATCAACCGTCTCACCTTTTGCAACTCTTGAATCAATACCTAAGAGTAATACAGTAAATGAGTCTTTCTTTGGGTCAAATTCTTTGATGCGTTTAACTGATTGACCATTATCATTTAAATCAATATGTGCATGTTTTGTTGCATTGTTTAACTTTACATAAGCGTAGGTACCAATAGAACCAGCTGCAATTATTAAAATAACAATAAAACCAATTAATAATTTAACCCATTTTCTCAGACGTCTCTTTTTCTTCTTGTGCTGTGATCGTTCTTCCATATCCATACCTCACGTTTCATTAATAGTTGAAGCGTACCATTCATTTTGCCATACGGCAACTCCTGATAAGACAATATTCGATAAAAATTCCTATATTTATATGTTTTTGTTTTTTAAGATGAATGATAATGTGCTGAATCACCTTATATTGGACGCCGCTGGGGAAAAAAATGTTTCGGTAAAGTTGAAAAAAACGCCAGTAAATTAATGGATATGTGATGTTTGTACGTCTGCATAGGTTTACTTGTCAGAAAAATAGGCTAATAGATTTCTAAAAAACTCCGTGGACAGTACCATTGGATCACTGATAGGAGAAAGGGAGTCATTTCTATGAAGAAGCAGTCAAATATATGGCTTTATTTTTTCGGCGCTCTTGGTGGCGCTTTATACGGCTATGATACCGGCGTCATTTCGGGAGCCATTTTATTTATGAAAAAGGATTTAGGCCTCAATGCCTTTACAGAGGGACTTGTTGTCAGCTCCTTATTAATCGGAGCGATACTCGGTTCCGGAGCGGCTGGCAAGTTGACGGACCGCTTTGGCAGAAGAAAAGCGATTATGGCTGCCGCGCTGCTGTTCTGTATAGGCGGCTTGGGTGTTGCGCTTGCACCAAATACAGGAGTGATGGTGCTGTTTAGAATCCTTCTGGGACTGGCAGTCGGAACATCGACAACGATCGTGCCGCTGTATTTGTCTGAACTTGCGCCAAAAGAGAAACGGGGTGCGTTATCGTCCCTCAACCAGCTGATGATTACGGTCGGCATCCTGCTTTCCTATATCGTCAATTACATATTTGCCGATGCGGAAGCGTGGCGCTGGATGCTTGGACTTGCTGCCGTGCCATCATTGCTATTGCTGATTGGTATTTTGTTTATGCCGGAGAGCCCGCGCTGGCTGTTTACGAATGGCGAAGAGAATAAAGCGAAAAAGGTTCTCGAAAAATTGCGTGGCACAAAGGATATTGATCAGGAAATTCATGATATTCAAGAAGCGGAAAAAGAGGACGAAGGCGGTCTGAAGGAGCTGTTCGATCCATGGGTGCGTCCCGCTCTGATTGCTGGTCTGGGACTGGCGTTTCTGCAGCAATTTATCGGAACAAATACAATCATTTATTATGCGCCGAAGACCTTTACAAACGTTGGGTTCGGAAACTCCGCCTCTATTTTAGGAACGGTCGGAATCGGAACAGTGAATGTTCTGATGACTCTTCTCGCCATTAAAATCATTGATAAAGTCGGCAGAAAACCGCTGCTGTTATTCGGGAATGCCGGCATGGTGATCAGCTTGATCATCCTGGCTATGGTGAATCTCTTTTTCGATAACACCCCGGCCGCATCTTGGACGACAGTCATTTGCTTAGGCGTGTTTATCGTTGTATTTGCCGTCAGCTGGGGCCCGGTTGTCTGGGTGATGCTTCCTGAATTGTTCCCGCTCCATGTCAGAGGAATTGGTACCGGTGTATCGACTTTGATGCTGCACGTTGGGACACTGATTGTTTCACTCACCTATCCAATATTAATGGAAGCGATCGGCATTAGTTATTTATTCCTGATTTATGCCGCGATCGGTATCATGGCGTTCTTATTTGTCCGGTTTAAAGTGACAGAGACGAAGGGAAAAAGCCTTGAAGAAATTGAGCAAGATTTAAGGGACAAAAACGGACAGGGAGGATCTGCCGGAAAACAGCAGACTGTCGGAACATAAAAAAGGGTGCGCGAGCATGCGCACCCTTTTGATTTCTCACTGTCCTACTGTGCCGAAGTTAACGATTTTGAAAGAAATATCGTATTTAAAATCAGCATCAGAAAATATGTCATCCCAATGTCCTTTTACTTTATGCCAGTATTCAGGGTGTTGAATCCGGATGTAGTCCGATAAAAAGATCGGATCGCTTTTATACTCATGCTGCAGTTTATCCATAACCTTCTTTATATCGCGTTCAAGCTTTTTCTCAAAAATGTTCTCAATCCTGTGCAAATAGCTTTTACGAAAGGAATTTTCATTCGGATTTTGATCTTCTGTCAGAATACCCTTTGTTTTGACAGAGATCTGAAAGACAGGCTTTCCGTTTTCAATCACCGGTTTGATTTTAGATTTTGACTTTTTAATCTCAAATGTAATCGGATGCCCTTTATCTGTCGTCGGCATGACGCCTCCTTGGATCGTCCCTAAGACCCATGTCAGTGTCTGGATTTCATCAGCTGAAAGAAACCCAACGAGTTTATTACTGCCGCTTTTGATAATGCCTGCCCCGTCATACTTTGCTTTTCCCTTTTGGTTATTAACGGCTTGAATGAGAAAACTGTAGCCATTTTGGCAATAGATTGAGGCTCTCCCAATGCGAAGCGGCAACATAATCTTCCCGTTATAACCGCTGTTATTGGTCAGATCTATCAGCTTTTCGGAAGGCATCGGCATCTGCTGCTTCGGACTTCCTTTCGTAAAAACATCTCCGGCTTTCCCTTTGGCAGCCATCAAATAGCTGCTGCGCCGCAGCTCATCATCCCGGATGAAATGGTTGAAGACCTGATCAATGTTTTGATTCCTCATTAGCTTTTCTCCCAAAAGAATGACTTTTAAATGATCGCTATAGATAGGAGGGTCCTTGATGGATACATCACTGACTGCTTCTAAAATGGTTTTCCCGTAGGACGTCACATTGACAAATTCGGGTTTTCCGGCTGCTTGGCTGTCTTCACTTTGGGGAAGAAGGTTTTGATACGTTAACTGATACTGATGGTCATCGGTCTCATCGATGGCAAGTCCTCTGGCAAAAGACAGTTTTTCAATATCTTTGACATCCCAGCATCCGCAAAGCATCTGCAGCATCAGAACCATTGCTGCAAGCTTCATCGTTGTCTTCATTGCAGCTGATCCCTCCCCAGTTTTTTCTGTACCCAGCTTAAAAACCAGATAAGAAATGGTATTGCAATGACACCTAGAAATACATAACCGAGAAGTGTACCGTAATAAAACACGGCATTCAGATCTTCAGGAAACATTGATAGAAAAAAGGTAACAGCCAACAATGCAGTAAGCAGCCATGGATTGTTTTTATTTTTTAAGTGAAAGATATCTGTTAATCCGATATGCGCCCCTTTAAAGGAGCCAAGCATACATGCAAATTGCTGGGCTGTCCAAGTTAACTGTAAAAACAGGTCAAACCGTTCAATAAAAATCCCTGGGATTTCTAATGCATGGATGAGTGAAATGGTCGGCCACGTCACTGTTTTTGCCTCAGCTACACTCATACAGCCAATGACCATAAACAAAGTAATGCTATAGAAAACAGTCGAGGTTGCAATGCCTAAAGCGACAGCTTTTTTTACCTGCTTGGGATCTTTCATAAAGGGAATGAGATAAAAAATGACTTCAAATCCTGAAAAATATAAAAGAGTTTTAGGAAATAAAGAGAAAAAACTTTGATAGCCGCCTTCAAATACAGGTCGGATAAAATCCAGTTGAAATAACCGAGAGCTAAACATCAGAAGCATAAGGAAAATAATAATAGTGATAGGAAAGATATACGCATATACCTTCGCAATGGGGTAAACGCCCCCAGCCACATGATAGATGGCAACCGCCAGAAAAATAAACACGACAACTGCCATCGGTGTGTTTTTTAAAAGAAAAAATCCGACAACCTCACCCAAAACTCGCGCTTGAAAGCATACGATACCGATAAAATAAATGGAAATAAATACATTCAAAAAGAAACCGATGAATTTTCCGGTTGCAATACTGTTTAGCTCAAAAATCGTTTTCTCCTTGTTTCGTTGAAGAAAAGGCAAAAAAAGCAGTGCAAAAATAATAAAGATAACGCCCTGTAGCAGGATCATGATCCATCCGATTGGACTGTCCGTTTCAGCTGCTGAGCGGGGAAGGGTTAAGACGCCGGCACCGATCATTGTACTGCTTACCATAATAAGCGTCTGCATAAATGTAAGCTTGTCCTCTGATTGCATCATAGCTATCACCTTTGTCTGATTTTATCTTTTGTGTCTTTGCGGGTCGGCCTTCTTTTTAAAAATAGGGTAGGGACGCGAATCACAGTGTCCTTTAAATCTTGTCCGGGCTGTGCCATTATCGGAATAATATAATCCTGGCCAAAGCTTTTCAAACGCATTAAATGGCCGATCACTAACAGAAAGACCATGATGACGCCATACATGCCCAATACTGCCGCGCTTAACATTGCCGCGATACGAATAATCCGCAACGGGAAGTTAAAGGCGTATGACGGAACGGTAAAGGATGCCAATGCGGTAATTGATACAACAATGACCATTAATGCGCTGACGATTTGGCCTTGTACGGCTACTTGTCCGATAACAACCCCTCCAACAAACCCAATCGTCTGTCCGATCGGCTTTGGCAGCCTTAAACCGGCTTCTCTGATCAGTTCTATCGTAAATATCATATTAAAGGCTTCGACAAAAGGCGGGAAAGGTACATTCAGCCTGCTGCCTGCAATCGAAATGGCCATTCTCGTTGGCAAAAGCCCGGTATGGTAGGTAACGAGAGAAATATATAAGCCAGGCAAATAAATGGTAATCAGAATGCTCGTATAGCGAATCAAACGAATAAGAGACATTGGAATCCAGCGCTGGTTGTAATCATCCGGTGAATGAATAAATTCATCAACCGTTGCCGGTACAATCAATGCAAATGGCGTACCATCTACTAAAATCGAAACCCTTCCTTCTAACAACGAGCTTTCTACACGATCAGGACGTTCTGTGCTTAATATTGTGGGAAAGACGGAAAAAGGTTCATCCTCAATGAGCTGTTCAAGTGAGCCTGATTCGGGCAAATCATCTGTCATGATGGACTTTAGCCGTTTAAACACTTCTTTTACGACATAATCAGGAGCAATATCCTTAATATAAGCGACAGCTACCTTTTTTTTCGTCCTTTTGCCTATTGTCATTTCTTTTATGACGAGATTAGGGTCACTCGTCCGCTCCCGCAAAAGCGCCGTGTTTATTCGCAGCTTTTCAATAAAGCCAATCTTTGGCCCGCGTTCCAAGACTTCAGATGTAGGCTCTTCAAGGTTGCGCGACTTTAATGTTTTTGTGTCAAATGCCAGCCCCGCGCTGTAACCATCAGCCAGCAGAATGGTATGTCCGGAAAAAACGAGCTGCTGAATTTCGTTTATTGAAGAAACAACGCTGTGATGATAGCCGAAAAAGAAAGCGGATAAATCCTCAATTAAGCCATCTTTTTGAGCTAACGATTCTTTTTGTAAAGGAGAAATGACGTATTGCGCCAGAAGCTTATTTTCTGTCAAACCGTCAATATACAGCAGGCAAGCCTTCTGTCTGCTGTCTCCGAAAGAAAACGTATAAAACATAATATCGTCGTTTTGCCCCAATTTTTTTTTCAATGTTTCTACATTACGCTGGAGATCAGAGTCGATTTGCATAGTTTCTCCCCTTTATAAAACATATTGACGGTTCTTCTTAATTTGTATCAAAAAAGGAGAATTATTCTTCATAAGGAAAAGGCTGAAACAAACCTTCTTTTCAAAGTGATATAATAAAAAGGAAGCGTTTTCTCAAAAGGGGTCATGGATACATCATGCTTTGTACATATGTTGTCATTGAAAAGCAGACAGACATACGGGCGTTTGTAAGGGCCACGCATCGGGAAAATAATGATCAGCCATTTAAAGGGGAGGGGTACGGATCATGACGCAATCACCGATTTTTTTCAAGCCAGTGTTTAAAGAAAAGATCTGGGGCGGCACCGCTTTACGCGATGCATTCGGGTATGACATTCCATCAGAAACAACAGGGGAGTGCTGGGCCATTTCCGCTCATCCAAAAGGACCGAGCACTGTTGCGAATGGCCCGTATAAAGGAAAGACATTGACCGAGCTTTGGGATGAGCACCGGGAATTGTTCGGAGGCGTGGAGGGAGACCGGTTCCCGTTACTGACGAAGCTGCTGGACGTAAAAGAAGATATGTCGATCAAAGTCCATCCCGATGATTATTATGCTGGAGAGAATGAACAGGGGGAGCTCGGCAAGACGGAGTGCTGGTATATTATTGACTGCAAAGAAAACGCAGAAATCATTTACGGACATACGGCCCGCTCAAAAACTGAGCTTGTCACAATGATTAACAGCGGCGACTGGGAAGGGCTGCTGCGAAGAATCAAGATTAAGCCAGGTGATTTCTATTATGTGCCGAGCGGTACGAT
This sequence comes from Bacillus sp. FSL K6-1005, assembly GCF_038000225.1. Taxonomy (NCBI): domain Bacteria; kingdom Bacillati; phylum Bacillota; class Bacilli; order Caryophanales; family Bacillaceae; genus Bacillus; species Bacillus sp. FSL K6-1005. Next base: position 27,084 of record NZ_JBBOBP010000001.1, read on the forward strand.
ACACGCTTTATGTAAAGGGACACTTGTGTTAGAGACCCAGCAAAATTCAGATGCCACATATCGGGTCTACGACTATGACCGTCTCGAAACAAGCGGCAAGCCAAGGGAGCTTCATTTTGCAAAAGCCATTAACGCGGCGACCGTTCCCCATGTGGACGGATATATAGACGAATCAACCGAAACAAGAAAAGGAATAACAATTAAAACGTTTGTCCAAGGGGAATACTTTTCCGTCTATAAATGGGACATTAATGGGGAGGCTGAGCTTTCGCAGGATGAGAGCTTCTTGATATGCAGTGTAATAGAAGGAAGCGGTTCGCTTACCTATGGAAAAGAAACATGCCCGCTTCAAAAGGGCAATCATTTTATTTTGCCTTACAATATGTCCGACTTCACAATTAAAGGCGCATGCACACTGATTGTGTCTCACATGTAAACTTAATCTCACTTTGAGATTAAGTTTTTTTATTTTTCAAAAATGGAATGGATTGACCTATAAATAGAGCATACGTGTGCCGATAAATAAACTAGTTTTATATACTCATTGAATAAGAAAGAGGAGAAGGAATGAAAAAGAGATTAATTGCACCGATGCTTCTGTCCGCCGCGTCCCTTGCCTTTTTTACCATAACCGGCTCAGCACAGGCTGCAGCGTATACGGACTACTCGATTTATAAGGTGGAGCCGGCAAAAACATTCAGTACAGAAACCCAAGCCTCTCAGGCTGCCGCCAAACTCGAAAAAGACACAGGTTGGGATGCATCCTATCAGGCTTCAGGCACAACAGCAACTTACCAGATTACCGCTACAGGCATACATAGCGAAGCAGAAGCTAAAACTTTGCTGAGCGGACTGACAAAGCAGACAGCCATTACAGGCACATCCAGTCCAGTCGGCAGCAAACAGCCGTATATGACCATCACGTCCGGCGCAATATCAAGTGAAAAACAGGCAAACACCCTGCTGGCCAAGCTTAAGCAGGAAACAGGTGTCACCGGCGCTGTGAAGATGTCCGGCACAGCCCAGTTTTACATGAACGTGGTTACCTCGGAAATAGCGGATGAGAAAAAGGTCAAGGAGCTTATCCAAGGCCTGTCAAAGAAAACGGGGATAAAAAGCACGTACCAGCCTGTCACACATGAAGTATCTGTGACAAGCATTCAATCTGGCGCTATGATCGGAGACAGCAAGGCTGCGCAAGTTAAAAATGCATTCCAAAAAGAATCGGGACTGAAGGCATCGTTAAAAGAAACAGTGAAAGGCCAAGCCTATTACACGTTTACAACAGCCCCTATATCAGGCGAAGCAAATGCCAAGACTTTGTTACAGCAGCTGAAACAAAGCACCGGAATTACGGGAAGCTACAAGTCAATCAATCAAAAAACAACAGCGGACGTATACAATGTCCAATCGGCTTATTTCAAAGGGCTGAATACAGTGAAGGACGCCGTCAGCCAGATCAAGAAAAACACTGGGGTGTCCGCATATTATCAAAAGGTTGGCAAAAGCACATCATATACTGTAAACATGAAGAATTTGACGAAGCAGCAGCTTCAAAAGGTCAATGCATTCTTCAAAAAGAAAAAATGGCATTACACATCATCTGCCGTGAAAAAAACGACAACGTCATCTGCCTATCAAATTACAACTGCACAGATTTTAGGTGAGCAGCAGGCCAACAAAGCTGCGGCCTTCTTTACACAGAAAAAAGTAAAGGCAACGAAAAAAGCGACTGGAAAAACAACCGAAAACCAATATCAGCTCATTTCTGAAGAAACAACAGACCAAGCAAAAGTTACAAAAGGTTTGAACGTTTTAAAGAAAAATAAGCTGAGTGCTACAGCAAAAACAGTAAAAAAACAAACTGCCAACACGTTTAAAATTACAACTGAATCTTTGCTGGATAAGGCAAAAGTCAATGAAGCCATAACGTTTTTTAAATCGAATCAGATTTCAGCCGCAAGCAAAAAAACGGGTCAAACAACAGGAAGTAAATATCAAATCACCACTGAGGCGATCATCAACAAAGAGGACATCGATCGTGTACTTGCTTTTCTCAAAAAAAATAACGCCTCTGGCACGGCCGCGAAAACAGGCGCGACAGCATATACACAATACAAAATCCTGACATCTCAGCTTAGCAGCAAAACAGCATTGAACAATGGACTGAACTATTTTAAAGCTCAACAGTTAAGCGCGAACTACACAACCAAAAGCAACACGCTTTATAAAATTAGCCTTAATGAGCAATTCACAGGCAATAGTGCAGCCTTAGCGGCATCAGCGAAGCTGAAGCAATTATATGGATGGACATCATCCACTGTAAAAATCAAAAACGGTCCGCAAATCATGAAAACGAATTATAATCTATCGCTTCGTGATATGGTTCAAAAACAAATGAAAGTCAGCCCGCAAACCGACGGTGCAGCTTACGTATCACTCACATATATCAATACTGCAACCTCAACGGTCACAGCTGATGTCCTCAACATCCGGTCAACACCGGCAGTCAGTCCGACGAACGTCATTGGCCAATTAAGAAAAGGTGATAAAGTGAGAATCATCGGCCAGACAAACGGCTGGGCTAAAATCAATATGGGGTGGAGAAACGCTAGCAGTGATGAAGTAGGACAATACGTTGACCCAAACAACTTTTCCATGGACAGCAAATACTACTTCCAATTTCTTAAGCTGTCACAGACAGCCGGCCTCAGCGTTGCCGAAGTCAATCAGAAAGTGCTTGCGGGCAAAGGCATCCTGACAGGGAAAGCAAAGGCATTTATCGATGCCGCAAATAAGTACAGCATCAACGAGCTATATTTAATCTCACACGCTCTCCTTGAAACAGGCAACGGAACGTCCGTACTGGCCAATGGTTTAACCTATAACGGAAAAACCGTTTATAACATGTACGGAATCGGCGCATACGATAGCAACCCGAACTACTACGGCGCCAAATACGCATACGAGCAAGGCTGGTTCACTCCAGAAGCCGCCATTATCGGGGGCGCCAAATTCATAGGCACATCCTACATTCATAACACAGCCTACAATCAAGATACGCTATACAAGATGAGATGGTCAGCCACAGCTGCGCACCAATATGCAACAGACATCGGCTGGGCATACAAACAAGTAAACCGCATGTACAGCCTGTATTCATTGCTGGATGGATACACGCTGTATTATGATGTTCCGGAGTATCAATAATAGCAACTGAAAAACTTATGATTCGTTATGCAATCTCTATTTGTTATCTTTTTACTTTTTAAAAAAATAGGCTGAAGCTCTGTATGCTTCAGCCTATTTTTAATTTCATACTTCAATCTTATCAGCAACAATCATAAATACGCTCATTCTTGAACCATTTGGAATGGCAGCATCATCAGGTCTGATTTTTGTGTTTCCTTTGATAAAACCTATCTCAAGAACATTTGATTTTTCACCGCCGGCAAAATACCAAGATCCCATGCGGATATCCTTCTGTTTTAAACGAAAATCTCCCTCTATTGATTGATGGAGTAAACTGATATAGCGGTCATTTAAACTAACTTGGAGGTTTCCCTCTGAGTTGATAGTTAAGTTTTTGACTAAATTTGATGTGTATGATGGTAAATAACCTGAAGCTGGAACCGCCCATTTTTTATTTTGGGCATTATATTCTAATATGAATGTTTGAATAAAAGGTTGGAATCTCTCTGGTGATTTCTCTTGATGACCGACAGTTTTTAATAAAGGAGTCCGAATGATAGGCACATGATTCATGAAATTTTCATATGAGTGGTACGCATAAATTCTGCTTATTCTATTGCCTTCTTTACCGCTGGTGATTCCTACCATCAGAGATTTTGCTCCAGTTTCGGGATTAGTGTACATGCAAATCCCTTCAGGTTCACGGAAATTATTTTCATATCGATAAGAAAGGTCACTGCCAACAGAAATTTCTTTCTGTAACAAAATCTTACCGGAAGTATCGAACACAGTAATGAGGTTGGGATACGTTTTGCTGTTAGTATCTCCTGTATACCAATATAAATAGCCGTCATCTAAAAAGAACCCTTGTAAGTAATGAAGTTCTTCAGGAATGTTTATCGTATATAGAGGGTTATTTTTATTTGCAATTGCATCATCCAGGTTAAAGACTGTAACCCATTGTTTATTTTTGAGTGTATCATATTGTCTGAGTGCCAGCTGTCTATTCTTCATATCAAGTGAAGGTGTAACTCTATGATTTAAAGGGAGATTAGAGAAGCGCTGAAGTTCCTTGGATTTTTCGTCTAAAGTAGCGCCAGCTTTATATGGAAAACAAACTAAATCACTTTTATCTGTTTCATTTGGTCTATCGTATAGTGACCAGATATAAACGGTGCCGTTTCGGTTTTCAATCCCGATATTTGAGCCGTGTCCTCCATGTTTCAATAGCATGCTGTCCAATTGCAATCCTTCAAAAGAAAGACGGGTTATCCGATAACTTTGAGGGCTACCGCCTCCCATCCCGGTTGCCACTTGTGTTGTATAAATTTGGTGGTTTTTTTCGTCGAAATTAAATGATTGAAGGACTGTTTTGTCAGCAACACGAAGTTCAGTAAATAATTTTGGAGTTATTTTTGTGAAATTAAACAGGTCTTTTTGGGCCATATGTTCATCACCTCTATCAATTTTTGCTGCCAGAAGCAACTATGTATATTAAAGCAAACATATGTTCTGTAGTCAAGAGAAAAAAGAACACTTGTTCTGCTTTTGAACAAGTGTTAAACAAATGTATTATATTTGATCTTTTATAAATTGTAATAGATTCTTACTGGAATTACCTCTAGAATACATATTCCACTTTGCTGAAAAATCTTTAATTGCGGGAATATTAAAGGAAGCTCTGAGGATTTCATGCATCAATGACTGACTGTCATAACAGGCTCTTCCCGGTATGACTGAAAGAAAATTATCAATCAACCCACGTTCTTCATTATATTTCTTAAGATCATATGTGTAGAAAAGAATCGGCTTATTTAAAATAGAATATTCAAATGGAACCGAAGAGTAGTCAGTGATTAATATGTCTGCCGTTATGAGTAAATCATACAGAGAGTAGTCTGAAACATTTTTAATATAATGACTAGAAGAGGTAAAGGCTATATTGTTTTGAACTGCGGGATGCAGTTTAACGAATAAAACATATTCTCCGTTTAACTCATGAATGAGTTGCTCTTCGGTTAAAGGCAATTGTATTGTATTCATATCATAATCCCTAAAAGTCGGTGCGTAGAGAATAATTTTCTTTTTGTTTTTTTGGAAATCAGCAGCCTTGTTTTTGCTATCAGTGTAATATGGATCAGTTAAAGGCACGCCTGTTCTTAATAATTGATGATCCTTTACCCCAAAAGATTTCTTAAAGATATCTGCCATTTCTTCAGAGCCAACGGTTATATAATCAAAAGACCTGTATACCTTTTTGAACCTTTTCAAATCAGTTTGTGTTCGTTGCAGGTTTGTTATATCCTCTAAACCAAATTTTTTTAAAGAGCCGTTTGCGTGCCAGACTTGGATACACTTCGTTTGAGGCCGTTTATTTAGCACACTTGTTAACAAGAAATAATTATCTGTAAGAACGACTTTACTGCTAAACATGAGATAAACGGCTCTAAAAAGATGAATAGGACTTTTTTCTTTTAAAGAATATGTTTGGATATGAGAAAATCTCTCAGCTATAGAGGATGCCTGCTGTGTATACAAAATGTTTAACGTAAATGGGTACTGTTTTCGTTCATATTCCTCCAATATCGCTTTTGCGTTTGCTTCAAACGAGATAAGAAGTGTTACAGTATTCCTAGGTTTAACCCATTGCAGAAAAAAGGCGATTGCTGATAACAAATACAAATAGCAATTCGCCAATAATGATCTTATTTTCATTTTTATCAATCCACTTGTTTATATATTTTCATTATAACTGTTTTGTATGATCTTTTTCAGGTTTCGGATAAAAAGGCTTTCCGGTTTTTTCTTCCTTTAACACAGCTAAAGCGTATTTTGGAATGCTGAGCATTCTTTTCCAGCGCCATGGATTTGTCACTAAACGATAAAACCATTCCAAATTCAAACGAATCATCCAGGAAGGAGCCCGTTTGACATTGCCACTAAACACATCAAAACTTCCGCCGAGTCCTATTGAAACAGCCTGAGGGAATAAATGTCTGTAGTTATGAATGAACTTTTCCTGGTGAGGGTATCCTAATGCTACGAATACCATATCTGGCTTTGCACTTGCAATTTGTTTTGCTACTTTGCTTCTATCTTGGACATATCCATCTGAATAGCCCGTGATTTGTATATTTGAATATTCAGCAGAAATTTTGGATACGACATTCTCTATAACATCTTTCTTCGCACCGTATAGAAATATACGTTTTTTCTTTTTGTTAGCAATGCCGAGCAACTCTTTAAACACGTCGAATCCTGCGATTCGGGATTGAAGTCTGCTGTTAGTCAATCGGGACATCATGACTACTCCAATGCCATCAGGCAAAATAAAGTTTGAAGAGGACAATACATTAAAGTAATCTCTATCTTTAATAGCCGCATATCCTATTTCAGGATTAACCGTAGAAATAAAAGCGCCGATTTCTTGATCAATATAATGTTGTTCAAGGTAATTCATAAAGGATGTAAGGTCGCTGTTTACATAAGGAATATGATGAATAGTTTCAGTTTGCATGTCCGGATCCTCCTTCCCTTAATAAATTTACTTATATAGTTAAAATCCGAAGAGATAAAAAAACAAAATAACCTACCGTATATTTTAACATAAAACCCGAACAAGGGCTTAACATTATCTTTACATTAAATTTAAATATGTTTCCATTTTTACAATTGGATGAACGGATGAACGATAATCCTTGCTAGCAAAGCAGTTTTAGTTTGTTTACATATTTTGGATCTTTTTTCTCTGCATGAGTACTTAACCTTTTGTGGGCTGTATGCTATAATTAGTGATCAGTGAAGACATACGAGAAATATGTCGATATAAGGAATGTAAACAAAAGTGTTGCAGGGTATTTAGAATTCAATCGCTAACGACGGTAGTGTTTTTAATAGTGTTCTTTAACATTAGGAAGGAGAGTTTCTCTAAATGAAGAAAGTCATCACTTACGGAACTTTTGATTTATTGCATTGGGGTCATATTAAATTGCTTGAGCGTGCAAAGCAACTTGGTGATTATTTGGTTGTTGCTATTTCAACGGATGAATTTAACTTACAAAAGCAAAAAAAGGCTTATCATAGCTACGAGCACCGTAAATTAATTTTAGAAACTATTCGGTATGTTGATGAAGTGATTCCTGAAAAAAGCTGGGAACAAAAAAAGCAGGATATTATTGATCATAATATAGATGTTTTTGTTATGGGGGATGACTGGGAAGGTAAATTCGACTTCCTTAAAGATCAGTGTGAGGTTATCTACCTTCCTCGAACTGAAGGCATCTCTACAACAAAGATTAAAGAGGAAATTGCTGGTATATAATTTGGGATCCTGATATCATTGGCTTAATATCTAAAAAAGTACTTCTTATTGAAATAAGAAGTACTTTTTGATGCTTACATTGATTTTTATACAAATGTATCCGGAAAAGATATCAATTCCAATGAACATACATTCTAGGAGCCGAAGGGAGTAAGAAATGTCTTTACATGCGGTGAGTGAATTTAATATAAAACAAAAAATACCTGACATGAATTATTATTTTATCTCTGGTGGCCTGCCGAGTAATTATGGCGGTCTGACAAAGTCACTGTTATTGCGTTCAAAATTATTTGGAGAAGAATGTAACAGAAAAACATTTTTTTTAACATTTCGCTTTGATCTTGAATTGGCTTCTAAAAAGCAGGAATTGTATAAAAACGGTAAGATCGATGAAGAATATACTAGTGTTATTAATTTATATGATGATTTTTTAAGTGTGAAAACAAATGTGAAAAGGTCCTATGATGAAAAATTAGGGCTTGAACAGATAAAAAAGCAAGTTGGTATGGGGAAATTCGCCAAAACTGTATCAAAGCTATTTGGCAAAAGAAACAGTGAAATTTCCGTAACTTATTTTGCTGACGGAAAGACAATCCGTTATGTTGATTATTGGAATGATAAAAGTCAGCTTTTAAAGCGAGAAGAATATACAAAAAACGGCGGTCTAGCACTTGTAACTCATTATGATGTGCAATTAAATAAGATGTTTTTGCAGGAATATATTAATGATAAAAATCAAGTTTATTTAGACAAGCACTATGTATGGAACAGTGAAGAGAAGGATATTCAATTCTCACATTTCACTTGGTATTCTTTAGAGGGCGAAAAAAAAGTTAAAGACGAATCGGAACTGCGTCAATTTTGGATAGATTATTTACAAAATGAAAACGATGTACCGAAGCTATTCCTAGTTGATAGCCGGCCTCAGGATAAACATGTTTTCAAAGTGAAGAAATCACCTTCTACCTATTATGGAGCTATTATTCATAATAAACATTATGGTGATAATAAATACCAAATCAAAGGCCGTTACAAAGAAGTATTCAGTCAAATGTATAATCTGGATGCTATCTTTTTTATAACGGAAGAACAAATAGACGATTTCAGATTAATCTCAGGAGATCAAGAGACGTTTTTCTTTACTCCGCATACAATCGATAAGCCGCTTAATCCTAATGTATTGAATGTGCCGAGTGAAAAATACAAAGCTGTCATTATTTCAAGACTCGCATCAATGAAGAATCTAACACATGCAGTAAAAGCTTTTGGCTTAGTAGTGAAAGAAATTCCCGAAGCTAAACTAGATATATTCGGATCTGGTGAAGATTTCGAAAAAATAAAAAAAGAGATTGAAGAGCATAAACTTCAGAATAACGTCTTTTTGAAAGGTTATACAAATAATCCGGATTTGGAGTTTCAGAAAGCGTGGCTTACGATATCAACCTCCCACTTTGAAGGATTCGGCCTCTCAAATATGGAGGCACTAAGCAATGGGTGTCCTGTTGTAACGTATGATTATGATTATGGAGCAAGGAGTCTTGTAAGTGACGGGGTTAATGGATATGTCATTGAGCAGTATAATATAGAAAAACTGGCTGAGGGCATCATCTCTTTAATGAGAGAAGAAAAAACTCATCAAAAATTCTCAGAACAAGCTTTTAAAATGGCTGAGAAATATTCTAGATCCAACTATATTGGAAATTGGGGTTATGCATTGACCCGAATGATTGAGGTTCGTGAAGAAAAAGCAATGCTCTCTAAAAAGATAGGGAAAAAAGAGCTGCAAATCAGTTCATATACTAAGGATCAGGATGAGGTTGAACTTGAACTTAAACTTGACCCTTACGTCCAGGAAGATTTAGTTAAACAAATAAGCTTAGTGGGCTTGGACAGAAAGAACAAGGCTGAGTTGATTAATATTCCCTTACTAAATGACAGTCATTTTAAAATTGACCTGAAAAAAGATATTAATATTGAAAAAATAGCAGCTAATAAAACTCAGGTCATTGATTTTTATATTCGTTTTATTGGGACTAATCATATAAAAATCATGCGCAGGGTCTCGAGTGAAGAAATAAAGTTTGACAGGAATCATGTTATGACGGATCTTGGTTATTGCATAGAACCCTATACAACAGTAAAAGGTAATTTCTCTTGGAAATTAACGGAGCTGAAAGAAGGTTAATACCTTAACGATGCAGTGCTGTTATTGTGAACCTTATATAAGGAAGCAGTAAGGTAAGAGCTTTTATACAGAGGAGCAGACAATAGTAATGAGTGAAAATACTGTGATTAAATGTATTTTGAAAAGCTTGAAAAACAGATTAGGTAAACTGGAATTGTCGATTGTTATTGATACTGACCAACAACTTTTAGAGAACCAAGAGTTATTTTTAAAGTTAAAAGAGAGACGTTCAGGTGCAGAAGCTGAATTTTTGCTTCAAAATACTGATTTATTAGAGTACAAAACAGATATTGATGTTCATCTTTTGCCTATGCCGCTTGAAATGGGCCAAACGTATGACTTTTATGTAATATTTGGCGAAAAAAACGAAGATACAGAACCGCAACAGCCGCAAGAAAAGCGTCTTTCTGCTGAAGTAGATACGGTTGAGCTTGCATTTCATATTGATCAAACAACCGGACTTTTGGTTTTACCATATAAAACTGATAAAGGCAATTTTTCAGTAAAGGTAAAAAGGGAAGCCAAAATTGTAAGGTTTGACGACATAGGGATTAATTCTGAAGAAATTACCCTAAAGGGTTATGCGGGATATCTGAGTTCTGAAAATCAATATCAAATAAATGACATGAATCTTATCATGAAAAAGGGCGGAGAAACGCCGGTTGAGGAAAAGTTTCCATTGCAGCTTGAAAGAAAAATGCAAGGGATTGACCAAACCAGAGAAGACGGTTTTATGCCGCAATTATATCATTTTGAAGTGAAAATTCCTTTAAAAGAGATTCCTTTCTCCATTGAAAAACGGTTTGTTTACCGTTTATTTATGGAGTATATATGTACTGATGAAGAAAAAACAGAAATTGTGTTTAACAGCACTGCTTTGGTTTTAGGGGACCGGAAAAATAAACTAAAAGGTTTAGTGAGCGTTGTGAAATCGGAAAACGGGCTGATTCGTTATGAGATTTTCAAGAAGAAAAAGAAACAAACTGTATGCATCAGAGTCAACGACTATAGCATGAACACAAGGATTAAGTACTTTGTTAAAGGCAAAAAGAAACGGTTTGTATCAAAAATCAAAAAACTAACAAAAGTGAGAAACCGGTTCATCACTAAAACTTACAAATCACTATTTATGATGGCCAGCAAGATGCCCGTTAAACGAAAAACAATCATTTTTGAAAGTTTCAACGGAAAACAATACAGTTGTAATCCGAGAGCAATTTATGAATATATGCGGGAAAACCATCCTGAGTACAAAATGTACTGGAGTGTAAACAAACAATATTCAGCTCCATTTGATGAAAAGAAAATTCCTTATATCAACCGACTTTCGATAAAATGGCTTTTTGCTATGGCGAGGGCGGAGTACTGGATTGTTAACAGCAGGCTTCCATTATGGATTCCAAAACCTGAACACACAACATATGTACAAACATGGCATGGAACGCCGTTGAAAAGACTGGCAATGGATATGGAAGAAGTGCATATGCCTGGAACAAATACAAAGAAATATAAGAGGAATTTTATAAGAGAAGCTTCTAATTGGGACTATTTAGTTTCTCCTAATGCATATTCATCTGAAATTTTTGCCCGGGCGTTTCAGTTTAACAAAACGATGATTGAGTCTGGTTATCCAAGAAATGATTTTCTTCATAATGATAACAATGAAGAAACAATATCTGCGATTAAAGGCAGATTGGACATTCCAAGTGATAAAAAAGTAATTTTATATGCCCCTACATGGAGAGATGATCAATTCTATGCAAAAGGACGCTATAAATTTGACCTTGATTTAGATTTGAATCAGCTAAGACAAGAACTTGGAAATGAATATATCGTTATTTTAAGAATGCATTATCTTGTAGCTGAGAATTTTGATTTGGGGCCTTATGAAGGTTTTGCGTTTGATTTTTCTGCTTATGAGGATATTCGTGAATTGTATATGATTTCTGATTTGCTAATTACTGATTATTCTTCTGTATTCTTTGATTATGCAAATTTAAAACGGCCAATGCTTTTCTTTGTACCTGATATTGAAACTTACCGTGATAAGCTGAGAGGTTTCTACTTTGATTTTGAAAAGGATGCACCGGGTCCATTAGTGAAAACAACTGAAGAAACCATTGAGGCTATTAAGGAAATTGCATCACCTAATTACGAATTACCAATTTCATTCGAACCTTTCTATGATAAGTTCTGTTACTTAGAATCAGGACGTTCATCTGAAAAAGTAGTAAATACTGTATTTAGAGCACAATAAATTCTGGCATTTTTTAAGATCTGAAAGCTGTCGAAGTCTCGGCAGCTTTTTGACACTTATTGAGAAGTGAAAAAAAATGCAGGATCTGTTACAATTATCAGCGGTGCTTTCAATTTCTTAAACAGAAAGATTTCCAAAAATCAACTAAGTCTAAGGAAGATAAAAAATGAATGATTTATTGCGAATACTGAGAGAGCAAATAACGTCATTTCCTTTAATTTTAAGATTGGCGGCTTATGAAACGAAATCTAAATATCAAATGAATTACTTGGGTGTTCTTTGGCAGTTTTTAAACCCGCTTATCCAAATGCTTGCCTACTGGTTTGTATTTGGCATGGGAATTAGAAAAGGTGGGCCTGTCGCGACCGGAGCCGGTGAAGTGCCTTTTATTGTTTGGATGCTGGCAGGGTTAATTCCCTGGTTTTTTATCAGTCCAACTATACTTGATGGTTCAAACAGTGTATTTAAGCGGATTAAGATGGTAGCTAAAATGAATTTTCCGATTAGTTCTCTGCCTTCAGTGGCCATTGCTTCTAACTTATTTAGCTATTTTATTATGATGGTGATTTATATCATTGTACTGTTAGTTAACGGAATATATCCAAGTTTGCATTGGTTACAATATATTTACTACTTTATTTGCTTGATTGCCTTTATGTTTTCTTTTAGTTTGTTTAATTCAACAATCAGCGTGCTGGTAAGGGATTATCAGTTTTTACTTCAAGCTGTAACAAGGCTTTTGTTTTTCTTGTTACCAATTTTTTGGGATATCAATTCAAAACTCGGTCAGAATCATCCAGAATTATTACCTGTTTTGAAGCTGAATCCGCTATTCTATATTATTGAGGGTTTCCGGAACAGCTTCTTAGACGGCCAGTGGTTCTTCCAAGACATAAAATACACGCTGTATTTCTGGCTATTCACTTTTCTTTTACTAACAGTAGGTTCTATCCTGCATATGAAATTCAGAGACAAGTTTGTTGACTTTCTTTAATACGTAAGGAGATTGTACGATGAAACTAAAAGTTTCGTTTCGAAATGTTTCAAAGCAGTATCATTTGTATAAAAAACAATCGGACAAGATTAAAGGATTGTTTTTTCCAGCTAAGGATAATGGTTTTTTTGCTGTGCGGAATGTCTCCTTTGACGTGTATGAGGGAGAAACAATTGGCTTTGTAGGGATAAACGGGTCGGGGAAATCGACCATGTCTAACCTGCTGGCTAAAATCATTCCGCCGACCAGCGGTGAGATAGAAATGAACGGCCAGCCGTCGCTGATTGCGATAGCAGCCGGTTTAAATAATCAATTGACGGGCCGGGACAACGTTCGGCTCAAGTGTTTGATGATGGGGTTAACCAATAAAGAAATTGATGACATGTATGAGAGTATCGTTGAATTTGCAGAGATTGGCGATTTTATTAATCAGCCGGTTAAAAACTATTCCAGCGGTATGAAATCTCGTCTCGGTTTCGCGATTTCCGTTCATATTGACCCTGACATTTTAATTATTGACGAAGCGCTCTCCGTAGGGGACCAAACATTTTATCAGAAGTGTGTAGACAGAATAAATGAGTTTAAAAAGCAAGGAAAAACCATTTTCTTTGTCAGCCACTCCATCGGCCAGATTGAAAAGATGTGTGACCGCGTCGCTTGGATGCACTACGGCGAGCTTCGTATGTTTGATGAGACAAAAACTGTTGTCAAAGAGTACAAAGCGTTTATTGACTGGTTTAATAAGCTGTCGAAAAAAGAAAAAGAAACATATAAAAAAGAGCAAACGGAAGAGCGGAAGAAAGAAGATCCTGAAGCGTTTGCCCGTTTCCGCAATAAGAAGAAAAAGCCGAAATCACTGGCTAATGCTATTCAAATTGCTATTTTGTCTATTCTGACAGTCTTCATGGCGGGAACGATGTTTTTTAATGCCCCGCTTCGTACAATTGCTTCGTTTGGCGCGATTCCGCAAAATGAAGTGAAGAAGCATCATGGCGATGCAAAGGGCAAGACAGAGGAACAATTAACCGCAGTCAATAAGCAAGGCTTTATAGCAGATGAAAAAGCGTCTGCTTATAAGGATCAAGATCTGAGAAAGAAGGCTGACGTTACACTGCCATTCGGTACGAAAGTGACGGTAGCTGCAAAAGGCAAACAAGCAGCGAAAATAAAGTTCGACGGGCACTCTTATTATGTGAAACAGAGCGCTGTTGCAACAAACGTGAAACATGCTGAATTGCGGTCTGCTTCCTTTACGCCTTATGTCCCGCAAGCCGCAGCAGCTTCCTATGAATACTTTCTCAAATTCCTGGGAGACAGCAGAATCAGCATTCAATCGAAATTGAATGGCTATACTGAAGGAGATACGGCTGACGGGAGAAAGTCGCTTGATTTTGATTATGAAAAAATCAGCTATGTGCTGGAGAATGATAAAGCATCAGAGCTTATCTTTCACAACATTTCTCCCGTTACTCCGGCGTCACTATCTTTAAGTGACAGCGATGTATTGTATGACAGCAGCAAGAATCGTTTTCTTGTAAATACAGCTAATCTGGTTTTTGCAGTTGATAATGAAGAGCATACACTGACCTTGATGTCGAAATAAAAAAAGGCTATTGGATAAATGTCCAATAGCCTTTTTGTTTACCATAAATGGAACGAGCTGCTAGCGAAGCTCTTTATCCTGCATCGCAAACTCAAGAGTTGTTGTGATAAAGCCGAGCTTTTCCCAACATCATAACGCTAGCCTTCAAATCGATTTCATTCAGTTTTTGTCTGGCGTCTGACAGCTGAATTTCACCGCCGGCGCCAACCTACTGATCCTCTAAGCTCATGAAGATCTCAGGTGTATACGTAACGGCCTAAGATGGCAAGGTTAGAAGGTGCAGTGCCTTTAGGCGGCTTCTCAACGAAGTTTTTCACCTGGTAACGGTGGCCCTCACTTGTCAGCGGGTCAATAATGCCGTAACGGTGTGTTTCTTCTTCAGGCACTTGCTGAACACCGATAATAGAAGAAAGTGTTTTTCCGTAGTCATCCATTAATTGGCGCAGCCCTGGTGTTTCTGCTTGGACAATATCGTCTCCAAGCAGAACAGCAAACGGCTCATCGCCGATAAAGTTCCGCGCGCACCAGACAGCGTGTCCGAGTCCTTTAGGCTCCTTTTGGCGGATATAGTGAATGTCAGCCAGATTAGAAGCTTTTTTCACTTTCTCAAGAAGTTCGGTTTTCCTTTTTCTAATTGATTAATGGGTTTCGTTTGTATCGTATCAACCTTTCTTTCATCTATATGTCTATAAAAACACGTGTCATTCGTATAGTTTGATTAAAGCCTCTTAGCCTGAAAAAAATTTCACTCTATCTTACCACAAAAATTTTTAGGATTTTTAACTTTCGTATTACAATTCCTTCACTTTTTGACGATGAATTAATATGAGGAGGGTGTACAGAATAAATGACGTAATAGAAAAGAAATTGTTTCACTGGCTGCGAAAAATAATTCAGTTAATTTGGTTTCGAGCATTGATTTAAAATAATAAAATAGAACTATTGACAACAGGTCTTTAATACCGTTTTTGTTTTTTAAAAAACCTTAACTTTTATAGGTGATTATGCTATTATTGTTAAATATTAATGATATGTGAAATTTATGTCGGAGTTATTAAGACATTGTAAAAAAATGGCCTTTTCTTTCAACATTGAAAGGAGTTTACAGAGTGAAAAAGGTTAGTACTTACGGCACGTTTGACTTGCTTCATTGGGGGCATATTAAATTGCTTGAACGTGCAAAAAAACTTGGTGACTATTTAGTGGTTGCCATTAGCACTGATGAATTTAATTTGCAGAAACAAAAAAAGCCTATCATAGTTATGAACATAGAAAATTTATTTTAGAAACAATACGATATGTAGATGAAGTAATTCCTGAAAAAAATTGGGCTCAGAAAATACAAGACATAAAAGACCATGAGATTGATGTGCTTTGTGATGGGCGATGATTAGGAAGGTAAATTTGATTACTTAAAAGATCATTGTGAAGTGGTTTACCTGCCAAGAACTGAAGGAATTTCTACAACTAAGATAAAAAAAGAAATTGCAAATTTGTAAATGAATTTTTTTATAGAAGTAATTCAAAGTTGCTTCTTTTTTTCTTGTGTACACACTATTTATTGAAGTTGTATGTTTGAAGACTAAAGTTCTCATTATTGAAATGGAAGGCATATTTTTTAAAATGAAAAAGAAAAAATTACTTATTATAATTTTTTCTGTTCTTTGTACATTCAAACATGTCACGGTACTCCACTAAAAAACTGGCTAACGATATGGAAGAAGTTCATATGCCAGGAGCAAATACAGAAAATACAAATGGGATTTCACAAAAAGAGTCAAGTAAGTAGTATATTTTAATTTCTCCAAATAAGTATTCTACAAAAATTTTCCGAATTGCTTTAAATATAGACAATCAATTTTAGAGACTGGTTATCTGAGAAATGACATTTTGTCCTCTGAAAATACAGAAACATTAAAAATAAAATAAAAAATAGTTTAACATACTAAAAGAGAAAAAAATTTTATTTTACTAAAAGGCAGTTGTAAGTTTAAATTAAAAACTGGACTTTAAATTATTAAAAGAATAGTTAGGTTATAAAGCAGTTATTCTACTTAGAATGCACTATTTAATTACAAAAAAATTTTAATTTGAAAGAATATGAAGGGTTTGTATCAACATACTAACAATTCTGATATATAAGAGAAATGTACCTTGTTAGCGATATTAATAACGGATTATTCTACTGTTTTTTTGATTTTGAAAAAATCAATAGTATTTTTTGTCTGCGATTTTGAAAATTTAGAGACAAGTTAAGAGGCTTTTATTTTAATATAGAAAAATTCGCACCAGGACCTATAGTAAACCTAATAAAGAGTTGAAGGAAATGAAACAATCATTGCAATATCCTATATTGAAAAATAATTATGATAACTTTTCATAATGGGTATTGCGATTTAGAGAATGGTAACGTAACAAAAGAGTAGTATAAAGCATGTTTTCAAAGAAAAAGTAGTTTTCT
Organism: Bacillus sp. FSL K6-1005; assembly: GCF_038000225.1. Lineage (NCBI taxonomy): Bacteria > Bacillati > Bacillota > Bacilli > Caryophanales > Bacillaceae > Bacillus > Bacillus sp. FSL K6-1005. Next base: position 44,097 of record NZ_JBBOBP010000001.1, read on the forward strand.
TGGAGGTTTAAAATGAAAGGTATTATTTTAGCTGGAGGAACAGGGTCGAGGCTTTATCCTATAACAAGAGGGATTTCGAAACAACTAGTTCCTATATATGATAAACCTATGATTTATTACCCGTTATCCGTATTAATGTTAAGCGGGATAAAGGAGATATTAATTATCTCCACTGAAAGGGATCTGCCGTTATTTAAACAACTGCTGGGGAATGGTGAAAACTTAGGTTTAAGTTTAACTTATGAGGTTCAGAAAAAACCTCGTGGACTTGCCGATGCATTTCTTATAGGCGAGAAATTTATTGGTGATGATAATGTAGCTCTGGTGCTTGGAGATAATATTTTTTATGGACAAGGATTCACCAATTTGTTAGATAAGGCTGTTTCGCTAAAAGAAGGTGCAATCGTTTTTGGATATTATGTTAAAAATCCAGAAGATTACGGTGTAGTTGATTTTGACAGTGAAGGTAGAGTCGTAGGTATTGAAGAAAAACCTAAAGTTCCAAAATCAAACTATGCTGTTCCAGGTTTATATTTTTATGATAATAATGTAATAAATATTGCGAAAGAAATTGTGCCTTCTGAACGGGGAGAATTAGAGATTAGTTCTATTAATGAATACTATTTAAAACAGGGCAATTTAAAGGTCGAAATCATGGGCAGGGGAATGGCATGGTTGGACACGGGGACCCATAAAAGTTTATTAGAAGCGAGTAATTATGTAGAAGCTGTACAAAATAGACAAGGGCTTTACATTGCATCATTGGAAGAAATTGCCTTTCGTAAAGGATATATTAGTGCGGAAAAGTTGTCTAAGTTAGCATTACCATTAAATAAAACAGAATACGGAAAGTATTTAATCAAATTAGTTGAAAACAATGAAATTAAGTCGTAGGAGAGAAACAGATGAAAACTTATTTAGTAACAGGCGGAGCAGGGTTTATTGGTTCGAACTTTATACTATATATGATGGATAAGTATGAAGATATTACTATTATTAATATAGATGATTTAACATATGCGGGAAACCTGGATAATCTTAAAAAAGTTGAAAATAAGAAAAATTATCACTTTGTTAAAGGTAATATTGCAGATAAAGAGATAGTTGAAAAGATATTTGAGGATTTTGAAATAGATTATGTTGTGAATTTTGCTGCAGAATCTCATGTAGATAGAAGTATAGAAGACCCAGAAATCTTTGTTAAAACAAATGTATTGGGGACAATTAATTTATTAAATATATCTAAACAAAATTGGTTAAACGAAGATGATTCTTTTATAAAAGGTAAGAAGTTTATTCATATTTCTACTGATGAGGTATATGGATCTTTAGGAACTGATGGATTGTTCTCTGAATCAACTCCTTTAGACCCTCATAGTCCATATTCTGCCAGCAAAGCATCAAGTGACCTCATTGTGAAATCGTATTTTGATACATATGGTTTTCCAATAAATATAACAAGATGCTCAAATAACTATGGCCCATTGCAATTTCCTGAAAAAATGATTCCTGTTATCATCAGTAATTGCTTAGATTTCAAAGAAGTGCCTCTCTATGGAGATGGACTTAACATAAGAGATTGGTTATATGTGGAAGATCATTGTGTAGCTATTGATTTAGTAATTCATAAAGGAAGCATCGGTGAAGTGTACAATATAGGTGGAAATAATGAAAAAACAAATATTGATCTTGTAAAAACAGTTATAAAATTACTACAAGAAAAAGTAGACTTAAAAATTGATGAATCACTTATTAAATATGTACAAGATAGAAAAGGTCACGACCGTAGATATGCTATTGATGCATCAAAAATAAAAAGAGACTTGGGTTGGGAGCCTTCTACTCAATGGGAAAAAGGTATAGAGAAAACTGTTAATTGGTATCTGAATAATAAGGAATGGCTTGCTAATATTTTGAATGGGAATTACAGAAATATATAAAGATTAAACGATAAATTCCCCAAACCTAACATTAAAGGTCCGGGGATTTTTTCATGGAAAGAATACATTGGAGGTGTGAGTAATTGGTTAACTTTATAAAAAGATTTTTGAAATTAAGTGTTAAAAGAAATATCCAAAATCATAAAGTGCAAATAATTAAAAATGAAAATAATGTAAGTTTTAAAGTCACTAATGTCAAAAATGTAGGCAGTAATTATCTAGTTTTAAAGGACAGAAGTTCAGGAAGAAGAATTAAGAAAAAAATCAAAGGAAGCAATGTGAATTTTAGTTGCACTGAAATTTTTAATATTGGTGAAAAGGCTATTTTAGATATATATGTTGTTTGTAGGATTTATAACAAACATATAAAAAAAAGAACTCCTTTTTCTAATGATAATTTAGGAATAAATATTTTTGATAAAGAAAGCAATATAAAATTACGTCCCTTTAAAACAAAAAATAATTACTTATCTATTATTGTAGAAAAATCTTACTTCTCACAAAAAGTCAATACATTGAAAGCAATTGGGCATAATTTATACATTGAGGGAGCTTTAGATTCTCAAGTCACTCCAAAAGAAGTAAATAAAGTTGAAGTTATTCTTACAAGAAGGGACAATAAAAAATCTTATGGCTTTGAAATTCAATCCTCTTCAGTAGATAAACAGAGGTATGAATTTAAAGGGTTATTAACGATGGACAAAATTAGAAATGACCTAGCAGTAAATAGTCGCTGGGATCTAATTTTACAAGTCAGAAATTTAAAAAATTCCGTCATATTTAAAGAATTGATAAATATGAGCGAGTTCTCTAACTTTGAAAATGAAGAAAATCGGTATTTACTTGTGAACAAAGATATAGATGAAGATATGCAATTTGTCTTCTATGCAACGATGGGAAAAGAAAGCTTGGCAATGTGGTATACAGATAAACATCAGTTTGAAAAGACATATAACATTGCAAAGGGAAAAAGTATTTTTAATAAAGTTTGTGAATCAAATCCAATTAATAAAAAAATGATTTTCTTTGAAAGTTTTCTAGGGAAAAGTTATTCTGGTAATCCTAAATATATATATGAAAAATTGCTTGAAATGGGTTATTCTAATCAGTTTATATTTATTTGGTCTTATTCCGGAAATTCTAGTATTCCCGGCAACCCAATAGTAGTTGAAAGAGAAAGTGAAGAGTATTTCAAATATCTGGCAGAATCTAAATACTGGGTTAATAATATTATTTTCCCTGTTCATAGAAAAAGAGAAGGGAATATTTACTTGCAAACATGGCACGGAACACCATTGAAGAAATTAGGTTTTGATATAGAAGTAGACGGGCCAGAAAAATTGGCAAGAGAAAATTTTTATTTAGAGTCAAGGAATTGGGACTATTTAATATCAGCAAATAGATACTCAAGTAATATATTTAAAAGAGCATTTAAATTCAATAAAAGAGTACTTGAATTAGGATATCCTGCAAATGATATATTTTTCAAAAAAGATATTTCAGAGTTAAGGTATGAATTGAAGGAAAATATAGGAATTCCAAAAGATAAAAAGGTTATATTGTATGCCCCAACATGGCGCGACAATGAATCATCAGCGTCTTGGCAGCATTCTTTTGAAATAAAAATCAACCTAAATGATTTCATGGAAAAATTATCTGATGAGTACATCTTGCTATTAAGAATGCATCATTTGATTTCTGATTCAATTGTTATTTCTAACGAATATAAAGATCATATATTTAATGTATCATCCTATGATGATATACAAGAATTATATGTCATTTCTGATATTCTTATCACTGATTATTCTTCAGTCTTTTTCGAATTTGCTAATACAAAAAAACCTATACTGTTTTTTGCTTATGACTTCAATTTGTACAAAGAAGAGATTAGGGGTTTCTACTTAGACATGAAAAAGGATTTGCCCGGCCCAATATTAGAATCGAGTGAAGAGCTATTGAATTCTATTAAGAATATAAAACAAGTAGAACTAGAATACAAAAGTTCCTACGCTCAATTTGTAAAAAAGTATTGTGAAATAGAGGATGGAAATTCAGCTAGAAAAATCATTGAAAAGGTTTTTTAATTAAGGAGGATACTAAACTTGAATAAAAACGTTCTAATTTTTCCATGTGGTTCTGAGATCGGTTTGGAAGTTCATAACGCGTTAAAGTATGTAAAAGAATTGACATTATATGGAGGTTCGAGCATAAAAGATCACGGCACTCATGTTTACAAAAATTATATGGAGGGCTTTCCCAATATAGATGCAGAAGAATTTATTGATTTCTTAAACGAGATGGTATCAAAGTTCGACATTGATTTTATAATTCCTGCTCATGACAGTGCAGTCTTAAAATTAGCCCAACATCAAGACAGTATTAACGCAATTGTTGTAACCTCTTCTAAGCAAACATGTGAAATAGCTCGATCTAAAAAGCTAACTTATCAGTTTTTTGAAAATGAAGACTTTGTACCGAAAATGTATAATCAAGTAAACGAAATTAATACTTATCCTGTTTTTCTTAAACCTGATGTTGGACAAGGCTCTAAGGGAGTAGCAAAAGCAAATAATAAAGAGGAACTGTTATTTTATAAAAAACAAAATAAAGATCTAATTGTATTAGAATATCTTCCAGGTGAGGAGTATACTATTGATTGTTTTACTGATAAACATGGTTCTTTAAAGTTTGCAGGAAAAAGAGCTAGAAAAAGGATTAAAAGTGGAATTAGTGTAAATTCAGTAACCTTACCTTTAGATGAGGAAGTTAAAAGGATAGCAAGGATTATTAATGATAAAATTGAATTTAGAGGAGCTTGGTTCTTCCAACTAAAAAAAGATAAGAATAACAAATATAAACTTTTGGAAATAGCTCCCCGCATCGCTGGAACTATGGGTCTTCACAGAAACAAAGGGATTAATTTTCCTTTGCTGAGTTTGTATGACAGAATGGATTATGATGTTGAAATTACAAATAACAACTTTGAAGTTGAGGTAGATAGAGCATTAATTAATAGATTTGAATTGAATATTTCATATAAAAGAGTCTACGTGGATTTTGATGATACTATAACATATAGAGAAAAGGTTAATCCAATGCTTATGCTATTTTTGTATCAATGCTCAAGCAAGGGTATCAAGTTAATATTAATTACAAAACATGCATATAATATCAGAGAGACTTTAGAAGCTTTAAAAATAAGTCCTACACTTTTTGATGAGATTATACATTTAAATAAGCAAGATAAAAAATCTGAAAGCATTAATAATGATTTACCTGCTATCTTTATAGATGACTCATTTGCAGAGCGCAGCGAAATATACAATTTAAATATCCCTGTTTTTGATATAGATGCAGTTGAGTCTTTAATTGATTGGAGACAATGATGATGGATAACGAATTGAGATTTGAAAAACAAGTCAATGTAACAAAACCTAAATTGCCTCCTTTTCAAAGTTATGTTGAAAAAATTGAAAGTGTTTGGGAAAATAACTGGCTAACAAATAATGGACCCCTTCATGAAGAATTTAAACAAAATCTGAAAGCTCATTTAAACTCTGAAAACATTGAGCTATTTGTAAATGGACACCTGGCTTTAGAGACGGCATTAAAGACTCTCGGTGGTGAGGGAGAGGTCATCACTACTCCTTTTACATTTGCATCAACTATTCATGCTATCACAAATGCCGGTTTGAAGCCTATTTTTTGTGATATAGAACCAGATAACTTTAATATAGACAGCTCTCAGCTTGAGCAGCACATCACAGAGCAAACAAAAGCAATAGTGGCTGTTCATGTTTTTGGATATCCTTGCGATGTTTATAAAATAGAGGAGATTTCAAAAAAATTTAATTTAAAGGTTATTTACGATGCCGCACATGCTTTTGGTGTAACTATAAACGGAAATAGTATTACAGATTTTGGCGATATATCAATGTTCAGTATGCATGCTACAAAAGTTTTTCATTCTATAGAGGGCGGTATATTGAGTTTTAAAAATTCGGAGGTTGCTGACACTTTAAAAGCTATGAAAAATTTTGGTATTAATTCGCATAATGATGATATAGAAATAATTGGAACTAACGCAAAGCTGAATGAATTTCAAGCTGCTATGGGATTAATTAATTTAAAGAGTATAGATGAAGAAATATTAAAAAGAAAAAAAATATATTCCATATATGCAAGTTATTTAAAAGGTATAAAAGGGATTACTTATTTAGAAGAGCTTGAAAACATTAGACATAATTATTCTTATTTCCCTATTTTAGTAGCGAATAAAGAACTTAGAGATTATTTATTTAATGAAGTTAAAAAGTATAATTTGAACTTAAGAAAATATTTTTATCCATTGTGTAATGATTTTTCTTGTTATAATTTTAATTCTAACCTGACACCCGTTGCAAAAGATATTAGTGATAGAATACTAGCTTTACCAATGTATTCTGATTTAAATGAGGAAACAATAAGAAAAGTAATTAAAATCATAGAGCATGAAACAAATATTTTTAATAAAAAAATGCTGAGTGTTCAATATTGATATTCCATACTAAATATATTAAAGCAGGTGACAGTTATGGAAAATAAAAATTATAAATTAAGTGTTGTAGTTTTAGTCTATAACACAGAGAATTATTTGAGAGAATGTTTAGATTCATTGATCAATCAGACGTTAAAGGATATTCAGATTATCATTGTGAATGATGAAAGCCCAGACAATAGTCTAGAAATTATAAAGGAATATCAAAAGAAATATAGAAATATTTTGCTGATTAATCAAAAGAATAGTGGAGGCGCTATTGCTGGGAATAATGGTTTAACAAAAGCTACAGGGGAATATGTAACGATTATTGACTCTGATGATATTGTTCCGCTTCATGCTTATGAAAAGTTATATACAGAAGCAAAGGAAAAGGATTCTGACATAGTTATTGGTAAACCTAATATTCTTATTGATGGGGTTCAAAAAGAGATTATATATAAAAAAGAAAGAGAAGTATGGCAAGAGCCGAAAGTTATTAGTAATTTACATGATTTTCTTGACATTTTTTATGATGGTTTCTATTGGAATAAGATTTTTAGAAGAAGTTTAATTGAAGATTATAACTGCTTCATGCCACCTGGAATGTTGTATGCAGATCGTCCGATGGTGCATAAAGCTTTTCTATACGCAAATAAGATTTCGATTATAACTGATATAGTCTATCTTTGGAGAAAACGAGGAAAAGAAGCTTCCCAAAAATCTATAACTCAGTTAAATGGTGATATACAGAACTTTATAGATCGGATAGAATCTTTAAAATATCAGATGAACTATTTCCAAACATACGGAGATAATACACTAACTAATGAATTCTTAAAACGAAATATTGAGCGGCTCTTTTTCCCAATAAAGAACATCGTTACGAATAAAGAATTTAGAAAGATTTTTTATAAAGAAATTACACCTATTCTTGAAAAAATAAAAGATATATACACTAACGATATTGGGATCATAAATAATTTGTATGTTTATTTCATATTAAATGATTTAAAAGAAGAGTTGATTTATTACTTATCTTCTTCCCCGCAAGGTAAAATAATTGGTGAGAATGGGAAGTTTTATTGGGCACTACCTTTTTTCAGGGATAGAGACTTAAATATTCCTGATTTTATATTCGAAATAAAAACATTAAAAGAAGAGTTTGTAAAAATTAAAGGAATAGATGTTGCTGAAGAGTATCTTAGTTTTAATGAAATAAAGGTCCCTAAGTCTTTTTCCGGTATTGAACTTAGTGTTTCATTCGAATCAAGGTTTAACCCCGACGATAAAAAAATCTTCAACGTTTCTGCCAATAATTCAAATATATTTAATGTGGAAATTCCTTTATCTAGATTTGATAATTTAGCAGTTTATGATGTATATCTTTTGTTTACTAACGGTAAAACTTTAGATAAATTGCGTATTTCAAAAAAAATGGTTCAATCAATAAGTTTTGAAAAAAATAAAACAGCTCGAAGCTATAATCTGTACTATACCGATAAAAATAAGCTCTCCCTTAATATACTTAAATTTAATATAGTTTCTTTTATGTTTACAACTGAAAAAATAATTCTTAAGTTAGATAAAGACCTTGAAGGAGAAGGAAACTTTTATCTGAAAAATCGTTCTAATAATGATAAGGTTTACTTTAAAAAAAATAAAAATGAATCCAATTCTTATGAGATATTATGGGATCACTTTTTTGATCCGTATCTTGTTTACGATTTATTCTTTAACTCTGCTGAAAAGAATATAAGAATAAAAAATGAAATGGTTCTGCAATATATAACACCCGTATTAAAGAAAGGCAGGGTTAACATCGAGCATTATATAACTAATAAAGGAAATGTCTCTTTAAAAAGTTATAGTGTATATAGCAAATTCATTTCGAAGATATTAAACCGATAATAACTTTAGTATTGATAAAGCTGCTGAGTTTCAGCAGCTTTTTATGTTTAGTCAATGAGTGAAAAAAACCTCAACATCTGTTACATCGTTTCCTTTAATTTTGCGATTTGGCTTCGTATTAGACAAAGTTTCTGTATCAGATGAATTATATTGGTATATTATAAAGTTTTTTAATTCCTCTCATTCAAATGCTGGCGTACTGGTTTGTATTTGGTACGGTGATCCGCAACAGTAAGACGGACATAACAAGTATCGGAGAAGTGCCTTTTATCGTTTGGATGCTGGATGGTTTGATTCCGTGGTTTTTTATTAGCCCGACAATTCTTGATGGATCCAACAGCGTATTTAAAGGGATTAATATGGTAGCCAAAATGAACTTTGCGATCAGTTCACTGCCGTCTGTTGCAATTGCTTGAAATTTATTTAGTTATTTTGTAATGATGAGTGTTTATGTCATTGTTGCTTTTAGCAAGCGGTGTTTACTTAGCTTGCATTGGATAATTAAACTGCATGATTGATTTATGTTTTCATTTAGTTTGTTTAACTCTAACAATCAGTGTGCTAGTCAGAGATTATCAATTTCTGCTGCAGGCCGTAACCAGATTATTTTACATCTACTTCTGATTTTTGGAATATTGCTAATCAGGTTTTTGCAGTTGATAATGAAGAGCATACGCTGACCTTGATGTTGAAATAATAAAAGGCTATTGGATGAATGTCCAATAGCCTTTTTTATGTTTAGATTTCTTCTTTGTTTAATAAGTTTTCCATGAATGGAATGAGCTGTCCGCGGAGTTCTTTATCCTGCATCGCAAACTCAAGAGTGGTTGTGATAAAGCCGAGCTTTTCGCCGACATCATAGCGCTTGCCTTCAAAATCGTAAGCAAACACTCTTTGAATTTCATTCAGCTTTTGAATGGCGTCTGTCAGCTGAATTTCTCCGCCTGCGCCAACCTGCTGCTCTTCTAAGTACATAAAGATCTCAGGCGTAAATACGTAACGGCCTAAGATAGCAAGGTTAGAAGGTGCTGTGCCTTTAGACGGCTTCTCAACAAAGTTTTTCACCTGATAACGGCGGCCTTCACTTGTCAGCGGATCGATAATACCGTAGCGGTGAGTTTCTTCTTCAGGCACTTGCTGAACACCTATAATAGAAGAAAGTGTTCTTTCATATTCATCCATTAACTGGCGCAATCCTGGTTTTTCCGCCTGAACGATATCGTCTCCAAGCAGAACCGCAAAAGGTTCATCGCCGATAAAGTTACGAGCGCACCATACAGCATGTCCAAGTCCTTTAGGCTCTTTTTGGCGGATGTAGTGGATGTCAGCTAGATTAGAAGATTTTTTCACTTTTTCGAGAAGTTCAATCTTTCCTTTTTCTTCAAGGTTTCTTTCAAGCTCAGGAGAGTAATCAAAATGATCCTCAATCGCACGCTTGCTTTTGCCTGTTACAATAATAATGTCCTCAATACCGGACTCAACAGCTTCTTCAATTATGTATTGAATGGTTGGTTTATCTACGATAGGAAGCATTTCTTTCGGCATTGCTTTCGTAGCCGGGAGAAAACGCGTTCCTAGTCCTGCTGCTGGAATTATCGCTTTACGTACTTTTTTCATTTAAAGGCACCTTCCTTATTAACGAAAATATTTATGGCTAAAACTATTTTCTAATTACCCTGTTCATTGTGTTTTGACACATTTTTTATGATATAGGATAAACCATTTTTAAACAAGTTTTATCCTTAAGTTTCTAAAGCGATAAAGTTCACTTAACCAATAGGAAATGATTTAAAATAACACAAATTCATGTAGAATAAGGATATGATTTTATTTTTGCAGAAACCAGGTGACAATTATGAAAAAACTAAAAGTCATGACCGTCTTCGGAACCAGGCCGGAAGCGATAAAGATGGCGCCGCTTGTGCTTGAATTAAAAAAATATCCTGAAATAGAGTCCTATGTAACGGTGACTGCCCAGCACAGACAAATGCTGGATCAGGTGCTTGAAGCGTTTCGGATTAAGCCTGATTTCGATTTGAACATTATGAAGGAGCGGCAGACGCTGGCAGAAATTACGTCCAATGCGCTTGTGAAATTGGATGAGCTGTTTAAAGACACCAAGCCTGATATTGTGCTTGTCCACGGTGATACGACGACGACATTTGCCGGAAGCCTCGCCGCGTTTTATCATCAAATTGCTGTCGGGCATGTTGAGGCCGGTCTTCGCACAGGTAATAAATATTCTCCGTTTCCGGAAGAGCTCAACCGTCAGATGACTGGTGCCATTGCCGATTTGCATTTTGCGCCGACAGGACAGGCAAGAGACAACTTGTTAAAAGAAAACAAAAAGGCCGATTCTATTTTTGTAACGGGCAATACAGCGATTGACGCGCTCCGCACAACAGTTAGGGAAGGTTATTCACACCCTGTCCTTGACCAGGTGGGGGAGGATAAGATGATTTTGCTGACCGCTCATCGCCGTGAAAACTTAGGTGAGCCGATGGAAAACATGTTTAAGGCCATCCGCAGAATTGTAGAGGAATATAATGATGTACAGGTTGTTTACCCTGTGCACCTTAACCCTGTTGTCCGGGAAGCGGCTCAAAAGCATTTTGGCGACTCTGACAGAGTGCATCTGATTGAGCCTTTAGAAGTGATTGATTTCCATAACTTTGCGGCAAAATCTCATTTCATTTTAACTGATTCCGGCGGAGTGCAGGAGGAAGCACCATCGCTCGGGAAACCGGTGCTTGTGCTTCGTGATACGACGGAGCGCCCTGAAGGAGTGGAAGCAGGGACGCTTAAACTTGCGGGGACAAATGAGGAGAACATTTATCAGCTTGCAAAAGGGCTCTTAACTGACGCCGATGAGTATCAGAAAATGTCCTATGCTTCAAATCCGTATGGTGATGGACAGGCCTCCCGCCGGATTGTAGAGGAATTGCTGTTTCATTACGGATATCGGAATGCACATCCGGACTCTTTTACGGGTAAATAAAAAAGAAGCTTTGCACATAGGTGCGAAGCTTCTTTTTATTTTAGCTTTCTAAGCTTTCTTTCAGTTCATTTGAGATGTCAGCTAGCTGGCTCTCATCTGCTTTATAGTAATAGACGTCATTGATTCTTGTGCCTTCACCTTTCAGTTCGTGCTGCTTGATATGTTTTCGAGCGCCTTTGTAATCGGACTGGATATCCCACATATTATCAAACGTCAAATTGGTTTTCACATTATCTTCAACGACCTTAAACATATCTCCAAACTTTGTAACGGAAGAGATATTTGCCCCTTTGTTAATAATGCCTTCGATCACTTGGCGCTGACGGTCCTGACGTCCGAAATCTCCTCTTGGATCTTCTTTTCTCATTCGTGTATACGCCAATGCTTCTTTTCCGTTCAGTGTGATTTCTCCTTTGCCGAATGAGTAACCGTCATAGCTGAACGCAAATGTGCTGTTAACTGTGATGCCGCCGAGTGTATCAACAACGTCTCTAAAGCTTTCCATGTTGACTTTTACAAAATAATCGACCGGAACATCGAGGAAGTTTTCAACAGTGTCAACTGTCATTTGTGTACCGCCATATGCGTATGAATGGTTGATTTTATCCATCGTGCCTTTTCCGATAATTTTTGTATATGTGTCACGCGGTATGCTGACCATGTCGGTTGTATTCGTTTTGGGGTTAACAGTCATATAAATGAGCGTGTCGGCACGGCCTTTATCGCCGTCACGTTCATCCACACCCATGATTAAAACGGAAAACGGGTCCTTTTTATTGATATTGACCTCTGTATCCCTCTTTTTGGATTTATCAATACTTTCATGAATACTTGCAACGGTTGAAGCGGCTTTATGCCATAAGTAGTATGCATAACCGCCTGTCCCTAACAAAAGGATTCCAATAATAGTTAATATCGTCAGCAATAAGGTTTTTTTCTTTTTTCTGCGTTTACTTCTCATTCTTTGCACCCCATCTGTTCAGTTAATTTGATTATGATTGAAATTTCCAGTAAATACAACTCTTTTTAATAGAAGAAATAAAATCCTCTAATAGTCGATTTTTATAAAAAAAAGTTTCACTGTTTCTTAATTTTTCTTTAAAATATTAAATGATTGACGATAAAACATAATGAGGTGAGAAAAATGAAAAAATTGATTGGTTTAATGTTCTTTATACTGCTCCTTGCAGGTTGCGGGGCTGATAATCAAAAGAGCCAAGGTGAAAATGTGTCAACAGACAGTAACATCAAAACGAAAGAAGGCGTATATGTAGGTCTAGCAGATACCCACACAATTGAAGTAACTGTAGATAACGAGCCAGTTGTTCTTGACATTACTGAAGAATCAACAAGTGAGCTTGAAAAATTCAATAATGGCGATAAAGTTACGGTGAAATATAAAGAAAATGGCGAGGGTCAACTTCTATTAAAAGATATTGAACGTACCAACTAGGATATGAGGAGGAACCTGAAATCTTGAATTCTTGCAAACGCTTGATCGTATGTTCACTTGCTGCAATTTTACTATTTATCCCTTCAATTACTTTTGCAGCAGACTCAAACATTTCAGTCAAATTGTCAAACTATATCGGTAATAAATCAAGTATCAGTCTAACCCCAACAGGATTTTATAAAGTAACTGGAGATAATGTTGCTGTAACAGATCGTTTTGCAGGCGCTTCACGATACGAAACTGCTACTCTTGCATCCAGCAGTCAATGGAAAAATCCTAATACAGTTATTTTGGTAAATCGGGATATATTTATTGATGCATTGCCTGTTATCCCATTAGCAAAAAAACTAGATGCACCAATCTTATTTACTCAACCTGATACATTAACGAAAACTACTGAAAAACAAATCGCTAAGTTTAACCCGGACAATATTTTAGTCATTGGGGGAGCACGCAGCATTTCAAAAGATGTAGAAAACAAGCTGAAATCATATGGCTCAGTTAAAAGGATAAGTGGAAAAAATAGATATGTATTATCTGAGAATATCGCTAAACAGATGGGCAGCTATGATAAAGCTATCGTTGTAACCGGGAAGGTATTTCAAGATGCATTAGCCATAGCTCCTTATGCCGCGGCACAGGGATATCCTATTTTACTTACTGAGAAGGATAAACTTCCAGATTATGATTTGCCAAAACAAGTGATTATAATCGGCAGTTCATTTAGTGTCAGTGACAGTGTAGAAAATGAAATAAAAAAAACTTCAACTGTACAGAGGATACCTGGATCAACCAGATATGAACTCACTGCAAATATAATTAAACAATTAAAGTTGAAGGCTGATAAAGTCGTAATGACGAACGGAACAAAGTACGCAGACGTATTAGTAGGTGCTTCGCTTGCTGCGAAGAAAAACAGCCAAATTTTGTTTGTTAAACAAGATAGTGTTCCTGCAGCAGCTAAAAGCATAACAAAAGAAAAAGCCACATATGCATACGACTTTATTGGAAGCACCAGTTCAATTTCTGCAGAAGTCGAGAATTCACTTGCCGATGAATTTTATTTAGCCGGCGGAAGCAACTATACTCTGAAAATCAACAATGGGAAATTAAATCTCGAAAATATAAAAACATATGGTAACTCTCTGAGGATTAAACCTGAAAAGTACTCGACCTCTAACAGAATGAGTCTTAACGGAAATCAGTATCTTGGAACAGTTAATTTCTCTATTGAATCTACTAAATATATCAGACCGGTTAATGAAAATATTCCATTTGAGGATTATTTAAAAGGGGTTATACCAAATGAAATGCCTGCCAGCTGGTCACTTGAAGCTCTAAAAGCACAGACTGTGGCTGCGAGAACCTACTCCATAACAAAAACGGGAACTACTGTACCTGATACAACAGCTTTTCAAGTTTATGGAGGATATAGTTGGAATTCAAACACAAATAAAGCGGTTGAGCAGACAAAAGGAAAAGTTCTGAAATATAACGGATCTCTTATAACAGCAACTTATTCTTCAAGCAATGGCGGTTATACAGAAGCGAGCAACGAAGTCTGGTCATCAAGTGTACCTTACTTAATTGCGAAGAAAGATTCAAAGGATCCTCAAATAGGCTGGACGCTTACTCTCTCAAAACAACAGCTTGACACGAATTCGCTTGACTTAAATAAGCCGTCTTCTTGGTGGTCTTCAGCAACTGAAACTGATGCTGCGAGGTTATCTGGGGTTAAAAATTGGATCTTGAAAAATAAAGAAACAGGAGCAGCTTCTGTAAAAATTGCGAGTATAGAAGATTTGAGCTTTAGTGGTACAACACAGGGACAACGTGCAAAAACAGCATCTATGAAAGTTAAGTATTTTGTTAAAAGCAATACTGGCTCCTACAACTTAAGTAAAATTACAACCATTACTGTTCCGACAACTCAACTAAGAACGATGATTGGTGCAACTGTTTTTAAAAGTACTTATGTGACTGTAAAAAAAGACACTTCAAAGTACACAATTAGCGGCAAAGGTTACGGGCACGGCATCGGAATGAGTCAATATGGAGCTAAGGCAAGAGCAGAAGCAGGAGATTCATATAGTTCAATTTTGAAATTTTACTATCCTGGGACAACTCTGACAAATTATTAATTATTTTAAGGTGCTAAAGGCCATTTAAGGAGGAAAAGTAATTGCGTTCTTATATAAAAGTCCTAACAATGTGTTTTCTGGGACTCATTCTTTTTGTACCAACAGCATTGGCCGATAATTCGGTTAAAAGAGTCGGAGGAAGTAATAGGTACGGGACTGCAGTTCAAATATCAAAGCAGATGTACTCAACAGCGAGTACAGCGGTTATTGTTGGCGGAAGTTCATACGCAGATGCCATTTCAGCGGCACCTCTTGCTTATCAGAAGAATGCACCGTTGCTTTACACAAATGCTGATAAGCTCTCTTCTGAGACGAAAACAAGGCTAAAAGAAATGCGAACAAAAAATGTGATTATTGTAGGTGGTACACCAGCTGTTTCTTCTAATACTGCCAATCAGATCAAAAGCTTAGGCATTAGTATTAAACGAATTGCAGGAAGCAATCGCTATGATACAGCTGCACGGGTCGCAAGAGCAATGAACGCAACTTCAAAAGCCGTAATTTTAAATGGTTTTTTATATGCTGATGCTCCAGGGATCATCCCTTATGCAGCAAAAAATGGCTATCCTATTCTGTTTACAAACAAAACCTCTATAAATAGTGCGACAACAGCAGCAATTAAAGATAAGAGGATTACAAGTACTGTGGTTGCAGGAGGTACCGGAAGTATTAACAATACGGTATATAACAAGTTGCCTTCTCCTACAAGAATTAGCGGTTCAAACAGGTACGAACTTGCTGCTAATATTGTACAAAAACTAAACTTGTCAACGAGCACAGTATATGTAAGTAATGGTTTTAGTTATCCTGATTCAATCGCAGGAGCTACTCTGGCAGCAAAGAACAAACAATCTCTTATTTTGACTAATGGCGAAAATTTATCGGGCGGCGCACGAAAAATTATCGGCAGCAAAAACATGTCAAACTTTACGATTATCGGAAATACTCCAGCTATAAGCACTAAAGTAGCTAATCAGCTAAAGAATCCTGTTGTAGGTGAAACAATTTTTATTGATCCAGGCCATGGAGATCAAGACTCGGGAGCAGTAGGAAATGGACTGCTTGAGAAAGAGGTAAACCTTGATATAGCGAAAAGAGTCAATACGAAGCTAAATGCTTCTGGTGCTCTTCCAGTAATGTCGAGATCTAATGATACGTTTTATTCTTTACAGGAAAGAGTAAGTAAGGCAGCCTCTGTCCAAGCCGATTTGTTCATCAGTATTCATGCGAATGCCAATGATAGCTCATCTCCAAATGGTAGTGAGACCTATTACGATACAACATATCAAGCAACAAAAAGCAAACGATTAGCAGATCAAATTCAGCCGAAACTTGCAGCTAATCTGGGGACAAGAGACCGTGGAGTCAAGCAAGCCGGATTCTATGTTATCAAATATTCTAAAATGCCAAGTGTTTTAGTTGAGACTGCTTTCATCACCAATGCAGGCGACGCAAGTAAACTGAAACAAGCAGTTTATAAAGATAAAGCCGCCCAAGCTATTCATGATGGTACAGTTTCATATTATAGATAAGAATGAAGAGACAAATCTAAATAACAGGTTTGTCTCTTTTTTTATTGGTAAAATGATTAAAACAGAGGCATGTACATAAAATGATAAAGAACATTAATATAATTTATCAGAAAAAACACCTAATTCACACTTCTTAACAATCCATTTACAACCAATTAACATCCGTCTGCTAAACTGACTGGCATAGGTCATCATAACATCCCAAACAAATCGTGAGGTGTGTGTCAGTGGGTGCAGAAAAAAGCATGAATGTGAGTCGCGAATTATCAGTGCAGCAAGCATCATTTGCATTATCTGAAAAAACGGCTCGTTATTTGGCAGTAAAGCGCGTGATGGATATTTGGTTTGCGCTGATTGGATTGGTGGTTGCGCTGCCAATAATTGCGGTATTTTCAATATTGATTTGTTTGGAGACACCGGGGCCTGCCATCTATACGCAGGAGCGTGTAGGAAAAGGCGGGAAACCTTTTAAGCTTTATAAGCTTCGTTCCATGAAAATAGATGCCGAGAAGTCTGGGGCGGTTTGGGCGCAGAAGCAGGATCCGCGGGTGACACGAATTGGAGCATTTATCAGAAGAACGCGAATTGACGAACTCCCTCAGCTGTTTAATGTGCTGAAAGGCGATATGAGTATGATTGGCCCTCGCCCGGAACGTCCAGTGTTTACGGAAAAGTTCCAGAATGAGATTCCGGGGTTTACACAGCGTCTGGCTGTCAAACCGGGATTGAGCGGCTGGGCGCAGGTGAACGGCGGTTATGACATGACGCCGAAGGAAAAGCTTATATTTGATTTATATTACATTCGCAATCTGACTTTCATGTTGGAATTAAAGATTATGTTAAAAACATGTAAAGTAGTCTTGACAGGTGATGGTGCAAGATAAACGTCTGCATTCGCCATCAAACTGAGCTTAAAAAGAAGTAGGGAATATGATGCCAAGTATTACAAAACAAATCATGAGCGGCGCAAAGTGGACAAGTGTTTCAACAATCTGTATTACAATCATTCAAATCGTTCAGTTTGCCTTGCTTGGAAATATGATGACCTTAACGGAATTTGGACTCGTCGGCATGATCACAACGGTTACAATATTTGCCCAGATCGTGCTTGATATGGGGTTTGGCGCTGCGTTAATTCAAAGAGATGACGCTACGGAGCGCCAGCTGTCAACATTGTATTGGCTGAACATTATGACCGGCATTTTGCTGTTTGTGCTTTTATATGTGAGCAGTCCCGTCATTGCGGGATTTTATCAAAGAGAAGAGCTTGTGTTTCTCATCAGGATTTTGGGGATTATGTTTTTGGTTGCTCCGATTGGACAGCAGTACCAGTATATGCTGCAGAAGGAGCTGCAATTTAATACGTTAAGCAAAATAGAGATTTTTTCAAATGCATTGTCCTTTGGATATTTAGCGATAGCGGTTTTTATGATGGATGCGATTTTGGCATACGTGATCTCTCAGGTGCTGCTGCAGTCCAGCAAAGGGATTTTATTCTGGGCTGTATACCAAAAAAAATGGCGCCCATCCTTTGTTTTTGATCTATGGGGAATGAAGGAGTTCTTCTCCTTTGGAGCCTTTCAGCTTTCATCCCGTCTTGTGAACAGGCTGGGAGCAAACATCGATATGATCTTAATCGGCAGGTTTATCGGTGCTGAAGCGCTGGGCATTTATAATCTTGCCTATCAGATTGTCACCATTCCGGTTTTGAAGATTAATCCGATTGTGACGCGGGTCGCGTTTCCTATTTTCGCCAAAAACAAATACGAAAACAGCGTGATCAGAGAAGGCTTTCTGAATATGACAAAAATGCTTGCGCTTGTATCGTTCCCGCTGTTAATCGGGCTCGTTTCCGTGTCAGACGCCTTTATCGCAGCTGTTTTCGGAGAAAAATGGCTTGCGGCTGTCCCTGTTCTGAATGTTCTTGCCATCGTCGGGATACTCAGGGTGCTGATGAATCCGAATGGTTCTGTGCTCCTTGCCAAAGGAAGAGCAGATTTGGCTTTTTATTGGGACTCCGGCGTTATGCTGCTGTATGGTTTGTCGCTGTTTGCAGCTGTTCAGACGGGTAATCTTCTGACTGTCGCTTGGGTATATGCCGTCATCAGCGTTTTCAATTTTCTAATCGGTCGCTGGCTGCTGGCATATGTCATTAATCTCAATCTTTCAGCTTATTTTAAAGCTGTTATGAAGCCTTTTCTGATCACAGCGGGTATGGCCGTTATCGCGTTCGGCGCGAGTTTAGGAACAGAACGCTTCAGCATGCAGGCGGAGATGAGGCTGGCAATTTCAGTGGCGGCTGGGGCGCTCTGCTATCTCTTTCTTTTAGGAAAAGCGTACCCTCAGATGAAAAGCAAACTACTAAGAAAAGGACGTTTGTCATGAAGATTTTGTGGATCACAAGCGTATATCCAAGCAGTCTGAAACCCGGCGAGGGTGTGTTTCATGAAACACAGGTGCAAGAGCTGCTGAAGCTCGGGCTGGATATCACCGTGATATGCCCAAGACCTTTTCACCCTGCGCCTGTCCGTATGCTGAAAAAGGCATATCGTAAAAAGGATGCCAGACCAGAATATGAGATACGGAAAGGAATACCGGTTTACAGGCCTTTCTATCCCGCTGTTCCCGGCCAGCTGAAATGGGCCCAGCCACACCGGCGCATTGGGGCAGCTGTGGTAAAAACCATTAAACAGCATGACTTGAATCCTGATCTGATCCACGCGCACTTTGCTATGCCGTCGGGCGGGGCTGCGGCAGTCGTGGCAAAGACAATCGGGATACCGTATATTTTGACTTTGCATGGCAGTGATGTGAATGTCTATCCGCACTACAGCAAAGGTGCGTTTAAAGCCTTCAAAACTGCGGTTGGTTCCGCATCCGCAGTTCTTGCAGTCAGCGAAAAGCTTCAGGAAGAAACCAAAAAACTTTCCGGCTTTGACAGTACGGTTTTACCGATAGGTATACAGCTCAGCCGTTTTCAGGAAAATGAGCAGACAAAAGAAGACATCAGAAAAAACCTTGGACTCCCGCTTGACCAGCGCCTTGCTGTCTATGTGGGTAGGCTCGTTAAGGAAAAAGGCATTTTTGAATTATCAGAAGCCATTGAGATGATGGAGGAAGCGCCACGAGCCGTTTATGTCGGAGACGGCCCTGCAAAATCTTTACTGAGGCAAAAGGGGCATATTGTGACAGGCCAAGTGCCGAATCACAGGGTGAGAGATTATTTGCTCGCCTCAGATATGTTCGTGCTCCCTTCTTATAGCGAAGGAATGCCGACAGTTGTAATCGAGGCACTGGCACTGCGGGTTCCTGTCATCTGTACAGATGTCGGAGGAGTGGCATCATTATTCGGCAAACACCGCCATTTGCTGATTGAACCGAAATCAGCTCAAGCCTTAGCAAACACGATCTCTTTATACGCACAGGATCAAATATGGAAGCCGGAAGTGGCGGATGAATTATATCAAATCATTCACACTCAATATGACGCCGGAAAAAATGCCAGGGCGCTGCACGATCAGTATCAGATGGTTTTGAAAACACCTGTTTAATCGTACGTAACTGCGACCAATATAAATAGGAACATGAATTTACAGGAGAGGGATGAGGGCTGTGAAAAAAATTGCTGTCATTGGAACAGGATATGTAGGACTCGTATCTGGCACCTGCTTTGCGGAAATCGGAAATAAAGTGATTTGCTGTGATATCAACGAATCAAAAATCAGAAGTCTGAAAAACGGAGTAATCCCAATCTATGAACCAGGGCTTGCAGATTTAGTTGAAAAAAATGTGTTAGAACAGCGTCTGTCTTTTACTAACGATATTCCGTCTGCCATTCGGACTTCAGACATTATTTATATTGCAGTCGGAACCCCGATGTCTAAAACAGGCGAAGCTGATTTAACATACGTCAAAGCGGCTGCGAAAACGATCGGTGAACATCTCAACGGCTACAAAATCATTGTCAATAAAAGCACAGTCCCAGTCGGTACCGGAAAACTGGTTCAATCTATCGTACAAAAAGCTTCGAAGGGAAGATGCTCCTTTGATGTTGTATCCAACCCTGAATTTCTTCGGGAGGGTTCAGCGATTCATGACACGATGAATATGGAGCGTGCCGTCATCGGGTCAACCAGTCATAAAGCCGCTTCCATCATAGAGGAACTGCATCAGCCTTTTCATGCCCCTGTTATTAAAACGAATTTAGAAAGTGCAGAGATGATTAAATATGCTGCAAATGCATTTTTGGCAACAAAGATTTCGTTTATTAACGATATCGCGAACATTTGCGAGCGAGTCGGCGCGGACGTTTCAAAAGTTGCTGACGGCGTCGGGCTCGACAGCCGGATCGGCAGAAAGTTCTTGAAAGCGGGTATTGGGTTTGGCGGCTCCTGCTTTCCTAAGGATACAACCGCACTGCTTCAAATTGCCAAAACGGCCGGATATCCATTCAAGCTTATAGAAGCTGTCATTGAAACGAATGAAAAGCAGCGTGTTCACATTGTAGATAAGCTCTTAACTGTGATGGGAAGCATAAAAGGGAGAACCATTTCCGTGCTCGGATTGGCCTTCAAACCGAATACAAACGATGTGAGGTCCGCTCCAGCTCTCGATATCATTCCAATGCTGCAGCAGCTGGGCGCACAGGTGAAAGCATATGATCCGATTGCCATTCCGGAGGCATCAGCAGTCCTTGGCGATCAGACCGAGTATTGCACAGATGTGTATGCTGCGATGGAGGGAACCGACGCGTGCCTTATTTTGACCGATTGGCCGGAAGTAAAAGAAATGGAGCTTGTAAAAGCAAAAATGCTTTTAAAACAGCCAATCATCATCGATGGCAGAAATATATTTTCACTCGAAGAAATGCAGGCTGCGGGATACATTTATCACTCTATCGGCCGTCCTGCGGTTCGGGGAACAGAACCTTCCGACCGCTACTTTCCGGCTTTGCCAATGGAAGAATTGGCTAAGGATTTGGGAAGCGTCAATTTATAAAAAGAAAAAGGGTTACTTGTTTGAAGTGCCGGCTGCTTAGGCTCGGCCGCCGGCTCCTGAAACATCAGGAAAGGGGTTAAGCATGTGAGTATCAAACGTTCAGCGGTTCATACGCTTGCGTTACTGGCCGCTGTCATATTGGGGATCGTCCTATTGCTGGGAGCCATCCGCACAGATACAGGTCTTATGCAGATGGCTGCCGTTCTCGCTGTATTGGCAATCGGCCTGTTTGCACTGACGCTTGCAGCATCATTTACAACACAAGAACAGCTTTTTATGGCCGTCATCTATATTTTGATTGCCTGCACTTTTTTAAATAATGCTTTTTTCGCGATTCATCTTGGATTCTTTAGTTTGTTTCTGTATCGGCTTTTACTCATTACAGCAGGCTGCCTCCATCTTGTTGGGGTACTGCGGAGCCGAACACATATTGAAAGGTGGAATGGGCTGCAAGTAAAAGGAATTTTGCTCTTTTTCGCCTTTTGGTTTTTATATGGCCTTGTTTCCTTGCTATGGGCCAAATCAGTTACAGACGGTCTGAAATATTTAGCACTGCTGGCGATGGGGATATTTTTTATTTATCTCATTGTGATGTATGTGCAAAAAATGGAACGCCTGATGATTATTTATTCCATCTGGCTGGTGATGACGGTATTTCTGATGATCATCGGTTTTTACAATCATATCACGCATCATCATCTCCCGAGTTCGACTTTGTACAGTGGACCGGAATATAAGCAGCATTATCCGACCTCAGTCTTTTTTAATCAAAATGATTTTGCGACATTTTTGTCTATCAGTTTCTTTTTTTACATTTCCATGGTGAAAAACATAACGAACGGATACTTAAAGGGAATTGGCCTTTTGATCTCGTTCGGTGCATTGTATTTAATCTTTGCGACGGGTTCTAGGGCCAGTCTGCTGGGCGTTTTTGCGGGAATAGCCATCTACATTTTTATTGTCTTGCCGCCTGTTCTGAAAAAAATCGCCCTTTGGCTGTCGGCAGCTGGAATTGCGGTCTTTGCAGTTCTTTTTGCCAGCCGGATATTCGCAGTGTTTTGGAAGCTGTTTCTGGCTCCTCAGACGTCTCATTCATTCCAAGAAACACTTCCGTCCAACGTGGCCAGGGCCAATCTATTAAAAAACGCATGGCACTTCTTCCTTGACTCATACGGATTCGGAGTGGGCGCAGGAAATGTGTCTTATTATCTAGAGCATCATGCTTTATATGATACTGACAATGTGACAGAGGTGCACAATTGGCTGGTAGAGATTCTGGCAAACTTCGGCTTGCTTATCATGCTCGGCTATCTGGCCATTTATTTATACCTCATGTGGGTGCTTTACAAGTTTTATGAAAGAAAAATGGAAAATCAGTCAAAACTGATCACAGAAGGGCTCATCACGGCTATGGTCAGTTTCCTGGTATCCAGCATCAGCCCAAGCTCTGTCTCAAATTTATTTTTCCATTGGGTATTTCTGGCGCTCGTCATCGCCGCTGTAAACGTCTTAAGACGATCCAGACAGCAGCTTGAGCCCATATACCGGTAAATAGACTACAAAAAAGCAGGGAGACTTATATGAAGGATATAGTGATAAGATTAGCCCGGCGCATAAAGAAAAATATTATCTGGATTATATTAGTGCCGCTTATTTTAGGTGCGGCGGGGTATATACTGCCGTCTCAAATTGCGGATAAAAAGAGTTACACAGCTGAGGTTACTTTAGCTGTGGGGAGCTATGATCATCCGATTTATAACAGTACAGAAGAGATTCCGCTCCTGCTGAGGAGTGATGCTTTTTTGAAGGAGGCGCTTCCTGACGAAAAAGATGAAGATCTTGCGGAGATCAAAGAGAAGCTCACCGTGAAATCAGAGTCTAAGTCATTACTGTCTTTGAGCTATGCCGATCAGGATCAGGAAAGAACCGAATCAGTTTTGAACGCTATTTCCTCCACCTTTCTCAAAAACGACCAAAAGCTGTTTGAAGAAAGAGAAGCCGTCATTCGCCGCAGCATTGACGCGCTGGAAGGTGAAACGGTAAGCGAGGATTCCAAAGTGGATAAAGAAAGATTTTTATATGAGCTGAAAAACACACAGCTTAATCTGAAAGCGGCAAGTGCCGTTGATTCTGAAACCGTAAGTGAGGCATCAGGCGGAGGAATGTCCCCGAAAAAGAAAGCGGTTCTGGGTGTTCTGATCGGCATAACCATTGCCTTTATGTTCGTTGTCATTCCTGAATTTTTCAGAGAGTCCTTTTAAAATCATACGATGGAGATGTGATCATGACCAACTGGAAACCTCTCGTATCTGTCATTACACCTTCTTATAATGCGCGTGACTATATTGAAGACACGATTCAATCAGTGTTAGATCAGAGCCACCCTCATTGGGAAATGATTATCGTGGATGATTGCTCAACGGACGGCACACGCGACATTTTAATGCAGTATGAGAAGATAGATGAAAGAATTCATGTGATATATCTGGAAGAAAACAGCGGAGCCGCGATAGCAAGAAATAAAGCGCTGGAACATGCCCAAGGGCGCTACGTGGCATTTTTGGACAGTGATGACAAATGGAAAAAAGAAAAACTGAAAAAGCAGCTTGATTTTATGATGGAGCGGTCCTGTGCGTTTACCTTCACAGGCTACAGCTTAATGTCACAGGACGGGGTGCCGATGGATAAATTCATTCATGCACCCGAAAGCCTAACATATGATGACGCTCTTAAAAATACCATTATCGGCTGTCTAACGGTGATGATTGACAGGGAACAGACGGGACAGATTCAAATGCCGAATATTAGAACGAGGCAAGACTTGGCAACATGGCTGGCTCTTTTAAAAAAGGGTTTTACAGCTTATGGAATGAATGAGTGTTTAGCTGAATACCGGCTTGTCAATAATTCGATTTCAAGCAACAAATGGAAGGCTGCCAAAAAAACATGGTTTGTTTACAGGGAGATCGAACGGCTCCATTTAATGAAAGCGACATGGTGTTTTGTTCAATATGCAAAAAACGCGGTGAAAAAAAGGCTGTAATCGCAAACAGAGAGAAAAGGTGATGAAGGTGGAAACAAAAGCAATGATTCACGTCATCGTGGCTACTGCTGAATGGGGAAAAGATCAATTGAGGTACAGACGGCACCGATTGGCTGAATTTTTAGCTGCTCAGGAAGAAACAAAGGAAGTCATCTGGGTCTGTCCGGCTCCGCGCACCCAAAGGATCGAATTTCAGCAAGTGCAATCCGGCATCCGTCAATACGCCGTAAAGGACTTGCTGCAAAAGAAAATGTTTCGCTTCGGACGATATACCGATGTGTTTTATAAGCATAAGCTCTCACCTTTATTAGAAGAGCTGAAATCCGCTTCAGCCAGAGGTGAACGCTGCTGCTTATGGTACACGTTTCCCGGATTTCCGCTGCTGTCTTCACTATATCCCTGGGATCAGGTGATTTATGATTGCAGTGACTTGTGGGCGGCGCCGATCAGCGGACGTTCAAATATGCTGTCCGAGTTCAGGCGGAAAGTCATCAAAACCGCGGAGCTGCGAATTATTGAGCGTGCTGATTCCATTACTTGTTCATCGGAATTTCTGCGCAATGAAGTTGATAAAAAACTGACAGCGGGACAAGAAAAGGTTCATACCGTTGAAAACGGTGTTGAATATGACCTGTTTTCAGAACATAAAGCGGCACCTGACCGAAGCATCTTGCAGGGAAGAGAAGGGGCCGTACTGGGGTTTATCGGCGGTATTAAACCAAAGCTGGATTTTAAATTGATTGAAGAAGCGGCTCTGAGAAAACCTGACTGGACCTTTTTATGGGTCGGCCCGGACGCCACCAATGGTGATACAGCGTTTCTAGAGCTTCTGAAGCTTTCCAATGTGATATGGACGGGGCCGGCAGACCCGAAAGAAGTTCCGCATTTTATGGAATTGATTGATATCGGGATTATGCCGTATAAAAAGTCATCCTATAACCAGGCGGTTTTCCCTCTTAAGTTATTTGAATTTTTGGCAGCGGGAAAGCCGGTCGTCGGCTCTAACCTTCCGTCAACTTCTAAAATGCAAAAGCCGTATATTTACGAATATATGGAAGGCAATGACCATAATGATTTTATAGCTGCGTGCGAGAAAGTGCTTGTAAAAAGCGGAGATGAGGCATACAAAGAGATGCGGCGAAACATTGCCCGCACCCAAGATTGGAATGTTTTATTTAAACAAATCATGAAATATACAGGGATTCAAAAACATGCGTAGTCCTTTAATTGGGATGCGCGTTTTTTGATTATACGTGTTTCTTTTTGATGAAGCTTGTTATAATAACTAAGGAGAAGGTATAATGGAAGGAACGGTTCTCTAAAATAAAGACTTCATATAATTCCAAAGGAGACTTCTTTATGCTTGACGAACGCATGATTCGCATTGTTGTTGCGTTTATTGTCTCGCTGCTAACGGTTTTAATCATAACCCCAATCGTAAAAAGGATTGCGATTAAAATAGGTGCAGTTGATCAGCCCGGCAATCGAAAAGTACATGATAAAATCATGCCCCGAATGGGCGGGCTGGCCATATTTATCGGGGTGGTTACAGGCGTGCTTGTATCCGGTATATACACAGAAACAAGAATGACGGCTATCACAGTTGGGGCATTTATCATTATTGTGTTGGGAATCTTAGACGATAAATATCAATTAAGCGCAAAAGTTAAATTTATTATTCAATTAGCCGTGGCTATTATGATTGTTAGCACGGGTTTAAAAATGGACTTTTTCTCAGTACCTTTTTTAGCTGAACGGTTTGAATTAGGCTGGATGGCATATCCGCTGACTGTATTATGGATTGTCGGCATCACAAACGCGATGAACCTGATTGACGGATTAGACGGCCTTGCAGCAGGTCTTTCTGTTATTGGCCTGTCCACGATCGCAGTTATGGCGCTATCCGGCGGAAAAGTACTCATTCTGTCACTTTCATTGGTGGTTATCGCAAGTACACTCGGATTTTTGTTCTACAATTTTCATCCGGCAAAAATCTTTATGGGGGATACGGGATCATTGTTTCTAGGGTATGTGATTTCTATTCTCTCATTGTTAGGGCTGTATAAAAGCGTAACATTGTTCAGTATTGTCATTCCAATTATTATATTAGGCGTGCCGATTTTTGACACAACATTTGCAATCATAAGACGGATACTAAACAAACAGCCGATTTCGGCGCCCGATAAATCACATATCCACCACAGGCTGATGGCCTTTGGCCTTTCACATCGGATGTCGGTCATTGTCATTTACCTAATTGGATTTATTTTCAGCATCAGTGCAATTGTGCTGAAAAGCGCTACAATTTGGCTTTCCCTGTTTATTATCTTTATCTTAATTATATTTATGCAAATAATAGCAGAAGTTACGGGACTCGTGAATGAACGTTTTAAGCCATTTACAAAATTCTATAAACGTCTTGTGAAAAGAAATTAAAAACTCCGGTTCTATGAGCCGGAGTTTTTTCTGCGCAAAAAAGCCCGGTCCGTTAAAGGACGGGCTTTTTTAAATTTAATATGATGAATCAGTAGTTGAATTTGTTGTGCCATTTGAGCTTGTGCTGCTGTCATTTGTGTAGCCGCTTCCGCTCGTATTGCCGTCTGTTGCCGTGCTAGAACTGTCAGAGCTGTCTGATGTTGAGCTATCGGTACTGGAGCTGCCAATGCTTGAACTGCTCGTATCAGGATCATAATCTAAATGCTCTTGAAGGGTTTTTCTTACGTTTTCCAGATTCGCAGCATCCGGTTCAAAATAATATGTTTTATTAGGCCCTAAATACAAGTCGGAACCAGTAACTGACAGTGTGTCGATTTTCTTGCTGGTAAAGCCGCTGTAAATCTGCTGTAGGGCTAGACCTTCAGTAATGCGAATATTGGTTTCAACGTTTTCACTGGCTGTCTCTGCGATTTTATCAATTTTTGCAATATTGCTTGCGCTGGACATCCGATCGATTAACGCGTTTAAAATTTGTTTCTGTCTGTCGTTACGGCCGAAGTCGCCGCGTTTATCCTGTTTTCTCATGCGGGCATACGCCAAGGCTTCTTCACCATTTAAATGCATCTCGCCTTTTTTGAAATAAATCCGTTTGCTTTCGTCCACATCACTTTTCTCATCAAAGTCGAAAGGTACATCTACATCAATACCGCCAACCTCATTAATAACATCTTTAAATCCGTCAAAATCGACTGTTACATATTTATCGATTGGGATTTGCAAGAATTGTTCAACAGTTTCAACAGTCTCATCTTTTCCGCCTTTGCTGTAAGCGGAATTGATCTTTGTTTTGGTGCCGGTTGTGTCATTAGCTAATTGCACTCGTGTATCGCGCGGAATGCTAAGCATTTTCATGGTTTTATTTTTCGGGTCAAGGGTAACTACAATAAGAGAGTCCGATCTCCCTTTTTGCCCTTTTGTCGCGTAATCTTCAATTCCCATAAATAAAATAGAAAATGGTTTTTTCTTCATATCTACAACTTCATTACGTAGATTTGATTTATCTCCGCGGGAAAGTGCATCGTATGAATCATCCGCAGCGTTAATGGTTTTATATAGTTTATATCCTCCGAGCCCTACAACTACCAATAATGCAAGGACGAACAACAACATAATCCTTTTTAAAATTTTTCTGCGTTTGCTCTTTTTCTTTTTGCGCACACGCACTCTAACGCGTTCAGTCATTATTCAGTCTCCTTTATGTGATTGACGGCTTTTTCAAGGTACGTCAACTCTCCCTCTGTAATATCACTTTTTCCATTTGTTAACTCTGTCATCCACTCAGAAAACGATTGTGTTTCTTTTTCTTCTACATATGCTTCGAATTCTACGTTTTCTGCATAATGGATTTCTTTTAATAGAAAAGGCGATTCCCTTAATTCATTTTCAATCTTGCCAAGCCAAGTATAATCTGCGGAAGTATGCATAACCCTCATAAGCTTCCGTTCTACGACACCTATATGGTTTAATCCTTCAGACACTGACTTCCCATAAGCGCGGATTAAACCGCCTGCTCCCAGCTTTATGCCGCCGAAGTAACGCGTGACGACTGCACAAGTATCCTTAAGTCTGCGTTTTTTTAACACCTCGAGCATAGGGACTCCTGCTGTGCCACTCGGCTCTCCGTCATCATTGGCTTTTTGGATATGATCGTTTTCGCCAATAACGTAAGCTGAGCAATTATGAGTTGCATTCCAGTGCTGTTTCTTTATTTTCTGTATAAATTCCTGTGCTTCTTGTTCGGAAGAAACACGGCTTAAATGACAGATAAAACGCGATTTTTCTATAACAATCTCGTGTTCTCCTGCTTCTTTCACAGTGAAATAGCTGTGCAGCATGCTAGCTGACCCCCCGCTAAGCATAAAAGACTGCCTATACAAATTCGTACAGTCTTTAGAATTTTTGTGCGTATTTTGTTATCATAAAGAGTAAGAAGGTACATAAAATTGTTTTTTTCTAGAATATACGCATTCTTTCATTATAATTCGACACAATTTGCAGATCAATTACATTTATAATAAAAATATATGACAACACCGTGACGGAGGGAAATTATGAATAAAATAAAGATGGATTCCAAAGTTCTGGATTCTATTTTGATGAAGATGCTGAAAACCGTTGACGGGAGCAAGGATGAGGTTTTTCAAATCGGGGAGCAGTCGCGCCAGCAGTATGAACAGCTGGTCGAAGAACTGAAACAAATTAAACAGCAGGTTTATGAAGTCATCGAGCTTGGTGATAAACTTGAAGTGCAAACCCGCCATGCACGAAACCGTTTATCCGAGGTCAGCCGCAATTTTCATAGATTCAGTGAAGAAGAAATCCGCAATGCTTATGAAAAAGCCCATAAGCTGCAAGTAGAACTGACGATGATCCAGCAGCGTGAAAAGCAATTGCGCGAACGCCGGGATGATTTGGAACGCAGGCTGTTAGGCCTTCAGGAAATCATTGAACGCTCAGAATCACTAGTGAGCCAGATTACGGTTGTGCTGAACTATCTGAATCAGGATCTTCGCGAGGTTGGGCTGCTTCTTGCCGATGCGCAGGCAAAACAGGATTTTGGCCTGAGAATTATTGAAGCGCAGGAAGAAGAGAGAAAAAGAGTCTCGAGAGAAATTCATGACGGTCCTGCACAAATGTTGGCAAATGTTATGATGAGATCGGAATTAATTGAACGGATATTCCGAGACCGAGGCGCTGAGGACGGATTCCAGGAAATCAAAAATCTCCGCCAAAATGTGAGGAATGCCCTTTACGAAGTGAGACGGATTATATATGATTTAAGACCGATGGCCCTTGATGACCTAGGCCTGATTCCAACTTTGCGGAAATATCTATATACAACCGAAGAATATAACGGTAAGGTGAAAATACACTTTCAGTGCATCGGCGATACGGAGGAAAAACGACTCGCGCCTCAGTTTGAAGTTGCGCTCTTCAGACTCGCACAGGAAGCTGTGTCCAATGCGTTAAAGCATTCTGGATCTGAAGAAATTACAGTCAAAGTTGAGATTACAAAGGATTTTGTGATTTTAATGATAAAAGATAACGGCAAAGGATTTGACCTGAAGGAAGCGAAAGAGAAGAAAAACAAATCATTCGGCTTGCTTGGGATGAAAGAAAGAGTAGATTTATTGGAAGGAACCATAACGATAGATTCAAAAATAGGTCTTGGGACATTTATCATGATTAAGGTTCCGTTATCTCTTTGACTATGATTTGTAAAATAGAGCCAAAAGGCATATTGACCGAATACCAGAGTATATAGAACAATAATACAAGGAGGCGTGGCTTGTGACTAAAGTAAACATTGTTATTATCGACGACCATCAGTTATTTCGTGAAGGTGTGAAGCGGATATTGGATTTCGAACCTACCTTTGAAGTGGTAGCGGAAGGAGACGACGGAGATGAAGCGGCTCGTATCGTTGAGCACTATCATCCTGATGTCGTGATCATGGATATCAATATGCCGAACGTAAATGGCGTGGAAGCTACAAAGCAGCTTGTAGAGCTGTATCCTGAATCTAAAGTAATTATTCTATCGATTCACGATGACGAGAATTATGTAACACATGCCCTGAAAACAGGTGCAAGGGGTTATCTGCTGAAAGAGATGGATGCTGATACACTGATTGAAGCGGTTAAAGTAGTTGCCGAGGGCGGTTCTTACCTTCACCCGAAGGTTACTCACAACCTCGTAAACGAATTCCGCCGTCTTGCAACAAGCGGAGTTTCTGCTCATCCTCAGCATGAGGTCTATCCAGAGATTCGCAGACCATTACATATTTTAACAAGGCGGGAATGTGAAGTGCTGCAAATGCTTGCAGACGGAAAAAGCAACCGCGGAATCGGTGAATCATTGTTTATCAGTGAAAAAACTGTTAAAAACCATGTCAGCAATATCTTACAAAAAATGAATGTAAACGACCGGACGCAGGCCGTGGTGGTCGCCATTAAAAATGGTTGGGTAGAAATGAGATAGCATGAAACTGGACTTGCCTTTTTGAGGCAGGTCTTTTTTTAGGCTTCTGTTTCCCTTACAATAGAGTCATAAAGTGATAAGGCAGGTAACGAAGCTATGAATATTGCAGTAGTAACAGACAGCACGGCATATATTCCAAAAGAAATGCGTGAACAAAATCATATACACATGATTCCTCTCCAGGTTGTTTTTGGAGATGAAACGTATCATGAAGAAACAGAAATGGACTGGGAAAGCTTTTATCAAGAAGTGAAAAAACATACAGAGCTTCCGTCCACTTCTCAGCCTGCGATCGGCGAGCTGGTTGCTTTATATGAAGAGCTCGGCAAGTCATATGATGCGGTGATCAGTATTCATCTTTCTAGCGGAATTAGCGGAACGTTCAGCAGTGCAGCTACAGCGAATACAATGGTCGATAATATTGAAGTGTACCCGTTTGACTCAGAGATCAGCTGTCTGGCTCAAGGTTTTTATGCTCTGAAAGCAGCCGACTTGATCAGAAATGGAGCTTCATCTCCGGAAGATATTATAAAAGAACTGGAAGAAATGAAAAAAACCGTTCGTGCATATTTTATGGTGGATGATTTAACTCATCTTCAGCGAGGCGGACGATTAAGCAGTGCTCAAGCCTTTATTGGGAGTCTTCTAAAGGTAAAGCCTATTCTGCATTTTGACAATAATGTAATTGTGCCTTTTGAGAAGATCCGTACACGCAAAAAAGCAATTTCACGGATTTACGAGCTTTTAAATGAAGACGCGAGTAAGGGTATGCCGATGCAAGCTGCCGTTATTCACGCTAATCGAGAAGAAGAAGCATCGAAAATTATTGAAGAGCTCTCTGCAAAATATCCGCATGTTGAATTTTACAACAGCTACTTTGGTGCTGTTATAGGCACTCATCTTGGTGAAGGTGCAATAGGAATCTGCTGGTGTTTTAAATAAATGATGAAATCTCCGTTTTAGTAGCGGGGATTTTTTTAAATTCTTTTTTTAGCTGTTAGACAGCATATTTTCATTCGGGCATAGTGTCTTGCAAGGAGGCCGTACTATGCAGACTAAGACATCAGAATCGAACAGTCTATTCTCTAAAGAACTGCAGCAGCAGCTCCAGAGCCGTCATCTGCTTAGAACAGAAATCTCATTTTCTGACGAGATCATTGATTGGCATACCGAGCATGGTTATATATCTGCCGAGGAGTCATTATCAAAAAATAAACGGGGATATAGATGCAATAGATGCGGTCAAAATGATCAACAGTATTTTTCATCGTATCATTCATTTGGAAAAGATAAAGTTTACTGCCGCTCTTGTGTCATGATGGGCAGGGTGAGTGAGGATATTTCTTTATATTCTTGGAGTAAGGAGGCGGAGGCAAACTGGAAGCCTATAAAACTGACTTGGGATGGAAAGCTTTCAAGCGGACAGCAAAAGGCCGCTGACGTCTTAATTGAAGCAATTTCGAAGCAAGAAGAGCTCCTTATTTGGGCTGTTTGCGGCGCAGGTAAAACTGAATTATTATTCCCGGGTATAGAATTGGCATTAAATCTAAAACAGCGTGTTTGTATTGCGACCCCGCGCACCGATGTTGTATTAGAGCTTGCTCCGAGGCTGAAGGCTGCATTTCGAGGTGCTGATATTTCAGCTTTATACGGAGGAAGTGAGGACAAAGGGCGTTTATCTCCGCTTATGATTTCCACAACCCATCAGCTTTTGCGTTATAAAGACGCATTCGACGTCATGATCGTTGATGAAGTGGATGCTTTTCCATATTCCGCTGATCAAACCCTTCAATTCGCTGTCCAAAAAGCGAGAAAGAAAAACAGCACTCTTGTTTATCTAAGTGCCACACCTCCTAAAGAATTAAAAAGAAAAACGTATAAAGGTGAGTTGAAGTCCGTTCGCATACCGGCCAGATACCACCGGAAGCCGTTGCCTGAACCGCGCTTTCAATGGTGCGGAAACTGGAAAAAGAAATTAATCCGAAATAAAATCCCAAATTCGGTAAAAAGGTGGATAGAGCAGCATGTAAAAGAAGGAAGGCCTGTTTTTTTATTTGTTCCTTCCATTTCTATTCTGGAAAAGGCTGCTTCTTGTTTTAAAAATATGAGTTATCGAACAGCGTCTGTACATGCGGAAGACAAGCTCAGAAAAGAAAAAGTGCAGCAATTTCGAGACGGTCAGTTTGATCTGTTAATCACAACAACAATATTAGAAAGAGGTGTCACAGTTCCTATGGTCCAAACAGGCATCTTAGGGGCAGAATCGCCCATCTTTACGGAAAGCGCGCTTGTGCAAATCGCGGGAAGGACAGGCCGGCATAAAGAACATGCAGACGGTGATGTCATTTATTTTCACTTCGGAAAAACAAAGAGTATGATAGAGGCAAGAAAACATATCAAAATAATGAATGAATTGGCTTTGGAAAATAAGTTGATAGACTAGTTAATATTTAAAAACATGATACAGTATACTCATATAACTAATGAGGAGCTGTAAAAATGCTTGTCAATTCAAAAGAGATTATGATGCAAGAACTTTTTGACCGATATATGGACCAGCTTCATATGACCTGCACTTGCCAAGTATGCAAAAATGATGTACTGGCACTTTCTTTAAACCAAGTAAGACCAGCTTACGTCACTGATGTAAAAAAGATTGCATATACGAAAGCTGAGCTGGTAGATAAACAAAAAAACACGGCGATGCTTGTGATTTTGGCTGAATCAGCTGCTGTGGTATCGGAGAATCCGAGTGATCAATGCGAAATGAGACAGGAGGAGGCTATAAAAAACTGATCTGTCTATTGTGCGATTCACAATTTTCTCAAGCTGTTTCATGGTGCTCACTATTTTTATTAAAACCTGACGATAGGGTCTGCCAGTCCTGCAGAAATAAATTACAGATCATCAAAGGGGCCATCTGTCCGCTTTGCGGAAGACCTCAAACCGTTCATGAAGTGTGCGCGGATTGTGAGTCATGGAAATCAAGAATAGATGACGGCTTAAGGCTCAGCCAGAACCGTTCTGTTTACTTATATAATGACATGATGAAAGAAACACTTGCCCGTATGAAATTTAGGGGAGATGCAGAGATAATAAGCGCTTTTAAAAATGACTTTTCCTCTGAATTCTCTGCTGTCTATCCAGATAAACGCCTTGTGCTCGTTCCCATTCCGTTAAGTGAAGAACGGAAAGCAGAACGCGGCTTTAACCAGTCACAAATGCTTGCTGAATGCTTAAACCGGCCCATCCTCAATCCTCTCATCCGCCTGAATAATGAAAAGCAGTCTAAGAAAAAGAAAACGGAACGCCTGCTTTCAGAGCATGTTTTTGTAACAAAAAACAGCTCGGTTGAGGGTATGGATATCGTTTTAATCGACGATCTTTATACTACGGGCGCCACTTTGCACTATGCTGCCCGCTGTTTATTGGAGAAAGGCAAAGCTGGTTCTGTGTCATCTTTTACCTTAGTGAGAAGCTAAATGATTCAATTTTTGTGCCGATATAATGTCTAGAAATTACTGCAGGCATATTAATGAATAAGGAGTAAAAATGATGGGTGAACTGGCGAATTGTCCGAAATGCAATGCTTTATTTTTAAAAACAAAGCTGCAAACCGTGTGTCAGGCGTGTATTAAGGAAGAAGAAAAATCATTTGAGACTGTGTATAAATTTTTAAGAAAACAGGAAAACAGGCAATCAACACTGAGCCGCATAACTGAGGAAACAGGTGTGGAGGAAGAGCTGATTTTAAAATTCATCAGGCAAAAGCGAATCCAAATCACTCATCTGCCGAATTTGGCATACCCTTGTGAAAGGTGCGGGACATCGATTAGGGAAGGCAAGTTCTGCAAGGCTTGCCAGTCCGATATAAAGGATCAAATAGATCATCTGAACCAAGAATCCGCATTGAAAACAGAGCGAGAAAATAGTAAAAAAGACACATACTATGCCTATAATACCAAAAACAGCTGATTCCCTAAACTAACTGAAAACGCAGTCGATAAAAGGGTTAAGATTGTTTAAAGACTGCAACGGAAAGCGAGAGGAATCCTATGAAAATCAATCAATTTGGAACACAATCCGTTAATCCATACCAAAAAAATTACGAAAAGCAAGCAGTGCAAAAAAATGCTGCACAGCCTAAAGATAAAATTGAAATTTCATCGCAGGCTAAAGAGCTGCAAAATGCATCCGACGCAGTCACTGGTTCACGCCAGGAAAAAATCGCGCAGCTAAAAGCGCAAATTGAAAACGGGTCATACAAAATAGACGCAAATCATATAGCAAAAAACATGATTAATTTTTATAAAAAGCAGTAAAAAAGGAGAAAGCCATGTCAGCAAAGCCAATTATTGAACAATTGAAGCGACTTTGCGTTCTGCATGAGCATCTGCTCACGCTGTCTGAGGAAAAAACGGAAGCGCTCAAAGCCGGCAAAACAAAAGAGCTTTCTAACATTTTGACAAAAGAACAAAAATACATTCAAGCAATCGAACAGACAGAAGATGACCGGATTAAAGCGGCTTCCGCTTTTCTTGGATACAGCGAAAATAACACTATTTCTGCTTGTATCGCCAAAACGTCAGGCAGTGAAAAGGAAGAGCTTGAACTTTTGTTCGAATCTCTTACTAAAGTTCTCGGGCGTCTAAAAGAAGTGAATAAGCTGAATAGACAGCTGACAAGAGATGCGCTGCAATTCATCTCTATTTCGTACGATATGCTGGTTCCTAAGGATAATAACTTTAATTACAGCAAACAGATTAAAGCTGAGCTTCCGAAGAGCAGCCGGCTGAAACTGTTCGATTCAAAAGCTTAGCGGAAAGGAATTCAGAATATGACATCTACCTTTATGGGGCTTGAAACTGCAAGGAGGGCGTTAAGCGCTCAGCAGGCAGCGTTAAGCACTACTGCAAATAACGTGGCAAATGCAAACACCGATGGTTACACAAGACAGCGGGTGTCATTAGAGGCAACCGATTATTTCCCTGCTGTATCAAAAAATGCAGAAAAAACTGCGGGACAAATGGGAACAGGCGTTCAAGGGAAGTCAGTTGAGAGAATAAGAGATATTTTTCTTGACTACCAATACCGTCTCCAAAACAGCAGTTCCGGATATTATGACACGAAGGCTAAAGCCCTGTCCCAAATGGAAGGGATTATGAATGAGACTGGTGGCAGCGGATTAAACAGTGTGCTAAATTCATTTTGGAATTCTCTGCAAGAACTATCCAATAATGCAAATGAGGACAGTGCGCGTTCTGTTGTCTCTCAAAAAGGACAGGCTGTTGCTGATACGTTTAATCATATTTCTGAGTCCCTTACAAAAGTTCAATCAAATTTAAAAGCAGAACTAGATACTAGTGTACTAGATGTTAATTCACTGCTATCTCAATTAAACAGTCTCAATAAGCAAATTGCACAGGTAGAACCAGTCGGTCTGCTTCCGAATGGTTTATACGATCAACGTGATTTGCTGATTGATAAATTATCTTCAATTGTTGATGTCAAAGTGAGCTACAACAAATCAGGCGGGAATGCGCTTGCTTCTTCGGAAGGAACTGTATCGATCGAAATCCTGGATAAAAATAAACAGTCGCTGGGAACTGTTCTGGACGGAAAAAATTATGAGGTTTCAGAGCTGAAAGCTAACTATGATAATGAAACGGGCTTAGTGACAAGTATTTCAATTGGAGACACTGCGGTTCAAGCTGAGTCGTTCAGCAGCAATGGATCACTGTTAGGATTTATACAGTCTTATGGATATGTCACGGCAGACGGCAAAGAAAAGGGCATATATCCGGAGATGCTTTCAGATCTTGATCATATGGCGCTCGAATTTGCAAAAGCTTTCAATGAAGTACACCGAAATGGTCTGACAGAGAGCGGTGAACAAGGCGGGGACTTTTTTGATTTTACCGGGGGTGAAACTGAGCCGGCAAAAGGCGCAGCAGGTAAGATTAAAGTCACTGACAGCATAAAAGATTCAAAAGGCGCGAATATCGCTTTCTCACTTACTGGAGCAGCAAACGATAATTCAAACGCAACGAATTTAGCAAATGTGTTAACTGGGGACATCATCATTAACGGAAAAGAAACGAGTGTGCTAGATTATTATGCTGGTCTCATTGGCGAGCTGGGGATCAAAGCTCAAGAGGCGAATCGGCTGGCATCTAATACAGAAACACAGCTGAATGATGCAGACATAAACCGTCAGCAAATGAGCGCTGTTTCTTTAGATGAAGAAATGACCAATATGATTCAATTCCAACACGCATACAATGCTGCCGCAAGAATGGTAACGTTACAAGACGAAATACTCGACAAAGTGATCAATGGCATGGGTGTCGGAGGAAGGTAGGTAGATCAAATGAGAGTAACACAAGGGATGATTCAGCAAAACTCATTGAGATATATCGGTTCAAGCTACTCAAAGCTGGATAAACTTCAATCACAGATTTCTTCCGGAAAAAAAATCTCAAAAGCTTCCGATGATCCAGTAGTAGCTATGAAAAGTTTAAAGTACAATACGCAATTATCTCAAGTTCAGCAATACCAAAGTAATGCTTCTCAAGCCTTTACTTGGCTTGAAAACACAGAAACAAACATTACTGAAGGAATTGACATTATGTCAAAGGTCAGAGAGTTAGCTGTTCAAGCTCAGAATGACACAAATGGTGAAGCAGAATTGCAAGCAATTGGTGTAGAAGTAAAACAATTAAAAGAGCAGCTTTTAAATATTGCTAATACACAAGTGAACGGCAGATATATCTTCAATGGCACTAATTCAGATACACCCCCAGTTAAAGACAACGGCGACGGAACTTATACGATTTCTGATACCGCTGACGTTATTGTCAATATATCGGATAATATGTCATTAAAGGTGAACTCAGATCCGAAGGCAGCCTTTGGCGGTACTTCTGGAAGCGGACAAAATGTGTTTGAAATGCTTAATTCATTTGAGACAGCACTTAATTCAGGCTCTTTGGACGATGTGGACAGCGTTTTAGATGATATTGATCAATTTTCTGACGGTATGAGTGCAGAACGATCTGATATTGGAGCGAGATATAATCGTCTTGAACTGATTAATACAAGACTTTCAGCTCAAGAAGAAACAGCTACAAAAGTGTTGTCAGACAATGAAGATGTAGAACTGGAAGAAATAATAACTGAATTTATTGCGCAGCAAAGCGTGCACAGGGCTACTCTGGCTGTAAATGCGCAAATTGTTCAGCCTACATTGATCGACTTTTTAAAGTAAGCGGCTCTCAGGAGTTCGCTTTTTTTATAGTTTAGGAGGTAGAGTGATGCAAATTCCCAGATTGATTATGCATAGTGTTCAAGGGAAAATTGGTTTAACAACGACGCCTGCCAGCTTAAAAATGGAGCAGCCGCAAGCCGACTTGGAAATTGAACAGCCAAGCGCGGAAATGGAAATATCGGTGACCCCGGGAAAACTCACGATTGACCAGACGCAAGCATGGGAAGAATTAGACAGAAAGCATATATCCAAAAGAATCGAAGAAGCTGCCCAACAAGGGCATGAAGATGTAATGGAAGGTATAGCCCGTACCGCAGAAGAAGGAGACGAGCTTATGAGAATTGAAAATAAGGGGAACCCCATCGCTTCACAAGCAAAGAGGAACTCTGAGATGCACCAAATTCAATTAGGCGAACATTATGCCCCTTCTCTATCAAGGGTGAAAATACAATATACTCCGTCACAGCTTAATGTTCAGATTACACCGCGAAAACCTGTTATTCAGGCTGAACCGCATAAGCCGATTGTTGAATATACACCGGGAAACGTTAAGGTTGACATGCTCCAATACCCTGATTTAAATATAGAGGTAGAAAACCTAAAAGAATCACTCGAAAAGTAAAAAGAAAAGGATCGTGAACAATGATCATTCATACTAAATACCATGGCCAAATGAATGTAAAAGAAGAACAAATCATTCTTTTTGAAAACGGGATTCCGGGCTTTTTAGAAGAAAAACAGTTCGTCATTCTTCCGCTTTCAGAAGACTCTCCATTCGTGGCGCTGCAGTCCGTCACTTCAGAGAATCTTGCGTTCATTGTTGTAAGTCCGTTTATCTTTTTTAAGAATTATGAATTTGACCTTGATGAAGCAACTGCTGAACTATTGGATATCGATAATATTGAAGACGTAGAAGTCATGACATTATTGACTATGGCAGACCCGTTCGAAAAAACTACTGCTAATTTATTGGCTCCTATTATTGTGAATCGCAAGAACATGCTGGCTAAGCAAGTCGTTTTACACGACTCCCCATATACGACAAAGCATCCGATTGGAGGAGAATCATGCTAGTTTTATCGCGGAAAATAAACGAAGCGATTCAAATAGGTGCTGATATTGAAGTAAAAGTGATTGCGGTTGAGGGTGACCAAGTGAAAATTGGAATTGAAGCCCCAAAGCATATTGATATTCACAGGAAAGAAATTTACTTGACCATTCAGGAAGAAAATAACCGTGCGGCAGCGTTATCCAGCGATGTGATCTCCGCATTATCCTCACAAAAAAAGTGAGGATTTTTTTTATTTTTGTATTAACAAAATCATAGACAATCCGATATTAATGATGTAGCCGGGAGGAGACGCAAACACTCCGCCAGTTACAAAAAAACAAGGCACAAGGACGTGCCTTAACAACATATTCAGGGAGGAACAAAACAATGAGAATTAACCACAATATCGCAGCACTTAACACACTAAACCGTTTAGGCTCAAACAACGGTGCAGCACAAAAGAACATGGAGAAGCTTTCTTCAGGTCTTCGTATCAACCGTGCGGGAGATGACGCAGCAGGTCTTGCGATCTCTGAAAAAATGAGAGGACAAATCAGAGGTCTTGAAATGGCTTCTAAAAACTCTCAAGACGGAATCTCTCTTATCCAAACAGCTGAGGGTGCATTGACTGAAACTCACTCAATCCTTCAACGTGTTCGTGAACTAGTTGTTCAAGCAGGAAACACTGGTACACAAGACGATACGGATCTTGGTGCAATTCAAGAAGAGATCAGCAACTTAGTTGAAGAAATTGGAAATGGAACTGATAAAAACGGTATCTCTGATCGTACTGAATTCAATGGTAAAAAACTCCTTAATGGAGATTTCAATTCTACTGATGGAAAAAAACTCACTTTCCAAATTGGTGCAAACAAAGCACAAAAATTAGATGTACACATCGAAGCGATGTCATCTGACAAGCTTGGTGCAACTCAAGCTGATGGAACTCTTGTAGCTGGCCAATCGGTTGCTGACATTGATGTAAAACAATTTACTGCTGATACACCATCTCTTACATTTGATCAACAATTAGACATCGTTGATGGTGCTATTAAACAAGTTTCTAACCAACGTTCTAAACTTGGTGCGGTACAAAATCGTCTTGAGCACACAATCAACAACTTAAGCGCTTCTGGTGAAAACCTGACAGCTGCTGAGTCTCGTATCCGTGACGTTGACATGGCTAAAGAGATGAGCGAGTTCACAAAGAACAACATTCTTTCTCAAGCTTCTCAAGCTATGCTTGCTCAAGCGAACCAACAGCCTCAAAACGTACTTCAATTGTTACGTTAATTTTGAAAAAGACCTTGGCGTTTGCCTGGGTCTTTTTTTATATTCCTAACTCCAAATCTTCCCCCTTACTGTCTATAAGTCGTGATATAATAATCGGATTCTCCACTAACCTATAAAAGTATTTCCAAACAAGAATTCTAAAACAGATGAGTTTTTTTCCATAAATATGTGTAATCTTATCTCGACTTAGTCGATATAAACGATAGATTGGGACATAGGGGATGATCAATTGAACATTGAAAGGCTCACTACGTTACAACCCGTTTGGGATCGTTATGATACTCAAATACATAATCAGAAAGATCATGAGAGTGAGGTTCCTGTTCATCAAGTTTCATATACCAATCTTGCTGAAATGGTAGGGGAGATGAACAAGCTTTTGGAACCGTCGCAAGTTCACCTGAAGTTTGAGCTCCATGAGAAGTTAAATGAATACTATGTAAAAGTAATAGAGGACTCTACAAATGAAGTCATCCGCGAAATTCCGCCGAAACAGTGGCTTGATTTTCATGCGGCTATGACTGAATTTCTTGGGTTATTTGTAGATGAAAAAAAGTAGATTAGGAGTGGTTTGTAATGGTCACGAGAATAACAGGTCTGGCGTCAGGAATGGATATAGATGATATCGTATCAAAGCTGATGCAAACAGAAAGAGCGCCGCTTGATAAGCTGACTCAAAAAAAACAGACGCTTGAATGGCAGCGTGACAGCTATCGTGAAGTCAACTCAAAAATAAAAGAATTACAAGATTATATGTCTAAAAATACGTTGACATATCCGAGCACGTATCAGAGCAAAACTGTGACCAGCTCCAATGAGTCTGTGTTAACTGCTACAGGAAGCGCAAGTGCGCCAAACTCTTCTTCTACTGTTGAAGTAGCGAGTTTGGCAACTGCAGCAACGTATAAGGCAAATAATTATACGGGATACACACAAGGCGATTATAATTTGG
Source organism: Bacillus sp. FSL K6-1005 (assembly GCF_038000225.1). Taxonomy (NCBI): domain Bacteria; kingdom Bacillati; phylum Bacillota; class Bacilli; order Caryophanales; family Bacillaceae; genus Bacillus; species Bacillus sp. FSL K6-1005. The sequence goes on from NZ_JBBOBP010000001.1 coordinate 85,672, forward strand.
CATTTAACGTTGTAGCACCTGGTGAGACAACGGCAAAAACAGTGAACATCAGTGTGACGAGCGCCGATACCATTGATAGTGTGATTTCTAAACTTAACAGCTCAGATCTAGGAGTATCAGCATTTAAAGATAAAATATGGAACGGTACAGAGTATGTAGAAACGATTGCGTTTTCTTCTAAAGCAACAGGTGCAGGAGGCAGCATACAGGCAGCAGACTCTGTTACATCCGACTTTATGTCCGGTCAGCTTGGTTTTTCTTTAGACGCTGATAATAAGCTCACTGCTTACAAAGAAGGAACAAATGCAAAGGTCACAATTAATGGCTTTGAAATGGAGAAGTTGACAAACAACTTTACGGTTAATGGCGTTACCTACTCGATCAAAAATACAACTGCAGCCACAGGCCCTGTTACCACATCTGTTTCTACTGATGTTGACGGAATTTATAACCAAATTAAAGAGTTTGTAGATAAATACAATGAATTGGTAGACAGCCTGAATGAAAAGCTGCAAGAAGAGAAGTACAGAGACTATACTCCGCTGACGAGTGAACAAAAAGAAGCAATGTCTGATAAAGAGGTAGAACTCTGGGAGAAGAAAGCAAAAAGCGGTTTGCTGAGAAATGATTCCAGCATCAGCACCGGCACGAACCAAATGCGGACTGATTTTTATTCTCAAGTAAATGCGGATGGAAAAACCTATCAATTGACTGAATTTGGCATCACAACCTCAAGCGCTTACCAATTGAGGGGACATTTAGAGATTAATGAAGATAAACTGAAAGCAAAAATAGAAGAAGATCCGAAAAGTGTTGCCGCCTTATTTACAAACGGAACGAACAGCAGTGCCTATAGTGATAAAGGGATTATGAAACGTATCGGCGACACACTGAAAAGCACAGTGAAAAGCATTGAAGCAAAAGCCGGCAATTCAACAATGGGAGCAAGCGACTATTCAATTGGGAAGAATTTGCGTTCCATCAGTACTGAAATCAGCGATATGCAGGACCGATTGAACACAGTAGAAAACCGTTATTATAAAAAATTCAGTGCAATGGATTCAGCAATTCAAAAAATGAATGAACAAGCGTCCTATTTATCACAGCTTCTTGTACAATAAATGTAATTTGGAGGATGACACATGGCGATCCAAAATCCTTATGCAGCTTATCAGCAAAGTTCAGTGAATACCGCTACGCCCGGTGAACTGACGCTTATGCTGTATAATGGCTGTCTGAAATTTATAAAACTTGCATGCCAGGCCATTGAGAATAATGATATAGAACGTAAAAATGAAAATCTGATTAAAGCGCAAAATATCATTCAGGAATTAAATGGCACGCTTAACCGTAACATAGAGCTTTCCGGTTCAATGGGTGCGATGTACGATTATATTTACCGAAGACTGGTAGAGGCAAATATAAAAAGTGACAAGAGCATACTGGAAGAAGTTGAGGGGTATGTGACAGATTTTCGAGATGCATGGAAGCAGGCCATTCAAATCGAACGAAAGGACCGGCATGGGTCAGGCGGAATTGCATGAAACAAATAGATCAATTATCAATTGAAACGAAAAGTATGCTGTCACATATACAGAACACACCAGAGAGCGATGAACTTTTAAAGCAAATTGAGGACTTTGTGGCAAAACGGAATAAACTCATCGAGGACATCTCTTTGCCGCTCTCGGAAGAAGAAAAGAAGCAAATGAAACTTGTGCTGACATGGGATCAGCTTATTGTGAAGGAAATGGAAAGACTGAAGCAGTCAATCGCAGCAGAACTTCAGCAGGTGAAAAGAAAACGCGCGATGCATACGACGTATTTAAATCCTTATAACAACATCACAATTGACGGCAGATATTATGACAAGCGTAAATAGGTGAGTGCCTTGAAGAGCATTGAAGATTATACGCTTTTATCAGCTTATTATCATCTTCTTTTTACAATTGAGGAAGGGCTGTGCTATTTGATAGAGGCGGAACAGAATTTATCAAAAACAGAAGGGGATCGGATCTACCAAGATCTGATCCAAGCCTTTTTTTATTTGGATTCCACCCATTCAACTCTTCTTTTCGTGATGAACACGCGGTGCGCAGAAGTATGCGTTAAGGCTTTTGACGAGATTTTTGCAGAATTTGATCAATTGGTTTCTTTCTCATTCCCCTCTCATGAATTTTGCGAGTATTTAAAAGGACATTTTCTGAATCATTATAGGAAATGGATGCTGTCCATTCATCGATGTATGGAGCCCTTTGTGATCAATTGACTTTGTGTAAGGCATTTTTTCTTATTATCAGCATATACATATACCTCCCGTCACCATAGGAGCATCAGTATAAATCGGCACAATTCGACAGAGTTCACTGAATTTTCACAAAAGGTTTACGTTTCAGCAGGAATTGTAAAGGGTAAAGGAGAAATAGATACATATCCTTAATAAAAGGGAGGCGTTCTTTGATGAACTATAACATCAGAGGAGAAAATATTGAGGTGACATCCGCGTTAAAGGATCATGTCGAGAAGAAGATCGGCAAGCTGGAGCGTTATTTTGAGCAAAGTGTAAATGCCGATGTGAACGTCAACTTGAAGTTTTACAATGACAAGGAGTCTAAGGTTGAGGTTACGATTCCAATGACAGATCTGGCGCTTCGGTCTGAAGTGCATAACGAGGATATGTACAATGCAATTGATCTCGCTACAAACAAGCTGGAACGTCAAATCCGTAAGCATAAAACAAAAGTAAACCGCAAATTCCGTGAGCAGGGTCTTCCGAAATCTGCATTGGCAAACGGCCTCGGCTCTGATACAGATATAGCGGTTCAGGACGAAACAGAAGAAGATGAAAGCTTAGAAATCGTCCGTCAGAAGCGCTTTAATTTAAAGCCGATGGATAATGAAGAAGCAATCCTACAAATGAATATGCTTGGCCATAATTTCTTTGTTTTCACAAATGCGGAAACAAACCTTACAAACGTCGTGTATCGCAGAAATGACGGGAAATATGGCCTGATTGAACCGACTGAATAATGAAGAGCAGCCTTCCGTGATTTTCGCGGAAGGTTTTTGTTTTTTCTTATTTGCAAATTCTTTGGAAATTAGAGAAGGTATGATATGATAATGAGAGGTATACATGGACTAGTAAATTATTTATACATGCTTGTCAAACAGGCATGTGATGATAGAGGAGCGTTATAAATGCTTGGAATTTTAAATAAAATGTTTGATCCAACAAAACGTACGCTGAATAGATACGAAAAAATAGCTAACGATATTGATGCGATTCGGGGAGACTATGAAAATCTCTCTGATGATGCGCTAAAAAATAAAACAATTGAATTTAAAGAGCGTCTTGAAAAAGGGGCGACAACTGATGATCTTCTTGTTGAAGCATTCGCAGTTGTTCGGGAAGCTTCTCGCCGCGTAACCGGCATGTTCCCGTTTAAAGTCCAGCTTATGGGGGGCGTTGCTCTTCATGACGGAAATATCGCGGAAATGAAAACAGGGGAAGGTAAAACATTAACGTCTACTCTGCCTGTTTATTTAAATGCCTTATCTGGAAAAGGCGTGCACGTCGTGACAGTCAATGAATATTTGGCGAGCCGTGACGCAGAGCAAATGGGGAAAATTTTCGAGTTTCTCGGCTTAACTGTCGGACTGAATTTGAACTCAATGTCAAAAGATGAAAAACGGGAAGCTTATGCGGCTGACATCACTTATTCTACAAACAACGAGCTTGGCTTCGACTATTTGCGTGACAACATGGTTCTTTATAAAGAGCAAATGGTGCAGCGTCCGCTTCATTTTGCGGTAATTGATGAAGTCGATTCTATTTTGATTGATGAAGCGAGAACACCGCTTATCATTTCAGGACAAGCTGCAAAATCGACAAAACTGTACGTACAGGCCAATGCTTTTGTACGCACGTTAAAAGCAGAGAAAGACTATACGTATGATGTGAAAACAAAAGGTGTACAGCTCACTGAAGAAGGAATGACAAAGGCTGAAAAAGCGTTCGGCATCGACAACCTGTTTGATGTGAAAAATGTGGCGCTCAACCACCATATCAACCAGTCCTTAAAAGCGCACGTTGCCATGCAGAAGGATGTTGATTACGTAGTAGAAGACGGTCAGGTTGTCATCGTTGACTCCTTTACGGGACGTTTAATGAAAGGCCGCCGCTACAGCGAAGGGCTTCACCAGGCGATCGAAGCGAAGGAAGGGCTTGAAATTCAAAATGAGAGCATGACCTTGGCGACGATTACGTTCCAAAACTACTTTCGGATGTATGAAAAGCTTGCCGGTATGACGGGGACGGCTAAAACAGAGGAAGAGGAATTCCGTAACATCTACAACATGCAGGTTGTGACGATTCCGACAAACCAGCCGGTTGTTCGTGATGACCGTCCTGATTTAATTTACCGTTCAATGGAAGGGAAGTTTAAAGCAGTCGCAGAAGATGTTGCCCAGCGTTATATGACAGGACAGCCTGTTCTTGTCGGTACAGTTGCGGTCGAAACGTCTGAATTAATTTCAAAGCTGCTCAAAAACAAAGGTATCCCGCATCAGGTATTAAACGCCAAAAACCATGAACGAGAAGCGCAAATCATTGAAGAGGCCGGCCAAAAAGGCGCTGTGACGATTGCGACAAACATGGCGGGCCGCGGAACAGACATTAAGCTTGGCGAAGGAGTAAAAGAGCTTGGCGGACTTGCCGTTGTCGGAACGGAACGCCATGAATCACGCCGGATTGATAATCAGTTGCGAGGACGTTCAGGACGTCAGGGAGACCCGGGGATCACGCAATTTTATCTTTCTATGGAAGATGAATTGATGCGCAGATTTGGTGCTGAGCGGACAATGGCAATGCTTGACCGCTTTGGTATGGATGACTCCACTCCGATTCAAAGCAAAATGGTATCCCGCGCGGTTGAATCATCCCAAAAACGCGTGGAAGGAAATAACTTCGATTCGCGTAAACAGCTTCTCCAATATGATGATGTTCTCCGCCAGCAGCGTGAGGTTATCTATAAGCAGCGTTTCGAAGTCATCGACTCTGAAAACCTGCGTGAAATCGTAGAAAATATGATCAAGTCTTCTCTCGAGCGGGCAATTGCGGCCTATACGCCTAGAGAAGAGCTTCCTGAGGAATGGAAGCTTGACGGTCTTGTTGAGCTTGTTAACACGGCTTACCTTGACGAAGGCGCGCTTGAAAAGAGCGACATCTTCGGCAAAGAGCCGGATGAAATGCTTGAGCTCATTATGGATCGCATCAAGACCAAATATAATGACAAAGAAGAGAAATTCGGCGAAGAACAAATGCGAGAATTCGAGAAAGTAATCGTGCTTCGCGCCGTCGATTCAAAATGGATGGATCATATTGACGCAATGGATCAGCTACGCCAAGGGATTCACCTTCGTGCTTACGCGCAAACAAATCCGCTGCGTGAGTATCAAATGGAAGGCTTTGCGATGTTTGAGCATATGATTGAATCCATCGAAGACGAGGTTGCCAAATTTGTGATGAAGGCTGAGATTGAAAATAATCTGGAGCGTGAAGAGGTTGTACAAGGCCAAACCACGGCTCATCAGCCGCAAGAAGGCGATGAAAACAAAAAAGCAAAGAAAGCGCCGGTTCGTAAAGTGGTTGATATCGGCCGAAATGCGCCATGCCACTGCGGAAGCGGAAAAAAATATAAAAATTGCTGCGGCCGGACTGAATAGTTCGTTCGGGCAAGCTTGCTGACCGCGGCGCCTTGAGCGCCCGCGGATCTTTTAATGAGGTGAATGGAATGGAATTATCAGAAATTAGAGTTGAGCTCGAAAATATGGCTTCTCGTTTAGCGGACTTTAGGGGGTCTCTTTGACCTCGAATCAAAGGAGACCCGCATTGCTGAACTAGATGAGCAAATGGCTGATCCGGAATTTTGGAATGATCAGCAAAAAGCCCAAACGGTCATCAATGAAGCAAATGGTTTAAAGGATTATGTCAATTCCTATAAAAAATTGAATGAATCCCATGAAGAACTGCAAATGACTCATGACCTTCTGAAAGAAGAGCCGGATCAAGATCTCCAGCTTGAGCTTGAGAAAGAGTTAAAAGCATTAACGAAGGAGTTCAATGAGTTTGAGCTTCAGCTTCTTCTCAGTGAGCCGTATGATAAAAACAACGCAATTTTGGAGCTGCATCCGGGTGCAGGCGGTACTGAGTCACAGGATTGGGGCTCTATGCTTCTCAGAATGTACACCAGATGGGCTGAGCGCCGCGGCTTTAAAGTGGAAACGCTCGATTACCTTCCTGGTGATGAAGCCGGTATTAAGTCAGTCACATTACTGATTAAAGGGCACAACGCTTATGGATATATCAAGGCGGAAAAAGGCGTCCATCGTCTCGTGCGGATTTCTCCGTTTGACTCATCAGGCCGCCGTCACACTTCATTTGTATCTTGTGAAGTTATGCCTGAATTCAACGATGAGATCGATATTGATATCCGTACGGAGGATATTAAAGTTGATACGTACCGTGCAAGCGGAGCAGGCGGACAGCACGTCAACACGACAGACTCAGCAGTTCGGATTACTCACTTGCCGACAAACGTGGTTGTGACATGCCAAACAGAACGTTCCCAAATTAAAAACCGTGAAAGAGCAATGAAAATGCTGAAGGCAAAGCTGTATCAGCGCAGGATTGAAGAACAGCAGGCAGAGCTGGATGAAATTCGCGGTGAGCAAAAAGAGATCGGCTGGGGCAGCCAAATCCGCTCTTACGTTTTCCATCCGTATTCCATGGTAAAAGACCATCGGACCAATACAGAAATGGGTAACGTTCAAGCCGTAATGGACGGAGATATTGACGTATTTATTGACGCATACCTGCGTTCTAAACTTTCATAAGCGGGAAACACACCTGGTGTCTGCAGGTGTGTTTTTTTATTGCCTGCATATCCTTGCTTTCGCTGCTGCTTTAGCATATTACCACTGTATTTGGGTGTTATTTACATCTGATCGGGGAAGGATTAAAATGCTATCGGAGAGCATAGGAAGAAACGGAGGAAGGTTGTAATGATGGATGTACGGAATAAAAGTCTTCGGATTATACGGGATTATGTATACATACTGATAGGGGCAGCAATTACAGCAGTGTCCTTTAATGTATTTCTGCTTCCAAACAAAATAGCCGCAGGCGGTGTCAGCGGGATTAGTACCATTTTACAGTCATATGGTTTTGAAGCGGCCTATGTGCAGTGGATCATTAATATTCCCTTATTTATTGCCGGTATCATTTTGCTTGGCGGTAAATTTGGACTCAAGACACTTGCGGGTTCTGTCTTCTTGCCGCTTGTCGTGTTTTTGACGAGAGATATTCAGCCGGCTACACATCATGAGCTTCTGGCGGCGATTTTTGGCGGCGTCGGCATCGGGATTGGAATCGGCATTGTGTACTTAGGCAAAGGATCGACGGGAGGAACGGCATTAGCCGCTCAAATCATTCATAAATACACGGGTCTCTCATTAGGGACGTGTCTCGCGATCATTGACGGTTTGATTGTTGTTACGGCGATGATCGTATTTAATATAGAGCAGGGACTGTATGCCATGCTTGGGGTGTATGTATCAAGTAAAACCATTGATGTCGTCCAAGTCGGCTTCAACCGCTCTAAAATGGCGCTTATCATTACAAAACAAGAACAGGCCGTAAAGGAAGCTGTTTTTAAAAAAATTGACAGAGGCGTTACAAAAATTTCTGCAGTCGGCGGATATACTGACGACGAACGACCAATTTTAATGTGCGTGGTTGGCCAAACTGAATTCACGAAATTGAAACAAATCGTCAAACAGATTGATGAGACTGCTTTTGTGATTGTAGCAGATGCAAGCGAGGTGCTGGGCGAGGGTTTCAAACGCGCTTAAACGAGGTTATAATATGGAAGAGATCGTAAAGGAGTTGTGCTTCTCAACATGAAATCAAAACTATCGATACTAATGCTTGTATTTGCCATTTCAGCCCTGCTGGCTGCCTGCGGTTCTAACGATGCAAAAGAAGAGAAGACAGACAACAGCAGCAAAACAGAAGCCTCTGCTTCTGAAGGGGAAGAATTATATCAGCAGAGCTGTGTAGGCTGCCACGGCAAGGATTTAGAAGGTGTGTCAGGACCTAATCTCCAGGAGGTTGGGGGCAAATACGACGAAGAAAAAATTGAAAGCATTATTAAAAACGGACGGGGCAATATGCCGAAGGGGCTTGTAGATGATAAGGAAGCCGCTTCTATTGCAAAATGGCTCTCAGAGAAAAAGTAATATCAGAAAATCTTTGCCGCGACTTGGGCAAGGATTTTTTTATGCTGAATTAAGATGAATGAAAAGAAACTGTAATAGTATTATGTCTAAATTTGACGTATAATGAAGTGTGTTGAAAATCAAACTTTCAGATTTTTCATCTTTTTACAAATGAATGGGTCATAAACTGTCGAATGCTTTCGAAGAGTATGACCGTGCGACATAAAATGATATAAAAGATTAGGTGATTTCATGATAGAAATGAAAGAAGTATACAAAGCCTATCCGAACGGTGTAAAGGCGCTAAACGGGATTTCAGTTACTATTCATCCCGGAGAGTTTGTTTATGTTGTCGGACCGAGCGGAGCGGGTAAATCTACTTTTATTAAAATGATATACAGAGAAGAAAAGCCGACAAAAGGGCAAATTTTACTCAATCATAAAGATCTCGCTTCGGTTAAAGAAAAAGAGATTCCTTTCGTGCGGCGTAAAATAGGTGTTGTCTTCCAGGACTTCAAGCTTCTCCCAAAACTGACTGTGTTTGAGAATGTGGCTTTTGCCCTTGAAGTGATTGGAGAACAGCCGTCTGTCATTAAAAAACGGGTGCTTGAAGTGCTTGATTTGGTGCAGCTGAAGCATAAAGCGAGACAATTCCCTGACCAGCTTTCAGGCGGGGAGCAGCAGCGTGTCTCTATAGCCAGATCAATTGTGAACAGCCCTGATGTTGTCATTGCTGATGAACCTACGGGAAACCTTGATCCTGATACGTCTTGGGAAGTCATGAAGACGCTGGAGGAGATTAATAACCGCGGAACAACAGTCGTAATGGCGACACATAATAAAGAAATCGTAAACACCATTAAGAAACGTGTCATTGCAATCGAAGATGGTATCATTGTGCGTGATGAGTCAAGAGGGGAGTATGGTTCTTATGATTAAAATTCTCGGGCGCCATTTGCGTGAGAGTTTTAAATCTCTCGGGAGAAACACATGGATGACGTTCGCATCCATTAGTGCAGTAACCGTTACGCTGATTTTAGTCGGCGTGTTTTTAGTAATTATGCTGAATTTAAATAACATGGCTACGAATGCTGAAAAAGAAGTCGAAATCAAGGTATTGGTTGATCTGACTGCAGATAAGAAGGCACAGGACAAGCTGCAGGATGAGATAAAAGGCTTGAACGGCATTCAAAGTGTCACTTTTTCATCTAAAGAAAAAGAGCTTGACCAGTTAGTAGACAGTTTTGGGGACAGCGGAAAATCCCTGACAATGCAGGATCAGGAAAACCCGCTGAATGACGCGTTTGTCGTGAAAACGACCGATCCGCATGATACGCCAAGTGTCGCGAAAAAGATTGAAAAAATGGATCATGTTTATAAAGTTACTTACGGAAAAGAAGAGGTCAGCCGTTTGTTTAAAGTAGTCGGCGTTTCCCGCAACATCGGAATCGCGTTAATTATCGGCCTATTGTTTACGGCGATGTTCTTAATTTCCAACACCATCAAAATTACGATTTTTGCAAGAAGAAAAGAAATTGAAATCATGAAACTTGTTGGTGCGACGAACTGGTTTATCCGCTGGCCGTTTTTCCTTGAAGGATTGCTGCTGGGTGTATTCGGTTCAGTCATTCCGATCGCGCTTGTATTGAGCACTTATCAATATGTTATCGGATGGGTCGTTCCGAAGGTTCAAGGCTCATTTGTCTCTCTTCTTCCATATAATCCGTTTGTATTCCAAGTCTCGCTTGTATTGATTGCAATCGGCGCAGTGATTGGAGTATGGGGAAGCCTGACTTCCATCCGCAAGTTTTTGCGAGTATAAACACAAAAAAGCCATCCCGGTTGCGGGACGGCTTTTTCTTTTGCCTTCTTTTTCTTCTATGATTACATGAAATCCCCATCCTTTACATATACTATCTCTAGGTTTTGCAAAGACAGTCTGGCATACAGGAGGAGTAAAGGATGAATCAAAAAATAATCGCTGTGATAGCGGCTGGGAGCATGCTGTTCGGAGGCGCCGGCGTTTATGCGGGAATGAACCTGCTTGAAGCCGAAAAGCCCGAAGCCGCAGCTGTTGCAGCAACGGCTCAAGCTGACTCTGATCGGGCTGCAGCTATGGATAAAATTGAAAAAGCATATGATTTGATTTCGAATGAATATGTCGAAAAGGTTGATAGAGAAAAGTTGCTTGAAGGAGCCATTCAAGGGATGCTATCTACATTAAACGATCCTTATTCCGTCTATATGGACAAGCAGACAGCAAAGCAATTTTCTGATTCTCTTGATTCCTCTTTCGAAGGCATCGGGGCTGAGGTTGGAGTGGAAGAAGGCAAAATCATTATTGTGTCGCCATTTAAACAATCTCCTGCGGAAAAAGCCGGGCTGAAGCCGAATGATGAAATCATCAGTATTGATGGAGAATCGATGGCGGGCAAGGATTTAAATGACGCTGTCTTAAAAATAAGAGGAAAGAAAGGTTCCAGCGTGTCAATAAAGATTCAGCGGCCAGGGACGAAGAAGCAATTGTCATTCCGCATTAAGAGAGCTGAAATTCCCCTTGAAACAGTGTTTGCTTCAGAGAAAAAAGTGCAGGGGCATTCTGTCGGGTATATCGCCATTTCTACTTTTTCTGAGCATACTGCGGAGGATTTTGCAAAAGCGTTGGGCAAGCTCGAGAAAAAAGGAATTGAAGGCCTCGTGCTGGATGTTCGAGGAAACCCGGGCGGATATCTTCAAAGTGTTGAAGAGATTCTTAAGCATTTCATTACAAAGGATCAGCCTTACATTCAGATTGCTGAACGCAATGGAGATAGAAAACGTTATTTTTCAACATTGACCCATAAAAAAACATACCCCGTCAATGTCATCACAGATAAGGGGAGCGCCTCTGCATCTGAAATTCTTGCAGGCGCATTAAAAGAAGCGGGGCATTATGATGTTGTAGGTGACACGTCTTTCGGAAAGGGAACTGTTCAACAAGCTGTACCGATGGGAGACGGCAGCAATATTAAGTTGACGCTTTACAAGTGGCTGACGCCGAATGGGAACTGGATTCATAAAAAGGGCGTTAAGCCGACCATTGCGATTAAGCAGCCTGATTATTTCTCCGCAGGTCCATTGCAGCTCAAGGAGCCTCTTAAAGCAGATATGAACAATGAAGATGTGAAACATGCACAGGTTTTACTGAAAGGACTCGGTTTTGATCCAAGTCGGGAAGACGGTTATTTCAGCAAAGAAATGAAAAAAGCTGTTTTGGCCTTTCAGGATCAAAATAAGCTCGCTAAAACAGGTGTGATTGACAATCGCACGGCGAAGAAAATAAATCATTTAATTGAAATGAAAAAATCAGATGAAGAAAATGATTTGCAGCTTCAAACAGCGCTTAAATCATTATTTGTTAATTAAAGGAGATGGTGTTCCATCTCCTGTTTCTTTATGCTTAATGAATAAATAATCTAAAAGTCACATAAAAATTGAGTTTTTGACAAGATATTAAAAAATTTTTCACAAATAAACATTTATAAAGGACCGGGATTACCCGATATCAATATATGAGAGAGACTTTCTAACGAGAAAATATGCATTTAAAATGAAACTTTTGCAAGTTGCCTAGTCTTTGTTTACTTCATACAATATAAGAAGGTTCTAAAAAGAACAGTAATCAGGTTTATGGCAGCTGAACTACAGGTATTAAAGAACGTTAGCGAGAATGCTTGTTAGCACTCCAGTACTGCTGCTTATACTGGCCCGTGCTTATCTGTACAAAGAAAATGGGGGTTCACAATTGAAGAGGGCAAGTATTGTGCGTGAAAAAAAATATTATGAATTAGTGGAACAATTAAAAGACAGAACACAAGACGTAACATTTTCAGCTACAAAAGCACTAAGTCTTCTTATGCTGTTTAGCAGGTATCTAGTGAATTACACAAATGTTGAATCGGTCAATGACATTAATGAAGAATGTGCCAAGCATTATTTTAATTACTTAATGAAAAATCATAAACGATTAGGAATTAATCTGACAGATATAAAGAGGTCGATGCACCTGATCAGCGGGTTATTGGACGTGGATGTAAACCATTATTTAAAGGATTTTTCACTATCGAATGTCACGCTGTGGATGACGCAAGAGAGATAAACCCTCCTGAGGATATCCAAGCCATGTAATATTTGATAGAATATGAGTAACATGTTTGGCTTGAGGCGGTGAAAGATAGTGTCTGTTCAATGGGGATTTGAACTGTTAAAAAGTGCGGGCCTGTTCTTTTTGCACCCGCTATTCTGGTTTTTTGTCATTGTAAGTCTGGCTTTCGGATATGTGAGGATCAAACGTGAACGAAAAACCTTTCATACCAGAATAGCAGATATTTATGATGAACTGAAATTTACATATACAAAAGGGTTAATCCCTGGTATCCTTTTGTCTATTGTTTTAGGGGTACTCGGAATTTCAATTCCTCTCGGTATACTTGCAATTATTGCCGTTATGACTGCAGCGGCAGCGCTCACTCTTCGCGCAAACTGGATGTCTGCTGCATATATCGTCAGTGTGAGTATGCTGATAGGTTTTGGACTGCAAGTGAATCAGACTGAACCTTTTCTGGATCGGTTTCCGCAAGGCTTTGCAGTCGTGTGGCCAGCTCTGGCGGTGTTTTTGGGCTTACTGGTTATCGCTGAAGGAGCGGTTGCATATCGTTCCGCCCATGTGAAAACATCACCGGGATTGGTCGTCAGCAGCCGAGGTTTGCCGATCGGTCAGCAGCTTGCAAACCGTATATGGCTTTTGCCGCTGTTTATTCTTGTACCTGGCAATGGATTAGAATCACACCTTAGCTGGTGGCCTGTGTTTTCCGTTCCCGGAGGGTCATTCCATTTTCTATGGATACCTTACTTTGCCGGATTCGGCCAAAGGGTGCAGGGCTCCCTTCCTGAAACCAGTATAAGAATTACAGCGAAGCGAGTCTGTATTCTCGGGCTTATCGTCTCCGCTCTCGGTGCTGCGAGTTTGCTGTGGACGCCGCTTGCGGGTGCAGCTGTCTGTGCGGCTGTATTAGGACGTATTTTTCTGTCCGTGAAGCAAAGGATAAACGACAATGCAGCCCCGTTTTATTTCTCCAAGCGTGATCAAGGCTTAATGGTGCTTGGTATTATACCAAATACACCAGCTGAAGACTTGGAATTAAAAATCGGAGAGATTATTACGAAAGTCAACGGTGTGCCCGTGAAGCACGTATCTGATTTTTATGAAGCGCTCCAGCGCAACCGTGCGTATGTGAAGCTTGAAATTATCGGACTGAACGGGGAGATTCGCTTTGATCAGCGTGCGTCTTACGAGGGAGAACATCATGAATTGGGCATTCTGTTCGTAAAGGATGACCGTGAAGGTGAGGCAGCCGCTTTGCCTGGATCATAAAAAACAGCCCGGCATCACATTTTGTGTGGCGCCGGGCTGTTTTGTTTTACGCTGAATTTTGCTCCATGCGTGCCGTTTCGTCAGATTTGATGCCTAACGAGACAAAAACACCAATGACGGATACCGCGAAAAGAATAATAAATAATGTGTGATACCCAGAAATCAGGCCAATTAAGGCTGACGAAATAATGCTTCCGAAGTAACGGAAGGTCGAGAAAATGCCGGAAGCCACTCCGGACATCGCGGGCTCCACTGTGGCAAGGGATGATACCTGCATGCTGGTCAGTCCGACTCCGGATGCAAGCCCTCCGAGAATAAGTGAGATCATCAGGAAGGAAACGGAATGGGAGCTGCTCAAGAGCAAAAATAACAAATTGGCTCCGGCCATCATCGCAAATGAGAGAAATATGATTTTTTTCGCACCCCATTTCTGATGGAGCTGAGCGCCTGCCCAATTGCTCGCCGACATAAATATCGAAAAGACGGAAAGCGCCATGCCGCTGTTAGACGTATTTAGCCCAAACTGGTTTGTCATGAATAAGGGCATAATCAATAAGACGGCATACATCATTAGGTTGCTTAACAAGACGGATAGATTGGCATTTGTAAAGGTTGAGCTTTTAAACAGCGCAAAATCAATGATTGGGTGATGTGTGCGTTTTTCCCGTCTGAAAAAAAGCGGGACAAAAAGCAGTATCAATATGCTGTATAATGCATAGCCCCATGAAGACTCATTTTTCGTCAGCAGGATAATCGAAACGATGCTGCCTGCCAGCAAGAGAGAACCGATGATATCCAGCGGCGCCTCTGATTTGTTTTCTTTATATTGAGGAAACATGGTCAATGCTGTAAATAAAGCAATAGCGAGAAACGGGATGTTGACCCAAAAAATCGAATGCCAGCTGAAGCTGTCAATCAAAAGAGAGCCGATAAACGGCCCGAGAGCGGCGCCGAGCCCTGCGCCGAGTCCGAAATAGCCAAACACTTTCGGAAGGCGTTTCTCTGATACAACGTGCCGGATAATGGCAATGCTGTTTGGCGTGAGCAGTGCCCCGCCAACAGCCTGCAAAGCCCGAAATACAATTAATAAAAACAGGCTCGGCGATAGAGCGCAGCCTAATGAGGCAATCAGAAATAGGCCGACGCCCCATAAATACATGGTTTTGTTGCCATACATGTCACCGAGTTTTCCAGCTATCGGCTGTGTGACGGCCATGACGATTAAATAAACAGTAACCACCCAAGTGATGCTTGCGATGGATTCGTTATACGTATGTGATATAGATGAAAGCGCAACTGCGATCATCGTTGAGTTAATGGGAACCAGGATGGCCCCCAATAAAAGTGAGACGATCAGCGCCCATTCTTTTTTTGAGCTCATTGGGATCCTCCTTTTGTTTTGCCAAGGAGCTAACGGGCAGTAATTCCTTTGACGAATATAGCTGTACTATGCTCCAGCATTTTTTCCTGGGGCGTTCTAATTACTCTGTCGCCTAAATGAAGACGGTGTACAAAGTAACCGAAAATCATCGAAATAAATACATCGGCATGTTCAGCTTCATCTCCTGTCTGGATAGCCCCTTTCTCACCCATGCTTGTGAGATAATCAACCAAAAGCTGTTTCATAGATTGGGGATATTCAGTCACATGGTTGATGACATCCTGAAACATGGCGGGTTCACGAAAGCTGATTTTAATTAAATCTTTTCTTTGTTCAAGCTCCTCCAGCAGACAGGTTCCGATATGCAGCAGGTCTTTGTATAAATCACCTTCTGTTTGCTCAAAGATGCGATTTCTATTTGCTGAATGCTGAGAAAGCAGAGCCTCGACAAGCCCCTGTTTGTTTTTAAAATTCCTGAAAATCGTCGCTTCACTTACGTTTGCTTTTTCTGCAATTTCTTTTGTCGTCGTTGCATGATATCCTTTTTTGACGAGCAGCTGCATGGCAGCATCAAGGATTCTGCGATTTGTCGGTCTCAATACGTTTCACCTCACGAATATACTGGCAGGACAAGTATACACCTGCCCCGCTTGTATAATAAAGAGGGAGGGCGCATCAGGATCGGCTGACAACTGTGATTTTGCCGCTGTTTCCGTCTACAGTGACAATGTCTCCATCTCGAAGCCTTTCTGTCGCTGCACGTGTGCCGAGAACAGCGGGAATGCCGTATTCCCGTGCGATAATCGCTGCGTGAGACAAGATTCCTCCTGTGTCTGTAATAATGGCTTTGGCATCTTGAAACAGGCTGGTCCATAGCGGTGTCGTCATTTTGCAAACCAGGATGTCTCCAGGCGTGAATTGAGAAAACTCACTGGCATCCCGAATCACTTTCACCGGCCCTGTTGCGATACCGCTTGATGCTGCAACTCCGAAAATATCATTCTCTGTGTTTTTTTCATCTTCTATGACTGCACCGACAATTTCTTCAGCCGCTTTCAGCTGCGCTTCTGTCGGTGTACCGAGATAAGCAGGCGCCTGTGCCAGCTCATACTCGTGAAGCATTTGTCTCCGTTTTTCAGCCTTCTCTTGAAGGGATACGGGATGAAGAAGCGCATTTTCTACCTCGTCATCATATAAGAACCAAAGGTCTTCTCGATCTTGAATCACACCGCTTTCTGCCAGCAATTCTCCTACCTTCAGCAAAAAGACTCTCGCCTTGGCATCCAGCATAGCGTCAATGTAAAAATGATGATCATCCTTAATATTGGACGAATTCAGCGTCCATTGATAATAACGTTCAAATTCTTTCTGCAAAGCGGGATCCTCAATGCTTTGGAAGAATTCATTGTACAACTTCTCACGTTTTTTAATGGTTTTCTTAAATTCGTTGTCAAAATGATAGCCATTGCGGACGTAGTTTTGAATATGAGTCAATGCGTAAAATGGATTCTCTGCCCATGTTTGTTCGATCAGGTCGTGGCTTTTTACAGATCTCCACCCGTATTCCTGTAAAAATTCATTGACTTTTTGCAGGAATTGTCTTCCCTCATCAGTTTGTTCCAATCTCTCCAGCAAATGTTCTGGCTGGGCATGCTCAAAAAGGGCTGTCAAATTCGGATTTTCTCGAACTTCAACGGAGAATTGCCATAGACGGCGGTCTGTTTCCAGAGATTTGTTCATGACTCCTATCAGCATCTCATAGAAATGTGAGTTTTCAGCTTCACCCTGAATGTCTTGATACATAGCTTGCAGTTTGTTCGTCAGAAGAATTTGCGGGAAAACGATATTGAAGTGCTCCTCATAGGCCGTGAGATAAAAGGACTTCAGTTTTTTAAAGGCATCCAGCGCACTTTCCGGAGTGTGTTCCGTTTGTGCGAGTTGGTCCAATGTCCGGTAAAACGGAAGGTACGTGTTATGAATGATATCGTACATGCGCTCGGACAATACCGGAAAAAGCTCTTCGGCACTGTCCTCAGCAGGCAATTGTTGTCCGCCTTGATTTTTTGAATAAATATGTCCACGATACACTTTTACTTCATCGACGATGACACCGATTGGGAACTGCCGCATACTTTTCTTTAAGCCGTATTCAAGTGCGGGCACAATAAAAGATGAAAATAACGGACTGACCGGGCCTTCGATGTTGGACTCCATATTGAGCCAAAAATCATTCATATCCTTGTCGGTGATCATGAAGTTCCGTTCTTCCTCAGCCGCTTTTTTATCCTGTTCAATGGTGGTAATTGGCCGCGCCTGCAGAAGGTATAGTTTATGATCGGCGATTCCGAATTCTAAATCGACAGGATATCCGTAAAGGGCTTCGGTTTTTTTGGTGAGTTCAGTCAGCTCAATCACCTGTTCATCTGTGAGGCAAAAACGGCTGCGCATGTCTTCGCTCGTTTCCTTTTCGGCAATGCCTTCTGCAGCGGACTCCATGTAGATCTCTTTTAAACCCATTTCTTTCTGAATCTCAAATGAACCTTTATGAACGATATACGTGTCAGGGGTGACGCTTCCAGATACAACAGCTTCCCCTAGGCCGTAGCTGGCGCTGATTAATAACTCTCTATCATCATGGGTAACGGGATTTTGGCTGAAAATCACACCCGATATGTCTGAATTGATCAGGCCCTGCACCACAACACCCATTAACGGCTCTGCGATTGGATTGTTCATTTTTTTCTTATAGCGGCTGACTCTGCCTGAGAAAAAGGAGGCCCAGCATTCTTTCACCTTATTCAGAAATTCTTCTTCTGTTTTTATATTTAAATAGGTTTCGTATTGGCCGGCGAATGAAGCGCCCTCTAAATCTTCTGAGGCTGATGAAGAGCGGACGGCCACGGAATGATATGATTCTCTCAGCTCGTAAAAGGAGCTCGTCAGCTCGTTCTTTATTTCATCTGAAAATGTTCCGGCAATAATGGCATTTTCGATATTTTCGCTTGAATCATGAAGCTGATTATCCTCCATAAAACGGGCGAGAGCGTTCGTTTGAATAATAAACCCATCCGGAACAGGAAGTCCGTGTTTGGTCAGTTTAATGAGATTCATGCCTTTTGCTCCAGCCAGCTGACTGGATTCTTCCGCTTGGCGAAATAACACAGAGTACATGTTTAAAACCCCTCTTTCCTTTTCATTATTTTTCTCTCTATTTTTCTTTTTGGGAGCCAATGTTCAAAATGATAGTGAACACTATCAATCAATTGTAGGTTTAAAGGAAAATGCTGTCAAACGCAAAAAGCCCTAAATAAAATGAATATTTAAGTTGGTTAGATGATCATAAAACCTAATATCGAAACGGGTCTGTATGCCTATTTTTTTATATTTAAAAATCGTTTCATTGAGCTTTCAGATCACTGTTGGTCAAGCTTCCTTCATTAAATGAGACTTAATACCTGCCCTTCTGTTGATTTGACAATCAGTACGGCTTCAGCTCTCATTCAGCAGCACTAAAATCAATTTCTCTTTATATTTGATACCGTCCCTTTTGCCTGAAGATGATTTGTTCATTTTTGAACCGAATACGTAAAATCATCATTCTTGTTTAAGAGAAGAGTTTTGCGGCAGAAACCATGATTGAATTGAGCTGAAAAAGGGTATGGTGTAGAAAGAGGGAACCATTGCACGATTGTCCGATTCTTCATTTTTTACTATAATCAAATCAGATGAAGAATCCCTGAGGAGGGTTTTTGTGATTACAAAAGCCGTTTTTGCATTATTTTTCCCTTTTATGCTTGTCGTTCTTTTTACGAGAGTGACCTTTAACCATTATGTGGCGATCGCTCTTACAGCTGCATTGCTGTTTGCCTCTTATTTGAAAGGCTATACAGAAACGTATCTTATTGTGGGATTAGATGTTGTCTCTCTTGTGGCCGGCGGACTTTATATGGCCAAAAAAGCTGCTGAGAAAAAAGAAGAATAAACCGGACATGATGAATAAGAAGATGAATTCCTGCTTTTACGTTTTAAAAGCAGGTTTTTTATACATGAAATTAGCTGGAAATAAATAACCATCGAACTTTAGTTCGTATTTTTGGTGATTTTGCTTTCCATTGTGTTACTATATTTATAGGAAGATTTCGTTAAAGAAACGGAGGCTTATTTGTGAAAGATCGCTTTGAGTTAGTCTCAAAATACCAGCCCCAGGGAGATCAGCCGAAAGCCATTGAAAAGCTTGTCAAAGGCATTCAGGAGGGCAAGAAGCATCAGACTCTGCTGGGTGCAACAGGAACGGGCAAAACATTTACGGTGTCCAATTTGATTAAAGAGGTCAATAAGCCGACACTCGTCATTGCCCATAACAAAACCCTTGCGGGACAGCTTTACAGCGAGTTTAAGGAATTTTTTCCGAACAACGCTGTCGAGTATTTTGTCAGCTACTATGATTATTATCAGCCGGAGGCGTATGTGCCTCAAACGGATACATTTATAGAGAAAGATGCAAGCATTAATGATGAAATTGATAAACTTAGACACTCCGCTACATCGTCTCTGTTTGAACGCAGAGATGTGATTATCATTGCGAGTGTGTCTTGTATTTACGGTCTCGGTTCGCCTGAAGAATACCGTGAAATGGTTGTGTCATTGCGTCCTGAAATGGAAATTGAGCGCAACGAGCTGCTTAGAAAGCTTGTTGACATTCAATATGCCCGCAACGACATTGATTTTCAGCGCGGTACATTTCGTGTGCGCGGAGATGTAGTGGAAATTTTCCCGGCATCCCGTGATGAACACTGTGTAAGAGTCGAGTTTTTCGGAGATGAAATTGAACGAATTAGGGAAGTGGACGCCCTGACCGGAGAAATTTTAGGCGACCGTGAACATATCGCGATTTTCCCGGCATCCCACTTCGTGACGCGGGCCGAAAAAATGGAAAAAGCGATTCAAAATATCGAGAAGGAGCTTGAGGAGCAGCTGAAGGTCATGCATGAAAACGGCAAGCTTCTGGAAGCGCAGCGCTTAGAGCAGCGGACGAGATATGATCTTGAAATGATGCGGGAGATGGGGTTCTGCTCTGGCATTGAGAACTATTCAAGACATTTGACGCTTCGCCCGCCGGGTTCAACGCCGTATACGCTTCTCGATTATTTTCCTGACGATTTTATGATTGTGGTGGATGAGTCGCACGTGACGATTCCTCAGGTGCGCGGCATGTTTAACGGAGACCAGGCGAGAAAGCAGGTGCTGGTGGATCACGGATTCCGTCTTCCGTCAGCGCTCGATAACCGCCCGCTCCGGTTTGAAGAATTTGAAAAGCATATGCACAATATCGTCTATGTGTCAGCCACACCAGGGCCGTATGAAATTGAACATACAGACGAAATGATAGAGCAGATCATCCGTCCGACAGGGCTTCTTGACCCGCTTATTGACGTGCGGCCGATTGAAGGCCAGATTGATGATTTAATCGGTGAAATTCACGCGAGAGTTGAACGGAATGAACGGGTGCTTGTGACGACTTTGACGAAGAAGATGTCAGAGGACCTAACCGATTATTTAAAAGAAATCGGCATCAAGGTTAATTATCTGCATTCAGAAATTAAGACGCTTGAACGGATCGAAATTATCCGTGATTTGCGTCTCGGCAAGCATGATGTGCTCATTGGCATCAACCTCCTGAGAGAGGGGCTTGATATTCCGGAAGTATCCTTGGTTGCGATTTTGGATGCGGATAAGGAAGGCTTCCTGCGTTCGGAGCGTTCGCTTATTCAGACGATTGGACGTGCGGCGAGAAACGCGGAAGGCCGTGTCATCATGTACGCCGATAAAATGACGAAGTCTATGGAAATTGCGATTAATGAAACGAAACGCCGGCGCGAGCAGCAGGAGCGGTTTAACGAAGAGCACGGCATTACGCCGCAAACGATTAATAAAGAAATTCGTGACGTGATTCGTGCGACAGTGGCTGCTGAGGACAAAGCGGAGTATAAAACAAAAGCTGCGCCGAAGCTGTCGAAAATGACGAAGAAAGAGCGTCAGAAAGTCGTCGAACAAATGGAGCATGAAATGAAGGAAGCCGCCAAGGCGCTTGATTTTGAAAGAGCCGCGGAGCTTCGCGATTTACTTTTAGAGTTAAAAGCGGAAGGATGATGAAAGAATGGCTATGGACCGGATTGAGGTGAAGGGAGCAAGGGCGCACAACCTGAAAAATATTGATGTGACTATCCCGAGAGATCAGCTTGTCGTCGTCACGGGACTGTCTGGGTCAGGGAAATCCTCCCTTGCCTTTGACACCATATATGCAGAAGGGCAGAGACGATATGTTGAGTCGTTATCCGCCTATGCCCGCCAGTTTCTAGGGCAAATGGATAAGCCTGATGTGGATGCGATTGAAGGGCTTTCTCCTGCCATCAGCATTGATCAAAAAACAACGAGTCGAAACCCGAGATCTACTGTCGGTACGGTAACAGAAATTTATGATTATCTGCGTCTTTTATATGCGAGAGTAGGAAAGCCCCATTGCCCGGAGCACGGGATCGAAATCACGTCACAGACCATTGAGCAGATGGTGGACAGGATTTTGGAATATCCGGAGCGGACGAAGCTTCAGGTGCTGGCGCCGATTGTGTCCGGCAGAAAAGGCGCCCATGTAAAAGTGCTTGAGCAGATCAGAAAACAAGGCTATGTCAGAGTCAGAATTGACGGCGAGATGGCCGAGCTTTCTGATGAGATCGAGTTAGAAAAGAATAAGAAGCATTCAATCGAGGTTGTCATTGACCGGATTGTAGTAAAAGATGGCGTAGCAGCCCGTCTGTCGGATTCATTGGAGACAGCGCTTCGATTAGGTGAAGGGCGTGTCATGATTGATGTGATCGGTGAGGAGGAGCTGATGTTCAGTGAGCATCATGCCTGTCCGCATTGCGGATTTTCAATCGGTGAACTTGAGCCGCGGCTTTTTTCATTCAACAGCCCGTTCGGAGCGTGTCCAACGTGTGACGGTCTCGGCATGAAGCTCGAAGTTGATGCAGATCTTGTTATTCCCAATCAAGATCTGTCATTGAAGGAGAATGCAATTGCCCCTTGGACGCCGATCAGCTCACAATATTATCCGCAGCTTCTTGAAGCGGTCTGCACCCATTACGGCATTGATATGGATGTGCCCGTAAAGGACCTTCCGAAGCATCAGCTGGATAAAGTGCTTTATGGAAGCGGAGATGACCTGATTTATTTCCGTTACGAAAATGATTTCGGCCAATTACGCGAAGGTGAGATCCAATTTGAAGGCGTATTGCGCAACATTGAAAGACGCTACAAGGAGACAGGCTCGGATTTCATCCGTGAGCAGATGGAGCAATATATGTCCCAAAAGGCTTGTCCGACTTGTAAAGGTTATCGGTTAAAGAAAGAGGCGCTTGCCGTACTGGTCGACGGACATCACATTGGAAAAATTACCGAGCTGTCTGTCGGAAATGCCCTTGATTTTTTCAAAGGCCTTACGCTATCTGAGAAGGATATGAAAATTGCCAATCTGATTTTCCGGGAAATTGTGGAGCGGTTAAGCTTCCTGGATAAAGTCGGCCTTGATTATCTGACACTGAGCCGGGCAGCGGGAACATTGTCCGGGGGAGAGGCGCAGCGCATCAGGCTGGCAACTCAAATCGGTTCGCGGTTATCCGGTGTGCTTTATATTCTAGATGAACCGTCAATTGGTCTGCACCAGCGTGATAACGACCGTTTAATCAGCGCGCTGAAAAATATGAGGGACCTGGGGAACACGCTGATCGTCGTAGAACATGATGAGGATACGATGATGGCAGCCGATTATTTAATTGATATCGGCCCGGGTGCCGGCATCCACGGTGGACAAGTTATTTCTGCGGGTACTCCGGAAGAGGTCATGGCAGATCAAAATTCGTTAACAGGCAGCTATTTATCAGGGAAAAAGTTTATCCCGCTGCCTCCCGAGAGAAGAAAACCGGACGGCCGCTATATTGAGATTAAAGGCGCTTCAGAAAACAATCTGAAAAAGGCAAATGCCAAGTTTCCGCTAGGAACGTTTACAGCGGTTACGGGTGTATCAGGATCAGGGAAAAGCACCCTCGTCAATGAAATTCTTCACAAGGCACTGGCGCAAAAGCTTCATAAAGCAAAAGCGAAGCCCGGCAGCCATAAAGAAATCAAAGGCCTCGAACATTTAGACAAAGTCATTGATATCGATCAGGCGCCGATTGGGAGAACGCCACGGTCAAATCCTGCGACATACACCGGTGTTTTTGATGATATTCGCGATGTATTCGCACAGACAAATGAAGCGAAAGTCCGCGGCTATAAGAAAGGCCGTTTCAGTTTTAATGTAAAGGGCGGACGATGCGAAGCCTGCCGCGGAGACGGGATTATAAAAATTGAAATGCACTTCCTTCCTGACGTATACGTGCCATGTGAAGTGTGCCACGGCAAACGCTACAACCGGGAAACACTTGAAGTGACATACAAAGGAAAAAGCATTTCTGATGTGCTTGATATGACGGTCGAAGATGCTCTTTCTTTCTTTGAAAATATCCCGAAAATTAAGCGCAAGCTCCAAACCCTTTACGATGTTGGTCTTGGCTATATTACGCTCGGCCAGCCGGCGACTACCTTGTCAGGCGGTGAAGCGCAGCGGGTGAAACTTGCATCTGAACTGCATAAACGCTCTACCGGCCGCACGCTGTACATTTTAGATGAACCGACAACAGGTTTGCATGTCGACGATATCGCCAGACTTCTTGTCGTGCTTCAGCGTTTGGTTGATAATGGGGATACAGTGCTTGTCATTGAGCATAATCTTGATATCATCAAGACGTCTGATTATATTGTTGATCTGGGGCCTGAAGGCGGAGCCGGAGGCGGCACCATTGTCGCGTCAGGAACACCGGAGGAAATCACTGAAGTGGAAGAATCGTATACAGGGCGTTATTTGAAGCCTGTTATGGAGCGAGACAAAAAACGTATGAAATCACTCTTGGAAGCGAAAGAAACAGCAACATCTTAAAACCCTCTTTTCAGAGGGTTTTCGCTGTTCTTTGCAGTATTTATTAAAACGTCTTCTTATGCAGCCTCCGGCTCACATTCATTAAATCTTGAACAATATGAGTGCTGCTGCTGTCCAGAAGTACTTTAATATATTGAATATCATGAGAGATGGGAAAAGGTCCGTGAATCTGTTCAAGCTCGGCTAACATTTCACGATTCATCCTTTTTTGTTCATGAATCAGTTTTAAAACGGATTCTTGTGTTACTGTATAGTCACTGGGATCTTTCTCCATTGCTTGTCCAGCCTCCTTAATTGCCGTAAGCTTTTTACATATTGTAATGGGTACGGCTGAAAGATTCTACTTCTAAAACTTTTCAAAATCCAATTCCGTAAATGGAAGCATGTCTAAAGGATGATTTTGAAACCTTTGGAGGTTCTATACGTATATCTATCTAAGTAAAACGTCCTGATTCATAGTCACGAATGTTAACGATAGGAGTTGGATAAATTGAACCGTAATCAAGCCATAATTGCATCACTTTGTTATTTCAGTGTATTTATTGCGCCGGTCATTGTGCCGATTGTCGCTTACTTTGTTGTTGATGAAAAAGAGACGAAACGTCACGCGGTGCGTTCTCTTATTTCCCACATTGTTCCTTTTGTCGGCTGGCTGATCTTATTTATCGCTTTTCTTGGCGGGGCTATTGCCATTGATGGGGAAAGCGTTTTGCCTGTCTTTGTGATGATTGGCGGAGTCATCGTCTATTTCTTAGTTGTACTCGGTATTATCATTTGGAACGTCATTCAGGGCATTAAGGTGCTGCGTGCAGCATAAGTAGATCATAGGGAGGAGATCGAATGAAGCAGGAAAAGGAAAGAATCCTCAAGCTTGTGGAGGAAGGGAAGCTGACGGCACAGGAAGCATTAACGCTGATTGAAAAGCTCGACAGCGACTATAAGGAAAAAGAAGAAAAAATCACGGCTCTGTCAGTTAACGTTCATGAAGAGGATGAGCCATTTACAGCGGCCAAAAAAGAGGGCAGCAAGCCGTCTTTAGGGGCGAAGCTGTTCGATTGGATTGATTCTGCTGTGAAAAAGGTCAAAGAAGTTGATCTTGATTTGAACTTCGGTCACTCGTTTGACGTACAGCATATTTTTCAATTTAAGGATAATGATTTTTCCAGTGTAGAGCTTCAGATCGCAAACGGCAGCGTAAATATTGTTCCGTGGGAAGACGAGGATATCAGAGCGGAATGCCAGGCAAAGGTATATCGCGTTGACACCCAGGAAGCAGCGAGAGACGCTTTTCTTCAGCATATTGAATGTGAAATTAAAGGAAATAAGTTTTTTATCCGTACGGAAAAGAAAACAATGAAAACCAATGTCACATTGTATATTCCTCAGAAGGAGTATGATAAGATTCGGGTGAAGCTGTTTAACGGACCGATCAGAGGGGAACATTTACATGTAAAAGAGTTCTCGGCGAAAACGACAAATGGCGTGCTGTCGTTCTCGAATTTGACGGCTGAAAAAGCTTCAGCAGAAACGGCAAACGGCCAAATTAAGCTAGCCAATCACAATTGTGGCACAATAGAAGCGGAAACCATTAACGGGCTGATTGACCTGCGCGGAAAAAGCGAATCCATTGATGTTCAAAGCTTTAATGGAAATATTGCGATTACTGTCACAGAATCAGACTGCCGCTCGATTTACACAAAAACGACGACTGGAAATGTGGAGCTGGCGATTCCGGATGATCTTGCGGTGAAGGCTGAGCTGAAAAGCAATCTTGGCTCGCTGTCCCACGAATTAATAGATGTTGACATGCTGAAAGAAAAAAATGATACCATTCAAAAAGAAATGATGTTCACTTCTAATCAAGCACATGATCAAAACATCGCCGTTTTCTCCGAATCATTAACTGGCGCCATCAAATTAAAGTATACACAGAGGTGATCGAATGAATAGATTATATCGTTCAGAAAATAACAGGAAAATGGCAGGCGTCATCGGCGGCCTGGCGGAGTATTTCAACTGGGATGCGTCACTCCTCAGAGTGATAACCGTCATTTTGGCCGTTATGACAAGCGTTATTCCTGTTCTGCTCATATATATCATTTGGATTTTTATTGTTCCATCAGAAAGGGATATGAAGTAACATGGTCAAATGGGCAGTCAGCATTTTAGTAAATGCATTATTATTAATCGTCATTGACGGTTACATTGATTCCATCCATATCAGCAGCATCGGGGCAGCGATTATTGCCAGCCTCATTTTATCAATTTTAAACGTGCTGATTAAACCGCTCTTGATTATCTTTACACTGCCTGTCACAGTTGTGACGCTGGGTCTCTTTTTGTTTGTGATTAACGCCATCACCTTGATGATGACAGCGTCTATTATGGGTGACAGTTTTCAAATTGACGGCTTCGGATCAGCCATCCTGGCATCTGTTGTGCTGTCGGTGTTCCATTTGCTGATTCAAAAAGGCATTTTAGAACCGCTTCGTAAGAAATAAAAGCTGCCATCCAAATGGCAGCTTTTTTACATAGGATGTTTTTCTTGTTTGATGTCATGTTTCGGCCGATGCATATACGGCAGAAGGCAAAAACTTAATATGACAAATGCGATACCCAAAAGGCCAAATGACATGGCAGACGGCATCCATGTTAACAGATAAGCTGATATCATCGGACCGGCCGCCATGCCTGTATATCTGATAAAGTTAAAGATTCCGATTGCACTTCCCCTGTTTTCTTCAAACTCATTGGTGATCATCGTGGAATACAGGGGAGGAATAACCCCCATCGACACACCGAACAGCGCCAATGAGAGAGCCAAGAGAATGATCGAGACGGAATGGGTAAAAGCAAATAAAATGATGCTGCCCGCTGCCATTGCATTGCTGTAGACAATCAATGTGCTGAGAGGAACTTTTGCCTGTATGTTTTTAAACAGAAAAGTACCAGCGATTGTGCTTAACGCCAGAGGCAAATATAACAGTCCCGCTATCCGCACATCCATATGATAATGTTCCGTCAGCAATATGGGGAGATAGACAATGACCGCGAAATAAATGAAAAAGAGAAAAAAGCTTAAGGTTAGAATGACATTTCCAGTTCTGTTTGTGAAAATGGATTTATAATGCGCAAGCAAACTGCCTGATTTTGCATCTCGCTTTGATTCACTATGATCCTTAGGGAAGAAAATGCTGTTTGTTGCTAATAAAAGAACAGAGATCACCGTCAGCATCCAAAAGATCCCTTCGTGTCCAAAAGCACCGCCGACCAATCCCCCGAGGACCGGAGCAATAGCCGGTGCGGCCGAAAGAAGCATTTGATACGTACCCATGGCATTTCCGCGATCACTGCCTGTAAATAGCTGGCCGATTGTGGTGGCTGCAATGAGAGGGAGTGCTGCGGAACCGGCTGCCTGTACGATTCTAAAAATAAGAAACAAGGTAAAATCAGTGGTGACGGCACATCCGATACTGGCTGCCGCTGTTGCCAGTATTCCGGTAAGCAAGACATAACGCGCGCCTTTAAAATCGATGATCGCGCCCAAAATAATTTGCATAATGGCTGTCACAATCATAAAAACTGAAACTGACAGGTTCACGAGGGTTACAGAGACATGGAATGATTCTTTAATAATCGGAATGATTGGTGAATAAATATTTTGGCTTAAAGAAGCAAAAAATGCGCTGAAACAAACAATATACAAGATCAGCATTGCTTTTGATTTCGTTTGAGCCATAAAGAACACACCGCCTTTTTTACTTTACAGGTTTCTCAAAAGTATCATCTGTTTGCTCAGCTTCAAGTCTAGAGGTAAGCTGTTCTAAAAATTTCAATACAGCATTCTGTTCATCTTGTGAGAATGAATCAAGGAATTGGTAAAATGCCAGCTCCTTTTTTTTGTGCAGTTTTTCATGCAAATCAAAAATCTGTCTGCCTTTACGGGTTAATTTAAAATAGACTTCTTTTTTGTTATCAGTCAGCTGATAGCTATTGATAAATCCTTCTTTAATCAGTTTTGTGCTGATTTTCGTTACGTTCGCTTTTGATAAGTTCATTTTTTTAACAATTCCCGTATTATTAATCGGTTCATGTTGGCCAATACAGTCAATGACATGGATGCTAGTCATGTTTTTGGGAACATCAATCACATCTTCTTCTGCGGCCTCCTTAAAGAACTGCTGAAGTGAAGTATTCGCTTTTTGTTCATTAAGATGCAGGAGCCGAACGTATATGTCGTATATCAGCTGTTTTGTCAAAACGGACATAGGCTACCTTCTTTCTATGAATTAATGGTTAACCAGGCAACAATAAAAATCGTTTACCGGTGAACAATTTAATTTTATCTGTTCTTGTTTTTATTGTCAATTGCTGGTGCTTAAGGAAGCTGAAAAGTGACCGGTGATAATAGTGTGTGAAAGCTGGGACATTTATTTTAATTTTTTAGGGCTGTTGAAATTTACACATAGTAGAATAAGGGATGGAATAATTAATATTTACTAGTGAACATTAACTATGATAATCGTCTATGAAATGAAAAAAGGTTATTGCTGAAAATGATACGTTGAAAAGCTTTAAGTGCTGCCTGCCATTCATCTTATTTAGTTGCATCAATAAACCATCTCATTTTAAGAGGAGAATGAGATGGAAGCCGCACCGTA
Source organism: Bacillus sp. FSL K6-1005 (assembly GCF_038000225.1). Classification (NCBI taxonomy): domain Bacteria; kingdom Bacillati; phylum Bacillota; class Bacilli; order Caryophanales; family Bacillaceae; genus Bacillus; species Bacillus sp. FSL K6-1005. The sequence continues at coordinate 114,435 of NZ_JBBOBP010000001.1, forward strand.
CTTATCTCTTTTTAATGCGAACTCTTGTATCGCTTGAAATCATTCTTTATGAATGCTGTTATCGATCAATCTGCCTCTCTGATTTTATCGTTAACTGGTTAACAAACTTCAGTTTTTTTGGATAATAATGGAACTTCAGAGAGACCGCTGTCTTTTTGTTCTTTTTACACAAAAATTAACTCATAAGCTTCCCTGTTCAGACGCAAAATACGTGAAAAGGGAGGTGTCGTGATGAGAAAATACACAGTCATTGCTTCTTTATTATTATCTTTTCTGTTTGTTCAGTCTGGCGGCCATCATGAAGCAAAGGCCTTGCCTGTCATAAAGCAGGAACCGTTCCAAACGCCTCATTACATACCCTTGCTTGAAAACCCTCCTCAAATTGAAGTGAAGGCTGAAATGAAGGGCAACCTGATCATTCAGGCGCATGTGCGTGACAGTGAGTATCAATCGTTTTCTGCCTTTTTGTTTTATAAACAAAGCAATGAACTGGGCTATAAAATGGTGCCGATGGACCCAACCCCCGGAGCTGTCCGCCAGTTTTTGGCGCAAATACCGAAGAGGTTAATCTGGAATAGCGAGCTCGAGTATTACATTGTGTTCTCGAATGGAAAGCAGCGGGTGGAGTCAGAAACGAAGACACTGAAGCTGGATGGATATCAGGCTGACCTCGCCCATATCCCGGAGCTGCTGATCACCGAGCTTGCGGTTGATACGAAAAATACCGGACGTACAGACGGTTATGAATTTATTGAGGTATATAATACAACCGACAGAACAATTGATTTTAAAGATTATCACATTCGCTATCGCTATCCGAAGGAAGGGCCGGACTCCGACCTGATTTGGAGACCTGATCAGCGGGTCGTCATTCCGTCTGGAGAAACCTGTGTATTTTGGCTCAAGCCTGCCGGACATCCTGAGTTGATAGCGGATGATTTTAACCGGCACTATCAGACACATTTGAGAGAAGGGGAAAATCTGTTGGTGCTGGATGGAACAGAGGGCATGGCGAATACCCGGCCTCGTGCGGTTGCGATATCGACGAATACAGGAAAGGATATTTCAGTTGCGCACTACCGGAAACATGCGCTGCGCCGCCTGTCGTCTGTGCTTTATAAATACCCTCTCGATGGAACAGCGGAACTGCTCAACATTTCAATAGCAGAAAAAAATCCGTCGCCAGGCTCAATTTTACAGGCGCAGGTGCCAGAGCAAAAACGTAAAGTGAAGCTTGATAAAGAAAAGCCGGTTATAGAGGATTTAACAGACCGCAAGCCTGTCCGACCGGCTGAAAGCATTGAACTGCGGGCTGACATACGTGACCGCAGTTTAGTGAGAACGGCCGCCTTTTATTATCGGACAGATGAAAACAAACCGTTCAAACGCATTTTCGCTGAAAAAGACCGCAACGATCATTTGTACCATTATATTGTCTACTCGCCTGAACTGATCGGGAAGGATCAGCTTGAGTATTACGTTGTAGCCGGTGACGGGATCAATGAAGCGAAGACGCCTGTCAAAATGATTGATATTAAGCAAACAAGCAAGTCGCACGGTTTGCGGATGAATATAGAAAACAGAGATACACTGTCAGGGACACAGTTTCTCAAAGCGACCACGGACGGGCGGACTGACAGCATTAAGCTCTGGATTGACGGAAAAAAACAACAGACAGAGCCCGCCATGGAAAAAGAAGTATATTTTGCGTTCGACACCCGAAAAACGAACCTTTACTTTAAAAATGCTGTAACGATGGACGGCAAGGTTTTAAAAGTCTTCGATGATACGACAAATAAATACCGCACCTACTCTGTCCCTCTGCCGGAGACGCTGCTTCAAAAAGGGAAGCAGCTGCAGCGTATCACGATACGATCGGGTTCAAAGGTATCTCCGTTTGATACGGCTGAAAACCGTGATGATTTTTTAGTCAAAAATGCCCGATTGGTATTATCGGATGGAACGGTGATCAGGGACGAGCGTATTTCTCCCGAGAAGGAGCTTTTTATTGGGGATAATCAGCGCTCGAATAAAAGCTGGCCGTTTCAATTTCATCTGCCTGATGGACTGTTTACATCGCAGCTGCTGAAGTGGGATACAGAGAAGCTGACTGAAGGCGCCCATCATATTGCAGTAAGCGACGGGAATGAAAACCTGAGCTTTGTTGTGCGGGTTGATAATTCAGGGCCGCACATCGAACCGAATGTGACGGACGGACAGACGTATAAAGGAAACCTGGTGCTGCAGGCAGATATGTTTGATAAATGGAGCAAAATAGAGGAAACAGAGGCATTTTTAGATGGTGATAGCATTACGCTCCCATATCATACGTCAACTTCTGAGCTGTCTCCGGGGAAACACACGCTGAAAGTCTCAGCAACAGATTTGGCTGGCAATAAAACGGTTATTGAGCGGACGTTTAAGACAGAGCGGGAGCATCCGGACCAGCCGGAAATTGTAAATAGCGATGCCGATACGCACAAAGCCAAGCTTTCGGTGCGGGTGAAGGATCCGACGAATGATGCGATGGATGTGTCCTTTTACAAAGGCTTTCAATATACGGCGCAAAACAGAAATAGTGTGAAAATTTTCAAGCATGCATCACTGACTGAACCTCCAAAAAGCTTTGTGCCGGAAAGCGAGACGCCGTTTACCAATGAAGAAATGAATCGGGTGTCAGGAGCTGACGGTAAAACAGTATCAACAGAAGAGAAGGAGCTTTTTCCTTATCACCGTTTTGAAGTGACGGTTGACCCGTCCATTGATGAGAATGATTTAGCTGAAGCCGTTTGGAGAGGAAGCTCTCTGCCGGGGAGAAAAGTGACAATGTATGCTTGGAATTACCGGACAAGCCAGTGGCAGCCGGTTGACAGCTACGTTGCCAAAGATGACAAACAGTTCACGCTGAAGGCATCTGTCATCGCTTCCGATTATGTACGGAAATCTAAGATGAATATCATTGTTCAGGACGAAATTCCTCCTGCGAAGGATATGTATTCCTTTGTCTGGATGTCAGACACGCAGTATTATGCAAAAAGCTATCCGCATATTTTTGATAAGCAGACTATATGGATCAAAAATAACCAAAGGAAGCTGAATATGAAATACGTGTTTCACACAGGGGATATTGTAGATGATTCCGCGGATATCAGACAGTGGAGAAACGCTGATCAATCAATGCGAGTCCTGGACAACAGCGGAATTCCTTACGGCGTGCTGGCCGGAAACCACGATGTCGGTCATAAGGACGGCTCCTACAGGGCGTTTGGCAAATACTTTGGCAGCCGCCGTTTCGATAAGAGACTGCACTATGGAGAATCCTACAAAAATAACCGCGGGCATTATGACCTCATATCAAGCAGCGGCAATGATTATATCATGCTGTACATGGGTTGGGGCATCACAGACGAAGACATCGCATGGATGAAACAAGTGCTGAAGAAGCACCCTGACAGGATAGCTGTTTTAGCTTTTCATGAATATTTACTCGTTAGCGGAAACAGAAGCCCGATCGGCGAGAAAATTTTCAAAAAAGTTGTCAAGCCGAACCCGAATGTCGTGATGGTGTTAAGCGGACATTATCACAGCGCGATGAGAAAAACAGATGAGCTGGATGATGACGGAGATGGAAAACCGGATCGTCTCGTCCATCAAATGCTTGCTGATTATCAGGGCGGGCCAGAGGGCGGCCAAGGATATTTGCGTTTGATGCAGTTTGACCAGGCAAACAATGTGGTGCATGTATCCACATACTCTCCGTATTTGGATGATAAAAACTTTTATGATACAGATAGTTACGGCAACAAGGATGAGTTTACGCTGGAGCTTGATCTGAAGCCAAGAATGAAAAGAGTAGAAACCGATTATTTTGAATGTAATGTCTATACAAACGAACAGCTCGGAAAACGCGAGAAAGTGAAAAGCGGGGAAACCGCCGAATTCCTTTGGGAGAATCTAGAGCCGAATTCTGTTTATTATTGGTACACCATTGTGGAAGACAGCTTTAACGGAAAAACGAAATCACCGATCTGGAAGTTCAAGACGAAAAAAGAAACCTATCGTCCAGCGCCAGACCAATTTGATTTTCGCCGTGTCTCCAATCCTTAAAAAGGGGTTGGAGACTTTTTTATGACAGCCGATCCATGTAATGGACAAAAGTATAACGGTCGCCCCTGTATACAGATTTTACATGCTCAAAAGCAGTACCGTTCTGTAAATACGTTGTTCGTTTAATCAACAGGACTGGCGCTCCCTCTTGGATGCCGAGCAAGTTTGCTTCATCCTGTGTTGCGGCACTCGGTTCAAGCTCTTGTTTGGCGCGGGAAATCGGCGTGCTGTTGTACCTTTCAATATGCTCGTAAATTGACGACTTGAAATGAGACGGATTTAATTCACCTGCCAGCTCAAATGGGATGTGTGAGGCTTCAATCGCCATAGGAATATCATTCGCCAGCCGAACCCGTGTGATTTTGTGGATGCGGGCACCCGTCCCGCATCCTAGTATGGCGGCCAGCTCCTCAGTCGAATCGATAAGCTGATAATTGATGAGCCTGCTGCTCGGCCTCATGCCGCGGCTTTTCATATCTTCTGTAAAGCTTGTAAGCCCTTGGAGCGCTTGTTCCATTTTTAGCTTGCTGACAAAGGTGCCCCGGCCTTTCTGACGATAGAGAAAACCTTCATTGACCAAATTAGAAAGCGCTTGACGCACCGTCATCCGGCTAATCCTGAATTGCTCGGCATATTCCCGCTCGGAAGGAAGCGGCATATCCGGCTGCAGCTCTCCGCTCTTTATTTGGGCTTTTAATTGCTCCATAATCTGATAATAAATGGGGATAGGAGATTGTTTATCGATATTCATAGCGAAAATCCTTTCAATGCCTGAATCCCGCGGCTTCTTGATCAATCAAAACCAAAACGTTAGGATGCAGGTGCAAAGCGGACGCAGGGAATTCCTCGCTGACTTGTCCGTCCAGCAGCCTTTTTGCAGCTTCGGCTTTGCTTGTGCCAGAGATAAGCAGAAGAATCCGCTTGCTTGAGAGAATTGTTTGAATTCCCATTGTAACGGCTTTTTTGGGCACCCTGTCAATGGAGGTGAAAAATCTGGCATTGGCCTGACGGGTTTGTTCATTTAATGCCACGACATGTGTGCGGGACTGGAATGATGTTCCCGGTTCATTAAAGCCGATATGTCCGTTTCGGCCGATGCCGAGAAGCTGAATGTCCGCTCCGCCAAGTGATTCAATCAATTGTTCGTAGCGTTTGCACTCGGCTTCCAAGTCACTTGCGTTTCCATCAGGGATAAAATGCCGGCTCGGTTGACTATCGATATGCTGGAAGAAACGCTCATTCATATAGCAGTGATAGCTGTTTGGGTCATCACCGGAAAGGCCGGCGTATTCATCTAAGTTAATCGTGGTGATGTTTTGAAAAGAAAGATTCTCTGTTTGGTGCAGGCGGATCAGCTCGCGGTACGTGCCTTCCGGTGTCCCGCCTGTCGCTAAACCGAGAACGGCATCAGGCTTTTCCCTGACTGTTTCAGCCACAATTCCGGCAGCTTTTTGGCTTAATGCCTCATACGATTGACATTCGATTACTTTCATATATGATCAGCCTCCTTGGATATAAATGCAATGTTTCCGCGGCAGATGGTGAGAAGCACCTCACATTCACTGCTGACAATTACAAGATCCGCATCTTTTCCCTCTGTTATACTGCCTTTTCGGTCAAAGATGCCAAGCTGTTTGGCCGCGTTTGCTGAAGTTATATTAGCTATATCCGTCCAAGAGCAATTCGTAAACGCGCGCATATGCTGTGCGCCTTCATTCATTTTTAAAATCGAACCGGCAAGCGTCCCATCCGGAAGAAGAGCTGTTTTTTCCTTTACTGTCACACTTTGTCCGCCGAACTCGTAGACTCCGTCTTTCAGTCCTTTCGCCCGCATTGAATCGGTGATCAATATAAGCTTGCTGCTGCCTTTTGCTAAAAAAGCAAGCTTTGCCGCTAACGGATGGGAGTGGATACCGTCGGCAATAAGCTCTGTGACATAACCCTCATGGGCGAGGGCTGTGCCGATCACTCCGGGTTCACGATGATGAAACGGGCTCATCGCATTGTATAAATGAGTCATATGGCTGGCGCCTGCTTCAAAGGCTTCCAAAAGTAATGCGGAGTCTGCATCCGTGTGTCCCATTGACGCGATAATCGACTCATCTTTTAAATAACGGATCAGCTCAAAATGTTGATCCTCCTCCGGTGCAAGCGTGACGATTTTGATCAGCCCCCTTGCCTCCTGCTGCCATTTCTTGAAAAGTGTAAGATCTGAGGGCCTAATCCATTCCTTTGGCTGCGCTCCGGCCCTTTTAGGTGAAACAAAGGGACCCTCTAAATGAATTCCGATCAATTCCGCACCTAATGAAGAGGAATCCTCCGCAGATTTCCAGTCCCTCGCGTTTACCAGTGCTTGAGAAATTTGGCCGTGTTCCTGTGTGATGGTTGTCGCTAAAAAACTCGTTGTGCCTTCCTCGGGCAGCCTTGAGGACATGGTATCGAGCGCGGAAAAGCTCGCATCCATTGTATCCGCGCCATAGCCGCCGTGGATATGAATATCAATCATCCCCGGAAGCAATACGGCATCCCTTGGGCCTTGAATTTCCTTTGCGTATTGCTCTATTGGCCGTTCTGCTGAGACAGCGCTTATCTTTCCATCCTTGACCCCAACATAGCCGTTTTTAATCACTTCATTTTCTGTCACGATACTGATGCCGCTGAGAAGAAGACTATCTGCCATAATTGATCCGCCTTTCTGGAATATATGAATACGTTTATTTTACCCCTTTTCAGACTAGTGATCTAGACCAGCTGACACGTTTGCCAGTCTTTTATAAAATCTGTTTTAGGTTCAAGCCCGAAAGTGATAAAATGAAATTATTGTTGAGCAAGCTCGGGTTATCCCGGAACAGGAGGAACATATCGTGGCAAAGGTTCGGACAAAAGATGTAATGGAACAGTTTCATTTGGAATTGATCAGCGGAGAAGAAGGAATTAACCGCCCGATTACGATGAGTGATTTATCAAGACCAGGCATTGAAATTGCCGGATATTTTACATATTACCCTAGGGAGCGCGTACAGCTTCTGGGGAAAACAGAGCTTTCTTTCTTTGAACAGCTGCCGGAAGAGGATAAAAAGCAGCGCATGGACTCTCTATGCACGGATGTAACACCAGCTATTATTCTTTCTAGAGATATGCCTATCCCGCAGGAGCTCATTGACGCTTCCGAGAAAAACGGCGTGCCTGTCCTCAGATCGCCTTTAAAAACGACAAGACTGTCAAGCCGATTGACCAACTTCCTAGAAAGCAGACTTGCGCCAACCACAGCCATTCACGGTGTGCTTGTCGATATATATGGCGTCGGGGTGCTGATCACAGGGAAAAGCGGCGTCGGAAAAAGTGAAACCGCGTTGGAGCTTGTGAAAAGAGGCCATCGCCTTGTTGCTGATGATTGTGTTGAAATTCGGCAGGAGGATCAGGATACCCTTGTCGGAAACGCCCCTGAGCTCATTGAACATCTGCTTGAAATTAGAGGGCTCGGCATTATTAACGTCATGACGCTGTTTGGTGCCGGTGCGGTCAGAAGCAACAAACGAATTACAATTGTGATGAATCTTGAACTCTGGGAGCAGGGCAAGCAATACGACCGTCTCGGACTCGAAGAAGAAACAATGAAAATCATTGATACAGAAATTACAAAACTCACGATCCCTGTCCGTCCGGGACGAAATCTCGCGGTCATTATTGAAGTGGCTGCTATGAACTTCAGATTGAAGCGGATGGGCTTAAACGCCGCTGAGCAATTTACCAACAAGCTGGCGGATGTCATTGAAGACGGTGAACAAGACGAATAGGAGTTGGCAATAAATGAATGAAGCGATAGAACCACTCAATCCGATAGCGTTTCAGCTAGGGCCGTTAGCCGTCCATTGGTACGGAATCATTATCGGTCTCGGTGCTTTGCTGGGGCTTTGGATTGCCATGAGAGAAAGTGAAAAACGAGGGCTGCAGAAAGATATTTTTATCGATCTCGTCCTTTTTGCGATCCCAATTGCGATTATTTGCGCGCGGATTTATTACGTTGCATTTGAATGGGATTATTATGCCGAACATCCGGGAGAAATCATAAAAATCTGGAAGGGCGGCATCGCGATTCACGGCGGCTTAATCGGTGCCATTTTGACAGGCTATGTCTTTTCAAGAGTGAAAAACATTTCTTTCTGGAAGCTTGCGGATATCGCGGCGCCGAGCATTTTGCTTGGTCAGGCGATCGGCCGCTGGGGAAACTTTGTCAATCAAGAGGCACACGGGGAGGCGGTCAGCAGAGCCTTTTTAGAAAACCTGCACCTGCCTGAGTTTATCATTAATCAAATGTACATCAACGGACAATATTATCATCCTACTTTTTTATATGAATCACTATGGAGCTTTGTCGGCGTTATTATACTGCTTCTTTTGCGCAGAGCGAATTTGCGGAGAGGCGAGATGTTTTTAACCTATATCATTTGGTATTCAATCGGAAGGCTTTTTATTGAAGGAATGCGGACTGACAGCTTAATGCTGACGAGTTCGCTTCGCATCGCTCAGGTGATCTCAATTGTATTAATTGTGTTGGCTGTGGCGGCCATCATCTTCAGACGCGTCAAGGGGTACTCGGCGAAGCGGTACGCAGAGTAGACGGTAGCAAAGGGGGATGAGGGATGAAGAAGATTTTTCTGGCCGGTCTTGCGGCAGGTCTTCAGACAACATGGACACTCGGTAAAGTCATTTTTCCGGTGACACTGGTAGTCACTTTGCTTCAGCATACGCCTGTCATGGATTGGCTGGTAAGGCTAATTACACCGGTGATGGGCCTGTTCGGTCTCTCAGGCGAAGCGGCGATTCCGCTTGTGCTTGGGAATATGCTGAATCTGTACGCGGGGATTGCCGGGATATTGACACTGGATTTATCCGTGAAGGAAGTTTTTATCTTAGCGGTCATGCTTTCATTCTGTCATAACTTAATTATCGAATCGACGGTCGCAGCAAAGGTCGGAATCAGGATTGGCGTCATATTGGCAGTGCGCATTGGTTTGGCAGCTGTTTCTGCAATCGTCATTAATCTCATCTGGCATGGCGGGCAGGAAATGGCGCAGTACGGTTTTATTGCTTCAAAGGGTGATGCGCCTGACGGCTGGCCGGCGATGCTGGCCGAGGCTTTAATGAAAGCCGGTCTTGGTGTATTGCAGCTGGCGGCGATTGTAATCCCGCTGATGATCATCATTCAATTTATGCGAGACTTAGGCTGGCTGCACACGTTTTCTAAATGGCTGTCTCCGTTTACACAGATGCTGGGCATGAATAAAAATACCTCCATGACAATGGTAGCCGGCTTGACAATCGGCCTTGCCTACGGAGCGGGTGTCATGATTAAAGCAGTCGAAGATGACGGCGTTGGCAGGCGCGACATGACACTGGCCTTTATATTTCTCGTTGCCTGCCATGCTGTCGTTGAAGATACACTTGTCTTTATTCCGCTTGGCATTCCGGTTTGGCCGCTTCTGCTGATTCGAGTCACCACGGCCGTGCTGCTGACGATGGCGATATCGTATACGTGGAAAAAATGGAAACCCTCAGCGGTTGGAAAGGAAGCAGTATGACTGATCATCAAGTAACGACGATTCTGTTTGATTTAGACGGAACCCTTATTAATACAAATGAATTAATTATCGCGTCATTTTTGCATACGCTGGAGCATTATTATCCGAGCCGCTATAAACGTGAGGATGTGCTTGCGTTTATCGGCCCGTCTCTTTTTGAAACGTTTTCTTCCATGGATGCTGAGAAAACTGAAGATATGATCAGCATGTACAGAACATACAATCACCAGATGCATGACACACTTGTCACCGAATATGAAACGGTTTATGAAACGCTGGATGAACTAAAAAAAGCGGGCTTTACATTAGGAATTGTGACAACAAAGTTAAGGGATACTGTCAATATGGGCCTTAAGCTAACAGGAATCGGCGGTTTTTTCGAAACTGTTGTTACACTTGATGATGTCACGATGGCAAAGCCTGATCCCGAGCCTGTCCTGCTGGCGCTGAAGCAGCTGGGAAGCGAGCCTGCTGAAGCCATCATGGTCGGTGACAACTATCACGATATTCTGGCGGGGAAAAACGCCGGTACAAAAACAGCCGGTGTCGCATGGACGATTAAAGGGCCGGAAGCGCTGGCGAAGCATGAGCCAGACTATATGCTAGAGAAAATGAGTGATCTATTACAAATCGTTGGAGTGAAGTAATCTGTGAGAAAAACAGACCGGCATCCGGTATCAGGAGCTAACTCACTGTGGCATGTCTATCAAACGGTGCCTTTTTTGAAGGTAGTGAAGAATTTCATTGTCATTCAAATTGCGAGATATACACCGTTTATAGGAATGAAAAACTGGCTGTATCGTACGTTTTTGCGGATGAAGGTCGGAAAGCAGACATCCTTTGCCCTCATGGTGATGCCCGATATTATGTTTCCGGAAAAGATCTCAGTCGGAACGAATTCAATCATCGGATACAATACGACCATTTTGGCTCATGAGTATTTAATTCAGGAGTATCGAATCGGTAAAGTCCTGATCGGAGACGAAGTGATGATCGGCGCCAACACGACCATTCTGCCAGGCGTGGAAATAGGGAATGGCGCGATCGTGTCCGCTGGAACGCTTGTCCATAAGGATGTGCCAGCCGGGGCATTTGTCGGCGGAAATCCGATGAAAATCATATACACGAAGGAAGAAATGCAGGATAGAATAAAAAGCCCGCGGATCAAATAACCGCGGGCTTTTTCTGTATATTAAAATTGGGTATTGTTTTTTTCCGTTACATGCTGGACGCCGATCCATTTCTTGCCGACGTTGGAGTATCTTGTGTTCGTCATGGTGACAGTGCTCGTTTTACTGTCCGTACGGAAAATCGCTTCCTTCATGTTTGTGATGGTGCATCTGTCGATAATAACATCGGTATGGAAAGTCGACCCGCCCAGCTGTCTTATAAACTTTCCGCCGTTATCCGCAGTGAAGTTTTTCACTGTAAACGTGCTGGCTTTATTGATTTGAAAGATTTTATCAGAAGCTTTTTGAGCAGAACCGCCGTCAATGGTTACTTTTCCTTCCTTCTTCACAGTTAACGCGTCCTCTCCAACATCTTCCCACGTCACATTCTGAATGTTAACGTTTCCATAAGTGTGCACGCCATCAGCAGCAGGAGCGCCGAGCACTACATTTTTCAGAGTTGCTCCGTCTTCCACACGAAAAACAGGCTTTTGGTTTTCAGACTGGCTTCCGTCACCCAATTCTTTTCCTGCTACAAACCGCTGTCCCTTCCCGTCATATGTTGTATTTTTTGGCACGATAATTGTTTCATGAACCACTTTGTCAGCTGCATAAGCAGTTAATGTCTGAAACTGGCTGAAGCCCATAACCAAACTGAACATAAATAGGATAGACACGATTTTTTTCAATGATAAAATCCTCCCCGGCTATTTTTAGTTTTGTAAGAGAAGCGTCAGCATCTTGCACCGGCTTCTCTCACATAGATCGGGGCAAGGCTGAATCTGTATTAATCATAAAAATAGCCCGCCTGAAAGTAAAGATAAATTTGGATGATAAATGGAAAATGCGTCATTGTTACCTGATGTAAACATCAAGCATGAATATTGTCGTATTTGCTCAGGAGAGAGCATAAGGAAAGCTTGTGAAAACGGGCAGCTTTACTTTTGAACGACTACCGCTTGGCTGCCCATTTGCACCCATGCTTTTTCAAAGCTGGTCCGGTCTGTTTTTCTGTTTTTATAGCCATAAGGGTCATTCACATAAACGTAATTTTCATCATAACCCGTGACGGCGACACTGTGTTCGCTGTACGTGATATCGATCGTTCCGTTTGGCGTTTTCCATGTCTGCATGTTGTCAACAGGTGTAAAGTTGGCTGTCGTGATAACCCAAACCGGGTTGCCTTTCTCAAGCTGCTCATAAACAGCAGAGATGCTTTTTCCTGTCAGATCAGAAACATTGTCCCCCGCATAGGTTTTAGCGAGCTGATAGATCGGGCCGTGATAGACACCTAGCCCCGGGCCGTTCGCCATATCACCGACAAATCCGTCATTCGGATCACCTTTTAATCCGCTGCTGTATGTCAAAGGCACTGTTGCAATCTGGTTTGCCAGTGTATTCTTTGTCACGTTGTATCCCGCATAGTTCAGCACCATAGCAAGGCTCGTCACCTCACAGCCATTATAGAGTCTTGGTGTATCCATCTGATTGTAAAGCGTGACGTCCAGCGGCTCGGCGATTCCTCTGAGTTTCTTCTCTTTGTTTGCAGCTGTTTCATATTCATTCTTCGTTGCACCGATATCAATTTTGAAAAACGAAATATCTATATCTTTTGCATATATTTTGATGCCGAAGAAAATGACAGCAGAAAGTATGATCAGTACACATAACGTTCGCAGTGTTTTCATTTTTAACTCCTTGTTCTCTATTTGATTTGTATTATAGCATGCCAAACATAAAGAATTTGAGATATGACTGACCTTTCATTCTTTATTCATGATTTTTTCATATTTAGGAGGAGGATTTCTGAATGATACATATTTGTGAAAAAGTTAAGGATTGATTTCCATTCTTTCATCTGCTAACATATTATCATATTAGCGAACTAAAGGATTCGGAATTTTCCTTCAAACAATGACGGAGGTGCTCGGGTTGATGTTTATGTTTGAAAAACCGCACGGCATGAGAGATACACTGCCCGGTTTATATGAAACGAAAAATAAGGTGAGGCAATCGTTAACCGATATGATAGATAAATGGGGCTATCAATTTATGGAAACACCTACGCTGGAGTTTTACGATACGGTTGGTGTGCAGTCAGCAATTGAAGAGCAGCAGCTGTTTAAGCTTCTGGATCAGGATGGCAAGACACTGGTGCTTCGCCCGGATATGACAGGGCCGATCGCAAGGGTGGCGGCTTCAAAGCTGCTGAAACATGATCAACCGCTCAGAGTCGGCTATGCGGCAAATGTGTTCAGAGCCCAGGAACGCGAGGGCGGACGTCCTGCCGAGTTTGAGCAGGTTGGAGTGGAATTGATTGGTGATGGCACGACAAGTGCGGATGCAGAGGTTATTGCCTTAGTAGTCGGTGCGTTAAAAAATGCCGGCCTGACTTCATTTAAAATTGCAATCGGCCACGCAGGCATTGCAGATGCCCTGTTTGTTGAGGTGCTCGGGAATGTTGAACGCGCAGACGTGCTCCGGAGGTTTTTATATGAAAAGAATTATGTCGGCTACAGAGAGCACGTCAAATCTCTTCCGCTTTCCTCCATTGATAAAAACAGGTTACTGGAGCTTCTCGAATTGCGGGGCAGTATAGAAGTATGCGAGCGTGCAGAAGAAATCGTCGATTCAGTGCAAGGAAAAAGTGTTGTTGATGAACTGAAGGCACTGTGGGAGATTCTTGAAGACTACGGATGTACGGAAAATGTCCGTCTTGATCTGAATATGGTCAGCCATATGAGCTACTACACTGGGATTTTATTTGAAGTGTACGCGGAAAGTGTCGGCTTTGTGATTGGCAGCGGCGGGCGTTATAACAAGCTTCTGGGACATTTTAATTCACCAGCGCCGGCGACGGGTTTTGGGCTCCGGATTGACCGAATGATTGAAGCGCTTCATATGAAAGACGAACCCAGTGAAATCGATGCTGTCATTTTCAGCAAAGAGCAGAGGGTGCAGGCCATCGCTTTTGCGAATGAAGAGCGTTTGAAAGGAAAAAAAGTTGTTCTTCAGGATTTACTGGGGATTGAAAATATTGATCAGATGACAAAATCATTTGCAAATGTCACTTATTTTATCGGTGCCAGAAAGGAAGAGCAAAATGGGTAAGTTACTCACAATGGCCATGCCGAAGGGGCGAATATTTGAAGAAGCAGCAGGGCTGCTGCGGCAGGCGGGATACAAGCTGCCGGAAGAGTTCGAGGATTCCAGAAAACTGATCATCGATGTGCCGGAGGAAAATCTCCGCTTTATTTTGGCAAAGCCGATGGATGTGACCACATATGTGGAGCACGGCGTGGCAGATGTCGGAATTGCGGGGAAGGATGTCATGCTGGAGGAGGAGCGCGATGTATATGAGGTGCTGGATTTGAAAATCAGCAAATGCCATCTCGCTGTTGCCGGACTTCCTGATACCAACTGGAGCGGCGTCGCGCCGAGAATTGCGACAAAGTATCCGAATGTAGCTTCCGGTTATTTTAGAGAGCAGGGAGAGCAAGTCGAGATTATTAAGCTGAACGGCTCAATCGAGCTTGCTCCTCTTATCGGGCTTGCGGACAGAATAGTCGACATCGTATCTACGGGACAGACGCTTAAAGAAAACGGACTCGTTGAAACAGAGCATATTTGTGATATTACCTCCCGCTTTATCGTCAACCCTGTAAGCTATCGCATGAAGGACGATGTCATCGACGAAATGGCGTCCCGTTTATCTCTTGTTGTGGAAGGAGAACCGGCAAAATGAAAATCAAAACCATTAGCGGCGCGGATCGGCTTTCTCTCAAGCGGTCAATTGATGCCGGAACGGAAGAACAAAGAAACGCGGTCCGATCCATTATTGAACATGTAAAAGCAAATGGTGATCAGGCCGTTCGTGACTACACGGCCAAGTTTGACGGCATCAAGCTCGACAGCGCATTGATCACAACAGAAGAAATTGAAGAAGCATACAGCTTGCTGGATCCCCAGCTGCTGCAGGTGATCAGGCGAGCGATCAAAAACATTACTGAATATCACGAAAGACAGCTTCAATCTTCCTGGTTTTATCACAGAAAGGATGGCACAATGCTGGGACAGAAAGTGACGGCACTTGATTCTGCCGGCGTTTATGTGCCGGGCGGAACTGCCGCATATCCGTCATCTGTTTTGATGAATGTCATTCCGGCGCTTACAGCGGGCGTGGAAAGAATCGTTCTTGTCACACCACCGGGAAAAGACGGACGGCTGTCTCCGGGAGTCTTAGCCGCCGCTGCTGAGCTGGGCATCAAAGATATTTACAAAATGGGAGGGGCTCAAGCAATTGCGGCGCTGGCATATGGGACAGAAACCATTGAGCCGGTCGATAAAATTACAGGCCCGGGAAATATTTATGTCGCGCTTGCCAAACGAGAGGTGTTCGGTGATGTCGATATTGATATGATTGCCGGACCGAGTGAAATCGTTGTGCTGGCTGATGAAACTGCTATCCCTCGTGAAATAGCCGCCGACCTGCTGTCACAAGCGGAACACGACATGCTTAGCTCATGTGTGCTTGTCACAGATTCCATGCCGCTGGCTGAGGCCGTTTCAGCCGAGGTGAACGAGCAGCTTAAAACCTTGCCGCGCATAGATATTGCGGAAGCTTCAGTGAGAGATTATGGATGTATTTATGTGGCTGAGACGATAGATGAAGCGGTCAATACAGTCAATACGCTCGCCCCGGAGCATTTAGAAATCATCACACAGTCTCCCGAAGCTTTGCTTGGCAATATTAAGCACGCGGGTGCAATTTTCTTAGGCCGATACAGCCCTGAACCAGTCGGAGATTATTTTGCCGGACCGAACCATGTGCTTCCGACGAATGGGACGGCCAGATTTTCAAGCCCATTAAACGTCACGGATTTTCAAAAGAAATCGAGCATTATTTCATACAGCCAATCAGCCTTTGAAGAACATGCGGAAAGCATTGCAGCTTTTGCCAGACTGGAAGGATTAGAAGCGCATGCCAGGTCAATCGAAGCGAGAGAACGGAGGAATTCGAAATGAGAAAAGCGGAACGCGCCAGAACAACAAATGAAACGGATATAGAACTGTCATTCGCAATAGACGGTGAAGGACAAGCAGAAATCAAAACAGATGTGCCGTTTATGACGCATATGCTGGACCTGTTCACAAAACACGGGCAATTTGATCTTTCCATTCATGCAAAAGGTGATGTCGATATTGATGATCACCACACAACTGAAGATATCGGCATTTGCTTAGGGCAGGCTTTGCTTGAAGCACTAGGCGATAAAAAAGGCATCAAACGCTACGGCTCGGCGTTTGTGCCGATGGATGAGGCGCTTGCTCAGGTAGTGGTTGATTTAAGCAATCGGCCGCACTTGGAAATGCGTGCTGACTTTCCTGCAGCGAAAGTCGGAACTTTCGATACTGAGCTTGTACATGAATTTTTATGGAAGCTGGCGCTTGAAGCACGGATGAACTTGCACGTGATCGTTCATTACGGCACAAATACACACCATATGATAGAAGCTGTTTTTAAAGCCTTAGGACGCGCGCTTGATGAAGCGACAATGATAGACCCGCGTGTCAAAGGGATTCCGTCAACGAAAGGGATGCTGTAAATGATTGGTGTGATAGATTACGGAATGGGCAATTTATACAGCGTCTCAAAGGCGCTGGAGCGTGTCGGCGTACCGTACTTTGTTTCTGGCATTCCGGAGGAGCTGAGTAGAGCCGATGCTTTCATTTTGCCGGGAGTCGGGTCGTTTGGGGACGCGATGGACAATTTGCGCAACGCCAATCTCGATCAATTCATTCATAAGATGGTGTCAGAGGAAAGATTGCTTCTTGGGATCTGCCTCGGCATGCAGCTTTTGTTTCATGAGAGCGAAGAGCATGGAACCGCTGCAGGTCTCGGTTTGTTAAAGGGAAAAGCAGTCAGGCTGAAGCCGGAAGATCAGCAGGGAAACAAGCTGAAGGTTCCGCACATGGGATGGAACCGCCTCTCCTTTCAGAACGAATCTCCGCTGCTGGCCGGAGTGGAAGAAGGCTACGCTTATTTTGTCCATTCCTATTATATTGACGGAATGGATGACGACGCGCTACTGGCAAGTGCCGAGTACGGTGTGCAGGTGCCTGCGGTTGTCGGAAAAGAGAACATCTTCGGCGCTCAGTTTCACCCGGAAAAAAGCAGTGCGGTCGGAATGTCTATCTTAATCCAATTCACAAAAATGGCAGCAGAACAGAAGGTGAAAAAATGAGTGCTTTTACATTATATCCGGCCATTGATATGAGAAACGGCAAATGCGTGCGTCTCGTTCAAGGTGATTACAGCAAGGAAACCGTATACGGCGATTCGCCGTTCGACATGGCCTCGTTATTTGCAAGTGAGGGGGCTGAATGGATTCATCTAGTTGATCTTGACGGCGCGAAGGAAGGAAAAAAAGTAAATGACCGTCATGTCATCGAAATTGTACAAAAGCTCAATCTGAAAGTCGAAATCGGCGGCGGCATTCGTGCGGAAAGCGACGTCTACGATTACTTATCGGCAGGAGTCGATCGCGTGATCCTGGGAAGCTCTGCTGTTTCTGATCCGCCGTTTGTAAAAAAAATGCTGAAAGAGTATGGCGAAAGGATAGCCATCGGGCTGGACGCAAGAAACGGCTTTGTTTCAACAGAGGGGTGGCTGGAAACCTCAAGTCTTAAGGCGACTGAACTCGGCAAAGAGCTCGCCAACGAAGGCGCAGAAGTTTTTATTTTTACTGATATTGCGACAGACGGGATGCTGTCAGGCCCCAATATCGAAAGCACAGTGGAACTCGCGAAAGAAACCGGAAAATCTGTCATCGCCTCTGGCGGAGTCAGCTCTGTTGCGGATCTTGAAGCTCTTGCCCGTTATCATGCGAATGGGGTTTCTGGAGCCATTATCGGAAAAGCGCTGTATACCAACCAGTTTACACTTGGCGAGGCGATTGAAAGGATGAAGGGGAAATGATAACAAAACGGATTATCCCTTGTCTTGATGTGAAAGAAGGGCGCGTTGTCAAAGGGATTCAATTTCTTGAACTGAAGGATGCCGGTGATCCTGTCGAGCTGGCGGAAGTATACGACCAGGAAGGCGCGGATGAACTGGTGTTTCTTGATATTTCCGCTTCGCATGAAGGCCGTAAAACGATGGTTGACGTCGTAGAGCAGGTTGCTGCAAAGCTTGCGATTCCGTTTACAGTCGGAGGCGGCATCAATCAGCTTAGCGATATGAAAACGATTCTGCGTGCCGGCGCGGACAAAGTTTCTGTAAACACGGCAGCTGTTCTCCGTCCCGAGCTGATTACCGAAGGCGCGGCGTTTTTCGGATCTCAATGTATCGTACTCGCCATAGACGCCAAGTACGACGAAACATCTGATTCATACAAGGTCTACACGCACGGCGGCAGAAAGAAAACGGATTGGGAAGTTACAGCATGGGCGAAGGAAGCCGTCAAACGCGGAGCCGGAGAAATCCTGCTGACCAGCATGGACTCAGATGGGGAGAA
Source organism: Bacillus sp. FSL K6-1005 (assembly GCF_038000225.1). Lineage (NCBI taxonomy): Bacteria > Bacillati > Bacillota > Bacilli > Caryophanales > Bacillaceae > Bacillus > Bacillus sp. FSL K6-1005. The sequence goes on from NZ_JBBOBP010000001.1 coordinate 132,810, forward strand.
AAAAGGCTTTGACCACAGGCTGACAAAGCTCGTGTCAGAAGCTGTTCCGGTTCCTGTCATCGCCTCCGGGGGAGCAGGAAACGCGCAGCATATGCTCGAGGCTTTTACAATTGGAGAAGCGGACGCCGCGCTGGCTGCCTCCATTTTCCACTATAAAGAAACATCAATTAAAGAAGTGAAATCATATTTGAAAGAGTACGGGGTGAATGTGAGATGAAACAGGCAGATGAACTGCGTTTTAACGAAGACGGATTAATCCCCGCCATCGTGCAGGACGCGGCAAGCAAAGAAGTGCTGACACTTGCATATATGAACAGGGAATCATACGAAAAAACAATGGAAACAAAAGAAACATGGTTTTACAGCCGCTCGCGGCAGGAGCTATGGCACAAGGGAGAAACATCGGGGAATACGCAAGCCGTCAAAGGCATCCGATATGACTGCGACCAAGATGCACTGGTCGTGCTTGTAGAGCCGTCCGGTCCGGCATGCCACACCGGCAGCTACAGCTGTTTCACAAAGGAACAGACAGAAGAACAAACCTCCGGCCGATTTGACATCATAAGTGAGCTGGAGCGCGTCATTGCAGAACGCCAAGCTGAAATGCCTGAAGGAGCTTACACCACTTACCTCTTCCAAGAAGGCGTAGATAAGATTTTGAAAAAAGTCGGCGAAGAAGCATCAGAAGTCATCATCGCCGCCAAAAACCGTGACCACGAGGAACTGAAATGGGAAGCGGCAGACCTGCTGTATCATCTCCTTGTCCTGCTCAGAGAACAAGCATTGCCGCTGGATGATGTGCTTGAAGTGCTGAGAAAACGCCATTCTGAATAGTAAATGGAAAGAGCCGTATGATAACGGCTCTTTTGTTTTGTGAAAAAGTAATAGGCATTTAGAAAAGTATGCAGTGTTTTACATTTCGAGACAAAGCTAGATTTCCTAGTTTATTTGAATTCCGCCATGGTATAACATGGAAAAGGGCTAAATATACCCCTTATCGGAGTCATTAGACTATTATTCTCAGAAAAAAACGTGGAGGTTCGTCATGAAAAAGATCATCTTTATCTGCTTTAGCTTACTAGCCCTGACAGCAGGGTGCAGTATGAGCGACAATGAAAAATCCAGCATAAATGACGATAAAACAGAAGCCGTAAAACCAAAAGACATGGATCCAAAAGACCTGCCGCAAGTTCCCGCGTTTCAGGACGAGAAAACGAGAGAATACATCGTGTCAACTAAGGAAGCGGAGCCTGGGTACTATTTGCTTGAATCTAAGTTGAAAGAGTTTAGGATGTTGTTTCCGGAGAATGCGAAATATCTAGCAAGAAGATCATCGTTAACCGGGAAAAATAAAGAAAGTATTGGATTTAATAGTTATGATAAAGACACCAATGTAATGTTTGATGGGCATGTAACATATTACAAAGAAGAGAGTTTTGTGAATGAATCTGAAACAATGCTAGATATTGTAAGCGGGAAGAATGATTATAAATGTGAAAACAAAAAAAGCAGTAAAAAGAACAAGGATATATACTTTGCTAAGAAAAAAGACATCTTTGACGATATTGATAGAAAATATAATGATTCATACAGTTACTTCGGATATGTGAAATCTACAGAAGAAGATAACTTAGGAGTAGAATACGCCTTTACTTTCGGATGCAAAAATGAAATTCAACCATGCTCTTTAGATGAAGAAAAGGCTAAAAATAAAGTTGAGAAATTAATTAATTCTATCAATTTTTTATTAAATAAAAAGAACAAATAAGAATGGAAATCAAAAATTCTTCAGTTATGCAAGTGAAGTTAAGGAAATCAAAGCAAATGAGGATAAAAAAACACTTTGCAATAAGGTTTTTGGTAGGTAGCATAAAACCCTTGGAGGTTCGTCATGAAAAAGATCATCTTTATCTGCATCAGCTTATTACTTGTCCTAACAGGAGGATGCAGTATGAACGACAATGGTAAAAACACCACAACAGAAGCCGTAAAACCAAAAGACCTGCCAAAAGTACCTGCATTTCAGGACGAGAAAACGAGAGAGTACATAGTGTCAACGAAAGAAGAAGAGCCAGGGTATTATTTGCTTGAGTCTAGGCTGAAAGGGTTTAGGATGTTGTTTCCGGAGGATACGGAGTATTCCGACTCTGAAACTTCAAATACAAACGAGTCACTATATTTTGATAGTGTTAATAAAAAAACGAATATAGTAATGAATGCGTCAGTAAAGTTCTATCAAAATGAATCGTTTATAAACGAACCGGAGACTATGTTGGATATTGTTAGCAGTAAAAATGAATACAAAGGTAATTTTGAGAAATTAGAAACGAAGGATAAGGATATTTACTTTGCTACAAAACAAGAAAACTTTAACAAAGAAGAGAAATCATCTTATATTTATCTTGGTTATATAAAATCAAAAAAACAAGATTCTTTAGGGATGGAGTATTCTTTTATGTTTAGCTGTTCAGCAAATGCACAGACATGTAAGCAAAATCCAAAAGACTACGAAAAAAAAGTTGAAAAAATACTAAACTCTGTTGCCTTTAATTTAGAGAGCGGGAAGAGGGGAAGTGAATAACATAATATAGAATAAAGAACATTTGTTGATGTGCACAAAAAATACAAACATTGATGTCAACGGAATAGTCATTATAGAAAGGTTCCCGATGAGGACGTTCCCCTATCCCTAAATTTTTTCATAGTGTTCGGATGACTATAAAATATAGGCCAAACAGTTTGCTATCGCATCAACCGATATAGATGCAGAGCTTGTCAACAGTATTTTTAGCGCTAATGGATATGATTTTTCAGTTGTTTGCCTTTGAGCTTCTGATGAAACCGAATTCATTATACCGCAAGGAATGATTCAACGATTCGATTTCAATGATTTTGTTTGGAAGAGCTGTTTTATTCATCTTGTTAGGATCAAAGTTAGCTTATCTCAAGGATGTCCTATTCAAAAAAAGACAGTAATATCTGTACGAGACTGCCGGGGGAACTCGGTGGTCTTTTTGGTGTGTGGGTTTATTATCCTATTAATTAAGTTCTTCCTTCTGTTATATTAGGTGAAACCAATCCGAATTTCCTATTTATCTAATTTATTCCATGTTGTAACATGAATAAGGATAAAATAATTACTTTGTAACAGGGTCATTAGTATGATTTTGAAAAAAACAGTAAAACCCTTGGAGGTTCGTAATGAAAAAGATTATCTTTATTTGCTTCAGCTTATTACTTGCCCTGACAGGAGGATGCAGTATGAACGACAATGATAAAAACACCACAAATGACAATAAAACAGAAGCCGTAAAACCAAAAGACATGGACCCAAAAGACCTGCCGCAAGTTCCCGCGTTTCAGGACGAGAAAACGAGAGAGTACATGGTGTCAACGAAGGAAGAAGAGCCTGGGTACTATTTGCTGGAGTCTAAGTTGAAAGGATTTAGGATGTTGTTTCCGGCGGATGGGGAATACGTACCTGATATGTCCAGTACAGGAGACAATGAAGAAACAATAGTATTTGATAGTTTTAATAAAAAAACTAACATTCAATATGATGGTCAACTGGATTATCATCAAGACAAAAGTTTTGCAAATGACAAGGATACAATGCTTGACATCGTAAGCGGAAGAAACGGTTATAAAGGAAAATACGGAGAAAGAGAGCTATCTGATAAAATTGTATATTCTGCTCAAAAGAAAAGTGTTTTTGATGACGTAGACGGAAAGAACAATTATTCTTATAGATTTTTTGGCTATGTTAAATCTACCAAAAAGGATTATCTAGGAATAGAATATTCCTTTAGATTTGCTTGTTATAAAGATGAAGAACCTTGTTCATTAAAAGAAGAAGAAGCCAGACAAAAAGTTCAAAAAATAATAGACTCCATTACCTTTTTAAAAGTTAAAAAGGAGAAATAGAATGGAAAACAAAAATATATTTGAAAATGAAAATGTGAAACTCCGTTTAATTAACTTAGAATACGATTATAAAGAAAAATTTGCTTCTGATAATGAGCATGAAACAAAGAAAGCTAAAGCCGATTTTGAAGCTGAGGTCCGAAGAATTTGCAAAGAAGAAACACACCAAGAGCTTCCAAAAAACGTGGAAATATATACATCAAATGAACTTTTTAAGAAAAATTCAAACGTGGATACATCAATAAGAGAATCCGGATATGATGGTACAGCAATTTATATTAAGGATGACAAACAACACATTAATCAACTTCATATTATTTCAGAGGGTAGTGCAGATAACGAGGATTGGTCATACAATTTCTTCGGTCTCTTTTTAGGGATAGATGACAGCCAGTATCAAGCGACAAAAGAGTTTACAAGAAAAGCAAAAAAAGAAACAATGGATTCTAATGATTTAAAGACCTTTGCTATGGGTCACTCACTGGCTAATAATAATCAGGTGATGGTTCAATTAATTGATGGGGAATTTGATGAAGTTTATGGAGTTAACGGAGCTCAAATAAGTGTTGATCACCTATTAGCAACTGATTTGAATTTGAGAGATAAGATAATGCATAAATTTCATATTAGACGCTTAAAAGATATTAATGATATCCCATCAGAAAAGCTAAAAATAGAAATCCAAAAATATTATGAAGACAAAGGCGTCACAGCAAACATCACCCAACGCATCTCAAAAGATGACCCGCTGTACGGAGTCAGCGGCAAGGCGGATTTCATTACATTTGGCGATGTGAAGATGGCGGATACGAACACAAGTGTGAAAGGCATCCGAAACATTATGGATGGGATTCCTGATGAAGACGTAAGGTCGATGCAGGAATACCTTCAAAAATATAAGGGTGACTATGAAAAAGACGGCTTAAACGGTTTTGTAAAAGCAGCCAGCGGGATAGACATAGAATTGATAGAAAAAGTAAAGCATACAGACGGCGTTTTAGCGAAAGCAAGTGTTATTTATGAAGATTTTGATGATGTTAAGCAAATGTATGGCCGAATTAAAGAGCAGCTGCCAGCCTTTTTAGGTTTTCTTCACACCCTGTTGGGGAACAGCGGGCCTATTGTAGATCAGCTTGCTGAAAATGGTTATATTGATGATACACAGAAAAAAGTCATAAAAAAAGAATTATCTAATCTTAATGCGAGTATGAAAGGTATAGAATTACGATACGATGATTTCATTGATCATCTAAAGCACGGCCAATTCACGCAAGCTCTAAATGATGTTGGTGAAATTGTGGAGTATGTAAAATCAATGATTTCTTCTTTTGAAACGCTAGACGCAGAAACAAAAGACGCATTAAAACTCATCGTCGACGGCCACAGCATCGTCCAAATGCTGAACGCATTATCAAAGGAAAAAGGCTTCAGCTATAAAGGCTCCGATATTTACTTTACAGGGAAGAGCGGCTCGGGAGAAACGATTAAAGTCAATATCTCGTCCGCTGTCAGAATCTATCAAAACGGCATGAAGATCGTTGAAGATATGGAAGATGCGATTTCTGCGTACCAAAAGGTATTCCGGCAGGAAATCGATGAAGCGTTTATAGACAAAAAACAGGCAATCATCACGGCGATTCAACATATGGAAGAAAACCCTTCGCAATATGCCTTCGATCTTCAATTCCGGCTTGCGGCCGGTTTCAGTCACACATTCGATAAATTAGAGAAAATATCAGTTCATGAATCGTTCCATACAGGTGCACTCCCTGCTAATGACGGAATTGTTGCAGAACTCAAAAAACAGACAACGGAAAAAAAGAATTTTATCAAAAATATCCGCGAGAGCATCGAAAAGCTATTTGAAAAAGAAGAAATGATCTCACAGTTATTCGATTTTCAGCCTTAGGAGGAATAGACAGAGTGACTTCCTTATTTTCAGAAAGTGAAACAGAAGTTGTATCAACCACCTATATGTTTCTAACCCATGACGAAATGAAGGGGAAAGCAGGCAGTCTCAATAAACCCATCAACGACATTCTCAGCCTGACTAAAAAATTCGAATCTGCATTAAAAGAAGAAATCAAAGGGCAAAAAGGAATGATTGTCAAAAAAATAAAAGAAGAGCTTGAATCGAAAAGCGAAAAGCAGAAGACTGCACTTCAAACGATAAAAGAGGAGCATGCTGCAAAGGTTGACCGGTTCAAAATGATCATTGAGGACCTGAGACAGCAAGATGTTACCTTAACGTACCGAAAAAAGAAGCCTGAAAAGGATCTATAATATGAAACGTCTCCTATTCGAGTCATGAATAGGGGATTTTTATTTTCATTGTACAAGAAAAATATACTGAAAAAGTCTCTCTCCATTGATATGATTTAGAAAGAGTAAAAATAATCCTATTATATTCCGTTCAACCTTGCTGACCGCGTAAAGGGATTGAAACAGGAGGAAAAATACTATGCCAACACAGCAACCTAAAAGAAAATTCAAAGCTTTTTTTGCATTAGTGAAACAGACAAACCCATCCTATGGAAAGCTCGCCTTTGCGCTGATTCTCAGTATTGTCACAACACTGGTCAGCCTGCTGATTCCTCTATTAACGAAACAGCTTGTCGACGGTTTTTCCATGTCAGCGCTGTCCGGCACGCAAATCGGGCTGATTGCGCTCGTTTTTCTTATCCAAGCCGCTTTAAGCGCCTACGCTACATACGCACTAAACTATAGCGGGCAAAAAATCATTTCTGGGCTAAGGGATTTATTATGGAAGAAATTAATTAAGCTTCCTGTATCTTATTTCGATACTAACGCTTCCGGTGAAACTGTCAGCCGGGTCACGAATGATACGATGGTGGTAAAAGAGCTGATTACCAGCCATATCAGCGGATTTATAACAGGCATCATTTCGGTCATTGGATCACTCACCATCTTATTCATTATGAACTGGAAACTGACGCTGCTTGTTTTAGTTGTTGTTCCATTAGCAGCTCTGATCCTAGTGCCGATCGGGCAGAAGATGTTTTCTATTTCTCGGGAAACCCAAGATGAAACCGCACGTTTTACGGGGCTGCTGAATCAAATCCTTCCGGAAATCAGGCTTGTGAAGGCTTCAAATGCAGAGGAAGTCGAATATAAACGCGGGAAACTGGGGATTTCTTCATTATTCCAGCTTGGGGTTCGTGAGGCGAAGGTGCAATCTCTTGTCGGACCGCTTATTTCTCTCGTATTAATGGCCGCGCTCGTGGCTGTTATTGGGTACGGCGGTATGCAGGTGTCATCAGGCGAATTGACTGCCGGGGCACTCGTGGCTTTTATTTTATATTTGTTTCAAATCATTATGCCGATGGGCCAGATTACAACGTTCTTCACACAGCTGCAAAAATCAATCGGTGCAACAGAACGGATGATTGAGATTTTGGCAGAGGAAGAGGAAGATACCGTCACAGGAAACCAAATTGACAACGCGCATCTCCCTATCCGGCTCGATCATGTGTCCTTTGGCTATAATGCTGAGCAGCTGATCTTGAAGGATATCAGCGCCGTTATTGAAGCGGGAAAAGTAACAGCAATTGTTGGACCGAGCGGCGGCGGAAAAACCACGCTGTTTAAGCTTCTTGAGCGTTTCTATTCTCCGACTGAAGGAACCATTCAGCTGGGAGATGAGCCGGTGGATACGTATTCGCTCGAATCGTGGCGTCAGCATATCGGCTATGTGTCACAGGAAAGTCCGTTAATGTCGGGAACGATCAGAGACAATATTTGTTATGGGCTAGAACGCGAGGTAACGGATGCCGAAATCGAAAAAGCAGCGGAGATGGCATACGCTCTTAATTTTATTAAGGAGCTGCCGAATCAGCTTGATACTGAAGTGGGTGAACGCGGCATCATGCTGTCGGGCGGACAGAGACAAAGAATTGCGATTGCCAGGGCGCTTCTACGGGACCCGAGCATTCTGATGCTTGATGAAGCGACTTCCAGCCTCGACAGTCAATCTGAAAAATCAGTGCAGCAGGCACTTGAGGTGCTGATGGAAGGCCGGACAACAATTGTCATCGCTCACCGCTTATCGACTGTTGTAGATGCAGATCAGCTATTATTTGTTGAAAAAGGGGAAATTACGGGACGGGGCACGCACCATGAATTAATGGCTTCCCATGACCTTTACAGAGATTTTGCTGAACAGCAGCTGAAAATGAATGCGGATTTAGAAAACAAAGCCGGGTAAATTCTGGTTGATTCAGCCAGTAAAAAAAAGAGGAGGGATTTTCCCAATCCTTCCTTTTGAACTATTGAGGAGCTTACGATTTATGGTATACTACTGACGGTAATATTGTATAAAACGGAGGGTAGTTGTGGGAAAACACACTTCTGAACATAAAAATCACGCACAAATTGTCCAGCTGCTTCAAGATGGACATTATTTTTTTCATAAAGGTTTGAAGGCGTATAAAGAACGCAATTTGAAGCGGGCAAGCAAACTGATCCAGCGCGCGGTTCATTTGGAGCCGAAGGATTCAGAGATGCTTTCGCAGCTTGCGGTCATTTATTCAGAGATGGGGCAATACCAGGAATCAAACGATCTGCTTGATTATATTTTGGCGAATCTGGAGACGGAAATGCCGGAATGTCATTATTTTAAAGCAAATAACTTTGCCCATCTGGGACTCTTTCAGGAAGCTTATAAAGAAGCTGCAGCTTATTCAGACGCTGATCCGGACGGTGAATTTTCCGAAGAGAATGATAGTCTGCTTGATCTGCTTGATTTAGGAGACGGCGGGCCTGAGGATTCTCTATATGATCAGGATGAATTGCTTATCAAACAAGACCGGGCGAAGTCATTGCTTGAAAGCGGTCAGCTTGCTGAAGCTGTTGCGGCTCTTGAGGAAATCACAAATGAATATCCTGAGCTTTGGTCCGCTTATAATAATCTCGCCCTTGCCCACTTTTATTCCGGCAATGTTGTGAAAGCGAAACAAACGGCTTATAAAGTGCTAAATAATAATGAAGGAAATCTTCACGCTTTATGTAATCTTCTCGTTTTCTACTATTATGAAAGAGAAGATGAAAAGGTGGCAGAGCTGAGTGATCAGCTTTCAAATGTATATCCGATGTTATTTGAACAGCGCTATAAATTGGGTGCCACCCTGTCGCTTGTCGGTCGCTATGATATCGGGTACAAATGGCTCAGATCACTATATAAAAGCGGTTTTGAAGGAGACGATACATTCTATTACTGGCTCTCGTGCTCTGCTTACTTTACGGGCCATACAGAATTTGCCGAAACGGTATGGAGAAAAGTCGAATCGCAATATCCCGGAGCGGACCGTCCGGCTCCATGGGTTGAGCGGCGGGAAGTACTTCCTTCGTCAGTAGAACAGCGATTGGCTGCCTATTATATCAGCAGCACCAAGGGTGAAACGGAGCATCTTGAAGCAGTGATACGCTCGAAGCGCATCACCGCTCCTTTTGAAAACCATTTCGTTAAGCTGCTCTTGCACGGAGATTCCGCAGCAGCAGATGTGTCAGAGGATGCGCTTTTTGCTTATCAAACGGTTAAATTGCTGGAAGAAGCAGAACAGGATGAGATGAAAACAGAAGTCATGAGCTGCTGGGTATTCCATGTGATACAGCAAATCCGCGCAGCGGGGCCGCTGAAAAATGTGAGCGGATGGGCTGCTGCTATCTACTATATTTGGAAAGAAGCCCACGGCAAACATGACACCAAAAAAGAAACGGCAGCCCAATTTGGCATCTCTCCGGCCACTTTGACGAAATATATGAAATATATTGATGATATTTTAGAATAGTATATTTATGGAGAGTTGATTCGCAGAATCAACTCTTTTTTTATTCTATAAATTATATTTTAAAAATAATATCGACAGGTTTTTTATCAATTTAAGAAAGATGACAAATGATGTGCAACCTGACATCTGTTTGAAACACAAATGTAATAAAATTTATCGCTAATTTGTCGAAACTTGATGGTATAATGATTCTCGTACATAAGGAATTAGTGTTTTTTACATATGATGTGAAATAAACGCTATACACCCAGAATAAGAGATGCACAGAATAATTAACCATAAACAATCATCATTCCTCGTAGAATATGAGGAACGAAACTTGATGTTCAAAATACAATTCCAAATGAGATCAGGTTCACAGTAAAAGGGAGGATATAAAAAGTGAGAAAGAGTTTATTGACACTTGGTTTGGCTTCCGTCATCGGGACAAGCAGTTTTTTGATCCCATTTACAAGTAAAACTGCATCGGCGGAAACATTAGATGAAAAGAAACAAAAAATCGAAAGCAAGCAATCTGAGGTTGCTTCCAGCATTGAAGCGAAGGAAAAAGAATTAACTGAGCTTCAGGAAAACCAATCAAAGATTGAAAAAGAACTGAAAGACATTAACGCTAAGGCGCTCGATACAAGCAACAAAATCGAAGATAAAAAAGAAGAAAACGATAAAACGAAAAAAGAAATCAAAGAACTGAAAAAAGAGATTAAAGCAACAGAAGCACGCATCGAAAAACGTAACGAAATCCTGAAAAAACGCGTTCGTTCTTTACAGGAAAGCGGCGGATCTCAAGGATACATAGATGTACTTTTAGGATCAACAAGCTTTGGTGATTTTATCTCACGCGCTACTGCGGTTTCATCTATTGTTGATGCAGACAAAGATTTAATCAAGCAGCAAGAGCAGGATAAAGCGAAGCTTGAAGACTCTGAAGCAGATCTGAATGATAAGCTGAAAGAAGTACAAGCTGCATTGGCTAAGTTAGAAACAATGCAAAAGGACCTTGATAAACAGCTAGATGAAAAAGACAAGCTTTTCGACGAAGCAAAAGACAGCCAGAAGAAAACGGCTGCGGCAATTTCTGAATTAAAATCAGAAGCGTCTGCACTTGCAAATCAAAAAGCAGATACTGAAGCAGAACAAGCACGCATCAAAAAACAACAAGAAGCTGCGGCTGCCCTGATCAAAAAGCAGGAAGAAGCACAAAAAGCATCTGATGAAACACAAACAGATGACAGCCAATCGGCTACAACTGAAACAGCAAAAGCAAGCTCATCTGATGATGATTCTTCAGACAATTCTTCTAACGGTGCATCTAACAGTTCGTCTAACGGCTCATCTTCTAAGAAGAGCAGCAGCTCAAGCAATAACTCAGGCGGCACTGTCATCAGCAACTCAGGCGGAATTGAAGGCGCAATCAGCGTTGGTTCAAGCATTGTCGGACAATCTCCGTACAAGTTTGGCGGCGGACGCACTCAGTCTGATATCAACAACCGTATTTTTGACTGCTCATCATTCGTTCGCTGGGCTTACGCTTCTGCAGGTGTCAACCTTGGACCTGTTAGTGGAACCACTACTGACACATTGATCAATAAAGGAAGAGCTGTAAGCGCGTCAGAAATGAAACGCGGAGACCTAGTCTTCTTTGATACTTACAAGAAGAATGGACACGTTGGTATTTATTTAGGAAACGGTACTTTCCTAAATGACAATACATCTCATGGTGTGTCAATTGATTCTATGAGTAACCCTTACTGGAAAAAATACTTCAATGGCAACGTAAGACGTGTTGTTCAATAATAAATAAGACAAGGGCCTTCTATGGACAGAAGGCTCTTTCTTTTATTAAATACATACCCTTTTGTAATACATCTAATCGCGTTTCGAAAAAAATGAGCAAAAAAATGGCGTATCACCATGAGATTTTATAGGATATGGGTAAGGAATACGTTTGATGGGGATTCTTATCTTATAAGGAAGAGCCCAACTCGAAAAGACGTTTTAAGGAGTGAGTGAGTGTGTCAGAAGAAAAAATATATGACGTGATTATTATCGGCGCAGGTCCTGCTGGGATGACGGCCGCTGTATACACATCTAGAGCAAACTTATCGACATTAATGATTGAAAGAGGAATTCCGGGCGGCCAAATGGCAAACACGGAAGATGTGGAGAACTATCCTGGTTTTGAAAGCATTCTCGGGCCTGAGCTTTCCAACAAAATGTTTGAACATGCAAAGAAATTCGGCGCTGAATACGCTTATGGCGATATTAAAGAAATTGTGGACGGCAAAGAGTACAAAGTTGTGAAAGCCGGTTCAAAAGAATATAAAGCACGTGCTGTTATCATTGCCGCAGGTGCAGAGTATAAAAAAATCGGCGTGCCTGGCGAAAAAGAATTGGGCGGCCGCGGTGTTTCGTATTGTGCAGTATGTGACGGCGCTTTCTTTAAAGGCAAAGAGCTGGTTGTTGTCGGCGGAGGGGACTCAGCGGTTGAAGAAGGCGTGTATTTAACACGTTTCGCTTCAAAAGTAACGATCGTTCACAGACGTGACAAACTCCGTGCGCAAAGCATTCTCCAAGCGAGAGCGTTTGATAATGAAAAAGTAGATTTCTTATGGAATAAAACCGTGAAGGAAATTCATGAGGAAAACGGCAAAGTCGGCAAAGTGACGCTTGTGGATACGGTGACCGGTGAAGAAAGTGAATTCACAACAGACGGCGTATTCATTTATATCGGTATGCTTCCTCTGTCTAAACCGTTTGACAACCTTGGCATCACGAATGAAGAAGGCTACATCGAAACCAACGACCGAATGGAAACAAAGGTTGAAGGGATTTTCGCAGCCGGAGACATTCGTGAAAAATCATTGCGCCAAATCGTAACGGCTACAGGAGATGGAAGTATTGCGGCACAAAGCGTACAGCATTATGTCGAAGAGCTCCAGGAAACGCTGAAAACCTTAAAATAAAAAAGGGCTGTCATACGAGTTTCACATAACGTTACTGGGTTTTAATTACGCTGTAACAGTTGTGTAAAACTTATCGGTTATGATTAATAAAGTAATTGACCCCCTTTTTATAATGAATACACTTTTGGCACGGATTCTCCAGTTATCCGTGTCCTTTTTTTGTCCAAAAATAAAAGACAATTTCCTTTCACAATAAAATCATCTGAACGCTGGGAAGAATATGCTGTAAAATAGAAGGAAAGATTGTCAATGTCTCTTCATTGTGAGAGGCATCTTGAAACGGTATAATAAAGAGACGATGACAGGACGAGAAGGTTAGGTGACGTACTTGCAAAGAGTGACAAATTGTGTTCTCAAGGCGGATGACAAAGTTCTTCTTCTCCAAAAGCCAAGACGTGGCTGGTGGGTCGCGCCGGGAGGCAAGATGGAGAGCGGAGAATCAGTCAGGGATTCCGTCATCAGAGAATTTAGAGAAGAGACAGGTATCTATATTATAAATCCTCAGCTAAAAGGCGTTTTTACCTTTATCATTAAAGACGGTGACCATATTGTGTCCGAGTGGATGATGTTTACGTTTGTCGCTGATTCCTATACGGGAGAGAACGTGTCTGAATCAGAGGAAGGCATTTTGCAGTGGCACAATGTGAAGGATATTCAAAACCTGCCTATGGCTCCGGGAGACGGCCATATCCTGGACTTTATGATGAAGGGACAAGGGCTGCTGCACGGCACATTTACGTATACACCGGAGTTTGAGCTGCTCAGTTATCGTTTAGATCCGCAGCATATCAAATAGAAAGACAAGTCAGGGGGGAGAAAGATGAGTGTTAGTGAATCACATGATATTCAGCTTGTCATTATAACCGGCATGTCGGGCGCGGGGAAAACCGTTGCGATTCAAAGCTTTGAGGATCTCGGGTATTTCTGCGTCGATAATCTGCCGCCTTCATTGCTTCCGAAATTTTTAGAACTGATGAAGGAATCAAATTCGAAAATGAGCAAGGTCGCGCTTGTTATGGATTTGCGCGGCCGTGAATTTTTTGACCGGCTGATTGAGGCGCTGGATGAAATGGCGGAAAATCCGTGGATTACACCGCGAATTTTATTCCTGGACGCGAAGGATTCGATTCTCGTGACAAGATATAAAGAAACGAGACGTTCGCATCCAATGGCAGCGACTGGTCTTCCGCTCGAAGGCATCGCGCTGGAACGTGAGCTGCTTGAGGAATTAAAAGGCCGCTCTCAAATGATTTATGATACATCAGACATGAAGCCGCGCGATCTGCGCGAGAAAATCGTAAAGCATTTTGCGACAAACCAAGGCGAGACATTTACGGTAAATGTCATGTCATTTGGTTTTAAATACGGTATTCCCATTGATGCCGATCTCGTGTTTGATGTCAGATTTCTGCCGAACCCATATTATATCGAAAGCATGAGGCCGCTGACTGGAAAAGATGAAGAGGTATCGTCTTACGTCATGAAGTGGAACGAAACACAAAAGTTCAATGAAAAATTAATCGATTTACTCAGCTTTATGCTGCCGTCCTACAAAAGAGAAGGAAAGAGCCAGCTCGTCATTGCGATCGGCTGCACAGGGGGCCAGCACCGCTCTGTGACGCTTGCCGAGTATTTAGCTGACTATTTCAAAAAGGATTACTATACTCATGTTACTCACCGGGACATCGAAAAGAGAAGCCGGAAATAAGATGGAACAAAAATCGAAAATTGCCATTTTTGGCGGCGGCACGGGCCTTTCTGTATTGCTTCGGGGCTTAAAGCATAAACCCGTTGATATTACGGCGATTGTCACTGTTGCTGATGACGGAGGAAGCTCGGGGCGGCTGCGGAACGAACTGAAAATCCCGCCACCCGGAGACATCAGAAATGTGCTTGCCGCTTTATCCGATGTGGAGCCGCTAGTTGAGGATCTCTTTCAGCACCGCTTTAATAAGGGGAACGATTTAACGGGCCATTCACTCGGAAATTTAATTTTGGCAGCGATGACGAATATAACCGGTGATTTTTTTCACGCTGTCACAGAAATGAGCAAGGTGCTGAATGTAAGAGGAAAGGTGTTGCCGGCAGCCAATGCCAGTGTTGTTCTGCATGCCGAAATGGAAGACGGCCGCGTGGTCACAGGCGAGTCCACTATTCCGGAGTACGGCCAGCGTATTAAGCGCGTTTTTCTGACGCCTGAAAACATTGATCCGCTGCCGGAAACAATAGATGTGATCAGGGAAGCGGATCTGATTATTATCGGACCGGGAAGCCTATATACCAGTATTCTTCCGAATTTGCTCGTTCCAAAAATTGGAGAAGAAGTGATCAAGGCGCCGGCGAAAAAAGTATATATCTGCAACGTGATGACACAGCCCGGAGAAACGCTGCATTATACCGCTGCTGATCATGTGAAAGCGCTCAATCAGCATATGGGCTGCGGTTTTATCGATACCATACTGGTTAACAGTGAAGACATTCCTGACGAAATAAAACGTAAGTACGCAGTAGAATCGGCGCGTCCTGTTGATTTTGATATCGAAGAGCTGAAAGCAATGGGGCTTGAAGTTATCAGAGATCAAATCGTAACACATAAAAATGGCGTAATTCGTCACGATACACATAAAGTGGCCTCTCTTCTTGTCGATTTATTGAAAGAATGAAGCCTTGAAATGAGGTGGCTATATGTCATTTGCATCGGAAACAAAAAAAGAATTAACGAACCTGGAAGTGAAGGATTGCTGCATTAAAGCAGAGCTGTCAGCACTTATCCGAATGAATGGATCTTTATCATTTGCTAACCGCCATCTCGTACTTGATGTTCAAACTGAAAATGCAGCGATTGCCCGCCGCATCTATACATTGCTGAAAAGACAATATGATGTGTCGGTTGATCTGCTGGTCAGAAAGAAAATGCGGCTGAAAAAGAATAACGTCTACATTGTGCGTTTTTCAGAGAATGCAAAGTTCATCTTAGAAGATTTAAAAATACTCGGCGAGAATTTTGTGTTTGAACGAAATATTTCAAAAGAGCTTGTCAAAAAGAGATGCTGCAAGCGTTCTTATATGAGAGGGGCATTTTTGGCGGGAGGTTCAGTCAATAACCCGGAAACCTCCTCGTATCATTTAGAAATTTTTTCTCTCTATAAAGAGCATAACGATTCATTATGCGAACTGTTAAATGAGTTCCAATTAAACAGCAAAACGCTCGAGCGGAAAAAAGGCTATATCACTTACTTAAAAGAGGCTGAAAAGATTACTGAATTTCTGAACGTGATCGGCGCACATAATTCATTGCTGCGTTTTGAGGATGTCAGAATCGTCAGAGACATGAGAAATTCGGTTAATCGCCTTGTCAATTGTGAAACAGCCAACTTAAACAAAACCATCGGGGCTTCGCTCAGACAGGTGGAAAATATTAAATACATCGATGAAAGAATCGGCTTGGAGGCGCTTCCTGAAAAACTTCGGGAAATCGCGCAGCTGCGGATTGATTACCAGGAAGTGACGCTGAAAGAGCTGGGGGAAATGGTAGCGAGCGGGAAAATCAGCAAATCAGGGATCAATCACAGGCTGAGAAAACTTGACGAAATCGCAGAACAGCTGCGGACAGGGCAAACCGTCACTTTAAAATAACCGTAAAGAAAAGGGGAGATCTTATGGTTCAGCAGAAAGTGGAAGTTCGATTAAAGACAGGACTGCAGGCGCGTCCTGCTGCTTTGTTTGTACAAGAAGCAAACCGGTTTACGTCAGATGTGTTTCTTGAGAAGGATGGGAAGAAAGTAAATGCGAAAAGCATCATGGGGCTGATGAGCCTTGCGGTAAGTACAGGCACAGAAGTCACATTGATTGCCGAGGGAGAAGATGAACAAGAGGCGTTGGAAAAGCTTTCGGCGTATGTTCAAGAGGAAGTTTAGGTGATACAAAATGAGTGATTTTCTGAAAGACTGTTTTAAGAAAATCGGCTGGGAGAAGGATCATGTCAGCTTCGAGGATCTTCCCCTTTTTCTAAAAGCAATGGCGTACCGATACCCTTTTGAAAACCGGGCAGTTCTTGCAAAAGAGAATTATAAGCTAACCAAAGAAGAGCTTTGGCGCCGTCTGATCAAAGAACAGCATGGGGGGCTATGCTACGACCTGAATGGTTTTCTTTACTATGTCTTACGTGATGCCGGTTTTCATGTGAAGCTCATTCGCGGAACAGTTTATGCAGGAAAGCAAGAAGAGTGGGCATTAGAAGGAACCCATGCTGCTGTATGGCTGTCGGCAGAAAAGGGAGATTACATTGTTGATATTGGTTTTGGCATCAACCTGGCGCTGGAGCCGATACCGCTTTCCGGAGAAAGGGTACAATCTCCTGTGGGAGCCTTCCGAATCAAGGAAAAAGCGACGGAAATGGGCACCCATCTTCTGTTGATGGACAAAGGAGAAGGCTGGCAAATCGGTTATGCCTTTACCCTTGAAGAGAGGGATCCCGGTGATTTAGATGACATGAAGGACCTGATTCATTCTCATGAAAAATCTCCTTTTAACAAATCACTGCTCGCCTCAAAGTTGACACCGAACGGGCGGATGGTCATGTCAGACCGCCATTTTACGATTCATGAAAACGGCGGAGAAGGCCAAAAAAGTGACATCGCCCCTTCAGAGTTTGAAGAGAAATTAAACACTTATTTTTTGTAATGTGAAAAGCTTGCAGACATACTGCAAGCTTTTTCTTATGAACAAGTATTGATTACTACATCAAATGCATCTTCCGGGATATACAGTTTCCCTTTTTCATATTGATAAGGAATGTGATTCTCTTTAAAGCACTCTTTTTCGTATTCAGTCAGTGAATCTCCAATTTCTATGTATTCCCCGGTATAGTTCGGCTGGCATGCTGAAAGAGTTGACGTAATGGTTACAAGTAGCATGATTATCTTCATAATAACACCTACTTATTAAGAAATTTTTCCCTTTTTTCATTCTACCATAACGAATAGAAAAAGCCCGATTTACTATCCCCCACATGCTATAATAATTTTGGAATCTTCTAGAAAAATCACCGTGTTAGATATATAAGGGGGATAAACGTGTATCGGATCTTACTCGTGGAAGATGATGAACGGATTGCGTCATTGCTGGGCGGCCATCTTCAGAAATACGGATATCATATAAAAATAGCTGAAAAGCTGAATGACATAAAGGAAGAATTTTCGGAAATGAAACCGGATCTTGTGCTGCTTGATATCAACCTGCCTTTTTTTGACGGGTTTTATTGGTGCAGGCAAATCCGAACGATTTCAAATGCCCCGATTATTTTTATCTCGGCGCGGACTGATGAACTGAATCAGGTGATGGCGATTGAGAACGGGGGCGATGATTATATCACGAAGCCGTTCCATTTAGAGGTAGTGATGGCCAAAATCAAAAGCGTGTTGCGCAGGACCTATGGTGAGTATTCTCCTTCTTTGTCTCAGGAATCAAGATTGGTGGAGCTTGGCGGTCTAACGATATATCCAGATCAATATGAAGCGGAGTGGAAGAACAGCCGCATCTCGTTTTCGCAAAAAGAATTTCAGCTGCTTTCGATTTTCATAAGAGAGCACAAAAAAATTGTCTCGCGTGATGAATTGCTGGAGGCATTATGGGACGACGTTGATTTTGTTGATGATAATACATTAACGGTCAATGTCAATCGGCTGCGGAGAAAGCTGGAGAATGCCGGATTGAAAGATGCCATTGCAACGATCAGGGGACAGGGCTATGTATTTGAAGTCAATCGGAAGGATGAGCGGGAGTGTTAAAGACTTATATCATCGACCGATTAGCTATTATTCTTTTTTCCTTATTAAGCATAGGTGCCGCCATGTTTATCGCATATTTAAGCATTATAGAGAGCGGTGCCGAGCCTGCTTCAGAAAATATGATATACATATGGGTACTGCCTGGTGTCCTTTTGGCCGCTGGTTTTACTGCCGACTACATGCGGCAAGTTTCCTTTCTGGCATTTTTGAAAAAACTGGCCGATCAGGCACCCGCTTCGGATGACATAGGGCGGTCACTTGAAGCCCGCAAGCCAAGAACTAGAGAACAAGCCCTCTGGACAAAAATGATTAACGCGCTTGGTGATCAATACGCGGGAAAGCTCTCACAATATATTAATAAACAAAAACAGCATTATACTTTTACGAATCAATGGATTCACCATATGAAAACACCCGTATCCGTCATCTCCTTAATGATTCAAGAAGGAAAGAACGGGACCGCTTCTTCCTTTCAGACATTTTTAGAGGAACTGGAGGATGAAAATGAACGGTTTCGCCACGGGCTGGATATGATGCTGCAAACAGCCCGGCTGGAGGAGTTCGCTTTTGATGTAAAACCTGAAACCTTTGATTTGACAGAGCTTGTCCGCTCATTGATCAATCAGGAAAAACGGCAGTTTATTAAACGGCGGCTTTTCCCGAAATTACATGTGCCGCCGAACGCTGTCCAGGTTTCCAGTGATCAAAAGTGGCTTTCCTTTGTTGTGGAGCAAATCCTTTTCAATGCCCTGAAATATTCAAAGCAAGGCGTTGGGGATCATATTACAATTCGGATTGAAACGCAAGGACATGAGACGCGTTTATCAGTTGCAGATGACGGTATCGGCATCCCGGCGCAGGATCTTCCCCGGATTTTTGATCCGTTTTTTACTGGTGAAAACGGGAGAAGCATGACACAGGCGACAGGAATGGGCCTCTATTTGGCGAAAGAGGTGTGCAGCCAGCTGGGCCATAAACTGGACGCGCAATCAAAAGAGGGAGCGGGCACCGTGATGACAATTGTCTTTTCAAGTGACACTCTGGCAAATGTGACAGCATTGTAAGGTTCGAAAGCGAGATTGAAAGAAAGTTCGATGGGAGGCTGCTGACTTCCTTTTTATAATAAAGAAAAAAGGAGGATCAGAGGCATGAACGTACTGCAAACAACGAAGCTGTCAAAAACATATTATTCAAATAAAGGAACGATGTCATATCAGGCGCTTAGCGATTTTGATCTCAGTGTAAATAAAGGAGAATTTGTCGGCATCATGGGGCCGTCAGGAAGCGGAAAAACGACGCTCCTGAATTTGCTGGCCACCATTGATAAGCCGACCCAGGGCGAGATGATGATCAACGGCATCCAGCCGAAAACGTTAAAGGATCAAGACCTGGCTCTGTTTCGCAGAAGAGAGCTGGGATTTGTCTTTCAGGACTTTAATCTGCTAGATACGCTGACGATTCGGGAAAACATCCTGCTTCCGCTCGCGTTGGACAAGGTAAAGCTGAGTGAAATGGAAAACCGCTTAGATGAACTGGCAGATACATTGCAAATCAAACATATTCTCGACCACCGTACGTACGAAGTGTCGGGAGGCCAGCAGCAGCGTGCGGCCTGTGCAAGAGCCATTATTCATAATCCGGCTCTGATACTGGCGGATGAACCGACAGGCAACCTTGATTCAAAATCTGCAAAACAGGTGATGAACACGCTGGCTCAGCTGAATGAAGAAAAGGAAGCAACGATACTATTGGTTACGCATGATGCCACAGCGGCAAGCTTCTGTAAACGAATCGTCTTTATTAAAGACGGAAAATTTTTTTCAGAGATCCGCAGGGGGACGAATCAGCAGGTGTTTTATCAAAGTATCCTAGATACCCTGAGTGTGTTGGGAGGCGATTTTCATGAATTTGAGAACCATCGCCCGTAAGAACATTATTGGGAATCTGCAAAGATATGTTGCTTACTTTTTAAGCTGTGTGTTTGCCGTCTCGGTCTTTTTCGTCTTCACCTCTTTTATTTTTCACCCGGATGTGACGGAAGACAATGTGTATGGCGGAAGCCTTGTGAAAACGTGTTTGAGCGCGGCTCTTATCGTCATTATCGTGTTTTGTATATTCTTTATTTCCTATTCAAATTCAGCATTTCTGCAGGCGAGAAAGAAAGAGTTTGGCTTGTTTACGCTGTTCGGGACATCAAAGCAGCAGCTCCGAAAGATGATTTATTATGAGCAGTCGCTGATTTCTCTTGCGGCGATTGCGGCCGGTATCGGCACGGGGCTGTTATTTTCAAAACTGTTTTTTATGGTCATGACATGGATGCTCAGTGTGAAGGTGCCGATCTCGTTTGAGATTGTACCGAAAGCATTTGTGCTGACGGCGGTCGGTTTTCTCATATTGTTTCAAGTCCTGCTTATTTTATCGCTGGGGCAGATTCGCAAGCTCGAAATCATAGATTTGATTAAATCCGCTCAAAAACCTAAAAATCTACCGGCCTATTCAAAGTGGCTCACTGTGCTGTCTTTGCTTTGTCTGGCTGGCGGTTATTATCTGTCTGCCACAGCCAATGCGATCGACATGATGTTTCGTGTCTTTCCGATTTTGATTTTAGTGTTAATCGGCACGTATTTCTTTTTTACACAAAGCAGTGTTGCGTTTTTCCGCATGCTGTACAGAAAGAAACACAGCTTTTACAAAGGGACCAATATCATTGTGCGTTCCAACATGATATTCAGGCTGAAAGATCACGCACGCATGCTGTTTTTAACCTCTGTGATTACGGCAGTCATTTTAACCGCTACAGGTGTGATCTATATGTTTTATGCTGATTTAGAAAGGCAGGAGGAGCAAAGCATTCCTCAATCTGTTGCCTGGGTGGAAAAAGACGCTTCCCGCTTTCAGGTTATGAAGCCTGAGACGGCTGAGAATACATTGAAAAAAGCAAATACTGAGATTAAATATAAGGTGAATGCCACAGGTATTCCTGTTACATTTCAATCAGACTTGCCGTATGGGAACAGGAAAGCGGAAGCAGAGGCCTTGCTGATTTCAGAGAAAATTTATAATCAAGTCGCAAAGGAAAAAGGTTTTCCTGTTATTCATGTACAAGAAAATGAAGCGTTTATCAATGTTCCGTTTCAAATGATGGTGAAAGATACGTTCGGGGAAGGGGAAAAAGCAGCGTTTCATATGAAGTCAGGAAAATCACTTTCCTATGTCATGAAAAAGCAGCAAAACAAAGGGATATTGATGTCAGTCGGAGGAGTCAGCCGTTTATTGGTTGTCAGCGAAAAAAGCTTTGACAGCCTGACACAGGAGGTGCCGCTGAAGGATCAGACGAGAGTGGTAGGCTATGAGCTTGAGCATTGGCAGGAGACGGTGGAGGTCTCTGAGAAGCTTGAAAACATGGTGCCGAAAGAACATACATCTGATTTTCAAACGCGTGCTCCGAGTTTTCAAGTTGTGAAGCAGGGAGTCGCACTCATGCTGTTTATCGGTCTGTTTGTCAGCGTACTGTTTTTTATTGTTCAAGGCAGCATGCTGTATTTGCGGATGTTTACTGAAATAGAAGATACGAGAGTGCAAGTGTTAGCATTAAAGAGAATGGGAGTTACGGACAAAGAGATACACTCCATCCTAGGAAGACAAATTGGGTTTTTGTTCTTCATCCCGTTTATCGCGGGTACGATTCACGCCGGCTTTGCGTATGTGGCGTTAAGCAACATGCTGCATGCTAACTTATTTCTTGAGGCCGTGATTGTCATCTCCATTTATTTTGTGTTCCAGGCTGTTTATTATGTCGTCACACGTCATATTTATAAGCGTGCTGTACTCCAGCATATGTAATATGAAATCCGGTCTTCATCAGACCGGATTTTTTAATTTACCGAAATTCTCTTGTCAGATTTTTCGGTGTTTCCCCTTTGATAGCTGCGATCATGTTTTCAGCGGCCTGTTTACACATATTGAAGCGCACTTTCGCTGTTGCTGAGCCAATATGCGGCAGTAGGGTAACATTGTCAAGCTGCAAGAGCGGATTGTCTTTTGCGACAGGTTCTTCTTCGTACACGTCTAAACCGGCACCACGAATCCACCCTTCTTGAAGAGCGCGGATGAGGGCTTTTTCATCAACTGTCTTTCCCCGGGAAATATTGACGAAAATTGCGGAATCCTTCATCAGTTTAAATTCGCGTTCCCCGATCATGTGATACGTTTCGTCAGTCAGCGGAGTAATCAGCAGAACAAAATCTGATTGCTCCAGGAGTGTGTCAAGCTCAGCGTATTTGACGCCGATGCTTTCTTCAGTTTCTTGTTTGCGGTGGCGGTTATGATAAAGCACGTCCATATCGAAACCGAATTTGGCGCGTCTGGCCGCTTGCTCGCCGATTCTGCCCATACCGATAATGCCTAATGTTTGATGATGGACGTCAATGCCGAAAAGGTCTTCTTCTTCAATCGTACCCCATTTACCGGCCCGGACGAAACGGTCAAGCTCAGCAACACGTCTGGCCGATGAAAGAATTAAAGAAAAGGCCAGATCGGCCACTGTATCATCCAGTGTATAAGGTGTATGAGTGCCGACCACGTTTCTTTCTTTCATCGCTTCTATATCAAAATTATCGTATCCGACGGATTGATTGCTGACGACCTTCAGCTTAGGAGCATGTTCAAGCAGCTCGCTGTTGATGGACGGCCCTGATGTTCCAGTCGTTAAAAGCCCTTCAGCATCTTTCATTTTCTCGAATAGCACCTCTTGTGGAAGTGAATCCTCCTGCCATATCTCATAACGGCAATGCTCACTGATCATGTGTTCAATCTCTTTAGAAATGGGTTTGGTGATAAATACAAATGGTTTCAACAAGGATCCCCCTTTATGGCTGTTGTCTATTTTATTATATCGGAAAGAGATAGAAGTTAGAAATATTGCTGCGTTTGTTAAATTTCTGGTTCTTTTGAACTTAAAATGATTGCGATGATTGAAAAAATAGCAGCCTCTGCTTAAATAAGTTTTTTAATTATCTGAATTCGCCTATATTTTTTGTCAGACAAATCACCAAAATATCAGCAAAACCTGGATTATAGGATTCAATAAATGTAAATTTTATTATCTTTGAAAGATATAAATGTTTATGTTTTTATTTTACAGTCCAATTAGATCGTCTTTTTATGAAAGCCTTTTCGCGGCCTGTTCCTATGCTATAATTCCTTACTGTAAGCTAGGCAAGAAGGCTTGCAAAATCATATGGATGGGAGATGAATTTAGAATGGTTTCTTTAACATCAATTTTGGAACACAATCAGCAGTTTGTCAGAGAGAAGAAGTACGAACCCTACAAAACGACAAAATTCCCTTCAAAAAAGCTCGTTATTGTTACCTGTATGGATACAAGACTCACAGAACTTCTTCCGCAAGCAATGGGGCTTAAAAACGGCGATGCTAAGATTGTAAAAAACGCGGGAGCCATCGTTTCTCACCCATTTGGAAGTGTCATGCGCAGCATATTGGTCGCCGTTTATGAATTGCAGGCGGAAGAGGTTTGCATCATCGGCCACCATGAATGCGGGATGTCAGGCCTGAATGCTACCTCAATTCTAGAAAAAGCAAAGGAACGCGGGGTAGAAGCAAGCTGCCTGAGTTTACTTGATAGCGCCGGATTAGATTTGAAAACCTGGCTGACCGGCTTTCACAGTGTGGAAGAAAGCGTTTCCCACAGTGTCAATCTGATCAAGAATCATCCGCTTCTGCCAAAAAAGCTGCCGGTTCACGGGCTTGTGATACACCCGGAGACAGGCAAACTTGACGTCGTGATTAACGGTTATGAAACTGAGTTCATAAAGACTAATTCATAAGGGAGGTTTTAACAAAATATGCGATTCTCTGGGAGATTCAAGGGATACAATTTACAGAAATTTCAGAAAGACCTGATTGCAGGTATCGTAGTAGGAGTCGTGGCAATTCCTTTAGGTATGGCGTTTGCCATTGCCTCGGGAGTCGAGCCTGAATATGGGCTGTATACTGTTGTTGTGGCGGGAATCTGTATTTCTTTGTTCGGGGGATCTAAATATCAAATAGGCGGTCCGACAGGCGCGTTTGTCCCGATTTTATTCGGTATCGTGATGCAGTATGGGCTGGAAAATCTGCTGATAGCGGGGTTTATGGCAGGCGTCATGCTGGTGCTGTTCGGATTGTTTAAGCTCGGCAAAATTATGAAGTACGTGCCGAAGCCAGTTATCGTCGGGTTTACGGCTGGAATCGCCGTGTTAATCTTCACTGAGCAAATCGCTAATTTTCTCGGTTTGAAAAACGTAGAAAAACATGAGAACTTTCATCACAACATGTTTGAAATTGCACAGAAGCTCGGCACCTTTAACGGATATGCCATTTTGACTGCGGTCATCGGACTTGTCATTTTGCTTGTATCCGCCAAAGTGATGCCAAAGATACCCGGAGCTTTATTGGCTCTTCTCATTTCCACGCTTGTTGCGGTTGTGTTTTTCCCTGACCGCATGGCAACGATTGGCTCAACCTATGGAGAAATTCCTCGCCATTTGCCGGAATTTCAGTTTCCGGAGCTGACAATAGATAAAATGGTCATGCTGTTTCCGGCAGCGCTTGTCATCGCGCTTCTTGGCGGCCTCGAGTCCATATTATCCGCGATGGTTGCCGATAATATGAAAGGGTCAAAGCACGACAGCAACAAAGAGCTTGTCGGCCAGGGGATTGCGAATATGGCCGCGCCGCTGTTTGGCGGAATCCCGGCTACCGGAGCGATTGCGCGGACGGCAACCAATATTAAAAATGGAGCGGTTTCACCTGTCTCAGGTGTCGTTCACGGCGTCGTGGTTCTTCTTGTACTGCTTGTATTCGCGCCTTATGCTTCCCACGTTCCGCTTGCAAGTATGGCGCCGATTTTGATGGTTGTCGCATGGAATATGAGTGAGCGGAAGGAAGTCGCAAACATGCTGAGACTGAAAAACGCCGATTCCTTCATTCTAGCCGCTACCTTTGTCCTGACGGTTCTGTTCGATTTAATCGTCGGTGTGGCGACCGGATTGCTGCTCGCATTTGTGTTCTTCATCAGAAGAATGAGCGAAGCGACCCGTATTCACAATCAGGAGTCTCATCCAGCTCTTGCGAAAGCGGCTAAGAGGGAGCAGGGGACAGATCCTTCAGTCAGCATGTACTCCATAGAAGGACCGCTGTTTTTCGGATCGATTGATTCACTTGAATCGTCACTGTTAGAGCATGTACAGAAAAAGCCGAAGACCCTCATTTTGCTCATGAATAAAGTGCATTACATGGATACGTCCGCAGAAGCAGTGCTTGGGAACGTTATGAACCGAATTAAACGCCACAACGGAAAGCTGATGATTGTAGGACTGCAGTCTCAGCCTAGGGAGCTGCTGCATAAAACAGGCCTATTTCACAAAATAGGGAAGCAGCATTTCTTTGATCATCATGATGAAATCACAGGGTGAAAAAAAAAACGGCCGACTGCGGCCGTTTTTTTTATGCAT
Source organism: Bacillus sp. FSL K6-1005 (assembly GCF_038000225.1). NCBI lineage: Bacteria > Bacillati > Bacillota > Bacilli > Caryophanales > Bacillaceae > Bacillus > Bacillus sp. FSL K6-1005. The sequence continues at coordinate 158,807 of NZ_JBBOBP010000001.1, forward strand.
GCTCAAATCGTTTTGTCAGTTTTTCTTGGTGGGCTTTCATCACGTCACCTAATGAAACGCCGTACATATCAGCAAGGATGGCGATATTCCCGATGACGTCTCCCATTTCTTCAATCAATTCTTGTTTTTGCTCAGCTCGTGTCGATTCTTTCTCATCCGGCCGGTCTCTGCCGATTTCATACGCCCGGACAGCCCGTGCCAGCTCTCCGGCTTCCTCCATTAAAAACCCGACTCGAATAAACGGTCCGTATTCCGTCCAGCCCCTTTTTTCGTAAAACTCTTTCATCTATTTTTCAGCATCAGCCAGCTGCAACATCATCACTCCTGCATTCTTTATGTATTTCATATTGATATTATCACATGAAGGTGGGACAATATATAGTGTGTTTTTTTGAATGTTAACACGATATATAGATGTGGAGATGACAAGATGAAAACAATTTGTGTATTTGCGGGCTCAAACCCGGGGGGGAATGAAGCGTATAAAAGAAAAGCGACGGAGCTTGGCGTGTATATGGCAGAGCAGGGAATCGGCCTGGTATACGGGGGCTCTCGTGTAGGTTTGATGGGCGCGATTGCCGATGCGTTAATGGAAAACGGCGGCACTGCAATTGGAGTGATGCCGAGCGGCCTGTTCAGCGGAGAGGTTGTCCATCAAAATCTGACAGAGCTGATTGAAGTCAACGGCATGCATGAACGAAAGGCAAAAATGAGCGAACTGGCTGACGGCTATATCGCCATGCCTGGCGGTTTCGGTACATATGAAGAATTATTTGAAGTGCTTTGCTGGGCGCAGATCGGCATTCATCAAAAGCCGATCGGACTGTATAATGTCAACGGATATTTTGAACCGATGATGAAAATGATCAAATACAGCATTCAAGAAGGATTTTCTAACGACTCTCATCTTAAACTGATCCATAGCTCTTCACGGCCCGATGAGTTAATTGAGCAAATGAAGAACTACTCATATCCGATTTTAGAGAAAAAGTGGACAGAAATTTAGTGAGCAATCAAAGCTGATTTCGACAATGTGAGGTTTCCTGTAGGAAATCTCTTTTTTAGTTTCTTTATGGTTACATAGTATAATTTACTATAATAAAGGACTTTTTCACTAGTTTGGATAGGCGTAATAAGCACAGGTGAGGAGGGGATGAAAATGGCAACATTGTCAGATGTGGCGAAAAAAGCAAATGTTTCGAAAATGACGGTATCACGAGTGATCAATCATCCTGAGACGGTGACAGACGAATTAAAAAAGCTTGTTCATTCCGCGATGAAAGAGCTGAATTACATCCCTAATTATGCGGCAAGAGCGCTCGTGCAAAACAGAACACAGGTTGTCAAACTGTTGATTCTCGAGGAAATGGATACGACAGAGCCGTATTACATGAACTTGCTGACCGGAATCAGCCGGGAGCTGGATCGCCGCCATTATGCTTTACAGCTTGTGACAAGAAATTCTCTTAATATTGGTCAATGCGACGGTATTATTGCCACTGGCTTGAGAAAGTCCGATTTTGAAGGTGTGATCAAAGCTTTTGAAAAACCGCTAGTCGTATTTGGGCAAAATGAAATGGGCTTTGACTTTATCGATTTGAATAACGAAAAAGGCACTTTTATGGCAACACGCCATGTCATGGGACTGGGCGAGCGGGAAGTTGTCTTTTTTGGCATTGATTTAGATGAGCCTTTCGAACGCTCAAGAGAACAGGGGTATATTCGTGCGATGAATGAAAGCTTTAACAAAACGAATATGTTTCGGATCGATAACAGTTCTAAGAAAAGTGAATGCCTTGCAAGAGAAGTACTGAAATCCATGGACAAACAGACAGCGTTTGTCTGCGCATCCGATCGAATCGCGCTCGGCGTCATTCGTGCGGCGCAATCGCTTGGAAAACGAATTCCGGAAGACGTTGCGGTTACCGGGAATGACGGTGTTTTTCTTGATCGCATCTCCTCGCCCCGGTTGACTACAGTCAGACAGCCAGTAGTTGAAATGGGTGAGGCCTGTGCGAGAATGCTGCTGAAAAAAATGAATGAAGGCGGTGCTCCCCAAGGACATCTATTTTTTGAGCCGGAGTTAATCGTGCGTGAATCGACTCTGTAAGAGCCTTATTCTGTTATCGATAACAAGGCAAAAAGGATTGTTCCTGCGATTTCATCATGATACTTTCAAAATTGAACCGGATTAAAACGGAAATCAAAGGGGGAGACATGATGGAATATGCAGCGATTCATCATCAGCCATTCAGTTCTGATGCTTATTCTTATGATGGGCGGACAGTGCATATCAAGATTCGGACGAAAAAAGGTGATGCCGATCACATTCGATTAATTTGGGGCGATCCTTATGAGTACAACGATGGCAGGTGGGCGGCAAACGAGCATCCGATGAGGAAAATCGCCGCAACGGACATGCATGATTATTGGTTTGCTGAAGTGGTGCCGCCATTCAGGCGTTTGCAATATGCGTTTGTTGTAACAGACCATCATGAAGACATCTTTTTCGGAAGCTCAGGTGTATGCCCTTATAACGAAAAAACGCTGGAGACGATCCATTATTATTTTAAACTTCCATTTGTTCATGAGGCCGATACATTCCAAGCGCCTGAGTGGGCCAAATCAACGGTTTGGTATCAAATTTTTCCGGAGCGTTTTGCTAATGGAAGAGAAGACTTATCGCCGGAGAATGTATTGCCGTGGGGGAGCAAAGATCCGGACGTCAATGATTTTTTTGGAGGAGATTTGCAAGGAATTGTTGACAAGCTTGATTATGTAGAGGATTTAGGGGTGAACGGAATTTATTTAACTCCTATTTTTTCCGCGCCTTCTAATCATAAATACGACACGCTGGATTACTATTCCATTGATCCGCATTTTGGAGATCCGGAGCTTTTTCGCACATTGGTCAGCCAGATTCATCAGCGGGGGATGAAAATTATGCTTGATGCTGTTTTTAATCATATAGGCAGTGCTTCTCCACAGTGGCAGGATGTCGTGAAAAACGGAGCTCAATCCCGCTATAAAGACTGGTTCCATATTCACTCTTTTCCTGTCACAGAAGGCAATTATGATACATTTGCGTTTACTCCCGATATGCCGAAGTTACATACGGCTAATCCCGAGGTACAGAGATATTTGCTTGATATTGCTTTGTATTGGATTCGCGAATTTGACATTGACGGCTGGCGTTTGGACGTGGCAAATGAAGTGGATCACGCTTTTTGGAAGACATTCAAGCAAGCGGTATCAGCAGAAAAGCCTGATATTTATATTCTGGGAGAAATCTGGCATTCATCCGAACCTTGGCTAAGAGGAGATGAATTTCATGCGGTGATGAACTATCCTTTTACAGAGCCTATGATTGAATATTTTGCTGACCGGGCGATTCCAGCCTCGCGTATGGCCCACCGGTTAAATGCACATTTGATGAATGGGATGAAGCAGGTCAATGGGGTGATGTTTAATTTACTGGACAGCCATGACACAAGACGCCTTTTGACCAGATGCCGAAATGACGAGAAAAAAGCACGCGCTTTGCTGGCCTTTATGTTTGCCCAGACAGGTTCACCATGCATCTATTACGGAACGGAAATCGGGCTGGACGGCGAAAATGATCCGTTATGCCGGAAATGTATGGTTTGGGACAAAGAGAAGCAAAATCAAGAGATGCACACATTTATGAAACGGTTAATTGCTTTACGCAAACAAGAAAACACTGTATTAACTGAAGGAACTCTTGAGTGGAATCTGCTGGATGACCAAAACAATTTTATTCGTTTTTCACGGACTCTTGATGAAAAAAAACTGATTTATTTCTTTAATCAAGGGGACGCGGCTCGACATGTCAGTTTGCAAGATTTGAATATTGAAAGAAATAAGAAAATCTACGATGCATGGACAGAGCAGCCGCTTCATCATAGCGATGTGATTGGTATTCAGCCGGGAGAATTTTTTATTTTGGGTGCTGCCGCCCCTGGTTAAATTCTGTTATCGGTAACAAATCGAAAGATGTTGTAACCGCTTTCTGCAGAGCTATACAATTGTTATAGATTCATAAATAGAAGGGGGAAAAGAGATGGTAGTTTTTAAAAAGGCCTTCGCCTTATTGGCAGCATCAGTCCTGACATTCGGCCTTGCCGCCTGCTCAAGTTCAAAAGATCCGGCAAGCTCTGACGGCAAAAAGGTACTGACTGTGTCTGTTGAAGAAACCTATAAAAAATACATTGAAAGCATCAAAGCAAAGTTTGAAAAAGAGAATGATGTCACAATAAAAATTGTTGAAAAGCAAATGTTCGATCAATTGGAAGCGCTTCCTCTCGATGGTCCGGCGGGGAATGCACCTGATGTGATGCTTGCAGCATACGACCGGATCGGCGGTTTGGGCCAGCAGGGACATTTGCTAGACATTAAGCCATCTCATACAAAAAGTTTCGGCGATAAAGAAATGCAGCAGGTGACGGTTGACGGTAAGGTGTATGGAATGCCGCTGGTCATTGAAACCCTTGTTTTATACTACAACAAGGGTCTTTTAAAAACAGCACCAAAAACATTTAAAGACCTTGAAAAATTAGCAAAGGATTCCCGCTTTGCGTTTGCTTCAGAAAAAGGAAAATCAACCGGATTTTTAGCGAAATGGACTGACTTTTATATGTCATACGGTTTATTGGCGGGTTACGGCGGATACGTGTTTGGGAAAAACGGCACAGATTCCGGGGATATCGGCCTGAACAATAAAGGGGCAGTAGAAGCTGTGAAATATGCGGAGACATGGTTTAAAACCTATTGGCCAAAAGGCATGCAAGACAATTCAAGCGCAGATGATTTTATTCAGCAGATGTTTTTAGATGGCAAAGCGGCTGCTATCATCGGCGGACCTTGGTCAGCTGCCAACTATAAAGAGGCTCAATTGAACTACGGAGCGGCTCCTATTCCGACATTGCCAAACGGAGAAGAATATGCCCCTTTTGCCGGCGGCAAGGGCTGGGTTGCTTCAAAATATACAAAAGAACCCGAACTGGCTGAAAAGTGGCTTGAGTATGCTACAAATGATGCCAATGCCTACGTTTTTTATGACGATACAAACGAAGTTCCGGCCAACACAGCTGCAAGGAAGAAAGCGGATGAGCAAAAAAATGAGCTGACGTCAGCTGTGATTACACAATATGAAACAGCGACACCAACTCCGAATATTCCGGAAATGGCTGAGGTATGGACAGGAGCGGAAAGTTTGATTTTTGATGCAGCTACAGGAAAAAAAGCAGCACAACAATCAGCGGATGATGCTGTAAACGTCATGAAGGAAAATATAAAAGAGAAGTATGTGAAATAAAACGGCGGGGTAGCGTCCGGAAGAATAGAGGGCGAAAAAAATGAATCAACACCACACACATGCAAAGCAAAAACGAAAGGCAGGGCTTTTATCGATCATTCCAGGGCTTGGGCAATTTGCGAATCATCAGTTTTCAAAGGGGATCTTGTTTCTGGTCATCACAGGTTTGTTTGTTCTTGAATTATGCGTTTTCGGTATTCAGGCGCTAACCGGATTGATTACATTGGGGAGTGTTCCCGGTAAAGACCACTCACTGTTTATGCTGATTGAAGGCACACTGCAATTGATCGTGACGCTGATGTTCCTCATGTTCTATATCTTTAATATTTATGATTCGCGTAAGACCGCCGCTATGAAAGCGGCGGGTTTGAAGGTCAATACAACAGCCAGGGACATGATCTGTCATGCAGGAGATAAAGGGTTTCCATATTTATTTACACTGCCGGCATATATCATGATGGTGTTTGTGATTATTTTTCCGGTTTTGGTGACTCTGTTTGTTGCATTAACAAACTATGATTTTTATCATATTCCGCCTAATAGTCTGATTGACTGGGTCGGTTTTAAGAACTTCTTGAATATTTTTCTCCTTGGCTCCTATCGTGAAACATTTGTGAATGTACTGGGCTGGACAATCATCTGGACAATCTGTGCGACAACGCTGCAAATCATTTTGGGTATTGTGACGGCTCTTTTCGTCAATCAGGATTTTATAAAAGGCAAGCGGATATATCGAATGATCTTCTTATTTCCGTGGGCTGTTCCGGCTTTTATTACAATCATGAGTTTTTCCAACATGTTTAACGACAGCGTAGGGGCGATGAATGCACAGGTGATTCCATTATTAAATCACTTGCCGTTTGTAGAGCTGCCGTCGATCGCGTGGAAGACCGATCCTTTCTGGACGAAGACGGCTCTCATTATGATTCAGACCTGGCTCGGTTTTCCTTATATTTATGTCATGGTAACGGGCGTGCTTCAGGCGATTCCAGGTGAACTGTATGAAGCGGCAAAGATTGACGGGGCCACTTTTTTTCAGCGTTTTCAACATATTACATTCCCGATGATTTTATTTGCGACAGCGCCTGTGATGATTACCCAGTATACATTTAATTTTAATAATTTCTCGATCATCTACTTATTTAATGAGGGAGGACCGGGCAGCGCGGGAGCCGGCGCCGGGTCGACCGATATTTTAATCTCTTGGATTTATAAACTGACAACAGGCACATCACCGCAATATTCTGTTGCGGCGGCTGTTACATTGTTAATTTCTTTCATTGTCATAGGAATTTCTCTGATTGCTTTTAAAAAATCGAATGCCTTTGGCAATGAGGAGGTTATGTAGGTGAACGCGAGAACTGCCAGAATGCTTAATAGAATCTGTACTTATTTATTTTTGACGCTGTTAAGTATCGTCATTCTATATCCGCTGCTGATTACGGCAACATCCGCTTTCCGTGTGGGGAATGTGGCGGCTTTTCAGCTTGATTTTTCGGGTTCTTGGACTTTGGACCATTTTAAGCGGCTATTTGACGAGACGCTTTATCTTCATTGGTACAGCAATACAATTGTCATTGCGCTATCGGTCATGGTATTGCAGGTTACGATTGTGACACTCGCCGGGTATACGTACAGCCGCTATCGGTTCTCAGGCAGAAAAAAGAGCCTGGTATTCTTTTTAATCATTCAAATGGTGCCGACGATGGCAGCGCTGACTGCTTTTTACGTCCTGGCCATGCTGATAGGCGCCCTCGATCAATACTGGTTTTTGACAGCAATCTATATCGGCGGCGGAATTCCGATGAACACGTGGCTGATGAAAGGTTATTTTGATACTGTGCCGAGAGAAATTGATGAAGCAGCGCGAATTGATGGTGCGGGACATCTGAGGATTTTCGCATCAATTGTTTTGCCGCTTGTTAAGCCGATGCTTGCGGTACAAGCGCTTTGGGCTTTTATGGCCCCGTTTGGCGACTATTTACTGGCGAAGTTTTTGCTTCGCGCACCGGAAAGGCTGACCATCGCTGTGGGGCTGCAATCATTCATTGCAAACCCGCAACAGCAAAAAGTCGCCCTGTTTGCGGCCGGAGCGATACTTGCCGCACTGCCGATATGCATCTTGTTCTTTTTTCTCCAAAAGAACTTTGTGTCCGGGCTGACAGCCGGCGGAACAAAGGGGTAGTTCGATGAAGAATCTGCAAAATGAAAACTTTATGATTCGCTGCCTGAAAGCGGCCGCATCTCCGTCAGGTGTTTGCCGTTATAGGAATACATTCAGCTGGCTGCAGCTCTCTTTTCTCTTTATGTTTTTAACTGCGTGTTTGATGGCGCCGTTGACGGTTTCGTTTATGAAAATGGATCGCTTTAACGTTCAATCCTTCATGCCGTCAGCTATTCAAAAGGTCAATGATCGATTTGCTGATCAATTACAAGGCTTTCAAATCAAAAACGGAAAATTGACAGGCGGGAAAAGCTCTGATCGGATTGAAGATGGACAAAATTTGCTGGCGGTTGATATGAAGCATGAGTTTAAGACGAGCGGTGAAAATGGACGTTTGAAAGTGGCTGGATATGATAACGCAATTATATTTCAGTCTGATCATCTGATCATCACCGATCAAAATGGAGCGGGGTTTTCTGTTCGCTATGCGAAAATGGACGCTAAGCTTAAGAATCCAAACACCCATGATGTAGAGCGTTTTATCAATAAATGGTGGCTGTCACAGTATAAGCCGATGATCATGATGCTGGCATATGCGGTGATTTTTATGATCCAGTTTTTTTTGACGGCTGTTCTTGCGGGAGGCATGTGGATCACAAAATTATCAAACATGATCTCAATTGCGTTAGTTAAGGAAGCGGCATCTATAGCGATTTGCGCATCAGCACTGCCAGCCTTTGTGGCAGCTGCTGTCGGCATGGTTCATTTTGACTTGATCACTGTATTGATGATCCATTCTTGTGGCGTCACTTTGATGATCTCTTTTGCATTTAGATATTTAACCAAAACCCGCCGTTATAATGGAAACTTACATTCAGGAGGAAATTATGATAAATCAGCGGTTATTCGAGATTGATGAATGGCAAATCAAAACAAATCATTTTCAAAAGGAACATATGCGGCTGCAGGAAAGCCTGACTTCTCTTGCCAACGGCTATATGGGTGTCAGAGGGAATTTTGAAGAAGGCTATTCAGGTGACAGCCATCAAGGCACATATATCGCAGGCGTGTGGTTCCCTGACAAAACGCGGGTAGGCTGGTGGAAAAACGGGTATCCGGAGTATTTCGGCAAAGTGATCAATGCGATGAATTTTATTGGCATAGACTTATATATTGATGGTGAAAAAGTCGATCTCTATCAAAACCAAATCGAATCATTTGAGTTAGAACTTAATATGAAAGAGGGGATTCTGCGGCGTAGCGCTGTTGTCCGCATTCAGGATAAAACCGTCAGAATCAGATCTGAGCGATTTCTTAGCCTTGCCGTTAAAGAGCTTTGTGCGATTCATTACGAAGCGGAGTGCCTGACGGGAGAAGCTGTCATTACGCTTGTTCCTTACCTAGATGGAAATGTGGCAAATGAAGATTCTAACTACCAGGAACAATTTTGGCAGGAAGAAGCGAAAGGGGCTGATTCTCACCGCGGCCATGTCATCACAAAAACGATTGAAAATCCATTTGGAACACCGCGTTTTACTGTTTCGGCAGCAATGGCAAACGTGACAGAAGGCTTTGTCAGTGAAAGCTTTCAAACAGCTGGCATGTATGCTGAGAATCGCTACAGCTACCAAACGAAGGCTTCTTTGAAAAAGTTTATTATTGTCACGACTTCCCGTGATGTTCGGGAGGAAGAGCTTTTATCGAAAGGCAAGGAGCTTTTGGCGGATGTTCTAGAGAACGGATATGATGAAGCAAGACAAAGGCACACTGATCAATGGAAGGATAGATGGGCAAAAGCAGACATAGAGATTAAAGGAGATGAGGAACTTCAGCAAGGAATCCGCTACAATATCTTTCAGTTATTCTCGACATACTACGGGGGCGATGCCCGTTTGAATATCGGGCCGAAAGGATTTACAGGCGAAAAATACGGAGGCGCCGCATATTGGGATACTGAGGCATATGCCGTGCCGATGTATTTGGCTGCTGCCGATCCGGAAGTGACGAAACACCTGCTTTTATACCGTTATCACCATCTGGAGGCTGCCAAACGAAATGCCGCTAAATTGGGATTGAAGGGGGCACTTTACCCGATGGTGACGTTCACAGGTGATGAATGCCACAACGAATGGGAGATTACCTTTGAAGAAATTCACCGCAATGGCGCGATTTGCTATGCGATCTATAATTATATCCAATATACAGGCGACAACGACTATATGAAAGAATACGGGATAGACGTTCTTGTTGGTGTCAGCAGGTTTTGGGCGGACCGCGTTCACTTCTCAAAACGAAAAAACAAATATATGATCCACGGCGTCACAGGACCGAATGAATACGAAAACAATGTCAACAACAATTGGTATACAAATGTCATTGCGGCTTGGACGTTGGAGTACACATTAGAAAATCTCGAAAGGATTTCAGCGGAAAAACACCGCCTGCTTGATGTGCAGGAAGAAGAACTGAAGGTCTGGCGAAATATCATTCAGCACATGTACTATCCGTATAGTGAAGAACTGCAAATTTTCATTCAGCATGACACATTCTTGGATAAAGACCTGCAATCAGCGGATAAATTAGATCCAGCTGAGCGGCCCCTTTATCAGAATTGGTCTTGGGACAAGATTCTCCGCTCGAATTTTATTAAGCAGGCAGATGTGCTTCAAGGCATTTATCTTTTTCATGACCGTTTTACAATGGAAGAAAAACGGCGAAACTTTGAATTTTATGAACCAATGACTGTTCATGAATCAAGCCTGTCGCCCTCTGTCCATGCGGTTCTCGCAGCCGAACTTAAGATGGAAAAGAAAGCGCTTGAATTATGTAAGCGTACAGCAAGGCTTGATCTTGACAATTACAATCATGACACGGAAGAAGGCCTGCATATTACATCAATGACGGGGAGCTGGCTCGCGATCGTTCAGGGCTTTGCCGGCATGCGCGTCACGAATGAGACGCTGTCATTTGCTCCGTTTTTGCCGAAAGATTGGGATGGATATTCGTTCAAAATCAATTATCGACACCGCTTAATCAATGTTACGGTTGACGAAAAAAGCGCCATCTTTGAAATTTTAAAAGGCGAGCCGCTGCACATGAAAGTTTATGAGGAGCCGGTTGTGCTAAATGAGCGATATGAAAGGAGAACGCCTGATGAGTGAATGGTGGAAAGAAGCTGTTGTTTATCAAATTTACCCACGCAGTTTTTATGATTCCAATGGAGATGGATTCGGGGATTTGCAAGGCGTAATTCAAAAGCTGGATTACATCAAACATCTCGGGGCGGATGTGATCTGGCTCTCCCCGGTGTTTGATTCCCCGCAGGATGATAACGGCTATGACATCAGCGACTACAGAAACATGTACGAAAAATTTGGGACAAATGATGATATGTTTCAGTTAATTGATGAAGTGCATCAGCGCGGTATGAAAATCATCATGGATTTGGTCGTGAACCACACGTCAGATGAGCATGCCTGGTTTGCTGAAAGCCGCAAGTCAAAGGACAATCCTTACCGGGATTATTATTATTGGAAAAATCCAAAAACGGACGGCTCAGAGCCGAACAATTGGGGGTCGATCTTCTCGGGCCCGGCGTGGACATTTGATGAAGGAACAGGGCAGTATTATTTGCACTACTTTTCGAAAAAGCAGCCTGATTTAAACTGGGAAAATGAAGCGGTACGCCGGGAAGTTTATGATTTGATGAGGTTCTGGATGGATAAAGGCGTTGACGGCTGGCGCATGGATGTGATCGGCTCCATTTCGAAATACATCGATTTTCCGGACTACGAAACAGATGACAGCCGCCGCTATATCGTCGGCCGCTATCATTCAAATGGTCCCCGCCTGCATGAGTTTATTCAAGAGATGAACCGGGAAGTGCTGTCTCATTACGATTGCATGACGGTGGGAGAGGCAAACGGTTCCGATACAGAAGAGGCGAAAAAGTATACGGATGAAAGCAGATATGAGCTGAATATGATCTTTACGTTTGAACATATGGATATTGATACGGAACCACATTCGCCAAATGGGAAATGGCAGATCAAGCCGTTTGATCTGATCGCTTTAAAAAAGACAATGACAAGGTGGCAGAACGCGTTAATGAATGTCGGCTGGAATACCCTGTATTTTGAAAACCATGATCAGCCAAGGATCATATCCCGTTGGGGCAATGACGGCGAGCTGCGAAAGCTGTGTGCAAAAGCATTTGCAACGGTGCTTCACGGTATGAAAGGAACCCCGTTTATTTACCAAGGAGAAGAAATCGGGATGGTCAACAGTGAAATGCCGCTGGAAATGTATGACGATCTTGAAATAAAAAATGCATATCGTGAATTAGTCGTTGAAAACAAAACGATGTCAGAAAAAGATTTTCTAAAAGCTGTAACGAAAAAAGGAAGGGATCACGCGAGAACACCGATGCAATGGGATGCCGGAAAACATGCGGGATTCACAGTTGGAGATCCTTGGATAGCGGTAAATTCCCGCTATCATGAAATCAATGTGAAGGAGTCCTTGGACGATCTAGATTCGATTTTCTACTATTACCAGAAGCTCATTCAATTGCGGAAGCAATATAAGATCTTGATAGATGGAGATTATCAGCTGCTGCTGGAGGATGACCCGCAAATCTTCTCTTACATCCGTGAATATCAAGGGGAAAAGCTTCTCGTCGTTGTGAATTTGTCGGAAGACAAGGCGCTGTTCGAATTACCTCAGGAACTGATTCATGAGCGTTGGAAAGTGCTCATTTCCAACTATTCGGAGGAGCGGGCTGACTTGAAGAGCATTTGCCTCGCACCTTATGAAGCTGTGATGGGCATCAGCATATGAAAGCAGTCATTTTTGATTTAGACGGAGTGATAACAGATACTGCTGAATATCATTTTCTCGCTTGGAGGCACATCGCAGAACAAATCGGTATTCCCTTTGACCGAAGTGTGAATGAAAGCCTCAAAGGAATCAGCAGAGAAAAGTCGCTTGAAAACATACTGATCAGGAGCGGTGCGGAAGCAAAATATACAAAGGCGGAGAAGCAAGATCTCCTGCATCAAAAAAACAAATATTATCAAACGTTGATCAACAAATTGACGCCGGAAGATCTTTTGCCTGGAATCGGCAGGCTTCTTTGTGAATTAAAAGGCGAAAAGATAAAAATTGGGTTAGCATCTTCAAGCCGCAACGCCCCCGAGGTTTTAAAACGTTTAGAGATTATTAACGATTTTCATGCGATTGTTGATCCAACGGCTCTTGCGAACGGGAAACCTGATCCCGAGATATTTTTAACCGCCGCAGCGCTGCTTGGCGTCTCTCCGGCTGATTGTGCGGCAATAGAAGACGCTGAAGCGGGTATCGCCGCCATTAAATCTGCCGGGATGTTTGCGGTTGGAGTCGGTCATGAACAATCAATGCATGATGCTGATTTGATTGTCAGGCAAACTTGCGATTTGTCGTTTGATGTGCTCACTGAAGAGTGGAAGTCGTATAGAATAAACATTGTTCAAAAGTGAAAGGAGGAGAAAGGGGCTGCATTTCCGATATTTTGTATGTATGTTCACTTGTCAGTAAGTAACTGCTTTAGCATGAAAAAACCTGCAAGAGACATGTCTCTTGCAGGTCGCAGTATTACTTTTGCTCTTCTGTGTTGCGTGTCAAAACCTTATCAATCAAGCCGTATTCCATTGCTTCTTCGGCTGATTTGAAGTTATCGCGGTCAGTATCGCGCTCAATGACTTCAAGCGGCTGGCCTGTGCGTTCAGCAAGCACTTTGTTTAATTTGTCGCGAAGCAAGAGAATGCGTTTCGCAGCAATTTCAATTTCTGTTGCCTGACCTTGCGCTCCGCCAAGTGGCTGGTGAATCATAACTTCACTGTTAGGAAGCGCATAGCGTTTGCCTTTTTCTCCGGCAGCAAGCAGGAACGCACCCATTGATGCAGCCATACCGATACAAATTGTAGATACCTTTGGCTTAATAAACTGCATGGTATCATAAATCGCCATACCGGCTGTGATAGAGCCGCCCGGGCTGTTGATGTAAATAGAAATATCTTTTTCAGGGTCTTCTGCTTCTAAGAATAAAAGCTGTGACACGATGGAGTTCGCAACGTTGTCATCAATCGCAGATCCAAGCATGATGATACGATCCTTTAATAAACGAGAATAAATGTCATACGCTCTTTCCCCGCGGTTCGTTTGTTCAATGACTGTAGGTATTAAATTCATAATGCTCCTCCTTCACCTTTTAGGTAAGTATGTAGTTACATGATACATTTTTGGTCAATAAAGGTCAAACAAAAAGCTGGCTTGACATGCAAACTCTTCTCTTTTTCCCATTTTCCCCAAAAATACAACGGTTCAAACCATCGTATGTGAGGTTCTGAAAGAAGATGATGTGTCTTCTTAAAAAAACAGCCCTTTCAAATAGAGGGTTGTTTTTTTGGCTGAAATGCCCTATAATAAGCTATGCTGACGTTATCATTACGCAGTGAAAAATATGTCAATATGCGCTCGTAGCTCAGTTGGATAGAGCGGTGGTTTCCGGTACCACGTCTGTCGGGGGTTCGAATCCCTCCGAGCGCGTCCAATAGAACAACAGGAAAGACAAGGGTTTGGCGATTGCCGCTCTTGTCTTTTTTGTGTTGTACAAGAAAACATTCTCGCAAATACATAATTTTCCCCCTGCAGGGCATCGTAGGTAAATGAACAGTATTGAATTTGCTAAGGAGGATGACAATGGGAATTTTAAGCGGTAATCCGCAAGAAGAACCGATGCATTATGGTGAGGTATTCAGCTTGTGGAGTTATGTGATGGCGGGAAATAAAATGATCGGCAATTATCAGATGTTATTGCATCATGTTGGTGATGCCGACTTAAAGAAGCTGCTTCATGAGTCCATTGAGAAGTGTCAAGATGAAATCAAACAGGTCAGCAATATCCTGAAAGAAAACGGCGTGGGGCTTCCGCCCGCTTCTCCTGAGCCGCCGGATGCAGATCTTAACGACATCCCGCCGGGCGCGCGGTTTCTCGATCCGGATGTGGCCGCATCTGCAGCGGCGCAGAATGCTGCGGGTCTTGTAACATGCAGCAAAATTATGGGGCAGTCGATCCGCGAAGACATTGCCATGATGTTTGGGCAATTTCATATGAGCAAGGCAGCAACAGGAGCAAAATACTTAAGGCTGCTGAAAAACAAGGGCTGGCTGATCCCGCCGCCGCTTCACCTTCATAAACATCAAGATGATGAGTAAAAGATAAAAGGCATATACAGCTATCTGTATATGCCTTTTATGATTAAGACGTAAGACGCAGGCCGATGACACCGGCAAGGATCAGGCAAAGAGAAATCAACTGAGAAAGCTGAAACCGTTCCTTAAACCAAATCAGGCTGACTGCTGTTACGCCTATGCTGCCTATACCGGTCCAAACGGCATAAGCAACACCGGATGGCAGGATTTGCATGGCCTGTGAAAGGCAGTAAAAAGATAAAGCAAATCCGGCAGTCATCACAATAATCGGCCATTTTTTCTTTGTGCCGTCTATATATTTCATGGCGATGGCAGCTATAATTTCTTCTATACCCGCAATGAATAATAAAAACCACGCCATTATTTTTCACCTCTCGGCTGAGTTTTACTTTCTTTTGTGAAAAGCTTCATTCCTAAAATGCCGGCTAGCAGCAGCATTAAAAAGAAGATTTGGGCTGCTGAGAAGGATTCGCCTAAGTAGATTCCGGTCGTGTAGGTTCCGACCGTTCCAATTCCGACAAATACAGTATACGCTGCGGCCATAGGGATTTTTCGATAAGAGCGGATTAACAGTATAAAGCTTATCGCTATTAATAGAAATACGATGATCCAATCAAAAAGCGTATCCGCATGTTTGAGGGAGGAGGCCCAAACCACTTCTAGAAGCCCTGCTATTAAAACAAGCATCCAATACAACATAAACACCTCTTTTTATGAATGAACGTCAGTCATTTTTAGAAATTAAAAAATGAGCGGTGTCACCCAGTCATTTTTTAAGCTTTATCTAAGCTCCGTTTTAAGAATGTAAAAATTTCTTTTTTAGATACTTCAAGATTTTCATCTTGTTCAAACCCGATATAAAACCGTTCTGCTGTGTTCTCAACTAAATTGATGATGGTTCTTGCCGTCCACTTTGCATTGATGCTTTCAATCACATCTTGGTTTTCAACCGCCATATTAATGATGTTCTCCAGCCAGGAATAATAAGGCTGATAAATGGTCTCCCATTTTTCCATGGAATGGTCGATGGCAAGCCCCGAGTAGCAGAGGACAATAATATCTTTATGGCGCTCTGTGATGTGAAACGTCTCATCAATTAAGGTTTGTAAGACGGTCCAAAAATCTTCCTCGCCATTCAGTCTTCCTTTGATTTGCTCTAGCGTGTGAGTGAGAAGGTTTTCCGCTATGGCCGGAATCAAAGCATTTTTGGATGAAAAATATAAATAAAACGTTCCTTGGGCAGTCCCGGCTTTTTTTACGATATCTGAGATGGAGGCCTTATCGAGTCCCTTTTCAGAAATGACTTCAATTGCCGCCTGCAAAATCTTTTCATATTTTCCTGATGTTTGTTTTGGCATGAGGAGCACCTCCTATAATGACTGACTATCATTCATTTTATCTTGAGTGATGGCGTTTGTAAAGCGAAAAAAGAAGCAAGAGAAACTCCTGCTTCTTTATTTATCATAATCAATCGCGGCTTTCGGGAGCCCGGTATACTTTGCCCAATAATAAATCGCAAGCGAGCCGACAGCAACCAAAATGAGATCGATGGGATTGCTGATCAAGCCTAGGCCATGCCCGAAAGAGCCGATATAGGAAAAAATCAGCATCATGACATAAAATCCGACGAGCCACCAGGCTGATTTCAGCTGCTGGGCAAGGCTTACATCTTCTTTAGGCGCGTATTTGCTGAAGCAGAGATAGATCAAAAACATGACGAGCTGTGAGCCGAGAAGCCAGGAAACGGTTGTCCATCCTGACCAGTACACAATAAACGCCGTAAAAATAAATGAAAGCGGCCCGATAATGCTCATTCCTTTTAAATAAAACGGCCTGTTTAAGTCCTTCGCATTTACTCTCAGTGCGGCTGAAGAAATCGGCGCAATCGCATAAGAAAGGATTAAGGCAACAGAACAAACATTGACGAGCGCATTCCATGAAGGAAAGGGAAGCGTCCAGAATATCGAGAGACCGAACGAAAGCCATAGAGACGCCCGGGGGGTACCGGTTTCTTGATTGACCTTTGAAAATACACGGAATAACGTGCCGTTCCGTGCCCAGGCGTAAACGAGACGAGACGTCGTATTCATAAATATATTCCCATTTCCTCCGGGGGACAGGATCGCATCCAGAATGACAAGCGTTGCAAGCCATCCTAAACCGAGCATGACCGCAATATCTTTAAACGGCAATGAAAACTCACGGCCGATTGCCGGCCAACCGTTTTTCAGCGTTTCTGTCGGAATCGCACCGATAAAGGTAACTTGCAAAATAGTATAAATGATGGTGGAGACGATAATACAGATAATTAATGCGATTGGGATGTTACGCTTCGGGTTTTGCACCTCACCGGCAACAGATACGATAGGGTGCAGCCCGAGATATGCAAACATGACACCCCCGGTCGAAATGGCGGCCTGTATGCCTGTAAAACCAAAAGGCGCAAACCCTTCAACCGATAAGTTCCCCGGCTGAAAATGAAAAATCAGCACAATAATGATCGTGACCGGAACGATATATTTAAAAATAGAAATAATGAAATTGGCCTTAGCAAAGGTTTTGACGCTCCAATAATTCAGCAGGAAAAACAAGCAGAGCAAGGCAAACTGCAAAATCCAGCCTGCGATAGTCGGGGAGTCAGAGCCCTCTTTGGTCAGGCCCGGAAACCAATAGGCCACATATTGCCGGACAGCTGTGACTTCAATCGAAATCAGGCTTGTGTAAGCGACAATTGTGACAAATGAAATTAAATAGCCGACCAGATGGCCGTGTGAATAAACGGGATACCTGATGATGCCTCCAGTGCGGGGCAAAGCGGCTCCGAGCTCCGCGTACACCAGTCCGATTAACAGAATAATGGCTCCTCCCATAATCCAGGAAAAAGCGCCGGAGGGTCCTGCTTTTGAAGCGACATTACTGACAGCGAACAGCCATGCTGATCCAAAGATAGCTCCCATCCCGATCAAAATCAGATCAAACAGCGACATCGATTTTTGAAAATTTCCTTGTTTAGACATCCGCTTCCTCCTTAGAAACAAGCCTTATATTTCTTACAATGCCCAATATGAAACAGACAATACACACCTGCTGATGGCTTTCGGCTCTCACAAAAAAAAACAGATGCAGCAAGCGCTGCATCTGTTTTTATTGATGAATCGTATCAAAATGTTTCACTTTTATATTCTTAAAGGAAGCTGAGCCGCCTTCAGAAAAAAGTGTAATGCCTTTATCCTCGGATTTTGGGAACACTTCATTTGAGAAAACGGTTTTCCCGTCACCGACAAACACTTCTATCGTTGTTTTATCAACGAGTATTTTTAAGTGCACATTTTGTTTGCTGCTGTCATAGGGCGCTTTGCTTTCAACGAACCTTTTGCTTTTATCAGGCTGGTCTGTGAAAGCTCTGTTGACATACGCATAGCCGCCTTCAGCAAATATGCCGACATCAATATGGCGTTTTTTGTCTGCCGATTCTCTCAGCCGGACGCCGGCGTTTTTCATGTCTGACCAAGAAAGATCCATATCCAGTTGATACGTATCGCCTGTTATGGACAGGGTTTTGGAGCCGCTGACACTCAGTTCTTTCACTTCGTTAGTGGAAGCGGAAAGCTGCTGCAATGCTTCAACAGGCTGTGAGACGAGGCTGTATGTGCCGTCCTGCTGCTGGAGCCGGATTTCACGCACGATTGAGTCTGTGCCGTTAAAGCCATTTTTTCGGGTCGGCGTGTTATTCGCGTAATCCCAATTATTCATCCAAGCCAGCGCGTAACGCTTATTCAATTGATCTGTGTCTTTCCCGTCCTCAAACGTTACGCCCCCGTACCAGTCAAATCCGTAATCAAGCCATTGGGGTTCGGTTTGATCCGCAGAAAATTCTTTTCCGTCAAAGCCACCGGTCCAGTAGGCGTACGTATTGGGTTTGCCCCACGGTTTCCCGTTTGCGCTTGCGCCGAGAATCCACTTCGTCGTCCCGTCACTTGCCCGCATCATGTATAGGTCGGGGCATTCGATCATGCCTGCCTGCTTCGTAATAAAACCGCTTGTGTACTGCCAATTCTTTAAATTATTGGATTCATAAAAGCCGATTTTTGTTCCTTCGGCCATGACCATTACCCATTTATGATCCTGATCATCCCAAATGACTTTAGGGTCTCTAAAATCATTTGTCCCCGGATTGGGCATAATGGGATCAGCAGTGTAGGGCTTAAATGTCTTCCCTTTGTCTGTGCTGTACCATAAATGCTGCTCCTGCTTTTTGTCTTTGGCTGAAGGCTGAGTCACAATGGCGACAAGTGCATTTTTGCCAAAGCCGGCTGTATTTTCTTTATCGATGACGAATGATCCGGTCCAGATGTCGCCGTTTGGATTTGTGTATTTGGGAATCGCCACGCCTTCATCTGTCCAATGCACCAAATCCTCTGATACGGCATGCCGCCATTCCGTGCCGTTGCCGTTTGGATAATCCCCGTTATACAGATAATAGTAATGATACTTTCCATCGAAATAGATGGGTTTTTGTGGGTCGTTTTTCCATTTGTCAGGAGCCGTAAAATGATATGCCGCCCGGTAGTCCGGCTTATGGGTTGATTTTGATTTTTTGACCGGTTCCTCTTTTGGCCATAGGTCTATAAACAAAAGGATTCCTAAAAAGATAAGGAATACCGCTGACCATTTGCATGTTTTTTTATATGTCATTTCGGTTTCTCCGCTTTAGATTTTAATAAAGAAATAAAAGAAAATGCCAATAGGGTATCGGCATTTTCTTTTGCGTTTATTTGTTAACTGTTAGTTGGCCTTGTTC
Source organism: Bacillus sp. FSL K6-1005 (assembly GCF_038000225.1). Classification (NCBI taxonomy): domain Bacteria; kingdom Bacillati; phylum Bacillota; class Bacilli; order Caryophanales; family Bacillaceae; genus Bacillus; species Bacillus sp. FSL K6-1005. The sequence continues at coordinate 178,358 of NZ_JBBOBP010000001.1, forward strand.
AAGGATGCTGTTTTTCACAACAGATGTCTTTTTGCCTTTGATGTTCAATAAGAAGCTTGGCGCGAACGTTGCCTGCTTGTCTGCATAGAAGCCTCTGTTTGTCATGTAGCTTGTAATAACGACATTGTTACCTTCAGCTTGCGGTACGGCAAAGTGTGAGTAAGTAAAGGTCACATCGTTAGGATCAAGATCCATTTTCAGCACAAGGCCGGTTTTGTTCAGCGGCTTGTACGGGCCTGTTAAGGAGTTGGAAACATAACCCAGCATGTAAATGTCGTTAGACGTAATGCCGTCGATTGTCATTTTTGATCCTCTAGAGTCAGTGAACAGATACCATTTGCCGTTCATTTTGAAGACATTTGCACGTTCGATTTCGTCAGTCACTGTGTTAGACGTGATCAGCGGCTTCATGACTTTCTTCAATGTGTAGTCATCGTTAAGCTCAATAATGCCAAGTGCGCCGTTAGCTAATTCTGCAGTGCGTTTCTTATCGCTTTGCAGAAGTTTTTGACTTTCTTGACGGAAGAATGATGAGCTTTTGCCATAATAAGCTTTGTTAAATAAAGATTCTTCGCCTTGGTAGCCGTCTTCAGTTCCTGTGTTTGCTTCAAATACTAGGTATTTGCGGCCGTGATCTTCCACATAGTGAGGATCTCTCAGCGTATGGTTATCGCCTGAACTATAGTTGCCCTCATCAATGAACTGTTGAACATTTTGATACGTTTTGCCGTCCCCGTCAAAAATTGATTTGTGATCTTCTACACCGTTAATCGTAAGAGAACTGTCTGAAGTTGACACGTTAACCTGCGCAGTTGTCAGTGTTTGTTTGCCGTAATGTTTACCGGAAAAGTCAGTGTAGAATAAACGGATTTTGCCATCAGATGTAAATGTAGCTGATCCTGACCATTCTTGTGTTTGATCTTTTAAGATGGGATCATTTGCGTCAAACTTGTCACTGTCTTTAAAGACACGGCCTGCGTTTTTCCAGCTGTCAATGGAAGTCTCGCCAACTTTTTGATAGAACATGTAAATTGATGTGTCATCCGCGTTTTTAGGGTCTCCGGCTAATGCAAAGACAATGTGATAGCCGTGATAGTTTGCGACTGTGCCGTCCGCGTTTTGCAATGGCCAGCTGTCCCACACGTCCAAACCTTTTGCGGAAGAGATGTTTTTAATCTTTGATTGGTCAAATTCAGGCACCTGATATTTTTCATTCTTTTGCTGTTCAGGGATTTGCAGCATGTCGTGGCGGGTAATATGGGAAATGCCGTATGTCTCTTTATACGGTTTGTGATCTGCTTCTTTCGCAAACGCTTGAGTCGCGCCTCCTGCCAGCAGTGCGGTTGTAAAGGTTAATGCTGTTGCCTGTTTGGCAAACTTTTTGATGTTCATCGTTCATGTCTCCTTTTTTATGTACTGTGTTAGCTGTCTGCTTTCTTCCAGCCCTCCTGTTGAGTGGCAAGTCGGTTACGTGCAATAAAAAAAGACCTAAAATATGTAAAGGGGTGACGCCAAAGAATACACTTTGCCCTTAACACATTTTAGGTCTTGCCTGCTTTATCAGTAACAAACCTGCGTAATTTACTTTTCGACATTATTCTATTAGACACTGGACCTTATTTCAACGGGTCTATTTTCCTCTTTTGTTTGATAGAAAATGAATAAAAAGATTTTAAGAGTACAGGTCTTATGGACTAATCTGGCTGATTGTTTCTTTGCATCTTCTACAGGTTATCACAAGCTTTCGCATGGGTATAAAGTTCCTTTTTATCAAGCCTAACCGAACAACACAAAAGTGATGAAAAATGTAAATTCATCAATAACGACAGTATAAATAAAGCCATTTCCGTAAAAAAATTTTTAAGCGGAGGTCCTATTTCTTCTATTATATAAGTATTGACTTATATATTCAGTGGATTATACAATGAACGCGGAAGGGAGCTGATGCTTTCATGAAGCATGCCTTGACATCTACTGAAATCAGTCGCTGCCTGAAGCTTCTTCATGATCAAACCAGGCTTTTGATCATGAAGAAGCTGGAGGAAAAAACATACTGTGTCTGCCAGTTTGTCGAGATGTTTGACATGAGCCAGCCAGCTATCAGCCAGCATTTGCGGAAGCTGAAACAGGCTGGATTTGTGAATGAAGAGAAAAAGGGACAGTGGCGGTTTTATTCAATTAATTCGGCTTGTCCTGAATATGGATTGATTCAATCGATTCTCGGTCACATCAGATCAAATGATGACGTGTTGCAGTCTATTCAGAAAAAAGAAACTCAAGTTTCTTGTAAGTAGGAGGTTCTCGTTTGAGTTCAGCGGTTTTAGCAGCAATGATCTTTATTCTTACACTTATTTTTGTTATTTGGCAGCCGAAACACCTGTCTATTGGCTGGTCAGCCTGCGGGGGAGCGGTTTTGGCTTTGCTTGCGGGGGTTGTGAGCGTGAAGGATGTGGCGGACGTTACTGGCATTGTATGGAATGCCACTCTGGCGTTTGTGGCGATCATTCTCATCTCGCTCATTTTAGACCACATTGGCTTTTTTGAATGGGCTGCTTTGCATATGGCAAAGGCGGCTAAAGGAAGCGGCCTGCGTATGTTTATTTATATTTCCGTTTTAGGCGCTGTCGTGGCGGCGTTTTTTGCCAATGACGGTGCGGCGCTTATTTTAACGCCAATTGTGCTTGCGATGATGCGGGCTTTGCGTTTTGAAGAAAAGCTGGTGTTCCCATTTATTATCGCGAGCGGGTTTATTGCTGATACAACATCGCTTCCGCTTGTGGTCAGCAATTTGGTCAATATCGTGTCGGCCGATTTCTTTCACGTCGGGTTCATTGAATATGCGGCACGGATGATTGTCCCGAATCTCTTTTCTCTTGCGGCAAGCATACTCGTTTTATACTTATTTTTCAGAAAAGGGATTCCGAAACATTATGATCTCAGTCAGGTGAAGAGACCGGCTGACGCCATTAAAGATATAAACATGTTTCGTATGTCTTGGCTTGTGCTGGGCATGTTATTAATCGGTTATTTTGTAAGCGAAATATGGTCCATCCCCGTATCCTTTATCGCCGGTGCGGTGGCTGTTTTCTTTCTTATTATGGCGAAGAAAAGCCCGGCCGTTCATACGAAGCAGGTGGTCAAAGGGGCACCGTGGGCGATTGTGTTTTTTTCCATTGGGATGTATGTCGTCGTGTACGGGTTAAGAAACGCCGGCTTAACAGACCTTCTGTCCAGCCTTATACAGACAGCCGCAGATCAGGGGCTATTGGCGGGGACCATTGGAATGGGTTTTATCGCAGCTATTTTATCATCGATAATGAATAACATGCCGACCGTCATGATTGATGCTATTGCGATAGCCGGTACAGATACACATGGAATAATGAGAGAAGCCTTAATTTATGCAAATGTCATCGGTTCTGATCTGGGACCGAAAATCACGCCGATTGGGTCGCTGGCGACGCTGTTATGGCTTCATGTTCTCGCCCAAAAAGGAGTGAAAATCTCTTGGGGGACATACGTGAAAACAGGGATTATCCTGACGGTTCCGACCCTGCTGATTACTCTATTCGGCCTTTATATCTGGTTATTGATCATTCACTAAAACATTTGGGAGATGAACAAACATGCCTACAAAAACCATCTACTTTTTATGTACGGGCAACTCCTGCCGCAGCCAAATGGCTGAAGGCTGGGCGAAACAATATCTAAAAGATGAATGGAATGTATACAGCGCGGGGATTGAAGCGCATGGGCTCAATCCGAATGCTGTAAAAGCGATGAAGGAAGCGGGGATCGACATATCCGGCCAAACATCAGATATCATCGATCCGGCTATTTTAAACAGTGCTGATCTTGTCGTGACGCTTTGCGGAGACGCGGCTGATAAATGCCCGATGACGCCGCCTCACGTCAAGCGCGAGCACTGGGGCTTTGATGACCCTGCAAAAGCGGAAGGATCTGAAGCGGAAAAATGGGCGTTCTTTCAGCGTGTTCGTGACGAAATCGGTGAGCGGCTCAAACGTTTTGCGGAAACAGGTAAATAAGCTGGAAAAGCCGGGAGAATCGTCTTCCGGCTTTTTTATGATGGTGACCGGCAGACAACAGAGGGCGACCTAACGATATTGGCATTGCTGAATCTCGTAATGGCAATTTAAGTGTGGGTGGATCTTATATCTTTTTTATAAATCTTTTAATAGAAACAGTATTCTGTTTTGGAATAGCTGCTTTTATTTCTGTATTTGAGCTTTGTCGGGCAGATACCGTTTCAAAGCCTGTAACGATCAATATAATAATGTATTGTGAAAGCAAATAAATGATAGAAGCGATAGAAAATGTATAGGGAGGAAAAAGTCATGCCGCCAAAGCCAACTAAATGGATTAAGAGGAACGATCGGCCGGAACCTCTTTTATCACCAAGTGTCATGCAAGGAAGAAATGGAAATTTCTCATCCGCTCAACAAAACCAGGGCTTTGCACCAGCTACAGCAAATACGAACCAGCCTATTTCCGCTTTCAGAGCCACCAGCAATACAAATCTGTCAGTGGCTGCAAATGCAGCTAGCGGAGTCTTATTTCAAAATGTAGAATTTGATTTGGCGAATGAATATAACCCCAACACTTCTACATTTTCACCGAGAACAGCAGGCGTATATTCTCTTAACGCATCAGTTGAGTTTCAAACGAATGCGATTGTTGACTTCAACTTAGAAGTCGTATTTCTTGTGAATCAAGATGTGATAGGCGGAAATAACACATTTCAAGCAGGGAATCTCCCGGCTGTCGTAGCCATTACGGAAATTCTTCAGTTAAACGCCGGAGATACGGTGACAGTTGCAATGAGAAGTACTGCCGCCGGAGTCATTCAAGTAACTCCGAGAACCCGTTTTGCAGCCGCCAGAGTTCCTTCTCCGACTGCGTAAAAAGGGATTTTTGATTCGTGTAAATCTAAAGTTGATTTTTCCTGTTTGAGGATTGATCAGCTTTTTTTATATTTTCAAAATAATTGAAACATTAATAGCTCAGTATCGTACAAAAAAGGGGAGGTGAAACAATGAAGCAGGATAAAAGGAATGACCTTAAGATTTTATTTGAAACATTAGGCGAAAGAAATCATTTCAACGGGGCGGTTTTAGCTGCAGAGGATGGCGGCATCTTATACCATCACGCTTTCGGTTATGCGGATTTGCCGGAAAAACGGCTTTTGCAAGAAAATTCTTTGTTTGAGCTGGCATCACTATCAAAGCCTTTTACAGCGCTGGCAGTTGTTTTATTGGAGGAGAAAGGGATGCTTGGTTATGAGGATAAGGTGGAGCGTTGGATTCCCGGATTTCCATATGAAGGCGTTACGATACGGCACTTATTGAACCATACATCCGGGCTTCCGGAATATATAGAGTGGTTTTTTGTCAATTGGGATAAAAGCAGGGTCGCAGTGAATCAGGATGTAGTGGATATGCTGATGAATGAGCAGCCCCCTTGCTATTTTGCTCCGAATGAAGGCTGGCTGTACAGCAATACGGGGTATGTGCTGCTGGCAGTTTTGATTGAGAAGGCATCCGGCATGAGTTATGCGGATTTTTTGAAACAGCATATTTTCACCCCAGTCGGTATGGCGAACACGAGAGTATATAACAGGAGGCTGCGTCCTGAGCAGATCGATGACTATGCGTATGGATATGTGTATGATGTGCATTCCGGCCAGTACGTTCTTCCAGATGACCTGGAGGAAACGAGCTATGTTGTGTATCTGGATGGAATACAGGGAGACGGTACAGTGAATTCTGTCACAAGCGATTTATTTCGATTTGATCAGGCTTTATATCAGGACAAATTGATCAGCAAGGCTTCTAAGGAAGCCGCATTTTCTCCTGTACAACTGAGCAATGGGGAAACGGTTGACTACGGATTTGGCTGGGTGCTGCAAAACAGTCCTGAAAAAGGGCGGATTGTCAGCCATAGCGGAGGGTGGCCCGGCTATTCGACGATGATGATCCGATATATAGATCATGGTAAAACGCTGATCTATTTGAGCAATATGGAACAGGATGCTGATTATGAACAAGCGATACTGAAGGCAGCGGAGAATATTTTATTTGACCAGCCTTATAAGATCCCTGAACGCCCAGCTGATAAAAAGAAAAAAGAAATTGATACAGCGATTTACAGCCGCTATGTTGGCAGCTACTCCTTTCACGATGGTACCGCTGCGACGGTGACAGCTGAGAATGAGCGGCTTTATCTGCAAATCACCGGACAGATGAGGTTTGAATTATTTCCTTCCTCGGAAACCCGTTTCTTTCTGCAATCATTGCCTGTTGAAGTTGAATTTATGTTAGGGGATGATACTGCGAAAAGTTTTATCGTTTATCAGGACGGAACAGAGGGAGAAGCGGTCCGGACGAATTAGAAAGGAATGAATTTGATGATTGGGATATTAGCTGGAATGGGCCCGAAATCGACCTCTCCATTTTTAGATAAGGTCATTGATTACTGTCAGAAGCTATATGGCGCTTCACATGATATCGATTACCCGCAAATGATGATTTATTCCTGTCCGACCCCTTTTTATGTCGATCGCCCTATCGATCATAATGAAATGAAAAAAGCGATTATCGATGGGGCCGTCAAGCTGGAGAAGACCGGTGCGGACTTTATTTCTCTTCCTTGTAATACGGCGCATGTCTATTTTGAAGACATCCAGCAAGCATTGTCGATTCCTTTGTTACATATCATTGAGGAAACGATGAAGGCGCTCCCGGGTTCAGCGCAAAAAGTGTCTGTTTTAGGAACGGACTCAACCATACAATCCTGTATTTATCAAAAAGGCCTGAAGGCGGGCGGATATGAGTTTATTCATGAGGCACATTGGCAGCGGGAAGTCAATCAGCTCATCGCCGCGATCAAACAGCCGAATCATGTTCAGAAAACTCAGGACATATGGCGTGAGTTATACTTGGAAATCAGTAAAAGAGCGGATCTCATCATTTCGGCTTGCACAGATTTAAACACGGTGTTAGATCATGTTCACAGTGATATTCCGATTATCGATTCCTCTGATTGCCTCGCAAAAAGCACGGTCAGCACGTATCTTACCTATCAAAATGAACTATTCAACAAGGGCTGTATGTAATCGGCTCTTGTTTTTTTGAGTTCTTATCGTTTGACAGCCTCATGCAGTGGTGTTAAAGTAAACATGTAAATAGTTACATGATTTCTTCTGAAGATCAGGTGGTGCTTATGAAGAAGCCAGTTTTAAAGAAATTCGTCTCCCTAGACATTAAGGTTGATCCTCCAATCACCATTGGTGAGACAGGTTTAGGGCTGAGACGATGGATTCCGATTCGATCGGGAACAGTAACCGGAGAAGTGGAAGGACGTATTTTGCCTGGCGGAGCTGATTCGCAAATCATTCGCACTGACGGCAGAACAGATTTATCTGCCAGATATGTCATAGAAACAGCAGATCATGAGCTGATTTACATTGAAAACAATGGAATACGGCAAGTCAGCGAGCCGTTCCGAACACGAGCAGCGGCCGGGGAAATGATTGACACCGAGCATGTTTATTTCCGCACGGTGCCGACATTTGAGACAGGCAGTGAAACCTATCAATGGCTGCATGACCGCTTGTTTATCGGTTCCGCAGAAAGAACCCCTGATTACGTTCGATTAGACATTTATGAAGTAGAGTAAAAGACTAAGGAGAGTGTGAAATATGGAAAACTTTATCGGAAGCCACATGATTTATACTTACGAAAACGGTTGGGAATACGAGATTTATATTAAAAATGACCATACAATTGATTATAGAATTCATAGCGGAATGGTGGCCGGACGCTGGGTTCGGGATCAGGAAGTGAACATTGTCAAACTGACAGAGGGCGTATATAAAGTGTCTTGGACAGAGCCGACAGGTACAGATGTTTCATTAAACTTTATGCCGAATGAAAAACGGATGCACGGCATTATTTTCTTCCCGAAATGGGTGCATGAACATCCTGAAATTACGGTCTGCTACCAAAATGACCACATTGACCTGATGAAAGAATCACGCGAAAAATACGAAACCTATCCAAAATACGTAGTGCCCGAATTTGCTGACATTACATTTCTGAAAAATGAGGGCGCCGATAATGAGGAAGTCATTTCTAAGGCTCCTTATGAAGGAATGACTGACGATATTCGCGCAGGGAAATTGTAAGAAAACAAAAACCCGGTAAAGAGAGAATTACTTCTCTTTACCGGGTTTTCTTTTTGCTGAGTATGTGGGCACCATCACAATTCCCGCGAAAAACAGTAGGATCCCAATCCAGCGGATGGGCTGGTAATAGGCGGTGTCTTGTAAATAAACGACTGCTGATAAAATGAAGATACATGCTGCCACAACAATGACGGCACCCATGCAGCCTGTTTTTCCCATGTGATTCTCCTTATGAGTGTAATAGTTTTTTCCGCTTCTCACCATCAGGATCGTGCTCAATAGAAAGTTCGGAATCCAAAATCAAGGTTTCTCGTTTGTCTTCAGTATAAGCCGGCCATTGTACCTCTTTGCAGCTTGGACTTCCTGTTTTTGCGAAGGCAAGCCACGCTGATTGTATCGTGTGTGAAAGCTGTTTGACCTCATCCGTAATGTCTGCTTGTACCATTCGTTTCAGTCCGTTTAGATTGCCGAACACAAACGGCAGTTCCAGTGCGTGAACCGCTTTATTGTACGGCGGCTTGTCCGGGTGCCAATCGAATCGGTACATCCAGACAGGTGCGTAACGGGATTGGGCGGAAGCGCAGGCGACGGCCGGGCGCCAAAACAGCAAATCCGTCATGATATGAATTTGGCTTTCGAGAGAGCGCGGATACAGATCGGCCGCTTTCTTTGCCAGCGGCTGACCCAATAGATACTCAAGCGCTTCATCAATTGTTTCCTGAGAGTGAACTTCTGAATCCGGCGTAAAAAATAAATACCCTTCATCACGATTTGTTCCGATTAACAGCGGAATGCCGTCAGCAGCCCCTTCAGCGATGGCTTTTTCCGGCTCAGCAGGCAGTGTTTTCGGATCAAGGGCAGGCTGGAATAACAGCTGAAAGATATTTTCATTTTCGGTTTTTCGCAGCTGGTCGGCGGCTTTAAGCAAATCTTCCGCAGACATAGTATGAAGCCTGTCCAAATGGTGACCGTCAATTCCAAGGGTTCGTAAAAAAGCATGCGCGGTGCTTGCCGCTTTTTCTTCTGTCATGGTTCGGGAAGAGCCGCTTTCTAAGATTGCTTTCTGGAACAGGCCTTTTGCAGCAGGCATGGCTAGCAGCGCGGCAATGCTCATACCGCCCGCTGATTCTCCAAACACCGTTACATTTTCCGGATCGCCGCCAAACGCAGAAATATTGTCCTTGACCCATTTCAGAGCCGCGGTTTGGTCAAGCAGTCCAAGGTTGTTGGAATACGCTTCATCAATGGAAGACAAATGCAAAAAGCCGAATGGCCCCAGCCGATAGTTCAGTGTGACGACAATGACATCTCCCTGAGCTGCCAGGTTCGAGCTCTCGTATAAAGGCTCACTGCCCGCGCCGAGATAAAATGTGCCGCCATGAATCCACACCATGACAGGACGATTTTTGCCCGGAGTGTCAGGTGAAAATACATTTACATACAGGCAGTCCTCAGACTGGCGGGGGAGTTCAGGGTATGAATATGACAGTAAATCAGGCGGCTGCGGGCAAACCGGGCCGTACGCAGTTGCGTCCAGTACGCCTTCCCAGGTCGCCGGCGGCTCAGGTGCTTTAAACCGCAATTGTCCGACGGGCGGCTTTGCGTAAGGGATGCCTTTCCATATGTGGACACCGTTTTTTGAAATGCCTTTCACTGTGCCGTATTGCGTTTTGACCATTGATTCAGACATAGCATTCTCTCCCTTTTTCCCCCATTATAAACAGATTTGTCCTGATGATGCGAACCTCAGCCCTTCTACGATATTCATTTTCCCATCGTTTTTAAAAAGGATTTGACTTCCTGAACCGTCAGGCCGATTTCTCTCGCTTCCGCCATCAGCGCTTTCCACTCTTCTATATTCGATTCTGTCAGCTTTCGGTTTCGGTAGGAGGCGGTTTCAGGCTCCCCTTTCTTTAGCTTGTTCGTAAAAGTGAACAATTCTTCCTTTTCCATTCCGGCTTGAACAGCTTGTACAAGATGCACACGCCATTCTTCCTCTCCGCCGCTGATTTTTTGATACATCATCGTTTCGGCGTCAAATAATTCTGTTAATTCGACATCCAGGGTTGCTGATACTTTTTTCAAAAATTGAACGGATGGATTCGTATGAACGCCTCTTTCAATCTTGCTTAAATAAGATTTAGAAACGCCTGACTCAATAGCCAGCTGATTAATAGAATAGCCTTTTCTTTTGCGGTACAAGCGGATAATTCTTCCAATCATAATATGAAATTCTCCTCTATTCCTGTCGTTATTTCGTTCATTATAAGGAATTATTCGTTCTTTATAAAATTTAAAATAATAAGGGAAGTGCAGTAAATAAGAGGAAAATCATGATTTTGTTCTCTAAAGAGAACTTATTGGCTTATTTTGCAATTTTTAAATAATAAAGTTTTCTTTTATAATCCAATCATTAACAGAAAGGGGCGCGGGAAGCCAGCCGTGAGAAGGCTGAAGGCTATGAATATATGAATGAGAATATGAGTTTTAAAGAGTTATACGCAATTGTCAGACATAGATTCGTGCTGATTCTGCTCATCACAATAGGCGTCACCTTTATTACAGGTTTTGTCCAATTTAAGGTCATTTCACCGACTTATCAGGCGTCGACTCAAGTGCTGATTCATGAATCAGACGGTGAAGAAAACTCGAATCTCAGTGACATTCAGAGAAATCTTCAATACAGCAGCACGTTTCAATCGATTATCAAAAGCACGGCCTTGATGGAAGAGGTCAAGGCGGAGTTGCATCTTTCTGAATCGGCTTCCTCGCTGAAAGGAAAAGTGATGACCAGCAGTGAAAATGAATCGGAAATCATCACCGTTGCCGTTCAGGATCACAATCCGGAGAGAGCGGCTAAGATTGCAAACACGTTAGTGAACAAGTTTGAAAAAGAAGTAGATGAAAGAATGAATGTGCAAGGCGTACATATTCTTTCAGAGGCGAAGGCTTCTGAAAGCCCAATGATTAAGCCGTCCCGGATGAGAAATATGGTCATGGCTTTTGGAGCGGCCGTGATGGGCGGCATTACACTGGCATTTTTTCTGCATTTTCTCGATGATACGTGCAAAAGCGCACGGCAGCTCAGCGAGAAAACCGGATTGCCCTGCTTGGGCTCTGTCCCTGATGTCAAAAAGAAACGGAATCGCAGGGTTGGATAAAACATTTCGAGGAGTGAAGTGAGTGGTCTTTAGAAAAAAGAAAGCAAGGCGAGGTTTGGCTCAAATATCCGTTTTACATCATAAATCAATTGTTGCGGAACAATATCGCACCATTCGGACAAACATTGAGTTTTCATCCGTACAGACCAACTTGCGGTCCATTCTCGTCACCTCCTCTGTGCCTGGTGAAGGAAAATCGTTCAGTGCAGCGAATCTTGCGGCAGTCTTTGCGCAGCAGCAGGAAAAGAAAGTGCTGCTGGTGGATGCCGATTTAAGAAAACCGACAATTAACCAGACGTTTCAGGTTGAAAATTTGACCGGGCTGACAAATGTGCTGGTCGGCAATGCTTCTCTCAGTGAAACGGTGCAAAAGACACCGATCGATAACTTATATGTGCTGACAAGCGGACCGACGCCGCCGAATCCGGCTGAACTGTTATCCTCGAAAGCAATGGGAGATTTGATATCAGATATCTATGACCAATTCAGTCTGGTGATCTTTGATTCTCCTCCGCTTTTAGCTGTCGCGGACGCTCAAATTTTAGCGAACCAGACAGATGGAAGCGTGCTCGTTGTCTTAAGCGGAAAAACAAAAACCGATACCGTCCTGAAAGCGAAGGACGCACTGGAGCAATCCAATGCAAAGCTGTTAGGTGCTCTTTTAAATAAAAAGAAAATGAAAAAATCAGAACACTATTCCTATTAATTTGTGCTTTTAGGTGATGTCTCCTTACCTGTATCAATGGAGGCACTCGGCTCCGCTGTGGGCAGCTTGAACAGGCTGCCTTAGATGCTGGTCGTCGCTGGCGGGGCGTGAGGACGGGTTAAATGCCCACTTATTTGATATACATAGGAAATGTTATCGGTTTAGCTGCTGTCGATTTTTTAGAAGACGAAAACCGCCGCAGCTAAACCGATAAAAGTATTAGGGGGGAAAAGGTTGAGTTACCGGAGAAGACTGTCAATGATTATCGCGCTGGATACTTATCTCGTTTTAAATTCAGTTATTGCAGGATATCAATTTTTAAAAGATTCTTATCAATTTTATGACTCCGGAGCATTATTGCTTACCGCAGTCAGCTTGCTCCTCAGCTATCATGTATGTGCTATCCTGTTCCATCAGTATAAACAGGTCTGGACATACACCGGACTCGGCGAACTGATTGCTCTGCTTAAGGTCATTACGATTTCAGCCGCTGTGACCGGCATCATACAGTACGCTGTGTATCATACGATGTTTTTCCGGCTGTTAACAGCGTGCTGGGTGCTTCAGCTTCTGTTCATTGGGGGAACCCGCGTTTTATCGAGAATCTTAAAAGAAAGCATCAGAAAAAAACGCAGCACATCGGCCCGCGCATTGATTATCGGAGCGGGATCAGGCGGAACCCTGATGGTCAGGCAGCTGCTGCAAAAAGATGATCCCGACATTACACCTGTCGCTTTTATTGATGACGATCAAACGAAACATAAGCTGGAAATGATGGGGCTGCCCGTCATCGGCGGAAAAGAAAGTATCATGCCTGCGGTACAAAAGCTCAAAATTAACTATATCATTATTGCGATTCCTTCTCTCCGTACCCATGAACTGCAGGCGCTGTACAAAGAATGCGTGCGAACCGGAGTGAACATCAAAATCATGCCTCATTTTGATGAAATGCTGCTTGGAACGCGCACTGCCGGTCAAATCAGAGATGTAAAGGCCGAGGATCTGCTAGGCAGGAAGCCGGTAACCCTCGACACAAGCGAAATTTCAAACCGCATCAAAGGAAAAACAGTTCTCGTCACCGGAGCGGGCGGTTCAATCGGCTCGGAAATCTGCCGGCAGATCAGTGCGTTCCAGCCTAAGGAAATCGTTCTTCTCGGCCATGGGGAAAACAGCATTCATTCTATTTATTCTGAACTGAATGGACGATTCGGAAAACACATCGTGTTCCACACGGAAATTGCGGATGTGCAAGACCGTGACAAAATGTTTACCTTAATGAAAAAATACGAACCGCACGTCGTCTATCACGCGGCTGCCCATAAGCACGTGCCTTTAATGGAACACAACCCTGAAGAGGCAGTCAAAAACAACATCATCGGAACAAAAAACGTGGCGGAAGCGGCAGATATGTGCGGGACAGAGACGTTTGTGCTCATTTCATCGGATAAAGCGGTGAACCCGGCCAATGTAATGGGAGCAACGAAACGATTTGCCGAAATGATTATTATGAATCTGGGGAAATTCAGCAGAACGAAATTCGTTGCGGTTCGCTTTGGCAATGTTCTCGGCAGCAGGGGCAGCGTCATTCCGATTTTTAAGAAACAGATTGAAAAAGGCGGTCCCGTTACAGTGACACATCCGGCGATGACCCGCTATTTTATGACCATTCCCGAAGCGTCACGGCTTGTCATCCAAGCTGGAGCGCTGGCGAAAGGCCGGCAGATTTTTGTTCTTGATATGGGAGAGCCCGTGAAGATTGTCGATCTCGCCAAAAACCTCATTCATTTATCTGGCTACACGACGGAGCAGATTCCAATTGAGTTCACAGGTATTCGCCCGGGTGAAAAAATGTATGAGGAGCTACTGAACAAAAATGAAGTTCATGCCGAGCAAGTTTTCCCGAAAATCCATATCGGCATAGCGGTGGACGGCGACTGGCCATTGCTGATGCGTTTTATAGAAGATTTCAATCAGCTGCCGGAAGCCGAGCTCAGAGAGCGGCTGTTTGCGGCAATAGACACATCAAACGAAATGACGGCTGCCGGCATTCGTTAGGGGGAGTGAAGATGACGAAAAAAATATTATTTTGTGCCACTGTCGATTATCATTTTAAAGCCTTTCATCTTCCTTACTTTAAATGGTTTAAACAATTGGGCTGGGAGGTTCACGTTGCTGCGAGCGGGCAGACGCGGCTGCCGTATGTCGATGAGAAATTCTCCATTCCGATCCGAAGGTCACCCTTCCATCCTCAGAACCTTACCGTTTACAGACAGCTGAAGAAAGTGATCGAAACCAACGAGTACGACATCGTCCATTGCCATACGCCGGTCGGCGGCGTTCTCGCACGGCTTGCGTCAAGGCAAGCGAGACGAAACGGAACAAAGGTGCTCTACACCGCACACGGATTTCATTTTTGCAGCGGAGCGCCGATGAAAAATTGGGTCCTTTATTATCCGGTTGAAAAATGGCTTTCTGCCTATACAGACTGCCTGATCACCATAAATGAAGAAGATTATACGCGAGCGAAAGGGCTTCAAAGACCGGGCGGGATGACAGAAAAAATTCACGGCATCGGCGTTAATACAGACAGGTTTAGGCCAGCCAGCCTTGAAGAGCAGCATAGGCTGAGAAAAAAGCACGGCTTCCAAAAAGACGACTTTATATTGATCTATCCGGCAGAATTGAACCTCAATAAAAATCAGAAGCTGTTAATTGAAGCTGCAGCACTGCTGAAAGATAAGATACCTGAGCTCCGTCTTGTTTTTGCCGGAGAAGGAGCGATGGAACAAACGTATCGGGACTTAGCTGAAAAGCTAGGAGCTTCCCGCAATGTTTGCTTTTACGGCTTTTGCCGCGATATTCACGAGCTGATCCAGCTTGCGGATGTTTCTGTCGCATCCAGCATCAGAGAAGGCCTCGGCATGAATGTGCTTGAGGGCATGGCGGCGGAAAAGCCGGCAATTGCCACTGATAACCGCGGACACCGGGAAATCATCCGTGACGGAAAAAACGGTTTCCTCATCAAAATGGGCGACAGCGCTGCTTTTGCTGACCGGATTGAACAGCTCTACCTTGAGCCGGAACTGCGCAGATCACTTGGACAGGAAGGCCGCCAAACAGCCTTGCGCTTTTCTGAAGCGCGAACGGTAGAAGAAATGGCAGATATTTATTCCGTGTACATGGATAAAAAGGAGAAAAGCGTATGAATTCAGGACCGAAAGTTTCTGTCATTATGGGCATTTATAATTGTGAATCCACTTTGGCGGAAAGCATTGAATCCATTCTCAGCCAATCCTATAAAAATTGGGAGCTGATCATGTGCGATGATGCGTCAACAGACGGCACGCTCCGTATCGCGAAGCAGTATGCCGCTCATTACAGCGACCGCATCAAGCTCATTCACAATCAAACAAACAAGCGGCTTGCCGCTTCATTAAATCACTGTCTTTCTTATGCGACAGGCGAGTATATCGCCCGCCAGGACGGAGATGATCTGTCCTTTCCGCGCCGTCTGGAGAAGCAGGTTGCCTTTTTAGAGAAGCATCGGCACTACCAGGTGGTCGGCACCGGCATGCTTGTGTTTGATGAATTTGGCGTAAGGGGCACACGGATGCTGCCTTCTGTTCCGGATCCGGCCATTATGGCGAAAGGGACGCCGTTTTGCCATGGGACAATCATGATGAGAGCCAGCGCTTACCAGACGCTGAAAGGCTATCGTTCGGTGCGGCGGACAAGGCGAATGGAGGATATCGATTTGTGGCTCCGCTTTTTTGAAGAGGGCTTTCGAGGCTATAACCTCCAAGAAGCGCTGTATAAAGTAAGGGAAGACAGCGACGCATTCAAGAGGCGGTCTTTTACCTACTCAATCGACAACGCCATTCTTGTATACCAGGCTTGCAGACGCCTGAAGCTTCCTTTTTCCGCTTACATATATATCGCAAAACCGCTCATTCGCGCGTTTATGCCTCCTGCTGTGATGAATCGTTACCATAAAAAAAGAGTGATGAATCAGAAGGAAGGGCTTGTGAAGCATGAATAACAGCCAACAGCGCGTGCTCCATGTTCTCAGCGGCATGAACAGGGGCGGCGCGGAAACCATGGTCATGAATTTATATCGGAAAATGGATAGAAGCAAGGTGCAATTTGATTTTTTAACCTATCGAAATGATCCGTGCGCTTATGATGAAGAAATTTTATCGCTAGGCGGACGGCTTTTTTATGTCCCGAGTATCGGACAAAGCAATCCCATCACATTTGTGAAGAATGTAAGAAACACAATAAAAGAAAACGGGCCGTTCAGCGCGGTTCATGCGCACACAGATTTTCAAACTGGCTTTATCGCGCTTGCGGCAAGGCTAGCTGGAGTGCAGGTCAGAGTATGCCATTCCCATAACACCTCGTGGAAGACCGCCTTCAATTGGAAGGACCGCCTGCAGCTGATGGTGTTCAGACGCCTCATTTTGTCATATGCGACTGAATTGTGCGCTTGCGGAGAGGATGCGGGACGGTTTTTATTCGGGCGATCCAATATGGAGCGGAAGCGGGTTCATCTGCTGCCGAACGGAATAGACCTTGATCTGTTCTCTCCAGCCGGGCAGGCGCCCGATGACGAAAAAAAAGCACGCGGCATAGCGTCTGACCGGCTGATCATTGGTCATGTGGCCCGATTTCATGAAGTGAAAAATCACGCGTTTTTGCTGAAGCTTGCCGTTCACCTGAAAAAACGGGGAGTTCGCTTTCAGATGGTTCTTGCAGGAGACGGTCCGCTGCGGGAGCAGATGGAGGAGGAAGCGCGGCGGCTGAATCTGCTTTCCGATGTTCTCTTTTTAGGAACTGAAGAACACATTCATGAGCTCATGCGCACCTTTGATGTATTTGTCATGCCGTCATTGTACGAAGGCTTGCCTGTTGTGCTTGTGGAAGCGCAAGCTTCGGGTCTTCCGTGTATTATTTCAGACACGATCACAGAAAAAGTCGATACGGGGCTCGGACTTGTGAAAAGGGTGAGTCTCTCTAAGCCGATGGACATTTGGGCTGAAACGATTGTAAGAGCGGCCGCCGCAGGCAGGCCGAAGCGGGAGCTCG
Organism: Bacillus sp. FSL K6-1005; assembly: GCF_038000225.1. Lineage (NCBI taxonomy): Bacteria > Bacillati > Bacillota > Bacilli > Caryophanales > Bacillaceae > Bacillus > Bacillus sp. FSL K6-1005. The sequence continues at coordinate 195,513 of NZ_JBBOBP010000001.1, forward strand.
TTAAAAGCACCCTTGCAAAACTCGGCTATGATGCGCAGCAAAATGTAGGTGCATTGATGAATTTATATCAGATTAGCACTGAAAAAGGACAATAAAAAATGATTGTGTATGTCGTCAATATGGGAATTGTATATATTTGGTCTTGGTTTGCTAAAATGTGCGGCGGCCGGGATGGGTCACTTGCTACGGGCTATCGACCGAACAAGCTTCTCATTTGGATTCCGCTTGCCTCACTTGTGCTTGTTTCAGGGCTGCGTTACAGGGTCGGTACAGATTTTCAGACGTATACGCTGCTGTATCAAATGGCAGGAGACTATCAAAGCATTTGGCAGATATTCGGTTTTGGCACAGCGAAAACGGCAACAGATCCGGGCTTTACCGCGCTGTTATGGCTGATGAATTTCATCACGAAGGACCCGCAAATCATGTATGTCACTGTTGCGGCCGTGACCTATATCTTTATTATCAAGACGCTGGCAGACTACGGCAGACCGTTTGAGCTGAGCGTCTTTTTATTTTTAGGAACCTTTCATTATTACGCATCCTTTAACGGAATCAGACAATACATGGTGGCAGCCGCTTTGTTTTGGGCGATTCGCTATATCATCAATGGAAACTGGAAGCGTTACTTTCTGATTGTGCTGGTCAGTTCGCTCTTTCACTCCTCGGCGCTGGTGATGATTCCGGTCTATTTTATTGTCAGAAGAAAAGCCTGGTCACCGGCAATATTCGGTCTCTCAGCTTTATTTCTTGGCATGACCTTTTTATACCAGAAATTTATTTCGGTATTTGTCGTTGTGCTTGAAAACAGTTCATACAGCCATTATGAAAAGTGGCTAATGACCAATACAAACGGAATGAATGTGGTCAAAATCGCTGTTTTGGTCCTGCCGCTGTTTCTGGCCTTTTGTTACAGAGAGCGTCTCCGAAAGCTGTGGCCGCAAATCGATATTGTCGTTAATTTGTGCCTTCTCGGGTTTTTATTCGGTCTCTTGGCCACAAAGGACGTGATCTTTGCCAGATTTAATATTTACTTCGGGCTGTATCAAATGATCTTAGTTCCTTATTTTGTCAGAATATTTGATGAGAAATCGAATGCGTTGATCTATATCGCCATTGTGGTTTGTTATTTTTTATACAGTTATTTGCTTATGCCGGTTGATTCATCTGTTCTGCCGTACAGAACGATTTTTTCCCGGTAATTTATGCAAGAGGAGCCGGTCATTATGGAAACACCTGCGGTTAGTCTGTTAGTCGCTGTTTATAATACAGAAACCTATATCAGAAACTGTCTTGAGTCGTTAAAGAACCAGACATTGGACAATATTGAAATTATCATCGTCAATGACGGTTCGGCAGACGCCAGCCCGGACATCGCGGAAGAATATGCGCAAAAGGATGAACGATTCAGAGTCATTCACCAGGAAAACCAAGGGCTCGGTGCTGTTCGGAACAAAGGGATCGAGGCGGCCCGCGGAGAATTTGTGGCATTTATAGATTCAGACGATTGGATCGAGCCTGATTATTGCTTGCAAATGGTTCAGGCAGCATCAGAGGAAACCGATCTGGTGATTTGCAACTACGCCGCAGAGTTTGAGGACACTGAAAAAACCGTTGTCTCAGACATTGCAGAAACCTATCGGGATCAGCCCAAGGAGTCCTATATCAAGGCGTTATTCGAAGGGAAGGTCAGGGGATTTTCGTGGAATAAACTGTATCGAAGAAGTATGATTGACGCGCACCGGCTTTCGTTCCCGCTCAGAGGTGAGCTGGAGCATGTCGAGGATCAGTTTTTCAGCTTCAGGGCACATTTTTTCGCCCGCTCGGTTTCCTATGTAGAAGCGCCTCTCTACCATTACCGAATTCACCTTTCCTCCATCGTGCAGGGTTATCAGAAAAAACTGTTTGAATCAGGACTGGCGCTGTATCAGGCGAACGCAGCGTTTTTACAGGAGAACAACAAGCTGGAGGAGTACCGTAAGGAGCTTGATTTCTTTATCGTTCTCCATAGCACCATCTGTCTGCTGAACGAATGGAAAACAAGCGGCAGCCGGCGCCTTTTGGAAAGGCTCAAAACGGTCGGCGTGATTTGCGCTGATCCGGTGTTTCAAGGCAGCTTGTCGAAAACGGGGACAGCGCCTTTTGACGCAAAACGGTCATGCTTGCTGCTGATGGCGAAATACAGAATGATTCCGTTCGTTGCCATGGCGTCCGCCGTGTATCAGCGAGTGATCGAGTACAAAATGAAAATCAGAGGGTGAAGAGATGTCGTTACATTCATTGAAAATCAATCTTGCAGAATGGCTGCTGCTAAAGGTTAAGTACCCGTCCCAATTTTTGCTGGGTGCGGCCGATCAGCCGGTAAAGGCTGCCGCACATAAGAAGAAAATCATACTGACCCTGCTGCCTTCCCATGATAATTTGGGGGATCATGCCATTGCTTATGCCAGCAAAGCGTTTCTTGAGCAGGAATACTCCGATTTTGAAATCGTTGAGGTCGATATGAAGGACATATACAAATCAGCAAAAGCGCTGATTCGCTCCCGCCACCCGGAGGATATGGTCTTTATCATCGGCGGCGGAAACATGGGGGATTTATACCGGTATGAAGAGTGGACGCGCCGCTTTATCATTAAAACGTTTCATGATTATCAAATCGTCCAGCTTCCGGCAACCGTTCATTTTTCTGATACGAAAAAGGGACGAAAAGAGCTGAAACGGGCGCAGAAAATTTATAACGCGCACCCCGGTTTATTGCTGATGGCGCGTGATGAAACTACGTACCAATTTATGAAGCAGCATTTTAAAGAAAAAAAGATTCTGAAGCAGCCCGATATGGTGCTGTATTTAGATAGAAGCAATGCCTCTGCGGAACGCGAAGGGGTGTATATATGTTTGCGCGAGGATCAGGAAAGCGTGCTTCAGAAGGAACAGAGAAACCGTGTGAAGACCGCTCTTTTTGATGAATTTGGCGAGATCAAAGCTTTTACGACAACGGTCGGGCGCCGGGTCAGCCGCGATACACGGGAACAGGAGCTGGAAGCGCTTTGGTCTATGCTGCAGAGTGCTGAAGCCGTTGTCACTGACAGGCTGCACGGCATGATTTTTTGTGCATTGACAGGAACGCCATGTGTCGTGATTCGTTCTTTTGATCACAAAGTCATGGAAGGCTACCAATGGCTGAAAGAGATTCCAATGATGAAGCTGATTGAACAGCCGGAGCCGGAACGTGTGACAGCCGCAGTGAAAGAGCTGCTGACAAAAGAAACAAACCGTGCCGGCTTTCCGCGGGACATGTATTTTAAAGGGCTGCGCGATAAAATCAGCGGTGAAGCACGATGACACCGCTCGTCAGCATTATTGTCCCAATGTATAACGTTGAACCTTTTATTGAAGATTGCATCGATTCGCTGCTGACCCAAACGCTTTCTGATATAGAAGTTATCCTGGTTAATGATGGAACACCCGATCGATCTGGTGAGATGGCAGAGGCATACGCGAAACGGGATACAAGAGTTCAAGTCATTCATAAAAAAAATGGCGGCTTGAGTTCGGCTCGAAACGCGGGAATCAAAGCGGCGCGGGGTACGTATATCGGGTTTGTAGACGGAGACGATTATGTCTCTCCCGCCATGTTTCAAAGGCTTGCAGACGAAGCAGAGCAGCACCGGCTCGATATTGCTGGCTGCGGATTTTATAAACAGTCCGAAGACAGGCAGGTATACGTGCCGCCGCAGCTCGAAACAGGCCGTGTGCTGACAAAAGCGGATATAGCTGAGCAGCTCCAACAAGCCCACGAAACGAGATTTATCTGGTATGTATGGCGGTATGTGTATCGCCGTGAGCTTTTGGAAAGGGCGAGCCTGTGGTTTGATGAAGACATCCGTTTTGCTGAAGACTCGCCCTTTAATTTATCTGCTTTTTATGAAGCCGAGCGGGTAAAAATGCTGGATGAAGGCTTGTACATATACCGTGAAAATCCGAACAGCCTGACGGAAATTCCTTATAAACCTGCGATGGATGAAAATATCCAAAAACAATATCAAGCCAAAATCGCATTTTATAATCAGCGCGGCTTATCGGCTGTGTGCAAAGAAGATTTGGATGTGTATATTTGCAAGCACCAGCTTCCGATGCTTCTGGCAAACGCCTGTGCCTCACCGCAGCCGCCGAAAGACATCAAAAAACAGATCAGACAGATTTTATCCTATGACATGGTGCGGCAGGCTGTCAGACACACACCGTTCCAGCATGAGAAATTAGGCAGAGGCGAGCGATTGGTCTTAGCGCTGTGCAAATGGCGGCTGATCTTTCTCATCAAGCTGTTTTTTGAGACTCGCGGAACCATGAAAGGCAGTGCAAAGCAGGCATGAAATTCACCATAAACTTCAGCGCCAATCTCACAGCTTTTCTTTTGTCCGTCTTCCTGTCTGTCTGGATGACGCCTTTTATTGTCAAAACGCTTGGTGTGGAGGCTTTCGGCTTTGTGAATTTAACACAAAATGTGATTAATTATTTTTCCATTATCACGGTGGCGCTCAGCTCCGTGGTTGTGCGTTTTTTTTCTGTCGCAGCCCACAGGGGAGAGCAGGAAAAAGCAAATGCGTATATCAGCAATTATTTGGCTGCGTCTATTTTGATTTCATTGCTGCTTCTGCTGCCTCTTATGAGTGCGGCTTTTTTTATTGACCGCGTCATGAACGTCCCACAGGATCTTTTGGCTGATGTTCGGCTGTCGATTTTGATTGGAAGTCTGCTGTTTCTTTTAACTTTTTTGATGGCGGGGTTTGGAGCGGCGCCGTTTTATGCAAACAAACTGTATATCACCAGTTCCATTCAGGCGGTGCAAATGCTCATCCGCGTGCTGTGTGTGCTGGCGCTGTTTGCCTGCTTCACGCCAAAAATCTGGCAGATTCAGCTTGCTGCTTTAGCCGGTGCCGTCATAGCGTCTATCCTGTCTTTCCACTTTTTTAGAAAACTGATTCCATGGTTTTCATTTAAGCTGAAAGACTTGTCATTTCGCGTAAGCAAGGAACTGTTTCAGGCAGGAACCTGGAACTCAGTCAATCAGATCGGCGTGCTGCTTTTTTTGCAGATCGACCTATTAACCGCCAACTTGGTGCTGGGTGCGTCTGAAGCGGGAAAATATGCGGCGATTATCCAGTTTCCGCTGCTGCTGCGCAGTTTGGCAGGAACAGTCGCATCTCTATTTGCGCCTGTCATTACTTCTTATTATTCAAAAGGCGATATGGACGGCTTGGTCAAGTACGCCAATCAGGCAGTGAGACTGAACGGGCTTTTGCTTGCGCTTCCGGCTGCATTATTGGGGGGGTTGGCCGGGCCTTTTCTGACGATCTGGCTTGGACCGTCCTTTTCCTCTGTAGCGCCGCTATTATATATTCACGCCGGATATTTGGCGGTCAGCCTTGCCTTTATGCCGCTGTTTTATATATGGACCGCCTTTAATCAACAAAAAACACCGGCGCTCGTCACTCTGCTGTTAGGCGCAGTGAATGTTGTGCTGGCGGTCACATTAAGCGGGCCGGCTCATCTTGGGCTTTACGGCATTACGCTTGCCGGGGCAATATCGCTTGTGCTGAAAAATGTTATCTTTACGCCGCTTTATGTCTCACGCATTACCGGTTACAAAAAACATGTGTTTTTTACAGGCATGTTCGGTCCGGTCTTTGCCGCTTTGTTTGCATGGGCGGTTTGTGAGGCCATCCAGTTATGTATCACCATTGAAAGCTGGACATCACTGATTGCTGCAGGTGCCGCTGTCAGCTGCTGCTACGCGGTTTTCGCTTTTATGCTTGTTTGTACGAAAGAAGAACGACAGATGGTGCTGAAACGGTTTAGAAAAACGAAAGGAGCTGTAAATATTTGATCCTGAAACGTCTTTTTGATCTGACGGCCGCTATTCTTTTATTGTGCTGCACGAGTGTCATCATTCTCTTCACCATCGCCATTGTCAGGCTGAAAATAGGATCGCCTGTCTTTTTTAAACAAGTACGGCCCGGCCTGGGGGGGAAGCCGTTCACCCTCTATAAATTCAGAACGATGACGGATGAACGGGACAGTGAGGGCAACCTGCTGCCGGATGCAGTCCGGCTTACGAAAACAGGCAGGCTGATCAGAAAGCTGAGCATTGATGAGCTCCCGCAGCTGCTGAATGTAGTGAAAGGAGACCTCAGTCTCGTCGGCCCTCGGCCGCTGCTGATGGATTATCTGCCGCTTTACACAAAACAGCAGGCACGGCGCCACGAGGTGAAGCCCGGGATTACAGGCTGGGCGCAGGTCAACGGCAGAAACGCGATTTCCTGGGAAAAGAAGTTTGAACTGGATGTTTGGTACGTTGACAACCGTTCATTCTTGCTCGATTTGAAAATTTTATGTCTGACGGTACGCAAAGTTCTTGTTTCAGAAGGCATTCAGCAAACCAATCATGTGACGGCAGAACGCTTCACAGGAAGCGGAGATGTGTCTTCATGAGAAACGTGGCCATTGTGGGAGACGGCGGTCACGGAAAGGTGATCAGAGAACTCATAAGCGCCCGTTCAGACACGCGCTTAGCTGCGGTGCTGGACGATAAATTCAGCACATTTGTTGCCGGGAGTGAGCTGTACACAGGCCCCTCGGAAGCCATTTCTGAAGTGCGCAGGCTGATCCCTGACGTCATGTTTGTGATTGCAATTGGAAACAACAGCGTCAGAAAACAGCTGGCGGAGCGGCTGGGATTATATAAAGAAGATTTCATCACATTAATCCACCCGTCAGCCATCATCAGCAAATCGGCTGTCATCGGGGAAGGAACGGTTATTATGGCCGGTGCGATTATTCAGGCGGATGTTCGGATCGGCGCCCACTGTATCATCAATACGGGCGCGATCGCAGAGCACGACAATCAGATCGGCGACTTCGTCCATCTTTCTCCGCGCGCCACGCTTTCTGGAGGTATTGCGGTTCAAGAAGGGGCTCATGTGGGCACCGGGGCCTCCGTCATTCCGCAGATCACAATCGGCTCCTGGAGCATCGTCGGCGCAGGCTCTGCGGTGATCCGCTCCATCCCTGACGGCGTAACGGCTGTAGGCACCCCGGCGCGCGTGATTTCTTCTATTCAAACCTAAAGCAAAGGATGATTACATGCATAAAAAAATCTACTTATCAGCCCCTCATATGAGCGGCAGGGAGCAGCATTATATTTCAGAAGCCTTTCACTCAAACTGGATTGCGCCGCTTGGGCCGCTTGTGAATACTTTTGAAGAAAAATTGGCTGAACGAGTCGGCGCCAAAGGGGCGGCTGCGGTCAGCTCAGGCACCGCCGCAATTCATTTGGCGCTACGTTTGCTGGATGTCAAAGCGGGAGATACCGTGTTTTGTCCGTCTTTTACATTTGTGGCAACGGCAAACCCGATTTTATACGAAAAAGCGGTGCCTGTCTTTATCGATTCTGAGCCAGATACGTGGAATATGTCTCCGAAAGCCCTTGAAAGAGCACTGGAGGAAGCGAAACGAAATGGAAATCCGCCAAAAGCGGTCATTGCCGTCAACCTGTACGGACAAAGCGCGAAAATGGATGACATTGTAAGCCTGTGCGATTCATACGGAGTGCCGGTCATTGAGGATGCGGCTGAATCCCTCGGTGCTGTCTATAAAGGGAAGCAGAGCGGGACATTCGGCCGTTTCGGCATTTATTCATTTAACGGAAATAAAATCATCACGACTTCAGGAGGCGGGATGCTTGTGTCAGACGATGAAGCCGCCATTGAAAAAGCAAGATTTCTCGCTTCACAGGCCCGCGATCCCGCTGTTCATTATCAGCACAGTGAAATCGGGCACAACTACAGATTGAGCAATATCCTTGCAGGAGTCGGTATTGCCCAGCTTGAGGTGCTGGATGAGCGGGTGGAGAAAAGACGGGAGATTTTTGCGAGGTACGAAAAAGCGCTTGGCAGCATAGATGGCGTTTGCTTTATGCCGGAATACTCGGAAGGCGTGTCCAACCGCTGGCTTACTGCACTCACGCTCGATAACGGGCTGACTCCATATGACGTGGTTCAGCATCTTGCTGAAGAACAGATTGAAGCGAGACCGCTTTGGAAGCCGCTGCATACCCAGCCGCTGTTTGCGTCATCTGCATTTTATTCCCATACAGATTCTGAAAGTGTGTGCGACACCTTATTCAGGCGAGGGATCTGCCTCCCATCCGGAACAAATATGACCGAAGAAGATCAAGACCGAGTAATCGATGTGTTGTTACACTTATTCCAAACAACAGAGGTGAAGAGATGGACAGCAAGCATTCAATGATCAGCCTGAAGAAAAAACTGGCCGGGCTGCTCGATATGATACCGAAGCAATCCGAAATCATTTACGCCGACTATCCTCTATACGGAAATGTAGGGGATTTGTTTATTATGAAAGGAACGGAAGCCTTCTTTAAAGAAAATGACATTCGGGTCAGAAAACGCTGGAACCCAGACAATTTTCCAATCGGACGAAAGCTTGATCCGAATCTGATCATCGTCTGTCAGGGAGGCGGCAACTTCGGGGATTTATATCCGTACTATCAAGGATTTAGAGAGAAAATCGTTCAAACTTATCCGGACCACAAAATCGTTATCCTGCCGCAATCGATTTATTATCAGAATGAAGATAACTTAAAACGGACAGCTGACATTTTCTCTGCCCATTCAAATCTGCATATTATCACAAGGGAAAAAGCCTCCTATGCCACGGCACAGGCGTACTTTCAAAACAATCATATCAAGCTCTTGCCTGATATGGCCCACCAGCTGTTTCCCATCATTCCGACACAGCAGCCGACCGGTCAAAAGTTGAGATTTATCAGAACAGATCATGAAGCAAATGATGAGCTTCAAAGACATGCGCAAGCGGAAAGCTATGACTGGCGCACCGTGCTATCAGCTTCAGACCGCCGGACAATCGCTTTTCTCCAAACGCTGAACGTCCTGAACAAAAAAGCGGGCAATCCTCTGCCAATCGCATTTATATGGAGAAAATATTCAGATTACATCATCAATAAAGCCATTCGTTTTTTCAGCCGTTACAAATCGGTGGAAACGTCAAGGCTGCACGGCCACATTTTGTCTTCACTTCTTCAAAAAGAAAACACGGTCATTGATAATTCCTACGGAAAAAACGCCAACTACTATCATACTTGGATGGAGGGAGTGCCAAACACTCAAATCATTCGGGACGCCTCAAAGAAGGAAAACCTTCCTGCTCATATGTGAGCGGAAGGTTTATTTTGTTTCTCCGCGTTTTACCTTGTTGTAGGCTTCATCTAAATGCTGAATCCGCTTCAGGACAACTGAGTTTTTTGTCAGCTGATCCTGCACAAGTGTTGAGACCACAGAACGGTAGTAGCTGTTCATTGCGTGGATCTTATCCTCAGACGGGTTCATTTCAATATGCTGCTTTAAGTTTTCAATAAAATACGGTACAGAAAAAAGTTCAGACATTTCTTTGGCAGCTCCTTTTTCATAAATGTATACGGTGTCATCCCAATCATGTACAATGAAGAAAGGGGAGTGAGCAAGATGGATATGAAACTTCAGCAAGTACAAGTACTAAAGCCTCAACTGACACAGGAGCTCAGGCAGGCCATCACGCTGCTTAGCTATCATTCGGCGGAACTGGCCGAATACATTGATGAGCTCTCACTGGAAAACCCTCTTATTGAACGAAAGGAAACAGACACACCGCCACTATCTTACCATAAAACAAACAAAAACAGGATCAGCAGGCAGGAGGCGGGCCTTCAATTAAGCAATCCGCAAAAAACACTGCAGGATGTCCTCAAACAGCAATCGTTGGATATGAATCTGTCAAACACTGAAAAAAAGATTTTTAATTATCTGATACATTCGCTAGATTCAAACGGATATCTGGAGGAAGATGTGGAGGAGGCAGCCCGGCGCCTGTCTGTTTCGGCAGAGGAAGCGGAAGCGGTTCTGAGAAAACTTCAGTCGCTTGAACCAGCGGGCATCGGCGCAAGATCTCTTCAAGAGTGTATCTTGCTGCAATTACAGCGTCTCCCGAGCAGAAATGAACAGGCAGAACTGCTTGTTTCAGAACACTTTGATGTATTTGCGCAAAAAAACTGGAAAGCGCTTTCAAAAGAAACTGGAATGCCGCTTCACACGATTCAGGATATTTCTGATAAAATTGCTGCGCTTCACCCAAGACCCGGCCTTCTGTTTGCCAGTCCGGAGCATGATATGTATATTGAACCCGACATTTTCATCACCGTTAAAAACGGCCACATTACAGCGGAACTGAACAGCCGCTCGTTCCCGGAGATTGAGCTGCATCCGCAGTACAGGCCGCTTCTATCGTCGGGCGCCTGTCAGGATACGGTTTCCTATTTATCTACTAAATATCAGGAGTGGCGCTGGCTGAGCCGCGCGCTGAGGCAGCGGAAGCAGACGATCACCAGAATTGTAAATGAGCTGACCGCGCGTCAAAAAGATTTTTTCTTGAAAGGCCGGAGCGCCATGAAGCCGCTGACACTGAGAGAGGTGGCGGATTGTCTAAGCCTGCATGAATCAACCATCAGCCGGGCCATTAAAGGAAAAACGATACAAACGCCTTACGGATTGTTTGAGATGAAGATGTTCTTCTCAGGAAAAGCGGAGGCCTCTGGGGATGGCGATACATCCAACTATGCGGTTAAAACGCATCTTGAAGCATTGATTCAGCACGAGGATAAAACAAAACCCCTCTCAGATCAAAAGCTTGCCGACCTGTTATATGAACAGCACCGCATCCAAATCTCCAGACGCACAGTGGCGAAATACCGCGATCAATTGAACATTCCGTCATCGGCAGCCAGAAAACGGTACAAATAAAATCCTCCCTGTAAGGAGGATTTTTTTACGGAATCATCCAGCTGAAGAACTGGTGCTGCAAAAAGGTGATGATACAGACGAGCAGCAGCAAAAACAAGCTGTGCTTAATTGTAAAGCGGAAAAGATCCGACTCCTTCCCGGCGAGCCCGACTGCCGCACACGCGACCGCGATCGATTGCGGAGAAATCATTTTGCCGGTGACGCCGCCTGATGAATTGGCCGCGACCGATAGAACAGGGTCCATTCCGACCGATAAGGCCGTTACTTTCTGCAGGTTGCCAAACAGCAGGTTAGCTGACGTATCCGAGCCGGTAATAAAGACGCCGAGCCAGCCGAGAACCGGCGAAAAGAAGGTAAACATCGAGCCTGTCAGCGCAAGCGTCATGCCGAGCGTCGTGCTCATCCCCGAGGAGTTGGTGACATATGCAAAACCAACGACCGAGGCGATTGTCAAAATCGGAAATTTCAATTCCTGCAGTGTTTCGCTAAAAACAGCTCCCCAGTCTTTCCACGGGATCGACGTGATGAATTTTGACAGCAATGCGGCAATTAAAATTGCGGTGCCTGCCGAACCGAGGACCTCAAGCTTATACACCGCTTCAATCGGAGTGCCGTCAGCATTGACGATCTGATTGTTCAAAAAAGGCACCCCAGGAGCAAAAGTCAGCTTTTCTCCAATCACATTCAGCCAATTCAAGAAAACGGCTGTGCCTTCGTAATGCCCTGTCAGCGCGGATTTGACCGACGGAATGCCCCAAACAGAAATCATCACCGTCAGCAGCAGAAACGGCGACCAGGCCTTAAAAATCTGCCCGCCGGTGTAAGCCGGTGCATCAGGGTGCAGTTTTGCCGTTTCAATCGCGGCTGCCGATTCCTGTTCCCCCGCAAACCGGAATGTTTTCTTCGGCTTCCACCATTTTAAAAACACAGCTAGCGCAGCCATCGACACTAGCGCCGACAAAACATCCGGCAGCTCTGGCCCCAGAAAGTTGGAGCTGAGATACTGAACAGCGGCAAAGGAAACACCGGAAACGAGAATCGCCGGCCACACCTCAAAGGCTTTCTTGAACCCGCTCATAATGATAATTAAATAAAGAGGAATAAATACAGATAAAAACGGCAGCTGCCGCCCAACCATCTGAGAAATCTCCATCGCCGGAATTCCGGTAGGCCCTTCAACGGCTGTAATCGGAATCCCAATCGCCCCGAAGGCTACTGGTGCCGTATTGGCAATCAAACAGATTCCCGCCGCATAAAGAGGGTTAAAACCGAGGCCGACAAGCAACGCGGCTGAAATCGCGACCGGCGCCCCAAAGCCCGCCGCCCCTTCTAAAAAAGCCCCGAATGAGAAAGCGATCAGCAGCGCCTGAAGCCGTCGGTCATCGGTAATCGAGAGAACAGAGCTGCGAATGATATCAAACTGTCCCGTTTTTACGGTGATTTTATACAAAAAAACAGACGTCACAATGATCCAGCCGATCGGCAGAATGCCGTATACGGCTCCTTGTGTAGCGGACATCAGAGCTTTTTCCGCCGGCATTCCGTAAACCAATACCGCAATCAGCAGCGCGATTCCCAAGGTGGACAATCCCGCGGTATACCCCTTCATTCGTTTAATGGCGAGTGCCCAAAAAAAGAAAATAATCGGTACAAGTGCGGCAAGCGCAGATAAAAGCAAATTTCCCCCTATAGGCGTATAGGCCTGTGTCCATTGCATCCCAAACCCCTCCTTCAAACATAACCGGCTTTTTGTAAGCGGTTTCTAAAGATGATATGATCATCTGATGACTGGATAATAAGACCAGTTACCTAGCATTATATTTTGAAAAAAATCAAAGTACAAGACTTTTTAACGAAATTGTCTAAATCTTTTGGCGGCGCCCAAAAGGGAGTATAATAGATCGTAAACAGCCAGACCTACAAGTTGCGGGGTGAATTGCATTGAAATATAAACAGATTAAAACAAAGAAGATATATGAAGAAGTAGCAGATGCATTATTAGAAATGATCAAAAACGGCCAACTGAAGCCAGGGGATAAATTAGACTCCGTTCAGGCACTTTCCGAAAGCTTTCAAGTCAGCCGTTCAGCGGTGCGCGAAGCGCTTTCCGCATTAAAAGCGATGGGACTTGTTGAAATGAAGCAGGGCGAAGGCACTTACCTGAAGGAGTTTGAACCCGATCAAATTTCTCAGCCTCTGTCAGCCGCACTTTTAATGAAAAAAGAAGATGTCAAACAGCTGCTCGAGGTCAGAAAACTGCTTGAAATCGGCGTGGCTTCATTAGCTGCCGAAAAACGGACAGAAGAGGATCTCCAAAGCATTTATGCGGCGTTAAAGGAAATGAGTGAGATTGAAACAGACGGGGAGCTCGGTGAAAAAGCAGACTTCGCTTTTCATTTGGCACTTGCTGACGCTTCACAAAACGATCTGCTCAAACATTTGATGAATCACGTATCATCATTGCTTCTGGAAACCATGAGAGAAACGCGGAAAATCTGGCTGTTTTCCAAGAAGACCTCGGTGAAGCGGCTTTACGAGGAGCATGAACGGATTTATAATGCCGTGGCTGCCCAGGACGGAGCAAAGGCGGAAGAAGCGATGCTGGCACACTTGACGAATGTGGAAGATGTCCTTTCGAGATATTTTGAGGAAAACGTCCAATAACCGACTCATTTCCCGGGCAATGCTGCTCGTGCATACAAACAATCAAGACTGAGCTGCAATGGTTCAGTCTTATTTACTTTGTGCAGCTTACACTGCTTGACATTTAAGAAAAAGGAAGTAAAATGTTTTACTAAAATGGCCACTGGCATGCTTAAAAATGGAGGCAGATATAATGGCGACAATTAAAGATATCGCACAAGCCGCGGGATTCTCGATTTCAACCGTTTCCCGCGTTTTAAATAACGATGAGAGCCTTTCTGTACCGGACGAGACGCGTGAAAAGATCTATGAAGCCGCAGAGAAACTTAATTATCGCAAGAAAACTGTAAGGCCGCTGGTGAAACACATTGCTTTTTTATATTGGCTGACAGATCAAGAGGAGCTGGAAGATGTCTATTTCAAAACAATGAGATTAGAAGTAGAGAATTTGGCGAAAACCTTCAATGTCGACATGACGACCTATAAAATAACGGACGGTATTGAATGCATTCCAGCTCATACAGAAGGTTTTATTGCCGTGGGTACCTTTTCTGATAAAGAATTAGCGTTTCTCAGAAATCTGACGGAGAACGGCGTTTTTATTGACTCTTCCCCTGATCCTGACCATTTTGATTCGGTCAGGCCGGACTTAGCGCAAATGACGAAGAAAACGGTAAACATCCTGCTTGAAAAAGGGCATAAGAATATCGGATTTATTGGCGGCACGTACAAAAATCCGAACACGAATCAGGATGAAATGGATATTCGTGAAAAAACGTTCCGATCCTATATGCAGGAAAAAGGGATGCTGGACGAGCGCTATATTTTATGCCACCGCGGCTTCTCCGTCGAAAATGGCTACCGCCTGATGACTAAAGCGATTGAAGCATTGGGCGATCAGCTTCCGACCGCCTTTTTTATCGCGGCAGACCCGATCGCGGTCGGCTGTCTGCAAGCCCTGAATGAAAAAGGCATCGCGATACCAAACAGAGTGAGCGTCGTGAGTATCAATAACATCAGCTTTGCCAAGTACGTCTCTCCGCCGTTGACAACCTTTCATATTGATATCAAGGAACTATGTAAAAACGCTGTGGAATTATTGCTTGAGCGAGTGCTGGAAAAACGGAAAACGGTTAAAACGTTATATATGGGGGCTGAATTAATCGTTAGAAAGAGCCTAAATTAAATCATATTTCAAAATGGCTTAGGAGTCTAAGTCATTTTTTATTTGGTGAAAAAATTTACCGATGTGAGTAAATAGTTTGTTTACACATTTTCTCAGCCGTGCTATATTATTTTTAAAGCGCTTTCATTAAGAGCGAAAGGGTGACAATTGATGAAAATGGTAAAAAAGTACACCGGTGTCATGCTCTGCGTGGCTGTCAGTTTATCTTTAACCGCCTGCGGCCCGCAGGAAAGCAGCAGCGAAAAAACAAGTTCAAAGGGCTCGGAGCTTGTTGTGTGGGAGGATAAAGAAAAAAGCATCGGCATTAAAGACGCCGTTGCCGAATTTGAAAAAGAGCATGATGTAAAGGTCAAGGTTGTTGAAAAACCTTATGCCCAGCAGATTGAAGATTTGCGTATGGACGGCCCGGCCGGCACAGGGCCTGACGTGTTGACAATGCCCGGTGACCAGATCGGAACGGCTGTCACAGAGGGATTAATCAAAGAATTAAACGTCGAAAAGGATGTTCAATCGCTCTACACAGACGCATCCATTCAGTCTCAAATGGTGGATCAAAAGCTTTATGGCCTGCCTAAAGCCGTCGAAACAACTGTGCTTTTTTATAACAAAGATCTCATCTCAGAGGACGAATTGCCGCAAACGCTGGAAGAGTGGTACGACTACTCTAAAAAAACGGCTGATGGCAGCAAATTTGGATTTTTAGCCTTATTTGATCAAATTTATTACGCGCAAAGTGTCATGGGCGGGTACGGCGGATATATCTTTGGAAAGGATAAGGACGGAAACGATGACCCGTCTGATCTTGGAATCAATAATGAAGGCGCTGTCAAAGGTGCTGAGCTGATTCAGAAGTTTTATCAAGACGGCTTATTCCCGGCCGGCATTGTCGGAGAGCAGGGAATCAATGTACTCGAATCGCTGTTTACAGAAGGAAAGGCTGCCGCGATAATCTCAGGCCCGTGGAATGTAGAAGCCTTTTCAAAAGCGGGAATTGATTATGGCATCACAAAGCTTCCTAAGCTGGAAAACGGCAAAAACATGAGCTCGTTTATCGGCGTCAAAAGCTACAATGTCAGCGCATTTTCAAAACATGCAGAGCTGGCACAAGAGTTAGCCGTTTTTCTGGCTAATGAAAAGAATTCTAAAAAACGATATGAACAAACGAAAGAAGTTCCGGCCGTTCAATCATTAGCGAGTGACAAGGCGATCATGAAAAGCGAAGCGGCACGGGCGGTCACCGAGCAATCCCGCTTCTCAGAGCAGACGCCGAATATACCGGAAATGAACGAAATATGGACCCCGGCGGATTCAGCATTACAAACGATTGCAACAGGAAAAGCGAACCCAAAAAAAGCCTTAGATCAGGCTGCTGAAACGGCCAAAGGGCAGATGAAGGCAAAGCATAGCGGAAAATAAAGAGAAAAGAAGATTTGTATTGTAAGAGAGGTGAAAACGGTGCAGCATCGTAAAGTCGCTTTGTTACTGTCAATCATTCCGGGCCTTGGGCAATTCTACAACAAACAATGGATAAAAGGCCTCTTGTTTCTCCTACTGGGCGCATCGTTTTTTGCGGTATTTGGAGATTTGCTGAATATGGGGCTTTGGGGAATTTTTACGCTGGGAACAGAAGTGCCGCGGGATAACTCGGTCTTTTTGCTGGCGGAAGGCATTATCGCTGTCATTGTGACATGCTTTGGACTCGCGGTATATTATGTGAATTTGCGAGACGCTTATCAAAGCGGAAAACGGCGAGATGAAAAGAAGCCTATGAGCTCTCTCAAAGAACAATATCAAAATATTATTGCTCAAGGCTATCCATATGTTGTCAGCGGACCATCTCTGTTTATTTTAATTTTCGCAGTGATCTTTCCCATCTTATTCAGCTTTGCCTTAGCTTTTACAAACTATGATTTATATCATTCCCCTCCTGCTAAATTAGTAGATTGGGTTGGTTTTCAAACATTCACTGATATTTTCACTGTTGATATTTGGCGCTCGACCTTTTTTGATGTGCTGGCTTGGACAGTGATGTGGACACTTTGTGCCTCCACTCTGCAAGTCAGTCTGGGGATATGTCTGGCGATCATTGTGAATCAGAAAGACATCCGGTTTAAACGGTTTTTCCGGACCATTTTGATTTTGCCATGGGCTGTTCCCGGCTTTGTCACGATTTTAATTTTTGCCGGTTTGTTTAACGATAGTTTCGGCGCAATGAATCAAGACATTTTGGCTTTCTTTGGCATTGAGCCGCTTCCGTGGATGACAGATGCGAATTGGTCGAGGCTGGCGCTGATCCTCATGCAGGGCTGGCTTGGTTTTCCGTATATCTTCCTTGTTTCAACAGGTGTTTTGCAATCGATCCCTGAAGATCTTTACGAAGCGGCGACAATTGATGGCGCTTCCATCTTCTCAAAGCTGAGATACATCACGCTCCCGATGGTGTTCATTGCGATGTCTCCGATTATCATTACACAGTTCACATTTAATTTTAATAACTTTAATATTATTTATCTTTTCAATGGTGGCGGTCCGGCTGTAGCCGGATCAACAGCCGGCGGAACAGATATCCTTGTATCGTGGATTTATAAATTGACGATGCAGTCGAGCCAATATTCCCTTGCGGCTGCTTTAACCATTTTATTGTCTGTGTTTGTGATTGCCATTGCATTGTGGCAATTCAGACAGACGAAGTCTTTTAAAGAGGAGGCATAAGACATGCTGGCAGATATGAAGGTCAGAAAATTTGTGCGGCTCCTTTTCTCTTACTTGTTTTTAGCCTGCATGGCGGTCATCATTGTGTATCCTCTCCTTTGGACGGCAGGCGCCAGCTTTAATCCCGGCAACAGTTTAATCAGTACATCCCTCATTCCGAAGAATCCGACATTTGACCACTACAAAGAATTATTTGCGGGCAAGGAAAGCCTTCAATATGTGCAGTGGTATATCAACTCGATAAAAATCAGCCTGTTTACGATGGCTGGCTCACTGATCTGTGTGACGTTTACGGCTTATGCATTTTCCCGCTTTCGGTTTAAAGGAAGGAAATACGCATTAACACTCTTTTTATTGCTGCAAATGATCCCTCAGTTTTCTGCTTTGATTGCCCTGTTTGTGCTGGCTCAAATATTAGGAATGGTCAATAGCCATTGGCTGCTGATCCTGCTTTATATCGGCGGCCTGATCCCGATGAATACGTACTTGATGAAAGGATATATGGATTCCATTCCGATTGATTTAGACGAAAGTGCAAAAATGGACGGAGCAAGCAGCACGAGGATCTTTTTGCAGATCATCCTGCCTTTATCAAAACCGATGGCGGCAGTGGTTGCGATGAATGGCTTTACCGGTCCGCTCGGAGATTTTGTTTTGTCATCAACGATATTGAGAACACCGGAATCATATACATTGCCCGTAGGCTTATTCAATTTAGTCAATGATGTCATGGGAGCAAGTTATACGACATTTGCGGCGGGTGCCTTGCTCATCAGTATACCGGTTGCCGTCATCTTTATCATGCTGCAAAAGAACTTTGTGTCCGGATTAACCGCAGGCGGAACGAAAGGATAAGAGAATAAGGGGGAAAAAATCATGTCAAAGCTTGAAAAAACGCACGTTACAAAAGCGAAGTTTATGCTCCACGGAGGAGACTACAATCCTGATCAATGGCTGGATCGGCCGGATATTTTAGCCGACGATATAAAGCTGATGAAGCTTTCGCATACCAATACGTTTTCTGTCGGCATTTTTGCATGGAGTGCGCTTGAGCCGGAGGAAGGTGTATATCAATTTGAATGGCTTGATGATGTTTTTGACCGTATTCACAGCATCGGCGGCCGTGTCATTTTAGCAACGCCGAGCGGAGCGCGTCCTGCCTGGCTGTCGCAAACCTATCCTGAAGTGCTGCGGGTCAATGCCTCCAGGGTGAAACAGCTGCACGGCGGACGGCACAACCACTGTCTGACGTCCAAGGTCTATCGTGAAAAAACGCGGCACATCAACCGTTTATTAGCAGAAAGATACGGCGGTCATCCGGCGCTTTTGATGTGGCATATTTCCAATGAATATGGAGGAGAATGCCACTGTGACCTATGCCAGAACGCTTTCAGAGAGTGGCTGAGAATGAAATATGATAATAGTCTCAAGGCATTGAATAACGCGTGGTGGACACCGTTTTGGAGCCATACATTTAATGACTGGTCTCAAATTGAAAGCCCTTCCCCGATTGGAGAAAATGGCTTGCATGGACTGAACTTAGACTGGCGCCGGTTTGTCACGGATCAAACCATTTCGTTTTATGAAAATGAAATCATTCCGCTGAAAGAACTGACGCCTGATATTCCTATCACAACGAACTTTATGGCTGACACACCGGATTTGATTCCGTATCAAGGCCTGGACTACAGCAAATTTGCAAAGCATGTGGATGTCATCAGCTGGGACGCTTATCCTGTGTGGCACAATGATTGGGAAAGCACAGCAGATTTGGCGATGAAGGTCGGCTTTATCAATGATCTTTACCGAAGCCTGAAGCAGCAGCCCTTTTTACTTATGGAGTGTACGCCCAGCGCTGTCAATTGGCATAACGTCAATAAAGCAAAGCGCCCCGGCATGAACCTGCTTTCATCTATGCAAATGATTGCCCACGGATCAGACAGCATTCTCTATTTCCAATTTCGAAAATCACGGGGATCGTCGGAAAAACTGCATGGGGCGATTGTGGATCATGACAACAGCCCAAAGAACCGTGTCTTTCAAGAAGTGGCAAAAGTCGGGGAGACATTGGAGCAGCTTGCTGAAGTCGTTGGAACGAAGAGGCCGTCTGAAGCTGCTATTTTGTATGATTGGGAAAATGACTGGGCGCTTCAGGACGCTCAGGGGTTTGCAAAAGCGACAAAGCGTTATCCGCAAACACTGCAGCAGCATTACCGCACTTTCTGGGAACAGGATATCCCGGTCGACGTGATTACAAAAGAACATGATTTTTCAGCGTATAAGCTGCTGATCGTACCCATGCTGTATGTAATCAGTGAAGAAACCATTTCGCGATTAAAGAAGTTTACGGCTAACGGAGGCACCTTGGTGATGACGTATATCAGCGGAATCGTCAATGAGCATGATTTAACGTACACAGGCGGTTGGCATCCAGACTTGCAAACGATATTTGGAATTGAGACGCTCGAAACAGATACGCTGTATCCGAAAGATCGAAATGCTGTCAGCTATCGCAATCAAACGTATGAAATGAAAGATTATGCAACGGTGATCGAATTGAAAGCCGCAACGGCAGAGGGTGTGTATCAGGATGACTTTTATGCGCATACCCCCGCGGTTACAAGCCATCAATATGAACAAGGAAAAGCGTATTTTATCGGCGCGCGTTTAGAGGATCAATTTCACCGAGATTTTTATTTAAGTTTGATAAAAGAACTGTCTTTATCTCCGGTTTTTCCGGTTAAGCATGGAAAAGGCGTCTCCGTACAGGCGAGACAGGATCAGCACAATGATTATATTTTCATCATGAATTTTACGGAACAACAGCAGCTGGTTTCGTTTGATAAGCGTGTGAAGGATATCGTTACTGGTGAAATGCTTTCAGGTGACTTGATCTTGGAAAAATATGAAGTGAGAATTGTCGTGAACTCACATTAAGGTGTGCCTCCGCTCGATATGGGCGGGGTCTTTTTTGAAATCGCTTACGTGAGAGGGTGGAAATATGAAAAGCAGAATCATCATGCTGTTAGCGGCTGTCATCGTCTGGAGCGGAATCGGAAGTTCGACTGGATATGCTGCGACAGAGGGGAAGAAATATGTATCGGAGCTTCGTGCGGATGACTTATTTGTTAAAAAGGTAGCGGGCATGAACAAGGACTTTATCAAAGGAGTTGACGTGTCGAGCATAATTGCTTTAGAGAACAGCGGTGTGACCTTTTACAATGCAAGCGGGAAACGTCAGGACATCTTTACAACCTTAAAGCAAGCAGGTGTCAACTATGTCCGCGTCCGCATCTGGAATGACCCGTATAACGCTCATGGCAATGGTTATGGAGGAGGCAATAATGATGTTCAAAAAGCCATCCAAATCGGAAAAAGGGCAACCGCGAACGGGATGAAGCTGCTGGCAGACTTTCATTATTCGGATTTCTGGGCTGATCCTGCAAAACAGAAGGTGCCAAAAGCTTGGGTGAACTTAAGCTTCGAAGCAAAGAAAGCAAAGCTCTATGCATTTACAAAACAAAGTCTGCAGGCCATGGTCAGGGAAGGCATTGATATCGGTATGGTACAGGTCGGAAACGAAACAACAGGAGCAATTGCCGGTGAAACGGATTGGAGGAAGATGAGTCAATTATTCAATGAAGGTAGCCGGGCAGTCAGGGAAATAAATCGAGACATATTGGTCGCGCTGCATTTCACCAACCCAGAAACGCCAGGACGATATTCATATATTGCTGAAACCCTCAACAAAAACAAAGTCGATTATGATGTATTTGCCAGCTCGTATTATCCATTCTGGCACGGTACGTTACACAATTTGTCCTCCGTACTGAAAGCTGTTGCGGATACGTACGGCAAAAAAGTCATGGTGGCGGAAACGTCATACACCTATACGGCTGAGGACGGAGACGGACATGAAAACACAGCGCCTAAAAGCAGTCAGACGCTGCCATACCCGATTTCAGTGCAAGGCCAGGCAAATGCCGTAAGAGATGTGATGGACGCAGTGGCAAAAACAGGACCGGCCGGACTGGGTGTTTTTTATTGGGAGCCTGCATGGGTTCCTGTCGGCCCGAAGACGCAATTGGAGAGAAATAAAACGATATGGGAAACATACGGTTCCGGCTGGGCCGCCAGCTATGCAGCCGAATACGATCCTGAAGACGCAGGTAAGTGGTACGGGGGAAGTGCAGTGGATAATCAAGCTTTGTTTGATTTCAACGGACACCCGCTGCCGTCCTTACAGGTATTCAAATACGCGGAAACAGGCCATATCCCGAAAAATCACTGAAAAAATGAAAATCCATGAGGCGTAACAATGCATTGTTATCTCTCATGGATTCTTTTATTTTACATCTATTAAAATAAAACACTCATCATCATTTTTAGGCTCAGCTTGAAGAGATGAGAGGATTTTGTTTTTCAGTTCAGTTATAGGCAAAACAGGATGATCCTTTAATAAATGGACTAAATAACATGAAGCCGTCGGGTCCATCACACCGTCTGTATACAGAAGCAGCCTTCCGCCGTGTGTATAGTGAAGGGTGCTTGACTGAAACACCGCTTCTTCAAACATCCCGATTGGCGGAGCGGTTGTGTCCAGCGTTGATTGGGTTCCCTTAGCATCCTGCCATAATGCGGGCGGATGGCCCGCGTTGACATATTCAATTCTTTGCCGGTCTGTATCAATGATAAGACAAATAGCTGTGCAATAATGCCTTGCCTCCTCATCGTTTTGAAACAAGCTGTGAAGATGGTAGTCTAACTCTTTCATGACTTTGTCGGGACTGAGCCCCTGCGTCATTAATCGTTGGAACAAAGGATGGAGGGACATCGTAACTAATGCAGAAGAAATGCCGTGTCCCATTACATCAAGGATGATCAAGCCGTAGCGGTGCTCATCGATTTGATAAAATCCATATAAGTCGCCTGATAAGTCACTGGATGCTTTATAATACGATTCAATTTGAATATGATCCGTCATCATCGGTTCGGTCAATGAATTTTCTTGAATCTTTCTGGCGAGTTCAAGCTCTCTTTTTGTATTCGATCTGAATTGCTGATTTTCCTTATTGATCGCGAGGAGCTCTTCTTGTTTCTCCTTCAGCATCCGCAAAGCATTTTCTAACTCCGCATTTGCTTTCTGTTTGGCGAGCAGTGCTTCCTCGACCTCGTTTCTGGCAATCAGCAGCTCATTTTCATATTCGTTTCGCTTCCGCATCGGAATGACAACGCATTCTGTTACAGCAGCTTCCTGATCCGTTCTCTGAACAGCGTTTACTAGGACCGGGATTTCTTCCCCATTGTTTGTTTCCAGGGAGATGTACATTTCTTCAATGTGTTGCTCCAGCTGCAAAAGCGGAACAAAATAAAGCTGATAAAAAAGCTTTGCAGGAACGGTTAAAAGAGCATTGATATGCTGGCCGATCACCTGTTCCGGTTCATAATCAAGAATCTTAAGCAAGGTGTGATTGACAGCTAAAATTGTACCCTCTTCAGATAAAGTAAGGAAACCGCATGGTGCATAATTCAATTGTTGATCCATTCAGAGGGTCACCTCTATCCCTTTCGTTCCTAAATCACGTATGCATTCAAATAATCCCTGATCAGCTGTACTGTCTCTTCGGGATGGCTCATATGCGGGCAGTGCCCGTTGGCTTTCATCTGTATGAGTGTGCTGTAAGGGAGATGCTTTTGCATATACTCACCTACTGCTGACGGTGCAATGACATCATTCGAACATTGCAGGATAAGCGAAGGCACGGTCACCTTTGGAAGATCTTTTCGATGATCTGAAAAAAACGCCGCCTTCGCGAATTGCCGTGCGATGATAGGATCAGTAGAACAAAAACGGCTTTCCAGCTCTTCCTTAATTTCTGGACGATCCGGCTGATTCACTACGGTCGCCGCAAAAACGGTTGCCCAGCCAATGTAATTTTTCTCCATCATCTCGATTAACCCAAGGAGCTGCTCTTCCTCAAAACCTCCGTAATACTCAGGCGGATCATTTAAATAGCAAGGAGAAGGCCCCACCATAATCAGCTGTGAAAAAAGCTCAGGACGGCGTAATGATGCAAGCATGCCAATGACAGCCCCGACAGAATGCCCCACAAACACAATTTTTGACAGATCTAAGGCTTCGCAAACATCGATAACATCTTGTGCATAGCCGTCAAGTGTGCTGTAACGATTCATATCATATGCCCGCAAATCAGAATTCCCCGCACCCACGTAATCAAATAAAATCAGCTGATATTCGTCTTCAAAGGCAGGAACTACGGCATCCCACACACTTTGATCACACCCGAATCCAGGTGCAAATACAATTGGTGTTGTGCCATTCCCCCTCACCTTCACATGATTCCTAGTCAAAATTGATTGATTCATAGTCTGCTCCTTTCAGCCAAAACGACATGAAGATTACTATGTATATCATACCACTTCGGGGTGTGAATTGCGGTCATTCTATGAAAGTAAATAGGAGTCTTGCAGATAGAGGACATGCGGCATGGAGAGCAGGAATGATGGAAGATGTAGCGGGAGGATTGCCTGGGTGCCGGAAATAATATAAGGCGGTCATATCACCTGAATGAGACAAATGACATTTGTCATCTCATAATCATGACACCCCTTACTAAAAATCATCTGTTCCGGTATTTTACAATTGATGTAAGCAATCAGGAGGTGCTCATGTGATGAATGAGGTTGTGTCAGTAAGAAATGTCACAAAATATTTTCAGCAAAAAACAGCAGTGAAGAACATTCAATTCAGCATAGGAAAAGGAGAGATTGTCGCCATCCTCGGCCCGAATGGCGCAGGGAAGACAACAGCGATCTCTATGATGCTGGGATTGCTGAAGCCAAGTGAGGGTGAAATCAAATTATTTAACCGTCAGCCTGATGAAAAGCAGGTGCGTCAAAAAATCGGCACCATGCTGCAGGAGGTGAGTGTTATGCCGGGATTAAAGGTCTGCGAAACCCTCGAGCTTATCCGCAGTTATTATCCCCATCCATTATCCATGAAAGAGCTTGTTTCGCTGACAGCACTCACAAAAGAAGATTTGAAAACACCGGCAGAGAAATTATCCGGCGGACAAAAACGCCGTCTGAGCTTTGCTTTGGCACTTGCCGGCAATCCGGAGTTACTAGTATTTGATGAACCGACTGTCGGAATGGACACGACATCCAGACACCAGTTTTGGAAGACAGTGAATAGCTTGGCGGATCAAGGAAAGACCATTATTTTTTCAACCCATTATTTACAGGAAGCAGATGATGCCGCACAGCGCATTTTGTTTTTTGCTGAAGGACGGCTTGCCGCAGACGAAACGCCGAAACAAATCAGGGCAAGGATTCAGAAACAGTCTGTCTCCTTTAAGGTTCCATCGGATGAATCATTGGAAAAGCTTTATCGGCATCCGGAAGTAGAACGAGTGACGCAAAAACATCAGCGAGTCAGTATTCAAACGTCAAATACTGATAAAGTGTTGGCGCTCATCTTTCAAGAACACATCAATGCACGTGATATTCGAATCGAACAAGGAACACTTGATGAGGCATTTCGACAGCTTGCTGACGGGAACAGGGAGGCGATGTGAGATGAACATGCTGCGGAAACAGTGCATAGCTGAAATGAAAAGGGTGCTCAGGAATAAATATTTTGTGTTTTGGTCGCTTGTTATGCCGATTGCCTTTTACTATCTCTTTACAAACGTAGTGAATACCAATGTCGCTGACAAAGGCGCCTGGAATGCCCATTACCTAATGTCTATGACAACCTTCAGCGTAATGGGCTCGTCTATGATGACGCTTGGAATCCGTTTGGTACAAGAACAGGCGCAAGGCTGGTCAGTTTTTATCCGCATCACGCCTCTTCCGGATCATATTTATTTGGCGGCTCAGATGATCGGGCAAAGTGTCATTCATCTTTTATCTATTACTGTCATTTTTCTTGCGGGCGCCATCATAAACAGCATTGACTTGTCACTGTTTGAATGGGTGATGAGCGGGCTTTGGATTTTAATTGGCGCATTTCCGTTCTTAGCGTTAGGAACATTAATCGGTCTCATGAGAAAAGTAGAAACGGCAGCCGGGGTCAGTAATGTGCTTTACATGCTGCTGGCGATAAGCGGGGGCATGTGGATGCCGATCGAGGTCATGCCGGACATATTGAAAAACATAGGGCAGTGGCTCCCGTCTTATCATTTTGGGAGCGGAGCGTGGGCTCTTGTTCAAGGCGAGCTTCCAACCTGGAAAAATGTTCTGATGTTAATCGCTTATTTACTGATCTTCATGCTACTATTTAAGTATATAAGAAGAAAACAAGAAGCGGTGTAATACATGAAACTTATAAAATCCATATTCCCCAAGCAATTCGGTTTTTTCCCTTATATCTTTTTGGTGTATACCATTATGCCGTTTCTTTCTTTATTGAGGGAATCGGGCAGCAAACAAGTGCTGGGATATGGCATGCTGCTCCTATTTGTTGTGACATATCGTCAATTGTTTGTCAGTGCGGACAGACCTTCATTTACGTATTGGTTATGCGCGCAAATGGCCATTATTTTTATTTATAGTTTGTTTTATCATATCAGCTATATTTATTTAGGCTTTTTCCCGGCAAACTTTGTGGGCTATTACCGTGAGAAAACGAAGTTCAACCGTGCTTTCTTTGGTCTTGTCTTCATGCTGATATTTCCTTGCGTGTATCATTTTCTGGCGGATTCGGCCTCGATCAGAGAGCTGTTTTCTGTTCTGCCGTTTCTGGTCATTATGCTGATTTCTCCCTTCGGAATTCGTTCCATGTTTCGAAGAATAGAGCTTGAAAAAAAGCTTGACCAAGCCAACGAACATATAAAGGAACTCACCAAAAGGGAGGAACGTGTTCGGATAGCACGCGATCTTCATGATACACTCGGCCATACCCTCTCGCTCCTCACGTTAAAAAGCCAGCTGATTCAGCGGCTGGCGGCAGCAGATGCAGAACGGACCAAGCTTGAAGCGAAAGAAATGGAAACAAGCTCGCGTGCGGCACTCAAACAAGTTCGTGAGCTTGTTGCGGATATGAGAACGGTCACCATGACGGAAGAGCTAGCCAACATTCGGCACATTTTAAGAGCGGGTAATATTACCTTTCAATACGAAGGGACCGAAGATTTTTCAGACATCTCTCCCGTCACTCAAAATATTGTCAGTATGTGTATGCGGGAGGCAGTGACAAATATCATCAAGCACAGCAAAGCGACCCATTGTGCAGTCACCATTTCTCAATATGCCGACAAAATGACCGTTGTGATACGGGACGACGGAACAGGAGCGGTGAAGGAGAAGATGTTTGGGAATGGATTGCGGGGAATGGAAGAGCGGCTGATGTTTATTGACGGAGGACTGACTCTTTCAGCCCAAAACGGAACGGTGTTGACACTGACGATTCCGCTCATTAGAAAAGCAGAATGATAGGAGGAGGACGAAATAGATGATTCGTCTATTTATTGCCGAGGACCAGCGAATGCTTTTAGGCGCTCTGGGATCCTTGCTTGACCTGGAAGAGGATATGAAGGTCATCGGACAAGCGTTAAATGGAGAAGAGGCGCTGAAAGCCATTCTCAAGCTGGAGCCGGATGTCTGCATCATGGACATTGAAATGCCGGTTTACAGCGGGCTGGAGGTTGCAGAGGAGCTAATGAAAAAAGGCTGTAAAAGCAAGGTCATTATTCTGACAACCTTTGCCCGCCCCGGATATTTTGAACGCGCCGTCAAAGCCGGCGTACACGGGTATCTTTTGAAGGATGGGGAAATCGACGATCTGGCAGATGCCATACGAAAGTGTGTAAAGGGAAAACGGATGTTCAGCCCGGAATTAACCTTCAACATGATTCGTGATGAAAATCCGCTGACTGTAAGAGAACAACAAATACTGCGGCTGGCTGCTTTAGGCAAGACAACAAAAGACATCACACTTGAACTCTATTTATCTCAAGGCACAGTCCGAAACTATATCTCAGAAATCATCCAAAAACTGAATGCAAAAAATCGGACAGAAGCGGCTAGTATAGCTGAGGAGAAAGGATGGATTTAATGAGGAACCTGGTGAATCGTACAGAACCAGGTTCCTTTTTATTTACATGGTTATTTTCTGGTTTTCTTATCTGTCCGTCCGCAAAGCTTGTACTATACATCGGGGTTATGGATATGTCAGGTTCAGCGGTCGTCGGTGCTTTTTTGTTTGAAATGCTTTTGCGCTCATGAGGTCTTTCGTTCCTTTACCTCTTTGTGAAAACATATAAGAAATACAGAAAGTGTGTGCAAGAACATGAAAAAGCAGTATCGCTTTTTTAAACGTGCTGTCCTATGTACAGGCGTTATTTTATTGCTGAAATCATTAGAAAATGCTTTCAATTTTGTGTCCAAATAGTGTACGATATTGGTAAATGCTTTAACTTCAGGTCATCAGATGACCAGATCATATATTGGGGATGAGAGAGGGGTTCATCATGAAAGTCTCACTTTTTGTCACTTGTCTTGTTGATATGTTTCAAACAAACGTAGGAAAAGCAACGGTAGAGCTGCTTGAGCGGCTCGGATGTGAGGTTGATTTTCCGGAGGGGCAGATCTGCTGCGGCCAGCCGGCTTACAACAGCGGTTACGTAAATGACGCCAAAAAAGCAATGAAACGAATGATCGAAACGTTTCAGGAGTCAGATTATGTCGTCAGTCCATCCGGTTCCTGCACCACAATGTTCAGGGAGTATCCGCACCTGTTTAAAGATGATCCGAAATGGGCGGATAAAGCGCAGAAGCTGGCCGATAAAACGTATGAATTAACCGATTTTATCGTCAATGTCCTTGGGGTAGAGGATGTCGGCGCAACCCTTCATAAAAGAGCGACCTTACATACGTCATGCCATATGACAAGGCTGCTCGGCGTATCGGAGGAGCCGATGAAACTGCTGAGCCATGTAAATGGGCTTGAATTCACGTCACTTCCGGGGAAACACAACTGCTGCGGATTCGGAGGAACATTCTCTGTCAAAATGGCGCAGATTTCTGAGCAGATGGTTGATGAGAAAGTCGCATGTGTGGAGGATACGGGAGCAGAGGTGCTCATCGGCGCTGACTGCGGCTGTTTGATGAATATCGGAGGTCGGCTTGATCGTAAGGACAAGAATGTCAAAGTGATGCACATCGCCGAAGTGCTCAACAGCAGATAACACTGGATACAGAGGGGGAAAAGGATCATGGCGATGAAAATCGGTACTGACGCTTTTAAAGAGCGGGTATCACAGGGGATCGATAATGAATTTATGAGAGGCGCTGTCTCGGGTGCGCAGGAGCGTCTGCGGACGAGACGGCTGGAAGCGGCCGAAGAGCTGGGAAACTGGGAAGAATGGCGTTCGTTATCTGAGGAGATCAGGCAGCATGTCCTTGAAAATCTTGATTTTTATTTGGAACAGCTAGCATCCAATGTATCAAACAGAGGAGGACACGTTTATTTTGCTGAAACAGCTGAAGAAGCTTCCTCTTATATCCGCAGCGTGATTCAAAAGAAAAACGGCAAAAAAATCGTAAAGTCTAAATCTATGGTGACAGAAGAAATCAATCTGAATGAAGTGCTGGAGAAGGAAGGCTGCGAAGTGGTCGAAACCGACCTCGGCGAATATATTTTGCAGATTGATGATCACGACCCGCCGTCACATATTGTGGCGCCGGCTCTTCATAAAAATAAAGAGCAGATTCGCGATGTGTTTAAAGAAAGACTGGATTATAAACAGACAGAGAAACCGGAAGAGCTCGTCATGCATGCGCGCGGCATCCTGCGGCAAAAATTTCTGGAAGCCGACATCGGCATTACCGGCTGCAACTTTGCCATTGCCGACACGGGTTCAGTCAGCCTTGTAACCAATGAAGGAAACGGGCGGCTTGTCACGACATTGCCGAAAACACAAATCACTGTCATGGGAATGGAACGCATTGTCCCGTCATTTTCCGAATTTGAAGTGCTTGTCGGCATGCTGACAAGAAGCGCTGTCGGACAGCGGCTGACGAGTTATATTACGGCCTTAACCGGCCCAAAACTGGAAGACGAAATAGACGGCCCGGAGGAATTCCACCTTGTCATCGTGGATAACGGCCGGTCCAACATTCTGGGCACCGAATTTCAGTCTGTGCTGCAATGTATCCGCTGTGCGGCCTGTATCAATGTCTGCCCTGTGTACCGCCATGTCGGCGGACACTCATACGGCTCGATTTACTCGGGGCCGATTGGAGCCGTTTTATCGCCGCTGCTCGGCGGTTATGACGATTACAAGGAGCTGCCGTACGCGTCTACACTGTGCGCGGCTTGTTCAGAAGCCTGCCCGGTCAAAATTCCGCTTCATGAGCTGCTTCTCAAGCATCGTCAGAACATCGTCGAAAAAGAAGGCAGAGCGCCGATCAGTGAAAAGCTTGCGATGAAAGCGTTCGGTCTTGGGTCTTCCTCTTTGTCGCTTTATAAAATGAGCTCAAAATGGGCGCCTGCCGCCATGACGCCTTTTACAGAGGATGACAAAATTTCGAAAGGACCCGGTCCGCTAAAAGGCTGGACGCAAATCCGCGATTTCCCGGCACCGCATAAATCAAGATTCAGAGACTGGTTTACAGACAGAGAGACAGTTGAGCACACAAAGGAGGAGCAGTGATGACGAAGGGAACCATTCAGAATCAAGAAAGCTTTTTAAACCGGATCGCGTCACGCCTTGGCCGTGAAAGAAGAACAGGCGGCGTGGCCGTCCCTGAGTGGGCGCATCAGCCGCAATATAAAACATTTGAAGGGTATTCGCCCGATGATTTAGTCACGGTGCTCAAAAACCATTGTGTCAAAATCCATACTGAGCTGATTGAGACGGATTCAACCGGTCTGTACGATGCCTTGCGTGAACAAGTCAGCCGGTTTTCCGGAGGGCCTGTCATCATTCCCAAGGATCCCCGGTTTGAGGCTTACGGTTTAAAAAGCCTGCTCACCAAAGACTGGCCTGGTGAAGGAACGCAAGTCTGGGAATGGGATGCTGACAAAGGTGAAGAAAATATCAAAATAGCGGAGCAAGCCAATGTGGGGATTACATTCAGTGAAATCACACTGGCCGAGTCGGGTACGGTTGTCCTTTATTCTTCAAAAGACATCGGCCGCTCTGTCAGCCTTCTGCCGACAACCTATATCGCCATTGTGCCAAAATCAAGCATCGTGCCGAGAATGACACAAGCCAGTGATATCATCCGGCAAAATATTGCTGACGGCATCACCGTTCCCTCATGCATTAACTACATTACAGGACCGAGCAACTCCGCCGACATCGAAATGGATTTGGTGGTCGGTGTTCACGGTCCGGTAAAAGCAGCTTATATTCTCGTATCTGACCGATGATCCAGAAAGCCCGGCTACCTATGCCGGGCTTTCTGCTTGAAAAAACTTCATTTTCCAAAAATTTGGCCGATGAGAAGAGTATGACGTGAAAAAGGAGGAAACGAAATGAAAAAATGGCTGATCATAGCTGTTTCACTAGCGATAGCGATCGTTCTGTTTATGTATACAAAAACAGAAGCAAAGGCGGCCGGTATGACATTAGGCTATACAACTGGGGATACGGCATCATACAATTCTCTTACGAAGTATCATAAATATATCAACTCTATTGCCACTGATACGTTTGCGTTTGATAAAAACGGACGTGTGATTGGCGATGTCCCGAGCAAGCAGCTTACATACGCGAAGAAAAATAAAATCAAAACGTGGGCCGTCATTTCCAATTATAATGACGCTATTTATGATTTTGACGGAAACTTAGCGCATCGGGTCATGACTGACAAAACAGCGAGAAAACGATTCACTGACCAGCTTATTTCTTTGGCAAAAAAGCACCACTATTACGGAGTCAATATTGACTTTGAGGCAGTTAATCCGAAAGACCGTTCTGCATACTCAAGCTTCATTCAATATGTCTCACAAGCTCTGAAAAAGAAACATATCAAAACAATGGTATCCGTTCCGGCCAAAAGCGCCGATAATAAAAACGATGACTGGAGTTGGCCGTATGATTATGCGAAAATCGGAAAATATGCGGACTATGTACAAGTCATGACTTACGACGAACACGGCATTTGGGGCGAACCTGGCTCAGTGGCAAGCACAAGCTGGATCAAGCGCTCGCTGCAGTTTTCTGTCAAAAAAATCAAAGCAAATAAAGTGATCATGGGGGTCCCTGCGTACGGCTATGATTGGGATCTGAAAGACGGGAGCGGCAGCTCAGCGAGGGAATGGAATGACATCAAGTCCCTCATTAAAAAGCAGAAAGCAAAGCCGGCATTCAATAAAAAAACAGGTTCTATGACGTTTTCTTACATTGACAAAAAGAAACATAAACATGTTGTTTGGTATGAAAATGAAAAAACAATCGAAACAAAAAGCCGCCTGGCGAAACAATATAAAATAGCCGGTGTCTCTGTCTACGCTTTAGGACACGAATCGGAATCCTTCTGGAAGGCCGTTCAAAAAGGGACAAAATAACAGTTTGTTTTTTCTCGCAAGTTATTGACAGAGAAAACAGAAGCACGTATATTATGTTAATATATTCAGAACGTAAAATTTGAGTTTTTCAGAAAACTAAAACACATAGAATGGGAGCAGTAAAAGAAAGGAATCAGTAACAGAGAGCTGCGGGGTGGTGCGACGCAGTCTGATTCTTCTTTGAACTCGCCCGGGAGTGGTAGGACGAAACGGAATAGATTGAATATTCCTTATGTTTTAACGGCTAACCTTCGTTACAGGGTCAAAAAGCTGGATTCTTCTAGGAAGAATCAACAAGAGTGGTACCGCGGTCAGCCGAAGGCTCGTCGTCTCTTTATCTATTCGTATAGATAGGAGACGGCGGGCTTTTTTGTTTTTGAAGACGAGAAGGAGAGGGAAAAAAGGATGGAAAAGGACAATCAGACGTTAAAACGCACGATGACATCCCGTCATATTATGATGATGGCGCTGGGCGGAGCAATCGGTGCAGGTTTATTTAAAGGAAGCAGCTCGGCAATCGATGTGGCAGGGCCATCGGTCATTATTGCATACCTGCTCGGCGGCATTATTTTGCTGTTTATTATGCAGGGGCTTGCAGAAATGGCTGTGCGCAACCGAAACGCGAGAACCTTC
The DNA here is from genome assembly GCF_038000225.1 of Bacillus sp. FSL K6-1005. Taxonomy (NCBI): domain Bacteria; kingdom Bacillati; phylum Bacillota; class Bacilli; order Caryophanales; family Bacillaceae; genus Bacillus; species Bacillus sp. FSL K6-1005. Next base: position 228,100 of record NZ_JBBOBP010000001.1, read on the forward strand.
CGTGATCTTGTGCAGCAGGTGCTAGGAAATTACGCTGCATATTTCTTGGACTGGATCTACTGGAAAATGTGGGTGCTTAACATTGCAGCTGAAGCTGTTGTAGCTGCAATTTTTATTCAATATTGGCTGCCGGGCTGCCCGATCTGGGTGCTGGCATTAGCAATTTCTCTTGTTGTTACGATTGTGAACTTGCTTTCTGTAAAAATCTTCGCCGAAACTGAGTATTGGCTGGCTATGATCAAGATTACCGTTATTGTTATCTTTATTTTATTAGGATTGCTGCTCTTATTTGTTTCATTCGGTGACCATACAGCGGCCGGTTTTTCGAATCTGACAGAGCACGGCGGATTTTTCCCGCACGGAGGCACTGGGCTGATTACGGCGATGCTTGTCGTGATCTACTCTTACGGCGGTACAGAAATTATCGGAGTGACGCTTGCTGAAACAAAGAACCCGGAAAAGGTTGTCCCGAAAGCAGTCCGCAGCACATTAACACGGATTGTCGCGTTCTACCTGCTTCCGTTTTTCATCATTGTCAGCCTGATCCCATGGAATCAAGTGAATTCTGTTCCTGAAAGTCCTTTTGTGATGGTCTTTAAAATGGTAGGCATTCCGGGGGCAGACCATATCATGAATGCAGTCATCCTGCTTGCCATCATTTCCTCTATGAATTCAGGTTTATACGGATCGTCCCGCATTTTGTATACACAGGCAACTGACGGAAGATTGCCGCGGGTCTTTTCTAAGCTTTCATCGAAAAACGTCCCGATGTTTGCGATCCTGATGTGCACTTCTTCTTTATATATTGGTGTATTGATTTCTCTGTTCGCCGGAAGCCAGACGTTTAATTACTTAATGGGATCACTGGGATATACAGTCTTATTTATTTGGCTGATCATCGGATTCGCTCATTTGAAATCGAGAAAAGGGCAAACAGAAACACCAGCCTATTATGTAAAATGGTTCCCGTACACCACATGGTTTGCGATTCTGGCGTTACTCGCCATTCTGATCGGGGTCATCATGACAACGTCAATTGTCATTACCAGCATTACTGCGGCGATCTACCTTTTGATTACAGTTGCATATTTGGTCAAAGGCCGCAAGCACCAGTAAATAAGAAACCCTCTTGTCACATCCGACAAGAGGGTTTTATTATTGTGAAGCCTTCTCATTTACACAGATCAACGCAGCTTTCTGTGCTTTTGATTTTGAATTCACGAGGCAGATGCTTGTGACAATCAGCAGCAGACCCGCCAAGAGGCTTAAGGTAAGCGGTTCATGCAGAAAAATGGAGCTGGCTACGATTGAAATGAGCGGAATCAAGAAGGTGTAGGACGCGACCTTGCTTGCTTCTCCTGAACCGACAAGCGTAAAAAAAACAAGCCAGCCAAGCGCGATGACAAACACTGAGATGAACATTAGACTGGCGACAAATGGGACTGTCCATTGGATCGCGGAAAAGCTCTCTGTCCAGAAGCCGGATACGAGCAAAAATACGCTGCCAATCGTCAGCTGCAAGGCGACCATCCAGATGGAATCGACGCGGCTGCCTGTTCTTTTCATAAATACTGTTCCGAATGCCCAGCTGAGCGCGGAACCTAGAGCCAGCAGAACCCCTATGACAGAAATATGCCCGCCAAAGCCCGCGGCACTGATGACAGCAACCCCGGCAAAACCGAGCACAAGCCCGATCACTTTCAACGTAAACATGGATTCGCCGAGCCACATCCAAGAAAAGACACCCATCAGCACCGGCTGAAAGAATACGATAGCGGAAAACAGACCAGCCGGAAGATAATTCAGCCCGATCGTTTGCAGTCCGTAGAATAACGTAATATTTAAAAGAGCAGAAACAAGATAAATCGGCCACGTCTCTTTAAAACGCAGTTTATGAATACGCGGCAGTGCAACAATCACTAATAAAAGCCCGCCGATCAGCGTCCGGATGCCCGCAAACAATAAAGGCGGCGAAAAGGCGAGCGCGGCTTTCGACAGCGGCCAATTGATGCCCCACATGATAACGAGAAAGGCGAGAAGGAGCGCTGTCCGCGTTTTTGATAGCTGTTTCACTTTTTTGATCACTCCTTGTAGATCATTTCTTTCATATGATACGGTAGAACATAAGATAAATAAAATGAATCTTTTTTATGAGGAGCATAAGTGAATAGTTATGACCATTACACAATTAAGAGTTTTCGTCAAAGTAGCTGAAACGGGGAGTTTTACAAAAGCGGGACAGTTGCTGAACATGACACAGCCGGCTGTCAGCCATGCTATTTCTGCGATTGAAGCCGAGCTTGATGTGAAATTGATCATCCGTGACCGCCGAAACGGCCTGATGCTGACAGATACAGGAAAAAAGATCTTAGTCCATATCAGAGAAGTGTTAAAAGGAATCGAAAAAGTTGAGCAGGTCGCAGCGGCAGAAAAAGGGCTTGAGCTGGGGACGATTCATATCGGCACATTTCCAACCGCCTCCGCTTATTTTATGCCGAAGCTGATCAGCGAGTTTAAACAAAGGTATCCGAAATTGGAGCTTGTTTTGCATGAAGGAACCGTAGACGAAGTCAAGGAGTGGCTCCATACACGGATGATTGATGCCGGCATTCTTCTGTATCCGGCAGACAAGATGGAGTACATTCGGCTGAAAAAAGACAAAATGGTCGTCGTGCTGCGTGATGATCATCCGCTGTGCAGCCGATCAGCCATTACGCTGAAAGATCTCGATTGTGAGCCGATGGTTGTCTGCGACGGCGGCTATGAATCCCCTTTTATCGATAAGTTCAAGCAAGCTGGTTCAACGCTGCACACTGCTTTCACTGTCTATAACGTTAACACCTCGATCAGCATGATCAAAGAAGGTTTGGGCCTGGCGATTTTATCAGAAATGTCGATGTCGGGGATGACGCTGCCGGAGCATGTGGTGACTAGGGATCTCGATCCGCAGGTGTATCGGGATGTGCAGCTTGCCGTTCCTTCATTACATGAGGCTTCTTTGGCCGCTAAGCTATTCATTGAGATGGCACAGGAGCTTTTTGTATAAAAATCAAATGATGAACACCTTTTTATTGTTCGAATTTCATCGAATCAAATTCTTTTCATCCTAAACGCAGTTGTGTTAAGGTGTGATAGAAGTCCTTTCGATAGAGACGTAACAGCATGAGCTGTTTACTTATATCACAACTGCAAAGGAGAACAATATGTCTAACAACCAACGCAAAGATACCTTGCTTTCTGTCTTGAATTTATCTCCTGTTGTTCAAGGGGGAACGATAGCAGAGTCATTCCGAAACAGCATGGACTTGGCGCGCCGTGCAGAGGAGTGGGGCTATCACCGTTATTGGCTTGCAGAGCATCATAATATCGAAGGTGTCGCAAGCTCTGCCACCGCCGTACTGATCGGCCATATTGCCGGCGGCACAAAGAAAATCCGCGTCGGCTCCGGCGGCATTATGCTCCCGAACCACTCATCTCTTGTAATCGCTGAACAATTCGGCACCCTGGAAACGCTGTATCCCGGACGGATTGATCTGGGGCTCGGACGTGCGCCGGGAACAGACCAATTGACTGCAAGGGCGCTCCGCAGAAACATCAGCAGCGGTGAAGATTTCCCAGAACAATTAGAGGAACTGCGCAATTACTTTAAACCGTCAGGAAATGTGCGCAATCAAGTCCGCGCCATTCCCGGAGAGGGCATAGATGTGCCGATTTGGCTGCTGGGCTCAAGCGACTTTAGTGCCCGTCTGGCAGGTGAGCTGGGCCTTCCGTTTGCATTCGCTGCTCATTTCTCACCGGCGAATACGGTTCCCGCTTTGGAGCTGTACCGCAATTCCTTTACGCCGTCAGAAGTGCTCAACGAACCGTATGCGATGGTCGGCGTAACGATTATCGCCGCAGATACAAACGAGAAAGCACAGCATCTGGCTACATCCCATTACCAGCGATTCCTTGATCTTGTCCGCGGTACGCCAAACCAGCTGAAGCCGCCAGTAGAAGACATGGATCAAATCTGGAGCCCATATGAAAAAGCAATGGTTCATCAACAGCTCAGTTCAACCATCGTCGGCGGTCCTGAAGAAGTGAAGGAAAAGCTTGAAGACTTTGTCAAAACAACTCAGGCCGATGAAATTATGGTCAACTCAGAAACCTTTGATCACGCTGACAGAATGCGTTCATTTGAAATCGTGGCTGACATTTGGAAAAACAGATAAAGGCCATAAAAAAGCAATGTAAAGGGGAAACCCATACATTGCTTTTTTATTCATTCAGCTTTCTTGCGGACTGACGGATGATCAGCTCAGGTTCAAAAATGACATCTTCCTGCTTAGGCTTTTTATGCTCCAAACAGTCAATAACATATTTTGCGGCAGCTTTACCCAGAACAGACTTCGGGTGCTTCACGGAGGTTAATTTCACCTCGGAAATTTGCGCGAAATGAGAGTCATCATACCCGACGATGGACATATCCTCAGGCACCTTGATATCCATCTCCCGAAGCATATCAATCACCTTCAGTGCAATTTCATCATTATAGCAAAGGATAGCAGTCGGCATGTTTTTGCTGTTTTTCTCCAGTGTCTCTTTTACTTTCTCCAGCAGCTTCGATTCCTTTTCCTCCGTCGTAAACGTCACAATCATATCCGGGGAAGGGAATAACTCATGCTCACGATGTGCCTGTATAAATCCGTTCATCCGTTTGACACCTTGTGTATCATCAGCTTTAAAAATACCCATCATGTGCGTATGGCCGAGAGAGAGCAGGTGCTCCGCAGCCATCATGCCGCCTTTCACATCATCGAGAGTAAAACTTGGTGCGGCAAGTTCGGCGTATGACGCATTAATCATCGCAAAAGGAATGCCGTTTTTCTCTAAATTGAGATAGTAGCCAATATTCGGCGTTTGCAGAGCGCTTTTGGTCGGTTCTACAATCAACCCGTCAATATGCTGTGACAGCAGGTTTTCTAATCCTCTGCGTTCATTGTCCGGATTGTTGTTTGTGCTTGTCAAAAGCATAGAATATCCCTGCTCGCTTAAATAAGACTCGATTCCCCTAATGATGCTCGGGAAAATATAGTCTGATATGTAGGTCGTCAGAACGCCGATCGTTTTATTGGAATGCAGCGCTGATTTAGCGGAGCGTGAAGCGACAAAGGTGCCCCCTCCTTGCACGCTGTATAGCAGCCCTTGCGATACGAGGTCTCCAATGGCTTTACGAATGGTATGCCGGCTGACGCCAAATTGCTGCATTAACTCGTTTTCGGTAGGGATCTTTTGATCGGGCAGAATTTTACCTTGATTAATCCATGAACTGATTTCTTCTTTTACTTGAGCATATTTTGGTAACATATCCATTCCTCCAAAATGTATACGGACAAATTTCAGTATATCACAGTGATCTATACAAGAAAACATTGACAGAAAATACAAACAGGATTATTCTATATTTGTACGTACTAATAAAGAACAAATTTCGTTAAAATTTTAAATAAGTACGTACAATTGTAATGGAAAATGTAAACGCTTTACTCAACTTTCGGGAGGGCAGAGAAATGAAGAACACTCCAACTCAATTAGAACCAAATGCTCCTGTAACAAGAAGCCATTCAATGGGATTTGTGATTTTGATATCATGCGCGGCGGGGCTTGGCGGTTTATTGTACGGCTATGACACTGCAGTTATTTCTGGTGCTATTGGTTTTCTCAAGGATTTATACAGCCTGAGTCCGTTCATGGAGGGGCTTGTCATTTCAAGCATTATGATTGGAGGAGTTGCGGGAGTCGGGATATCCGGGTTCTTAAGCGACTGGTTCGGGCGCAGAAAAATCTTAATGACAGCGGCCCTGTTATTTGCGGTATCAGCAGTTGTTTCTGCTGTTTCACAAGACGTGTCGACCTTAATCATTGCGAGGATTATCGGAGGTTTGGGGATCGGAATGGGTTCGTCATTATCCGTCACTTATATTACGGAAGCGGCGCCGCCCGCCATACGCGGAAGTTTATCTTCCTTATATCAGCTCTTTACGATACTGGGTATTTCCGCAACGTACTTTATTAATCTCGCTGTCCAGCGCTCCGGAACATATGAATGGGGCGTGCAAACCGGCTGGAGATGGATGCTCGCTTACGGAATGGTGCCATCCGTTATCTTTTTCCTTGTCCTGCTGGTCGTGCCGGAAAGTCCTAGATGGCTGGCGAAAGCGGGCAGAACAAAAGAAGCGTTATCGATACTGACACGTATTAATGGAGAAACTGTCGCAAAAGAAGAATTGAAGAACATTGAAAACTCTTTAAAAATAGAACAAATGGGCTCACTATCACAGCTCTTCAAACCAGGCCTCAGAAAAGCGCTTATTATTGGAATCCTGCTGGCGCTCTTTAATCAAGTGATCGGCATGAACGCCATCACCTACTACGGGCCGGAAATCTTTAAAATGATGGGATTCGGACAAAATGCCGGATTTGTGACAACCTGTATTGTCGGTGTCGTGGAGGTCATTTTTACTGTCATCGCGGTTTTATTGATTGATAAAGTTGGGCGCAAAAAACTGATGTCCATCGGTTCAGCTTTTATGGCGATTTTCATGATCTTAATCGGAACGTCGTTTTATTTTCAGTTAACAAGCGGATTTATGCTGATCTTCTTTATATTAGGTTTTGTCGCCGCGTTCTGTGTATCGGTCGGGCCGATCACATGGATTATGATTTCTGAAATCTTCCCGAACCATCTGCGGGCAAGAGCCGCTGGGATCGCCACCATCTTTTTATGGGGAGCAAACTGGGCGATCGGGCAGTTTGTGCCGATGATGATCAGCTCGTTCGGACTGGCCTACACGTTCTGGATCTTTGCCGTCATTAACATTCTCTGCTTCCTGTTTGTCGTCACAATCTGTCCAGAAACGAAGAATAAATCGCTCGAAGAGATTGAAAAGCTTTGGATAAAATGAAAACGCTTTAAAAAGTGAAGCCCTTTCGATTGAGAAGGGCTTTTTATTTTGTGCGCACCATTAAAGGTTTGCTGTATAAGATAGAAATATAGAGGGAAAAATAATGAAAGAGAAACGCAGCTGCATAAAACTGCGCGAATATTGTCGATGAATTGGCTCTTAACAGTTGAATAAACATTTCCACCCTGTTAAAATAATTAAAGAAAGCAGAAATAATTTTTTTTGGCTATGATGGGACGTTTTTTGTCATAGCGGGACGTTTGGTGTCCAGCAAAAAAAGGAAGGAACGTTTGAGTCATGAACCAGTTAATACAAGCTCAAAAAAAATTATTGCCTGATCTTCTGCTCGTTATGCAAAAGAGGTTCGAAATCTTGCAGTATATCAGGCTGACAGAACCCATCGGCCGCAGAAGCCTCTCTGCCAGTCTCGGAATCAGCGAGCGTGTGCTGAGAAGCGAGGTTCAGTTTTTAAAGGAACAGAATCTGGTCGATATTAAAACAAACGGCATGACGCTGACAGAAGAGGGTTATGAACTGCTTTCCGTTTTAGAAGATACGATGAAAGATGTTTTAGGTTTGACGCTTTTGGAAAAGACATTAAAAGAACGATTAAATCTAAAGGATGTCATTATCGTATCCGGAGACAGCGACCAATCCCCATGGGTCAAAAAAGAAATGGGAAGAGCGGCTGTCGCATGTATGAAAAAAAGATTTTCAGGCAAAAATATCGTCGCTGTGACCGGCGGTACGACAATTGAAGCTGTCGCCGAGATGATGACGCCGGATTCTAAAAACCGCGAGCTTTTGTTTGTGCCTGCAAGAGGCGGTTTAGGCGAAGACGTAAAAAACCAGGCGAACACCATATGCGCGCATATGGCGGAAAAGGCTTCAGGCACTTACCGGCTTTTGTTTGTTCCGGGACAGCTGTCACAAGGCGCCTATTCATCTATTATTGAAGAACCTTCTGTCAAAGAGGTGCTGAACACGATTAAATCAGCGAGTATGCTGGTTCACGGAATCGGCGAAGCTAAAACTATGGCTGAGCGGAGAAACACACCTTTAGAAGACTTAAAGAAAATAGATGATAAAGACGCGGTGACAGAAGCGTTCGGCTACTACTTTAACGCGGACGGCGAAGTGGTCCACAAAGTGCATTCTGTCGGAATGCAGCTGGATGACATAGACGCCATTCCCGATATTATAGCGGTAGCCGGCGGATCATCAAAAGCCGGGGCGATCGAGGCTTACTTTAAAAAGCCGCGCAACACGGTTCTCGTCACTGACGAAGGAGCCGCAAAGAAGTTATTAAGGGATGAATAATCCCTCAATATAAATATCTCTCACTTATTTAAAGGAGGAAACAATCATGGCAGTAAAAGTCGGTATTAACGGTTTTGGTCGTATTGGACGTAACGTATTCCGCGCAGCATTAAACAATCCTGAAGTTGAGGTAGTAGCGGTTAACGATTTAACAGATGCTAACATGCTCGCTCACCTTTTACAATATGATTCTGTACACGGAAAATTAGACGCTGAGGTTTCAGTTGACGGTAACAACCTTGTTGTTAACGGTAAAACAATTGAAGTTTCTGCAGAACGCGATCCTGCTAAACTTAGCTGGGGTAAACAAGGCGTTGAAATCGTTGTTGAATCTACTGGTTTCTTCACAAAACGCGCAGACGCTGCGAAACACTTAGAAGCTGGCGCGAAAAAAGTAATCATCTCTGCTCCTGCTAACGAAGAAGATATCACAATCGTTATGGGTGTTAACGAAGATAAATACGATGCGGCTAACCACGACGTTATTTCTAACGCATCTTGCACAACAAACTGCCTTGCGCCGTTTGCAAAAGTACTTAACGACAAATTCGGCATCAAACGCGGTATGATGACAACAGTTCACTCTTACACAAACGATCAGCAAATTCTTGATCTTCCGCACAAAGACTACCGTCGTGCGCGTGCAGCAGCTGAAAACATCATCCCAACTTCAACTGGTGCGGCTAAAGCAGTTTCTCTAGTTCTTCCTGAACTAAAAGGCAAACTGAACGGCGGAGCAATGCGTGTTCCAACTCCAAACGTTTCTTTAGTTGACTTGGTTGCTGAACTGAACCAAGAAGTAACAGCTGAAGATGTAAATGCAGCTCTTAAAGAAGCAGCTGAAGGAGATCTTAAAGGAATCCTTGGCTACAGCGAAGAGCCATTAGTTTCTGGCGACTACAACGGAAACAAAAATTCTTCTACAATCGATGCTCTTTCTACAATGGTTATGGAAGGCAGCATGGTAAAAGTAATCTCTTGGTACGATAACGAAAGCGGCTACTCTAACCGCGTTGTTGACCTTGCAGCTTACATCGCTAAAAAAGGTCTTTAATTCATAGCTGAAAAAAGGACCTTACTTGGTTCTTTTGAATAGAAGCGCTATAATGAAAGCGGACAAGGGAAGGGGACGGACTCCCTTTCCCTTTTTCCATGAAGACCGGCTTTCAGAAAACGTTCTGTGAAAGAGAAGCATCTGCGCTTTGCAGCTTTCCGGCGCCTTCGCCTGCGGCCACTGCCCTGGCTTCAGACGATCTGCCCTGTGCCGAAAAGTATGCGATCTGCCCTCGCGGAGTCATCGCTTGATCAGACGGTTTCACGTTTTTCGTGCTGCATGCAAACCATTTTGAAGGAGGATCTCCTAAAGCATGAATAAGAAAACTCTCAAAGACATCGACGTAAAAGGCAAAGTTGTATTCTGCCGCGTTGACTTTAACGTTCCAATGAAAGACGGGGAAGTAACAGACGATACACGTATCCGTGCTGCACTTCCGACAATCAAACACCTTGCAGGCCAAGGCGCGAAAGTCCTTCTTGCGAGCCACTTAGGCCGCCCGAAAGGCGAAGTCGTTGAGGAGCTTCGTTTAACTCCTGTTGCTGCACGTCTCGGCGAATTGCTTGGCAAAGAAGTGAAAAAAGCGGATGAAGCATACGGTGATGCTGTAAAATCACAAATTTCCGACATGAAGGACGGAGACGTTCTTGTGTTGGAAAACGTACGTTTCTACCCTGGTGAAGAGAAAAATGATCCTGAACTTGCAAAAGCATTTGCTGAGATTGCAGATGTATATGTGAATGACGCATTCGGTGCTGCCCACCGTGCCCATGCATCTACAGCTGGAATTGCCGAGCATCTGCCAGCGGTTGCAGGTTTCTTAATGGAAAAAGAGCTTGACGTACTCGGAAAAGCAATTTCCAACCCTGATCGTCCGTTCACTGCCATTATCGGCGGAGCGAAAGTAAAAGATAAAATCGGCGTCATCGAAAGTCTTCTTGATAAAGTAGACAACCTGATCATCGGCGGCGGTCTTGCTTACACATTCGTTAAAGCGCTTGGTTATGAGGTTGGTAAATCTCTTCTTGAAGAAGATAAAATCGAGCTTGCGAAAACATTTATGGATCGCGCGAAAGAAAAAGGCGTTAACTTCTACATGCCTGAAGATGTACTCGTTGCAGATGATTTCTCTAACGATGCAAACGTAAAAATTGTGCCGATCTCTGAAATCCCTAGTGATTTAGAAGCAATCGACATTGGTACGAAAACACGCGAAACGTATGCTGATGTCATCAAAAACAGCAAACTTGTCGTGTGGAACGGACCGATGGGTGTATTCGAAATCGATTTGTTCGCTCAAGGAACAAAAGCGGTTGCGGAAGCATTGGCAGAGGCGAAAGATACATACTCTGTCATCGGTGGAGGAGACTCTGCAGCAGCGGTTGGAAAATTCGGCCTAGCTGACAAAATGAGCCACATCTCAACAGGAGGCGGCGCATCCCTTGAGTTCATGGAAGGCAAAGAGCTTCCAGGGGTAGCTGCACTGAACGATAAATAATTTTAAAACTGCTATAAGGAAGTGGAACAGATGAGAAAACCAATTATAGCCGGTAACTGGAAAATGAACAAAACACTCGGCGAGGCTGTCAGCTTCGTTGAAGAAGTGAAATCTTCCATTCCAGCAGCAGACAAAGCGGAAGCTGTTGTTTGCGCGCCAGCGCTTTTCTTAGAAAAGCTGACTTCTGCTGTGAAAGGCACTGACCTTAAAGTCGGCGCTCAAAACATGCACTTTGAAGAAAGCGGCGCGTTCACAGGCGAAATCAGCCCGGTTGCTCTGAAAGACCTTGGCGTTGACTACTGCGTCATCGGCCACTCTGAGCGCCGTGAAATGTTCGCTGAAACTGATGAAACAGTTAACAAAAAAGCACATGCTGCTTTCAAACACGGTATTGTGCCGATCATCTGTGTTGGTGAAACGCTTGAAGAGCGTGAAGCCGGCAAAACAAATGATCTTGTGGCTGACCAAGTGAAAAAAGGCCTAGCGGGTCTTTCTGAAGAACAAGTTGCAGCTTCTGTTATTGCTTATGAGCCAATCTGGGCAATCGGAACAGGCAAATCTTCTACATCTAAAGATGCGAACGACGTGTGTGCGCATATCCGTAAAACCGTCGCTGAAAGCTTCGGCCAAGAAGCGGCAGACAAGCTTCGCATTCAATATGGCGGAAGCGTAAAGCCTGCAAACATTAAAGAATATATGGCAGAGTCCGATATTGACGGTGCTTTGGTCGGCGGCGCGAGCCTTGAGCCACAGTCATTCGTTCAATTATTGGAGGAAGGTCAATATGAGTAAAAAACCAGCTGCACTCATCATTCTTGATGGGTTCGGATTACGAAACGAAACAGTAGGGAACGCAGTCGCTTTGGCGAAAAAACCGAATTTTGACCGCTATTGGAATCAGTATCCTCATCAGACACTGACTGCTTCAGGCGAGGCTGTAGGTCTTCCTGACGGACAGATGGGGAACTCCGAAGTAGGGCACTTAAATATCGGTGCGGGCCGTATTGTGTATCAAAGCTTAACACGCGTAAATGTTGCCATTCGCGAGGGAGAGTTCGAACAAAATCAAACATTCCTTGACGCGATCAGCAATGCGAAAGAAAACAACAAAGCCCTGCATCTGTTCGGCCTTTTATCAGACGGCGGTGTGCACAGCCATATCAATCATTTATTCGCGCTGTTAAAGCTTGCGAAAAAAGAAGGGTTGACAAAGGTATATATCCATGGCTTCCTTGACGGCCGTGATGTAGGTCCGCAAACTGCGAAAACGTACATCAACCAGCTGAACGAACAAATCAAGGAGATCGGTGTCGGAGAAATCGCCAGCATTTCCGGACGCTACTACTCAATGGACCGCGATAAACGCTGGGACCGTGTAGAAAAAGCGTACCGTGCAATGGCATACGGCGAAGGCCCGACTTACCGCAGCGCATTGGATGTTGTTGATGATTCATATGCGAATGGAATTCACGATGAATTTGTCATTCCATCTGTCATCACAAAAGAAAACGGTGAGCCTGTTGCGAAAATCCAAGACGGCGATTCTGTGATTTTCTATAATTTCAGACCGGACCGCGCCATCCAGATTTCTAACACGTTCACGAACAAAGACTTCCGCGATTTCGACCGCGGCGAGAATTATCCGAAAAACCTGCATTTCGTCTGCTTGACTCACTTCAGTGAAACAGTTGACGGCTATGTGGCGTTTAAACCGATAAATCTTGATAATACAGTCGGAGAAGTATTATCTCAGCAAGGATTAAAACAGCTTCGAATTGCAGAAACTGAAAAGTATCCGCACGTCACGTTCTTTATGAGCGGCGGCCGTGAAGCTGAATTCCCGGGTGAAGAGCGTATTCTTATCAACTCGCCGAAAGTCGCAACATACGACTTGAAGCCTGAAATGAGTGCGTATGAAGTGAAGGACGCGCTTGTCAAAGAAATCGAAGCTGACAAGCATGACGCGATTATCCTTAACTTCGCAAACCCAGACATGGTCGGCCACTCCGGAATGGTTGAACCTACAATTAAAGCAATTGAAGCAGTGGACGAATGCTTAGGCGAAGTCGTTGACGCGATTCTCGCTAAAGGCGGACACGCCATCATTACCGCTGATCACGGTAATGCTGATATTCTGATTACAGAATCAGGCGAACCGCACACTGCACATACAACAAATCCAGTCCCTGTAATTGTAACGAAAGAAGGCATCACGCTGCGTGAAGGCGGAATCCTAGGCGACCTTGCACCAACGTTATTAGACCTTCTCGGTGTTGAAAAACCGAAAGAAATGACTGGAACATCTTTAATTCAAAAATAAGCTGAAAATCAAAGGAGAGACAAACTCATGCCATACATTGTTGATGTTTATGCACGCGAAGTATTAGACTCCCGCGGCAACCCAACAGTTGAAGTTGAAGTATATACAGAAACAGGAGCATTCGGCCGCGCATTAGTGCCAAGCGGAGCTTCTACAGGTGAATACGAAGCAGTTGAGCTTCGTGACGGCGACAAAGACCGTTACCTTGGAAAAGGCGTGTTAACAGCTGTTAACAACGTAAACGAAATCATTGCTCCAGAGCTTCTTGGCTTTGATGTAACTGAACAAAACGCAATCGATCAGCTTTTAATCGAGCTTGACGGTACTGAAAACAAAGGCAAACTTGGTGCGAACGCAATTCTTGGCGTATCTATGGCTTGTGCGCGTGCTGCTGCTGATTTCTTACAGATTCCTCTTTACCAATACCTTGGAGGATTCAACTCAAAAACGCTTCCTGTACCGATGATGAACATCGTCAACGGTGGAGAGCATGCTGACAACAACGTAGATATTCAAGAATTCATGATCATGCCTGTAGGTGCTCCTAACTTCCGTGAAGCACTTCGCATGGGCGCTCAAATCTTCCACAGCCTGAAATCTGTTCTTTCTGCTAAAGGAATGAACACAGCTGTAGGTGATGAAGGCGGATTCGCTCCAAACCTTGGTTCTAACGAAGAAGCGCTTCAAACAATCGTTGAAGCAATCGAAAAAGCCGGCTTCAAACCTGGCGAAGAAGTAAAACTTGCAATGGATGCTGCATCTTCTGAGTTCTACAACAAAGAAGACGGCAAATACCATCTGTCTGGCGAAGGCGTTGTGAAAACGTCTGCTGAAATGGTTGACTGGTACGAAGAAATGGTTTCTAAATACCCAATCATCTCTATCGAAGATGGACTTGACGAAAACGACTGGGAAGGCCACAAGCTTCTTACTGAGCGTCTTGGCAAAAAAGTTCAGCTTGTTGGTGATGACCTCTTCGTTACAAACACGAAAAAACTTGCTGAAGGTATCAAAAACGGCGTAGGCAACTCTATCCTGATCAAAGTAAACCAAATCGGTACATTGACTGAAACATTCGATGCGATCGAAATGGCGAAACGCGCAGGCTACACTGCTGTTATCTCTCACCGTTCTGGTGAAACAGAAGACAGCACAATCGCTGACATCGCTGTGGCAACAAACGCAGGACAAATCAAAACAGGTGCTCCGTCACGTACGGACCGTGTTGCGAAATACAACCAGCTTCTTCGCATCGAAGATCAGTTGGCTGAAACTGCTCAATACCACGGTATTAACTCTTTCTACAACTTAAACAAGTAATAAAATGACCGCCGAGAGAAATCTCGGCGGTTTTTTTGGTGCTTTTTACAGATCCAAATAAAGCCTCACCATATCACGGCATTGAATGCCGTTTTCAAAGATCTCCTCCTCATAATGTCTAATAAAAAAATCATGGTCGATCGCTTGCAGGCGAAATCCGCATTTTTGATAAAGAGAAAGCTGATGGATGCTGGAATTCCCAGTGCCAATCTCAATCACCTTTGCTCCCATATGTTTCGCTTTTTCGATGGCGTCGCGGATAAGAAGCTTGCCGATGCCTTGTTGTTGCATGGTTTGTTTTACTGCGATGTTAACGATTTCTACGGTTTGCGGTCTAGTTGTGATGATCACGTATACACCAGCTAATTCGCCCGATATATAAGCTGTGTAGCATTCTCCTCTGGCAATGTATTCATCAACAATTTCTTTTGACGGATCGGCGAGCAGCAGAAGCTCATACAGCGCTTGATCATAGTTTGTCGCTTTTTGAATGGTGAGCTGTTGCATCATCATTCCACCTTTTCACATGTTTATAGAGATATTTTCGTGATTTCCTCCAATTTCATACCATTCTATTATAAAATATGTAACATAGGAAATATGTACAAAATAGTGGATAACAAATAGGAGGAAAGTCACATGTTTTGTAAGGAATGCGGTCAAAAAAATAATGAAGGGGCCAAGTTTTGTAAAGAGTGCGGCACCCCGATCGGAGGGAGCGGCAGACAGGCAAATAAAGAAACAGCAAGCACTGCTGAAACGAGGCAGACACCGCGAAAACCAATCCCTAAGAAAACCATCATGTTATGGAGCAGCATTGCCGCAGCGTGCGTCATATTATTCGCCGCATATAAAACCGGAGCGTACTTGACTTCAAAGGATAGGTTAGTCGACAAGTTTGAACAGGCTGTAAATGATGAAGATAAAGACCAAATCGCGTCTCTCCTTACGCCGGTAAATGATAAGCTTAAGCTGACTAAAAATAATGTCAAGCCGTTTCTTACATATTTGAAGGATCATCCTGACAAAAAAGATGAGCTTTTTGCATCGCTGCGTGCTGAAACAGTCCAAAAGGATATTGTATACGCGGAGAAAGATGGGAAAAGCTTGCTAGTGTTTGACCATTATGATTTAAAAATAGCACCTGTTTATTTTGAAGTAACCAGCAATTATAAACATACGGATCTCTATGTGAATAAAGAGGAAGCCGGATCTGTAAAGAAAGCAGATCAAGCACAAACCCTCGGACCGTATATTCCCGGCGAATATACTGTCTCAGCCAAACTGAAAAACGATGTAGTCGATCTTGTGAAAAAGGAAGATATTCAGGCGGTTGGTGACAACAGCTTTCATGTTGATCTCTCATTAGAAGCAGACAATGTAACATTCAGCTTAGCGGATGACATCAAGGATGGAAAGGGAGAGTTGCTCATTAACGGTACATCCATTCATAAAGATCCGTTCAAATCTGTCACATACGGCCCGCTTCTGACAGACGGATCAATGACAGCTACGGTCGAAGCGGAGTTTCCATGGGGAAAAACAAAAACAGCGGGCGTGCCGATTGATAGCAAAGAAATGGAGTTAACGTTAATTCCTGACCAAGACACACAAGAAACAATCATGAACACGATTGTCAAAACGACAAAGCAATATTCCAAAGCGCTTTCTGATGGAAATACAGCTCAGATGACAGAGGCAAGTGCCAGTTGGAAAGCCGAAGTAAAAGAGAACGTGGACTCGATGAAAAACACGGATTCTTACTTAAAAGATAAATACCTGGAAACAGACTTTGATTTGGATACATTTGCTCTATCCCAGAAGAATGACGGTACATGGCAGGCGACGGTAAAAGGAAAAGAACTTCACCAGTCCGCTAATTATAATGACTATACGAAACCTGAAATGTCGGATGAAAGCCCGAGCTATGAATATCTGCTTTCATATGATAAAAAACAGAAAAAGTGGATTTTCGAAGATACGGAATCAACTTTTGATTCTGCCGGAACAAACATAAAGAAAATAAAAAATGATCATGCAGAGACGTACACGTCAGCTTGGGCAGACGCAAAAGGCAAGAAAGCAAGCGTAAGCCCATCGACCGGCGATGTCACGGATGAACAAGTGACATCATTTATGGTTAGTTATCTGACAAATCAATCAACCGCAGTGAATTTAAATGAGTTTGCGGTCATGGAAGGCAATCTGGAAAAAGGAAGTTCATTATATAATGATCAGCAGAAATTGGTTAAGAAGCTGTACAGCGAGGGGACGACTGAAGTATTTATTGATGTAGAGGTAAAAAGCTTTAATCAAAGCGGCTCGACTATCACAATTAAAACATATGAAGAATTTGATATTACAAAATCAGGCGGCAGTACAAAGCGCAGAACATACAACTGGACCTACACCGGCGTAGTGAAAGACGGAAGAATTTATTTAACATCTATTCAATAAAAACAAACCCCCATCACCAGCAGGTGATGGGGTTGTTTTTTAAAAGAAGATATAATGGAAAATCTCTTTGATATAATGTTCGATGATGAACCAAAACGCAACGCACGTGATCAGATAAATCACAATGGTTGAGTAAATGATATCAGCCTTTCCTTTATACGAATGCTGGTAACTGCTCAGCATCGCAGGGGGAATAGCGAAGAATGCGCCAATTAAACCAATTGCTAACACGGTGAAACAAAGATCTGTATGTAATAAAAACAATAGAAGTGCAAAAATCAAAATAGCTGTAAACGGAATAAGAAACGCACCAAATCTGGATAGTGAATCTTTAAATGACACGTGGTTTCCCGCGATTTTTAAGGAAAAAAAGATCAATGCATGCAACCCGAAAATATAAAGGACAAAGTAAATGGTTGGCTTGAAAAAGATACCTGTAAAGCTCGCACTGCCGGGACCATCTGAAAAAAGAATATAAAACATCAGCGGAGTTAGTAAACTGAAAAGCACCATTGTAATGATTCCGCTGATCAGCTGTTCTCCACCTGTTGTTTTGCACTCCTGATAAGGGCGTTTCAGAACAGCCAGGACAAATGAACCGAACTGCTTTGCTGCTTGTTTTGCAGCCTCAGCTCCCGTCTGTGCTCCTTGATTTTCGCCCGCTTGGCGTGGAAGAGGCGATCCGCATTTCTCACAAAATTTTCCGCCATCTGCTTGATGGCCGCATTGAGGACAAAACATATGATGACTCCTTTTACATGTAATATAGGGAAAATAGACTAATAATGTCATTATAAAAGAAAAAAGTAGAAAAGTAACCAATATCTATCCAAAAATTTTCTCCAAGATTATGTATCAGAAAAAGACACGGGCTGCCAGATGCGAACCCGTGTCTTTTTTCTAGTTATTCATATATTTTTCAAATACGTCACCGAAATCTTTAATATGGTACTGCGAGCGGACGGAAGTGACCCATGTAAATCCAAATTCGGTCAGCTCTTTGTATTGTGTTTCAATATTGACGTGCTCAGGGCGGGTATGCTGAAGGATGGTGACTGCTCGTTCCAGACTTTGTTCAGCCTGATTGATCAAAATGTCATTTTCATAGATCGTTTCAGAGATACGGAGAAGGGCTTTATACAAATCTTTTAGCTTTTCAATTTGCTCTTTATGCACATCGATATCAAATTGTTCAGAGCCCAGCTTGAACTTGATTTCAACATCCAAATCGACTTTCCCGGCAGTTTCCAGAAAAACATCAGAGATTTTATATTGGGAATAAGGGTAGCGTTTCAGCGTTCGTTTAGAGGAAGTGGCACGTTCGCCGTCAACATGGATCAGCGCCAGATTCGTGAAGCAATATTCATCGGCTTTTGTTTTAATCAGGAAATAAATTTTTTCGTTGTCTTCATGCATGACATAGTCATCAGCATCTGTTTTGTCATAATCCTGAGGTTCGATAATTTTTCCGATATCTGATAATCCGAGTGCATCTGCTGCAATTTTCTTGAACATATAGATACATCCTTCCTATTTACATAGTCACTTCATTGTAGCATGTGGCGTTTCCGAACGGCTATAAACATGTGCGAAGAATCAGCCTCTGGGTAAGGCCAATGTCACATGGAGGAATCTCATATATGATGTTTCCACTATTCATCTCATCATGTAGAAAAGCAGCTCCCTTACTTCAGGGAGCTGCTTTCAGCTGTTTTCGGCACGTATTCAAATACTTCCTCACTCTCAAAAAACTCAATTAAGCGGCTCAGCCAGTCATAGTAATGGAGCCATTCTCTTAATTCATTCAGCAGCTGATTGACTTTCTCTTCCGCTTCGGGGGTAAGCCCGTCCCTTTGTAAAAGATCTGTCAGCTCCCGGTTTAATTTTTTATACAGCACTTTGTTTTTGCTCACGACCTTTGTCCAATTCGCCGCAAATAAAGATATGAAGGTTTGGTAATAATCCTGCTCTACGTCGTAAAGATCTTTTCTTACGCCTTTTTCAAACACTTTTTCGGCAATGTTGGCATCAATCATTTCACGGACGACCTGGCTCATCCGTGTTTTGCTCATGCCTGTTGCTTCTGACAGCTCGCTTAACGTCATCGGTTTTCGATTCATATAAATAATCCCGAGCACACGCCCGACAGTAGAAGGCATTCCAAACGTATGCATATTTTCGGCAATCTTCTCAATGAGATGCTCTTCAGCATGTTCAATGATGTCGAGAGCAGTTTTTTCCACAGCTGATCATCCCTTCAAATGGCAATTGATGGTGTCAATATATCATATTTCTGCCAGTTGTTGAAAACAGCTGTATGCGGAGGAAGCGAGAGGTATCCGGCGTAATTGTAAGAACACCTTCTCTGTCTGAGTCATAGCAATAAATATCTGTAAATAACATATAATTTCAACACATTGTAAACTTTTTATTTTATAAAGTTCAAATTATAATAAAGATTATACTTTTCAGAAAAATGAATGGAAACCTGCGGAGGTGCACGGATTGCTGAAATTAGAACAAGTGTCAAAAGTATATAAAGGCGGCAAAAAAGCTGTGAACAGCATTGATTTAGATATTGCCAAGGGTGAATTTATCTGTTTTATCGGCCCGAGCGGCTGCGGAAAAACGACGACGATGAAGATGATTAATCGACTGATTGAACCGTCGTCAGGAAAGATCTTTATCGACGGAGAAAACATAATGGAACAGGACCCGGTTGAACTGAGGAGAAAAATCGGCTATGTGATTCAGCAGATCGGTTTGTTTCCCCACATGACCATTCAGCAGAACATTTCACTCGTCCCGAAACTGCTGAAATGGCCTGAAGAAAAACGGAAAGAACGGGCGAGCGAGCTGTTAAAGCTTGTTGATATGGGCCCTGAATATTTAGACCGTTATCCCCACGAGCTCAGCGGCGGACAGCAGCAGAGAATCGGCGTGCTGCGCGCACTGGCTGCGGAACCCCCTCTCATTTTAATGGATGAACCGTTCGGAGCGCTTGACCCGATCACGCGGGATTCCCTTCAGGAAGAATTTAAAAAACTGCAGAGAACGTTAAACAAAACCATTGTCTTTGTGACCCATGACATGGACGAAGCTATTAAGCTAGCTGACCGGATTGTGATTTTAAAAGCGGGTGAAATCGTTCAGGTCGGCACACCTGATGAGATTCTCAGAAATCCGGCAAATGAATTTGTAGAGGAATTTATCGGGAAAGAGCGCCTGATCCAGACAAGACCTGAAATTGAGCGGGTTGAGCAGATGATGAACAGGATGCCTGTCACGGTCACAGCGGACAAAACGCTTTCTCAGGCCATTCAGCTGATGAGAGAAAAACGCGTCGACTCGCTGCTTGTTGTAGATGAGCAAAATGTGCTGAAGGGATACGTAGATGTTGAAATCATTGATCAAAACCGCAAAAAAGCGAGCGTTGTTGGTGAAGTGTACCGATCGGATATGTATACCGTGCAAAAAGGAGCCCTTCTCCGAGATACCGTCCGGAAAATCTTGAAGCAAGGAATGAAGTATGTTCCCGTTGTTGATGAAGAGCACCATTTAGCAGGGATTGTGACAAGAGCAAGCCTTGTGGACATCGTATACGATTCCATATGGGGTGAGGAAAACCAGCTAATGACGATCTGATCAGGGGAGGAGCTCTTATACATGAATCAAATGATGACTTTTTTACAGACGAACGGCGGTGAGCTGCTGTATAAAACAGGTGAACATTTATACATTTCGCTCGTTGCTGTTGTGTTGGGCATTATCGTTGCGGTGCCGCTCGGTGTTCTGCTGACCAGAATGAAAAAAGGCGCTGGCGCGGTTATAGGTGCCGTCAACATTGTGCAAACCTTGCCAAGTCTGGCGATCCTGGCGTTTTTTATCCCGCTTCTCGGTGTGGGAAAAGTGCCGGCGATCGTCGCTTTATTTTTCTATTCGGTGCTTCCGATTCTGCGCAATACGTATACAGGCATTAAAGGTGTAAACAAAAATCTGCTTGAGTCAGGAAAAGGGATTGGAATGACCGTCTGGGAGCAGATTCGGCTCGTCGAGATTCCGCTGGCGATCCCAATTATTATGGCGGGAATCCGTACATCAACGATTTATTTAATCGGCTGGGCGACCCTTGCCTCATTTATTGGCGGCGGCGGTCTCGGTGATTACATTTTTATCGGACTGAACCTGTATCAGCCTGAATACATCATTGGCGGTGCTGTGCCGGTTACGATCTTAGCCATTATCATTGATTACTTGTTAGCCGTGACGGAACGAAAAGTGACACCGAAGGGATTGCAAGGGATGAAGGAAGTTTCTTAAGGAGTTGGCTGTGTTGAAAACGAAAAAAATCAGATGGATCGGCGCGCTCGCTTTCGCCTTTGTCATGCTGCTGAGCAGCTGTTCTTTGCCGGGACTTGGCGGCGCCTCCAAAGATACGATCAAGGTCGGAGCGCAAAGCATGACAGAATCAGAAATCTTAGCGAATATGATTGCGCAGCTCATTGAACATGATACGGATTTAAATACGGCGTTAGTCAAAAATCTCGGATCAAACTATGTTCAGCACCAGGCGATGCTTGGCGGTGACATTGACATCTCCGCCACGCGCTACTCAGGGACCGATTTAACGAGCACCCTCGGAATGGAGGCTGAAAAGGATCCGGAAAAAGCGTTAAATATCGTGCAGAAAGAATTTGATAAACGTTTTAAATATAAGTGGTTTGATTCTTACGGGTTTGATAACACATACGCCTTTACCGTAACAAAAAAGTTTGCGGAAAAGGAGCATGTAAACACTGTGTCTGACCTGAAGAAAAACGCTTCTGAATATAAACTGGGCGTCGACAATGCCTGGCTGAAACGGAAGGGCGACGGGTATAAAGGCTTTGTCAGCATGTATGGATTTGAGTTTGGAACAACCTATCCGATGCAAATCGGACTTGTCTATGACGCAGTCAAAAACGGGAAAATGGACGCCGTTCTTGCTTATTCCACAGACGGCCGGATTAAGGCGTATGATCTGAAAATCCTAAAAGACGACAAACAGTTTTTCCCGCCGTATGACTGTTCACCTGTGATTCCGGAAAAGGTGCTTAAAGACCATCCTGAGCTTGAAGGCATTATTCATAAACTGATCGGGAAGATTGATACGGAAACCATGCAGGAGCTCAACTACGAAGTAGACGGCAAGCTGAAGGAGCCGTCTGTTGTGGCAAAGGAATTTTTAGAGAAACATCATTATTTTGACTAAGAAAAGAGGCAGATTAAATGGAAGTATTACAGCAGCTTGGCACTTACTATTCGCAAAACGGCGGCTATGTGCTGCAAGAGTTTTACCGCCATTTTCTGATGTCGGTGTACGGTGTTTTGTTTGCGGCCATCGTCGGTATTCCGCTTGGCATCCTGATTGCCAGATATCGAACATTAAGCGGCTGGGTTTTCGCCGTCACGAACGTGATCCAGACGGTGCCGGCACTCGCCATGCTGGCCGTGCTGATGCTAGTGATGGGGCTTGGCGCCAATACGGTCATTTTATCGTTATTTCTTTATTCACTGCTGCCGATCATCAGAAATACGTATACAGGCATTGTCAGCATTGAACATGCCTATCTTGAATCCGGAAAAGCGATGGGCATGACAAAGTTTCAAGTGCTGCGAATGGTCGAGCTTCCGCTGGCGCTTTCTGTCATTATGGCCGGCCTTCGCACCGCGCTCGTTATTGCCATCGGCATTACAGCCATCGGGACATTTGTCGGCGCCGGAGGCCTCGGAGACATCATCGTCAGGGGATCAAACGCAACAAACGGGACCGCGATTATATTAGCTGGTGCGATCCCGACAGCCCTTATGGCGGTGATAGCTGATTTGGTCATGGGCTGGCTTGAACGCGTGTTAAGCCCGATTAAAAAGAAGAAAAAACTGCTCAGTGCAGCTTAGTAAAAAAACGCCTTGTTCATGACAGGGCGTTTTTACGGTTTCGGCACATATTTAAAAATCTCTTCACTCTCAAAAAACTCAATCAGACGGCCGAGCCAATTGTAATAGTCGAGCCATTCCTTTAATTCCTTCAACAGCTCATTCACCTTTTCTTCCGCTTCAGGAGAAAGCTCTTGATCCAAGATACTGAGCAGCTCCCGGTTGAGTTTTTTATGCATCATTTTATTTTTGCTGACGACTTTGCTCCAAGTGGCTGTAAACAGTGTGATAAAGGTTTGGTAGTAATCCTCTTCAACATCGTATAAGTCTTTTCGCACGCCCTTTTCGAACACCTTCTCGGCGATGTTGGCATCGAGCATGTCCCGCACGACCTGGCTCATTCGCGTTTTGCTCATGCCAGTCGCTTCTGATAATTCCGTCAGCGTCATCGGCTTCCGATTCATATAAATAATGCCCAGCACACGTCCAACGGTAGAGGGCATTCCAAATGCTTGCATGTTTTCCGCGATTCTTTCTATGAGGTGGTCTTCAGTCTGTTCAATTATCGTTAACGGATCTTTCTCCAACAGTTTCAATCCTTTCAGCTAACAATTCAGATGTCAATATACCACATTTTTGATGCGGCGGAAATGCTGTAACCATAGAATTTGGCAGGAAATTGGAGCAATAAGGAGATCATTACCGGTCAATACGGGTAAATCAGTGCTTACACATACTTTATAAATAATATGAACAAATTGTAAACTTTTTATTTTATAAACTTTATTCTATAATGAGAAGCATTCAATTGTCTGAAAAATTAAATATGAATTGAACGAATTGAATGAATTTAATTTTGGAGGTGCGATGTTTGCTGACATTACAAAATGTCTCGAAAACATATAAGGGCGGCAAAAAAGCTGTGAACAGCGTGAATCTGGAGATTGAAAAAGGTGAATTTATCTGTTTTATCGGTCCAAGCGGCTGCGGAAAAACGACAACGATGAAAATGATTAATCGATTAATTGAGCCGTCAGCCGGCCAGATTTTTATTGACGGCGAGAACATTATGGAACAAGACCCGGTAGAACTCAGACGTAAGATCGGCTATGTCATTCAGCAGATCGGTCTGTTCCCCCATATGACCATTCAGCAGAACATTTCACTTGTGCCTAAGCTGCTGAAATGGCCGGAGCAGCAGCGGAAAGAACGTGCGCGTGAGCTTTTAAAATTGGTCGATATGGGACCTGACTATTTAGACCGTTATCCTCATGAATTAAGCGGGGGACAGCAGCAGCGAATAGGTGTATTACGGGCACTTGCCGCGGAACCGCCGCTTATCTTAATGGATGAACCGTTTGGGGCGCTTGACCCGATTACGCGGGATTCCCTTCAGGAAGAATTTAAAAAACTGCAAAAAACCTTACATAAAACCATCGTATTTGTTACCCATGATATGGATGAAGCGATTAAGCTTGCAGACCGGATTGTCATTTTAAAAGGCGGAGAGATTGTTCAGGTCGGAGCGCCTGATGATATTCTGAGAAATCCGGCAAACGAATTTGTTGAGGAATTTATCGGCAAGGAGCGCCTGATTCAGTCATCAAGTCCTGATGTTGAGGGGGTTGATCAAATGATGAGTACACACCCGGTGACCATTTCGCCAGATAAAACGCTCTCTGAAGCGATCCAGCTGATGAGGCAGGAGCGTGTCGACTCGCTGCTGGTTGTAGATGACAGCCATGTTCTTCTAGGCTATGTGGATGTGGAAATCATTGATCAATGCCGGAAGAAAGCCAATCTGGTAGGCGAGGTCCTGCATCAAGACGTCTACACCGTATTGGGGGGCACACTGCTGCGGGATACAGTACACAAAATTTTAAAACGGGGTGTAAAGTATGTGCCGGTTGTAGATGAAGACCGCCGTTTAATAGGAATTGTGACGAGAGCGAGCCTGGTTGACATTGTATATGAGTCCATCTGGGGAGAAGAAAAACAGCTCGCAATATTGTCATAGGGAGGTTGTAAGACGTGAATCATATCATTGAATTTTTGCAAACCAACGGGGGCGAGCTGCTTTACAAAACATATGAGCATATCACCATTTCTCTCATCGCCGTCATTTTAGGCGTTGCTGCCGCTGTGCCCCTTGGGGTTGTGCTGACCAGAATGAAAAAAGGAGCCGGCACCATTATCGGTATTGTAAATATCATTCAGACGCTGCCTAGTCTGGCAATCCTCGCTTTCTTTATCCCGCTCTTGGGAGTCGGAAAAGTCCCGGCTATTGCGGCCTTGTTTTTCTATTCCGTTTTGCCGATCCTGCGCAACACGTATACCGGGATTCGCGGCGTTAACAAAAATCTGCTTGAATCAGGAAAAGGCATCGGGATGACGGCTGCTGAACAGATTCGCCTCGTGGAACTGCCGCTTGCCGCGCCCGTCATCATGGCGGGGATCAGAACATCTACGATTTATTTAATTGGATGGGCGACGCTTGCATCCTTTATCGGCGGCGGCGGATTGGGTGATTATATTTTCATCGGCCTGAATTTATATCAGCCGGAATATATCATCGGAGGAGCGGTTCCTGTCACGATATTGGCGATTGTCATTGATTATGTGCTGTCAGTAACTGAACGAAAACTGACACCTGCCGGCATGCAGAGATTGAAGGAAGTTTCATAAGGAGGCGGCTCATGAAAAGAAAATATCTCAAGTGGATGATCGGTTTACCGCTCGCAGTAATGCTGATGCTAAGCGGCTGTTCGCTTCCGGGTCTCAGCGCCGCTTCAGACCAGACCATTAAAATCGGCGCGCAAAGCATGAGTGAATCAGAAATCATCGCCAGCATGCTTGGCCAGCTGATCGAACACCATACGGATCTAAAAACAACAACCATTAAAAATCTAGGCTCAAATGCAGTGCAGCAGCAGGCCTTATTGAACGGAGAAATCGATATAGCGGCCACAAGATATACAGGTGACGCGCTGACAGGCACGCTGAGGATGAAACCTGAAAAAGATCCGGACAAAGCGCTGGCGCTGACACAGCGGGAGTTTAAAAAAAGATATGATTTAAAATGGTATGACTCCTACGGGTTTGATAATACGTATGCCTTTACCGTCAGCAAGAAGCTTGCGGACCAATATCATTTAGAAAACGTATCAGACGTCAAAAAATGGGCGCCGCAATTAAAGCTGGGCGTCGACAACTATTGGATGAAGCTGAAGGGGAATGGCTATCAGGATTTTACGAAAACCTACGGCATGACATTCGGCGGCACGTATCCAATGCAGATCGGGCTTGTGTATGACGCGGTAAAAAGCGGAAAAATGGACATTGTCCTCGCTTACTCCACGGACGGGAGAATTAAGTCCTATGATCTCAAAATGCTAAAGGATGATAAACAATTTTTCCCGCCGTACGACTGCTCTCCGGTTGTTCCGGAACAGGTGCTGAAAGAACATCCTGAACTGGAAAGCATCATTCAAAAAATGATCGGAAAAATCGATACAGCCACAATGCAGGAGCTCAACTATGAAGTCGACGGTAACCTAAAAGAACCGTCTGTCGTTGCCAAGGAATATTTGCAAAAGCATCACTACTTCGAATCGTGAAAGGGGGATTGACCAATGAATGTGCTTGAACAGTTAATGTCGTATTATGCACAGAACGGCAGCTACGTCATAGAAGAATTCGGCCGCCATTTTCTCATGTCGGCTTACGGCGTCTTGTTTGCCGCTGTCGTCGGTGTTCCGGTGGGGATCCTCATTGCGCATTTCCGCCGCTTGTCAGGTTGGGTATTCGCCGTTACAAATGTCATTCAGACGATTCCAGCGCTCGCCATGCTGGCAGTCTTGATGCTTGTTATGGGGCTCGGTGCAAACACCGTGATTTTATCATTATTTTTGTATTCCCTGCTTCCGATTATCCGAAACACGTACACAGGCATTGTCAGCATTGAACACGCAACCTTAGAATCAGGAAAAGCGATGGGGATGACGAAATTCCAGATTCTTCGGATGGTTGAGCTCCCGCTCGCGCTTTCTGTCATTATGGCAGGCCTTCGAACGGCTCTCGTCATCGCCATCGGCATTACAGCCATCGGCACATTTGTCGGCGCTGGCGGCCTTGGGGATATGATTGTCCGCGGGTCAAACGCCACAAACGGAACGGCGATTATTCTAGCAGGCGCGATTCCGACTGCGGTAATGGCGGTTGCAGCTGATTTGCTTATGGCTTGGCTGGAGCGGGTATTACATCCGGTCAAGAAAAAAAGAACCAGGGTGAGACGTATTCAAACAGCTGCATAAGAACAAAAAAAGAGGCTTGCATGATTCCAGCCTCTTTTTTCATATTTAAATTGTAAACTGATCCATTTTTTCATTAAGTTCTTTCGCCAAACGCTCAAGCTCCTCAGCATTTTGAAGCACTTGATCCATTGAATGGGCGGATTGCTCGGTAATGGAAAATGTTTCTTCAATGCCGGCGGCGGATTCTTCAGAAACGGAGGCGATATTTTCAATCGATTGGTTAATTGTGATCGATTGGTTTGTTAACTGCTTTAATCCGTCCGTTACTTCCTTAATGCTATCCGCTACATAGGTGACCGATTGCTTAATGTTCTGCATGGCCTGTCCGGTGTCAGTCAGGTTTTCGGTACCTTTTTCTACTTCGGTAAAGCTGCTTTCCAGGTATTGAATGACAGTGTTGATCTCCTGCTGTGTGCCGCCTACTATTTTAGTGATATCCTGAACGGAGTCAGATACGCCGTCTGCTAGCTTTCGGACCTCTTCGGCTACAACGGCGAAGCCTTTGCCGCTTTCTCCTGCGCGGGCTGCCTCAATTGCGGCATTAAGTGACAGTAAGTTCGTTTGCTCGGCAATGCCATTGATGACCTGAACAAGCTTGTTGATGTCCTGTGAATGCTGTTCCAGCGATCTCACTTTGTGAACGGCTTCCTGAACGATATGATGTATCGTTTTCATTTGCTGCACTGACGTATTCATATTTTCGTTTCCGTTTACGGCGAGTTCGAGAACGTTTTGAGACGTATCGCTGATCGTCATGCCGTGATTGTAGGCTTTATCAATGCTTTCTGTAAATTCATTCATTGATTCGGCAATCGTCACAGCGTCTTGCGCCTGCTGCTCGGAGCCTTCAGCCATTTCGTTCATCGTTTCGGTAATATGCCTGCTGCCGGTTCTTGTTTCATTCGTTGCAGTGGTCAGCACTTGTGATGAAGAAAGCACGCGGGTGGAAATTTCTTTTGAATACCCGACGATATCTCTTAAATTCCCTACCATTTTCTGAAGCGCTTCGTTCAGATCGCCAAGCTCGTCTTTTGATGCCAGCGGCTCTATGTCATTTGACAGATTGCCCTCGGCGATTTCATTCGCAGATGTTTTCATTCGAATAATCGGTTTTACAATGCTGCGATTGATATAAAGCCAAATACATATGCTGATGACGATGGAAGCTGCCAGAAGCATAGCCGTGTAAATGAGGCCTTTATAATAAACGTCCTTGGTTTCTTTCACCGCCGTGTTGCTGCCTTCTTTATTAAAGTCAACCAGTTCAGTGATTGATTTTTTCATATCCTCAAAGCTTGCTTCAGTCTGTACCAATAAACCCCTTGCTTTATCTATATCATTCGTGCGTCCGCTCTCTAAAATCTGGTTATGAATATTCGTATATGAGTTGACTTCAGTCTTGAGCTGTTCGAAAATGCTGCGCTCTTTGTCGTTAGAGATTGTTTTTTCATAGTTATCAAGCTTTTCATTGATATTCTTAAGGATCTGGTTCATATCTTGTTCCAGCGTATCCATTTTATCTTTGTCTGTATAAATCAGGAAATCCTTTTCCGTAGAGGAAAGGTGCTCTGTCAAATAATTAATAGATGTGATTTCTTTAATGCCGTCTATCCATTTTGTGTTGATTTCATCTGTCTTTTTGATGATGTGCTGCATATTGAAAGCGCCTATTCCGCCTATAAGCAGATTGATGAGGATCAGTGTCAAAAAGACCAGGCTGAATTTGCGGGAAATCGTCAGTCGCATATAAGTGTTCTCCTTTTAAAAAAAGTGATGTGATGTACTATATATCGGCTGAGAAATTGTTTTTTCACCTGGAAATAAAAAATAAAAAACGGCTCTGTTCTCTCCTTTGAGATCAGAACCGTTTTAGCAATTACATATGAAAGGAAGGGTCAATCCATTCAGTCGCCCATTTGGAGATTTCACCCAGAATGGGCGCTAACGCCATTCCTTTGTCGGTTAATGAATATTCGATGCGAACTGGAGTTTCGGGGATGACATCCCGCTTAACCACTCCTTCTAGCTCAAGTTCTTTCAGCCTTTCTGACAGAACTCTGCCGCTTAGATTTGGAAGTGCTGCTTCTATTTCGCTAAATCGCTGCTGACCGTTCAACAGTTGAAAAACGATTAAAGCAACCCAGCGTTTGCTCAAGATGTCGACTGCTTTTTCAAATCTAGGACACATTTCTGATTGGTTCATGCTTTTCACCTCGTCTGTCATTATTATAACGCAAATAACAAGGGAACGTATGCATGCGTGATTGATAAAATGCGGAAAGAGATGCAGAGGATCACGTGGAAGAAGAGCGTTTTTTCGCTTCGGAAGCTAAAAAATCGAAGTATTTGCTGAGATTTTCAATATCCTTTTTTGAGAGGTGCTTCCATTCCTTGCTGTTAAAAAGAGACAGGTTCCCCGCTCCGCGAGTGACTGCTGTCTGATAAATCGCATAAATAGACTGATAGCCTTCTGAAGCCTCTCGAATTTCTTCAGGAAAAGCGGTGATGTGCCCTGCAGCTGCCATCAGGTTTTCGTGCGGTATTTTCAGCACAGCTGCGAGCTTTTTTATGGTCGCGGGCTTCGGTGTGCCGCGCTTTCCGTTTTCTATTTTTGAAATGGTTGCTGAGCTGATGCCCGAATACACTGCAAGCTGGTTCACTGTTAGTTTGCGGGCGCGGCGCAGCGCCCTTAATTCCTGTCCGAATGTTGACATGATAATCGCCTCGCATTTCTACTAAGAGTTATTGATCAGCAGATCGTTTTTTGGCTTCGTCTGAAATAAAGGAGAAATAATGATCCAGCATGAGCAAATCCTCTTTATTGAGATACTGCCATTTTTCACTCTCAAGAAGGGCAAGATTTTTCAGGTCATAAGCCTCCGCCTTTTCAAGCAGCTGGCACTTCGTTTCATAAGGCGCTCTGGCTTCATGAACCTCTTCGATATATCCCGCTTTATACATAAGCCCTTCATAAGGAATTTTTAAGGCTTCCGCCAATTTTTTGATGGTGGCAGGTTTAGGAACGCCGCGTTTGCCGTTTTCAATTCTGGAGATGCCGGCCGCACTTACACCGGAATAAGTCGCCAGCTGGTTGACGGTTAACTTTCTCTCCTCACGCAATGCCCGTAATTGTTCGCCAAAGCTTTCCATATGTCTCACCCCGTCCCTCACTGTTACTCATATTTTAGTATGTTTATTGACTAAAGGGAATAGGGAGGCTGGAAATGTATTGACAAAAGTTAACAAACGCCGTAATGTAAATGTATAGAAAAAAGTTTTTTCATGAACGGAAGGTGAGGAAAGTGCCAGTAGAAAAGATACAGATTAGACGTGATTATGTATTGCAGTATATGGTCAATAACGATTATTCCCTCAATCAGCTTGCGCTGGAAATCGGAGTCTCACCCGCCACACTGAGCCGTGTGCTGAATGGAGAAAGACGGCCGGGACAGCTTGTGATCGGAAAAATGCTTCACTATTTTGACTTGAAGTTTGAGGATCTTTTTTACTATGATTTCATTGACAAAAGTCAATGATGCAAAAACGCCTGGGGAAACCAAGCGTTTTCTAAGCCTTTGATTAATGTGTCAATACAAAACCCGTCACAAGTTCATTACAAGTTTTCCATTGCTTTGTCGGCAGCTGATGGCCCTGATATTCCAACCTGAAAAATTCAGCGTGGCTGCATGCTTTCCGGTAATAGCCTGCATGTGTAAAGGTCCAGTCGCGCAGGCCGCCATACATAAACAGCATCGGCATGTTAAAACGGCGCAATTGTCCAAGGCAGCTGTAGCGGAGCGAATCCTGATAATATTGATACCAATGGCCAAGATCAGCTTTCATCATATGACTCGTTAATAGATTTCGGAGCTGTCTGTTTTTCGTATGGCTGCTGGCGATGATTTTCATCAGCATGCCGGGATTTTTTTCAAGAAGATACATTCCCATTTTGTGAAGCTGCTGACCGACCATGGTATGAACAGCGGGGTAAGCGCCGGTCAACACCAAATGAGACACTTTGTCCGGCCGGGTGAAGCCAATGTGCTGTGCAATTAAGCTGCCGGCGGAATACCCGAATACTGCAGCCTGATCAATGTGCAAACGATCCATAAATTGCACGATCTCGTTTGCGTAATAGGAAATCGAGATTTGCTGGTCTGCGTGATCGCTGTCGCCATGACCGCTTAAATCGGGAAATATCACCCTGAAATGATTCGCCAGAAGGCGCTGATAATAAAAAACCTTGCGTCCCATGCCTGGCGGGTGAATAAAAATGACAGGGATTCCCTGTCCATATTCCTCATAATATAGTTGTTTCTTATTGACTGTGCTGACGATCGGCATTGCTGTTCTCCTTTTTCGCTCAATTCATATGAATAGGCTAACCAAAACAAAATGTCTTATCCGGCCTTTTGGCGTCTGATACGGCGTGACATGCCAAACCTTTTCATGTAAAATAGAAGTAATGTAGGCCAGTGAGTCTGGAGGTGTAAGGGATGCACGCGGTTTTGATTACCTTATTGGTTATCGTCAGTATTGCACTTATTATTGTCGTTTTGCTTCAATCCAGTAAAAGCGCCGGATTATCTGGTGCGATTTCAGGCGGAGCGGAGCAGCTCTTCGGGAAACAAAAAGCAAGAGGTCTTGATTTGATTCTGCACCGCATTACGGTTGTGCTGGCAGTCTTGTTTTTCGTGTTGACGATTGCGCTTGCTTATATCCTATAGGGCAATGTTTGTATAAGGTCTGATGTAAAGTCAGGCCTTTTTCACGTTTCTGGCTGATATCAGAGCGTTTTTTTCTGATCAAACTGTGGAAAACTAAAATGATCGTGCAGAAAGAAAGGGAGAAATGAGCATGAAAGTTGTGACACCAAAACCATTTACATTTAAAGGCGGAGACAAAGCGGTGCTTCTGCTGCACGGCTTTACAGGGAATACAGCGGATGTGAGAATGCTGGGACGTTATTTGAATGAACGAGGCTATACGTGCCACGCGCCACAATATGAAGGACACGGCGTTCCTCCTGAAGAATTGGTACATACGGGGCCGGAAGACTGGTGGAAAAACGTAATGGATGGCTATGATTATTTAAAATCTGAAGGCTATGAGAACATTGCTGCCTGCGGACTGTCGCTTGGCGGGGTTTTTTCGCTGAAATTGGGTTACACTGTACCCATAAAGGGAATTGTTCCAATGTGCGCGCCAATGCATATCAAAAGCGAAGAGGTCATGT
Organism: Bacillus sp. FSL K6-1005; assembly: GCF_038000225.1. Taxonomy (NCBI): domain Bacteria; kingdom Bacillati; phylum Bacillota; class Bacilli; order Caryophanales; family Bacillaceae; genus Bacillus; species Bacillus sp. FSL K6-1005. The sequence goes on from NZ_JBBOBP010000001.1 coordinate 260,481, forward strand.
ATCAGGGCGTCCTTTCCTACGCGCGCAATTACAAAAAATTCGAGGGGAAAAGCCCGGAACAAATAGAAGAGGAAATGAAGGAATTTGAAAAAACGCCGATGAAAACCCTTAAGGCGCTGCAAGACTTGATTGCCGATGTGCGAAAGAATGTCGATATGATTTATTCTCCGACATTTGTTGTGCAAGCCCGTCATGATCACATGATTAATACCGAAAGTGCCAATATTATTTACAATGAAGTGGAAACTGACGATAAACAGCTGAAATGGTATGAGGAATCAGGCCATGTTATCACGCTGGACAAGGAACGGGACATCGTACATCAGGATGTGTATGAATTTTTAGAGAAGCTGGATTGGTAACTAACAGGAGGTCGGATGATGGAAAAAGAAGCATTTATGGATAAGCTTCTCTCGTTTATGAAGGAAGAGGCATATAAGCCTCTGACTGTTCAGGAACTTGAGGAGATGTTACAGATTACGGAAGCCGAGGAATTTAAAGAGCTCGTCAAAGCGCTGGTTGCGCTGGAAGAAAAAGGGCTTATCGTGCGGACGAGAAGCGACCGTTATGGCATTCCGGAAAAAATGAATTTAATTAAAGGAAAGCTTTCAGCGCATCCGAAGGGATTTGCCTTTTTGCTGCCTGAGGATACATCGTTAAGCGATGTGTTTATTCCGCCTAATGAGCTAAATACAGCTATGAACGGCGATATCGTAATGGTACGCCTGAATTCGCAGTCAAGCGGCTCCAGACAAGAGGGCACCGTCATACGCATTTTAGAAAGGGCGATTCAGCGTGTTGTCGGAACGTATACAGAAACAAAAAACTTCGGTTTTGTGATTCCGGATGACAAAAAAATCACAAGCGATATATTTATTCCTAATAGCGGGAAAAACGGAGCGGCTGAAGGACATAAGGTTGTTGTTAAGCTGACCAGCTACCCCGAAGGCCGCATGAACGCAGAAGGTGAGATTGAATCCATTCTCGGCCATAAAAATGATCCGGGCATTGATATTTTATCGGTCATCCATAAGCACGGCCTGCCGGGAGAATTCCCTGCCGACGCAATGGAACAAGCGACAAGCACGCCTGATACGATTGATGAAAAAGATCTGAAAGACCGCCGTGATCTCCGTGATCAGGTCATTGTTACCATTGACGGAGCAGACGCGAAGGACCTGGATGACGCGGTTACAGTGACAAAGCTGGATGACGGCAGCTATAAGCTTGGCGTTCATATTGCCGACGTCAGCCATTACGTGACTGAAAATTCGCCGATTGACAAAGAAGCGATGGAAAGAGGAACGAGTGTGTATTTGGTTGACCGTGTGATTCCGATGATTCCGCACAGACTGTCAAATGGTATTTGTTCATTAAATCCGAAGGTTGACCGCCTGACACTTTCTTGTGAAATGACCATTAACAGCCAGGGTGAAGTCACAGAGCACGAAATCTTCCAAAGCGTCATCAAAACAACGGAAAGAATGACATATTCCGATGTGAATCAAATTCTTGTTGATGATGATGAAGAATTAAAACAAAAATACGAACCGCTTGTGCCGATGTTCAAAGACATGGAGCGACTGGCAGAAATTCTTCGCGAAAAGCGGATGAACCGCGGCGCCGTTGATTTTGACTTCAAAGAAGCAAAGGTGCTTGTTGATGAAGAAGGCGCGGTCAAGGACGTTGTGATCAGAGAACGCTCTGTCGCCGAAAAACTGATTGAAGAATTTATGCTTGTTGCGAACGAAACTGTTGCAGAGCATTTCCATTGGATGAACGTTCCGTTTATTTACCGGATACATGAAGAGCCCAATGCTGAAAAACTGCAAAAGTTTTTAGAGTTTGTGACGACATTTGGCTATGTTGTAAAAGGTACGGCGGGAAATATTCATCCGCGCGCGCTGCAAAGCATTCTTGACGCTGTTCGTGACAGACCGGAGGAAACAGTGATATCTACTGTCATGCTTCGTTCCATGAAACAGGCGAAATATGATCCGCAAAGCTTGGGGCACTTTGGCCTGTCAACGGAATTCTATACTCATTTCACATCGCCGATCCGCCGTTATCCGGATTTGATCGTTCACCGGTTGATCAGAACGTACTTAATCAACGGCAAAGTCGATGAAGCGACACAGGAGAAGTGGGCTGAACGACTTCCGGATATCGCTGAACATACTTCATCAATGGAACGCCGTGCAGTTGACGCAGAGCGTGAAACAGATGATTTGAAAAAAGCGGAATATATGCTTGATAAAATTGGTGAAGAATTTGACGGCATGATCAGCTCTGTGACAAACTTCGGGATGTTTGTCGAGCTGCCGAATACAATTGAAGGACTCGTCCACGTCAGCTTTATGACGGATGACTATTATCGCTTTGATGAGCAGCATTTTGCGATGATCGGCGAACGGACGGGGAATGTGTTCCGTATCGGGGATGAAATTACAGTCAAAGTCGTTGACGTCAATAAAGACGAGCGCAATATTGACTTCGAGATCGTCGGTATGAAAGGCACCCCGCGCCGTCCGAGAGAAATGGACAGCCGCAGCCGAAAACGCGGAAAACCTGCCAGAAAACGCGTGTTAAGCACAAATACGCCTGTATCTCCTGCTCCTTCCGAGGAAAAAGGAGAGTGGTTCACAAAGCCGAAGAAGAAAAAGAAAAAACGAGGCTTTCAAAACGCACCGAAGCAGAAACGGAAAAAGAAGAAATAGCAGCTCAACCAGCAAATAGGGCCGCAGTGCTCTATTTGCTTTCTTTCGGAAACAGCTTTTCATTGTCGCCATGCGTGACATTTGGTAAAATAGAGCGTATCGCAAAGGTGGACAGTTTTCCTTAGTGAGAGGAGGTTCTGGCATGCCGAAAGGGTCAGGAAAAGTATTATCTCAAAACAAAAAAGCCAATCACGATTATTTTATAGAAGAAACATATGAAACAGGCATTGTATTGCAAGGAACAGAAATCAAAGCAATTCGCGCCGGCCGCGTGAACCTTAAGGATTCCTTCGCCAAAATTGAACGGGGAGAAGTATTTCTCCACAATATGCACGTCAGCCCGTATGAGCAGGGAAACCGTTATAACCACGATCCGCTCCGGACAAGAAAGCTGTTAATGCACCGTAAGGAAATTAATAAGCTGATCGGCTTAACGAAGGAAAAAGGTTATTCTCTCGTTCCGCTCAAGCTATATTTGAAGAACGGCTTTGCCAAAGTTCTTCTCGGTCTGGGTAAAGGGAAGAAAAACTATGACAAACGTGAAGATCTGAAGCGCAAGGATGCGAAGCGTGAAATTGAAAGAGCGTTCAGAGACAGTCAAAAAGGGTTCTAAAAGCATAACGCTTGATACTGAAATCCAGCCTGTGCTATACTGATTTCACGATGAGATGACACGGTCTTTTCTTGAAGGATTTGTCAATTGAAATAAGCCGTGATCATGTTATAATAGGAATGTAGCCAGTTTGAGTGAGAGCTTGATATTTCTCCCGTATTTCCCTTATAACAAGGGGACGTTACGGATTCGACAGGGATGGATCGAGCTTGAGCTGCGAGCCGAGAGGCGATCTCGTAAACACGCACATAAATATAACTGGCAAAACTAACAGTTTTAACCAAAACGTAGCATTAGCTGCCTAATAAGCGCAGCGAGCTCTTCCTGACATTGCCTATGTGTCTGTGAAGAGCACATCCAAGTAGGCTACGCTTGCGTTCCTGTCTGAGAACGTAAGAAGAGACAAACAGACTAGCTCTCGGAAGGCCCGCCCGCAGGCAAGAAGATGAGTGAAAACATAAGTATGCAGGCTACGCTCGTAGACGCTTAAGTAATCGATGTTTCTGGACGTGGGTTCGACTCCCACCGTCTCCATACATAATGCAAAAAAAGCAGAACCTTTTACAGGTTCTGCTTTATTTTTTTCGTATAACAGGCACCAAAAAGTGCGTACTTCCATTTCAATCCCAGCTGTTTCATACTGGTTTTACAGCAGATGTTTCACCAATCACATTTCTGTTAATAAATAAGAGGAAACAAAAACGGAGGGATAAACGAATGAAGCTGAATTTACATGGAAAAACCGCACTGGTGACTGGCTCAACGTCGGGGATCGGCAAAGCGATTGCCGCTTCGTTAGCGGAAGAAGGCGCGGCGGTTATCATTAACGGACGCCGGGAAGAAAAAGTGAATCAGACGATAGACGATTTGAAAAAACAGCATGCAGAGGCTGTGTTTTATCCGGCCGCATTTGACCTTGGAACCGATGAAGGCTGCAATGACCTGTTTCAGGCATATCCGCAGGTTGATATTTTGATCAATAATTTAGGGATTTTTGAACCGGCGGAGTATTTTGATATTCCTGATGAGGAGTGGTTCCGATTTTTTGAAGTGAATATTATGAGCGGTGTGAGGCTCACACGCAAGTATTTACACAAGATGATAGAGAAAAAAGAAGGCCGGGTGATTTTTATTGCCAGTGAAGCGGCAATCATGCCTTCACAGGAAATGGCCCATTACAGCGCGACGAAAACGATGCAGCTTTCCATTTCCCGCAGCTTGGCTGAGCTGGCAACCGGCACAAATGTAACGGTAAATACAGTCATGCCGGGTTCAACCTTAACAGAGGGAGTGGAAACAATGCTGAACTCTCTTTATCCTGGTGAAAACCTGACTGTTCAAGAAGCCGAAACCCGTTTTATGAAGGAAAACCGTCCGACTTCAATTATCCAAAGGCTGATTCGGCCGGAAGAAATTGCCCATTTTGTTACATTCCTAAGCAGTCCGCTGTCTTCCGCAATTAATGGCGCGGCACTGCGGGCGGACGGCGGCTTGGTCCGCAGCGTCTTTTAGAAAACCTCTCCCTCTGGGATGAGGTTTTTTTATTATATGGATTTCCAGAACCTGCTATCGTATAATATTGGTACCGAAATAGTTTTGGTAGTACCAAAAGCGAGGTGGTTGATTTGGAGAAAAGAATATTGGCGGAAACCATTCGGCTGATCAGACAGAAAGGTTTTTCATTTACAATGAACGATCTGGCGGCAGCGCTTGGAACAAGCAAGCGGACGCTTTATGCGCATTATTCGTCGAAAGATCAGCTTGCGGAGGCCGTCGTGGAGCAGTTCATCTCAGAGATGAAGCAAATGGAAAAAAGCATCTATGAAGATGAGACCCTAGGTGCGCTTGAAAAGGTGAAGCAATTGCTGATCGGTCTTCCACAGGAAATGGAACTGCTGAACATGGGGTTATTACAAGAGCTGAAGAAATCCCATTACGATGCGTGGCTCACATTAGACATCTTTATGAAGGAGGAATGGTCAGTTGTTATCGATTTGTTAAACGAATGCAAGGAGCAAAAGAAGATCAGAAACATCAATATAGATTTATTGGTTCAAATGTATATAGGGAGCATCAACCAAGTGTACGATCCTGATTATCCGCTTAAACATCAGTACACAACAGGAGAGGTTCTTGAATCAATCGTAGATGTATTATGTAACGGCATAACAGAAAAATGAGGAGGCTGGTGGTGCGTGCAGTGGGTGTCTTTATGTTTGGCCATTTTATTTGAAGTTGCCGGAACGGTCAGTATGAAGCTTTCATCGGGTTTTACAAAGCTTCTGCCGAGCGTGCTATTGATGTTTTTTTATGGCGGGAGTCTTTTCTTTCTGACGCTTACGCTCAAATCAATCGATGTATCTGTTGCTTACGCTGTCTGGTCGGGGATGGGTATTGTCCTGATCACAGTTGTCGGGTTTTTGTATTTTCAAGAGAATATAAGTGTCATGAAACTGATTTCAATCGGGCTGATTATTGCCGGTGTAGTGTCTTTAAACCTGATCGATCAAGGTGCGGAGCCTCAAACGGTACATAAAAGTGAGCAGTAACATGCGAGTGATGAAACTGTTCTTTCTCGTGACTGATATCGGTTTTATATTGTACTGGCTGTCTGCCGGCTTTTCATTAATGCCGGAAAGCTGGGCCTTTAAACATTATCAAGATCCGTTTATGATCGCTTGGAATTGGTCCTTTTTTCCCTTAGATATTTTAATCTCCATGACTGGTTTGTACAGCTTGTATTTGCAGCGCGTCAAAAGAGCAATATGGAGGCAAATGGCGCTGATTTCTCTTGTGCTGACCTTCTGTTCAGGCCTTCAGGCTTTATCATTTTGGACATTTAGCGGGGATTTTGATCTTGCATGGTGGCTGTTTAATGGATACCTGTTGATTTATCCTTTATTTTTTATTCAAAGACTTTTATCTAAGCAGTGCGAGTAGCACTGCTTTTATTTTTCGAAAACACCTTGTTTTCAGAAAATTTAACGATACAATATGTAATATATTGCATATTACATGTCAGGAGGATATACGTTGGCGACTCAGAAACAACGGTTGTACGGCTTTTTTATGGTGATTGTCGGAGCCGCTTTTTGGGGATTATCGGGTACGGTTGCCCAGCATTTATTTGAAACGAGTGATGTATCGGTGGAGTGGCTTGTAACGGTGCGTTTACTGTTATCAGGCCTGTTGGTGCTGATTATAGTATCCGCCGGTAAAAACAGGAGGGCAGTTTGGGGCATATGGAAAGATAAAAAAGCGGCTGTCCAGCTTATTGTTTTCGGGATTGCCGGCATGCTGGGTGTTCAGTATACATTTTTAGCTTCAATCGGCAACGGGAACGCAGCGGTGGCCACGCTGCTCCAATACTTAGCGCCTGTTCTGATTATGCTGTATTTGCTTCTAACCCGAAAGAATTCATTTCAGTTTTTCGATTTTTTGGGGCTTTTGTTGGCTTTAGGAGGCACTTTTTTGCTGCTGACGAATGGAAACATCAGCAATTTAACAGTTTCTCCTTTGTCTGTTGTGTGGGGGATTCTGTCTGCTGGCGCGCTTGCCTTCTATACGCTGTATTCCAGTTCTCTTTTGAAAACATGGGGGTCGGCTATCGTCATAGGCTGGGGGATGCTGGTCGGGGGCGTCGGCATGAGCTTTATTCATCCGCCTTGGGCTGTCCAGGCAGAAGGCTGGACGGTTTCTGGAATTGTATCGGTCGCTTTTATTGTCATTTTCGGAACGTTATTGGGATTCTGCATGTATCTAGAGAGCTTGAAATATTTATTTCCCCAAGAGGCGAGCATGCTGGGATGCACAGAGCCGGTTGCCGCAGTCGCGTCTTCTATTCTTTGGCTTGGCGTGTCCTTTGGGTTGTTTCAGGCGGCAGGAGCGGCATGCATTTTAGTCATGATTTTTGTCCTTTCACAGAAGAAAAGTGCCGGCAAAACGGCAGCATTAAAAAACAATATTCAGAGGTGATGCTTTATGCCGATACCGTCAAATGCCCCGAAGCCGAAACGCCAGACTGCCAAAAAGCTTGCGTTTGAGCAAATTCAAAAGTGGATCGTGGAAGGAGTGCTCATGCCCGGAGAAAAATTGAATGATGACGCATTAGCCAAAGCGCTTGGCGTCAGCAGAACACCGGTCAGAGAAGCCTTGCAATTATTAGAGATGCAGGGGTTTGTTGAAATGTCGCCGGGAAAAGAAACACGAATTTCACAGATTGAAAAAAACGATGTCTTCAAAGTCTATCCGCCGATGGCGTCTCTCCAGTCCACCGCTGCCGAATTGGCGATTGAAAACATTCAATCGTCTCATATAGAGCAGCTGACAGCCATCAATTACGAAATGAAAGCGGCAATTGATCAAAACGAAATCTATGAAGTGCTTGGCATTGATAAAGCGTTTCATGATGTAATTATTGAGGCGGCTGATAATGAATATATCAGCAATTTTACCTCTGTTCTTCATATGCATATTCTTCGGCTTGAGTACCTCTTTTTCAAGTCTCCGCAGAATTCTATTGAAGAACATAAGCAAATCATTCAAGCATATAAGGAGAAGGACCGGAAAAAGGCGGTTGAGCTGACATACAGCAACTGGATCAAACCAATGCAGGACATTGCGAAAAAACTTGTGTAATGAAGGCAGAGAAGATGGGTCTCTGTCTTTTTTGATGAGAGCATATCCAATGAGAAGATGAGTCGGTTTCTGGGCATACTATGGCGAATAAACGGGAAGAGACCTACATCATTTCGTTGTAGAAGAGGGTTATGTGATATGAACAAGTCTTCTGATCAAAATCGTAGAACAGTGCCAAGTGTTGTCAAGGATGCCTTTCGCATTCATGCAACTCCTTTTCCATGGAAAAAGGCGATCGGTTCAGGCATCGCTTCAGGACTTCCTGTGTTTGTCGGCGCATTGTCGGGACACACGGATTATGGTCTAACCGCAAGCATCGGCGGTTTTGTTTTTATATATGCAGGCGGGGAATCGTATACGAAACGTATCCTGAAGCTGCTGTTTGTTTCATTAGGGATCGCCGTCTCGTTTGGATTGGGGACGCTGTTGGCAGGGACTTTTTGGAGCATGGCAGCTGTTCTAGGGCTTATCGGGGCAGCTGCAATGTTTATTTTTGGCGCACTTGGGATTCAAGGTCCAGCACCCATGTTTTTTGTCCTTGCGTTTTTGGTGAGTTCGGGTTTGCCGGCAGATCCTTCAGAAGCTCCGCTCAGAGCGGGACTGACATTTGCCGGCGGGCTTTTCGCCACGGGAATCGCCTTGATTGGCTGGATCAATAACAGACATGGACCGGAAAATGAAGTGCTGCAAACCACATACCGCCAGCTAGCATCTTGCCTTTCTGCTGTCGGAACTCCTGATTTTCATAACGCGCAGCATCAGACCGTGCTGATGCTGAGAACAGCCCGTCAAACGGTACTCGGCAAAGGAAACAGATGGAGAAAGTCGTCTCATGATGAACGGTTTATCCGTTTGCTGGAAAAGGCTGATAATCTCTTTATCGCCATCATTCATTTTTCTGCTGAAACACCAAACGCAGATACAGTTCCGCTCGCAAAGGCACTTCGCCAAACTGCCGATATGCTTGGACAGGCTCGTGTTTCCGATGCGTTTCCTATCAAGGAGGATGAAGCGGAGCCAACCCGGAAGCTGTATGAAGGAATCAACGAGGTTTTGAGTATCGCTTCAGGACGGAATGATGATCCATCGGATGCGGAGCCAAGCCGGCTGCCATCTTCCTATTATTTTCTGAGAAATGCCTTTGACTGGAAGTCACCTGTTTTGATTCGGGCATTAAAGTATGGAATTGTGCTGTTTGCGGCTGCTTTGTTTGCCAATGCCTTCGGTTTTCACCGTTCTTATTGGATCCCGCTCTCGGCAGCGGCAGTGATGCTGGGCACGACTGTTGTCTTTACGCTGCATAGAGCTATTCAGCGTTCGGCAGGAACCGTACTTGGCGTGATGCTGGCAGGGGCGATCCTGTTCTTTAAGCCAGCCGGCGTGTATATCGCTTTATGTATCACAATGCTTCAATTTCTTCTTGAAATGCTGATTGTCCGCAATTATGCTTTGGCGGTTCCTTTTCTGACCGCAAATGCGCTTGTCATAACAGAAAGCATGCATGGCGGCTTAGGGACCGGTTATTTTATAGCGGCGAGGCTGACCGATGTGGCTGTCGGCAGCACAATTGGGCTATTGGGAACGATCCTTTTGTGGAGACGTTTTTCAGCAAAACGCCTGCCTGAACACATGAGGGAAGTGATCCGGCTGGAAGGACAGTTTATGGAGAGGCTGTTAGCAGGACAGCAAATAGACGGACATCAGCTAAGAGTGAGCTTAGTCAGGCTGCGGGATGCATATGATAAAGCACTAGGAGATTTTCCAAAAGCGAAAGCGGATACGCTGTGGCCGGCGATCTCTGGAGTCCAGCACTTGGGTTATTATTTGCTCTCCGCCCAAGCCCATCACCGCCCGCCCTCTCCGGTTTCTGAACAAGAAATAAACCATTTGAGAGCGTTTTTTGAACAGGCTGAGCAATCAGTATTGATGAAAATGCCGCCGGCTGTGATAGAAGTGCCGCGTATTCCGTATTATCCGCGAATCAGCGGGGAACTCTACACATTGTATACAGGTTTGCGAACAGCTTATGAAAAGTAAGCTGTTCGTACGGGTTTAAAAAAATCTTTAATTCGAGATATTTTACTTGAAAGCAATTTTTATTACACCTATAATAAGGATTAAGAGATAAAGAATAATCATGACGCGTCTGAATGATAATAACGGATGTGTAATTTTAAAATTGAAAGGGCTGGTAAAAATGGCAAAAGTATTGTATATCACTGCTCACCCGCATGATGAAGCGACTTCTTACAGCATGGCAACAGGTAAAGCGTTTATCGAATCATACAAAGAAGCAAATCCAAATGATGAAGTTGTACATATCGACTTGTACAAAGAAAACATTCCTCATATTGATGCTGATGTATTCAGCGGCTGGGGCAAGCTCCAGTCCGGCGATGAACTTTCTGAAAACGAAAAAGCGAAAGTGGGCCGTTTAGGAGAGCTTAGCGATCAATTTGCATCTGCTGATAAATATGTGTTCGTCACGCCACTATGGAACTTCTCATTCCCGCCAGTGATGAAAGCATACCTTGATTCAGTTGCAGTAGCAGGAAAGTCTTTTAAATACACTGAACAAGGTCCAGTCGGCTTGTTAACTGATAAAAAAGCGATTCACATTCAAGCGCGCGGCGGCTATTATTCAGAAGGCCCTGCGGCTGAAATGGAAATGGGCCACCGCTACATCGGCATTATGATGAACTTCTTCGGCGTTCCATCCTTCGATGGCATTTTCGTAGAGGGCCATAATGCAGAGCCTGACAAAGCACAGCAAATCAAAGAAGATGCAATTGCCCGCGCAAAAGAAGCAGGAAAAACATTCTAATGAAAAAAGCCTCCCCGTATAAAGGGAGGCTTTATTTATTGTTCTAACGAAATGGTCCGTTTCTCTTCACTGCTTTTTACAGCCGCTTCAATAATCCGGATGACATCAATTCCCTCTTCAGCTGTGACAGGGAGCGGCGTGCCTTTGCGTATGCTGTCCGCTATTTTGCGGTAATAGGTAAGGTAAGAGCCGTTAACTGATGGAATGGTTTTAGTTTTTTTGTTTTCGCCATGAACAGTTGTCAGCTGACCGTATGATTCGGGATCATCCGCACCCCAGCTGTCATTCTCCGGTTTTTTTCCGGCTCTGAGGGCATCTTCCTGTCCGTCGATCCCGTATTTGATAAAACTTGAATGCTGTCCGTGAATTTGATAACGCGGGCCGTTTGCCGCGGCGATTGATCCGCCGTATAGAATGGCTTGAAGCTTACCGTAATCCATTGTCAAATGAAAATAATCAACGGTTTCAGCATGTTCTCTTTGAGCCATGACTTTTGCGGTTACAGCTTTAGGCATTCCGAATAAATGCAGTGCCTGGTCTATGATATGGGAGCCGAGATCATACAGCGTACCGGTGGCAGCCCCTTCTTTTTCCCGCCATCTTGCTTGAACCTCTGGTTTGTATCGGTCATAGGAGACCTGATATGTATTGATATCTTCTAGAGACCTGTCATCAATCAGTTTTTTAATTGTTAAAAAGTCATTATCCCATCGTCTGTTATGGTATACGCTTAACGATACGCCTCGTTCGTCGGCCGCTTTTTTTAATTTTTCCCCTTCTTCAGCAGTGGCTGTCATCGGTTTTTCAATGACGACATGTTTGCCCGCCTGAATGCATGCCAATGCGTGCTCGTAGTGGAGGCCGCTCGGAGTGGTGACGATGACAAGCTCAATTGCCGGGTCATTTGTCATCTCCTCAAGCTCATGCACTACTTCGGCATCAGGGAAATCACGCTTCACCTCTTCCGTTCGCGACGTCATCACCTTACTGATATGATACTCATCCAGAACGGCAAGCAGCGGCGCGTGAAAGACAGAGCCTGACAGTCCATACCCTAATATCCCTACCTGTATCGTATCCACTTTTCTTCTCCCCTTTTAAAAGTGCTTTGATAAAGGTATATACCCTTTTCTTCAAATGGTAAAACCTGCATGGTGAATTTTTTTGCTGCCGCAAGCTTAGACAACGGTTTGGACAATCAGTATAATGGGAATTAATATATGAAACAGAGGTGTGCGCATGGAGAAGCATAATGAACATAAAGCATTAAACCATAAAAGCTCGAAAGAAAAGGATCAAATTACAAACCGATTGAAACGGATTGAAGGCCAGGTCAGAGGCATTCAAAATATGGTGGAAAACGACCGATATTGTGTTGACATTCTTGTGCAGATTTCAGCTGTTCAGGCGGCGATGCAAAAAGTGGCTCTCCACTTGCTTGAAGATCACGCCCATCATTGCGTAGCAGACGCCATCAAAAGCGGAGACGGGGACCAAGCCATTTCCGAGCTATTAGACGTATTTAAAAAATTAGCGAAATAATCATGTTTTATTATTGTAATACCCTACGGGGGTATGGTAGGATGAAAACAGAGCGAATAAACAGGAGGTATTGATATGGAACAAAAAACATTACAAGTTGAAGGCATGTCTTGTCAGCACTGCGTCAAAGCAGTTGAAACGAGTGTGGGAGAGCTGGACGGCGTTAGCGCTGTTCGCGTTCATCTTGAAGCAGGAAAAGTTGATGTTACGTTTGATGCCGGCAAAGTGTCAGTCAAAGACATTACGGATGCGATAGAAGACCAAGGCTATGATGTAGCTAACTGATTCACGGTATCGCACCTTGATGAAGGTGCGATATTTCTTTCATTTTTATATACCCCCCGGGTGTATATAAAGGAGTGAGTGTATTGAGTGAGCAAAAGGAAATTGCGATGCAGGTATCTGGTATGACTTGTGCGGCGTGTGCCGCCAGAATTGAAAAAGGCTTGAAACGGATGCCTGGTGTCACAGACGCCAATGTGAATCTGGCGACGGAAACGTCAAATGTCACCTATGACCCTGCTGAAACAGGAACAGAAAAAATCCAAGAAAAAATAGAAAAACTGGGCTATCACGTCGTAACGGAAAAAGCTGAGTTTGATATTGAGGGCATGACCTGTGCGGCATGCGCCAGTCGGATTGAAAAACGGCTTAATAAATTAGAAGGCGTTACAAATGCTCCGGTGAACTTTGCTTTAGAAACTGTGACAGTTGAATACAACCCAAAAGAAGCGGCTGTCAGCGATTTTAAAGAAGCCGTTGATAAGCTCGGATATAAACTTAAGCTGAAAGGCGATGAGGATAGCGAAGCCGCTGCTTCTAAAAAGAAAGAAGAACGGCAGCAAACAGCGAGACTGATCTTTTCAGCTATTCTGTCATTTCCTTTACTGTGGGCAATGGTGAGCCATTTTACATTTACTTCGTTCATTTGGGTGCCGGATTTATTCCTCAATCCGTGGATGCAATTTGCCCTTGCGACCCCGGTGCAGTTTTTGATCGGCTGGCCGTTTTACGTCGGCGCATATAAGGCGCTCAGAAATAAAAGCGCCAATATGGATGTATTGGTTGCACTCGGAACAACGGCTGCTTATGCTTACAGTCTTTATCTTACGATTCAAAGCCTCGGTTCCCATGGGCATACTGACGGCCTTTACTATGAAACAAGCGCGATTTTGCTGACGCTCATTTTGTTAGGAAAGCTGTTTGAAACAAAGGCGAAAGGGCGCTCATCAGATGCGATTAAAAAGCTCATGAAGCTGCAAGCCAAAACAGCGGCGGTTGTAAGGGACGGACAGGAGCAAATCATCCCGATAGATGAAGTGGCTGTTGGTGATATTGTTCATGTCAAACCAGGCGAACGAATTCCTGTCGATGGAGAGGTGCTGGAAGGCCGCTCGGCTGTAGATGAATCCATGATCACAGGAGAAAGTCTTCCCGTTGACAAATCTCCCGGTGACAGCGTGACAGGGGCGACTGTGAACTCAAACGGTTTTCTGAAAATCAAGGCTGTTAACGTTGGGAAAGAAACAGCGCTTTCTCATATCATCAAAATTGTGGAGGAAGCACAGGGATCAAAAGCGCCGATTCAGCGTCTCGCCGACCAGATCTCCGGCATTTTTGTGCCGATTGTATTGGGGATCGCCGTTCTCACGTTCCTTATTTGGTATCTGTGGGCGTCTCCAGGTGATTTTGCTGAAGCGATCAGCAAGTTTATTGCGGTTCTCGTCATCGCCTGTCCATGTGCACTGGGCCTTGCCACCCCGACAAGCATTATGGCAGGATCCGGACGGGCGGCTGAATTTGGCATTCTTTTTAAAGGCGGAGAGCATTTAGAAAAAACACATCGCCTTGATACCATTGTTCTTGATAAAACAGGAACTGTGACAAACGGAAAGCCGAAGCTGACGGATGCCCTTCCATCTGATGCCTTTGAAGAAACAGAGCTGCTCCGGTTCGCAGCAGCTGCTGAGACGGGCTCGGAACACCCGCTAGGTGAAGCGATCGTTGCCGGTGTGAAAGATAAAGGGCTGGAGATACCAAAGCTGACCCATTTTGAAGCAAAAGTAGGCGCGGGTATATCAGCCGAAGCCGGAGGCAAAACGATACTCGTCGGCACAAGACGGTTAATGGAGAGCGAACGGATTGAGCATGAAGCTCTTCTTCCTCGGATGGAGGAGCTTGAAGGAGAAGGAAAAACGGTGATGCTCGTGTCCATTGATGGTGCCGCAGCGGGACTTATAGCGGTTGCCGATACGATAAAAGACACGTCGCGGGAGGCAGTCACCCGCCTGAAAGAGATGGGGCTGGATGTCATCATGATGACCGGGGACAATCGCAGAACGGCAGAAGCGATTGCGAAGGAAGCTGGAATTGCCAGCGTCATTGCTGAGGTCCTTCCTGAGCAAAAGGCAGCGGAAATCTCCCGTCTGCAAAAAGAAGGACGCCAGACAGCAATGGTCGGTGATGGAATCAACGATGCACCCGCGCTTGCCACAGCGGATATCGGCATGGCAATTGGAACAGGCACTGACATCGCGATGGAAACAGCGGACATCACGCTCATTCGAGGTGATCTGAACAGTATTGCGGACGCCATCCGTATGAGCAGACTTACCATGAAAAACATTAAACAAAACTTATTCTGGGCACTTGGCTATAACAGTCTCGGCATTCCAGTCGCGGCCCTTGGATTTTTAGCGCCATGGATAGCGGGAGCGGCAATGGCTTTTAGCTCTGTATCTGTTGTTCTGAATGCATTGCGTCTGCAAAAAGTAAAATAAAAACCGGTGTTTTGCCGGTTTTTATTTTACATTGACACTTTCTTGGAAGACACCATATAATAGATGTAACTATTATATGAGTATATGCTCATATATGTAATTTTGATACTCACACTCATTCATCTGCTTTGATGAGGGAATCCTAAATCGGAAGGTAAGGTGAGACAAATGAAACAAGTGAAGCGGGAATATGTTCTGGACGGTTTGGATTGCAGCAACTGCGCACAAAAAATTGAAAATGGCGTCAAAGGCATCAAAGGCGTTGACGGATGCGCGGTTAACTTTGCAGCAAGCACACTGACTGTCTCAGCCGATGGCAAAGAAGAACAATGGGTCACCAATAAGGTCAAGAAAAAAGTAAAATCAATTGATCCTCATGTAACCGTTCGTCCGAAACATAAAAAGAAATCAGCAGATGACGGTTATCGAAAAAGAATGATCAATATGCTGATCAGAATGGCAGCAGCGGTCATTCTCGGAGCAGCGGCATATTTGATTCATGCCGGCCCAATACTGGAATTTTTATTATTCTTTGCCGCCTACTTGATAATCGGGGGGGATATTGTCGTTCGAGCGGTCAAAAACATCAGCCGCGGACAAGTGTTTGATGAACATTTTTTAATGGCTCTTGCTACAATCGGCGCTTTTTTGATTCAGCAATACCCGGAAGGCGTTGCTGTAATGCTGTTTTATCAAATCGGTGAGCTGTTTCAAGGAGCCGCGGTCAGCCGTTCAAGAAAATCGATCAGTGCATTAATGGATATCAGGCCGGATTACGCCAATATGAAAATAGGGGATGGCATCAAGACCGTTTCTCCGGAGGACGTGCAGACAGGAGATATCATTGTCGTCAACCCGGGAGAAAGCATACCGCTGGACGGAAAAGTCGTACAGGGATCAGCGATGGTTGATACATCAGCGCTGACAGGAGAATCTGTTCCAAGAAAAGCGGCAGAAGGACAAGAAGTCATGTCCGGCTTTATCAATCAAAACGGCGTTCTGCATATCGAAGTAACAAAAGGCTATAAGGATTCCGCGGTATCCAAAATATTAGATTTGGTTCAAAATGCGAGCAGCCGCAAAGCGCGGACTGAAAACTTTATCACGAAGTTTGCCAAGTATTATACACCGGCTGTCGTCATCATCGCCGCTCTGCTGGCATTTGTCCCGCCGCTGGTTATTCCTGGCGCTTTACTTTCTGATTGGGTGTACCGCGCGCTTATTTTCTTAGTCATTTCATGCCCATGCGCCCTTGTTGTCTCCATTCCGCTCGGTTTCTTCGGCGGAATCGGCGCAGCTTCGAAGGCCGGGGTGCTTGTGAAAGGAAGCAATTATTTAGAAGCCTTACATCAAGTCAAGTACGCTGTGTTTGATAAAACAGGCACCCTGACAAAAGGCAGCTTTGAAGTGACAGAGATCAAACCTGCGGAAGGCCTTTCGAAGGAGACTTTACTCGAAGCCGCGGCATACGCTGAGCTTCACTCTCAGCACCCGATTGCAGAATCTGTCCGGAAAGCCTATGGTAAGCTACTTTCTCCTGACAAAATCGAGTCATATGAGGAAATATCCGGCCACGGTATTTTCGCTAAGGTGAACGGAAAAGAAATCCTTGCGGGGAACAAGAAGCTGATGGAAAGAGAACAGATTAAGAGCGTCCCGGATGAAAACGCCGGTACAATTGTTCACGTGGCTATTGATCAGCGCTATGCCGGGGCGATCATCATAGCAGATGAAGTAAAGGAAGACGCAAAACAAGCAATCGCAGATTTGAAATCACTCGGTATCAAACAGACAGTCATGCTGACGGGCGATTCAAAACAGACAGGAGAAACAGTCGGAAAACAGCTCGGCCTCGACGAGGTTTATGCGGAGCTGCTGCCGGAGGATAAAGTGGAGCGGGTAGAAGCACTGGAATTGAAGCTGCTCCCGAATGAAAAGCTCATTTTTGTCGGTGATGGAATTAATGACACGCCGGTGCTTGCGCGCGCGGATATCGGAGCGGCGATGGGCGGACTCGGATCAGATGCAGCTGTAGAAGCCGCGGATGTTGTGCTGATGACAGATCAGCCGTCGAAAATAGCGGAAGCGATTCGGATTGCCAAACGGACTCGGCGAATCGTGTGGCAAAACATCGGCTTTGCCCTAGGTGTTAAGGCTATTTTTCTCTTACTCGGAGCGTTTGGATTTGCGACCATGTGGGAGGCGGTTTTCTCAGATGTCGGTGTTACGCTTCTTGCTGTTGCAAACGCCATGCGTGTGATGCGCCTCAAAATGAGATAATTGTCGGACAGAATTCACTATTTCGGGCTTTTCTTATAGACGGTTGTCTTGTTAAAATAAAGAAGTGGGTCAATGGAGATCCGCTTCTTTTTTAATTTTAAAACGATGAGGTGTCGGAGTGAAAAAGAAACAGCAGTCTTCTGCGAAATTCGCGGTCATCCTTACGGTTGTCGTTGTTGTCTTATTAGCAGCAATTGTCATCATTAATAACAAAACAGAGCAAGGCAACGAAGCAGTGTCAGGACAGCCGTCTATCAAAGGCCAGCCTGTGCTTGGCGAGGATGATGCACCGGTAACAGTAGTGGAATTCGGAGATTACAAATGTCCGTCTTGCAAGATGTTTAACAGCGACATCTTCCCCAAAATCCAAAAAGACTTTATTGACAAGGGCGATGTGAAATTTTCTTTCGTGAACGTCATGTTCCATGGAAAAGGCTCAACGTTAGCAGCTCTTGCCTCAGAGGAAGTATGGAAAGAAGATCCTGATTCTTTCTGGGCATTTCATGAGAAGCTGTTTGATAAGCAGCCGGACACAGAGCAGGAATGGGTAACGCCAGCGGTTCTCGGTGATATTGCAAAAAGCACGACAAAGGTAAACCCTGATACGCTGAAGGACAATCTTGATAAGGAAACGTTTGCTTCTGCAGTGGAAAAGGATTCAGCTCTTAATAATAAAATGAACATAAAAGCAACGCCTACAATTTACGTTAATGATAAAGTGATCAGTGATTTTTCGGATTATGAAGAAATTAAAGAAACGATAGAAAAAGAGCTGAAAGGGAAGTAAGCGCATGAAAAATAGAATGGTTTTTTTATATACTTCCTGGGTTGTCGCTCTAATTGCCATGCTGGGCAGCCTGTATTTCAGTGAAATCAGAAAGTTCATCCCGTGTGAACTGTGCTGGTACCAGCGTATTCTCATGTATCCGCTCGTTCTGATTTTAGGAATCGCCACCTTTCAGGGTGACACACGCGTGAAAAAATATGTGCTGCCGATGGCGATTATCGGCGCCTTTATTTCGATTATGCACTATCTGGAGCAAAAAGTGCCGGGCTTTAGCGGCATCAAGCCATGTATAAGCGGTGTGCCTTGCTCGGGTCAATATATTAACTGGTTCGGTTTTGTAACCATTCCGTTTCTGGCCTTGATTGCTTTTATTTTGATCATCATTTTTATGTGCCTCCTCAAAGGCGAAAAACCTGAATAAGAAAAAAGCGCCCGCGAATGCAGGGCGCTTTTTTAACTTGTACAAATGATAGGAGCTGCCAGAGGTAAACCCATGCTGATCGGTGTTTGCTGTTTTCCCTCTAAATTTATCTTTTTTTATCATAAAAATGTTATTGATTTTCACCTGAAGCGGTTATAAAATCTAGAGGTCGTCAGAAAATTTAACAAATATAAAGGGAGTCATCAGAATGGCTTGGGAGCTGCTCAGTGTGATCGGCATCATTGCGTTTGCGGTTAGCGGCGCAATTGTTGCGATGGAAGAAGAATATGATATTTTAGGTGTTTATATATTAGGAATTGTCACAGCTTTTGGAGGAGGAGCGATCCGCAATTTGCTGATCGGCGTTCCGGTGTCAGCATTGTGGGAGCAGGGTGCGTACTTTCAAATCGCTCTGGTATCGATCACGATCGTTTTCTTGTTTCCAAAGCTGCTGCTGAAGCATTGGAACAAATGGGGAAATTTATCGGATGCGATTGGTCTTGCAGCCTTCGCTATTCAGGGCGCCCTGTATGCCGTTAAAATGGGGCATCCGCTTAGTGCCGTTATCGTGACTGCGGTGCTGACGGGAAGCGGCGGAGGAATCATTCGGGACCTGCTTGCCGGGCGCAAGCCGCTCGTGCTGAAAGCGGAAATCTATGCGGTATGGGCGGCGCTCGGCGGTTTAATCGTCGGCTTGGGCTGGACCGGAAACTCGATCGGTTTATACGCGCTGTTTTTTGTGCTCGTCGTATGCCGCGTTTGTTCGTATATGTTCAATTGGAAGCTGCCAAACCGTTATTATCGCTTAGATAGTCAGTAAAATAAAAGAAACCTCTCCGTCATGGAGAGGTTTCTTTTATGGTAGCCTGCTGGGATCAAATAAAAAGTCCTTTCGAATGCTGACCGCACAGAGCAAAGCTGTTTGAAAATTAATAGGTAGCCCAAAAGGTATAGCTGATGGTTTTTTTAGTTCCTGTGTTAGTGAATTTGAATCTGTATGTTGTTTTGTAGCTTTTAGAAGCTTGTTTGTAACTTAAATTTGTAGAGCCTTTTTTCGTTGCATAAAAAGTTTTAACATTTTTCCAGCCTTTATTTGTCTTTTGTTGCAGAGTTGCTGTAATTTTCCCGCTGCCTGATCCGTTTGCCTTAATGTTGGCCCAAGTTCCTTGCCCTGGATAATAAATATGAAAAGTTGGCGAGTAAGTATAGTTTTTAAACGAGCCCGAATGGTAATGAGTACTCCATATTTGCCCTTTTTTAACCCAATCTTTAGCTTCCGCTTTGTTGTTTACTAGGTCAATCGCCGTAAAACTTGTTACGGCTACGACGAATGCCAGCAACATCATAGATAGCTTTTTCTTCACTGAGTATTTCCTCCTAACTTATTCTGGTTCTTTCTTCATGTTCATATCATAAACCGAGAGAAATAATGTAACATCGTCCTATTCTCCCAAATTAAAAAACTTCAATTTGTTGAAATGTGTCGAAATTGGATGGAAAATGACTATTTTACTGCGACTATAGGTACGATAGCAAGGATGTAGTTGCTTTATGGAAGATGACAATAACAGCCAGTTTAGTCATTCTTCATGTTAGATGAACGGACAAACACGATAAAGCTCTGTATGTTTTTAAAATGAAAAAGATATATCCTATCGAAGATTGAATGGAATAAGGAATCGATACTGATGAAAGAGAAGATTCGCAACCTAAGAAAAGCACGTCCAACAGTGATCAATGTGAAATCTTAAAATAAAAAACCGATCTCGAGTTGAAATCGGTTTTTTAATGCATATAAATAACCCAAACCTTGAACGATGTTGGGTGAATGTGCTATTATAAATTGTATTTGCCTATTTTTATCATATATTAAATATATATCCAATTCTATTTTACCTTATTTCTTCTTCGTTTGTCAACTATTTTCTGGAGGTGCCGTTCATGAATCAGCATGATAAGGAATGGAAAGAAGAGCAGTCAAGAATAGATGATGTACTGCAGGAGCTCGAGAATAAAGAGCGGCTTCTCGAAACGTCTGCGGGCGGGTTAAAGCATGATATTATCGGATTACGAAAAAACTTCTGGGAAGATGTCACGGTTAACTTTGATGACGCTCATGAAGCTGTTGAAACGATGGCTAGCATTAAGCAGCAAGCAGAGCTGCTGTCTGATCGGGAACGGAATCATCGGCATGTGGATCAGCAGCTCAAGCGAATTCATCAATTAAAAGCAACGCCTTATTTCGGCCGGATTGATTTTATTGAAAACGGCGACAAACAGGCAGAGCAGATCTATATCGGTTTAGCATCCTGTATGGATGAGCAGGAGGAACACTTTCTGATTTATGATTGGAGAGCGCCGATATCAAGCCTTTACTATAATTATTCCCCAGGAAAAGCTGAATACGAGGTACCCGGTGAAACGATAGAAGGGGAAATGGTGCTGAAGCGCCAGTTTATCATTAAAAACGGTGCTCTCAAAGCGATGTTTAATACAGATATGACGATCGGAGATGAGATGCTCCAAGAGGTGTTGAGCCACCACTCTGATACACAAATGAAAAACATTGTGTCCACGATCCAAAAAGAACAAAATCAGATTATCCGAAATGAAAAAAGCAAATTTCTGATTGTGCAGGGTGCGGCAGGCAGCGGAAAAACGTCAGCGGCGCTCCAGCGTGTCGCTTATTTGTTATACAGGCACCGCGGTGTCATTGATGCCGGACAAATCGTTTTATTTTCCCCCAACTTTTTGTTTAACAGCTATGTCTCCTCTGTTTTGCCTGAATTAGGCGAAAAAAATATGGAGCAGGCGACGTTTCAGGAATATATCGAGCATCGGCTTGGCCGCAAGTTTCAATGTGAAAGCCCCTTTGATCAGCTGGAATATTGCCTGACCAAAACAAAAGATGGCCGTTTTCAATCAAGGCTTGCCGGAATCACGTGGAAGGCAGGTTTATCTTTTCAGCAATTTATTGATGAATACGTCAGCAGGCTGTCTTCTGAAGGAATGATCTTTAAAAATATCGTTTTCCGCGAGCAAAAACTGATCACAAAGGAACAGGTCCAAGCATATTTTTACTCGCTCGATCAAAGCCAGTCCATTCCGAACCGAATGGAACAAACAGCAAATTGGCTGCTGAGTGAGCTTAACAAGCTGGAGAAAAAGGAACGGCGAAAGGATTGGGTCGTACAGGAAGCCGAGCTTCTCGACAAAGAGGAATATTTGGAAGTGTACAAAAAGCTGCAGGCAAGAAAACGGTTTAGTGAGAGTACATTTAACGATCATCAAAGAGAACAGCAGCTGCTTGCCGCCATGATTGTAAAAAAGGCTTTCAGCCCAATTAAACAGGCAGTCAGACAGCTGGCGTTTCTTGATGTCAAACAGCTGTATCTGCAATTGTTTTCTGACTGGGGAAGCAAAGCTCAAACAGAGGAAACTGAGGCAATAGGGGAGCTGACAAGATCGGCATTTGGAGAAAATAAACTGCTCTATGAGGACGCGTCTCCATTTCTATATTTGCAGGATTTGCTAGAAGGCAGAAAGAAAAACACGCAGATCAAACATCTATTTATCGATGAAGCTCAAGATTATTCTCCATTCCAGATGGCGTATATAAGGAGTATTTTCCCGTCTGCCAGCATGACAGTGCTCGGTGACATCAATCAGTCTATTTATGCCCATGCAATAAACGGTGCAGCGCGTATGGATGCCGGCTTTGAAGATGAGCAGGCTGAATGTGTCCGTTTAAAAAGAACGTACAGATCAACGAGACAAATTGTGGAATTGACAAAGGCGCTGCTTCAGGACGGGGCGGATATCGAGCCTTTTAACAGAGATGGGGAAATGCCCTGCGTGTTAAAAAGCGAGGGTCACGAGGATCTTTGCCAAAAGCTTACGAAAGAAATTGGGCGCCTTAGAAAGAAAGGGCATAAAACCATTGCCGTTATTTGCAAAACGGCGCAGCAGTCAAGACAGGCACACGCTCAAATGAGCGAATATATCGATATTCGGCTGATCCATAAAGAAAACCAAACGTTTCAAAAGGGAGTCTGTGTTATTCCGGTTTATTTAGCGAAGGGAATTGAGTTTGACGCAGTACTTGTCTATGATGCCTCAGAAGAGCAATATAGAACAGAGCACGACCGCAGGCTGCTGTACACTGCCTGCACCCGGGCCATGCACGGGCTGACTGTTTCTTCTATCGGTGAGCCAAGTCCGTTTGTGAGTGCTGTGCCCCCTCATTTATATAAGAGTGTTGATTGAAAGAGAAGGGATACCTTCTCTTTTTTTCTTCATTTCAATGAGACAAAGGGTTTTATCATTAATAATCTTAATCGTTATCATCATGTAAATATATTTTACTTGCGATGTGTCTTCCGGTAAAGTTCAATTAGATACTATTTCGATCAGTTTATACAATTTTGTGAGGTGGATACGTTGCAACTTCAGGTCATGAACAGTCCGTTTAATCAGGAGCAGGCAGAGCTCCTTAACCGCCTTCTGCCAACCTTGACAGAATCTCAGAAAATTTGGCTGAGCGGCTATTTATCAGCGCAATCTGTTTCCGTACTGGAAACAACGGGGGCGCCGGCTGCTGAGTCTGCGGGTGTTACGGCACCGGCCATTTCAAAAGAAGTCACCGTTCTTTACGGTTCACAGACGGGAAACGCACAAGGGCTTGCAGAGAACGCCGGCAAGCAGCTTGAGGAGCGAGGCTTTCAAGTTACCGTTTCATCGATGAGTGATTTTAAGCCGAACCAGCTCAAGAAAATTAACAATCTTCTGATTGTCGTCAGTACGCATGGCGAAGGCGAGCCGCCTGATAACGCACTGTCGTTTCACGAATTTTTGCACGGAAGACGGGCGCCTAAGCTTGAGGATCTTCGCTTTTCTGTTTTGGCGCTTGGTGACAGTTCATACGAATTCTTCTGTCAGACAGGAAAAGAATTTGATCAGCGCTTGGAAGAGCTTGGCGGGAAACGAATCTCTCCGCGCGTTGATTGTGATTTGGACTATGATGAGCCGGCTGCTGAATGGCTGGAAAGTGTATTTGAGGGCTTAAGTGAAGCCGAGGGCGGAAGCGCCGCGCCTGCGCCGGCAGCAGCGCCTCAAACTGGTGAATCTGCGTATTCAAGAACAAATCCGTTTCGGGCGGAAGTGTTAGAAAATTTAAATTTAAACGGCCGCGGATCAAATAAAGAAACACGCCATGTGGAATTGTCTCTTGAAGGATCAGGCCTTACGTATGAACCTGGTGACAGCCTCGGCGTCTATCCGGAAAATGATCCGGAGCTTGTCGATGCGCTGCTTCAGGAAATGAATTGGGATCCCGAAGAGATTGTGACGCTGAATAAGCAAGGCGATGTCCGTCCGCTGAAAGAAGCGCTGATTTCCCATTATGAAATTACTGTTCTCACAAAGCCGCTTCTTGAACAGGCTGCTCATTTGACGGGAAGCGAGGAGCTTAGAGAGCTTTTAGCACCGGGAAATGAGGGGAAAGTGAAAGCATATATGGAAGGGCGCGATTTGCTTGATTTGATCCGGGATTATGGCCCGTTCAGTGTAACGGCGCAAGAATTTGTATCCATTCTTCGAAAAATGCCGGCCCGCCTCTATTCAATTGCGAGCAGCTTATCCGCAAACCCGGATGAAGTGCATTTAACGATTGGTGCAGTCCGGTACGACGCGCATGGCCGCGAACGAAAAGGCGTCTGCTCGATTTTATGCGCTGAGCGTCTGCAGCCGGGAGACACACTGCCGGTTTATGTCCAGCATAATCAGAACTTCAAGCTTCCGAAGGATCCTGAAACACCAATTATCATGGTCGGCCCTGGGACAGGCGTTGCGCCGTTCCGTTCCTTTATGCAGGAACGAGAGGAGACGGGAGCTGAAGGAAAAGCATGGATGTTCTTCGGTGATCAGCATTTTGTTACAGATTTCCTTTATCAGACAGAGTGGCAGAATTGGCTGAAAGACGGCGTGCTTACAAAAATGGACGTTGCGTTTTCACGCGATACGGAAGAAAAAGTGTATGTGCAGCACCGCATGCTTGAACAGAGTGCAGAACTGTTTGAATGGCTTCAAGAAGGAGCGGCTGTTTACATTTGCGGAGATGAAAAGTACATGGCACACGATGTCCATAACACCCTTTTAGAAATTATAGAAAAAGAAGGCAATATGACCCGTGAAGAAGCGGAAGTTTATCTTGCCGATATGCAGCAGCAAAAACGTTATCAGCGTGATGTATACTGATTTGACCTGAAAGGAGTTTTTCAACATGGTGACCAAAATCTTAAAAGCACCGGACGGCTCTCCAAGTGACGTCGAGCGCATTAAAGAAAAAAGCGATTATTTGCGCGGCACACTGAAAGAAGTGATGCTGGATCGGATCAGTGCGGGAATTCCGGATGATGATAACCGCCTGATGAAACACCACGGCAGTTATTTGCAGGATGACCGGGACCTCCGCAATGAACGCCAAAAGCAAAAGCTTGAACCGGCTTATCAGTTCATGCTGCGTGTCCGTATGCCGGGCGGCGTATCAACGCCTGAGCAATGGCTCGTGATGGATGATCTTTCACAGAAATACGGTAACGGCACTCTAAAGCTGACGACTCGTGAGACGTTCCAAATGCATGGGATTTTAAAATGGAACATGAAAAAAACCATTCAGACGATCCACTCGGCTCTTCTGGATACAATCGCAGCTTGCGGAGATGTAAACAGGAATGTCATGTGCACATCGAATCCTTACCAGTCTGAAATCCATTCTGAAGTATACGAATGGTCCAAAACATTAAGTGATGATCTTCTCCCTCGGACGAGAGCGTATCATGAAATTTGGCTTGATGAAGAAAGAGTGGCCGGCACACCTGACGCAGAAGAAGTCGAGCCAATGTACGGGCCGCTTTACCTGCCGCGGAAATTCAAAATCGGTATTGCGGTTCCGCCGTCAAACGATATTGATGTCTTTTCTCAGGATCTCGGATTCATTGCAATTGTGGAAGATGGCAAGCTTATCGGATTTAACGTGGCAATCGGCGGCGGTATGGGAATGACGCACGGCGACAAAGCGACATATCCGCAATTAGCCAAGGTAATTGGATTCTGCCGCCCTGAACAAATGTATGACGTTGCTGAAAAAACAATTACGATTCAGCGAGACTATGGAAACCGTTCCGTCCGTAAAAATGCCCGTTTCAAATACACAGTTGACCGCCTCGGTTTGGAAACAGTGAAAGAGGAATTGGAAAATCGTCTCGGCTGGAGCCTGGAAGAAGCGAAGCCGTACCATTTTGACCATAACGGCGACCGCTACGGCTGGGTAGAAGGCATTGAGGATAAATGGCATTTTACGCTGTTTGTCGAAGGCGGCCGCGTGACGGATTACGAGGATTATAAGCTGATGACAGGCTTGCGTGAAATTGCTAAAGTTCATACAGGTGATTTTCGTCTGACAGCCAATCAGAACTTGATTATCGGTAACGTTTCAAGCGAGAAAAAGGACGAAATCAACGCGTTAATCGACCAATACGGTTTAACTGACGGGAAGCATCATTCAGCGCTCCGTCGCAGCTCTATGGCATGTGTCGCACTTCCGACCTGCGGATTGGCAATGGCTGAAGCAGAACGTTACTTGCCGTCCCTTTTAGATAAAGTAGAAGAGATTATTGACGAAAACGGTCTTCGTGATGAGGAAATTACCATTCGCATGACAGGCTGCCCGAACGGCTGCGCCCGCCATGCGCTCGGAGAGATTGGATTTATCGGAAAGGCGCCTGGCAAATATAATATGTATCTAGGCGCTGCGTTTGACGGCAGCCGCTTAAGCAAAATGTACCGCGAAAATATCGGAGAAGAAGACATTTTGAGCGAGCTGCGCGTCCTGCTTTCCCGCTATGCGAAAGAACGCGAGGAAGGCGAGCACTTCGGTGATTTCGTCATTCGCGCCGGTATCATTAAAGCGACAACTGACGGCACGAATTTTCATGATTGATTATAGATACGAGAGACAGGGAGGATTGCCCTGTCTCTTTTTCATTTTGCTTTACGGCAAAAAAGTTCACCATGAGCATATCATGAGAAAAAATACCCTAAAAAGGGTACTATAAAAGAAGACTAGTGTGGAGGAGACTCCTGCGGAATCCAGTATGGGATGTAAGGCCATCTTTTATCTTTTGCAAGCCTAAGCCTCTTCGGACAAATATTGATTAACTCATCATGCAGATACGCAACAGATTAAGGAGGTTATGCATTTGGACATATTTTTAGTCGTCCTTGTTTTACTGGCTATTATTGCGATTTCTAACATTGTCAATCGGTTTATCCCGTTTATTCCAGTGCCTCTGATTCAGGTGGCGCTTGGGATTATTGCCGCCTCATTTCCACAGGGGCTTCATTTTGAATTAAACACGGAATTGTTTTTCGTTTTGTTTATTGCGCCTCTTCTATTTAATGATGGAAAGAGGACGCCTCGGGCGGAGCTTTGGAATTTAAGAGCCCCCATTTTATTGCTTGCACTTGGCCTTGTATTTGCCACTGTGATTGTAGGAGGATACACGATCCACTGGATGATTCCTGATATTCCGCTGGCAGCGGCCTTTGGACTGGCAGCCATTCTTTCACCGACTGATGTTGTCGCTGTCAGCGCATTATCAGGAAGAGTGAAGATGCCCAAAGGAATTCTGCGCCTGCTTGAAGGGGAAGGACTGATGAATGATGCATCAGGTCTGGTTGCCTTTAAGTTTGCGATTGCCGCAGCGGTTACCGGGGCATTTTCATTGGCCCAAGCAGCTGTCAGCTTTGTGTTTATTTCTGTTGGCGGCCTTTTGTGCGGGGTTGTGATTTCGTTCTTGATTATCCGCTTTCGTCTATTCCTGCGCCGCCTTGGCATGCAGGATGTCACGATGCACATGCTGATTCAAATTCTGACGCCGTTTGTGATTTATTTGGCAGCGGAGGAAATCGGTGTTTCCGGCATTTTAGCAGTTGTGGCAGGCGGTATTACGCATGCGGTTGAACAGGATCGTCTCGAATCGACGATGGTCAAGCTGCAAATCGTCTCATCAAGTACGTGGAATATTATTTTATTTATTTTGAACGGTCTTGTCTTTGTCATCCTTGGCACACAGATTCCGGATGTCATTTCCGTCATTTTTAATGATACAGCGATCAGCAACATGAAAGTGATCGGCTATATTCTGGTCATTACATTTACGTTAATGCTCCTCAGATTTCTGTGGGTGCTGTTTTTCTGGAACGGCAAGTGGTTCTTTAATAAAGATCAAACCATTTATAAGCCGGGACTTCGTTCTACACTGTTGATTTCCATTTCAGGTGTGCGGGGAGCAGTTACGCTTGCAGGTTCATTCTCCATCCCATATTTCTTGGAAGACGGCACACCGTTTCCGCAAAGAAATCTGATTCTCTTTTTAGCCGCAGGCGTCATTTTATGTACGCTTGTCATCGCCACCGTTGTGCTTCCGCTTCTGACTGAAAAAGAAGAAGATGACGAAGAAAAAAATAAGAAGCTGCTGACGGCGAGACGCAAGCTGATTAAAACGGCTCTCAAAACGATTAAAGAAGGCATGAATGATACAAACAAAACGGCGTCTCTTGCGGTCATTGCTGAATACAATGAGAAAATGAAAAACCTTCGTTTTCAGCAATACACAACGTCAACCCGCATAAAAAAGTATGAACGGAAAATCCGCGCTCAAGGGATTAAAGCCGAGCAAGAAGAACTGATGAAACTGCTGGAGCGGGGAGACATCCCGGAAGAAACGGCAAACGCTCTGCAGGAACGGTTTAATGAATTAGAAATTTTGTATGCCAACCCGTTTAAAGTCGGTTTATCAAAGACAAGGCTGAAACGGCTGATGCATTGGATTTTCTTCGGAGAGCATAAAAAGCCGGAGATGTCGATTTTAAACGAAGAGGGATTAATGAGAGCAACTAGAGTTAAAACGGCTAAAGCCGCGCTTGAACATTTGGAAAAGCATATACCGGAAGAACATAAGGAAGTATTTTTATCTGTCATCTCGTTTTATAAACAATTAATTTTCAGATTGAAGCACAGCCATCACGAACATAAATCGAGCGCCCATTTCGAAAATCAGAAGCTGGAAGTGAAGCTGAAGGCTGTGCAGGCGATCAGAAATGAGATTCAGACACTCTTTGAGGAGCGGGAAATTTCCCGGGACATCTCTCATGAGCTTCGCCAATATATTAATGATGTGGAAGCCGCAATGCTAGAAGGCGGCGAATAACTTCAAGAAAAAAAGCTGGCATCGGATGCCAGCTTTTTTCTATAGGTTAGGGGCGATGGAATTCGACAGTGTTGTCATGCCGGTCGAACCAGCCTCTGAAGGCCCAGTTGATCCAGCCGCCGTCTCCTTTGTTTGTGAAGCTTCCGTCTTCAAATACCCAAATGCCGTACGTAATGCCGTCATATACGGCCGAGCCGTAAAACTGCACACCATTTAAATGATCTTCATATTCCTGGCTTAAGTTAAAAACCATGACGTTATATTTTTGGCCGGAAGCGTAGAAGGAAGATTCCATGAGATTTTTCACAAAACCATCGCGGTTCTGGGCTGATTTAATGGCATCTGAAATTTGGTTGGCAATTCCAAGCAAATCAAGGTTAACGTTTAAACCGACTTCTGCGGCAGCAGTTCCGGCGGTTGTTTTCTGTGAGATCTTCGGTGCGGGATTTTCCTCAGCAGAGGCAAGGGAAAAAGGGGCAATTGTCAAAGCGGCGCCAAGAGCAATAGTCATTGGGATACGAATACGTTTCAATTTGTTTCCTCCTCTATGTTTTTGTGGGCTACAGTATTCGCTTACCCTGCTCGCTGTCTAACTAATCTTATAATTGATAAAATAGGAAAAAATTAGCGCTAATGCTCATTATTTACTATGAGATGAAATTCATCCTTATGAAAAAAGAAGCAATAAGAGGCTCTTAAGCGTATTATTGGTATCTGCTGAGAGGAATGTGAGATAATATAGGCGCTTACATTTCAATGAAAGGGTGGATGTTCAAGTGGCAACAAGTTTAAAAGATACTGTAAAGCTACATAACGGAGTTGAAATGCCTTGGTTCGGTCTTGGTGTTTTTAAAGTAGAAAACGGCAGTGAAGCGACTGAATCTGTTAAAGCTGCGATTAAAAATGGCTACCGCAGCATTGATACAGCGGCTGTCTATAAAAATGAAGAAGGTGTAGGCATCGGCATCAAAGAATCCGGTGTTGCAAGAGAAGAGCTCTTCATTACGTCAAAGGTATGGAATGAAGATCAGGGCTATGACACAACGCTTGCTGCCTTTGAAAAAAGCCTGGAAAGACTTCAGCTTGATTATTTAGACTTATATTTAATCCACTGGCCTGGCAAGGATAAATATAAAGATACATGGCGCGCGCTTGAAAAGCTGTATAAAGACGGCAAAATCCGCGCGATCGGCGTCAGCAACTTCCAAGTTCATCATTTAGAAGAGCTTTTGAAAGATGCTGAAATCAAACCGATGGTGAACCAAGTTGAATTTCACCCTCGTTTGACGCAGAAAGAATTAAGAGACTACTGCAAAAAGCAAGGCATCCAGCTGGAAGCATGGTCTCCGCTTATGCAGGGGCAGCTGCTTGATAACGATGTGCTCACACAGATCGCTGAAAAATATAATAAATCTGTAGCACAAGTGATTTTGCGCTGGGATCTTCAGCATGAAGTTGTAACGATTCCAAAATCCATTAAAGAACACCGTATTATCGAAAACGCTGATATTTTTGATTTTGAATTGTCTCAAGAAGACATGGACAAAATTGATGCGTTAAATCAAGATGAACGTGTCGGTCCAAACCCCGATGAGCTTCTGTTTTAATCAAAAACTCCCCGTCTAAGTACGGGGAGTTTTTTCATGTGTTTTTTTCAGTTGAATCAAAAACAGCATTAGAAAGGAAATCACGATGATACAGATGACCCAAGCCCACGCAAGTGTGTTGTTGCCGGAATCCAAAGCCACATAAATGGCCGTCGGCAGTGTTTGGGTAACACCCGGGATATTCCCGGCAAACATCAAGGTGGCGCCGAATTCACCGAGTGCCCGCGCCAGGCTGAGGATGCTTCCGGTCAGCAATGATGGATATGCCAGCGGAATGGAGATATGGATAAACACCTTCCATCTGCTTGCGCCGTCTACCATTGCCGCTCCCTCTATATCAGGGTCAATATCGGAAAATCCAGTTTTGGCCGATTGATACATAAGCGGAAAAGCTACGATAGCAGAAGCAATCACAGCGGCCCACCAGGTGAAAATGACGGGTTGGTGAAAGATCCATTCGATCGCTTGTCCGATGAAGCTGTGCTTTCCAAAAATGACAATCAAAATAAAACCGACAACGGTGGGCGGAAGAACGAGAGGAAGCATAAAAATCGTTTCGAGTGCAGTTTTTCCGAAAAATGATGCCCGCGCCATCCACGCTCCCGCCAATGTTCCGAGAATGATCACCGCGATTCCAGCGACCGCCGCCACTTGAAAGGAAAGCGCAACCGGCGTCAAAAATTCTGAAGTGCTGATGTTATGCAGCAGTAAAACCATATTTCTCAAACACTTTCATCGCTTCATCTGTTTGCAGATAATCGTAAAATTCCTTCGCTTCCTTATGGTGTTTCGTATCTTTTACAATTCCTAACGGATAAACAATCGGGCTGTGTGTGTCAGCTTTTGCCTCGTCGACGATTTTGACTTTCTTAGAGATCAGCGCGTCCGTTTTATAAACGACGCCTGCGTCTACATTGCCTGTTTCTACATATGAAAGAACCTGGCGAACGTCTTTTCCGTAAACGATCTTATCTTTTATTTTGTTCCATAAAGACAGCTTTGTCAGTGATTCTTTTCCATAAGCTCCTGCCGGAACGGATTCCGGGGTTCCAAGAGCGATTTTTTCTGAATCAGTCAGATTGTCGAAGCTTTTGACAGGTGAATCTCCGTCTTTTGGCACGACCAGCACAATTTCATTTCCGACTACATCAGTGCTGTCTTTTTTAGCGATATCCCCATCATCTACAAGCTTTTGGAATTTGTCCTCAGCGGCTGAGAAGAACAGATCAGCCCCAGCTCCTTGAGAAATTTGCTTTTGTAAGGCGCCTGATGAGCCAAAGTTATCTTGGATCGTAATATTGTGATGGGTTTTCTCATAATTCTTTTGAATTTCCTCGAGTGCATCCTGGGCACTGGCAGCTGCTGAAACAGTTAAGGTCACTTCTTTCTCATTGTCACTTGATGACTGGCTGGCAGAGCAGCCTGATGCAAGCAGAAAAACAGTTAATGCTGCGGTCAGAATGGAATACTTCTTAAACATGATTGCACCCCTTATGATTAGTTATATCTAATTATAACGGATTATGTTTGGGTTATGTGGGTTTTTATACATTCTCCGAAAAGGTATAATGAAATAGGAGAGTGATGATAATGAATGAAACCTCTTCCTATACGATAGAAGAAGTTGCTGGTCTGCTGAAGGTATCAAAGCTGACCGTTTATGATTTGATTAAAAAAGGCATGATCCCTGCTTACCGTGTCGGAAGGCAGATGCGTGTCGATGAAGCAGATTTAAAGCAATATAAGGCAAACATGAGGATGTCTCAGCCGGTGTCTACACACGAAGAGCCAAGAAAGGCACAGGAGCCGATGCCGGAGGGCAGGCAGAATGTCGTTATCAGCGGACAGGATATATCGATGGATCTGCTCAGCAAGCATTTGGAAAATGCCATTCAAGAGACGCCGCTCCGCCAATACAAAGGCAGCTTAAACAGCCTGATTGACATGTACCAAGGCAAATGCGACATTGTCAGCCTGCATCTGTACGATGCGGAAACCGCTCAATATAACACGCCTTATGTCAAACGCATTCTGTCAGGCGAACCGTTTTGTCA
This sequence comes from Bacillus sp. FSL K6-1005, assembly GCF_038000225.1. NCBI lineage: Bacteria > Bacillati > Bacillota > Bacilli > Caryophanales > Bacillaceae > Bacillus > Bacillus sp. FSL K6-1005. The sequence continues at coordinate 293,015 of NZ_JBBOBP010000001.1, forward strand.
GATGAATGTTGTTCTTCGCAAAGCCGGCCTATACGTTCAAAAAGGAAATCCAAAAAATATACAAGGCTGGAATGACCTGAAACGAACTGACATCCGCATCATCAACAGAGAAAAAGGATCGGGCGCAAGAGTGCTGCTTGACGAACAGCTTGGTCTGCTTGGTGTGACGCCTTCAGATGTCAAGGGGTACAGTGACACTGTGACTGATCATTATGCTGTTGCCTCCCAAGTCTCAAGCGGACAGGCAGACGCGGGAATCGGGGCGCAGCACGCGGCACATATGGGAAGCGTTGATTTTATCCCGCTCATCGAGGAGCAATACGACGTTGTCATTTTGAAAAAACACCAGCAGCTGCTTAAAGCTGTAAAGAGCATCTTGAAATCGGAAGACTATAAGGCCAACCTATCTCATCTCAATGGCTATCAAACGAAGCTGACAGGCAAAGTGATATACGAAACATGAAAAAAAATCCCTCTAAGAGGGATTTTTTTATTGACCATAAAAACGCAGAAGGTCTCCGTTTAACATTTTATCAGAGAGAGACAGCTCTTCATTTGCTTTTTCCTTATAGGGAGTGCACGCATCTTGGTTTTCTAACACTTCTCCTGTTTTTTGGCTGTAGCATGTGTTTTTCGTATACACATAGTCGTTCGTGATAAAGCTGCCGTTTCTCAGCACGGCAAATGGCGTTCGGTCGTTTGACAGCAAATCATTGCCGAACTGAATATCACCTTTTGTATTGAATCCGAGCAGGTGCATCAGAGTCGGCCTGACGTCAACCTGCCCTCCGGCATCGGAGATTGTTTCCGGATTTTGATCAGTGATTCCAGGAATATGAATGATAAACGGCACCCGCTGAAGCTGGACGGTGTCATACGGCGTAATGTCACTTTTTCCTAAAAACTCTGCCAGGGCTTTATTATGGGCTTCTGAGATGCCGTAATGATCTCCCATAAAGACAATCATCGAGTTTTCGTATAAGCCTTCTTCCTTGAGCTTTTTGATAAAATGCTTCAGTGCTTCATCCTCATAGCGAACCGTCGTCACATAGCGGTTTAACAGGTCGCTGCTTGAATCATATTCATCAATCAGCTGATCCTTTTCGTCAATTTCAAACGGAAAATGGTTCGTCAATGTGATGAAATTGCTGTAGAACGGCTGCGGCAGGCTTTTCAGTTTACGAGCTGACTGTTCCAGAAATTCCTTATCCTTTAAACCCCAGCCTGTTGAGGTTTCAGGAGTCACATGGAATTCATCGACATCAAAAAAGCGGTCAATCCCAAACGTTTCATACATCACATCTCTGTTCCAAAATGTCTTATGATTGGCGTGAAAGACGGCTGAATAATAATCATGCTGCTTGAGTGATTTGTACATCGTATGAAATTGATGGTCGCTTTTCGTAAAAAAGACGGCGCCGCTTAGGGAAGGGTATAGAGAGTTAGCGACGATAAATTCCGAATCAGACGTTTTGCCTTGCTCTGTTTGCTGATAAAAATGATCAAAGGTATAGCTCTTCTTCATCAGGTCATTCATGAACGGGGTAATTTCTTTTCCGTTTACCTTTTCATTCAGAACAAAGCTTTGAGTCGATTCAAGCGTCACAAAAATCACATTCCGTCCCTTTGCCAGTCCGAACTTGCTTTGATTGGGCTTGCTGTAGTCAGCCTCAGTGTAGTTTTTGATTGTAGAGAGGCTGTCTTCATCGGCAAATGCCTTCGCACTCATATTGACAGTCTGAGAAATGGTATCGTAGATGTGAAACTGAAACAGACCAATACTTTTGACGAGCACTTCCCGATCGAAGGAATGGGCCAAGAGCTTCGGCTGTTCAATTTCGGCAAGCCCCAGCGTACATATAAGAATCCCGCAGGAAGCGGCATAGTACCGTTTGACCGTACGAGGGTTCGCTTTTGACTCCGGTCTCTTTTCTTTTCTGGAGGAGAGCAGCAGAAGAAAAGTCAAATCCGCAAACAGAGCGATGAACAAAGGATTAAACAGCTCTTTTACACTGCTGCCCATATCGCTCATGTTGCTTGCCTGAAACAAAACCGGGATGGTAATAAAATCGATATAAAAGCCGTAAAAAATCGTGTTGGAGATCAAAATGGCAGTCAGAACCAAATTGGCAATCAGCAAAAAGCTGCGCTGCTTGCTGCCCTGTAAAAGCAGGCCAATTCCAAATAGAGGGAGTATGAAGCTAAGCGGATTGATCAGCAGAATCAGCTCCTGTAATAGAGAGTCGGTCTGCAAATCAAAGCCCAGTTTATAGATCACATAAGTTTTGATCCACATGAATAAGATGGATAAACTTAAAAAACGCTGATTGTGAAAAAAGGTTCCTTTCATCAATTTATAACTCCTCACGTTTTCTTGAACATCTGCCATGAGATGCTTCTTATGTAAAACCTACTAAAAACAGTCTTCTTAGACAAGCATCAGCACTCGGTTTAAAACATGCGCCCATGGAACAGTATATAAAAATAATAGCATGATGCTATTGTCAGACCGGCCAACACAAGCTGTTCGGAAAAACTGCCTGTCTTCATATACAGCGGCAGCCGTATGCGAATGGTTGAAGGGAATAACAATTTGATGCCATTCACTGTCCAGGCATCCAGAACCAAGTGGCTTGCCATTCCGATCATCAGCCCTGCTGATATGTTTTTATCTGGAATATATGTAGCTGTGATAAAAAACATGATGAGCAGAAACAGCAGGCTGTGTGTAAAGGTGCGATGGCCAAATACGGAACTTACTATTTTTGATAAGATAGGAAATCTTCTTCCGATTTTACTTTGTGTGTGGCAGATGTCGGGAATTAATGCGCCAACCGCGCCGGACGCCGCCATGAGTACTGGGTCAAATCCATAATAATAAGCTGCTGCGGTACAAGAAGCGATGCCTCCCATGATGTGTGTTTTTCCTGTCATTTCCCCGCTTCTCCTTTATGTTTTGCAAAAATCTCTGAATTACAAATATATCAAGAGAATGTATGTTTGAGCAACAGAACTTTGGCCGATAAAAAAATGAGCCGCATAATTTTCTGAGAAAAAGGCATCTTAAAGATGTACCTATTTTTTAAAAGAGGTGATACGAATGGCTTTCTTTAATAAAGATAAAGGGAAACGATCTGAAAAAGAAAAAAACGTAATCCAAGGAGCTCTTGAGGATGCCGGTTCAGCTCTTAAAGATGATCCGCTTCAAGAAGCTGTGCAAAAAAAGAAAAATAATCGCTAACCGCATGCGGATAGGGCTTGGCTCTATCCGCATTTTCCATCTGTTCCCTTTGACAGATCATTCTTTCTTTGATAACCTTCTGGAGTAACTGAATAAATAAATCCTCACTCTTTCTCAGTGAGGTAGAGGTTGCGCGGATGATGAGTCACACATGCTAGGCTGACAGGAGCTGTTAAACATGTGTAAAAGGCATCAGCGCCGAAGTGTGGAGAAAGCCGATCCTTCTCTATGCTGGGACTGTATCTGAATAAGTGCAGGACTGCCGCGTGCTTTTTCGCGGAGGGCTATCCGGAGATCAAGGGTGTGTGTTTCTTTAAGCATGGACTTTTGTTCAGGCTTTTTTTGTATTTACATGATCTCGGGTTCTGGTCCGTACAAAGAATCATTGGAGGTACTGGAATGGAACAGACAAAAAAATGGGGTTTTTGGTTATTAACGGCGTTTGTCGTTGGAAATATGGTTGGATCGGGAATTTTCTCCCTGCCGAGTTCGCTTGCTTCGATTGCAAGTCCGCTTGGCGCCACGTCCGCCTGGCTTTTGACAGGTGCGGGCGTGCTGATGATTGCACTTGTCTTCGGGCACTTGTCGATTCGCAAGCCTGAGTTGACAGCGGGGCCGCAAAGTTATGCGAGAGCGCTGTTTTCTGATCCGAAGAAAGGGAACGCTGCCGGATTCACAATGGTGTGGGGCTACTGGGTGGCGAGCTGGATCAGTAACGTGGCGATTATCACAAGTCTCGCCGGTTACTTGACTTCGTTTTTCCCGATCTTAGTTGATAAACGTGTACTGTTTGCTGTCGGCAGCCAAGAGGTGACACTCGGCCAATTGCTAACGTTTGCTGTATGTACGATTTTGCTCTGGGGAACGCACACGATTCTTGTTGCAAGCATTAACGGTGCAAGTAAATTAAACTTTATCACAACGTTTTCGAAAGTATTAGGTTTTGTTTTCTTTATCATTGCCGGATTGTTTGTGTTTCAAACGACATTATTCGATCATTTTTATTTTCCGGTTCAAGGTGAAAATGGCACAACCATTGGCATCGGCGGACAGGTTCACAACGCCGCCATTTCTACTTTATGGGCGTTTGTCGGAATTGAATCAGCAGTGATCTTGTCTGGACGCGCGCGTACTCAGCGTGATGTCAAACGTGCAACAATCACAGGGTTGTTGATCGCATTAAGCATCTACATTATAGTGACATTGATCACGATGGGTGTTCTGCCGCACGATAAACTTGTCGGATCTGAAAAACCGTTCGTTGATGTGCTGTATGCGATTGTCGGAAACGCAGGAAGCGTGATCATGGCACTACTAGCGATTCTTTGCTTATTCGGAACGATGCTCGGCTGGATTTTGCTTGGCTCTGAGGTTCCATACCAAGCTGCTAAAGCAGGCGATTTTCCGGCGGTCTTTGCGAAAACGAATAAAAAGGGAAGCCCGGTTATTTCTCTGATCATTACAAATGTGATGTCACAGGTCTTCATATTCTCTGTTATTTCCCGGACAATAAGTGACGCATTTACATTTTTAACGACAGCAGCGACACTTGCGTATTTAATTCCGTATTTAGTGTCTGCGATCTACAGCCTAAAGCTGGTTATAAAAGGCGAAACGTATGATCAGCTGAAAGGCTCCCGCGTAAAAGACGGATTGATCGCGTTGTTAGCGTGTGTATACTCATTGTTTGTTATCGTAACAGGAACTGCCGATTTAACGACATTTATTCTCGGCATCGGTTTGTTCTTTGTCGGTCTGGTGATTTATCCGTTTGTGATTAAGAAATTCTCGAAAGAAAAACAAGCATAAAAAAAGACACCTGACAATGCAGTCAGGTGTCTTTTTTATATTACTCCACGAATGCCATACACAAAATAGCTGACAGGAACGCGCTTCGTATGAATGGAGTAAGAAAATATGCGATGTGGTTCAGTATGAGGTGCTCCGGCTTGTCGGTTTCTTTGCAAAATAGAAAAGAGCCGCAGATCAGTGCGGCTCTTTGTTTATTTTGTTAAGCTTTCGGTGATAAATTTCAGCTGTCCTTCTAGTGAAATTGGGTCTGTGAAATAGAAGCCGATTGGGTCAATTTTATAGACATGATCATTTTTGACAGCATCGAGGTTTTTCCAAATGGAACTGTCAAATACGCCGCCGTCGTCTCCGCCTGATTGCCATGGACCCGCGAAAATGTAATCTCCGGCGAAGTCAGGGAGCTTTTCTAAAGAAATGCTGGTATATCCGGGGCCTTGGTCAATGGCTTTTTCCTTTGTCAGCTTTGTGGCCTGTAAACCAAGATCTTTGTAGACGATGCTTCCGCCTCTTCCGAAATCTTTACCGAATACATAAATGTCCTTGCCGTTTGTTTGCATAATGGAAACTGTTTTGCCACCGATGACTTTTTGAATTTTTGTTTTGGCTGCCGCTACTTTTTTGTCCCACTCGGCAAGCCACTCCTCCGCTTTATCTTCTGTTCCTGTCATTTTTGCAAATTCTTTCAGCTGTTCAATGTTGTCGAGCTTATCGTATTTCACCGCAACAGTTGGTGCGATTTTTTCGAGCTTTTTAATATCGGCGCCTTGTGTTGTCCAAACGATGATCAGGTCAGGCTTTAAATCAATCACTTTTTCAACAGAAGTGCCGTCTCCGATATTTGTGACTCCGTCGGTTTTACCTTTGTAGTAAGGGTTTTTAAATACATTTTCAGGTGCACCGACGACGTTGATGCCCAGTGTTTTGAAGTCTCCGTAGTAGCCGTCAGCCATGACAACCACCCGTTTAGGATGTTTAGGAATTTTCACATTTCCGTTTTCAGCCTTGTATGTAACGGTTTCTTCGTCTTTTGAATCAGAGGAAGAGCCTTTGCTTTCTGAATTATTTCCGCAGGCTGCCAGCGCTGCAATCAATAAAAGAGCAAAAAAAGCGGCTCCAAGCTTCTTGTATGTATGGGTCATATCTCATACCTTCTTTCAAAAAAATAGATGATAAAGAGAATCATTATCATCTGTGATTATACCATCACAAGTGCCAGTTGACACGATATTTTTGCATTTATATTCTCATTTTTATCAAAACGCTCTATTAAATCAGCGGAAAAAAGTGATATACTGAAACAGCAATTGATAATCATTATCATTATCGAAAGGAAGTACGGCTGTTGAGTCACATGAAAAATAAACAGATGATATCAGATGAAGAAATTCAATGGACATCCCGGTCGTTAGGTGCGGTCATTGTGCTTGTTGCGGGGTTATGTTTCCTATGCTTCGGGGCGATGCTGTCCATTTCTCTCGGTGCTGCGGATATCCATTTACGGACTGTGTGGGACGCTATCTTTCATTTTCAGCCAAATGAAACCTCACACCAAATTATACACGATCTTCGGCTGCCAAGAACGGCTGCCGCCGCACTTGTCGGCGCATTGTTAGCCGTGTCTGGGGCGATCATGCAGGGCATGACAAGAAACCCATTGGCGGAGCCTTCTATCATGGGGATAACATCTGGCTCTGCTTTTGCCATTTCAATTGCGTTTGCTTTTTTTCCAGGACTTTCAGCCATCGGGCTTGTGCTGTGGTCCTTTGCGGGTGCGGGACTGGGGGCATCAACGGTATTGGGCATCGGCATGTTTTCCAGAGGCGGTCTCACGCCTGTAAAGCTTGCTCTTGCCGGAACGGCCGTCAGTTATTTCTTTACGGGCATTTCAACCGCAATTGCGCTCCGTTTTGATGTAGCACAGGATGTCAGCTTTTGGTACGCAGGCGGGGTAGCGGGTGTGAAATGGTCAGGCGTACAGCTGCTGGTTATCGCAGGAGCTGTCGGTATAACGCTTACGTTTATCATTGCCCGGTCTGTGACAGTGTTAAGCCTTGGTGACGATCTGGCGAAGGGGCTTGGGCAGTATACATCTGCGGTAAAACTGGTTGGGATGCTTGTCGTTGTGGTGTTGACCGGTGCTGCTGTTTCCATTGCCGGCACTATTGCATTTATTGGACTGATCATTCCTCATATCACAAGGTTTTTGGTAGGGGTTGATTATCGGTGGATCATTCCTTGCTCGGCGGTGCTTGGGGCTGTTTTGCTTGTTTTTGCTGACATTGCGGCCAGACTCGTCAACGCGCCGTTTGAAACGCCTGTCGGCGCTCTGACCTCTCTCATCGGTGTTCCCTTTTTCTTTTATTTGGCACGTCGTGAAAGGAGAGGGCTGTAATGAAAACAAAAACGAAAAAACCCCTTGTTGTGATAGCGGTGACTTTACTGCTGATCATGCTTGTCTTTTTTATCAGTCTGAATCTGGGTGTCATAAAAATTGCTCCATTGCAAACGCTCAAGGTCTTTTTCGGGCAAGGGACGGCGCGGGATGAGCTTGTCTTATTTGAGTTCAGGCTGCCGCGAATAGTTTTGTCGTTGCTTGTTGGGGCGGGTATCGCTGTTGCCGGAGCCATTTTGCAAAGCGTGTCTCAAAATGATTTGGCTGAACCGGGTATTCTCGGGATTAACGCGGGGGGTTCGCTTGCTGTTGTGCTCTTTATTTACTTTTTTCAAGGGTCGGCATCAGATCTGGGCTTCTTAGGGACGTTTATGCTGCCGTTCAGTGCTCTGGCAGGCGCGTTCCTCGCTGCGTTTCTCATTTATCTCCTGGCTTGGAAAAAAGGTGTGACTCCGATTCGGCTGATCCTGGTCGGCATCGGTGTGAATGCGGGATTTAATGCCCTTTTGCTTATTTTTCAGCTCAAAATGGACCCGCATGACTTTATGCAGGCTGCGGTTTGGATATCAGGCTCGATATGGGGGGCCAATTGGAACATGATCTGGGCGGTACTCCCCTGGATTGTGATTTTGCTTCCTTTTACTTTATATAAAGCACGCTATCTGAACATTTTACAGCTGGGAGACCAATTAGCGACCGGACTTGGCACTGCTGTTGAAAAGGAAAGACGGATTCTCCTTCTGGCAGCGGTCGCTCTTGCCGCATCCTGTGTGGCAGCTGCAGGAGGCATCGCGTTCCTCGGATTAATCGCACCGCATGTGGCAAGAAGGCTTACCGGTCCCCGCCATCAGACGCTTATACCCGTTTCCGCCTTTATCGGCGCGTTTCTGTTTCTGCTGGCTGATACGCTGGCGAGAAATGTATTGGCACCATCAGAAATTCCGGTCGGACTTGTCATCTCCGTTTTAGGTGCGCCTTACTTTGTTTATTTATTGATGAAATCGAATTGAGGAGGGGACCGAACTTGAATTCATTATCAACGGAACAGCTTGGGATCGGTTATGGCGACAGGCTGATTGTAGAAGATTTAAATATATCCATTCCTAAAGGAAAAATAACAACCTTAATTGGGCCGAATGGCTGCGGAAAGTCAACGATATTAAAAACGATGTCCAGAATTATGCGCTCGCATCAAGGTGCCGTTTACTTAAACGGCAATGCGATTCATAAAATGTCTACTAAGGACATTGCGAAGGATATGGCCATTCTGCCGCAGACGCCTGAGGCTCCGAGCGGATTAACGGTGTACGAATTGGTGTCGTACGGCAGATTTCCCCATCAATCAGGCTTCGGCAGATTAAATGATGAAGATCGCCGCATCATCAAATGGGCACTCGAAGAAACCGGCATGGCGGAATACCATGAGCGTCCGATTGAGGCATTGTCAGGCGGACAGCGTCAGCGCGTGTGGATTGCGATGGCGCTTGCACAAGGGACAGAGCTGCTTTTGCTTGATGAGCCTACAACATATCTCGATCTTGCACATCAGCTCGAAATCCTGCAGCTGCTTGACAGACTGAACAAGGAACAGGGGCGGACGATTTTAATGGTCATTCATGATCTGAATCATGCGGCCCGTTTTTCCCATTATATGATTGCGCTCAAAAAAGGCAAGGTCATCAAGGAAGGGACCGCACTGGAGGTCATGACGCCGGATATTTTGAAGCGGGTATTCCAGATTGATGCTGAAATCGTCACTGATCCTCGTACAAATAAACCCGTATGCTTAACCTATGACCTGATTAAAACTGAAAAACAGCTTGTTTCTGTGTAAGAAAAATCCCGGTATAACGCCGGGATTTTTTATTTTCAACCCCCAAAAATGTAATTTCACTTACAAATTCCGTATTTTGAAGAAAAAGATTGAAAGTCTATTTGAATTAATAGATAATATTGGTTAGAATGTTTCGAAAATATTACGAAGATTACAGAAAGAGGAGATCATTGTGTCCAAGAAGAAAAAATGGCTTATTGCCGGTTCGATATGTGCCGGTGTGCTCGTACTGGCGGGGATCGGCGCCGGCGGTTTTTACTTTTTTACTCACATGAATCAAGTTGCCGTTTCATCGGAGCCTTATGCTGAATCAGTCGCGGTGTATATGGGCGGTGAATCTGAATCAGCCCAATCGTTTTCAGGAAAAGTTGAACCAGAGAAACAGCAAAAAGTATACATAGATTCAGAGAAAGGAAGCATTAAAAAAACGTACGTCAAAGAAGGCGATAAGGTCAAAAAAGGCGATAAGCTTTTTGAGTACGAGGGTGAGGATCATTCTGACGAAATTGAGCAAAGCAATTTACAAATTGAAATGACAACCCTTCAAATCAGCCGCTTGCAAAAATCAATAGCAGAAACAGAGAAGAAGCTGAAAACAGCCGGAAAAGACGAGAAAGCACAGCTTCAAGACGAGCTTGACCAGGCCAATTTTGATTTAAAGACAAGCCAGCTTGAACTGAAGCAGCACCAAAAAGAACTGGCTGCACAATCGAAAAACAAAGGTTCAAATGTGATCACAAGCAAGCATGACGGTATTGTTCAAAGCGTCAATCAGGATATTGCGGACGGCGCCACTGGTGATCAGGCAGCAGGACCGTATATCCAAATCGTTTCAACGGGCAAATACCTTGTAAAAAGCCAAATCAACGAGCTGTTAATGGACACGATTAAAAAAGGCAGCAAGGTCAGAGTTACGCTGAAAACAGGCAGTGAAGGCGAGTGGAAAGGCAAAATTACTTCAATCGGCAAGCTTCCTGCTGGAACAGGTGAGGGGGAAGCGTCAGAAAGTTATGCTGAAGAGGAAATGAATCCCCAATCTTCTAACTATCCTTTCACTGTTTTATTGGACAGCCATAAGGGCCTTGAAGTCGGCTATCATGTCAACATTGAAGTCATTAGTGACGAAGCTGATGCGAATACCATTAAGCTGCCTTCCGACATGATTATCCAGGACGATGGCGAACCGTATGTTTGGAAGACGGATGAGGATCAGAAGGCGGTTAAACAGCCTGTTGAAATCGGGGAAACAGACGAAAGTGACATGGTCGAAATCAAAAGCGGCCTGACACCGGAAGATTATGTGATCTATCCTGATCCCGCGGTCAAGGAAGGAAAGCAGGTTACAGTCAATGCTGACACTGAATAATGTTTCTAAATCGTACAAGCTGGGCAAAGAAGAGGTGCCGATCTTAAAGCAGATTAATCTCACCGTCAAGGCTGGTGAATTTCTGGCCATTATGGGGCCGTCCGGTTCAGGAAAGTCTACGTTAATGAATATTATAGGCTGTTTGGACAGGCCGACCTCCGGAACCTATATGCTAGACCAAATGGATGTATTAAAAGGGAAAGACGGTGCTTTGGCTGACATTCGCAACGAATCAATCGGATTTGTGTTTCAAACCTTTCATTTGCTGCCGCGCCTTACCGCATTGCAAAATGTCGAGCTGCCGATGATTTACAATAAGGTAAAGAAAAAAGAAAGAAGGCAAAGAGCCTACGAAGCTCTTGAAAAGGTTGGTTTGAAAGATAGGATCTCCTACAAACCGCCAAAGCTGTCCGGCGGACAAAAGCAGCGGGTGGCGATTGCAAGAGCCCTTGTCAATCAGCCGCGGTTTATTCTGGCAGATGAACCGACCGGGGCGCTTGATACAAAATCAAGTGAACAAATTTTGTCGCTGTTTTCACAATTGCATCAGGAAGGCACAACGATTATCATGATCACCCATGACCCGGACGTCGCCAGAAAAGCCGACAGAACCGTTTTTATCAGAGACGGAGAATTAGTGTTAGACGAGAGAGGGATTAGCCATGCTTGAACATATTCGGATCTCCTTTCAATCTATTTTTTCACATAAGCTGAGGTCGATTCTTACGATGCTTGGTGTCATTATCGGTATAGCGGCGATCATTGCGATCGTTTCTATGCTGAAAGGCCAAAGCGAGCAATTAAAGCAAAGTATGATTGGCATGGGAAATAACGCGATTAATGTAGTGTACCAGCCAACAGGCGGGGAGGAGGAAGGCGGTTACCAGGAGGTTTCTTATACGTCCGCCCCCCCTGTATCTGAAGAAACGATTGAGACGATAAAATCAGACCCTGTTGTAAAAGGATTATCTTTATATTACCTGTCTGAAGGCGCCTCCGTTTTTCACTTAACGAACGTTTCATATCCTCAAGTGTACGGAGTTGATGCTGATTATTTTGATATGTTCCCGATTAGCATCACCGAGGGGAGAAAACTGACGGAAAAAGAATTAAACAGCACACACCAAGTGGTTATGATCAATGAGGCTGCAAGAGATGAGCTGTTTCCTGATGGTGACGCTCTGCACAAAAACATCGAAATGAACGGTGTGCCGTTCCGGGTTGCTGGTGTTTTTCAAGAAAAGAAACAGGAAGAAAGCATGTTTGGTGGCGACTATGCGAATCCGGTTTTATATGCGCCGAAAAAAGTGTGGCCGCTTATTGAAGGATTCGACGCGCCGACACAGATTGCGGTGCAGGCAGACTCTTCTGAGCATATCCAAGAAGCCGGTGTAATGGCCGCGGATCTTCTAAATCAAGGACTGTCAGATGCTGATTTGGAAAAAGCGGAGTACAGCGTGATGGATCTTCAGGAGGTCGCTCAGGAAGTGGAATCCTTTAACCAGTCATTTGCTCTGCTGCTTGGCGGGATTGCCAGCATCTCCCTTTTGGTCGGAGGCATCGGTGTCATGAACATTATGCTCGTTTCAGTGACGGAGCGCACGCGGGAAATCGGAATTAAGAAGGCGCTCGGTGCAAAACGGCGCGTGATTTTATTTCAATTTTTAACAGAGGCCGTCGTGCTGACAAGTATTGGCGGAATTCTCGGTGTGCTTGCGGGCTTTGGCATCGCTAAACTTATCACGGTTATCTTTCCGATGCCTTTCATCATCTCCGTTCCGGCAGTTATCGGAGCACTCATTTTCTCAATGGCAGTCGGCATTATTTTCGGCTTGCTGCCGTCCATTAAGGCATCGAAGCTTCAGCCTGTCGACGCGCTTCGATATGAATAAAAAGAACGCATCCAATCGGATGGCGTTCTTTTTTTAGCTGGGCAGTGATGAATTGCATTTATCCAAAATAAGAAAAACGGCTGCGAGAATCATCTCTTCTGTGGTTGAAAGCCAAATGTCATGAATCATTTGATCTGTCGTATAAGCGGTTATCCATAAAAACAGCAGCTGGACGGTGCCGGCCATAAGGATAAAAGCTCGTCTTCCAGTCTTGAAAAACGTAAAACTATGTATCATCAGCCGTTCAAAAGGTTCAAAGCATAGTCCGATCACAAGAAATAACACAGCAAATAGCAGGACATGAGCAGCTGATCGGTAGCTCATTCCCGCCAAAGAAAAAACACTGAGAATGATAGTGAAATAGCAAAATAACACAGCCGCCGCTGCCAGCACGTACTGTACGGCCTGCTTTATTGTATCTTTTTGATGTAGCACTGATTCAGCTCCTTATCAGCGCTTGCAGAGAACGAGCGCTCTCTGCAAGCTGCCAGTTGTTTATTATTTACTGCTTTTCTTTTTCACAACCGGATGCTTTTCTTTTGAAAGGACATCCGTAAATTCTTTGCCTAAGTCAAGGTGTTCTTGGACGAAGGTTTCAGGAAGCATTGCGAGCCATTGGTTTAAAGATACATCGGCATAATGGTCATCCTTAAAGATTTCTAAAAAAACGAGCGGTTCATCGCCGAGGTTTTCTACGTAGTGGCCCATCGCAAATGGAACATAACCGACATCACCGGCTTGATAGTTAAAGGTTCTCGCATGGCCGTCAGCAGCAAAAACGGTCATTCTCGCTTTACCGGAGATGTAATATTGCCATTCATGCGTATTCGGATGCCAGTGAAGCTCTCTCATGGCGCCAGGTTCCACAGTTACGAGCGCTGATGCAATGGTTTTAGACACAGTAAAGTTTGTCGAATCCGCAATGTACACCTTTCCTCCTTCTGATGCAATCGGCTCCTGTTCAAGAAGGCGGTACGTAAACGGATAAGGCACTTCGCCGTACGGCCCTTCCACAATGTCATCTTTTAAACAGCCGGGTACAGGTTTTTCAAATATATATTTTTCTTTGCCTGGCAAATTGGCGATTTCTTCTTCTGTCACGCCGAAATTAGCGGCAATGACTTCTTTAGGGGTGTGGGCAAGCCAGTCTGTCAGCTGAAACGTGCTGTTTTCAGAGAATGACCCGTCGTCAAACACGAGCAGGAACTCTGCCCCTTCTTCGAGTGCTTGAATCGAGTGCGGCAGGCCTGACGGGAAGTACCATAAATCTCCCTCGCCTACATCATCAATAAAGCTGCGGCCCTTTTCATCCACAATCGTGACGCGTGCTTTCCCATAGATCATGTATGCCCACTCTGCTTCCTTATGCCAATGAAGCTCGCGAATGGCGCCTGGCTTCAGCCGCATATTAACAGAAGCCAGGTTTTCTGAAATCGGCAGCTCACGTACGGTAACTTCACGGGCGTACCCGCCTTTTTCCAAACGGTTATGAGTATCTGAGAAAGAAAACTTCATATTTTCAACGGTGCCATGATCGGTTTCCGGCGGTACGAGCATATCGGGATTCTGCCGGTCCCTTTCAATATTACGCGGGATTTTCACTGTCGCTCCCTTATCTCCTCTGATTGGCTGTGGAATGTCGTTTTGTTTTTTCATTTTCTTGTCTCCTCCTTAAAAATAAATGTGACGCAGAAAGAGAATGTGAAAGGCCTTTCGTTTTCCCTTCTGTCTTGTTAAGTGAAAAGAAACGATGAAAAGTCAACTTCGATACAAAATTAATGTTTCGCTTTCTGATCTTTCACCTCTGTCATCAATTCAATGAGCTGATCAAACTTTTTCTCGAAACGGGTCAGCAGGTACATCGCAATCAGTGCCGGGAAACCCAGATTGCTGATCTGCTTGACGACCTCCTCTATAAAAACCTGATCCATGAAAAACACCTCCTTCCTTTTTGTGCAGTCATGTAAGTAAGTGAAGGGAACCCAAGAAATCGTAAACCATGACTGGAAGGTTTGCTTCAGCAAGCGCTAGTCTGAAAGTAGTAGTTTACTTTTTTTTGCTTTCCTTCATTTAATTTAGTAGGGAGGCGGTTTGATGGACTATCAGGGTCTGTTGCGATCGAAATGTAAGGAGATTATGAAGCATCCCATCGTGAAGCATTTTTTGAGCAATCCTCAGCATTACCGTTTGTTCAAAAATGTAATGGAAAACCCGAATGAAAAGGATGCAAAATCGTTGGACGAGCAATTCAAGCAATTTTATAAGGAGATTCGCATCGTCAAGTATATGAATTCGATGATTCGAATTTTTTCCATCGATTTTGATAAGCGGGTTCGCAAAAATCAAAAACGGTATCCGCTGACGTTTGATCATCCGGAAGCAGGAGAACGACTTCCTTCCGAAACGGGAAGTGACGCGTTTGAGGAGTTTTTAGACCTGCAGGATGATTTGAGCCAGCATGTCCAGGATTATCAGCTT
Organism: Bacillus sp. FSL K6-1005; assembly: GCF_038000225.1. Taxonomy (NCBI): domain Bacteria; kingdom Bacillati; phylum Bacillota; class Bacilli; order Caryophanales; family Bacillaceae; genus Bacillus; species Bacillus sp. FSL K6-1005. The sequence continues at coordinate 308,030 of NZ_JBBOBP010000001.1, forward strand.
TATCAAGCGATTCAGAATCTGACTGACAAACAAAAAAGCGTGCTGACAAAAGTCTATCTTCACGGTGCCACGATGCAGGAAATCGCTGATTCATTAGGTGAGTCCCGGCAAAATATCTCTAATATTCATAAAAAGGGATTAGAAAATATTAGAAAGCAGCTAGCGGCGCAAAAAAAGGGGGAAAAGTAAACTGTGAGCGGCCAGTTTGAACATAATAGGAATCATGATGAAATGTACGACATTGAGCATCTGATTGCATGCTTTTCACCGATGATCAGAAAAAAACTCAGCAATACGTCCTATCAAGAAAGAGAAGATTTAGAGCAGGAGCTGAAAATCAAAATGTTTGAAAAGGCTGATATGCTTCTGTGTCAGGATGTTCCGGGATTTTGGGAGTTTATTTTATACATGGTAGACGAGAACTCATAACGATACCTCATTCTAAGAAAACGGGAACATTTTTGCAGGTTCCCGTTTTCTGCTGTTCACCCCCGTCAAGAGCCCTCCTATTCAAAAATGTACCAAAAAGAAACGATATAATGATAAGATGAAAAAAAAACAGTGACAGAAAGGAACATAAAAGTGGAAAATGCGTCAATTTTAATCGTAGACGATGAGAAAGCGATTGTGGATATGATCAAACGCGTTCTCGAAAAAGAAGGTTATCGACATATAATGGATGCGGCAAGTGCAGAGGAAGCCATTCCGATCGTAAAGACAAATAAGGTTGATTTAATCGTACTGGATGTCATGATGGGCGGAATGACCGGTTTTGAGGCCTGTACATTAATCAGGGAGTATTCAGACGCCCCGATTTTTTTCCTGACGGCGAGATCATCGGACGCTGACAAATTATCTGGTTTTGCGGTCGGAGCTGATGATTATATTACAAAACCATTTAATCCGCTGGAATTAGCCGCGCGGATCAGAGCGCATTTAAAGCGTACCTATCAGACGAAACCAGCTGAAACAAACAAAACCTATACATATGATTACTTTACATTTTCTCCGCAAAATGCCGAGCTGATTGTGGGCGGGGAAACTGTCGCCTGTTCGGCTCAGCTTCTGCAGCTGCTTCAATATTTTTGCGAACATCCCAATGTGGTGCTTTCTAAAGATCAAATTTATGAAAAAGTATGGGGCTATCCTTCGTATGGAGATAACAATACGGTCATGGTTCATATCCGCAAGCTCCGGGAAAAAATTGAGCGTGACCCGAGCAATCCTGAATATATCGTAACCGTTCGCGGTCTCGGATACCGTTTTATCCCGAGTCCAGAAGGAAACGGAAAGCGCCCATGAGGTTAAGATGGAAGTTTCTGTTTCACTTTTTCGGGCAGATGCTGATTGTTATCCTTCTTCTTTCAATCATGCTTGTGGCTTCCTTTTTCTATTTAGACTCGCGATTTAGCGATGCGGAATCCAATTCAGGGCTGACAAAGGCAACGACTGACACGCTTGAGGCATACCTCGATGTAAACGAAGACGGGTCATGGGAAGTGGACGATTTTCTGAAGAAATCTGTTGATAAACAGCACGGCTGGATGCAAATCATTGATTCTAATGGAAAAACGGATTATTCCTACAGTGTGCCGAAAGACGTGCCCGGCACCTACACAAAGAAGGAGCTTTTGTCTATTTATAAAAGCAAGAAGCTTGATAACTATAAGCTGAATTATTGGGCAATCAATATTGAAGACAAGTCTTATCTCCTCTTGTTCGGCTGGAAGTCAAAGAGCGAGCAGCTGCTGACTTCCATTGAAAGCCGTGAACCGTCCCTCGACTCTTTGTCACAATATAAGTCCGGTACAGTTGACTATATTAAGCGGGAAAAAGGCGCCATTTACTTATTGGACAGCGATGGGAACATTCTCGACAGCATCAACAGTACAAAAAGTGAAAGAAAAACGATGAACCAGCTGGAACTGCTCAAATACAGCTCTAAACCCTGGAACTATAAACGGGAAATTTCCGTTAAGATCCTCAATAAAGACAGATGGATGGTCGCTACGGTGCCGAACCCTGTCTATGTAACCGATCAGGAGTTTAACAAATCGTTTCTTAATGTTGTCCTTAAAGCGATGTTCCTGATTATGGGCGTTCTACTTCTCTATATTTTTTGGATGACGGCCTGGTATATGTTCAGGTTTGGCCTGCCGATTTTTCATACAATCAAATGGCTTGTCAATCTATCGAAAGGGAAGCTTGAAGAGCCGAAAAACCGTAAAGGGCGCCCGGTCAGCAAAAACAAAAAGGGGAAAATCAAACAGCCGTACCGTTTCTTCGGTGAGATATTTGAATCTATGGATCAGCTGACGGAAACGCTGCGACGGGACAAGAGAAACCGAGAAAAAATTCAGGCGACACGGGAAGAATGGATCGCCGGTTTGTCTCATGATTTAAAAACACCCCTCAGCAGCATTTACGGCTACAGCATGATGCTTGAATCGAAGCAATACGACTGGTCTCCTGACGAAGTGAAAGAAATGGGGCAGGTGGTCAGAGAGAAATCGGAATACATGTCAAAGCTCATCGAGGACTTAAATTTAACGTACCGTCTAAAAAATGACGCTCTGCCGATGGAGAGAAACCTCACAAGCCTCATTCCATTCTTTAAAAATGTCATTGAGGATTTCAAGAAAAATCCGTTTTCTGAAGGGTATGATATCTCATTTGTATCAAGAGAAGAGCATATTGAATTTGCACTGGATGAAGCCTGGTTCAGACGCATCCTGGAAAATCTGCTCGGAAATGCTGTGAAGCACAACGATAAAGGAACAGCAATTCAGGTGATTCTTGAACAGACAAAAAATCATATTTCATTGAAGGTCAAAGACAATGGGAGAGGAATGGATGAGGAGACGATCACCCATTTATTTAACCGCTATTACAGGGGAACCAATACGAAAGATCCGGCTGCCGGGACGGGGCTTGGACTGGCGATTGCCAAAGAGCTGGTGCACCTGCATAACGGAACGATTCACGTCAACAGCAGGATCAATATTGGCTCCGTCATTACTATCCTTTTCAAAAAAGAATAAGGCGTGTGGTTTGGACATCTCTTTGCCGGGAATAACAATATATAGAATGAAGCTAAAGAGGTGTTACACATGGATGCAGTATTAGAAGCAGACACTAGGGCAGTAATCGGTGAAGGCCCGTTATGGGATGAAGAAAACGGCCGACTATACTGGGTTGATATTTTAGGAAGTGAGCTCCATATTTTTGATCCTAAAGAAAAAATCAATCGTTCGGTCAAATTTACATCCTTTGTGACGGCGCTTGCGAAATATTCAAAGGATGAGCTGATCATGACGATGAAAGACGGTTTTTACCTGTATCATCTTCATGATGACAGTCTTGAAAAAATCAAACAGCCGAAGGATATGCATGAGAGCCTTCGGTTTAACGATGCCAAATGTGATCCGTACGGAAGGCTTTGGGCAGGGACGACGAGCATGGAAGGCGAACAAAAACAAGCCTCGCTTTATCGTTTGGACGCAGATGGGAGCCTTGTCAAAATGAAAGATCAAGTCTCAACCTCAAACGGTTTGGATTGGGATCGCGAACGCAACCTGATGTACTACATTGACACGCCGACGCAGGAGATTGTGTGCTATCAATACGATCCCGAAAGCGGAAACGTCTCAAACCCAGAAACCGTCTATCGTTTTGAAAAATCGGATGGGCTGCCGGATGGCATGACAATTGATCAAAACGGCATGCTGTGGGTAGCGCTGTTTGGTGGAAGCCGTGTGGTTCACATTGATCCTTTTCAGAGAAAAGAAATTGATTCAATAAGTGTTCCGGCCAAATATGTCACGTGCTGTGCGTTCGGCGGCCAAGACATGAAAACCCTTTACATTACAACAGCTACTGAACAAATGACCGAAACAGAAAGATATGAACAGCCTCATGCGGGCGGATTGTTTTCAGCCAGACTTGAAACGGGCGGATATCAGCCGGTTCCATTCGCTGGGGAGTTATAAAAAAAACGCATCCGAAAACGGATGCGTTTTTGCATTTAAAGTGAACGGATAATTCCGCCTTCCACACGCTGTGCCGTGCCATTAATGGCAGATGCGGCATCAGATGCGAGGAATACAATTGTGTTGGCGACTTCTTCAGCTGTTGCGTATCTTTGAATGAGTGAAGTCGGCTCATTCACTTTAAAATAGTCTTGCACAAATGTATCTGTATCCTGGCCGGCTGCCTTTGCGGCGCCCTCCATATAGGACGCAACGCCTTCTGTCCAAGTAGGTCCCGGAAGCACTGAATTAACCGTAACGTTTGTGCCCTTCGTCATTTCAGCCATTCCTCTGGACAGGCTGATCAGCGCTGTTTTGGTCATTGAATAAGGAATCATAGTCGGAAGCGGTTTAACGCCTGCTTCACTTGCAATATTCAAAATGCGGCCGCTGTTTTTGGCAAGCATCTTTGGAAGGAAGTGACGGCTTGTCCGAACAGCGCTCATCACGTTTACTTCAAAATATTGATTCCATTCTTCATCCGTTACCTCGGCGAAATCCTTCACTTCAAAGAAACCGAGGTTGTTGACAAGAACATCTATATCTCCGATCTGCTTCACTTTTTCCAGAAAAGCTGCTGCTTCATCCGGTTTTGATAAGTCGGCGGCTGCTCCATGCACCGTTCCATAGGAAGAAAGCTCCTCAACCGTGCGATCGACTGTCTCTTGTGTTCGGCCATTGACTACAACGGCTGCACCTTCTTGCAAAAAGCTTTTCGCCGCGGCTTTCCCGATGCCGGAAGTTGAGCCTGTGATTAAGATGAGCTTGTCTTTTAGCTGTAAGTCCATAAAAATCATTCCTTTTTTATTGATCATGCTACTTAGTATACAAGATAAAATTTAGTGTTTACGAGAATTTTGCTTCCATACATGCGCGGCGGAAAAGTCATTCATACTGCATATACAAGCCTGTCAGCCATATAGTATAATAACTCCGAAAAAGGATACGAAAGTCAAACAGGTGCCGGTACGTGAAAATAGCCGGCTTAATAGGGAAACCGGTAAAAGCCGGTGCGGTCCCGCCACTGTAATTGGCCTTTGCGCCAAGAGCCAGGATACCTGCCTGTTTGATAAGCACGAAGTCTGCGAGGACAGATGATGTGTAAACAATAGGCTTTTTTGTTGTTTACAGCATCTTTACCATCGTAGAGATGCTTTTTTAGTTCATTTAGGAGGAAAGGGTATGAAAAAATTAGCCGGAATATGGACGGCGCTTCTGCTGACCGCCATTATGATTTCAGGCTGCGGCAATGCGGCAGATGAGAAGGATTCCGTTGCGAAGCAAAAGACAGCCGCGTCTGAAGCGTTCCCTGTCACAATTGATGATGCGTCAAACGAAGACGTTACCATCAAAAAGGAGCCGGAAAAAATTGTTTCATTAATGCCGAGCAACACGGAAATTATATATGCTCTCGGACTCGGTGACAAAGTGGTCGGCGTCACCAAAAACGATACATATCCAAAGGAAGTCAAACAGGTTGAGAAGGTTGGGGATATGAATGTAAACGTTGAGAAAGTCATTTCTCTTAAACCTGATCTCGTTCTCGCCCATGAATCTTCCATGTCAGCCTCAGCTGATGCCATTAAGCAGCTGAGAGACGCTGGCATTCCTGTGCTGACTGTCAATGATGCACAATCTTTCGCAGAGGTATACAAATCAATCGAAATGATCGGTGAAGCTGCCGGGGTCGAGAAAAAAGCGGGCCAACTGGTCAACAGCATGAAATCAGACCTGCAGGAGATTAAAGAAAAAGCGAAATCCATTTCAAAAGACGAGGAAAAAAGCGTCTTTATTGAGGTTTCGCCTGATCCGGACCTTTACACAACCGGAAAAGACACGTTTATGAATGAAATGCTGAATGTCATCCATGCTAAAAACGCTGCAGCGGATCAAAAAGGCTGGGTGGAAATGACAGACGAGGCCATCGTTAAGCTGAATCCAGACACCATTGTCACAACGGACGGTGTAAAAGCGGATGCGGTGGAAAAGCGTGATGGCTGGAGCGGAATCAATGCTGTGAAACATCATCGCGTTTATGATGTTGATCCGGATCTCGTCACACGTTCAGGTCCGCGTCTGATCGAAGGGGTCGAAGAACTTGCGGAAAGCATTTACCCGGATACGTTTAAAGAATAATCGTTTTGCTGCTTATAGCATCAGTATCTTATTTTTAGCCGCTAGTATCATATTGGGGATTTCTTGCGGCAGTCTGCAAATTCCGATACCCGCCATCTTCCATATCTTTTGGCATGAAGGCTTTGGCGGCTCTGCCGGCTCCTATGATCCAATGTATACAAATATTATGTTGAATATCAGACTGCCGAGAGTTGTGCTGGCCGCCCTTGTGGGGGCGGCTCTTTCTATCGCTGGGGCTGCTTTTCAGGGGCTGTTGAAAAATCCGCTTGCTGATCCCTACACGCTCGGTGTTTCATCCGGTGCTTCAGTGGGGGCGGTTGTGACCCTATTCTTTAGCCTGCAGCTTCCTGTCATCGGAGGCTTTACACTGCCGGTTGTGAGTGTAACCGCGGCACTTGTCACGATGGCGGCGGTCCTTTTCTTCAGCCGCCTCGTTCATGCATCAATGTCTGTTTCCACCCTCATTTTGACCGGTGTCATCATCAATTCATTTTTGGGCGCATTTATTTCTCTTGTCATTGCTCTGACAGGAGATAATTTACTGCCTATTGTGCATTGGCTGCTTGGCAGCGTCTCGATGAGAGGCTGGAGCTACGTTGCACTGTTTCTCCCGTTTTTTCTTTTAGGAATCATGCTGCTGATCATAAACGGAAGGGAACTCAACGTGATGACCTATGGAGAGGAGAAAGCAAGGCTTCTCGGGGTCAGCGTCCAGCATAGAAAAATGATGATTTTAATTGCAGGGTCACTGCTGACGGGCGGCGCTGTGGCTGTATCCGGCACCATTGGCTTTGTCGGACTTGTGATTCCGCATATCACAAGATTGCTGTGGGGAACGGATCATCGGCATTTATTGCCGCTGTCTGCCTTGCTTGGCGCGGGATTTCTCGTCTTGGCCGATCTGCTATCGAGAACAATGATTCAACCGATTGAATTGCCGATTGGCATTATTACAGCCTTAGCGGGAGCTCCTGTTTTCGCTCTGATTTTAATTCGGCAGCATCGCGGGGGGAGAAGCTTATGATTAAGGCAGAAGGGCTGTCGGGAGGTTACGGAGACAGCCGGCTGATTAAAAATATCAGTTTAACAGTGAAGAAGGGAGAATTTCTTGGCATTCTCGGACCGAATGGGAGTGGAAAAACAACACTGCTTCACTTGCTGACAGGAACACTTCCGCCAATAGAAGGCTCCGTTTGTCTGGCTGGCAAACCACTCACTGAATATAAGCCGAAGGAACTGGCGCAAATGATGGCAGTTCTGCCGCAAAAAACAGATCAAGCCTTTAGCTTTACTGTCAAAGAAACCGTATCCTTCGGCAGATATCCATTTCAAAAAGGGCTGTTCAGCCAGCAGACTGAAGAGGATGAAGCCATCATTGAGAATGCGATGAAACAAACAGGGGTACTTGCCTTCGCTGACAAATCGATTCGTGATCTAAGCGGGGGTGAACAGCAGCGGGTTTATTTGGCTCAAGCACTGGCGCAGCAGCCGCGCATTTTATTTTTAGACGAACCGACTAATTTTCTGGATTTGGCCTATCAAAAAGAACTGCTCGATCTTATCAAGCGCCTGACGAGAGAAAATGGGCTGGCTGCTGTCAGTGTTTTTCACGATCTGAATACCGCTAGCCTGTACTGTGATGAAATCGTCTTTATAAAAAACGGAACAGCCGGGCCTAAGCAAAAACCGGAAACCGCCATCACAGAAGAGCACATAAAGGCGTTGTATAACACGAAAGTCAGCGCTTTACTCCATCATCAATTGCCTAAACCGCTTATTGCGATTCAGCCTGAAGAGGCCGCCCCAAAGCTGCCGGCGATTCCATTTGAAGCTTTGCTGCAAGTGCGGCGCGACGAGATCCTTTTGCAAACGGAAATCCCGCTCCGGACGCTGTCTTCGGCTCCTATCGGTTCAGGCTTTTCTTGGAACCGGACGTTTCTCCATAAACGGCTGCCTGCCCATTCAGATCAAAAAGAAGGGCTTACAGCCTATTTATCTGAAAACGGCTTTTATCCGCAGGAAACCTGTGCGATGGCCTCCTCCGGCAGACTTGACCGGCTTGTGTGCCGTACGTTTGAAGACGAAGAGCTGTCCGTTTGTATTTGTGTCATGTCTGGCTTTTCGATATGGATTTTGATCAACGGCTTTGCGACAGACCAATTCTTCGTCAGGGCTGTCATGGGAGCGGAAGCCGAGCGCATGAAAGTGCTGGGCGGTGAACAAAATGAACCTGGAGAAATCCTCGTTGCAGCGACACAAACTAAAGAGACATCTTCAGAAGAAAACATAGAAAAACGGCTGAAACAATTGATTCGGTTTGGGACAGCTGAATGTGTGCGAGAGGCTGCGGGCCTGCTTGAATAAGTCTGTAAAGGAGACAGATATGATGAAACTATATACAAAAACAGGCGATAACGGGCAAACGAGCTTAATCGGAGGCAGAACAGATAAGGACAGCCTCCGAGTAGAAAGCTACGGCACGATTGATGAGCTGAACAGTTTTGTCGGGCTGGCCTTGGCTGAGCTCTCCGGAAAGCGTGGCTTTGAGGATCTAACGGCCGAGCTGCTCAACATCCAGCACGAGCTCTTTGACTGCGGGGGCGATCTGGCAATCATCACAGAAAAAAGAGACTATAAGTTGAAGGAAGAATCCGTCTCCTTTTTAGAAATGCGAATCGATGCCTATACAGAAGAGGCACCTGAACTAAAGAGATTTATTCTTCCGGGCGGATCAAAGGCCGCTTCGCTTCTCCATGTGGCGCGCACCATTACAAGGCGGGCGGAACGTCAAGTGGTGGCGCTGATGAAAACGGAAGAGATCCATGAAATGGTGCTCCGTTATCTCAATCGATTGTCCGACTATTTCTTTGCCGCAGCACGGGTTGTCAATGTGAGAAGCGGTATTGACGACGTGGAGTATGAAAGAAGCGCTATTGTGTTTCGCGATCGAAACAGCAGCGGATTAAAAAAACATGAATGAAAGCTGGCATTTTCAATACATGCCGGCTTTTTATTTTTTCATTTTGTCAATTTCCCTTTTTACGACAAAAAATGAACCTTATGAATTATTGACTGAAAAATGGAAAAATGAGATATTGTAACAAATTGATGTAAAAAATAGGCAGTGGGGGGGCTCTGATTGATGGTGAGATTCATTGAAAGTGATAGCGTCTGGAAGAGAAATTTCAACTTCCTTTTCTTCTCAAGAATAGTCAAGATTTCCGGCGATATGTTCGCATTTAATTCGATATTATGGTTTTTAATTTTTGACGGTGAAGGTGCGATCGGAACTGCTTTATTGATTGCTGTCACCTTTTTGCCGGAAGCTGTTTTAGCACCTGTGACGGGTCCTTTCATGAAACAGAATACATTGAAATTCTGGATGTACTTTTCAGACCTGACAAGAGCCGCGGTTGTTTTAATCATTCCGCTCTGCCATTTCGGCGGATTCTCTCCGCTGTGGTTTGTTATGACTCTTATGATTGTGCATTCAGCTACTGGCGCTGCCTATAATCCTGCTTCAATTGCTTTAATCCCGCAAATTGTAGATGAAAAAGGCATTCAAAAAGCAAATGCTGTGCTGCAGTCGTCCGCCCAAATTGTCCGGCTTGGAGCTGTGACACTATGCGGCGCTCTCCTTACGTTTATCAGTCCTTCTTATACAATGCTTATGGCTCTCGTACTTTATCTTATTTCTGGTTTTCTTGTTCTCTTTATCAAATACACTGCTGTTGAAACAAAATCGGAATCAGCGGCCGTTGCACAGAGAGGTACATATTTTGGCAGACTGAAACGCGGTTTTGTCCTAGTCAGAAAACATCAAATCTTATATCCGCTTGCTATCTATTGTATCTTTATGAATTTCGCGGCAGCCCCTTGGGAAGCGCTCTCCGCTGTATATGTTGCGGAGGATTTAAACGGACAGCCGATTGTGTATTCGCTATTAAAAGCCACCACCGCAATAGGCGCGTTTTTATTGGGATTTGTACTGACAAAAGTAAAAGTAAACAAGTACGGACTGCTTTTCGTAACCGCCGGCATCATTGAAGGATTCGCTTTCTTTATTACCGGAATGAATACCTTTTTGCCGCTCGTCTTTTTCGCCGCTTTTACATTTGGCGCTGCAGTCAGTGCGATCAATGTTCCCGAGTATACAATTATACAGACATCTGTCGATAGTGAGGACCAGCCGCAAGTTTATGCCGTCATACATATGATCTCAAATATTTCAATTCCGGCCGGCGCTGTCATTTGCGGATATGCCGCAACCGCTTTTGGTTCAGGAAATGTGATCGCTGCCGGGGGAGTTGTGGAAATTATCGCGGGGATTGGAATTCTTCTGTTTACAAAGCTGGCCAAAGCAGAACAATCCGATTTGGTAAAAGAAAGGGAAGCAAGTGTTCATATGTAAAGGTTTTTGAAGATGCCATGCCTCGTGCATGGCTTTTTTTATGCCGCTGGGTCCGGTGCTGTCTACGACTCTGGTCTTATCCAAAAATCAATCTCTGATTCGTTTTGCTCATCTTGTGTTTTGTATAAGATGAAGACAAGGAAAACGAAAGGAGGATCTGCATGAAGATCAACAAGAAAACGATAGGCGGATTCTTATTAATTGTATTTGGAATCTCCGTCTTTTTTGGGGGCGGCAGCTTCGGCTTTATCATTCCGCTTGCGATCGGAGGATTGCTGACATACGCGGGAATTAAAAGATTCGCAGCAGGCAAAACCATCACAGGTATCATCTTGGGCGGAATCGGGGCGATGATGCTCATTTGCTCACTTCCGTTTCTCGTCGGCATTGCACTCGCGGCTGCTATGGTGTATTACGGCTGGAAACTGATGAAAAACGGATCCGCGGAAAGCGATATGTCAAGCTTTGACCCTGAACCAGCTTCTGCCGGCTACCAGTCTCATTTTGATGACGAATGGGAAAATTTCTTAAAGAAAAAATAACACATGATATGAGGAGGAATAACGGTATGGTATTAAAAAGAATGAGAGATATGTTTGTTGCGTCAGTTCATGAAGGCTTGGATAAACTGGAGAATCCTAAGGTGATGTTGAATCAGTACGTTCGTGATATGGAAAGCGATATTGCAAAAGCAAAACAAACGATCGTCAAACAGCATACGATCGCCTATCAATTTAAGAAAAAATATGAAGAAGCAAATGAAGTGGCTGGAAAGCGTAAGAATCAAGCTCAGCTCGCTTTTGATGCCGGTGAAGAAGAGCTTGCAAAAAAAGCGCTGACAGAAATGAAGTATTTAGAGGGAAAGGCAGCAGAGCACAAAGCTTCCTATGAACAGGCAAGCAGCCAGCTGGCTGAGCTGAAAGAACAGCTTGCCACACTTGAAACAAGGCTACAGGACGTAAAGGATAAAAAACAGGCGCTGATTGCCCGGGCAAACGCTGCAAAAGCAAAAGAGCATATGAACGCGACATTCGACAAAATTGACAGTGAAAGCGCGTATCGGGAATTTCTCCGGATAGAAAACCGAATTGAGGAATTGGAAATCCGTGCCGATTATTCGAAGTCAGCGGAAGCCGGCACAGAAACGAGCCAAAGTGAATTTGCAGACGAAGTAGAAGCTGAAATCGAAAAGATGCGGGAACTCTCTTTGAAAAAATCAGATCAAACCTCACATGCAGCAAATGAATAAACAGGACAGGGAAGGGTTTTCGTCAAGTCCTTCCCTTCCGCACGTATTCATTCACAGGCTTTTCCTTTATAATAGAATAAATGAGAAGGATGAAAACAAATGAAAAAAATGCTGGGCAAACTGCTGATCATTGCCGGTATTCTTATTTTTTCTGCGGTTGTTATCAAAGACGTGTTTGCTGAAGGTCTTTCATTCATAAACGGCACTGAAGCTGATTCAGCCAGTGCTTCACCGCATGAGTTCGATAGCGTAATCATTGAATCGGATCACAAGAATGTGAAGATCATAGCGGAAGAGCGTAATGACATATCAGCAACCATCTCAGGTGACTCGGGGAAATTGTTTGTGGCTGAAAAGAGAAGAAAGCTGGAGCTGACGGCAAAGGAAAAAGAATTTCAATTTTTGAATGGATTTCATCGATCTGCCCTTGTCGTCCGCATTCCATACACGTACAAAGGCGGTTTGGCTGTGAGAACCTCAAGCGGCGACGTGTCTGTAGACGGTAATAAACATCTCACGCTTTCTAAGCTGAACGCAGCATCTGCAAGCGGGAATATGACCGTAACGGGTATCCGCCTACAGGAGCTGGAGGTGAAGGGCTCTTCAGGAGATGTGTCGATATCAAATACAGACGCTAAAACAGCCAGCATCCGCTTAACTTCAGGCGACGCAAACTTGGATGGTGTTTCAGGCTCACTTGATATACGGATGACATCAGGAAACGTTGACGCGGATTTAAAAAAGGCAGCGGGCTCTTCAGCTGTCACATTGACGAGCGGTGATGTGAATCTGGAGCTTCCCGAAAACGGCAGTTTCAAAGTCAATGCTGCTTCAGAGAGCGGAAGCGTCAGTTCGGCGTACCCATTTGCTGATACAACACATAAAGATCATCATCAAATCACAGGCTTACAAGGAAGCGGACAGCATCTAGTCGATATTAAAACAGGCAGCGGGGATGTAGCGATACGGTAGCATCTGGCAGAAGAAAGGAGGCGGAACAACCAGAATGACAAAAAAACAGCTTCTTGGACTTATCATTGCTTTATTTGGCATCAGCATGTTTTTGCAAATTATCGGAGTAGGCGATCTGCTGTTTTGGCCGCTCTTTTTTCTGATTGCCGGTTATTTTTTGAAAAAATACTCTCGTGACTGGCTTGGGTCCGTCATGTACATCTTTGCCGCTTTCTTATTTTTGAAAAATCTGTTCAGCATCACCTTTAACTTATTTGGCTACGCTTTTGCCGCATTTTTAATTTACGCCGGCTACCGGCTTGTGAAAGGAAAGCCTATTTTTGAACCGAATGAGAAACCTACCGATTTAACGAAAAAAGAAAAACAGTCCGAGCCCCCAAAAGATGTGAAACATCCTGACATGCGAAGCTTTTTTATCGGCGAACTTCTGATGATGAAGCAGCCGTTTGATCTGAATGATTTAACTGTATCGGGTTTTATCGGCGATGTGAAAATCGACTTGTCAAAAGCGATGATTCCGGAGGGAGAGAGCACCATTGTCATCAGCGGAGTGATCGGAAACGTTGATATTTATGTTCCATCAGATCTTGAAGTGGCTGTCAGCTCGTCCGTTTTTATCGGCGACATTAATCTGATTGGCTCGAAGAAAAGCGGATTAAGCACGAAGGTATACGCCGCGTCTTCTGATTTCAGCGAGTCCAAACGCCGGGTGAAAGTATCCGTCTCCCTATTTATCGGTGATGTGGATGTGAAATACGTATGAGAAAAAAACTGCTTGCCAGTCTCCAATGGCGTGCCATTCGCATGACAACGGGAATCAGTCTGCTTCTATTTGTCTGCTTGATTTCTTTTATGATGGTTTACTATCGGCTCGATCCATTTGTGTTGCTGTCGTCAAGCTGGTTCGGGATTCCGTTTATCCTGATTTTGGTGCTGATCAGCCTTACGATCGGTTTTGCGTCAGGGTACATGTACGGCAACCGGCTGAAAACAAGGGTCGATACATTAATTGAATCGATTTTAACATTTGAAAATGGCAACTTCGCTTATCGTATACCGCCGCTCGGTGACGATGAAATCGGGCTTGCAGCCGATCAGCTGAATGAAATGGCGAAGCGGGTTGAACTTCAAGTAGCTTCCCTGCAAAAGCTTTCAAATGAACGGGCTGAATGGCAGGTGCAAATGAAAAAATCAGTCATCACAGAAGAACGCCAGCGATTGGCCAGAGATCTGCACGATGCTGTCAGCCAGCAGCTCTTTGCGATATCGATGATGACCTCCGCTGTATTAGAACACGTAAAAGATACGGATGATAAAACGGTGAAACGGATCAAGATGGTAGAGCATATGGCGGGAGAAGCCCAAAATGAAATGAGGGCGCTGCTGCTCCATTTAAGACCTGTGACGCTCGAAGGGAAGGGGCTGAAGGAGGGGCTTACGGAGCTTTTGGACGAGTTTCGGAAAAAACAGCCGCTTGATATCGAATGGGACATACAGGATACGCCGATTTCCAAAGGCGTAGAGGATCATTTATTCAGGATCGTACAAGAGGCTCTTTCCAATGTATTCAGGCACTCAAAAGCCTCAAAAGTATCCGTGATTCTCGGCGCAAAAAACAATCAGCTGCGGCTGAAGGTCATTGATAACGGAAAAGGATTCAAGATGGAGCAGGTAAAAGCGTCATCCTACGGCTTGAATTCGATGAAAGAACGTGCAAGCGAAATCGGCGGAGTCGCCGAGGTGATTTCGGTTGAAGGAAAAGGCACACAAATTGAAGTAAAGGTCCCGATTTTCCCGGAAGAAAAAGGAGAGAACGAACGTGATTCGAGTATTGTTGATTGATGATCATGAAATGGTCAGAATGGGACTCGCCGCTTTTTTGGAGGCGCAGCCCGATATAGATGTCATCGGCGAAGCGTCTGATGGCAGCGAGGGTGTACAGCTTGCTGTTGAATTACAGCCTGATGTGATCTTAATGGATCTTGTCATGGAAGGCATGGACGGCATTGAAGCGACAAAGCAAATTTGCCAGAAGCTTTCCGATCCGAAAATTATTGTGCTCACAAGCTTCATTGATGATGATAAAGTGTATCCTGTTATTGAAGCGGGAGCGCTCAGCTACTTACTAAAAACATCAAAAGCGGCCGAAATCGCTGATGCGATCCGTGCCGCAAGCAAGGGAGAGCCGAAGCTAGAATCAAAAGTGGCGGGGAAAGTATTATCCCGGCTGCGCCACTCAGGTGAAAACGCGCTCCCGCATGAATCCCTCACGAAACGGGAGCTTGAGATTCTCTGTCTGATTGCAGAAGGAAAAACAAATAAAGAGATAGGTGAGGAGCTGTTTATCACGATCAAAACAGTCAAAACCCACATCACCAATATTTTATCAAAGCTGGATGTCAGCGACCGGACACAAGCAGCCGTCTACGCACACCGCAATCACCTCGTGAAATAGGCGTCGGTTATTTAGACGCGCCCTTCGTTCCGAAGTCTCTGACGACCACATTGACATGATATTTTATTTCCGCATTGCTGAAATGATCATCCCATTTTTTTGAAATCTTCTTCCATTTCTGAGGATAATGGATTCTGACTTCGTTACCCAGTCCGGTCACGTCTGTTTTGATCTCTTTCTGCAGCGTGCCCTTAATAAATGCTGTTACTGTTTCTTCTAATCGTTTTTCGACTGTTTTTTCAATATCTTTGATATATGAATCCTTAAACGAATCTTCATTAGGATTCCAATCCTCGGATAAACGCCCTTCAATATTACGTGTGACGGTGAATATAAACTTTCCGTCCTTGTAGGCTGTCTTGATCTTACGATTGCTGGAATACACTTCATAAGAAAAAAGGTAGCCATTACGTTTCAAATCAATGACGCCGCCTTTGACCGCGCCGGTAAATAAGTTAATATTTTGGACTTCACCCGGTGTTAAATTTCTGCTCCATAACTTATCTTTTATGATAGCAGCTCCGTTGATTGCGAGTTTGCCGTTTTCCTCACCGACATGGGGAATGAGGAACGAATCGTCAGAGGTCAAGTGTTCTGAAATCTCCCCCAATGTAACAGGCTCCATCATTCTGATGGTTACCTTTCCATTCTCTGTCAGATTATAAATCACATTGGATGCGGGCTCGCCTTCATCATTCATCTTAAATATGTCCTTCGTGCGGCCATCGGTGACAAACACATATGAACTCCGCCTTGTCCCGTTGTCTCTGACAAATTGATTAATGATCGAGTCCATTCGAAAATCTTCAAGCACGCCCTTGGAAAATAAAATGAGACGTAAATGCTGGGAAAACGTAGGATTGTGCTTTAATGCCGATGTTCTCATCATTTGATGGACTGTTTCACCCTTTGTGACAGCAATCTGTGTCGGATCAGATGAAGAGCCTTCCTTTGAACTGATTTTTTTCGGCACAAGAATTTGCTGTGTCAGTTGTAAATTATGATCATCCGGCTTGTCTAAGCCTACTCCGATCACCAAGCTTAATTCTTCGATATTCTTGCTGTCCCAGCATCCGGACAGTAAGAGGGCGCATATGAAAATACTTAAAATCCGGATTTTCATTTTGCTGTAATCCTCCTTTTGACAGCTACGATGAAAAAGAGAATGAAGGGAAGTAAAAACAGGCAGACGAAAATGTATCCGAGATAATCGCTATACATCATGACCTGATTAGAGTCATCCGGCCATAGAGAAAAGTAATAGACAGCCGCGCCAATGAGAACCATGCTTTTTTTAGTCGATATTCCAAACGTCTTCTTCAGTCCGTTAGCGGCAAAATACCCGTAAACGACAAACGTTGTGAAAAACTGAATAATCCAGACGACCAGTAAAAACGATTCAAACCGTTCAATGAATATGCCTTTAAGCTCAAAGGATTGAAAGAGAGAAATGGTCGGCCAGACCAGCGATTTCACCTCAGGAGCTGTCAAAGCCCCGACAACGATAATATATGTCAGGATATATAATATAATCGGAATCATAAAGCCAATAGCCGCGTATCTGAATGTGTATTTCTTTTTCTTCATATGTTCAGGAAGAAACAGCATCACTTCCATTCCTAAAAAAGAGATGGAAACGACAGTTAGGGAGTTCGCAATGGGCCCCAAGCCCTCACCTAAAACAGGGCGCAAATTATTGATGTCAAAAATTTTAAAACTGATCCCAAACACGATCAGCAATATAATAATCGTAATCGTTAAATAAAAGGGAAACAGCCGCGAAACATCACTTAGCCCCCCAACAATTAAATAGATGCCGCAGCAGATAAACGTTAAAATAATGATTTGAATCGGCGTTTTCTCCAGAAGGAAAAACTTCACCATTTCAGCCATCGCCCTGGTTTCAAAACTGGCCACTCCGATAAAATAGCAGGAGATCAAAAGCCCCATGATGCTGCCAATCCATTTCCCAAGGCCTTCCCGCAAATACTCAAACAGTGAGGGATATTGATGTTTTTTCTGAATGAGCGTGTTTAAATAAATGAAAAAAATGAAAATGACACCTTCTAATATCAACACGATCCAGCCGTCGGGAGTATTACCCTTAGTGGTCAGCGCTCGGGGCAATGTTAAAAGACCGGCACCGAGCATTGTATTTGCAACAACAGAAATACCTTGAAAGGTATTAAGTTTGAGTGGAGTCTGTTTTTGGCTCATTTGGATTATTCGCCTCTTTTGGTTTGTTTTTAATTGGGAGACGGATAATGGAATCCTCTGTATTTTTCAGGCTGAAAAATCCATTTGGCGAAAAATACGGAGACCCAAAGCTCGTTTGTCTCGTTAGGTGCGTATAAATGACCAGCATAAATAAAATAATCCCGTACAGCCCGAGTATTGCGGCGGAAAACATCGAAATAAAACGCAGCACCCGGAAAGACAGCCCCATTCCGTATTGGGGAACGGTAAAGGATGCAAGGGCAATGACACTGACGACAATGACCATAATCGAACTGACGAGATTCGCTTCTACCGCAGCTTGTCCGATGACTACGCCCCCAACGAGGCCGATCGTCTGGCCAAGTGGATTGGGAAGACGCAGCCCGGCTTCTCTGAGCAGCTCGATCGTCACTTCCATCAGCAAGGCTTCAAATATCGGAGGAAACGGCACGTTTTCCCTGTTTGCCGAAATCGTGACGGCGAGCGCGGTCGGCAGCAGCCCTTGATGAAACGACACGAGCGCGATATAAATCGATGATAAAAACAAGGTGATGAATATAGAAGCAAAACGCAGCGACCGGATGAGGGATGCCGAGATCCAGCGTTCGTAGTAATCATCCGGAGATTGCATCAGTACACCGAGAGAAACCGGCACCAAAAGCACAAATGGGGAACTGTCCACCAAAATCGCAACCCGGCCGTTGAACAGGGCGGACGAAACTTTATCGGGCCTTTCCGTATTTTGAATTTGCGGAAATGGCGAGTATTTATTATCTTCAATAAGTTCTTCAAGTGTTCCGCTGTCCTGGATATCCTCCAGTTTGATATTGTTAAGCCGCGCTTTTACCTCTTTTACAACGGACTTTTTTGCTTTGCCTTCAATGTACATCATCGCCGCCGACTTCAGCTTGTTTTCGCCGATCATGATTTTTTTGGTAATGAGTTTCGGATGAGAGGTTCTTTGTCTGATTAGCGCAAGATTTGTATCGATGTCCTCCACAAACGCAACCTTTGGTCCGCGAACCACTTTTTCAGTTGTCGGTTCTGTCAGGCTTCTTGTTTGTTTCTTTTCTGTGGACAGAATATAGGCTTTGTTGAGGCCATTCACAAACACCGCGCAATTGCCGCTGAGAATTTCCTTAACCGTTTTTTCGGCCGTTTCTACCGGCCTTGCGTCAATTTGGTCGAGACGTTTTTTGACCTGGTCAAGCGTCAGCGTCTCCTCATCCTCCATTAAGGTTTTAATCGATTCTAAAACCTTCTGCTGGTCATTCAATTCACTAAAGTAGAGAAAGTAAAAAACAAGTCCGTTTGCCAGCATTTTTTTGTTTTTCACCAGATCATCGTTTTCTTTTAATTTTGGAAGCACCAATGCCAAATTATCGTGTATATATTCCTTAAACTCTGTTTGTTCCAACGAGGTCACCTCTTGTCCAAAACCTTAGTAGAGGTTATCTTTTCCTGTTAAAAAAATGATATACTGTGTTACAGTATTTTATGGCAGAAGTTTTTTTATGAAAGCGGAGGATATGAAGTGGCACAGGTAAGACTTGCAGGAAAACAAGAAGAAATAGAACAGCTCATTAAATCATTTGAAAAGCATTACGATGTCTCTTATACATCAAGGGAGTACGGGCGAACGAATCCGAAGTACAAATATTCAAAGGACTCCCGCGTATATCTTGAATTAAAATTAAAATCTGCCAAGATCGAAAAATAAAAAGGATTTTTTATATCACTGGCGAATTTGATCTATTGAAGCAACCGTTATGGAGGGATACATAAAATGGACTACAGAATTGAAAGAGACACCATGGGAGAAGTAAAAGTTCCTGCTGATAAATTTTGGGGCGCTCAAACACAGCGAAGCAAGGAGAACTTCAAGATTGGTTCTGAAAAAATGCCGATGCGTGTTGTGAAGGCGTTTGCAATATTGAAACGCAGCACGGCGATCGCTAATAAACGCTTAGGCAACCTAGATGCGGAAAAAGCGGAAGCCATTGCAGCAGTTTGTGATGATGTGCTCAAAGGCAAATATGATGATAACTTCCCGCTTGTTGTATGGCAGACCGGAAGCGGAACACAAAGCAACATGAACATGAACGAAGTGGTGGCCAATCGCGCGACCGCGTTATTAAAAGAAAAGAACTCTGATCAAACAATTCATCCAAATGATGACGTTAACCGCAGCCAAAGCTCAAACGATACGTTCCCGACAGCGATGCACGTTGCTGCCGTTTTATCTGTCTATGAACAGCTTGTGCCTGCGCTTGATCAGCTTCGCAATACGTTAGACGAAAAAGCGAAAGCATACAATGATATTGTAAAAATCGGACGTACGCATCTTCAGGATGCCACACCTCTGACGCTTGGACAGGAAATCAGCGGATGGGTGCACATGCTCGATCGCTCGAAGGAAATGATTTTAGAAGCGACAGACAAAATGCGTGCGCTTGCAATCGGAGGTACAGCTGTCGGAACAGGAATCAATGCTCACCCGGAATTTGGAGAGCTTGTTTCAGAGGAGATCACGAAACTGACAGGTCAAACGTTTAACAGCTCGTCGAATAAATTCCACGCGCTGACAAGCCATGACGAAATCACATATGCACACGGCGCCTTAAAAGCTCTTGCCGCTGATTTAATGAAAATCGCAAATGATGTCAGATGGCTTGCGAGCGGACCTCGCTGCGGCATCGGGGAGATTGTCATTCCTGAAAATGAGCCTGGCAGCTCCATTATGCCTGGAAAAGTGAACCCGACACAAAGTGAAGCACTGACGATGATCGCAGCGCAAATTATGGGGAATGATGCGACAATCGGCTTTGCCGCAAGTCAGGGGAACTTTGAACTCAACGTATTTAAACCTGTGATCATTTACAACTTCCTGCAATCCGTGCAGCTGCTGAGTGACGGAATGAACTCCTTCCATGATAAGTGTGCCGTCGGTATCGAGCCAAATAAAGAAACGATTCAGGAAAACTTGTCGAATTCCTTAATGCTGGTTACGGCGCTGAATCCGCATATCGGATATGAAAACGCCGCAAAAATTGCCAAGCTTGCCCATAAAGAGGGATTGACGCTGAAAGAAGCGGCTTTGAAGCTTGAATTGCTGACAGAAGAACAATTTAACGAAATGGTGAAACCGGAAGATATGGTAAAACCAAAGGCGTAATAGAGAAAAAACGGCTGCTTGTGAAGCAGCCGTTCTTCTAAATATATTGATGTTTCAAGAGAAATGTAAGCTGCTCGGCATCTTCTGCGAGAGCTTCCGACTCCATCAGGTTATGGATCATTCCTTTTATGATCACCAGCTTCGGTGTTTTTTTCTTCATTTCTGCTTCAAGTATGTCCAAGCTCTCCGATAATTCAAGGGAGGAGTTTGTGTTCAAGCTTTTTATTTTCTCACGAAGGCTTTTCACAATCGATTCAGTCAGCGGGTCAGGCCGTCCGTGAGACAGGGGCCCGAATAAAGAGCTTGCTTCTTCTAATGTGATGAAAGGCTCATCGTTTCGTTCAGACATGCCTTTAACCATATCATCAATGCGGTTAATAACGATATCTGCTAATTGATCCGGCTTCACAGTATACCCGAGCAAAATCATGCATTCCAGGTAAATCTGGCTGATCCCTTCTATTAGAAAACAAAGCTCCGCTGTATAAGGTTCAGCTTTTTCTCCGTATATGTTTAACAGACTGTCAATGTGAAATTGAAGGGAAGTCTGGCGGATTTTTTTTGCGCATTGCTCTACTTCATCCGTGTAAGGCAGAGAACCTTCCTTCATTTGCATTGTAATAAAGTCTTTGTGTTCAAGGATGTTTTCATAGAACACGGTAAGCTGCTTGCGGTAAGCTGTTCTAGGGCTGTCGCCTTTCGTTTTAATATTTAAAATACGGGTAAATGTTTTATCATAATAGAAATTCAGCATAGATAAAAGCAGCGCTTCTTTAGAAGGAAAATAAATATAAAAAGCGCCTTTTGAAATCTTGCATGCTTTGGCAATTTCTTGAACTGATGTTGCGTTATATCCTTTTTGGGCAAACAGTTTAATGGCTGTTTCAATAATCAGCTTCTCTTTTTCCTTCAAATGGTTCCACCCTTTCGGAGCTTGAGGCCTACATAGGATATGACCATATAGTCATACCATACGTTTTAAATTTAACCTTATTGTAACTTGTTTTTTTATCATGTATTATTTATATTATAGATTGAGATGACCGAACGGTCAAAGCTCAAGCGAAAGGGTGAATCTGAAATGAGAGAATTGGACGAAATGATCAGCCGCTTGCGAAACAGAGGAATTAAAGTGGAAAAAGTCAAATATCCGAAGCAGACGTTGTCAGAGAAAAAATGGGTTCATCAATGCAAACAGCCGCTCAAAACGAATTACAGAGATTTTAACGGCTATTCTTTCACATAAAAAATAGACTGCAAAAATATCTACAGTCTATTTTGGCACTGCTATGCGGTATGTTACACCCGTTTTGTCATTTTCAATTGAGATAGACGCCTTATGAAGAGTTAAAATACGTTTTACGATGCTGAGACCAATGCCGAATTCGCCTTTCTTCCCTTTATTAAAAGGCTCATAGAGGCTGGAAAGCATCTCATCTTCAATATGCGGTCCGTCATTTTTAATGGTGATAAAGATATTCTGATCATCCTGTTTCATGATGATTTCAATCTTTGTTGCGGCGTAACGGATTTGATTTTCCAGTATGTTCTCCAGAAGCTTGTTCCATTGCTCGGGATCACCCGGCATAAGAATGTCTTCATCTATATCAATTCCCCAAGATAATTCTTTTCGCGCCCATTTCAGTCTTTCAATGACTTCTTCTGTCACTTCCATAATACTGAATGTTTCATGTTGTACTTTTTGCTTAGATAAATAATCGAGCTTTGTTAAATATAATAAATCTTTTATTTTTTTCTCCAGCTTAAGGGCTTCACCTTCAATGACATCTACTGTATTTTCAAGATCTCCTTTAGGAAAAATCCCGTCTTTAATGGACTGGGTGTATCCCCTGATCACCATAACAGGCGTTTTTAAATCGTGTGAAATATTTTGTAAAAGGGTTCTTTCTGTTTCATCCTTTTGCACAAGCTTTTGGCGCATCTCTTCGATGGTATGCCCCAATTTGCCGATTTCATCTTTCCGATCCACTATGACAGGATCATCCCAATCCTGTTCTGAAATCCGTTTGACGTGCTTTTCAAACGAAACGAGAGGCCTTGATAAATATTTCGCAAGCCAAATCGCCGGAATCCAGCTCAATAAAATGACAACCGCTATAATAAACAGCAGCTGTTTGAACAGAGTGAAGGCCAGATCGTCCCGATAAGAATCAAGTGCATAGGACAGCATCATGGCGGATTGCCCGTTTACGGAAAGTCCCTTCTTAATGACAAAAAACACTTTTTCGCCATTAATTTCAGCGCTGTATCGTTTCTTTTTGGCTTCCTGTTTATCAGCCAGCTGGTATACCTTATGGATAAAATCAGACGACAGGATTCGTAAATCCTTGTCTGAAGAAGCCGCTTCGTTTTCGGGCAGAAGCACGTGCTGAACAGAGCGCACGGTCGTCGGCGCCGTGGCTTCCTCGCTGTAATAGCGCCTTTCGATTGAACCAGGCAGGCGGTACTCGGTCAGAACATGCTGTTCATTTTCAATGGTGGTGTACGTTTCATTGGTGAAAAAATCACGCAGCGTGTTTGAAAATAAAACAAGCAATAAAATCGATATGGCTAACAGGATGCCGGAGATGACAACCCATATTTGAAACGAGAGAGGCTTGTTTTTCATGATGTCATCATCCTGTAGCCAAACCCGTAAATGGTCTCCACTTTGAGTTCAGGCATCTTTTTACGCAGCCTCCGGACAAGATCGTCAACAACGCGGTCAGTTCCAAAGTAATCATGTCCCCATACCTTTACGAGAATATCCTCACGGGAATATGGATGTCCTTTATGATGAATAAATAAGAGGAGGAGATCAAATTCCTTCGACGTTAAATTAATCAAATTGCCGTTTTCATCATAAACCTCTCGGGCGTCTTCTGCGACCCGATAGGAGGAGACGACAGTTTCGTTCTTTTGTGCGGACGGCGCTTCCTTATAGACAAGCTGCAACAGCTTTTGCACACGTATAATCAGTTCCCGCGGGAGAAATGGTTTTGAAATATAGTCATTGCTTCCAAGCTCTAACCCAAGCACTCTGTCAATATCGGCGTCTCGTGCGGAAATAAAAATGACCGGCACGTCAGGGTCCTTCTCTTTAATTTCTTTTATTAATGTATAGCCGTCAGTATCCGGCAGCATGATATCGAGAATCCAGAGGTGGGGAGACGGCGTCATTTTTTTTCTGGCGTCTTCGCCTTTCGTAAAAGATGTAATGTTCCAGCCCTCATTCTCTAAATACTTCGTCAGCAATTCATTCAGATTATCCTCATCTTCAACTAGATAAATGGTATATGACAAGGCCCTTCACATCCTTTCAACGTCATTATAAACTAGTTTTAACATACGGCAGGCAATTTTCATAATTTCACATATTCTTTTCATTTTTATCCCACAATGTTTGTTTATGATGTGTATAAGGGAAGAAAGGAAAAAAAGAGCGGGGAAGATGCAGGATGATCAAACATATTCTATTTTGGTGCTTTGCTTTTCTCCTCATTATTGGGACAATTGAACTTGTACATGCGATGAATATGTAACGATAAACGAAAAACCGAATAAGGAGTGTATGCATATGGATTACCGACGTGATGACCAAAACGGGGAACAACAAACGGAACCTTCACATACAGAAAACATGAATACAGATAACCGGAAGCTGATTGAGCATCCTGAACAAAAATTGCTTGATCAGCCTCATTCTTATGAAGCGGGACGAAAAGAAACGGCTTCCGCTTTAGAAATGGAAAAGAAAGAAACAGCTGTAAAAAAAGAGAAGAAGCGGAGAGCGGCATGGCTGAGCCCGATTTTAGGCGGGATCATCGGCGGCGGACTGATGCTCGGCATCGCGCCTTATTTGCCGTCTGACCATAATGAGACAACCGAGACGGCTTCCGCAAATAAACAGGTGCAATCCGACAATTTTACAACGACACCTGTGACAAACGCGACCAACGTGGCTGATATGGTAGAGGACTTAGAGCCGACGATTGTCGGCATCTCAAATATCCAAACCTCTCATAATAACACATTCGGCACAGAAGGCAGCTCCGGTTCAGAAAGTGAAAGCGGAACAGGGTCAGGGGTTATTTTCAAAAAAGACAATAACAAAGCATATATCATTACAAACAACCACGTAGTGGAAGGAGCGAATAAGCTGACTGTTACCCTGTACAATGGTAAAACGGAGACAGCAAAGCTTGTGGGAAGCGATGCAATTACCGATTTGGCTGTTTTGGAAATCAACAGCAAGAACGTCAAAAAAGTGGCGAGCTTCGGTGATTCTTCGCAGCTGCGCACAGGTGAAAAAGTCATCGCCATCGGTAATCCGCTCGGCCAGCAGTTCTCAGGAACAGTGACACAAGGGATCATTAGCGGACTTAACCGGACGATTGATGTCGATACGACTCAAGGTACCGTTGAAATGAATGTGCTGCAAACAGACGCCGCAATCAATCCGGGGAACAGCGGCGGCCCGTTAATCAATTCAAACGGCCAAGTGATCGGTATCAACAGTCTGAAAGTGAGTGAAAGCGGGGTTGAGTCACTCGGTTTTGCGATTCCAAGCAACGATGTAGAGCCAATTGTTGACCAGCTTCTTGAAAATGGAAAAGTGGACCGTCCATTCTTAGGCGTGCAGATGATTGATATGTCACAAGTTCCTGAAACGTATCAGGAAAATACACTCGGCCTGTTTGGGGATCAATTGAGCAAAGGTGTCTACGTCAAAGAAGTTCAATCAAATTCACCGGCGGCTAAAGCAGGAATGAAACCTGAGGATGTGATTGTCAAATTAAACGGCAAAGATATCCAAAGCAGTGCGGATATCCGTCAAATTCTTTATAAAGATTTAAAAGTCGGAGATAAAACAACAATTCAAGTGATACGCAACGGAAAAACGAAAAACCTGAATGTGACACTGACCAAGAAGACAGAGAGCCTCAGCAGCTAACTGGCAAAAAAGCTGAACCCGAAGAGGGTTCAGCTTTTTTTTTAGCCTAAATAAGAGGAAAGCATCCACACTTGTTTTTCGACTTCTTCTATAAGTCCGACAAACAAGTCTGCTGTCGCATTGTCTTGATTTTCTTCCGCGAGGCCGATGACGAATTTAGACTCGCTGCTGATTTGTTTATAGTCGTTCACCAAAGCTTGGACCATTTCTGAAGCTGACGTTTCGTTTCCGCCGTCTGTGATGGATGCTTGCTCAGTGTATTCTTTTAAAGTGGCAACAGGCTGTCCTCCGATAGCCAGCAGGCGCTCAGCAATCGTATCTACAGTTTCCGCCGCGTGGTCATACAGTTCTTCAAATTTTTCATGCAATGTAAAGAAGTGAGGCCCTTTTACATACCAATGAAAACGGTGCAGTTTGGAATATAGAAGAAACCAGTTTGATAATTGGGTGTTCATTGAATTCTCAACTAATGTCAGGTTTGTTTTTGCGTTTTCGGTTTTCATAATATTACGTCCTCCTTGTGATCTGTTAATTTAATTATATCACATATTAATTAAAAATCAATACTAAATTATAATAATTATAATTTAGTTCGGGTGAATAGTTTTTTCTTCAAGATAGATTCCCAAGCGGACCAAGGAAAAAGTGCACGGAATAGCAGGGTGAGCTTGACGCCTTTTCCGATCGGATAACGCAATTTCTTTACGCGCTGTTTCATCGCTAATTGATAAATGAGGTCGGCAACCTCTTGGGGGTCTCCGCTTTCAGCGGCATTTTTTTCAACATAAGAAAGGATCTTTTTATAGTATTGATGATAGGCTGAATCGTTAGCCGGCACAGTCATGTGATTCGATAAAGATGTTGTCCAGATCGATGTCTTGTATGAGCCTGGCTCGATCAGGGCGGTTTCAATGCCGAAAGGAAGCAGCTCCAAGCGCAGACTTTCAGAAAATCCTTCTAATGCATACTTGGAAGCGGCGTAAGGCGACAGTGCCGGAAATCCCGTCAAACCGCTGATACTGCTTACGTTTATAATCTTTGCCCCGCTATGCTTTCTTATGTAAGGCAGGACAGTTTTTGTGACATTGATCAATCCGAAAACATTCGTTTCAAATTGCTTTCTGAAATGCTCCATCGGCACATCCTCGATAAATCCCCCGTAAGCTGTACCCGCGTTATTAACGAGTACATCAATTGGGGCATACGCACTTATGGTTTTTCCAAACGCTTCGATCGAGTGTTCATCAGTGACATCGAGAGCGGTGATATGAATGGAGTCAGCTACATGATGTTTTGCTGCTAAACCGCGCAGCTGTTCCGCTTTCTCGGGCTGCCTTGCTGTGGCAATGACGAAGAATGACTGAGCCAGTTTGACTGCCGCCAGCAGACCAAAACCGCTTGACGCTCCTGTTACGATAGCTATTTTTTTATTCATTTTCCATATCCTCCTGTTTGGCGCTACAGCTATTGTACAATGATGCACAGAGAATGACGCCTATAAAAGAAATTTTTATACAATAATTCAGAATTGTTCTATAATAAAATCAAATGAGGAAAGGGGTTTTGAGTCATGGGATTGCAAGGGGTAGACAAAACATGGGATCTGGATTCGTTTTTTAAAGGCGGGAGCCAGTCAGAAGAATTCAAGAGATATATTGAAAAGCTGTCACAAAGCCTGCGTGCATTTCAAGACATGACGGATGCTTTTGAGCCGCCAGAAACGCCGGCTGATGCTGGAAGGCTGACCGCATTGCTCGATGCATTTGAACAAAATTCGGTCAAGCTGCAGCAGGCTGGTGCTTTTGTCTCGTGTCTTCAGGCACAGAACATTAGCGATCAGAAGGCGAATGAGCATAAATCATTCATGCATCAGCTAGTCGCAGATTTTCAGTCCTCCCTTGTCACATTGGATCATAAACTTGTGGAGATTGATCAAGGCGTGTGGGAAGAATTGCTCAAAACAACCGGGCTGCGAGAGGTATCATACATATTAAATGAAAGAAGAGAACGGGTTGCCGAAAAGCTCAGCCCAGACAAAGAAAAACTGATTGGAAGCCTTGCGGTTGACGGCTATCATGCCTGGGATGATTTATATCATATCGTTGTCGGAAAAATGACCATTCCGTTTGAGGAAAAACAATTATCTGTCGGACAGGCGGAAAACATGATGTCTCATCAGGACCGTACTGTCAGGAAAACCGTTTTTGAACGCATCAATCATGCATGGGAGCGGGAACAGGATATTTTCAGCAGCACGCTGAATCATTTGGCGGGATTCCGGCTGGAAACCTACAAAGCGCGGGGATGGCAGGATGTTCTGAAGGAGCCGCTGCAAATCAACCGGATGAAAAAAGAAACGCTGGATACGATGTGGCAGGTCATTACTGAAAATAAGCAGCCGTTCGTTCAGTTTCTCAACCGGAAAGCATCCATGCTTGGTCTCGAAAAGCTCAATTGGTACGACGTTGAGGCACCGATTGGGTCTGCCGGGAAGGAATACTCATACGATGAAGCCGCAAACTTAATCATCAGCCAATTTTCCACGTTCGGCCGAAAGTTGTCCGCCTTTACAGAAAAGGCGTTCCGTGACCGCTGGATTGAAGCCGAGGACAGAAGCGGGAAAAGAGTCGGCGGCTTTTGCACGAGCTTTCCTGACAGCGGGGAATCCCGTATCTTCATGACGTTTTCCGGCAGTGCCTCGAACGTCTCAACGCTTGCCCATGAACTCGGGCATGCCTTTCATCAGGAAGCGATGCTCAATGTAAGGCCGTTAAATCGATCCTATGCTATGAATGTAGCGGAAACTGCGTCAACTTTTGCGGAAATGATTGTGGCAGACGCGACTGTCAATCAGGCGGAAACAAAGGAAGAAAAGCTTGTGCTTTTGGAGGATAAAGTGCAAAGAAGCGTTGCTTTCTTTATGAATATCCACGCGAGATTTTTATTTGAAACGAGATTTTACGAAGAACGAAAACGGGGAATTGTGCCGGCGGACCGTTTAAATGAGCTGATGGAAGAGGCGCAAAAAGAAGCGTTCTGCGGCGCTTTAGACGAGTATCATCCGCTATTCTGGGCGTCAAAGCTCCACTTTCATATTACGAGAGTGCCGTTTTACAATTACCCTTATACGTTCGGCTATCTGTTTTCCCTCGGCATTTACGCTCTGGCGCTTGAAGAAAAAAACACGTTTGAAGAGAAATATATAGCGCTATTGTGTGATACGGCATCCATGACCGTAGAAGATTTAGCGATGAAGCATTTAGGCGCAGACATCACGAAGAGAGACTTTTGGGAAAATGCCATCAAGCTGGCCGTGCAGGACGCCGAAGCCTTTTTGCAAATGACTGAATCATAAAAGGAAAGCCGGGCGCTGAAGCCCGGCTTTTTCTGTTCTCTTCTCTGAATGAGGATTCCATTCCTTGGACATACCTAAAAGAAATGGAATTCTACAGGGGGGAACCATTATGCATTTGATCAGAGCGGCCGGGGCCGTTTGTCTCGCAGTTGTTCTGATTGCGGGCTGCCGTCTCAATGAAGAACAGCAGCTAGCAGAAGGAGAAAATACGGCAGTTACTCATATGAAATCCGTTCCTTACAGCAATTTTTCGCTTCGCGTCAGCTACGGTGAC
Source organism: Bacillus sp. FSL K6-1005 (assembly GCF_038000225.1). Taxonomy (NCBI): domain Bacteria; kingdom Bacillati; phylum Bacillota; class Bacilli; order Caryophanales; family Bacillaceae; genus Bacillus; species Bacillus sp. FSL K6-1005. The sequence continues at coordinate 337,256 of NZ_JBBOBP010000001.1, forward strand.
GGTGAGCATAACCGCTATGAAGGAATATACGAAAAAAACGGAACTCATGAAACGGCAGAAATACAAGATAAGCTCTCTGGCATCAATCAAGAGGGAGAAGAAGCGCTGGATGAGATGAAAATGATTCTAAGCGAGCTGTCCGTGACAGATCAAATGGCTGAGAAAGAAGTGATTCACAGTGTGCTGGCGGCTTTTAACCTTGACAGCCACTATGATCATTTTGACTTAAAAGTGAAGCTTAAGAACGGAACTGTCAGAGAAATTAAAAAATAATCATGTGCTGAAAAACCCATAACCGCCATTTTTGACCAGAAAACTAATTGAAAATGATTTTCAAAGTCACTGTTTTCTGCTACAATGATGGATATATGACCATATCAGAGACTGAATATTGTATCACTTGCATTGATGACAATTTACTTACATGCATGTCTATATAAAACGTGCAATACATAGTGCTGCTAAAAAGCCAGCAAAAAGGAGCGGTTATGGGTATGAGTGCAATTTCTACAGAAACGCTGAGCTTAGGGTACGGGGATGCCGTTATTATTGATGAACTGAATTTAACGATTCCAAAAGGTGAAATTACCGTATTTATCGGCAGCAATGGCTGCGGAAAATCGACACTTTTACGTTCATTGGCGCGGCTGATGAAGCCGAGAGGCGGTTCAGTGCTATTGGAAGGAAGAGCGATCGCCAAGCTTCCGACAAAGGAAGTCGCAAAGGAGCTTGCCATCCTGCCGCAGGGGCCTTCTGCTCCGGAGGGACTGACGGTGCATCAGCTTGTAAAGCAGGGAAGGTATCCTTATCAAAACTGGCTGAAACAGTGGTCAAAAGAGGATGAGGCAGCTGTAGAGAGAGCGCTAAAAGCCACAAAGCTGGAGGATATGGCTGACCGCGCCGTCGATTCCTTATCAGGCGGGCAGCGCCAGCGGGCTTGGATAGCGATGACGCTTGCCCAGGAAACGGATATTATCCTTCTGGATGAACCGACAACGTATTTGGATATGACGCATCAAATTGAAATTCTTGATTTGCTGTTTGAGCTGAATGAGAAGGAACAGCGGACGATCGTCATGGTGCTCCATGATTTGAATTTAGCGTGCCGCTACGCACATCACCTTGTGGCTATTAAAGATAAGCAGATTTACGCTGAAGGCCGTCCAGAAGAGGTCATTACTTGTGATCTTGTGCAAAATGTGTTTTCTATGAACTGTCAGGTCACACAGGACCCGCTGTTCGGAACGCCTCTTTGCATTCCTCATGGCCGGGGCAGATGCATTGTCCGGGAAGCGGCTTTCACATCACATGGATAAATAACACGGCTAAAGGAGCTTTCATCAATGAGAAAGCTCCTTGCTGTTTTCTCGAAAGGAAGATGTATGAATGGAACAAAAACTGCAAGAACAGCTGGATGGATTGCTTGAAAAATATACCGAGCTTCTCCTTGGGGAGTCAAATCGTGAATTAAAAGAAGAAGTGAAGCAGTGGATTGTGTACACGCATATCGCCAAAAGCATGCCTCCGCTCGCCAAGCATTGGAATACGACATATCCTGACGCAAAGCAGGGCATTAAAGACATCATACAGCATATCAAACAGTTAAATGAAGAGCACCGAAACAAAGAATAGGCTAAAAAAGCAGTCTGCCGCTCATAATCGGCAGACTGCTTTTTGTTATGTTGCGGTTTCATTTGGTGCGAAGGAAGCCATAAAGGTGCGCAGCGCGCTGCTGATAAACGAATCCTTACGGAGAATAAACTCCGTTTTCATCTGTCTGAGAGGTTCAGGGAGCGTGTACAATCGGATCGAACCTTCAGACTCGTGTTTTTGTACAACAGTCCGCGGGAGCAAGGAGATGCCAAGGCCCGCTGTCACCCCGCCTATAATCGCTTCAAGTGTGCCGAACTCCATAATAACCGGCTGTGTGACGCCGGCAGAGTGCAGCCATTTTTCAAGGGTATCTCGGTACGAACAGCCTGTGCTGTAAACGAGAATCGGCTTTGTGATCGCTTCTTCTGCACAGGACACAGATGCAGCGGACACGACTACGGGCTCCTCCTCAAATGCGGGAAAGGACTGGAGCTCAGGATGATTGCATTCACAGCCGATAAACGCGCCATCGAGTTCATACCGAAGAACTTTATCAATTAAAAATTGTGTATGCCCTGTTATTAAAGACAGCTGTACGTTTGGATACTCTTCATAATACGAAGCAAGCAGTTTGGGAAGCCTGACTGCGGCGGCTGTCTGAGTGGAACCGATCATCAGCTGTCCGCTCGGCTCAGTTGAGGAAGAGAGCGCTTTGGACGCCTCATCCAGCAGCCCGATAATTTTATTCGTATAATCCAACAGAAGCTTTCCGCTGGAAGAGAGTGTCATGCCTCGATTATGGCGCAAAAAAAGGGTGGTGCCGAGCTCAGCTTCCAATTGCTGAATTCTGGCCGTCACATTTGATTGCACGTAGCCAAGCTGCAGTGCGGCTTTCGTAATTGAGCCTTCACGGGCTACCATTTGAAACACACGTAGATCTCCGCTTTCCATGTTGAATCCCCCGCTCTTTTGCTATCAATCTAAATGATAGCAAGTATCTTTAACAATCATTATACGGAACACCAAACCTGCATTACAATAGAACCAGCAGTTTAGATTTCAAAATATATACAAACAACAAGGAGTGGCGGCAATGGATCTTAAGAACAAAATAGCTCTCGTCACTGGGGGCGGCACGGGAATCGGAAGAGCAGCATGCATTGAATTAGCGAAACGGGGAGCGATTGTTGCAGTGAATTATTCACGCTCTCGTGCTGAGGCTGAGGAAACAGCAGACATCATCAAAAGAGAGGGCGGGCAGGCCGTTGCTATCCAAGCCGATGTGTCCAAAAACAGTGAAGTGCAGGACATGGTTCAATCAATAGGAAAGCAATACGACACGATTGACGTTTTAATCAACAATGCAAGTATTACACAGCATATTCCAATGGATGATCTTGATGCCGCGACAGAGGACGTATGGGATAAGATATATGCGGTCAATGTCAAAGGAATGTTTTTTTGCGCGAGAGCAGCGGCTCCTTTCATGAAAAAAAGCAAGGCTGGGGCGATCGTTAATATTGGCAGTATCGCGGGGGCAACCGGGGCGGGCTCTTCTATGCCATACGCTGTGTCAAAAGCAGCGGTGCACGGCCTGACAAAATCATTGGCACACGCTTTGGCGCCAGAAATCAGAGTGTGCGGTGTCGCACCCGGAGCTGTTGCGACAAGATGGTGGGCAGGACGTGAAGAAAAAATGAAAAACATGAGCGGCACTTTGCTGTTGCAGCGAATTGCTGAAGCGGGTGATGTGGCACAGCTGATTTGTTCCGTTCTTGAACAGGAATCCCTGACAGGACAAATCATCACGATTGACAGCGGCCAGACGATGTAAAGAAAGGAGCGGCTTGAGAGATGCCATTTGTACAGATTCATTTACGAGCGGGGAGAAGCAAAGAATGGCTTCAAAAACTAAGCAGTGCCATTCACCAGTCTATGATCGAAGAAATCAATGTGCCGGCTGATGATTACTTTCAAGTGATCCGGCAATACCAAAAAAGCGAATTTTTTTATGATCCGTGTTATTTACAGGTAGAGCGCACAGATGAACTGATTTACATCCATTTTACATTGAAAGATTCAAGAACAACAGAGCAGAAGAAATCGTTTTACCATTCTGTGGCAAGCCGGATTCATTCGGAGCTCGGTGTAAGAAAAGAAGATGTGTTTATCATACTGGCTGGAAATCAGGATGAAGATTGGTCCTTTGGGGATGGAAGGGCTCAGATGATCGAATAAAAAAGCCCCGCGGTTATGTCCGCGGGTTGCTCTATTAATGAGAAGGGGATTCAACGGCTTGAGAAGCTTTTTCCTTTTGTTCATCCGTGTTCTTATTCGAAAGCTTAATAGGTCTTAAGAATAAGGTAAATACAGCTCCGACTGCGATAAAGATGAGGCCTGCATAAAAAACACTGTGGAGTGAATCCATTAATGATGTTTTTAAAATCGGCACGACATGGGATGAGAAAGCCGCAGGAATTTGTTTGATTGCGTCCGGGCTGAACAGTGATTGCAGCAGCCCTTGCGGATTTGTGTCAATCATGCCCTTTAATTGAGAAGCAAAGGCGTTTGCCTGTGCCGGAAGCGAGTCTAAATATGGAACCAGTTTATCAGTCAGCAAGCTTCCGGATCGGGCGTTCATTATAGCGCCCAGCATGGTAATACCGAATGTGCCCCCGATAGAACGGAAGAATTGGCTGGAAGAGGTGACGACCCCAAGCTCCTCTTTCGAAAAGCTTTCCTGTAAAGCCAGCGTCAGAATCGGCATAACAAGACCCATTCCAAGACCAATAATGGCCATATAGGATGTTGCGATAAGTTTGCTCGTATCTAGGTCCAATGTGGTTAACAGAAGGAATCCGCCAGCCATAATCAGCATGCCTGTTATGATTTGCGGTTTAATTCCTATTTTGTAAACAAGCTGGCCGCCGATAATGCTTGTGATAATCATTGAGATCATCATTGGTGTCATAATCGTCCCTGATTCAGACGCGCTTACACCGACAATTCCCTGCATAAAGAAAGGAACAAACGTAATTGCGCCAAACATTCCGATACTCATAAAAAAGCCGATCAGGTTCAAAAACGTAAATGTTCTATTTTTAAATAGATACATAGGAAGGATCGGTTCTTTCGCTTTCGACTCAACAATAATAAAACTCACAATACCAATCAATGCGAGAGCGAACAAGCCGAGAATCTGCCATGAACCCCAAGCGTAATCTTTTCCGCCGAAGCTTAGGGCAAGAAGAAGGCTGACAACCCCGACAATCATTGTAAAAATACCGGCGATATCAAAGTTGATCGGACCAGTCTGTTTACGGCCCTGCAATCCTCTGGCAATAAAAATAACGGCGATAATTCCAACAGGAAGGTTAATATAGAAAACCCATTTCCAGTTTAATGAATCAACGATCCAGCCGCCGATTTGCGGACCGATAACAGAAGCAAGTCCGTAAATGGCACCAAAGACCCCTTGGAATTTGGCACGCTGTTTTCCTGTAAATAAGTCACCAATGACAATCATGGCCATCGGCATCATAATACCTCCGCCAATTCCCTGCAAACCGCGGAAAATAATTAATTCTGTCATATTGTTGGCCATTCCGCACAGAGCTGAAGCAGCCATAAAAATAAGCAAACCTGATACATAAACGATCCGGCGCCCCAATAAGTCGGCTAATTTACCGGCGATCGGCACGACCGTTGTTGATGTTAACAAATACGCTGTAGTCAGCCAGGTCATCATGCTTAGACCGCCAAGATCTCCGACGATTTTCGGCATGGCAGTTCCGACAATGGTGCCGTCAAGGGCTGAGAAAAACATGGCAATGATTAAGCCGGTTATTAATAAAGTCCGTTTTGATTGTTTTCCTTCATTACTCATTTCATCCATTTCCTCTTTTCCTAATTTACTTTTCATTGGTTTCGGCAGCAGCTTGTGCCAGCTTTTTCGTAATATGTGCTGCCTGCATCATTTCTTCATCTGTCAGGTAGGAAAGGTATCGTGCCATTATGGCTTTTCTGCCCGCCAAAACGTCCTCGAACTTTCTGTCTCCTTCATCGGTAAGGCTGATATTAATGACTCGCCTGTCTTGTGTATTGTGTTTTCTGACGATCAGATTTTTTTGTTCAAGGCGGTCTGCCATTAACGTAACCGCGCTTGGCTTGACCTCCATCCGTTCGGCAATTTCAGAAATTTTAAGGCTGCCATTCTTTTTTAAGCTCGCGAGCACAAACAGCTGCGCGGGGGTAACCCCCTGTTTCTCCATGCTATCCAGCATTTCAGGCTGTATCTTTTGAAAGAGCGTCTGAAGCGATAATTGAATATCAGACATTAACTGATCCGCACTCTTCATCTTCATTTCTCCTCTTTAATATAACTATTGTTTATATTTAATGCATTAAAATAGTTAATGCTTATTAAATATAAATAAGTGTTAATAAAAAGTCAACTGATTTTACACACAAAAAAAGGATAGATGCCAGTAAAGCACATCGTACCCTTTTGCTGATCTGATTGATAAACTTTATTGCTGATAAGGAGACTGCTGCTGAATGGTCTGCTGGAACTTTTGATAGGATTGCTGCAGCTTTTGGGCGTCCTCTGCTTCAACAGCATACCAACCATATTGGAACATGAGATCATACAGTTTTCTTTGCGCTTTTTGTGACTCATCAAAAATGGTTTGAATATCCTGATAGAGAGATTCATGGCTGAACTCGTGCAGAGCAGTGCAATACGCAGTGGTCATGTATTTTTCTGTTGTCAAAAGCTCATTGACGAAATCTCTGTCATTCATTTCTGATGTAGTCGGCACAGGTGTTTGCGGGTTGCTGATTTTCTGATTTTGCTGATTCATTTTGGCGCCTCCTTATTGGATGTAGCCGGACTGCTGCTGGCCTGGCTGCAGGTGCTTTAATATTCTTTGATAGTGATCGTGATGCATATGTCCGACGCGGTCTAGTTCTTGTTTTAATGTTTGATCCTGGCACTGCTGCGCCATAAAATGCGCTTTTTTCATCGCGAGCAGATTCCAGTTCAGCATGTCATTCAGATACAAATGATCCTTTGTTGAAATGACAGAGGGCGGCATTTGAGATTGCTGCTGATTGTTCATTGTAATCCTCCTTTGCGTTCTATCCGTTTTATGTTTCCTTCAGTATGGGAGTTATATACAGGTGTTTTGAAGAAGGCTGTATCGTCAGGAGGAATTGGATGTTGAGACATATGTTTTTATTCTTATCTCAAAATAAAACGCTCACCAAACTTGCCAAAGCATACGGATCACGGCTGGGGGCGCGGAGATTTGTCGCGGGGGACACGATTGAATCGGCTGTTCGGACCATTAAAAAGCTGAATCAATCCGGTTTGTGCACAACCATTGATTATTTAGGCGAGTATGCGGCTACACATAAAGAAGCAAGTCGAGTCGCGGCAGAATGCAAGAAGGCCATTCAAGCGATTGCCGAACACCGGTTAGATTCCGAGCTTTCCCTTAAGCTGACGTCATTAGGGCTCGATATTTCAGAAGAGCTGGCGGTTTCACATTTGCGTGACATTTTATCTGCTGCGAAGGAAAATGGCGTGGCTGTGACGATCGATATGGAGGACTACTCACATTATGAACAGACACTTGCCATCTACAGGCAGTGCAAGCAGGAATTTGACATGCTGGGTACGGTGATACAGGCGTATCTTTACCGGGCGGCAGAAGATATCCGTAAGCTGCGTGATCTGAAGCCGAATCTCAGACTCGTCAAAGGCGCTTACAAGGAATCTGCGGCTGTTGCGTTCCCTGATAAAAAAGGAACAGATCTTCACTTCCAGAGCTTAATTAAACTGCATCTGCTGAGCGGGAACTATACTGCCGTCGCTACACACGATGATGACATCATTGCGTTTACGAAGAAACTCGTTGCCGATCATGATATCCCGTTGTCCCAATTTGAGTTTCAAATGCTTTATGGCATCAGGCCGGAGCGGCAGAAGGAACTCGTGAAGGAAGGGTACAAGATGCGTGTGTATGTCCCGTATGGAACCGATTGGTTTAGTTACTTTATGAGAAGAATCGCCGAAAGACCCGCTAATGCTGCTTTTGTGTTAAAAGGGATTTTCAAAAAGTGAAAGCAGCCGCGGGACGCGGGCTGCATTGTTATTGTTCCATGTTATGTTTCTTATACTGCTGATTTTGGCTTGTCCGTTTTCCGCCGCCGTAATGCTGTGTCGGACCGGCATCTCCTTTTACGCTCGCCGCGCTTACTGCTGCTGAAGACGGGTTCTTTTTTTCTCTCACCATTCCCTTCACCTCCGGGTTTAAGTTTCCCGTCTTCTATCTGCTTCATACAAAAAAATAACAAATTAGCTATTGAAGTCGAAACAAAAATCTTTTATGATGAAAGAAGAAACGGGTTTCCATTTTTTTTGACCAAAAAATGAATGATTATTCATTCAACGCTCAAGGGGGATGTCTCATGCACAAACACATTCAAAAAGCAGCCGTTTTAGGATCGGGGGTTATGGGTTCCGGTATTGCTGCGCATTTGGCTAACATCGGAATTCCGGTCCTGCTGCTTGATATTGTGCCGAACGATTTAACGAAGGAAGAGGAGAAAAAGGGGCTGACCAAGGAAAGTCCGGAGGTGCGCAGCAGGCTGAGCAGATCTGCGGTGAAAAAGCTGCTGAAACAAAAGCCCGCCCCTCTTACGTCAGCACAAAACACCGCTTATATTACTCCCGGCAATCTAGAAGATGATGTCGAGAAGCTGAAGGAAGCTGATTGGATTATTGAGGTCGTTGTCGAAAATCTTGAGGTCAAAAAGAAGATTTTCTCTCTCGTGGATGAGCATCGGAAATCGGGCAGCATCGTCTCGAGCAACACGTCCGGCATCTCAGTGCAGGCGATGGCTGAAGGCAGGTCTGAAGATTTTAAAGCTCATTTTCTCGGAACGCATTTTTTTAACCCGGCGCGATATTTAAAGCTGCTGGAGATCATTCCGATTAAAGAAACTGATCCTGACATCCTGGCGTTTATGACATCCTTCGGTGAAAATGTCCTCGGCAAAGGTGTGGTCACAGCTAAGGACACACCAAATTTTATCGCAAACCGAATCGGGACGTACGGACTTCTCATTACGGTTCAAGAAATGCTGAAAGGCGGCTATCAGGTCGGAGAAGTCGATTCCATCACAGGCCCGCTGATCGGAAGACCGAAAAGCGCAACCTTCAGAACGCTGGATGTTGTCGGCCTCGATACTTTTGCCCACGTCGCCCGAAACGTGTATGACAAAGCAGAGGGAGACGAAAAAGAAGTATTTCACCTGCCTGACTTCATGAATGACATGCTGCAAAAAGGCTGGATCGGAAGCAAATCCGGTCAAGGCTTTTATAAAAAAGAAGGAAAAACGATTTATGAGCTTGACCCGATGACGCTTACTTACGGAGAACGGACAAAGATGAAAACGCCGGCTCTTGAAGCGGCAAAACAGGCTAAAGGGACAAAAGCCAAAATGAAAGCGCTTATTTATTCGGAAGACAGGGCTGGCCGGCTGCTGTGGAATATCACGTCGCAAACACTGCTTTACTCAGCCCAGCTGCTCGGAGAAATCGCCGACGATATTCATGCAATTGACCAAGCCATGAAATGGGGATTCGGCTGGGAACTGGGGCCATTCGAAATCTGGGATGCAATCGGTCTCAGACAGTCGGCGGAAAAGCTTGAACAGCTTGGAGCGGAGATTCCTGGCTGGATAAAAGATATGCTGGACAAAGGGAATGAAACCTTCTACATCAGAGAAAACGGAACAGTGCTTTATTACGAAAGCGGCGAATACAGGGCCGTAAAAGAAAACAAGAAACGCATCCATTTACAGTCAGTTAAAGAAACAAACGGCGTCATTGCGAAAAACAGCGGAGCGAGCTTGATTGATCTTGGTGACGATGTAGCGCTTCTGGAATTTCACTCGAAAAGCAATGCCATCGGGCTCGACATCATTCAAATGATCAACAAAGCATTGGAAGAAACAGAGCGGAATTACAAAGGGCTTGTCATCGGCAATCAAGGAAAAAATTTCTGCGTGGGCGCCAATCTTGCCATGATCTTAATGGAAGTGCAGGATGACAACTTTATGGAAGTTGATTTGGTGATACGGCGTTTTCAAGAGACAATGATGAACATCAAATACAGCACGAAACCTGTTGTTGCCGCTCCATTCGGCATGACGCTCGGCGGAGGGACGGAAGTGTGTCTCCCTGCTGCACGGATACAAGCGGCAAGCGAAGCCTATATGGGACTTGTAGAATCAGGAGTCGGCCTTATCCCTGGCGGAGGGGGCAATAAAGAACTGTACATCAATCATCTTCGCCGCGGTCTTGATCCGATGAATGCGGCCATAAAAACTTTTGAAACGATCGCAATGGCTAAGGTGTCAACTTCCGCTCAAGAGGCACGGGAACTGATTATTTTAAAAGAGGCTGACCGTATCAGCACTAACCAGGATCACCTCCTGTACGATGCAAAGCAGCTAGCCGCCTCTTTATACGATACCGGCTGGCGGCCGCCTGTAAAAGAAAAGGTCAAGGTGGCGGGGGAAACAGGCTATGCCGCGCTTCTGCTCGGTGCAGAGCAAATGAGGCTGTCCGGATACCTATCTGAGCATGATATGAAAATTGCAAAAAAACTCGCTTTTGTGATTGCCGGCGGAAAAGTGCCGTTCGGTACAGAGGTGGATGAAGAGTATTTATTAGAAATTGAGAGAGAAGCGTTTTTAAGTCTGGCAGGCGAGGCGAAATCTCAGGCGAGAATGCAGCATATGCTGGTGAAAGGCAAACCTTTACGGAACTAGGAGGGAGTTTATGAAAGAGGCAGTCATTGTGGCAGGAGCAAGAACACCGGTTGGGAAAGCGAAAAAAGGATCATTGGCCACCGTTCGCCCGGATGATTTGGGAGCCATTTGCGTGAAAGAAACGCTGAAACGAGCAGGCGGCTACGAGGGCAATATTGACGATTTAATTATAGGCTGTGCGACACCTGAAGCGGAACAGGGGCTCAATATGGCGAGAAATATCGGCGCGCTTGCGGGTCTGCCATATACGGTGCCGGCGATTACAGTCAACCGCTACTGTTCCTCAGGTCTTCAGTCCATCGCATATGCGGCAGAAAAAATAATGCTTGGCGCTTATGATACAGCCATTGCAGGCGGAGCAGAATCCATGTCACAGGTTCCGATGATGGGGCATGTGACCCGTCCGAACCTCACATTGGCCGAAAAAGCGCCGGAGTATTACATGAGCATGGGACACACAGCAGAACAGGTTGCGAAAAAATACGGCGTTTCCCGTGAAGATCAGGATGCTTTTGCAGTGCGCAGTCACCAGAAAGCTGCCAAAGCTCTTGCAGAGGGGAAATTTAAAGATGAAATTGTCCCAGTCGAAGTCAGAGTGACAGAAATCGGCGAAAACCATAAGCCTCAGGAAAAACATACTGTTTTTTCTCAGGATGAAGGTGTACGCCCGCAAACGACCGCAGATATTTTAGCCACATTGCGCCCGGCCTTTTCCGTTGACGGAACAGTCACTGCCGGAAATTCCTCGCAAACTAGTGACGGGGCGGCGGCTGTCATGCTGATGGATCGCGAAAAAGCGGATGCGCTTGGTTTGACGCCGCTTGTCAAATTCCGTTCCTTTGCCGTTGGCGGGGTGCCGCCGGAAGTCATGGGCATCGGACCCGTCGAAGCCATTCCGCGTGCACTGAAGCTTGCCGGGCTTCAACTGCAGGACATTGGGCTGTTCGAATTGAACGAAGCGTTTGCATCACAAGCCATCCAAGTCATCAGGGAGCTGGGGATTGATGAGGAGAAAGTGAATGTCAATGGAGGCGCTATCGCACTCGGGCACCCGCTTGGATGTACGGGCACAAAGCTTACACTCTCACTGATTCACGAAATGAAACGGAGAAACGAGCAATTTGGAGTCGTCACAATGTGTATCGGCGGCGGGATGGGAGCAGCCGGCGTATTTGAACTATGCTAAAGGGGGAAAAACAAATGACGAGAAAAACGGCTGAAGTACAAAAAGGCGGCGGCTTCTTAATAGAGGAAGTCACATATGATCAGATGTATACACCGGAGGATTTCACCGACGAGCATAAAATGATTGCGAAAACAACGGAGGATTACATTGAACAAGACGTTCTGCCGCATATAGATGACATTGAGAACCATCAATTTGAACATTCTGTCCGGCTTTTGAAGAAAGCGGGAGAACTCGGCCTTCTCGGTGCCGATGTGCCTGAGGAATACGGCGGGCTGGGCCTTGATAAAATCAGCTCGGCGCTGATCACTGAAAAATTTTCGCGGGCGGGAAGCTTTTCACTTTCTTACGGTGCGCATGTCGGTATCGGTTCCTTGCCGATCGTCTTCTTTGGAACGGAAGAGCAAAAGAAAAAATATCTCCCTGATTTGGCTTCAGGGGAAAAGATAGCTGCGTACGCACTGACTGAGCCAGGTTCCGGATCCGATGCGTTAGGCGCAAAAACGACCGCGGTGCTGAATGAAGCAGGAACGCATTATGTATTAACCGGGGAGAAACAGTGGATTACCAACTCAGCCTTTGCCGATGTCTTTGTCGTTTACGCAAAAGTGGATGGCGAAAAGTTCTCTGCTTTTATTGTAGAAAAAGATTTTCCTGGCGTATCAACCGGACCTGAAGAAAAGAAAATGGGAATTAAAGGTTCATCGACGAGAACCCTCATTTTAGATCAGGCTGAAGTGCCGAAGGAAAACCTTCTTGGAGAAATCGGCAAAGGGCATGTTATCGCCTTTAATATTTTAAATATCGGCCGCTACAAGCTGGCAGTAGGAACGATCGGCGCGTCAAAACGGGTGATCGAGCTGTCCGCCGCTTACGCAAATCAGCGCCGCCAATTTAAAACGCCGATCGCAGGCTTTTCGCTGACACAGGAAAAAATTGCGACGATGGCATCAAGGCTGTACGCAATGGAAAGCTCCGTGTACAGAACCGTCGGGCTGTTTGAAGACAATATGAGCCAGTTCACAGCTGAAGACCAAAAGGATGGAAGGCAAATAGCAAAGTCCATTGCCGAATACGCCATTGAATGCTCTCTCAACAAAGTGTTTGGCTCTGAAACGCTTGATTATATTGTTGATGAAGGTGTGCAAATTCACGGCGGCTACGGATTTATGCAGGAGTATGAAGTGGAAAGAGCCTATCGGGATTCCAGGATCAACCGGATTTTCGAAGGAACCAATGAAATTAACCGGTTAATCGTGCCAAGCACCTTCCTGAAGAAAGCAATGAAAGGAGAGCTGCCTCTTTTTGAAAAAGCACAGGCGCTTCAAGAAGAACTCATGATGCTCATGCCTGAGGAGCCCGGCACTGGCGTATTAGAGCAAGAGAAATATATCGTCAAGCAAGCCAAAAAAATCGCCCTGTTCGCCGCGGGTCTAGCTGCGCAAAAATACGGGAAAGCGATCGATCGGGAACAAGAAATCCTCGTAAACGTTGCTGATATTGTCAGTAATGTATATGCAATGGAATCAGCGGTGCTCAGAACGGAAAAGGCGATTGCCGCGCAAGGAAGCGATAAAGCAGCGCAAAAGCTGCTGTACACAGAAATTTTCGTTCAAGAAGCCTTCAATGAAATTGAAGCCCATGCGAAAGAATCTTTACTTGCAATGGAAGAAGGAGATTCTCTCCGTATGATGCTCTCGGCCCTCCGCAAGCTGACACGCGTGACGCCTAAAAATGTCATTCGGAAAAAACGTGAAGCGGCAGCGGGTGTGTTCGAGGCTGAAAAATATATTGTCTGAGTCCCAAGGAGCTCCGCACATCCGGAGCTCTTTTTTTATGAAGCACTGTTTTAGGTTTTTAAAACAAACTGTGTTAAAATAACCTCGATTATTTTATTGAGGGGGAAGAAGATGTCGTTAACTTTTTACTGGTACCCTAAATGCGGAACGTGCCGCAAAGCAAAAAAATGGCTTGAAGAGCATGGAAAAGAAATCAACGAAATACATATTGCAGAGCAGCCTCCAAGCAAAGAGGAGCTAAAATCGCTTTATGAAAAAAGCGGACTGGATGTAAAGAAATTTTTTAACACAAGCGGCATGAAATACCGTGAACTGAATCTGAAGGAAAAGCTGTATCACATGTCAGAGGACGAACAGCTTGAACTGCTGGCTTCAGACGGAATGCTGATTAAGCGCCCACTCACAACAGACGGCGAAAAAGTGACAGTTGGCTTTAAAGAAGATCAATTTGAAGAAAACTGGTCATAATGTAAATTTTTTTTGAAAAGTGTGGTATCTTCTTATTATAGTGCTGTAAAAAATGGAGGGATTCAATTGAGCATACCTAAAGATTTGCGTTACTCAGAAGAACACGAGTGGGTAAAAGTTGAAGGAGAAAAAGCCAAAATCGGCATTACCCATTTTGCCCAGTCCGAGCTCGGTGACATCGTGTTTGTTGAGCTTCCTGAAGTCGGCGCTGAAATCAAAGCGGACGAGCCTTTCGGAAGTGTTGAATCCGTAAAAACGGTATCTGAGCTTTACGCACCGATTAACGGAACTGTAGTGGAAGTAAACGAGGATCTTGATGACAGCCCGGAATTCGTCAACGAATCTCCGTATGAAAAAGCATGGATGATCGTCGTTGAACCGTCTGACGCGTCTGAAATTGAAAAACTAATGACAGCAGAGCAATACGAAGAGATGACACAACAAGACTAAAACTGGATAGCTGAGCAGGCAATTGGATACGCTAACGCTATGGGAGGTGTCCAATATGGCTTTCAGCAAACAAAAGCTCGATGTCACCAATGATGTGACAGGCCGCTTTCAAAATGGCCGGCTCTCGTTATATCATGAAGATGAGATGATCGGCCAAATGACAGGCATGAATGAATATGAGCTAAAGTCCGGCTTTACCTATGAAAATGAAAAATTTTATAAAACAGCCGACGTGGTTTCAGGAGACGATCAGAAATATGTTGATTGTGACTACGAAAGCGGCTGGTGTTGATGTTGGCGGTGAATTTCACTGCCTTCTTTTACAATCTGAACGTTTCAAATTTGACGCGGCAGGTGAAGCAGATGAACATGGACGAACTGGAAAAAGTCATGATTGTTGAAGGGAAATCAGATAAAGAAAAGATCGAAAGCGTCCTGAATGAGCCAGTGCGCATTATCTGCACAAACGGAACAATCAGCCAGCTGAAGCTGGAAGAATTGGCAGACGAGCTTTACGAGAAGGACGTCTATATTTTGGTTGATGCCGATGAATCAGGCGAGAAATTGAGAAAACAGCTGAAAAGGGAATTTAATGAAGCCTACCATTTATATATCGACAGAGCCTATAAGGAAGTGGAGGCGGCGCCCAGACACCATATAGCATCTGTATTACTGAGCGCGAATCTGAATGTCCATACGAATTTTCTTGAAAGAAAGACCTGAGGTGTTATAACGTGAAAGAACTCCAAGAGCAAGAGCTTGAACACATTACTGATGATGTGTATCTCCTATATTTATATACTCCGTTTTGCGGTACCTGCCAGCTGGCAAGCAAAATGCTGACGGTCGTCGAAGACATGCTCCCGTCTGTCGCCTTCTATAAAAATAATCTCAACTATTCTCCGGCGTTTGCTAAAGCATATCAAATTGAAAGCGTCCCTTGTTTTCTGCTGTTTAAGGACGGAAAAGTAATTGAAAGAGGGTATGCGTTTCATTCCGTTTCTTATTTATATGAGCTGATCAAACAAAAATCATCTTCTGCATCTCATTTATGACATTTTTCTCGGCGCATTCCAATGAATTTGTCGTTCGTTTTATAAAGGGGTTCTTGCGCTGAAGAGAGAAATGTGTATGTATGACCAACAAACTAGGAGGTTGTACAAATGGAGAAAGCGGAAGTTTTAGAAGATGATTTACAGCATCTGTTTTTAAAACCCCTTTTGAACGCTTCGACATTGCTTATTACCTTCCAAGGAGAAACAGAAGCCTTAACCGTCTCAATAAACGAACAGGGAGAAATGACAAAAATTTCTCCGCCCCAAACGTCCAACCTGACCTTTTATGGAAACCAAACAGAAATCATTCATCTTTTGCATGGAGACATTTCCCTTCAGCACCTGATCCAGAGCGGAAGCCTAAAGGTAAAGGGTTCATTCAGAGCGCTGTTAAAGCTGGAAGCCATTCTTTGGCTGACAAACGGTTTTTTTCAGAGGATTCTAAAGAATTAAAAAATAGCAAATTATTATAATAGTAAAAGTTTACATCATTTATTTTATTGACATTTTATGATTCGCCATGCTATTCTACATTAAGAATTTCCGGACGAAAAAGACTATATATTTCTCTTATCAAGAGAGGTGGAGGGAAGTGCCCTATGAAGCCCGGCAACCATCAACATTGTTGAAATGGTGCCAATTCACACGAAGCGTTAAGCTTTGAAAGATGAGAGAAAGGCGTTTTATATAAGCCTTTCTGCTCAAGTGTGCAGAAAGGCTTTTCTTTTGCAGAAAAAACCGGAAGATTTCTTAGAATAGTGTTAAGGCAGGTGATCGCTTTGATCAATCTTCAGGATGTTTCAAAAGTGTATAAGTCGAAACATGGAGATGTCAATGCTGTCCAAAATGTCTCGCTTTCCATTAAAAAAGGTGAGATTTTTGGAATTATAGGATATAGCGGAGCTGGTAAAAGTTCCTTAATCCGTCTGCTGAACGGACTTGAGAAACCAAGCTCAGGAATCGTGGAAGTGGCGGGAACGAAGATTAATGAAGTAAACGGACGCAATTTAAGAAAAGCGCGCCATGACATCAGTATGATTTTCCAGCACTTCAATTTGCTCTGGTCGCGAACTGTCAGAGATAACATCATGTTTCCTTTAGAAATTGCCGGTGTGAAAAAAAGCGAGCGGATCAAGCGTGCCAATGAACTGATTAAACTGGTAGGTTTAGAAGGAAAAGAGAAATCTTACCCGTCTCAGCTGAGCGGCGGACAAAAGCAGAGGGTCGGAATCGCCAGAGCGCTCGCAAACAATCCGAAGGTTCTCCTTTGTGATGAAGCGACATCAGCTTTAGATCCGCAAACTACCGATTCAATCTTGGATCTTTTGTCCGATATTAATGAAAGACTCGGTTTGACGATTGTGCTGATCACACACGAAATGCACGTCATCCGCAAAATCTGCAACAGAGTCGCCGTTATGGAAAACGGAAAGGTTGTTGAAGAAGGAGAAGTTCTCGATGTCTTCAAGAATCCAAAGGAAGACATGACAAAACGGTTTGTTCAGCAGGTGACTGAGCCTGAAGAAACAAAAGAAACGCTTCAGCATCTTCTTGACGAAAAAGCGTCAGGAACAACGGTTCAGCTCACATTTGTCGGTGATTCAGCTGAACAGCCTCTGATTACAGAGATGATCAGAAACTTCAATGTCAGCGTCAATATTCTGCAGGGGAAAATCTCGCAGACGAAGGACGGGGCATACGGTTCATTGTTTATCCATATTGACGGTGACGAGGAAGAAGTGCAAAACGTGATCCGGTTTATTAATGACAAACAGGTGAAAGCAGAGGTGATCACGAATGTTTGAAAAATACTTCCCGAACGTTGATGTAACTGAATTATGGAACGCGACATACGAAACGCTTTATATGACGCTGATCTCCTTGGTTTTTGCCTTTGTCATCGGGGTGATCCTCGGCCTGCTGCTCTTTCTTACAAGCAAAGGGAGCCTCTGGCAGAACAAAGCAGTCAACACTGTAATTGCGGCTATTGTCAATGTATTCAGGTCTATTCCGTTCCTCATTTTAATTATTTTATTACTAGGTTTTACGAAGTTTTTAGTCGGCACCATCTTAGGGCCGAACGCGGCACTGCCGGCGTTAGTCATCGGCTCAGCCCCGTTTTACGCGCGGCTCGCTGAAATTGCGCTGCGTGAGGTGGATAAGGGCGTCATCGAAGCTGCGAAATCAATGGGAGCCAAAACATCAACCATTATTTTCAAAGTGCTGCTCCCGGAATCCATGCCGGCCCTTATTTCTGGGATCACGGTTACGGCCATTGCTTTGATCGGCTCAACAGCCATTGCGGGCGCCATCGGTTCAGGAGGACTTGGAAACCTTGCATATGTAGAAGGATATCAGTCTAATAATACTGATGTTACCTTCGTTGCTACTGTATTTATTTTAATCATCGTTTTCATTATTCAAATGATCGGTGATGTCATAACAAATATAATAGATAAACGATAAGGGAGGATTTACTTTGAAAAAGCTATTTTTGGGTGCATTACTACTTGTATTTGCAGGAGTTATGGCTGCCTGCGGTTCTAATAACGCTGAATCCGGCAAGAAAGAAATTGTTGTTGCAGCTACAAAAACACCGCATGCAGAAATTTTAAAAGAAGCTGAACCATTGTTAAAAGAAAAAGGCTACACACTGAAAGTGAAAGTGCTTAGTGATTACAAAATGTACAACAAAGCCTTAGCTGATAAAGAAGTGGATGCAAACTTCTTCCAGCACATTCCTTACCTTGAGCAAGAAATGAAAGAAAACAAAGATTATAAACTTGTGAATGCCGGTGCGATTCACTTAGAGCCATTCGGTATTTATTCTAAAAAATATAAATCATTAAAAGAGCTTCCCGACGGTGCGACAATTATCCTGACAAATAACGTTGCTGAACAAGGCCGTATGCTTGCAATGCTTGAGAATGCAGGATTAATTACACTTGACTCCAAAGTGGAGACAGTCGATGCAACACTGAAAGACATTAAGAAAAACCCGAAACACCTTCAGTTCAAAAAAGTAGCGCCTGAATTAACGGCAAAAGCATATGAAAACAAAGAAGGAGACGCGGCCTTCATCAATGTGAACTACGCGATCCAAAATAAATTAAATCCTAAAAAAGACGCGATTGAAGTGGAATCAACAAAAGATAACCCATACGCCAATATCATTGCAGTGAGAGATGGCGAAGAGGATTCTGCAAAAATCAAAGCGCTGATGGAAGTTCTTCACTCTAAAAAGATTAAAGACTTCATCGAGAAGAAATATGACGGAGCTGTTCTCCCAGTCTCTGAATAAGAATGAAACCCCGGATGAGAAATCCGGGGTTTTTTTCGGGTATTTTCCTAAAAGCTGTTCATAATAAAAAGGAATGTTAAACAGATGGAGGGATTTTCTTTGAATCAAGACAGAGGAAGCATGCAGGACGCGCTAAAACAGTATAAATTAGGTTTAGGCACATTTGAACAAAAGATGCCGCTAATGGGAAGAAAGTTTAACGAGTTTACTGAACAATGCTTTGCCGGCAATTCTCTGACTGAAAGAGAAAAACAGCTGATCGCCCTCGGAATCGCCATCAATGCTCAGGATGAATATTGCATGATCTATCACACAAAAGGCTGTCTTGATGAGGGAGCGACAGAAGAAAACATTCTCGAAGCAGTCAGTGTGGCAGCGGCGTTCGGAGGCGGAGCTGCTCTAAGCCAAGGTGTGACAGTTGTCCAGCAGTGCATAGAGGAATTTGGAAACACTACGCATTAGAAGAAGGAATATTCCAAAAAACGATTCTCATTTTAACTCAAAGGGTCCTTTCGTCTCATCCGATGTTATATCAAGCCATATCCATTTTGCAGCATCGGTCTTGGAGCTGATACAATAGCAGTAAATAAATGAAGGGATTGATTCATTATTTGCAGCAGCCAGGACAGACTGGACCTCGATTATACGTCAGAAATGGAAAAAGCGATGCAGCTGTCTCATGGAATCGGATACGAGGAATACGGACGCCGGCTGGATACAAGAATGGAAGTTGAGCGGCAGAGAGAGCTTGAATATAAAAAATGCAAGCGGTATTCTGCTGAGCTTAATGAGAAAATCGGTCTTTAAAAAAAGGGTGGGAATCCACTCTTTTTCTTTTTCAATTGCTTTAATAAAGTGCTGAACTTTGTTAAACTTGAGAAATGTGCAAGGCACGATAAAAAGTTGTATTTACTTTTCATTTGTTATAAAATTAGAATGAGAATAAAATGAGAATAATGATTATATATTTTTGGAGGTATAGATATGGCTGCTTCAACATTAACGATCAAAGATCTTCACGTTGAAATCGAAGGGAAAGAGATCTTAAAAGGTGTAAACCTTGAAATAAAAGGCGGAGAGTTCCACGCGGTAATGGGACCGAACGGTACTGGTAAATCAACTTTGTCAGCTGCCATTATGGGGCATCCTAAATATGAAGTAACAAAAGGCAGCATCACGCTTGACGGCAAAGATGTACTGGAGATGGAAGTGGACGAGCGTGCGCAGGCAGGTTTGTTCCTTGCGATGCAGTACCCTAGTGAAATCAGCGGTGTGACAAATGCCGACTTCCTTCGTTCTGCGATCAACGCGCGCAGAGAAGAAGGCGATGAAATTTCTCTTATGAAATTCATCCGCAAAATGGACGAAAACATGGAATTCTTAGAAATGGACCCTGAAATGGCTCAGCGCTACCTCAACGAAGGTTTCTCAGGCGGGGAGAAAAAACGCAACGAAATTCTTCAATTAATGATGATTGAACCGAAAATCGCCATCCTTGATGAAATCGACTCAGGTCTTGATATTGACGCTCTGAAAGTTGTATCAAAAGGGATCAACAAAATGCGCAACGAAAGCTTCGGTTGCCTGATGATCACTCACTATCAGCGCCTGTTAAACTACATCACTCCTGATGTTGTTCACGTTATGATGCAAGGCCGCGTTGTGAAATCCGGCGGTGCAGAGCTTGCACAGCGTCTTGAAGCAGAAGGTTATGACTGGATCAAAAAAGAACTTGGCATTGAAGACGAAACTGTAGGCCAAGAAGCGTAAGCGTTAGGGGGATTAATATGACACTAGATACAAAACTATCCGTAGATCAGGAGTATCTCAAAAGCTTTTCCGAAAAGCATCAAGAACCTGCCTGGCTGAAAAACCTGCGCTTACAGGCTCTTGAACAAGCTGAGGATCTGCCGATGCCGAAGCCTGACAAAACAAAAATTACAAACTGGAACTTCACGAACTTCGCGAAGCATACAGTTGATAATGAGCCGCTTTCTTCATTAGAGGATTTGACTGATGAAGCAAAAGCGCTGATCGATGTTGAAAACGAAGATAAAACGTTATATGTTCAGCGTGATCAGACGCCTGCATTCATTTCTCTTTCTCAGGAATTGAAAGACAAAGGCGTCATCTTTACTGATATTTTGACTGCTGCACGCGAGCACAGCGACTTAGTGGAGAAATACTTTATGAAAGACGGCGTGAAGGTTGATGAGCATAAATTAACCGCACTTCACGCAGCTCTTGTGAACGGAGGGGCATTCCTATATGTTCCGAAAAATGTTCAGGTGGAGACGCCGGTTCAGGCTGTTTATGTCCATGAGAGCAACGATACAGCACTATTCAACCACGTATTGATTGTGGCGGAAGACCATAGCTCAGTAACGTATGTAGAAAACTACATCAGCACGGTCAACCCGAAAGATGCTGTATTCAATATTATCAGTGAGGTTATCACAGGTGATAATGCCAGTGTGACATACGGTGCGGTGGATACTCTGTCTTCTGGCGTGACAACTTATGTCAACCGCCGTGGTGCTGCGCGCGGACGCGACAGCAAAATCGAGTGGGCACTCGGCCTCATGAACGATGGCGACACCATTTCCGAAAACACAACAAACCTTTACGGTGACGGCACTTACGGCGACACGAAAACGGTTGTTGTCGGAAGAGGAGAGCAAACAGAAAACTTTACGACACAAATCATCCATTTCGGTAAAGCTTCTGAAGGATATATCTTGAAGCACGGTGTGATGAAGGATTCCGCTTCTTCTATCTTTAACGGAATCGGCAAAATCGAACATGGCGCTTCTAAAGCGAATGCGGAACAGGAATCCCGTGTGCTGATGCTCAGCGAAAAAGCGCGCGGAGACGCAAACCCTATTCTTTTAATTGACGAAGACGATGTAACGGCAGGACATGCGGCATCTGTCGGCCGTGTGGATCCTATTCAGCTTTACTACCTGATGAGCCGCGGTATTTCGAAAGAAGAAGCAGAACGCTTAGTCATCTACGGATTCCTTGCGCCGGTAGTTAACGAACTTCCGATTGAAGGCGTTAAGAAACAATTGGTTTCTGTTATCGAAAGGAAAGTGAAGTAATGAATATCACAGATATTCGTGAACAGTTCCCGATCCTTCATCAGCAAGTGAACGGACATGATCTCGTTTATCTCGACAGCGCGGCGACTTCCCAGAAGCCGCGTGCTGTCATTGAAACACTGGATAAGTATTATAACCAATACAATTCCAATGTTCACCGGGGCGTCCATACGCTTGGAACCAGAGCGACAGACGGTTATGAAGGAGCGCGTGAAAAAGTCCGCAAGTTTATTAACGCGAAGTCAATGGCTGAGATTATTTTCACAAAAGGCACGACCACATCACTGAACATGGTGGCGCTGAGCTATGCACGCGCCAACCTCAAACCGGGTGATGAAGTGGTCATCACCTATATGGAGCATCATGCGAATATCATTCCGTGGCAGCAGGCTGTCAAAGCGACTGGCGCCACATTAAAATATATTCCGCTGCAGGAAGACGGCACGATTTCATTAGATGATGTCAGAGCAACGGTCACAAGCAATACAAAGATTGTTGCGGTCTCTCATGTGTCTAACGTTCTCGGCACGGTCAACCCGATAAAAGAAATGGCGAAAATCGCTCATGACAATGGGGCTGTCATTGTGGTGGACGGTGCACAAAGCGCGCCTCACATGAAAATTGACGTGCAGGATCTCGATTGCGACTTCTTTGCGCTTTCTTCCCACAAAATGTGCGGTCCTACTGGAGTAGGTGTACTGTACGGAAAGAGAGCCCTGCTGGAAAACATGGAGCCTGCCGAATTCGGCGGTGAAATGATCGACTTTGTCGGGCTTTATGAATCAACTTGGAAAGAGCTTCCGTGGAAATTCGAAGCGGGTACTCCGATTATTGCTGGAGCAATCGGTCTTGGTGCCGCCATTGATTTTCTTGAAGAAATCGGCCTTGATGAGATTTCCCGCCACGAGCACAAGCTTGCAGCTTATGCGCTTGAACGCTTCCGTCAGCTTGACGGCGTGACGGTTTACGGACCGGAAGAGCGTGCCGGGCTGATCACATTTAATCTTGATGATGTTCATCCGCACGATGTGGCAACCGTACTTGATGCGGAAGGGATCGCTGTCAGAGCCGGTCACCATTGCGCCCAGCCGCTGATGAAATGGCTGGATGTAACTGCTACTGCGAGAGCAAGCTTTTATCTGTATAATACAGAGGAAGAGATTGATAAGCTTGTGGAAGCTCTTCAAAAGACAAAGGAGTATTTTACAAATGTCTTTTAATGCAAACTTAGATACATTGTACAGACAAGTGATTATGGATCATTACAAAAACCCGCGCAACAAAGGGGTTTTGAATGACAGCATCGTCGTGGATATGAACAATCCGACATGCGGCGACCGTATCAGACTGACAATGAAGCTTGACGGAGACATCGTGGAAGATGCGAAATTTGAAGGGGAAGGCTGTTCCATTTCAATGGCATCCGCTTCGATGATGACTCAGGCGATTAAAGGGAAAGATATTGAAACAGCCCTTTCCATGTCTAAGATTTTCTCAGATATGATGCAAGGGAAAGAATACGATGATTCTATAGATTTGGGTGATATTGAAGCCCTTCAAGGCGTTTCAAAATTCCCGGCCCGTATTAAATGTGCAACCCTGTCATGGAAGGCACTTGAAAAAGGAGTCGCTAAAGAAGAGGGCGGCAATTAAAAGGATTGGAGTGAAAATGGATGGCTAAAAAAATGCCTGATATTGGTGAATACAAATATGGTTTTCACGACAAGGACGTTTCCATTTTCCGTTCAGAGCGCGGATTGACAAAAGAAATCGTAGAAGAAATTTCTCGCATGAAAGAAGAGCCTCAATGGATGCTTGATTTCCGCTTGAAATCACTTGAACATTTCTACAACATGCCAATGCCACAATGGGGCGGAGATCTAAACTCACTGAACTTTGACGAAATTACGTACTACGTAAAACCGTCTGAGCGTTCAGAGCGTTCTTGGGATGAAGTTCCTGAAGAAATTAAGCAAACATTCGACAAGCTCGGGATTCCTGAAGCTGAACAAAAATACCTTGCGGGTGTTTCTGCTCAGTACGAATCTGAGGTTGTATACCACAACATGAAGGAAGATCTTGAAGCGCAAGGCATCGTCTTTAAAGACACAGACAGCGCGCTGAAAGAAAATGAAGACATTTTCCGTGAGCACTGGGCAAAAGTGATTCCGCCGACTGATAACAAGTTTGCGGCGCTGAACTCAGCTGTTTGGTCCGGCGGATCTTTCATCTACGTGCCAAAAGGCGTAAAGGTTGAAACACCGCTTCAAGCTTACTTCCGTATCAACTCTGAAAACATGGGTCAGTTCGAACGTACGCTGATCATCGTTGACGAAGAAGCAAGCGTGCATTACGTTGAGGGATGTACTGCGCCTGTTTACACAACAAACTCTCTCCACAGTGCGGTTGTTGAGATTATCGTGAAAAAAGGCGGCTACTGCCGTTATACAACGATCCAAAACTGGGCGAACAACGTTTACAACCTAGTAACGAAGCGTACAGTATGTGAAGAAAACGCAACGATGGAATGGATCGACGGCAACATCGGTTCTAAACTGACAATGAAATATCCTGCTTGTATCCTAAAAGGCGAAGGCGCGCGCGGTATGACGCTTTCTATCGCTCTTGCAGGTAAAGGCCAGCATCAGGATGCGGGTGCGAAAATGATTCACCTTGCACCAAACACATCATCCACAATCGTATCAAAATCGATTTCAAAACAAGGCGGAAAAGTAACGTACCGCGGAATCGTCCACTTCGGACGCAAAGCGGAAGGCGCCCGTTCCAACATCGAGTGCGATACGCTCATTATGGATAACAAATCTACTTCAGACACAATTCCTTACAATGAAATCTTAAATGATAACATTTCATTAGAGCACGAAGCGAAAGTGTCTAAAGTATCTGAAGAGCAGCTCTTCTACTTGATGAGCCGCGGTATTTCCGAAGAAGAAGCAACTGAAATGATCGTAATGGGCTTCATCGAGCCATTCACAAAAGAGCTTCCAATGGAATACGCAGTTGAAATGAACCGTTTGATTAAATTCGAAATGGAAGGTTCAATCGGTTAATGTAAAAATAAAACCCGGCGGAATACCGCCGGGTTTTATTTGTTTACAGACGAACACTAATCGTGACAACTCCTAGTACGCTTGTTCCCTTATAGATAGTAACTTGAGCAGAACCAGGAATTGACTTGCTGTATACCACTCCGCTTTGACTCACAGAGATATAATCACGACCGGAAGTTACAACATAGCTAGTGGCTCCTTCTCTAGCAATATTTAAGTAACTGTTTACTTTCATTTGGTAAAAGGCATCCATGACTTTAATAGGGCTGTTTGATACATTTTGAATTGAAGGTGTTGGAGTAGCTGACATTTCTTCAGCAGAGGCCACACTGCCTAAGCTTAAAGCCAAAGCTGAAACTGATAGTGCAGAAATAATCGCTTTTTTACATTTCATTTGTACACTCCTTTTTTATTTTTCCTTACACCTTACAATTTGGATAAAGAAAGGTTAGTTCCTGTTACTTAATATGTATAATTTGTTAACATGTGGTTATTGGCTAAATGATGTATACTTTAAATGATGAGAACCGCAGGCATGTTTAAGCCTGCGGTTGCTATTTCAACTTTCGGATATATCATTAGGATGAATATTGATGGTGGATGCTGAGGGAATATCAACTTTTTTCATCTCTAGCAATTGAGCATAGGCTGTGTCGAATTCATCTTTTGTCATCTGCTTTGCGGCTAATGCAGAGCATAAAACGGCAAAGGCAATCGGCATTGTGTCAATGTGAATATCAATATGGACTTCCGAATTGCCGCTGTTTTCAATAACAGAGCCATTTTTGGGCATTTCCGCAGCATGTCTGTTGATAGGAATAATATTTTCGTTCATTACTCTTCCCCGTCTTGTGACTGCGCCTGTGCCTGGTCCTGATCAGTATTCACGTTGACCACAACATTTGAATTGCCGCTGTTTTGGACTTTTGCAACTGCTGTATTGCGGTCTGTGTTTTCTTCATTTTCATGACGATTTTCGCTCATGGTATCATCCTTTCTCTATTGATAGTGACAGGATATTCGATAGGAGAGTGAAGAGATTGGACGAACTTCGCGGTTTTTCCATATTGGGGCTAAAGGTCGAAGGAAAGCACTCTATTTGGTAAAATGAATAGATATTATAAAAGAAAAGGTGTTTGCATATGAAGTCTTACATCATCGTCGGCGCAGGCATACTAGGTGCGTCGACGGCTTATCATCTCGCAAAATCAGGAGCCCGGGTTACGGTGATTGACCGGAATGAACCGGGACAAGCGACTGACGCGGCGGCGGGAATCGTCTGTCCTTGGCTGTCGCAGCGCCGCAATCAGGATTGGTATCAGCTCGCTAAGGGCGGAGCGCGATACTATAATGATTTAATCAAGCAACTGGAAGAGGACGGTGAAACAGACACCGGATACAAGCGTGTCGGCGCGATCAGCATACACACTGATGCGGCGAAGCTCGATAAGATGGAGGAGCGGGCGTATAAGCGGCGCGAGCATGCGCCGGAGATAGGTGACATCACCCGTTTGTCCGCGAGTGAAACGAAAAAGCTGTTTCCCATTTTAGCTGATGGCTATGAATCGGTTCATATCAGTGGTGCCGCCCGTGTGAACGGGAGGTCGCTTTGCCGGTCGCTTTTGAATGCTGCCGAGAAACATGGTGCGGTCATTGAAAAAGGAAATGCGTCCTTGTGTTTTGAAAGCGGAAGAGTCACCGGTGTCCAAACAGACAAACAGCAGTTTGAGGCTGATAGTGTGATCGTGACTGGAGGGGCGTGGGCCAATGAGTTGATGAAGCCTCTGGGCATTCATTTTCAAGTATCCTTTCAGAAGGCGCAGATTATGCATTTTGAAATTCCTGGTGCAGATACCGCATCGTGGCCGGTGGTGATGCCGCCGAATGACCAGTATATTTTGTCCTTTGATGACGGCAGAATTGTAGCAGGCGCCACCCATGAAAATGAGGCCGATCTTAAAGACCTGCGTGTGACAGCAGGGGGACAGCATGAAGTCTTGAGCAAAGCACTTGCCGCAGCCCCTGGGCTTGCTGACAGCACAGTCATTGAAACAAGAGTGGGCTTCAGACCGTTTACACCGGGGTTTCTGCCAGTGGTGGGTGCCGTGCCGAATGTTCAAGGACTTTACGCCGCTAACGGTTTAGGCGCGTCGGGACTAACGATGGGACCGTTTCTCGGTTCAGAGCTCGCAAAGCTAGTTCTCGGAAAGCAGACAGAAATAGACCTTAGCCCTTATGATCTTGCCTGTGCGCTTGCATAATAATGAAAGGCATGACAAACAAATATAGTAAAGCTGTTCTAGCTTTTCTCTCCTGTCTGTGTTAGCATTTATCTTTAATGAAAAAGAGGACGTGAACTGATTTTGATAAAAATTGATATACCCGCACCGAATGTCACCATCACTGAACGACAGCAGTCAGCTAATGATAACGAGCCGAAAATAAAGGCGATTTACGGATTCATCGACTTTCACCAGATACCAAGGGATAAAGGCGGCATCTTCATGTTTTACAACATTCATGACGAACTGCTATTTGTCGGTAAAGCCAGAAAGTTAAGACAGAGAATTAAGAAACATTTTGAAGACACTGTCTCACCGATTAAACATCACAGGGACGAAGTTTATAAAATTGAAGTATGTGTAGTTGAAGATCCAATGGAAAGAGAAATTTATGAAACCTATATCATCAATACACAGCACTCGAAGTATAATATAGACAAGGTATTTTTTAAATAAGAAGTCAGTCTGCGGATTGAACAGCGAGGCCAGAGCTTATATTAAGTTCTGGCTTTTCATTTGGGCATTTTTCCGCAGATAGATCTTTGTCTATTATTCGAGTAAATTAATGAGAAATTTCAGAAAATAATATTGACATTCCTATCTCTGGACTTTAATATAACAATATATAATGTTATATAACGTTATATAATAAAAACGAGGAGTGAAGGATTTGAGTCAGGTCACAGCAAAAGTTAATCGTGAGGTTCAAGCTTTCTTGCAGGATTTGAAAGGAAAAACCATCGACCATGTATTCTTTGTCGCATGCGGAGGGTCTTCGGCCATTATGTATCCGAGTAAATATGTGTTTGACAGGGAGTCAAAATCAATCAGCTCTGACCTTTACAGCTCTAATGAATTTATTCAGCGAAACCCTGTGCAGCTTGGTGAAAAGTCTCTTGTCATTTTGTGCTCGCACTCGGGAAATACCCCGGAAACGGTAAAAGCCGCTGCATTTGCGAGAAGCAAAGGCGCGCTAACGATTGCAATGACGTATAAGCCGGAGTCTCCTTTAGCACAGGAAGCGCAATATGTCGCCCAGTATGACTGGGGTGATGAGGCGCAGGCGATCAATACGAACTATGGTGTTCTATATCAAATCGTTTTCGGCGCTTTGCAGGTATTAGAAAACAATACGACATTTGAACAAGCAATTGAAGGTTTAGATCAATTGCAGGCTGTGTATGATGAAGCCCTTAAGCAGGAAGCTGACAACGCACAGCAATTTGCAAAAATACATGAAAAAGAAAGCATCATTTATACAATGGCAAGCGGTGCAAACTACGGTGTCGCTTACTCCTACAGCATCTGCATTCTCATGGAAATGCAATGGATTCATTCCCACGCCATTCATGCCGGAGAATATTTTCACGGACCGTTCGAAATTATTGATGAATCCGTGCCGTTTATCATCCTGCTCGGTTTAGATGAAACAAGGCCTCTTGAAGAGCGGGCGCTTACCTTCTCGAAAAAATATGGCAAAAAGCTGACTGTGCTCGATGCCGCATCTTACGACTTCACTGCAATTGACGATTCAGTAAAAGGCTATCTTGCTCCGCTCGTTCTTAACCGTGTGCTGAGAAGCTATGCGGACGCTTTGGCAGAAGCGAGAAATCATCCTTTATCTCATAGAAGATACATGTGGAAAGTTGAGTATTGATCTGAAAAAGAGGAACCATTATGCATTAGACTATAATGTTATATAACATTATAGTCTAATGTCCAGAGGAGGCCAACCCTTTGAAGAAAATGTTTTTATTTTTGATCATTGCAGCTGTCAGTATGCTCACCATTGCGGGCTGTTCGAGCCAGGGCAGTTCAGCGGATGGAAAGGTGATATTGAAATTTTTCCACAGATGGCCGAAGGAGCCGGAAAAAAGGTATTTTGAAGAGGTTGTAAAGGAATTTGAAAAAGAGCATCCGGATATCGACATTCAAACTGAAGCGGTTTTGAATGACTCCTATAAAGATAAAATTAAAGTTATGCTGGGAACCAGCAGCCCTCCTGATATTTACTTCTCATGGAGTGATGAGTTTGCTTTTAAATTTATCAGAGGAAAGAAAGCACTTGATCTCTCGTCCTACTACAAAGATGATACAGATTGGTCATCACAGCTCGTTCAATCGCAAGTTACACCATTTACGTATGAAAACAAACAATATGGCGTGCCGTGGCAAATGGACGCTAAATCATTTTTCTATAATAAAGACATATTTAAAAAGCTCAATCTAGAGCCCCCGGCGACTTGGGATGAACTCATCGATGTCTCGAAGAAGCTGAAAGAAAATGGCTATACACCGATTAGTTTCGGAACAAAAGCGACTTGGACAATCTCACATTATATCGGCACGCTGAATCAGCGGATGGTCGATGAAAAAACAAGAGAAAAGGACTATAACGCCAAAACGGGTGAATTTACCGATGAAGGCTATGTGAAAGCACTTGAAAAGCTGCAAAAACTGATGCCTTACTTCAATAAACATGTAAACTCCGTCGACCATGAATATGTGAGACAACAATTTAAGAGCGGAAAGTCGGCGATGATATATGCGGAAACTGCTGAAATCAAACTGGTTGAGCCAGTGAATCTAGGGATGTTCTCATTCCCTGAAATCAGCGGGCAAAAAGGATCTTCAGAAGCGTTAACGGGGGCGCCTGAAGGATTTATGATTTCCTCGAAAACAAAACATCCAAAGGAAGCAGTGGAATTTTTGCAATTTCTGACGTCGAAAAAAATGGGTGAAAAGCTCGTCAAAGACGTCGGCAAATACAGTGCGGTGCAAGGGACGGCAACCGAAGAAAATTCTACAGCCATACAGCGTGAAGCCGTTCAGCATATCGTAGATGCCAAATCAATGGTTCCGTGGTTCGACATGGATGTTGATGTTGAAATCGCAGATGTGTACTTAACAAGCGTCCAGCAAATGCTTGGGGGCGACATGACACCGAAGCAGGTCATGAAAGCCGTTCAAAAAGCAGCCAAGCAAGTGCGGGCGTCAGCTGAATAAATCAAAGAAAAGGTGAAGCGACGCACCTTTTCTTTTTATAAAGGAGATGAGTTATCCTTGGTCAATCAAAATAGAATAATCCCCTATTTGTTTTTGCTGCCGGCTCTTGTTTTTTTACTTTTCGTTTATATCCCGATTTTTGAGAATGTCTTTCTCAGTCTGTTTCAATGGAGCTCTTTTTCTCCGGAAAAAACGTTTATCGGATTGAAGAACTATGTTGAATTATTTCGTGATCCTGTCTTTTATCAAGCCCTCACGAATAACGTGCTCTACGCAGTGATCTCAATTGTATGCCAGGTGTTTGGCGGTTTAATTTTGGCGGCGGTGCTTGAGGATAAGCTGGTCAGAAAATGGTCGCCTTTTTTTCGTACCGTTTTCTTTTTGCCGGTTGTTATCTCGATGACGGTTATCGCGCTTTTGTTTGATTTTATTTACAACCCTGAGACGGGGCTTTTGAATCAGCTGCTTCAGGCGGTTGGTCTTGATCAGCTGACGAGGGCATGGCTCGGGGATGACAGCACGGCTATGCTTTCTGTCATTTTTGTATCTCAGTGGCAGTCTGTCGGTTATATCGCAATGCTGTACATTGTGTCGATTCAAAAAATACCGGATGAACTGTATGAAGCGGCGCGTCTTGACGGCGCGGGAAAAATTCAGCAGTTTTTTCACATTACCATTCCCCAGACGAAAGAGATGTCTTTTGTTGCGGTGGTCATGACGCTGACCGGCGCCTTTACGGTATTTAATGAACCATACATTTTGACAGGCGGCGGACCGGGAAACGCTTCTGAGGTATTAAGCACGTTCTTATATAAAAGCGCCTTTACAAAGGATATGATGGGCTATGCTTCAGCGATTGCCACTGTTGTGTTAATCATTACGCTTGCTTTGTCGCTCATGCAAATGAAGTTCTTTAAAACCGGAAAGGAGGACTAACAGATGCTGCCTCAAAAGAAGACAGATTCATTCAGATTAGAGCCTGTGCCTGACCGGCACATCGAGGTGAAAAGAAGGCCGAGGCGAAAATGGTATATCGGAGAAACGTCTGTGTGGGTTTTTCTGTTTCTCTATCTTATCGCGATTGCTTATCCGCTTTTATGGATGGTCATGAGCGCCTTTAAAAGCTCGGATGATATTTTTGAGAACAGCTGGTCGCTTCCGTCTTCGTGGCATCCGGAGAATTTTGTGTCCGCCTGGAATCAGGGAATTTCTTCTTATTTTATGAACAGTGTGATCGTGACGGCGCTGACATGTGTAATCACTGTCTTTATCAGCGCATGGGGAGCGTACGGGCTTTCGAGGTTCGAGTTTAAAGGAAAAGGGTTCTTTTTGGTGCTTTGTCTTGGCGGTTTGATGCTGACACCTCAGGTCAGTCTTGTGCCGCTTTATTCCATTATTCAGTCGCTGGGGCTTTACAATACGTATTGGGCTTTGATATTGCCTTATGCGGCTTATCGGATTCCGTTTACCATCATTTTGATCCGCTCTTATTTTCTTTCTATTTCTAAAGAATTGGAAGAGGCGGCTTATTTAGATGGGTGTACGAGTTTTGGAGTATTTTTCAGAATTTTCTTACCGATGAGTGTGCCTATTTTAGTGACGTCGGGCATTTTGACGGCTTACCATACGTGGAATGAGTTTATGTTTGCGATTATTTTCATAGATGACGAGAATTTGCGGACCATTCCGGCGGGGTTGATGCAGTTCCGAGATGCACTGCAGACGGATTGGGGCGTCTTGCTGGCGGGATTAACGATTTCTGCTGCGCCGATTATTATTCTATTTTTATTTATGCAGAAATATTTTGTCCGCGGGATTGCAAGCGGAAGCGTAAAAGGATAAAGGAGGAAGCACAATGAAATTAATTGCTGTTGGAGACAATGTTGTAGACTACTATCAGGATCAAGAAACATTCTACCCGGGAGGTAACGCTTTAAATGTCGCAGTGCTTGCAAAACGGCTTGGACATGAGGCTTCTTATATCGGAATCGTCGGCAATGACGAAGCCGCGGCTCATCTGCTGAATGTGCTGAAATTGGAGAAGGTTAACGCGGATTTTATTCGCCAGGCGCATGGGGAAAACGGAATGGCAATCGTTACCCTTGATGAACAGGGGGACCGGATCTTTGTCCGATCGAATAAGGGGGGCATCCAGTCGCGTCTCCGTCTTGTGTTTCAGGAAAAGGACTTATCTTTTATCAGCGGGCATGATCTGCTGCATACCAGTGTGTACAGCAGGCTTGAGAACGATTTGCCGCAGCTGTGCGGTCTGATTCCGGTCTCTTTTGATTTTTCAACAAATCGAGAGGATGAGTATTTGAAAAAGGTCTGTCCTTATGTGACGTACGCGTTCTTTTCAGGTAGCGATCTGAGTGAGACGGAGTGCGGCCAGCTTGCCGAAAAGGCACATGAGTACGGAGCAAAAATCGTTTGTATGACCCGCGGCGGGCAAGGGGCGATCCTGTCTGCGGGAGACCGAATCTATCATCAGCCGATTGTGGAAGCTGATATAATTGATACACTCGGAGCGGGAGATTCATTTATCGCGGGATTTTTGACTGCCTTCTGTGAGAATCAGAATATGGCGGACGCTTTGTGCCAAGGAGCGGAAACAGCTGCGAAAACATGCGGAGTGTACGGGGCATTCGGCTACGGCTATCCCTACCGCTTGGAGGAAGGGGGAAGCAGTGAAAAAACGAGAATACTATAAGCAGTGTCTCGTTTTTTATGCCTGTTATGTGTAGGGGCTGTTGATTGTAAATGTGACACGGTTTGTGTGCATTAAAAACAGTGAGCAGTAGATCGGCTGATCGTTTGAGGTAAATGCGGTTTTATCGATTTCAAACAGTGCATCTCCAATATCGCAATCCAAGTATTTGCTTTCCTCCTGCTGGGCATATACAACGTTTAATAGTTTCGTATTGTGAGTGGGAACAACTTGGTATTGCTGCTTCAAAATATCATGCATAGATACGCCGTCCGCAATAAACGTATTGATGGCAGGAAACA
Source organism: Bacillus sp. FSL K6-1005 (assembly GCF_038000225.1). Lineage (NCBI taxonomy): Bacteria > Bacillati > Bacillota > Bacilli > Caryophanales > Bacillaceae > Bacillus > Bacillus sp. FSL K6-1005. The sequence goes on from NZ_JBBOBP010000001.1 coordinate 370,421, forward strand.
GCTCCAGCGGATAATGCGTGATTTCAAAGGTGAGCGGCTGATCATCATTATATAAAATCCGTTTTAATTCAACGACAGGGCTCTCGGTATTAATTTGAAGCTTTTCGGCAATCGGTTTCGATGCTGGAATGATTTCATGGGACAGAACCTGGTGCTTCGGCTTTTTTCCGGTTGATTCCATAAATTCAGAGTAGCCGTTTACTGCAATCAGCTCTCTCTTCAATTTAGGGCTTTTAACGAACGTTCCTTTTCCCTGCTGCCTGATCAGATAGCCTTCTTCGACCAGATCGAGAATGGCTTTTCTGACGGTAATGCGGCTGACATTATACTTGCTGCAAAGCTCGTTTTCTGTGGGCAGCTTGGCAGCCGGGGAATACAAGCCCTTTTTAATGTCATCTGTTATGATTTGTTTTAGCTGAATGTATAAAGGTGTTGAACTTCCGTTGTTTAACAAGGGGTAGCCTCCTTTTAAGCTATTATTTATATTATAATGTATTATGACGTTATAATACAAATTTACGTTTTTTATTTTAGAAATATAGCAAATATGGGAATTGATTACTCTAAAAATAACAGAAAGACCGAGTTGTTTCCAGTGACGAAATAACGGAGAAAAAAGACAGGGGGGTTTTCTGATGGCTTCATTAACATTTGAACATATCAAAAAATCATATCATTCACAATTAACGGTGAAGGACTTTGATTTAGATGTAAAAGATAAGGAGCTTTTGGTGCTGGTGGGGCCGTCAGGCTGCGGCAAATCGACAACCCTGCGGATGGTGGCGGGGCTGGAAAGCATTTCGGAAGGAAGCCTCTTTATCGATGGGGAGCGGGTCAATGATCTTCCGCCGAAGGAGCGTGATATCGCGATGGTGTTCCAAAACTACGCGCTGTATCCGCATATGACTGTTTTCGATAACATGGCGTTTGGATTAAAGCTCAAAAAAATGCCGAAACAAGAAATTGCCGAGCGGGTGCATGCAGCTGCAAACATTTTGGAGATTGAGCATTTGCTGAAGAGAAAACCGAAGGCACTTTCCGGCGGCCAGCGGCAAAGGGTGGCTCTCGGCAGGTCTATTGTGCGGGAACCGAAGGTCTTTTTAATGGACGAGCCGCTTTCTAATCTGGATGCGAAGCTGAGAGTGACGATGCGGACAGAAATCAGCAAGCTTCACCAGCGGCTAGAAGCAACCATTATCTATGTCACCCATGATCAGACTGAAGCGATGACGATGGGCGATCGGATTGTCGTCATGAATGAAGGCGAAATTCAGCAAGTGGCCAAGCCTCATGATATCTATCATTATCCGGCAAACCTGTTCGTGGCCGGGTTTATTGGCTCTCCCGGAATGAACTTTTTCAAAGGCATGATTGAAGAGCAGCATGGCGAGCTGTTTTTTACAAATCCTTCGATCCGGTTTCATATTCCTGAAGAAAAGGCAAAACGGCTGAAGGAAAAAGGCTATGCCGGACAACCGATGACACTCGGTGTACGGCCGGAGCACATCGCACAAATGACTGGAAATGACCGGCTGTTTGATTCCGTGTTGAAAGCGACGGTGGAAGTGAATGAAAATTTGGGATCTGAGCTGATTGTGCATGCCAGAACCGGGAACGAGCGACTTACGGTAAGGCTGGACGGCAGCAATCGAATCACCGCGGGCGATTCGATTCAGCTGGCGGTGAAAATGGATCACGCCGTCTTTTTCGATGCTGAAACGGAACAGGCTGTGTATTAGAAAAGGTGCTCCCTTCGGGGAGCACCTTTTCTTACGGCCAAATGTCGTCTGCCCATTCAGGGTGATCGATAAATGGATTTCGGTTGTGCTGATATTTTTCATAAATGATTTCATTTCTTTTTCTTTCGCGGGCATCAACAGGATCCTGCCTATTCCATTCAAGCAAGGCGGATTGTTTTCCATGATAAGGAGCAGAGCCGTTTCCTGTTTTATCATTGAGCTCAAGGTCAGGGTAGCCGTCATCTCCTTCATAGCGGACAGCCATGTAAAACAGCATGCGGGCGACATCGCCTTTCACATCATCGCGGGGTTCCCATGAATCTCCATCATAGTAATTTCCAGGCGCTTTCGCATACTCGTTGCCGCCGTTGTCAAAGTCCAAGTTGCCTCTGGCGCTGTTTACTTGGACGTCTGCTGGACGCAAGTGATGAATGTCAGTGCCGGGCCCCTTGCTTGTACCAAAATCGCCATGGGATTTCGCCCAGACATGCTCCCGGTTCCAGTCCCCGACATTGCCGCCGTTTAGGTTTTTCGAACGCGATTCATTCGTATAGAGCAGGATGACGTTATTCGGATTTGCCGGATCTGCATCCGTTTCTTTCAGCGCGTTCCATACCTCGCTGTAAGACAGCATCGTATGTCCGCTGATGATGCGGTGCAGCGCGCTTTTTAACGCCTCTCCGCTTTTTCCTTCAGCACCTTCATAATAATAGGTGTCTGTGTCGGCGTATGGTGCAGCGGGAGAGACCAATGAGAGAATGCCCCCAGAGGCTGCGGGAGAAGTAGCCGCACGGTCATTCAGGTTCAATCCGGTTTGCGCGCTTGCTGAAGCAGAGGGCGCAAACCATCCGGAAATCAGTAATAAACAGACGAGCGGCAGAAACCTTGCTTTTTTTGTCATCACTTGCCCTCCTTTAGATCAGATCATGTCTATTATCTAAAATTGAATGAAAGGTTAGAAGTGTCATTTTGTATATTTTTCATTAAAATTGTAAATTAGTACCTTTGGAGGAGGCGGAACTCTATTGTTTCAGGATCTTTAGTCTGCGTTTTTGCTTGATTGAGTGCTGCTTCATTCGCTTTAAAAACGCTGAGGTCTGCACATTGCTTGCTTCACTGAAATATTTTCTTCCCGTGAATCTCGCTAGTTCATCCCCTTTTTTCGGTTGCTGTTTTTTTAATTCATTGCTGCTTATTGACTCTCTTCCTTACTGGCTGCTTTTTCTAAAATGGAATGGCAGACTGGTTATGATGACTAAAAAACAAACATTTTTTTGGTTTATGTGCTGATGAACTCATGTCTTCCTCCCTCTATAATGAAGTCACCATAACGGCCAGAGGAGGAAGCACATGGAAAAGCAGAGGCTTTCAGTAAAAAGCGGCATTGCTGATTACATTGATTGGCTTGCCCAATTCGGCGTGTCTGCTGATGGCGGGGTAACGAGACTTTTGTACACCAAAGAGTGGATGGACGCGCAGCTCGCCGTGAAAGCGGAGATGTCGGCATTTGGGCTTGACGCCAGGTTTGACGATGTCGGCAATGTCTTTGGAAGGCTTCAGGGCACCCAGTCTCCGGATGATGTGATTTTAGCCGGCTCACATATCGATACTGTGATCAATGGGGGAAAGTATGACGGCTCATATGGCGTGCTTGCGGCAATGCTTGCTTTAAAGCAGCTCAAAGAAACATACGGAGCGCCGAAAAAAACGCTTGAGGCTGTGTCTTTATGTGAGGAAGAGGGCAGCCGTTTTCCGATGACATACTGGGGATCAGGGAATATGATGGGTGCTTTGTCATTGAAGCATGCGGAAGTACCGAGGGACGGATCAGGTGTTTCATTACAAGAGGCGATGTATGACAACGGTTTTGGCAGAGGCGTGTATCCCTCAGCGCACAGGACAGATATCAACGCTTTTATAGAAATTCACATTGAACAAGGACAGACGCTTGAAATGTCAGGACGAGATCTCGGTGTGGTGACAAGTATAGTCGGGCAGAGAAGATATTTGATTACGCTTGAGGGAGAATGCAACCACGCAGGGACCACCTCCATGAAATGGCGCAAGGACCCGCTCGCAGCCAGCAGCCGAATGATTCATGAACTGCTGCTTCGTGCTGAAGAACAGCCGGATGAGCTTCGCCTGACATGCGGAAAAATGACGGTGGAGCCCAATGTGGCTAATGTCATACCTGGACGGGTGCAGTTTTCAATCGATATTCGACATCAGCATCAGCGTGTGCTGGAGCATTTTCATGAAGAAATGACAGCTGTTATCAACGGTATTTGTGACGAAAAAGGGATTCACGCCATGATTGATGAATATATGCGAATAGAGCCTGTGCCGATGGACGAAACGCTTTCTGCCAAGGCTCTTGAGACAGCGGCAGAAAACGGTATCAGCTGTGAAGAAATGGTGAGCGGGGCAGGGCATGATGCGCAAATGATCGGAAGGAGCTGTCCCGCTTGTATGCTGTTTGTGCCGAGCAGAGGCGGCATCAGCCATTCCCCGGAGGAATTTACTTCTGCACGTCAGCTTGAGATCGGCGTCCGCACATTGACTCATTTATTATATAAACTGGCTTACTGATGAAGGAGGAATGGCTGTGTCAGGCAGAAAAGAATTATGTACACCGCTAAGAACGATTATGACACCGGGACCTGTAGAGGTCGATCCGCGTGTATTAAGAGTGATGAGCACGCCGGTTGTCGGCCAATTTGACCCGGCGTTTACCGATATCATGAATGAAACGATGGAGATGCTCCGAGAATTGTTTCAAACGAAAAACCGCTGGGCGTATCCGATTGACGGCACATCACGGGCGGGAATCGAAGCGGTGTTAGCGAGTGTCATTGAACCGGGAGATGACGTGCTAATTCCGATATACGGACGCTTCGGCTTTTTGTTGACTGAAATCGCTGAGCGGTACGGGGCGAATGTTCATACGATTGAGTGTGAGTGGGGAACGGTATTTGACCCTGATGAAATTATACGGGAAATGAAAAAGGTGAAGCCGAAAATTGTGGCGATGGTGCACGGGGAAACATCAACTGGCCGAATCCATCCGCTGAAAGCGATTGGAGAAGCGTGCCGTGCTCGGGATGTACTGTTTATTGTCGATGCGGTAGCGACAATTGGGGGCTGCGAGGTGAAAGTGGATGAATGGAACATTGACGCAGCTATCGGCGGTACGCAAAAGTGTCTGTCTGTTCCGTCTGGGATGGCACCGATTACATATAATGAACGGGTGGCAGATATTATTGCGGCGCGCAAAAAGGTGGAACGCGGAATTGCGACCCAGGCAGACAAGGCGCACCTTTCCGGAAATCGCCCGATCACAAGCAATTATTTTGATTTGAGCCAGCTCGAGGATTATTGGAGCGAACGGCGGCTCAATCATCATACAGAAGCGACAACGATGCTTTATGCCTTGCGTGAGGGCGTGAGACTGGTGCTTGATGAAGGCCTTAAAGCACGTTTCGAGCGGCATCAGCACCATGAGGCCGCGTTAATAGCCGGGATTAAAGCGATGGGGCTGAAACTGTTTGGGGATGAGAGCTGCAAAATGCCTGTTGTCACCTGTGTGCAAATCCCGGACGGCGTAGATGGAGAGTCAGTCCGCCATATGCTTTTGGCACAGTTCGGAATCGAAATCGCCAGCTCATTCGGCCCTTTAGCCGGGAAGATTTGGAGAATTGGTACGATGGGCTACAGCTGCAGGCGGGAAAACGTACTGTTTGTGCTTGCCGGATTAGAAGCTGTGCTTCTCAGACACGGCGCTGTGATTGAAGCGGGAAAAGCACTTCAGGCCGCGCTTGATGTATATGAAGATGCTAAAAGCCAGACGGCGATTTAAAGAAAAAGCGTGCGGAATTCCGCACGCTTTTTTTTCGCTCTTTCTCCAATCTGATTTTCTCTGTTTGACTCTTTTTACAAATCCGTTTTATCTGTGTTGCATTTTCTGACGGGGCATGAGTCATTTTTTCTTTTTTCATCTATTCTTTATACACGGCCCTATTAAATGACGTTTTATTTCTTACGGCATTTTTTGAGAGGAGGATGCGGCATTGGAGTATTTTCACATGATTTTAGATGCGCTTCTGGAAGATCAGGATGAGGCTGTGCTGGCGACCATTGTTCAAGTTGAAGGCTCCGCATATCGAAAAGCGGGCGCCACCATGCTCTTTAAGAAAAATGGAGAAAGAATTGGCTTGCTCAGCGGCGGGTGTCTGGAAGAGGATTTATCCCAAAGAATCGGTGAGCTCGGCGATCAGCTGCCTACAGCGCTTATATCCTATGACATGCGGGTTGAAGACGATCTTTCATGGGGCATGGGAGTCGGCTGCAATGGCGTTATTCATATCTATGCGGAACGAATCTCTCAGGAAAAAAAGCGGCACTATGAAAGAGTAAGAGACTGCCTTTATGCAGGAAAAGCCGTAACAGCTGTTACACAGATTGAATCCTCACCGTCAGGGCGTTATCTGTTTTTGTCAGAGACCGGGCATTTTGGGCACTGGCCGGATGCGCCGCTTCAAGACATTCAACGCACTGCTTCAACGTTTCATTTGCCGCATTTTGATCGATCATCAAACATTTTTATTCAGCGTATTGAGCCGAAGCCGCGTCTCATTCTGTTTGGGGCGGGCCCAGATATGAGACCGCTCGCCAATTTGGCGGTTGAGACCGGATTTTCTGTCATTGTGACAGATTGGCGGCCCGCGTATTGCACAGCCTCTCATTTTCCAAAAGCAGATCAGCTGATCACTGTCTTTCCGGAGCAGATGCTGAGTGAATTTGAATTTTCGCCTCAGGATTTCGCTGTTGTGGCGACTCACCATTTTCAGCACGATCAAGTCATCGTTGAATCCTTATTATCACGAGACCTTCATTATATCGGGCTTCTAGGCTCTGAAAACCGCACGAAACGGCTGCTGAATGGAAAACAGCCGCCCGCTCATTTTTACAGTCCGGTCGGGTTGAAAATCGGCGCGGAAGGCCCAGAGGAAATTGCCGTCAGCATCATTGCGGAAATCCTTCAAACACGAAAACGGCTGGCGGTTATATGAGCATTATTGGTGTATTTCTTGCGGCCGGAAAAAGCGAGAGAATGGGCACAAACAAGCTGGCATTGCCGCTAAAAGGAGAAACGATTGGATCGGCTTCATTAAAAGCAGCTCTATTATCCCGTCTTGACCATGTGCTGATTGTCGAGAGAACAGAACATGCTTCACTTGAGTGGATCGGGGAGCAATATTATTCACCGCCTTTTCTGGATCGCTGGAGCCTGCATGTCTGTAAAGAAGCGGAAAAGGGCCAAGGGCATTCTGTCAGCAGCGGGGTGAGAAAAGCGGAAAGCATGGGGGCAGACGGAGTCGTCATTCTGTTGGGTGACCAGCCGCAGCTTTCCGTCGACCATGTAAATGCCCTGATATCAAGGGCTCACGAATTGTTTGCCGTGTCAGCGTCTTTGCGTACGCTCAGTCCGCCTATTTATTTCTCATCCGCCTGTTTTCCATATGTAAAGGAGTTAAAGGGAGATGAGGGTGCCCGCAGGCTACTCAAAAACGGACAGCTTGGCATCGGAACAGTAGTGGTAGTGAAAGAGTGCGAGGAACTGGAAGATATTGATACGCCGGAGGAATATGACACTGTTAGGAGGCGAATTCATGAACGTACAAGTGACGCAGGCGCGGATGAACATTCAATTATGGAGGCCGGCAGCGCTTGATGAGGCATTTTCTCTATTGGAGCAGTTTGCGCCAGATGTGTGTGCAGCATCGGGCAGCACGCTGCTCCAGCTCCAATGGGACAAAGGAATTCTTCCAAAAACGCATCTCATCAGCCTTGAAGCCATCGAAGAAATGAAAGGCATTACCGCTGATGACACCCACGTGTCGATCGGGGCGCTTACCACGCTGAATGAATGCAGAAAAAACAGCCTCATCAAGCGGGAGCTGGCTTGCTTATGTGATGCAGTTTCTGCTGTTGCAGCGCCGGGGATCCGAAGCCGGGCCACAATTGGCGGTAACATAGCGAGTAAAATAGGGGATTTGATTCCGCTCCTGCTCGTGCTTGATGCGGAGCTCATCGTTTATCAGAAGGAGCTTGTCAGGCTGCCGCTTGCTGAATGGATCTCCAGTGAAGCGTATCCACATGGAATCGTGACCCGTGTGATCATCCCGCGTCCAGAGGGAGATCGTGTGTTTTTCCGCAAGCTGGGAAGGAGGCAGGCATTTACCGGAGCGGTTGCTGTGACGGCAGGACGTTTACTGAAAGACGGTGACATTCGCCTCGCAGCGGGCCATGCCGATATCAGGCCGAAAAGATTAATAGAGAGCGAAGGGAAATGGATGGAGCCTGAATGGGAGGCACATGAACTGTACGAAACACTTATCAAGGAGCTGCCGTTTTCAGCCGATGCTTTCGTGTCAGCGGCATACAGAAAAAAGGCGGCTGCCAACGTCATCATGTCCGAGCTTTTGATTGAGGGAGGTGAATAAATGGGCATAAGCAAACCGTCAAGAATAAGGCCGGATGGAAGGGGAAAGGTCACGGGTGAATTGAAGTATATGACTGATCTCACTTTTCCGGGGATGCTGTATGGCAAAATCCTCAGAAGCGCTTATCCTCATGCGGAAATCGTGTCGATTTGCACCAAAAAGGCTGAAGAACTGGAAGGTGTGCGAGCGGTCGTCACCCATAAGGACGTTCCAGGTTTAAACCGTTTTGGGATCGTCATTCCTGACCAGCCGGTTCTATGCGAGGATAGAGTACGTTATGTCGGAGATGCAGTGGCGGCCGTCGCAGCAAAAACGGAAGACATTGCTGAAGCCGCGCTGGAGCTGATTCACGTGGTGTACAGGAAGCTGACGGTCATTGATTCTCCGGAAAAAGCGCTCGAACCAGATGCGCATATGCTGCACCCGGACGGGAACATCCTTCATCGCGCGTTTTTCTCGCACGGCGATGTGGAAGCGGGGTTCCAATCGTGTCACACGATTCTTGAAGAAACCTACGAACTGCCGCGGCAGATGCATACGTATATGGAAACGGAAGGGGGCGTAGCTGTTCCGGAACGTGACGGGGGTTTTACAATGTACGCTGGCACTCAGCACGGCTACAAGGACCGTTTTCAGCTTGCCCGCATTTTTGGTATTCCTGAAGAGAAGATTCGGGTTGTGTCGAGTCCGATGGGCGGCTCATTTGGCGGAAAGGATGAGCTGAATATTCAGCCGTATGCCGCGCTTTTGGCCCGTAAAAGCGGATACCCGGTCAAAATTCATCAGACGAGGCAGGAATCTGTACGCTCAGGAATCAAACGCCACCCGATGAAAATCACGATCAAAACAGGGGCTGATCAAACAGGAAAGCTTCTGGCTCATGATGTGAAAATCATTGCCGATACAGGCGCTTACGCCACGCTGGGACCGGCAGTCCTGGACTTTTCTGCTGAGCATGCCGCGGGTCCGTACCGAATCCCTAATATCCGCACTGAAGGGATCTCTGTGTTTACGAACAATGGGGTGGCGGGAGAATTCCGAGGCTTTGGCGGCAATCAAATCACATTTGCGCTTGAAACCCATCTTGATCGCCTCAGCAGCATGCTTGGCATCGACCCGCTGGAGCTGCGAAGAAAAAATATCAGAAAACCGCATGACCCGGGGCCGCTTGAGCATCGGATTGCGCCCACTGATGGAGCGGCGCAGGTATTGAACGCCATTTCTGCATCTCCTATTCTCAAAAGAAAACATCAGACGTCTCGGTATACACGAAGGGGTGTTGGAGCTGCGATCACCATGCATGGCGGCGGGCTTGGCTATGGCCGGATGGATGCCGCAGGAGGGCGTCTTTCCCTTTCAAGTGATGGCAACATCACGGCTTTATTTGGATTTGAAGAGTGCGGCCAAGGCATACTCGCCGCGATTGAACATATTGTCACCGAAGAGCTGGGCTGCGCGGCTGAGGATATTTCCATTATCATCGGAGATACCGCAAAAGTGCCAAAGTCAGGCTCCTCCACAGCATCCCGCGGCACGAGCATGGTGTGGCACGCGATCCAGCGTTTGAAGAAACCGTTTCTAGCTCAGCTGAAAAAACGGGCCGCAGAATGGAGCGGTTGTTCAGCGGAAAACCTTACGCTCGGCTCCGCGGGCTTACGTGATCTATACACAAAGGAACTTGTGGTGACGTATAGAGAGCTGGCTGAAAAAGGCCCTTTGATAGAGGAAACAGCATTCGATTTTCCGACAACGCCTGATCCTGTGGTCGGCGGCCATTTTCTCTACTCATTTGGAGCGGCTGCTGTGGAGGTGGAGGTTGATCTATTAACAGGCGATGTCAGAGTGATAGATTGTGAGCACGCCATTGCGGCAGGTCCGGTTGTCAGTCCGCAGGGTTATTTGGGGCAAATCGAAGGCGGCGCTGCTATGGCGCTCGGCTATACGCTGATGGAGGAAGCAAAAATGACGGACGGCCGTTACGCAGCGGAGAATTTGGATCAGTATGTCATTCCGGGAATCAAAGATGTTCCGGCAATGAAACTGACCGCGATAGAAGAGCTGATGGATGGTGACCCATATGGCCCGCGCGGTGTCGGAGAAATAGGGACGATCGCCATCACCCCGGCGATTGTAAAGGCCGTACATGATGCAGTCGGCTGCTGGGTGAACAAGCTGCCGATTTCGCGTGAAGAGCTGCTTGATGCGATAGACAGAAAGGGGATAAAACAATGGACGTAAAAGAAGCAGGATATTTCTCTGAAAGAAAGCAGCGGTTCCGAATGACCGTGAATGGAATAGAGCAGGAGGTTGATGCGGTTCCTACAGCGCGCTTGAGTGACCTTCTGCGGACGGAATTCCAGCTGACCGGAACAAAGATTTCCTGCGGAATCGGCCGTTGCGGAGCATGTTCTGTCCTGCTAGACGGCACGCTCGCCAATGCGTGTATGACCATGGCCTATCAAGCGGCCGGCCATTCGATCACAACCATTGAGGGGCTTCAAAAAGAAGAACTGGATATCTGCCAAACCGCTTTCCTGGAGGAAGGAGGCTTCCAATGCGGATATTGCACACCCGGGATGACGATTGCACTTAAAGCTCTGTTTCAGGAAACCCCGCAACCTACAGACGAAGATATTGAAGAAGGACTGGCGGGCAATTTGTGCCGGTGTACCGGTTATGGAGGGATTATGCGGTCGGCTTGCAGGATTAGAAAAGAGTTGAGCTGCGGGAAAAGGGAGTCATTGGACTTTTCCCGCAGCTACAGCAAAGCACCGGATATAATGAGCTGAAAGCTAAGCATAGAACGAATACTGCTATCTATATGGAGCTTGGCATAATATCGGATCAATTTTATATGTTAAAGAAGCATGCTATCAATGCCATTGCAACAGTCCTTGGAATAATCTAAGGGCTGTTTTTTCCTGAGACGTCAAAGATCTACAAAGTGAGTGAGCCTTAGCTCGGATAATAGCAAAGGTTTTTTACACTGTTGTACTTAATTGTTGCGGCGTTAAAATTGCAATGAATTAAAAGAGGGGATGGAATAATGAATCTAAATAAAAATGGATTCAGAGGGGGTTAATCATGAATACGAATGATAAGAAGAAAGAAGTTCAACAAAAGTATAGATGAAGAAATTAAAAAGAAGACAAAAATGATTTTAAAGAAGCAGTTGTTGTCGTAACAATAATTGTAGTGTTTATCTTTTTGACCTATACACTTCAAGGATTTTAACAAAATGTTCCCTTTGCCCCTTGTGCTTTTTACCCAGTTGTGTTTAAAACTGGAAATAGATAATATTATCAATCTAGAAAAGAGGGAGAGATGATGAATAACTTCAATTGGTGGAAAATACTTTTACTAGCCTTTCTTTGTTCCTTGATTTTTTCTGTCGTCTTTGTCACTGTTCAACGGATTGACTTAATACTCAATCCACCGGAAGTACCTGTTAAATCGATTGAAAAAATCAAATAATTCTTTTTGGGGAACGGCCGCGTTGTGGGAAAACATCACGCTCTCATCTCATATTGTAATGGGGACAGAGAGTATGGTAATAGAAAAAAGAGACATAAGTTCCCTTTCTATGATGAAAAAGAAAATCTCCTTCTCCTGCCATAGTGCCGAGTTGTCAGAGAACATCAGTCAATCAAAAGAGAAATATCGGAAAATCATTCAAGCAGGTATCGCCCAGTGAGGCAAGGATTTTCAAAGTGGCCATATTTAGGTGAATGCTGTAGAAGATTTAACAAAGCTCATAGAGCTTCAGAAAGATAAGGATCTGTAGCAAGTGTTATATTTCCCTGCTCAAAACCTTGTCGCTATAGCAAAACAAACGCCATAAAGGTTTCTTATGGCGTCTGACGGATATGGGGTAAGGTGAGTTCTTAATAGCCACCGAAGAAAGAAGTACCAACGATGATTAATAGGATGAATAGCACCACGATCAAAGGGAATGACCTCATAACTTCACCTCCCTTAAAAGAGGATAGTACATGATATGCTGATGGAGATAACTTGATAGTGACGCTAGTTTAGTAAATTTTAAATGATTTTTTAGTCTAAGTAGAAATAGAGAACGAAAAATTAATAACAAACTCAAATACGAGGTCCGGGGCGGTGAGATGTAATGCCAAGACCACGGGATCCACGCAGATACGAAGCTTTTCGTTTGTGGGGAGAGAGCGGCGGAAGCAAGAAGTTAAAGACAATAGAGAAGGTCTTTTATTTATGCAGTGATCCAGTAAACCCCTAAACATATGCGGAGCCCGCCTCACCAGCGGGCTTCCTTCTTCTTAACTCCCTCTATACACCTGATAACCAAACGGCGACAGCAAAAGGGGGATATGATAATCAGCTTCCGGATCAGAAAGATGGAAACGAACTGTTACAATCGTTAAAAACGGCTCAGCCGTGTTTTCCGCAAAGTATTCCCCTGCATGGAACTCCATTACATACTCCCCCGACTTCAGCTCTTCTCCCGAAAGGAGCGGAGCATCGACTCGGCCGTCTTTATTCGTAAAAGCCCCTTTGATAAGGATAAGACTTTTGTCTTCGCACAGCCGCTTCAATTCGATTTTTACGTTTACCGCGGGTTTGCCGCAGGTTAAATCCAAGATATGTGTTGTCAGCTTCCCCATCAGGCATTCAGGCTCCCTAATACTTCCCCGGCATTCTGTTTTTCTTTCTCGGCGTCTTCTCTCGTCACGGTGAAACGCTGGAAACCGAATGGCGGGCGCGGTTCTGTGTAGACTTTTCCTTTTGTGCCCGGAATCTCTTCGACGACTGTATCCCATGTGTGATTTTGAGATTGGAAGCTGACATTCGTGAGCTGAGGGAACCTCATTAATATTCGGCATCCGATATGATAGATTAAGTTTTGAATGGAAGGAGTTTCGAGCTCGTGAAATACAGTGCTCGCTAAGTCACGGATTTGTTCAGCCGCCACGTAACGGGCTGGATCGGCGGCGTATGCATCCTCCTCATGTTCATAACGCCAGCTGATGTTTAAATAGACAAAGAGCGGACGATTGCCATCTTCAGGAAGAGTCGTATATTCGTCTCTGATAAAGCCGACGAAGGAGTTTCCGCTCACTTTGACAAGCTGGAGATCCGTGATTTCGCTGTATTGCTCCTTCATCGTTATCGTATCCCCAGTTCGTTCTGCTTTGAGCACCGACCGGGCGCGTTCATTGCGCGATCTTCTGAAGACAAGCTGGCTTATACCGAGCTCTTCATCCTCGTATGCAGGCATCGCTTCAAACGGAATGTCTTCACCTGTCAGAGTGATCGTATCCATATGAGAATAGGTGTCTAAAAATCTGTGAGCCACATAATGCAAGAAGCCCTCGGTGGTTGTTCCCTCATAGGAAGCGAGGTGGCGCTGAATAAAGTTTTTCATCGAATCCGTAGCCACGATAAGCGTATTATCTCCGTCTGTAAATGACGGCAAAAAGGCATCTCCGCCAATTTCGCATGTCACATCAATGCCAACAACTGTATTGGTTCTCCCTGTAAAAGAAGACTCAGGGATTTTCTTTATGCCTGTGAGCGGTTTTAAAAACGTTCGGTATGCAAACACATTTCCTTTGCCGTAAGACATGGTTCTTTTCATTTGAATCTCTCCTTTTTCTGTTATGATGTCCTCTAAACGAAAGCGGGCGATGCGGTATATTTCCTCAAGAGCCTGCTGGAATTCTGTTTCCGGTTTGTTCTTCAGTCTTGTCAGCAGAGCTTCGCGGATCTCCTGTTTCGTTTTTTCCTTTACCGCTAAAATAAAAGGAAAACCGAAGTTTTGAGAGTAGTCTTCATTTAGTTTGAGAAACTCCTCGTATTCCTGCTGTTCAAGCTTACTGAGCCCTGCGTTTTGCTGCTCTTTTACTGAGGAAGCGCTCATTGTTTTCTTGGTGCCGAGACGAGGGTGTTTGCAGATGAGCTCAAGCTGTGTCTTGCGGTCGGCAGCTTTTACAAAGCGGGACATTTTTTGATGCAAATCAGAAAGAGAGGAGAAGGGGCGCAGTGCCGCTGCTTCCTCCGCAATCCAAGCAGAGTGCTCAAAAATAGATCCGAGTGTGTCAGTCAGTGTTTGTCTATCCATTTGATTCAGGTCGTCAATTGTGAACATGAGCCATCTCCCCTTTACGTATTGATTTCTGCGCCATGGGGCTGTTTGCATTGAAAAAAAGTGTTCAATGCAATCGCGGTTAAGCTGCCAATGACAATGCCGCTTCCGGTCAACACGGAAGCTGCTCCCGGGAGAGAGGAAAACAAGGCGGGCACCGTGGTGGCGCCAAGCCCTAAGCTGACAGAAGAAGCAATGATCAGCAGATTGCCCTGTGATTCAAAATCGACGCCGGAAAGCATTTTAATACCGTAAGAAATGACCATGCCAAACATAACGATCATCGCGCCGCCGAGAACTGCATTCGGGATCACGGTCGTCAATGCCGCGGCTTTTGGCATCAGCCCGATTGCCATCAGCATAAATCCAGTGGTGGCAATGACATGGATGCTTTTGACTTTTGAAAGCTGAACGATGCCGACGTTTTGCGAGAAAGCCGTATACGGAAACGCGTTAAACAAGCCGCCCAGCACAATTGCAAGCCCTTCCGCACGGTAGCCTTTCTCAAGATCTTTCTCTGTTAGTTTCCGGTTTGTCATATCGGAAAGAGCAAAGTAAACACCCGTTGATTCAACAAGGCTGACAATCGCAACCAATAGCATGGTGAGAATGGCAGGCAGCTCAAAGGTTGGCGTGCCGAAATAAAATATAGAAGGAACATGAACCCAGGACGCCTCCGCGACCTCAGAAAAATCGACTTTTCCCATAGAGAAAGCGGCTGCCGTTCCAGCTGCAAGGCCGAGTAAAATTGCAATGGAGCGGATGAACCCTTTAAAGAAATAAAACAGCACTAAAATAAAGGCTGTAACGGCAAAACCAAGCAGCACGTTGCCTAGTGAGCCGAAGTCTTTGCTGCCTTCACCGCCGGTCAGGTTATTCATCGCCGTCGGAATCAGGCTGATGCCGATAATCATAACGACTGACCCGGTTACGACCGGCGGGAAAAAACGGACAAGCTTTCCAAAGAAGCCCGCGGCTAAAACGACAATCAGCCCGGCTGCGATAATCGCACCGTAAATCGCTGAGACACCGAATATGCTGCCAATGGAAATCATCGGGCCGACTGCAGTAAACGTACAGCCGAGGACAACGGGAAGGCCGATGCCGAAATAGCGGTTTCTCCAGAGCTGTAAAAGAGTGGCCGCCCCGCACATAAACAAATCAATGGCAATTAAATATGTCAGCTGGCCCGCATTCAGCCCGATCGCAGCTCCGACGATCAGAGGGACGAGAATGGCTCCCGCATACATCGCCAGCATATGCTGAAGCCCAAGCATCAAAAGCTGAAAGGAATTTTGCTGTTCCTTCATCTCTATTTACACCTCTTTTTCTAAAACAAGTTTGTTTTCTAATATGGGCAGTTCTTCCTTCTGAACGATTTTTTCCTTTTTGGCGCGCAAACTGAAGAATAGGTTTAAAAAGATTGCAGTCAGGCTTCCTGTGATCATGCCGTCACTGACCAGAATGCGGATCGGAGCGGGAAACTCTGTGAAAATCGCCGGTACTGTGCTGGCGCCGATACCGAGTGCGATTGAGCAGGCGATGGTCAGCAGATGATATTGGTTTTTCAGATCCACTGTACTGAGCATTTTTACTCCGGAAGCAATAACCATGCCGAACATGACAACGGTTGCGCCGCCGAGTACAGCCGCGGGAACGGAGGAAGCAAGAGCGGCAAACTTAGGAATCAGCCCAAAGAAAAGAAGGATACAGCCCGCGGTGACGACGACATTTCTCGTTTTCACCTTTGTCAGCTGCAATAATCCGGCGTTTTGTGCAAATGTATTATAGGGAAAGGCGTTGAACAGCCCGCCTATCATAATGGCGATTCCCTCTGCCCGATAGCCTTTGACCAGGTCTTTTTCGGTTAGAGGCCGGCCGCATATCTTTCCGATGGCGTAAAAAACGCCGGTTGATTCAACAATAATGACAATTCCGACGAGCAGCATCGTGATGATTGGACCGATTTCAAAAGATGGAGCGCCGAAGTAAAACGGCTTCGGGATTTGAAAGAATGGGGCTTCAGATACAGATGAAAAGCTGACCTTGCCCATGACGGCAGCCGCCGCAGTGCCCGCAGCAATCCCGATCAGAACGGAAAGCGTTCGGGCAAACCCTTTGAGAAAGCGGTTGAGGACTAAGATCAGGATAAGGACGCCGACAGAAAGAAGAAGGTTTTCGAGCGAACCGTATTCGGGATTGGCGTTGCCGTTTACTTTTTCTCCGCCAGCCATATTTTTCACACCTGTCGGAACAAGAGAAAGACCAATCAAGGTCACAACAGTTCCTGTTACGACAGGAGGGAATAACACGGTCAGCTTGCCGAAGAAACGGGCACACAAGAAGATCAAGACACCGGCTGCAATGATTGAACCGTAAATCGCTGAAATGCCGTAGTTTGCACCAATTGCAATCATCGGGGTGACGGCCACAAACGAGCTGCCGAGCATGACGGGAAGGCCGATGCCGATGTACGCTCCTCGCCAGGTCTGCAAAAGCGTCGCGGCTCCGCATGTTAACAGGTCAATCGCCAATAGGTAAGACAGCTGTTCCGACGTTACATTCAGCGCTCTGCCGACAAGCAGAGGCACCAAAATCGCACCTGCGTACATGGCCAGCACATGCTGCAGGCCAAGAGTGAACACCGCAAACGGTTTTTGTTTCACTATAGCTCCTCCTTTTACATGTGAACTTTAGTAACATGATAGCGTGCCGTTTGCCAGATGTCATTGGGTACAGTAGCTGAAAAACAGGAGCGTTATTGCTGAAAGTAACGAAAAGCCATTTCTTTTGTAACATAATGTGACAAATGCTAGCTGATCAGCCGCTGCATCCGCAAGGCAAGCCGCAACCGCATGGTCGTTTCGGGATCTTTTAAGCTTTTGCCCAGTAATTCTTCACATTTTTCGAGGCGGTAGATGACCGTATTGCGATGCACGTACAAGCGTTTTGCCGTCTCGGAAATCTGGCAGTGTGTCTCTAGATAGACAGACAGTGTGTGAAGCAGGCTTTGATCCTCCTGCTGCTTTTCAGCCAGGCTTTGAAGAGTGGAATTGTAAAATTTCTTCAAATCCTCAACCGGGAGCAGGCGGAGAAGCTCAGGTACATCTTTCGCGTGGTACACTTGGATAAACTCCGTGCTTCTTGATAAATGTCCTGATTGGAGAGCGTCAGACGCTTCTGTGAAAGCGTCCGGAACATCGATCAGCTTTTGGCAAATGTTGCTGATGCCAAAGGACAATGTCCGTTTAAATTGGTTTTTAACCTGTGCCTGAAACTGTTCTAAAAAGCTGATCACCGAGGCGTGCATTTCACTCCAGCTGTCTGTCGCTTCGATCAGCAGAATGCCGACATTTCCTTTAATAAAGAGGTGAGGCGGAAATGGGAAGGCAGACAATTCGCCTTCGAGAAATTCAAATACACTGTCAGAGGCCAGCTGATTTTCAGTAAAGCTGATCGACCTGTCATTCCGGTCGAGCTTTCCGGCGATGCACATATATTTTTGATCCCAGCTGAGCTTAAATTCTTTTGCCCGGTTTTTGATTTCGTCGTCTGAAGAGAACGACCGCTCGATAAAATTACTGAAAAATTCATTCCGCGCCCGCCGGCTGTATTGCTTCAGCGCGTTTTCCTTCAGCAGCTCAAAGGAAATCACGTTTGCAGCCTGTTCAATGGTGAGAATCAATCCTTTATCAGCGGCTTGGATCATTTCCGGTATCAGCAGGTAGCCGCAGCTTTTTTCGTGATTATAGATAGGAAGGACAGAATATGTTTTCTGATTCGAGATCGAAGAGAAACAAGTGAAAAACGGTCCGGACACGGTGTGCAGCGTGCTCTTGAGCTTTTCGGTTTCAACTGACATCTGATGAGAGGCAGAAAGCATTTTGGCATGCTGGTCAAGGAGCAGCACGGGAAGATGAAGGAGGTCTGATACCTTTTTGAGCAGAGATTGCAGCCCCTTGCCGCTCATAATGTGGTTTGTGAACTTTTTATGTGCGTAAATGGCTTGCTGAAGCTCGTTTGAACGCATGTCAAGAATATGGCTCAGCGTGGCATTGACAATGTCTCCGAGGCGTATATGCTCAGGGAGCTCGATAATCGGAAATGCGTGTGATTCGGCCAGGTTGATGATTTCTTTCGGGATATCCTCCAGGTAGCGTTTTGTTTTAATGCCGAGACCGGCACAGCCGCGTTTTGCCATTTGCTGAATCAGCTCTGATAGCTGGTGAGGATTGTCCTTCAGGTGATATGCGGTGGTGACGAGCAGCTCGTCTTTATGCAAAAAATCCGCGATATCAGGAGCATCCATCATGTTGACATGCTGAACCTCTCTTTCTCCCCCCGCTTTTCCCGCAATGAAAACTGCATTTTCGTAAGCCGGTATTTTCATCACATCAAAAATATTCATAGCTCATTCTCCTTTTCTTGCAAAAAATAATCATTGGTTAAGATGAATAAATTTCATTATTAATTCTAGCTGTTTTGCTGATGTAATACGATCATAGTAACAGTAAAATGTTGAAAATAGACTGAATGTGTTACATAAACTGACATAAAAATTCATCATCATACAGGGGAGGGATCAGTATGGCTTACGATTTGGTGATAAAAGGAGCGAAGGCAGTCACGCCGGATGGTGTTAAAGAAGCTGATATTGCAATGAAAAACGGGATCATTGCCAAGATTGGTTCTGCAATTGAAGCAGAGGGGGCACCGGTTGTGGAGGCTGGCGGTCAATATGTTTTTCCGGGTGCGGTCGATTGTCATGTTCATTTCAACGAACCCGGCAGAGAGGATTGGGAAGGGTTTGAAACGGGCTCACGGATGATGGCTGCAGGCGGCTGCACCACTTATTTTGATATGCCGCTGAACTGCATTCCATCCACGGTGACGGCTGAAAACCTTCTCGCAAAAGCTGAAATCGGCAGGCGAAAATCGGCGGTGGATTTTGCGTTATGGGGCGGCCTTGTGCCCGGTCATATTGATGACATACATCCAATGGCTGAAGCGGGTGCGATAGGATTTAAAGCATTTTTATCAAAATCAGGCACAGAGGAGTTTCGCTCTGTTGATGAACGGACCTTGCTTAAAGGCATGAAAGAAATCGCGGCCGCAGGAAAAATCCTTGCTCTTCACGCAGAAAGCGATGCGATCACAAGCTTTTTGCAGATGGAATGGGCGAATAAAGGGAAAGTGAATGCAGGTGCGTATGCGGCCTCCCGCCCGGAGGAAGCTGAAGCTGAAGCGGTGTATCGCACGATCCAGTACGCGAAAGTAACTGGCTGTCCGATTCATTTTGTCCACATCAGTACGGCAAAAGCGGTCCGCTTGATACGGGAGGCCAAGCAGGAGGGATTAGATGTCACGGTGGAAACATGTCCTCACTATGTCTTGTTCAGCCATGACGATTTACGCGAAAGGGGCTCTGTCGCAAAATGCGCCCCTCCGCTCAGATCGCAGCCATCAAAAGAGGCGTTAATTGATACGCTGATCGCAGGGGATATTGACATGGTGTCCTCGGACCACTCCCCTTGCCGTCCTTCTCTGAAGCGGGAGGATAATATGTTTTTGTCATGGGGCGGAATCAGCGGCGGGCAGTTTACTTTATTGGCCATGCTTGAACTGGCCCTTGAGCGGGACATTCCATTTGAAACCATTGCTGAATGGACAGCGGGGGCACCCGCGAAGCGATTCGGCCTTCAGCAAAAAGGGCGGCTTGAAGAGGGACGGGACGCGGATGTCGTTCTCGTCAGCATGGAGCCGTACACAGTCACAACAGAGACGATGTTTGCAAAGCATAAGCAGAGCATTTATGAAGGACATACCTTCCCCTGCCGCATCTCATCCACCTACAGCAGAGGACGGTGCGTGTACAGTGATGGGGAGAAAGCAGACAGCGGAATTGAGGGAGCGCTGGTCGTTCCTTCGTAAACCCGGCAGATTGAAATCTGCGGGTTTTTTTTATGTCAGTGACTTTGGTTTTTAAAAATCAAGCATCGTGGTATCTTTTTAAAAAGGGGGCTGCGATGATGGAACACGTCAAACACATACTAAACCAATCATGGTCGCTGCATACGAGTTCTAAATGGACGAAAGAATGCCCGGCATGCGGCCAATGCGGCGTGACGGCATTGGTGGTACAGGAGCAATTCGGGGGCGATATTTTCAAAACAAAGGTCGGTGAGAGCTGGCACTTTTATAACAGCATAAATGGGGCTGTGTATGACTTTACGAGTGAACAGTTTCAGGAGCCTATTGTGTACCAAAATATCCCTTCCTCAAGAGAGGAGACGTTTTTGGATACCAATGAGGAACAATATCAGCATCTGCGCTCAGCGTTTTTCCGCAATATGAACAGCATTTCCGAGGAAACCTGAAAACGCGTGTGATAAACTGGAAGAGAGGTGAATGATTGTGATTTATATCGGACTGACGGGATGGGGGGATCATGACAGCATTTATCCGCCGAAAACGCCCAGCCAGAAAAAATTGCAGGCCTATTCCTCCCATTTTCCGATCGTGGAAGTAGACGCGAGCTTTTACGCGATTCAGCCGGCGCGCAACAATGAAAAGTGGGTGAAGGAAACACCGGAAACCTTCCAATTTATCATTAAAGCGTACCAGGGCATGACGGGGCATCAGCGCGGCGACATTTTGTTTGACTCGAAAGAGGAGATGTTTGATGCTTTTAAGCTGTCCTTAACGCCATATTTACATAGCAATAAGCTCGCCATGGTGCTGTTTCAATTTCCGCCGTGGTTTGACTGCAAGAAAGAAAATGTCGCTTATTTAAGATGGTGCAAAAATCAAATGGGTGATATTCCTTGCGCGCTTGAGTTCAGAAACCGCTCCTGGTTTTCACCGCCATTTTATGAGCAGACGCTTTCCTTTATGAAAGCGGAAGGCTGGATTCACAGTGTCTGTGACGAACCGCAAATCGGCGAGGGAAGCGTTCCGACTGTTTTGCGGGCGACCGATGAAAACAAAACGCTCGTCAGGTTTCACGGACGCAACAAGCAGGGCTGGATGAAGCCCGATGGCGGGAAGAACTGGCGTGAGGTCAGATATTTATACCGCTATAACAAACAGGAGCTGGAAGACTGGAAAAAGCATCTGAACGCATTGCAGCAGCAATGTAAAGATGTATTTGTTCTCTTCAACAACAATTCCGGCGGAGACGCCGCGGATAACGGCAAGCAAATGCTTGAACTGCTTGATATCGAGTACTCCGGACTTTCTCCGAGACAGCTCGGTTTATTTTAGAAAAGAGGTTTTGATTGATGTCGTTTGTGATTTTGGCCGTACTGGGATTTATTGCGGGTACGGTAGGAAGTTTGATTGGACTCGGCGGCGGGATTGTCATCGTTCCGGCCATGATGTTTTTAAGCGCGGTGACCCCGTATTTTCAGGATGTGACGCCGCAGGTCGCCATCGGTACTTCGCTTTTGGTCATTATTTTTACGGGTCTTTCCTCAACTTTGGCTTATATTAAATATAAAACGGTTGATTATAAAAGCGGGCTCATTTTCTTTATCGGTTCAGGTCCCGGCAGCATAATCGGGGCCTATGTATCAAAGCTTTTTAATTCCAGCTCGTTTTCCATTTGGTTTGGCATATTTATGATTCTTATTTCATTATCCTTAATGCTGAAAGCGAAGGCACGGCCGGTAAACAAAGAGCACAGAGGAATAATACGGACTTTTCAGGATGATGCCGGAGAGCCCTATACTTACTCGTATCAGGCGTCTGTCGGGATTGCCATCGCCTTTGTTGTCGGCTTTTTAGGCGGGCTCTTTGGAATAGGCGGCGGCTCGCTGATGGTTCCGGCCATGATGTTGTTATTCCTGTTCCCGCCAAAGGTTGCGGTGGCAACGTCCATGTTCATTATTTTCCTGTCTTCTATGACAGGATCTGTATCACATATTATGTCTGGGCATGTGAATTGGCTGTACGCCCTCGCGCTTGTGCCCGGCGCTTGGTTCGGCGGAAGACTTGGAGCCGCCATCAACCGAAAAATGCAGACGAAAACGATCGTCATGATCATGCGGATCGTATTAATTTTGATCGGCTGCCAGCTCATTTATGAAGGCATTTTCAGCTGAACGATTAGGAGAGAATGGTATGAAAGAGAAGCTCCGCTTATATCACACAAATGATTTGCACAGCCATTTTGAAAATTGGCCAAAAATAACAGATTATATTGAGCATAAAAGAAAAGAACATCAGCTGCACAGCGAAGAGACGCTCGTTTTTGATATTGGTGATCATATTGATCGTTTTCATTTTGTGACTGAGGCAACATTCGGAAAAGCGAATGTAGACCTCTTAAACCGTCTTCAAATTGATGGAGCGGCTATCGGCAATAACGAGGGAATTACGCTTCCTCATGAAGAGCTTGCTTCTTTATATGATCATGCCGAGTTTCCCGTTATCGTCTCTAATCTTTATGACAAAAACGGAAACCGCCCGTCCTGGGCGGTTCCTTACCATATCAAAACATTGAGAAACGGCATGACCATCGCTTTGTTAGGCGTAACGGTGCCGTATTATCCCGTCTATGACAAGCTGGAATGGACTGTTACTGATGCGCTCGAAAGTATAAAAGAAACCATACAGGAAGTGAAAGGGCAGGCTGATATCATCGTTCTCCTGTCGCATTTGGGAATTCTTGACGATCAAGCGGTTGCTGAAGCAGTTCCGGAGATTGACGTAATCCTCGAGTCTCATACTCACCACCTGCTTGAAAATGGACAGATGGTCAACGGTGTATTGCTTGCCAGCGCTGAGAAATACGGAAACTATGTCGGCTGTGTAGACATCACGTTTGACAGCGAAAAGCGAAAAATCATCAGCAAAACAGCGTCTGTTCAAAATGTGGCGGAATGGACAGGGGAATCGGCGGAAACCAAAGCATTTCTTGAGGAAAAAGAACGTGAAGCCGAGGAAAAGCTGTCCGTTGCCGTTGCGGAGCTTGCGCAAGATGCTGAAGTCAAGTGGTTTGAAGAATCCGAGCTGCCTTTACTTTTGGCATATGCGTTAAAGGAATGGTGCGGAGCCGACATCAGCATGGTGAATTCCGGCGTCATCCTCGGACCGCTTAAAGCCGGCCCGGTGACGAAGCTTGACCTGCACCGCATCTGTCCTCACCCCATCAACCCGGTTACTGTCCGCCTGACGGGAGAGGAACTGAAAGAAACGATTCTCCATGCTGCTTCAGAACAGGTGGAGCAGCTTCGAATTAAAGGATTGGGCTTCCGGGGAGAAGTGATGGGGAAAATGGTGTACGCGGGTGTCGATGTCGAAACGAAACGGCTGGACGATGGGATGACGCACGTTACCCGGATGACACTGAACGGTGATGACATTGATAAACATAAACAATACGCTGTGGCTGTGCTTGATATGTTTACGCTCGGCAGGATGTTTCCGATCATCCGCGACGCCGCAGAAAAAGAATATTTTATGCCGGAATTTTTGCGGGATCTGCTTGCCTGGAAGCTTGCACAATAAGGAAGTCAGCCCACAACAAGCCGTGCCCTTCATCATAAAGTGATAAATGAAGGGAGTTGGTTGACGTGGTAAATCTGACACCGATTATGATAGAAGGACAGCCTTTTACAGCTGTGACAGTAAAACTTCCAAAAACAAATTTCATGGCAGTCTCCAATGATCACGGATATATTATGTGCGGCGCGCTTGATGTGGCGCTGCTGAATGAAAAATTAAAGGAGCGTGGAATTGTGGCGGGACGGGCGGTTGGTGTACGAACAATTGACCAGCTGTTAGACGCCCCTTTAGAATCCGTCACCTATGCCGCAGAGGATCTTGGCATTCATGCCGGCATGAGCGGCAGAGAAGCGCTTTTAAAAATGGTGAAATAAAATAAATTGGCCCGGCTATTACTATGTCCCCCCTTACAAGCATACATTGTGATATGTAAGGGGGGATTTTCTTGCCAAGATATCGCGGCCCTCTTCGCAAGAGAGGACCTTTGCCTTTCCGGTACGTGCTGTTGCTGTCACTCGTATTTTTTATCATATCGACAACAGTCAGCCTTTGGATGATCAACGGCTCTATTAAACCGGTTTTAATGAGCATCGGTGAAATGGAAACGAAGCGTGTGGCAACTGAGGTGATTCAGGATTCCATTGAGGATTATATGTCTGACAGCGAAAATATGAAAGATATGTTTCAAATGAATTCTGATGAAAACGGAAATTTAACGACAATCGATTTTAATACACAGGTTATAAACAGTGTGAAAACAAAGGTGACAAAGCAGCTTCAATCTCATCTGAAAGAGATGGAAACCCACACGGGACACAGCGGTGCCAGTGAAAATATTATGATCAACATCCCATTGGGACAGGTGACAGGAAACAGCCTTCTTGGAAACCTCGGCCCGAAAATTCCGGTCCGGTTCAATTTGATCGGTGACGCCTTTACGGACGTCAAAACAAAAATAAAGCCATACGGCATTAATAACGCACTGATTGATATCAGCATCTTTGTAGAAATTAAAGTGAAGGTCATCATCCCGTTCGCAAGCAAAACGGCCGTGGTCACCAATAATGTTCCTGTATCAATTAAAGCAGTGCAGGGCGAAGTCCCGCAATTTTATAACGGAAGCGGCGGTTCAGGTGTTACGCCTTCTGTCCAGCTTCCAAGCAGCAAAGAAGAAGAAAGCCATGATTCAAAAAATGAAAAAAACAAAAAATAAAGCCGCCTTTTCATGAGGCGGCTTTCGTCATTTCTTTTTCTTGTACTCATAGCGCTCCCACGCTCTCAAATGAGGATAAGGATCAAACGACCATTCCGTTTTTCCATTATCCTTATACATGCCATAGTGCAGGTGCGGCGGAAATTTTCCGGCTGTGCCGGGCGGGCCGTATCCTGAGCTGCCGACTGACCCGATCACTTGGCCGGGCTCAACGATCTGCCCTGGTTTAATGCCTTTCGCAAACCCATTGAGGTGGGCGAAATAATGATACGTATTGTTAATATCTCTGATGCCGATTCTCCATCATCCAAAGCGGTTCCAGCCTTTCATTTCAATGACGCCGTAACAGGTGGATTTTACAGGAAGGCCATAATGGGCAAAGATATCCGTTCCTTCATGAATCCGCCTTCCTCCAAAGCCGCGGGCGTCCCCCCACGTGCTGCGATAGCTGTAATCCGTTCTGATTGGAAGCGGAAACGCATGCTCGCCCAAATCAATATGACCGTATGCCTTAAACAGCTTCATGAACTCGGATATGATTCCCACTGTTTGATCACGGCGGTAGTAATTCCAGAGCCCGATGCGGATATTTTCCTCATCTGTGCCGTACGACAGCAGATATTGTGCGAATGTATACAAAATGTCTTCGTCATTGCTGACTTCGGCTTTCCCATCGCCGTCACCGTCCATTCCGATTCCGTCAAACACTTTTATGCTTAACGGTGCATCGTCTTTCGGATTCGGGTTTTCTGGTCCGCTCCAGATTTCATCCGGTACATAGATGCTGATGATTCCCGTTTTGTCAGGCAGATCCTTTCTGTTGCTCCGCACATTCTCCTCGTATTGATCAACAGCGGCTAGCGCATACCAAGGAATCTGCGTCACAGCTTCGACTTTATGATATAATTCCATCCGTTTAGAAAGCACCGGATCTGAAAGCTCTTTTCCAGACGCAAAAGGTTCAAATGCAAACAAAAGGAGAAGAAGGACAGATAACACAACTTTCACAAAATAATCTCCTTTCAATATTGAATACACATAGTTTGCGGCAACCCGGCAAGAAAATGTCAGTAATCATCTTCCCTTGTCGAGAAATTTTTCCTATGTTAAAGTGTCTAAAGAAAAGACTTTCTTTAGTTAGAAAAACATTATTTTTGTTGCAGAAATGAAAGAACTGCACCTATCTCGTTTTCAGAATGTTTCGTGTCAGAAATTGAGTATATTGGATATTGGAGATGATGGGAATTGGCAAAGAAAGACGAACACCTCAGAAAGCCCGAATGGCTCAAAATCAAATTAAATACAAATGAAAATTATACAGGGCTCAAAAAACTCATGCGGGAAAACAATCTGCACACCGTATGTGAAGAAGCAAAATGTCCGAATATTCATGAATGCTGGGCAGTGAGACGTACAGCGACATTTATGATTTTAGGATCTGTTTGTACGAGAGCGTGCCGTTTCTGCGCTGTCAAAACGGGCCTTCCGACTGAGCTTGACCTGCAAGAGCCGGAACGCGTAGCAGATTCCGTCGCTCTGATGAATCTGAAACACGCGGTTATCACAGCTGTTGCGCGTGATGACCAAAAAGACGGCGGTGCGGGTATCTTCGCGGAAACTGTCCGTGCAATCCGCAGAAAAAGCCCATTTACGACTATTGAGGTGCTTCCGTCAGATATGGGCGGAAACTATGATAACTTAAAAACGTTAATGGATACGCGCCCTGACATCCTGAATCACAATATCGAAACGGTTCGCCGCCTGACGCCAAGAGTCCGCGCGCGTGCGACATACGACCGTTCATTGGAATTTTTGCGCCGCGCGAAAGAAATGCAGCCAGACATTCCCACAAAATCAAGCATCATGATCGGACTCGGTGAAACGAAAGAAGAAATTATCGAAGTGATGGACGACCTCTTGGCAAACAATGTTGATATTATGGCAATCGGCCAATACCTGCAGCCGTCGAAGAAGCACTTAAAAGTCCAAAAATATTATCATCCTGATGAATTTGCAGAATTGAAGGAAATCGCGATGCAAAAAGGCTTCAGTCACTGTGAAGCCGGTCCGCTTGTCCGTTCCTCCTACCATGCGGATGAACAGGTTAACGAAGCATCAAAAAAACGCCAAGCGCAAGCATAATGCCAAAACGCCAGATCATCTGGCGTTTTTGTCATTCCTATTCGCTTCCTTGTCCTGGCGTGTTTCTCCATTGGCATTTTCGTTTTCCGAGACAGGGCTTCCTTGCGGGGAGTTTTTCATTTCTTGTATCGTCCCTGACATGATGTCTCTGACATCTCTTGAACCGGAGCCCAGATTGCTGTAATTTTTGATGGCCTGCATATGATTCGGATTGTCAGAAATGTACACATGATAGTAACGCGGAATCACCGAAACAGCCGTTTTTTTCACTTGATCAGCTGTCAGTTCACGGTTTCTTGAATCGGTTTTGTACACGACAAGCGCTTCTTGGTCAGTTACGAGCACTGCGGCATCTTGAATATGAGGGAGCTGAACCGTTAAGCTTGATATGATGTGAGCGGTTTCTTCACGGTCTGGCGCCGGTGTCTCCTGCTGTTCGCCGTCAATTTGTTCTTTTTGATAACGAACATAACCAAATTGTTCATTCTTATCATGCCTATTAAAAGCCTCATCGCGGTCAGATACATGAATGGGCTTGGTTTCATTTTGATGCTGGACATTCTGCTCAGCGTTATTGAATCCTGCGCCTCCGCATCCGGATAAAAGCCCGGTCATCAGGCAGAGGCTGACAGCAGTTCGTTTCATTTGTAATCCCTCCTTATGTGTAGGGTAGCCAAATCACACGAATTATTCTTTAGCAATTGATGGGGAAGGGGCAATGAATTATGATAGGAATGAGTGAAAAAGAGGTGAGATCATGATTCTTATTCAAAATGCCGAATTTGAGTTGGTGCACAATTTCAAAGACGGCTTTAACGAAGAGGCTTTTAAAGCTCGTTATTCCGATATTTTAAATAAATACGATTACATTGTGGGAGACTGGGGATACGGCCAGCTCAGGCTCAAGGGCTTCTTTGATGACCAGAATCAAAAGGCGACCTTTGAAACGAAAATCAGCACATTGGACGAATACATTTACGAATACTGTAATTTCGGCTGTGCGTATTTTGTCTTAAAACGGATCAGAAAATAACTATTTCACAAAGGGGATGCTGTCATGTATTTTGTTGACAGAAACAAGATAGAGCATACACTCGGGTTCTTCGAGCGTCAGCTGGCGCTGTTTCATTCGCAAACAGACTGGAAATCCGAGATCGAGGGGCTCGCGCTTGAACGCATCGGCCACCTGTTAATCGAATGCATTCTAGATACAGGAAATGACATGATCGACGGTTTTATTATGCGGGACCCGGGCAGCTATGATGATATCATGGACATACTGGTTGATGAAAAAGTCGTAACGGAAGAAGAGGGAGCACAGCTGAAGCAATTGATTGCGTACCGAAAAACATTGGTTCAGCAATACCAGCTCGCTGACAGCGCAGAGCTTTACAAGCTGATCACCGCGCATCTAGCGGTCCTTCAAGCCTTTCCGAAACGAATCAGAATCTACTTGGAAACAGAGCTGGGCCCTGTTTCCGCGTTTAAATAACGACAGGAAAGCCACAGGAGTGTTAAAGATGAAAACATATAAAGGGTATTTAATTGATTTAGACGGAACGATGTACAACGGCACAGAAAAAATTGAGGAAGCGTGTGAATTTGTCAGAACGCTGAAAGACCGCGGCATTCCTTATCTTTTTGTGACAAACAACTCTTCCCGTACACCGAAGCAGGTGGCGGACAAGCTAGTCTCTTTTGATATTCCGGCAACAGAGGAGCAGGTCTTTACGACAAGCATGGCGACTGCCCAGCATATCGCCCAGCAGAAAAAAGACGCGTCTGTGTATGTGATCGGGGAAGAAGGAATTCGCCAGGCGATTGAAGAGAACGGCCTGACCTTTGCAGAGGAAGACGCGGACTTTGTTGTTGTCGGAATTGACCGTGGGATTACATATGAAAAACTTGCCATTGGCTGCCTCGCAATCAGAAATGGCGCCCGCTTTATTTCCACAAACGGTGACATTGCCATACCGACTGAAAGGGGTCTCCTGCCGGGCAATGGTTCACTGACCTCTGTGTTAACCGTATCCACAGGCGTGCAGCCGGTGTTTATCGGCAAGCCGGAATCCATTATCATGGAGCAGGCGATGCGTGTTCTCGGCACTGATGTATCCGAAACACTTATGGTCGGCGACAACTACGCGACTGATATTATGGCAGGCATGAATGCAGGGATGGATACACTGCTTGTCCACACAGGCGTAACGAAAAGAGAGCATATGACAGACGATATGGAAAAACCGACTCACGCTATTGATTCTCTGACTGAGTGGATTCAACATATATAAAAAAAGGGCGCCCCAAAAGGGTGCCCTTTATTCTGTATGCCGTGCGCGGTGTGCGAGCCTGCTGGAGGCCGCAGCGGAAATGGCGCCGACAATGTCATCAAGAAATGTATGGCATTCGCCGGTTGATTTATCATTCAAACGGCCGAGGATACCGGGTTTTTCTTTGTCAATGTAGCCATAGTTTGTAAACCCGATGGACCCGTAAATATTCACGATGGAAAATGCCAGAACTTCATCTACTCCATATAGGCTTTCATCTATCTCCAGCATCGTTTGCAGCGGTTCAGACAGTTTTTTGTGCTCAGCAAGAACGTCCAATTCAATGCCCGTTAAAATCGCGTTTTGCACCTCGCGTTTTGCGAGGACCCGATTCACATTCAACGTGCATTCATCCATGGTTAAATCCGGATGATATTTTTTCTGCAGAAAAAAGACAAGCTCGGCAATATCGGATACCTCAACGCCGCGCTCCTTCATCCGTTCTCTTGCTTTAGCTTCCATCTGACTGATTTGTTCTTTATCTGACATCAACTTCACCCAATCTTTTTTTACTAGTTTATACAAAACGTATGAGATGTTTACGACTTTTTCTTGCTCCTTCGTCGGATTAAAATATGTATTCATAATTCCGGCTGTGTATGACTACGATGTGATGAGTCCTAATTCAACAGGCAGGTGATCATTGTGAAAGGCACAATAAAAGAAAAATACGGCATTCATATCAGGCAGCTTTCCATGTATCAGCATACGTATCAATGCTTTCAAACACCGAATTCCTTCTTTTTGATTGTTCCCGTTTCCCATTTTTCAGATGCGGAGCTGGCGGAGCTTTATTACATGAGTCAGTATTTACAAGAACAAAGTGACCCATACGTTTCCGTTTTTATCTTTACAAAAGAAGGTGAACTGACCTTTGAACATGAGGAAAAAACGTACGCCCTGCTGAAGGCGGCTCCTCCTTTTTCAAATCGTGCATTTTCCATAGGGACAGAACTGGCGGAGTTTCACCGAAAGGGCAGAGGATACCCGTACGAAGTGAAGGAGGCAGGGAGAATCGGGCAGTGGAAAGACCTGTGGGGAAAACGCATTGATCAGCTTGAAGCGTTTTGGCAGCGAAAGGTTCATACCCCTCCGCACGAGCCTTTTGATAAAAAAATGATTGAATCGTTTCCATACTATTTAGGGCTGTCAGAAAACGCGATTCAATATTTAGTCGATACTGAGCTCGATGACAAACCGCAAGCAACTGATTCAGGAACGATATGCCATCAGCGGATGGAAAGAAATACGTGGTCTCCTGAATCCCTTATCAGGATTCCGGCTGACTGGGTATTTGACCACGCTGCACGCGATTTAGCCGAATATATGAGACACTCATTTTTGCATCACCGTGATGATTTTAACCGGCAGGGCTTTCGCTTTTTGCAGGAATACGAGCAAATCACACCGCTGTCTTCATTTTCGAAGCGTCTTTTGTACAGCCGTCTCCTTTTTCCGCTTCATTACTATGAAATCGTGGAAGGCTACTATATTTCTTCAGAGTCGGAAAAGCACTATTATGAAGAGCAGCTCGACTACATTCTCAGTGATTCGGGCTATGAACAATTTCTGAATGCCGCCCAGGAGTTTATGAACATGAGAGCGCAGAACTTGTTTGTTCCCCCTGTCAGCTGGCTCGGAAAGGGCGGCTTGTAAGGAAGGAGAAAATCTGACAAAAATAATTAGAAAATAAAGAATCTTGTCATATCAATTGATTAAGCGTTTACATTCACAAAATTCAGCAGATTGTTGTCTTGTCAAAACAGGAGTGGGCTTATATAATATTTGTAACTTATATGTCTGTGTTGAGTTAACAATTGTCTATCTTGAGAGGACAATCTGAAGAAGGGTGGAGTTTTTTTGAAAGCAATTCGTGTAGGGCTTTTGGGCTTAGGTACCGTCGGAAGCGGTGTCGTTAAAATTATTCAAGACCATCAGGATAAGCTGATGCATCAGGTTGGCTGTCCCATTACGATAAAAAAAGTGCTTGTAAAAGATTTAGAGAAAAAAAGAGAAGTAGATTTGCCGAAGGAAACGCTCACGACAGAAGTATATGATGTGATCGACGACCCTGATGTTGATGTCATCATCGAGGTCATCGGCGGTGTTGAGCAGACAAAACAATATTTGCTCGACGCTTTGAGATCGAAAAAACACGTTGTCACGGCGAACAAAGATTTAATGGCCGTGTACGGTTCTGAACTGCTCGCAGAAGCAAAGGAAAATGGCTGTGACATTTACTTCGAAGCCAGCGTTGCCGGCGGAATTCCAATTCTTCGCACATTAGAAGAAGGCCTCTCATCAGACAGGATTACTAAAATGATGGGAATTGTAAACGGAACAACGAACTTTATCTTAACAAAAATGATTAAGGAGAAAAGCCCTTACGAGGATGTGCTTAAGGAAGCGCAGGATCTGGGGTTTGCTGAAGCTGACCCGACTTCAGATGTTGAAGGGCTTGACGCCGCGCGGAAAATGGCAATATTGGCGCGTCTCGGCTTCTCAATGAACGTCGATCTGGAAGATGTCAAAGTGAAGGGGATCTCCCAGATTACAGACGAGGATATCAGCTTCAGCAAACGCCTCGGCTACACAATGAAGTTGATCGGGATTGCCCAGCGTGACGGCAGCAAAATTGAAGTCAGCGTTCAGCCGACGCTGCTTCCAGACCACCATCCGCTTTCTGCCGTGCATAATGAATTTAACGCCGTCTACGTATATGGCGAAGCTGTCGGAGAGACGATGTTCTATGGCCCGGGAGCGGGAAGCATGCCGACAGCCACATCAGTTGTGTCTGACCTGGTCGCTGTCATGAAAAACATGCGTCTCGGCGTAACCGGCAATAGCTTTGTTGCGCCGCAATACGAGAAAAACATGAAGTCGCCGTCCGACATTTACGCACAGCAATTTTTGAGAATTCACGTGAAGGATGAGGTAGGCTCATTCTCAAAAATCACGTCTGTGTTCTCAGAACGGGGCGTCAGCTTTGAAAAAATCCTTCAGCTGCCGATTAAGGGGCATGATGAGCTAGCAGAAATCGTCATCGTCACACATCATACATCAGAAGCTGATTTCAGTGATATCCTGCAAAACTTAAATGATTTGGAAGTCGTTCAAGAAGTAAAAAGCACATATCGTGTAGAAGGGAACGGTTGAAGCTAATGTGGAAAGGACTTATCCATCAATATAAAGAGTTTTTACCTGTAACGGATCAAACACCGGCGCTTACGTTACATGAAGGCAATACGCCGCTCATTCATTTGCCGAAGCTTTCTGAACAGCTTGGGATTGAGCTTCATGTCAAAACAGAAGGCGTAAACCCTACTGGATCTTTTAAAGACCGCGGGATGGTTATGGCGGTGGCAAAGGCGAAAGAAGAAGGCAACGACACGATTATGTGTGCGTCAACCGGAAATACATCAGCGGCTGCGGCTGCTTATGCAGCCCGCGCCAATATGAAATGTATTGTCATCATCCCGAACGGAAAAATCGCGTTTGGCAAGCTTGCTCAGGCAGTCATGTACGGAGCTGAAATCATTGCGATCGATGGCAACTTTGACGATGCGCTTAAAATTGTCCGCTCAATTTGCGAAAAATCACCGATCGCGCTTGTCAACTCGGTCAACCCTTACCGTATTGAAGGCCAAAAAACAGCTGCCTTCGAAGTGTGCGAACAGCTGGGCGAAGCCCCGGACGTTTTGGCGATTCCGGTCGGAAACGCGGGAAACATCACAGCGTACTGGAAGGGCTTCAAAGAATATCATGAGAAAAACGGCACTGGCCTTCCGAAAATGCGCGGTTTTGAAGCGGAAGGGGCAGCTGCGATCGTCCGCAACGAAGTCATTGAAAATCCGGAAACCGTGGCAACAGCGATTCGTATCGGAAACCCAGCAAGCTGGGATAAAGCTGTAAAAGCGGCTGAGGAGTCCAATGGAAAAATTGACGAAGTCACTGACGATGAAATTCTTCATGCGTATCAGCTGATTGCCCGTGAAGAAGGCGTGTTTGCAGAACCGGGCTCCTGCGCATCTATTGCAGGTGTGCTGAAACAAGTAAAATCCGGAGAAATTCCGAAAGGCAGCAAGGTTGTGGCTGTGTTAACAGGAAACGGGCTGAAAGACCCGAACACAGCGGTCGACATTTCTGAAATGAAGCCGGTCACCCTGCCGACTGATGAAGACAGCATCCTCGAATACTTAAAAGGAGCGGCTCGTGTATGAATGATGCCGACATGCTGTTCTCTGTCACTGTTCCCGGAAGCACAGCTAACCTAGGCCCCGGCTTTGATTCAGTCGGAATGGCGCTCAGCAGATATTTAAAGCTGACCGTCTATGAAAGCGATCAATGGTCTTTTGAAGCTGAAACAGAAACAGTCGCCGGAATACCGGCGGGTACAGATAATATGATCTATCAAGTGGCTAAACGGACGGCAGATATGTACGGAAAAGAAATGCCACCTGTACATGTGAAAGTGTGGAGCGACATCCCGCTTGCACGTGGTCTTGGCAGCAGTGCTGCGGCCATAGTGGCGGCTATAGAACTGGCTGACGAATTATGCGGGTTAAAGCTCTCCGAAGAGGACAAGCTGCATTTAGCCAGCCTTGAAGAAGGACATCCGGACAATGCAGGCGCTTCTCTCGTCGGCGGGCTTGTGATCGGGCTGCATGAAGACGACGAGACACAAATGATCCGCGTGCCGGATGCCGACATTGATGTTGTGGTTGTCATTCCTTTTTACGAGGTGCTGACAAGAGACGCGCGAGACGTGCTTCCTACAGAGTTTCTCTATGCGGACGCTGTAAAAGCCAGTGCTGTCAGCAACATTCTCATCGCGGCGATCATGTCAAAGGATTGGCCGCTCGTCGGAAAAATCATGAAGAAGGATATGTTCCATCAGCCGTACCGGGCAATGCTTGTCCCTGAGTTGTCAAAAGTAGAACACGTCGCCGAGATGAAAGGCGCTTATGGAACTGCTCTCAGCGGAGCGGGCCCGACGATTCTCGTCATGACCGAAAAAGGAAAAGGGGACGCGCTGAAAGAGCAGCTCGCACTTCACTTCCCGCATTGTGAAGTCGACGCTTTGACCGTTCCGAAAGAGGGAAGTATAATAGAGCGAAATCCTTTCTATCAAATGAAAAGTGTATAGAGCATTCTAAGCGTTCCTCAGCGTCAGCAGAGGAACGCTTTTTTTCTTCATGATATAAAAGGGATTTTTATTTAGAAAAACGAAATACATGTAAAAAGGAGGAGATTGATATGAAAAAGCTGATGACCGCCGAAGATATGATAGCTATTGTCTCGGTGACGGACCCTCAATACGCCCCGGACGGCAAGCGTGTGGCTTATGTGAAGTCACAAGCAAACAAAGAGAAAGATTCATATACTTCAAATATATGGGTATATGATGCGGATAGCGGGACGTCCGCCCCTTGGACATACGGAGAAAAGCGGAGCGCTGATCCTAGATGGTCTCCAGACGGACGCCAGATTGCATTTGTTTCTGACCGTGATGGCGATGTGTCTCAGCTTTATATAATGAGCGCTGAAGGCGGTGAGGCAAAAAAACTGACTGATATTCCGTATGGCGTCTCTCAGCCGGTATGGTCTCCGGATGGCGAGTCAGTGCTTGTCACGGTCAGTCTTGGAGATGGTGAAAGTGTTTATGATCAAGAGAAAACGGAACCCGACAGCTTTGAACCGGTTGAAGTGCATGGTTTAGCCTATAAACGGGACGGAAAAGGGCTGACGAGAGGCGCGTATGCACAGCTTGTGCTTGTCAGCGTGAAGTCTGGAGAGGTCAAACAGCTGACTAACGAAAAAGCTGACCACTTCGACCCGGCTTTTTCTCCTGACGGCAAATCTCTCGTTTTTTCGGCTAATATGACTGAAACGGATGATGCCAGAAAACCTCATGATGTTTGCATGTTGTCGCTGGAGACTGAAGATCTCAAGCTGATTACCTCTCATCGCGGCTCATTCGGACCAAGCTCATTTTCACCGGACGGAAGGTATCTTGCTTTGCTTGGACATGAACAGGAATATCGGAATGCAACGCTCGAAAAGGCGTGGCTTTATGATCTAGAACAAGACCGCCTGTCGTGTCTCACTGATATGCTGGACGTTCACTTAGCCGATGCGCTGATTGGGGATTCATTGATCGGAGGTGCTGAACAGCGTCCGGTTTGGACGAAAGACAGCCAAGGGTTTTATGTCATCGGTACAGAACAAGGCAGCACGGGAATCTATTATGTTTCTATAGAAGGACTCGTATACCCGATTCGGTTAGAAAAAGAATATATCAACAGCTTTTCCATGCATCCTGACGAACAAAGCTTTATTGCCAGTGTGACAAAGCCCGACAGACCTAGTGAGCTATACAGCATTCCTCTTGGACAGGAAGAAAAACGGCTGACTGATGCGAATGACAAGTTTGTTGACGAGCACCTCATTTCGTTACCTGAAGACATTCAATATGTGACAGAAGACGGGATGACGGTGAACGGCTGGCTGATGAAACCTGCTCAGGCTGCAGAGGGCAAACAATATCCGCTTATTCTCAATATACATGGCGGTCCGCATATGATGTACGGGCATACATATTTTCACGAATTACAGGTGCTGGCGGCGAAAGGATATGCAGTGGTTTATGTAAATCCAAGAGGAAGTCATGGCTACGGACAGGAATTTGTGAATGCAGTCAGAGGGGATTACGGAGGAAAAGACTATCTGGATGTGATGCAGGCAGTGGATGAGGCGATTAAAAGAGACCCGCAGATTGATGCCGAGCGGATAGGCGTCACAGGCGGAAGCTACGGAGGCTTTATGACCAACTGGATCGTGGGGCATACAAATCGTTTTAAAGCAGCTGTCACCCAGCGTTCGATTTCAAACTGGCTCAGCTTTCACGGCGTTAGTGATATCGGCTATTTTTTCACGGACTGGCAGCTTGAGCATGACATGTTTACCGATACAGAAAAGCTGTGGGACCGATCCCCTTTAAAATATGCGGCAAACGTGGAGACGCCTCTTTTAATTCTTCATGGCGAACGTGATGACCGGTGTCCGATTGAACAGGCTGAACAGCTTTTTATTGCCTTGAAAAAAATGGACAAGGAAACTGTGCTGGTTCGTTTTCCGAAAGCGACGCATAATCTGTCACGCAGCGGACACCCGGGACAGCGGATCAAGCGCCTGACCTATATAAGCTCATGGTTTGACCAATATCTCTCATAAAAAAAGCCAGGCTGATCAAATATCAGCCTGGCTGCTTTATTAAAAGACTTGTTCTACTTCAATTACACCCGGCACTTCTTCAAGAAGAGCGCGTTCAATTCCGGCTTTTAGCGTAATTGTTGAACTTGGGCAGCTGCCGCACGCGCCTAGAAGACGAAGCTTAACAATACCTTCATCAACGTCTACAAGCTCACAGTCACCGCCGTCACGAAGTAAAAACGGACGAAGTTTGTCCAGTACTTCCTGCACCTGTTCTTTCATTTCAACTTCAGTCATGACATTCGCTCCTTTCATCGTCATAAAACCATTATATTCAGTGTAACAATAAAAATCTATTGTTTGGTTTGCAGAATTGCTCCCATTATTATAGCACATTCAGACTTGAACACAAAAACGGTTTTTTTCTATAAAAACGTCTTTTGTCTCTGTATACTTAATAGAAAGAATGTAACACAGAGAAATGGGGGCACTTATCAATGACAAAAACAGTCATGCTCAGCGTATACGGGGCAGAAACCGTTTGTGCAAGCTGTGTCAATATGCCGACAGCTAAAGATACATATGAATGGCTTGAGGCTGCGCTGAAAAGAAAATATCCGAATCAGCCTTTTGAAATGCAATACATCGACATTTACGAGCCGCCAGATGTCGAAAACGTAAAACAGCTTGCGGAAAAAATCAGAAATGACGAATATTTTTATCCGCTCGTCCTCGTAGAGAATAAAATTGTTGGAGAAGGCAACCCAAAGTTGAAGGATGTATATGAGGAAATGGAGAGATACGGTTACACAGAAAACCGCTGACTTCATCAGCGGTTCTGCTATTATCCGTTATGGTGTTTGTACATCCACAGCAAGCCGGATTTCAGCAAACGCGGAACACGGCCGATCAGCGGACGGTCAGCAACAAGTCCGAAGCCGGCTTTTTTCCCGAGTGAACCTAAAACGCCTTTCAGCTTAAATTGAGGCATCGATTCAGGAAGGGCTTCACCATTCCAGCGTTTTTGCAATATTTGGACAATCTGTTCTGCTTGAGCTTCTGCCAGCTGGGCACTCGGTGCGTGAGGAAGGCTGGCACAATCTCCGACAACATACAGATGTTCATCACCCGGGACATTGTGATGAGGCGTTAACACGACACGGCCTTGTGCGTCCTTTTCCACATCCAAGTCTCTGACGACTTTATTCGGCTGTATGCCGGCTGTCCATACGATGGCGTCTGCGGAAATTGCGTCATCGTGGTTATATACAACGCCTTCTTCTACTCTTGTGATATTTGCCCTGTTAATAATGCGGACACCGTGCTCTTCGAACCATTTTTGCACATATTTGCTCAAACGCTCGGGAAAGCTTGATAAAATGAGATCTCCGCGGTCAAACAAAATAATGTTCAGATCGTCACGGCTTTCTCTTAACTCACTTGCAAGTTCAACGCCGCTTAGGCCTGCTCCGACAATGGCAACAGTCGCTTCGGCGCTTAAGTTGTTCAGCTTTTGATAGGTTTCGCGGGACTGATCGATGGTTTGAATGCTGTAGGTGAATTCAGGCGCTCCCGGCACGTTATGATATTTATCCTCGCAGCCGAGCCCGATCACTGCGTCATCGTAAGAAATCGGTTCGCGGTCATGGAACAGCACTTGTTTTTGTGCAATATCAATTGAAGAAATATCGCCGTACTCGACATCCAGGCGAGGGTGCTCTGGGAACGTCACTCTGATATGGTGGTCAGAAATTGTGCCTGCGGCAAGGGCATAATATTCTGTTTTTAAGCAGTGATAAGGATTTCTGTCAATTAACGTGATTGAAACATCATGAGGCAGCTGGTTGGGCAATAAGCGATGAAGAACACGCATGTTTCCGTAACCTCCGCCGATCAAGACCAATTTTTTCATTTGAATTCCCCTTTAACCCGAAGAGTATGATAGATACATTGATGGAAAATACGAACTTTGTAAAATAACATCTAGAATTATATCGAATTTGATCTAAAATCACAATATTAGTTTCAAAATAACCTACAAATTGGCCTTAAAACGCAAATTAGTAAAACGTTATTGAAGGAATGATATGTTACGATAATAAATTTTGAAGTGTTCGTTGTCTTTGACGAATAGTGAAAAATTCGCGATAATGTTCATATGTGAGGTGAAATCGCATGAATCCAATGATTGAATTTTGTGTCAGCAATCTGGCTCACGGCTCTCAGGAAGCCCGAGCGATTTTAGAGAAAGATCCGAATCTGGATGTTCTTGAATACGGCTGTTTAAGCTATTGCGGGAAATGTATGGAATCACTATTCGCTTTAGTAAACGGAGAAGTCGTTACGGGTGAAACACCTGCTGAGCTTGTTGAGAATATATATACATTTATTGAAGAAAACCCAATGTTTTGAAGAAAAGGGCCTGAGACAGGCCCTTTTTTATTTTGCTGTACAAAAGGACTGAAAAAATGTGTAGACATCAAAAAATATTATTGTTATCGTATAAAAGATTTGTTTTAAATAAATTTTAAGAGGTGTAGGTGTATTCATGAATGTTCTGTGGGGACTGCTTGGCGCAGTTGGAATAATCGCCATCGCGTTTTTATTTTCAGAAAAGAAAAGCAATATTAGAATAAGAACCGTCATCGTTGGTTTATGTATACAGGTGGCGTTTGGATACATCGTGTTGAAATGGGAAGCGGGACGCGCTGTTTTTTTATGGTTTTCAAGCCGTGTACAGCTTCTGATTGATTATGCGAATGAAGGCATCAGTTTCATATTTGGGCCGCTTTTAAAAGTCGGCGACAGCCCGGCGTTTGCTTTAAGTGTACTGCCTGTCATCATCTTTTTCTCAGCATTGATCGCAGTTTTATATCATTTAAAAATCATGCAGCTCATTTTCCGTGTGATCGGCGGCGGATTGTCGAAGCTTCTTGGGACAAGCAAGACGGAATCTCTTGCGGCTGCTGCTAATATTTTTGTAGGGCAATCGGAATCTCCTTTGGTGATCAGGCCCCTCATTGCAGGGCTGACGCGCTCTGAACTGTTTACAATTATGACGAGCGGTCTATCGGCTGTTGCGGGTTCAACTTTGTTTGGCTACGCCCTTCTCGGTATTCCGATTGAATACTTGCTTGCGGCGAGCTTCATGGCTGCTCCCGCGGGTCTGGTTTTCGGGAAATTAATCATTCCTGAAACGGAAACGCCGCAAACAGTAAAAGGCGATTTCAAAATGGATGAAGGCGAAGGAGCGGCCAATGTAATTGACGCGGCTGCAAAGGGTGCGTCAACAGGTCTGCAAATTGCGCTGAACGTTGGTGCGATGTTGCTAGCATTTGTCGCATTAATCGCCGTGGTCAACGGTATTCTCGGCGGTGTTTTCGGCTTGTTCGGTTTAAAAGATGTCACATTAGAATCTCTTCTCGGCTATGTGTTTTCTCCAATCGCCTTTTTGATTGGTGTGCCATGGCATGAAGCGTTGCATGCTGGAAGCTTTATCGGCCAGAAATTGGTGCTGAATGAGTTTGTCGCTTATTCTAACTTCGGTCCGCACATCGGCGAGTTTTCTAAAAAAACAGCTACGATTATCAGCTTTGCGTTATGCGGATTCGCAAATTTCTCCTCGATTGCGATTATGCTCGGTACGCTTGGCGGTTTAGCGCCAAGCCGCCGCTCAGATATCGCACGCCTTGGGTTGAAGGCGGTTCTAGCGGGAACATTAGCCAATCTGCTGAGCGCGGCTATTGCCGGCATGTTCATATAAAAGATAAAAGCTCCTTGCGTCAATTGCAAGGAGCTTTTATGTATGAAAAACGGGGGATAATTGTATTGTGTCCGTTTATAATAGCTTTTATACTAAGAAAAAGAGAAAAAGTTGGAGGCATCTATGAACTCATTTCGATTTACCAAAATGCACGGTCTTGGAAACAGCTATATATACGTGAATCAATTTGAAGAACAACTGCCGGAAGAACAACTGTCTGAAATAGCGATTCAGGTGTCTTCCGTTTATACAGGGATCGGCTCCGACGGAATGATCCTCATATGCCCTTCAGATCAAGCGCCTGTCAAAATGCGGATTTTTAATAATGACGGATCTGAAGGGAAAAACTGCGGCAACGGCCTGCGCTGCGTTGCAAAATACGCGTATGAGCATAAGCTGGTTGAGGAAACATCATTTCTGATTGAAACCCTCTCCGGACTTGTGAAAGCGGAGGTTCAAGTTGAAAACGGAAAGGTGAATGTTGTCACTGTCGATATGGGTGAACCTCGTCTGACAAAAGCCGATCTTCCGATGCTTGGCGGCGGTGAGGAGCAAACCATTAATGAAGCAATGACATTTGGCGAAGCTGAACTAAAAGGCACCGCGGTTTCAATGGGCAATCCGCATATCGTTTTTCCGATTGCCGATATTGAACAGGCACCGCTGACGACACTGGGGCCGGTGATTGAGAAAGATCCTAGATTTCCGGAAGGTGTGAATGTCGAGTTTGTGGAAACCGTGAATGAACATGAACTGCACTTCCGCGTGTGGGAACGGGGATCAGGCATCACACAGGCATGCGGTACAGGCGCATGTGCAGCAGCTGTCGCATCTGTTTTAAACGGTGTATCAAAACAAAATGAAGACATTACGGTTCATTTGGCGGGCGGAGATCTGGTCATTAACTGGAAAGAGAATGGCCATGTGATGATGACAGGTCCGGCGGAGACTGTTTGTGAGGGCGTCTATTTTTTATAAAACAGCTAGTTTGAGAAATGAGCCCATCAAGTTTATAATATAAGACAACATCCGGTTTTTAAAAGGAGGTTCACCATAATGAGCAACCCTGTAACAATTACAGAAGCAGCAGCTTTGCATATAAAAGATATGATGAAAGAGCATGAAGAAGAAAACGCGTTTCTGCGCGTTGGCGTTAAAGGCGGCGGCTGCAGCGGCCTTTCATACGGAATGGGCTTTGAGCATGAAAAAAGCGAAGCAGACAGTATGTTTGAGGAGCACGGCATTACTGTTCTCGTTGACAAAGAAAGCCTTGATATCATGAACGGCACTATTATAGACTTTAAGCAATCCATGCTTGGCGGCGGCTTTACCATCGATAATCCAAACGCCATCGCCTCATGCGGCTGCGGTTCTTCTTTCAGAACAGCGACGAATGCAGGTAAACCAGAAGAGTGCTAATAATAGAAAAAAGCCAAGTCAAGCGGCGAACCGCTGACTTGGCTTTTTTGTTTTAATACTTATCTCCATTAAAAATCGAATTCTTCACAATGACATAATCCACATTGCGGATAGCCTCCAGCTTAGTTCCGCCAGCATAAGAAATAGAAGATTGAAGATCCTGTTCCATTTCAGTCAGCGTATCCATGATTGCGCCTTTATGCTCCACATGCATTTTTTTGCCTTCGACATTTTTCTTTTCGCCTTTTTGATATTCAGAGGCTGAGCCAAAGTATTCTTTGTAGAGCTTTCCGTCTTTTTCAATGGTTTGTCCCGGTGATTCCTCGTGTCCGGCAAATAGTGAGCCGATCATGACCATGGTGGCGCCGAATCGGATTGATTTTGCGATGTCGCCATGGGTGCGGATTCCGCCATCAGCAATAATTGGTTTGCTGGCGGCTTTTGCGCACCAGCGCAGCGCGGCTAATTGCCATCCGCCTGTGCCGAAGCCGGTTTTAATTTTCGTTATACATACTTTTCCCGGTCCGATACCGACTTTTGTGGCATCCGCTCCGGCATTTTCGAGCTCTCTTACCGCTTCCGGTGTTCCGACATTTCCCGCGATGACAAAGCTGTCCGGAAGATGCTTTTTAAGGTGCTGAATCATCTCAATGACGGCATTGGAATGTCCGTGAGCGATGTCGATGGTCACGTATTCAGGTACCAGATTTTCTTCTGCCAGGTGACGGACAAATTCATACTCCTCATCTTTGACCCCAACACTGATAGAAGAGAATAGTCCACGTGCGTTCATGTCCTTTATAAAGTCAATCCGTTTTTCAGGTTCAAAGCGGTGCATCACATAAAAGTAGCCGTTTTCGGCTAATGAAACCGCAAGTTTCTCATCTATAATCGTCTGCATATTGGCAGGAACGACGGGCAATTTAAATGTACGTCCGCCTAACCGTACGGATGTGTCACACTCAGAACGGCTGTTCACAATGCATTTTGCAGGAATTAGCTGAATATCTTCGTAATCAAACACGTTTTCCATAGAATCCACTCCTAAATACGAATATTTATAATAAAAATATATCAAATGTTCGCCTTGTATAATGTACTCTGTTTTATTTAGGATGTCAAACGTTTTATTCGCTTACAGGTGAGTGCAAGTGCCGAAGCTTGTCATGCACTGTGAGTTTGGGTATGATAGTTTTAATTGAATGGACTTAGAATGCGGATAAAAACGAAATTATATACGTTCAGCAAAGCTTGGTCCTTCAGCACCAGGCTTTCTTTATGACATGGACATGTGAAAGGAGCGAATGGAGATGACTCAAAGTGAAGAAAAACCACCGAAGTCCCAAAAGATCCAAGACCGCATTATCATGACTACGATCTGGATTGTAGCAGCTCTTGTGATTGCGCTGGTTATTGGAACTGCGATGAATTATATCAATATCTTCAAATAAAAAAGGAGCTGTGTCACCTTGACACAAACTCCTTTTTTTATTACTTATTTTCAAAAAGACTTGTAGAGTGCAGCGGCTGTACGCGAGCTTTTGGATCCATATAAGCTTTCGCGTTGTTAACAGCTGTCGGTGCTTCGCCGAAGCCGCTTGCGATCAGATTGACTTTTCCTTCGTATGTGCAAATGTCACCTGCGGCGAAGAAGCCTTCGATGTTTGTTTCCATTGTAGATTTGACAACAATGGAGTTTTTCTCAATTTCAAGTCCCCAGTTTTTGATCGGTCCAAGAGATGATACGAAGCCGTAGTTGACGATTAAGTCGTCAATTTCTAAAATCTCTTTGCGCTCGCCTTTCACTTCCTCAAGCACAAGCTGCTCGATTTTGTCTTCTCCGATGAGCTCCGCCGGAACAAATGGAGTCAGGACATTCACCTTAGATGCGTGAAGGTTTTCCACACTGTGCTCATGCGCGCGGAATTTATCGCGGCGGTGAACGATGGAAACTTCTTTTGCAATTGGCTCAAGCATAAGTGCCCAGTCAACCGCTGAATCTCCTCCGCCCAGAATCGCAACGCGTCGGCCGGCGAATTTTTGTAAATCATCAACGAAGTAGTGAAGGTTTTTGCCTTCGTATTGTTCAGCTGTTTCAAGCTCGAGCTTTCTTGGTTTGAATGCGCCGTTTCCTGCAGTGATGATGACCGTTTTAGAGTAATGGGTTTCTTCGTTTGTCACAAGCTTAAACACGCCGTCTGCTTGTTTTTCAACAGATTCAACCGCCTGCTCTAAACAAATGGTTTGGTCGAATTTCGCCATTTGCTCTTTTAAGTTGTTCACTAGCTCTTGGGCGCGGATTTTCGGGAATCCTGCTACGTCATATATATATTTCTCAGGGTACAGGGCGCTAAGCTGTCCGCCAAGCTGAGGCAGGCTTTCGATAATTTTGACGCTTGCCTGTCTCATGCCTCCGTAAAAAGCGGTGAATAAGCCGACCGGTCCCCCGCCTATAATGGTAATATCATAAACCTTTGTATCCTCTCGCATACGAAAATTGCCTCCTAAATGAAAATTGTTATTAATTATACCATATTGCTCTTAAAATTGACGA
Organism: Bacillus sp. FSL K6-1005; assembly: GCF_038000225.1. Classification (NCBI taxonomy): domain Bacteria; kingdom Bacillati; phylum Bacillota; class Bacilli; order Caryophanales; family Bacillaceae; genus Bacillus; species Bacillus sp. FSL K6-1005. Next base: position 414,921 of record NZ_JBBOBP010000001.1, read on the forward strand.
GTCAGCAGAAAAATTCGCGGTACATTGTATGCGCATTCATTCTTGATCATATGCCCGCAGGCCGATACGATAAGAAAAAAATGAATTCATCTTTTTTCTGAATGTTTCATGAACCAGCCGGATAAACATGATAGTAGTGCTATGGGTGTGGACTTCACAAAAAAACTTTTCAATATATTTCATAAAATCCTGCCAATAAGCTGAAGATAACACAAATGATGATTTTTATATGCGTCTAACAGCAAAAAAAAGAGAAGGTGGATGTGATGGCATTGAATAAGCCCAAAATCGTGATTTTAGGTGCAGGTTATGGCGGATTGATGACAGTGACAAGGCTAACGAAGCATGTCGGTCCGAATGATGCTGATATTACGCTTGTGAATAAACACAATTATCATTATGAAACAACATGGATGCACGAAGCGAGCGCCGGCACGCTCCATCATGACCGTTGCCGTTATCAGATAAAAGATGTAATTAACCAGTCACGTGTCAATTTTGTACAGGATACCGTGAAGGCAATCAAAATAGACGAGAAGAAAGTGGTGCTTGCCAATGGAGAGCTGCAGTACGATTATTTAGTTATCGGCCTCGGAGCGGTACCTGAAACGTTCGGCATTAAAGGCTTAAAAGAATTTGCGTTTCCGATCGCCAATATCAATACATCTCGTGTGCTTCGGGAACATATTGAGCTGCAATTTGCGACTTACAACATTGAAGCTGAAAAACGGCCGGACAGGTTAACAATCGTTGTCGGAGGAGCCGGATTTACGGGTATTGAATTCCTTGGCGAACTGGCTGCCCGTGTGCCGGAGCTCTGCAAGGAGTATGACGTTGACAGAAGTCTTGTACGCATTATTTGTGTAGAAGCAGCGCCGACCGTATTGCCGGGCTTTGATCCCGAGCTTGTCGATTATGCTGTTCACTATCTTGAGGAGAATGGCGTTGAGTTTAAAATCGGCACGGCGGTTCAAGAGTGTACTGCAGAAGGAGTCACAGTCGGCAAAAAAGATGAGGAGCCAGAGCAAATCAAATCGCAAACAGTGGTGTGGGCAGCAGGTGTCCGCGGACATCCGATTGTTGAAGAAGCCGGCTTTGAAAATATGCGCGGCCGGGTGAAAGTCAATCCTGATCTTCGCGCGCCCGGACATGACAACGTGTTTATTCTCGGCGACAGCTCGCTGTTTATCAATGAAGACACTGACCGTCCTTATCCGCCGACCGCCCAAATCGCGATGCAGCAGGGAACTACGGTCGCTAAAAACATTGCAAAACTCATTAAGGGCGGCGAGCTTGAAGAATTCAAACCTGACATAAAAGGAACGGTGGCTTCTCTCGGCGAGCATAATGCGGTCGGAGTCGTGTACGGAAGAAAACTGAAAGGCACCCCGGCTTCTTTTATGAAAAAAGTCATCGATAACCGTTCGCTGTTTTTAATCGGCGGACTCGGACTCACACTGAAAAAAGGCAAATTTAAGTTTTTCTAAAAACCCGCGCTCCGCGGGTTTTGTTTTATTAAAAAACGCCAAAATAAAAAGAGAACAAGAGCAAAATAAAAATGTTTCCGCTTACATCAAAAGATTTGTCACATGATCTGACTTTATCATTGACAGCTTGATATGGTATTATTATCTGAAAATTAAGAAAAAGGTGATGCTAAGATGAAAACCGCAACGACAACCGCTTCACAGGCATGCCCGTTTTGCTCAGGGAAAGGGTATTTTCAATTAATCCTCGGCGGTTCAGAAACTTGTCCGTCATGTCAGGGGACAGGTAAAGACAGTCATTCATTTTCCAGCCGTTGACTTTTTAAAAGCCCCCGCGGTACACTAAAAGTAACGCAGGGGGTGGGGTTTTGATTAGTCTGCCAGTCGTTATCATCTCAATTGTTTTATTTTTTGTTTTGTTTTTTGGAATCGGTTTCTTATTAAACATGCTGCTGAGAATGTCCTGGATTATGGCTGTGATTTATCCGATTGTATGCCTTTTCATTATCAGTAAGGAAAAGCTGATCAGCTATATTCAATCACCAGGCGAATCTTTTGCCGGCCTGTTTCAGAGAGTCGTATCGTTAGCTGCTGCAGATGTATTGATTTTAGCCAGCGGTCTGGCCGGCGCGATTGTATCAGGCATAGCGATCAACATGCTCAGAAAAAGAGGATATCAGATGTTTTAATGCCGCTTTCTTTCTAAAGAAAGCTTTTTTTGTGCCTTCAGCACATTCACCATTTTGAATATTGTTCCTGCTATGTGGGAACAATGATTCGGAGGAGAGGTGAATAATGTTGAAAATGATCAGACGTTTGCTGATGACCTGTTTATTTCTGCTCGCGTTTGCCACGACATATTTAGCCGTATCAGGAGTAGAGGCGAAGGACTTATCAAAATGGGTGCAAGAAAATAATGAGAAGCACTCGAAGAATACTGGACTGACGTTAAAAGCATTGCAGCAGAAACACGAAAAAACGATGTCCACTGCAGACAAAGCAAAAGACAAACCATTGGAAGAAGCCTTTGACTGGGACGAGTATCCGGCACGGAAAGTAACGGCTACAGGCTACACAGCGGGAGTCGAATCGACGGGTAAAAAGCCTGGAGATCCATTATATGGGCTTACATATTCAGGTGTTAAAGTGAAAAGAGATTTATACTCTACGGTTGCCGCCGATCCATCCGTTTTTCCGATCGGCACCATTTTATTCATCCCGAACTACGGTTTGGGCGTCGTTGCGGACACAGGATCGGCCATCAAGGGAAATCGCATTGATTTGTACTTTGAAACCGTTCATGATGTCTACAATGAATGGGGCAAAAAAACCCTAGATGTGTATGTAATTAAGAAGGGCACCGGAAAAGTCACTGAGGATGAACTGGTAAAGCTTAATGAAACAAAATCATTGCAGGTGTTCAGAAATCAATACAAAACAGTGAAAGAATAAAACGCTCCAGCAGCTGCTGAAGCGTTGTTTTTTTTACAGAAAAAAATATGCCAGTGCCAGTGTTAATAAAATTCCTGTCAATCCGCCAAAAAAGACCTCGATTGGCTGATGGCCGAGAAGCTCTTTCAGCTTTTTTTGTTTTTCCTTCTCTTCAGCTTTCGGGAAATCTTTTGCTTCATTCACAAAACGGTTAAAATCAATCACAAGCTTATTAATGACTGTTGCCTGCTCGCCGGCATGACGTCTGACGCCGGTTGCGTCAAACATGGTAATGACGGCAAAAATGGCTGAAACCGCAAAGAGAGAGGAACCTAATCCATGCTCTAAGGCTACGCCTGTAGAAAGCGCCGTCACAGCCGCGGAATGGGAACTCGGCATGCCGCCTGTACTTGTCACCAGCGACCAGTCCAGTTTTCTGGATACGATAAATTGTATCGGCACTTTAATGACTTGTGCAAAGATGATGGCAGCAAGGCTTGATAATAAAGGAAAATTCATAAAAAGTTCCATAGGCGACATCCTTTCTATATGAAAATCTTTCGTGTTACAAAAGAAAAAAGCAGGTCTTCGTCTGTTGTTTGATAAAATAAATGTAAGGAAAGAATGTATTTCCTATTATACCATTGTTCATTACAAATACCCATTACGTTAGGAGTGTAAGCCTTATGTTTTATGCGGTTCAACAATTAGAGCATACTGAAACCCTAGTGGTCGGACTTTTTCAAAAAAGCCAGCTGACAGGCAAAGCAAAGGAAATTGATGAAAAACTGGAAGGCCATCTGACTCAGCTTCTGAAAGACGGTGATGTCTCTGCCAAACGGAATCAAGTATCAAAAGTATTCCCTCCGTCCTCCGCTGGTATGAAACGTATTTATTTTGTCGGTTTGGGAAGGGAGGCGAATTATTCATTTGAAGAGGCGAAGGAAAGCTTTGCCCATGTTTTTCAAGCCATTCATAAAGACAGGAAACAAGAGGCTGCCGTACTGCTTGACACATTTATTTGTGAAGAAGTGCCCGCAGCGGATGCCGCTCACGCATTAGCTGAGAGCTGCCTGCTTGCTTCTTATGAGGTGCAGGATTATAAGCACAAATCAAATGAGCCGGATAAACAGCTTGAATCCATCTATGCCGTCACAGATGAAGATACACAAGAAGTGCAGGCCGGGCTTCTTGTCGGCCAGGCATACGGGCAGGGCACAAATTCGGCAAGAACGCTTGTGAATATGCCGGGAAATATGCTGACAGCAACTGACCTGGCTTCATATGCGTCCGAGCTTGCGGCGAAATATGATTTTGAGTGTGAAATATTGGAGAAATCGGATATGGAAGAGCTCGGTATGGGCGGAATCCTTGCGGTAAACCAAGGCTCTGCCGAACCGCCCAAAATGATTGTCTTGAAGTATCAGGGCAAAAAGGAATGGGAAAATGTTATCGGACTTGTCGGAAAAGGAATTACCTTTGACACAGGCGGTTACTCTATTAAAACCAAAACAGGAATTGTCGGCATGAAATCCGATATGGGAGGAGCGGCAGCGGTCCTTGGTGCTATGGAAACGATCGGCGAACTTCGTCCAGAGCAAAATGTGCTGGCTGTCATTCCGTCAACCGACAACATGATTTCAGGCGGGGCGATGAAGCCTGACGATGTCATCGTGTCATTAAGCGGAAAAACGATTGAAATCCTTAATACGGATGCAGAAGGAAGGCTTGTGCTTGCAGACGGCCTTACATATGCGAAACAGCATGGCGCGTCTGTTCTTGTTGATGTGGCAACACTCACTGGCGGCGTTGTTGTGGCATTGGGCACAGAAACAACTGGCGCCATGACAAATAACGAGAGCTTTTATCAGCAGGTGGCTGAAGCTGCGGAAGAGTGCGGTGAGGCCATCTGGCAGCTGCCGATTACAGAAAAGGATAAAAAACGTGTGAAAAACAGCCAAATGGCGGATTTAAACAATTCACCGGGACGGGAAGGCCATGCGATTATGGCAGGAACGTTTCTTGGTGAGTTTGCTGAAACGACACCTTGGGTTCATCTTGATATTGCAGGCACAGCAACTTCAAGTAAAACAAGCTGCTTCGGTCCGTCCGGTGCAACCGGCGTCATGGCAAGGACACTGGCTACGCTGGCAGAGAGATTTACAGCGGAAGAACACACAAAAGCATAACAAATACAGCCCTGCTGCGATTTCGCGGCAGGGTTTTTCTCCTCCAAAATCTTTAGTTGACTAAAGTGTTATGATATGATACGATACGTTCGTACTTTATTTATCTACTACATTAGCAAACTAAAGGATTTTTGGAGGGGTATCATGAATGCAGTCGTCATCGCAGTACTGCTTATGCTTGTCTTAAGCCTTCTGCGTGTCAATATAGTTATTGCTTTAATCATAGGTGCCTTGGCCGGCGGCTTAACAGGAGGACTCGGCCTTGGTGAAACGGTTAAAGCCTTTACAGAGGGGCTCGGCGGAAATGCCACCGTTGCAGTCAGCTACGCTATGCTAGGTGCGTTTGCTGCGGCTTTAACGAAAACAGGTCTTCCGGATGCTATGGTGGAAGCTTCTGTGAAATTAATTGGAAATAAAGAAGACACACGAAAAAAGGCACTGTCTAAAGTGCTCATTGTACTGATTATTTTAATCGTAGCTTGTTTTTCGCAAAACGTGGTACCGGTTCACATCGCATTTATTCCTGTGCTGATACCGCCGCTTTTGAAAATTTTTAATGAGCTTGAAATGGACCGCAGGCTGATTGCATGTGTGATTACGTTCGGCTTAACGGCTCCTTATATTTTGCTGCCTGTCGGCTTCGGCCAGATTTTCCAAGGCATGCTGAAGGACAACATGGCTGATGCGGGTTTAAACGTTCCGCTTGGCGATATTCCGTACGCGCTGATCATACCGGTTGCAGGCATGGTTGTCGGTTTGATTTTATCAGTAATCGTTTATCGCAAACCAAAAGTGTATGAAACAAAAGAAATCTCAGGTGTGAAACCATCTCCATATACGAAAAAAAGTCTGGGAATCGCGGTTCTCGCCATTGTAGTGTCACTCGGCGTCCAGCTTTATTTATCGCAGACCTTGGGAGTAGAAGGGATGATTATGGGGGCGCTGGCCGGCCTGATTATCCTGTTTGTCAGCGGTGTAATGAAACGTGACGAGGCGGATTCATTGATTACTGACGGTATGGTATTAATGGCCTTTATCGGATTTGTTATGCTTGTTGCAGCCGGATTCTCAAATGTCTTGACAAAAACCGGAGATGTCGAGTCATTGGTCAAAACATCAGCTGGTATTATTGGGCACAGCCAGTCAATGGGCGCATTGCTGATGCTGATTGTCGGATTGCTGATTACTATGGGAATCGGCTCATCTTTTGCAACGATTCCGGTGATCACAACGATCTTTGTGCCTCTATGTATGCAGCTCGGATTCAGCCCGATGGCAACGATTGCGATTATCGGAGCGGCTGCCGCGCTTGGTGATGCCGGTTCACCTGCCAGCGACAGTACACTTGGGCCGACTTCAGGTCTGAGTGCGGACGGACAGCATCACCACATTTGGGACACTTGTGTGCCGACATTTATCTTTTATAACATTCCGCTTGTTATTTTTGGCTGGATTGCGGCGCTTGTCTTATAGAAAAAAGGCTCTCCTTAACGGGAGAGCCTTTTTCGTTTATCATTTTAAAAAACCGCTCATTGGAACGGTTTTTAAGTGGACGATATTTGATGTCTGTTAAAGCCGGTTGCTTTATGTATAGAGCGGTAGATCGCAGGTGCGATAAACGTCAGCAGCACAGCCAGTACCGTGTCTTTTACCATAAACCAAGTCATAAAGCCCCAAACCGTGCTGTAGCTCACCGGTGTATGAATCCACAGCTTCAGCGCAAGATACATATAGGTGGTGCCGATGATATACATAATGGCCGTTCCGGTAAGAGAAGCAATCAGAAAACGGATCTTACTTGGCTGGATTTTGCGTTCTACTAACCATCCAGCTGCAAATGCTGCCGGAATGTATGAGATAATGAAGCCGCCGCTTTTACCTGCAAATGGTGCGAAGCCCGCGGAAAACTGAGCGAACACTGGTGCCCCGGCCAATCCGACAAGCGCATATACAAGCATTGCGATAGCAGCGCGTTTGCTGCCGAGAAGCAGAGCCGCCAAGAGGCAGAAAAACGGCTGCATCGACAGCGGAATGCCGGCAACTTGCAAAAAGGGCGCGACTGATGTAATGTTGGCGCCGACAGCCATAAGTGCGGCGAACATGCCGATCAGCGCCATATCACCCGCACGAAGTTTATGTTGTTTCATCGTTGTTCCCCCTTAGGTTTACATACACAATCATAGAGTAATAAAGATCCGAACGATTGTCAACATGAATATCATTTAGGTTAACAAAAGGAGGGTTTACGTGTATTTCGGAAGAATAAAACAGGCCGATCAGTCAGGAAGAGTGCCGCCCAATCAAAATGTGACGACTTCGTTTCCTGTGCTTCATACGGGAAACGTTCCGTATTATGAGGATATGACGAAGTGGAATTTGCAAGTATACGGATTGGTTGATCATCCGATGCTTTTAAGCTTTGAAGATATAAAAGCCTTTCCTCAGTGCGAATCGGAAAATGACATCCATTGCGTAACAGGCTGGTCACGGCTTGATAACGTTTGGCAGGGTGTGCGGGCACGGGATATCGCGGAGAAAGCCGGAGTAAAAGAAGAGGCGGGCTATGTCATTTTACACGCGGAAGAGGGCTGGACGACAAATCTGCCGCTCGATGACTTTTTGGCTGAAACATCACTGCTCGCTTATGCGCATAACGGCGAACCTTTAACGCCTGAACACGGCTTCCCGCTGCGGGGAGTGTTTCCTCATTTGTATTTTTGGAAAAGCGCTAAGTGGCTGCGCGGCATCCAATTTACGAAAGAAAATCATCCCGGTTTTTGGGAGCAGAACGGCTATCATATGAGAGGCGACCCTTGGCAGAATCAGAGATTTACATGGGATTAAGGTTCTAGTGAACGTAGGATAATCAGCACCTTTTTCAGGTTTTTATTTCCATATTGCTAGTCATCAGGTACCTTATTTAGAGAAGGTGCCTTTTTTATTAAGGAAAAAGTTGACTTTGTTTGCCAGAAAACCTATTATTTGAGTTGTCTAGTTGATAGTGAAAATCATTATCATAAATGCAGCCAGTTTTAAAGAGAGGAATGTCATACTGCATGATTGAGAAAAATACAGATGGGGCTAAAGACGGGACCTACAACGCATTTACCATTCCGGGAACGGAAGTGCGTAAAATGTCTTCACGCAATGGCAGCCGCGGCTATCAAATCTTTATCTTAAAACCGAGCACGGAGCCGCCGCCTTCCGGTTATCCGGTTATTTATCTGCTCGACGCCAATTCTATCTTCGGTACAATGTCGGAAGCTGTTCGGGTACAGGGGCGCCGTCCTGAGAAAACAGGGGTAATTCCCGCTGTGATTGTCGGTATTGGCTATGACACAACAGAACCGTTTTCTTCTGCGCGCCACCGGGATTTTACAATGCCTACGTCTTACACGGAGCTGCCGGTAAGGCCTGACGGCAAAGAATGGCCGGAGCATGGAGGAGCGGGGGACTTTTTAAGATTTATTGAAGAGGACCTCAAACCAGAGATTGAACAAGATTATGAGATTGACAGAAACAGACAAACAATCTTTGGCCACTCTCTTGGCGGGCTCTTCGTTTTGCAGGTGCTCTTAACGAAACCGGATGCATTTCAAACGTATATCGCAGGCAGTCCGTCCATTCATTGGAACAAACCATTTATTGAAAAGGAAGCTGAGCGTTTCGCTTCCTGTTTAAAGAAAAACGAGCAGCCTGTCAATATTCTGCTAGCGGCAGGAGAATTGGAAAAGCATCATAAATGCCGAATGAACGATAACGCGAAGGAGCTTTACAAGCGGCTGTCCGCTTTGGCTGAAAAAGGCGTACGGACAGAATTTTGCGAGTTTTCAGGAGAAGGACATATTTCGGTTCTTCCTGTTTTGGTCAGCAGGGCTTTACGTTTCGCGCTTCACCCTGACGGCCCGCACATTTCAATGAGCTGAGAATTGCCTCAGCTCCCATATTTGTCACAAAAATTATATTTGACTGTCGGATGACATTTGGATATGATTATTTTTATAATTGATAATGATAATCATTATCAATAAATTGCGTTTAATAGTAAGGTGAAGCAGTCTTTTTCGCAACATGCCCTTTTTGGCGTTAAAAGCGAAGAAAGGAAATGATGAAATGAAGGTAAGAGGTATAGAAGGCAAGATCGCATTGATTACAGGGGCCGCCCAAGGAATAGGTGAAGCTGTAGCGCGGACGCTTGCCGGTCAAGGGGCACACATCGCTGCGGTTGATTACAATCCAGAAAAGCTTGAAAAAGTCGTGAACAGCCTCAAAGCGGAGGGATGCCGTGCCGAAGCCTTTCCGGCGGATGTGAGAGACAGTGCGGCAATTGACGATATCACGGCTCGAATCGAACGTGACATGGGCCCGATTGACATATTGGTGAACGTAGCGGGCGTGCTTCGGCCCGGGCTGATTCATTCTCTCAGTGATGAGGAATGGGAGGCCACTTTCTCAGTGAATTCGACTGGTGTTTTTAACGCGTCACGCTCAGTCAGCAAATATATGATGAACCGCAGATCCGGTTCAATTGTTACGGTAGGATCAAATGCAGCCGGTGTGCCAAGGACATCTATGGCGGCATACGCCTCATCAAAGGCAGCGGCCGTGATGTTTACAAAGTGCCTTGGCCTTGAGCTTGCAGAATACAACATTCGCTGCAATATTGTTTCTCCCGGATCAACGGAAACAGACATGCAGTGGTCTTTATGGGCTGATGAAAATGGAGCAGAACAAGTCATCAAAGGATCGCTTGATACATTTAAAACGGGAATTCCGCTCAAAAAACTGGCCCAGCCTTCGGATATTGCGGATGCCGTGCTCTTTTTGGTTTCTGAGCAGGCAGGCCATATTACGATGCATAATTTATGTGTAGATGGCGGCGCGACCTTAGGCGTATAAGTTAACTCAAAGGAGGTTTATGAAGATGTTGGAACAAAACGTTATATCTGAAACGAAGGCGGAGCATTTGCTTCATGAGTATCAGCCGGGCGCTTTTTTCTTGGCTTCCCCTCATCGTGTGCTGCTTGGAAAAGGAATAAGTGAAGCCGTGCCGGATGCAGACGGACAAAACCAATTAGAAACCTTACCCGGCCGCATTGCTGAGGCGCTAAACAAAGCAAAGCAATTGGGGCAAAGCCGTCCGGTTGTTGTGGGAGCTGTTCCATTTGATTATTTAAAACCGCCCCGGCTCGTCGTTCCGGAGGAGGTACGGTGGTCGGGACCGCTTCAATTCGGTGATGCCAAGATTGAACAGCAGCCGGAACATACATATCACATACAGCCTGTTCCTGCACCGGAGGACTATAAAAAAGGTGTAGAACAAGGATTGGCAAGCATTGCTGACGGCACACTCAGCAAAATCGTCCTGTCCAGATCGCTGCATCTGACATCACCTGAAGCGATACAAACGGGTGAACTGCTTCACCATCTGGCGCGGCATAATACACATGGTTATACTTTTGCAGCCGAGGTATCAGGCCCAGATGACTCATCTTCCCATCGGACATTACTCGGAGCAAGTCCCGAGCTTCTCGTTTCAAGAATGGGAACTCAGGTGGTATCCAATCCGTTAGCGGGATCTAGACCTCGCAGTGATGATCCTGTTGAGGACCAGCGCCGGGCCGATGAATTGCTTTCTTCCGCAAAGGATCTTCATGAGCATGCTGTTGTGGCTGATGCGGTTGCCGCCGGGCTGCGGCCTTTTTGCCGGTCGCTGGACGTTCCGGAAAAGCCTTCGCTGATCCAAACGGAGACGATGTGGCATTTGTCCAGTGTCATTAAAGGAGAGCTTTCTGATCCGACTGTAACCTCGCTGGAACTAGCCGCCGCGCTTCATCCTACGCCGGCAGTCTGCGGAACACCGACTGACCTTGCAAGAGAAGCCATCCGTGAAATTGAACCTTTTGACCGCGGTTTCTTCACCGGCATGGTAGGCTGGTGTGACGATGCAGGCGATGGCGAATGGATCGTTACGATTCGGTGTGCAGAGGCTGAAGAACGCTCACTTCGTCTTTTTGCAGGGGCCGGTGTTGTAGCCGGATCAAAAGCAGAGGACGAGCTTCAGGAGACATCCGCAAAGTTTCGGACGATGCTTCGCGCAATGGGTGTCAATCACATATGATCAGAAATAATTGCAGGAGGGAAACAGCATGCTGAATGGATTTACGCCGTGGCCTAAGGAGTTTGCGGAAAAGTACCGGGAGAACGGTTGCTGGGCCGGTGAGACTTTTGGAGACATGTTAAGAGACCGGGCTGCCAAACATGGCGATCGAATCGCGATTACATGCGGGGACACCCATTGGAGCTATCAAGAGCTTGACACAAGGGCTGACCGTCTGGCAGCCGGATTGCAAAAGCTCGGTATTAAACCAATGGATCGTGTAGTCGTGCAGCTGCCGAATATCGCGGAGTTTTTTGAAGTCATCTTTGCACTTTTTCGGCTGGGAGCGCTCCCGGTCTTTGCACTGCCTTCTCATCGAAGCAGTGAGATTACATATTTTTGCGAGTTTGCTGAAGCGGAGGCTTATATTATCCCCGATTCCCATTCGGGATTTGACTACCGTACACTTGCCAGACAGGTTCGAAGCAAGCTGCCGTCCTTGAAACACGTCATTGTCGCAGGTGAGGCGGAGGAATTCCAGCCGCTTGAGGCACTGCATACAGAACCTGGCGAGCTGCCTGAAGTAAAATCTTCGGATGTGGCGTTCCTACAGCTTTCTGGCGGAAGCACCGGCTTATCGAAACTGATACCGCGAACCCACGATGATTACATATACAGCCTGCGGATGAGCGCGGAGGTTTGCTGGCTTGATCACAGCACTGTGTACTTGGCCGCATTGCCGATGGCGCACAATTACCCGCTGAGCTCACCCGGGGTGCTAGGCGTATTATACGCTGGAGGAAAAGTGGTTTTATCTCCTTCTCCGAGTCCGGACGACTCGTTCCCTTTGATTGAACGGGAACAGGTGACAATCACAGCTCTTGTCCCGCCGCTTGCAATGGTATGGATGGACGCTGCTGCCTCACGAGATGACGATTTATCAAGCCTTCAAGTGCTGCAGGTAGGCGGCGCGAAATTCAGCGCTGAAGCCGCGCGCAAAGTGAAATCTGTATTCGGCTGCACCTTGCAGCAGGTCTTCGGAATGGCAGAAGGGCTCGTTAATTATACAAGGCTTGATGACCCCGAGGAAGTTATTGTCAATACCCAAGGTAAGCCGATGTCTTCTTACGATGAAATACGTGTGTGGGATGATCAGGACCATGACGTGAAACCTGGTGAAACGGGGCACCTGCTGACACGGGGACCGTATACGATCCGGGGATACTATAAGGCTGATGAGCACAATGCGGCTTCGTTTACCGAGGACGGGTTTTACCGCACTGGCGATCTAGTGAGACTGACATCCGACGGTTATGTTGTCGTGGAAGGACGGGCAAAGGATCAAATCAACCGCGGCGGGGAAAAAGTGGCGGCTGAAGAGGTTGAAAATCATCTTCTGGCACATCCGGCTGTGCATGATGCGGCAATGGTCTCAATGCCAGACCAATTTCTTGGTGAAAGATCATGTGTTTTCATTATTCCCCGGGATCAAGCGCCGAAAGCCGCAGAGCTCAAAGCTTTTCTAAGAGAACGCGGGCTTGCAGCGTATAAAATTCCAGACCGGATCGAATTTGTTGAGTCCTTCCCGCAGACAGGGGTAGGAAAGGTAAGCAAAAAGGCGCTTCGCGAAGCGATCGCCGAAAAACTTCTTGCAGGTTCAAAAAAATAGAAACGATTTGAAAGGGAGTGTTCAAATGGCTATTCCTGCCATTCAGCCGTATCAAATGCCGACAGCGTCTGATATGCCAACAAACAAAGTATCATGGGTGCCTGATCCAAATCGGGCAGTCTTCTTAATACACGATATGCAGAACTATTTTGTCGACGCGTTTACAGCTGGAGCGTCTCCGGTAATAGAGCTTTCAGCAAATATACGCAAACTGAAGGATCAATGTGTTCAGCTCGGGATACCTGTTGTCTACACAGCGCAGCCCGGCAGTCAAAACCCGGAGGACCGGGCATTGCTGACTGATTTTTGGGGACCTGGATTAAGCAGCGGCCCTTATGAGGAAAAAATTGTGGCCGAGCTTGCACCGGTAGACAATGATCTCGTATTGACAAAATGGAGATACAGCGCATTTAAGAGAACGAATCTGCTTGAGATCATGCGTGAACAGGGGCGTGATCAGCTGATCATCTCCGGGATTTATGCTCATATTGGCTGTCTCGTTACAGCATGTGAAGCGTTTATGGAGGATATAGAAGCATTTTTTGTTGCTGATGCAGTTGCTGACTTTTCTCGGGACAAGCATAAAATGGCGCTTGATTATGCGGCTGGGCGCTGTGCGTTTACGCTGATGACCGACAGCTTGCTTGATCAGCTGAAACATACGCCTTCTGCGGCTCAAAAGCCATCAGAAAAAGCTGAAAAACATATATTTACCTGCGAGAGTATCCGCACACAAATTGCTGAGCTTCTCCAAGAATCTCCTGATGACATTGCAGATAATGAGGACTTACTGAATAGGGGACTTGATTCTGTAAGGATCATGACATTAGTGGAACAATGGCGCCGTGAAGGAGCCGAGGTGACATTCGTCGAACTGGCTGAACGGCCGACGATAGAAGAATGGCAGAAATTGCTTTCAATCCGCATTGAGAGAGTGTTGCCAAACGCGGACTATTTATAAAAGGAGGTAAAAAGACGGATGCCTGATACAAAAGATCTTCAATATTCTTTAACCGGAGCGCAAAGCGGTATTTGGTTTGCTCAGCAGCTTGATCCGGACAATCCAATCTACAATACAGCCGAATATATAGAAATCAACGGCCCAATCGATATTTCTCTTTTTGAAGAAGCTTTACGGCACGTAATAAAACAAGCGGAATCACTTCATGTCCGCTTTGGTGAAGATATGGACGGGCCTTGGCAGATGATGAATCCATCACCGGATGTACAGCTCCAAGTCATTGACGTCAGCTCTGAACCTAATCCGGAAAAGACCGCTTTAAACTGGATGAAAGCTGACTTGGCAAAGCCGGTCGATTTACAGCATGACCCGTTGTTCCGCGAAGCTTTGTTTAAAGCCGGGCCTCAGCGTTTCTTTTGGTATCAGCGCATTCACCATATTGCGATCGACGGCTTTGGATTTTCTCTGATCGCCCAGCGGGTTGCACAGGCCTATACTGCACTTGCAGGAGGGCGGTCCGCTGATGATCGTTCCTTCGGCTCTTTGCAGGATATTTTGGCGGAGGACGCAGAGTACCGCTCGTCTGATACATATGAAGAGGATCGTCAATTCTGGCTGAATCGTTTTGCGGACAGGCCTGAAGTTGTCAGTTTGGCAGAACGGGCGCCGAGAACCTCAAAAAGCTTTCTGCGCCAGACTGTTTATTTGCCGCCATCAGATGTAAACGCATTGAAAGAAGCGGCGCGCTATTATGCCGGAAGCTGGCATGAAGTCGTGATTGCGGTATCAGCTGCTTATGTACACCGCATGACCGGCTCTGAGGATGTTGTGCTCGGACTGCCCATGATGGGACGGATGGGATCGGCATCCTTGAATGTTCCGGCTATGGTGATGAATCTTCTCCCGCTGAGGCTGTCTGTGAGTCCTTCGATGAGCTTTTCGGAGCTTGTGCTGCAGATTTCCCGGGAAATCCGCAGTATCCGGCAGCATCATAAATACCGCCATGAGGAACTGCGGCGGGATCTGAAACTAATAGGAGAAAATCATAGATTATTTGGCCCGCAAATTAATTTGATGCCTTTTGATTACGGTCTCGACTTTGCCGGAGCCCGTGGGACCACGCACAATCTTTCAGCCGGTCCTGTTGATGATTTGTCGATAAATGTCTATGACAGAACAGACGGAAGCGGGCTGCGAATTGATGTGGATGCCAATCCTGAAGTGTACAGCGAGTCAGAAATAAAGGTGCATCAGCAGCGGATCTTACAGCTTTTACAAACGGCATCAGCCGGTGAGGACATGCTGATTGGGCAAATGGAATTTCTTTTGCCGGCAGAAAAAGCACGGGTCATAAGCGAATGGAATGAGACAGCAAAACCCGAGCAGCTGCTCAGCCTTCCGGATATGTTTGAGGAGCAGGCAAAACGTTCGCCTGAACGTATCGCCCTGATTTGCGATCACATTCAATTAAGCTATCAAGAGCTGAATGAACAAGCAAACCGCCTTGCGCATCTTTTGATAGAAAAAGGTCTTGGCCCGGAGCAGTTTGTCGCCTTGGCTCTGCCGCGGTCTTCCGAGATGGTAGCTGCAATGCTTGCCGTACTAAAGACTGGCGCTGCTTATCTTCCGCTTGATCCGGAGTTTCCAGCCGACAGAATTTCATACATGCTGAAGGATGCGAAGCCATCATGCATGATAACGACTGAGGAAATTGCAGCCACTTTGCCTGATGATATAACGGCACCGCAGCTTGTGCTGGATCAGCCTGTGACAAAAGAAATTGTGAAGCGTTATTCTGCCGACAATCCAAATGTACATGTATCTCTTGTTTATCCGGCGTATATCATCTATACATCAGGATCAACAGGAAGGCCAAAGGGTGTTGTTGCCACGCTGAAAAGTTTAAGTAATTTTCTGCTGTCTATGCAGGAGACATTTTCTCTCAATGAACAAGACAGGCTGCTGGCTGTGACGACCGTCGCTTTTGATATTTCTGCTTTGGAATTGTTCCTCCCGCTTATCAGCGGAGCGAGTATTGTTGTTGCTCAAAAAGAAACAATCCGTGAGCCGCAGGCATTAGCTAAAATGATTGAATATTTTGATATAACGATTATGCAGGCCACGCCGACCCTGTGGCATGCGTTGGTCACAAACGAACCTGAGAAACTTCGGGAGCTCAGGGTGCTTGTCGGGGGAGAGGCCCTGCCGAGCGGACTTTTGCAGGCCTTGCAGGCACTTGATTGTCCAGTAACTAATTTATACGGCCCTACTGAAACAACCATTTGGTCTGCGGCAGCTTTTCTCGAAAAAGGTGTGCAGGGTGTGCCTCCGATCGGAAAGCCGATTTGGAATACGCAGGTATATGTGCTCGATAATAGTTTGCAGCCCGTTCCGCCAGGCATTGTTGGGGAGCTCTATATTGCCGGAACCGGCTTGGCCCGCGGATATTTAGGACGCCCTGATTTAACGGCGGAGCGCTTTGTTGCTGATCCGTACGGACCGCCGGGCACACGGATGTACCGGACCGGAGATCAGGCCCGCTGGCGTGCGGATGGGTCTCTGGATTACATTGGGCGGGCCGATCATCAAATCAAGATTCGCGGTTTCCGCATTGAGCTTGGAGAAATTGATGCCGTGCTTGCTAAACATCCGCAAATTGAACAGGCTGCGGTTGTCGTTCGAGAGGATCAGCCGGGAGATAGACGATTAGTGGCGTATCTGGTTGTTTCTTCAGCTCTAGATATTGCTGAGCTTCGCCGTTATGTTGGTGCCAGTCTGCCTGATTATATGGTGCCTGCGGCATTTGTGGAGATCGATGAACTGCCATTAACACCTAATGGAAAGCTAGACCGGAAGGCATTGCCGGCACCCGATTTTAGCGCATCTGTCACTGACCGGGGACCTCGAACGCCTCAAGAAGAGATACTGTGTGATCTGTTTGCAGAGGTTCTAGGTCTTGCACGCGTAGGTATTGATGACAGTTTCTTCGAGCTGGGCGGCCATTCTCTCCTTGCCGCCCGTTTGATGAGCCGAATTCGTGAGACGATGGGAGCTGAGCTGGGCATCGCCAAGCTCTTTGACGAACCGACAGTTGCCGGACTTGCTGCACATCTTGACCAGGCGCAGAGTGTCCGTCCCGCTTTGCAAAGAGCTGAACGTCCCGAGAACATTCCGCTTTCTTTTGCACAGCGCCGACTATGGTTCCTACATTGTCTGGAAGGGCCAAGTCCTACTTATAATATCCCGGTTGCCGTCCGTCTTTCAGGTGAACTGAACCAAGGAGCGCTGCAAGCGGCACTGTATGATCTCATCAGCCGCCATGAAAGCCTTCGGACCATTTTCCCTGAATCACAGGGGACATCTTATCAGCATATTTTAGACGCCGATCAAGCCCGTCCTGTTTTATATGTTACAGAAGTGAAGAAGGAGGAGCTTTCTAAGAGGCTTGCCGATGCTGCTCGCTACAGCTTTGACCTTGCAGCTGAGCCTGCTTTCCGTGCCGAGCTTTTTGTTATCGGTCCCGATGAGTACGTGCTGCTGCTGCTCGTGCACCATATTGTCGGAGACGGATGGTCATTGACCCCTCTGACTCGTGATCTGGCTGCTGCTTATACCGCCCGTTGTCACGGGAGAGCCCCCGAATGGACACCGCTTGCTGTGCAGTATGCGGATTATGCGCTCTGGCAGCAAAGTCTGCTCGGAAGCGAGCATGATCCAGACAGTTTGATTGCCGGTCAGCTAGCTTTCTGGAAAGAAAGACTGGAAGACCTGCCCGATCAGCTCGAACTGCCAACTGATTATTCACGTCCGGCTGAGCCGAGTCATCAGGGAGATACAATCCATTTCCGTATAGACTCAGAGCTTCACAGCCGCTTGCTGGAGCTGGCGCGTGCCAATAGAGTAAGTCTGTTTATGGTGCTTCAATCAGGGCTTGCCGCCTTGCTGACGAGGCTCGGAGCTGGAACGGATATTCCGATTGGAAGCCCGATCGCGGGGCGGAATGACGATGCGCTTGGTGATCTTGTGGGACTGTTTATCAATACATTGGTGCTCAGAACAGACACCGCTGGTGATCCGAGTTTCCGTGAGCTTCTGGACAGAGTGCGGGAAGTGAATCTGGCAGCCTATGAAAATCAGGATCTGCCGTTTGAGAGACTTGTAGAGGTGCTCAATCCTGTTCGCTCCCGGGCGACGCATCCATTATTCCAAGTCATGCTCGCGTTCCAGAATACGCCTGACGCAGAACTGAACCTGCCTGGTACAGAAAGCAGCCTGCACATTCATAGCGTAGGATCTGCCAAATTTGATGTAACGTTAGAAATCAGTGAAAGCCGTCTTGATGACGGGACACCAAATGGACTGGAAGGATTGCTTGAGTACAGCACCGATCTTTTTAAACGTGAGACTGTTCAAGCTCTTGCTGATCGCCTTCTGCGGCTGCTTGAGGCTGCCGAGGCTGCTCCTGACCAGAAAATCGGAAGCCTGGATATTCTAGCACCAGAGGAGCGCAGCATCACGGCGACGGATTGGCAAAGTGTTTCTGAAAAGATTCCGCAAGCGTGTCTCCCGGAGCTGTTTGAGAAACAAGCTGCGTTGAGCCCTGATTCCATTGCTGTCGTGTATAAAGATAAGGCGATGAGCTATACGGAGCTGAATGAGAGGGCGAACCGGCTTGCCCGGCTGCTGATTAGCAAAGGCGTCGGATCGGAGCAATTTGTGGCATTAGCATTGCCTCGCTCTTTGGATATGACTGTCGGACTGTTAGCGGTACTGAAAGCGGGAGCTGCATACCTGCCGCTTGATCCGGACTATCCGGCCGACCGAATCGCTTTTATGCTGAACGATGCCCGGCCTGCGATTATCATCACGAGCTCACAGGTGGAAAATCAAATCCCGCCTGCAGAAAATGTGCCGAAAATTGTACTGGATGATCCGAAATTATGCGAGAAACTAAAAACATATAGTCCTTTGAATCCTGATCATTCGGACAGGATTCGCCCGCTGTCACCTTTCAACACGGCTTATGTTATTTATACATCCGGTTCAACAGGCGTTCCAAAAGGCGTCATGATTCCTCACCAAAATGTGACGAGGTTGTTTGGAGCGACCGATCACTGGTTCCGTTTCGGTTCAGACGATGTGTGGACAATGTTCCATTCCTACGCGTTTGACTTCTCTGTTTGGGAGATTTGGGGACCTTTGCTGCACGGCGGACGGCTTGTTATCGTGCCTCATGACATCAGCAGATCTCCGGAAGCGTTTCTGCGTCTGCTGGTAAAAGAGGGTGTGACCATTTTGAACCAGACACCATCAGCGTTCTATCAGTTTATGCAGGCGGAAAGGGAGCAGCCTGATCTCGGACAGGCGCTCAGCCTTCGATATGTTGTTTTTGGCGGAGAAGCGCTTGAACTCAGCCGTTTAGAGGATTGGTATCATCGCCATCCTGAACAGATGCCAAAACTGATCAATATGTATGGTATTACTGAAACAACAGTGCATGTCAGCTATATCGAATTAGACCGGAATATTGCAGCTATAAGAGCAAACAGCCTGATCGGCTGCGGAATTCCCGATCTAGGCGTGTATGTGCTGGATGAGCGTTTACAGCCCGTTCCGCCGGGTGTGGCTGGAGAACTGTATGTGTCAGGAGCCGGATTGGCCCGAGGCTATTTAGGACGGCCCGGTTTAACGGCGGAACGCTTCATCGCTGACCCATTCGGACCACCGGGCACACGGATGTACCGCACGGGAGATGTAGCCCGCAGGCGTGCTGACGGCTCTCTCGATTATGTCGGCCGTGCCGATCATCAAGTGAAAATTCGGGGCTTCCGAATTGAACTGGGAGAAATTGAAGCCGCGCTTGTTCAGCATCCACAGCTGGAAGATGCGGCAGTGATCGTTCGTGAGGATCAGCCGGGAGATAAACGGTTGGCAGCTTATGTCATACCTTCCTCGGAAGAAACGTTTGATACGGCGGAACTGCGGAGGTATGCTGCCGAGAGACTGCCGGATTACATGGTGCCTTCAGCCTTTATGACGATGAAAGAATTGCCGCTGACGCCGAATGGAAAGCTTGACCGTAAAGCGCTGCCTGCTCCAGATTTTGCTGCTGCGGTGACAGGTCGCGGGCCGAGAACCCCGCAGGAAGAAATCCTTTGTGACTTGTTTATGGAAGTGCTTCATTTGCCGCGTGTCGGTATTGATGACCGTTTCTTCGATTTGGGCGGACATTCCCTGCTCGCAGTTCAGCTGATGAGCCGCATACGTGAAGCACTCGGGGTTGAACTCAGCATTGGCAATCTATTTGAAGCGCCGACTGTGGCAGGGCTTGCCGAAAGACTGGAGATGGGTTCAAGCCAAAGCGCTCTTGATGTTTTGCTGCCGCTCCGAACAAGCGGAGACCGGCTTCCGTTGTTTTGCGTACATCCGGCGGGGGGACTTAGCTGGTGTTATGCAGGATTGATGACATCATTAGGAACGGATTACCCCATCTATGGACTGCAAGCGCGGGGAATTGGACAGCAGGAGGCGCTTCCGAAAACGCTCGATGACATGGCTGCCGACTATATAGAACAGATTCGGACGATCCAGCCGAAAGGGCCGTACCATTTGCTTGGCTGGTCCTTAGGCGGAAATGTCGTTCAAGCAATGGCAACACAGCTGCAAAAGCAAGGGGAAGACGTTTCTCTATTGGTTATGCTGGACGCCTATCCAAACCACTTCCTTCCTATAAAAGAGGCACCGGATGATGAAGAAGCGCTTATTGCCCTTCTCGCGTTAGGCGGGTATGACCCAGACAGCTTAGGAGACAAGCCGCTTGATTTTGAAACAGCTATTGAGATTCTGCGGCGAGATGGCAGCGCGCTTGCGAGCCTGGATGAATCGGTCATTTTAAACCTAAAGAATACGTACGTTAATTCTGTCGGCATTTTAGGCTCATATAAGCCGAAAACCTTCCGCGGAAATGTTCTGTTTTTCAGATCAACTATCATTCCTGAATGGTTTGACCCGATTGAACCTGATTCGTGGAAGCCTTATATTGATGGACAAATTGAACAAATCGACATTGACTGCCGCCATAAAGATCTCTGTCAGCCGGAACCGCTCGCAGTCATTGGCCGGGTTCTGGCAGCTAAATTGGAAGAAATGAATCAATGAAGGAGGAAAAGCAATGGCAAATCCTTTTGAAAATGCGGATGGCGTATACCTTGTTCTCATCAATGAAGAGGGCCAATATTCCTTGTGGCCCGGCTTTATCGATGTGCCGAGCGGCTGGACAGTCGTTCATGAACAAAAAGGGCGTGAGGCTTGTCTGGACTACATCCAATCGCATTGGAGCGATATGAGGCCGAACAGCTTAAAGCCTGTCGAAAATGTCTAAATGCATTGACGGTAAAAAAAAGAGACTGCAGCAGGCAGTCTCTTTTTCTATCTTACGCAGACGTTTGGGTATGATCGCAATCTCTGACAGGGTTCCCGTTTTCATCCGTACACCATGACTGGGATAAAAACGCTAAAAACACAGCGGCCCACTGATCGGCAAATTGAATCAGAATGCCTCCGTCATGCCAAGAGCCGTTGTCTTTTTTCCAGCGGGTATCCAGCGCATTGCCTTGATTCATGTGGATGTTGTGCATACCGTTTGTCGGGGTAAAGCCGAATATTTTATCTGCCGCCTGTTCAGGTCCAAATTTTGACCCGAATATATAAACCGGCGCTTTCTCTTCTTTCGCTTTCTTCATATACGTTTCAATAAAGTCATTTAAATCATTATCAGGCCCCGTGATTTCATGAGGCAAAGGCTTCATTTCCCGTGAATCAAAAAGATTGCCCTGCACATAATCCAGTGCTACTTCACGGTTTTCGTCATTGATCTTCGTATATCCATACGGCATGTTCGGAAGGATGGTAATGGAGCTCGAATCAAACTGATCGTCTGCCAAATACAATACTTCAGATTCCTCGGAACTGGACATGACATTGATGGCGCACCTGTAATACGTATTCTCTTCACCGAGCATCTTGACTTGGAAATGAGGACTGTCATCATCTGTTTCCCGCTTCATATCTAAGACAACGCCTTTTAACACGCCATATTGCTGAACAGCCATATGAATCCTCCTTTATGATCAAGTTCTTCGTTTTAATTCGAGACATCATTTCCTTTTTCCTTTTTAAAAGATAAAAAAAGCCTGCAGAAATTTTTCTGCAAGCTCAATATGAATTAAGCGCCGGCCACAGATGATTCATCCTGTAAGGCTTTCTCGGCAGGGACATATTCGTATCCTAAATCTTTGGCAACAGCCTCATAAGTCACGTGGCCGTTTGCTGTGTTTAATCCCGCTCTTAGTGCCGCATTGTCTTCGAGTGCTTTTGCTGCCCCTTTGTTTGCGATTTGCAGTGCATATGGAACCGTAACGTTCGTTAACGCAATTGTTGAAGTGCGAGGCACAGCGCCCGGCATGTTCGCAACAGCATAGTGAACGACGCCGTGTTTTTCATATGTCGGCTGATCGTGTGTCGTAATGTGGTCTACAGTTTCAACGATGCCGCCTTGGTCAATTGCAACATCCACAATCACTGAACCAGGCTTCATTTGTTTCACCATTTCCTCTGTGACAAGCGTCGGCGCTTTAGCACCAGGAATTAACACGGCGCATATGAGAAGGTCCGCTTCGGCTACCGAATCGGCGATATTGACAGGGTTAGAAATTAACGTTTTAATTTGATGGCCGAATATATCATCAAGCTGACGCAGGCGATCCGCGTTTAAGTCGATGATCGTCACATCTGCACCTAGGCCGACAGCCATTTTTGCCGCATTGGTTCCGACTACGCCCCCACCGATAATGGTTACTTTTCCTCGGGCAACGCCAGGCACTCCGGCAAGGAGGATTCCTTTTCCGCCTTTAGGTTTCTCTAGGAACTGGGCTCCGATCTGCGCTGCCATTCTGCCTGCAACCTCGGACATCGGTGTAAGCAGAGGCAATGCCCGTCCCTCACTTACCGTTTCATACGCGATCGCTGTGACGCCTTTATCCTTCAGTGCCTGTGCAAGCTCCGGTTCAGCCGCTAAGTGGAGGTAAGTAAACAGTACAAGCCCTTTTCGGAAGTATGCATATTCTTCCGGAAGCGGTTCTTTGACCTTCATGACCATTTCAGCGTCCCAGACCTGTTTCGGATCAGCAATGATTTCCGCTCCTGCTGACTCATAGGCTTCATTTTCAAAGCCGCTTCCAAGGCCTGCGCCTGATTCAACTAGCACGCGGTGACCGTTTGAAACGAGCTGTGAAACGCCCCCAGGCGTCAATGCGACACGGTTTTCATTGTTTTTTATCTCTTTAGGAACCCCAATGATCATATCTATTTCCTCCCGTATATGTGATATGTTTAGTGTAGCTTGATTTTTTGGAAAATTCTTTGTTTGAAACAGAAAATAAAAAAACATGGGTTTGTGAAATTTCACAAACCCATGTTTCGAAGTTTGATATCCAAATATATAGTAAACTTTTGATTCACATTTTTTAAATCGATCTCAGCGATCTGGCTGATTCGCTTCAGCCGGTAATTCAATGTATTAACGTGAATATTCAAGATCTTAGAGGCGGTATTCACATTGCTGTCGGCTTCAATAAAACGTTCGAGCGTTTCGACCATATTGGACTGGTGATCCCGGTCGTACTGCTCGAGTTTTGAAAGGGAGTAGTTGAAATATCCCGTTTGCTTCCGTTTCTCATCTAACACGTCCAAGTATTGATAAATGCCTAATTCTGAAAAACTGAAGAGATGCTTGGTTTCTTCAGCAAACCGTTCCTTTGCTTTCAATACGGACAGTGCTTCCTGATATGAACGGCAGACAAACGAAATCGAGTTGTATATTCCGCCAAATGCAATAGAAGCATCTTCTATTTTATAACGTTCCCTCAGCTGTCTTTGCGTGCTGAAAGCGAACTGTTTTAAATCTTGAAAAGGACGATCCGTTTTTGGCGCGGTTAAAATGATAAGTTCATTGGAATCAACGGTCGTCAGCAGAGCATGAACCTGCTGGGTCGTTTCCTGCAGATAATGAAGCTGCTGTTCTGTTTTTTCGGTCAGCTCGCCGTTTACCCGGATGATCATCACGGAAAATTCAGAGGGAACGACCATTCCAAGCTTGTTAAACCCATCCGTCATGTCCTGTTCTTGATAGATGTGTCCAGTCAGCATTTTCCAGAAAAACTCTTGGCTGCGTTCCTCATTTTTCGTTTTTCTGATTTGGAGCTTAAGCAGCTTATTTCTTACTGCATTAGCCGCCATTTTTAATGTCAGCAAATCATCATCCGACAATGTTTTTTGAATTTCAAGCGCCCAAATAAACCCCAGCACTTGGTTGTTCTTCCAAATCGAAATCGCGACGCGGTTGCTTAGTCCGACTTCGTCAATTTCCTTCACTCTGATCGGCTGGTCTGTTTTTAGCAGCGCGGGAATCGTCCCGTCTTTCCACAATTTATTAATAACCTTCTCCGGCACTCTTCTGCCAATGATCGTAGACGTCCGGGCAGGGTCAGTACAATCGCTGTGGGTGCTGTAGGCTAGCAGTTTGTGGTTCACATCTTCAATGGTGATCGGACATTGCAGCACTTCACTGATATGATCAGCCACATCTTCCAGTCTGTCAAAACTGTATTTAAACGGATCCTTTGGCATAGTCATCATTATCCCTACTTTTCCATCCTTGTATTCTTTGTTCTCTTTGACATCAAATCGTCTTGCTTTTATTATGATTGTTCTTGTTTGTGAAAATCAACAACAAAGAATACAGTTTAATAGAAGTGTACAAAGCCAAAAAACACTTTTTAAATATAATGAGATACATGTTCTGTGATGAGTGTTTCAGAAAAACTGAACCTTTTCAGAGATGGTGCTGTAGCATCAAATTTTCTGAAAGGTTTTTTTTGGGAGTTAGAGAATCATTTGGGTCTTTTGGATTATTCCAAGAAGGCGACGTGGATTGAGAAAATAAACCTATTTGTTTAACAAAATATGTAATTTTTAAGAGGTGAGAGGTAAACCATTGGACTCATTTTGTAAAATTAAAACATATTTGTTTGACTGTACCGAAAAACTGTTTTTATAATAATTACGTTCTAAAAATAAGTGAATTAGCCCATATTTAGGCTGATGGCACAGGAGGTAATGAGGAATATGGCAGGATTAATTCGTGTCACACCCGAAGAGCTAAGAGCGATGGCGAAGCAATATGGCGTTGAAAGCCAAGAAGTATTAAATCAGGTTGATCGTTTAAACCGAATGATTTCTGATTTAAAAAGCATGTGGGAAGGTGCTTCTAGCGAAGCGTTCGCAGATCAATACGAGCAGCTCAAACCTTCATTTATCAAAATGTCAGATTTGCTTCAAGATGTTAACCAGCAGCTTGATCAAACAGCAAATACTCTTGAGTCTACTGACCAAGACATCGCAAATCAAATCCGCGGATAACAGTATGAAAGGGAAGGAGCGCCTGATTCACCAGAAGACGGCGCTCTTTCTATGTAAGGGTGAATAAACATGTATATTGATATTACGATAGATTTGAAACATTATAACGGAAGTGTCTTCGATCTCAGATTGTCAGATTACCACCCGGTGAAAAAAGTCATTGACATCGCTTGGCAGGCCCAAAGCGTTTCCATACCTCCGCGCGAAGGGCACTGGATCAGAGTGGTCAATAAGGATACGGTGTTTTCCGGAGAATGCAAGCTATCTGATTGCGGCATTACAAGCGGAGACCGGCTTGAAATATTATGAAAGGATCTGGTTGAATGTCAGGTGAACAAACATCATATTTAGAAAACCAATTAGAAGCTGCTGCTAAGAAAACGGAAGACGGCTTTACATTTACCTTTCAACGGGAAAAAATAAAGCTTCTGGACGGTCTCGAAGCGAACGTGATCAAGGATGTAAATCCATTTTTTCATAAAGAGATCGATGTGACGGAAGACGAAGTGATCATCACAATCCAACCTCCTCCCTCCTATAAAGAATTTCGCTTGATAAAAGCTAAAGATAAAAAAAGCAAATGGCAGTTTGCCTATCAGCTTGTTCAGGCTGTACAGCAGCACAAGTTATCAAGGCTGCATTTGATTGTGGCCCCGGAAAACATTGTATTCGATAAAGGGCTGACCCCATATTTTCTTCATTACGGCGTAAAAGAAAGCATTCCTCCTTACGAGCATGATGAGGAGAGAGTCTGGCAGGAACTGAAAGCTGCAGCGGCTTTGGCAGTTGACGGCGCTTTTGCATTTGAGGACTACTTGAAATTCAATGAAACGCTGACATTCTCTCCGGAGACAAAAGCGATATTGCATGCAAAGTCCTATGATGAACTGCTCGAGCTGATTCAGACACATATCGATGAGCTCGAAGCCAAAGCCAAAACATACATACATATCCCGAAAAAGAAATGGAACATCCAAAGATATATTGGCCTGGGACTCATTGTGTTGCTTGTGCCGGCTCTGATTTATTCGATGTATGCTTTATTTTTCGCGCAGCCAAAGCATCAGGCGATTGTGGAAAGCAACCGTGCTTTCTTAAACAAGCAGTACAGTGAGGTTATCAGCACGCTGGCTAAATATGATGCGGAAAGCCTGCCTGATTCAGTGCAGTATCAGCTTGCAATGTCTTATGTTGAGGTTGAAAAATTAGGCGACACTCAAAAGAAACAAATTGAAAATAATTTGGTCACGCTCCAATCAGACCCACAGCACTTTCTTTATTGGATAGATATAGGGAGAGGCGAGAATAAAGAAGCCGTTAGTATCGGAAGAAAGCTGGAGTATAACCCGTACATAGGGCTGGGGCTGATTCGATATAAGGCTGAAATATTAGCAGATGACAGTATGAAAGATGATGAAAAGCAAAAAGAACTGGATACGGTACAAAGCGAGATCGATCAAATTACCAAACAAATGAAAGAACAAAAAGAAGAAGCGATAACAGACACGGCAGAAACTGATACAGCCAGCCAAGCCACTGAAGAACAATCAGACAAAGAAAAGCAGCAAGCTGAAGAGAAAGCGGCAGAAGAAAAGGCTGCAGCCGAGGAAAAAGCGAAAAAAGAAGAACAAGAGAAAAAAGAGAAAGAAAAGAAAGATGAGAAAAAAGATGACAAATAAAGTGAAACATGAAGTTCAGGTCATCGCACGCCGTATTTCGGCCGTTAGGGGGTTCGCCATTTGAGTCTATTATGGGTTTTCTACCAGCAAAACGTCCAAAAACTAAAACTGTCTGACCTCCCTGCGTCCCAGCCGGTGACCATAGGGCCAGATGTGAAGGATTCCATTACCATCGGCACCATTCCGTTTGAGAACGGAGTAATTTCTCTTCAGAGGAAGGAATCCGGCAGCCAGTACGATGTTTTCCTGGGAAATGATTGCCTAGGCAGTCTTGAAACTGATGCATCATTTTCTCTTCAAACGGACAAGCAGGATATCCGTCTGTTTTTAATTGCCGGCAAGCCTGAAAAATCCGTTTATTTTACAGGAAACAGAGACGAGATGACATGTTCCTCAGAAAAGACAGCAGCAGATATCTACTTGAACGCGAATGATTTTGCTTTTGCGGAGCAAAGCACATTTTCGTTACTGCATATCGGCAAGAAATGGTCGATTCTCCCAGAAAGCGGGAATGTGTTCTTGAACGGAGAGAAGGTAATAAGTGCTGCACCGCTCAAACCGGGAGATGAAATATTCTGGAATTTTACGCTAATGAGAGTAACTGAACAAGACCTCTTAGAAATCGTTCATTACACACCGCTTGAAACAGTGTTAACCAAAACGGTCAAACCAAGCACAGAAATGCAGAAAAAATATCCGCAGTACAGAAGAACGCCGCGGATGGTGTACGATTTGCCAGATGACCGTGTGTCCTTCAGTTTTCCCTCTCAGGAGAGCGATCAAACCAATAGAGGGCTGTGGCTCGTCATCCTGCCTCCGCTTGTGATGCTGATTGTGATGGGCGTTGTCGCCATCATCCAGCCGCGCGGCATATTTATACTCGTTTCTTTGGCGATGTTTATGATGACCCTTATTACCTCGACCGTTCAATATTTCCGGGATAAAAACCAGCGGAAAAAACGCGAGGAAAAGCGGGAACGCGTGTATAAGCTTTACTTAGATAATAAGAGAAAAGAGCTTCAGGCACTTGCTGAAAAGCAAAAGCAGGTTCTTGACTTTCATTTTCCTTCTTTTGAACAAATGAAATACTTAACAAGTGAAATCAGTGACCGAATTTGGGAAAAATCACTCGAAAGCAAGGATTATCTCCAGATTCGGCTCGGGACCGGAACAGTTCCTGCAAGCTATGAAATCAATATGAGCGGCGGAGACCTGGCGAACCGTGATATTGATGACCTTATGGAGAAATCGCAGCACATGCAGCGTGTCTATAAGGACATCCGCAATGCGCCGGTTACGGTGGATTTGGCGGAGGGGCCGATGGGCCTTGTCGGGAAATCTCAGATTGTTAAGAATGAGATTCACCAGCTGATCGGCCAGCTGTCGTTCTTTAACAGCTATCACGATTTGCGTTTCGTTTTTATTTTTCATGAAGAAGAGTATAAAGACTGGGAGTGGATGAAGTGGCTTCCGCAATTTCAAATGACCCATATTTATGCAAAAGGCTTTATTTATAATGAACAGACCCGTGACCAGCTCCTGTCTTCTCTTTACGAATTGATAAGAGAACGTGACTTGGAAGAGGACAAAGAAAAAGTGCAGTTTAAACCGCATTTTGTTTTTGTCATTACAAATCAGCAGCTGATTTCAGAGCACGTCATTCTTGAATATCTGGAAGGACAGCATGAGCATCTGGGTATCTCTACCATTGTCGCTGCGGACACAAAGGAAAGTTTATCAGAAAACATTACGACCCTTGTCCGCTATATCAACGAAAATGAAGGCGACATTTTAATACAAAAGAAAAAAGCGGTAAGAATCCCGTTCAGGCTCGATCAACATCAGCGCGAGGACAACGAACGGTTTTCACGCACGCTTCGCACGCTGAACCACCAGGTGGGCATTACGAACTCCATTCCGGAAATGGTCTCGTTCCTAGAGCTTTTCCATGCGAAGGAAGTAAAAGAAATCGGAATCCAGCAAAGATGGCTGACGAGTGAATCGTCGAAGTCGCTGTCGGTGCCGATCGGCTATAAAGGGAAGGATGACATTGTACATCTGAACCTTCACGAAAAAGCCCACGGGCCGCACGGTTTGCTCGCGGGGACAACAGGTTCGGGGAAAAGTGAATTTCTCCAGACCTATATCTTGTCACTTGCTGTGCACTTTCACCCGCATGAGGCGGCTTTCTTATTAATTGACTATAAAGGCGGAGGAATGGCGCAGCCGTTCCGCAATATTCCCCACCTGCTCGGCACAATCACCAATATTGAAGGCAGCCAAAACTTCAGTATGCGTGCGCTTGCTTCGATTAAAAGCGAGCTGAAAAAAAGGCAGCGTCTGTTTGATCAATATCAAGTCAATCACATCAATGACTATACAAAGCTGTACAAGCAGGGGAAAGCAGAAGTAGCAATGCCGCACTTATTCTTAATTTCCGATGAGTTTGCAGAGCTGAAAAGCGAAGAGCCTGATTTTATCAGAGAGCTTGTCAGTGCCGCACGTATCGGCCGAAGCCTCGGTGTACATTTGATTTTGGCTACACAGAAGCCGGGCGGTATCATAGACGACCAAATCTGGAGTAACTCGCGCTTTAAAGTAGCGCTTAAAGTTCAGGATGCTACTGATAGTAAAGAGATTTTGAAAAACAGCGATGCCGCGAACATCACTGTTACCGGACGCGGTTATTTGCAGGTCGGAAACAATGAAGTGTACGAGCTGTTCCAATCCGCCTGGAGCGGGGCCCCTTACTTAGAGGAAGTTTACGGAACAGAGGATGAAATCGCAATTGTCACCGATACCGGCCTGATCCCGCTTTCTGAGGTCGACACCGAAGAAATGGCGAAAAAAGAAGTTCAATCAGAAATCGAAGCAGTGGTTGACGAAATCGAACGCATTCAAGAGGAAATGGGAATCGAGAAGCTGCCGAGTCCTTGGCTGCCGCCGCTTGCGGAACGTATCCCGCGCACCCTTTTCCCATCAGAAGAAAAGGACCATTTCCACTTTGCTTATGTTGATGAACCTGATCTGCAAAGACAGGCACCGATTGCTTATAAAATGATGGAAGACGGAAATATCGGCATTTTCGGCTCCTCAGGCTATGGAAAATCGATTGCAGCGGCAACATTCCTGATGAGTTTTGCAGACGTCTACACGCCTGAAGAGCTTCATGTCTATATCTTTGATTTCGGGAACGGAACGCTTCTGCCATTAGCGAAGCTGCCGCACACGGCGGATTACTTCCTGATGGATCAGTCGAGAAAAATTGAAAAGTTCATGATCCGGATCAAAGAGGAAATTGACCGCCGAAAACGTCTGTTCCGTGAAAAAGAAATCAGCCATATCAAAATGTACAATGCGCTGAGCGAAGAAGAGCTTCCATTCATTTTCATCACAATCGACAACTTTGATATCGTCAAGGATGAGATGCATGAGCTTGAATCGGAATTTGTCCAGCTTTCCAGAGACGGACAAAGCTTGGGGATTTACTTCATGCTGACGGCGACGCGCGTAAATGCTGTCCGCCAGTCGCTCTTGAACAACCTGAAAACAAAGGTTGTCCATTACCTGATGGATCAATCCGAGGGATATTCCATTTACGGACGGCCGAAGTTCAGCCTTGAGCCGATCCCGGGGCGCGTGATCATTCAAAAAGAAGAGCTTTATTTCGCCCAAATGTTCCTGCCTGTTGAAGCAGAGGATGATATTGGCATGTTCAACGAGCTGAAAGCAGAAGTGCAGGTTCTTCAGGATCGCTACGCTTCACTTCAACAGCCGGCTCCGATTCCGATGCTGCCGGAAAGCCTGTCGACGAGAGAGTTTTCTCTCCGCTTCAAGCTGGAACGCAAGCCTTTATCTGTGCCGATCGGGCTTCATGAAGAAACCGTCAGCCCGGTGTACTTTGACTTGGCTAAGCACAAGCATTGCCTGATATTAGGGCAGACACAGCGAGGAAAAACAAACGTCTTAAAAGTGATGCTCGAGCATCTGCTTGATGATGAAACGGAAATGATCGGTTTGTTTGACTCGATCGACCGCGGTTTATCCAAATATGCAAAAGAAACAGATGTCGCATATCTGGAAACAAAAGATGATATTGAGCAGTGGATTGAAACAGCAGAAGACATTTTTAAAACAAGAGAAGCAATGTATGTAGAAGCCGTTCGCCAGGGAGACGCACAAAGCTTGCGATTCTCTCAAGTGGTTCTAATGATTGACGGAATTACGAGATTCCAGCAGACGATTGATACGAGAATTCAAGACCGTTTGGCGAACTTTATGAAATCTTACGCGCATCTTGGCTTCAGCTTTATTCCGGCAGGCAATCACAGTGAGTTCTCCAAAGGCTATGATTCCCTGACGACTGAGATGAAGCAAATCAGACACGCTATCCTGCTGATGAAAAAATCTGAACAAAATGTCATTCCTCTTCCGTACCAAAGACAGGAGCCGGAGATTCAGCCGGGCTTCGGATATGTTGTGGAAAACGGGAAGGAGCAAAAAGTTCAAATTCCTTTATGTTCTGCTGAAAGGGAGAGTGCTAGATGACAGAACAACGAAAAAACTTAATCAAGTTAATATCCGCCGTCATCATTATTTTGCTGCTGCCGGTTTTGTTTTTCCGATTTATCGGGGAAGATCCGACGAAAAAAGCAGCCAATTCCACGCGGCAAATCGCAGTGGTGAATGAAGACACAGGCGTATTGAGTGATGAGGTGAAAGCGGACGATGAAGATGATCAATCCGCCCAGTTCGGTAAGGAAGTAGCTGCCGTTCTGGGGGAACGTCCTGATTATTCTTGGACGGTCGTGAACCGAAGTGCAGCGGAAACAGGCCTGAAATCGAAAAAATACGATGCGATCGTCTACATTCCCTCAGATTTCTCAAAAAATATTTTGAGCTACGACAAAGAGCGTCCTCAAAAAGCCACGCTTGAGTTCAGCATTCAAGATAACCTGAATGCGGTCAACAAAGAAAAAGTGCAGCGTGAGCTTGAAGATGCCCAAAAAACAATGAACAAAAAAATGTCGGCCTTATATTGGAACTTTGTCTCACAAAAAGTGGACAATATCAGAGGAGAGTTTGACAAAATCGTCAATAAAGAATCTGAATTCCAAAATGTCATGTACAATTTCTACAAACCAAGCTCTAACGATTTAGCAGGTGAAATCAAACGCCAGAAAGACCTAATCGATGAGCTGAAGAAATCAATGAATGAAGCCCAAGGCACGACAAAAGAAAAAGCTTCGACAGCGGAGGAAGCAAAAAACACCCTGAAAGACTTCGTTGATACTGTGGAACGATACAAAGAATATCAAGAAAATCAAAAGAAGCTGCTATTGGCAGCCCAGGATTCAACTCAGCAGCAAATCCAGACAGGATTGGATGCCATTTCAGCACAGCAAAAGGCCAATCAGTTCAGCGAGCAGATGAGCGGCCTGTCAACAGGTATCAGCCAAGTGAAAACAAAGCTTGGACAAACCAGCACAGTTCTGGCAGCCGCCCAGCAAATCAGGGAAGGCCAAGTGCCTCAGCAGGAACTTGGTATGGCGAAGATACAAAGCGATTTAATTAACCAATACCAGACCGCTTCAAGACAGGCAGCTTTAAACCAAGTATACGGACTGCTTGTTGAAGCGCGCGAGGCGCTCACTGTTGCGAAAGCTGACCCGCAGCCTGATGGAGATGATGGTTCAGATGATGAAGATAAAGACCCGAACGAAGAAAATCCTGAAGAACTGAAAATCGATCTTGAAAAACAGCGTGAAGAATTGAAAAACATTGCCGCTGACATTCAAGATATTTCAGACAATCTGAAGGAGCCTGAAAAAGAGGATCCGACACCGGAGGACCCGGGAACTGAAAAACCGGGAACAGACGAGCCGTCCACTGACAAGCCGGATCATCCAGATGACGGAGGCAGCACCATTCCCGATGATACACAGGGAGACACCGGAAACGATGATAACAGCAGTGATACCGGGAATGACGGGCAAACGGACGGCAATACTCAGGATCAAGACCAGCAGCAGGGAACAGACGGTCAGGAGCAGAACGGAGATGCCTCCAATGGTAAGTCAGACAGCGGACAAACCGAAACGGGCACATCTGCCGAACAGACTGCTTCATCTGACTCAGCCCTTCAATTTATCCAGCTGGCAAATGAAGACGGAACCGGAAGCGACGGAGACACAACAGAGCCCGGAAATGAAGATCAACCAGGAAATGACGACATTTCTGATATCGCAAAAGCAAAAGAACAGCTCAGCAAAGCGTCTGAGCGAATCAAGCAAATTGAAGAAGAGCTCAAAGAAAAAGAAACTGCCCATAATGAAGAGCTGAAAAAGAAATTAGAAGAACTAAAAGAGCAAATGGATGGTCTTAATGATGAAATTGATGACTTGAAAGACCAAGTAAAAAAGCTAGAAGGTAAACTTGAAAATCTTGAAGCGAAACGGAAGAGGGAGTTCGAAGGGATTTACAGAGCGATTCGCGAGCTGGAGAATAAAGATCAGCTTCAATTCCCGGGGGAAATCAACACAGAAAGCATCTCCGATTTAATGAGATACTATAAATATTTATCTGTGTATGACTCTGTATTATCCGGAACGATAGACAGCACTGCAAAAAACTATGCCATTGACGGCCAGCAGGGCAACGTCAAATCAGTCCTAGCCATCAAACCGGAAGAATCAGCAAGCTGGGAAGATCTCAAAAACAACACGATGCAAACCGATGAAGACATCGACAATTTCATCAATGGCATGACCGAGTTTGCAGACAACTACGGCAGCTATATCCGTGATTCTCAAGCCGGTGTTCTCGATGAACTGACGAAAATCTCTGAAAGTGCGTCTAAAGCGTCAGAACAGCTTGTAACCGGTGCAGCGCAGGAATCTGCAACGTTCAATAATGATGGTCTGTCAGGCACAATGGCACTGAGCGTGCAAGATACGGTCGGCCAGGAAGTGCTGCAAATGTCAGACGTGATGGGCTCATTATCTGAACGCCAGTCAGGCATTATTGATTACACAACCAACATGCAGCAAAGCGTAAATGATGTACAGACGAAAGCTGACACATTAAATAACAACTGGGGTAAAAATGTTGCCTCCACGAAGCTTGTACGCAGTGACGTATACGGCATTCTGGGCAATACATTAGTAGATGGCCAAAACAACGGCTATGTATATGATTACTTGGCAAACCCGCTTAAAATCAGCGGTCAGGTTCCGGAAGAAAAAATTCAGACGGTGCCGCCGGTTGTCATCCTGGTTATTATTTTGATCAGCAGTCTGTTAATCGGATATTTCAGCTCGTATTACCAGAATGCGCCGCTGCTCGTCAAAGGAGCGCTCTTCGGAATTCTGAATATCCTTGTCGGATTGATGATCAGCTTGTTCGGTTTGAATATTTATTCACTGCCGGACGATCAGACGATTAAGTGGTCTGTGTTTACGATTTTATTGCTGGTCGCGAGCTCTGCCTTTATTCGGGCGGCATTCCGATTCGGATCAATTCCTGGATGGGTTGCTTCAGCGGCAATGATTTTATTCTATGTTGCGCCGCTTATTGACTTGATTATGCCCAACTTCACATTTGAGGATCCGGTGTCGAAGGTATATATCGACATCCAGTACGGAACAGGGCATTTGTTTACAATGGGAATATCGGTTCTGCTGATCATTACGTTGATTGCAGCGGCTCTGCCGCTTGTCATTCGCTTGATAGCAGAAAAAACAGCGGAAAGCGATGAAACGTATGAAGCGTAATCGCAGCTTGGAAAAGGGGATCATGATATGTATGCTCTCCTTTTCCCTTTTCATACCCTCTGCCGCTGCTGCCGAAACCGAAGAAAATACGGATGTCGCGCCAAACCAATATGAGAAGAAAGACATTGAAATCGATACAAATTATTTGCATGAAGATTCTTCCTATGAGGAGAAAACAGAACTGCCTGAGGAACAAAAGGATATCACCTTTGAAAAACCGAAGGATCGGGACGCCGAGCTGATAAAGGATTTGTTTACAACAACAGATGCCGAGGGCTCCAACACCATCGCGGCTCAATCTAAACAGCTGGGGATTACATTTTCCGAGAAACCGATCACAAAAGCGTCATCAACGGAAATGGAAGAAAAAGAATCATCTTCACTCGTGCTTCCGATCATCTATATTGTGCTGATTCTGCTGGGAATCGCAGGCATTGTTTTTCTCATACCAAAGGTTATCG
This sequence comes from Bacillus sp. FSL K6-1005, assembly GCF_038000225.1. NCBI lineage: Bacteria > Bacillati > Bacillota > Bacilli > Caryophanales > Bacillaceae > Bacillus > Bacillus sp. FSL K6-1005. The sequence continues at coordinate 450,148 of NZ_JBBOBP010000001.1, forward strand.
TGCAGGATAATAAAAAGGCGTAAGCGCCCGCGCTTGTTTTGCTTAAAAGCGGTCCGTACAATAAGAATGGAAGGAGGAGGTTTCCAATGGAACTTTATATCATCACCGGGGCGTCAAAAGGACTGGGGAAAGCCATTGCATTACAGGCTTTAGAAAAAGGCCATGAAGTCCATGCCCTGTCCAGAACAACAACAGATGTTTCGCATGAGAAACTGACACAGCATCAGATTGACCTGATCAATCTCACAGAGGCTGAACAGCAATTCAAAACATTGCTTTCATCCATCAATCCAGCTGATTATTCAGCCATCACACTGATCAATAACGCCGGAATGGTAACGCCGATCAAACGCGCCGGAGAAGCGTCTCTAGAAGAGCTGCAGCACCATTATCAGCTTAATCTGACCGCGCCCGTGCTCCTAAGCCAGCTGTTTACAAAACAGTTTGCTCTGTACAGCGGCAGAAAAACAATCGTCAATATTACCTCTGGCGCGGCCAAAAACCCATACAAGGGGTGGAGCGCGTATTGCAGCTCAAAAGCCGGACTTGATATGTTTACGAGAACGTTCGGATTTGAACAGGAGGACGAAGAACGGCCGATGAACATGATTTCTTTCTCACCGGGTGTCATGGACACTGACATGCAGGCCGTCATCCGTGCATCATCGAAAAAGGATTTTCACGACATCGAGCGGTTCCGGAAATTGAATGAAACAGGAAGCCTTCGCAGTCCGGCCTTTATTGCCAGCACGCTGCTTTCTTTATTAGAGACAGGCGCGGAAAACGGGCGCATATATGATATAAAAGAGTTTTTATAGAGCAGAGTGAATCTGCTCTTTTTTTATATAGAAAGGCGATAGCTTAAGCGTTCTGGAGTCCGGCTGCATATACTGACTGAAACTCTGCTTTTAGGGTATAACAAACATGAAAACGAAACGAAAATGATATGACATAAGAATTGAGTTTCTCCTCAAATTATGTTAGGATTCTAAAAATATCTAAAGGAGGGGTTTCCATGAGAAAGGTTACATTAATGGATGTCTTCACCCATCCAATTGCACAAAAATATTTACAGCGTTCAGGCGTGGCTCATGCGATTGCCTGCGCCTATCATGCATACAGGCTGTCTGTAAAGGCTGATATCAGCCCTGATTTAGCCACAAAAGCGGCATTGCTGCATGACATCGGCCATTATGAATGGTATACAGACGGAAAGTGGGATTATGAAAAATACAGAAGAAATGACATCCATGCCATTAAAGGGGCGGAACGGGCGCATAAGCTCTTGATTCGTCTTGGTGAAGAACCGAAAGCAGCAAAAGAGATTGCCCTTGCCATTTTGCTTCATACCGATTCCTATCTGCCTGAAGGTGAACTCGATAAAAATACGCTGCAGCAGATTGTCAAAAAAGCGGACGAACTTGATGAAGAACCTGGCGGCCATCACCATTACCGACAAATTGACGAAGCAATCGCACTAAAAAAAATAGAAAAGCTGGACCGCTTAATCGACCAAGCCCAGTCTTCTATCAAAAAGCCTGTATAGATCCCGCCTGTATTCGGAACAGCGTCTGTTTTCTTCGCTGTCTCCGTTTCATTACCTTTCCTTACACCCGCGTGAATCACACTCCCCAATCGTCTCCGCATCCCCTGGTGTTATCCGGTAAGCCTGTGTCATTATCCTTACCCGTGGCATAAGCTGAGATAAAACATATAAAGGGGATTGAAGTATGGCCAACCAAGGTAGTCCGCAACTGGTCTCATTAGTCGATCCTTATGTCTATCAGACCATTAAAAAGCTCATCGGCTCAAAATTCATTATTCAAACAGTACGAGACACGGTCAGAGGCAGACTGATTGATGTAAAACCGGACCATATCATCATTGAAGCAGCCCGAAATTCGGTTTTTTTAATCAGTATCCAGCACATGGTTTCCGTCACGCCAGATTACAGTGAACGGGTGTAACAGTGCTTGCGTTTGAAAAATAGGCGTACACCGGGACGTCCTATTTTTCAGTTAAGCGCTGTAAAAACGCCCCGTCATAGTTGAAAACAGAGACACCTTATGTACATAAGTCAGTCCGGCGTCCCTGCCGTATGTCACAGTCTGCATAATCAACAGTCCATTCACTGATTAAAAGTTCTGATATCAGTTCATTTTTGTTACAATAATGGGGTGCAAGTTCTTTTATCTGTAAGACAAAGAAAAACTAGGAGGAACAAGCTTGTTGAAATCAAAAGTCCATTTTTGGACATTGCAAATTTTATTTGTTTTGCTGATTATTTTCGTAGCAACAAAAGTTTCATTTGTGTTTCAGCCGTTTATCGTGTTTATCACGACATTGTTTTTCCCGATGCTGATCGCAGGAATTCTGTATTTTATTTTTAATCCGGTCGTCCGCCTGCTTGAGAAAAAAATGCCGCGGACATTATCGATTCTGCTCATCTATTTAGTATTTATCGGTTTGCTTGCCTTTGTTTCTGCGGCAGTCGGGCCTGTCATTACATCGCAGGTGACTGGGCTGTTTAACAATCTTCCTGAATATATAAAACAGATTCAGGCATTGACAAAGGATTTATCTCACTCTCAATGGTTTACCTGGATGATGACACAGGATTATGTATCCATATCAAAAATTGAACAGTCTCTGACAAGCTTTCTCCAAAACCTGCCGCAAAATATTACATCCAGTTTATCCGCGGTGTTTGGTGTCGTGACTAATATCACACTTGTCATTATCACTGTTCCGTTTATCCTCTTTTATATGCTGAAGGATGGACACCGCTTTCCGCACCTGGCAGTCAAAATACTTCCGGCTTCATACCGGACAGAAGGTCTAAAAATCTTTAAAGATTTAACCGACACACTTGCTGCATATTTTCAGGGACAGCTGTTAATCTGTCTTTTTGTAGGGACAGCGTGCTTTATCGGATACTTGATAACAGGGCTGCCATATGCGCTGATTCTTGGAATTGTCATGGCCATTACAAATATCATTCCATATGTCGGACCTTTTCTCGGCGCTGCGCCGGCTGTCATTATCGGCTTTATGGATTCACCGGCCAAAGCGCTTTTTGCGATCATCGTGGTTGTGATCGTTCAGCAGCTCGACGGAAATCTGCTTTCTCCGCTCGTTATCGGAAAACGTTTGAATACGCACCCGCTTACCATCATTTTGCTGTTGATCGGAGCCGGAAGCTTCGGCGGCATTCTCGGCATGATTTTAGCTGTGCCGGTGTATGCGGTAGTCAAGGCGTTTTTCTTGAATATCGTGCGGCTAATCAAGCTGCGCCAGCGGTCACGCCTTGAAGAAAACGAACGTCCCGCTGAATAGGCGGGCACCATTGGCTCCTTTCCGCATATGATGCTGTAAATCAGTGCGGAGGTGGGGAAATGCCTGCGATTGTAGGGCCAATATATATTATGTCTATATCAGGTGATGCTGCAGCCAGCTTTGGAGATGTGTTTGCGATTGCGCCGAAAAGCGTTGATCACACAGGTGCTGGGTCTGGCACATTTCAGCTTGGGGATTTTGTGAAGATCAATAACGAATATAGTAAAACAAATTTTAACGATGCCGATATCATTGATGATACCGTTTCGTTTAACGGGTAACAGCCTTTTCTAGAGAGGCTGTTGCTTTTTTATTGTATAATATGGATAGTCTTTTAAATAGCGAGGTCATGTTATGAAAATCAGAAAAGCAAATATCAGCACACAAACAGGAATGATCACTGATGTATATCTGCATGAAAACAGAAAAGAGCTGCATACGCTCGTAGCCGTTCCGCAGCTGGAGTGGAGCACGATAATTTCATACGAGGAAGAAAAATCATCGCTGCCAGAACGGCTGGAGGCTTCTTTGCGCCGGCATACAGAGGAAGAGCCTGCTGGTGAGCTGGCAAAAAAAATCATTCACTGGGTAACGGAAATGTAACAGCCCTTGAAAGTTTAGCCCCCGCAGGATCAGGCGATAATGAAGACAAACAAGACGGGAGGACGAGCTTTTGAGTGATGAAACGCTGGATCTCTATTTACAGCAAGGAATGTACGGGCCGCTGGAAACAAAACCTGACGAGCGCCACTTGTTTTTAGGCTCATTGCGGGAAAGAGTGCTTTTGGCACTGACAAAAGGGCAGGTGCTCAGAAGCAAACCATATGACGAAGCGGAGCAGGCGTTTAAACGTAATAAACATATATCTCTTCTGATCAATGGAGAGCTTCAGTATCAGTCTTATTCCCCTTATGTAAAAATGGCGAACCGAAATGGAGTGCCTTTTAAGGTCGTATCTGATCTTCAGTTTCAGACGCCTTTAGGCCTTGTCATTGCGGCGGACAGTGCGGTAAATCATGAATCTATATATATTCAGGACGACATTTTTAATCGGTCGGTGCTGAAATCTTAAGAGACAAACGGACCGTTTGTCTTTTTATTCATGGCAATTCCCTTACAACGGGAGATAAGATATAATGTTCTCATACTGATGGCGGGGAGGCCGGCTATGAAAAAAGCACTTATTTGTATTGATTATACAAATGATTTTGTGGCGAGTGACGGAAAATTGACCTGCGGGGAGCCCGGCAGAATGATTGAAGAGGCGATCGTCAATTTGACAGAACACTTTATCACAAACGGTGATTACGTCGTATTTGCAGTAGATTCTCACAATGAAGGGGATCAATATCACCCTGAAACCCGTCTGTTTCCACCGCATAATATCAAGGGTACGGAAGGAAAAGACCTGTACGGAAAGCTTTTGCCTCTATATCAGAAACATGCACATGATCATAATGTATATTACATGGAAAAAACGAGATATTCTGCTTTTGCGGGTACTGATTTAGAGCTGAAACTCAGAGAGCGGCAGATTGACGAGCTGCATTTAGCCGGCGTCTGCACAGATATCTGTGTCTTGCATACAGCAGTTGATGCATACAACAAAGGTTTCCGGATTGTTGTGCATAAACAGACTGTTGCCAGCTTTAATCAGGAGGGGCATACGTGGGCTCTTTCCCATTTTGCAAACAGCATCGGAGCGCAAGTGGCAGAGTAAGGAAGGGGAAAAACAGTGTTAGAGTACGGTTTTAAAGATGACAGCCTGTCATTACATACAGACCTTTATCAAATCAATATGGCGGAAACTTACTGGAGAGACGGCATTCATGAAAAGAAAGCGATTTTTGAGCTTTTTTTCAGAAAGCTTCCGTTTGAGAATGGCTATGCGGTTTTTGCGGGCTTGGAAAAAGCCATTGAATATCTGGAAAACTTCAAGTTTACCGATAGTGACCTGACTTATTTACGAGATGAGCTTGGTTATCATGAAGATTTTATTGATTATTTGAGCGGTTTATCTTTTACAGGTTCTCTTTATTCCATGAAAGAAGGAGAGCTGGTTTTTAACAATGAGCCGATTATGAGGGTGGAAGCTCCCCTTGTAGAAGCGCAGCTTATTGAAACAGCTTTGCTTAACATTGTGAATTACCAAACATTAATCGCGACAAAAGCGGCGCGCATCAAGGGCGTCATTGGCGACGAAATTGCACTTGAATTCGGAACAAGACGGGCGCATGAAATGGATGCGGCTATGTGGGGAGCGAGAGCAGCCTTAATCGGCGGCTTCAGCGCGACAAGCAATGTAAGAGCCGGAAAGCGCTTTAATATCCCGGTATCAGGCACACATGCACATGCGCTTGTGCAGGCCTACCGCGATGAATATACAGCGTTCAAAAAATACGCGGAAACGCATAAGGATTGCGTCTTCTTAGTCGACACGTATGATACGCTCCGTTCAGGCATGCCGAATGCGATTAAAGTGGCCAAGGAATTCGGAGACCGGATCAACTTCATTGGCATCCGCCTGGATAGCGGCGATTTGGCGTACCTGTCAAAAAAAGCCCGGAAAATGCTTGATGAAGCAGGGTTTACAGACGCGAAAGTCATTGCATCGAGTGACTTGGATGAGCATACCATTATGAATTTAAAGGCTCAGGGAGCACGCATAGATGTCTGGGGTGTCGGCACGAAGTTGATTACAGCCTATGACCAGCCTGCTCTCGGTGCAGTTTATAAGCTCGTCGCCATTGAAGAAGACGGAGAAATGGTCGACACGATCAAAATTTCATCCAACCCTGACAAAGTGACGACACCTGGCAGAAAGAAAGTGTATCGAATTATTAATCAGTTAAATCATCATTCTGAAGGTGATTACATTGCGCTTTATGACGAGCAGGTGAATGACCAGAAGCGGCTGAGAATGTTCCACCCGGTTCATACCTTCATCAGCAAATTCGTCACGAATTTCTATGCGAAGGATCTTCACGAGCTGATTTTTGAAAAAGGCATCCTATGCTACCAGAACCCTGAGATTTCTGACATTCAGCAATACGTACAAGACAACCTCAGCCTTCTGTGGGAGGAATATAAGAGAATCAGCAAACCTGAAGAATACCCGGTTGATTTAAGCGAGGACTGCTGGAGCAACAAAATGCAGCGGATCCATGAAGTGAAAAGCAGACTTGAAGAAGAGCTCGAAGAATAAAGCAAACTGGCCTTTCGTTCGCGAAGAGGCCAGTTTTTTTGTGGGAATAATATTTTTCATGTTTAGACAAATTTCGTCAAATTATTTGATATACTTAGGGTGGAAAGCCGCGTGTTTTGTAAGGAGGATAAATCAATGAGGGTGTTTGTTGCAAGACAGCCTATATTTAATCGAAAAGAACAGGTTGTCGCTTATGAACTTTTATATAGAGAGAGCGAAGAGAATGTGTATTCCGCTGCAGACGGCGATCAGGCTACAACAGATTTGGTGATTAACAGCTTTTTAAACATCGGAATCGAGAAGCTGACGGAAGGAAAACGCTGTTTTGTCAATTTCACTGAAAGCCTGATGTTTTCGGATCTCCCCACCTCCTTCAATCCAAAACAGCTTGTGATTGAAATCCTTGAAGATATACCGATCACTCCGGCTCTCGTCTCAAGGTGCAGAGAGCTGAAAAAAATGGGGTATACGCTGGCACTCGATGATTTTTACGCGATAAACCCGAAAAATGAAAAATTATTGGAAAAGCTCATGAGCTATATTGATATATTGAAAATTGATTTTCTTAAAACCACCCGAATGGAACGCCGAAACATTTTGCAAACCTACAGCAGTTGCGGCCTGATTTTTTTAGCTGAGAAAGTAGAAACACGCAAAGAATATGAACAGGCGGTGCAAGATGGCTTTCAGTTATTTCAAGGCTACTTTTTCAGCGAACCGCGTATCATCAGCGGCCATGATCTGTCGACCCATTTTTATTCTTACTATGAATTGCTCAACGAATTAAGCAAAGAGCAGCCTAACATCCAGCGTGTAACTGAGTACATAGAACGTGATTTATCACTGTCATATCAAATTTTAAAATTCTTAAACTCTTCTCATAACCGCTTAACCCAAAAGATCGACAGCATTAAGCAGGCTATCATGCTTCTTGGGTTTAACGAAATCAAACGGTGGATATACATCTTATCCTTTAAGGATTTAAGCAGAAAAGGGAATTCCAGCAAACACGAAATCATAAAAATTTCTTTAATGAGAGCAAAACTATGTGAACTGTTGGCAAGAAAAACAGCGCGCCCGCAGCCGGCCTCGTATATGCTGATCGGGATGTTTTCTCTCATAGACACCCTTTTGCACAGAGAAATAGAAGAGATTATTCAAGAATTGCCTTTAATAGATGAAGTAGGTCAAGCATTATTAGGTCATCAAAATGACTATTACCAAATGCTTGAGCTTGTGAAGTTAATCGAAACCAACAATTGGGACACTTGCGGAGAATTAGCAAAAGAATTGGACAAGGAAGAAGCGTACGACTGTTATTTGGAAGCCTTGGAGTGGTGTCATAAGCTCATGGGCGAAAAGTAATTGCGGTCTTCTGACCACCGCAACGCCACGATGATTCGGCTTTGCGTGCTGATTAGGCTGATGTATATGCCATCGGGATTAAAGACCGAATCCACATCATGCCGGACGCCTGTCTGTTTGATCAGACGTTTTACTGTCTGTTTATCTGACTGCTCCGCTGCGGTCATGATGCGGCGCGAAAGCTCCTGTGACCCCGCAATGCGCCTAAGTACAAGCTGAGCATCAGCAAGCAGCCCGGCGGCATCCTGTGCGGAACGGATAAAGGTCGCTGTATTGGCGGCAGGAGCGGGCGGGCGGCGTATGTCGTACGGATAGACGTAGAGCCAAGGATAAGGATATCTCATGGAAGCACCTCGCAAAAAGGGGATATGTCTATATGTATAGATCACTCAGGTGCCGAATATGACAAAGCGAAAAGGCCACAACTTTGCGTTGCGGTCTTTTCGGTGTTTGTCGGTCACGATACGCCAAGAATCGCGTATTAAACTTTGAAAAAGCAGCAAGGGGGACTATAGTCTTACTTGGTGAAACAGTTAAATACAATAAAATCAAAGGAATTAAGAATCTTTCTCAATTCCATCCGAAATCACCGTTTTCACACGTAGAAAAATAGTCCTGTTCTCATTGTGATTCCTTTAAGCACAAAGACCTATTGATATTTGCGGTGTCACGCAGGATCTTTTTGTATACTTTTCGGTGAAAAATAACTCGAAACCAGATACACTATTAGTAACAGATCAAATACCTAGGACTCGTTCACCATACACAATTCATTGATCTTTCAAAAAAAGGAGTGTGGAAACGATGGAAAAGAAACTTGAAGAAGTAAAACAATTGTTATTCCGACTCGAACTTGATATTAAAGAAACGACAGATTCATTACGAAACATTAACAAAAGCATTGATCAGCTCGATAAATTCACATACGCAATGAAAATTTCGTAAAAAAGACTTGGAAACAAGTCTTTTTTTTCGTTCTACCCATACAATAAATGGATAAAGTATTATATGATTGTTAAAAAACGAAAAACCTGCTGTCCTTGAACAAAAGGGTTTAGTAAAATAAAGTGAGGGATTCATATAGCTAAGAAAATAACTCTAAAAGCAGAAAATGTAAAGGTTACAATAAACCATATTCTTAAAAAAAATGGTGTGAATAAAGAATTAAGTAAATATGTTTTAAATTTTGCTGATACAAAAAATAACTTTCCATTCGCCGAGCTAGCTTTAGATCATTACTTGGCTTTTGGAGGGAATGATTTTGAAGAAATATTAGATTTAGGAACAGGGATTGAACTCCTTATCTTAGCGGCAGATATTTTTGATGATATACAAGATAAGGATCGCCCAAATGCAGAATGGATGAAGGTTGATCATGCTGTATCTTTAAATATTGCAACCTTGATTTATACGTTAGCTCTCCAAGTCATATCCTCTAGAGATACGGAAGGGTTACTACTCAAGACAGCTCTAAAATATATCGTCCAAGCCATGGAAGGTCAACACATTGATTTGCTGGATAATACACTAACTGAAAAACAATGTATTGCAATGATAAAGAAAAAATCAGGAGCGTTGACTGCTTTAGCGAGTATGCTGGGTGCTGTACTCGCAACTAAACATCATCAGCCAGATGTAGAACAGTATGCTTTCTATATAGGCATTGCGGCACAATTAAAAAATGATTTATTTGAAATAATGTATATGAATAATATAGATACTCTTTTCAAAAAGACAAACTTGGCAATTCAATTCTTAGAGAAAAAGTTCAATACAGCATCAGTTGAATTGTTAAGAAATAACTTTCGGCAGTCGGAATTAAAACAACTTCTCTTGGAATCTGGAGTTATACATTATATGTCAGTAATGATTAATATATATAATTTGAAAGTTGAAAATGGACTCAAAAAGTCAAATTTAACTTTAGAAAACAAAAACTATTTAATTAACAAAATTTGTGATAAGAGGGTGGATGAAAATGCAGGAAATAGTAAATTATTTAGTTCGTAATCCCGAAATTGTTCAAAAATTGATGAGAGAAGAAGTCAGTATTATAGGTTTAGATAAAGAAGAGGTGAAAGGAGTACTGCTTGGATTTGATCAATTGATCTCAATGAGTTCTAAAGACGAAATATACTGGAAACCGTATTGAAACAGGAGAGAATATGAAATTATCTAAAAATACGTATTCCATTATATTAATTTTACTCAGCATGTCTTATATTTTCTATTTAACTTATATTAATGTAAATAATCTATTTGTAGGAGCCACCGCAAATGTTAATAACAAAGGTCAAATAGAAATTACCAGAGTGTCAGATTACACAATGGCTTATTATGCAGGTGTCAAAAAAGGCGACATTGTAATTAAAATTAATCAGAATCAGAATGTTGAACCAAAAGATTTAAAACAGAATACATTAAAAAACGTTAGATCTATGACAGTTATAAGATCTGGTGAAATAGTTGAAATCAAAAACTTAAGTTTAATAAGTGAAGACAACTTATTTGTTTATTTAATACCTGTTATTTTCTTCTTCGTATGCCTTAGTTGTATTATCCTTATTTTAAAAATTAATAAGGAAAAAAATTTAGTTTCAGCTTTTATATTGAACATCTTTTTACTCACTACTGGTATGGCATATGTAAGTGCGGGAGGTTCGTCAAAAGGAGATCTAATAAGTCGATATGTAAATGTTATAACTTTAATATCCGTACCTGTAAATTATCTCTTGTTTATCTACCAATATATTAAGGAATTTGGATACAAGATTTTTAATGGGAAAATTTTTGTTGTTTTATATACAGTCCCTGTTATTAATATAATATTAGAGTTGTTTAGAAATTGCTTTGATAGAGGAGTTTTGGGAAAGGTTAATTTAGTTTCAATATCTCTTCTTTATTTAATAGCTTTATTTTTCATTGCTGTAGGCTTAATAAAGCACAAAAAAACAGAGCAAGCAAATATTCTTAAGACTTTTCTTTTGATTAATATTTTTGCTTTCTCACCATTTGTATTCTTGTTTGTGGCACCTTACATTATTTTTGATGACTATTATGTTTCTTCTTTTTTGGTTGCGCCTTTTCTTTTATTAATTCCGTTTTCTTTAGTTTATCAATTTATGACTAATAAAATCTATGAAATTGATTTTATCATCGGGCGGTTGAAATATTATAGTCTTTTAGCTGTCACTCCTACTCTGCTTATTATTACAATTTATGACCTTGTACAAGAGCCAAATTCAGAATTTTATACGTTTAAACTAACTTTGCTTACGTATATTATTATGCTGGCTGTGTTTTATTCCAAAGAGCTCTTAGATTTTCGTTTCCGTTTAAAGCGTTTTTCTGAAAAACATAATTATCAGGATAGTATATTCAAGTTTACTCAAATAATTAAAGGAGCTTCATCGTTAAAACAAGTATTCACTGAACTTGAATCTACTCTTCTTGAAGTTTTGATGATTAGTAAAGTATGTGTTTTAGAAGTCGAAGGAGACTTAAATGTAAGATACTTTTTTAATGATAATGAGAAAAAATTATGGGAGCCGTATTCTCATCAATTAGCCGAAACGACCAGAGAAATCGGCAAAATAGTTCAGGTGGATAAAGGTTTTTTTATGAAAATAGGGGAACGGGGCAGTAAATCATACATTGTTTTATGTTTATCATTCATGAATACTCCCAAGCTGACTTGGGATGAGATTTCTTGGTTAAAAACCTTATCATTCTACACAAGCATTACGATGGAGAACGTGCTTAAAATCGAAGAACTTATGAATCATCTCGAAGATTTAAAGAAACAGGAGACAAACCCGGTCTGGCTCAAAAAGCTGATGTTTACCATCGAAGAAAAACAACGTTCCGATCTCGCCCGCGATCTCCACGATTCAGTTCTTCAGGATTTGATTTCATTAAAGCGGCAGTGTGAGCTGTTTTTGGCTGATTTTAAGAAGGATGATGATCCATGCCGTGAAGAGGTGCAGGACAAGCTCGTGCAGATGAATGAGCAGATGTCTGATGTAATTTCGATGACGAGGGAGACGTGTCATGAATTGCGGCCGCAGCTTTTGTATGATTTGGGACTGGTGAAGGCGCTGTCCAAGCTGGTGGCGCAGCAGCAGGAGCGGGTTCCGTTTCATATTCGCTTAAATACCGGCAGATTTACGGCGTCGCTTGATTTGGATTCGCAGCTGAATTTGTACCGGATCATTCAAGAGTTTTTATCGAATGCAGTGAAACACTCTCAGGCGACGGAAGTGCTTATTATGCTGATCAGCATTCAAAACAAAATTGTTCTTCATTATGAGGACGATGGTGTGGGATTTGATCAAGAGAAAACCAACGAACATTCCATGAGTATGGGTCTTTCTGGCATTAAGGAGCGAGTCAGGGCTTTAGATGGACGCCTCCGAATCGAAACAAGTGAAGGAAAGGGCTTTAAGGCCGATATTGAAATGGAATTGTAATGGTTTTATAACGGAAACGACTTGGCATAAGCCAAGTCTTTTTTATAAAATGGAAATGAGTGAGTAAAAGGGAGGAAAACATGAAAAAGATACTAGTGATTGATGACCATCCGGCTGTCATGGAAGGCACCAAGACAATTTTGGAAACGGATTCGAATTTGTCTGTTGATTGTCTCAGTCCTGAACCCAGCGAACAGTTCATACGCCAGCATGATTTCTCATCATATGATCTCATTTTAATGGATTTGAACTTAGGCGGCGATGTCAATGGGATGGAGCTTTCTAAACAGATTTTACAAGAGAATCCTCATTGTAAAATTATCGTATATACCGGTTATGAGGTCGAGGATTATTTTGAGGAAGCGATTCGTGCGGGTCTGCACGGCGCCATCAGCAAAACCGAATCAAAGGAAAAGATCACCCAATACATATATCACGTGCTCAACGGAGAAATTTTAGTCGATTTCACTTACTTTAAACAGCTGATGACTCAGCAAAAAACAAAGCCGGCCCCCTTCCTCTCAAAAAGAACAAGATGTGCTCACACCAAGAGAATGCCTGATTCTTCAAGAAGTTGAAAAAGGTTTTACCAACCAAGAAATTGCAGATGCGCTTCATTTAAGCAAGCGGTCCATTGAATACAGCCTGACGTCGATTTTCAACAAGCTTAATGTCGGTTCCCGGACGGAAGCGGTGTTGATTGCAAAATCAGACGGTGTGCTTTAAATAAGGGAGTGTAAACTATGGATATGAAACATACATTGCTTGGCGCGCTGGGAATAGAAATTGTAGAAAGCACAGCGGAACGCTGCGTGGCAGTGATGCCGGTGGATCACCGGACAGTCCAGCCCTTTGGTTATTTGCATGGAGGCGCTTCAGTGGCTCTTGCGGAAACTGCGGCGAGCGTGGGTGCGCAGCATCTAATCGATTCTAGTACACAAGTATGTGTCGGTTTGGAGATCAACGCCAATCATCTGAAATCTGTCAAGGAAGGAACGGTAAAGGCCGTAGCCGAGCCCGTTCATAAAGGCAGAACGACCATTGTGTATCAGGTTCACATTTATGACGAGCAAGAAAGGCTGATCTGTATATCCAGATGCACGCTGGCTGTCATCACAAAATAAAAAAACAGCCGGAACTCTGCCTGTCCGGCTGCTCATTTTTATAGGTAAGAATCCTCTTTTCGTTTAATCACAAAGTTTCTGATTCCGTTATAGTCATCCTGTACACTTCTTTCATCCAGCTTGACGCCAGAGTTGTACGCAGCTCGGCAGATCAAGTGTCCCCCGACCGGCGACGTAATAAAGATAAAGAAAATCCCGAGCAGAATTTTTGCCGATATCTCTCCTGTTATAAACCACAAAAAGAAGAAGACACCGAGCAGAATCATATTGACGCCTAACGTTGAGCCTTTAGAAGCAGCGTGAGAGCGTGTGTACATATCGGGAAGGCGAAGCGTCCCGAAGGAAGCCACAAGACAAATTAGCGCCCCCATTAGGATCAATATTGCCACTGCTATTTTAGCGATCACGATCATTTTCGATAATCTCTCCTTTCTCTAAGAATTTAGAAAACGCAATGGTTCCGATAAAAGACAAAATACCCAGCAATAATATGATATCAAGAAAAATACTCGTATTCAGCAGGATGGAGACAAGCGCTGTCATCGCTATCAGATTAATGCCGATTGCATCCAGAGCCACAACGCGGTCAGGAACAGTCGGCCCTTTGATGACGCGAACGACATACAACAGGGTGGACACCGCCATAATGCCGAGCGCGATTTGAAGGATTAACGTAAACATCAGCGGCTCACCTCCTGTATGGCTTTTTCAAATGACTCACGAATATCAAAAATCGCTTTTTCCGCATCCTCAATATCCATCGCGTGAATATAGAGAATGGTCCGGTCATCGGAAATATCCATTACCAATGTTCCCGGTGTTAATGTAATAAGAAGTGAAAGCAGGGTAATTTCCCAATCCGTTGTCAGTTCTGTTTTAAATGCGAATATGCCTGGTTTGATATCCAGTTTTGGCGATAGGACTGTTTTCAGCACACTGACGTTGGCAAGGTATAATTCCCTTATAAAGATCAAAAAAAGTTTGATAATCGAAAACATTTTCCAGAGATAAAACGGATGAGCAAGGAAGCGCCGGAAGAAAAAGAGGGAGATCATTCCCAGGATAAAGCCTGTAATGAATCCGGCGGCGCTTCCATCATTGCTCAGGAACATCCAGCAAAAAGCAAGAAACACATTTAATAAAATTTGAAATGCCATGCGATCTACTCCTTCAAAACAGCTTCAATATATTTTTCCGGATTCAGCAAAGTCTCGGCCGCTTGATCAACGTACGGTGACACCCATCCTGTACCCAATCCGAAGAGAAGAGACAGGAAGAGAAAAATAGCTGCCGGATATAGAAGTCCTTTAGCTGTTCTAAGATTTTGCTTTGGTGTTTCTTTTTCTTCGCCCCAAAACGCATGAATAAAGATCCTCAACACGGAATACAGGACGAGCAGGCTTGAAAGCAGGATCAGCATGGAAATCGTAAATTCACCCTCAGCGAAGCCGCCTTCCGCAATTTTAAATTTGCCTACAAATCCGCTGAGAGGCGGGATGCCGGCAAGAGATATAGCCGAAATGAAGAACATCCATCCAAGAATGGGGTATCGCTTGATCAGCCCGCCCATTCGTTGAAGGCTTGCTGTTCCAGTCAAAGCAATCAGCGTGCCTGCCAGCATAAATAATGCGCCTTTAATCAGCATGTCGTGAATCAGATAGTAAATCGCACCTTGAATGGATGCAGGCGTATGAACTGCAACACCGAACAAAATAACGCCGACAGCGGTAATAATGTTATAGATCACGATTTTCATGACATTTTGATAGGCAAGTGAACCGATGACACCGAAGATGACAGTGAGAGCCGCGAGCCATATCATCAGCTGGTGGGTAAACGCTGTATCGTGAATGAAAATCAGTGTGAACACTCTTGTGATCGCATATAATCCGACCTTTGTCAGCAATGCGCCGAACAATGCGGAGATGGCTGCCGGAGGAGCGTAATAAGAGCCGGGAAGCCAAAAGTAGAGAGGGAAGATCCCGCCCTTCATACCAAACACGATGAGTAACAGGACGCCGATTACAGTAATCAGCCCAGTTTGGCCGGATTCGCTGATTCTCACACTTAAATCCGCCATGTTTAAGGTACCGGTCACAGCGTATAAAAAGCCTACGCCGATGACAAACAATGCTGATGACACGATATTAAACACAATGTATTTAATCGATTCCCGCAGCTGAATTTTTGTGCCGCCTAATACAATCAGCATATAAGAAGCGATAAGCAGAAGCTCGAAAAATACGTACATATTAAATAAATCGCCTGTTAAAAACGCTCCGCTTACCCCGGCCAGCAAAAACTGCACGCCGGAGTAATAAAAGGCTTTTTCCCGTTTCTCACCGATAGAACGGAAGGAATAAAGCACAACCAATAAGCCGATAACTGCCGTTGTGAGAACGAGCAGGCTGGCAAATTGATCTGCAACAAGCACAATTCCGTAGGGGGCTTTCCAGCCGCCCAAATTCAGTGTCTGAATGCCGTTTGTAAAAATGGTCTGTACGAGTAAAACGCTGATCATAATCCCGAGTGCGGATGCAGCAGTGCTGAAGATCCGCATGAGCATGATGTGTTTGTTCATGAAAATCAGCAGAATGGCCGACAAGAGCGGGATCAGGATTGGCAATATAACAAAATTATTCATGTTGATCATTTCCCCTCATTTGATCCATATTGTCCGATTTCAATTCCTGATAGGCCCGAAACGCCATGACGAGGATGAAGGATGTAACCCCAAAAGAAATGACAATAGCGGTCAAAATCAGGGCTTGCGGAAGCGGATCGACAAATGACTTGGCATGCTCGCTCAAAATCGGAGCGGCGCCTTTTTTTAATCCTCCCATAGTTAAAAGCATTAAATGAACGCCGTGGCTTAACAGCGCTGTTCCGATAATGACCCGAAGCAGGCTTTTAGACAGCAGCAAATAGGTAGCAGCCATAAATATAATACCGGCCGTAACAGCCATTAAGATTTCCATTATTCTTCCTCTCCAATCGTTTGAATAATGGTCATCGTAATGCCTACGACTACTAGATAAACGCCTAGATCAAAAAGCGTCGCCGTGGCAAGCTCCGTTTTCCCTAAAATCGGCAGATGAAAGTAACCGAATGTGTGGGTTAAGAAGGGCGCCCCGAAGACAAAGGAGCCAACTCCTGTTAAGACAGCGAGCAGAAGACCGGCTCCCGCGACGTAAATGAAATTAACGGGCAAAATGGAACGCACGGTTTTTAAATCATAAGCCAGCAGCAGCAAAACAATGGAAGAGGATGTGATCAGCCCGCCGACAAACCCTCCTCCAGGCGCGTTATGGCCTGATAAAAATAAATAGAAAGAGAAAAGCAAAATGATAAAGGATACAAGCTTTGTAACGGTCTGCAAAATAAGGTCATTTGTTTTTTGTTCATTCACCGCTTTTCCCCTCCTCTTTTACTTTTGTTTTAATCATGCTGAAGATGCCGAGAGCGGCAATCGTTAATACCGTAATTTCAAACATTGTATCAAAACCCCTGAAATCAACGAGAATGACATTGACGACATTATCTCCTCCGCCTAGATCATGGCTGTGCTTTGTAAAGTAGGAGGCGATACTGTCTTTTGTCCGCTGGCTTGAGGATGCGATACCGAGCAGGGTGACAATCATGCCGACTCCTAAAGCGATGATAAAGTTTGTCATTCGGAACGTTCTCGTTTTCTTTTTCAGCCGCAGTTTCGGCAAATGATAGAAACAAAGCAGAAACAGGGCGACGGAAATCGTCTCAATGACCAGCTGGGTCAAAGCCAAATCGGGCGCTCTGAAAATAACAAAAAACAATGCAAGTGTATAACCGACAACACCAAGTGAAATAATCGCCGTCAGTCTGGATCTGGCAAATACAGTCGCCGCTGTCGCGCTGATCATCACAAGTGTCAGAATCATTTCGAATATGCCGATTTTCGCCATACCCTCAGTTGTAAAGGAAAATCCGCCTTTCAAAACGAGAGCCCCGCTCATCAGAATGATAAATCCAGCGAAGATATACAGAAGATAATCCCGTAAAAATCCGGTCATATATTGTTTTGTCACTCGATAAGAGCCTTTTTCCATGATGGTCAGGAGCTTCTCATATAACCGATTGAGCGTGAGTTTCGATGGAAATAGCTTATAGATCGCTTTCCACCTATTCATCGTCAAGTAACCGATCGTACCGACAACGATAATGCCCAGTGTCATCAGGACTTCGGCTGTAAACCCATGCCACTGCGAAATATGAACATGAAACTTCTCATGGCTGTCCAGCAGTGTCGGATAGATCGAATTCATCGCAGGCTCTATCAAGCTGTAGGACAATATATTCGGGAAAAAGAAGAGACTGACAGCGAGCGCAACAAGAATGACAGGTGATACGAGCATTCCAATCGGCGCTTCATGAGCCTGTTTTTCGAGTTTTTCAGGCTGGTAATTGCCTTTAAATGTTTTAAACAGCAGTTTCATGCTGTAGATAAATGTAAACACACTTCCTGCCCAAGCGAGGACAGGGAACAGCGCTCCCCACGTCTGGACGTTGAACAAATCGACATGTGTCACACGAAGCATGCTGGTGAAAAACATTTCTTTACTCAAAAATCCGTTAAACGGCGGGAGACCAGCCATTGAGAATGTGCCGATCAAGGAGATCGTAAATGTAATCGGCATAATCGCCATCAGTCCGCCGAGTTTTCTGACATCCCGCGTGCCTGTTTCATGATCAATGATGCCGACTGCCATAAACAAGCTTCCTTTAAAGGTAGCATGATTGATGAGATGGAAAATGGCAGCCATGGCGGCAACTGTGTAATACTCTGTATGGCCGTAATGCAGGGCTGCAGCACTGACACCAAGCATCGAGATGATCATGCCGAGCTGGCTGACCGTTGAAAACGCCAAAATGGATTTTAAGTCGGTTTGTTTGACGGCATGGAATGAACCCCAAACCATGGTAAAAATCCCGACGAGAGAAACAATCCAAAACCACTGAGCTGAAAAGGCGAAAATCGGACTGAATCGTGCAATCACATAAATTCCCGCTTTGACCATCGTGGCTGAATGGAGATACGCGCTGACAGGCGTCGGCGCTTCCATGGCATCAGGCAGCCAAATGTAAAAAGGAAACTGGGCGGACTTTGTAAATGCGCCTAGTAAAATCAAAATCATCGCCGGAATAAATAAATCATGGCCGGCAATCAACTGAACCTGATTGATCATTTCTCTGATACTGAATGAATCTGTGATCAGATAAAGGAGAATGAATCCTCCCAGCATACACAGTCCGCCGCTTACCGTAATCAAGAGCGATTTTGCTGCGCCGTAGCGAGATTTTTCACGCTTGTACCAATATCCAATCAGCAAAAAGGACGAAAGGCTGGTAAGCTCCCAAAACATGTAGAGAACCATGATGTTGTCAACAAGAACAACACCGAGCATGGCGCCCATGAACATTAATAAATAGACATAAAAAGGCCCAAGCTGTTCTTTTTCTTTCGATAAATAAAAGATACTGTAAAGAGTGACCAACGAGCCGATCCCTGTTATCAATAAGGCGAATAGCAGTCCGAGACCGTCTACATAAACGGTAAAGTTAATGCCTAATGAAGGAATCCACTCCAATACCGATCGTAATGTTTCTCCCGATTGAGTCATTCTGATCATTGGAAGAAAGTATATAAACAGCAAGACGGGCAGGATTAGAACAAACCAGCCCGTATGCACTCTTTTTGCGTATTTTGCCAGAAAGGGAATGATAAAAGCAAATACAAAAGGCGATAAAATAGCAAAATGTAAGAGCTGCAAAGACAAGACCTCCTTTTCTCTAATTGAAACCTGTTCTATGTATAAATAATTAGAATATACGGTCAAACGACCCAGTCCAAATTATATCGCACTTTTTTGGAAGCCGCCATGCTTCAACCTTCCGCGATTGAATTTTACGAGTTCTTTTGACCTCGAAATAAGTTTAACAAAAATCAGATCATTTGTATATTTAAAATTGCTCCTGATCAAGCTGTATGTAAGGAGCTGATCATGTGAAGAGAAAGGTCCTTATGTGCTCAGGTTTATTCTGCTCGATATTTGCAGGGGCATTCATGCTGAATCAGTATGACGGCCGTGCCCGTGTGGCAGACAATGAGGATTGGGAACTGTATTTATTGGAGCACCACCTGTCAACTAACATGAGTGAGGCGGAATCTAAGGATAGGCCGTTTGGGTCCAGAGAGTATATGCGGATTGTGAACAAATAAAAAAGAGTTCCGTCTAAAACGGAACTCTTTTTCTGATTATGAAGTGAAAAAGCGAAGTAAAATTGTCGCGCAAATGACAGTTCCTGCTCCGCCGAGGCGGGTAGAAATTTGGGCGAATGGCATAAGGTCCATTCTTCCTGAAGCGGACAAAATGGCGACATCTCCCGTTCCGCCGAGACCGCTGTGACAGCAGGTCACGATTGCGGATTCAACAGGGTACATGTTCATCAGTTTGCCTACAAAATATCCGGAAGAAATCATGGCAACGACAACTGAAATACAAATGATGACAAACGGTATAGAAATCACAGATGCCACGTCATCTAAAGGGATAAAGAGAATCCCGAGGCCTACCATAAGCGGCCATGTAAAGCTTGATGAAATAAACTTATAAAGCTGATACGCGCCTTCCTCCATTTTTTTCGGAAGGATATTTGCATATTTGATTGCGGCTGCTGAAATAATCATTAAAATAGCGCCTGGGATGAAGATAAATTTCTCCAGTAAACCGCCGAAAATAAAGAACGTACAGGCGAGCAGTACTCCGGCTCCCATCAGTTTAAAGTCAATTTTAGCTTCAGCCTCTTTTTGATTGAAAATATCGTTTGCTTTCTTAGATTTAACGAGACGCCCATTGCCGTTTAGATCAGGACGTTTTTCGCCCAGTTTTTTCATTAAAGCGGCACAGATAATAGCGAAAACGTTTCCAATGATAGCGGCAGGAACCAGCTGCGACACATACACATCAGCGGAAGACCCCAATATTTGCGAATAAGCAATGGAGAGAGGCAAAATTCCTTCACCTATTCCCCCGGCAATAATCGGCACAACAACAAAGAAAAAGGAATCATAGGCACTGTAGCCGAAGATGAATCCGACGAGCACGCCAGCCGCAACCGCCGCAATTGTGCCCGCTACTAAAGGAACGAACATTCTGATGAATCCCTGTATTAAAACAGTTCTGTTCATTCCAAGAATGCTTCCTACAACAAGACAAGCGATATAGAAATAAAGAAAGTTAGATGTTTTCATTAAATTGGTAACAGCATCTATTGATGATGGATTCAACACATTATAAAAAACTAAAAAAGATGGCACAAACAAAGATAGAATAGCAGGACCGCCAATATCCTTCAAAATCGGGATCCGCTGGCCGATATCGCCAAGAAAGACACCTAAAATCATAATGATGGCAAACCCGCCCAGCATGTTTGCGGGCAGCTCGTTGTAATAAGCCGAAAGAATAATAATGACAGCTAATGCTGTATATAATGGGAGAGGAATCACGCCGATTTCCCAGGTCCATATTTTTTTAAACAGGCTTTTCTCCTGTGTGTCTTTGTGCTCAGGTAAAACTTCCTCTGTTTTGTGAATTGCTCCCATTGTCGTACACCCCCATGTATTGTTTGTTACAGTCTACAAGAAAGCGCTAACAAAGGATATTTTTTTAAGTTAAATAATTAATAAACAATTAAATTAAGAGGGTATTTTGGATCAGAAAAAATCCCTGAGAAGCCGCTTCCCAGGGAGATATGCTTACCGTTTTCCTTTGATATAAGGCACACCGTTTGCTTTTGGCGCATCTGCGCGTCCGATAAAGCCGGTTAAGGCCAGAATGGTTAATACGTAAGGGGCAATCAGCATATATACATTCGGTATGTCCTTAAAAAGAGGGAGCAGAGAGCCGATGATGCTTAAGCTTTGGGCGAATCCGAAAAACAGGGCGGCGCCGAGTGCGCCGATCGGATGCCATTTTCCGAATACAAGTGCCGCGAGTGCGATAAACCCTTGCCCGGAAATGGTAGAATGCGTAAAGTCGAGCGCAATGGTTGACGCATATACGCCGCCCCCGAGGCCGCCGAACAATCCGCTGATCATCACGCCGATATAGCGCATTTTGTAGACATTGATCCCCATAGTATCGGCCGCCATCGGATGTTCTCCGACGGAACGAATACGGAGGCCGAACGGCGTTTTAAACAAGATAAACCACGAAATAAAGGCCAGGACAATTGCGAGAATAGACGTATAATAGACATCTGAAAAGAAGATTTTTCCCAATACAGGGATGTCGCTCAAGCCGGGAATACTCGTTTTATAAAAAGGCTCGGGAATTTTGTCTGTTTGCGCTTTTCCGTAAATCAGCTTTACGATAAATAAAGTAGCCCCAAGCGCCAGCATATTAATGGCGACGCCGCTGACTGTCTGATCTGCGCGAAACGATATCGCCGCTGCCGCGTGAATCAGTGAAAACAGCGCGCCGGCTGCCATGGCGGCAACGAGTGAGAGCTATGGCGCCGCGGCTCCCAATTCAGGGCCTAAAAATAAATTGAATAAAACACTGGTGAATGCTCCGATAATCATGAGGCCTTCGAGACCGATATTGACAACGCCTGATCTCTCGGAAAATACGCCGCCGAGAGCAGTTAAAATAAGCGGGGCAGCGTATACGAGTGTGGCCGGGACAATGATTGATAAAATCTGCAGAACGTCCACTTAGTTCGCCCCCTTTTTCTTCAACTTATTCGCGACAAAACGAATGGCATAGCTTGAAGCAACAAACAGAATGATAATGGCAATCACAATATCGACAACCTCAGAAGGTACGCCTGATTCAATTGGCATATTTAACGCTCCGATTTTGAGGCCGCCAAGCAAAGCTGCCGCAAGCACAACACCGGCTGCAGTGTTCCCACCCAGGAGAGCGACAGCAATACCGTCAAAGCCGACGCCGGTAAATGCGCCTTTGACAGCTGCGTATTCAAACGTTCCCAGACCTTCCATGGCACCTGCAAGGCCTGCAAAAGCTCCTGAAATGAGCATGGAGGTCATAATATTCTTCCGCACGCTCATACCGGCGTACTGAGACGCGTGCTGATTGAATCCGACTGCCCGAAGCTCAAAGCCTTTCGTTGTTTTGGTAATCATAAACCACATAACAACAGCTGCGAGAAGGGCGATGACGATCCCCCAGTGAAGCCTTGAATAATCCGTAATCTGCTCAAGAAACGGCGAGCGAAGTGAGGCGGATTCGTGAATTTTTTCCGTCTTATCCTGATTGTCTGTCATGACTTTTGAAATCAAATAATTGGTCATATGCAGTGCGATATAATTCATCATAATAGTGACAATGACCTCGTGAACATAGAACCGTGCTTTTAAAAAGCCGGGAATAAATCCCCATAAACCGCCTGCTGCAGCCGCTGTGAGCAGTGCAAGCGGCATATGAATATAAGCAGGTCCGTCAAACGCCGTTCCGACCCAAACGGCAGCTGTCCAGCCCACTAGCAGCTGTCCCTCTACCCCGATATTGAACAGTCCGGTTCGGAATGCGAAAGCAACAGCTAATCCGGATAAAATATAAGGTGTAATCTGCCGGACGGTTTCCCCGATGTAATAGATTTCTCCAAATATCCCATTCCATAAAGCGGAATAGCCGCTGATCACACTGTATCCGCTCGCAAGCATAATAAGTGCGCCGGCCAGCAAGCCGAGCATGATCGCAATGAGCGGCACGAGTAAATGAGAGAGTCGTTTAGCCATTTGCTTTCCCCGCTTCCCTTTGCGTGCTTCCCGCCATCAAGAGGCCGAGCTCTTGCTCAGTTGTATCCAGCGGATTAACGCTGGATATAATGCTGCCTTCAAAAATGACGGCGATTCTGTCACTGAGATTCATGATTTCATCAAGCTCAAACGATAAAAGAAGAACGGCTTTTCCGGCATCACGCTGTTCAATGAGTTTTTTATGGACAAATTCAATCGCTCCAACATCAAGGCCGCGAGTCGGCTGGGCTGCGATTAACAAGTCAGGATTTCGGTCAATTTCCCTTCCGATAATTGCTTTTTGCTGGTTTCCGCCTGACAATGCCCGCGCGTGAGTATATTCATCTGGGGTTCTGACATCGTACTCGCTGATCACGCTGCGGGCTTTCTTATACATTTCGCCTTTATGTAAAACACCGAATGCTGAATAAGGCTTTTTGTAATAGCTTTGGAGCACGATATTTTCACCGATTGGAAAATCCAGGACGAGACCGTGTTTGTGGCGGTCCTGCGGAATATGCCCGATTCCTGACTCCGTTACGTTTCTCGGCGTCAGGTTTTGTATCTGTTTTCCGTTTAGGGAAATGGTTCCAGACTCCGTTTTTCGGAGTCCTGTAATCGCTTCAATCAGCTCTGACTGTCCGTTTCCGTCAACGCCGGCTATGCCGACAATTTCTCCGGCATTGACAGAGAGCGACAAATCCTTTACAGCTTCTACTCCGCGAGTATCTTTTACGGTGATTCTGTCAATCGACAGCACTGCTGATCCCGGCTGAGCCGCTTTTTTTTCTGTTTTGAACGATACCTCGCGGCCGACCATCAGACTGGCGAGCTCGTCTTGATGTGTATCCCGGACATCCAGTGTTTTGATGCCTTTTCCTTTGCGGATAATGGTAACGCGGTCACAAACCTCCATGATTTCTTTCAGTTTATGGGTGATTAAAATAATTGATTTTCCCTCATTGACGAGGTTCTTCATGATTTGAATGAGCTCTTTGATTTCATGAGGCGTCAACACAGCTGTCGGTTCATCAAAAATCAGGATGTCAGCCCCGCGGTAGAGGGTTTTTAATATTTCTGCACGCTGCTGCATGCCGACGGATATGTCTGCTACCTTTGCCTCGGGATTAATTTGAAGTCCGTATCGGTCGGAAATGTCCTGAACCTCTCGGACAGCCCGTTTTCGGTCAATCCGCCCGAGCTTGTTCGGCTCCTTCCCGAGAATAATATTTTCAGCAACTGTAAATGTATCGACAAGCATAAAATGCTGATGCACCATGCCGATTCCGAGATCATTCGCTTTGTTCGGGCTGTTGATGTGCACCTTCTCACCGCGGACCCGAATTTCTCCCTTTTCTGGCTGATACAGCCCGAACAGGACGTTCATCAAAGTTGATTTGCCCGCTCCGTTTTCACCGAGCAGCGCGTGGATTTCGCCTTTTTTGACCTGAAGATTAATGTTGTCATTTGCGACGATACCGGGAAACTCCTTGCGTATATTGAGCATTTCAATGACATATTCCACAGAATTGACCGCTCCTTTTTTTCATGCTATTAAATTAGAGACTGGCAATAGAAAAGCCGCAAGGAAATGTGCAGCTTTGCTCTGAAAGAAAAACAAGGGATAAGGGCTCTTCTCCTTATCCCCGCGATTCTTATTCAGCTTTGAAATTTTTCAGCTCTTTCTCTGTTCCCGGCACTTCTAGTCCGTCGATAATTTTTTTCTTCCAATCATCAACCGCTTTGATTACATCATCCGATAGGTTTTGTTTAGAGGAAGAAATGCCGACTCCGTCTTGATCAAGCCCGTATGTAAGCGTTTCTCCGCCGGGGAATTTGCCTTCGCTTGCTTTCTTCGTTAAATCTTCAACTGCTGTATCAACCTTTTTGACCATGGAAGTAAGGGTGACGTTATCGTCTGTTCCTTCTACTTGGCCTTCTGCGTATTGATCTTTATCGACTCCTATCACCCAAACATCACGCTTCGGGTCTTCTTTTTTCAGGTTCTTGGCTTCTGTAAAGACACCTGTGCCGGTGGCGCCTGCGGAGTGGTAAATCACATCAACGCCTGACTTATACATGCTCTCGGCGGTTGCTTTTCCAACGTCCGCTTTATCGAATCCGCCCGCATACTTCACCTGGACAGTTGCGTCAGGTTTTACGGCCTGAACCCCTGCACGGAAGCCGACTTCGAATTTTTTGATTAACTCGGATTCCATGCCGCCCACAAATCCGATTTTTCCTGATTTGCTTGTTAAGGCTGCGGCTACTCCGACAAGAAATGACCCTTCCTGCTCTTTAAACGTAATGCTTGCGACGTTGTCTTTATCGACGACTGCGTCAATAATCGCAAAGTTTGTATTTTTGCGCTGATCGGCGATTTCACTGATTGAATCTTCCATCAAATAGCCGACGCCATAGATCAAGTCAAAATGCTCACGCGCTAATTTATTTAAGTTTGTTGTATAATCTGCATCTGATTTAGATTGCAGGTAGTCGTATCCGTTTTTCCCTTTTTCCAGACCATTATCTTTACCGAAGGCTTGGATGCCTTCCCATGCTGATTGGTTAAAAGATTTGTCATCCACCCCGCCAATGTCGGTAACCATCGCCACACTGAATTTGTTTTTGCCCTCACTGTTACCGCTGCTTTTTTCGCTGTTTCCGCACGCTCCTAAAATGGTGCCCGCTGCGATGACAAGTGACATCGCCAATCCGATTTTGCGTTTCTTCAAGATATAACCCCCCAGAAAAATTTGGCCTGAGCTGATCCGGTCAGTCATGGGATGGATGCCTCACTCAATTCTTAGAATCGATAAAATTTTCAGATAATAACAATTAGAATGAGCTGAGACAGTTCTGATCTTCCCTTAGTAAGTGTGATGTGGGTGTTTCCTTCGAAAGGCGGGGAAGAGAAGGATGCGGAAGGTGTTCCGGGCGGAAAACCGTGACATCTCTTTCTGAAGTGTGACTTATGACTTAGTCTAGGGATCAACTAACCAATCATAATTTATCATTTTACATACAAGAAATAAATAGAATTACGCATAATTTTTTAAAATATATGTATTTTTAGAATTGTATTTCAAATATGCCGAAAAGCCCTTTATTATTTTTGTATAGCTTATTGGCGAAAGGTTCAAGCAGCTTGGCAAAAGATGTGACAGAGAAAAACGCACTGCTCGATATGAACAGTGCGTTTTTTTATAAATATTGCTTAATTCCGTTAAGGTTGCCTGTATTGACATTGTACTGAAACACCGGTCTCCCGATCGTTCCGTACGCCATTTCGACATTCAGAACCTGTATATCCTCAAGAAATTTTAAGTATTTTCGGATGGATACTTGAGATATTTCAGTATGATTCGCCAGGTCTTCTGTCGTAAAGGATTCGTTTTCAAAGGATTGTATGCTGGACCAAATCAGCTTCAGCGTGCTTTTTGTCAGCCCTTTTGGCAGATGCACTTTTTCTGTCGCTTCCTTCTTATGAAACAGTTCCGCGTCCAATTCTTTTTGGCTCATGTTTCGGTGGGTGGAATAGACTTTTTGTTTTCGTCTGTAATCAGAAAGGGCAGTCTGAAAACGTTCAAATTCAAACGGTTTGATTAAGTAATCCACAGCTCCGTAACGAAGTGTTTTTTTGATGACGTCCAGCTCGCTTGCCGCAGAGATGACAATCACGTCAACCGCTTCATTTTGCGCTCTTAATTCCGTCAGCAGCTCAAGCCCGTTTTTACCCGGCATGTAAATATCAAGCAAAATGAGGTCGATGTGATGCTCGCCTAAAATATGCAGAGCGCTTTGAAAGGAAGAGGCGATTCCTTTCAGCTGAAAGCCTTCTATTTGGCTTAAATATCGTTTATTTAATTCACCCACCATGGGGTCATCTTCAACTATTAGTACATTAATCATGGTTTTCCTCCTTCGGTTCGTACGGGATTCGAAGACTGAATGTGGTTCCTTCATTTTTTTCGCTGGTGATAATCATTTGACCCTTCAAATTCTCCATGCTTTGCTGGGTGAAATAAAGGCCGAATCCCCGGTTTTTGCCCTTTGTTGAATAGCCTTGTTCGAATACCTTGACTTGGTCTTCTTCAGACATGCCGGCTCCTGTATCGGTAATTTCGATGTCCAATATTTTGTCATGAAATCGCATGGACATCGTGATTTGTTTTTTCGGCATATTGGCAACAGCATCTAAGGCATTGTTGATCAGATTTCCGATAATCGTAATCAGTTCATGAATGACTGAAGGATCTGCTGCATTTGGAATAACCCCGCTGCATTCAATATCGAGATTTGCGCCTTGCTCTCGTATGTAACTCTGTTTTCCCAACAGAAAACCGGCCAGTACGGAGCTTTTGACATCATTTATGATTTCACTTGTTTCTGATTTTTGCTGAATGGCAATATCTTTAATATAATCTCCAAGATCGTCATACTCTTTCAGCTGGACGAGACCTAATATCACATGCAGTTTGTTCATAAATTCATGAGACTGCGCTCTCAGTGCGTTTGCATACATTTTAACACCGGAAAGCTGTTCAGCTAAATGTTTTACCTCGGTTTTGTCCCGGAATGTCGCAATCGCTCCGACGGTTTGTCCTTTCAGCTGGATGGGCACTTCATTAAATACAAGCTCTAATCCGTTAATGCGCACATCTCTGTCTTGAAGTGGTTTTCTGGTCTCAATGACATTTTTCAGGCGGCTTTTTGGCAGGATGTCATTGACATCCTGATCGACGGGATTTGTTTCTATGCCCATTTTAATGAAAAGACGCTTCGCTTCCGCATTGGCAAGCTTGATTTTGCCGTGCTCATCGACAGCGAGTATGCCTTCTTTCGTTGATTCAAGCATAGCGCTCCGTTCTTGAAGAAGTGTCGCGATTTCATATGGTTCAAGTCCGTACATGATATTTTTCACCGTACGTGCGACGATAACAGCCCCGATGACGCCGACGAATATACTGACACAAATAATAAAATAGAGCGGCCGTAAGCTGTGGCTGATGACTTCGTCAATTTCATTCACTGTAATGCCGACCGCAACGGCTCCGACTTGTTTTCCATTCTTGGCGTAGACAGGCACAAACGCTCTCTGCGATTTCCCAAGCGTGCCTGAGGCGGTGCTGATATGGACATGTCCTTTTAATACTTCGGCTTCATCCCCGCCGCTGAACTTTTTTCCGATTTTGCTGCGGTCCGGATGGGTTCTGCGAATGCCGTTCATATCCATAACGACGACAAATTCTGTGCCGGTAATTTTCTGGACGTCCAGCGTATAGCTGAGCAGTTCCTTCTGTTTTTTTCCGCTCTCCAAAGCGGAAGCAGTGATCGGTGCGTCGGCAACCATTTCAGCAGTTTGGAGCGCTGTGTCTCTTTCCTGATCACGTATCCTTTTGGAGGTTTGGGCACCAACGGTAAAAAAGGTGATGAGCAGTGCGATTAACACAACGATACAGACAAATATGGTGAGTCTGGTTTGCAGTTTTAATGTTTTTTTCATATAAAACTTCCTTACGTTTTATGATTCCTGCGTACTACTTTACTCTCAAAATGGTGCTTTGTGAAGATTTGGGACCGTAATTCGTAAAAAGGAGAAAAAATGGAATAATTTATCTTGTCAATGTGTTTTAAGTCCTCCATAATAAATGAGGTAGATTATAGAAAGGGACTTTTTTATATGAAAAATACTTATTTGACAGGATACTTTCCGCTGATTGCGATCCTGCTTTTTAGTTCGTCTTTATCCATTTCAACCTCACTCTATGCATTGAAGATGCTTTCTTCATTTGGAATGTACGATGGAATGCTCGATTACTTCTCAGAGAAAGGAATCAGACTAGCGTTATTTGCGGCTTTTGCGCTTTTATATTTTATGGTTCTGTCCGCTCTGAAATTAATTGCGAATACCGTGACTGAGCTGTCACTGCTGTTTTTCGCAAATGATCCTGAAGGAAACAACCTGAAAACAATCAGAATGGGCTCTATCATTTATTTAGGCGGCGGGATCGTATCCTTTGTGCTATTGCAAAATGTCTTCTGGATTGTGATCTGGTTTGCAGTTGTTACACTTGCTTACTTTGTGTTCGTTGTTTACAGGATTTATTCAACACTTTCTATCATGTCATTGGTCGGATTCATTCTAATGGAACTGCTGTTTTGGTTTACCTTTGTTATCGGTATTCTGTTCATATTTATCAAGCTTTATAATAGCATAATGGCTAGCTTACCTGTGTAAGCTAGCCATTTTTTCGTTTATGGTAAAAATCTATTTTTTATAGAAGGGGAGGGGAGCATACATTCATTTTTTTTGCCGAACCACTTATAGCGGTTTTTGGCGATAAAAGAATAGAGCATATCTCTGACAGGTTTCGGCACTGCAAGAAACAGGACAAAGAGCCGCCATGGGCCCCGCAGATGCCTGAAAACCTTTATGGCTGCAGTTGACTTAGTGTAAACCTGGCCGTCTTCAATAAAGACAAAGCTGTCAAAATGCTCAGTCGGAAGCCCGCTTTTTTTCAGCAGGCTCTGTCCTGTTTCCGATTGAAGCGATGCAAATGAAATTAAACCGTTTGGATCACGTTTTATGATAAATTGAACGGCCCCGTTGCATAAATTGCACACACCGTCAAACAGTAATACGCGATTTGGAATTTGTTCTGATGTCACTGCAGATCCCCTCCGATTTTAATAAGCCGCTTGCAGCGTTCCTTTCCAGATGGAAAGCTGAGGGCTGATACTGTGAAGGTATTCAACGCTGCTCGGTGTATCTTTTCCAACCCAGACACCCATTGTGTACGTATCTGTCAGGCCGACGAACCACATATCATGATAATCATTTGAGGTTCCCGTTTTTCCGCCGATATAAGGCGCATTAAAATATGCTTTTTTCCCTGTCCCGCTTTTGACAACGGAAGACATCAGTTTTTTCAGCTGCATGTTTGTGCGGACGCTGAATATTTGTGTCGCTTTGTCATTCCATTTATAAATCGTTTTTCCTTTTAAATCCGTCACTTTTGTAATCG
The DNA here is from genome assembly GCF_038000225.1 of Bacillus sp. FSL K6-1005. Taxonomy (NCBI): domain Bacteria; kingdom Bacillati; phylum Bacillota; class Bacilli; order Caryophanales; family Bacillaceae; genus Bacillus; species Bacillus sp. FSL K6-1005. The sequence continues at coordinate 480,474 of NZ_JBBOBP010000001.1, forward strand.
CGTGGCTCGGCGTGTAGCTGCCGCTGTTGCCGAATGTTGTATACGCCTTTGTCATCTCGAGAGGCGTCATGCCGTGTGTAAATCCGCCAAGCGCCGCCGGCAGCAGATAGTCGCTGTTGACAAGCTTTGAAAAATGATACGGTTCAATATAGCTGAAAGCTTTTTGGATGCCTACACGGTCCAGCATTCTGATGGCCGGTGTATTATACGAGTTTTTAAACGCTGTATCAAGCGTCACTGTGCCGTATGTGCGGTTATTGTAGTTTTGCGGACAGTAATCCCTGCTGCAAAATTTGCCGGCATCAATTGTGCTGCTTGCTGTCGCACCTGTCTGTTCAATATAAGGTCCGTAATCGAGAAGCGGTTTAATGGATGACCCCGGCTGTCTGTATGCTTGGTAGGCACGGTTAAAATCATACTTATGATAGTTTTTTCCGCCGGATAGAGCGACAACTTGATGCGTCTGGTGATTAATAACAGCCGCTCCGCCCTGTACGCCCGCATACGGCAGCTTCGAATTCATCTGTGCAACGACTTGATTTTGCATGTACGGATCAAGTGCGGTATAAATTTTTACGCCGTCTTTCAGAAGTGTGCTGACTCTAGCGGACAGCTCGTTTTCTATTTTGTCTTTTTGTTTTCCTGATGCTTTTTGAAGACGCTTATCATAACCTTCAGATTCAGACACGAGTTGAGTGAATTCATCATTTACGTAGGAAACGTAGTCCGGAAATTTGTCTTCTTTCTCCTCGACATCCAGTTTGATTTTTTGTTTTACGGCTTTCTTCAGCTCTTTGTCCGTTATAACCCCGGCATTTTTTAACCCTTTAAGCAAGCGTTCTTGACGGCTTTTCGTGTAGTCAAAATGCTTGAGAGGATCATATAATGTAGGGTTATTAGGTATAGCGCAAATAAAAGCCATTTCTCCCAGTGTGAGAGATTTCAGCGGTTTGCTGAAATAAAATTCAGCAGCTGATCCGACGCCATAAACGCCGTTATTAAAATAAATCGTATTTAAGTAGGCTTCAAGAATCTCATTTTTTGTATACTTTTTCTCAAGCTGATAGGAGTACGCGAGCTCAGTCAGTTTGCGGCTGAAAGAGCGCTCGTGGCTCAAATACAAGTTTCTTGTAAGCTGCTGTGTGATGGTGCTGGCCCCTTGGTCAATCTTTTTGTCCTTCACGTTGGAAGCGGCCGCCCGCACCATCCCCATAAAGTCAAAGCCTTTATGTTCGTAAAAATGGCGGTCCTCGGAAGTTAAAAATATCTGTTTGACTTCTTCGGGAATCTTGTTGAAGGGAACCAGCACCCGGTTCTCATCATCGCTGACGATTTCCGAGACCAGAGACCCGTCCCTGTCGTACATGTAGCTGTTTTGAACAAGGCTGATCTCTTTCAAATCAATATTCTTATCAAGCACCTGATCCAGGGACTTCATTTGTTTTACTTCTTTTCCGGAAGCGATAACTGTAAATGCAAACAATGGGATTATGCAAAGGAGCAAAATCCATCCGATAATTTTTCGTAACATGGTCACTCTCTTTTCTCCTAAATTCTAGCCATATCGTACCATTCTTTTGAGTTTACGAGAAGGTTAAATTTAGAAGACTCTTCAATTTTTGCTGAAAATCAGCTTGCTTTGGCATACGATTCTTTTTGGAATTTCTTCATGATCCAAAGCAGGCAGGCACCCGCGAAAAAGAGAAATGCTGTGACATAAAAGGCTGCAGAGATATTGAAGTGACTCGATATAATACCGCCGAGAAGAGGTCCGAGAACGTTTCCTAAAAAGCGAAAGCTGACATTGTAGCCGAGGACTTCTCCTTGGATGGAGCCGGGAGCCTGAACGCGGATTGCCGCTGTGATGCATGGAAGAAGGCCGCCCATCGCCATCCCGAATAAAAACCTGAAAACAAGAAGCACACTGAATGAAGACGCGAGTGCCTGCGGAATAAAAAATAAAGAGGCGGCGATTAAAAGCCCGATTAGAATGCGGCGGTGGCCGTAGCGGTCTCCTAAATCTCCCCATTTTCTTGCCAGTAGCAAACTGCCGAGTCCGGTTGCCGAAAATGCCATGCCGGAGAAAAAGGCCAGATTGGCAGGTCCGTGCAGCTCGTTTACATATAAAGCGAGCAACGGCTGGATACTGAAATTTCCTGTTTGAATCAGCATGGTTAACAGCATCATGACCCAAAGCGCGGGCTGGTGAAAAATATAGGAGAGCACTTCTTTTCTCGTATAAGACTGACGTTTATTCATCTTCTCTGTGAGCGGCTGTTCTTTGACCCCGAATAACACGAGAAGAACGGCCAAGAAAATCACAAAGGATGTGATAAAAAAGGTATACGTAAAGCCGAAGTGGTCAGCAAGCACGCCTCCCAAAAGCGGGCCGAACAAGCTTCCGGACACTTGCCCCATTTGGAGCGTGCCAAGCGTTTTGCCGGCTGAGCTTTTAGGCGTCTGCGCGGAAATCATTGCAAGGGATGTCGGAATAAATCCGGTTACAAGCCCCATAGCCATACGCAGAAAAAACAATTGATAAACCGATGTGACAAAGCCCATTAATAAAATGCTGACGGCAATGCCGATTCCGGTTGTCAAAAGGATTTTCTTGTAACCGCGTTTGTCTCCGAACCGCCCCCAGAACGGGGATACCAAAAAAGCCATTAAAAATGTAATGCCGAACACATAACCGCTCCACCTTTGCACAAAGCCGTTGGAAAAGGTGCTGAGCGTCTCAATATACAAGGAGAGAAAAGGAATGATCATTGTGGTGCTGGCTGATACAAAGAAATTCGCCAGCCACACAATGACAAAGTTTTTCTTGCGGATAGAAATAACATCACCTTCTTATTATTTCGGGTTCCTTACTAATTATAAAGAAACAGTGCACCATTTAAAAGAAACAATGCGGCTGGGAAATTTCATTATTTTTAGAAAATGAAGAAATGAAGAGAAGGAGAATCGATATACTATAAAGATAGCATTCTTCTGATCGGAGGAAAGGTAGGTGTAAAAATAGTGGAGGCAGGCAACTTACTCATTATTGATTTCGAATTTACGATGCCCGAAGGAAAATACAGTCCGCAAAATTTTTTTCCGGAAATCATAGAAGCAGGAATTGTAAAGTCGGTTAATGGTGAAGTAGTTGAGACGTTTTCGAGTTATATTAGGCCGAAAAAATTCCCCAAGCTGACGAAGCGCTGCAAATCATTTTTAAACATTACGCAAAACCAAGTAGATGAGGGGATGAGGTTCGAGGACTTTATCCGTAAACTAAATGAGCTTGACCCTGAAAAAAATTGCACGATCATCACGTGGGGAAACATGGATATGAAAGTGCTGAAGCAAAATTGTATGTTTAACCATATTCCTTTCCCGTTTAAAGGGGAGATGAGAGATTTATCGCTTGAATATAAAAACTTTTTTGGAGACCGGACACTGACTGGCTTGTGGAAGGCTGCGGAAGAGTACGGAGATAAGGGAACCGGCACCCATCATAAGGCGCTTGACGATGCTCTTACAGCCTATAAGCTTTTTAAGCTTGTCGAGCAGGATAAGCAGTACCTCGAAAAACCAAAACCGCCGACAATCGGCGAGAGGATTGATTTATCTGAACTATTCCGGCGCGCAACATAAAAAACCCAATCTTTCGTCAGACTGGGTTATGGCCGGGTAAAGTATTCTTTTTCTAAAACGTCCAGATTGTTCAGGGATCGCTTTGCCCATTGTGAATCATCTCCGGCCAGTTTGGCTCTCAGCTGTGCAACCGCTTCCCGCAAAGACTCGTTATAATCCGGCACTTCACTGTCATAGGGCTTCACCATGTGATGGGGGATATTAGTCTGTTCGCCGAAAGCAAGCGCTCTTCTTTCATGGAAAAACGGCACATCTGCCTGTTTTGGATGGTGAAGGTCTCCTTGAGCGGGATGGGTGAGAACCGCCTTAATTTTGACTAAATAATGCTGCGGTCTGCAATCTGTAATTTCTCCTATGTATACACCTGTTTTGTAAAATCCTTTTACGATAGAGCCTTTCTCAAATGTACTCATCTGTTATCACCTCGCATTCATTCTATAAAAGTTCCAATTGATTTGCTAGTGAGGAAGGTCGGCGGGGAGCTTGATCGTCACAATGGTTCCTCTTTGAAAGCTGCTGCTGAACGAAATGGTTCCGTGGTGATGTTCAATGATGGAAAACGTCACAGTCAGGCCAAGTCCCGTTCCATTCGTTTTTAAAGAATAATAAGGTTCACCCAGCTTCTGCATTTGGTGATCCGTCATGCCCACACCGTTATCTGAGATTTTGATTACAATTATATGGCCGATTTTTTTCGCTGAAACTTGGATGACCCCTTTACCCGTAGGAACGGCTTCAATGCTGTTTTTCATGAGGTTGATCACAGCCTGCTTCAGCTTTGTTGCATCCCCGTATACCAAAAGGTCCGGCTCGGCGTCCGCCTCTACTGTCACAGATTTATAATTGGCATACGAAATCATAAGGGAGCTCGTCTCTTTGATAAGAGAAGATAGATCAAAAATCTCTTTTTCGTACAATTGCTGTTTGGCGATATCAAGATAATTTGTAATAATTCCCTGAGCCCGGTCAAGCTCTGACAGCACAAGCTTTTGATAATCCGCACTGGATTTGTTTTGAAGGGATTCATCATTAAAAAGCAGCTGGACAAATCCCCGGACAACTGTCAGCGGATTTCTTACTTCATGAGCCACACTTGCCGCAAGTTCACTCACAATTTCCATTTTTTCCGAATGGATTAGCTGGGAACGCAGGGCGATATTTTCTGCGATGCTTTCTATCAGATAAATGCTTAAAAGAAGAACGGTGCAGCGGAACAGACCTGAGACAGCTGCCTCATAATATATCATTTCTGAATTTTGAAAATTTAAAATATTCACGGCAGAAAAAACCAAGATGGAGGCGAAAAATAAGAAGATCTCCAAGCAACCGATGAATAAAGACAGCAGCAGTTTTCTCGCTTTGGACATGAATGGCCACTTTTTTTGAAGTAGAGTTGGAATGATGATATGAAAAGGCAGCAAAGCGTATACAAAAATGGCGGAAGGCTCAAAAAACAGCAGTTCAAAACATAAGACGGATGCGGCGACTGTTAGCCCGGAAGCAGTGTTTATATACAATAAACAAATGATGACAGGAATGATTTGAAGGCCATATTGGATGTAGTCCATTTCCTGTATAGGGAATATAATGCATAAAACTGAGGCGCCGCATGCAAATATCGTGACTAATACGTTGTTGATTTTTGGTACAATGATCGACGGTTTTCCAAGCCAAAACACTTGGTAAAGAAGAATAGGAAACAAAATAAAGCAGATATGTAGGAGATAGTCTTTTAGAATTTCCATTCGAGTGAAATCCTTTCGTATAAAATATGAATCTATTATAACACTTATCATTAGAAGTAAAATACAAAATTTCTTAATAAAGAACGCCTTTACGATTGATACGTAAAGGCGTTTGTGACGAATATTTACTCTAACGCTGTTTTTATTCGGCGCAGTCCGTCCTGCAAGGTTGCCAGAGGGCATCCTGCATTCAAACGCATAAATCCTTCTCCGCCAGGGCCGTATTTCGTGCCGGGCTCCAAAATAATTTTCCCTTTGTGCAGCATCTTTTGCTGCAGCTCTGCATCAGACAAGCCATATGCGCGGAAATCGAGCCAGATCAGGTAAGACGCATCAGGCTTCATCATCTTGACATTCGGGAGCTCGCTGGTCAAAAAGGCTGCAGCCTCGTCCATGTTTTTCTCAAGATAAGAAATCAGTTCATCGAGCCACGGCCCGCCTTTTGAGTAAGCGGCTTCGATTGCGCTCACGGCAAACGCGTTTAATCCGCCTAAACCGTTCCGCTGCAGGCTGGCTGAAAATTTGGCGCGCTTCAGCCGGTCTGGAATAATGATTGCAGACGCCTGCAAACCCGCGATATTAAACGTTTTGCTAGGTGCCGCGCAAGTCACAGAAATCTCAGCGAATTCATCAGAAAGAGAGGCAAACGGCGTATGGTCATTTCCGTACAGCATCAAATCGGAATGAATTTCATCTGACACGACTGTAACGCCGTGTTCAAGGCATAATTCGCCGAGCTTCAATAAATCTTCCCGGCCCCATGCCCGCCCTGAAGGATTATGCGGATTGCATAAAATAAACAATTTTACGCTCGGATCACTGATTTTTGTTTTCAAATCTTCAAAATCCATTACATAAGTTCCGTCTTTTTCTTTAAGCGGATTATGTAAAATACGCCGGCCGTTTTTCTCAATCATATGGTAAAAAGGCGTGTAAACAGGGGATTGGACAATCACTTGATCCTTTGGTTCTGTAAAAGCCTGAACCGCCATGCTTAAAGCTGTGACCACCCCGGGACTGAATGTAATGCTTTCCGGGTTCACCTTCCAGCTGTGCCGGTTATGCATCCATGCACACACTGCATCTTTTGTTCTCTGATCTGGCGCTGTATATCCGAAAATCCCTTGTTCTAGGCGCTGTTTTAATGCTTCTGTTATGGCTTCAGGCGCACGAAAATCCATATCCGCCACCCACATCGGGAGTGCGTCTGTCACACCGAATAATTCGCCTGTCTTGTCCCATTTGAGGGATTGGGTGCCGAGGCGCTGTTCTTGTTTATCAAAGTTCATTCTGTTTCCACCTCTTATGTATGTTTATTTTTCTTAGCGTAACTATGATAAAATAGATCTGCAAATTTTATTATAAGCGGTGATGAAAATGGAAGAAAGTCAAGCGGTCAGGGAAATGATCAATGTCATTGCCAAATGGGACCCGTTTAAATATGGTGAAGATTTTTATGAAACGGAGGCTGTTGATGTCGTTCAGGCCGTCTATGATGAAGACGATCCTAAAGTGTTAGCGAAAAGCATACAGCATATTTTCGAAGCTTCTTTTGAACAAACACTTCCGATCGACAGCTGCCTGAATGTGGCTGGACAGCTGCTGTTCATTAAAGACAGCAGCTCTTGCACGCCTTGAAAAACCGGTATACAAACCGGTTTTTTTATTCTGTGATAAACTCTGCAATTCGTTCGGAAACGAATTCTGGGCGTTCCTCCGGCACCAAATGGCCTGTTTCCCGCAATGAATACAGTTTGGAATCCGGCAGGTCATGGTGCAGACGTTCGCCGATTTTCACCGGAACCACCTTGTCTTCTTCGCCCCAAATCAATAAGGCGGGTTTGTTCATTTTTTTCAATTCCTCAGACTGTAAATCTCCTTCCCTGTGCCGGATGAACTTTGTCATAGCTTTGAAAATCTGTTCATCTTGAAAAGGTTTGCCGTAGCCGTCAATCATCTCCTCGTCAATCAGCGATTTGTTGTGGACGACATTTAATAAGTTTTTCATCACGCCTTCTTTGGAAAGCCAGCGTTTGATATAAAGATGAAAATATGGGAGGTGAGTCCCGAAGATAATCGTCGGGTGTGAGCGTTTTAAATAACCTGAACTGCAAAGAAGCACAATCTTCGAGAAGAGCTCAGGCTTTAATAGAGCAGCCGACAGCGATATCTGCCCTCCCATCGAATGCCCGACAAGCGCCGCCTGTTTGACTTGCAAGTGCTCCAGGAGTCCGATGATAAGCATAGCGAGGTTTTGATAGGTATATCTAAATGTCCTTGATTTTTCTGATTGGCCGAAAGGAGGCAAATCGAGCGCGATGATGTCATACTGGTCCCGAAGCAATGGGATTAATTTTCTGAAGCTGAAAGCAGAAGATAAAAAACCGTGTACGCAGACAATTGTTTGTTTGCCCGGGTTTTGATAGTGCTCATAATATACATTTACGCCTCCGACTTTAATACGCCTTATTGGTGTAACCGCCTCCATTTTGCCGTCACTCCCTTCATAGGATGTACTGTATTATGCCCTGAAATTGTCAGTTCTAGCGGAAGTTTCTCCTCGTTTTTTCTTAGCATTCGTCAAAAAACGTGATATAATGTCATGAAGATTTCTTGACATTGCAAAGGTGTGAAATGAATGAAATTGACCGATAAAGAAACAGAAATATTAGAAATTTTAGACGAAAACAGCCGCGCCGACCTGGAAACAATCGCAAAAATGGCCGGTATCCCTGTAAATGAAGTAAAAGCGATCATTGACAAATTGGAAAAAGAAAAGGTTATTATTGATTATTCCGCTATGATCGACTGGCGGAAAGTGGACGGCCATGAAGGCGTGACTGCCATGATTGATGTTAAAGTCACTCCAAAGCGCGGAGTCGGTTTTGACGAAGTGGCGGAGCGGATTTACCGATTCCAAGAGGTAGAATCAGTCTACCTGATGTCAGGCGTATACGACCTGTCTGTCGTGATTCGCGGCAATTCAATGTCTGACGTTGCGCGTTTTGTATCTGATAAACTGTCAACTCTTGATTCAGTTGTGTCTACGACAACACATTTTATCCTGAAAAAATACAAGCACGACGGCAAAGTATTTGAAACGGGAGACGACGACAAAAGAATCGTGGTGTCACCGTAAATGACTTCTTATTTATCCGATTATGTACAACAAATAAAACCATCCGGCATCCGCAGATTCTTTGATTTGGCGGCAACGATGGAAGGGGTTATTTCTTTAGGAGTCGGAGAACCTGACTTTGTAACGGCTTGGAATGTTCGTGAAGCAAGCATTCTTTCCCTTGAACAAGGGTATACGTCATATACCGCTAATGCCGGTTTATACTCATTGCGAGAGGAAATCAGCCGTTATGTAAGCAGCCGGTTTGGTCTTACATACTCACCTGACGATGAATTGATTGTGACGGTAGGGGCGAGCCAGGCTTTGGATATTGCAATCCGCGCCATTGTAAATCCGAGTGAGGAACTGATTATTCCAGAACCGTGTTTTGTGGCGTATGAATCGCTTGTCTCTTTGACAGGCGGCGTTCCGGTTCATGTCCATACGACGGCTGATAAAGGATTTAAAGCGACGGCTGAGGATTTTGAAGCGGCAGTGACCGAAAAGACAAAGGCTATTCTCATTTGTTCGCCTTCGAATCCGACCGGCTCGGTTTACTCAAAGAAAGAGTTGCATGAAATTGCTGAGTTTGCCAAAAAACATGATTTAATCGTACTGGCCGACGAGATTTATGCGGAACTGACATACGATGAGGAATTCACGAGCATAGCAGCATTACCGGGGATGAAAGAGCGGACGGTTGTCATTTCAGGATTTTCAAAGGCGTTTGCCATGACAGGCTGGAGACTCGGTTTTGCCGCGGCGCCTTCAGAAATTCGCAACGCGATGCTTAAAATCCATCAGTATGCGATGATGTGCGCGCCTGCAATGGCGCAATACGCAGCGCTTGAAGGGTTAAAAAACGGAATAGAAGATGTAGAAAAGATGAAAAAGAGCTACCGAAGAAGACGTAATTTGTTTGTCGAAACGCTTAATGAAATCGGTCTCAGCTGCCACCATCCGAGCGGTGCTTTTTATGCTTTCCCATCCATCAAAAGCACTGGGATGAGCTCAGAACAGTTTGCCGAGGAGCTCTTGCTGCAGGAAAAAGTAGCCGTTGTTCCGGGTAATGTATTTGGGCCGAGCGGAGAAGGATATATCCGCTGTTCATATGCGACATCAATTGAACAGCTGCAAGAAGCATTGGTTAGAATGAAACGCTTCTTACACAAAACAACATAAAAAAAGATACGAACTTTTTGTTCGCATCCAATAAAAGGGGGAATACTAGAAAGCCTTTGGTATTTGCAGTATACCCTCTTTTTGATATGCTTAAACCTGATATCATATAAAAAAGTTTTCTTTGCGGAAATGAGACATGTATGATATAATTTTAAATTGCGTATAAACTGATATTTAATTTAACTTAGGAGTTGTTATGAATGGCAGCAAAATTTGAAGTGGGCAGTGTTTACACTGGCAAAGTTACAGGATTACAAGCGTATGGTGCGTTTGTTGCATTAGATGAAGAGACTCAAGGTCTGGTACACATTTCTGAAGTAACTCATGGTTTCGTAAAAGACATCAACGAGCACCTTTCTGTTGGTGACGAAGTACAAGTAAAAGTACTAGCTGTTGACGAAGAAAAAGGAAAAATCAGCCTTTCTATTCGTGCGACACAAGCTGCGCCTGAGAAAAAAGAAAGCAAACCAAGAAAACCTAAATCAGCACAAGTGAGCGAAGAAGCTTCTGCACCACAAGGTTTCAACACATTAAAAGATAAGCTTGAAGAGTGGATCGAAATGTCCAACCGCAAAGATCTTATCAAAAAGTAAGCATGAAAAAGCACCGGACAGGAATGTTCGGTGCTTTTTTTTATCCTATCGCATTTCAGGCTTCGCTGCTTCTTCTCGTGAAGCTTCTTCGTTTGGCTTAAACAGCAGACCGAGGTTGATTAAGCCGGCGATTCCGACAAGTCCGTAAATGATACGGGAAAGGGCTGACCCTTGGCCGCCAAAGATGGCTGCTACTAAATCAAATTGGAAAAATCCGATCAGTCCCCAGTTAATAGCGCCAATGATCGTTAATACAAGACAAATTCTCTGAATAGTACTCATGTTTACAACCTCCTCCATGAATTATTAAAACAGTTATAGATTGTGACATATTGGAGAATCTATACATGCATTCTCCATATTGTGAGAAGCCGGACGAAACGGCTCAAACTCAGCTTGTATCTGTTCCATTCCCAGCATCTTGCAAATGAAAACTGTCTGATACGCTGAAAACAGAACGAGCTGATTGCTTTACATGGAGCGCAGGCATTCTGCATAATAAAAATCTAAGGAGGAGATGTCATGCAAAACTTTACATATTGGAACCCGACGAAATTAATTTTCGGCCGCGGCGAAGTTGAAAAACTCCCGGAGGAACTGAAACCTTACGGAAAAAATGTATTGTTAGTCTACGGAGGCGGAAGCATTAAACGCAGCGGCCTTTATGACCAAGTGATGGAACAGCTGAATAAAGCCGGTGTCACGGTACATGAATTAGCAGGCGTAGAGCCGAACCCGCGTGTGTCGACTGTTAATAAAGGTGTTGCGATCTGCAAAGAAAACAACATTGATTTCTTATTGGCTGTCGGCGGCGGCAGTGTCATCGACTGTGCAAAGGCGATTGCTGCAGGGGCAAAGTATGATGGTGACGCGTGGGATATCGTAACGAAAAAACACCAGCCGAAGGAAGCTTTACCGTTTGGAACTGTTTTGACTCTCGCCGCAACTGGCTCTGAAATGAACTCAGGTTCAGTTATCACAAACTGGGAAACAAAAGAGAAATATGGCTGGGGAAGCCCGCTCGTGTTCCCTAAGTTCTCCATTTTGGATCCAGTGAACACGTTTACTGTTCCTAAAAATCACACGATCTACGGAATGGTTGATATGATGAGCCACGTGTTTGAGCAATACTTCCACCATGTATCAAACACACCTTACCAGGATCGCATGTGCGAATCGCTCTTACGCACAGTCATCGAAACAGCGCCTAAGCTGATCAATGATCTTGAAAATTATGAACTGCGTGAAACGATTCTTTACACAGGGACAATCGCTTTAAACGGCATGCTGTCAATGGGTGCAAGAGGGGATTGGGCAACTCATAATATAGAACATGCGGTTTCAGCCGTTTACGATATTCCGCATGCCGGCGGACTCGCAATACTCTTCCCGAACTGGATGAGACATACATTGTCAGAAAACCCGGCTCGCATGAAGCAGCTGGCGGTTCGTGTGTTTGGTGTGGAGGAAGCTGGAAAATCAGATGAGGAAATCGCGCTGGAAGGTATCGACAAGCTGTCTGCTTTCTGGACAAGCCTAGGCGCTCCGAATCGACTGGCTGATTACGATATCAATGACGAACAGCTCGACACAATTGCAGACAAGGCAATGGCCAACGGTACGTTCGGCCAGTTTAAATCACTACACAAAGAAGATGTGCTTGCTATCTTAAAAGCATCTCTATAACAAAAGGGGAAACAGCCGATCAGGCTGCTTCCCTTTTTCTTTGAACTTATGTTACAATTGTTAACCTGTTTTTTGATACAACAATATATGGAGGTTTTACAATGGAGAATTTCACTTATTATAACCCGACGAAACTGATCTTCGGAAAAGGTCAGCTTGAACAATTAAGAAAAGAATTAAAGCAATACGGTAAAAATGTTCTGCTTGTCTACGGAGGCGGAAGCATTAAACGTAATGGCCTTTATGACCAAGTAACAGACATATTAAAAGAAGAAGGCGCGGCTGTCCATGAACTGTCAGGGGTCGAGCCGAACCCGCGTCTTGCGACTGTGGAAAAAGGCATTGACCTATGCAGACAGCATGATATTGATTTTCTGCTTGCTGTGGGTGGCGGAAGTGTCATTGACTGCACAAAAGCGATCGCTGCGGGAGTGAAATACGACGGAGACGCTTGGGACATTTTCAGCAAGAAAGTAACAGCCGAGGATGCACTGCCGTTTGGTACAGTTCTAACCCTTGCTGCCACAGGTTCTGAAATGAACCCTGACTCTGTGATTACAAACTGGGAAACAAATGAGAAATTTGTATGGGGAAGCAATGTAACTCATCCGCGGTTCTCGATTTTAGACCCTGAAAATACGTTCACAGTGCCTGAAAATCAAACGGTTTACGGCATGGTTGACATGATGAGCCACGTGTTTGAACAATACTTCCATAATGTCGAAAACACACCGCTGCAAGACAGAATGTGCTTTGCCGTTCTGCAGACGGTAATCGAAACAGCTCCAAAACTATTGGAGGATCTGGAAAATTATAAACATCGTGAGACGATTCTATATGCAGGCACTATCGCTCTGAATGGCACGCTTCAAATGGGCTACTTCGGCGACTGGGCTTCTCACACAATGGAGCATGCCGTATCAGCTGTATATGATATTCCGCATGCCGGCGGACTTGCGATCCTGTTCCCGAACTGGATGAGATACACGCTTGATACGAATGTCGGCCGCTTTAAAAACCTCATGCTCAATATGTTTGACATTGATACTGAGGGCAAAACGGATAAAGAAATTGCGCTTGAAGGTATCGACAAGCTGTCTGCGTTCTGGACAAGTCTGGGTGCGCCTTCCCGTCTATCCGACTATGAGATCGGAGAAGAAAAACTGGAACTGATTGCTGATATCGCAGCCAAAGAAATGGAGCACGGCGGCTTCGGCAACTTCCAAAAACTGAACAAAGATGACGTGCTTGCCATCCTTCGCGCGTCACTCTAATGTCAAAGGACGGAATGCAGTCATTCCGTCCTTTCTTCTTGACTTGATTTCACAGATAAGTTCATATAAAGTGAAAGATGAAAACATTATACCGTTATGGAGGGACAAGCAATGACGCATGTACGCTTTGACTACTCAAAAGCGTTGACTTTTTTCAACGAACATGAACTTACATATTTGCGCGACTTTGTAAAAACAGCACACCATAATATTCATGAAAAAACAGGCGCGGGCAGCGATTTTCTAGGCTGGGTGGACCTCCCTGAACATTATGATAAAGAAGAATTTGCGCGTATTAAAAAAAGCGCGGAAAAAATCAAATCTGACTCTGATGTATTGCTTGTTGTCGGTATCGGCGGTTCTTACCTCGGCGCGCGGGCAGCGATTGAAGCACTTAATCACGCGTTTTACAATACACTGCCAAAAGCAAAACGAGGCAATCCGCAAGTCATTTTCATCGGAAACAACATCAGTTCATCATATATGAGAGATGTCATGGATCTTCTCGAAGATGTTGACTTCTCCATTAACGTCATCTCTAAATCAGGTACAACAACTGAGCCTGCAATCGCTTTCCGTATTTTCCGCAAGCTTCTGGAAGAAAAATACGGCAAGGAAGAAGCGAAAGCGCGGATTTACGCGACAACTGATAAAGAGCGCGGCGCGTTAAAAACACTTTCTAACGAAGAAGGCTTCGAATCATTTGTCATTCCTGATGATGTCGGCGGACGATATTCTGTCTTAACAGCTGTTGGTCTCCTTCCGATTGCTGTCAGCGGCGTCAACATTGACGACATGATGAAAGGCGCATTTGATGCGAGCAAGGATTTTGCCACATCAGAATTGGAAGAAAACCCTGCATACCAGTATGCGGTCGTTCGCAATGTGCTTTACAATAAAGGCAAAACGATTGAAATGCTTATCAACTATGAGCCGGCGCTTCAATATTTTGCGGAGTGGTGGAAGCAGCTGTTCGGCGAAAGTGAAGGCAAAGACGAGAAGGGCATTTATCCTTCTTCTGCCAACTATTCAACAGACCTTCACTCATTAGGACAGTACGTACAGGAAGGCCGCAGAGACTTGTTCGAAACGGTGCTGAATGTCGAAAAACCTAAACACGAGCTGACAATCGAAGAAGCGGATAGCGATCTTGACGGCTTAAACTATTTAGCCGGAAAAACGGTAGACTTCGTTAACAAAAAAGCATTCCAAGGTACAATGCTGGCTCATACAGACGGAAACGTTCCAAACTTAATCGTCAACATTCCTGAGCTGAATGCATATACTTTTGGATATCTTGTTTATTTCTTCGAAAAAGCCTGTGCGATGAGCGGATATCTCCTCGGCGTCAATCCTTTTGACCAGCCTGGAGTAGAAGCATATAAAGTCAATATGTTTGCATTGCTTGGCAAACCTGGCTTTGAAGAGAAAAAAGCTGAGCTTGAAAAACGTCTCGAAGATTAATGTAAGAAAGCTGACTGGCATTAGCCGGTCGGCTTTTTATCAAATCAGAAAGGTGCTGATGTTCATGAAACAAATGGTCAAACATCTCATCATTGCGGGCTTATCGGCAGCTGTTTTCGTTATCCTCATATCCTTTGATGCCGTGAATACAGAGTTTTCTTCCCACCTTGGCGGCACACTCTCACACTTTTTTATCCACACCTTTCTTCTGATCGGGCTTCCGCTTGCCATTTTTACTGATGCAGTGCATCAGATTTTGCAATTGAAGCAATCTCACACCCTTTTAACAAAGTTAGGACTCTATGCGGCTGTTGTATATGTTTCATGGGAATCTGCGACGGGGATTGCTGCAGCGATAACTGTTTACTTCTTAATTGAATGCGCTTTCTTTTCGGTTGGTTGGGCAAAGGAAAAAACAATTTCCATGTAATCAGCCTCTGAATGAAGTCTTGTTCGGCAGGACAGGATAAATGAAAAAAGGGGCAGTTTGATGATTACAATACCTTCCGCGATAGATGGGCAGCCTTTTTTGCTTCAGGAGCTGGAACAAGTCATGAAGCCGCTCGGTTATGTGATAAACGGCGGCTGGGAGTACGATCACGGCTATTTTGATTATAAAATTGATGATAAAGACGGATATTTGTTTTTAAGAATTCCCGTCAATGCCATACAAGGCAGTCTCGATGAACGCGGGGCAGCTGTCCGTATCGGAACTCCGTTTATGCTGAGGCAGGTGTTCCAGGCAGGCCTTGATGATCATGCTGAAGGAGGGCCGTTTCAATCGCTGTTTAATCAATTTTCTGAACCCGAAAGACGGGACGCGGAAATTGATCCGGCGTATTTGGATATCGGCGCCTCCCTTGTCAAAGAGCTGGAGGATGTTCTGCTGGGTTAAAGCGCAAGGAACTGATCTGTTTCAAGCACTTTATATGAAAGAGGAGGGGTAATCATAGGCCCTTCCTCTTTTTGTATGCCGATAATGGTGGTGTTGTGATCTAGAAAATAGAGGACGCATGTTTTATAAGCGGCGCCCTGCAGCTCAGAAGGAACCGAAATCAGCCGCACTTTTTTATCGAGTGTCAGCTCAATTAAGCTTTGCGGTTTAGACAGCTGCAATTTGACTCGGTAATGTTCCAGCATCACGCGGCTTAAGAGCTGAGATGTCCCGATAATTTTATTAGCGCCTGCCCGTTCTGCATTGGTGACAAAGCGGTCAGTCAGAATTTCGACAATACAGTAAGCCAGCGGATTCAATCCTTTGACTGATAAAAGAATCAGCACCGACAGCATGTCCGCCTCTGCTTCACTTTTATATTGGTCGGCGGTGACCATAACTGTGTCCGCCTCAGTAATATTGGCTCGTTTCAGCGTTTCATCATCTGCGGCGTGTCCGCGTATGAAATGGACATTTTCAATGAGCGGCCCTTCTTTTAACGTTTCATCAATCAGAACAACTGTCTTGGAGGGCGCCGCCAGCTGAAGCTCTCTCAAAAGGCGATTTGATTTTTCATTCCAGCCGATAATAATGACATGACCCCGTCCTTTGTAAGCGACCTTACCCTCTATGTAGCGGTGCTGTTTACTGAAAGCGGCAGCGGATAAGGTGGCAAAGTAAGCAGTGACAAAGCTTGCTCCGATTAATATCAGCAGCATTCCGGCTACTTGACCAAGCGGCGTGTGCGGCACATAATCCCCGTAGCCTACTGTTGAGACGGTAACCACGGCCCACCAAATACCTTCGAAGACAGAAGTAAACTGCTTGGGCTCAAGTAAGTAAATGATTTGCCCGAACAAAAGAACTAGAAAAAGAATGATCAGCCCGATTCGTATAAATAACGGCCACCTCAGCCATGAGATAAAGATCCGATTTGACTTCATTCTTTTTCTCCTTCTTCAGATAATGAAATAGATAAAATCTGTTTGATAATTGTGTTCAGCTTCTCATTTAGCTTTTCCTGGCCGTACAGGTCGCGGGCCTGCTTCATGAGATCAGCTGTATCGTCTTCCAGCTGAATAAGGGGTTCATCGATTTCAGATTCATTATAAAACTGGATAAATACGTCCAGTCCTTCATTCATTCGGTCAATCGCTGTACTCAGCTGTTCCTTTTCCTCACTCGTCACTTTCATGTTCATCACACCCGTGCTCTTTTTATAACAGTATGTCCTACTTCCGGCGTTGTTTTTCAAAAAATGAACTAAAACATATAAAACCGGTTTTCTCCATAAACTAAAACAAATCAGCGAAAAAAGGTGAAACAGATGACGATCATTCAGAGAACCGTTGTGGTTTTGATCGGTACGCAGCTTGCGGCATCCGCAGTGATTTTGTTTATTTTCGACTTGAATTCTTATAATCACTTTTCCGATAGCTTCTCATGGCATCATTTTTTGAATAAGCTGATTGGAGGCTTTTCTTTTTATTTGTTTTCGGCCGGCTTGTTCCTTTTGCTTATCGGAATGTGTGCACCGAGACGGAAGAAAAAGCGCATTTCTGTACACGAGAAAGAAAACTCATTAAAATAATCGTAATAAAGAAACATACGATCTTTAAAAAAGGATGATGGAACATGCTGTTTATATTTTTAACAATAGCCGCATTGGGATTGTCGTTTTGGGCACAATTTAAAGTAAAGAGCAACTTTGAAAAATATTCAAAAGTGGAAGCCTCAAGCGGTCGAACAGGGGCAGAAACCGCAAGACGGATTTTAGATATAAACGGTCTTTACGACGTGCCGGTTGAACCGGTAAGAGGCGCTTTAACAGACCATTACGACCCGACAAGACGGGTGGTGCGTTTATCTGAGCCGGTTTATTACGGCCGCTCAATTTCCGCCATATCCGTTGCTTCCCATGAAGTCGGACATGCCTTGCAGCATCAGGAATCATATGGTGCGCTTGTGCTGAGACATAAAATGTTCCCCGTTGTGAATTTTGCATCCGGAGTGGCTCCTTTGCTTTTCTTGGGGGGCATGCTTCTTGGCAGTCTGAACCTCATCGGGCTCGGCATCATTCTGTTTTCAGCCGCTGTCTTTTTCCAGCTGATCACACTGCCTGTTGAATTCAATGCAAGTTCACGCGCGAAGCAAATTATTGTGTCTGAAGGATTCATTCGAAACAACGAAGAACACGGTGTAAATAAAGTGCTGAGTGCCGCTGCATTGACGTATGTGGCCGCCGCGCTGGTTTCCCTGTTTGAACTTCTTCGGTTTGTGATGATCTTCTTAAACGGTCGTAATGAGAATTAACGTTAAGGAGGTGGCCCCTTACCATTTACGGTAAGGGCTTTTTTTGCTTATTCTACAATTGGTAGCCATTTTTGTTTTGATTGGCATTACGGCTGTTTTTGTTGCAGCGGAATTTGCGATTGTTAAGATTCGGGGTTCGAAAATCAATCAGCTCATGGAAAGCGGTGACAGCCGTGCGCTTGCCGTACACAAAATCATTTCTAATCTAGACGAGTATTTATCAGCCTGCCAGCTCGGGATTACGATCACGGCGCTCGGCCTCGGGTGGCTCGGTGAACCAACATTGGAGCACATCCTTCATCCCTTATTTACAATGACGGGTATGCCGGAACCCATCAATCACATCGTCACCTTTATTGTTGCATTTATTATCGTCACTTTTTTGCATGTGGTGATGGGAGAGCTTGCGCCGAAGACGGTTTCGATTCAAAAGGCGGAGGCCGTCAGTTTATGGATCGCAAAGCCGCTGATCTGGTTTTATAAAATCATGTATCCGTTTATCAAAGCTTTGAACGGCTCTGCGAGTTTTCTTGTGAAGCTGTTTGGGTTTCATTCAGTAAAGGAGCATGAGGTTGTCATCAGTGAGGAAGAACTGAGGCTGATCCTGTCAGAAAGCTATGAAAAAGGGGAAATCAACCAGTCCGAATTTCGTTATGTGAATAAGATTTTTGAATTCGACAACCGCGTGGCGAGAGAAATTATGATTCCGCGAACAGAAATCGCTGTCATTTCTCTGGAGCAGTCGCTTGAAGAGGCGATTCATCTCATCATTAACGAACGGTATACACGGTATCCTGTCATCAAAGAAGATAAGGATCATATTTTAGGGATTATCAACAGCAAAGATATGTTTAAAGCGTATTTTCTAGGCCAGCCGATTAAACTGAAGCAAATTATGAGACCTGTCATCAGGGTCATTGAAAGCATTCCTGTTCAGGAGCTTTTAATCCGCATGCAGAAGGAACGGATTCATATGGCCATTCTCGTAGATGAATACGGGGGTACGGCGGGGCTTGTCACTGTCGAGGATATTATCGAAGAAATCGTCGGGGAAATCCGTGATGAATATGACCAGGATGAAACGCCGCATATTTTGAAAAAAGGCGAGCACCATTATGTGATGGATGGAAAAGCGCTAATAGATGAAGTGAATGACCTGCTCGACATTGCCATTGAGAATGAAGAAATTGATACGATTGCAGGCTGGCTTCTGACGCAAAAAATGGAGCTGAAAGCAGGAGATGTGATACAGGCGGAGGGCTGCGAGTTTAAAATCCTCGATGCTGAAGACCATCATATTCGATTTGTCGAAATCAAAAAAACAGAGTTTTAATCAAAAACAGCCGGCTAGACGCGGCTGTTTTTTTGAGCATTCAAAGAAAAACCGGACCAAAGGCTTCTGAAACATTGATCAGTCTTTTGTCATCGGCAAGAGGTTTTTTTCTGAAAAAATGAATGCTTCAATGGCCTTTTTCTACATAAGATATAAAACACACAGGAAGGAGTGGCTGTATGAAAAAGGCTTGGTGGAAGGAAGCGGTGGTCTACCAAATTTATCCCCGAAGCTTCAAAGATTCAAACAGCGATGGAATCGGGGATATACAAGGAATCAGGTCCAAGCTTCCGTACATAAAAGAACTAGGCGCCAATGTGATTTGGATTTGCCCCTTGTACGACTCACCCAATGCGGATAACGGGTATGATATTAGAGATTACAAAAACATATTGAGCGATTTCGGCACAATGGCAGATTTTGATCAGCTGCTTCATGATACTCATGAGCTTGGCATGAAGCTCATTATGGATCTTGTCGTGAATCATACAAGTGATGAACATCCATGGTTCATTGAATCACGTGCCTCTTTACAATCCCAAAAACGCGACTGGTATATTTGGAAGGATGGGAAAGACGGGAAAGAGCCGAACAATTGGGAAAGCATTTTCGGCGGATCGGCTTGGGAGTTTGATCAACAGACAAGCCAGTACTATCTCCATCTTTTTGATAAAAAGCAGCCTGATCTGAACTGGGAAAATGTAGAGGTAAGAAACACCGTTTATGACATGATCAATTGGTGGCTTGATAAAGGCATAGACGGATTTCGGGTGGATGCCATTTCTCATATTAAGAAAAAAGAAGGGCTGCCTGATCTGCCGAATCTGAAAGGGCTGTCCTATGTTCCATCCTTTCCTTATCATATGAATGCAGAGGGTATTTTAGATTTTTTAACAGAGCTGAAGGAAAACACATTTTCCCGCTATCCGATCATGACGGTCGGAGAGGCAAACGGTGTCGCGGCAAAGGAGGCGGCTGAGTGGGTGGGAGAGGAATCCGGCATTTTCAGCATGATTTTTCAATTTGAACATCTCGGTCTGTGGGATATAGAGATAAATGAAACCATCGATATCGCTGCTTTCAAACGAATTTTAACAGAGTGGCAGAACAGTTTGGAGGGAATCGGCTGGAACGCTTTGTTCATGGAAAACCATGATCAGCCTCGTTCTGTTTCTGTATGGGGAAACGACGGGAATTTCTTAAAGGAAAGTGCAAAAGCGCTCGCCGCTGTTTATTTTCTGATGAAAGGCACGCCGTTTATTTATCAGGGACAGGAAATCGGCATGACCAATGTGGCGTTTCCTTCCATTGAGGATTATGATGATGTCGCGATGAAGCGGCTGTATGACATTGAGACTGCAAAAGGCGCTTCTCATGAGGAAGTAATGAAGATTGTCTGGAAAAAGGGAAGAGATAATTCACGAACCCCCATGCAATGGAATGCTTCTCCTCACGCTGGGTTTTCTGATGCCAAGCCATGGCTTGGGGTAAATGACAATTACACATGGCTGAACGCCGAGGCGCAACTAAACGATAACACATCTGTCTATCACTTTTACAAAAGCTTGATCAAACTCCGCCAAACATATGATGTATTTATTTATGGCCAATACGAGCTGATTCTGCCGGAAGATCAGCAAATCTTTGCATACCTTCGCAAAAACGAGAGCCAAACGGCACTGATTGCGGCAAATCTGACGGGTTCGCCGGCGTTCTGCAGATATCCCGCATTGCCGTTATCCACTGACAAACTCCTCCTGTCAAATGTGGAAACAGAACCGCACAAGCATACGACATCACTGCTGTTAAAACCTTATGAAGCCAGAGTATACCTATGGCAATAAAACTCCGGCAAAAAGCTGGAGTTTTTGTTTTCTTCAGGTTTATGAGCCTGATGTAACAGGAAAAAAAGAAAACAGAACGAATATGCAAAGAGAAGGGGAATTGAAAGGAGAAACGATATGCTGAAAACACTGCAAATCAAAACAAGCAAAAGAGATGAAATGATTGAAATCACTCACGAGGTGGAAGCGTTTCTCCAAGAAACAGGGGTGGCAAACGGGGCAGCGCTGATTTACTGTCCGCATACGACGGCAGGCATTACAATTAATGAAAATGCCGATCCCGATGTGAAAAGAGATATGCTCCGAAGATTTGATGAGATTTATCCATGGGACCATGAGCTGGACCGCCATATAGAAGGCAATACAGCTGCACATATGAAGTCCAGTACGGTAGGCGCTTCACAGCATGTCATAATTGAAAATGGGCGGCTCATTCTCGGGACGTGGCAAGGTATTTATTTCTGCGAATTTGACGGCCCGCGTCACCGAACATGCCATATCAAAATGATGGATTAACAGGAGGTGCTTCTATGACTCAATGGATGAAAGCATTATCATTATCAAAGCCTGTCATTCAGGCGCCGATGGCAGGCGGCCTGGTCACACCCCGGCTGGCAGCCGCTGTGTCGAATGAAGGCGCACTCGGAAGTCTCGCTTCCGGATATCTCAGTCCGGGTACGCTTGAAAAACAAATCATCGAGATGCAGGAATTGACCAGCAGCGCTTTTCAGGTAAATGTGTTCGTGCCGGAAAAAAGGAAGGCACCGGACGATAAAACGGTTCACACATGGAAAAAGAACATTCCGTTTGCCGAACAGGCGGCTGCTTTTCCTTCAGAAGAGGAAGAGTGGGAGGATTTTCATCAAAAAATAAATCTGATTCTTACATACAATGTAAGAGCCTGTTCATTTACGTTCGGCATCCCGCCTGATGAAAGCATTCATGTATTAAAGGAAAATGGGTGCTGTCTTATCGGAACGGCTACTTCGCCGCAAGAAGCCGTCCTGCTGGAAGAGCGCGGAATGGATATCATCGTGCTGCAAGGCAGTGAAGCAGGCGGCCACCGCGGTTCTTTTCTGCCGGTCAGCGGAGAGTCTTCTATTGGCTTAATGTCACTGGTTCCCCAAGCTGCAGACGCTGTTTCAGTACCCGTGATTGCGGCAGGCGGAATTGCAGACCGCCGCGGCGTCCGAGCAGCTCACTGTCTCGGAGCCCAAGGTGTACAGGTCGGAACTCCATTTCTTATGTGTGAGGAAAGCGAAGCCTCTGAAGCGTACAGACAGGAATTAAAAGAAGCACATGGAACAGACACACGCCTTACCGCATTGTTTTCGGGAAAGCCTGCAAGGGGTATAGTCAACCAATGGATGAAAGAGCAACAAGCTGAAGAGGCAAATACACTTCCTTATCCATTGCAAAACACGTTAACAAAACCAATGAGAAAACATGCCGCCGCAGCCAAAGATTCCGGTCACATGTCTCTGTGGGCGGGGCAATCAGTCGGAATGCTCAATAGATCCGCTGACGTGAGAACGCTGATAGCTGAGCTTTGCCAATCGTAACGTAACCAACAGAGGTGACAGACGATGAACATTCTTCAATACTCTTATAAAAAGAAAGGGAAAATTGAGTTTGTATTTGAAGACTGGCCTCATTCAAAAGTTACAATGGCTCCCATCCAAGGGTATTATTTTGTCCGATGTATCAAGTGGAGCAGCCAAGATCCCATCGTGACGAGAACTGACCTTGAAAAAATGGAATGGGCTGCGAACCAGTATGTCGGCACAGCCCCTTTCTATCGAAAGCGAAAAGCATTTGAAACCCCATCGTCCCCAAAATAGACGGTGGGGTTTTTAGCGGGTGATGGGATAGAGAGACGGAATATCAAGCCTGGTCGCTTGTGAAAGGAGATAAGCGGACTGTACGGCTCCTTTTCTTCTGAAGGAATTCAGCTTATCAATAATTTGCTGAGCGTTTAAAATCCCCAAGCCGTGAGCGAAATATTTGTCCTTTTCTAATAAAATCACATTTTCGCCTCTCCACTGCGCTTTCTGCGGATCAAATTCAGGATTTTTAAAATACAAACAGTCTCCAAGAAAAAAGTGATGTCCCGTTTCTGTATATATCGGCAATTTCTCATAATGCCAGTCATACAAAATAATTCTGTCAAAGGCTGCGTCGAATTTTTCTTCTCCGATGGTTTTAAGCAAAGCCAAGTAATAAATCACAACAATTGCCGTCGCGCATTCAAACGCGTAAAACGGGCCGTTTTCTACAATATCCCGAATCGCCTTTGAAGGCGGCATTTTATACTTAAGCTCCAGAGCCCCTTCCGGTGAAACCCGCCAATACGCTGTATTCCCGTATGTTTTTACAAAGGTGGCGAACTTCGCTCCGCTTTTATGCAGCGCTTTTGCCGATTCAACGATATTCATGCGCAAATGAAGCTCAAACATCAGTTCAGCGATCGAATGATAATCAAACTGAACGGGTGTTTCAATCAATTCTTTTAGCAGCGGGTTCAGGTTCTTGTCAATTTGCCAGTTTTCAATGTCTTGGGGACGGAGCCATTGTCCGGATATAATAATCATCTGAAGCCCCCCTTGTTTTTTATAAACTATGCACAAGGCTCGGGCAATGAAAGTTAAAAAACAGAGAAAAAGCCGGAAAGGAAATTTCTTGCGTCTGATTTTAAAAACTTTTTAAAGCAGCCGATATATAGTGTATCAAACCTGAAGGAGAAACTGGATATGAAGACTTTTATCAATTGGCTCACAAAACCGTCAATTTCTAGAAAGCTAATGATTTCATTTGTTGTGATTTTAATTATTCCGATTCTTATATTGGAGTTCAGTTCTTACCGCTCAGCAAGCGGAAAACTGGATCAGGAAATCATGGGAAATGCGAAAAATAGTGTCGATTCATTTAATACAACAGTTACAAATGATTTAGGAGCAAAAGCGAAAGGCATCAGCTTTTTCAGTGAATCACTGAAAAGCTCTGCGTTTAAAGGAAAATCCAAACAGGAAGAGCTTAAAGCCAAGTTTTCGCAATATGTTTCTATTAACCAAGACGTAGCCAGAATCTACGCTGGGGCAGAAAACGGCACATATGTACAGGCACCGAAAGAAAAATTGCCGGATGGCTACGATCCGAGAAAACGAGCTTGGTACCAGGATGCTATGAAAGCCGGCGGTGACATCATAGTGACCGATCCTTATGTGGCAGCCAATGACGGAAGCATGGTCATAACGATTGCTCAGGAATTGAAGGATGGTTCAGGTGTCGTTGCCATGGATATCACAATTGATAAGCTGTTGGAACAGATGAAACAGATTAAAGTCGGAAAAGAGGGCTATGTTTTCATCGCCACGAAAAACAAAACATATGTCGCCCATCAAAACCATAAGGCTGGTGAAAAGCTGTCAGGCGACTGGGTTGCCAAAATGTATGACAAGGACAGCGGCGAGCTGCAGTATACCCTGAATCATGAAGATAAAAAGATGACGTATACGACAAATCAGCTGACTGGCTGGAAAATTGCCGGCACCATGTATATGAGTGAAATCAAAGATGCCTCAAAATCTGTTCTCACAACAGGCATGATTGTGCTGATTGCTTCAATACTTATAGGCGGAATATTAATCCTGTTTATCGTTGGTTCGATCACAAAACCGTTAAAACGTCTGGTTCAGTCATCAAAAATGATTAGCAGCGGGGATTTGACAGAAACCATCGAAATCCGGTCGAAAGATGAACTGGGAGAGCTTGGCGAAAGCTTCAACGAAATGGGACAATCCTTGCGTTCGCTTATCAGCGCCATTCAAGACTCGGTTAATAATGTTGCCGCATCATCCGAACAGCTGACTGCATCCGCCGGACAAACGAGCAAGGCGACGGAGCATATCACAATGGCAATTGAGCAGTTCTCAAACGGAAACGAAGAGCAAAGCGAAAAAGTGGAATCCAGCTCTCATCAGCTGAACATGATGAATGAAGGGCTCCAGCAAGTCTCACAAACATCATCAGACATTACGAAGGCATCTATTCAATCAACGGAAATCGCGGGTACAGGCGAGAAGTTTGTCCAGCAGACAGTCGGGCAGATGAATTCAATTAATGAGTCTGTTCAGCAGGCTGAAGCAGTGGTGAAAGGCTTAGAAGGAAAATCAAAAGATATCACGAGTATTTTACGAGTCATCAACGGGATTGCTGACCAAACAAACCTGCTGGCATTAAATGCAGCCATTGAAGCGGCGCGGGCCGGGGAATCAGGGAGAGGCTTCTCTGTTGTAGCGGAGGAAGTGCGTAAACTGGCCGTTCAATCTGCAGACTCATCTAAAGAAATCGAGAAACTAATCCAGGAGATCGTAGCAGAAATCGAAACTTCTCTTCACATGTTTAAAGCCGTTAATCAAGAAGTGCAATCGGGACTGGTTGTCACAGACAATACAAAGGAAAGCTTCCAAAGTATTTTCACCATGACAAATGAGATTGCAGACAAATTGCAGACGATGAATACAACCGTAGAACAGCTGTCAGGCCGATCAGAGCATGTATCGGCAGCGGTGAGCGGAATTGCCGATGTTTCAAGAGAAAGCTCGGCAAGCATTCAAGACATTGCCGCATCGGCCGAGGAGCAGCTTGCTTCTATGGAAGAAATCAGTTCATCAGCCACGACCCTGGCGCAGATGGCAGAAGAGCTTCGTGATCTGACAAAAAAATTTAAAATTGAATAAGAGCAAAAAACAGCGCGTATGAAGCGCTGTTTTTTGTATAAGAAATAATAAAAAAGACCTGTCTAAAACGGTGAGTTTAGAACTATTTTTCATTTTTTCCTTCATTTTCAATGTAAGATAAAGGAATATCAGCCGATATAATTTGTAAATTATTGAAAGAAGGTTCAAGAGGAATGAAAAAAACACTCACCACCATTCGCAGATCATCAATTGCCAGGAGACTCATTATTTCTTTCCTGCTGATCTTAATTGTCCCCATTGCGGCACTATCGGTAAGCGCTTATCAATCAGCCGTTGCATCTCTTGACATACAGATGACGCAAAGCGCAAAGGAAAACGTTCAAATATTAGATAACATTATTGACGGTAAGATCAAAACGACTGAAAAAAGCCTCGCGTTTTTCAGCGACTGGGCGACAGCAGACAAGTTGAAAGACAAGAAAAAAACGGAACTCAAACAAGAATTTAAACAATTTATTCAAATGAATGACAATGTCGCTGCGGTGTTTTCAAGCAGTAAAGACGGGACATTCACACGCTATCCCCACGCAGACATGCCGAGTGACTTTAATGCTTTAGAACGTGACTGGTACACAGAAGCCATGGCTAATAAAGGAAAGACAATTGTGACCGAACCTTACGAATCCATTTCATCAGGAAAAATGGTTGTCACCATTGCACGCCAGACAAAGGACGGATCAGGCGTTGTCGCCATGGATATGAAAATCGATGACCTTGTGGAAACCGCAAAAGAAATCAGTATTGGCAAAGAAGGCTATGCCTTTATCCTCAGCCAAAATAAAGAAGTCATCGCCTACTCCGGTGAAAAAGCGGGAACGCAGTTAGAAGGGGAGTGGATAGACAAACTTTACAAAGACAAAAGTGGTGACTTTGAATATACGCACAAAGGAAAGAAGAAGAAAATGGCGTTCGCCACAAGCGAAACAACAGGCTGGAAAATTAGCGGCACGATGTTTGCTGACGAGATCCATGATGCCGCAAGCAAGGTTCTTGTTATGGCATCAGTTGTTCTGGCCATTGCCATTGCAGCCGGAATCACGGCGACCTATTTTGTCATTCGGTCGATTACAAGGCCTTTGAAACGCATCGTTGCGTCAGCTGAAAAAATCAGTAAAGGCGATTTAACAGAAACGATAGAAATCACATCAAAAGACGAACTCGGGGTTCTGAGCCAAAGCTTCAACAATATGGCGCACTCTCTCCGTTCGCTGATCTACGGCATCAAAGATTCTGTAGAACATGTCGCCTCATCGTCAGAAGAGCTGACAGCTTCCGCAGATCAGACAAGCAAGGCCACTGAACACATTACAAAGGCAATCGAACAATTTTCAAACGGAAGCGAAAACCAGAGCGACAGAATCGAGACAACAACAGAACAAATTAACGAAATGAACGACGGACTGGCAGAGCTGGCTCGGGCGGCGGCAGTCATTACAGAAACCTCTGCAGATTCCACCGAAGTGTCAAGCGCAGGGGAAACACTCGTTCAGAGAACAGCCGGCCAAATGAATACGATTGATCATTCTGTGAAAGAAGCGGAGCAAGTGGTCAAAGGCCTGGAAATTAAATCAAAGGATATCACAAATATTTTACGTGTTATCAACGGCATCGCAGATCAAACCAATCTTTTAGCATTAAATGCCGCCATTGAAGCGGCAAGAGCAGGCGAGTACGGACGAGGCTTTTCTGTGGTCGCTGAAGAAGTGAGAAAACTTGCGGTACAGTCGGCAGATTCAGCTAAGGAAATTGAATCGCTGATCAGCGAAATCGTAAAAGAGATCCATACATCATTAAACGTGCTTCAATCTGTGAATAAAGAAGTGGAAACAGGCCTGGTCATGACAGACGAAACAAAACAAAGCTTTAACCATATATCAAAAATGACGAATCAAATTGCCGCAGAACTGCAAAACATGAATGCGACGGTTGAACAGCTGTCGGCGGGTTCTCAGGAAATATCCGCTGCTTCTATAGATATCGCCGCTATCTCTAAAGCAAGTTCGGACGGCATTCAAGATATCGCCGCTTCAGCCGAGGAGCAACTTGCCTCCATGGAAGAAATCAGCTCATCGGCACAGACGCTTGAAAAAATGTCTGAAGAGCTGCGAGATTTGACAAAACGATTTAAATTGGATGATTAATAGGTCTAAATTACTATTTTTTAATAGGGATTTAGTTAGTTTTCTTGAATTTCTCCTTTTTTAATGTATATATTTACCCATTTTCAGCCGATATGAAGGGTAGCATAAAAAAGGAGAAATGAACTGATGAAAAAAATACTCCAACTTATCAAACAGAGATCTATTACACGGAAGCTTCTTGTTTCCTTTCTATCGATTCTCATCATACCGGTTGCCATATTAGCGGCGATTGCTTATGGATCTGCCAGCAGCTCGCTCGACAGACAAATGATGGGAAGCGCATTAGAAAATGTACAGCAACTAAACGAAATCATTAACACCAGCATCGGAGAAAAAGAAAACAGCGCCGAATACTTCAGCGAATGGCTGACACAAAAGAAATATAAAGCAAAGAGCAATGCCAGCATTGAAGAGAAATTCTCACAATATATTAAAATTAATAAAGACGTAGAATCTATTTACACAAGTGACAAAGACGGGCGCTTTACCCGTTACCCAGATCTGCCGATGCCAAGCGATTATAATCCCGTTGAACGGGACTGGTACAAAAAAGCGGTTGCCAATAATGGCAAAGTCGTCATAACAGATCCATACAAAACAGCATCTACGAACACAATGGTTGTGACAATTGCCCAGCAGACAAAAGACGGATCAGGCGTTATCGCAATCAACATGACGATTGATAACCTGCTGAAAACGACGAAACAAGTGAACATCGGCAAAGAAGGCTATGCTTTTATTATGACGAAAGACAAAAAGGTCGTTGCGCATCCTAATGAGACTTCAGGAACCGAATTGAAAGGCGACTGGCTTGAACAGATGCTGTCTGCCGATAAAGGCGATTTTCAATACAGCATGAACGGCGATAAGAAAAAAATGGCCTTTGATACGAACAAGCTAACGGGATGGAAGATAGGCGGAACGATGTATCTGGACGAGATTCATGATGCGGCTAAGCCTGTACTTCACCTCGCAACAATTGTCCTGATTGCAGCCATTCTCGTCGGTATCATCATAATGACATTGGTTATTCGATCGATCACGACGCCGCTGAAACAGCTTGTTGGATCTTCAAAACGGATCAGTGAAGGAGATTTAACGGAAACGATTGATATCCGTTCAAAAGATGAACTGGGCGAACTGGGCAAAAGCTTTAACAATATGGCGTCTTCACTTCGCTCTCTCATACACGCCATTCAGGATTCGGTAGACAATGTTGCCGCTTCCTCTGAGGAATTGACGGCATCAGCCGCGCAAACAAGCAAGGCGACCGAGCATATCACATTGGCGATTGAACAATTTTCAAATGGCAATGAAAAACAAAATGAAAACATCGAAACAGCGGCAGAGCATATTTATCAGATGAATGACGGATTGACGAATATGGCTCAAGCCTCTGAAGTCATTACAGATTCATCTGTTCAATCGACAGAAATCGCGAGTGCGGGCGGACAGCTTGTTCATCAGACTGTCGGCCAAATGAACGTGATAGACAAGTCCGTAAAAGAGGCGGAACAAGTTGTTCGCGGATTGGAAACCAAATCAAAAGACATCACAAACATTCTGCGCGTGATTAACGGTATTGCTGACCAGACGAACCTGCTTGCATTAAACGCTGCCATTGAAGCGGCGCGCGCAGGCGAATACGGGCGCGGCTTCTCCGTCGTAGCGGAAGAAGTCAGAAAACTGGCTGTACAGTCCGCTGATTCAGCTAAAGAAATTGAAGCACTCATCATTGAAATTGTGAAAGAAATCAACACATCTCTCGGCATGTTCCAGTCTGTAAACCAAGAGGTGCAAACAGGCCTTGACATCACAGATCAAACAGAGACAAGCTTTAAACGAATCTCTGAAATGACAAACCAGATAGCCGGAGAACTGCAAAACATGAGTGCCACGGTGCAGCAGCTTTCTGCCAGCTCTGAAGAGGTATCGGGAGCGTCTGAGCATATTGCATCGATTTCAAAAGAGAGCTCAGCCCACATTCAAGATATCGCGGCATCAGCCGAAGAGCAGCTTGCTTCTATGGAAGAAATCAGCTCATCAGCAGAAACACTTTCAAGCATGGCTGAAGAGCTTCGCGATATGACAAAACGATTCAAAATCGAATAATTAGTCGAAACACCCAGGCTTCTGCACCTGGGTGTTTTTTTTAGTTTTTTTATTAAAGCTTTTGTCCTAGCTTGACGATATTATTTTTAGCTTAAAGGAGGAATTATCGAGAATGGGAAAATTCATACATTGGATCAAACAGCCATCAATCAGCAAACCGCTTATCGCTGCGTTTCTGACAGTGCTTATTTTGCCGATTGGGGTATTAGCATATTTCAGTTATCAATCAGCTTGGAACGCGCTGGACAGGGAACTTACGAATAGTGCAATAGGAAACGTTGAAGAACTCAACAGCACACTTGAAAACAAATTGAATCATAAAGTAAAAGCTATTGATTATTACAGTGAGACGATTGATAAAGACATATTGCAAGGCAAAAACAAAACCTTACTGAATGAAAAATTTAAGCAGTACACGACACTAAATGCCGATGTAGGAGCAATCTATGCGGCTTCAGAAAATAAAAAGCTCTACAAATATCCGGAAAGCGGCGTTCCTAAAGGTTTCGATCCGACAGAACGTGATTGGTACAAACAAGCCGTTGCGAAAAAAGGACAGGCTGTTTTTTCAGACCCGTATACTGACGAAGCGACAGGAGATATCGTGGTTACGATTTCCAAACAATTAAAAGATGGATCAGGGGTCATAGCGCTTGATTTAAATCTGGATGAAGTGCTGGCAGCTTCACAGAGAATAAAAATCGGTACAAACGGCTTTGCATTTATTACATCAGGCGATAAAAAATATATCGCCCATCCGACGATTAAGCCTGGAACAACTGGATCCGGCGACTGGACAAAAGAGGTATATTCCAAAGCAGACGGCTCATTTGAATATACCTTCGAAGGCAAAGAAAAGAAAATGGCATTTACGACAAATAAACTGACGGGATGGAAAATTGCGGGTACGTACTTTGTCAGTGAATTGCAAGATGCTTCAAGTCCGGTACTGAACACTGCCGTTATCATTCTATGTGTGTCCATTGTTATCGGCGGCATACTCATTCTCTTTATTATACGCGCCATCACCAAACCGTTAAGAAAATTGGTTTCAACCTCTGCGAAAATCAGCAGCGGAGATTTAACGGAAGTGATTGATATTCAGTCGAAAAATGAGTTTGGCCAGCTAGGAGAAAGCTTTAACGAAATGTCTGAATCATTGCGTTCTGTCATCGGTGTTATTCAAACGTCTGTAGAAAATGTGGCATCATCTTCCGAAGAACTGACGGCAAGTGCAGCCCAAACGAGTAAGGCGACTGAACACATTACGCTGGCAATCGAACAGTTTTCAAATGGCAACGAGGCGCAAAGTGAGAAATTGGAAACAAGCTCAGATCATCTTTCTCAAATGAACCATGGCATATCAAAAGTGGCTCAGGCTTCATCAACCATTACGAAGTCTTCGATCCAGTCCTCTGAGGCAGCCGGAAGCGGAGAAAAACTGGTAGAGCACACAGTCGGTCAAATGAAGACAATCGATGAATCCGTACAAAAAGCGGAAGCGGTTGTCAAAGGGCTTGAAACAAAATCTCAGGACATTACCAGCATCTTAAATGTCATTAACGGCATTGCAGATCAAACGAACTTGTTGGCTCTAAATGCAGCAATTGAGGCAGCCAGAGCCGGAGAATACGGCAGAGGTTTCTCTGTTGTAGCAGAAGAGGTCAGAAAACTTGCTGTGCAATCAGCACATTCTGCGAAGGAAATTGAAGGATTAATTCAAGAGATTGTCAGAGAAATCAGCACATCACTCTCTATGTTCCAATCCGTGAATCATGAAGTTAAAGAAGGCTTGCAAATTACAGACCAAACAGCTGAAAGCTTTAAGCAAATCTACGAGATGACATCGCAAATATCCGGTGAATTGCAAAATCTGAATGCAACGGTTGAACAGCTGTCAGTCGGATCACAGGAAGTATCAAGTGCGGTTGAGGAAATTTCCGAAGTAGCGAAAGAAAGCTCAGCGGGTATTCAAGATATCGCGGCTTCGGCGGAAGAACAGCTTGCGTCTATGGAGGAAATCAGCTCTTCAGCTGAAACATTGGCGAACATGGCGGAAGAACTTCAAGACATTACGAAAAAATTTAAAATTGAATCTTAATAGAAAAAGAAAGCGGCATATCTTTGCTGCTTTCTTTTTTGTTTCTTAATAAAAACAAAAATAAACAAAAGGTATTCAAAAACAAACAAACATGATATATAATGAAAGCGGATACAAGTAAAAGGGACGGAGGAAGATGAAAATGGTGAAACATGTATGGGATTCAGAACATGCCGCCCAGCTATCAAAGGGTGTTGAAGAATTGGTGTATCGGTCCAATTTAATCGGAGCAGACCGCACTGTATGCAACTGGGGCGGCGGCAATACGTCGATGAAAACAACGGAGAAGGATTTCAGAGGCCGCGAAATAGAAGTGATGTGGGTAAAAGGAAGCGGCTCAGACTTGGCAACAATGAAAGCGCATAACTTTACCGGTCTGAGATTAGATGACATCCGTCCCCTGATCGAAAGAGATCAGATGTCTGATGAAGAAATGGTAGATTACTTGTCTCATTGTATGATAGACAGCAAACATCCCCGCCCTTCCATTGAAACACTCTTACACGCATTTTTGCCATACAATCATGTTGACCATACCCATCCGGATGCGATTATCAGCATTTGCTGCGCTGATAATGGAAAACAAATTGCCGAAGACATTTACGGCAGCCGGTTTGTGTGGGTGCCATACGTTCGCCCGGGATTTACTCTGTCTAAAATGATCGCAGACGGCGTGGCAAACAATCCAAATGCTGAGCTTGTCTTAATGGAAAAACACGGCTTAGTCACTTGGGGAGATACGTCAGAGAAGTGTTATGAGAAAACGATCTCCATTATTCAAGAAGCCGAGCAGTACATTCATGAACGCATCAACCAAAAACAGCGATTCGGCGGAAGGCGATACGAGTCACTGCCAGCATATAAGCGGAAACAAATTCTGGCGGGTATCATGCCAGTTATCCGAGGAGCTGTAAGCGATGAAAAGCAAATGATCCTCTCCTATGACGATCATGAAGAGGTATTAGAATTTGTAAACAGCGTGCAAGCGCCGGAGCTTTCTCAAATCGGCGCTGCGTGTCCGGATCACCTCGTTCATACAAAGCGTGTCCCGCTGTACATTGAATGGAATCCGGAAACGCAAGATGCACAGGAGCTGGAGGATCTGCTGAAGTCAGGGATCGAGCGCTTCAAAGCAGAGTATCAAGCTTACTTTGCACGCAATCAGCAGGAAGGCGATCAAATCTTTGAATCAGCGCCGCGTGTCATCTTGATTCCTGGCATTGGAATGGTCAATACGGGAAAAAGCCTTGCCATGTCAAAAGTAAGCGGTGCTTTATATCAGAGAGCTATTGCTGTAATGAAAGGCTCTACCTCACTCGGACAATTTGTTTCACTAAACGAAAATGAATCCTATCATGTTGAATACTGGCCGCTGGAATTATATAAACTCACGCTGGCCCCGCCGGAAGCAGAATTTTCTCGAAAAGTAGCATTGGTAACAGGTGGAGCCGGCGGAATCGGAAGTGCAGCCTGCCGACGCTTTGCCGCTGAAGGCGGACACGTAATTGCGGCTGACTTGAATATAGAAGGCGCACAAAAAATTGCCGAGGAAATAAACGAAACGTACGGAGAAGGACGCGCAATGGCTGTCAAAATGGATGTGACAAACGAAGAAGAGGTACAGTCTGCCTTTGAACAAGCAGCGCTTACCTACGGCGGAATTGACATTGTCGTTAATAATGCCGGGCTGGCAACATCAAGCCCTTTTGACGAAACTAGTCTAAAAGAATGGAATCTCAATATCAATGTATTGGGAACAGGCTATTTCCTCGTGGCCCGCGAAGCGTTTAAGCAAATGAAACAGCAAAACATAGGCGGAAGCATGGTGTTTGTAGGATCAAAAAACGCAGTCTATGCGGGAAAAAACGCTTCAGCCTACAGTTCGGTAAAAGCGCTTGAAACCCATCTGGCACGATGTATTGCGGCAGAAGGAGGAGAATACGGCATTCGAGTAAACTCAGTTTTGCCTGACGCGGTTCTCCAAGGCTCAGCCATTTGGGGATCAAGCTGGCGGGAGGAACGGGCTGCGGCATATGGAATAGAGCCAGATCAGCTAGAGGAACATTATCGGAAACGCACGACGCTTTTGGTTAATATTTACCCGCAGGATATTGCCGAATCAATCGCGTTCCTGGCTTCTTCTAAAGCCGAAAAGACGACAGGATGTATGGTTACAGTAGACGGCGGCGTCCCGGCAGCTTTTACGCGTTAGAAGTATGCTATGATATGGGAACCACAAGACGGATATTATTGAGGAAGGACGTTACCGATGTTAGTAGCAGAACGGCAGAAAAAAATAGTTGAACTAGTGAATAAGCGTTTAAGCATCCGCGTATCCGAACTGAGTGACATATTTTCTGTCACAGAAGAAACGATTCGGCGTGATCTTGAGAAGCTTGAGAAAGAGCATAAGCTGAGCCGCAGCCATGGGGGTGCGGTCAGCATTCAGCAGCAGGAGTCAGAAATTCATTTTTCTGAACGTGAAATTACAAATGTAAAAGAGAAAAAAGCCATTGCTCATGAAGCGGCCAAATATGTAAAAAGCGGTGACCGAATCATTCTCGATGCAAGCACCACTGCATGGTACATGGCGAAAATACTCCCTGATATTGAGCTCACCGTCATTACAAACTCAATGAAGGCAGCCATTGAACTGAGCAAAAAACAAAAGATATCAGTTATTTCAACCGGCGGTATCTTGCTGACAAAATCATTATCATTTGCGGGACCGTTAGCTGAGCGTTCACTTGAAACCTATCATGTAAATAAAACCTTTCTGTCCTGCCAAGGGTTTGATATGGAACATGGAATGAGCGACTCAAATGAGTGGCAGGCACTGCTCAAAATACGGATGATTGAAAGGTCTGACCAGACCATTCTGATGGCCGATTCAAGCAAATGGGGGAACCGCGAGTTTTCACATATCGCCTCTTTGCGAGATGTCAGCTGCATCATTACTGATTCTGGACTTGATCCGGTATCGGTAAAAGCCCTTGAAGAAAAGAATGTGAAAGTGACAGCCGTCCCCCTTCCTAAAGAAAGGGTGAAAGGATGATATATGCTGCTGTTGATATAGGGGCATCAAGCGGGAGAGTCATCATAGGCGAACTCCAGGAAGGAAAGCTTGCGGTACAAGAGATTCACCGATTCGCAAACGGCTTCATGCAAAGAAACGGACATTGCTATTGGGATATTGATCACTTGTTAGAGCAAATCCTGCAAGGGCTGCAAAAGGTGAAAGCCCTTGGCTATGACTGCTGCACCGTCGGCATTGATACATGGGCCGTTGATTACGTCTTGCTGGATGAGAAAGGCAGCCGCTTACGAGAAGTCATATCATACCGGGATAAAAGAACAGAGAACACAATGGAAAAGCTTACGCAAACGGTATCAAAAGAAACAATCTATCAAAAAACAGGCATTCAATTTCTGCCTTTTAACACGATCTATCAATTATATGAAGAAGACCAAGAGCTGCTGAGAAAAACAGCGCAGATTTTAATGGTGCCGGATTATTTAGGCTATTGCTTAACCGGCAAAGCAGCAGCAGAAATCACAAATGTGTCCACGACACAGCTCTTAAACCCCTCAACAGGAAAGTTTGATCCCGAATTGCTCAAAGCCGTGTCTGTTAAGGCACAGCAATTTCCGCCGCTGACTGAACCGGGACAGGAGCTCGGCATGATAAGAAATGAATGGTTTCCAGCCTATGATCTGCCGGCTTGCAGGGTGATTACCGTCGCAACGCATGATACTGCTTCAGCTGTCCTCGCCGCACCAGGTATAAACAATGATTGGGCGTATATCAGCAGCGGAACATGGTCGCTAATCGGAATGGAGAACGAAACGCCGATTATAAATAAACTCGCATTAAAAAACAATTATACAAATGAACGCGGCGCAAACAACACCATTCGTTTCTTGAAAAACATCATTGGCATGTGGGTGATACAAGAAATTCGAAGACAATTACGAGAAGATTACAATTTTCAGCAACTGGCAGAAGAAGCCGGAAAAACAAAACCGTTTCAGCAGTTTATCAACTTAAATGATGATCGTTTTCTGAATCCGGATGACATGATAAAGGAAATACAACATTATTGCAGAGAAACCTTCCAACAGATTCCTCACACAGCAGGCGAGCTTGCCTGCTGTATCTACAGCAATTTAGCCATCATCTATGCGATAGCCATCTCAGAACTAGAAACCATTACAGGGAAAAACATTCAACAGCTTCATATTATCGGAGGAGGCGCCCAAAACGACTTCTTAAATCAATTAACCGCTGATATGAGCGGAAAAACGGTATACGCCGGACCTGCTGAGGCGACAGCCATCGGAAATCTGCTGATGCAAATGATTGCCGCCAAAGAAATAAAGGACGTAAACCAGGCCCGCAAGATCGTCAGGAACTCCTTTCCCATTAAAGTGTTTCTGCCTAAAGATACTGACAGAAGCGCCATCATTCAGTCCTATCATCAAACTGTTTTGAAAGCGCTATCTAAATGAAAAGAGGTGATCAGCTTGAAAAGAAAAGCGAGTATCATGTTCGTTCATAAAGATAAATTCAAGGAATACAAACAGCGGCATGATGACATTTGGCCAGAAATGGCAGAAGTGCTTAAAGCCCATGGGGCGCATCACTATTCTATTTTTTTAGACGAAGAGACAGGCCGGTTATTTGCTTATTTAGAGATAGAGGATGAGGAAAAGTGGAAGAAGATGGCGGACACAGAGGTGTGCCGCAGATGGTGGAAATCAATGGCGCCATTAATGAAAACAAACGCCGATGACAGTCCCGTTTCAATCGATCTGAAGGAAGTCTTTTATTTCGAATAAAAGGGAGAGAGCCGTATGACGATAAAAGCGAATTATGACAGCGCAAAACAAGAATATGAAAAATGGGGAATTGATGTTGAAGCTGTGTTCAGGCAATTGCAGCAAGTTCCGATCTCAATCCACTGCTGGCAAGGTGACGACATTGAAGGGTTTGAAGTTAATAAGGGTGAGCTTTCCGGCGGAATTGACGTGACAGGCAATTATCCCGGAAAAGCGCAAACCCCGGAAGAACTAAGAAGAGATCTGGAGAAAGCGCTATCTCTCATCCCGGGAAAGCATCGGGTCAACCTGCACGCAATATACGCAGAAACAAACGGAGAAGTTGTAGAACGTGATCAGCTGAAGCCGCATCACTTTGAAAATTGGGTGAAGTGGGCGAAGGGTCTTGGTATCGGATTAGATTTCAATCCGACACTGTTTTCACATGAGAAAGCGGATGACGGGCTTACACTCGCACACCCTGATCCCTCCATCCGGGAGTTTTGGATTCATCACTGCATCGCGTGCCGCCGCATCGGAGCGTATTTCGGCAAAGAATTAGGCACGCCTTGCTTGACGAATATTTGGATTCCGGACGGCTATAAGGATATTCCGAGTGACAGGCTGACGCCGCGCAAAAGATTAAAAGAATCATTGGATCGGATATTCCGCGAGGAAATCAGTGAAGATTACAATGTTGATTCGGTCGAGAGCAAGCTGTTCGGACTTGGATCAGAATCATATGTCGTCGGGTCTCATGAGTTTTATTTAGCCTATGCTTTAACGAACCATAAGTTATGCTTGCTCGATACGGGACATTTCCACCCGACAGAAACGGTATCAAACAAGATCTCGGCGATGCTGCTTTACACAGACAAACTTGCCTTGCACGTATCCCGGCCCGTTCGCTGGGACAGTGACCATGTCGTGATGTTAGACGATGAATTGAGAGAAATCGCCCTTGAAATCGTCCGTAATCAGGCATTAGAGAAAGTCGCCATCGGTCTGGACTTTTTCGATGCCAGCATTAACCGTGTCGCTGCCTGGACTATTGGAACGAGAAATATGATAAAAGCTTTAATGTACGCTTTGCTTCTCCCGAATGACCATTTAAAACAATTGCAAGAAGAGGGGCGCTTTACAGAAAGGCTGGCGCTGATGGAGGAATTTAAAACCTATCCTTTCGGTGCCATCTGGGATTATTACTGTGAGCAAATGGGAGTGCCGGTAAAAGAGGCTTGGCTCAATGATATCAAAGAATATGAACAAAACGTGCTTTTCAAAAGGCAGGCATCCTCACCGATTATTTAAAAAAACCGCCCGCGTGCAACATGCCGCGGGCGGTTTTTTAGGCTTGATCAGCAGGGTAGACAATCCCCATTTGTTTTCTTGCTTCTTCCATGATTTTCGCAGTGATCAAGGAGCGTTCATATGTATTTTCTTCAGATTCCTGCTTCTTCTCTTTCACGAGTGAAACAAATTCAGCCGCTTCGTAAAACATTGCCGGTTTAGGATCAGAGAGCGAAATGTTTTCCAGACGGCCGTCGCGATAGCGAATTTCCACTCGTTCAGGACGATGGATCGTATCCAACACAATTGTCCCGTCCTCTCCTTGGATTTCAGCAGGCGCGTAGGAAGTTGAGATTTTAGAATGCATCAGTACGGCCTCAAACCCGTCATATGAGAGAATGACGGTGCCTTCTCCATCAACGCCGGAAGATAAAGTGTAGCCGTTCGCTTTCACGGCTTTCGGCTCTCCAAACAGCACAACGGCAGGGTAAATACAATAGATGCCGATATCCATCAATGAGCCGTTAGACAGCTCAGGCTGAAACGCGTTCAAAACAGTTCCGTTTCTATACGCATCATATCTTGAAGAGTACTGACAGTAGCTTGCGGTAAATCTGCGGATTGAGCCGATTTTATGGAAGTGTTTTTTCAGCTCTTTAAAATTAGGCAGGAATGTGGTCTTCATTGCTTCCATGAGGACAACTCCATTCGCTTTAGCGGCTGAAATCATCTCTTCTGTTTCTCTGGCATTTGAAGCAAGCGGTTTCTCGCATAGCACATGTTTGCCATGATTCATAAAGAGGATCGCCTGCTCCTTGTGAAGAGCATTCGGGCTGGCGAGATATACAGCATCAAAGTCATCGCTTGCCGCCATTTTCTGGAGATCTGAGAAGGCATGTGCAGCCCCATGCCGAGCAGCAAACTCAGCAGCGCGCTCAGGCGTTCTTGAATAAACGGCTGTAAGATGAAAATCTTCAATTTCTGAAGCTGCTTCTAGAAAGCGGTCTGTAATCCAGTTGGTTCCTACTATTGCAAATCGTATCACGCATATCGCTCCTTTTGTATGATATAGCTAAATTATAGCTTAAAAAGGAGTAACCCACATGATAGATTACATCATATTTTTTTAGATAAGGAAGTTTTTCCAGCAATTAGCGGTTTTTATTTTTCATTATAGGTACGATAGTGTACAATTTACTTAAACTATGTATGACGGAGGAACGATAGTGGAGACGTTGCAAACATGGAGCGGCAGATTCAAGCGATTCTTCTTGGACAACAAGTTTGTTCTATTTCTGCTTGTGCTGCTGCTGATTGGTTTAAATATTCTCGTATTTACAAAAACATCATTTATTTTCACCCCGATCATTGTTCTGCTCAAAACGATATCGCTTCCGATTATTTTAACAGGCATTGTTTTCTATCTGTTAAACCCTGTCGTTGATTTCCTTGAGAGAAGAAGAATCAGAAGAGTCTATTCCATTGTGCTGTTATATCTGTTGATTATCGGGCTGATCACGATTACGATTGTATCCATCATCCCCTTTTTAAAAGAACAAATTATGAGCTTGATTGACAACATCCCGAGATATGTGGATGTTGTTGAGAATCAGACAAAAGAGCTGATCGGAAGTAACTTTGTGAATCAGGCGCAGCAAACGATGAACATTAATATATCTGATCTCGCGACAAAGGTGTCAGATCAGGCAGCGACGATTGTAAACAGCACCTTTACCGGCGTTGGGAATTTTATCGGCGCCCTAACTGAGATTATCATTTCGATCGTGACAGTTCCATTTATTCTTTTCTATCTGTTAAAGGACGGAAAGAAATTGCCGATCTACATACTGAAGTTTGTACCGACACAATTAAAAGAACAAACATACACGGTATTAAGCGAAATGAATCATCGGCTGAGTTCTTATATCAGAGGACAGGTCATTGTCAGCTTCTGCATTGGATTTTTGCTGTTTATCGGCTATTTGATCATCGGACTGGATTACGCTTCATTACTTGCCGTTATTGCGGCTTGTACAAGCATCGTGCCGTATTTAGGACCGACAATCGCCATTACGCCTGCGATTATTATCGCTATTGTGACATCGCCTCTGATGCTGCTCAAGCTCGTGATCGTTTGGACGATTGTTCAGCTTATTGAAGGGAAACTGATCTCCCCGCAAATTATGGGGAAAAACCTTCATATCCACCCAATCA
Organism: Bacillus sp. FSL K6-1005; assembly: GCF_038000225.1. NCBI lineage: Bacteria > Bacillati > Bacillota > Bacilli > Caryophanales > Bacillaceae > Bacillus > Bacillus sp. FSL K6-1005. The sequence goes on from NZ_JBBOBP010000001.1 coordinate 521,035, forward strand.
CCATTATTTTTCTGCTGTTAACTGCCGGCAAGCTGTTTGGTGTTATTGGAATTATTCTTGCCATTCCGGGTTATGCGGTTACCAAAGTCATTACGACACATTTATTTGACTGGTTTAAAATGCAGTCGCATCTATACGATGAAGAAAAAAATGAAAATGCAAAGAGTCATAAAGCATAAATTTCATTTATAGTTATATAAGACGGGCTTTCCATTTATGGAAGGCTCCCGTTATGTAAAAAATAAATGTCTAATGGGGAGAATTAAAATCATGACTCTATGGGAATTGTTTGTAGCTGCCATTTTAGGAATCGTAGAAGGATTAACAGAGTACGCGCCGGTTTCTTCGACAGGACATATGATTATAGTGGACGATATCTGGCTTAAATCAGGCAGTCTCATGTCTGAGGAAGCTGCCAACTCATTTAAAGTTGTCATTCAGCTTGGCTCTATTTTAGCGGTTGCTATCGTGTTTAAAGACAGGATTTTAAATTTGCTTGGCTTGAAAAAAAATATCACGAGTGACCAAGAGCATGGTCACAAATTAAGCATTGCCCAAATCGCAGTAGGGCTTGTGCCTGCCGCGGTTCTCGGCTTTTTGTTTGAGGATTATATTGATGAATATTTATTTTCAGTCCGCACCGTGGCCATCGGCCTCATTGCCGGGGCAGTTTTAATGCTTGCGGCCGATTGGATTAATAAACGGAAAGAAACGACAGACACCCTAGACCGTATTTCATATAAGCAGGCCATCGGCGTCGGTTTATTCCAATGTCTTGCCCTTTGGCCGGGTTTCTCACGCTCCGGCTCAACCATTTCCGGCGGCGTTATTCTCGGATTGAATCACCGTGCGGCAGCCGATTTCACATTTATTATGGCAATGCCGATTATGATGGGAGCCAGCACCTTAAGCCTAGTGAAGCATTGGGACAGCTTAAGCTCAGATTTGATGCCATTTTTTATCGTCGGCTTTATCTGTGCCTTTGTTGTCGCGCTGTTTGTGGTCCGTTTCTTCCTAAGACTGATTAACAAAATCAAACTTGTTCCGTTTGCAATCTACCGAATCATTCTCGGCGTCATTTTGCTTTTGTTTATGATGTGAATCGAAAAATAAGGCTCTGGAAAGGGCCTTATTTTTTTCTGTTAATTAGAAAGGAACAGCTTGTTTTTCAAAAAAAAATCATCTATAATAAACATGACGTTACATACGGGGCCATAGCTCAGCTGGGAGAGCGCTACGCTGGCAGCGTAGAGGTCAGGGGTTCGAGCCCCCTTGGCTCCATACCTGTAAACCCTTATTCTATAGGGGTTTTTTTGTTTTTAATGGAAAGGTTTCATTCTGAACTCTTCTGTTGATCCAAATTCAAATATCCCCAGAAGCATTTCATTTTTAGTATATAAGGGGCGTATACATCTCTAACGATAAAGTCAGGTATTTCCTTCGTTAGGCTCCTGGGTTTGTTTTGAAAAATGACTGATAACAACTAATCAAGTAAAGCAGTTCACCTGTAAATCATGAATTTTCCAATACACCACTTTGTTCTTTAAAGACCGTCATGTCTTCCAAAGGGGGTGAGTACACATGAAGAGACACCATCCGTTCGGAAGTAGGATTGGACATTTTGTGAATTAACCCTTTCGTTGAAATAAGACATTCTCCTTTGTGGACAAAATATGAATTGGAGAGTTCTGCATGATCGCCGGTTGAGCGATAAATAGAATTGAGAAGTTTTCCCTCTAACACCATTGCACAACCAATGGATTGGCCATGATCGTGGACTGCTGTCTCCTTGTTTGGGGGAATGTGAATCAAGATCATTTCCAATTCATTGTTTCTATAAATGGCATTTCGGCCGTAAGCGTACTGGTCTGGCTCCTTTATATATCGTTGACTCAATTCTGCCGCGTTTGGAATTTGTTTTAAAGAAGCTGCCAAATCTTTAACCGACGGATTTTTCAAGCCGCTAAACATTTCTTCGATATACTCATACAGTTCCATTCGTTTTTACCTCCCGGATCATTTAGAATTGACTAGCATTGGTATTTCGCAGATTAGTTCATGGTATTTACCCATATGCAATTTAGAGGCGGCAAACGCCTAGTGAACAAAGAAAATTGTGCGGTCCATCTTATTCGAGTTTATTAGTTGGAATTTTGATAAAAACAGTGAATTGAAAGGTGCCGTCATGACCTAAGACGCAGACTGGAAGGGTTTTCTGGTGAGCTTTTAAAACGGCCTACTTTGAATCGCTTGAGGGAGCAAGCAGGGACTCATAAGTCACGATACCGTGCAAAAGGTGTTCAGGCTTTTGTTTTGTGCTTGAAATATGCGCCATTGACAAAACACAATCGATTTGGAATAATGTTTGAGTATATGCTCATTTTTTCACATATTATCATAAAATCATATCTTTTCCCGTGATAGGGAGAGAACCAGAATAAAAGCTAATGGCATTCCAAAATCTATTAGCTTCTTTTGTATTCAAAAAAAGAAGTGTTCTTATGTATTCATACAGGAAGGAATGACAACATGAAGACAAAACACTATTGGGTGATTTCTTTGCTCGCTGTTTTAGCGGTCGGGCCGGGATTGATGTCTAACACGGCATTGTCGTCAGTTCAAGGCCTTGTTCAGAAGACGGTTGGAACAAGTGCCTTCACATCTGTAAATCCAATATTGATCGGCAATATGGCCTTCGCTTTATTAGTTCCGGCAGGGCCGCTGCTAAGGAAAAAATTCGGCGCCCGTCCGATCTATCTGGCTTCATTACCCGTTTTTATACTTGGCTCACTGCTCTTCGCATTTTCAAGCGATATTGCATGGATGGCGGCAGGACGCTTTTTACAGGGAGCGGCTACAGGTGTCATGCTGATGATTATGATTCCGATGCTTGTTCTGTCATTTCCGATTGAACGGCGGAATTACGCATTACTGGTGCTTATCGGCGGGTTCTATGGCTCTGTTATTATCGGTTCGATTTTAGGAACGATCGCGTTGAGCTACGGCCACTGGAGATGGCTGTTTTTTACCTTTGGCACACTGTCTTTGATCGGCATCGCAGTGAGTTATTTCTTTCTCTATGATGAGCATCATGGGGTAGTAGAAAAGGAACAGTCATCACTCGACAGAGCAGGAATCATTTTATCTGTATGTGTGGCTGCAGCTTCAGCGTTTACATTCATATTTCTGCAAAAATGGGGCTTGTCATCAGGTTATGTGCGGGCTGGTTTTGGGGTTGCTTTATGTTTGCTCATCATTCTGTTCATTGTAGAATATAAGGTGAAAAACCCTTTCATCTCTATTAAACAGATGCTGCTGCCTAAACCTGTGCTCGGTTTATTTATCATAGCGGCAGGAACGATTACGGTAGCTGTCAGCCTGGCAGCTTTTCAAGGCTTGCTTCGTCAAATGTATGATATTTCCCGAGATCATCTCATTCTTTTAAACATGACTCTATTGATCGGAGTGGCCATCGCGGCTATTGCGAGTGCTCTGTTATATGATAAAGTCGGACCAGGGATACTGGGGATTATAGGTTCTCTCATTCTCGTTTTTGTGAATGTTCAATGGCTTCATATGCAGTATCAATCATCTCTCTATGTGTTTGCGGCGCTGTTCATTATGCTGGCAGCAGGAACCGGTCTGACGGTCGCAGCAGGACTAATGGGAGCCGCAATGGGCGGCCCGCTTCCTGATTTGGTCAAAAGAATGACAGCTGTTCAGTTTTTAAGATTGTTTATCTATATGGGTGTGCCTATCCTGATCGGCTATTTCACGAAAAAAGATGCTGCCAGACAAAATGGATCCATGCAGGATGCGATGATGACTGCCTATCATGATCTCTTTTTGATTTCTTTTATCCTGAGCGTACTGCTCGTTTGTTTATCGTTTTGTATGAACGCCACAGGGATGGGACACAAGCTGGCTCATAAGCCCCATGATAAAGGAAAACCAGCTGTTTCCGCACATGGATTGACAAAGGCTGCCGTAAAATCTCCTAAAGTCATACATGATCAAGAATATCGTGATGCGCTCAGACATTTTAAACAGCACGGTCTTACAAAAATAGATTCTTAATCACTGCCTTTCCCTTGATGGGGAAGGCTTTTTGTGTATTCTCTCTCAAACTTTATCCCTAAAGAATTGAAAAATATTAGAAGTACAAGTAAAATTCTTAAAGGTAGATACTTTATACTCGTAATCTTTTAAATCGAAGGAAGGTTTTCATGGCCCGTAAAAAACTGAAAAAACGTAGACTCTTGATCTCTCTATTTTTCGTTGTATCGATTCCGCTAGCCTTGTTTGTTTTAGCGACAACTCTTTCAAAGCCAATTGAAACAGCCAAAGAACCGGAAGAAATTGATGAACAGCAAGTATTTATTGACAGCCTTTCCGGACATGCTCAAATTTTATATGAAAAATATCATGTTCTTCCCAGCATAACGATTGCTCAGGCCATACTCGAATCTGACTGGGGAAACAGCGAGCTTGCCTCTAAAGCCAACAACCTGTTTGGTGTAAAAGGAAATTATAAAGGACATCACGTCACCATGGAAACAGATGAATTTGAAAAAGGGGAAAGAAAAACGATCCGCGCGAAATTCCGCAAATACAGCACGTTTTTTGAATCAATGGATGATCACGCCAAATTATTTGTCCAAGGCACATCGTGGAATAAAAAGAAGTATAAGCCGGTGCTTGAAGCTGAGGATTATAAAGAAGCGGCAGGCGCTCTTCAAACATCAGGTTATGCCACAGACCCGGACTATGCTGGCAAAATCAGTGCCATTGTGGAAAAGTATGATTTAGATAAATACGATGAGGTGAATCCATCTCTGAAAGCTGTGGATTTAAAAGGGGCCATCAAAGACAGCGCCGTTCAAGATGTATGGTCTAAGCCTTCTACTGATGAACAATCCATTAAGCTGACCTCTGCGCAATCTTACGTTGGTAAAGATATAAAAGTTGTATCTAAAAAACAGAAAGGCCAGTCCGTATGGTACCAATTCCAAGTCAATAATAAACTGGTCGGCTGGATTGATGACTCAGCTGTTGAAATAAAGGAAGCAACCTGAGCCGTTTTTCCTGGTATTTTTATTTTTTTGTTCCATTCAGGGGAATTTGAGGTATAATATTCCACGGAAGTTATCACTTAATAACTATGCTTCAGGAGGGAACAAAGGTGCAGAAATATAGACGGAGAAACACGGTTGCCTTTACTGTATTAGCTTATTTCACTTTTTTTGCGGGAGTATTTTTGTTTTGTATCGGACTCTATAACGCTGATAATCTCGAACTCAATGAAAAAGGCTACTACATTGCAGTGATGATCCTTGTTGCGGTCGGCGCGATCCTTACGCAAAAAGTGACGCGTGATAACGCGGAAGATAATGATATCATCGCGGAGCAGGAAAAAAGACAAAATCAATCTCATATTGAATCATAAAAAATCCGGCATGTAATATGCCGGATTTTTTACATTACCCAGTAAACACCTCGCCGTCAGGGTAACGAATATTTGATTTTTCTGTTTTCGCAAATGAAAAAACAAACGTCAACGGACCGATTCTTCCGATGAACATAATCGCAATAATGATGCATTTCCCCGCTGTTGTCAGTTCGGGAGTCAGCCCCATTGTCAGTCCGACCGTTCCGAAGGCGGAAAAGGTTTCAAAAACAATCTGGATAAACGGCGCTTGTTCTGTAATGGTCAGGACAAAAATGCCTATAAAGACGATGAACAAGCTGATAACACTGACTGCTAAGGCCTTAATGATGATCGGATATTTTATGGTCCGGCGGAAAATAACAGTTTCTTTCTGCCCTCTTAAATAAGCGATGACAGACATTAAAATCACAATGAAAGTAGTGAGCTTAATACCGCTCGCCGTTGAGGCGCTTCCTGCTCCAATAAACATCAACAACAGGACAAATACAATGGTGCCTTCTCTCATGCTGCCAAAGTCCACAGAGTTGAAGCCCGCGGTTCTCGGCGTCACTGCCTGAAAATACGAAGCCCACAGTTTATCTGGTAAATGCAAGGAACCAAGCGTGCCGGGGTTGCTGTACTCTAAAATAAAGATGATCAGCGTAGCAGCAATATTTAAAATGAACGTTCCCGCAAGCATCAGTTTCGTATGTAATGAAAAGGCTTTGAAACGCCGATTTTTCAGGATGTCAAAAAGCACCGTAAACCCGATTCCCCCTGTGATAAATAAGAAAGTAATGACAAGATTGACTGTAGGATCACCAACGTAGCTCATTAAATTATCCGGCCACAAAGAAAAACCGGCATTGTTAAAAGCGGATATCGCGTGAAACAGACTGGCAAACAATCCCGACGCCCAGCCATACTGGGGCACAAGCCGGATGGATAAGATCAGTGCGGCGATCAATTCGATACTGATTGAAAACAGAAACAGGACTTTGACAAGGCCTATCACGCCGCCGATTGTCGGCTGGTTTAAGGCCTCCCGGATCAGCATTCGTTCTTTCAATCCGATTTTTTTTCCTAAAATCATGACGATCAGAACAGCAAATGTCATAAAGCCAAGCCCGCCGACTTGAATCAGACCCATGATGACAGTTTGCCCGAACACCGTAAATTCTGTCCCAGTGTCAACAACTGCAAGCCCGGTAACAGTTGTGGCAGAAGCCGCTGTAAAAAGAGCATCTATCCATGACAACGGCTTCGCAGTAGAAATCGGGAGCTTTAACAAAAGAGAGCCGATAATAATAGTAAGAAAAAAACCAATCGCAAGCACTTGCGGGGGAGAAAAACGAACCCACTTGATTACAGTTTCCTTATGAAGTCTCACCTTTGTCTACATCCCTTCGTTTTCGAAGCGTTTAATATCCAGTTTATGACCCATCATCACCAGGCAGTCTTGTTCGTAAATCATCTCTTCCGGTGCAGGAGAAAGGCGAACATCTCCATTATGTTTAATTGCCAGGATGGTACATCCGTATTTCGCTCTAACATTCAGATCATGAATGGATTTGGAATTCAGTTTTCGTGTTGCCAGCAGCTCAACAATACTGTAATCATCGGATAAGTCGATATAATTCAAGACATTTTCATCAGAGAGACTTTGTGCGATTTTAACGCCCATATCCTTTTCCGGATGAATAATGCGGTCGGCGCCGATTTTTTCCAGCACCTTATGGTGATAATAATTTTGAGCCTTCACCCAAATATTTGGAATGTGAAGCTCTTTCAATAGCAAAGTGGTCAGCGTGCTCGCTTGAATATTCGCCCCAATAGCAACAACGACATATTCGAAATTACGAATTCCCAGTGAAAGCAATTCGTTTTCTTCAGTGGCATTGGCAATGACCGCATGGGTTGCGTAGGAAGCGAAGGCATTGACCTTTTCTTCATTAATATCAATGGCAAGGACCTCATGGCCCATTCTGTGAAGCTCTTTGCAAATGCTTCCCCCGAACCGTCCAAGCCCGATTACAGCAAATTGCTTGTTTTTTATTCTTCCCAATGTTCAAGACTCCCTTAATAAAATTAGCGTTTTGAAGTAAAAAAGACCATTACAAAGAATGGTCACAATAGACCTCCTCTCTGTATACGCCTACGAGGTTAGCTGTCGGATTAGGGATTCAGAGTACCCCTTCTTACTACGTAAGATTCACCCCAAGGCCGTTTTGTGAAACAGCCAATCATTGGTTTCCCCGTTCGTTTTTGATTAAGCGGTAAAAGAGACTTTATGAAATTGAACACTCAAGAATTTACTCCTGTTTCTAGTGTTTGTCAATTTAAATTTAAAACAAGTGAAAAGATAGCTGGAAATAGAGGGAAAAGCGGGAGAAAGAAGTCAATAAACGTAAAAAAGACCGGCACAAAGCCGGCCCTCTGGGATTACTTACAGCCGCATGGCTGAGTCGGAGGTGTGCTGCGCTTAGCCACATCGATGCTGGCTTCCGCGTAAAATTTATTTCCGATGCTCAGTGATTTGTTTTCTGCACGGAAAGTATATGTACCAGCGGCAGGAAGTGTTTTGTTATTCAGTTTTAACTTAAATTCACCAGCGCCTAATAAATCAAGAGCCAGAGGTACTCTTACTGTTTTACCGTTATTGAGGATTTGTGTTTCGCGCAATGCATTTCCGTTCATCGTATCTTTTGTATTAGCTGTAAATCCGCTTGGTAATGTAAATTCCATTACGCCAAGGCTGAGAAGCGTGTTTGGACGGTATGTCAATTCGATATCAGAGAAAGACCATTCTGTTTTGCTCGTTCCTGTAATTGTTGCAAACAATGAAGCTGTTGATTGAGTTCTCATCGTAGACTCAGTATGAGCAGAAGATGACTTAGATTCAGCTGCAAATGAAGCTGAAGGTGCAGAAACGAGTAAACCGAGACTTAATACACTGATAGCTAAAGAAGATAATAACTTGCGTTTCATAACAAAAATTCCCCCTAATAAGTGATAAAGATTAAAGGCCTGCCTCTGCTTTCCACCTCCTCTTAAAAGGCCAAATACAAATTTTACCTACATAAAATTACCATCAAATAAAATGGAAGTAAATGGGGTGTTTTTCCCGTATTTTTAAAATTTGTAGTAATTAAAGTGAAAAAACAAAAAAACGTCCGGTTTTCCAGACGTTTCTTGATTATTTTGTTTCAATTGGTATAAATTTAAAAATCTCTCCGCTCTGCACTGATTCAGCAAGACGTTTCAGCCAATCGTAGTAGGCTTTAGAACTTTCCAGCTGCTCGTATAAACGCTGCGCTTCATTCTTCATTTCCTCACTGAGCGTTTCCTTTTGCAATACCTCTTGTAAATCAGCCTGAGCCTCTTCAATTGCTGATACATTCACCTGAACTTCCCGTTCCCATTTTGGCGGAAAGAAATTTGTGAAAAATTTAAAGAAATCTTTTTCGGCTACAAAAGTGTGCTTGCGGATGCCTCGGTGAAATGTCTTTTTCACGACATTTAAATCCTGCAGCTTTTTGACACCTGTACTCATGCTGGGCTTGCTCATTTGCAGCTCCTCCCGCATTTCGTCAAGCGTCATCTCGTCCCGCATGTACATCGTTCCATATAATATCCCGACACTTCGGGTAATTCCGTAAAGATCCATTGTTTCAGCAATGGAGTCAATAACAAGATCCCGTGCCTGTTCTATAGCTGCAAATTCTGGATTTTCATCCATACTGACCCTCTTTTCCTTTAGAAAATTAAATTTGTTAAGTCATTTCTTTATGTTCTTTATCTTATCGAAACCTAGAGAAAAGTCAAAACGAAAAATCACAATGAGGGCTTTGACAGTTTAAAAACCATATGTTAGATTAAGGTTGTTAAAAACATTAAATTTTTATTTAACAAACTTTATTTTCGTCAAGGAGGACTTAGATGAGTCAAACATTATACATTGACGGTGAATGGATCAGTGCCGAAAAAGGGCAGGTCCGCAGTATTATTAATCCATTTAATCAAGAAGAAATTGCAACAGTTAGCGAGGGCGGACGTGAGGATGCCGTGAAAGCAATTGCTGCCGCACGAAAAGCTTTTGACGCAGGAGAATGGCCTTCTCTTTCAGGGCTTGAACGCGGAAAAACAGTTCTGAAAATTGCGGAATTAATCAGGCGCGATCTAGACGAGCTGGCCGAGCTCGAATCCCTTGATACGGGAAAAACACTTGAGGAAAGCAAAGCCGATATGGACGATATCGCCAATGTTTTTCAGTATTATGCTGGTCTGGCAGATAAAGATGGAGGAGAGATCATCTCATCTCCAATCCCTGATTCAGAAAGCAAAATCATCAGGGAGCCAATTGGCGTATGCGGACAAATCACGCCGTGGAATTATCCGCTTCTGCAAGCAAGCTGGAAAATCGCCCCGGCTTTAGCGGCAGGCAATACAATTGTCATGAAGCCGAGTGAGATCACACCGCTGACGACAATGAAAGTCTTTAAGCTGATGGAGGAAGCCGGAGTTCCAAAAGGTGTCGCAAACCTTGTGTTGGGACCGGGCGCCACAGTGGGTGATGAGCTTGCTGTAAACAAAGACGTTGACTTAATTTCGTTTACAGGCGGAATTGAAACAGGCAAAAAAATCATGCGGGCGGCAAGCGGCAACGTCAAAAAAATCGCGCTTGAGCTTGGAGGGAAAAATCCAAATATCGTTTTCAAAGACGCAGACCTGGAAGTCGCGGTTGATCAGGCGCTAAACGCTGTATTTTTCCACGCCGGCCAAGTATGCTCCGCCGGGTCCCGATTGCTTGTAGAAGAAGACATTCATGATCAATTTTTAGCAGAGCTTGTCAAACGGGCGAAACGCATTAAACTCGGAAACGGTTTTCACGAAGAGACAGAAAGCGGTCCGCTCATTTCCGCGGAGCACAGAGCAAAGGTTGAAAAATATGTAGAGATCGGACTGCAAGAAGGTGCAAAATTGGAGACTGGCGGCAAACGTCCGGAAGATCCAGCACTTCAAAATGGTTTTTTCTATGAACCTACCATTTTCTCAAACTGTACATCTGACATGAGAATTGTTCAGGAAGAAGTATTCGGGCCAGTATTAACAGTCGAGAGATTCAGTTCTGAAGAAGCAGTAATCTCACTGGCGAATGATACGATTTACGGATTGGCCGGAGCTGTATGGTCGAAAGATATTGAAAAGTGCGAACGTGTAGCAGCCCGTTTGAGAATGGGGACGGTTTGGATTAATGATTTCCATCCGTACTTTGCACAGGCGCCATGGGGCGGCTATAAGCAATCCGGATTCGGACGGGAACTTGGAAAAATAGGGCTTGAAGAGTATACAGAAGTCAAACATGTATATCGCAACACAAAACCGGCAGCGGTTAATTGGTTCAATTCATAAAAGGGGGAGATTGATTATGACATTAAATATGAAAGTAGAAAGCATGCATAAATTTCACACATTTGAAATTCCGACTGTGATTAAGCACGGAATTGGCGCCATCAATCACGCAGGAAAAGAAGTAGCTGGACTGGGGGTTTCAAAAGCATTGCTTGTTACAGACCCGGGAATTTATAAAGCGGGCGTTGTAGATCCTGTGATCGAGTCATTAAAAGAGGCAGGCATTGAAGTGGTGCTCTTTAATAAAGTTGAGCCAAACCCTCCTGTACGGCTTGTAAATGAAGGTTCCGAGCTTTACAAAAAAGAGAACTGCAACGGCTTGGTGGCAGTCGGAGGCGGGAGCTCCATGGACACAGCGAAGGCCATTGGAGTAGAAGCGACTCACGAGGGAAGCGTACTTGATTATGAAGCAGCTGAAGGAAAGAAACCGCTGGAAAACCGCATTCCTCCGCTAACGACAATTCCGACAACCGCTGGAACAGGCTCAGAGGTAACGCAATGGGCGGTTATTACAGATGAAGAAAGAGAATTCAAATTTAACACAGGCGGTCCGCTGATTGCCGCGCATTTGACTGTGATTGACCCAGAGCTTCACGTCTCAATGCCGCCGCACGTAACAGCGATGACGGGGATTGATGCTCTTGCTCACGCCATTGAGTGCTACACAATGAAATTTGCGCAGCCGATTACAGACGCAGTGGCTTTGATGGCGATTGAATATGCCGCTCACTACATTAAGAGAGCATTTGCTGACGGAGAAGATCTCGAAGCTAGATACGGAATGGCGCAGGCTGCTATGCTTGCCGGTCTTTCTTACGGCAGTGAATCAGCGGGTGCTGCCCACGCCATGAGCCAAACACTCGGCGGTATTATCCCGGTCGCTCACGGCCAATGTGTGGCGGCAATGATGGGCCCTGTTATGGAATACAACTGGAAGGGCTATCCAGAGAAATTCGCCCGCATCGCAAAAGCGTTCGGTATTGATACAAGCCAGATGACAACAGAAGAAGCTGCAAAAGCATCTGTCAACTGGATGTACGATATTGTGAAAGAGTTAGAAGTACCGACTTTAGAAGAACAAGGGGTATCACCTGACATGATCGAGCGCTTGTCAAAAGAAGCGATGAAAGATCCGCAAACCTTCGGAAATCCTAGAGATTTAAATGAGAAAGCATATAACTGGATCTACAAACGCTGCTTTAATCTTACGCCAAAAACTGTATAATGCGTTAATCCCGCTCCTTTACAGAGCGGGATTTTTTTGGATAATTGAACATAAGTGACAATCCTAAAGACAAAGGACGGTGCAAGCTTATGTGGAAACGCATGACTGCAAAAACGGAAGGCTTATATGTTGCAGATACAGAAAGCTTTGTAACAAAACAAATGGACAAGCTCGATTTTGATTATGGCGGCATTCCCGGTGACTTGCATTTCGGCCTGACAAAAAAAGCTGGGGCCCGAGAGCCGATGTTTTCAAGAGGAACAGAGATTTTTAATCGCAGGCAAATCTCAATTGTTTCAACAGAAGAATGTGACGAAATTGCTTTGAAAATGGGCGTCCCGAGTATTTTTCCAGAATGGCTCGGTGCGAATGTTGCAATCAGCGGTATACCTGATTTCACAACATTAAAAGAAGGAAGCCGGCTTATATTTCCGAGCGGCGCCGCTTTACTGTGTGAGGGAGAAAATGATCCGTGTATCCAGCCGGGTGAAGTCATCCAGTCTTATTATCCGGACAAGCCAAAGCTTGCACCGGCTTTTGTCCGCCATGCGTTGGGGATAAGAGGTATTGTATGTATTGTCGAGAGACCCGGTACCGTGTATGCAGGTGACGAAATAATCGTTCATTCCTATCAGCGGAACATTAAACAAAAAGCAGAAAGAGTCTGATTAAATCAGACTCTTTCTATTTTCTCTTTAATTTCTTTGATCTGGCTAAGGTGGCGTTTTTCATGATGGCCGATAAAATCGATCCATTGTCTGACGGTCAGCTCTTGAAACAAGGGATGCGGCAATACTCTTTCGAAATCTTCTTCTTTAAGAGATGCAATAACAGCTGTTAACTGCTCCCTTACAACATCAAGCTCCCGTTTCATTTGGCTGCCTGAAATAAAATCATGATCTGGTTCAAGATGGGCGGGCGCTTTCCGTTTATTGCTTCTATCCTGTGCAGCCGTAAGCGGTTTTTCCCCAATTTCCTTAATAGGCGCTTCCTTTACTCGTTCTTTCAGCATGTTTTGGGCGGTCATATCAATTTTCTTCAAATGATCAAGAACTTCCCGTATACTCCATTCATCAGAAGAAGGCTTTTGATTCAGCTTTTCATCGGAAAGTCCTTTGACTTCATTCCATGTTTCTAATCTGGCTTCATTAAAGATACTCATCATATCTCCTCCTGAAAAAACATTACCATATATAAGGGCATTTATCATGTATAAAGCACTGTGTCGGGAGCATTTATCAAAAAATTTTGAAACCTTTCCTTGTGTGTCTCGTATAAAAGGTAACGACGGCCGTCGGTTAAAGTAGCAGCTTAGAAAGGATGAGAAAATTGGAGTTATACGGTGTTCCTGTCCAAACGATTTACCTTTACACCCTTATCATAGCCGGAAGCCTTACGCTGCTATTTTTATTTTTCGGAGATGTGTTTGAAGGGCTGTTAGAAGGTATTCCATTTTTAAACCCGACATTGGTGCTCTCATTTTTCACATTTTTCTCCGCATCTGGATGTATAGGCGAAACAGTTTTCCCCCTCTCCAGCCTGATTATTGCTCTATTATCCTGTCTTCTTTCAGTGTTGCTGGTGATAATGCTCCATTTATTTGTGCTTGTCCCTTTATCATCGGCAGAAGAATCATTGACTTATCGGGAAGATGATCTTAGAGGAAGACTCGGAAAAGTCATAACCGCTGTACCGGTTGATGGATTTGGAGAAGTGCTGATTGAAGGGATAGGCGGTACGATCTCAAAATCGGCGATCAGCTTTGAAAATGAACAGATCAGTTACGGAACAGTCGTCTTAGTTGTGGATGTCAAAAACGGAGTTCTTTCAGTCACTCCGCATGAACCTTTATAAAACAAGGAGGAATGTCATATGACAATGCCGATTATCATCGTCATCGGAGTTGTATTTTTTTTACTCATTGCACTTATAGCGGTATTTATTACAAAATATCGTACGGCAGGGCCTGATGAAGCGTTAATTGTTACAGGAAGCTATCTTGGAAATAAAAATGTTCATGTTGATGAGGGAGGCAACCGCCTGAAGATTGTTCGCGGAGGAGGAACCTTTGTTCTTCCGGTTTTTCAGCAGGCTGAGCCGTTAAGTCTGTTATCAAGCAAACTCGATGTATCGACTCCTGAAGTTTATACAGAGCAAGGTGTGCCTGTAATGGCGGACGGAACTGCAATTATTAAAATCGGCGGATCGATCGGAGAAATCGCCACAGCAGCCGAACAATTTTTAGGAAAGTCAAAAGAAGACCGAGAGCAGGAGGCGCGTGAAGTACTGGAGGGCCACCTTCGCTCCATTCTCGGGTCTATGACAGTAGAAGAAATTTATAAAAACCGCGAAAAATTCTCCCAAGAAGTGCAGCGTGTCGCTTCACAGGATCTCGCTAAGATGGGTCTTGTGATTGTCTCCTTTACCATTAAAGATGTCCGTGATAAAAACGGCTATCTTGAATCACTAGGTAAACCTAGAATTGCGCAGGTAAAACGTGATGCTGACATTGCAACCGCAGAGGCTGATAAAGAAACAAGAATTAAGCGGGCGGAAGCCGATAAAGAAGCCAAAAAATCAGAGCTTGAACGAGCGACGGAAATTGCGGAAGCTGAAAAAATCAATCAGCTTAAAATGGCTGAATACCGGCGAGATCAAGATACAGCAAAAGCCAACGCTGACCAGGCATACGATTTGGAAACAGCTAAAGCACGCCAGCAGGTCACAGAGCAGGAAATGCAGGTCAAGATTATAGAACGGCAAAAACAAATTGAATTAGAAGAAAAAGAAATACTTCGCCGTGAACGCCAGTATGATTCTGAAGTGAAGAAAAAAGCCGATGCAGACCGCTATTCAGTTGAGCAATCTGCCGCTGCTGAAAAAGCCAAACAGCTCGCCCAAGCCGATGCCAAGAAATACAGCATAGAAGCGATGGCGAAGGCTGAAGCTGAAAGGGTCAGAATTGACGGTCTTGCAAAAGCTGAAGCGGAAAAAGCAAAAGGTGAGACAGAGGCCGAGGTTATTCGCTTAAAAGGTCTTGCTGAAGCGGAAGCGAAAGAAAAAATTGCCGCTGCCTTTGAGCAGTACGGTCAGGCTGCAATTTTCGATATGATTGTCAAAATGCTTCCGGAATACGCGAAACAGGTATCAGCACCGCTTTCAAATATTGATAAGATCACCGTCGTTGATACAGGAGGCAGCGGTGATTCAAGCGGCGCCAACAAAGTCACAAGCTATGCGACAAACTTAATGTCCAGCTTACAAGAAAGCTTAAAAGCGTCTTCGGGAATCGACGTAAAGGAAATGATTGAGAACTTTTCAGGAAAAGGCAACATCAAACAGAGCATCAACGAACTGACAAATGAATTAAAAGAAACAAAACCTGTTCAAAAATCTGAATAACCATTGCGGAAAGGAATAGAGAATGAATGGTGACTATAAGAGAAGCACGAATAGATGATATAAAGGCCATCGCAAAAGTGCACGTTGACAGCTGGATGACAACATACAGCGGCATTGTCTCGGCTGAATACTTAAATGGTTTAAACTACAACGATTTTGAAGCCAAATGGAAAACCCGTTCATTAAAGGGGGTTTTTGTGGCAGAAGATGATAAAGGTTCAGTATTCGGCTTTGCATCTTTTGGTCCTATTCGTACAGAGCAGAAAGGCTATGACGGTGAGTTATATGCCATTTACCTTTTAGAAGAAAAACAGCGGCAAGGTGCAGGCAGAGCACTTTTGACAAAGGGAGCAGATTTTTTGCTTGATCATGGCTTTACGAGCATGTTTGTTTGGGTCGTAGAAGAGAATCCTTCGATTACATTTTATCAGTCGTTTTCACCTGAAAGAGCAGCCGAGGATAGTTTTGAAATCGCAGGAGAAAGCTTGAAAGAAATAGGATTCGGATGGCCAGATCTTGCTTCATTAAAAAATCAGCTTAACAGGATATAGAAAACAACCCCCAGCGGAATGGCCGCTGGGGGTTGTTAGATTAAGCTTTTTCAGTTTTCAGCAAGCGCGGAGCTGTCATGAACAATAAACAAAGGACAATCGCACAGATGATGAATGATGGAATCATATAAGTAGCATTATAAGTTAATGAGTAAATCCATACCGGCGTTCCTTTTGGTGCAAAGCTGCCGAAAAATACCGCCCCTGAAATCACATGTGCAGCATAACGCAGAAAACTGCCGATAAAAACTGCGCAAATCACTGATACAATCAATTTTCCTTTTGCTTTTGATAAAGCTGATTTGCGGACAGCGGAAGCGAAAAAGCCGCTTATTCCAACAGCGGCGAACGCTGCAATGTAATCAAGCAATAGCTGGACAGGGTGCTGAAGAAATAGATTTCCAATCGCAATTTGAACAAGACCTGTCAATAGACCGGTGGTAAGACCTGCTTTAACTCCCCAGCGAAATGAAATCAAAAAAATCGGAATCATCATGATGGATACCGATCCTCCTTGAGGCATACGGAGGAACATTCCGGAAACGATGTCTAAAATGACAGCAGCAGCAGTCATGATTGCAATTTCAATAAGACGAACCAGTTGTCTTGGTTGAGCCATAAAAATCCCCTTCCATTGATAGACAATCCAAAAGGACAACAAAAAAGCAGCACGCGGAAGGATAGGAAAGTTCCACGCACTGCTTTACAATCTGCAATTCATTTGACTTTGCCACATCCCTACGCCAGCGTTAACTAACAGGTTCAAAGGGTCAGAACGGAACCGCTCACTCTCAGCTTTTATGCTCCCCTTGTGGTTATCGGATATTTAGTTCGTTTCTACTATACAAGAAAAAGGTTAAAACAACAAGATGATATTGCCTGTGGCAAATGTTCATTAATAGATATGTTTTAAAAAGCATTACAAGTTAGATAGAATTAAAAAAGATTACAGTTTTATTGTTTTATAGATTTTTATAAAAAAACTATTGCAATAAATGATTATAGGTGTTATATTATTAAACGTCGCTGATGAACAGCAGACAAAACAAGAAGCCTCAAAACACTTTGAAAAAAAGTTGTTGACAATCAGAGAGCTGAATGTTATATTAGTAAAGCTGCTTCATCGAGAGCGGTGATGATCTTTGAAAACTAAACAAGACAAAACGTACCTGTTAATTCAAGTTTTAAATAAATCGCACAGCAATGTGCGTAGTCAGTCAAACTAAGGCCTGCACGATGCAGGTCACGCAGATGTTGCCACAGGATGTGGCGAACTTAATCTGTGATCCATTATCGGAGAGTTTGATCCTGGCTCAGGACGAACGCTGGCGGCGTGCCTAATACATGCAAGTCGAGCGGACATCAGGGAGCTTGCTCCCTGATGTTAGCGGCGGACGGGTGAGTAACACGTGGGTAACCTGCCTGTAAGACTGGGATAACTCCGGGAAACCGGGGCTAATACCGGATGCTTGTTTGAACCGCATGGTTCAAACATAAAAGGTGGCTTCGGCTACCACTTACAGATGGACCCGCGGCGCATTAGCTAGTTGGTGAGGTAACGGCTCACCAAGGCAACGATGCGTAGCCGACCTGAGAGGGTGATCGGCCACACTGGGACTGAGACACGGCCCAGACTCCTACGGGAGGCAGCAGTAGGGAATCTTCCGCAATGGACGAAAGTCTGACGGAGCAACGCCGCGTGAGTGATGAAGGTTTTCGGATCGTAAAGCTCTGTTGTTAGGGAAGAACAAGTACCGTTCGAATAGGGCGGTACCTTGACGGTACCTAACCAGAAAGCCACGGCTAACTACGTGCCAGCAGCCGCGGTAATACGTAGGTGGCAAGCGTTGTCCGGAATTATTGGGCGTAAAGGGCTCGCAGGCGGTTCCTTAAGTCTGATGTGAAAGCCCCCGGCTCAACCGGGGAGGGTCATTGGAAACTGGGGAACTTGAGTGCAGAAGAGGAGAGTGGAATTCCACGTGTAGCGGTGAAATGCGTAGAGATGTGGAGGAACACCAGTGGCGAAGGCGACTCTCTGGTCTGTAACTGACGCTGAGGAGCGAAAGCGTGGGGAGCGAACAGGATTAGATACCCTGGTAGTCCACGCCGTAAACGATGAGTGCTAAGTGTTAGGGGGTTTCCGCCCCTTAGTGCTGCAGCTAACGCATTAAGCACTCCGCCTGGGGAGTACGGTCGCAAGACTGAAACTCAAAGGAATTGACGGGGGCCCGCACAAGCGGTGGAGCATGTGGTTTAATTCGAAGCAACGCGAAGAACCTTACCAGGTCTTGACATCCTCTGACAATCCTAGAGATAGGACGTCCCCTTCGGGGGCAGAGTGACAGGTGGTGCATGGTTGTCGTCAGCTCGTGTCGTGAGATGTTGGGTTAAGTCCCGCAACGAGCGCAACCCTTGATCTTAGTTGCCAGCATTCAGTTGGGCACTCTAAGGTGACTGCCGGTGACAAACCGGAGGAAGGTGGGGATGACGTCAAATCATCATGCCCCTTATGACCTGGGCTACACACGTGCTACAATGGACAGAACAAAGGGCAGCAAAACCGCGAGGTTAAGCCAATCCCACAAATCTGTTCTCAGTTCGGATCGCAGTCTGCAACTCGACTGCGTGAAGCTGGAATCGCTAGTAATCGCGGATCAGCATGCCGCGGTGAATACGTTCCCGGGCCTTGTACACACCGCCCGTCACACCACGAGAGTTTGTAACACCCGAAGTCGGTGAGGTAACCTTTATGGAGCCAGCCGCCGAAGGTGGGACAGATGATTGGGGTGAAGTCGTAACAAGGTAGCCGTATCGGAAGGTGCGGCTGGATCACCTCCTTTCTAAGGATATTTACGGAATATAAGACCTTGGGTCTTATAAACAGAACGTTCCCTGTCTTGTTTAGTTTTGAAGGATCATTCCTTCGAAACGTGTTCTTTGAAAACTAGATAACAGTAGACATCACATTCAATTAGTAACACAAGATATCACATAGTGATTCTTTTTAACGGTTAAGTTAGAAAGGGCGCACGGTGGATGCCTTGGCACTAGGAGCCGATGAAGGACGGGACGAACACCGATATGCTTCGGGGAGCTGTAAGCAAGCTTTGATCCGGAGATTTCCGAATGGGGAAACCCACCACTCGTAATGGAGTGGTATCCATATCTGAATTCATAGGATATGAGAAGGCAGACCCGGGGAACTGAAACATCTAAGTACCCGGAGGAAGAGAAAGCAAATGCGATTCCCTGAGTAGCGGCGAGCGAAACGGGATTAGCCCAAACCAAGAGGCTTGCCTCTTGGGGTTGTAGGACACTCTATACGGAGTTACAAAGGAACGAGGTAGATGAAGAGGTCTGGAAAGGCCCGCCATAGAAGGTAACAGCCCTGTAGTCAAAACTTCGTTCTCTCCAGAGTGGATCCTGAGTACGGCGGAACACGTGAAATTCCGTCGGAATCCGGGAGGACCATCTCCCAAGGCTAAATACTCCCTAGTGACCGATAGTGAACCAGTACCGTGAGGGAAAGGTGAAAAGCACCCCGGAAGGGGAGTGAAAGAGATCCTGAAACCGTGTGCCTACAAGTAGTCAGAGCCCGTTAACGGGTGATGGCGTGCCTTTTGTAGAATGAACCGGCGAGTTACGATCCCGTGCAAGGTTAAGCAGAAGATGCGGAGCCGCAGCGAAAGCGAGTCTGAATAGGGCGCATGAGTACGTGGTCGTAGACCCGAAACCAGGTGATCTACCCATGTCCAGGGTGAAGTTCAGGTAACACTGAATGGAGGCCCGAACCCACGCACGTTGAAAAGTGCGGGGATGAGGTGTGGGTAGGGGTGAAATGCCAATCGAACCTGGAGATAGCTGGTTCTCTCCGAAATAGCTTTAGGGCTAGCCTCAAGGTAAGAGTCTTGGAGGTAGAGCACTGATTGGACTAGGGGCCCCTACCGGGTTACCGAATTCAGTCAAACTCCGAATGCCAATGACTTATCCTTGGGAGTCAGACTGCGAGTGATAAGATCCGTAGTCGAAAGGGAAACAGCCCAGACCGCCAGCTAAGGTCCCAAAGTATACGTTAAGTGGAAAAGGATGTGGAGTTGCTTAGACAACCAGGATGTTGGCTTAGAAGCAGCCACCATTTAAAGAGTGCGTAATAGCTCACTGGTCGAGTGACTCTGCGCCGAAAATGTACCGGGGCTAAACGTATCACCGAAGCTGCGGACTGTTCTTCGAACAGTGGTAGGAGAGCGTTCTAAGGGCTGTGAAGCCAGACCGGAAGGACTGGTGGAGCGCTTAGAAGTGAGAATGCCGGTATGAGTAGCGAAAGAGGGGTGAGAATCCCCTCCACCGAATGCCTAAGGTTTCCTGAGGAAGGCTCGTCCGCTCAGGGTTAGTCGGGACCTAAGCCGAGGCCGAAAGGCGTAGGCGATGGACAACAGGTTGATATTCCTGTACCACCTCCTCACCATTTGAGCAATGGGGGGACGCAGGAGGATAGGGTAAGCGCGGTATTGGATATCCGCGTCCAAGCAGTTAGGCTGGGAAATAGGCAAATCCGTTTCCCATAAGGCTGAGCTGTGATGGCGAGCGAAATTTAGTAGCGAAGTTCCTGATTCCACACTGCCAAGAAAAGCCTCTAGCGAGGTGAGAGGTGCCCGTACCGCAAACCGACACAGGTAGGCGAGGAGAGAATCCTAAGGTGATCGAGAGAACTCTCGTTAAGGAACTCGGCAAAATGACCCCGTAACTTCGGGAGAAGGGGTGCTCTGTTAGGGTGCAAGCCCGAGAGAGCCGCAGTGAATAGGCCCAGGCGACTGTTTAGCAAAAACACAGGTCTCTGCGAAGCCGTAAGGCGAAGTATAGGGGCTGACGCCTGCCCGGTGCTGGAAGGTTAAGAGGAGCGCTTAGCGTAAGCGAAGGTGCGAATTGAAGCCCCAGTAAACGGCGGCCGTAACTATAACGGTCCTAAGGTAGCGAAATTCCTTGTCGGGTAAGTTCCGACCCGCACGAAAGGCGCAACGATCTGGGCACTGTCTCAACGAGAGACTCGGTGAAATTATAGTACCTGTGAAGATGCAGGTTACCCGCGACAGGACGGAAAGACCCCGTGGAGCTTTACTGCAGCCTGATATTGAATGTTGGTACAGCTTGTACAGGATAGGTAGGAGCCTTGGAAACCGGAGCGCCAGCTTCGGTGGAGGCATCGGTGGGATACTACCCTGGCTGTATTGACCTTCTAACCCGCCGCCCTTATCGGGCGGGGAGACAGTGTCAGGTGGGCAGTTTGACTGGGGCGGTCGCCTCCTAAAAGGTAACGGAGGCGCCCAAAGGTTCCCTCAGAATGGTTGGAAATCATTCGCAGAGTGTAAAGGCACAAGGGAGCTTGACTGCGAGACCTACAAGTCGAGCAGGGACGAAAGTCGGGCTTAGTGATCCGGTGGTTCCGCATGGAAGGGCCATCGCTCAACGGATAAAAGCTACCCCGGGGATAACAGGCTTATCTCCCCCAAGAGTCCACATCGACGGGGAGGTTTGGCACCTCGATGTCGGCTCATCGCATCCTGGGGCTGTAGTCGGTCCCAAGGGTTGGGCTGTTCGCCCATTAAAGCGGTACGCGAGCTGGGTTCAGAACGTCGTGAGACAGTTCGGTCCCTATCCGTCGCGGGCGCAGGAAATTTGAGAGGAGCTGTCCTTAGTACGAGAGGACCGGGATGGACGCACCGCTGGTGTACCAGTTGTTCTGCCAAGGGCATCGCTGGGTAGCTATGTGCGGACGGGATAAGTGCTGAAAGCATCTAAGCATGAAGCCCCCCTCAAGATGAGATTTCCCATTCCGCAAGGAAGTAAGATCCCTGAAAGATGATCAGGTTGATAGGTCTGAGGTGGAAGTGTGGCGACACATGGAGCTGACAGATACTAATCGATCGAGGACTTAACCTAATTTCTAATGATGTCACACCTGTTATCTAGTTTTGAGAGAACACTCTCAATTGTTTGGTGGCGATAGCGAAGAGGTCACACCCGTTCCCATGCCGAACACGGAAGTTAAGCTCTTCAGCGCCGATGGTAGTCGGGGGTTTCCCCCTGTGAGAGTAGGACGCCGCCAAGCAATTGCACGTTAGTGCAATTATGGAGGATTAGCTCAGCTGGGAGAGCATCTGCCTTACAAGCAGAGGGTCGGCGGTTCGAGCCCGTCATCCTCCACCATTCTTACTATACATAATATGTTTACATATGAGCCGGTGTAGCTCAATTGGTAGAGCAACTGACTTGTAATCAGTAGGTTGGGGGTTCAAGTCCTCTTGCCGGCACCACTTTTATATGATATAATATTCAAGTCTCTTGTAAGAAGAGCCATTAGCTCAGTTGGTAGAGCATCTGACTTTTAATCAGAGGGTCGAAGGTTCGAGTCCTTCATGGCTCACCATTTATATGTTGCGGATGTGGCGGAATTGGCAGACGCGCTAGAATCAGGCTCTAGTGTCTTTACAGACGTGGGGGTTCAAGTCCCTTCATCCGCACCATTTCTGCGGAAGTAGTTCAGTGGTAGAACACCACCTTGCCAAGGTGGGGGTCGCGGGTTCGAATCCCGTCTTCCGCTCCAACTATACCATCCACGCCGGGGTGGTGGAATTGGCAGACACACAGGACTTAAAATCCTGCGGTAGGTGACTACCGTGCCGGTTCAAGTCCGGCCCTCGGCATTATCATTTGCGCCCGTAGCTCAATTGGATAGAGCGTTTGACTACGGATCAAAAGGTTAGGGGTTCGACTCCTCTCGGGCGCGCCATGATTTACATGAAATCGGGAAGTAGCTCAGCTTGGTAGAGCACATGGTTTGGGACCATGGGGTCGCAGGTTCGAATCCTGTCTTCCCGACCATTCTTGGGGCCTTAGCTCAGCTGGGAGAGCGCCTGCTTTGCACGCAGGAGGTCAGCGGTTCGATCCCGCTAGGCTCCACTTGGTTTCAATATATGATTTGGCGGTGTAGCTCAGCTGGCTAGAGCGTACGGTTCATACCCGTGAGGTCGGGGGTTCGATCCCCTCCGCCGCTACCAAAGGACCTTTAGCTCAGTTGGTTAGAGCAGACGGCTCATAACCGTCCGGTCGTAGGTTCGAGTCCTACAAGGTCCACCACAATACGGAGGAATACCCAAGTCTGGCTGAAGGGATCGGTCTTGAAAACCGACAGGGGTGTCAAAGCCCGCGGGGGTTCGAATCCCTCTTCCTCCGCCATATATATCCTTACATTTTATCATCGCGGGGTGGAGCAGTTCGGTAGCTCGTCGGGCTCATAACCCGAAGGTCGCAGGTTCAAATCCTGCCCCCGCAACCAAAAAATATATTCTTTTAAATAAGGAGCGCCCGAAGGGTGCAACCAATTAAAATCAAAATGGTCCGGTAGTTCAGTTGGTTAGAATGCCTGCCTGTCACGCAGGAGGTCGCGGGTTCGAGTCCCGTCCGGACCGCCATTTAAATCATAAGGCTCGGTAGCTCAGTTGGTAGAGCAACGGACTGAAAATCCGTGTGTCGGCGGTTCGATTCCGTCCCGAGCCACCATTTACAAATATATATTTTGGCGGTTGTGGCGAAGTGGTTAACGCACCAGATTGTGGCTCTGGCATTCGTGGGTTCGATTCCCATCAATCGCCCCAAATAAAATCGCGGGTGTAGTTTAGTGGTAAAACCTCAGCCTTCCAAGCTGATGTCGTGGGTTCGATTCCCATCACCCGCTCCATTTCTATATCGTCATGGGCCTGTAGCTCAGCTGGTTAGAGCGCACGCCTGATAAGCGTGAGGTCGATGGTTCGAGTCCATTCAGGCCCACCATACCATGACATTTACATTCCACAGTAGCTCAGTGGTAGAGCTATCGGCTGTTAACCGATCGGTCGCAGGTTCGAATCCTGCCTGTGGAGCCATATGGAGAAGTACTCAAGTGGCTGAAGAGGCGCCCCTGCTAAGGGTGTAGGTCGTGTAAGCGGCGCGAGGGTTCAAATCCCTCCTTCTCCGCCATGACGGCCCGTTGGTCAAGCGGTTAAGACACCGCCCTTTCACGGCGGTAACACGGGTTCGAATCCCGTACGGGTCATCCTGAAACCTTGCATATCCTGCAAGGTTTTTTTATTTTCCTAAAACGATATAATATACATCTGATTTTGTTTTTTATTTTTATATCAGATTTACAACAAAAAACTCCATATCTCTTGTTTTTCTTCAGAAAATGAAGTTTTATGTCAATAAATATAAGCGCTTTCTAGAAAGGGCTTTTTTTTATTTCTCCGAATAAATAATATAAATGAAAACTATGATGTCAGAAAGGATGATTACATGGCCGCTGCCAGCCCAACAGCACATGATGTTTATCTTTTTCACGAAGGCAGTCTGTTTAAAAGCTATCAGCTGTTTGGCTCGCATTATCGCGAGCTGAATGGCCAAACCGGGTATGAGTTTTGTGTGTGGGCGCCTCATGCGTCAGAAGTTCGAGTGGCTGGGGATTTTAACAGTTGGTCAGGTGAGCTTCATGTGATGCAAAAAGTTAATGATAACGGCATTTGGACATTATTTGTTCCAGGTCTGAAAGAAAAGGAACGATATAAGTATGAAATCGTGACAAATAGCGGGGAGACTATGCTGAAGGCAGACCCGTATGCTTTTTATTCAGAAGTAAGACCGAATACGGCGTCTCTTACTTACGATCTTGCAGGGTACAGCTGGCATGATCAAAAGTGGCAAAAGAAGCAGAAAGATAAAACGATATATGAAAAGCCGGTTTTTATTTATGAGCTTCACCTTGGTTCATGGAAGAAGCATTCCGATGGCACGCTTTACTCCTATGAAGAATTAGGCCAGTCTCTTATTCCTTATATCAAAGAGCAGGGGTTTACCCATATCGAGCTGCTGCCCGTTTATGAACATCCTTATGATCGCTCTTGGGGTTATCAAGCAACGGGGTATTACAGCCCGACAAGCCGATTTGGCACGCCTCATGATTTGATGAGGTTTGTGGATGAATGCCATCAGGCAAACATCGGCGTCATACTTGATTGGGTCCCCGGACATTTTTGTAAAGATTCGCATGGGCTTTATATGTTTGATGGAGCGCCTCTTTACGAATATCAAGAAGAGCGTGACCGGGAGAACTGGCTGTGGGGCACCGCTAACTTTGATTTAGGAAAACCGGAAGTTCAAAGTTTTTTAATTTCTAATGCGTTGTACTGGGCGGAATTCTATCATATAGATGGTTTTAGGGTCGATGCCGTGGCCAATATGCTGTATTGGCCAAATCAGGCTGAACGCCATATGAATCCATATGCAGTTGCATTTTTAAAGAAGCTGAATCAAACAATGCGGGAGGCATATCCGCATGTCATGATGATAGCGGAAGATTCCACCGAATGGCCTCAAGTAACAGGTTCTGTTGAGGAAGGGGGACTTGGCTTTCATTTTAAATGGAACATGGGCTGGATGAATGATGTGCTGAGATACATGGAGACGCCTTTTGAACAAAGGCGGCACTGCCATCAGCTCGTGTCTTTTTCCTTGCTTTATGCGTTTAGTGAACATTTTGTATTGCCATTTTCTCATGATGAAGTCGTGTATGGGAAAAAATCACTTCTTCATAAAATGCCTGGCGACTATTGGCAGAAATTTGCCCAATATCGGCTTTTACTCGGTTATATGACCGCTCATCCCGGTAAAAAACTCATTTTTATGGGTTCGGAATTTGCTCAATTCGATGAATGGAAAGATACAGAACAGCTTGATTGGTTTTTGAACACCTTCCCCATGCATCAGAAAGCAAGTGTTTTTACTCAAGATCTTCTCCGCTTTTATCAAAAAAGCAAAATCCTTTATGAAAATGACCATCGTGCTCAATCATTCGAATGGATTGATGTCCACAATGAGGAGCAATCAATTTTCTCTTTTATTCGGTACGGCAGACGGCACGGTGAGGCGCTTATCATCTTATGTAATTTTACACCCTCGGTCTATCATCAATACGATGTAGGCGTTCCCTTTCTTACCCAATATATCGAAGTGTTGAACAGTGACAATGAAAAATATGGGGGCTCAGGTCAATTGAATAAAAAGCCGTTAGCAGCCAAATCTGGAGCTGTTCATCAAAAACCGTACTATATCACGATGACAATCCCCCCTTATGGCATTTCGATAATGCGGGCGGTGAAAAAAAGAGGAGAGATAAAATAATGAAAAAACAATGTGTGGCTATGCTCCTTGCCGGCGGGAAGGGCAGCCGTCTCAGCGGATTAACAAAAAACATGGCAAAACCGGCCGTATCTTTTGGAGGAAAATACCGGATTATTGATTTTACGCTCAGCAACTGCTCGAATTCAGGCATAGACACAGTAGGCATCTTAACACAATATCAGCCATTGGAGCTGAATTCCTATATTGGCATTGGCAGTGCATGGGACCTTGACAGGCATAATGGCGGAGTTACAGTATTGCCTCCTTATGCTGAGTCATCCGAAGTGAAATGGTATAAAGGGACGGCAAGCGCAATTTATGAAAATCTCAATTACCTGAACCAATATGATCCCGAGTATGTGCTGATCTTATCAGGCGATCACATTTATAAAATGGACTACGGCAAAATGCTTGATTTTCATATTGAAAAGAAAGCGGATGTGACCATCTCCGTGATTGAAGTGGGATGGGAAGAAGCAAGCCGATTCGGCATCATGAAAGCAAATGAAGACGGGGTCATCACACATTTTGATGAAAAGCCTAAATTCCCAAAGAGCAATTTGGCATCCATGGGTATTTATATTTTCAATTGGCCGCTCTTGAAGCAATATCTTGAGATAGATGACCGGAATCCGTATTCAAGCCATGACTTCGGCAAAGATATCATTCCTCTGCTTTTGGAGGAGAAAAAGAAGCTTTCCGCTTATCCGTTTAAAGGATATTGGAAGGATGTCGGAACGGTGCAGAGCTTATGGGAGGCTAATATGGATTTGCTGAAAGACCAGTCTGAGCTGGGGCTGTTTGAACGCAATTGGAAGATTTACTCTGTCAATCCGAATCAGCCTCCGCAATTTATTTCGCCTGAGGCGCAGGTTCATGACTCACTTGTGAATGAGGGGTGTGTTGTTTATGGGAATGTGTCTCACTCCGTTCTTTTTCAAGGGGTCACCGTCGGTAAGCACGCAACGGTCAAGCGTTCAGTGATTATGCCGGATGTGACAATCGGTGAGCATGTCGTGATTGAGAATGCCATCGTGCCTAAGGGATTGGTGCTTCCAGATGGCGCTGTGATTAAATCTGAAACAGACATTCAGGAGGTGCTGCTTGTATCGGAGGAATTTGTAGAGAAAGAATTGATTTAATGACTGAAGAGGAGGCAGAATCAGTTGATCAATAATCAAATGTTAGGTGTTATAGATGAAACCACATATAAGCATTCTCTTCAGGATTTAACCGCACAGCGGTCACTTGGTGCGATTCCTTTTGCTGGCAGGTACCGTTTGATAGATTTTATGCTGTCCAATATGGTGAATGCGAATATTAGGAGTGTAGCGATTTTTCCGAAGTATCGCTACCGGTCTCTTATGGATCATCTTGGAGCAGGGAAGGAATGGGATTTGCACCGAAAAAAGGACGGTCTCTTTTTTTTCCCGTCACCGCATTTGCATGATGAGTATGATGAATTCGGTTCATTCCGCCAGTTTTCTGATCATCTCGATTACTTTCATAGAAGTACACAGCAATATGCCATCATCACCAACAGCCATACTGTATGCAACATTCAATTTCAATATGTGTTAAAAAGACATCAGGAGGTGGGCTGTGACATTACCGAGGTCTTTCAGGACGGTCAGTCGCTCCAAATCTATATCATGTCTTCTAAACTCTTGAAAGAATTGATCTACGGACATGTTGAAAAAGGATATAGAACCATTCAAGAAGTTGTTGAAAAAGAAGCTTCCGCATTGACCATTTGCCCATACGAATATTCGGGGTATGCGGCCGTTATTGATTCTGTAGAAAAGTATTATACCCATAGCATGGAGCTTATTCAGCCGCGTTTTTGGCAGCAGGTGTTTTTGCCACAGCAGCCGATTTATACAAAAGTGAAGGATGAGCCCCCAACAAAATACGGGAAGTACAATACCGTTAGAAATTCTTTAGTGGCAAACGGCTGTGTGCTTGAGGGAGAGGTCGAAAACTGCATCTTGTTCAGGGCGGTGCATGTCGGGAAAGGCACGAAGCTGAAAAATTGCATTATTATGCAAAAAACGCAGATTGGTGAGAATTGTTTGCTGGAGCAGGTGATTGCTGATAAGGATGTCAAAATCGGCAATGCAACTGAAGTCTCGGGAACGGAGGAGCAGCCGCTCGTATTAAAAAAAGGATTGGTGCAAGGAGAGCTGATGAATTCTTGAAGGTGTTATTTGCTGTCTCAGAATGTACCCCGTTTGTAAAATCAGGAGGCTTGGCCGATGTGGCCGGCGCGCTGCCCAAAGTGCTTTCTCGTCTTGGGAACGACGTAGCGGTGATCATGCCGAAATACAGTCAAATCCCTGAAGCCTGGCAAAAACGTATGAAGAAAACAGCTGAATGTACAGTTGCTGTTGGCTGGCGTCAGCAATATTGCGGAATTGAACATTTGGCTGAAGATGGTGTGAATTATTATTTTATCGACAATAAATATTATTTTTCAAGGGATTCCCTGTACGGGCATTTTGACGACGGAGAGCGGTTTGCTTATTTTTCAAGAGCTGTGCTGGAAGCGGCAGAAGCAGTAAATTTTCAAGCTCATATCGTTCATACTCATGACTGGCATACAGCTATGGTCAATTACTTGTTGAAAGAGGAATACAGCAAGCACCCCTTTTATGAGCAGATGAAAAGTGTGCTCACGATCCATAACTTGCAGTTTCAAGGTGTTTTCCCGCCAGAGGTGACACATGACTTGCTCGGGCTGGACATGAGTCATTTTCATTATGAAAGATTAGAATGCAATGGATTTGTTAATTTTATGAAAGCGGGGATTATTGCTGCTGATCATGTAACAACGGTGAGCCCGACTTATAGAAATGAAATCTTAACGCCTTATTACGGCGAGCAGCTTGAGCCAGTTTTGCAGTATAGGGAAAAGGATTTAACAGGGATCTTAAACGGTATTGACGACTCTTTCTATCAGACAGAGAGCAATCCGTATATTGAAGTGCATTACGATCCTGAACATCTTGATTTAAAGGAAGAAAATAAAACGAAGCTCCAGCAGCGGATGGGCCTTCCGGTACGGGAAGATATTCCGCTGATCAGTATGGTAACAAGGCTGACCAAACAGAAGGGGCTTGATCTTGTTAAGAGAATGATGCACGAGCTGCTGGAGGAGAGAGATATACAGCTGATTGTGCTCGGTACAGGGGAACGGGAATTTGAGGACTACTTCCGGTACATTGAATTTGCATTTCACGATAAATGCAGGGCGTATATTGGGTTTGATGAGCCGCTCGCCCATCAGATTTATGCGGGCTCAGATTTGTTTTTGATGCCCTCGAAATTTGAGCCGTGCGGTCTGGGGCAGATGATTGCGCTTCAATATGGCACTATTCCGATTGTCAGAGAAACGGGCGGGCTTTATGATACAGTCCGTTCCTACCGGGAGGAAGAGGGAACAGGCAACGGTTTTACGTTCTCAGCCTTTAATGCTCATGATCTGAAATTTA
This sequence comes from Bacillus sp. FSL K6-1005, assembly GCF_038000225.1. NCBI lineage: Bacteria > Bacillati > Bacillota > Bacilli > Caryophanales > Bacillaceae > Bacillus > Bacillus sp. FSL K6-1005. Next base: position 550,753 of record NZ_JBBOBP010000001.1, read on the forward strand.
CGATCGAGAGGGCGCTGTCGTTTTATCGCCAAAAGGATGTATGGAAGAGCATCATGAAAACTGCAATGAATACAGATTACAGCTGGAAACAATCAGCAAAACAATATCAGCGCATTTTCGAGCATGTGACAAGGAGTGGACGGGATGTTCTCGAGTAAAGAACGCTTTGCAGCCTTATTTTTAAAGCGTCTAGAAATGACGTGCGGGAAAAGCTTTCAAGAATCTTCCAAGCTTGATCAATATAAAACCTTAGGCAATATGATCAGAGAGTACATCAGCGCTGATTGGATTCAGACAAATGAAAGAAGCAGGTCCAATTCCGGAAAGCAGACATATTATTTGTCGATTGAATTTCTTCTCGGGCAGCTCCTTGAACAGAATTTAATGAATCTCGGTATTCGGGATGTAGTGGAAGCGGGTCTGAAAGAGATCGGCATCAGTCTAGACGAGATCCTTTATATGGAGAGCGATGCGGGGTTGGGGAATGGCGGTCTCGGGCGATTGGCTGCTTGCTTCTTAGATTCTCTGGCTTCGTTAAATTTGCCTGGGCATGGGATGGGTATTCGGTATAAGCATGGCTTATTTGAACAAAAGATTGTTGACGGGCATCAAGTTGAGCTGCCTGAGCAATGGCTGAAAAACGGAAATGTATGGGAAGTAAGAAATGCTGATCAGGCGGTTGACGTGCCGTTTTGGGGCGAGGTGCATATGACTGAAAAAAACGGCTGTCTGCATTTTCGTCATGAACAAGCAACAATCATTACCGCCGTTCCTTACGATATCCCGATCATCGGATATGATACGGGCACAGTCAACACGTTAAGACTTTGGAACGCCGAGCCTTATGCGCATTATCACGGCGGCAATATTTTGTCTTATAAACGGGAAACAGAAGCTGTATCTGAATTTTTGTACCCTGATGACACGCATGACGAGGGTAAGATATTACGGCTGAAGCAGCAGTACTTTCTAGTGTGTGCAAGTTTAAAAAGCATAGTGAACAATTACCGTAAAACGAATCAATCATTATATAGCCTGCATAAAAAAGTAAGCATTCATATTAATGACACCCATCCTGCACTTGCTGTGCCAGAGCTGATGCGGATTTTGCTTGATGAAGAGAACATGAGCTGGGAAGATGCCTGGCATATCACGGTACATACAATTTCCTATACGAATCATACGACACTGTCAGAAGCGCTTGAAAAATGGCCGATTCATTTATTTAAGCCGTTACTCCCGCGAATGTATATGATTATTGAAGAGATTAATGAGAGGTTTTGCAGAGCGGTTTGGGAGAAGTATCCCGGTGACTGGAAAAGGATAGAGGATATGGCGATTACGGCGCACGGAGTTGTCAAAATGGCTCACCTCGCAATAGTGGGAAGCTACAGTGTCAACGGAGTTGCCAAAATTCATTCCGACATATTAAAGGAACGGGAAATGCGTAATTTTCATTTGATGTTTCCGAATCGGTTTAACAATAAAACAAATGGAATTGCCCATAGACGCTGGCTGTTAAAAGCCAACCCCGGCTTGTCCGCCATGATAACAGATGCGATAGGCAATGAATGGATAAAACATCCGGAATCCCTGATTCAGCTCGAACCGTACGCTACTGACCCCGCTTTTATTGAGCAGTTCCAAAATAACAAAAGCAGAAAAAAGCAAGAGCTTGCTGATCTGATTTTTTGCACTGCCGGAGTGGCAGTGAATCCGGACAGCATATTTGACGTGCAGGTGAAACGGCTTCATGCGTATAAACGGCAGCTGCTGAATGTTCTTCATATTATGTATTTGTATAACCGCCTGAAGGAGGATTCGGGATTTTCAATTTATCCGCAAACCTTTATTTTCGGAGCAAAGGCTTCACCAAGCTATCATTACGCGAAGAAAATCATTAAACTGATTCATTCCGTTGCGGAGAAGGTAAATTATGATCCGGCGGTGAGGCAGCTGCTCAAGGTCGTTTTTTTAGAAAATTACAGGGTTTCTATGGCGGAGCAGATTTTTCCGGCATCAGATGTAAGTGAACAAATCTCGACTGCAAGCAAGGAAGCGTCCGGTACAGGAAATATGAAGTTTATGATGAATGGCGCGCTGACAATCGGCACGCATGACGGGGCAAATATTGAAATTCTGCAACGCGTCGGAGCTGATTGTGTTTACACATTTGGTTTGAAGGCGGATGACGTCCTTTCCTACCAGGAAAACGGAGGCTACAGATCAAGGGAATATTATCAGCATGACCGCAGAATCAGGCAGGTTGCCGATCAGCTGATCAACGGCTTTTTTGAAGGTGAACCTGATGAATTTGAATCCATCTATGATTCGCTGCTGCCGCATAATGACGAGTATTTTGTGTTGAAGGATTTCAGCTCATACGCGGATGCTCAGGAGCGTGTTCAAGCTGATTATCAAGATCGGCGAAAATGGTCAGAGCGTTCAATCTTAAACATTGCCCATTCAGGCTATTTTTCAAGCGACCGGACAATTCATGAATATGCGAAACACATTTGGAAAATTAACCCGATGGTGTAAAAAAGCCGCTGTTTGAGCGGCTTTTTTTGTTCAAAGATTCATTGAATAGATCGTAAAGGATAAGACTGTTGCAAAGGCACTCCATAAAAAATAAGGCACAAGAAGCCAGCTTGAGGCCCTGCTGTATTTTTTTGCAATGATGATCACAACCAGCGCTGTTATGGTGACAAGCAGGCAGTCAATGGATGCGGCAAGGAGATTCTTTTGCGTAAACTGAAAATAACTGAATGCCTGATTCAGCACAAATTGATCAAAAACGCCAGCCAAAAGCTTTTCGCTTGTCTAAATGACCTTTTGGCATAAACAATGGCAGCTGAAAGAGAAATCAGTGCAAACAGGATGGCCCAGATGATGCCGATCGTTGGCCCGCTTGGCGTCCAGTCTGGCTTTTTCAGTGAATGATACCAATTTTTGTCGATCGGAAATAGATAGTCTGCGGCTGAAAACAGCGCGTATGTAAGGATAAAAACCACGATTGCGCCGATCATCTTTTTCATGTGTTTCCTCCGGTATGTATTTATTTTACATGTACTTTCCCTTTATCTTGGATAGATCACCCCCGCGGTATGCGGGGGTGATGATGTAGATGAGCTGCAGTTATACGGTTTGTATACAAATGCAGACATTAACTTTTTCCCGGGGGTGTCAATCTGCATGGAGGTCGCCAAAAGTCGTCATGATGCCTTCTTCATCCAGCTCTTCCTCATAACGTTCATGTGCCCTGCTTGGATACACCGTAATTTCTTTGCCTGTAATATCTGTGGCAATGAAATTCTCATATGATTCTGTATTGCCGATATTTTCTTCGGCATTCATTGTCATATCATCATAGCTGAGCGGTGGATTTTCCATGTCCTGCGGTGTTTCTGAGTTTCCGTATTTTTCAACGTCCTGGTAGGAGTCTTCACTGTCATAAGGCGCTCTGATTTCTTCATCATCGTCAAATTCAAATTGACCGAAGGGTGTTTCTTCCTCAATCGGACGGTCTTTGGAAACGACATCCTGTGATGAATACTCTGCGAGCGTCGTGGCAGTCGGAAGCGCTTCAAGACGTTCATAAGGGATTTCTTTTCCGCTGACCTCACAAATCCCGTACGTGCCGTTTTCTATCGCCTTCAATGAATGCTCAATGTCCCGGAGATGCTCCCGTTCATGCAAATCAAGAGCAATGTCTTTTTCACGCTCATAAAGCTCTGTCGCCTGATCGCCTGGGTGGTTGTCATAAGCAGAAAGCTCACCCCATGAATCATACGGAAAGGCGGAATTGAGCTGAAAGTGGTCATTGTCTTTGAAGCGGTTCAATATATCTTCCTTCGTTTCTTCAAGTTCTTTTTTAAAATGCTGAAGCTGTTCGTTTGTAAGCAATATAATCGCCTCGTTTCTCTGTAATGCATACCTTTAGTATGGACAGATCGCCTGAGAACTTTCATAAATCCCTTGTGGAGGAATATAGGAGATTTTCCTTATATGGTAAGCGGATACAACCTTTGCTATCAGTGGAGAAAGAAATTTAAGGTTTGTTTCTTTTTCATTTCTGGAATTAGGTTTATAATAGGTAAGGCGGGCCATTTGGACTGCATGATCTGTGTATTTGACACAATGTAGACACAGGTGTATGGTATTAAAAGCATTTTAAGAATTATGGAGGAATGTCTCATGGTGACAACGGTGCAGCGTACGTTCCGAAAGGAAGTTCTACATGCATTATATAAAGCCAAAGAAGTCAACCATGCTGTCTTAATAAGCTATTCGAGACAAATTGAGTCTCTTGACCCTCTATCATTTTTCAATTACGGAGCAAAAAAATATACAGGCAATCGATTTTTTTGGTCAGAACCTGAAAGTGAATTGACAATAGTCGGTCTTGGCAAAGAAGCTGTTTTCCATACGAATCAAAAAAACGACGAGCGGTATCGTGAGGTTTTTGAACAATGGGAGCGCTTTAAAAAGACGGCTTTTCATATTTATGAAGAAGAAAAGCTGCAGCACTCTGCAGTGGGACCTGTTTTATTCGGAGGCTTTTCCTTCGACCCTTACGAAGAAAGAGGTACTGAATGGGACCATTTCTCGGAAGGGGATTTCTTTGTGCCTTCGCTTATGCTGACGATAACTGCTGAAGGCCCATTCCTGACAGTTAACAGATGGGTAAGCGGAGAAGATGATGCAGAAGCTGTTTTGGAAGGCTTAAAATCTTTTGCAGCGGAATTTATGATCCCTGATTTCAATCAAGAAGATCAGGCTGTGATGACAGCATCTCAGGAGCTGGATAAGTCTGATTGGCTGAAAGCAATCGAAACGGCAACAAGCCAAATTAAAGAGAAACAATATGATAAAGTGGTTCTTGCCAGAGAGCTGCTGCTCACGTTTGATGGTCCGGTCAAAATTGAACCGGTGCTTGAAACGCTATTGACCGATCAGCAGACAAGCTATGTTTTTGCAATCGAACAAGAAGGCAAAACCTTTGTCGGCGCTTCTCCGGAAAGACTGATTAAAAGAGACGGGAACACTGTCATGTCTACTTGTCTGGCAGGTTCTATAAAGCGCGGCTCCGATGAAGAAGAAGACCGCCGCATCGGCCTTGAATTATTAAACGATGAGAAAAATCTGCTGGAGCATGATATTGTTGTAGGCATGATTCATAACGCTTTTGTATCAAGCTGTTCGGACGTTGAAAAGCCTGACAAACCTGTATTGTACAAAACGAAAAGCGTCCAGCACTTATTTACGCCGATTGTCGGGCAGCTTCGTGATTCAGCTTCGCTATTTGACTTAATAGAGAAATTGCATCCTACTCCGGCGCTTGGGGGAGCACCTCAGAAAAAAGCGGTAGAAGTGATTAGAGAGATCGAACCGATGTCCCGCGGCTGGTATGCGGCTCCTGTCGGCTGGATTGACAGTCAGGATAACGGAGAATTTGCTGTTGCCATCCGTTCAGGGCTGATTGAAGGCAGCACAGCACGCCTGTTTGCCGGGTGCGGCATTGTGGAAGACTCTGAACCGCAATCGGAATACGAAGAAACACAGATGAAATTAAAGCCGATGATCTCTGCACTGGGAGGTGAGAGACGTTGACAGTGAACCCGATTACTCATTACATCGGAAGTTTTATTGATGAATTCGCCCTTTCCGGAATTACGGACGCTGTCGTTTGTCCAGGCTCAAGATCCACACCGCTGGCAATTCTTGCAGCCGCGCATCCGGATATCAACGTCCATATCCAAATTGATGAAAGATCTGCCGGGTTCTTTGCATTGGGGCTGGCAAAAGCACAGCAGCGTCCCGTGCTTCTGATTTGCACATCAGGAACGGCCGCGGCCAACTTTTATCCGGCTGTGATTGAAGCCCATTATTCAAGAGTACCGATTATAGTGTTAACTGCTGATCGGCCGCACGAGCTGCGTGAAGTAGGCGCACCGCAGGCCATTAATCAGCACTTCTTATTCGGTAACTTTGTTAAGTTTTTCACAGACTCTGCTCTTCCCGAAGAGTCGCCGCATATGCTGAGATATATCCGAACGCTGGCAGGACGTGCCGCCGGGGAAGCACAAAAGCGTCCAATGGGTCCTGTGCACGTGAATGTACCGCTTCGTGAGCCGCTGATGCCTGATCTTTCTGATCAGCCGTTTGAAAGAATGAGAACTGGGCGTCACGTGTCAGTGAAAACGGGTACGCAATCGGTGGACCGGAACTCTCTGTCTGACGTGGCTGCAATGCTGAAAGAGGCCGAAAAAGGCATGATCGTCTGCGGAGAACTTCACAGTGATGCTGATAAACAAAACATTGTGAAGCTGTCAAAAGCGCTGCATTATCCAATTTTAGCTGACCCGCTGTCTAACCTGCGGAACGGCGTCCATGATAAAAGCACCGTTATTGATGCGTATGACTCATTTTTAAAAGATGATGAGCTGAAGTCAGCACTGCGGCCTGATGTCGTGATCCGTTTCGGACCGATGCCTGTTTCAAAGCCGGTTTTCTTGTGGCTGAAGGATGACCCAGCCATTCAGCAGATTGTGATTGATGAGGATGGCGGCTGGAGAGACCCGACACAGGCAAGCGCACATATGATTCACTGCAGCCCGTCTAGTTTTGCCGAGGCGATCATGGCTGAACAGACTGGAGTGGACCGAACTTTGGAATGGCTGGAAAAATGGCAGATTGTGAACCAGCGTTTCCGTGAGCATTTGCAAACGGTCAGCAATGAAGAGGTTTCATTTGAGGGCAACCTCTACCGAATCCTCCAGCATCTTGTGCCCGAAAATAGCTCGCTCTTTGTCGGAAACAGCATGCCAATCAGGGATGTTGATACGTTTTTCGAAAATCAGGACCGCAATTTCCGTATCTATTCAAACCGTGGCGCAAATGGGATTGATGGTGTCGTCTCTTCTGCCATGGGTGTTTGTGAAGGAACAAAAGCGCCTGTGACACTCGTGATCGGGGATTTGTCTTTTTATCATGATTTAAACGGGCTGCTGGCGGCTAAAAAATTGGACATTCCGCTTACTGTGATCCTCGTGAACAATGACGGCGGAGGGATTTTTTCATTTTTACCGCAAGCATCTGAAAAGACACACTTTGAAGATTTGTTCGGCACGCCGACCGGGCTCGATTTCAAGCATGCTGCTGAGCTTTACGGAGGCACGTATTCATGCCCGGCTTCGTGGGATGAATTTAGAGCATCATACGCACCGCAGGCTGACAAGCCCGGCCTTCACATTATAGAAATCAAAACGGATCGCCAATCAAGAGTTCAGCTTCATCGTAATATGCTGAATGAGGCTGTGCGGGAAGTGAAAAAACAATGGGAACTGTAAACATAACTGTTGCAGACGGCGTCCGATATGCTGTGACAGACGATCGGCCCAGTGCTTCTGATGCCGTCGTCTGTCTGCACGGGTTTACCGGCAGCAAAGAATCCTGGGCCTTTCTCGACCAGTTGCTGCCTAATTCTCGTGTCATCAAAATTGATTGCTTAGGGCACGGAGAAAGTGATGCCCCGCTGAATGGAAAAAGATATAGCACGAGCCGGCAAGTTTCAGACCTTGCCGAGATATTTGATCATTTAAAACTTCACAAAGTGAAACTTATTGGTTATTCTATGGGGGGAAGGCTTGCTTATTCCTTTGCCGTGACATACCCCGAACGGATATCAGCGCTTGTGCTCGAAAGCACGACGCCCGGCCTTAAAACCCTCGGGGAACGGAAAGAACGAATCTTGCGGGATCGGAAGCTTGCGGATTTTATTTTGCGTGACGGGATCAAAGCCTTTGTGGACTATTGGGAAGGCATCCCTTTGTTTTCGACGCAGCAGCGGCTTGCTGATGAGGTTCGGCAAAGGATACGATTGGGCCGTCTGAGAAACAATAACATTGGGCTGGCCAACAGTTTAATCGGTATGGGCACCGGTTCACAGCCTTCCTGGTGGGGCCGGTTAAAAGATGTTGCGGCGCCTGTGCTTCTCATCTGCGGAGAATGGGACAAAAAGTTTTGCGCCATTAATCAAGAGGTGCATAAGAAGCTTCCATCTAGTAGAATAGAGATTGTTCCTGAAGCAGGCCATACAGTGCATGTGGAACAGCCGCATTTTTTTGGTAAAATAGTGAGTGAGTTTTTAACAAATGTATAACTCGGTACATGGAAAAATAGAGGAGGTCATATCATGGCTGTAGAATGGAAAACTGAACGTACATATGATGAAATATTGTATGAAACGTATAATGGTATTGCAAAAATAACAATCAACCGCCCTGAGGTACATAACGCCTTTACACCTAAAACGGTTGCTGAAATGATTGATGCATTTGCTCGCGCGAGAGATGATCAAAACATCGGCGTTATCGTGCTTGCCGGTGCCGGAGACAAAGCGTTTTGTTCTGGCGGAGACCAAAAAGTGCGCGGACACGGCGGTTATGTAGGCGACGACCAAATTCCGCGTTTAAACGTACTGGATCTTCAGCGTTTAATTCGTGTCATTCCGAAACCTGTTGTTGCGATGGTATCCGGATATGCGATTGGCGGAGGACACGTGCTTCACATCGTATGTGACTTGACAATCGCTGCCGACAATGCGATTTTCGGACAAACCGGCCCTAAAGTGGGAAGCTTTGACGCAGGTTACGGTTCAGGCTACCTGGCTCGCATCGTAGGACATAAAAAAGCCCGTGAAATCTGGTACCTTTGCCGTCAGTACAACGCGCAGGAAGCGCTGGATATGGGACTTGTCAACACAGTTGTTCCTTTGGAACAGCTTGAAGAAGAAACGATTAAATGGTGTGAAGAAATGCTTGAGAAAAGCCCGACCGCACTTCGTTTTCTTAAAGCTGCGTTTAACGCGGACACAGACGGACTTGCTGGAATTCAGCAGTTTGCAGGGGATGCAACCCTTCTTTACTACACTACTGATGAAGCGAAAGAAGGCCGTGATTCCTTTAAGGAGAAACGCAAACCGGATTTCGGCCAATTCCCGCGTTTTCCGTGATCAGCAGATACGTATGAAACTAACAGCTTGAGCCATTGCGGTCCAAGCTGTTTTCTCTTTTAAATCAAGTAATTTCACCTCGGAGATGATGACATGCTGACAGAACAGCCCAACTGGCTCCTGCAACGGGCACAGCTAACACCTGATAGAATCGCTCTCATTTATGGAGATCAAACCGTGACATTTGCTGAATTATTTGCCGCATCCAAACGAATGGCGTCACAGCTTTCAGCTCATTCTTTTCGAAAAGGGGACACCGCAGCTCTTCTGCTCGGAAACCGGGCGGAGATGGTATATGCTGTTCACGCTTGCTTTTTGCTCGGCGTAAAAGCGGTCTTGCTGAATACAAAGCTGTCTAAACATGAAAGGCTGTTCCAGCTGGAGGATTCCGGCGCCCGCTTTTTACTGACGGACGAAAGTTTTGACATGCAGGATTATGAGCAAATGGCTGAAACCATTAATGTCGATGAACTGGTAAAAGAAGAGGCACAGGATATTGAAATTGAGCCATATATGCAAATGGACGCAACGGCGACGCTCATGTATACCTCCGGGACAACCGGCAAGCCCAAGGGAGTTCAGCAAACGTTTGGAAATCATTATTTCAGTGCGGTGTCTTCTGCTCTTAATTTGGGTATAACAGAAAAAGACCGCTGGCTTATCGCGCTGCCGCTCTTTCATATCAGCGGACTGTCAGCGTTATTTAAATCTGTGATTTACGGAATGACGGTCGTGCTTCACCAGCGTTTTTCAGTAAGTGATGTATTGGATTCTATCGACAGGCATCAAGTTACGATTATTTCTGCGGTGCAGACAATGCTGGCAAGTCTTTTGGCAGAAACAAACCGCTGCCCGTCATCCATCAGATGCATCCTGCTCGGCGGAGGTCCTGCGCCGCTTCCTTTGCTAGAAGAATGCCGAGAGAAAGACTTCCCCGTTTTTCAATCATATGGAATGACGGAGACATGCTCACAAATCGTTACTCTCTCGCCGGAATTCAGTATGGAAAAGCTCGGATCAGCAGGAAAACCGCTGTTTTCATGCGAAATCAAAATTGAGCGGGACGGAAAAGCGTGTGAGCCGTTTGAACACGGTGAAATTATGGTGAAAGGCCCGAATGTCATGAAGAGCTATTTCAACCGGGAAAGCGCAAATAAAGCATCCTTTCAAAATGGCTGGCTGAAAACAGGCGATCTCGGTTATTTGGACGGTGAAGGATTTTTATATGTATTGGACAGGCGATCAGATCTTATCATTTCAGGCGGAGAAAATATTTATCCCGCTGAAGTGGAGTCTGTGCTGCTTTCTCATCCGGCTGTTGCAGAAGCCGGCGTTGCAGGCGCGGAGGACATAAAATGGGGAAAAGTGCCTCATGCTTATCTTGTGCTCCAGCAGCCTGTCAGAGCTGAAGAACTGACCGCATTTTGCAAAGAACGATTGGCGAAATATAAAGTTCCGGCAAAATTCTTTGTATTAGGCCGCCTGCCGCGCAATGCGTCGAATAAGCTATTGCGAAATCAGCTGAAGGATGCGCGTAAAGGAGAACTGTTATGATCGAAATAGAAAAAATTACGCTTTATCATTTGAGCATGAATCTAAAAAAACCGTTTAAAAACAGTATTGAGACACTTCAGGAGCGCAAATTTTTGATCGTGGAAGCCATCGATATATCCGGAGTTACAGGATGGGGGGAAGTATCTGCGTTCTCCTCACCGTGGTACACCGAGGAAACGATTGGTACTTGTCTGCATATGCTGAAGGATTTTTTTATTCCTAATGTCGTCGGACGTGAATTTAGCCACCCATCTGAAGTGCCGGACAGCTTGGCGCGCTACAAAGGTAATAGGATGGCAAAAGCGGGGCTTGAATCAGCTGTTTGGGATATTTATGCAAAAAAGAAGGGAATTCCTCTTGCGGAGGCATTAGGTGGGACAAGAGACAAAGTCCCTGCCGGGGTTGTTGTCAGCTTAGCGCCTCTTGAGGATATGCTGAAAGAAATTGAGGCTTATCAAAAAGAAGGCTATCAAAGAATTAAAATTAAAATTCAGCCAGGACAAGATGTGGAACTGGTAAAAGCCATCCGCTGCCGCTTCCCTGGCATCCCGCTGATGGCTGATGCGAATTCCTCTTATGAACTCAAGGATATCAGCCGCTTAAAGGAGCTTGATGAATATCATTTAATGATGATTGAACAGCCGCTCCAAGCTGACGATATTGTTGATCACCGCCACTTGCAGAAGCATATGAAAACGGCGATTTGCCTTGATGAAAGCATTTGCTCAGCTGATGACGCGAGACGGGCGATTGAGCTGGGAAGCTGTAAAGTAATTAATATCAAGCCTTCTCGCGTCGGCGGATTGACGGAAGCTCTAAAAATCCATGATCTGTGCAAAGAGCACAATATGCCGGTTTGGTGCGGAGGAATGCTGGAGACTGGCATTTCAAGAGCGCAAAACGTGGCGCTGGCTTCCTTGCCTCAATTTACAATACCGGGCGATATTTCGTCATCTTCAAGGTATTGGGATGAGGATATTGTGACCCCTGATATCCGTATCGATAACGGATTTATTTCTGTGTCGAAACAGCCTGGTTTAGGGGTTGAAGTAAATCAGGAAATAATGAGAAAATATGTGACCAAAATGGATGTTTTCACACAGCATGGATGAGAAAAAGACATTTTATCAATTTGAGAGAATGTGAGTGTGCTGTTATAGTAAAAGCGTTGAATACATCCCTTCTCGTTTGGACCGGCTGCTGAACCAGCCGGTTTTTTTATGTGAAAATGTCTTGACAGAAATGGACAAACGCGATAATTTTGCGCTAAGGAAACTTTTTGTCCTATATAAACAAAACATGCTTATGTCTAATTAAATGTCACATGTCTAAGAAAACACATCATATGATAAAACAACAGGACATCGATGGCAAAGAGGAGGGAACAAATGAAAAAACGAGGGCTGATAGCGGCATTGATCCTTGCATGCCTTGCGTTATCGGGCTGTGGATCAGAGTCTTCCGGTAAAAGCTTTGATCAGGGACTGCAAGTGACGGCAACGACATCTCAGATTGCGGACGCTGCTGAAAAAATCGGCGGAACGCATGTTAAGGTCACTTCTTTAATGGGACCGGGAGTAGACCCCCATCTTTACAAAGCGTCACAAGGTGATACGAGAAAATTAACATCAGCAGACGTTGTGCTTTACAGCGGCTTGCATCTCGAAGGGAAGATGGAAGACATTCTCCGTAAAATCGGTGAACAAAAACAAGCTGCAGCGGTCGCCGAAGCGATTCCGAAAAGCAAGCTTATTTCTGCGGGGAAAGGGAAGATGTATGACCCTCACGTCTGGTTCAGCATCCCATTATGGATTTACGCAATTGATGAAATCGAAAAGCAATTCAGCAAAGCGATGCCTGAGCATGCAGATGACTTTAAGAAGAACGCAAAAGAGTACAAAGATAATTTGCAAAATTTAGATAAATGGGCGCGTCAGGAGATTGCGAATATTCCGGAGAAAAGCCGTGTCCTTGTAACCGCCCACGATGCGTTTGCGTATTTTGGGAAAGAGTATGGATTTAAAGTAGAAGGCCTGCAGGGACTCAGCACAGATTCAGATTATGGCTTAAAGGATGTACAGGACCTGGTTGAGCTTTTGGCAGAAAAACAAATTAAGGCTGTTTTTGTAGAGAGCAGCGTGTCTGAAAAATCAATTAATGCTGTGGTGGAAGGAGCTAAAGAAAAAGGCCATTCGGTGTCAATCGGCGGTCAGCTCTATTCAGATGCAATGGGTGAAAAGGGGACAAAAGAAGGCACATACGAAGGCATGTTCCGCCATAATATCAACACGATTACGGAAGCGCTTAAATAAGGAATAGAGGTGAAAAAAATGTTTCCTGTTGAGCTGGAAAATGTAACAGTCGCTTATGATAAAAAGCCCGTTCTGCAAGAGATCTCGCTACAGGTGCCGGAGGGGAAATTAATCGGTATTATCGGCCCAAACGGCGCTGGAAAGTCCACCTTGATCAAAACGATTCTTGGTCTTGTGCCCCGTGCCTCAGGAGACATCTCCATTTACGGCGAAACTTATAAACAACAGCGGACAAGAATCGGATATGTGCCGCAGCGAGGTTCGGTTGATTGGGATTTTCCTACCAGCGCTCTCGATGTCGTGCTGATGGGAAGGTACGGACGAATCGGCCTGCTGAAAAGACCGAAAAAGGCAGATGTGGAAATGGCTGAATCGGCTTTAGAAAAAGTCGGCATGCTCGATTATGCGAAAAGGCAGATCAGCCAGCTGTCAGGGGGGCAGCAGCAGCGGGTATTTCTTGCCCGGGCACTTTGTCAGGACGCCGACATTTACTTTATGGATGAACCGTTTGCCGGCGTGGATGCAGCGACGGAGCGGGCAATTATGACTCTTTTGGCGGAGCTTAAGGATAAAGGCAAAACCGTACTTGTCGTCCACCACGACCTGCAAACCGCCGAAGACTATTTCGATTGGATATTGCTGCTTCATTTAAGGAAAATCGCCTTTGGACCGGCAGAGGACGTGTTTTCGATTGAAAACCTTCAAAAAACGTATGGAGGAAGGCTGACATTTCTAAAAGATAAAGTGCTGGCAGAAGGTAATAAGGGGTGAGCGCATTGATAGAAAGTTTGTGGCTGCAGCTCCAGCATCCGAATACACAGTGGGTGTTGGCTGGGACGCTTTTGCTCGGCGCAGCAAGCGGCGTGTTGGGGAGCTTTGTGCTGCTTAGAAAACAAAGTTTAATCGGAGATGCGATGGCCCATTCTGCCCTGCCGGGTGTGTGTCTCGCTTTTCTGTTCACCGGAGAAAAATCGCTCCCTTTCTTTTTGCTCGGTGCGGCGCTTGCAGGGCTTCTCGGAACGTGGATGATTCAGCTGATACCGCGGCTTTCAAAAACAAAAGAGGACTCGGCAATCGGGATCGTTCTCTCTGTGTTCTTTGGCGTCGGCATTATACTGCTGACATATATTCAGCAGCTGGGCTCGGGAAGCCAAAGCGGACTTGATTCCTTTCTGTTCGGCCAGGCTGCTTCATTAGTCAGACAGGATATCATTCTTATTGCGGGAGTATCCGCCGTTTTATTGCTGCTTTGTACGGTCTTTTTTAAGGAATTTAAAATCATTACCTTTGATATCGCATTTGCAAAGGGATTGGGATTGCCGGTGCGTTTTTTAAACGGACTATTGGCCTGTCTTATTGTCTGCGCTGTTGTGATAGGGCTTCAAACTGTAGGTGTCATCTTAATGGCAGCTATGCTCATTACTCCTGCGATTGCCGCAAGATATTGGACCGAGCGTTTAACGGGCATGATCATAATTGCCGGGATGGCAGGCGGGATGAGCGGCATGTCCGGAACGTTGCTGAGCACAACAATGGAGGGCATGGCGACAGGGCCTTTGATGATTTTATCGGCGACGATCATTTTTCTTTTTTCAATGATTTGCGCACCTAAGCGGGGATTGGCTGCTAAAGGGATAAGGTTAATAAGGCTGCGAAGAAAAACAAACCGGGAGCAGGTGCTTCTGACGATTTTTGAGCAGTATGAACATAGTGAAATATATGTAAAAGAGGAAAGTGTACGAAAGAAGAGGCGGCTTTCACCTTCATTATGTCATAAAGTTTTGGAAGATTTGGAAAAAGAGAGGTGCGTCGTGCGGATTGGAAACGGGATTTGGCAAGTGACACAGGCTGGGATAGAAAAAGGTTATCTTACAGCTTTAAAATATCGGATGTATGAAATGTACCTCATGCATGAAATGGATATGGAAAATGCAGATGCGGATCAGGATGATTTTGTGCCGGACCGGTTGCCGGAGGCCACAAGAGATAGACTTCTTTCACTTTTGAAGCTGCATGGCAGGATGCCTGAGCTCCGTCAGCCATACCCTGAAATCGAAAAGGGGAAGATTGCCAATGAGCTTTGAAGCGTGGATTATAGCGACGGGCATACTAGTCGGTGTCAGCTGTGCGTTGATCGGAACTTTTCTTGTATTAAGGAGAATGGCAATGCTGGCCGATGCCATCAGCCATACTGTTTTGCTTGGAATTGTTGGTGCTTTTCTTGTGACAAAAAGCCTGGACGGGATTCCTATGTTCATCGGTGCAGCCGTGTCGGGACTGTTAACAGCATTTTTGGTACAGCTTCTTCACAGCAAAGGGGTTCAATCAGATGCCGCCATAGGAGTTGTTTTTACCTCCTTATTTGCAGTTGGTGTCATTTTGTTATCAGTATATGGAGCGAATGTCCATCTCGATATTGAACATTCGCTAATGGGAGAAATCGCTTTTGTGCCATGGAATACGGTCACGATATTCGGAGTGGACATCGGGCCAAAAGCGTTTTGGATGCTGGTTGCTGTGCTGCTTATCAACATAACGATGGTCAGTGTGTGTTATAAGGAGTTTAAAATTGCTTCGTTTGATCCGCAAATGGCTTTGGCCATCGGGATACCGGTTATGCTGATTCATTACCTCCAGATGGGTATGCTGTCGCTAACGACCGTTGCCTCCTTTGATTCGGTCGGCGCCATATTGGTTGTGGCGATGCTGATTGTACCGCCTGCTGCTGCCCATCTATTAACGGACCGGCTGCTTTATATGCTGATTATCAGCGCGGTCATCGGAGGGCTGTCAGCTCTATTGGGCTATATCTGCGCAACATGGCTCAATGTTTCCATTTCCGGAGCGATGGCGTCAATGACAGGGGTTTTTTATGCTGGTGCCTTTTTATTTTCGCCATCAAACGGAGTGATGACGAAAAAGATGAGAACGCTCAAAACACAAAAAGAAAGAGCTGTCTGATGCCAGCTCTTTCTTTTATTTTTACAAATCTTGTGGTTTAAACGTTTTGCAGTCTGTTTCCCGGCTGTTTTCGGCAGTCTCGCCAGTATGGCTGACAACATAAATGGCATCGGCTGTGCATCTGTTGCCTTTGTCCCAATAAGAACAGTTGTTGACCTCGCATAGGATTTTCTGGTCCATGCCATCCCCTCCTTATAAAGGTTCAAGCTTAGTATAGCCGGTGGGCTTGGGCCCTATTCCTCCTGCTGGCGGATATACCGTTTATCCTTCATAAACAGCTTCCAGAAGAAATAGAAGCCCGGGAAGAGGATAATGAATGCAACGATATATGTCATAAACAGCGCTCTGAACGTGGCGGGCTCGGTGAAACCGGACATGATCGTCACGTCAGGATAAATCATATAAGGGAGGTGGGCGCGGCCGTACGCGTAGCTTGCCAGAAAATACTGTATCGCAATCGCGACAAGCGCCAGTCTGGGTTTCCCAATCTTTTTGCCGAAGCTTTTGTTAGGCAGAAAAAGAGCTATGCCTGCGATGATGAATGTAATAAACGAAGCAATAATCCAGGAAAAATCATTCATCATTCCAGTATAAAGCCAGTTTGCTTCATTCCGCATCGTTAGCATAATGCATATGGCAGATAGGAGCGAAATCGGACCGGTGATTAAGGCGCTTTTTCTGTATGCCGTGTAGGCGTCCTGTTCCTCAGCCACATTCGAAACATCCGCCAGCAGCAGAGAGGATAAAAATAAAGTGCTTAAAATCGCAAACCCTATGAATGAATAGGCGTTTGGGCTTGTCAAAATGGTAGACATATTCAAGCTGTATACCCCGTCTGTGCTTTCGATAAATCCACCATGTGTCACCGGAAGAACCAAAATCAGAACAGCGGGAATAATAAAACCCGAGATGCCGGAAATATATCTGAGCAATTTCCTTTCCTTCGCTGTGTTTGAAAAAACGAGAAAACCGCTTCGGATTGCTAAAAGCAATAAAATAATGCTGCCGGGAATTAATAAAACAGTTCCGAGCACAAACGTTGCACCTGGAAAAAAGCTGAAAAGCGCAACGACGATGGCCACGATAAAGACGTTAGTGACCTCCCAAGTCGGCGACAGAAAGCGATTCGCGATATCAGTCGCCTTCATATGCTCCTTGTTTAAGTAGATCATAGACCAAAATCCTGCTCCAAAATCCATTGTGGCCATGACGGCATAAATAAACACAAAACCCCAAATAATTGAGATGGCGATCAGAGCGTCCGTTGAAATGTCCATTTGTCGATCTTCCTTCCATTTAGTTTCCTGCTTGCGAAGCTATTAAGACTCCGCCGTATTTAAATCCTCATCCACAGGGTGCTTTTTGAAATAGTAAAGCAGTACATAAACGACAGCTGCGCCCAACACGGCGTAAACGAAGGTGAAAAACAGGAAAAGCACTCCGATCGAGCCTGTCGTCGTGACAACATCTGATGTCTTCAGCAGATGATAGATCACCCACGGCTGTCTCCCTGTACAAGCGAAAATCCAGCCGAATTCAATTCCAATCATGCTGAGAGGACCGGCTGTCATGAATATCACCAGCAGCCAGGTCGGAAAACGATCTTTCTTTAATACTTTTCTCCAGACGACACCGATAATGGAATAAAGAATAAGCAGCATTCCGACACCGACCATCGCATTAAATAACGTGTGGATAAAAAGCGGCGGCCATTCGTCTCTCGGAAACGCATTTAATCCTTTTACAACAGTGTCAAAACTGTTGGCTGCCAAAAAGCTTAATGCCCACGGAATCTCGATTGCCCATTTCACTTTTTCCTCCTCCGGATCGGTAAATCCTCCGATTGCAAGCGGGGCATGGGATCTTGTTTCAAAAAGGCCCTCTGCTCCGGCGAGCTTTTCCGGCTGATATTCATGCAGCATTTGTGCTGATTCGTGCCCGTTTAAGGCAGTTATCAATGAAAAGATACCGCCGACCGTCAGCGCGAGCAGCAGGGCTTTCCGGTGAAAGCGATAGACGTTTTCTTTTTTTCTGGACCGGATCATTTTGTATGCGGCAACAGAAGCAACGATAAAGGCTCCTGTCATGAACGCAGACAGAACGACATGGCCGGCGGTTACAAAAAAGCTTGGGTTAAAAAACGCGGCCCACGGATCAACATCAGTTATCTTTCCGTTTGTCATTTTAAATCCGGCTGGTGTTCCTTCAAAGGCATGGACATTCGTGATCAGAATGGCGGACGCCGCGGCTCCGATCAGCACAAAAACAACAGCGATAATCCTCATGACCGGCGATAAACGGTCTGCGGCATATACATAAATCGACATAAAAAGGGCTTCGATAAAAAAAGCGTAGATTTCAATTTGGAATGGCAGGGACATGACCCGGCCGACGACTTCCATAAAACCCGGCCATAAAAGCGCGAGCTGAGTACCGGCAATGGTTCCGGTCGGAATGGCGACCCCCAGCAAAACAGCCTGTGCTTTCGTCCATCTCTTCGCCATGATGGCATAATGGTCATCCTTCGTTTTTTGATAGATCAATTCAGCTATTAAAATCATGAGCGGCAGACCGACTCCCAAGGTTGCGAAAATGATATGAAAGCCCATTGTCGTACCAAAAAGACTCCTAGCCAAAACTAAATCATCCACAATAATAAACCACCTTTCACAAAACGATCTGTATGTAATATGGGTTTATTATTTGCTTCCTCGGTTAGATTATTCTTCCTGTTCTTAAAAGCTTGAGGTTTATGAAGCGAAAGATCGGGAAACATGTAAGGAGATTAACAAAATGTTTGTTAGGTTATAAAATAAAACGTAATTATTACGATTTATTAAGGAGAGATAGACATGAAGGAAGGAATTCATCCAAAGAATCACAAAGTAATATTTCAGGATGTAAACAGCGGATACCGCTTTTTGAGCAGGTCTACCAAAACATCGGAAGAAACAGCGGAGTGGGAAGATGGAAACACATATCCGGTTATTAAAGTAGAGGTAAGCTCAGATACTCATCCGTTTTATACAGGCCGCCAGAAATTCAATGAAAAAGGCGGAAGAGTCGAGCAGTTCAACAAAAGATACAACATGGGAAAATGAGGCAGCCGCAGGGCATGCCTTTTTTTCTGGTCTCAACATCATGCCGGTAGGATGACGAAAGGCAGTGGCTGTGATATATTGGAGAAAAAAGACCGGAAAGGAATACCGCTATGAGTCTTCTCAATGATATTCTTGAATTTAATAAAACTTTTATTGAACATAAAGATTATGAAAAGTATCAAACATCAAAATTCCCAGATAAAAAAATGGCGATTCTTTCTTGCATGGACACTCGTTTGGTTGAATTGCTGCCGCATGCGATGAATATGCGAAATGGTGACATCAAAATTATAAAAAGTGCCGGTGCGCTTGTCACTCACCCGTTCGGAAGCATTATGAGAAGTTTACTGGTAGCAGTGTACGAACTGAACGCCGATGAAGTCTGTGTAATCGGACACCATGATTGCGGCATGAGCAAAATCAGCAGCGAAAGCATGCTCAATAAAATAAAGGAAAGAGGAATACCGGAAGAACGCATCGAAACACTGAAGTACTCCGGAGTCGACTTTGATCAATGGTTTAAAAGCTTCGATTCAGTAGAAGCGAGCGTAAAAGACAGTGTGGACGTCATCAAACATCATCCGCTGTTCCCGGAAACTGTGCCTGTCCATGGTTTAGTCATTAATCCTGAGACAGGAAAACTGGATGTTGTCGTAAATGGCTATAACGATTAATCTTTGCGCTTTTTTTCTGGGACGGGGTCGACACCGCCCGGATGAAATGGATGGCATTTTAAAATCCGTATGAGAGTCAGCCATCCGCCTTTAAGGGCGCCGTGCGTTTTAATGGCTTCGATTCCATATTGTGAACAAGTCGGATAAAAGCGGCATGTTGGCGGCGTCAGCGGCGAGATGAATTTTTGGTACCCTCTGATCAAAGCAATAAATATGGTTTTCATGGGTCTTCAGCAACCTTTCTGATCCAAGTATAAAAAAAATAACGCGGTTTGAAAAGTTATTCGATAATTCTTATCGGAAAGGTATGTTATAATAAATATACATTTTTAAAAAAGGGAGAGTGCCATTATGCCTTCAGTAGAAAGTTTTGAACTTGATCATAATGCTGTTGTTGCCCCATACGTAAGACATTGCGGTGTGCATAAAGTAGGAACAGACGGCGTTGTAAATAAATTTGATATTCGTTTTTGCCAGCCGAATAAACAGGCAATGAAGCCTGATACAATCCATACCCTCGAGCATTTGCTTGCGTTTACGATTCGCACTCATGCTGAGAAATATGATCATTTTGATATTATTGATATTTCACCAATGGGCTGCCAAACCGGATACTATCTTGTTGTCAGCGGAGAGCCGACTCCTGCGGAAATCGTTGATCTGCTTGAAGACACAATGAAGGAAGCGGTAGAAATTACCGAAATCCCGGCTGCCAATGAAAAGCAGTGCGGTCAGGCGAAGCTTCATGACCTGGAAGGCGCAAAACGTTTGATGCGTTTCTGGCTGTCACAGGATAAAGAAGAATTGCTAAAAGTATTTGGCTAAATAGAAAAAAGACCTTTTTGCTTTCGGGCAAAAAGGTCTTTTTTGTGACGGTGCAGATTTTGTATACCATTTGCTGTAAGCGTTTGCTACTATTGAGGTAAACACGAAAAGGGTGATGGAATGAAAAAGATGGTCGCTGCAGTACTTTTTTCTGCTGTTTTTTTATTGAATGGGTGCGGATCAGAGGAGAACAAAGCACATACAGCAGCTGAGACGCCTAAGGTATTAGATGTAAAACTCACCGGACCGGAAAAAGTGAAGCCGGGAGAGAATGCTGCTTATGAAGCGGCGGTTTCTTACGGAGATGAAGCGGTGACAGATGCTGATGAAGTGGAATTTGAGGTATGGAAAGACGGAGAAAAAAATGACAGCAAGATGTTTAAAGCCAAACAGGAAGAGGGCGTATACCGATTTGAGACGGAGTTTAAGGAAGATGGCGTATACACTGTACAATCTCATGTAACTGCAAAAAAACAGCACAGCATGCCGACCTTAAAAGTTGAAGTCGGAGACGCCGATGCTGCCATCAAGAAACCTGAAGAAAATCAATCACACCATCATTGACCTTTTGGATCTGAACCGGGAGCATTTCCTTCTTGAGGAGGGTCAATCGTGTGCTTTACATTATAGGCTTTTACAGTCGTCCAAACGCTTACGAGCAAAACAGCTAGCACAATCAGAATACTTATCGTGATGAGAAGCGTCATGATTCCACCTCCCGTTTTCAATAATTGTAACATAGTGGAAGACATTGTGTCAGACGGGTAAAATAAAGGTTTTAGCGTACGATATGAAGGGTATACACTTAATATAAACAAGGAGGACGATAATATGTCAGAACAATTAATTCAAGCCGTGAACAAACAAGTAGCCAACTGGACAGTCATGTATGTGAAACTACATAATTATCACTGGTATGTAAAAGGAAAAGATTTCTTTACACTTCATGAAAAATTTGAGGAGCTTTATAACGAGACTGCAACTTATATTGATGATTTGGCAGAGCGTCTTTTGGCTTTGAACGGAAAACCGATCGCGACAATGAAAGAATCTTTGGAAACAGCTTCAGTAAAAGAAGCGAACGGAAACGAAACAGCAGAACAAATGGTTCAGAGTGTGTATGATGATTTTACAGTTATCGCGGAAGAACTGAAAAGCGGCATGGACTTAGCCGACGAGGTCGGAGACGAAACAACAGGGGACATGCTTCTTGCAATTCATCAAAATATTGAAAAACATAACTGGATGCTGAAAGCTTACCTTGGATAATAGAAAAGAAAGGCCGGATATCTTGTGAAGATGTCCGGTTTTTGTTTTGCTCGCAAAAATAGGCGACAACTAGTCCATTTTTCTGAAAAATCCAATCCGTTCGGCATGCTTTCCATAGAATATGGTAAGGCCGTTTCTGTGAAAGGATGTTGGGATAAATGGATAGAGACTTTGGCATCTTTTCGTTAATTGCAGTCAGCGTTTCAGCAGCGGGGTTTTTCTTCGGAGGTTTTCAGTACTCATTCCTCATATTGCTGTCTCTTATGGCAATTGAATTTATCAGTACGACCTTGAAGGAAACAATTATTCACAAACTGGTGTTAAAGAAGGTTTTTGCCCGTTTTGTCAAAAAATTAGTTACGTTGGCTCTGATCTCTGTCTGCCACTTTTTTGACCAGCTGCTAAATACACAGGGATCGATACGTGACTTGGCCATTATGTTTTATATTCTTTATGAATCTGTGCAAATTGTTGTGACAGCCAGCTCTCTCGGTATACCCGTTCCGGAAATGCTTGTGGATCTATTAGAAACGCTAAAAAATAAATTCAGACGCAAACCGTAACTTTTAACTGTTCGCGGGTCATAATAAAGCCCAGAGTGTCAATCATTTACACATTTTAACAAGAGATGGGGCCGAAAGCTGTACGAGCTGGTCTAACGTTTCAGATCCGGATGGCGCGCTGGGTTTCCCTTATTTTTTGATAAAAAGCTACCGAAGAAACGTAACTGTGGTATGATGTATGGAAGATAGCTAGGAACGGATTTGAGGGATAAAAATGTACGAGTTTAAAGATTATTATCAGAATACTGTTCAGCTCTCCTTTGACAATCAGCCCTTTTCGGACAGCCCGAAGCATGTCTGGGTCATCTGCCGTTTTGGTGACAAATGGCTTTTGACAGAACATGAGGACAGAGGCTTTGAGTTTCCGGGCGGGAAAGTGGAACCGATGGAGTGCGCGGAAGAGGCGGCGCTTCGAGAAGTAAAGGAAGAAACAGGGGCAAGAGTGAAAAGCCTCAAGTATCTCGGACAGTATAAAGTTCTCGGAAAAGAAAAGGTTATTGTGAAAAATATATATTTTGCAGATATAGAGAGGCTTGAAAAGCAAACCGATTACTTTGAAACGAAAGGACCGGTTCTGTTTCAAGAACTTCCGGAAAACCTGCCCCGTAATAAAAAATTCAGCTTTATTATGAAGGATTCTGTGCTTCCCATCAGTTTGAAAAAGCTGAAAGAAGCGGGATGGATCAACTAAAAACCCGGCTATCTGCCGGGCTTTTTATGTTCTGCCCTTCGTCCATTTCTTCTCTAACAGTTCTACGCCCTGATACATCAGAGTGGCAAATATAGCAATAATCAACAAGCTTAAGAAGACGAGTGTAAAATTGAAGACTTGGAATCCGTAAATAATCATGTATCCTAATCCGACCTTTGAAACAAGAAATTCGCCTACGATGACACCGACCCACGATAAACCGACGTTTACCTTCAGTGTTGAAATAATAGCGGGCGAAGATGCGGGAAGAATCGCTTCTTTAAAAATAACCCACTTGTTTGCGCCGAATGTTCTCATTACTTTAATATAGTTCTCATCCACCTCTTGAAAGGCGGTATAAACGACGATGGTTGTAATAATGACGCTAATGACCGCTCCCATCGCGATAATGCTGACAAAGCCGGGACCGAGCGCGACAATCAGGATAGGCCCGAGCGCCACTTTCGGCATAGCATTTAAAATGACCAGATATGGATCTAATATTCTGGCAAGCCGATTGGACCACCATAACAACGCGGCAAGACACGTGCCCAGGAAAGTCCCCAGTAAAAAGCCAAGCACCGTTTCAAATAAAGTAACGCCGATATGCGACAGCAATGAGCCGTCAGCAAGCTTTTCAATCAGTAATCGCCATACGGCTGACGGCGAGCTGAAGATCAGAGGATCAATCCAGCCCTGTCTGCTTGCGATCTCCCATCCGGAGAAAAAGAGGATAAATATCGCAAGCTGAAAAGAATGCACATTCCATTTCTCTTTTTTCTGTTTGAATTGAAATTGCTCATGAAGCAGATCAATTGTTTCTTTGCTGTTTCTCAAGAGAATTCAGCTCCTTCCATATCGTTTGAAACAGCGTTTGGAAGGATGGCTCCTGACGGGCGTCAAAAGGCATCATCGCAGCCAATTCTCTAGGGATTGTAAAAATTTGATGAATGGTGCCCGGTTGATTAGAAAATAAAAAGATGGTATCACTCATCGCAATCGCTTCCCCTATATCATGAGTGACAAGCACCGCTGTTTTTTGATACTCCTTTAATGTGCGGAAAACGAGGTTTTCCAAAGACAGCTTCGTCTGAAAATCAAGCGCGGAAAATGGCTCATCAAGCAAAAGCAGACTTGGGTTTGGGGCAAGAGTTCTTGCTAGAGCGGCCCGCTGCCTCATCCCGCCTGACAGCTCCTTAGGGTATTTCTTTTCAACATCAACGAGACCCAGCTCCGGCAAAAGACCGAGTGCCGCGGCCTTGTTTTCTTCAGTAAGTGTGTCGGCGATTTTCAAACCGAGGAGCACATTTTCCTCAATGGATTTCCAGGGAAATAAGTAATCCTGCTGAAGCATGTAGCCAATGTTATGTTCTTTTTGATTCGGCTCACGGCCTTCAATCAGAACTCTGCCTTCCGAAGGTTCGATCAGGCCTGCAATTATGGAAAGCAGTGTTGTTTTTCCGCAGCCGCTCGGACCGAGAAAGGAGATGAAATCGCCTTTATCGGCATCGAAATGAATGTCTTGTACGGCCGTCGTTTTTTCTTTCATAGAAAAATAAGTATGGGTTACATGGTCGACATGTAAAAAAGACATAGATGGCGCCTCCTATTTTTCTGAGGTGACTTTTTCGGCGATTTGTTTGTTCACAAGTTCACTGTATGGAATATGCTTTGGCAGTTCACCTGACTGATCCATAATTGTTTGGAGCAGTTCCCATTCTTTTTCGTTGAGAAGTGGGTCTGGAGAATAAGAATGTTGTTTTTTGTAGCGTTCGATGGACATTTCGATGACATCTGGATCTGTATCGTCAAATTCATTTTTAATCGCTTCTGTAATGTCCTTTGCTGAGTGTTTACCTATCCACTGCTGGGCTTTATAAATAGCTCTCGTAAATTTGACGGCTGTATCTTCGTTTTTCTTTAAATAGCTTTGTTTTGCCATAAATGTCGTATAAGGAACCTGGCCTGATTCTTCTCCGAACGAAGCAACGATGTGACCGATGCCTTCTTTCTCAAAGAGTGAAGCAGTTGGCTCAAAAAGCTGGACATAATCACCGGTTCCAGAAGCAAAGGCATTGGATATATTGGCGAAGTCTATGTTTTGGATAAGGTCAATATCCTTATGCGGGTCAATGTGATGTTGATTCAGCACATACTCGCCGACCATTTGCGGCATACCGCCTTTCCTCTGGCCGAGAAACGTCTTCCCTTTCAGCTGGTCCCAGTTGAAATTTTCGGCATCTTCCCTTGCGACAAGGAACGTTCCGTCTGTCTGTGTCAGCTGTGCGAAGTTAATGACAGGGTCTTTAGCTCCTTGCGCTTTGACATAAATGGATGTTTCTGATCCGACAAGCGCAATGTCCGAGCCGTTTGAAAGAAGCGAAGTCATCGTTTTGTCGCCGCCCCAGGTCGTATTGACGTCAACATCAAGGCCTTCATCCTTGAAAAAGCCTTTAGATTCTGCAACATATAAAGGTGCATAAAAAATGGAATGGGTCACTTCGGCTACTTTTACTTTCGTGAGTGTTTCTTCCTGCTTGCAAGCACTCAGGGCAATGATGAGAAACACACTGCAAACGCAGAAACAGCCCAGCCTTAACCATTTGTTCACATGACAACCTCCTTATTTAGCATCAAGTTAATATCCTATTTTGCTTTACATATCGTATGATGGGTATAAAAATGTGTGAATGCCTAATCCGGCGTTACAGGATTTATTTTTAAAGACAGGAAAGAATAAAGAAAAAGGAGGCGGGAGCATTGATTGTTGAGAAAAGAAGATTTCCGTCGCCGAGCAAGCATGTGCGCTTGTATTCCATCTGCTACCTTTCAAATGGCTTAAAAGTGAAAGGGCTGCTGGCGGAGCCGGCGGCACCTGGGCGATATGACGGATTTTTATATCTGCGCGGCGGCATCAAGAGCGTTGGAATGGTCAGACCGGGCCGAATTATCCAGTTTGCGTCCCAAGGATTTGTTGTATTTGCCCCCTATTACAGGGGGAACCAGGGAGGAGAAGGCAACGAGGATTTTGCAGGAGAAGACAGAGAGGATGCTTTTTCTGCTTTTCGCCTGCTTCAGCAGCATCCTCAAGTAAAAAAGGGCAGAATTCATATCTTCGGTTTCTCCCGAGGCGGCATAATGGGAATGCTTACTGCGATTGAAATGGGACGGCATGCGGCTTCATTCGTTTCGTGGGGAGGCGTCAGTGATATGAATCTTACATATGAGGAGCGGCAGGATTTGCGCAGAATGATGAAAAGAGTAATTGGGGGAACGCCGAAAAAGGTGCCTGACGAATACAAATGGCGAACACCCTTTGACCAAGTGAACAAAATTGAAGCACCCGTTTTATTAATTCACGGAGAAAAAGATCAAAACGTTTCCATTCAGCATTCGTATTTATTTGAGGAGAAATTAAAACAGCTGCACAAGCCTGTAGAGACGTGGTATTACAGTACATTCACACATTATTTTCCGCCGAAGGAAAACCGGCGTATTGTGCGGCAGCTCACGCAGTGGATGAAAAACCGCTGACGGTGAAATATGTTATGATATAGAAAAAAGAGAACGAAAGGGGATTTCAATTTGGGAATGCCTGTGGAATTTAATACATTAATTGTGACAAAAGGAAAAGAAGTGCGCATAGATGAAAATATATTCAGATTAGAGAAAGACGGGTATCGCATTTATCCGATGGAGATTCCGATGGATGTGAGCAAAACAAAGTTTGGTGAAAAGTCAGGTACAGCTGAAGTGCAGAAGCTTGAATGGACAGACGGGCGGACAATCATTACGTACAAGCTGACTTCCTTGCATACAGTCAATTAAAACAAGCCAAGAGCTGAATTGCTCTTGGCTTTTGCTTTTTAAACGAGTGGCCCGCCTGCTTGCGCAATGGCATCTGTATTTGTGAACTTTTTGAAGTTTTCTTTGAATTCGTTTGCCAGATACGCAGCCTTTTCTCTGTATTCCTCTTTGTTATTCCACGTGTTTTCCGGCTGAAGGATGTGATCGGGAACACCTGGAACATGAACCGGGATGTGCAGGCCGAAAATATCATCAGTGGTCATTTGTACATTTTCTAATTTGCCTTCAATCGCTGCTTTTACCATCGCCCGTGTGTATGAAAGCTTCATGCGTTCCCCTGTGCCATAGCCGCCGCCGGTCCAGCCTGTGTTGACAAGGTAAACGTCTGCGCCGTGTTCGTCGATCTTTTTGCCGAGCATTTCCGCATATACATGGGCCGGGAGCGGAAGGAACGGTGAACCGAAGCATGTGGAGAATGTCGTCTCAGGAGACGTGACGCCGCGTTCGGTTCCAGCTAGTTTACTCGTATAACCGCTTAAGAAGTGGTACATAGCCTGCTCCTTCGTCAGCTTGCTGATTGGCGGCAGAACGCCGAATGCATCAGCCGTCAAAAATACAATCGCTGACGGGTGGCCCGCAATGCTTGGAGACACAATGTTGTCGATCATATGAATCGGGTAAGCGGCACGTGTGTTTTCTGTATAGAAGGAATCATCGTAATTGGCTACACGCGTATCTTCATCTACAACAACATTTTCGAGAACGGATCCAAACCGAATTGCTTTAAAAATCTGAGGTTCTTTTTCTTCGCTTAAATGAATGCACTTGGCATAGCACCCGCCTTCGATATTGAAGACACCAGTGTCCGACCAGCCGTGTTCATCATCACCGACCAGTTTCCGGTCAGCATCCGCCGAAAGGGTGGTCTTTCCTGTTCCCGACAGTCCGAAGAAAAGCGCGACATCGCCTTTTTCACCGACATTGGCGGAGCAATGCATGGATAAAATATCTCGTTCAGGCAGCAGGAAATTCATGATGGAGAAAATCGATTTTTTCATTTCTCCGGCATACTCCGTTCCGCCGATTAAAATCGTCCGCTTTTCGAAAGAAACAATAATAAAGGTTTCTGAATGTGTGCCGTCTGTTTTTGGGTCCGCTTTGAAATGCGGAGCGGAAAGAATGGTAAACGGCTGTTCGACTGTTTTTTTATCATTGTCTTCAGGACGGATAAACAGCTGTCTGGCAAATAAATTGTGCCATGCAAATTCATTAACGACCGTGATCGGCAGTCTGTATTTTTCATCAGCACCGGCAAATCCTTCGAAAACAAACAGCTCATCTCGTTGTTTCAGATAGCTGACAACTTTCGTGTACAGCCGGTCAAATGCTTCCTCGGAAATAGGCTGATTCACCGGACCCCAATCGATCTTACTCTGTGTGCTTGCTTCTTCTACAATGAATTTATCTTTCGGCGAACGTCCAGTGTAAGCGCCTGTGGTCGCTCGGACAGCACCCGTGGATGTCAAAATGCCTTCGTTACGGGAAAGTACTTTTTCTGTAAGCTGAGCTGCAGATAAATTATGCTGCACATTAGGACTTGTTAATAAGGCTTGCAAATCAGCGGTTAAATCAACTGAGTTCATAAGAAACCTTCCTTTATCATTTTATTTGTGTTTTGCTAATTGTGAATTAGTATAACATATATTTTCAAATAGTCTATACTATTTATCGTTTTTTGTGTGTGCACTTCCATTGTTTTCCGC
This sequence comes from Bacillus sp. FSL K6-1005, assembly GCF_038000225.1. Lineage (NCBI taxonomy): Bacteria > Bacillati > Bacillota > Bacilli > Caryophanales > Bacillaceae > Bacillus > Bacillus sp. FSL K6-1005. The sequence continues at coordinate 579,289 of NZ_JBBOBP010000001.1, forward strand.
AATAAAGGCGTCTATTTCTCCTGATTCATATTGACATTGCAAACCCTTTTACGATAAGATATTTCATTGAGCGGATACTCTTATCCCGAGCTGGCGGAGGGACAGGCCCTATGAAGCCCAGCAACCGGTTTCTCTATTATTCATTATGTTCAAACTGCGTGAGACAACCAAGGTGCTAACCTGATGCAAGGTTGAATGATTCCTTGAGCGATAAGAGTGAAAGGCACAAAGACCAAACCCTTTCCTCGAACGGAAAAGGTTTTTTTATTTCATAAATATGCCAATTAACATCTCTAATATAAACGTAACATTGTATAAGAGGGAGCGAGTTCCGTATCATATATATAAGGTCTTTCGGGAGGCCTTGTGCAGGAGGAAGCAAATCATGAGTAAAAATCGTCGTTTATTTACATCAGAATCTGTTACGGAGGGGCATCCGGATAAAATCTGTGACCAGATTTCTGACAGCATCTTAGATGAAATTTTAAAGAAAGACCCTAACGCGCGTGTTGCTTGTGAAACGTCTGTGACAACTGGGCTGGTTCTTGTCAGCGGAGAAATCACAACTTCTACGTATGTTGACATTCCAAAAACAGTTCGTGAAACGATTAAAGAAATCGGATACACACGTGCAAAATACGGATTTGATGCGGAAACATGTGCGGTCCTGACATCAATTGACGAGCAGTCTGCTGATATTGCAATGGGTGTAGACCAAGCGCTTGAAGCCCGTGAAGGCACAATGAGCGACGAAGAAATCGAAGCAATCGGAGCGGGTGACCAAGGTTTAATGTTCGGTTATGCGTGCAACGAAACGAAAGAGCTTATGCCTCTTCCGATTTCACTTGCTCATAAACTAGCCCGCCGCTTGAGTGAAGTGCGTAAAGAAGATGTTCTTCCTTACCTTCGCCCTGACGGCAAAACACAGGTAACGGTTGAGTATGATGAAAATAACAAACCTGTCCGCATTGACGCGATTGTTATTTCAACTCAGCACCATCCTGAAATTACGCTTGAGCAAATTCAGCGCAACATTAAAGAACATGTCATCAATCCGGTTGTTCCTGAAGAATTAATTGATGAAGAAACAAAATACTTCATTAACCCTACAGGCCGTTTCGTCATCGGAGGACCTCAAGGGGATGCAGGGCTTACAGGACGTAAAATTATCGTTGATACGTACGGCGGCTACGCACGTCACGGCGGCGGCGCGTTCTCTGGTAAAGATGCGACGAAAGTAGACCGTTCAGCTGCTTATGCTGCAAGATACGTTGCGAAAAACATCGTTGCGGCTGAGCTTGCAGATTCATGCGAAGTGCAGCTTGCTTACGCGATCGGTGTTGCACAGCCTGTGTCCATCTCTATCAATACATTTGGTTCCGGAAAAGCTTCAGAGGAAAAACTGATTGAAGTTGTTCGCAATAACTTTGATTTACGACCTGCCGGCATTATCAAAATGCTTGATTTACGCCGTCCGATCTACAAACAGACTGCTGCGTACGGCCACTTTGGACGCCACGATGTTGACCTTCCGTGGGAGCGTACAGACAAAGCGGAACAGCTGCGTAAAGAAGCGTTAGGAGAATAATTTTATAGCCGCTTACTGGTTAAGCGGCTTTCCCTTTTTTATCGATGTATCCATGTTTATTTTTTTACATAACTGTGAAACCAAATACTGTTCACAGCGTCTATAAATAGGGGTTCAATGATGACAATTTTAAATATGGAGGCAATACTATGTGTGGATTTGTCGGGGTTTTTAACAAGCATCCGTTAACTCAAACCGCTGATCAAGAAGAACTAATCAAACAAATGAACCAAATGATCGTTCACCGCGGTCCTGACAGTGATGGATATTACCATGATGAGCACGTTGGATTCGGATTCAGACGGCTCAGCATTATTGATGTGGAAAATGGCGGACAGCCTTTATCATATGAAGATGAGAAATATTGGATTATTTTTAACGGGGAAATCTATAACTATATCGAACTGAGAGAAGAGCTTGAAGCAAAGGGATATACTTTCAACACAGATTCGGACACAGAGGTTCTTCTTGCGACTTACCGTCACTATAAAGAAGAAGCGGCTTCCAAGCTCCGCGGCATGTTTGCCTTTCTGATTTGGAATAAAAACGATCATGTGCTTTATGGAGCAAGAGATCCATTCGGCATTAAGCCGTTGTATTACACAACGATCAATGATCAGGTTTATTTTGCCTCAGAGAGAAAAAGTTTAATGGCAGCTCAAAATGATATTGAAATAGATAAAGAAGCATTACAGCAGTATATGTCTTTCCAATTCGTTCCTGAGCCAAGCACGCTTGATATTGATGTGAAAAAAGTAGAGCCGGGTTCTCAGTTTACAATCCGCCCTGACGGCGATATCACATTCAAAACGTATTTCAAGGCGCGTTTCCAGCCTGTTCAGACGGAAGAAGATAAACTTGTCAAAGAAGTCAGAGACGCTATCTATGACTCTGTAAAAGTTCATATGAGAAGTGATGTGCCTGTCGGTTCATTCCTTTCAGGCGGAATTGATTCTTCGTTTATTGTATCCGTTGCGAAAGAATTTCATCCAAGCTTAAAAACATTTTCAGTCGGATTTGAACAGCAGGGCTTCAGTGAAGTTGATGTAGCGAAAGAAACTGCCGCTGCACTGGGCATTGAAAATATCAGCAAAGTCATTTCTCCGGAAGAATATATGAACGAGCTTCCTAAAATCGTATGGCACTTTGATGATCCGCTTGCAGACCCGGCTGCGATTCCATTGTATTTCGTGGCGAAAGAAGCGAAAAAACACGTAACAGTTGCGTTATCTGGCGAAGGTGCGGACGAGCTGTTTGGCGGATACAACATCTACCGTGAACCGCTTTCTCTTAAACCGTTTGAACGCATTCCGTCCGGCTTGAAAAAGATGCTTCTGCACGTAGCGGCGGTTATGCCTGAGGGAATGAGAGGAAAGAGCCTGCTTGAGCGCGGCTGCACTCCGCTTCCGGAGCGTTATATCGGCAACGCGAAGATCTTTGAAGAATCCGTGAAGGAACAGCTGCTGAAGCACTATGATTCTAGCCTTTCGTATCGCGATGTGACGAAGCCTTACTTTACAGAAAGCAGCTCATACAGCGATATTAACAAAATGCAGTATGTCGATATCCACACTTGGATGCGAGGCGACATCTTGCTAAAAGCGGATAAAATGACAATGGCGAATTCATTGGAATTGCGTGTGCCGTTCCTTGATAAAGTCGTATTTGACGTTGCTTCTAAAATTCCTGATGAATTGAAAACAAAGAATGGTACGACGAAGTATCTCCTTCGCAAAGCTGCTGAAGGAATTGTGCCGGATCACGTATTGAACCGTAAAAAGCTCGGTTTCCCTGTACCGATCCGTCATTGGCTGAAAAACGAAATGAACGAATGGGTGCGCAGCATTATTCAAGATAGCCAAACGGACGCTTATATCCATAAGGATTACGTTCTTCAGCTTCTTGAAGACCATTGTGCCGACAAGGCTGATAACAGCCGTAAAATTTGGACAGTGCTCATCTTTATGATCTGGCACAGCATCAATATCGAAAAACGGTATATGCCTGAAGAGCTGAGCCATCAGCCTAAAGAAGTCATCTTTGTTTAACAGATAAGGCTTTCGATTCGTCGAAAGCCTTGTTATTATACCAGTATTTCTCCATCATCATTGATTACCCTGCACATTCGTGCGAAATATTCAGAAGAATGATTTAATGATATTTTTTTCTAGGGGAGAAGGGAACATGCAAAAACAAAAACAAGAATTGCATCGCGGTCTTGAAGAAAGGCATATTTCTTTAATGTCTTTAGGGGCTGCCATAGGAGTGGGACTCTTCCTTGGCTCCGCATCAGCTATTCAATTAGCAGGGCCAGGTATTTTGGTGGCATATGCCTGCAGCGGTCTGGTTATGTTTTTTATTATGAGGGCGCTTGGAGAGATGGCCATTCAAAAGCCGGTCGCGGGCTCCTTCAGCAGGTACGCACGTGACTACTTAGGTCCGCTCGCAGGCTACTTAACCGGGTGGAATTACTGGTTCTTATGGGTTGTAACCTGTATGGCGGAAATCACCGCTGTCGGAATTTATATGGGATACTGGTTTCCGGATGTGCCAAATTGGATTTGGGCATTGTCGGCGCTGGTGATTATGACTGGTGTCAATTTCCTGGCCGTGAAGGCGTATGGAGAGCTGGAGTTTTGGTTCGCTTTGATTAAAATTGTCGCGATCCTTTCTATGATTGCTGTCGGTTTATTAATGATCATTGCAGGCGTCGGCAATGGAGGCATTGCTACAGGCATCAGTAATTTATGGAGCAACGGAGGATTTTTTCCTCATGGAATAAAAGGGGTTTTATTGTCACTTCAAATGGTGATGTTCGCGTATTTAGGCATTGAGATGATAGGGGTGACGGCCGGCGAAGTCAAAAACCCGCAAAAGTCATTAGCGAAAGCGATTGATACGGTATTTTGGCGTATCCTGATTTTTTACGTCGGTGCTTTATTTGTGATCATGTCCATTTATCCGTGGCAGGAAATCGGCTCACAAGGAAGCCCTTTTGTACTCACGTTTGAAAAAGTGGGGATTCCATATGCGGCAGGCATCATTAACTTTGTCGTTCTGACGGCAGCGCTGTCTTCTTGTAACAGCGGCATATTCAGCACCGGACGCATGCTCTTTAACTTAGCGGAGCAGAGCGAGGCGCCAAAAGCATACGGTAAGCTGACCAAAGGCGGCATTCCGGGTAAGGCCGTACTGGCTTCTGCGGGTGCGTTATTAGTCGGTGTGCTGTTAAACTATATTGTGCCTGCGAAGGTATTTACTTGGGTCACAAGCATTGCCACGTTCGGGGCGATTTGGACATGGGCGATCATCTTGCTTTCTCAGATCAAATACCGTAAAGGCATGCAGCCAAAGGATCAAAAGCAATTAAAATATAAAATGCCTTTTTACCCATTCACGTCATATTTATCATTGGCCTTTTTAGCATTTGTCATTATCCTGATGGCTTATAGTCCGGAAACAAGAGTCGCCGTTATTATCGGTCCGATTTGGTTTCTGATTTTGATAGCCGTTTATTATGGCAAAGGCTTTCATAAGAAAAACGCAGCTGTGTCAACTGAACAACAGATCAGCTGACAAAGAGAGCTCCCGGCGGGCTCTTTTTTGTTTAAGTAAAGCTACTCATAGAGAGCAGAGAATAGGAATAAGTTTTTTGCAGAGACTGCTTACAGTGGCGTCTCATTTTTTATGATAAGATAAAAGTCACACGTTTGTTTTGATATGTGAACGTTTTATGGAAAATTAAAACCCGAACTGCTATTTGGTTCGGGTCAGCGATGGTTATCGCTTAAATAATATTTTGAAAAATGGTAAAGTAAAACGAAGCTGGTCTTACATTTGCTGAAGTGATTTATAATATTGACCTTTTGTTACATATTCAGACCGTATTCTTTGCATGTCTTTTCGGTCTTCATCCGTCAAAGGGCGGATGACTTTTGCCGGGCGGCCGAAGGCAAGATGGCCTGGCGGAATGATTTTTCCCGGCGGAACAAGACTGCCGGCACCAATAAAGGCGCCTTCACCGATTTCGGCTCCATCTAAGATGATTGAACCCATGCCGATTAAGGCGTTCTTGCGGATCACGGCGCTATGGAGTGTAACCTGATGGCCTATCGTGGCGTCATCTTCAATGAGAAGCGTCCGGTTCGGGCTTTGATGGAGGCAGCTTAAATCTTGGATATTGACTCTGTTACCGATTCTGGTCGGGGCTACATCTCCTCTTATGACCACTGAGAACCAAATGCTGGATTGTTCTCCGATGACCACATCACCGGTAATTGTTGCATTATCGGCTACAAAAGCCGTTGGGTGGATTTTTGGCGTGTATTCCTTATAAGGGTAAATCATATATCTTTCATCCTTCTTTCTCTATTTAATTTTTGTATGAGGTGAACCGCATGTGGACCTGGAAAGCAGACAGACCTGTGGCAGTGATTGTTATAATCCACGGGGCAAGTGAACATCATGGACGGTATAAATGGCTGAGTGAAATGTGGAGATCTTCGGGTTATCACGTTGTAATGGGTGATCTGCCGGGACAAGGGACAACCACCCGGGCCAGGGGTCATATTCACTCATTTCAAGAATACATTGATGAAGTAGATACTTGGATCGATAAAGCGCGAACCTTTGAACTGCCTGTTTTTCTTCTCGGCCACAGCATGGGCGGCCTGATCGCGATTGAATGGTTTAAACAGCAGAGAAACCCCCGCATTACGGGAATTATTTTATCATCACCGTGTCTCGGGCTGCAAATTAAAGTCAATAAAGTGCTTGACCTTGCATCAAAGGGGCTGAATGTCATCGCTCCGTCGCTTAAAGTTGATTCAGGATTATCGATTGATATGGCGACACGGAATGAAGATGTCATCGAAGCAGGCCAGAACGATCCCCTTTTTGTCACGAAGGTTTCTGTCAGATGGTACAGAGAGCTGTTAAAAACTATCGAGTCTGCCATGGTGCCGACAGAGGCTTTTCTAAGGGTGCCGCTTCTAGTCATGCAGGCCGGAGATGACAAGCTGGTCGACAAAACGAAGGTCATCAAGTGGTTTTCAGGGGTTGCTTCCCACAATAAGTCATATAGAGAATGGGAAGGGCTTTATCATGAAATATTTAATGAACCGGAAAGAGAAGACGTTTTTAAAGCCGCAAGAGCATTTACTGATCAATATATTTGAACTGGGGGGTGCGTGTGTTGACAGTACCGGAACATCCTTTTGGACTGATGGCCAAAGTATATCGTGAAATTTTTCCGCTCGTTCATCAAGAGCTGAACATATGGAAGCAAAAATCAGAAGCAATTAAAAACAGTGAATTAAAAGCACAGGCAACCGCAAGTATTCGAGATAAAACGTTTCACTGTGAAGGCGGCGGCATATTGGCCTTATTGTCAGGGAGTCATAAGCAGAAATGTGTTGAGTTCATCATCGCATATCAAACAATCAGCGACTACCTGGACAATTTGTGCGACCGCAGCACCTCACTTGACCCGGAAGATTTTCGAATGCTTCACACCTCTATGCAGGACGCGTTGACAGTGGGAGCTGAACCGCAAAATTATTATCAATTCAGGGACGAGCAGGATGACGGCGGATATTTGCAGGAATTGGTGAAAACGTGCCAGCGTGTCCTTGGGTCTATTGAACACTACGACATGATTAAACCTTATCTGCTTGAGCTTTGCGGCTATTATTGCGATTTGCAGGTGCATAAGCACGTTGTAGAGCATGAGCGCGTCCCGCGCCTTGAAAAGTGGTTTACCCAATATGAATCAGAGCTTCCTGAGATGGAATGGTATGAATTCTCAGCTTGTGCAGGCTCCACGCTGGGCATTTTCTGTCTTGTCGCATATTCGTTTCAGCCTGATTTTACTGAAAGCACCGCAAAAAAAATCCGCAACAGTTATTTTCCTTACATACAAGGTCTTCATATTCTGCTTGATTATTTGATTGACCAGGAGGAGGACTTGCTTGAAGGGGACTTGAATTTCTGCTCGTATTATCAGTCGCATGAAGAAATGATGAATCGGCTGCAGCATTTTATTCAGAAAGCCGATGAACATCTGCACGGCATTCCGCACGAAAACTTCCACCGCTTAATCAACCGCGGCTTGCTGGGTGTCTATTTGTCTGATGATAAAGTGGCGGGCCAAAAGGAAATGGGCCGGCTCGCGAAGAAGCTGATCAAAGCAAGCGGAAAAACCTCCTTTTTCTTTTATATCAACGGCAGAGCCTACAGAAAGTTTCAAAAGATAGCCTGGATGAAAAACTCAAAGAAAAAAGCTCAAATCATTTGCTGATTTGAGCTTTTTTTTCGATCGCAATAATAAACGGCGGGTCATTTTGCTGATTGATAAATCCGTATGTTAAGACACGGGCTGCTTGCTGATCCAAGTCCCGGCAAAAGTCGAGCACGTCGTTTTTTTCAGTTTTGCCTTCCGGATGGCCGTGATAGACGACCAAAACAATCAGGCCTTCATCTTTCATGATGCTGAGAAGCTGTTCAATTGCTTGAATCGTTGAATTGCCGTTTGTCGTAATCGATTTGTCCCCGCCTGGCAGATAGCCGAGGTTAAACACAGCGGCCGCTACTTTCCCGTGTGTTTCCTGCGGTAGTGATTCAGCAATTTTGTCATGGCTTTTATGAAATAAAGTTGTCCGGTTTTGATAGGTGTCACCGAGCCGCTCCTTCGTATTGGCCACTGCTGATTCTTGTATATCAAATGCGTATACATGGCCGTTTTCACCGACAAGTTCAGCTAAAAACAGGGTGTCGTGCCCGTTCCCCATTGTGGCGTCAACAACAATGTCTCCGTCCCCTGCGGCCATTTTCAGCAGCTCTTTACTGTAGGGAAGAATCTTTTTCAGAATCATAAGGCTGATTCCTCCTGAAGACGCTGAAAGAACTTACCTTGGTAGCTGCCGCGGTTTTCAAGTTCTTTATTGATAGCGCCGAGCACTTCCCATTTGTTCACACTCCACATTGGCCCAATCATCAATTCAATCGGCCCGTCACCAGTGATACGGTGTACGATCATTTCTGGCGGGATGACCTCAAGCTGGTCACAGACGAGCTGCACATATTCGTCTTGAGAGAGGAATTCCAGCTTTCCCTTTTCGTATTGTTTCACCATCGGCGTGCCCTTCAGCAGGTGCAGCAAATGGATTTTAATACCCTGTACGTCCAAATTTGCCACTGCTTTTGCCGTTTCCATCATCATGTTCCGGTCTTCCAAAGGAAGTCCATTGATAATATGCGAGCAGACGCGTATGCCGTGTTTTCTTAGCTTGTTCACACCTTCAACGTAGCAGTCAAAGTCATGTGCCCGGTTAATCAGAAGAGCTGTGCGTTCGTGAACTGTCTGAAGCCCGAGCTCCACCCAGAGATACGTGCGTTCATTGAGTTCTGCCAAATACTCAACAACGTCATCCGGCAGGCAGTCCGGCCGTGTGGCGATTGAAATGCCGACCACATCGTCGAGCGCGAGAACAGACTCGAATTTCTCTCGAAGCACGTCAACTGGCGCATGTGTATTGGTGAAAGCCTGGAAATAAGCGATATATTTCCCGTCCTTCCATTTTTCATGCATGCGGTTTTTAATGTCGTGGAATTGCGTCATTAAATCATCGGCCCGGTTTCCTGCAAAATCACCGGAGCCCGCAGCGCTGCAAAAGGTACAGCCGCCGTGAGCGACAGTGCCGTCACGGTTCGGGCAGTCAAAGCCGCCGTCAAGCGCTACTTTAAATACCTTATGCCCGAAATGATCTCTGAGATGATAATTTAATGTATGATAGCGTTTTTCCGTATTTGAATAAGGAAAAGGATTGTTCTGAATCACGATTAATGTGCCTCCTTGCGTACAATTGCATCCTAAAATTGTAGCACGCATTTCATATGAGAACAAATGAATATCGACCATAAATTTCTTTATTGAATCATGTCTGATGAGGCTACACTATGGATGATGGATTGTTTCCATTACCAAGAGGAGGGGTTACTGTGGCAACTAGACAATCAGTAGATGAACATCTCCAACAATGTATGCAGGCGTATGATTATGCTGAAGAACAGCTGAAAATCGCTTCTAAACAAGAGCATTATAACGACCAAGAATACAGTGATGCGCAAATGCAGATTGAAAATGCGGTAAATGCCTTGAATAAACTATGGCTGTCATCAAATGATCAGCAGAGAGAACAGCTGTACAGAATGAGACTTCAGCTTCAAGCTTTGCAAAATAATATGATCTTGCAGCACCCTCTTGATGTGTAAGAAACGGACCCTTTTGATAAGGGTCCGTTTTTTTGTAAAAAAGGATTGACTTTGCACTGCAAAGTATTTATTGTGTTAAGTGTACTAATTGAAGTAATACACTATAGACACTAATGAAAATCATTTATATATTGAATTTAAGGGAGGCAGTTATGAAACATAAAAAACAAAACAAACGTAACGTGCCAATGCTGATCGCGGCATCTATGATCGCTTGTTCTTTTTTTCTTGTCCTTGTGATGATCGGTTTTGAATGGCAAAAAAGTATAATTGATTCGTTTTATTTATGAAAGGTTCAGATCGTATAGAAAGTAGGGAAGTAAATGATTCAAATCGATCCAAGAAGCTCAACGCCCATTTACGAACAAATTATTCAGCAAATGAAAGAGCTTTGTTTGAAAGGGATCATGAAGCCTGGTGATAAGCTTCCTTCTGTCAGAGAATTGGCGACGATCATTATTGCGAATCCGAATACTGTCAGCAAAGCGTACAAAGAGCTTGAGCGAGAGGGTATTATTGAAACGCTGCGGGGCAGAGGGACCTATATATCGGAAAATGCAAAAACGACACTGGTTGAAGGGAAGATGACGATGATTAAAGAGCAACTCAAACAGCTCATCATCGATGCACATTATGCGGGGGTTGAGCTGGAGAAACTGCAAGAATGGATAAAGGAAATCAGCGCTGATGTGAAAGGGGGTAAGAGTGATGATTGAATTAAGACAGCTGTCAAAGACGATTGACGGCAATCAAGTATTAAAAGACGTTTCTTTAACAATTGAAAAAGGGGAAATTTTCGGGCTGCTCGGCCGGAACGGATCGGGTAAAACGACGATGCTCCGTTTAATCCAGCAAATTATTTTCGCGGACAGCGGAACGATTCTGTTTGACGGCGTAGAAATCAAAAAGCATCCGAAGGTGAAACAGAATATCATCTACATGCCTGTTCAGAATCCTTTTTATGACAAGTATACATACAAGCAGCTTGTTGACATCCTGAGAAGGATTTATCCGAAGTTTGATGTCACCTACGCGAATGAGCTGATGAACAGATACGAAATTCCGGAAACGAAAAAGTACCGTGAGCTGTCGACGGGCTTGAAAAAACAGCTGTCGCTCGTTCTGTCGTTTGCAGCGAGACCGGCACTGATTCTTCTTGATGAGCCGACGGACGGAATAGATGCAGTGACAAGGCATGATGTACTGCAGCTGATGGTCGATGAAGTGGCTGAGCGTGATACGAGCATCCTGATCACCTCCCATCGCCTTGAGGATATTGAACGGATGTGCAACCGAATTGGTTTTCTCGAAGATAACAGACTGACCAACGTCATGGATATTGATGAGTTAAAAGAAGAATACATTAAAATTCAAATGGCCTTCGATACAGATGTCAATTTGGCCATCAGAGAGCAAAACATTCCGATGCTTGATCAGGCCGGTGTGTTCTATACGGTGCTGATCCCGAAAAGCGATGAGGAGAAAAAGAGCTTTTTGAGAGAGCTGAAGCCAAAAGTGTGGAATGAGCTTCCTGTCAACTTGGAAGAAGTATTCATCGCGAAGTTTGGAGGGAAGCGGAGATGGTAGACCGAGGTCTCCTCTATCGAGAGTGGAAGCAGAATCAAGTGGTGCTTTTGTTAAGTATTGTGTTTTTAGTGCTGGCAAATCCTTTAACGATTTATCACTCATATTCTTTAAACGAGTCATGCCTAGCACATTCAGATCCAAAACTATGTGCATTTTTTGTAGATTACCACATAGACAGCATGATTCAAATCAATTGGGTGATAGGGATTATACTGGCAGTATGTTTGGTTGGGCTTGAACGTTCGAGAGGTACGATGGACTTTTTGTTAGGTCTTCCATATAAAAGAAGCCAAATTTTTCAAACGAAATTTTGGCTAGGCGCAGTTGTCCTTGTGCTTTCGCAATTAGTCGGATTTTTATTAGCATGGCTGCTTATTCTTTTCTTAAAACCTGAACAAGTAAACTTTTTTGAACATGGAAGCATTGGTGTTATGATCACTAGCATTATGTTTTACTCATTAGTAATGGCCGCTGGGACGTTAACTGGAAACGCTTTTGCTCAGTTGTTGACAGCTTTTGCAACTTCTGTATTGCCATATTTGATTATCGTTTTGCCATTTTCTAATATTGAGATTATCTCAGGGGTTCAAATTTGGAAAATATTACCTAATGTTGAATATTACTTCGATTTTGAAAATAATTTGATGGACTTTTCCCCAATTGCTTATGTGGATTCAAGTTGGGTGGCGGAAAGTAAATACTTATTACTAATCCCTGCAGTAATGAGTATTCTCTTTTATTTCATTGGTTATAAAAGTTTTATAAAACATCATAATGAGCGTAATGGATACTTTTTCTTATGGAAAACATTAGATCGACCTATCCAAATCCTTGTCATCGTGTTAGGAATCCTGGGTTTTGGTATAGTGGGGCATTCTGCTGGTGAATCCATAGCGGGTTACATTATCGGAATGATTATCGGAGGAATTGTAGGATTTTTGATCAGTTATTTTTCCATCTTTAAAAAAGTAAGACATTAAGATAACGGCTTAAAGTTTGGAGGGAAGTAAAATGCCGGATTCCGGTCTGCTTTATAAGGAGTGGAAACAAAATAAAGTCGCCTTAGTTATCACCATTTTGGTTTTTATACTAGGTAATCCCTTATCGATTTTAAATATGTATCTCATCTATCAAGGCTGTGTCACTGGAAAAGAAAATTGGGTCGGCCCCTGCGTATTCAGCGTTGATTATTTAAACAGCACATTTATCTCAGTATTTTGGATTTGGGGAGTCGTTTTGGCGGTCAGCCAGCTGGGGATTGAACGAAGCAAGGGCTTGTTTGATTTTACTTTAAGTCTTCCATATACACGCGGGCAGATATTTATCGCAAAGTTTGTGCTCGGCGGAATGATGATTGTGGTTCCGCAATTCATAGGATATGTTTTATCCGTTCTGCTGCTATTGCTTTTGAAACCTGATCAGGCCGTTTATTTTCACAACTACAGCTTGGGAATGATCATTGTCAGCATGCTGGCTTATTCTTTGGTTATGGCTGGCGGAGCTCTGACGGGCAATACTTTTGCACAGCTTTTGGTTTCAGCTACTGTTACGATTTTGCCTTTTTTGCTCATGACTCTTCCTGCTATCAACCTGGAAATCCTTCTTGGCGGAACAGTAGAGTTTATACATGGTCCTGTGCCCGAATGGGTGCAGTATCTATTCCCGGTTACTTACGTTGTGCCGAACTGGGTTGAGGATTCTCCATATTATTTAGTGATTCCAGCCATCATGACGATCATCTTTTACATTATCGGCTACATCAGTTTTGTCAAACTGTCTAATGAACGGAACGGATATTTCTTTTTATGGAAACCGCTTGACCGCCCGGTACAGGTCATTGTCATTATCATTGGAATCATGGGCTTCGGGTATTTTGGATTTGCCGCAACGGAAAGCTTCGCCGGCTACATATTTGGCATGGCTGCTGGCGCCGTGATTGGTTTTCTTATCAGCTATTTTGCGATTTATAAAAAAAACAAAAAACATTTATAAGGGAGAGAGAAAAGATGATTGATGTTCAGCATATTAACCATTCTTTCACGATCGGAAAAAAGGGCCGTGAGAATGAAGTGCCTGTCTTAAAAGATGTCTCGTTGACTGTGGCGAAAGGAGAAATCGCCTGTATCGTCGGACGAAGCGGGTCAGGGAAATCAACGCTTCTGAATTTAATATCAGGCTACATCTCACCGACTAAGGGGCGGATTGTGATTAACGGAAATGATGTCACGGGCTTTAATGAAAAGGAATGGGCTACGTTCCGCCTTGAACACTTTGGGTTTATATTTCAAAGCTTTCAGCTCATCCCGGGCTTAACGACGTATGAAAATGTGGAAATGCCGCTGGCGTTAAAAGGGATCAAGCCGTCAGAGCGCAAGAAAAAGGTACAGGATATGCTGAAACGCGTCGGTCTTGAAAACCATGCCGCTCACTATCCTAATGAACTGTCGGGCGGACAGCAGCAGCGTGTCAGCATTGCGAGAGCGCTGATTTTAAATCCGTCGATTATTTTAGCGGATGAGCCGACGGGAAGCCTTGATTCAGAAACGGAACAGGAAGTGCTTGAATTGATTCAGCAGCTGAACCGTGAGCGGGGCATTACATTTGTGATTATTACCCATGACGATGAAGTGGCTTCAATCGGACACTCAAAATTCCAGCTGCATGACGGTGTGTTAAAAGGGGGTATTACCGTTGAGATTTAAGGATCAGGTTCATTTTATCAGAAGAAATATGAAGAAAAACAGGCTCCGCGTCTTTATGACCATTCTTGCGACAACAATGGCGTGTGCGTTTTTAGTTGTGCTGTCGTCGGTTGGATTCGGGATTCAAAAGACAATCACAGATATGACAATGAGCCAGCAAATTGTGACTAAAGTCAGTGTAATGGGCAAGGAAGGGGATAAGCCTATTAATAAAGCTGATTTAGAGAAGTATGATCATGTAAGGTCAGTTGTAGAACGAACGCAAGTGTATGAACCAAACAAAGCAACTTTAGGAAATCGCACAAATGAAAGCTCTAATCTCATCTTTACCAATATGAACGATGAATTAAAAGCAAATATGGAATTAGAAAAAGGAAGAGTCGCAAAGTCGGAAAATGAAATCGTAGTAGGATACGACTTTGCAAAGAGATTATTGACGAAAAAAGAATCTGAAGAATATAACAAAAAAATCGAGGAAGCAAATGGAAACCCCGAGGATATAGAAGAACCAAAGGGTTATACGAAAGACATCCTGAACAAAACGATTGAATTAAGTGTATCAAAAACAGACCCTAAAACAGGGGATGTTACGAAAACAAAAACATATGACTTTAAAATTGTCGGTATTACAAAAAAACCATCTCAAGATTGGATGGAGGATTCAAACATCTTCCTTAGTGACCAGTTCAAGAAGGACTTTTCGGAATTTTTGGACTTCAAGGGCGGGAATGTTGAAAAAAATGTTGGCGTTTATGCTGATAAATTTGAGAATGTGGAACAGCTGACAAATGATCTAACAGATGACGGATACTATGTCACATCAGTTACTACCGAGCTTGAAGGAGCCAACACGTTCTTCATGGTCTTTAAAATCGGCCTGATCTTTGTCGGATGTATCGCGGTTATCATTTCAGCCATTGGAATATTTAACACGATGACGATGGCGGTTACAGAAAGAACGCAGGAGATCGGCATTATGAAAGCCATTGGGGCAAGTCCGTCTATCATTCGCCGAATGTTCTTGATGGAAAGTGCGTATATCGGAATTTTAGGCTGTGTGATCGGGATTATCATTTCTTACGGCGTGAGTTACCTTGTCAATCTGGCCGTTCCGATGATTCTCGCGGCGACAAGCGGAGGCGAAGCGGGCGATCTGAATTATACGTTTTCTTATATTCCGCTCAGCCTTGTCATCATTGCGGTTGTGATTTGCGGCGGTGTCGCTGTGATCTCGGGTATGAACCCAGCCCGAAAAGCAACAAAAACCAACGTGCTGACAGCATTAAGAAGAGAGTTGTAATCAAGAAAAGCCGGCTGAACCAGCCGGCTTTTCTGTATAGCGCATCAACAAGATTTGCTATACACTTGACATAAAAAAAAGGAAAAAGTGCGGTGAGTCCATTGTTTAAACTTTTGCTGATAGAAGATGATAAATCGCTGTTTCATGAAATCAAGGAGCGTTTAACGGGATGGTCCTATGATGTATACGGCATTCAGGATTTCAGCCAAGTGATGCAGGAATTTGCGTCAATCAAACCCGATTGCGTCATTATTGATGTTCAGCTCCCTAAATTTGACGGGTTTCATTGGTGCCGGCTGATCCGTTCCCGGTCAAATGTTCCGATTCTCTTTTTATCCTCCCGTGACCACCCTGCTGATATGGTCATGTCGATGCAGCTGGGAGCGGATGACTTTATTCAAAAGCCGTTTCATTTTGATGTGCTGATTGCGAAAATCCAAGCCATTTTCCGGCGTGTATACCACTATAATACGGAGCCCGGCACGCTGAAAACATGGTGCGGGGCTGCTGTAGACGCGGAGCAGAACCTCGTCAGCAATGACAAAGGCTCTATTGAACTGACTAAAAATGAAATGTTTATTTTAAAACACTTAATTGAACAAAAAAACAAGATTGTCAGCCGCGATGAGTTAATCAGAAGCCTGTGGAACGATGAGCGCTTTGTCAGCGATAATACGCTGACCGTCAATGTCAACCGCCTGCGGAAAAAATTGGACGAATTGCAGCTTGGAACATATATCGAGACGAAGGTCGGCCAAGGCTACATGGCGAAGGAAGAGGATCATTTCTATGATTAAAGCATTCCTGATCGAAAGACGAAGCTGGATTGCCGCATTTTTGCTGCAGCAAATTCTGATTTTGTTGATTGCCTTTGTCGATCCGTCTATTCCATTTAAAAATGTTCTTTATATTGTTTATTTGTGTGTCCTGATCTTTGTTGTGTTTGTTATCATCCGTTTTCGGAAAGAAACCGCATTCTTTAAAAGCCTCGAAGAATGGGAAAATAATCTTGATGTCACAGCCATAAGTGAACCGGAGACGCCGTTTGAAGAGTTGATTGAAAAAAGCATCTCCGGACAAACAGAACATTTGAAGCACTCTGCATTGCGGAATCGCATGGCATTAGAAAACGAAAAAGATGAACTGATGGCGTGGATACATGAGGTCAAAACACCATTAACAGCGCTGCATTTAATCATCGATCGGATGGAAGACCCTTCATTAAAAGCCCAGCTATCGTATGAGTGGCTGCGCATCCATCTGCTTCTTGATCAGCAGCTTCATCAAAAGCGCATGTCCTTTATCGAAAATGATCTGTCTTTAGAGATGATCAAGCTTAAGCCCTTGATTATCAAAGAGATCAGAGACTTGCAATCGTGGTGTATACAGAAAGGAATCGGGTTTGATATTCAGCTGGAGGCAGAGAAAGTCTTGAGCGATGCGAAATGGCTGGCTTTTATCATCAGGCAGCTGCTGACCAACGCCGTAAAATACAGTGAAGCAGCTGATATTGTGATCAACAGCTATGAGAAAGACGAGCGGAAGGTTCTTGAGGTAAAAGATTTTGGAAGGGGCATTGACAGGAAAGACGTCTCACGAATTTTTGAAAAAGGGTTTACATCTACAACCGATCATCATAATCAGTCTTCTACGGGCATGGGGCTGTATCTGGCAAAGAGAGCCGCAGAACCGTTGCTGATCGATATCGATGTGCATTCAGAGCTTGGAGCTGGAACAACCTTTACCTTAACCTTTCCGAAACGAAATCAATTCGAACGTGTCATTAGCGTGTGACGAAAATGTCACATGCTTTTCTTTTTTATTCGCCTAATCGAAGGAAAAGCCCGTCGATCCTTTTTATAATAACAGTATCCAATATAAAGGAGACTACGGACATGATGATTTTAGAAGCAAATAAAATTCGAAAAAGCTATGGTAACAAGCTGAATAAACAGGAAGTGCTGAAGGGCATCGATATTCACATTGAAAAGGGCGAATTCGTCAGCATTATGGGTGCCTCAGGGTCGGGCAAAACCACTTTGCTTAACGTTCTGTCCTCGATAGATAAGGTCAGTCACGGAACGATCAACATTAACGGAAACGAAATGACGTCCTTGAAGGAAAAGCAGCTGGCTGAATTTAGAAAACAGCACTTAGGCTTTATCTTTCAGGATTACAATTTGTTAGACACATTAACAGTGAAAGAAAATATCCTTCTGCCGTTATCGATCACGAAAATATCAAAAAAGGAAGCACACCGCAAGTTTGAGGAAGTGGCGAAGGAATTGGGAATTTATGAATTGCGGGATAAGTACCCGAATGAAATTTCCGGCGGCCAGAAGCAGAGAACATCCGCCGCAAGAGCGTTTATTCATGACCCGAGCATTATTTTCGCTGATGAGCCGACTGGCGCGCTCGATTCGAAATCAGCCTCTGATCTATTAAATAAACTGAGCCAGCTCAATCAAAAACGCAGCGCCACAATTATTATGGTTACCCATGATCCCGTTGCAGCGAGCTACTGCGGCAGAGTCATTTTTATTAAGGATGGTTTGATGTATACGCAGCTGAATAAAGGGGGCCAAGACAGGCAGACGTTTTTCCAGGATATCATGAAAACACAAGGCGTGTTAGGCGGGGTGCAGCATGAACATTAATCAGCTCATTCTGCGAAATCTGAAAAAGAATATCAGGAATTATTACCTCTATGTGTTTGCCTTAATCTTTAGTGTGGCGCTTTATTTCGCATTTGTCACACTCCAATATGACCCGTCCATTAATGAAGTAAAAGCTTCTATTAAAGGCGCCGCGGCTATTAAAACCGCTTCAATTTTGCTTGTGGCTGTTGTATCAATCTTTATTTTGTATGCCAATACCATTTTTATTAAAAGACGGAGTAAAGAGATCGGGCTGTTTCAACTAATCGGAATGACAAAGCACAAGATCTTTCGTATCTTAAGTGCGGAAAATATCATGCTGTATTTCGGCTCGTTAGCCATCGGGGTTTTTGCCGGATTTTCAATATCAAAGCTTGTGCTCATGATCTTGTTCAAAATCGTAGATGTCAAAGCTGATGCGAAACTGCATTTTTCTGGGCAAGCCTTGGTGCAAACAATCATTGTGTTCTGCGGCATTTATCTTTTGATTATGATCATGAATTATACGTTTATCAAAAAACAAAGCATTTTATCTTTGTTTAACGTAACGTCTTCCACTGAGGATAAAGTGAAGAGAATCTCTTTTTTCCAGATGCTGATTGGTGCGCTAGGCATCGTGTTGATTTTAACGGGATACTACGTGTCTTCTGAGCTGTTTAGCGGAAAATTCAAGACCATAAACGAATTGTTTTTCGCAATGAGTCTTATCTTAGGTTCCGTCATTATCGGGACGTTTCTCTTTTATAAAGGATCGGTTACGTTTATCTCGAACATCATTCGGAAAAGCAAGGGCGGCTACTTGAATATCTCAGAGGTTCTGTCACTGTCATCAATTATGTTCAGAATGAAATCGAACGCGTTGCTGCTGACGATTATCACAACCGTTTCAGCGCTCGCCATCGGGCTGTTATCCCTTGCTTATATTTCGTATTACTCGGCAGAAAAAACTGCTGAACAAAATGTAGCGGCGGATTTTTCATTCATGAATGAGAAAGATGCCAAACGATTTGAAAGCAGTTTGAGTGAAAATGACATGTCGTACGTCAAAAAAGAAATGCCTGTCCTGCAATCGTCTTTTGATCTCACAAATATCATGGATGGAACTTCGAAAGAAATGCAGGGCGATCCCGGCAACACACAACTCGCTGTTGTTAGCGATAAAGATGTAAAAGGCGTGGATGTGGCGGCTGGGGAAGCGGTTTTCTCAGGCTACACCGACTTGCTGCAAAGAATAATGGTTTTAAAAGACTCCGGCAGCATTAAAGTCAAAAGCAAGCATGAGACACAATCATTACACTATAAAGGATTAAGAGAAGAGTTTCTTGTATCCTACACGTTTACAAGCGGGGGAATGCCTGCAGTCATAGTAGATGACAACCTGTTTAAACAGCTGAACAAAGATAAAGACCCTCGCATTCAGCTGGCGCAATCTGAATTTATCGGCATCAATATGAAACATGGAGATCAGCTTGAAAAAGCAAATGAGCTTTTTCAAAAGGTGAACAAGAAAGATCTACATTTATCAAGGCTGGATACAAGTATTGCGCAAAAATCTCTTTTTGGTATGGTCATGTTCATCGTTGGTTTCTTAGGTTTAACATTTCTCATCACCTCGGGGTGTATCCTTTACTTTAAACAAATGGGTGAAAGTGAAGAAGAAAAACCGAACTATACCATCCTAAGAAAACTCGGTTTTACACAGGGTGACCTGCTGAAGGGGATACGCATCAAACAAATGTATAACTTCGGCATTCCATTGGTGATCGGCCTCTTTCACAGTTACTTTGCCGTTCAATCCGGCTGGTTCTTATTCGGATCAGAGGTATGGTCGCCGATGATTATGGTGATGGTGTTATATACTGCACTCTATTCTATTTTCGGTATTCTGTCGGTTCTTTATTATAAAAAGGTGATTAAGTCGGCATTGTAAAACAGTAAAAGCTCCAGAGAAACTGGAGCTTTTACTGTTTATCGTTTCGGCGCCCGATACCCGGCTGCCTCAGCCTCTTCCACTGAACAAAACATGTCAGCAGGGTCTGTCGTCCGGTCATAGTATGTACTGCCCGGCGTATGATAGATGCCGTTTTTGCTGCCTTTGATAAGACAGCCTTCTGCTGTATCAGCTGAACTGGTTTCGTTGCTTTTATTCGTGCTGGTTGAAGATTGTTCGCTGTTTTCTTTCGTGCTGGCTGTTCGGTTTTGCGCCTCTGCTAATTGCTTTTCAAGCTTTGTTTTATCTTGTTGAAGGGCTTCATTTTCAGCCTTTGCTGTTTTGGTATCTTCTTTGAGCTGTTTTTGTTTTTCTTGAAGTTCTTTATTTTCTGCTTTTAATGATTTCTGAGTCTTTTTTAATTCACTATTTTCTTTCTCCAGCTGCTTGAGCTTGTCTTGATCTTTTGTATTGTCTTTCAGTTTCTTTGCTTCAGAGCTGATGGCTTCATACTCTTTCTCAAGTGCTTCATGCTCTTTTTTAAGACTTTTATATTCAGTGTTTAGAGCTGAATATTTTTTATCAGCATTTGCTGCGGCAGCGTCAGGTTCTGACAAAGCTGCTCCGGTGAAGAGCAGAATGAGGCCTCCAATAAAAAGCGGCCAAAAGAGTTTTTTAGAGAATCGTTTTTCCTTTTTCAGCACATATCTGACGAGATGGTATACTCCATAGCCAAGTGAAAAGAGAAATGCAAAAAAACCGAGGAATGCGAATGCCATTTCCATGAAATTTACCCCTTTTTCTATTTATTTTACAATTTTTGAGTAATATTTGTTAGATTTTTTCACACTCATCTGTTGAAAAATATGAGATAGACAGATAGAATGAATGTGCTATGATAACTGGATTCGTACGGAGCCTTTTGAGGTTTCCGTTTTTTCATGAGCTTTTATAGATAAGAAAGGGGGATCAGTATGCCGCGCGCATTGAAAATTTTAGTGATAGGGATGTTTATTAATGTGACGGGGGCATCCTTTTTATGGCCGCTTAACACGATCTATATTCATAATCATTTAGGAAAGTCGTTAACGGTCGCGGGGATTGTCCTTATGCTGAATTCCGGCGCCAGTGTGGCAGGGAATTTATGCGGCGGGTTTTTGTTTGATAAAATCGGCGGGTTTAAATCCATCATGCTCGGAATTGCGATTACGTTAGCAAGTCTGGTGGGTCTCGTCTTTTTTCATGATTGGCCGTTTTATATTGTGCTGCTTACAATTGTCGGGTTTGGTTCGGGTGTTGTTTTTCCGGCCAGTTACGCAATGGCTGGATCAGTGTGGCCTGAAGGGGGAAGAAGGGCATTTAATGCGATTTATGTCGCGCAAAACGCAGGCGTTGCCGTCGGTTCTGCGCTTGGCGGCGTAGTGGCGTCTTTCTCGTTTTCATACGTATTTTTGGCGAATGCCGCGTTGTATGTGGTTTTTTTCTTTATCGTATATTTCGGATTTCGAAATATTCAGACGAAGGATGTGTCTCAAACGTCTGTGCTTGATTATGATGCTGTAAGCAGCAAAGCGAAATTTACGGCTCTGGTCATATTGAGCAGCGGGTATGTGCTCGGATGGCTGGCATATTCTCAATGGTCTACCACCATTGCCTCGTACACGCAAAGTATCGGAATGTCTCTTTCTTTATATAGTGTGCTGTGGACGATTAACGGAATTTTAATTGTGGTTGGACAGCCGCTTGTCAGCTTTTTTGTGAAAAAATGGGCTGAGTCGCTAAAAGCGCAAATGATCATTGGTTTTGTCATTTTTATTGTGTCTTACAGCATGCTGCTGACTGCGAAGCAATTTCCAATGTTTTTGGCTGCCATGGTGATCTTGACCACCGGGGAAATGCTTGTTTGGCCTGCGGTGCCAACGATTGCCAACAAGCTTGCGCCTAAAGGGAAAGAAGGGTTTTATCAAGGGTTTGTGAACAGCGCTGCGACAGGTGGCAGAATGATAGGGCCTTTGTTCGGAGGCGTGCTCGTCGATCATTCCGGCATTCACGCTCTCGTTTTATCTCTTTTGGTTTTACTTATGATCAGCATAGTCACGACGATTTTATACGACAAACGATTAAAATCAGCTGATAAAGCGAATAAGCAGGCTTCAGTTTCTTCATAAAAAAGATCCCGCCGGATGAGCGGGATCTTTTTACATAATCGGAAGCACGTTCACGGCATCCTTTACATTAGAATATGTTTTCAGCGATGAGAAATTAGCATCCAGTTTATTCATCTTCATGGCCAATTCGGGCTTAATGCCGGTAATGATTAATTCTGTTCCGGTCAATTTCAGCAAATGGCTCAGCTTGAAAATCTGGTCGGCGGTTTGTTCATTTACTTGGGCCAATCCTGATAAATCAATAATCAAATAATCATCTTTGGATGTTGATAAAATATTCGTCAATGTGCTGACGATGGAATTAAATCGCTCCTCTGTCAGGTTGCCGACTAGCGGAAGAGCCGAAATGCCGTTGCGAATCGGCACAATAGGAGTTGAAAGTGCAGTAATTTCTGTGAGGGAATCCTCGAGAAGCTGTTCATACTCTTTTTGCTTGGTGATGTCTTTTTGGATTCCGACAAAATAGGTTTTGTCTTCTATTTCCAGCGGATCAATATTTAACTCATTCCAGAACATCGTTCCGTCTTTTTTATAGTTTTGAATCTGAACTGTAACGGGCTCTTTATTTTGTAAACCGGCTCTGATGTTGTCCACTTCACCAGCGTCTGTATCTTTCCCCTGTAAGAAGCGGCAGTTCTTTCCTAAAATTTCCTCGGCCTCATAACCGGTCATTTGAACAAAGCCTTGGTTTACGTAGACAATCGGATTATCTTCAAGTGCAGGATCTGTAATCACTACACCGACTCGCGCGTGATCAAGCGCTTTTTTGATGACGTCCAGCTGTCCTTTTATTCCGAATGATTGAAAACTACCCATATAATTCCCCCTTAGGCCGCCAGCTTGCTGTGCGAAAGCCTGATATTCCCCTTTTTTTAATGAATTCTACAGTAACCGTAGCACAACACATGTTCTGATTCAAGCAAGCGCAGTTTGTTGTTTGTCATTCGGGCTTGTCCTCGTATACACTAAAAATAAGAACAGAGTTTGAACATATGAACGGAAAGGTTTCTACATGCTAAATAAGTGACTAGGTAAATGTCACTGGGTGAAAAATGAATCTAATGCATCAAGCTTACCGATCATGTGTTCACATATAATGGAAGAAACAAGCTTTTTTCAGATTTGCCAGTATGTAGATATCGAAAATCATCGGAATCGTTTAAGGGGGCTGGATGGCCTGAAGTCGCTTTACGAAATAAGGGCTTTAGGAAGGTGATGATGAAGATGCTGCATCAGGTATTAATTGCTTGTGTAATTGGAGGAATCATGGGGATTCTCGGTCATGTGAAAAAGAGAGGCAGACTGGAGAAACCCAGGATGACAAAGCGGTTTATCTATCTTGGATTTTTGGAAGATTGGTTTATCGGCATGACGGCTTCCATTTTACTTGTACTATCCGCTGACCCCGATTCAGGAATTCAACTTGTCATCTTATCCATAATCTCAGGCTACGGCGGTGAAGCTGTTCTCAGAAGCTTTGATTTTGTAAGAGAAATGAACAGCGGCGGCGAACCGGCCGAGTCGAAACGTCAAACCAAAACTCCACCAGAATAATTGTCCTCAATCTTCGCCCGTTCAGGGTACATTCCCATTGTATACAAACCTGCTTGCACTTATGAACAGAATTCTATAAAATACAGTTAAGATTACGGTTGCGAAAAGAACAATGAAGAGGAGCAGTAAGAAGCAGATATTGTTTCAGAGAGTTGACGGCTGGTGAAAGTCAATCAAGTTTGTTTCCGAACTCACCTCAGAGTTGCAGCGGTGAAAAGCCGCTGACGCATAACTGCGTTAAAAGTATCAAGTGAGTGCGGCGTCTGCCGCGCTAACGAGGGTGGTACCGCGGGAAAACGAAAGTCTCTCGTCCCTTTTAGGGATGAGGGAGTTTTTTTTAGTTTGGGAATATTCTGAATATAATCCTCCCTGTCCCGTCAATACTTGAACATAAACGCCGTATTCAATCAGAAGGAGGTTTTTACTTTGAGTTTTCAGCACAAAGAGATAGAAAAGAAATGGCAAAATTATTGGCTGGAAAACAAAACATTTGCCACTCTTGATCATAATGAGAAACAAAAATTTTACGCACTGGACATGTTTCCTTATCCGTCTGGAGCGGGTCTTCACGTCGGACACCCTGAGGGCTATACAGCGACGGATATCCTCTCCCGCATGAAGCGCATGCAGGGCTATGACGTCCTTCATCCGATGGGCTGGGACGCATTCGGTCTGCCGGCTGAGCAATACGCCCTCGACACCGGGAATGATCCGGCAGTGTTTACGAAGCAGAATATCGATAATTTCCGCCGCCAAATCCAGGCGCTCGGTTTTTCATATGATTGGGATCGTGAAATCAACACGACAGATCCTGAATACTATAAATGGACACAATGGATTTTCTTAAAACTATACGAAAAGGGTCTTGCTTACGTTGATGAGGTGCCGGTTAACTGGTGCCCCGCACTCGGTACGGTTCTAGCCAACGAAGAAGTCATTGACGGAAAGAGTGAACGCGGCGGCCACCCGGTCGAAAGACGCCCGATGAAGCAGTGGATGCTGAAAATCACAGCTTATGCGGACAGGCTTCTTGATGACTTGGAAGAGCTTGATTGGCCGGAAAGCATTAAAGACATGCAGCGCAACTGGATCGGCCGTTCTGAAGGTGCGCACGTTCATTTTGGCATAGATGGACATGATGAATCATTTACGGTGTTTACAACAAGA
This sequence comes from Bacillus sp. FSL K6-1005, assembly GCF_038000225.1. Taxonomy (NCBI): domain Bacteria; kingdom Bacillati; phylum Bacillota; class Bacilli; order Caryophanales; family Bacillaceae; genus Bacillus; species Bacillus sp. FSL K6-1005. The sequence continues at coordinate 604,213 of NZ_JBBOBP010000001.1, forward strand.
CCTGATACATTGTTCGGCGCTACATACACTGTCCTTGCTCCGGAGCATGCTTTGGTAGAAAAAATCACAGCTGCTGAGCAAAAAGAAGCTGTCGAAGCTTATATCAAAGAAATTCAATCAAAGAGTGACCTTGAGCGCACGGATCTCGCGAAAACAAAGACAGGCGTCTTCACTGGAGCTTATGCGATCAATCCTGTAAATGGTGAAAAACTGCCGATCTGGATCGCAGATTACGTTCTTGCTTCATACGGAACTGGTGCAGTCATGGCTGTTCCCGGTCACGATGAGCGTGATTTTGAATTCGCCAACACATTCGGCCTTCCAGTCAAGGAAGTCGTGAAAGGCGGAAATGTTGAAGAAGAAGCGTACACAGGCGACGGCGAGCATGTGAACTCTGATTTTCTGAATGGACTTAATAAACAGGAAGCGATTGAAAAAATGATCGCTTGGCTGGAAGAAACGAAAAACGGCGAAAAGAAAGTCACTTACCGTCTGCGCGACTGGCTCTTCAGTCGCCAGCGCTACTGGGGCGAGCCGATTCCGATCATTCATTGGGAGGACGGAACGTCAACAGCTGTGCCGGAGGAAGAACTGCCGCTGATTCTGCCGAAAACAAACGAAATCAAACCGAGCGGCACCGGCGAATCACCGCTTGCGAACATTAAAGAGTGGGTTGAAGTCACAGACCCTGAAACAGGGAAAAAAGGAAGAAGAGAAACGAATACAATGCCGCAATGGGCGGGAAGCTGCTGGTATTTCTTGCGCTACATTGATCCGCACAATCCGGATCAGCTGGCATCACCTGAGAAAATGGAAAAATGGCTTCCGGTTGATATGTATATCGGCGGCGCGGAGCATGCTGTGCTTCACCTTCTGTATGCCCGTTTCTGGCACAAGTTCCTTTACGACATCGGTGTAGTGCCGACGAAAGAACCGTTCCAAAAGCTGTATAACCAAGGAATGATTCTCGGTGAAAACAACGAGAAAATGAGTAAATCAAAAGGGAACGTTGTCAACCCTGATGAAATCGTTGCATCTCACGGCGCTGATACGCTGAGATTGTACGAAATGTTCATGGGACCGCTTGATGCTTCAATTGCCTGGTCTGAATCAGGCTTAGACGGCGCACGCCGCTTCCTTGACCGCGTATGGCGTCTGTTTGTTGAAGACAGCGGAGAGCTAAATGGCAAAATCGTTGAAGGCGCCGGTGAAACATTGGAGCGCGTCTATCATGAAACAGTCATGAAAGTGACAGATCACTATGAGGGCCTGCGTTTTAACACAGGTATTTCTCAGCTGATGGTCTTTATCAACGAGGCCTATAAAGCGTCAGAGCTGCCGAAGGAATATATGGAAGGCTTTGTGAAGCTCCTATCTCCAATCGCGCCTCATCTCGCGGAAGAGCTGTGGGAGAAATTGGGCCATAGCGGTACGATTGCATATGAGGCTTGGCCTGTATATGATGAAGCTAAACTTGTTGACAATGAAGTTGAAATTGTTGTTCAGCTGAACGGAAAAGTGAAAGCGAAACTACAGGTTCCTGCAGATGCGACGAAGGAACAGCTGGAACAGCTTGCTCAAGCAGATGAAAAGGTCAAAGAGCAGCTTGAAGGCAAAACCATTCGAAAAATTATCGCAGTGCCTGGCAAGCTTGTCAATATTGTGGCAAACTAATCTTGGAAAAATCCCCTTTGTCAAAAAGGGGATTTTTTCATCAGTTCTCTGAATAGCAATCGTCCGGCTGAGTTTGATATACTGAACATGATTATTGGTGAATAGGAGTGTTTTCTTTGGAAATAAAAGAAATCAGCACAGCTGCTTTGAAAGAAAAAATCGAGGCGGATGAAGAATTGTATTTGATTGATGTCAGAGAAGATGAAGAGGTTGCGGAAGGCATGATCCCGCAAGCGGTTCATATTCGCATGGGAGATATTCCTGAAAAAATGGACACCCTCGATAAAGACAAAGAGTACACTTTTATCTGCCGCTCAGGAATGCGCAGCATGAATGTCTGCAAGTATTTGGATGAGCAAGGCTTTAAAACAGTCAACGTAGAAGGCGGCATGATGGCCTGGGAAGGCGAAACGAAACCGAAAAACTAGGGGAGAGATCACCCCTAGTTTTTTTATTTGTATGCTGGAAGCCAATCGCCGTGCGCTTCAAATAAATCATCACACATCGAAATAATGTCATTGATGGACAGCTCTGCACTTGTATGCGGGTCAAGCATAGCTGCCTGGTAGACAGCTTCTTTTTTCCGTGTAACAGCAGCTTCAATGGTCATCAGCTGTGTGTTGATATTCGTTCTGTTTAACGCTGCGAGCTGCTCAGGCAGTTCTCCTGCAAAGCATGGGGTTATCTTTTTTCTGTCGGCAACGCATGTCACTTCGACGACCGCTTTGGAAGGAAGGTTTGTGATAAGCCCGGTATTTAACACGTTTCCTCCGAAGGTGAATGGCTGATTCGTTTCCATCGCTTCTATTATTCTTGAGCCATATTCTTTTGAACGTTTATGGGTGAGGTTTTTATTGTTAACAATGTCATCCCTCATTTTCTCCCAATCTTCTATCTGTTTCACGCATCTTCTTGGATATTCGTCTAGCGGGATCTGCAGCTCGTTGATTAATTCAGGATAGTTTCGTTTAATAAAATAAGGATGGTATTCTGCGTTGTGCTCTGATGATTCCGTGACGTAATAACCGAACTTATCCATCAATTCAAACCGCACCATATCTTGATGCTTTGTTTTTTGCTTTTCTCTCGCTCTCTTTTTGATTTCGGGATATAAATCAGCGCCGTCCTTTTTCACTTCCAACAGCCATGCCATATGATTGATGCCTGCGATTCGTTCTTCAATCCCAGCGTGCTCCATACCGAGAGATTTAAATAAATCTCTTGTACACACTTGGACGCTGTGGCACAGCCCGATCGTTTTCACATCCGTATAGCGAAGCATAGCGCCAGTCAGGGAGGCCATTGGGTTTGTATAGTTTAAAAACCAGGCGTCGGGGCACATTTCCTCAATATCTCTTGCGATATCAAATAACACAGGGATAGTCCTGAGTGATCTGAATATCCCGCCGATGCCCACCGTGTCGGCAATTGTCTGCCGTAATCCGTATCGTTTAGGAATCTCAAAATCGATGACTGTGCTTGGTTTATAGCCTCCGACCTGTATGGCATTAATCACATAGCCCGCATGCTGCAAAGCCAGTTTTCTGTCATCATAGCTGTTGATAACGACGCTCGGATTATAGCGGTCTCTCAAATTTTCGAGCATAAGCTGAGATTCCTGCAAGCGTTTTGCATCAATGTCGTAAAGCGCAAATTCAAACCCATTTAACGCCTCCGTTAACAAGCAGTCTCCTAAAACATTTTTTGCGAAAATTGTGCTCCCTGCACCGATAAATGTGATTTTTTTCATGTCGCTTCCTCCTTTAATTCATTATCCTTTTACCGCTCCTGATGACAGTCCGGCAATAAAGTATTTTTGCAGCGCCAGAAACAGAATGACCATCGGCAGCATCGCCATGATGGCAGCTGCGGCGACCAAATGCAGATTGTTGGCGTTTTCTCCGAAAAACCCGGCCATTGCGACGGTGAGTGTCTGCACCTTCTGATCCTGTAAAAAGAAAATAGCAAATTGATAGTCATTCCATATAAAGACACAAGAAATAATACAGATGGTGGCAGTGATCGGCTTCAGCAAAGGAAACACGATCATAAAAAAGATTTTCAGCATTCCCGCTCCATCCATTCTTGCCGCTTCTTCAAGCTCTTTTGGAATGGTTGAACGGATAAAGCCGGAATACAAAAACACGGTTAACGGCATATACGCCGCTGTATTGATCAAAATGGCGACTGCGTGTGTATTGACCATACCGGCGTCCACGACCATTCTGTATAAAGGCACCATGGACGTTAACGGAGGGATGATCATAATTGAAATCAGCAGCGCGAAAACGGCTTTATTCAGCTTGGTTTCCCGCCTGGCAAGAGGGTAGGCGGCCAGTGAGCCGAATATGATTAACAACAATGCCGAAACGCCTGTGATGATGATTGTGTTGATAAACGAGTTGCCAAGTGAAGCGCGCTCCCATGCCTCAGAAAAATTTTGGAAGGAAATATCAGCTGGAAACAACCATTTGGAACTGTAGTCTCCTTTTGCTTTTAATGAAGTGGTCAGCAGAATGTAAAAAGGAATGAAATGCGCACAGGCTACAATGGCAGCGAGAAGGGTAATCAACCGCAGTTTGTTTGAGCGGGCGGCTCTCATGACATTTCCGTCTCCTTTCTTTTAAAGTACGCAAGCGCGCAAAAGCTGATGATCAAAATGACAAATGCCATAAATATGCCTTGTGTCGCAGCATATCCGGCATCCTGCCGTTTAAAATACAGGTCATACATAAACGTTGACATCGATTGCGACGCGTTTCCGGGTCCGCCTGCAGTGAGCGCAATGATCACGTCAAACAGCTTTAAGCCTCCGATAATGTTGATGACCATATTGATCGTGATCGAGGGCATTAACAGCGGCAGGGTGATGCCGAAAAACTGCTGGCCCCGTGTTGCGCCATCCATTTCCGCTGCTTCGTAGTAATCTTTCGGAATGCTTTGCAGGCCTGCCAAATAGACAATCATGGCGATGCCGACATATTGGTACGTGTTAATCATGACGATGATCCATGGGTTCGAAGACGGACTGGCAAGCGCGTTGATCGGGCTGATGCCGAAAACGCCAAGCAGGTCATTAAGCGCGCCTCCGTCATAAGAAAAGAAGAAGTACCAAATGTAGCCCATAATGAGCGGACTGATCATAACCGGCAAATACACAATTGTTCTTGTTATCGCTTTCATTTTTATGCTTTGATTCAATAGCAGAGCGTACAGGAGCCCAATGACGTTTTGAAAAAAGGTGCTGCCGAGTCCGTATAGCAGCGTGTTTTTTAAGATATGCCATGTGTCCGGATCAGCAAACAGCCTTTCATACTGAGCGAAACCGACCCACTGATAAACCTGAGAAAATCCGTTCCAGTTTGTGAAGGTGATAAAAGCGCCTTTTATAAACGGATAAATCATGAAGATCAAAACGGAGAGCAGAGCCGGAATATACATCCACCAAAGTGAGGACTGTTTATTCGGCTTGACCTGTTTCACATGTGCGTCTCTGGCGATCTCACTCATTGTTTTCAGCTCCCTGTGTTTCAGATTGCTCCCGGAGTCGTTTATATTCTCTTCCCAGCTTTTTAGAAATCTCGTTGGGTGTCAAAATGTCTGCCGCAAGCTCCTGGCCGACCGTTCCCATCACATCCCACATCCCGTTCGGCAAGTACAATCGGTCGAAGTAAGGTTCGACTTTCATATTCTGATAATGCTGATAGTCTTTGGCATAGAAAATGTCAGCTTTTACATTGGTCAGCCCTGAAGGAAGCGAGGTGGCTTCAGCCATTTCTTTCGCATGGGCGGGACGAGCCATAAAGGCGATAAATTGCTTTGCTTCCTTTAAATGAGGCGAGTCTTTCCATGCTGCCAGTGTATAGCGCTCGCCGCCAATCCATATCGGGTCATCACCGGGGTGTATAGCTGGTGTCGGGATAATCCCAACCTTTACATTCGGGTTAATTTGGGCGACGTCTTGACCGAGGGTGCCGCCCTGCATGGTAAAAGCGATTTTATTTTGAGCCATCAACTCAATGAGCTGTGATTTTTTTGCTGTTACGGCATCGATATTGATGAGTTTTTCTTTCTGCATTTGTTTGAGGGTATCTGATAGATAAGTAAATTTGCTCCAATTGAAGGTGCCGTCAATGAGCTGTTTCTTTTCATTATGGGCAGGGTCTGTGATGAGAAGGGGTGTTGCGAATTGGTCATAATATTGGGCGAAAGAGCTTTTGTCATATCCGGCGAACCAGAAAGGAACGATTTCTCCATTGCTTTTTTCTTTAATCGTTCTCAATGCTTTTATAAAATCATCCATCGTTTCGGGCGGATCGATGCCGAAGCGGTCTAATATATTGCGGTTGTATGCTAGGCCGTCCTTTGCCTGATTGATCGGATATGCGTATACCTTTCCGCTCTTGTTTTTAAGGATGCTGTTTAAATTCGGGTCAAGTTTCTGAGTCCAGTCCATATCCCGGAGATCGGCTGTATACTCCCCGTACCTGATTTTCCCCCAGCCATGAGTATCAAAGAGGTCTGGCAGATCATTGGCGGCCATTCTGACACGCATCATATTTTCATAGTCATTGCCTGGGAAATGAATGCTGACGCGAATGCCGCTTTCCTTTTCGAACGCTGCGGCTAGTTTTCTGAATGTGTTTCTTTCACTGTCCGTTGACATCGTAGAATAAATGGTTAACGTCTTTTTGCCCGTATCTGCAGTGCTTTCTTCAGATGAGCAGCCCGGCAAAATCAGCAGAATAAGAGAGAGAAATAAAACAAATATGTGTTTCATCTTTTCCTCCTTATGATCTTGATGAACGTTTTTCTTGCGTCACTTCCTTAGCTGTGTATCCGCAGCTTTGCCTGATGATCAGTGTTGTCGGCAGGGTGACTTGATGAGGAATTGTTCGGCCGTTAAAGCGGTCGAGAAGCTGTTTTACGCCTGTTCGGCCCATTTCCTCTGTATACACTTTCACCGTGGTTAAAGGTGTGCTGGCAAACTCGGCTTCTTCAATGCCGTTAAAGCTGACAATGGCTGTGTCCCGCGGCACATGCAGATCGGCTTCCCGAAGTGCTTTTAATGCCCCGATAGCCATAGAATCACTTGTGATAAAAAAGGCTTCCGGCAGATTGCCTTGATTGATGGCTTTTTTCATCAGACGATAGCCCTCGCGCATGCTGTAATCGCCGACCAAGACGTGTTCAGGCTGAGGATGGGCGGACTGCAAAAAGGCAGTCTGGCGTTTGTCTTCAATTGTTCTGCGAATGCTTTGGCCGTCCCTCAGTGTATGCTCCTTCTCCTGCCCGCCGATATAGCCTAGTCGTTTGTAACCTAAATCGAAAAGGTGATCAATTGCCTGGTGTGCGGCGGCTTCAAAATCAATCCCAATCGAGTCGTATATCTGCGGATCTGGAGAATGATTGATAAACACGGCATGCTCCAATCGGCCGCTGATATGTTGAACGGCTTCGTTATGGACACGGCCGATCACAATGATACCGTCTAATTCCCGAAACATATGCTCCTGGAAGGAACCGAGATGGATGGAGTTTGTAATGAAAATTTCCTGTTCAAAGCATTCTTTTTCAATCCCTTTGCGAATAGAAGAAAAATAAGGATCCTGCCGTTCTTCATCGGGAGATAAGCAGCTCAACACCCCGATAAGCGGCTGGGCGCGCTGTTTTTGTCCGCGGGCTTTTCGGCGTTTAGCGACAGTTTGATAGCCTAGCTCTTCAGCGATACTGATTACTCTTTGCCTCGTTTCACCCGCAACAGAAAGCGAATGATCTTCATTTAAAATTCTCGAAACAGTAGCACTTGAAACGTTGGCTTTTAAGGCGATATCTTTTATCCGAACCATGGTTCCTCCCTTTCATGTGATGAGATTTACTAAAACGAAAGACATATTTTACTCATGCGTTTTTGATAAATTGATACTATCATATGAAAGTAAGCGGTTACAATAATTAATTTCAGAATATTTCGTTATATTTAGTAAAAGTTTAGTAAACTACCATTTTTGTTTCTATATGCTGTGTGAAAAAATAAAGGGAAAAACAAATCTGTCTCGTACATTGAAGATAAGCGAAGAGGGAGGGTGATGGGATGAGTAACGAAAAAAGAGAGCTGCTGTTTCGTTTGCTTGGTGTTTTGCCTGATTGGAAGGATACGGGTGCGGAAACGCTGCGTATTGAGGAAAAAGAGGGATATTTGATGGAAACGCTGTTGCTTGATATAAATGGGCTTGAAAAGGTGCCTGCATATTTTGTGAAGCCGAAAGCGGCAAAAGGACGGTGCCCGGTTATATTCTTTCAGCATTCACATGGAGGGCAGTATGACCGGGGAAAAAGTGAACTGCTTGAGGGAGCAGATTATTTGAAGGCGCCCTCGTTTGCTCGGGAGCTGACTTCTCTCGGGTATGCGGTATTGGCAATCGACCATTGGGGATTTGGAGACAGACGGGGAAAAACAGAAAGCGAGATTTTTAAAGAGATGCTTCTCACAGGCAGGGTGATGTGGGGCATGATGATTTACGACAGTATAAGAGCCATTGATTATGTGCAGAGCCGTCCTGATATTCAGCCTGACAGAATCGGAACGATCGGCATGTCTATGGGGGGCTTGATGGCTTGGTGGACAGCGGCGCTTGATGAACGGGTTAAGGCATGTGTGGATTTATGCAGTCAGGTTGACCATCATGTACTGATTGAAACACAGAACCTTGACCGGCATGGCTTTTATTATTACGTTCCGGCGCTTGCCAAGCACTTTTCTGCATCAGATATCCAAAGCCTGATCGCACCACGCCCGCACCTTAGTCTTGTCGGCATACATGATCGGTTAACACCGGTTGAGGGTGTGAACAAAATCGAAATTGAATTAACAGCTTTGTATGCTGAGAAAGGGGCTTCTGATCGTTACCGTATGGTGCGCTCCGCTTCAGGGCATTTTGAGACAGCTATGATGAGACATGAAGCCCTTCGGTTTTTGAAAAAGTGGCTGTGACAGTGAAAAAGGGCAGGCTTTGAGTGTTTGTCTGAAATGATTCTATACAGGTGAGGAGGCGAGCGTCTGCCCGTCTCTTCTTTTTCTAGTGGATTAATACAGGTATCAGGAATATACATGATAAATAGATTTTTAATGGCGTTCTGATATTGACAGAATTGTATATACATAATAGTATTCTATTTGTTAACCTTAATTTATAAATGGTTAACAAATAGTCTGCTTTCTTCTGTAATCAAAGCTGAAAGGGCGAGAAGGTATGCAAGAAGAAACATTTTACAGTGTCAGAATGAGAGCTTCTATGAATGGGTCTCACGAAGATGGTGGAAAGCATATATCCGGCGGAGAACGGCTTATCACGTTCGATAATATGAAACGTACGGTGAATGCCTTACTAGAAAAAGGCTTATCCCACTCAAGAGGAAAACCGGATTTCATGCAAATTCAATTTGAAGAGGTTCATGAGCCGGTAAAGACGATTCACCCATTACCAATCAAGACAAATGAAGTGGAATCCCCAGAAGAGGGACAAAGTCTTGCCCGATTCTTATTGGAGAGAGCGGGTGTTTCAAAAAAAGTGATTGAAAAAGCATATAAACACATTCCTGAATGGCGGGGTATCAGGGGAGCGGTGGTGGTTGATATTCACTCTGGCAACCGAATTGATCAAACACTAGAAAAAGGTGTACGGGTGTCCAGAATGGATTGGCCGGACGCCAATTTTGAAAATTGGGCGCTCCGCAATAACATGCCTTCCAATTCAAGAATAAAAGAGGCCCTTGCACTTGCTTCAAAGGTGAGTGATCATCCGGCCGCTGTTGCAGAATTATGCTGGTCGGATGACCCTGATTACATAACAGGCTATGTTGCAAGTCATAAACTGGGCTATCAGCGTATTACAGCAATGAAAGAATACGGAAATGAAGAGGGCTGCCGCATCTTTTTTGCTGACGGCTCAGAAGATGTAAATAGTTACATAAACTATCTGGTAAAGCAGCCTATTTTCATTGATTGGGAGGAAGATGATGACTCAAGAGTTGATAGAAAAAAGTAAAAAGCATCTTTGGCTGCCTTTTACTCAAATGAAAGACTATGATGAACATCCCTTGATCATAGAGAGCGGCAACGGAATCAAAGTAAAAGACATAAACGGCAAGGAATATTATGACGGCTTTTCTTCCGTTTGGCTTAATGTGCACGGGCACCGCAAAAAGGAATTAGATGAGGCCATCATAAAACAGCTTGGAAAAATTGCTCACTCCACATTATTGGGCATGACCAACGTTCCGGCGACCGAACTTGCCGAGACATTAATTGAGATCAGTCCGGAGAAGCTGACGCGTGTTTTTTATTCAGACAGCGGTGCAGAAGCGATGGAAATTGCTCTTAAAATGGCGTTTCAATATTGGAAGAACATCGGGAAGCCTGAAAAACAAAAATTTATCGCAATGAAAAATGGATATCACGGCGATACGATTGGTGCCGTCAGTGTCGGTTCTATTGAACTGTTCCACCACGTCTATGGCCCATTAATGTTTGACAGTTATAAAGCTCCGATCCCTTATGTATACCGCTCTGAAAGCGGTGATCCTGTGCAGAGTCGTGATGAGTGTCTCTATGCGCTTGAACAGCTGCTAAAGGAACACCATCGCGAAATTGCAGCGCTTTCTATTGAATCAATGGTTCAAGGAGCATCCGGAATGATTGTGATGCCGGAAGGATACTTGTCAGGGGTGCGCCAGCTTTGTACAGCTTACGATGTCTTAATGATTGTTGATGAAGTTGCCACTGGTTTTGGCCGGACGGGGAAAATGTTTGCATGTGAGCACGAAAATGTTCAGCCTGATCTAATGGCTGCCGGAAAAGGCATTACTGGAGGCTATTTGCCGATAGCTGTCACCTTTGCCACCGAAGACATCTACCATGCATTCTACGATGACTACAAAGAACAAAAAACCTTTTTCCACGGTCACTCCTATACAGGAAATCAGCTTGGCTGTGCGGTTGCTCTTGAAAACCTAAGATTATTTGAATCTGAAAACATCGTTGAACAAGTCGCGCTAAAAAGTGAAAAGCTCCATTTGCTTCTTCAAGACCTGCATGCTCTTCCTCACGTTGGGGATATTCGCCAGCTCGGCTTTATGTGCGGTGCAGAGCTTGTTCAATCAAAGGAAACTAAACAGCCTTATCCTGCTGATCGGCGTGTGGGGTACAAAGTTTCTTTAAAAATGAGAGAGCTGGGGATGCTGACGAGACCGCTCGGCGATGTGATTGCATTTCTGCCTCCGCTTGCCAGTACAGCTGAAGAGCTAGAAGCAATGGTGTCTATTATGAAAGAAGCGATCCAAGAGGTAACCAGCCTTGAGCATTGACAGCTGGTTAAGCAGCCGGTTAGACAAAGCGAAGGGAGCCGGCGTATACCGTACACTCAGAACAATGAACGGGCCTCCAATTCCAGAGGGAACGATGAATGGCAAAAATCAAACGGTCTGGTCGTCAAACAATTATTTAGGTCTCGCAAACCATAACCGTTTGATCTCTGCAGCCCAAGCAGCACTGCAGCAATTTGGAGCAGGAAGCAGCGGCTCGCGTTTAACGACAGGCAATTCGATCTGGCATGAAAAACTCGAAAAAAAGATTGCCGGTTTTAAACGGACAGAAGCGGCTTTACTGTTTTCAAGCGGCTATTTAGCCAATGTCGGTGTTCTTTCTTCGTTACCTGAAAAAGGCGATGTCATTTTAAGTGATCAGTTAAATCATGCAAGTATTATCGATGGCTGCCGCCTGTCTAAGGCTGATACGGGTATTTATCGTCATATCGATATGGCAGATCTTGAAGAAAAGCTGAAAGAAACACAGCGGTACCAGCGCCGTTTTATCGTCACAGACGGGGTATTCAGCATGGATGGCACGATTGCCCCTCTTCGTCAGATCATCGCCCTTGCTAAACGCTATCATGCTTATGTCATTGTTGATGATGCGCATGCAACAGGTGTTTTGGGTGAATCAGGAGGAGGGACGAGTGACCATTTCGGTGTGTGTCCTGACATTGTCATCGGCACGCTAAGCAAAGCTGCCGGAGTGGAAGGAGGTTTTGCTGCCGGTTCAGCTGTAATCATCGACTTTCTGCTGAACCATGCCAGAACGTTTATCTTTCAAACCGCTATTCCGCCGGCAAGCTGTGCAGCTGCCCATGAGGCGTTAGACATCATTGAAGCCAGCAAGGATAAACGGGAGCTTTTATTTTCTTATATCCAGATGATCAAAATGAATCTGAAGCACATGGGCTATACGGTGAAGGGGCATCATACACCGATTATTCCGGTGGTCATCGGCGATACCCGAAAAACGGTCACATTTGCTGAAAAATTGCAGGACAAGGGAATCTACGCCCCTGCCATTCGGCCGCCGACCGTAGCGCCAGGAGAGAGCCGTATCCGCTTAACCATCACAGCTGGGCACAGTATAAGGGATATTGACCATTTGCTGGAAGCATTTCGTTCAATTGGAAAGGAGCTGAACATCATTCCATGAGAGGTTTTTTTGTAACAGGAACAGATACAGAAGTGGGGAAAACGGTGATATCCAGCGGTCTTGCAGCTTTATTGCGAGAAAATAAGATGGATGTCGGAGTATTTAAACCATTTTTAAGCGGGATTTCTCGTCATCATCCGAATAGTGACACAAGCCTGCTGAAAGAGATGTCGCAAACGAGTCTCTCACATGAAGAGATTACGCCTTTTGCATTCAAAGAGCCGCTAGCTCCATACGTTGCAGGAAAGATGGAGGGAAAGGCTGTCAAAATGCAAGAAGTCTTACGCCATTGGGAGCGGATAAAAGAAAAACATGAATGCTTCATCGTAGAAGGTGCGGGCGGAATCTCTGTGCCATTGGGAGAGGATTTTTTAGTCAGTCATGTCATTAAAGCGTTGCAGCTTCCTCTGATCATTGTGGCGCGTCCTCATCTCGGAACAATTAATCATACCTTTTTAACTGTCCAATATGCGAAAAGGATGAGTCTTCCAATTGCCGGAATTGTCATCAATGGGATCAGTGATTCTCCTGATCATGATGAAAAAACCAATCCTGAGATGATTGAGCGCTTATGCGGTGTGCCGATTTTAGGGGTAACGCCTAAGCTTGCCAACGTGACGAAAGAAACGGTTCTTCATATGGTAAAAGACCATATCGATCTATCATTACTGATGAATCAAGTGGGGGTAGGAGAATGAATCAATGGATGGAACTCGCAAACAGGGTGCTGGGCGGAGCAGAGGTGACCAACGAAGAGGCGCTTTCTATTTTAAACTGTCCAGATGAAGACATCTTGCTTTTGATGCATGGAGCTTTTCACATCAGAAAACGATTTTATGGAAAAAAAGTGAAGCTCAATATGATTATGAATGCAAAATCAGGGCTCTGTCCGGAGAATTGCGGCTATTGTTCCCAGTCTGCGATTTCGAAAGCGCCGATTGAGACTTACCGGATGGTGAAAAAGGAAACCCTTCTGGAAGGCGCAAAGCGGGCGCATGATTTGAACATAGGTACATACTGTATCGTGGCAAGCGGCAGGGGGCCGTCCAACAGAGAGGTCGATCAGGTCGTAGAAGCAGTACAGGAAATAAAAGAGACGTATGGGCTGAAAGTTTGTGCGTGTCTCGGGCTGTTAAAGCCGGAGCAGGCGAAACGGCTGAAAGCAGCCGGAGTAGACCGCTATAATCATAATGTCAATACATCTCAGAGAAATCATTCAAACATTACCACGTCACATACGTACGAGGACAGGGTCAATACGGTTGAGATTGCAAAAACCTCCGGCATGTCTCCATGTTCAGGCGCCATTATTGGGATGAAGGAAACGAAGCAGGATGTCATCGATATCGCACAAAGCTTGAAGGTCCTTGACGCCGATTCCATTCCAGTGAATTTTTTGCATGCGATTGACGGCACACCATTAGAAGGCGTAAATGAATTAAACCCGCTGTATTGTTTAAAAGTACTGGCGCTGTTCCGTTATATTAATCCGTCAAAAGAAATCCGCATTTCTGGTGGAAGAGAGGTCAATCTCCGCTCATTGCAGCCATTGGGGCTGTACGCCGCCAACTCCATCTTTGTCGGAGATTATTTAACGACTTCTGGACAGGAGGAGACGGAGGATCATAAAATGCTGAGTGATTTAGGATTTGAAGTAGAATCGGTCGAAGAAATGAAAGCCAGTTTAAGTGCAAATAGCTGAAAGCAAGAATAGAAGCAATCGGTGTCATGTCGATTGCTTTTATTTTTATAGAGTCAAAATGATGATGTCAGAATCATGAAAGGGAGCATATGACAATTCCAATTTCACTTACACCTTCTGCGTTTTTTAAAAACCCTTATCCTTATTACGACACATTACGTTCTGCACACCCTTTATATAAAGGGAATGTTTTAAAGTATCCAGGCTGGTATGTCACGGGATATGAGGAAGCGGCAGCAATTCTGAAAGATACCAGATTCAAAACACGTGTCCCGCTGCCCGAGACGTCTATGAAATATAAAGATCTAAATCATGTCCAGAAGCAGATGATGCTGTTTCAGAATCAGCCTGATCATAGGCGTCTGCGTCTACCGGTCAGCGGGGTATTTACTCCGAGAATGACAGAGTGCTATCGCCCATTTATAAATGAAACTGTCCATCATTTGCTTGATCAAGTGCAAGGTGAAAAAAAGATGGAGCTGATTTCTGACTTTGCTTTTCCTTTGGCAAGCTGCATTATTGCTAAGATCATAGGTGTGCCGGCAGAAGAAAGGGATCAATGTAAAGAGTGGGCGTCAAGCCTCGTTCAAACAATTGATTTAACCCGATCAAGAAAGGTGTTAACAGACGGCAATCAGATCACAGTAAAGATGAAGGAGTATTTTAGAGAGCTCATTCAAAAACGGAAACAAAATCCGCAGCATGATGTGATCAGCATGTTGCTGAAGGAAGAACAGGCTGATAAGCTGCCGGAAGAGGAAGTGGCATCAACGTGTATATTGCTGGCGATCGCCGGACATGAAACAACAGTGAATCTCATCAGCAACTCAATTCTTTGTCTGCTGCAGCATCGAGAACAGCTTTTGCAGCTCAAAGAAAACCCAGCTCTGATTCATACCGCAGTTGAGGAATGCTTACGCTATGAAAGCCCCACACAAATGACAGCCCGTGTTGCGTCAGAAGAGATTGATATGAATGGCGTAACGATTCGTCAAGGGGAGCAAGTCTATGTTCTGCTGGGGGCTGCCAATCGAGATCCAAAAGTATTCGCGCATGCCAATGAGTTCGATATCACCAGAAGCCCTAATCCCCATCTTTCATTCGGGCAGGGCCACCATATTTGTATAGGTTCTTCGCTGGCACGGTTAGAAGCACAAATTGCAATCAACACTCTTCTGCAGCGCATGCCAAGCCTGCAGCTCGCTGTTTCTGAAGTGCGGTACCGGAAGCTAATTGGTTTTAGAGCGCTTATGGAGCTGCCAGTTACTTTTTAATGAAGGCTAAAGGAAGCCATGAATGCTGAAAAAGTGTCATCCCCTGGGAAAATGGGCAATCTATAAAAAAGGGGAGTGAACATATGAGAAAAGTGCTGATCGCTGGCGGAAATGGTGTGATTGGGCGGATATTGGCTGAAGGGCTTATGTCTGAGTACGAGGTGACGGTGCTGGATAAAGACCGTTACGATGGCATAACACACGCTATTCAGGCAGACGCATCAAACTATGAAGATCTATTAAAGAAGATTCCGAGAGATACAGATGTGATCGTGAATTTACTCGCTGTCAAAATCAAATATGATGTCATGGATGTAGCTGAATTTGAAAAAATGACGGATATTTTTTATAGAGCAACCTACTATTTGTGCCGAGCGGCAGCAGAGCTTGGCATTCCAAAGGTTGTTTTCGCCAGCAGCAATCATGTGACAGATGTGTACGAAAAGGACGGGCATTCACTCTTAGGGCGGGAAATCACAACCGACGACTATCCGCTGTCAAAGAATCTCTACGGCGTCCTAAAGCTGACCTCGGAACATATCGGCCACCTGTTTTATCTGGAAAATAAGCTTTCTGTTATCAACCTTCGAATCGGAACTGTCGTTACAGATGAAATGGATACACTGCATGAGAAAGACCGGACGAAAAAAACGCTTCTTTCCCATCCAGACCTGCTGTCGATTTTTAAAGCAGCCATTGAGACGAATATCCGTTACGGCACTTATTACGCCGTCTCTGACAATCCCGGCAAGCCGTGGTCAATAGAATCCGCGGTTCAGGAGCTTGGGTTTACACCTCAAATCAATACGGCCGAGCTTCTGAAAGAGGAAGAAGAGAACGGCAATAACAGAGCATAATCATTTTCTAAGATTATGCTCTTTTTCTTTTATAATCGGTTACAAGCCAATTCTGATGCCGCTGGGCAAGGGACAGTGTTCAAATGATTATAGACATGGCAATCACACATTTGCTACATTTTAGACACGATATCGTCACATGCTGCAGCTCGTTTTAACAAAATGACAACGCTTACAAAGGAGGTGGGAACGATCGCACATTCACTGAAAAATCGCCTGTTTGATATTTTGATTTACGGATTTTTGCTGATGTTCGCTTTAATATGCGTACTTCCGTTTATTCATGTCATTGCGGCATCCTTTGCCACAGTAGAGGAAGTGGTTTCAAAAAAGTTCATTTTAATACCGACCACTTTTTCGCTCGATGCCTATCGTTACATTTTTTCGACAGATATCATTTATAAAAGCTTGCTCGTTTCTGTGTTTGTGACAGTTGTAGGCACGGCGGTCAGCATGTTTCTTTCTTCACTGATGGCTTACGGTTTATCCCGCCGCGACTTAATTGGGCGGCAGCCGCTCATGTTTCTCGTCGTATTTACGATGCTCTTCAGCGGCGGAATGATTCCGACTTTCCTGGTGGTCAAATCGCTTGGATTGCTTGATTCTTACTGGGCCCTTATTTTGCCGACAGCAATTAATGCCTTTAACTTGATCATTCTGAAAAACTTCTTTCAAAACATCCCGGAGAGCCTGGAAGAGTCCGCAAAAATTGACGGCTGCAATGACTTGGGCATTTTCTTCAAAATTGTGCTGCCGCTGTCTCTTCCAGCGATCGCAACGATTTCACTGTTTTATGCGGTGACGTACTGGAATACGTATATGACGGCGATCTTGTATTTAAATGATTCAGCTAAGTGGCCGATTCAGGTGCTTTTGCGCCAAATCGTTATTGTATCAAGCGGGGTACAAGGGGATATGTCGGAAATGGGCTCGGGCAGCCCGCCGCCTGAGCAAACGATCAAAATGGCAGTGATAGTGGTAGCGACCATTCCGGTTCTGCTGGTCTATCCATTCATTCAAAAGCATTTTGCAAAAGGCGCTTTACTGGGTTCTGTCAAAGGATAAAAATATGAAACGGAGGGGTATGATGGGAAACAAATGGAGGGTGCTTTTGTTTGTACTTGTGTTTGCTTTTGGAGGAGCGCTGGCGGGCTGTAAAGGGGCTGATCAATCATCAGCTGAAGGCAAGGCGGACTCGGATTCAAAGGTCAAGCTGTCTATGATGGCGATTTTGTATCACCAGCAGCCGCCGAAAGACAGGGCCATTAAAGAAATTGAGAAGCTGACAAATACGGAACTGGACATCACGTGGGTTCCTGATGCGGTGAAAGAAGACAGACTGAATGCGGCGCTTGCAGCAGGCAATCTCCCGCAAATCGTGACAATTCAAGACATTAAAAATTCGTCTGTCATGAATGCCTTCAGATCGGGAATGTTCTGGGAAATAGGCGATTATATCAAAGATTATCCGAATTTAAACAAGATGAATAAACTCATTAATAAAAATGTCACAATCGATGGCAAGCTTTACGGGATATACAGAGAGCGTCCCCTCTCGAGACAAGGCATCGTCATACGGAAGGACTGGCTGGACAATTTGAATTTGAAAACGCCGGAAACGCTGGATGATCTTTATGAGGTTGCCAAAGCGTTTACAGAGAAAGACCCGGACAAGGATGGAAAAGATGATACATTCGGATTGACTGACCGAAATGATCTAATTTACGGCGCTTTTAAGACGCTTGGCTCATATGAAGGCATGCCGACAGACTGGAAGGAATCAAATGGAAAATTTACGCCTGATTTCATGACGAAAGAATACAAAGACACAATGGATTACATGAAAAAACTGCGTGATAACGGCTACATGAATAAAGACTTTCCAGTCACAAGCAAAACCCAGCAGCAGGAGCTGTTTTCTCAGGGAAAGGCCGGCATCTATATCGGGAATATGGTGGACGCTGTTAATTTGCGTGACAATGCCTCTGATAAATCAATGGAGCTGGAGATCATTAACCGCATAAAAGGCCCTGACGGAAAAGAGCGTGTATGGGCGTCAGGAGGGCATAACGGTGTATTTGCTTTCCCGAAAACGAGTGTGAAATCAGAAGCCGAGCTGAAACGGATTTTAGCGTTCTTCGACCGAATAGCCGAAGAGGATGTCTACAGTCTGATGACTTACGGCATTGACGGGGTCCATTACAATAAAGGAAAAGGCAAAACATTCACAAGAAAAGAAAGCCAGGTAAAAGATTGGCAGACTGATATTCAGCCGCTGTCCGCCTTAATCGCCATTGATAAAGCTTACTTAAAAAACACCGGTGATCCGCTGCGGACAGCGTACGAGGAGCTGACGGAAGACAATGAAAACATCATTGTCTCCAATCCGGCAGAGAGCTTGTATTCCGCCGCGGAGTCTGAACGCGGAGATGAACTGAAAAAAATGATAGACGATGCCACCTATAAATATATGATTGGAGAAATCACAGAAAGCCAGTTTGATAAAGAAGTTGAAAAATGGGAATCAAGCGGAGGAAAGCAGATTATTCAGGAATACGAGGAAGCGTTTAAAAAAACAAAGTAATAGTGAAAAACCCAAAACGTGCAAGTGGTTTTGGGTTTTTATATGCTTCTTTTTTGCTGGCGATAATTGCCGGGTGTGATGCCTTCCAGCTTCTTAAAGGATCTGATAAAGTTTTGCGAGTTTTTGTATTTGAGCTTTTCCGCTATGTCTTTCACCGCCATGTCGGATTCAGCCAGCCAGCTTTTTGCCATATGGTGGCGGTAATTCGAGACATACTCGCTGAATGAAATGCCCATTTCTTTTTTGAAAATACTGCTTAAGTAGTTTGGGTTGTAATGCAGCCTGCGGGCAATTTCGTCCAGCGTTAAATCGGATTCAAACTCATGGTGGATGATATGGATTATGTTGTCGGAAATATTCTTGTACTGTGCATCGGCCCGGGCATTTACTTTGTCTGTCATCGGATCAATGAATTCTTGCTTCAGCCAGTTTTCAGTATCCTCGAATGTCTTCAGCTCAAAAATTTGGTCATACAGCATTTTGTTTTCTTCAAGCTCAAATAGTTCAATTCCGAGTACATGCATCAGTTCAATGACATGATTCAGAAAACGGGCGATTGCAATCTGAAATTGGTACGGGTTGGTGTTGTGTGTAAAAATCGACTGTAAAATCGCGTGCAGGCATTTGTCTGCTTTCTCCTTGTCACCGGCTTTTACAGCATCGAACAGCTCATGCTGAAGCTGCTTCGGAAAATGGGTTTTGAACGTTTTTTTCTGATCCAGGTCTTCATAAAAGATTATCGATTTGTTTTCTGCTTTCAGCCGGTATTTTAACGCTTCTAAGCCTTCCGCATAAGCGTTTTTCGCCATTGCTAATGCATCAAACGGCTGGCTGACGCCGATGCTGACAGACAGGTGCAGCTCAGCTTCAACTGTATCCTGAATCATCCGGGCGATATCATTCAGCTCGGCCATAAATGCCTCTTTTGTCCCGCTTTCATTCATCAATATGGTTGCCTGCTGTTTATCAACTACCGCTGGTGCGAGACGTTTTTCCGCCGGGATGTTCCGCTCAATCAGGCTGTTGACGGCAAACAACAGAAGATCCATATCTTTTTTCTCATACGGTGTCTGATTCAGCGTGTCAATTTGGAGCACCAGCAAGGCGAGGTGACGCCAATTTTGTTTTAAGCCGAGGCTTTCAAAGCGGTTATTGACCTCCTCATCCGTCAGCTTTCCAAGCATAAGCCTGACCATAAAATATTGCTGAAGATGAGTGGCCTGCTGTCTCATTGTTTCTTCAAGGTCGTCATTTCTGTTTTTGAGCTGCTTGAAGCTTTGCTCGATTAATTCAAACTCATTTTGATGAACCTGTTTTTCTGGGAAGGCGCCGTGCCGCGCAAATGAGTCATAAAGCAGCCGGATCGGCTTATAAAAATGCCGGGAGCCCAGCCAAGAAAACAACAATGAAAGCGCTAACAAAATAGAGCATACCGTAAAGGTGATCCAGCCGATTGACTTGGCTTCTTTTTTTAGTTCGGGCAGAGAAACGAGAGAAAAATAAGTCCATGTGTTATAGTCTGATTTTTGATAGGTCACTTTATATTGAATGCGGTCAATGACTGTTTCAAACTGTCCGCTTTTAGAGTTTTCCGCCAGCATTTTTTTGACAAAGTCGTCGTTCTGAAGAGAATCGCCTATATCAGACATGTTGTTGTGAAGAATGATACGGCCTTTTTCATCAATGATAAACACGCTGTTTGCGCTTGAATAATCAGGCATATTTTTAACGAGTGAACAGCTTGGGATGCTTGCGGCTGCCAGTCCCTTTGTGTTTGTGCTGTTCAGCGGGAGCTGCTTAATCAAATTGATATTATACCGGCAGCTTTCTGAAGCGCCTTCCTTTGTGGAGATCAAACGGTTGTTTTTTTCCAGCGTCCAATAGGACCGGCTCGCTTTGTTTTTTGAATACGCTTCGGCTGCTTCATGAAGGGAGTCCGTATTCATGCGGTATAAACCGGAATTGTTCATGTACCAGTTTTTCATATAGCTGACAAGCGTCATGTTGGACAAATCGGTATCAAAGCTTTGCAAATAGTTGAGCTCTTGGTTCACTTGGTCATAGATTTGAAATTGGTCAGAGTGCAAAGGCTCGGACAGTGTGCGGAGGAGAGGCGGCGAACTCACATAGTGGGTTAAAGAATGATCGACGGTTTTTAGGATGTGCTCGATGCTTAGCTGGGTCTGCTGGAGTGTGTCGAGTTTTTCCTCCGAAACGTTGGAGATGGCCGTTTTCTGATAGTGCTCGTACGAAAACAAACCGACCAAAATGACGGGAATGGTGCTGAGTAAACAAAAAAACGTGATGAGTTTGTAATAAAACTTGTATTGACTTCTTTTCATAAAACCCCCCATTTCATAACACCTTAATACAATTAATCCAAAGATTGATAGATATTGTCAATAATCATTTTCTAATATCGGTGTCTTTTCTTCAGGTAGAGAGGCGGAACCCTTGATGACAAAGGGCTCAGGCAGAATGTGATCATATGATTGTAGACGGACTTTTGCAGGCTGCGCTACAGTGAAAACAAGAACCCGTGAAAGGAGGATTTGAAACGATGAAAACAGCAGAAGCGCAAGCACCGGCTGTTGACGCAGTCATTTTAAAAAAAGAAAAAAGAAAGCGCTTACTAAACAAGCTGATGCAGCAGAAGTATTTGTACTTTATGATTTTGCCGGGATGTATTTATTTTTTGCTTTTTAAGTATGTTCCAATGTGGGGAATCGTGATTGCGTTTCAGGATTACCAGCCGTTTCTCGGCATTTGGGGCAGTGAGTGGGTCGGGCTGAAGCATTTTATCAGGCTGTTTACTGAGCCTACCTTTTTTGTCCTGTTAAAAAATACGCTCGTGCTCTTTGCCTTGAACCTGGTCATCTTTTTTCCGGTGCCGATTTTATTAGCGCTTCTTCTAAACGAAGTGCGGATCGCACTCTTTAAAAAATTCGTTCAGACGCTGATTTATATTCCGCACTTTATGTCCTGGGTCATTGTTGTATCGCTGTCATTTGTGCTTTTGACAGTAGACGGAGGCCTGATTAATGAACTGATTACGTTTTTTGGCGGCGAAAAAATCAATTTTCTGCTGAATGAAGAATGGTTCCGTCCGCTGTATATTCTGCAGGTCATCTGGAGAGAAGCGGGCTGGTCAACAATCATCTACTTGGCTGCAATGACAGCGGTTGATCCCCAGCTTTATGAAGCGGCAAAAATGGACGGAGCGGGACGGCTGCGGCAAATGTGGCATATTACGCTGCCGGCTATCAAAAGCGTCATTGTCGTTTTACTGATTTTGAAAATCGGGGACACGCTGGAGCTTGGCTTTGAGCATGTATATTTGCTGTTAAACGCCACAAACAGAGAAGTTGCGGAAATTTTTGATACGTACGTTTATACAGCAGGGCTGAAACAGGGCCAATTCAGCTACAGTACAGCGGTCGGCGTATTTAAAGCGGCGGTCGGGCTGATTTTGGTCATGCTTGCGAATCGTTTGGCAAAGAAATTCGGCGAGGAAGGAATCTATTAAGAAGGGGATGGGATCAATGGATCGATCAATCGCTGTAAAATCGCCTCTTACGTACGCGGAGGCATTGGCAAAAACCATTATGAACACGTACACAGTGGAGGAGCTGCCGCCTGCAAACCGCTGGCACTACCATCAAGGTGTTTTCTTATGCGGTGTATTGCGGCTGTGGGAAGCAACCGGACAAAAGCGATATTTTGAGTATGCGAAAGCTTATGCAGATCTCTTAATTGATGATTATGGCAATCTATTATTCAGAAGAGATGAGCTGGACGCCATTCAAGCTGGTCTTATTCTTTTTCCATTATACGAACATACGAGTGATGAGCGGTATGTAAATGCCGCAAAAAGGCTGCGAGGACTATATGGAACGCTGAACCGGACGTCTGAGCAGGGGTTCTGGCATAAAGACGGCTATCCTTATCAGATGTGGCTTGACGGCTTATATATGGGCGGGCCGTTTGCGCTGAAATATGCCAATCTGAAGCAGGAGCCAGAGCTGTTTGATCAGGTCGTGCTGCAGGAATCACTGATGAGGAAGCATACGAAGGACTCAAAAACAGGACTCTATTATCACGCCTGGGATGAAGCGAAAAAAATGCCTTGGGCGAATGAAGAAACAGGCTGTTCGCCAGAATTCTGGGCGCGTTCTATCGGCTGGTACGTCATGTCTCTCGCTGACATGATTGAAGAGCTGCCGAAGAAGCATCCAAACCGTCGCGTATGGGAAAAAACGCTTCAGGACATGATTGAAAGCATTTGCCGCTATCAAGACAAGGAGACGGGGTTATGGTACCAAATCGTTGATAAGGGCGACAGGTCCGATAACTGGCTGGAAAGCTCAGGATCCTGCCTGTACATGTACGCAATCGCAAAAGGAATCAATAAAGGATATCTTGACAGAGCTTACGAAACAACACTGTTAAAGGCGTATCAAGGCTTGATTCAGCATAAAACCGAAACAACAGAAGACGGTGCGTTTCTCGTCAAAGATATTTGTGTCGGAACGTCTGCCGGTTTCTATGACTATTATGTCAGCCGCGAAAGAAGCACAAACGATCTGCACGGGGCCGGTGCGTTTATTTTGGCCATGACAGAGACGGAGACTCTTTTTAGGACAGTAGAAAAATGACGACAGGTTTACGTACGGCTTTCTGTGTGATCGTCTTAGTGCACTTTTTGGCATCATGCTCAAGCAGGCCGGACGAATTGCATGTCATCCTCTTTTCTGATCTCCAGGCAGGCGTACAAGAAAAAATAAAAGAGGCAGCTGGACAGGGGACCGGGAAGGTGGATATCTTTCCCGCTTTGCCGGAAAAGCTGCTGACTGAAGTTACGGCTCACGAGGGTGACGTCTTTATCGTGCCTGAAGACTTGTTTGCAGCATACGATGATCCGGAAAATTTTCAGCCGTTAGACGAATTGCCAGCGGGAAAAACATCTCCTTATACAGCCGTAAATCAAAAAACGGGAGAAAAAACAGTCTATGCCGTTCGGATTGAGAAAGGGGAAAAACAGCTGAACGGCTATACTTTTCGGCTGAATCGAAATATGGCGGCGTTTATCCCTGTATACTCCGAAAAAACAGAGGAAGCGCTGCAGCTGATTTCCCAATTAACAGAAGTCCGATAGGGGTGGGGACCATTGAAAAGCATCGTCATTTGCGGAGTAAGCAGCAGAGCCCTCAGCATGTTTATCAAACCGCTGCTCAAACAGTTTTCAACCATTTATGAAATTACGGGATTACTGGATGCCGATCCGAAACGATTCGCCGTCTGCAAAGAGGCATTTCCGGAGCTTGCACACGTACCGGAGTATAAAGAAGAAGATTTTGACAGTATGATGAGCGTTTCGAAGCCAGACATTGTTATTGTGACAGGAAGGGATGACACCCATGTCACCTATATATTGAGAAGCCTTCAGTGGGATACGGATGTCATAACGGAAAAACCGATGGTAACGACGGTGCAGGATGCAAAGCGGGTGCTTGAGGCAGAAGCGAAAAGCAAAGGGAAGGTTACTGTCGCGTTTAATTATCGCTACAGCCCGTATCACCGGAAAATCAAAGAGATGATTTTAGAAGGAAAAATAGGAAGGGTCACCTCTGTGGATTTGAATTGGTATATTGATACCTATCACGGCGCCAGCTATTTTAAACGCTGGAACCGATCCAGGCAATTTTCCGGCGGTCTTTCTGTCCATAAATCCACTCATCATTTCGATCTGGTGAATTGGTGGCTCGGCCAAAACCCGGCGGAGGTATTTGCCTACGGCGAGTTAAATTACTACGGGCCGGACAGTGAGTGGAATCCGCTGCCGGAAGAAGATGGGCGTTTTTGCGGCACATGCCGGGTCAAAGAGAAATGTCATTACTATGCAAGATGGCATCCCCGTGCTTCTAAAGCTTCTGTAAAGGATGATCATCTCAAGGCGGATGCAGACCAATCAAGCTTATATACCGCATATCGCCCTGACGCGTGCATTTTTGACGATGAGATCGACATTGAGGATACGTATGTGGCGGCTGTCAAATATGACGGCGGTGCGCTGTTAAGCTACTCGATCATATTTTCCGCTCCATACGAAGGCTATCGCCTTACGATAAACGGCACAAAAGGACGTATTGAATCAAATGAATTCCATGAGCCTTCCAGAATCCCGTTTGCTTTTCCCGAGCAGACAATTGAGTATTATCCGCTTTTTGAATCGAAGCAAACCATTCAAGTCGTCAAAAATGAGGGAGGGCACGGCGGAGGAGATCCGCTTTTACTTGCTGATCTATTTATAGGCAAAGATCCGCTGCGCCAGTATGACATTTTGGCCGGAGCCGAAGCCGGAGCCTATTCTATCGCGGTCGGTGAGGGAATATGGCGCTCCGTTGTTGAAAAGAAACCAATTGATATTAAACAGCTTTTCCACATGCAAAATGTATAAAAGCGAAAAGGAGGGGCTTTCGTGGAGCATGACGGATCAATGGCACGGGTGCTGCGTTTTTGTGAATGGATCATGAGGTTTGCGTATACCAATTTGCTTTGGCTGCTTTTTACCATCATCGGTCTCGGAGTGTTCGGTGTCATGCCCGCGACTGCTGCTTTGTTCGCTGTCATGCGAAAATGGATTCAGAATCAGGATCACATTCCGGTGCTGCCGACATTTTGGCGGGAATACAAAGCTGAGTTTCTCCGTTCCAATTTGATCGGTGCTGTATTGGTATTAATCGGTTTGATCATTTATATCGATTTGGCCTTTATTTACCCGAGCCACTTCTTATTGCATATCCTGCGCTTTGCCATTATGATATTTGGCTTTCTGTTTGTATCAATGCTTTTTTATGTGTTTCCGCTGCTCGTCCACTTTGAATGGAAGAAGCGCCTGTATTTTAAGTTTTCCCTCTTGCTGAGTGTGGCGTACTTACAATATACGCTCGTCATGCTTGCGCTGACTGTTGCGCTCTTTTTCCTGCTTGCTTATCTGCCGGGAATTGTCCCTTTTTTCAGCGTCAGTCTCATCAGCTACTGCCACATGAGGATTGCTTATGCCGTCTTGGTGAAGCTGGAGCAGCAGGACCATGAGCCGGCAAAGAAACATCCTACACCAGAAGCTTTGCATCCGGAGACGAGATAAACATTTCTCTATCATATATTGATTCCAAACGGAATAGAGTGATAGAGAAAGGAGAGCGGATAAATGCTGAAGGTGGCAGTGTTTGATGAAGAGCATGAAAAAGATTTACAAACGGAGATCAATTCGTTTTTAAAAGGAATATCGGAAGAGCAGCTGGTTGATATCAAATATACGGTTTCAGCGGCGTGCGACCCTGAAGGCGAGCAGCTCTACTGTTTTTCCGCACTCATTCTATATCGAAAATAAAAAAGATCTTTCCGCGTACTGCGGGAAGATCTTTTTTATGGTTAAGCCTTTTTCACTCTTGGGCTTCTCGGTTTCTGGAATTTCTCTGCTGCTCTGATTTCTCTTCGTTCTCTTGCCAATGCTTTATAAAGAGCAGCAATCATGAGCAGGATAACAATTGAAAACGGCAGTGCCGCCAAAATCGCTGTGTTTTGCAAAGCAGCAAGTCCACCGGAATACAAGAGCGCAGCTGCCATAGCAGACTGAATGATACCCCAGCTGAATTTGACTGAGTTAGCCGGGTTTAATGAACCGTATGTCGTCTGCATACCCAGCACAAATGTCGCTGAATCAGCTGATGTGATAAAGAACACGGCGATCAGGATCAATGCCAGGATAGACGTGATCATTGTCAGCGGATAGTGATCCAGTGTTCCGAACAGCATCGTTTCAGAAGACAGCTTCGCCACATTAAAAATACCTTTTTGCTGAAGGTCCATCGCGGAAACACCGAAAATGGAGAACCATAGGAAAGCCAAAATACATGGTGCCACCAGGACGCCGATCAAAAATTCACGGATTGTCCGGCCTCGGGATACACGAGCGATGAAAATGCCGACAAATGGAGACCAGGAAATCCACCATGCCCAATAGAAAATCGTCCAGCCGTTGATCCATTCACGTTTGCCGGGATCGTTCGGCGCCAGTCTGAAGCTCATTTGAACAATGTTTTGAATATACTGTCCAATTGAATCTGTAAGTGAGTTCATGATCAAAACGGTAGGTCCGACAACCAGCATAAACAGCATCAGCAATCCGGCTAGCACCATATTGGTGTTGCTTAAATACTTAATGCCTTTTCCGAGCCCGCTCCAAGCCGATAGTAAAAAGAGCACTGTTACAATAACAATCAAAATCAATTGAACGATAAAATGATTCGGAATTCCGAATAGGTAATTCAATCCGCCGTTAATTTGAGTTGCGCCGATCCCCAGACTCGTTGCAACGCCGACAACTGTAGCGAAAACAGCGATACAGTCAATCAGTTTACCGATCGGGCCGTTTACTTTATCGCCGAGAATCGGAGTCAGTGTGCTGCTGATTAATCCAGGCGCGTCTTTGCGGAATTGAAAATATGCGATACATAATGCCACGACGGCATAAATGGCCCAAGCGTGCAGTCCCCAGTGGAAAAACGTGTACCGGAGCGCATCTCTAAAGGCTTGGGGGGTTTCTGTTTCACCTGATGGAGAGCTAATTGCGTAATGGCTGATCGGTTCAGCCGCACCATAGAACACTAAGCCGATTCCCATGCCTGCACTGAACAGCATGGCAAACCAAGATAATAACCCGAATTCCGGTTTTTCATCCGGTTTCCCCAGTTTAATTTTTCCAATCGGGCTGACAATTAAAAACAGACAGAACCCGACAAACAAAGAGACAACTAATAGATAATACCAACCAAATGAATCTGTTATAAACGATTGTGCCGATTGAGACACGTTTTGCAGGCTGTCCGGAGAAATAACGCCCCACAAAACGGCAGCGGCTGTGATGACAATCACAATCCAAAATACACTAGAAATATTCTTCAAACATTCTCACCCTCTGACTTTTTTGTGTACGCCTATATCTTCCTCGCAGGCTTAGTATGGTCGTACGATGGCAGATCATTCCTTCCTGTAAATTACCCCGCAATCAGGTGAAACAAAACAAATCTCACCCTATCATTTTTGCGGGAAATTTTCAAATGTCCGGCATGCTGTAAGTGTTTGGAAAATCTCGTGTTTAAGTAAGGGAAAATCGTCCGGCATTCAGTCCGGCAAGTCTGCCCGTGACGAGCGCAGATGTAATATTGTATCCGCCTGTATAACCGTGAATATCTAAGATTTCGCCGCAAAAATACAGGCCGTCCATTTTTTTAGACGCCATCTTTTTCGGGTCAATCTCCTTCACCGATACACCGCCTCCTGTGACAAACGCTTTGTCAAGTGACAGCGTGCCGTTTGCGAGAACGGTAAATTGCTTGCAGTCTTTGACAAATTGTCTGAAAGGCTCCTTCGGCAGCTCAGAAAATGATATGTTTGGCGAAATGCCGTTTTTTTCGAGCAGGAAAAGGAGGTAGCGCTCCTGCATCCAAGGCTTCAGCACATTTTTTAACGCTTTTTTCGGCGCATCCTTCAGCTCCTTGTGCATCTTTTGGAATAACGTTTCTTCATTGATATCCGGAAACAAATCAATTCTGACGGGCACTTCAGGCTGTTTTTTCAGCTCTTTCACGATAAACTGGCTGCACCTGAGTATGGCGGGGCCTGAGAGGCCGAAATGAGTAAACAGCATGTCCATCTTATGTGTGACAATGGCTTTGCCCTTTTTGTTTAACACACTGACGGCGACATCTCTGAGCGATAAACCCTGCAATGTTTTTTTCTTAATAAACGGCTCGGCAGATGTGACGGGCACCTCTGTCGGGAACAGCTCTGTTATTGTGTGGCCTGCGGCTTCGGCCCATTCATAGCCGTCACCCGTGCTGCCGGTATGGGGAACGCTTTTTCCGCCAACCGCGATAATGACTGCCTGACTATGAATCACTTCGCCATTATTCGTTACAATGCCTGCCGCATGTCCATCTTCATATGTAACAGATTTGATTTTTTCGTTCGTTCTAATCGTCACACGCAGCTGTTTCAGCCTGTTTAACAGCGCGTCGACAACACTTTGCGCTTTGTCTGTCACCGGAAACATCCGGCCGTGATCCTCTTCCTTCAGTTTGATCCCGAGATTTTCAAAAAACTTGATAATATCTTCATTATTAAATTCGGAAAACGCACTGTATAAAAAACGGCCGTTGCCGGGGATGTGCTTAATAATTTCTTCGACAGGAAGGCGGTTCGTCACATTGCAGCGGCCGCCACCGGATATGGCAAGTTTGCGGCCTAACTTGTTTCCTTTATCTATTAACAAAACGTCAGCGCCCTGTTCCCCGGCTGCAATGGCAGCCATCAGACCTGAAGGGCCTCCGCCGATTACAATTACGTCATACTGCTTCATTTTTATCATCAACTTTCTTTTTACATTTCGTGTGCGGAACGCTGTCCGCAGTACTATTATAGCGAAAGACAGGTTCTGCTTAAACGTATTTTGCCGCAAACTTGTATTCTTCCCTGAGATTGCTTTTGTATTTATTACCGTCTATATGCCCATTTGTGGTAAAATAGAAAAGTTGAATCTTCGTAGAAAATGGTGATGAGGAAACATGTCAAGCAAACTGTTAAGAGGCACGTTTGTGTTAACGCTCGGTACATATATTTCACGGATACTGGGAATGGTTTATTTAATTCCTTTCAGCATCATGGTCGGAGCGACAGGCGGTGCGTTATTTCAATACGGATACAATCAATACACTTTATTTTTGAACATTGCCACAATGGGCTTTCCAGCCGCCGTTTCTAAATTTGTTTCCAAATATAATTCCAAAGGGGATTATGAAACAAGCAGAAAAATGCTGAAGGCGGGCATGTCGGTTATGCTTGTAACGGGAATGATTGCCTTTTTCATATTATATTTATCTGCTCCGTTTTTTGCGGAAATATCGCTCGGGGGCAAAGATAATAACGGTTTGACGATTGATCATGTCGTATATGTCATCCGCATGGTCAGCTTAGCGCTTTTAGTTGTGCCGATTATGAGTCTTGTGCGTGGATTTTTCCAAGGTCATCAAATGATGGGGCCGACGGCTGTCTCTCAAGTTGTTGAGCAGATTGTCCGTATTATCTTCCTATTGAGTGCTACCTTCTTGATTTTGAAAGTCTTAAACGGCGGCCTTGTGATCGCTGTCGGTTATGCAACCTTCGCAGCGCTGATCGGTGCC
The DNA here is from genome assembly GCF_038000225.1 of Bacillus sp. FSL K6-1005. Taxonomy (NCBI): domain Bacteria; kingdom Bacillati; phylum Bacillota; class Bacilli; order Caryophanales; family Bacillaceae; genus Bacillus; species Bacillus sp. FSL K6-1005. Next base: position 634,075 of record NZ_JBBOBP010000001.1, read on the forward strand.
TTCGGCGGGCTGATCGTATTGTATATTTATTGGAACAAGCGAAAAGGCAATCTGCTGGCGATGATGCCGAATACGGGGCCTACAGCAGATTTAAGCTACAAGAAAATGTTTTTCGAGCTCTTCAGCTATGCCGCTCCCTACGTGTTTGTCGGACTAGCCATCCCTTTGTATAACTATATTGATACAAATACGTTTAACAAAGCGATGATTGAAGCGGGACATCAAGCGATCAGTCAGGACATGATGGCCATTCTGACACTTTACGTGCAGAAGCTCGTGATGATCCCGGTTTCTCTAGCGACGGCATTCGGACTGACCTTAATTCCGACGATCACAGAATCGTTTACAAGCAGAAACTACAAGCTGTTAAATCAGCAGATCAACCAGTCGATGCAGACGATCCTGTTTTTAATTATTCCTGCTGTTGTCGGTATATCGGTATTAGCAGGTCCTGTGTATACGTTCTTTTACGGATCAGAGAGCCTTCATCCTGAATTGGGGAAAGACATCCTGTTTTGGTATTCGCCGGTTGCGATCTTGTTCTCTTTGTTTACTGTCAACGCCGCCATTTTGCAAGGCATCAATAAGCAAAAATTTGCGGTTGTCAGTCTGGTGATTGGTGTCGTGATCAAACTTGTGCTGAATGTCCCGCTGATTAAGCTGATGCAGGCTGACGGTGCTATTTTAGCTACGGCACTCGGGTATACTGCCTCACTGATATACGGATTTACCATGATCAAACGGCATGCCGGCTATTCGTACAAAATATTAGTAAAACGGGGCGTTCTGATGCTGCTCTTGTCAGCAGTGATGGGGATAGCCGTTAAAGTCGTCCAGTGGGTGTTAAGCTTTTTCATCTCCTTCGAGGATGGCCAGCTGCACGCTGCGATCGTCGTGCTGATTGCGGCTGTGATCGGCGGAGCTGTCTACCTGTATTGCGCTTATCGTTTAGGTTTTTTACAGAAAATATTCGGCCGCCGTTTACCGGGGTTCTTAAAGAAAGGCAGACATGCCTCTGAGTAACAGAATATGTTGAAACGAGAGGGCTCGCTTGATGCGGGCTTTCTTTTATAGAAAGGAGAGAGATTGGCATGAGACTAGATAAGCTGCTTGCCAACAGCGGGTATGGCTCGAGAAAAGAGGTCAAATTGATTGTAAAAGCGGGAGCCGTCATGGTCGACGGAAAGCCGGCAAAAGATGTCAAGGCACACGTGGACCCTGATGCACAGGAGGTGACCGTTTATGGCGAGCCGATTGATTACCGCGAGTTTATTTATATCATGATGAATAAACCGCAGGGCGTGCTGTCAGCGACTGAGGACAGCCGGCAAAAGACAGTGGTCGATTTGCTGACGCCGGATGAACTTAGATTTGAGCCGTTTCCTGCCGGCCGGCTTGATAAGGATACAGAAGGATTTCTTTTGCTGACAAATGACGGTCAGCTCGCTCACAGGCTGCTATCGCCGAAAAAGCATGTTCCGAAAACGTATGAAGTCCACTTAAAGTCGCAAATTTCGCCAGAAGATATCACCAGCTTAGAGAATGGGGTATTTATTGAAGGCGGCTACAAAACAAAACCGGCACAAGCAGAAATAAAGGCAAACGACAAAGAGCATACCGTGATATATCTGACGATAACTGAAGGAAAATTTCATCAAGTCAAACAGATGGCAAATGCTGTCGGCAATGAAGTCATTTATCTAAAGCGGCTCTCAATGGGACGCGTATCCTTGGATCCTGCTCTGGCGCCGGGAGAATATCGTGAGCTTTCAGAAGAAGAACTTGAAAGGCTGAACGAGCCGCAAGCATGAAAAAATCCCGCATTTCACATGCGGGATTTTTATTATATATAAGCATACAAAAACAAGGCTGAGAACGTCCTCGCCCTGTATTATCAGGCCGCTCACAGGGCGGCCCTATGTAATTTTTAATGTTATGAGGTAATCTTTACTTTCTTTCTCGTTGTCTCCCATTTGCCACGGCTTGGACTATGAACAAGATCATTATATGCTAACACATTTAAGTCTCTTTGAATCGTTCTAGGTGTAATGCCGAATTCGTCAACCAGTTCCTGTGTTGTCACAAGACCTTTTTCTTGGATAAACATGTAAACTGATTTAATTCGAGTTAGCATACGGTTTGTTGAAGGTTTCAAAAAACCACTCCCTATCATAAGATCGGATGGACTTGACTAACCACAACTCACGAAATCAACTGCGTACGAATAGCAACTAAGGCAGACATCTGTAATGTTTAAATAATTCGCCTTCATTATACACGATTTCGCCGCAGTGAATCTAGGAATAAGTATGATAAATTTTTTCCAATTTGAGTTTGGCCGCCATCCTTGTTGGATTACTATGTACTGCAGCACAATATTATTATGGTTAAAGAAACTTTTTTTATTCTGTTTCGTATGTGACTTAGGGGGTGAGTGAGAGTGAGAATGTTGTTGGAAGCATCGATAGAGCAAGCAGGGTATACAAGCCGAAAAAAAGTGCTCACCGATGTTTTATTGGAAGTCAGAGAAGGGGAGCTTGTCGGATTAATTGGAGCGAACGGAGCTGGGAAAAGTACAGCCATCAAGGCGATACTCGGACTCTCGCAAGACTTTAAAGGGACTATCGCTTGGAATGATTGCTCGTTTGCTTATATTCCGGAGCACCCGTCCTTTTATGAGGAATTAACGCTGTGGGAGCATCTCGATCTGATCAGTACTTTGCACGGCATTGATCAGAGTGAATTCGAATATCGGTCTCAAAGTCTTCTTGAAACCTTTTCGCTTGATCATGTCAAGCATGAGCTGCCGGTGACATTTTCAAAGGGCATGCAGCAAAAGCTGATGCTGATTCAGGCCTTTCTTTCTAAGCCTGATATGTATGTGATTGATGAACCGTTTATCGGCCTTGACCCGATTTCGACAAAACGCTTTGTGGACATGCTGAAGGCTGAGAAAGAAAGGGGAGCTGGCATTCTCATGTGCACACACGTACTTGATACCGCTGAAAAAATCTGCGACAGGTTTTACATGATTGATAAAGGTTCTTTGTTTCTTCATGGAACTTTAAAGGATATTCAAGCGCAGACAGGGTTAGACGGGCAGTCATTGCTTGACTGTTTTTATACGGCGATTCAAGGAGGAAAGGCATGAAGGGGCGGTCTCTCTTTATTCGAAGATGGCTGGATTTTTATCGATATCAGTTTAAGGTGCTGCATGCTGTCATTGATTGGACGGTTGCGCTCTACATTGTCCTGCCGGCGCTTGCTTTTGTGATTTATCAGTATGTGGAGTGGGCGAACGGAAGCGGCCTTCTTTACGAGTGGTCTGAGAGGGTCGAATGGAGATGGTTATACGCTGTCGGTATACTGATTGTTTGTACAGGCTCCATACATACGTTTTTACTGGAAGCGGACCAAGTGTTTTTACTGCAAAAGAAAGCGATCATACGCCAGATGAAACAATACGCATTGGTGTATTCCTTATTGTTTACGCTCGCCAAATGGCTCCTGCTCTTTTTTCTTTTACTTCCCTTTATCATTGATTCTGTTCGCGTCACGATTTCAGAAAGCGCTTCTCTATTGATCTATACATTCGGTCTTCATACGGTCTTTTTATCTTTGAAGCAGGAAAGGATCAGAAAACCAAGATCTATTTGGAGGCAGATCACGGATTTTATTCTCAAGGCTGTGCTCTTTGCGTGTTCGTTTCTCATGATTACCTTTACTGAGTGGCACTTGCTTTCGCTTGTCGGTGTTATGTTTTTTATTTTTGCTTACATACGTAGTTTGAAAAAGACGGCTTCGTTTTTGGCTTTTGAGGCTGAGGTGCTTGAGGAGAGAAAAATCAGGCTCACTCTTGCAGGTCTTGTAATGATGACAAGCCAGGATGTGAGAATGCCGAGAGTAAAGGACAGGATGAGGAGAAAACCACTATTATTCCGGAATTCAAAAAGGATATTTAAGAAACGGACAACGTATACAATCTATAAAGAACTGTTTTTTAAAGTCATGCTGAGGAATGGGGAGTATGCGAGGCATCTGTATATGCTTTTGTCGGCTTTTACAATTTTAACAGTCGTTTCCCCCATCTTTCTTAAGGTGATGGCGCTGCTGGTTTATACAGGTGTTTGCCGTTACGTGCTTTCGCTAATTTTTGACAAAGTGATGGATGCGCCGATCTTAATTGGAGCTGATAAGGAAAGTGACGAATATTACCGGGCCAGAAAAAGCTGTGTGAACACGCTGCACTATGCTTGTGTTTCCTGCTGCTTTTTAGCGGCCATTATCTCTTTTTTGATGAAATAAAAACCCAAACGGATGCCGTTTGGGTTTTCTGTATGTTATAGAATAAATAGCTGGATGAAAAACAGAACGGCAAAAACAAGGACGAGCGGATGAATGTCTCTCCATTTTCCCCGTGCTGCTTTCACAATCGGATACGAAATAAAGCCAAGGGCAATTCCTGTGGAAATGCTTGATGTAAGAGGCATGGTCAGAACAACGAGAAATGCCGGAAATGCCTCGTCCATCTCCTTCCAGTTAATATTCGACACCGAACCCATCATCAGGCTGCCGACAATAATCAAAGCCGGTGAGGTGATGGCGGATATGCCGGATAAGGCGCTGACAAGCGGACTGAAAAACATCGAAGCTGCAAACAATACCGCGACAGTGAAAGACGTAAGACCTGTTCTTCCCCCGGCTGCGACGCCAGCTGAAGATTCGATAAACGCGGTTGTCGGACTTGTGCCGAAAACAGCACCGACTGTGGTCGCCGTTGAATCAGCCAGCAGCGCTTTGCGCGCGTTCGGGAGCTTGTTGTTTTTCATCAATCCGGCCTGCTCGGCCACACCGATCATTGTACCGGTCGTATCAAAAATCGTTACCAGCAGAAATGAAAACACGACAGCGTACAGGCCGTGATGGATCACATCGCCAAAAGCGGAGAACGGATTTGAAATAATCAATCCCTCAGGCAAATGCGGAAAAGACATAAAGCCTTTAGGAAAATGCAGCTGGCCGGTAAAAAACGCAATCAAAGCGGTAGCCGCCATTCCGATAAATAACGCTCCGCTTACATTCAGCACCATCAAGATCACACTGATCAATAAGCCGATCAGCGTTAAGATAACCGCTGGCGAATGAAGGTTGCCGAGTGTGACCAGATTTGATTTATCAGCGGTAATAATTCCCGCCTGCCGTAAACCGATAAACGCAATAAAAAGCCCGATCCCTGTTGTGATGCCGTATTTTAAATTGTTTGGAATCGCTTCTATCAGTTGTTTTCTTAAAGGCGTTAACGATAGAATAATGAAGAGAACCCCTGCTGTGAATACTGCGCTGAAAGCTGTTGCGTACGTGATGCCGCCGCCGCTTGCGCCTACAACGTGATAGGCTAAGTAAGCGTTTAAGCCCATGCCGGGCGCAATGGCAATTGGATAATTTGCAGCCAGGGCCATCCACAGCGTTCCGACAATGGAGGCGATAATCGTTGCGGTAAAGACCTGGTCAAAAGGAACTCCGGCATTAGCTAAAATAACCGGATTCACCACTACAATATAGACCATCGTGAAAAAGGTCGTCAGTCCAGCTATGATTTCTTGTTTAATCGATGTTTGCTGCTCTTTTAGATGAAACATAGTATCCTCCAATTACGAACGTTTTAACAAAACACCATTAATATTATTCGTTTTATTTAGTTTTTGCAAGTGATTTATTGCAGAAAGGGGATCGTTATGAACTGGGAAGTCGAAGTGATCAGAAAAAAAGATGATTTGATTCGCGATACGCAGGAATTCTTGAGAATCAACAGTGTAATGGACGAGTCAACAGCCGGGCCCGGCAAACCATTTGGAGAAGGGGTAAATGCCAGCTTGACCTCTTTGCTTGAGCTTGGAGAAAAAGAAGGATTTACCACAAAAAATCTTGACGGGTTCGCCGGTCATATCGAATGGGGTGAGGGTGAAGACATTGTCGGCGTTCTATGCCATGTTGATGTTGTACCGCCCGGAGACGGATGGACAAGCGAACCGTTTTCAGCGGAGATCCGCAACGGACGGATTTATGCAAGGGGCGCCATTGACGACAAAGGTCCGACGATGGCTGCGTTCTACGCGCTGAAAATCGTCAAAGACATGAATCTGCCGCTGTCCAAACGTGTCAGAATCATTATCGGAACAGATGAAGAAAGTGATTGGAGATGTGTGGAGCATTATTTCAAGCACGAAGAAATGCCGACTCTCGGTTTTGCGCCAGATGCTGACTTCCCGATTATTAACGCGGAAAAAGGGATTATTGATGCTTCACTGTTCATCCCGCACCATACAAATAAAGCCGCTTCAGAAATAGTTCTTGCCTCGTTTACATCAGGTCTTCGCTTAAACATGGTGCCAGACGCTGCGGAAGCCGTTCTCGAAGGATCAAATATAGAAGAGGTTCTTGCCTCATTTCAAGACATGCTCCGCGCGACGGATCAAAAAGGTGCAGCTGAGATTGAGAACGGTCAGCTGATATTGCGCATGCACGGACTTTCCTGCCATGCGATGGAACCAAACAATGGAGTGAATGCCGGCATCAAACTGGCAGAATTTTTAAGCCAAACTGAGCTGGATGAAGCAGGACAGCGTTTTGTTCAAGTTGTGACAGATAAATTCACAGATGATACAAGAGGAAAGAAACTGAATATCGCCTGTGAGGATGACATTAGCGGAGAGCTGACATTAAATGTCGGAACACTGCGCTATACAGAAGGGCAAGGAGGCGAGCTCGGAATCAATATCCGCTATCCTGTAACAGCAGAAAGCAAAATGATCCGCGATGCATTTGAAAGCGCAAGTGAATTTGAGCTTGGAGAATTTAAAGACAGCAAGCCCCATCATGTATCAGCAGACCATCCGCTAGTCAAAACGCTGCAAAAGGTATATGAAGGCCAATTGGGCAAAAAAGCTGATTTAATTTCAATCGGCGGGGGAACTTACGCGAGATCTTTGGAGGCCGGCGTTGCATTCGGACCGCTGTTCCCCGGACGTCCCGACAGTGCGCATCAAAAGGACGAATATATTGAAATTGATGACCTCCTCAGAGCGACTGCTTTATATGCGCAGGCCATCTACGAACTTGCAAAATAAAAGGACCGGCTTCTTCTGAAGCCAGTCCTTTTTTTACACAAATGACCATAAATCAGTTGATAAATAGCGTTCTCCGGTATCAGCTGTCATACAGACAACAACTTGATCAGGAGAGAGACGTTTGGCTGCTTCAATCGCCGCGAAGCAGGCAGCGCCTGAAGAAGGCCCGACGAGAATTCCTTCCTCCGCAGCAAGGCGTCTGGTTGTCGTATACGCATCCTCATCAGTGATTTTGATAATTTCATCATACACATCTTGATTTAAAACGGGAGGAATGAAGCCTGGGCTTGTCCCAACCAGCTTATGCGCACCCGGTTTTCCGCCTGATAATACCGGGGACCCCGCAGGCTCGACAACATGAACCAAAATATCCGGAAACAGTTCTTTTAACGCTTCACCGGTTCCTGTAATGGTTCCGCCAGTACCTGAAGAAGCTACAAAAGCGCCTAGCGGTTTTCCGATTTCTTTTATTGCCCGGGCAATTTCAAGAGCAGTTGTTTTTCGATGCGCGTCAGGATTAGCAGTATTATCAAACTGCATTGGAATGAAGCTGTTCGGAATTTGTTCGGCGAGCTCTTTCGCTTTTTTTATGCTGCCGGGCATTCGTTCCGATCCGGGAGTTAACACAACCTCTGCACCATAGGCTTTGAGGAGGTTGATCCGCTCCTTCGTCATTGTATCCGGCATTACTAAAATCGCTTTATAGCCGCGGGCCGCCGCATTCATGGCGAGTCCGATTCCGGTATTTCCGCTGGTCGGCTCAATGATAACTGAGCCAGGCTTGAGTAAGCCGTTTTGTTCTGCTTCTATGATCATATTGTAAGCGGCTCTGTCTTTCACACTGCCGCTTGGATTGAAAAATTCAAGTTTTAAATAGACTTGTGCTGCGTTTTCCGGCTGAAGCCGATTCAATCTCACAAGCGGAGTATCTCCTATAAGATCAGAAGTGTTTTCAACGATTTTCAACATTGTCATTCCTTTCTGAATAAAACAAGTGTCATATAATATCCTAACATAATAAACGTTTGCGCGAGAGTGTTTTCATATGCGGTTCCTCTATTCGCGCAGCCTCTTTATTGATAAAATAATAGCAGTCAAAGAAGGGAGTGTCAGACGGATGTCAGATATCCGGCCTCATTATTTCATCGGCGTGCCCATTCCGCCGGAAATTGCAAATCCGATTTACCAGGCTGCAAAAAACGAGCCAGCGCTCACATTTCAAAAATGGGTGCACCCGCTTGACTACCATATCACGTTACTTTTTCTCGGTGCGGCGGATGAAGCGCAAATCAATCAGCTTGAAGGCTCGCTTGCCGAGATCGCTTTAGATGCCAATCCGTTTACAATTGAATTTGACAAAATAGATGTGTTCGGAGACCGAAGGCAGCCGCGCGTATTGCATTTGGAGCCGAAGAAGAATACAGCGCTCGAAACACTGAGGGAGCATACAAAACAAGCTGTTCTTCAAGCAGGCTTTAAAGTGGAAAAGAGAGCGTATCATCCCCATATGACGCTGGCAAGAAAATGGACAGGCCACGGGGGATTTCCGGCGCATATCCCGTTTAAAAGCGGTGAAGTTTCAACGGCTATTGAACGATTTTCACTATTTCAGATACACTTAAATCAATCACCAAAATATGAGGAAAAATTCAAATTTCCTTTAACTTAATTCATGCGGAGTGGAGAAACAAAATGGCACAAATCATCAAAATATATGATTATATATCGAGATACGAACTTGATCCGTACCATTATATGAATCAGTTTATACGGCTGAAAAAAGAGCGCTGGCTTTCACTATTAGAAGCAGCGGAGCGCCAGCATGAAGAAAGACAAGCCAATGCTGAACAGCCGGAACCGGTGCAGAAACGTAAGAAATTTTCATTGAAAAGAAAAAAAGAAGAGATAGAAGCCGATATACAAGAAGAGAGACACCAATGGTTTGAGGAAGAAGACGATCTAAATGTAAGGCTGCCGAAAAGCAGGATGGCACTTGCTTCCTTTTATAAAAGACATTTATATGAATTTCAGCTCAAATGGGCAAGCTCTACGCTTTCCGAGATGTCAAATCTGTCAAACCAGGTGAAGCAGGACCGCATTTTGCTTTTTCTGGCCCAGCAGCTTCCAGATTCTTATTTTATTATGTATAAGCCTGTGCTCAAAATTCAGCAGGCGGCAGTAGAATTAAGCATAGTGATCATTTCACCTCTTGACATTTACTGCGTTTCTTTTATAGATGCAGAGGAAGACAGTGTGTACATAGGATCTAAACATCGTTTTTGGGAGAAGAAAACAGGCTCTCAGACTGAATCGGTATTAAATCCGGCGTTGAGTCTGTTTCGGACGGGATCTGTTGTGTCGAAGATCGTAAAGGAAAAAGGCGCTGATATTCCGGTATCGAAATTACTCCTGAGCAGAACGTCATACATCGATTACCCCGAACCGCCGTACGGTCTGGAAATAGTGGACAAACGGGGCTTGGCGGAATGGATGGAGAAACAGAAGAAAAACACTGCTCCGATAAAACATCATCAATTAAAGGCTGCAAAGGCTTTGTTGTCTTATTGCCTGTCAGACTCCTATCGCAGACAAGAGTGGCTGGAGTAAAGCAGAACGATTTGAGCGGTTTTCTCATAACATAAGCAGGTGAGAAAGATGAGCCAATGGTTTTTTATTATTAATCCGGCAGCAGGGCACCGAAAAGGCCTGCGTGTTTGGAAGTCGATACAAAAGGAATTACTGAAACGAAAGATTGAGCACCGCTCATTTTTAACTGAGCATCCGGGACACGCCGAGGTTCTCGCCCGGCAAATTTCAACGATGCAGGAATATAAGCTGAAACGCCTGATTGTTATTGGCGGAGACGGAACGATGCACGAAGTCGTCAACGGACTGAAAGATGTTGATGATATCGAACTGAGTTTTGTGCCGGCTGGCGCGTACAATGATTTTTCCAGAGGATTCTCGATTAAGAAAATAGACCTGATTCAGGAAATCAGACAGCTGAAGCGTCCGTTAACGCGAACGTTTCATTTAGGAAGCGTTAATTTGCTTCAGGATAAATCGCAGGTTCTTTATTTTTTGAATCATATCGGAATCGGCTTTGACGCATACGTCAATAAAAAGGCATTAGAATTTCCATTCAAACGGGCGATCCATTTTCTGCGCCTCCGCTTTCTTGTCTATCCGCTATCCCATTTGTACGCGTCGGCTACCTTTAAGCCGTTTTCGTTGGCTTGTACAATTGAAGGAGAGACACAGGAATTTCATCATGTCTGGTTTGCGGTCGTCTCCAATCATCCGTTTTACGGAGGCGGCATGAAGGCGGCCCCGCTTGCGAATCCTCGCGAACAGGCATTTGATATCATCATTGTTGAGAATCTGCCGTTTTTGAAAAAGTATTGGTTTTTATGCTTGATGACATTTGGAAAACACACCAAAATGGACGGCGTGACGATGTTTAAAGCGAAAGACATTATGTTTTACACGAAGGACAAAATTCCGTTCCATGCTGACGGAGAAATCATGGGTACAACCCCATTCCGTCTGGCATCGAGTCCCTCACCGTTACGGATCAAAACATAAACGTTTTTGGAGGAGAGAGATTCTGATGGTCAGTATCCAACGTCGCTTTGAAGCTTATGCCGATGAAATGAATATCATTACGGTTCTGATCCCTGCTGATCAAAAAGATACCTTTACGCCGCCTTTTCAGTTAGAGACAGATACAGGGGAAATTCCTCTGACAGTCAGTCAGGAATGGAAAATAGAAGGGAAATACAAGTATGTATGTGTAGCTGAGCAGCCGGTCACTTTCGGGAAAACGCATTATGTCAAAGCATCCGGTGGCGGAGTAACGGATCTCCAAATCGGGGCAGTGATCAGGACGGACCCGTTTGATGCTGCATTTTATTATGACGGAGAGCTCGGAGCTGTTTACACTTCGGATTATACTGAATTTAAGGTATGGGCGCCTGCTGCGACGTCAGCTGCCGTCAAGCTGTCACATCCCGAAAAAAGCGGGCATACGTTCCAAATGACAAGAATGGAAAATGGAGTATACGCCGTTACAGTGGTTGGAGATCTGCACGGCTATGAGTATGTGTACCGGATCTGCAACAATTTAGAATGGACAGAAACGGTGGATCCGTATGCAAAGGCTGTGACGGTCAACGGAGAGAAGGGGGTCGTGCTGCGCCCAGATCAAGCAAACTCGGCTCCTTCGCTTACACCATTTTCAGACCCCGTTGATGCCATTATTTATGAGATGCACGTCCGTGACTTCTCCATTCATGAAAATAGCGGTATGAAGAACAAGGGGAAGTATGCGGCGCTTGCTGAAACTGGCACTCAAACGAAAAATGGCAGTTCTACAGGACTTTCTTATTTAAAAGAGCTTGGCGTTACGCATATCGAGCTTTTGCCGGTAAACGATTATGCCGGAGTTAATGAAGAAACTCCGCTTGCCGCCTACAATTGGGGCTATAATCCGCTTCATTTTTTCGCCCCGGAGGGAAGCTATGCCTCCAATCCTCACGACCCTCAGACAAGAAACAAAGAAGTAAAACAAATGATTCACACCCTGCATCGGCATGGCCTGCGTGTCATCCTGGATGTTGTTTATAACCATGTATATCAAAGAGAGCACTCGCCCTTTGAAAAAACGGTGCCCGGTTATTTCTTCCGGCATGATCAATTCGGGATGCCTTCAAATGGCACCGGCGTCGGGAATGACATCGCCTCAGAAAGGCGGATGGCGAGAAAATTCATTACGGATTGCGTCCTGTATTGGCTCAAGGAATACGATGTCGACGGCTTCCGCTTTGATCTGCTCGGCATCTTAGATATCGAAACGGTTCTTCATATAAAAGAAAAAGCATTTGAGGTAAAGCCCGGAATCCTTCTCTTTGGGGAAGGCTGGGATTTGGCAACACCGCTGCCGCCTGATCAGAAAGCGACATTGGCGAATGCCTCAAAAATGCCGGGCGTCGGTTTTTTCAATGATTCGTTTCGTGACGCTGTTAAAGGGAATACCTTTCAAGTCGCGGCAGCGGGTTTTGCCCTTGGGAACGGCGAAAAAGCGGAAACAGTCATGCATGGGATTGCCGGATCTTCCGGATGGAAAGAGACAGCTCCGCTTGTGTCTGCGCCGAGCCAATCTATCAATTATGTCGAGTCGCATGACAACCACACATTTTGGGATAAAATGAGCCTCGCGCTTCCACAAGAAAGTGACATCCGAAAGAGAAGCCGGCAAAAGCTGGCGACTGCAATCATTTTGCTGGCCCAGGGAGTTCCGTTTATTCACAGCGGACAGGAATTTTTCCGGACGAAGCAGGGGGTGGAAAACAGCTATCAATCCAGTGACAGCATCAACCAGCTGGACTGGTCGCGGCGTGAAACATTCATGCAAGATGCTGATTATGTCCGCAAGCTGATTTCGCTCAGAAAAGCGCATCCGGCATTCCGGCTTACGTCATCAGCGGATATTCACCGCAGCCTTGAATGCCTGGCTCTCAAAGAGCACCTTATTGTATACCGGCTGTTTGGCCTCGGCGCAATCGACGAATGGGAAGAAATCATTGTCATCCATCATGCCAGCCCTGATTCTGTTACATGGCAGCTGCCGAAAGATAAGGCTTACCGGCTTCTATGTGATACTGACGGGTTTTGCGCTGATCCGGGAGAAATCAAGAAAGCGGTTGCTGTAAACGGCATCGGAACGGTTATCTTATATTTAGCATGAGATCTTACGAGTTTTGCTTGACGAAGTTTGTGCTATAGCGCTAAAATTTAAAAGACGGCTATTGATTAGCATATGAGACTCTCAATAGCTGTCTTTTTTATTTTTCATACGATTCGTACGAAAAAGGCATTCGCTGGATACACTGAAGACGAATAGGCCTTATTCTAAAATATTTTAAGAAATGATGGGTTGAACATTGATATGAACTGGTTGGGACAATTACTAGGTAGCGATTGGGAGATCTTCCCCGCCGGAGGAGCTACAGGAGATGCATATTATGCGAAACATAACGGGCAGCAGCTTTTTTTAAAACGTAATAGCTCACCTTTTTTAGCTGTTTTATCCGCCGAAGGCATTGTTCCTAAGCTGGTTTGGACAAAACGGATGGAGAATGGGGACGTCATTACGGCCCAGCACTGGATGACCGGCAGAGAGCTGAAGCCGAAAGACATGAGCGGACGGTCCGTTGCTGAATTGCTTCGTAAAATACACACATCAAAGGCCTTGCTGGACATGCTGAAGAGACTTGGAAAGGAACCGCTGAATCCAGGGGCTCTGCTGTCTCAGCTTAAACAGGCTGTATTTGCTGTGCAGCAAACTTCGCCGCTGATTCAAGAAGGGATTACGTATTTAGAAGATCATCTGCATGAAGTGCATTTCGGTGAGAAAGTCGTTTGCCATTGTGATGTCAATCATAATAACTGGCTATTGTCTGAAGACAACCAGCTGTATTTAATTGACTGGGACGGCGCCATGATCGCTGACCCGGCGATGGATCTAGGGCCATTGCTGTACCACTACGTTGAAAAGCCAGCTTGGGAGAGCTGGCTGGGCATGTACGGCATCGAGTTAACGGAAGGCCTTCGGTTAAGAATGGCATGGTATGTGCTATCTGAAACAATCACTTACATTGCCTGGCATAAATCCAAAGGAAACGATAAAGAATTCCATGATGCAATGGAAGAACTGCATATGCTGATGAAGCGAATTGTTCAATAATCAGGAATATGAATCCATTTCCTCTACCCATTGAGACAAGCTGTTCTGATGCTCTTGTATGTGTGAGTCGATGGATTTGGACGATATTCCTGATTGGCTGTATCGGTACACATCTTCCAGCACGTTTTTTAAGTGTGAATCGATCTCGGTGTTTGCCATCAGAGATTTAATCACACGTTCAAGCTGTTCGTACTCTGCGACGGTTCCGCAGCAGTCTAATTGATGGTCAGTCAAAATGTCCTTCAATAGATCAACTTGATTCTCGTAATTTAAACCCATAAAACGGTACACATCCCTTCAGTATCTTATGGGTTAAATTGTTCAAAACAGGATGGTTTTATGCATGAGACACGAGTGTTCCGACAGACGGGAACCTCTTTTTTTATGTGAAGGCACACCTTTAAAAACAAGCTTGCGGGTCTTTTTAATTCATGGTATGTTGTTAGTCGAAATAATAGATAGAGGTGTCAATCATATGAGAATGCGACACAAGCCTTGGGCTGATGACTTTTTGGCTGAAAACGCAGATATTGCCATCAGCAATCCTGCTGATTATAAAGGAAAATGGAATACAGTGTTTGGCAACGACAATCCGATCCATATCGAGGTCGGTACAGGAAAAGGGCAATTTATTTCCGGAATGGCCAAACAAAATCCCGACATTAATTATATTGGCATTGAGTTATTTAAAAGCGTCATTGTAACTGCTGTCCAGAAAGTAAAAGATAGCGAAGCGCCGAATGTGAAGCTTTTGAATATAGATGCGGACACGCTGACAGACGTGTTTGAGCCGGGTGAAGTCAAACGGGTGTACTTGAACTTTTCTGATCCTTGGCCGAAAAAACGCCACGAAAAACGCCGTCTCACGTATTCCCATTTTATCAAGAAATATGAAGAAGTGATGGGGAAAGGCGGAGCAATTCATTTTAAAACAGACAACCGCGGTCTGTTTGAGTACTCGCTGAAAAGCTTCTCGGAATACGGATTGCTGCTGACATATGTCAGTCTTGATCTGCATAACAGCGATATGGAAGATAACATCATGACAGAATATGAAGAAAAATTCTCAGCACTCGGCCAGCCGATTTATCGGGCTGAAGTTGAATGGAGAGCGTAAAACAGACTCTGACGCAGGAGTCTGTTTTTTTTATGCGCTGTTTGCTACGATGATGACAGGGGGGATGAAAATGGAAACGATGAAAATTGGAAACACGACGTTAACCTGGCTTGACGGAGGGGTGACTCACATGGACGGAGGAGCCATGTTCGGTGTTGTTCCAAAGCCGTTATGGTCAAAAAAATATCCAGTCAATGAAAAAAACCAGATTGAACTAAGGACAGATCCGATTCTTATTCAAAAGGACGGGAAAAACGTGATCGTCGATGCCGGTATCGGGTCCGGCAAGCTGACTGAAAAACAAAAAAGAAACTACGGTGTGACTCAAGAATCCAATGTGAAAACATCATTAGCAGCGCTCGGATTAACAGTTGAAGATATTCACGTGATCGCCATGACACACCTTCATTTTGATCATGCGTGCGGATTGACGGAATACGAAGGCGATAAACTGGTTCCGGTTTTTCCAAATGCCGTTATTTATGCTTCATCTGTTGAATGGTATGAAATGCGCCATCCGAATATCAGATCGAAAAATACCTACTGGAAAGAAAACTGGGAGGCTGTTGCCGCCCAAGTGAAAACCTTTGAAAACACCTGCACCATAACAGAGGGGGTTACACTGCATCATACCGGGGGCCACAGTGACGGCCACTGTGTTCTTGTATGTGAGGATGCGGGTGAAACCGCGGTACATATGGCGGATTTGATGCCGACACACGCCCACCGCAATCCATTATGGGTGCTGGCTTATGATGATTATCCGATGACCTCTATACCGCAAAAGCAAAAGTGGCAGGCGTATGCAGCGGAAAAAGACGCATGGTTTATTTTTTATCATGATGCCGAATATCGCGCACTGAAATGGGATGGGGACGAAAGGATTACAGAATCACTCAAACGAAAGAAACAATAGCATATTTTCATGTTTACCCTGCATGATTTCCGGCTAATAAAGCAAACCTAGTACTAATTATGCTCAGAAAGGAAGAGGCAGGGTGAAACAATTCGAAGTAACGAACGAAGGAGAAATTCAGACAACATTAAGAGGCCTTGAAGTACTCTCTGTTCCTTTTTTGAACAAAGGAGTAGCTTTTACAAAGGAGGAAAGAAAAGCGCTCGGATTGAATGGCTTTTTGCCGCCGAAGGTATTAACCATTGATGAACAGGCAAAAAGAGCGTACGAACAGTTTTCCTCACAGCCGGATGATTTAAGTAAAAATGTTTATTTGACAGCACTGCACGATCGAAATGAAACGCTGTTTTACCGTTTGTTAAATGACCACTTAGGGGAAATGCTCCCGATTGTATACACGCCGACAGTAGGTACGGCCATTCAGAGATACAGCCATGAATACAGGAAGCCGAGAGGGCTCTATCTGTCAATTGATGACCCGGAAGGAATGAAAGAGGCCTTTAAACAGTTTAAAGACAAAAGTGATGCCATTGATTTAATTGTGGCAACCGATGCGGAAGGGATTTTAGGAATCGGAGACTGGGGAGTAGGCGGTATCGCGATATCAATTGGCAAGCTTGCAGTATACACGGCAGCTGCGGGAATTGATCCAAGCAGAGTGCTGGCTGTCGTTTTGGATGCGGGCACAAATCAAGAGAGCCTCCTGAACGACCCGCTTTATGTCGGCAACCAGCATTCCAGAGTGCGCGGTGAACGCTATGACAAATTTATTGATGAATATGTCTCACTTGCGAGAGAGACATTCCCGAATGCATTGCTTCACTGGGAGGATTTCGGAGCGAAAAATGCGCGCAGCATCCTGAAACGCTATAAAGATAAAGTGTGTACGTTTAATGATGATATCCAAGGGACAGGCGCTGTCTCACTTGCGGCAGTTTTATCCTGTGCAAAAGCATCAAAAGTGCCGCTGAAGGAGCACAGAGTCGTGATATTCGGAGCGGGTACGGCCGGAATCGGAATTGCTGAACAGCTGCGTGAAGCATTGGTGCGAGAGGGGCTTAGTGAGGAAGAATCGTACCAGCGCTTTTGGTGCATAGACCGGAACGGGCTGTTAACAGATGATATGGATCAGCTTCTTGATTTTCAAAAGTCTTATGCCCGTCAGGCTGATGAGGTGAAAGATTATCAGCGCAACGGCGAAGGCGGAGGTATTGATCTCCTTGAGGTGGTCCGTCAGGCGAAACCGACGATTCTCATCGGTACATCAACAGTTTCCGGTGCATTTACTGAAGAAATTGTAAAAGAAATGGCTTCACACGTAAAACGGCCGGCGATTTTGCCAATGTCGAATCCGACGACTCTTTCTGAAGCAAAACCGCAAGATTTAATTGAATGGACGGAAGGCCGTGCGCTTATCACGACAGGCAGTCCGTTCCCGCCTGTGGATTATAACGGCGTGACGTATCATATCGGACAGGCCAACAACGCACTTGTCTTCCCGGGGCTTGGGCTTGGTACAATTGTCACCAAATCAAAATTGATTACAGACAGCATGTTTGAAGCGTGTGCCCGTGCGATCGCAAGTATGGTCAATGTTGGAGTGCCTGGCGCACCGATGCTTCCGAAGGTGGAAGATTTACGGACTGTATCGGCAACGGTTGCAGTTGAAGTTGCTAAAACCGCCATTAAGGAAGGCGTGGCCACTGAAGAGCCTGAGGACATCATTCAGGCTGTGCAGGACGCGATGTGGTATCCGGTATACAAACCGATTCGAGCGATATAATATAAAGAGCCGCTGCATGGGCAGCGGCTCCTCTCTTTTACGCTTGTCCGGTGTTAAGACGCGATTGTATCAATGACATCTACAATTCTCCCCGTTTTCGCATCCACCATCACTTCATATTGCTCTAGTTCTCCAAAAGCTGACCGTGTTACACCGGTCTTGTACACCTGCACGGTTTCCCCATTCACATTGTAGGGCTCCGGCTGGGTGTAGATCCATGATCCATCAATCGGCCCACGCTGTTTAAAAGCGGATTTTACGATACGAAGCGCTCTTTCTGAAGAAATATAAGGCTTCATCACATATTGTTTCACAACAACAGCCGTACAAATGCCAAGTCCTGCTCCTAAAAGAAGATGACGCAATTTCAAAATAAAGCACCTCCTGATTGATCGTACTTTCATTATACAGAAACCGCCAAATCCTGTTAAGCGATACGCGGCTCATTGAGCAGATTCAATCAGAGTGCTTGGAAAACAGAATTTTTTCTAATAAAATAAAAGAACTACATAGAAATGAGGGGAAAACATGAATCAAGAAACGAAAGCGCTTTTCCAAACACTGACGCAGCTTCCCGGAGCGCCGGGCAATGAGCATCAGGTCCGTGCGTTTATGAAGCAGGAGCTTGCCAAATATGCCGATGATATCGTTCAGGACAGACTGGGAAGTGTTTTCGGAGTCAGAAAAGGCGGAGAGGACGCGCCGAAAATCATGGTGGCTGGACATATGGATGAAGTCGGATTTATGGTGACATCCATTACAGATAACGGATTACTGAGGTTCCAAACGCTCGGCGGCTGGTGGAGTCAGGTACTGCTGGCGCAAAGAGTGGAAATACAAACAGATAATGGCCCGGTTCCGGGGGTTATTTCAAGCATACCGCCGCATCTGTTAACAGATGCTCAGCGAAACCGTCCGATGGATATCAAAAATATGATGATTGATATCGGAGCAGATGATAAGGAAGACGCCATCAAAATCGGTATTAAACCGGGCCAGCAGGTAGTCCCTGTATGCCCGTTTACCATTATGGCCAATGAAAAGAAAATATTATCAAAAGCGTGGGATAACCGGTACGGCTGCGGATTGAGCATTGAATTGCTGAAGGAATTGCAAGGAAAAGAACTGCCGAATACGCTTTACGCTGGCGCAACCGTTCAGGAAGAAGTCGGCTTAAGAGGCGCGCAAACAGCGTCTCATATGATCAAACCGGATTTGTTCTTCGCGCTTGACGCCAGTCCGGCAAACGACATGAGCGGCGATAAACAGCAGTTTGGGCAGCTTGGGAAGGGCTTTTTGCTGCGCATCCTTGACAGAACAACCGTTATGCACCGAGGAATGAGAGAATTTGTTTTGGATATGGCTGAAACGCATCAGATTCCATATCAATACTTTGTTTCCGGCGGCGGAACAGATGCAGGCAGAGTGCATATTTCAAACAGCGGCGTTCCGTCGGCAGTTATCGGAGTCTGCTCCCGCTACATTCATACAAATGCGTCTATTATCCATATTGATGATTACGCCGCGGCAAAAGAAATGCTGATAAAGCTCGTAACTGCCTGTGACAAGCAGACGGTTGAAGCGATTAAAGAAAATATGTAAAACCTGAAGAAAAAGCTTGTTGAGCAAGGCTTGTAAGCCATGTCGACAAGCTTTTTTCTTATTTTGTTTCAAATACATACGAAAGTGCTTTAATCGCTTGGTTCACCGTTTCAACGGTAATATTCGCTTTGTTTGAAAGCTCTTTTAATGGGTGATGGAGCGATTCAGGACGAATAATGATCAGGGGTTTACCTTTTGCGATAGCATAGGAAGCATCCATTGCTGTGTTCCATTGTTTGTACTTTTCGCCAAACAAGGCAATCACAAAGTCTGCTTTATTCATCAAGACAGCCGTTCTGAAGTTATTGATATCAGAAGCCTTGTCGTCCTTATAGACTGCGTTTGGCTGAGCGCCCATAATTTCTTCTCCGATATTGTCCGAACGGTCGTGGTGCTCCATCGGGCCGACAAACGTAATCGGAAGCTTCAGTGATTTTGTTTTCTCCTTGATTTCCTCACGCCAATTGCTATGGATTTATCCGGCTAAATAGACGATAAACTCCAAACGGGATCCCTCCTTATGTATGTCCATTTGTCAATTTTACCCTCATGTACAAAATGTTAAACGAAACGTGCTTGATAATGCAAATAAAATATGATAATGATAATGGGAAAGCTTATCTTACATATTCATTCGTTGCATATAAGTGGTTTTGCCGCAAGCAGTTTGGTATGATCCAAATGGACGAGTATCGATAAATTAACATGTAAGAACATAATCAACTGGAGGGATATGTGATGAAAAAAATCGAGACAACGCAAGAACTGGAAAAAGCGGTAAAGGATGATTGGGCAGTATTTATGTTTTCTGCCGACTGGTGCCCGGACTGCCGTTTTGTAGAGCCTTTTCTACCGGAATTGGAAGCAGATTTTCCTGAATTCACTTACTACTATGTAGACCGCGACAAATTTATTGATACATGCGCAGAGTGGGAGATTTACGGCATTCCAAGCTTTGTTGTGTTTAATGAAGGAAAAGAAGTGAATCGTTTTGTGAGCAAAGACCGTAAAACAAAAGAAGAAATTGAACAATTTTTAACTGACTCTCTCGCAAAAGCGTAAAGGAGGATATCCGGTTTGAAAATGACCTCAAGGAAGCTGTCAGACATATTGAAACAGCGCCTTCAGCACGAGAATCGCTCCTTTTTATTTGACAGAGAAAAAGACACCCTCCGTGTTGAGGATGAAACAACTAAAAAAGGAATTACGCTTGACCTGCCGCCGATTATTGCAAAATGGGAACTGAAAAAAGACGAAGCCATTGACGAGATCGTTTATTATGTATCAGAAGCCATGGCAGCTATGGAAGGAAAGTCGCAGGAAATAACCGGGAAGGAAAGCCGTATTTATCCGGTCATCCGCTCAACCTCTTTTCCGGACAAGTCCAGCGAAGAGATTCCGCTTATTTATGACGAGCATACCGCAGAAACAAGAATTTATTACGCGCTTGATCTGGGCAAAACCTATCGTTTAATTGATCAGCGTATGCTGGAGAAAGAAAACTGGACGAAGGAGCGTATCAGAGAAACGGCTGCGTTTAACCTCCGCTCCCTGCCGACGGTTGTCAAAGAGGATACTGTTGCCGGCAATCTCTTTTACTTCTTTAGAGCAAACGACGGTTACGACGCCAGCCGGATTCTGAACGAAGCGATTTTAAATGAGTATAAACAAAATGCTAAAGGTGAGCTAGCGATCTCTGTTCCGCATCAGGACGTTCTGATACTTGCTGACATTCGGAATGAATCAGGGTATGATATTTTAGGACAAATGTCGATGAGCTTCTTTGCAGGCGGCACCGTTCCGATTACGGCGCTTTCTTTCCTATACAATGAAGGAAAGCTGGAGCCGGTGTTTATCTTGGCAAAAAGCCGTCCGAAAAAGGATTAGAAAGGATTTTTTACTTATGAACGCTTTTTATAATAAAGAAGGTGTGGGAGATACACTTCTGATCTCTCTAAAAGACGTAACGCGCGAGCAAGTAGGCTATGAAAAATACGGCGGCGTCGTCAAAATTTTCAATAGCGAAACAAATGAAACGACGGGTTTTAACATCTTTAACGCGTCTTCATACTTAACCATTGATGAAAACGGCCCTGTTGCCCTTTCAGAAACATTCGTTCAAGATGTGAATGAAACGTTAAACAGAAACGGCATTGAAGAAACATTAGTCGTTGATTTATCGCCAAAGTTTGTCGTCGGATATGTTGAATCAAAAGAAAAACATCCGAATGCTGATAAACTAAGCGTTTGTAAAGTCAATGTAGGGGACGAAATGCTTCAGATCGTATGCGGCGCGCCTAATGTTGACCAAGGCCAAAAAGTTGTTGTTGCCAAAGTCGGCGCTGTGATGCCGAGCGGGCTTGTCATCAAGGATGCTGAGCTTCGAGGCGTACCGTCCAGCGGAATGATCTGCTCCGCAAAAGAGCTTGCATTGCCTGACGCTCCTGCTGAAAAAGGAATCCTTGTATTAGAAGGAGACCATGAGGCTGGAGACGCATTTCAGTTTTAGACTCCCATAAATACGCCGAAAAAATCGAATCATGTAAAAAAAGCCGCTAAGCTCTTGTTTAGCGGCTTTGTTTTGCTGAAAGCTTAATCTTTTCTGGGCCGACAAGCAGTGGTATACTAAAAATCGTCCCAGAAAACTATAAGGGAGTTAGAGATGACTTATGAGTTGGCTTCATAAATTTTTTGATTTGTTTTTAGGAGAGAGTGAAGAGGATGCTGAACGGGATACAAAACCTGCTCAAGTTCCGAAACAGCAAGAATCGCATCACTCCGAAGGACAATTAAAACGATTGGAAGATCCTAAAATATATTACGAATATCCTAAAGGCAAGTTCCGTTTTCCGGTTGTGCCTGACGGATACCAAAAAAATGATTTGAGAAGGCGCCGCCCGCCATCGGAGGAACCGCAAACCGCGCCTCGTTCGGGAGCTGCTCAGCACAGAGACCGCACAAATAATGAAAAAGAGCACCGTACATATGAAAAATCAGAGCCAGCCAAGAAACCGTTTAAACCGACAAATATCCCTTCGCCTGTATATGGATTTAATCAAAAACCATCTGTGAAAAAGGACATGCCGAAACAATCTGCGGAAAAAAAAGGTGAGCAAAAAAAGCCGGAACCTGTAGAAGAGAAGGTAACACTGCTTTCAGAAGAAATCGAACGCGAACGCAGTTATTCGATGCCGGACCGGCAACCGCAGCAACAGAAGGAACCCCTCTTTTCACATGTCCGATTGGATGAAGAGCCTTCTGGCGTCCAAAAAAGTACGAATGAAACAATGGCAAAGCACTCAGCAGAGGAGCTGTCAGACAAAAAAGTAACCGCTGGAGAAAAAATGGCTCCAAAAGCTGCTGAGATGCCGTCAGAAGAAACAGAGCAAATGAATGATCAGCAGGAAGAATCTTTCTTGCACGAAGAAACATCTTGGGAAGAGACTGTGACAGGTGCCGGAATGGAAGCAGAAACGCTGTCAGCCAATGGTGTAAATGCCAATGAAGAAGCTGTGCTAGAAACTGCTGAGACCGTCTCAACTAAACAAACAGAGATCCAAGAGCCTGAGGAGGAAGAGCATTTATTACCCGATGAGCGGTATGGGGAAGAGACTGTGACAGGTGCTGGAACTGAGGCAGAAGAGCCGTCAGCCAACGAAGGAAACGTTCATCCAGAAACTGCTGAAACCTTCTCAGCTCCAGCAGAACAAATGGAAATCCATGAGCATGAAAAGCCTCTCGTGCATAATGAACGATACGAGGAAGAGGCTGTGCCAGAAGCCCTGCAAGAAGCAGAGGAACAGTCAGACAGCGATACAGCTGTTCACGAAGAAAGCATTCAGGAAGCTGCATCAGCTCAAATGATAGAGGAAAACAACCAGCCTGAAGCATCCGTGGCCCAGATAGAAGGTGATTCACAACTGGAACATAGCACAGAAGAGGGTTCTTCATCCTATTCTGCGGCGGATGAAAGCCTTGGGGCAGAAAGACGCACGGCTACAGCAGAACAGCAGAACAGAGCAAAGAAGTCTGGTGACAATCCTAAACGAAGTCCGGCACTTCAGAAGGGACCGTCTGTTCCTTTTAATGTTATGATGCTGAAAAGCGATACGCATAAACAGCAAAAAGCAGGGGAGCGCCGCGGAAGCTATGTGTTCCCGAATGTCTCACTGCTTGATGTGCCGCCAGCACAAGTTCAGGACGATGCTGCGTGGATAGAAGAGCAGCGTCAGCTCCTTGATTTAACTTTGAAAAACTTTAACGTTCGGGCCAATGTGGTTCATGTAACGCAAGGGCCGTCAGTCACAAGATTTGAAGTACACCCTGAACCGGGTGTAAAGGTAAATAAAATCACCAATCTGTCTGATGACATTAAACTCAGCCTGTCCGCAAAAGATATTCGAATTGAGGCGCCGATTCCGGGGAAAAACACGATCGGAATTGAAGTGCCGAACCGTACGAGCAAGGTGGTTGATTTGCGCCAGATGATTCGCAGTTCCGCTTTCAGGACGAGCACATCACCGCTTACGTCAGCACTCGGATTGGATATTTCGGGGAATCCTGTTGTCATTGATCTGAAAAAAATGCCGCACGGTCTTATCGCCGGAGCTACAGGATCGGGAAAAAGCGTGTGCATCAATACCATTTTAGTGAGTCTGCTTTATAAAGCTGATCCGAGTGAAGTGAAGGTGCTGCTGATTGATCCGAAAATGGTGGAGCTTGCGCCTTACAACAAGATTCCTCACCTCGTCAGCCCTGTCATTACAGACGCCAAAGCGGCCACAGCTGCTTTAAAATGGGTTGTTGAGGAAATGGAGCGGCGCTATGAACTGTTTGCCCATTCCGGTGTTCGCGATATTGACCGTTTTAATCAATTAACCTCCGATCACCAAACGGGCGAAAAACTGCCGTATTTAGTTGTGGTTATTGACGAGCTTGCGGATTTGATGATGGTAGCTCCAAATGATGTAGAAGAAAGCATTGCCCGGATTGCTCAAAAAGCAAGAGCCTGCGGAATTCATTTGCTTGTCGCGACTCAGCGCCCGTCAGTCGATGTCATTACCGGTCTGATAAAAGCGAATATCCCGACGAGAATTGCGTTTTCTGTCTCCAGCCAGGTTGATTCCCGAACAATCATTGACATGGCTGGTGCGGAAAAACTTCTCGGTAAAGGAGACATGCTCTTTTTAGAGAACGGTTCTGGAAAACCGGTCCGTCTTCAAGGCAACTTTGTATCGGACCGAGAAATTGACCGTGTTGTTTCCCATGTCAGAAACCAGCTGCCGCCAGCTTATTTGTTTGAACAAGAAGAATTGGTCAGACAAGGCTCTGCCTTAAAGGAAGAGGATGAACTGTTTTATGAGGCGTGTGAATTTGTTGTTGAGCAAAACAGTGCAAGCACGTCAAGCCTGCAAAGAAGATTCAGAATCGGATATAATCGGGCTGCAAGGCTGATTGACATGATGGAAGCAGAAGGTATGATCTCTGAAGCGAAAGGAAGCAAGCCTCGAGAGGTGCTGATCACTGCAAGTGATTTAATAAACGAATAATATAGGTTCATTTTCACAGCAAACATGGTATGATAATGGATAGATCATTAAACACCTATGCCGCTTTACAGCAGATGGGCATAGAAATTGTGATATTCAGGTTTAATCGGAAAGAAATAACCGGATACTGAACATAACAAAAAATATAAGGATACGCCGCAGGCGGCTTTTCAGCCGCCGCGGTCGCAAATTGAAATGAACGTCATATACTGGGGAACAGATAGACGTTTGTTGGAGGTACAATTATGACTGTTTATCATTTTGTTGGAATAAAAGGGACGGGTATGAGTCCGCTTGCCCAAATACTTCATGATAATGGATATACTGTCCAAGGATCGGATATCGAAAAATTCATTTTCACACAAACGGCGCTTGAAAAGAGAAACATCACCGTCCTTCCTTTTAGCGCGGATAACATCAAACCCGGCATGACAGTTATCGCTGGAAACGCATTCCCAGACACGCATCCTGAGATTGAAAAAGCGCTGTCTGACGGAATTCCGGTGATTCGTTATCATAAGTTTTTAGGTGACTATATGAAAAAGTTCACCAGTGTCGCGGTTACTGGTGCGCACGGCAAAACGTCAACTACGGGGCTGCTGGCTCACGTCATCCAAAACGCAAAGCCAACGTCTTTCTTAATCGGGGACGGAACAGGCGCAGGAAATGAAAACAGCGAATACTTCGTATTTGAAGCGTGTGAATACCGCCGTCATTTCTTAAGCTATCAGCCTGACTACGCAATTATGACGAATATTGATTTTGATCATCCTGATTACTTCTCAAATATTGACGATGTGTTTGACGCTTTTCAGGAGATGGCTCTTCAAGTTAACAAAGGCATTATTGCCTGCGGTGACGATGAGTATCTGCCGAAAATCCATGCGAACGTGCCTGTCGTTTATTACGGCACGGGAGAAGAAAATGATTTTCAAGCGAGAAACATTGTAAAAAGTACAGAAGGGACAACTTTCGATGTCTTTGTCCGCAATACATTCTATGACACATTTTATATTCCTGCGTACGGCCATCATAATGTATTGAACTCATTGGCGGTCATCGCGTTGTGCCATTATGAAGAAATTGACGCCAGTGTTATTAAGCATGGCCTCAAATCATTTGGCGGCGTGAAACGCAGATTCAATGAGAAACAGCTCGGAAACCAAGTGTTAATTGATGACTACGCTCACCATCCGACAGAAATAAAAGTGACGATTGAGGCTGCAAGACAGAAATATCCTGATCGTGAAATTGTTGCGGTATTCCAGCCTCATACATTTACGCGGACACAGCAATTCCTTGATGAATTTGCAGATAGCCTGAGTGCGGCAGACTGTGTGTATTTATGCGATATCTTCGGGTCAGCCCGGGAAAACGCAGGGAAGCTGACGATCGGCGACCTGCAGGGAAAAATTAATAATGCCAAGCTGATTGAAGAAGATGATACATCTGTTTTAAAAGCTCATGATAAAGCCGTTCTTATCTTTATGGGAGCAGGAGATATTCAAAAATATATGAGAGCCTACGAAAACGTCATGGCATAATAAAAAGCAGTGATCTCACTGCTTTTTATTTATCTGAAGAGAAATCCTCTTAAAGGATTTTCAACTGGAATGGAGAATAATATGTATACAGCCCAACACATATGTTTATGATTTTACATAACGGGTAAACAGCAGTATATCCTGCAGCAAGGAGGCCTAAGATGATAATCATTCTTTATTTAAGCGTTGCATTAATCGCTGTAGCATTTCTTGTCTTAGTGATCTATTTGTCTAAAACATTAAAGTCACTGCAGCTGACATTAAAACATGTCGCATCCACGCTAGAAGGGCTGGAGGGACAAATGAAAGGCATTACCACTGAAACTGCCGAGCTTTTACATAAGACCAACCGCTTGGCTGAAGACATTCAGGAAAAGTCAGAAAAGCTGAACACGGTCGTTCATGCTGTTCAAGGGGTGGGAACCTCTGTACAGCAGTTCAATACATCAATGAAGCAGGCGGCAGGTTCTGTATCGGCATCAGTGAGAGAAAACCAAGATAAAATCAATCAGGTTGTTACCTGGAGCCAAGCAGCGATGGAAATTTGGGAGAAGTGGAAGCAAAAGAAAAAATCAGCTCTTTAAGAGAGAAAAACACTTTGAGGAGGAATAATGATGAGCAAAGATGGAATTAATAGTAAAGATTTTTTAATCGGTACTTTAATCGGAGGAATCATCGGAGCCACCACTGCGCTTTTCCTAGCACCTAAATCTGGGAAAGAACTTCGCGACGATCTCGGAAATCAAGCTGTCGCTCTGCGGGATAAAACAGATAAAATGACGGCAGACGCAAAAGAAAAAGGCACTCAATATGTCAGCATTGCAAAAGACAAAACATCTAACATCACGCAGCTTGTTGCAGATCAGTCAGGACAAATCATGAACAAGGTCAAAGATTTAAGAGACCGTTCAAATTCTGCCAATACCGAGTCATCAGCTGCTATGCAAGATATGAAAAACGAAGCGAAGCAGGCGGCTGACGAAGCAAAAGATCAAGTCCTCCAAACGAAAGAAGACGTAAAAGACGAGCTGAAAGATGCACAAAAACAGGCCGAGCACATCAACCGCTGAGCCCGGAAGGAGCAGACTTGACTAATGGCAAAACAGCTTATCCAATCTGAGGAAGAGTTTAAACGTATTGCAGAAAAGGAAGGCACTTTCTTGTTTTTTAAGCACAGCTTAACATGCCCGATCAGCCAAGCCGCATTTCACGAATTTGATGCCTTTGCAAATCAGCATGAAGAAGTGCCGGCTTACTATCTGCAAGTACAAGAGGCACGGCCTCTGTCAAATTTCATCGCAGAAACATACGGAGTCAAGCACGAAAGCCCTCAAGTTTTCGTGATCCAAAACGGTGAAGTAAAGTGGCATACCTCACATTCACAAATTACAGAAGCGGCGATTGAGCAGCATCTGTCCTAGAAAAAAAGCGTCCAGATATGATCTGGCGCTTTTTTTTTTGAAAAAACTATTGATCATTTTCGTCACATCATGTACGATAGCATCATACATTACTTTATCACTTAAAAGCGTTTGGGTAATAAAGTAGACTTTTTTAAAAATTTTGTATTTCAGTATTTCCATTTGGTTTTACTTATAGTAAGATGCATGTTAACTACAAAATAAAAAATGAATGTGCAGGGAAAGGATGAAAAAAATGAGCAACACAGAGTTAGAGCTTCTAAGGCAGCAGGCAGACGAATTAAACTTGCAAATTTTAAAATTAATCAACCAGCGCGGAAATGTTGTGAAAGAGATCGGTAAAGCGAAAGAAGCGCAGGGTGTTAATCGCTTTGATCCTGTCAGAGAACGTACAATGTTAAATAAAATCATTGAAAACAATGACGGACCGTTCGAAAATTCTACGATCCAGCACATTTTTAAAGAAATCTTTAAAGCAGGTTTAGAGCTTCAGGAGGAAGACCACAGCAAAGCGTTGCTTGTTTCCCGCAAGAAAAAACCTGAAGATACAATTGTTGATATCAAAGGTGAAAAAGTCGGAGATGGCCAGCAAAGATTTATCGTCGGACCATGTGCGGTTGAGAGCTATGAGCAGGTGGCAGAAGTGGCTGCGGCTGCTAAAAAACAAGGGATTAAAATTCTTCGCGGAGGAGCTTTTAAGCCTCGTACGAGCCCATACGATTTCCAGGGCCTCGGTGTAGAAGGACTTCAAATCTTAAAACGTGTAGCGGACGAATTTGATCTGGCTGTTATCAGCGAAATCGTAACTCCGGCTCATATTGAAGAAGCGCTTGATTATATTGATGTAATTCAGATCGGTGCGCGTAATATGCAGAACTTTGAATTGCTCAAAGCTGCAGGTTCCGTGAAAAAACCTGTCCTGCTGAAACGCGGACTTGCTGCAACGATCTCGGAATTCATCAATGCAGCTGAATACATTATGGCACAAGGCAATGATCAAATTATTCTTTGTGAGCGCGGTATCAGAACATACGAAACAGCGACGAGAAATACGCTCGATATTTCAGCTGTGCCAATTCTGAAACAGGAAACACATTTGCCGGTCTTTGTTGATGTGACACATTCAACAGGACGCCGTGACCTCCTTCTTCCGACAGCTAAAGCCGCTTTAGCGATCGGTGCTGACGGCGTTATGGCAGAGGTTCACCCTGATCCATCAGTCGCACTTTCTGACTCTGCTCAGCAAATGGCAATCCCTGAATTTGAAAAATGGCTGAATGAACTGAAACCAATGGTGAAAGTCAACGCCTAATGGAATGAGATCAATACAAAAGGCCGCATATGCGGCCTTTTTTTGCGCTTTCTCGTTTATTTAATTATAAAACTCAAGTATACGTTTTCATCATCTATAAAAACGTGTATAATTTCATGAGAAGTAATTAAATTTGATGAATAATGAAAAATAATGTAGACTACTGACTTACGCTTACAAATCATAAACGACATAAATTCGGACATTATGACATTTCTCTACATAAAGTGTTTATGCTATAGATAAGGATAAGTGTATCCAGTAAAAGGAGTGGTTTTAGGATGAGCAATATTACGATCTACGATGTAGCGAGAGAAGCTAATGTAAGCATGGCGACCGTTTCCCGTGTCGTGAACGGTAACCCGAATGTAAAACCGACAACGAGAAAAAAAGTCTTGGAAGCCATTGACCGTCTCGGCTACCGTCCAAACGCGGTGGCAAGAGGGCTTGCAAGCAAAAAAACAACAACTGTAGGTGTCATCATTCCTGATATCTCAAGCATTTTCTATTCAGAGCTTGCGCGAGGAATTGAAGATATCGCGACAATGTATAAATATAATATCATTTTGAGCAACTCTGACCAAAACTTGGAGAAAGAGCTGCACTTATTAAACACAATGCTCGGCAAACAGGTCGACGGCATCGTATTTATGGGCGGAAACATTACGGACGAGCATGTAGCGGAATTTAAGCGTTCCCCAGTGCCGATTGTGCTTGCCGCTTCTGTTGAGGAGCAAGGTGAAACACCATCAGTCGCCATTGATTACGAGCAGGCGATTTATGACGCGGTGAAGCTTTTGGTTGATAAGGGGCACACTGATATTGCATTTGTTTCTGGCCCGATGACAGAACCGATCAACCGCTCAAAGAAACTGCAAGGCTACAAACGGGCGCTTGAAGAGGCGAATCTTCCGTTTAATGAACAATTTGTCGCTGAAGGTGATTACACGTATGATTCCGGACTTGAGGCGCTTCAGCATCTCATGAGCCTGGACAAAAAGCCGACAGCGATTCTTTCTGCAACTGATGAAATGGCGCTCGGCATTATACATGCCGCACAGGATCAAGGCTTGTCCATTCCTGAGGATCTCGACATTATCGGCTTTGATAATACGAGATTAAGCTTGATGGTTCGACCGCAGCTTTCAACAGTAGTTCAGCCGACATATGATATTGGCGCGGTTGCGATGAGACTGCTGACAAAGCTCATGAATAAAGAGCCGGTGGAAGAGCATATTGTCGAATTGCCGCATCGTATAGAGTTAAGACAGTCAACCAAGTCATAAGAAAAACAAGAAAGCAAGCTTCACCTCTAAGGTGAATTCTTGCTTTTTTCGTATGAGTGAGGAGAAATGATGAAACGTTTTGATTATCTTACACCTGTTGGTTTTGTGTTAGGAACGATTATTATTGTAATTGGAATTATTTCCGGATCGGGAGTAAGCGGTTTCCGCTCTTTTCTAGATCTGACTTCTTTCTTTATCGTAACAGGAGGGCTTTGCGCCGCGGTTTTTATCAGTTTTCCGCCGAGGGAGCTGAAAAAAACGCCAACTGTGTTAAAGCAGGCATTTATCCGCCAGGAAGACAATGTAAAGGACCTTGTGAAAACCTTCGTTTCCCTTTCCGACCATGCGCGAAAACATGGGCTTTTATCATTGGATGACCAGACTAGAGAAATCAGAGACCCATTCTTGAAAAAAGGGCTGCTTCTGGCGGTTGACGGCTGGGATGAAGAAACGATTCGGCTTGTCATGGATTCAGAAATTGCAGCAATGGAGGAACGGCACCGCAAAGGGCGCCGCGTTTTTGAAAAAGCGGGAGAATTCGCTCCGGCATGGGGCATGATCGGGACACTAGTCGGGCTGGTGCTGATGCTCAAAAATTTAAATGACCCTGATATGCTTGGACCCAATATGGCCGTTGCACTTTTGACGACCTTATACGGTTCATTGCTGGCAAACATGGTATTTAATCCGATTGCGGCCAAGCTTGAAGAAAAAACAGAAAGTGAAATCTTCATCAAACAGGTAATGGTGGAAGGCATTATCGGGATACAATCCGGAAAAAATCCGCGCAATCTGGAAAGCCAGCTCGTCGTTTTCAGCTCTCGGGAAGAATGGCGGAAGCAGCCTAATCAAGTCAAGACAAAAAAGGGATCTGTACATGAAGCTTAGAAGAGAGCGCTTTGAACGAAGGAATGGAAACAGGAAAAACAATCAGTCATCCTCCGGCTGGATGGTAACCTTTACAGATTTGATTACGCTGATTCTTGTGTTCTTTATTTTACTTTTTTCGATGTCGCAGATTGATCTGCAAAAATTTAAAGCAGCGGTGAACTCGATCCAAAAGGATGGCAGCGGGCTTCAGCCAGACCAAACAGCCATCGATCAAAAAGAAACGCCGTCAGCCGATGCGAAAAAGCAAGAGAATCAGCAGGATCAACTGCTGCAAAAAGTAAATGCATACATTCAAAAGCATCAGCTAAAGTCAAAAATGACAGCAAAGCGGGATGAACGCGGGGTCGTGCTCGTTCTTCAGGAAGCGGTGCTATTTGATTCGGGTGAGGCTGACGTGTTGAATAATGCCGAAACGCTTCTTCACCAAATTGCAGTTCTTCTTCAGACTATTCCAAATGATATTCAGGTGGAGGGCCATACAGACAGCCGAAATATCTCAACGTACAGGTATCCGTCCAACTGGGAGCTATCCGCAGCACGGGCAAGCGGGGTCATTCAATACTTCACATCAAAAGAGGAACTCCCGTCGAAACGGTTTATCGCTGTTGGATATGCGGATACAAAGCCTGTAAAAGATAACAAAACAAATGAGCATATGAAGGAAAACCGGCGTGTGGAAATCGTCATCAAAAAATAAAAAACGACCTCTTCGTGAAGGTCGTTTTTTTATTTTGTTTTTTCCTGGCGCTCTGATCGTATCGAATATAACGCTTTGCTGACTGTTTGGGCATTTTTTTCTGTAATTTCTGGCTTGCGTGGAATCGGCGGATATAAATCGGCGGGATCGCTCCAGCTGGACGGAAGGGTGACTGGGCATTGCTTTTGCCATTTTGCGATCCATTCAGGTGGTATGTCATGTCCCGGATCGATTCCTTTCATTTCAAGCCATACTCGGGCCCAGGCACGGGGCACCACTCGCCAAATATCATATCCGCCTCCTCCGACGGCGATCCATCTTCCGCCGCAATATTGATGCGCTAGTGCGTGAGCAAGCCGCGGAATTTCATTGTAAATGGAAATCGTTGCCGACAAATGAGTCAGCGGATCGTAGTAATGGGCATCAGCGCCATTTTGGCTGATAATCACATCCGGCTGAAAATAAGCGGCGATTTCTGAAGCTGCTGTCTGGTAGGCTTCAATAAATGAATCATCCTCCGTAAAAGCATCAAGCGGGATATTAAAGGAATATCCGTAGCCTTTTCCGCTGCCTTTTTCCTGAATCTGACCGGTTCCGGGGAATAAATACCGTCCCGTTTCATGAATAGACAGGGTGCATACGTTGGGGTTATCATAAAATGCAAATTGCACACCGTCTCCGTGATGGGCGTCCGTATCAATATACAGCACCCTGGCTTGATATTTTTTCTGAATATATTGAATCGCTACAGCGCTGTCGTTGTATATGCAAAATCCTGAAGCCCTTCCACGAAACCCATGGTGCAAGCCTCCCCCAAGGTTGGCAGCATGCAGTGCTTGCCCTGACATGACATAATCCGCAGCCGTTAAGGTGCCGCCGACTAATAGTGAGGCCGCTTCATGCATGCCTGCAAAGACAGGTGTATCTTCCGTACCGAGCCCATAGCTTTCCCCTTCTTCGGCTGGAAGTTTTCCGGCGCCGGCAAGCTTTACTGCCTGGATATAATCGTCCGTATGAACGAGAGCCAGCTCATCTTCCGCCGCAAGCCGCGGACTGACGATATCTCCCTCGTCAAAGGCATCCATTAATTTGAGCAAATCATATGTCAGGAGAACACGCTGCTGGTTAAAGGGGTGCTCCTGGTGAAACATATAGGTCTGATAAGAGGGAGAATAAATGAACACACTATCCCTCATAGCTGATCCCTATGCTCTGACGGCCATACGATGAGATGCCCGTTTTTTTGCAATTCCTGCAAAAACGGCAGCGGATTCATCGTCTTGACACGGAATACAAGCACCTTTGCGCCGGAATCGTCATGAGGATAGACAAGAACGCTCAGTATTTTTACCTGAAGTCTTTGGCAGAGGCTGCTGATATCGGCGAGGCTTTTTGTGATGTCATTTACTTTTATCTCAATCTGCGATCCGGGCTGGTCAGCGCCTGTCAGCTTTACAAAAGTCCGCAGCAAATCGGTTTTTGTCAGAATGCCGATTAATTTTTGATGGTGCACGACAGGAAGGCAGCCAATGCCATGCTCGTAGAAGACTGCTGATATTTCTTCAACAAAATCAAGCGGATGGGCGCATACTACGTCTTTTTTCATAATTGATTCAACGCTTCGTGTGAGAAAACGGCTGCGTTTGCTTTCTTCAAAAATGCTGGGCTGGCCTGTTTCATATCTCTGTCTGTAATCATCCCAATTACATGGCGGTCTTCGTTAATAACAGGCAAATGCCTGATATGAAATTCTTTCAGCTTGTGTATTGCCGTTTCAAGCGTATCCGTTTTCGTTAATGTGATGACATCCTTTTTCATGATTTGCTCAACAATCATTATCTTTTCCCCTTTGTCTGTGTCAGTTAATACATATAACGATGATAAAAACGGAGCCTGTCAAATTGTTCAATTGATTCCTGGCTGACGTTTTTTCCGATGCGCGCCATCAGGCAGTTCGCAGGATGGGAGCTGATTTCGGGCTCGTCGGTTGCAAACCAGACCAATCCGCCTGCGTTCATCATTTTCTCCATGATCTTTCTGTACTCCCACACATCTTTTTTCATCCCTTTTAAATCCCAATGCCAGTAGTACTCTGTCGTCATCACAATGTAGTTCTCCATTTGTTCGTCCATCATGCTGACGGTCAGAAGCGTTTTTCCGACAGAACATCCCCGGTATGCCGGCGCCACCTCAATGGCTCCGAGCTCAAGCAAATCCTCCATATTTCCTTCTGACCACCTTTCGAGCGGATCAGGGTATAAATACGTCACATAGCCGACAATGGTTTGGCCGTCTCTGGCAATGATAATGCGTCCCTCAGGAAGGCCAGCAATATCGACTAATGCTTCATGCTGTTCCCGGGGCGGCCGAAATGCGGTCAAATCCTTATGAAACTCATAACCTGCCAATTCCTCTGGAGAGACAGGGCCTTCTATCAGTAAGGAGCCGGTTGCTGTTTTGATGTTTGCAGAGTAATATGTTTTATGATGTTCCACTGATTCACCGTCCCATCAATTTCTATAAAAAATACATGCCTCCTTTAAGAATAACAAAATATAAAGCGTTTTCAACATGGTTTATATTTTAAAAATTGAGAAGAATATGAATATATACTATAATAAATGTGACAACTTCAGCAAAGGGGGATGTTTGGACATGAATTTGAAAGCGTTGCCAGCGATAGAGGGGGATCATAATTTAAAAAACTATGAAGAAACGTATCGGCAATTTGATTGGTCCGAAGCAGAGAAACATTTCTCTTGGCATAAGACAGGGAAATTGAATGCGGCTTATGAAACGATAGACCGTCATGCCGAATCTTTTCGAAAAAACAAAGTTGCGCTTTATTATAAGGACGCAAAACGGGATGAAAAATACACATTTAAAGAAATGAAAGAAGAAACAAACAGAGCCGGGAATGTGCTGAGACGGTATGGAAATGTGGAAAAAGGGGACCGCGTTTTTATTTTTATGCCGAGATCACCCGAGCTTTATTTTATTATGCTAGGTGCCATCAAAATCGGCGCAATCGCCGGGCCGTTATTTGAAGCGTTTATGGAGGGGGCTGTTAAGGACCGGCTTCAAAACAGCGAGGCAAAGGTTGTTGTCACGACGCCTGAGCTTTTGGAAAGGATTCCGGTTGAAAAGCTCCCTGATTTACAGCGTATATTCATAGTCGGCGGCCAGGCTGAAAAGAGCGGAGCAAACATCATTCATTATGATGAAGTGGCTAAGCATGAGAGCACAAGACTGGACATTGAATGGATGGACAAAAAAGACGGCTATTTGCTTCACTATACATCAGGATCTACGGGTACGCCAAAGGGTGTGCTTCATGTCCATGAGGCAATGGTTCAGCAGTATCAGACAGGAAAATGGGTCCTTGATTTAAAGGAAGAGGACATTTATTGGTGCACGGCCGACCCAGGCTGGGTGACTGGAACGGTGTACGGGATTTTTGCGCCGTGGCTGAACGGAGCGACAAATGTGATTGTCGGCGGACGATTCAGCCCGGAAAGCTGGTATGGCACGATTGAGCAGCTTGGCGTAAACGTCTGGTACAGCGCGCCGACTGCCTTTCGAATGCTGATGGGAGCCGGAGATGATATGGCTGCCAAATATGATCTGACTTCACTCCGCCATGTGCTGAGTGTCGGTGAACCTTTAAATCCGGAAGTGATCAGATGGGGGCATAAAGTCTTTAACCAACGGATTCATGATACATGGTGGATGACAGAAACGGGCGGACAGCTGATCTGCAACTATCCTTGCATGAATATAAAACCAGGCTCGATGGGAAAACCGATTCCCGGTGTAGAAGCAGCAATCGTTGACAATCAGGGGAACGAGCTTCCGCCGTATCGAATGGGGAACCTCGCCATCAAAAAGGGCTGGCCATCTATGATGCACACGATTTGGAACAACCCTGAAAAATACGAATCTTATTTTATGCCGGGCGGATGGTATGTGTCGGGCGATTCTGCCTACATGGATGATGAAGGGTACTTTTGGTTCCAAGGCAGAGTGGACGATGTCATCATGACCTCCGGTGAGCGCGTCGGGCCATTTGAAGTGGAAAGCAAGCTTGTCGAACATCCGGCAATTGCGGAGGCGGGGGTCATTGGTAAACCTGATCCGGTGCGCGGGGAGATCATTAAAGCCTTTATCGCTCTCAGAGAAGGGTTTGAGCCGTCTGATAAACTGAAGGAAGAAATCCGTCAATTTGTCAAACAAGGTCTTGCAGCCCATGCTGCTCCGCGTGAAATTGAATTTAAGGATAAGCTTCCAAAAACACGGAGCGGTAAGATCATGAGACGTGTGCTGAAGGCGTGGGAACTGAATCTTCCGGCCGGAGACCTGTCAACGATGGAGGATTAAAAGGCGCCGTTGACACGGGATTTTATTTATGTTAAAAATGATATAGCTTCATATGAAAAGGTAAAGATTGAGACAAGTAGAATATCCTTACGTTCCAGAGAGCTGATGGCCGGTGAAAATCAGCACAGACGGATATATCGAATACACTCATGAACCGCTTTTGCAAACAAAGCCGCTCAGGCTTTCAGTAGTGAAAGAACGGACCTGATCCGTTATCAGGCAAAGTGATAAGAGCAAAAAGCTGTATGTATGCTCTTATTAGTAGGGTGGTACCGCGATAATCAATCGTCCCTTCGTTTACACGAAGGGGCGTTTTTATTTTATTAAAAAAGGAGCCTTATCTCATGACAAACTTACTTGAAGACTTATCCTTCCGCGGATTGATTCAGCAAATGACGGATGAAGAAGGACTGAACAAACAGCTGAACGAAGAAAAAATCCGCCTGTACTCAGGCTTTGATCCGACAGCGGACAGCTTGCATATCGGGCACCTGCTGCCAATTTTAACACTCCGCCGTTTTCAGCTTGCGGGGCACCATCCGATTGCGCTTGTGGGCGGCGCGACGGGTTTAATCGGCGATCCGAGCGGAAAAAAAGCAGAGCGTACGTTAAACACGGCTGATATCGTTGTCGAATGGTCGCAAAAAATCAAACATCAGCTTTCAAGATTTCTTGATTTTGATTCAGCAGAAAACCCGGCTGTTATGGCAAACAACTACGACTGGATCGGAAACATGAATGTGATCGACTTCCTTCGTGACGTCGGCAAAAACTTCGGCATCAATTACATGCTGGCAAAAGATACAGTCAGCTCCAGAATCGAATCCGGCATCTCTTACACAGAATTCAGCTACATGATTCTTCAATCTTATGATTTCTTAAACCTGTACAGAGAGAAAAACTGTAAGCTGCAAATCGGCGGAAGCGATCAATGGGGCAACATCACAGCTGGCCTTGAGCTGATCAGAAAATCTGAAGAAGAAGGAGCAAAAGCGTTTGGTCTTACCATTCCGCTTGTAACGAAAGCGGACGGCACAAAATTCGGAAAAACCGAAGGCGGCGCAATTTGGCTAGATAAAGAAAAAACGTCTCCATATGAATTCTACCAATTCTGGATCAATACAGATGACCGTGATGTTGTGAAATACTTAAAATATTTTACGTTCCTTTCAAAAGAAGAAATCGAAGAATACGCTGAAAAAACTGAAACAGCGCCTGAAAAGCGTGAAGCGCAAAAACGCCTAGCAGAAGAAGTGACAGCGCTCGTTCACGGACGCGAGGCACTGGAGCAAGCGATTAATATTTCCCAAGCATTGTTCAGCGGCAATATTAAAGAGCTTTCTGCCCAAGACGTAAAAATCGGTTTTAAAGATGTGCCTTCTCTCGAAAAAGACAGCGCTGAAGAACTGTCACTCGTAGATGTGCTGGTTGAATCGAAACTGTCACCGTCTAAACGACAAGCCCGTGAAGATATTAAAAACGGAGCCGTTTACATTAACGGTGAACGCCAGATAGAAATTGACTATATCTTATCTGCTGAAGACCGCATTGAAGATCAGTTTACTGTGCTTCGCCGCGGAAAGAAAAAATACTTCCTTGTCACGTATAAATAAGAAAAAAACATCCTTTGCTTAATTGGCAAAGGATGTTTTTGGTTTAGTGCATAGGAATTTGAGGGAAAGAGTATATTAGATAGGGCAAACACGACCATTCACCACCTTTTCAATAGGAGGGAAAGCTCACCGTGAATCTCATGTGTACGATCGCCAAAGAAAGAATGCAGCGGGATTATTGGGAGCAGCAGGCCAAAGAAAGTGTTGTCCAGCAGGAAACGGTAGAAGAAGCAGACGAAAAAAACCCCCCGACCGCATAGCGGCAGGGGGTTTTTAAACGATTAACGAGAGTAGAACTCAACGATAAGCGCTTCGTTAATTTCCGGAGCAAGTTCAGAACGCTCTGGAAGACGAGTGAATGTACCTTCAAGCTTTTCAGCATCGAAAGTAAGGTATTCAGGAACGAAGTTGTTTACTTCAACTGATTCTTTGATGATTGAAAGGTTTCTTGATTTTTCGCGAACACCGATTGTTTGACCAGCTTTTACTTGGTAAGACGGGATGTCAACGCGGCTTCCGTCTACAGTAATGTGACCGTGGTTAACCAATTGGCGAGCTTGACGGCGAGTACGCGCTAAACCTAGCTTGTACACAACGTTATCAAGACGGGAATCTAAAAGAATCATGAAGTTTTCACCGTGTTTACCAGCTAGTTTGCCAGCTTTGTCAAACAGTGTGCGGAATTGACGTTCGTTTACACCGTACATGTGACGAAGCTTTTGCTTTTCTTGCAATTGCAAACCGTATTCTGATAATTTTTTACGTTGTCCTGGGCCGTGTGGACCTGGAGCGTAAGGGCGTTTTTCTAATTCTTTTCCTGTTCCGCTAAGAGAGATTCCTAGACGGCGGGACAGTTTCCAAGATGGACCTGTATAGCGAGCCATAATGTGACTCCTCCTTTGGTTTTATTTTGTGGAAAATAAAAACCGTCTGTTCTATTCGACCATGCACATTTTGTTTTCATGTATCCTCGCTCCAGCAGCAGAGAGTTACACGATACACCTTATTGATAAGGAACAAAATGAAAACATAGAAGCTGAACAAAAAGGCTGCAATATTTCACACAAAGGTCATTATATAATTTATTTGTTTTGAAGTCAACCATTCGTTCATTATTGCTTCGCTGTTGTGATATAATAAACAAAAATTAGTGGTAAACTTTTTAGGTGATAAAACATGATAGAAGAAACAAAAGATCAATTACCCGCCTTTCGTTATCATATGCTCGATTTTTTATTAGCCAAATCTGAAAAGGTCTCATTCACCGACTCTCTTTTATGGCTGACTTCGGCTATTCAAACATATTTTCCATCACTTTGCGTATCCCTTTTACCTTCTCCATCTGATCACATGGCACAAATGGCACAGGAGGAAGTGCATTTTTCCGCATTGAAAATAAATGCCTCATTTTTTGTTATTGAAGATCATGTCTCCGGCAGGAGCTTTCATTTAACATGCAGGCAGGACGGAGTGTTTCCGGAAGAGCTTCCGGATTTGATTTCTTCTTTTTTGAATCAGTCAATGAAACAGGAAAGACTTTATATCAAAACAGTCTATCAAAAAAAGATATACAAGATGACCGAACTGTTCCATTCGCTGCTCGATCAGACGGAAGTGCTGAAGAAGCTTCTTGAAAGCTTACACACCACGTTTCCTCTGTTTCAATTTTCTCTGTTTATTTCCCATGATCAGGACCAATGTTTAGGTGTTCCTGCAACAGAGCTGTATATGGAAGGGGAGGATGCCGATTCCTTTGCGCTTAAAGTCTATCTATCCGGGGACATTTTGCGGAAAAATGAAACGACCGCTTACATTCCAATTAAAGGGCAGCAGGGAACGTACGGCGTTCTGATGGCAGATGGGGCGGGAGACAGCCCCCTTACCGACGCGTACCTTGATGAAATGTCACTGATAGCAAATGCGGCGGGAAAGGCGTTTGAAAATGCCCAGCTCTATGAACAATCCAAAACAAGTATTGCAAACTTGGAATTAATTAATGAAACAACGCGCCGTCTTAACCAGCGGCTGACGCTGACGGATACGATGAACGATCTTGCTGTGAGAATGGCTGAATCATTTCATGCTGAAGAAGTGGGTTTTTTCCATATTGACCATTTTGAACAGCAGACACTGCTTCCCGGGAGCACAGCATTTTTTAAAGAAACGAAGTCGTCTGATATATATAATGAAATAAAGGAAAAACTGTACGAAGGAGAAAAGGGTGTTTTTATCGGAAATGGACAGTCTGTTTTCGGAAAAGCCGGATACGGTTCGCTTATGGCTGTTCCGATGATTGAGAATGACCGGCTCCTGGGATTTGCCGTTTTGCTGAAAAAGGAAATGTACGCTTTTACCTTTGAAATGTACAAGCTGTTCCAAGCGCTGATTCATCACGCCACGCTGGCTGTGACCAATTCGATGCTTCGCGACCGCCTTGAGCATCTTGTGAAAACGGATCAGCTGACAGAGCTGTATTCAAGAGTCTATTTAGATGAAAAAATCCAATACAGCATGAAAATTCATCAAAAAGGCGTGTTTATTCTTGTTGATATTGATAATTTTAAAAATGTAAATGATACGTACGGACATCAGACAGGGGACGAGATTTTAATACAGGTCGCTTCTGTCATCAAAAGCAATATCCGAAAACATGATGTTGGCGCACGCTGGGGGGGCGAGGAGCTGGCGGTTTACCTTCCGAATGTGACAGTAGCCGTCGGGAAACGGATTACCGAAAGGCTTGTTTGTGCAGTGAGAAAAAGCACAAAGCCTGAGGTGACGATTTCATGCGGGATCTCTTGCTGGGATTCAGCATCGAAAAAGTCCTTGAAGGAACTTGTTCACGAGGCCGACGAAGCGCTTTACACCGCAAAACGCAGCGGGAAAAACCGTTTGATGATTCACGAGTCGATAAAAAAATGAAAAAAGCCCAAAGCGCTACATGTTTTGGGCTTTTGTTGTATGCATTACACTAAAGCTTTTTCAAGGGTTTTTACAAATTGTGAAAGATACTTTTCATCGATCTCATCAAATCGGTTCTTGACAGGGCTGTCAATGTCCAAGACGCCGACTAGGTTCCCGTCTACATGAATCGGAAGCACAATTTCTGATTGAGATGCTGCATCACAGGCAATATGTCCCGGAAATGCGTTTACATCTGCAACTCGCTCCACTTTTCCGTTTGCGTATGCTGTTCCGCAAACGCCTTTACCGAAAGGAATACGGACACATGCCGGCAGACCTTGAAACGGCCCTAACACAAGCTGTCCTTCCCCTTCCTTAGCAAAATAGAAACCGGCCCAGTTGACCTCAGGCAATGAATGATAAAGCAGTGCTGACGCATTTGCGTAGTTTGCAATTTGATCTGTTTCATCTTCTGTTATGGCTTCGAGCTGTTTTAGAAGAAGCTGATAGTCTTTTTCTTTATCTCCGGATTGTTGTTCGACATGAAACATGGAAAACCCTCACTTTTTCTATAATATAAAACAAAATCCCGGCTTTTCTGCCGGCATTTGTCGATAAGTTCTTACAGGAACAGCCGGTCTTCTCCTTGAATTTGTAACAAGAGGAAGGAGTGAGCCGGTATGAAAGTAAGCACCAAAGACAAAATTATTGAATCTGCTGTCATGCTCTTTAACCAAAAAGGATTTTCTGGCACATCTGTCCGTGAAATCGCAAAGTCAGCTGATGTAAATGTTGCGCACATCTCCTACTATTTTAAAGGCAAAGGAGGCTTGATGGAACACTTAGTTTCAGAGTTTTACGAAGGCTACAATAAAACACTTGAAACAGCGGCAGGCAACATTTCTTTTCAAAGCACGCAGGAACAGCTTCTCCAATTGGTTTTCGATATTTTATCCTATCAGCATAACAATCGTCAATTAACTCGGTTTGTCTACCGGGAAGTCACCATTGATTCGACTTTAATAAGAGAGATTATGTCGACGTACCTGATGAAGGAAAAGTATATCTTCCAGCTGATTATTGAGGAAGGAGAAAAACAGCGAGAACATTTAACGCTGCCGCTGCCTCATTTTATTCTTCAATTAAAATCTCTCTTGATGATGCCCTATCTCCAGCCTCAATACATTTCAGAAGTGCTCTATATGCAGCCGCACGAGCCGTACTTTTATAAAATGTATTTTGAAGAAATCAAGATTTGGATCAGAAGCGTATTCCGGACAGGAGACATGCGGTCACAAATTAGCGCAGTTCAGTAAACTTCACATACGCGTATCCGACATCACCCGCTTGATGGGCATCAGACCCGAACACAAGCGGGATATTTTTTTGCTTCGCCGCCTCAATCATCCAGTCCTCCAGATAAATATCCCCCGCGTA
The DNA here is from genome assembly GCF_038000225.1 of Bacillus sp. FSL K6-1005. Lineage (NCBI taxonomy): Bacteria > Bacillati > Bacillota > Bacilli > Caryophanales > Bacillaceae > Bacillus > Bacillus sp. FSL K6-1005. Next base: position 676,396 of record NZ_JBBOBP010000001.1, read on the forward strand.
TGTTTTTCTTAGACCTGATGTATTAAAGTCAAGTTCCATGCCATTTTCCTCGACAGCGTTCAGGCACTCAGAAACAAGTCTGCGAATATGATCGGACATTTTATAAGGAAACAGCCTGATGAATTTTTTGACGAGTGTGATGTGACCGACTCTTTTTGGCTTATAGGTGCCGAGAGATGCTACAATAGAAGAATAAATGCTGCGGTAATACAGTTCATATACAGCTTCGATGCTTCCGCACTCTGAGATCAGCTCTTTAAATGTATGCTCATCATAGTCGAGGCACAGATAGGACGAGCCCGTGCGCAAAAAATGAACGGATAAGATGCTGTCATCTAAAAATGGGCCGTATGCATCCAGAAACGATTTGATTTCACCTTCGTATTCAGCGATATAGTCGACCTCGAGCCCGGTCCGTATGTCAAGCTGTCCGCGATATTCTCTTTTTAAACCGGAAATTTCATTAATATAGTGTTCCAAAGAGGCTTGCGCCATCGCGCTGTCTTTTTGCGGTGTCGGGTCGGTAAAAGAGGGAGGCAAAGGAGCGTGCTCTGTAAACGTAATCGATTGAAAGCCTTTTTTTATCGCTTCCTCCGCATATTGCCTGAGTGTGTCTGTTGTTCCGTGAGGGCAAAATGGTGTGTGAATATGTCCGTCTCGCTTTAGCATTGGTGTCACCCCGTGAAAAAATAGTCAAATCCTGCCGATTTTGCACAAAAAGTTTTTGATTTCTGCTCAAAAAATGTTGGTTACATGGTATCATAATAACAATGAAAACGACAGTTTTTCTCAATACATATCCTGAAATCTTTCTGAATAAATAAAACACCCTGACAGATTAAGGTTAACAGCAAGGGGGCTCATTATGGAGTTTGTCATTGGATTATTAATTGTACTGCTCGCGCTGTTTGCAGCGGGCTACTTTTTCAGGAAAAAAATCTACACGGAAATTGATCGTTTGGAATCTTGGAAGATTGAAATTCTCAATCGATCGATAGTGGAAGAAATGTCCAAAATTAAACATCTGAAAATGACGGGGCAGACAGAAGAGTTCTTTGAGAAATGGCGTGAAGAATGGGATGAGATTGTCACTGCCCATATGCCGAAAGTTGAAGAGCTCCTTTATGATGCCGAAGAATGCGCGGACAAATACCGGTTTAAAAAAGCCAATCAAGTGCTCGTTCATATCGACGATCTCCTGACAGCGGCGGAATCGAACATTGAAAAGATACTCCGGGAAATTAGCAATCTCGTCACAAGTGAAGAAAAGAGCCGCGAAGAGATTGAACAAGTAAGAGAACGCTACTCAAAGTCCCGAAAAAACCTGCTGGCATACAGCCACCTTTACGGAGAGCTTTATGACAGCCTTGAAGCAGATCTTGACGAGATCTGGAGCGGGATCAAACAGTTTGAAGAAGAGACAGAGGGCGGGAACTACATTACTGCAAGAAAAGTTCTCCTTGAGCAGGATCGCAATCTTGAAAGGCTTCAGTCGTACATAGATGATGTGCCGAAACTGTTAGCCGACTGCAAGCAGACGTTGCCGGGCCAGATTGCAAAGCTCAAAGACGGATATCGCGAAATGAAAGAGAAAGGGTATAAGCTTGAGCATATCCAGATTGATAAGGAACTGGAAAACCTGTCAAATCAGCTGAAACGGGCAGAACATGTTTTGATGACTGAGCTGGATATTGATGAAGCCTCTGCCATACTGCAGCTCATAGACGAAAATATTCAATCTGTTTACCAGCAGCTCGAGGGTGAAGTTGAAGCAGGCCAATCTGTGTTAAGCAAAATGCCTGAGCTGATCATTGCTTACGATAAGCTGAAAGAAGAGAAGGAGCAGACAAAGGCGGAAACTGAACTGGTGAAGGAAAGCTATAGACTGACAGCAGGTGAGCTAGGCAAACAGCAGGCCTTTGAAAAGCGCATTGATGAAGTCGGTAAGCTGCTTGCGTCAGTAAAAGATAAGCTGGATGCAGAGCATGTCGCCTACTCTCTTTTAGTTGAAGAGGTCGCATCAATTGAGAAGCAAATTGAAGAAGTGAAAAAAGACCATGCGGATTATCGTGAAAAGCTGCAGGCTCTTAGAAAAGAAGAACTGCAGGCGAGAGAGACGCTCAGCAATCTGAAAAAAACCATTTCTGAAACTGCAAGACTGCTGAAGATAAGCAACATCCCGGGCATCCCGAGCCATATTCAAGAGATGCTGGAAAACGCGCATCATCACATTCAAGAGACGGTCAATCAATTAAACGAAATTCCTTTAAATATGGAAGAAGCCGGAGCCCATCTGCAAGAAGCGGAAGATATCGTGAACAGGGCAAGCCGGGAATCAGAGGAATTGGTAGAGCAGGTTATGCTGATTGAAAAAATCATTCAGTTCGGAAACCGATTCAGAAGCCAGAACCATATTTTATCTGAACAGCTGAAAGAAGCGGAAAGACGGTTTTACGCTTATGATTATGAACAGTCCTATGAAATTGCGGCTGCAGCTGTAGAGAAAGCTGCGCCAGGCGCTGTAAAAAAAATAAAAGCTGATTTATCCGCTTAACATTCAGATCGTAAAAAGAGCCCGCAGTTGATGAGCGGGCTCTTTTTTATTAAAAAAACGCCTGCGCAGTAACGCAGGCGACCATGATATTAACTTATTTCTTTAAGCTGTTGTTTGGGTGTACCGATGAAAAAGGTAAGAATATAGCCGATAATTGCTCCGATAATTCCAGGAATTACCCACCCAATACCAAGGCTGTATAGCGGGAGATTCTCATTTAAAAACGTATTTAGAGCTCCGAGCGAAAAACCGGCTGCTTTAATACCGTCTAAAATACTGAATAATCCTGTGCCGATTAAACATGCAATGTAAACTTCACGTCTTTCTTTAAAGAGCTTATCAATAAATGAAAGAACGATAATGACAATGGCAAGCGGATAAATAGCTGATAAAATAGGAACTGAAAAAGCGATAATTTGAGCAAGCCCGAAATTAGAGATAATCAGGCTGAATAAAGTGACAATGGTAACGACAACTTTATATGATAGTGCAGGGATGAGCTTTGAAAAATACGTGCCGCAGGAAGTGACAAGCCCAACGCTTGTAGTTAAACACGCGACTGTGATAGCTGACCCAAGTACGATATTTCCCAATGAACCGAATAAATAATGGGACGACGCTGATAGTATTTTAGCTCCTTCACCAACAGGTCCGATTGCGTTCGTGCTTGTTGCACCTAGGTAAGCCAGAGAAACATAAATGAATGTCAGCCCTAATGCAGCAATTATTCCGGCTTTAATACAGGCTGCGGCAAGAGCTTTTGATTGTGTAACGCCTCTGCTTTTCACAGCATTTACAACGACAACACCAAATACGATGGAAGCAAGCGCGTCCATTGTTTTGTAGCCTTCCAAAAATCCTTTAAATACCGGTGTACCTGTATATGCTTCTGTAACTGCGCCCAAACCGCCCATTGGCGTGATAATCGCTTTGAGAACAATCACTAAGATAATTGTAAATTTAATAGGCGTGAGAATTTTTCCAATTCGATCCACGACTTTGGTTGGGTTTAGCGCTAAATAGTAAGTAATGCCGAAAAAGATAATTGTAAAAATTAATAAAGACAGTCTTTCAGGAACGCCAGTCAGAAACGGAACTGCACCAATTTCATAAGAAACGGTTCCTGTTCTTGGGATGGCGAATAATGGTCCGATTGATAAATAAAGTACAACGGTAAATACTGTACCGAATGCAGGGTGAGCTTTATCAGCAAGTCCTTTAGCATCCTTACCGGTTAATGCAATAGCAATAATTCCGAGAAGAGGCAGGCCTACCCCGGTCAGTAAAAATCCGCCGATGGCTTTCCAGACATTATGTCCGGCTGCTTGTCCAAGTTCCGGCGGATAAATCATATTTCCTGCTCCAAAGAATAGCGCAAATAGCATGAAACCAATAATAATGGTATCTTTGACAGGCAGTGAGTGTTTCATGAAAATCCTCCTAATAATTATGTTAAAATATTCTGTCAATTAATTGTCAGATAATATGACGAAACGAACAAATCTTATTATATGGTAAAAAATTTAGAAGTCAATACTAGCTTTTTGTAATTTTCTATTAAATTTTGTTATGGTAACATAAATATCATACCTTGTACCGCTTTCATAAAGGAGTAAAAAAAGATGATATATTTAGATAATAGTTCAACGACCAAACCTAATCATGAAGTCTTGAACGTTTATGAACAGACTAGCAGCCGATATTTTGGCAATCCTTCATCTTTGCACCGATATGGAGCCGAAACAGAACAGCTGCTTCAGGCAGCCAAAAATCAAATAAAAAGAGCCTTGGGCCTAAAGAATTATGATATTGTATTTACGTCAGGTGCTACAGAAGCTAATAATGTGGCTTTAAAAGGAGCCGCTTTGTCAAAGATAAAAACAGGCAAACATATCATTGCCACTTCTATTGAACATCCGTCCGTTACTGAATCTTTGGAGCAGCTGACAGAGCTATTCGGGTTTGAAGTAACTTATCTTTCAGTAAATGAAGATGGATTTGTTTCCATTAAGGAGCTGAAAGATGCGATTCGGCCGGATACCGTGCTTGTCAGCATGATGCATGTAAACAATGAAGTTGGCTCCGTGCAGCCGATTGAAGAGGCCGGGGAAGTGCTGAAGCAGTATCCGAACATTCTGTTTCACGTTGATTATGTGCAAGGCATCTTTAAAGTTCCTTTGGCGATTGAGAATGCCGGCATTGATCTTTGTTCAATATCCGGCCATAAATTCCACGGACTGAAGGGGACAGGTGCACTTTTTGTAAAGGAAGGAACGCGTCTTATCCCGCTGATAACAGGCGGCACTCAGCAAAAAGGCATACGTGCAGGAACCGAGCATACAGCAGGTGCGGTTTCACTAGCCAAAGCCATCAATCTTGCGGCTGATGATTATCATCATCACCTTGAAAGAATGGTGGCCGCAAAGGAATTGTTTATGAAAAAGCTGAGTGATTCAGACGGTGTTGTCTTAAATACTCCTCAAAGCAATAGCGCCCCGCATATCATTAATTTTTCTGTGCCGGGCATAAAAGCGGAGGTGCTTTTGCACATGCTGGAGGAAAAGGATATATTCGTTTCAACGACATCAGCCTGCTCGGCAAAGGAACATAAACCGAGCAAAGTCCTGTTACAGATGGGCAAGGGAGAGCAGATCGCCGGAAGCAGCATCAGAATCAGCTTAAACTACAGCCAGACAAGCGATGTGACAGAGCCATTTATGAACGCGCTTGTGCCTGGCATCAAAAAACTAAAAAAAATGATGAGGTAGAACATGAATTACGATCATATATTAATTCGTTTTGGGGAGATATCAACCAAAGGAAAAAACAGAAAAAGTTTTATTGAACGCTTAAAGCAAAACGTCAGGCTTGTCCTAAAAGACTATCCAACATTAAAATACTTTTCTAATCGGGATCGTATGACAATTACATTAAATGGAGTGGACCCTGAGGCTCTTTTTCCTCACTTGAAACAAGTGTTTGGCATTCAAAGCTTCAGCCTGGCTATTAAGTGTGAGAGCCGTCTTGATGATATTAAGACAACTGCCCTGCAGGCGATCAAGGATCAATATCAGCCTGGAGATACATTTAAAGTCGCGACAAAGAGAGCGCATAAACAGTTTGAATTAGATACAAATGAAATGAACGCTGAAATCGGCGGCCATATTTTGCGAAATACAGAAGGGCTGACAGTTGATGTCCGCAATCCAGACATTCCGCTCAGAATTGAAATCAGGGAGGAAGCAACCTTTTTGACGATTCGCAATGAAAAAGGCGCCGGCGGTCTTCCGGTCGGTTCGGCGGGGAAAGCAATGCTGATGCTTTCCGGCGGCTTTGACAGCCCGGTAGCCGGTTTTTACGCTATGAAAAGAGGACTCTCAGTAGAAGCTGTCCATTTCTTCAGCCCGCCATACACAAGCGAACGTGCGAAACAAAAAGTGATGGACTTAGCGAAGTGTCTTTCTCGCTTCGGGGGAAGCATGACGCTTCATATCGTCCCGTTTACAAAGACGCAAGAGCTGATCCAAAAACAAATTCCTGAAAACTATACGATGACGGCAACCCGCCGCTTAATGCTTCAAATTGCCGACAGAATCAGAGAAAAAAGAAACGGGCTCGCGATTATTACGGGGGAAAGCCTCGGGCAGGTAGCGAGCCAGACGCTTGAAAGCATGTACGCGATTAATGCGGTTACGTCTACACCGATTCTGCGTCCGTTAATCGCCATGGATAAAACAGAAATCATCGAAAAATCACGGGAAATCGGCACATACGAAACAAGCATCCAGCCATTTGAAGATTGCTGCACGATCTTTACGCCGCCAAGCCCGAAAACACGCCCGAAAAAAGAAAAAATCGAACACTTTGAGAGCTTTGTGGATTTTGAACCGCTGATTCAAGAGGCGGTTGATCACATTGAAACGATGACATTATATAGCGAACAAGAAGCAAACGATAAATTCGCAGAACTCTTTTAACTAAGAGCCGGCTCCTGTATACAATTACCAAAGATTTTCTGTATGAAGCCATGTGTTTTGACACATTCTATACTCACAAGGAGGTGAGACACATGGCACAAAACAGTCAAAACGGTAACAGCAGTAACCAACTCCTAGTACCAGGAGCTGCTCAAGCCATCGACCAAATGAAATTAGAAATCGCTTCTGAATTCGGTGTAAACCTTGGAGCAGAAACAACTTCTCGCGCTAACGGTTCTGTTGGAGGAGAGATCACAAAACGTCTTGTATCTTTTGCTCAACAAAACATGGGCGGAGGACAATTCTAATTGACAATTTCACATAATGGCTTAAGAGTGGGGCTTTTCCCCACTCTTTTTCGTTTTTTTATAAAAAAGGACCAGCGGCCTATAAAAACCTATGTTTATAGAGCTTGTTTTTAGGCATATCCTTACGGAAACGGCATGTATTTATGTATAATGGGTGGAGAAAGTGAGGAGTTGTTCGTGTTGAAACGAGAAGATTTAATTGCCCCAATGGAATACAATTTAGTTAATGAAATCGAAAAGTTCAGTGCAACTGGACAAAAAACCGCCCTATTATGGGAGGATGAATCAGGCAAACAAAACGCATGGTCGTATGAAAAGCTTATGGAAGAAACAAATAAAATCGGTGCGGCTCTGGCGGATCTTGGATTTAAAAAAGGAGACAAGCTGATTGTAATGGTGCCGCGTGTGCTCGAAGCCTATGCCGTTTATCTGGCTATCCTGAAATCGGGGATGGTCGTTATTCCTTGTTCAGAAATGCTTCGCGCGAAAGATCTTGAGTATCGGATTGAACACGCTGAGGTAAAAGGTGCAATCGTGTATTCAGAATTTATTGGCGCTTTTCGTGATGTCAGTACTGCAGACCGCCTGATTAAGCTGTCTATTGGCGAAAATGATGCCGGATGGAAAAATCTATTAACGATTGATGCGGATGGAAGCCGTTTTCAAACTGCTGATACAACAAGAGAAGATATGGCGTTCTTGTCTTATACTTCCGGAACAACGGGACAGCCGAAAGGTGTTGTACATACACATGGATGGGCATTTGCTCATTTAAAAACATCAGCCGGCGCTTGGCTTGATATTTCTGAACAGGATACCGTATGGGCGACTGCTGCGCCAGGCTGGCAAAAATGGGTGTGGAGTCCGTTGTTGGCGGTACTCGGAAGCGGAGCAACAGGTTTTGTGTATCAAGGCAGATTCAAAGCCGAAAAATATTTAGAACTTTTAAACCGCTACAAAATCAATGTCTTCTGCTGTACGCCGACGGAATACCGCTTAATGGCGAAGGTTGAAGGCTTGGACCGCTATGATCTTTCTGCCCTGCACAGTGCCGTTTCCGCAGGCGAGCCGCTCAACCGTGAAGTCATTGATGTGTTTCAAAAGCACTTCGGCATTAAGGTGCGGGACGGATACGGCCAAACAGAAAGCACGCTTTTAGTCGGTGTCTTAAAGGATATGGATATTAAACCGGGAAGCATGGGAAAACCGACACCGGGAAATCAGGTGGAGATCATCAATGAAGACGGTGAAATCTGCAAAACGGGTGAGGTTGGCGATATCGCTGTTCACCTCAGCACCCCGGCGCTCTTTAAAGAATATTTTAAAGATCCGGAAAGAATGAAAACACAAATTCGCGGCGATTATTTCCTAACAGGAGACAGAGCAAGAAAAGATGAGGATGGTTACTTCTGGTTTGAAAGCCGAAATGACGATATCATTATCAGCTCTGGCTACACGATCGGGCCATTCGAAGTGGAAGACGCGCTCGTGAAGCACCCTGAAGTCAAAGAATGCGCTGTTGTCGCAAGTCCGGATGAAATCAGGGGCTCCATCGTTAAAGCATACGTTGTCCTCCAAGATCACGGAAAACGCAGTGATGAGCTTGTCAAAGTTCTGCAAAACCATGTGAAGACCATTACTGCTCCATACAAATATCCAAGAGAGATTGAATTTGTGGAAAGCCTGCCGAAAACGGCTTCTGCAAAAATCAGACGAGTGGAATTAAGAAAACGTGAAGAACAGCTCAAAGCCAATAAAAAGGCGTAAAGAAAGAGAGTGAACGTGAATGAAGGCGATATGGCACGGCGGTTTCATTTATACGATGCTCGAAGAAGGCCACCAAACGGAGGCTGTTTATGTAGAGGAAGGTGTTATAAAAGGCACCGGCAGCTATGAGAGTCTGAAGAAGAAATACAATTCGCCGGAAACACAAGACATCAGTTTGAATGGAGCAGTCATGTTTCCGGGGTTTGTGGACAGCCATTTGCATCTGATCGGGCATGGAGAAAAACAGCTCCAGCTTGATTTATCTTCCTATACATCTAAAGAAGCTGTGCTGCAGGCTGCGAAGGCAAGAGAAGAGAGCCTGTCTAAAGACGATTGGCTCATTGGAGAGGGCTGGAATGAAAATCGATTCGAGAAGCCGGCTTATTTGACGAAGCATGACCTTGATCCTTTATTCCCAGACAGGCCTGTCTTGCTCAAGCGGGTATGCAGGCATGCAATAGCGGTTAATTCTGCGGCGCTGCAAGCCGCAGGGATTTCAAAAGCCACTCCTGATCCCGATGGCGGCGTGATTGAAAGAGATGCAGACGGCGAGCCGACGGGGCTTCTGTTTGATAAGGCACAGGATCTGATCCTGCAAGCCGTTCCGCCTGTATCTCAGCACTATGTTGATCAGGCGCTTACAGCGGCCATTCAGGATTGCTGGACAAAAGGCCTGACAGGCGGCCATTCGGAAGATTTGTCCTATTACGGCGATGTGTCCGTTCCGATGAAAGCTTATGAGACGGCCGCGGCAAGCGGGAAGTATCCGTTTCGCTGTCATTTGCTCGTTCATCATGAAGCGGTTGATCGGTGGGAGCAAATGAAGAAGCCGTCTGGCCCGTACGTTGAATTCGGTGCCATGAAAATATTTTCTGATGGAGCGCTTGGCGGGAGAACAGCTTTGTTAAAAGAGCCGTATCATGACGATCCTTCCACAAACGGTGTTCAAGTTCATGATGATGAAACACTCAGCCGCCTCGTTCAAAAAGCGAGAGAGAAAGGAATGGAGGTTGCCGTTCATGCCATCGGCGACCTTGCCTTTGAAAAAGTGCTGCAGGCTGTCGAGCAGCATCCGCCAAAAAGAGGCCGGCTTGATCGTCTGATTCATGCTCAGGTGCTGAATGATGAGTTGATTGAAAAAGCAGCAAGGATGCCGATCGCTCTTGATCTTCAGCCTCATTTCGTCGCCAGTGATTTTCCGTGGGTGATTGACCGTCTTGGAGAAGCCCGGATGAAAACAGCCTTCGCTTGGAAAACACTGATCTCTAAAGGCATTTTATGTGCGGGGGGTTCTGATGCTCCGATTGAGCCTGTTGAGCCGCTTCTCGGCATTCAGTCTGCGGTGCTCCGGACAAGCAGCCGCGAACAAAACGGCCCGACCTATAACGAAAGCGAGTGTTTAACAGTATATGAAGCTATCAGGCTTTATACAGCAGGAAGTGCTGAGATCATATGCAAAGAGCAGACACGGGGGAAAATAGCTGAAGGGTATGACGCGGATTTTACCATTCTCAGCGAAGATCCGTTTACCACTGACCCGAAACAGCTTCATCTTTTAAAGATAGAAAAAACCGTTATCAACGGTCAGATTGTATATGAGAATCACCAATAAAAAAGGACAGGGGAATAGCCTGTCCTTTTCATTTTCTATAAAAATGTCCGTTTTACTTTCTCCCAAAAAGAATTGTCCTTTAGTTTCACTGTTTTTATTTTTTTATCAGACAGCTTGATTTCAATCGTTTTCACGTTTCTTGTGCTGAGTGCTTCATTGTCCAAACCGATAATCGGGTGTTCATTTCCGGCTTGCACCACACGAAGCGTCAGCTTTCGCTCAGAGCTGAGGACAAACGGAGAGCCTAGAGTGCGGTAGGTATTATTGTTCAGTGAAGCAAGCTCCGTCACCTGCATGCAGGGAAGTAGCGGATCAACGACGGCTCCGGCCACAGACTTATTATAAGCTGTACTGCCTGTAGGCGTGGAAATAATCATTCCGTCTCCTCTGAACGTTTCGAAGTGCAGATCGTCAATCAGCACATCCATCACAAAGGTTTTAATAATGCTCGATCGAATGGAAACTTCGTTTAAACAATGAAAAGGACTGGTGTGATCTACTGTCACTTCAATCAGCGGGTATTTTCTGACCTCAATTTGTTCAAATGTCATCGCATCCACCATTTTTTCATGCTCATCACTGTTAAAATCACAGTATAAATGAGCTTTCCCCTTTTTGGTGATGCCGACGTATAAGCAGTCGTCACGGAAATTCGTCTTTCTGACCGCCTGCAAAAATGTACCGTCTCCGCCTACACTGGCAATAATATTGGCGTCAGAAGGCTGATTGACAACAGTAAATCCGTTCTCTTCAGCCAATTGTGTTAAGGAACTGACTTGTTTGTTTGTTTCCTGGTCCTGTTTGTGAAAAAAATAAACATTACGGCGATGATCGGTCATATCCCATTTCCCCTTTGCTGTCATATTTAAGTTTTTCTGCCATCCAGTATTTGTGATAAAATACCTTTGGTCATAAGTGTACCATGTTTGCCGGCAGCCCGTTAAGCCGGAGCTTTCTCATTAATGAAACATTTTTTCATTTCAATCGTATAATGAGAGAGTTTGGGGAAAAGGAGGAGAAAAAATGAATGCAAAAAGATGGATCGCATTAGTGATCGCCCTTGGAATTTTTGGCGTGTCCATCATCGTCAGTATCTCAATGAGTTTCTTTGAAAGTGTTAAGGGTGCTCAAACAGACCTTACGTCACTGACAGATGAATCCCAGGAAGTAACGCTTGAAAACGGAAGCCTTTCCAGCAAAATCGCTGTTTTGGAGGTCAGCGGCACCATTCAGGATAATGGTGATTCAAGCAGTCTGCTCGGTTCAGAAGGGTATAACCACCGAACATTCTTGAAAAACCTTGAGCAGGCAAAAGAAGATGATGCGGTTAAAGGGATCGTACTCAAGGTAAACTCTCCGGGAGGCGGAGTGTATGAAAGTGCCGAAATACATAAAAAACTGGAAGAAGTAAAAAAAGAAACAAAAAAACCAATCTATGTGTCAATGGGATCGATGGCAGCTTCCGGCGGGTATTATATCTCAACAGCTGCGGATAAAATTTTTGCGACACCGGAAACCCTGACAGGATCTCTTGGGGTTATCATGGAAAGCGTGAATTACTCAAAGCTGGCTGATAAGCTCGGCATCTCTTTTGAGACCATTAAAAGCGGGGCTCACAAGGATATTATGTCTCCTTCCCGTGAGATGACAAAAGAAGAAAAAAATATCATGCAATCTATGGTTGACAGCTCTTATGAAGGCTTTGTCGATGTCATTTCAGAAGGCCGCGGCCTATCGAAAGCACAGGTAAAGAAAATCGCGGACGGACGCGTGTATGACGGGCGCCAGGCGAAAAAACTGAACCTTGTCGATGAACTTGGATTTTATGATGATACAATTGCGGCCATGAAAAAGGACCATAAAAACTTGAAAAACGCTTCTGTCGTCTCTTACGAGGAAAGCTTCGGATTAGGCTCTCTGTTTTCCATGGGAGCGAACAAGATGTTTAAAAGTGAAATTGATTTTCTGAATATGAGAGAAGTTCTTTCACAATCCGGTTCGCCGAGAATGATGTATCTCTATGCGAAGTAGGAGGGATCAATAATGGATGCGACATATGAAGAGTTAGAGCGCAGCGACCTTGCAGGCCCGGATCAAGCGGAACAGCTCACACACGCATATGCGGGCTTTTGGGTCCGTTTTTGGGCTTTCCTGCTTGATTGGCTCGTTGTGTGGGGATTAAACCATTTAATCGTTTCTCCCATCTTTACTTTACTGGATCTGCCGAAAACATCCGGCATGTTTACCATCTCAGCGTACAGTATTACAACGCTTTTCGTTTATCTGGCATATTTTGCGCTGATGACCAAATACTTCAGGCAAACGCTCGGAAAAATGGTGTTCGGCCTCAAAGTAATTTCTGTCAAGCAGGGCCATAAGCTGACATGGAGCACTGTGATTTTTCGTGAAGTGGTCGGGCGGTATATTGATAAAATTTGGATCTTGTATATCGTCATCGCTTTTTCTCCTAAAAAACAGGGGATTCATGATTATATTGCTGATACAACTGTGGTGCACGAAAAATTATATCGTAAATAACAGATAAACCCGGACCCCGTCCGGGTTTATTTTTTGCTGAATGGGCGATAATGCTTCCTAGAGGAAGTGAAGAATATGGTATATGTGCTGTCAGCCATTCTTATTCTTATAGGTATCGTGCTGCTTCTCAGAATGAAAATTTATGTTGCCGCGGAGTATCTTCATGCTGATGATAATGACAAACTGACCTTGAAAATTACTGCGCTGTTTGGCCTGGTTCGGATTAAAAAAACAATTCCGGCGATTAAGGTGAACAAAGATGACGGAACAGTCGATATCAGACAGAACACAAAATCGAAAGTGAAAAAAAGCAGCAGTAAGAAAAAAATCACGTTTGATGATGTGCAGCAGAGCATCAATAAAATTGAAATGTTTCTGCATCATGTCACTAAGTTAAAAAAAATCAGCGCTTCTTTTATGGCGCATTTGCATATCACAAAACTCGAATGGGTCACAGTCGTCGGGGTTCATGACGCCGCGGTGACAGGTGTGTTAACAGGTGCCGTATGGGGAGTCAAAGGCGGTATTGCAGCTATGCTTCATAACCATTTAGACTTTGTGAATAAGCCTGTTTATGACGTGATTCCATCGTTTCAAGTCCCTGTTTCCAAGACCCATTTTCAGTGTATATTCTTTTTTCGCTTTGGACATGCTATGCTTGCAGCTTTCAAATTCGTTAAGTACGGACGGGAGCTTTCTGTATTAAAGAAGAATCCGTCAGCTCGAATGACTTCAAAGAAAGATTCATCAGTTTAAGGAGGAAGCGTATATGGCAGACCATCCCATCCAAGGTTTAATGAAAACAGCAATGGAAAACCTGAAGGAAATGATTGATGTTAACACAATCATCGGAGATCCGGTTGAAACACCGGATGGAAGCGTGATTTTAACCGTTTCTAAAGTTGGATTCGGATTCGCCGCAGGCGGCAGTGAGTTTGGCGGCAAACCGGCTGTGAAAAAATCGGAAGACGATGAAACAAGAGAGCAGAAACTACCCTTCGGAGGCGGAAGCGGTGGCGGTGTGTCTATTACGCCGATCGCGTTTTTAATTGTCGGTTCAACTGGCATCAGAATGCTTCATTTAGATGAAAATACTCATTTGATTGAGAAAATTCTGGACGCAGCCCCTCAAACACTGGAGCGCATACAGCAAATGTTTAAGAAAAATAACAAGAATCAAAACCAAGGCCAAAATCAAAACCAAATGAACAATATGAATTATTAAAGAAGGGTTAACTGCGGCGGCCGCAGTTAACTTTTTTTTGGCATAAACTTTGCAGTTTGCAAGAAACTTTACTATGATAGAGACATACATATAAAAGGGAGGAATTATAATGGCTGAAATTACATTCAAAGGCGGTCCGGTTACGCTTGTCGGACAAGAAGTGAAAGTAGGAGATCAAGCCCCTGATTTCACAGTGCTGACTAACAGCCTTGAAGAAAAATCGTTAGCTGACATGAAAGGAAAAGTAACGATTATTTCTGTTATCCCTTCAATTGACACAGGCGTTTGCGATGCGCAAACCCGCCGCTTTAACGAAGAGGCTGCAAAGCTTGGGGAAGTCAATGTTTATACAATCAGTGCAGACCTTCCATTTGCACAGGCGCGCTGGTGCGGAGCAAACGGAATTGACAAAGTGGAAACTCTGTCAGACCACAAAGACATGTCATTTGGCGAAGCGTTCGGTGTGTATATAAAAGAACTTCGTCTGCTTGCGCGTTCCGTATTTGTGCTTGATGAGAACGGAAAAGTCGTTTACGCTGAATATGTAAGCGAAGCAACGAACCACCCGAATTATGAAGAGCCGATTGAGGCTGCCAAGGCATTATTGAAGTAAGCAGGTGAAAAAAGCTCCAGGCTGCCGCCGGAGCTTTTTTCATGGCAAGGAGGAACACATTATGCAAAACGATCATGTAGGTGCGGTATACGAGCTGCTGGATGATGCCGCGATTATCATAAAAAATGAATTGCAGATTTCATATATAGAAGCGCTTGCCGAAGCGGGAGAAATGTATTTTCTTCAAAAAACGGATCAGCTGAAGCTGCCGAATGAGAAGGCTGAAAAGCTTAAAGCGCTGCTTGAAAAAGCCAAATTTGACACATATGAGCACGAGTGGGTGCGAAAAGCATTCCAGCTTGCCGTCTTAAAGGGATTAAAGGATATATCCCATCCAAACAGACAAATGACGCCGGACACTATCGGACTGTTTATCAGTTACTTGGTAAATAAGTTTATGGCAGGGAAAAAGGATGTAACACTTCTTGATCCGGCTGTTGGAACGGGAAATCTTCTGTTCACCGTGTTAAACCAGCTGTCAGAGAATACGGCGAAAAGCTATGGCGTAGAAATAGATGACGTGCTTTTGAAAATTGCCTATGACCAGGCGAACCTTCTGAAAAAAGAGCTGGAACTGTTCCATCAGGACAGCCTCGAGCCGCTGTTTATCGATCCGGTTGACACAGTGATATGCGATCTGCCAGTTGGCTATTATCCGAATGACGAGGGGGCAAAAGCCTTTGAACTGAAAGCGGATGAAGGCCATTCCTTCGCTCATCATTTGTTTATTGAGCAAAGCGTCAAGCATACAAAACCCGGCGGCTACCTGTTCTTTATGATCCCGAATCATTTGTTTGAAAGCTCTCAAAGCGACAAGCTGAAGCAGTTTTTCAAGGACAAGGTTCATATTAATGCACTATTGCAGCTGCCAAAATCGATTTTTAAAGACGAAGCCCATGCCAAAAGTATTCTTGTGCTTCAGAAAACAGGTGAAGAGACGAAAGCGCCGAACCAAATTCTGCTTGCGAATCTGCCGTCCTTCTCCAACCAGAAGGCGATGCTCGACATGATGGCACAAATAGATGCGTGGTTTACAAAGGAAAAATAGAAAAATGAAAACAGTTTGAGCTCCGGTCTGAGGAAGCTTAAGCTGTTTTTTTTTGTATGAACATCAGGGGAAAGATAGACGAATTGAATAAGGTTTCAACACACAAAATACGAAAGGAGAAACTGCAGGATGAAAGCGTTAATCAATGTTTAGCGCATAGGTAATGTGTCTGAAAATAACGACTTCTTTTTGTAAGCGTTATCAATACGGAAGTTGACTTGAAAAGCCGACATGACAATGTTTAAATGGAAAAGTCAGATATTTTTCGGGAGAAATTGATGATTTCACCGGGAAAAAAGTACGAAAAACGAAGATGTTGATACAGAGTAAAAAGGAGCGTCAATCATGTCCAAAATTATTGCAATTAACGCAGGAAGCTCGTCTTTGAAATTTCAGCTTTTCGAAATGCCTTCAGAAAAAGTTTTAACGAAGGGCTTAGTTGAACGAATCGGTATCGCCGACAGTGTGTTCACGATTTCTGTAAACGGCGAAAAAAATACAGAAGTAACTGATATACCTGATCATGCGGTAGCGGTTAAAATGCTGCTGAATAAGCTGACAGAATTCGGCATTATCAAAGATTTAAATGAAATTGACGGAATTGGACACCGCGTGGTACACGGCGGAGAAAAATTCAGCGATTCCGTTTTATTAACGGACGAAACAATTCAGGAGATCGAAGATATTTCTGAATTGGCGCCGCTGCACAACCCGGCAAATATCGTTGGAATTAAAGCCTTCAAAGAAGTGCTTCCAAATGTTCCTGCGGTTGCTGTTTTTGATACGGCATTCCACCAAACAATGCCTGAACAGTCTTACCTGTACAGCCTGCCATACGAATACTATGAAAAATTCGGTATCCGTAAATACGGCTTCCACGGCACTTCACATAAATATGTGACGGAGCGTGCGGCAGAGCTTCTCGGCCGTCCGTTAAAAGATTTACGCCTGATTTCCTGCCACCTTGGAAACGGTGCAAGTATTGCGGCTGTTGAAGGCGGAAAATCAATTGATACATCTATGGGCTTCACGCCGCTTGCGGGTGTGGCAATGGGTACACGCTCTGGAAACATCGACCCTGCCCTGATCCCATACATTATGGAGAAAACGGGCCAAACCGCTGACGAAGTACTGAATACATTAAACAAAAAAAGCGGACTGCTTGGCATCTCCGGTTTCTCAAGCGATCTTCGTGACATCGTTGAAGCAACGAAACAAGGAAATGAGCGCGCGGAAACTGCGCTTGAAGTCTTCGCGAGCCGTATCCACAAATACATCGGTTCTTACGCTGCCAGAATGAGCGGTGTTGATGCGATCATCTTTACTGCCGGTATCGGTGAAAACAGCGTAGAAGTCAGAGAACGCGTTCTTCGCGGTCTGGAATTTATGGGCGTATACTGGGATCCTGCGCTTAATAACGTACGCGGTGAGGAAGCGTTCATCAGCTACCCTCATTCTCCAGTAAAAGTTATGATCATTCCGACTGATGAAGAAGTCATGATTGCACGTGACGTTGTTCGTTTAGCTAAATAATGCAAAAAAAGCACATTCTCTTGAATGTGCTTTTTTGTTGAAGCATGATAAAGGTAGACAAAAATACAAAGAGGTGAGCCAATGAGTGTTCAAGAACATAAACAAGAGGCACCCGATATTGTCCGGTGCAAAGTGATTACGGTCAGTGATACGAGAACGGAAGAAACGGATAAAAGCGGCAGGCTGATGATCTCATTTTTAGAAGAAGCCGGCCATCAGATTGCTGCATATGAAATTGTAAAAGACGAAAAGGATGCCCTGCAGCGGGCTGTGCTCGCGGGCTGCATGGATGAGCAAACGGACGCGGTTCTCTTAAACGGAGGGACAGGCATAGCAAATCGGGACGTCACCATTGAAGCCATTACGCCGCTGTTTTCGAAAGAGCTGCCCGGCTTTGGAGAAATATTCAGGATGCTCAGTTATACAGAAGACATCGGCTCCAGTGCAATCATGTCGAGAGCCACAGCCGGCGTTATCCAACATACAGCCGTTTTTTCAACGCCAGGCTCCAGCGGTGCGGTAAAGCTGGCAATGAATAAGCTGATTATTCCGGAGCTCGCCCATGTGGTCAGAGAAATCAGAAAAGACAAGTAAATGAATAAATACTACGAAACTTCACCTGAAAAATGGGTGAAGTTTTTTTAATAAAAGGCTTGAAAAAAAGGAACTTACTTGTTAAAGTGTATACATATATAATGTATTTTTATTAAATATAATTTATTTTTATACAAAAGAAACAGGGTTGAGAGGAGATTTTTATGATGGCAGAACAGAAAAAAGTCGTATTAGCATACTCAGGGGGTCTCGATACCTCCGTCGCGATAAAATGGCTCCAAGAGCAAGGGTATAATGTTATCGCCTGCTGCCTGGACGTCGGCGAAGGCAAGGATTTGGCGTTTGTTCAGCAAAAAGCGTTGGAAGTCGGCGCAACAAATTCTTACGTGATTGATGCAAAAGAAGAATTCGCCCAGGATTACGCGCTGTTATCTTTGCAGGCTCACACGATGTATGAAGGAAAATATCCGCTCGTGTCCGCATTGTCTCGTCCGCTTATTGCAAAAAAATTAGTCGAGATCGCAGAAAAAGAAGAGGCACAGGCGATTGCGCACGGATGCACAGGAAAAGGAAATGACCAGGTGCGTTTTGAGGTATCAATTAAATCTTTGAATCCTGACCTTGAAGTCATCGCCCCAGTTCGGGAATGGCAATGGTCTCGTGAAGAAGAAATCGAATATGCGGCAAGCCGCGGCATTCCGATTCCGATCAATCTTGACAGCCCGTATTCCATTGACCAAAATCTTTGGGGACGCGCAAATGAGTGCGGCATTTTAGAAGATCCTTGGGCCGCTCCGCCAGAAGGAGCATACGACCTTACAGCGCCGCTGGAAAAAACACCGGATACACCGGAAATCATTGAAATCGCATTTGAACAAGGTGTGCCTGTATCCATCGACGGCGTCTCTTACTCCCTTTCTGAATTAATTTTAAAACTGAACGAAATTGCAGGCGCGCATGGGGTCGGACGTATCGATCACGTGGAAAACCGCCTTGTCGGCATTAAATCCCGGGAAGTATATGAATGTCCGGGTGCGATAACACTTATCAAAGCACACAAGGAACTGGAAGATTTGACATTAGTGAAAGAGGTCGCGCACTTTAAACCGGCCATCGAACAAAAGCTGTCAGAAATCATTTACAACGGCTTATGGTTCTCGCCTTTAAAAGACGCGCTCCACGCTTTCTTAAAAGAAACGCAAAAACACGTTACAGGCATCGTTCGCGTGAAGCTGTTTAAAGGCCATGCCATTGTAGAGGGGCGTAAATCAGAATACTCTCTATATGATGAAAAGCTTGCAACATATACAAAAGACGATGCGTTTGACCACCATGCGGCAATCGGATTTATCGAGCTTTGGGGACTTCCGACAAAAGTGAACAGCATCGTGAAAAAGAAGGAGCAGATTAAAGCATGAAGAAGCTTTGGGGAGGCCGATTCCAAAAAACACCTGAAAAATGGGTCGACGAATTCGGCGCGTCCATATCATTTGACCAACATTTAGTCACTGAAGACATTACAGGGTCTCTCGCACATGCTGCCATGCTGAAAAAATGCGGTATCCTGACAGAAGAAGAAGAGATGAAAATCCGTGAGGGACTGAAAACCCTTTTGCAAAAAGCAGAAGACGGGGCATTAGAGTTCTCAGTTGATTATGAAGATATTCATTTAAACATTGAGAAAATGCTTATTGACGAAATCGGCCCTCTCGGCGGCAAGCTGCATACCGGAAGAAGCCGGAATGACCAGGTGGCAACTGACATGCATTTGTACCTGAAAAACCAAGTCGCCCATATTATCGAGCTGATAGAGGCATTCCAAGGTGCGCTCATTGATAAAGCAGAAGTAAATGTTGAAACCATTTTGCCGGGCTACACTCATCTTCAGCGCGCCCAGCCGATTTCATTCGCTCACCATCTGCTTGCGTATTTCTGGATGCTGGAGCGCGACAAGGAACGTTTTCAGGATTCAATGAAGCGGATCAACAAATCTCCGCTCGGCTGCGGAGCGCTCGCGGGTACCACCTTCCCGATCGATCGTGAGTATTCAGCAGAGCTGCTCGGCTTTGATTCCATTTATGAAAACAGCCTCGACGGCGTCAGCGACAGAGATTTCATTTTGGAATTTTTAAGCAACAGCAGCATGCTGATGATGCACCTTTCCCGTTTCTCTGAAGAAATCATTCTGTGGTGCTCCCAGGAGTTTAAATTCATCGAGCTAGACGATACGTATGCAACAGGAAGCAGCATGATGCCGCAGAAGAAAAACCCGGATATGGCTGAGCTGATTCGGGGCAAAACGGGGCGCGTATACGGTGACATGATGGGGCTGCTTACGATCATGAAAGGCCTTCCGCTCGCTTATAACAAAGACCTGCAGGAAGATAAAGAAGGCATGTTTGACACGGTGAAAACGGTCGAAGGCAGCCTGCAAATCTTCACAGGTATGATTCAAACAATGACTGTTAACAAAGACGTCATGAAGCAAGCGACAAAACAAGACTTTTCAAATGCGACCGAACTGGCTGATTATTTAGCGAAGAAAGGAATGCCATTCAGAGAAGCGCACGAAGTGGTCGGAAAGCTTGTGTACACATGCATCGAAAAAGGAATCTTTTTAAGTGACTTGCCGTTTGACGATTTTCAGAAGGCGAGCGATCTCTTCGAGGATGATATATACACTGTTTTGGACCCTTATCATGCGGTCGAAAAAAGAATGAGCGCAGGAGGCACGGGCTTCAAACAAGTAGAGCAGGCACTTGTAAAAGCGAAAGCTTGCGTGGCAGCCGGAGTTTGTTAAAATTTCCTTCATAAAATCCCGTCATAACAGCCAACCTACCTCTATAATGATGGGAGGCAGAAGGATGAAAAAAGAACCGGAACGCTATATTTATGATGAACAAGAAAGCCAGGAGACAACAAGGCTCATTTCCGAAGCATATCAAAGCGGTTATGTGGATATCCCGGATCAAGAGCCTTCATCTTCTGCGGAATAAGCTGTCTGTTAAAGACAGCTTTTTTTGTATGGCAAAGTGTAAAAAGTGATATTGACGGCCTTTTATAGTAAAGTAGAAGAAGAAACACTTTATTGAAAAGCGGCGACGTTGCTTTGGGAGGTATTGATGTGCGACATGCTTTAATTACTGCCGGTTCGAAGGGATTAGGCCGCAAAGTGACTGAAACATTGCTTGCAAAGGGGTATT
This sequence comes from Bacillus sp. FSL K6-1005, assembly GCF_038000225.1. Lineage (NCBI taxonomy): Bacteria > Bacillati > Bacillota > Bacilli > Caryophanales > Bacillaceae > Bacillus > Bacillus sp. FSL K6-1005. The sequence goes on from NZ_JBBOBP010000001.1 coordinate 697,329, forward strand.
CAGTAACAGTGAATTACAGGCAGGATGAAGAGGCTGTCAGCCGCCTGAAGGAAGCCTGTCCTGACTATCTTGACCGGCTGCAATTTGTAAAAGGTGATGTCACCAAAAAAGAGGATTTGCTGCGCATAGCAGACGCTGCCTTGGACCGTTTCGGGAGAATCGACTTTTTGATTAACAACGCGGGGCCATACATATTTGAACGAAAAAAGTTAGCCGATTATACCGATGACGAATGGTACGGTATGCTGGAAGGAAATTTAAGCGCTGTCTTTCATTTATTCAAAGCAGTTATTCCGGTCATGAGAAAACAGCAATTCGGGCGTATCATCACGTACGGATTTCAAGGCGCGGCACACGCACCGGGCTGGCTTCACCGCTCCGCGTTCGGCGCCGCAAAAGTGGGGTTGGCTTCTTTAACAAAAACAATTGCGATAGAAGAAGCTGAATCGGGAATAACCGCTAATATGGTTTGCCCGGGCGACATTGTCGGCGACATGAAGGAAGCGTCAATAGAGGAAGCCAGACAGCGTATCGGCAAAGAAAAAACGCCGATAGGAAGATCAGGCACCGGTGAAGATATCGCCAGAATCATTGCCTTTTTGTGCGAAGAGAACTCAGACCTGGTGACAGGAACTGTGATTGAAGCAACCGGGGGCCTCAATGTCATTAACAAGAATCAATCCACATAAGTTTTTCAGCATCTTAAAAAGGGAAAATGAAATCACCAAATACAAAGTGACGAGGTGAAGGAAATGAAAGTAACGTATCACGGACATTCTGTAGTTGCAGTAGAAACGAATAATCATCATATTTTATTTGACCCGTTTTTGACAGGAAATTCGTTAACCGATTTAAAACCTGAGGATGCAAAAGCGGACGCTATCTTATTGACTCACGGCCACAATGACCACGTGGGCGACACTGAGCAAATCGCAAAGCAAAATAACGCACTGGTTGTGGCACCGAATGAGCTGGCCGTATATTTGGGATGGAAAGGGTTAAATGTTCACCCCATGCACATCGGCGGCTCCCATCAATTTGATTTTGGGAAAGTGAAGCTTACACAGGCCTTTCATGGATCTGCCATCACTGACGAAGAAAATAAAACGATCACCTACACAGGCATGCCATCCGGTATTCTGCTGACTGTTGAGGGCAAAACGATCTTCCACGCCGGCGATACGGCTCTTTTCTCTGACATGAAGCTGATCGGGGAACTGAACCATATTGATCTTGCCTTCTTGCCGATTGGCGACAACTTTACGATGGGGCCTGAAGACGCCAAGCTAGCTGCAGAATGGCTGCGTGCAAAACAAGTTGTACCGGTTCATTACAATACATTCCCGGTCATCGAGCAAGACCCGGAAGCATTTGCAGACAGCCTGCCGGGCGGAGTCGGAAAAGTCATGGCCGTCGGTGAAACGATTGAGCTTTAAACGCTGAAAGCATCTCCTGAAAATCAGGAGATGCTTTTTATTTTCCTGCCTCATTGCGAATCAATCATCCGAGCCCTTATAATAAAAGCAGAAGACTGTCCCTTAGAGGTGAAAGGTTTGGCAACTAAGCATGAACAAATTTTAACATATATTGATTCGCTGCCCGTAGGTGAAAAAATCTCTGTGCGGAGAATCGCAAAGGAAATGAAAGTAAGCGAAGGCACGGCGTACAGAGCGATCAAGGAAGCAGAGAATAAAGGCTTTGTCAGTACGATTGAACGTGTCGGAACAATCAGAATTGAACAAAAGAAAAAAGAAAATATCGAAAAGCTTACATATGCTGAGGTTGTAAACGTCATAGACGGACAAGTGCTCGGAGGCCGGGCGGGGCTCCATAAGACATTGAATAAATTTGTCATCGGCGCAATGGAGCTGGACGCGATGATGCGGTATACGGCAGCCGGGAATCTTTTGATTGTCGGAAATCGAATCAATGCACACAGACAGGCACTTGAGGCAGGCGCCGCTGTACTCGTAACGGGCGGATTTAACACAGATGACAGCATCGTGCAGCTGGCAGATGAGCTTGAGCTGCCGATTTTATCCACGAGCTATGACACCTTTACAGTCGCCGCTATGATTAACCGGGCGATTTATGACCAGCTGATCAAAAAAGAAATCGTTCTGGTGGAGGACATTTTAACGCCCGCTGACCGTACGATATATCTTTCACCTAAGGATAAACTTGAAAAATGGTACGAGAAAAATTTTGAAACGGGCCATGGGCGGTTCCCGGTTGTCGACGAACAAATGAAAATCCACGGGATCTTGACTTCGAAAGATATCGCAGGTCACGACCGGAATGCACCCATTGAAAAAGTCATGACAAAAAATCCGGTTACGGTTATTGGAAAAACGTCTGTCGCCTCAGCGGCGCAAATGATGGTATGGGAAGGGATCGAAGTGCTCCCCGTCACTGACGGACACCAAAAGCTGATTGGCATGATCAGCCGCCAAGACGTGCTGAAAGCTCTTCAAATGATTCAAAAGCAGCCTCAAGTCGGGGAAAAGCTTGATGATATTGTCTCAAGAGGATTTAAAGATGAGGATGATGATAAACAGGATCAGATTGTTTATCAGTATGAAGTAACACCGCAAATGACAAATCAGCTGGGGACGATTTCTTATGGCGTGTTTACGACCATTTTGACGCAAGCGGCCAATCGGTTTTTGCGCTCGAAAAAACGCGGCGAACTAGTGATAGAAAGCATCACCATTTTCTTTTTGAAGCCTGTGCAGATGGAGTCGGTCATCGAAGTCAAGCCGCGCATTTTAGAGGCTGGAAGAAAGTTCGGAAAAATGGAAGTTGAAGTGCACAGCCAAGGCCATATCGTGTCTAAAGCAATGCTGATGGTTCAGCTGATGGAAAGAAGCTAAGGGACGTCTGAGGCGCCCCTTACGCGTGATCTCTTTCAGCTTCTTTGGCGTGAAGGGGATTGTAATGGCTGTAGGCTTTATAACCTGCCCATGCGCTTCCGGCTCCGATGACGATAAAGATCCCGCCGATTACTAACGTTAAAACTGAATGGAATAATATCATTTGATTGAGTCCGTAAAACAGCACCAGCGATCCTAATGCCATGCTGGATTTTGCTGAAAAGATTTCTTTTTCCAAAGATTGCTTTGTCCGTACGCCTTTTACTTTATAGTACACATAAAAGCAGGCTGAAAGCCCAATCAAAAAAACAAGAACCAGCATAAATGAAATCCTCCATCGTAAAAGTTTACAAACCCATTCTATACAAAAACGGGCTTGGTTTTGATGTTATTTTTCTTTTCCGTCGGCAGAGAATGTGATTTAATGAAAAAAAACAATAAAGGAGTATCAAATGAAAACAGAATTGATCAGAACCATATCATTATATGACACGATTATCTTACATAGACATGTGCGCCCTGACCCGGATGCCTACGGATCTCAGTGCGGACTTACGGAAATCCTGCGTGAAACGTATCCTGAAAAAAATATTTTTGCGGTCGGCACGCCAGAACCGTCCCTTTCTTTCTTATATACCCTCGATGAGGTGGACGATGAAACATATAAAGGCGCCCTTGTGATCGTCTGCGATACGGCAAATCAGGAAAGAGTCGACGATCAGCGTTATTTATCAGGCGCCAAACTAATGAAAATCGACCACCATCCGAACGAAGATCCTTACGGCGATCTTCTGTGGGTCGATACGAAAGCAAGCTCAGTAAGTGAAATGATTTACGAGCTGTATTTAGAAGGAAAAGAGCACGGCTGGAAGCTGAATACAAAAGCCGCAAAGCTGATCTATGCCGGCATTGTCAGTGATACCGGACGCTTCTTATTTCCCAATACAACGGAAAAAACATTACAATATGCAGGCGAGCTTATTAAGTATCCGTTCTCTTCTTCAGAGCTGTTTAATCAATTGTATGAAACAAAACTGAATGTGGTGAAGCTTAACGGCTATATCTTTCAAAATGTGTCTTTGTCTGAAAATGGCGCTGCTTCTGTTTTCATCAAAAAGGACACTCTGGAAATGTTCAACACAACAGCTTCTGAAGCGTCGCAGCTTGTCGGGACGCTTGGAAATATCTCAGGCATTCGCGCATGGGTGTTTTTCATAGAAGAAGACGATCAAATCAGAGTCAGATTCCGTTCAAAGGGGCCTGTTATTAACGGACTCGCCCGGAAATATAACGGCGGAGGGCATCCTCTGGCTTCAGGCGCCTCCATTTACAGCTGGGATGAAGCGGAACAGATTTTAGCTGATCTGGAGACGTTATGTAAAGAACACAAGTAGAGGGGAGACCCTCTCTCTTAGTGTTCATCTGTGACGGGGATGAACCAGCAGCCGAACTCAGTAAGGTCCTCGTAGACTTGGAGATTATGAGATTGAAGTTCTTTTTTGATGAGGGAAGCGAGTGAGTTTGTTTCGGCATATGCAGAAAAACCTTGTCTGAGTCGGGCTGCTTGATCTTTTGCTAATTGACGGTCACTGTAAACCTCCATTTCCCTTCCTCCTCCTTTCGCTATTAAGCCTCATTTATAGTTTATAAAAAAGAATGGGAAAAAGCGACAGGAGTTTGAAAAATTTAAGAAAATTCCATATTTACGTCGCGAATGATATTTCAATTTCTACAGAAAGCCTTGTGTAAATAATTAATTCCTTGACAGCTGCCTCATATTTTTTTTCATTGATCGTATAGACTTTATTTTCAATTGTCCGTTTTAAAAGCTCCTTCGTTTTATAGACGCTTTCTATATCCTTTGTAATGACCTCTGAAATATCATCCTTCACATGCTCCTCGAATTTTGTTTTATCCGGCTGCGAGATTTTGTATTTTTCTCCATTTAATAATTTTACATCGACGCTTTGAATAAGCAGTTTTCTTTTATTATCTTCATTTAGTTTGTGGAGGTCTTCCTGATAGATGGAAATTTGGTTGTTCAAGTCTTTGACGTGCTCTTTTTGTTTTTCGATGAGGGAAACCTGCTCCTCTTGGAATGTTCCGTATGTAAACAGGAAAAAAAACCAGCTGATCACGGCTCCGCACATCATACCAGCAAAAAAACGCTGCCATCCCGGTTTTTTGTAATGCTGCGGCACCCTCATGAAGAAATATGCTCCTGCGTCAGCCATGAAATAATAAGCCAGCCGCTTTGCGCCCCGCCCATGGCCGAGATAATGAGAAGAATCTGCTTGAATAAATCTCTCGTATTGCCTTCAAGAATACCCCGTTCAAAGCTGTATACCGCATCAAATGTACCTCCGATTGCGGCGACCAGCGCCCAAATTTTTAATCTGTTCGCAAGCTTTGAAATAACCGTAAGCGGGGCTTCGCCTGCCAAATATGCTCCAAGGCCTCCGATGAGTGCACCTCCGATCAGCACCCCTAATGCGATAAAATAACTGTTGATAAAATTTACCATAAAGCCAGCTTCCTGATCCATCTTAATCACCTCACCTTTTATATCATATTGAGCTTTCGGGACAAGTATGATGAGGACTCGAAAAAGAACATTTGTTTCTTTTGAAAACCCGACTTATAATGAAGAAAGAAATGGATCGTAATGGAGAAAGAGGTGATAGCATGTCTTTTGTTCACCTGCAAGTGCATAGCGGGTACAGCCTGCTAAACAGCGCCGCGTCTGTGGAAGAGCTCGTCAGTGAAGCTGACAGGCTCGGATATGGGTCTTTGGCGCTGACAGATGATCATGTCATGTACGGAGCTATTCAATTTTATAAAGCATGCAAGGCGAGGGGGATTAACCCGATTATCGGCTTGACGGCTTCTGTTTTCACAGATGATGACGAGCTCGAAGCCTACCCGCTCGTCCTGCTGGCAAAATCAAATACAGGCTATCAAAACCTGCTGAAGATCAGCAGCGTCCTGCAATCGAAATCAAAAAACGGCCTGAAGCCAAAATGGCTTAACAGCTATCGCGAAGGTATTATCGCAATTACCCCTGGCGAGAAGGGCTATATTGAAATGCTGCTTGAAGGAGGTCTGTTTGACCAAGCCGCTCAAGCAGCACTTCATTTTCAGTCTATATTCGGAAAAGGCGCTTTTTATTTATCCTTTCAGCAGTTTAAAGAAAATAAATTCTTATCTGAGCAAATTCTCCGGCTGTCTGAAGAAACGGGAATTCCGGTCACGGCGACAGGCGATGTTCATTACATTAGGAAAGAAGATCAGGCTGCCTATCGCTGTTTGAAAGCGATAAAGTCAGGTGAAAAGCTTACTGAGGCGTCAAACGAAGAGATGCCGGATCTCGATTTGAAATCCATTGATGAAATGCGTGTTCTATATCAAGAGCATCCTGAGGCATTGCAAGCATCTGTTGAGATTGCAGAACAATGCCGGGTTGACGTCAGCCTCGGACAGACCCGCCTGCCGTCATTTCCGACTCCAGACGGTACATCCGCGGATGATTATTTGACGGATGTTTGTATGGCAGGGCTCCGCAGCCGCTTTGATACACCTGATGAACGGTATATTCGACGTCTTCAATATGAGCTTGATGTCATCAAGCGAATGAAGTTCAGCGATTATTTTCTGATCGTATGGGATTTTATGAAGCACGCCCACGAAAAAGGGATTGTGACAGGACCGGGAAGGGGCTCTGCGGCGGGATCGCTCGTGGCTTATGTTCTCTATATCACGGACGTTGACCCGATCAAGCATCACCTGTTATTTGAGAGGTTTTTAAACCCGGAGCGAATCAGTATGCCGGATATTGATATCGACTTTCCGGATACGAGAAGGGACGAGGTCATTCAGTACGTTCAGCAGAAATATGGCGCCATGCATGTCGCCCAGATTATTACCTTCGGGACGCTGGCGGCAAAAGCAGCGCTTCGGGACGTCGGAAGGGTATTCGGTGTAAGCCCGAAGGAAGCGGATCAGCTTGCGAAGCTCATTCCTTCAAGGCCGGGCATGACCTTGGATGATGCGAGAAAACAATCACCGGAGCTGAATAAGCGGCTCAGTGAGTCAAGTCTGCTTCAGCAAGTCTTTACGATTGCCAGAAAAATAGAAGGTCTTCCAAGGCATACGTCAACCCACGCGGCCGGCGTTGTCTTGAGTGAGGAACCGTTAACAGATGTTGTCCCGCTTCAGGAAGGACATGAAGGGATCTATTTAACGCAATACGCGATGGATCACCTCGAAGATCTGGGCCTTTTGAAAATGGATTTCTTAGGCTTGCGCAACCTGACACTCATCGAGTCCATCACTTCAATGATTGAAAAAGAAAAAAATATGAAAATAGATCTTTCGAGTATTTCTTATCAAGACGAAAAAACATTCTCTCTGCTGTCAAAAGGGGATACGACAGGGATTTTTCAGCTTGAATCCTCAGGAATGAGAAGCGTTCTGAAAAGGCTTAAGCCCTCAGGATTAGAAGATATTGTCGCGGTAAACGCGCTGTACCGGCCCGGCCCGATGGAGAACATTCCGTTATTTATCGACCGTAAGCATGGGCGGGTGCCGGTCCATTATCCCCATGAAGATTTAAGAGAGATATTGGAAGATACGTATGGCGTCATCGTTTATCAAGAGCAAATTATGGTGATTGCGTCACGTATGGCAGGATTTTCTTTAGGAGAGGCGGACCTGCTCAGACGTGCAGTCAGCAAAAAAAAGAAAGACATTCTTGACCGAGAGCGAAGCCATTTTGTTGAAGGGTGCTTAAAAAAGGAGTATTCTGTAGACACTGCAAATGAAGTCTACGATTTAATCGTCAAATTCGCAAACTATGGCTTCAACAGAAGCCATGCGGTGGCATACAGCATGATCGGCTGCCAGCTTGCTTATTTGAAGGCTCATTATCCTTTATATTTTATGTGCGGATTGCTTACAAGCGTCATTGGCAATGAGGATAAAATAGCTCAATATCTATACGAAGCGAAGGGGAGCGGGATTCGTATCCTTCCTCCGTCAGTGAACAAAAGCAGTTATCCGTTTACAGTTGAAGGCGGAGCTGTCAGGTACAGCCTCCGTGCGATAAAAAGTGTAGGCGTCTCAGCAGTCAAAGATATATATAAAGCCAGAAAAGAGAAACCATTCGAAGATCTTTTCGATTTCTGCTTTCGTGTGCCGTCAAAAAGCGTAAACCGCAAAACGCTTGAAGCACTCATATTTTCTGGTGCAATGGATGAATTCGCTCAAAACCGGGCCACACTGCTCGCATCGATTGACGTTGCGTTAGAGCATGCCGAGCTTTTCGCCGCGGACGATGACCAAATGGGATTGTTTTTAGATGAATCGTTTTCCATTAAACCGAAGTATGTGGAGACCGAGGAGCTCCCGCTTGTGGATATTCTTGCATTTGAAAAAGAAACGCTCGGTATTTATTTTTCAAATCATCCGCTCTCTGCCTTCCGAAACCAGCTGACAGCGCGCGGAGCGGTATCCATTCAGCAGGCTCAGCAGACTGTTAAAAAGCAGGTTTCACTCGGTGTCCTGCTGACGAAAATCAAAACGATTCGGACAAAAACAGGTCAAAACATGGCGTTTTTAACGTTAAGCGATGAGACCGGTGAGATGGAAGCCGTTGTGTTCCCTGAACAATTCAGACAGCTTTCTCCCGTTTTAAGAGAGGGCGCTCTATTGTTCACAGCAGGGAAATGTGAAATCAGGCAGGAAAAAGCCCAGTTTATTATGTCCAGAGCGGAATTGCTGGAAAATATGAATGCTGAAAAAGCGCCATCGGTTTATATGAAAATAGAAAGCAGTCAGCACAGTCAGGAGATCCTGACAAAGATAAAGCGCATTTTGCTGGAGCATAAGGGGGAAACCGGCGTTTATCTCTATTATGAAAGGCAAAAACAGACGATAAAGCTTCCTGAGGAGTTCCATATCGAGGCGGATCACCAGGTGTTATACCGCTTAAAAGAGCTGTTAGGTCAAAAAAACGTCGTTTTAAAACAGTGGTAACCATTCTCTTTTTGTTATACAATTGGAGCAATTATGTTACTCTGTTTAAATATTCTGATAGATCAACTCCGCAGAATGCAGCAATCAATGCAGCAGCATACGAATCAAAAAATTTCATTAAGGAGTGTTTTGGAGAATGTCATTAAGAGAAGAAGCATTACATCTGCATAAAGTGAACCAGGGAAAACTCGAATCCAAATCTAAAGTAGAGGTTAAAAATGCGAAAGATTTAAGTCTTGCTTATTCCCCGGGCGTAGCAGAACCATGTAAGGATATTCATGAAGACATTAACAAAGTATATGATTATACAATGAAGGGGAACATGGTAGCAGTTGTGACAGACGGTACAGCTGTGCTCGGCCTTGGAAATATCGGCCCTGAAGCCGCACTCCCTGTAATGGAAGGTAAAGCCGTTCTTTTCAAAAGCTTTGCCGGCGTAGACGCGTTCCCAATTGCTTTGGGCACAAATGATGTTGATAAAATCGTTGAAACCGTTAAATTGCTTGAACCGACATTTGGCGGTGTCAACCTTGAAGATATTGCGGCGCCAAACTGCTTTATCATTGAAGAGCGTTTGAAAAAAGAAACGAACATCCCGGTTTTCCATGATGATCAGCACGGCACAGCGATTGTCACAGTAGCGGGCCTTGTAAACGCGCTGAAATTGTCTGGAAAATCCATGTCTTCCATTAAAGTTGTAGCTAACGGAGCCGGTGCTGCAGGTATTGCAATCATCAAGCTTCTTTACCATTTCGGCGTGCGCGACATCGTGATGTGCGATTCAAAAGGAGCCATTTATGAAGGGCGTCCGAACGGTATGAACGATGTTAAAAACGAAGTGGCGAAATTCACAAACCAAGACCGTAAAGACGGCTCTTTGAAAGATGTGATCGCTGGTGCTGACGTATTTATCGGTGTGTCTGTCGAAGGCGCGCTAACAAAAGAAATGGTACAAAGCATGGCGAAAGATCCGATCATTTTCGCAATGGCAAACCCGAATCCGGAAATTATGCCGGAAGATGCGCGTGAAGCTGGTGCGAGCGTTATCGGAACAGGCCGTTCAGATTTCCCGAACCAAGTAAACAATGTGCTTGCCTTCCCGGGCATTTTCCGCGGAGCGCTTGACGTACGTGCCACTCACATTAACGAAGAAATGAAGATTGCAGCGGTTGAAGCCATTGCTTCACTCGTATCAGAAGATGAGCTTAGCCCTGAGTACGTCATCCCTGCACCGTTTGATAAACGTGTTGCGCCTGCTGTGGCTAAGGCTGTGGCAAAAGCGGCGATGGAAACAGGAGTGGCAAGAATTACTGTAGATCCTGAAGAAGTTGCAGAAAAAACCAGGAAACTTACGATTATTGGCGAATAATTTTAATTCATTCCAAAAATGGCAGCGCGTTGGCGGAGACCGGCGCGCTGTTCTCAAGTTAAACTTGCGGCTGAAATTTTTTTGGGGTCAGGTCTTAAAAAAATTTCAGCCGAGTTTAACATGAATTTTGAATACGTTACCAACCTTGCTGTTTCAACGACTTCTTAGGTTTATCATGAGCTGTTCGCATACCTCTGCGGATAGAAAGTTGTCGAATTGAGGATGACAGCGTTTGACAAAAAAAGTACAATAGTTTCGGTAAAGTTATTAGCAAGTCTATCTGTCTGGATGGCATGCGGTGAAGAGAACCCTTCACAAAAGGGAGGTAATCATTTGTTAAAGGATATATTCACTAAAAAGAAAAAGTATGCTTCCGTACCGTCAGAACAAGCGAAGCACGATGTTCCGGAAGGCATTATGACAAAATGTCCTAAGTGTAAAAAAATCATGCTCACTAAAGAGTTGGATAAAAATATGCGGGTATGCATGAACTGCGATTATCATTTTCCGATGAACGCAAAACAGCGTATCGAAAGCTTGATGGATGAAAAGTCCTTTGAAGAATTCAATCAGGGGATGTTATCGGAAAACCCGCTCGGTTTCCCGGGATATCTGGAAAAGCTTGAAAAGGATCGCGAGAAAACATCCTTAAACGAGGCTGTTGTGACAGGCAAGGGCACGATCGGGGGATTTCCTGCTGTTGTCGCGGTAATGGATTCTACATTCCGAATGGGCAGCATGGGCTCTGTCGTTGGCGAAAAAATTACGCTTGCGATTGAAAAAGCAAAAGCGGATAAAGTTCCGTTTATTATTTTTACTGCTTCCGGCGGTGCAAGGATGCAGGAAGGCATATTAAGCCTTATGCAAATGGCAAAGACAAGCTCTGCCTTAAAATTATTCAGTGAGGAACAGGGGCTCATTATCTCAGTCATGACGCACCCGACTACCGGCGGGGTATCTGCAAGCTTTGCTTCTCTTGGCGATTACAATTTCGCGGAGCCTGGCGCGCTGATCGGTTTTGCCGGAAGAAGGATTATCGAACAGACAATAGGCGAAAAACTGCCGGAGGACTTCCAAACAGCGGAATTCTTATTAAAACATGGACAGCTTGATGCGGTTATTCACCGCGACGACATGAAAAAAACGTTAGAAAATCTGCTGGATATGCATCAAACAGGAGGTGACATTGAGTGGCTGCAAGATTAGAATTTGAAAAACCGGTGATTGAATTGCAAACCAAAATTGCCGAATTGAAGAAATTCACCCAGGATTCAGAAATGGATCTGAGTGCAGAAATCGAACGGCTTGAAGACCGTCTAGCTAAGCTTCAGGATGATATTTATAAAAATCTGAAGCCTTGGGACCGGGTTCAAATCGCACGTCTGCCGGATCGTCCGACAACACTTGATTATATTCAATACCTGTTTACAGACTTTTTTGAATGTCACGGAGACAGAGCGTACGGAGACGATGAAGCCATTGTCGGCGGTATTGCCAAGTTTCACGGCCTGCCTGTGACAGTTATCGGTCATCAGCGCGGGAAAGACACGAAGGAAAACCTTGTCCGCAACTTTGGAATGCCTCATCCTGAGGGCTATCGTAAAGCACTTCGTCTGATGAAACAGGCTGATAAATTTAACAGACCGATTATCTGTTTTATTGACACGAAAGGGGCATACCCTGGACGAGCAGCTGAAGAAAGAGGACAAAGCGAAGCAATTGCCAAAAACCTCTTTGAAATGGCCGGCCTTAGAGTGCCTGTTATTTGTATCGTCATCGGTGAAGGCGGAAGCGGCGGAGCTCTGGGTTTAGGTGTGGGCAACCACTTGCATATGCTAGAAAACTCTACTTATTCTGTTATTTCTCCTGAAGGTGCTGCGGCACTCTTATGGAAGGACTCCAGTCTTGCCAAAAAAGCAGCGGAAACCATGAAAATCACTGCGCCAGACTTAAAGGAATTAGGAATTATAGATCATATGATAAAAGAAGTAAAAGGCGGAGCGCACCACGATATTAAGCTGCAGGCAAGTTACATGGATGAAACCCTTACACAATCGTTAAAGACTTTGCTGAAGCTGAATGAAGAAGAATTAATTCAGCAGCGCTATGAAAAATACAAAGCAATTGGGAAAGTATCGATTGAAGATCAATATATCGGGGTAAACTAAATAAACGTGAAGCCTTTGGCTCACGTTTATTTTTTGTGACATTCCTTAAATTTTATTTAAAAACAATTTATTTAATTGTATAATAGGTAAGGTTTCATAGGGAGGATGGAGATCCCTTTTCATTGTTTTTAGGGCAATGATCATGTTATGTTTTAATCATATATGTTTGCTGAGGTGAATGGAGAATGAAACGTATAGGGGTATTAACGAGCGGCGGGGATTCCCCGGGAATGAATGCAGCAGTTCGCGCAGTTGTCAGAAAAGCGATTTATCATGACGTTGAAGTTTACGGCATTTATAACGGATACTCAGGATTGATCAACGGAAAGATTGAAAAGCTAGAGCTCGGTTCTGTAGGTGATATTATTCATCGCGGAGGAACAAAGCTTTATACAGCAAGATGTCCTGAATTCAAAACGGTTGAAGGCCGTGAAAAAGGGATAGAAAACTTGAAGAAGCTTGGTATCGAAGGGCTTGTCGTTATCGGCGGAGACGGCTCATACATGGGTGCGAAAAAATTAACGGAGCATGGGTTTCCATGTGTAGGTGTACCGGGTACAATTGATAATGACATTCCGGGTACTGATTTTACAATCGGTTTCGACACAGCTTTAAATACAGTAATTGACGCAATTGATAAGATTCGCGATACAGCGACTTCTCATGAACGTACATATGTGATCGAAGTAATGGGCCGCCACGCCGGAGATATTGCATTATGGGCCGGACTTGCAGGCGGTGCGGAATCAATCTTGATTCCTGAGGCTGATTACGACATGCACGAAATCATTGCCCGACTAAAACGCGGTCATGAGCGCGGGAAGAAACACAGTATTATTATCGTTGCCGAAGGGGTAGGCAGCGGTGTTGAATTCGGGAAACGCATTGAAGAAGAAACAAATCTTGAAACTAGGGTATCGGTATTAGGCCATATCCAGCGCGGCGGTTCTCCAAGTGCTGCTGACCGTGTTCTGGCAAGCCGACTTGGCGCGTATGCGGTTGAACTGCTGCTTGAAGGAAAAGGCGGACGCTGTGTAGGTATACAAAACAATAAGCTTGTAGACCATGATATTATAGAAATACTGGATAAAAAACACACAGTTGAGCAAAACATGTATCAGCTTTCAAAAGAACTGTCTATTTAAGACTGCAGCAGAAGGCTGAAGATTTTAGAAGGAAGTGAACGAATTGAGAAAAACAAAAATTGTTTGTACCATCGGTCCGGCAAGTGAAAGTATTGAAATGCTTACGAAATTAATGGAGTCAGGAATGAATGTGGCTCGTTTGAATTTTTCTCACGGAGATTTTGAGGAGCACGGAGCACGTATTAAAAATATCCGCGAAGCGAGCAAAAAGCTCGGCAAAAACGTTGGAATCCTGCTTGATACAAAAGGCCCTGAAATCCGTACACATACAATGGAAAACGGTGCTATTGAGCTTGAAACAGGCAAAGAGCTTATCGTTTCAATGGACGAGGTAATTGGAACAACTGATAAAATTTCAGTGACGTATGAAGGTTTAGTAGAGGACGTTGAAAAAGGCTCAACGATTCTTTTAGATGACGGACTTATCGGTCTTGAGGTACTTGAAGTGAATGCCGCTAAACGCGAAATCAAAACAAAAGTACTAAACAACGGAACACTGAAAAACAAAAAAGGCGTTAACGTACCGGGTGTCAGCGTCAATCTTCCTGGTATTACTGAGAAAGACGCGAGAGACATCGTTTTCGGTATTGAGCAAGGGGTAGATTTCATCGCTGCGTCTTTTGTACGCCGTTCTACTGACGTGCTTGAAATCCGTGAACTTCTTGAGGAGCATAACGCTCAGGATATTCAAATTATCCCTAAAATTGAAAACCAAGAGGGCGTAGACAACATCGATTCTATTCTCGAAGTGTCTGACGGCTTAATGGTTGCGCGCGGAGACTTAGGTGTGGAGATTCCAGCTGAAGAAGTGCCGCTTGTGCAAAAAGAACTGATCAAAAAATGCAACGCACTGGGCAAACCGGTTATTACAGCCACACAAATGCTTGATAGCATGCAGCGCAACCCGCGTCCGACTCGTGCGGAAGCGAGTGACGTCGCAAACGCAATTTTCGACGGCACAGATGCAATCATGCTTTCTGGTGAAACAGCTGCCGGAAACTATCCGGTTGAAGCGGTTCAAACGATGCACAATATCGCATCACGTTCTGAAGAGGCGCTGAATTACAAAGAGATTCTTTCAAAACGCAGAGACCAAGTAGGCATGACGATTACTGATGCAATTGGCCAATCTGTTGCACATACAGCCATTAACTTGAATGCTACTGCGATTGTGACTCCGACTGAAAGCGGCCATACAGCGCGTATGATTGCTAAATACCGCCCGCAGGCACCGATTGTCGCTGTGACTGTAAATGAGTCTGTTTCCAGAAAGCTCGCTCTTGTATCCGGCGTTTTCGCAGAAAGCGGTCAAAATGCAAGCTCAACTGATGAGATGCTGGAAGATGCTGTGCAAAAATCATTACACAGCGGAATTGTGAAAAATGGTGATCTGATCGTCATTACAGCAGGCACTGTCGGTGAGTCAGGAACAACGAATTTGATGAAAGTTCATACTGTCGGCAATATCATCGCTAAAGGCCAAGGTATCGGACGCAAATCAGCTTACGGTCCGGTTGTCATTGCGCAAAACGCGAAAGAAGCCGAACAAAAAATGACTGACGGCGCGGTTTTGGTTACAACTAGCACTGACCGTGACATGATCGCGTCTCTTGAAAAAGCGTCTGCTCTAATTACAGAAGAGGGCGGCTTGACAAGCCATGCTGCAGTAGTCGGATTAAGCCTCGGCATTCCGGTTATTGTTGGTTTGGAAAATGCGACATCCATTTTGACAGAAGGCCAGGATATTACGGTTGATGCTTCTAGAGGAGCGGTCTACCAAGGCCGTGCGAGTGTACTTTAATCACATCTGAAAAGGGAAGGGAGCGTATTCCCTTCCTTTTTCTCTATTTGGCACTATTTTTGAACGAAGGCGTTTTACACATGTGGGGGGCTGGAGATGAGGTTTTTATTTTTGCTTTTTATTGTGTTTCCGGCAATTGAAATCGGCATATTTCTATTTTCGGGCAAGCTGATCGGCATTCTTCCGACAGTCCTTTTGATGATTCTGACCGGGATCATTGGGGCAGCAGCTGCCAAAAAACAAGGAACTGAAGTTTACTTCAAGGTTCAGCGTGACCTTCAATATGGCAAGATGCCTGGTGAAGCGATTGCTGACGGCCTGTGCATCTTTATTGGCGGCCTTTTGCTGATGCTTCCAGGCTTTTTATCAGACCTGGCCGGCGCATGCCTGCTTATCCCGTTCACCCGCAGCTGGTGTAAGCCGATCCTGTTCAAATGGCTGAGAGGCATGTCGAAGAATAAGCGGATCATTATAAAATGAAAAACGGCAGCCTGCATCATGGGCTGCTGTTTTATTTTTGCTGGATCGTGATGTAGGACCATATTTCTTTTAAGGCACCTGTTGTAATAAAAGCCTGGATGACAACGAGAATAGCAGGACCGACAATCAGCCCTAAAAATCCGAACAATTTAAATCCGGCGAAGAGGGCAATGAGTGTTGCCAACGGGTCTATTCCGATTGATTTGCTTAATATTTTCGGCTCTGTCAGCTGACGCTGAACAAGTACAACAAGGTACAGAACACCAATTCCAATTGCTTGGGGAAGCTGGCCTGTAATTGATAAATACAAAATCCACGGCACAAAAACGGATCCTGCTCCTAAATACGGGAGAAGATCGACTAGTCCGATTAAAAAAGCAATTGTTGCTGCATGTTCAACCTTTAAGAGAGAAAGACCAAAGAATACAATAATCATTGTAAGGAGTACAAGAACAGCCTGCGCTTTAATAAAACCGGTCATTGCTTTTTTTAACTCGCTGCTGATCGCCTTTCCGTTTTCTGTTATTCGATCGGGCAGCACTGAAACGAGCATCGCTTTCAGTTTGTGCCAATCCTTTGTCATGAAAAATGTAGCAAGAAGTGAAAATATCAAAACAGCCGCGGTATTCGGAAGCAGCGCGAAAAATTTCGGAATCATTTCCAGAATGTGAGACAGCAGCAGTCCAGCATTTTTGGCAGCGGAGTCTCCAAGTGCCTGAATGTGAGTGACAATGGAAGCCTGCTGGTTGGTCTCCAATTCATGAAATAAAACTGTCAGTTCGTGATAGAGCGGCTGGATATGAGTGGTAAACAGCTTTTCACAATAAGAGATAAATGTGCTGATATGAGGCGGAAGGGTTTTTGCAAGATACGCGGTTCCTGTTACAATTTCTGCTACCACAATGGTCAGCACACTGAACGCTGCCAGCAGAAAAAAGGCAAGCACGCCGATGACATTTAAAGTTCGCGGGAATCCGGTCACCTTGTCCAGGTAGTCTACAACAGGGTGAATCGCTGTTGAAAGAATAAGGGCAATGAGGAACGGATATGTTAACGGAAATGAATAATAAACAGCAGCTGCCGATCCTGCGGTAAGCGACACGACAAAGAGGGTTCGGAAAAAAATAGTGATATAGGATTGATTCACAAAAACGATCCTCCTCTCGTCAGCATGTCCTATTGTTATGTTTATTCACGGTCCGGCTGAATATGAATACATTCATTTTAAAGGAGGGATGACGCATGTTTACACAAGCGAATTTATTTTTAATATTACTCTTGGCTATTGCACTTATCGCAAAAAATCAATCGCTGCTTTTTGCTGTATCCGTCCTTTTGATCATCAAAATCGTGGGACTTGACCAAAAATTTTTTCCGACTATCCAGTCAAAAGGCATCAACTGGGGCGTGACCGTTATCACAATAGCTGTTCTTGTACCAATCGCCACAGGAGAGATCGGATTTAAACAGCTTGGTGAGGCAATGCGTTCTTCTTATGCATGGATTGCATTGGGGGCGGGAATTGCCGTTGCGCTGATTGCCAAAAATGGCTTGACCCTGCTGGAAAATGACCCTCACATCACCACTGCTCTTGTTATCGGAACCATACTTGCAGTCGCGCTTTTTGGCGGAGTCGCAGTGGGTCCGCTGATCGGAGCGGGGATTGCTTATATTGCGATGCAGCTCGTAAAACTGTTCACTTCATAAAAAAAAGCGGCTTGCTGCCGCTTTTTTTTATGCCGAAAACCCGCAAATAAAGGCGTTTTTTCGGGAAAATCATAAAATGAAAAAAAAAATTATAGGTAAACATTTAACAAATGTCTGATTATTGTTTATAATAGGAATAGGCACAAACTTAAAAAAGCTTATAAGAATTTGTTATGTTCTTTCATAAGCAAAGGGTTTCAGCACCAGCAGGCTGTAAAATGTAAGCATTTTCTTTTGGGGGGAGAAATACTTACAACATGCTTTTTAAGTTAGCCTCATGTTTTTACAACACTCTTAAAGGGGAAATTTATTGAAAAGGAGATGTTATATATGACAGCGACACGCGGTCTTGAAGGGGTTGTAGCAACAACATCATCTGTTAGTTCGATTATTGATGATACCCTTACATATGTGGGGTATGATATCGATGATTTGACAGAGAATGCGAGCTTTGAAGAAATCATTTACTTACTTTGGCACTTAAGGCTGCCAAACAAAAAAGAGCTTGATGAGTTAAAACAGCAGTTAGCAAAAGAAGCTGCCGTTCCGCAAGAAATTATTGAGCACTTCAAATCTTATTCCCTCGAAAATGTTCATCCCATGGCTGCTCTTCGGACAGCGATTTCTTTACTAGGCCTGCTTGACAGCGAGGCTGATACCATGAACCCGGAAGCCAACTACAGAAAGGCGATCCGCCTTCAGGCAAAGGTGCCTGGTCTGGTTGCAGCGTTTTCCAGAATCCGCAAAGGTCTTGAGCCTGTTGAACCAAGAGAAGACTACGGCATTGCCGAGAATTTTCTCTACACATTAAACGGTGAAGAGCCTTCGCCAATTGAGGTTGAGGCTTTCAACAAAGCGCTGATTTTACATGCCGATCACGAGCTGAACGCGTCAACGTTCACAGCAAGGGTCTGCGTCGCAACACTTTCTGATATCTATTCAGGCATTACTGCCGCAATCGGCGCACTGAAGGGCCCGCTTCACGGCGGAGCAAACGAAGGCGTCATGAAAATGCTGACAGAGATTGGCGAAGTGGAGAATGTCGAGCCTTTCGTTCGCGCCAAGATGGAAAAGAAAGAAAAAATAATGGGCTTCGGACATCGCGTTTATAAGCATGGCGATCCACGCGCCAAACATTTAAAAGAAATGAGTAAACGCCTGACCAACCTGACCGGCGAAAGCAAATGGTATGACATGTCGATTCGCATCGAAGAAATCGTGACATCAGAAAAAAAGCTTCCGCCTAACGTTGATTTTTATTCCGCTTCTGTTTATCACAGCCTTGGAATTGACCATGACTTGTTTACACCGATTTTTGCTGTGAGCAGAATGTCCGGCTGGCTCGCTCATATCCTTGAGCAGTATGACAATAACCGCCTGATCCGCCCGCGTGCAGATTACACAGGCCCTGACAAACAAACTTTTGTTCCGATTGAAGAAAGAGCCTAAAGAACCATGGGAGGCTGGCTTATGGTAATGAAGTTAGCCTCTTGTTCAGAACATCAAAGATGGTTTACACTTTAGAATGTTAAGAAAAATCATTTTGTTTTCTATATAAGAAAAATAAAATGTTTTCTAAATATGAATTACATACTGGGAGGTTTTTATTGTGGCACAAGGTGAAAAAATTACAGTCTCTAATGGAGTATTAAACGTACCAAACAACCCGATTATCCCGTTTATTGAAGGAGACGGAACCGGTCCTGATATTTGGAATGCGGCTTCAAAAGTTTTGGAAGCCGCAGTAGAAAAAGCATATAAAGGTGAAAAGAAAATCACGTGGAAAGAAGTTTATGCCGGAGAAAAGGCTTATAATAAAACAGGTGAGTGGCTTCCTGCTGAAACATTAGATGTCATCCGCGAATATTTCATCGCGATTAAAGGCCCGTTAACGACACCTGTCGGCGGCGGTATCCGTTCATTGAACGTAGCGCTAAGACAAGAGCTTGACCTATTCGTTTGCCTGAGACCTGTAAGATATTTTACTGGAGTCCCGTCCCCGGTAAAACGCCCTGAAGATACTGACATGGTCATCTTCCGTGAAAATACAGAAGATATTTACGCAGGCATCGAGTACGCAAAAGGCTCTGAAGAAGTGCAAAAGCTCATCAGCTTCCTGCAAAATGAATTGAATGTCAACAAAATTCGTTTCCCTGAAACGTCAGGTATCGGTATTAAGCCTGTTTCTGAAGAAGGAACAAGCCGTCTGGTCAGAGCGGCAATTGATTATGCGATTGAGCACGGCCGCAAGTCTGTAACGCTTGTACACAAAGGAAACATCATGAAGTTCACGGAAGGCGCCTTCAAAAACTGGGGCTATGAGCTTGCAGAGAGAGAATACGGCGAAAAAGTCTTCACATGGGCTGAATATGACCGCATTGCTGAAAAAGACGGAAAAGACGCCGCTAATAAAGCGCAAAGCGAAGCAGAAGCAGCAGGCAAAATCATTATCAAAGACAGCATTGCTGATATTTTCCTTCAGCAGATCCTGACACGTCCAAGCGAATTTGATGTTGTTGCAACAATGAACCTTAACGGAGACTATATTTCTGACGCTCTTGCGGCGCAAGTAGGCGGAATCGGTATTGCTCCTGGTGCGAACATCAACTACGAAACAGGACATGCGATTTTCGAGGCGACACATGGAACGGCTCCTAAATACGCCGGACTTGATAAGGTAAACCCATCTTCAGTTATTCTTTCAGGTGTGCTGCTTCTTGAGCATTTAGGATGGAATGAAGCGGCTGATTTAATCATTACATCTATGGAAAAAACAATCGCTTCTAAAGTCGTAACTTACGATTTTGCCAGATTAATGGACGGCGCGACTGAAGTTAAATGTTCAGAGTTCGGAGAAGAATTAATTAAAAACATGGCCTAAGCTAGGAAAAAGCCTAAAATTAGCCATAAAGGAGAAGAGAGACATGGGAAATACTCGTAAAAAAGTTTCTGTTATCGGAGCAGGTTTTACCGGAGCGACAACAGCTTTCTTAACCGCTCAAAAAGAGCTGGCGGACGTTGTTCTCGTTGATATCCCGCAATTGGAGAACCCGACGAAAGGAAAAGCCCTTGATATGCTGGAAGCCAGCCCGGTTCAAGGCTTTGACGCGAAAATTACGGGTACATCTAATTATGAGGATACCGCGGGTTCTGACATTGTTGTCATTACAGCCGGTATCGCAAGAAAACCTGGTATGAGCAGGGATGATTTAGTCTCTACAAACGAAAAAATTATGAGAAGCGTAACACGAGAAATCGTGAAATATTCTCCTGACTCTATCATTGTGGTTTTGACAAACCCTGTTGATGCAATGACATACGCAGTATATAAAGAGTCTGGCTTCCCGAAAGAGCGCGTGATCGGCCAATCTGGTGTGCTTGATACGGCAAGATTCAGAACGTTTGTGGCTGAGGAATTAAACTTGTCAGTGAAAGATGTGACTGGTTTTGTTCTCGGCGGACACGGTGACGATATGGTGCCGCTTGTACGTTATTCTTATGCTGGCGGTATCCCGCTTGAAACCCTCATTCCAAAAGACCGGATTGACGCCATTGTGGAGCGCACAAGAAAAGGCGGCGGCGAGATCGTGAACCTTTTAGGAAACGGAAGCGCGTATTATGCGCCTGCGGCTTCTCTGACAGAAATGATCGAAGCGATCTTAAAAGATCAGCGCCGCGTCCTTCCTACAATTGCTTACCTTGAAGGGGAATACGGCTATGAAGGCATTTACCTTGGTGTTCCGACAATTGTCGGCGGAAACGGACTTGAACAAATCATTGAGCTTGAATTGACAGAGTACGAAAAAGAACAGCTGAATAAATCAGTTGAATCTGTCAAAAATGTGATGAAAGTATTATCCTAAAATAAAAAGAGAAAGGCTGATTTAATCGAAGCCTTTCTCTTTTTATTACAAATGAAAGCGCTTCCCTTTATTCCTCAGCTGCCTCTTGTATTTTTCTTTTAAAATGATGTAAAAGGCGAATTGTCGGAATGTCCGGCTTTCGATAAAATAAAATCATGAAACATGGTAAGATGACATAAAATAGAGAAATAGGATGTCGGGGAATTAAGATACTGGAGGCACAGCATGAACAAGAAAATTTTAGTTGTGGATGATGAAGAATCTATCGTTACACTTTTGCAGTACAATTTGGAGCGGTCAGGCTATGAGGTTATTACTGCTTCGGATGGAGAAGAAGCACTCAAAAGGGCGGAAACAGAAAATCCTGATTTGATTGTGCTAGATGTGATGCTTCCAAAGCTGGATGGAATTGAAGTATGCAAGCAGCTGAGACAGCAAAAACTCATGTTTCCTATTTTAATGCTGACAGCGAAGGATGAAGAATTTGACAAAGTATTAGGGCTTGAGCTTGGTGCTGATGATTATATGACCAAGCCTTTCAGCCCTCGAGAAGTCAATGCAAGAGTAAAAGCTATTTTAAGGCGTTCTGAAATGGCTGCACCCTCTAATGACATGAAAAACGAGGAAACCGAAGGACAAATTGTTATCGGCGATTTGAAGATCCTGCCCGATCATTATGAAGCTTATTTTAAAGAAAATCAGCTTGAGCTGACACCGAAAGAATTTGAGCTGCTTTTGTATTTAGGCAGACATAAAGGCAGAGTGCTGACGAGAGATCTGCTTTTGAGCGCTGTCTGGAATTACGATTTTGCTGGAGATACGAGAATTGTTGATGTGCATATCAGCCATCTTCGAGACAAAATTGAAACGAATACAAAAAAACCGATCTATATTAAAACTATTAGGGGATTGGGGTATAAATTGGAGGAGCCAAAAATGAATGATTAAATATCGTGTGCGCCTTTTTTCTGTGCTCGTTGTCTGTATGATTGTAGTGTTTAGTGTACTCGGGCTGTTTTTACAGCAGCTCTTTGAATCTTCTGATCAAAAAAAATCGGAGGAACACATTGAAAAGGAAGCCAAATACATGGCTTCGCTGCTTGATGCCGGCAATCTGAATGACCAGGCAAATGAGAAAGTCATTAAAGATGCAGGCAGTGCGCTTGATGTAGAAGCCTCCGTAATCGATACAGAAGGAAAGGTGCTGTACGGGTCTGACGGCAGCGCGGCGGATTCTTCACAGGTGCAGGCGCTTGTCTCCGGTCATGAGGGAGTTCTCGCAAAAGAGGAGAACATGCTTTATTATGGGCTTTCGCTTAGGAGCAAAGGCGAAAAAACGGGGTATGTGCTGCTTACTTCCCGTGAAGAAAGCTCAGGTCTGAATGGCGAGATGTGGGGCATGCTGACAGCCAGTCTTTGTACCGCTTTTATAATTATTGTTTTCTTTTATTCTAATATGACCTCTCGCTACAAAAGATCTATTGAAGCAGCCACAAACATGGCAACAGAGCTGTCCAAGGGGAATTACGATGCCCGTACATACGGCGGTTATATCAGGCGTTCTGACAAGCTTGGCCGTGCCATGAACAGCCTTGCCGTTGATCTGATGGAAATGACGAGGACGCAGGAAATGCAGCGCGACCGTCTGCTGACTGTGATTGAAAACATCGGCTCCGGGCTGATTATGATTGATGGAAGAGGTTTTATCAATCTCGTCAACAGGTCTTACGCGAAGCAGTTTCATGTCAATCCGAATCAGATGCTGCGCCGTCTTTATCATGATGCATTTGAACATGAAGAAGTGATCCAGCTTGTCGAAGACATTTTTATGACTGAGACGAAGAAATGCAAGCTATTAAGACTTCCGATCAAAATTGAAAGGCGTTATTTTGAAGTGGATGGCGTTCCTATTATGGGGCCGGATGATGAATGGAAAGGGATCGTGCTCGTTTTTCATGACATGACGGAAACGAAAAAATTAGAGCAGATGAGAAAAGATTTTGTGGCCAACGTTTCTCATGAGCTGAAAACACCGATTACATCGATCAAAGGGTTTACGGAAACGCTATTAGACGGGGCGATGGAGGATAAAGAGGCGCTTTCAGAATTTCTATCGATTATTTTAAAGGAAAGCAAAAGGCTTCAATCATTGGTGCAGGATTTGCTAGATCTTTCTAAGATTGAGCAGCAAAACTTTACGCTCAGCATCGAAACGTTCGATGCAGCGAAAATGCTGGCTGATATTGAGACGCTGCTTAAGCATAAAGCGACGGAGAAAGGTATCTCTTTACAGCTGAACGTTCCGAAAGACCCTCTCTATGTAGCGGGCGACCCGTACCGGCTAAAACAGGTGTTTTTGAATCTCGTAAACAATGCATTAACCTATACACCGGAGAAGGGATCGGTAGCTATCAATGTCAAGCCGGGTGAAACAGAGATTCAGATTGAAGTTTCCGATACCGGGATCGGCATCCAGAAAGAAGAAATCCCCCGCATCTTTGAACGGTTTTACCGCGTTGATAAAGACAGAAGCAGAAACTCAGGAGGGACCGGTCTAGGTCTTGCAATTGTAAAGCATTTAATAGAGGCTCATGAAGGGAAAATCGATGTGACTAGTGAGCCGGGCCGCGGTACTGTGTTTACTGTGACGCTGAAGCGGGCTGCTGAAAAGCCTGTCTAATGTTTACAAAGCTTTAACAATATCTTCATGCACTGTTAAACCTATGCTGGTAGGATGTAGTAGAACCCCTTCATCCAAGGAGCCAATTTTGACGGCGGGAACCTTTTTGTGTTCCCGTCCTTTTTTGTGTGTTCTCATCGGTTCGCGTATTTTCCTTTCAAATTGAACTTTGTTAAAATAAGAGAAGCTATAGACTATTATTATGAGATGAATGGAAGCAGGAGCTGTTGCTTCTTAGGAGGATATTGAATGACGGAACGAAAAAAATTAGTGCTTGTAGACGGAAACAGTCTGGCTTACCGGGCGTTTTTTGCATTGCCGCTGTTAAGCAATGATAAAGGAATTCATACAAATGCGGTTTACGGTTTTGCGATGATTTTGATGAAAATGCTTGAGGATGAAAAGCCGACGCATATGCTGGTTGCGTTTGATGCCGGGAAAACGACGTTTCGCCACGGCACATTTAAAGAGTATAAAGGCGGAAGACAGAAAACCCCGCCTGAGCTTTCAGAACAAATGCCGTTTATCCGCGAGCTGCTTGATGCCTATCAAATCAGCCGCTACGAACTGGAACAATACGAAGCTGACGACATTATCGGCACACTCGCGAAATCGGCTGAAAAGGAAGGCTTTGAGGTAAAGGTTTTCTCGGGAGATAAGGATTTAACACAGCTGGCAACAGATCAGACGACGGTTGCCATTACGAGAAAAGGAATTACCGATGTTGAGTTTTACACACCAGAGCACGTCCAGGAGAAATACGGACTCACGCCTGACCAAATTATTGATATGAAGGGTTTAATGGGGGATTCCTCTGACAACATCCCGGGTGTGCCGGGTGTCGGGGAGAAAACCGCGATTAAGCTGTTAAAGCAATTCCATTCTGTTGAAAAGCTGCTCGAATCAATTGATGAGGTAAGCGGAAAAAAACTCAAGGAAAAGCTTGAAGAATTTAAGGATCAGGCCTTGATGAGCAAGGAATTGGCGACGATTATGACCGATGCGCCGATTGAGGTATCCGTTTCCGGCCTGGAATATCAAGGCTTTAATCGTGAACAGGTCATTGCCATCTTTAAGGACCTTGGGTTCAATACGCTTCTTGAACGGCTCGGGGAAGACGGTGTAGAGGCGGAGCAGGATCAGTCCTTAGAAGAAATTGATGTTAAAACAGTCACCGACGTGACTAGCGATATATTGGTTTCTCCATCTTCATTTGTCGTTGAACAGATTGGCGATAATTATCATGAAGTGCCAATTCTCGGATTTTCGATAGTGAACGAAACGGGAGCCTACTTTATTCCAAAAGACGTTGCTGTCGAGTCTGATGTGTTTAAAGAATGGGTGGAAAATGACGATCAGAAAAAATGGGTCTTTGACAGCAAGCGTGCTGTCGTGGCTTTGCGCTGGCAGGGCATTGAGCTGAAAGGTGCGGAGTTTGATACGGTTCTTGCCGCTTATATCATTAATCCGGGCAATTCGTATGACGACGTTGCCAGTGTGGCTAAGGATTACGGCTTACATATCGTTTCAAGCGATGAATCAGTTTACGGCAAGGGAGCAAAACGCGCCGTGCCGGCAGAAGGCGAACTGTCTGAGCATCTCGTCAGAAAGGCTTTAGCCATTCAAAGCCTCCGGGAAAAGCTCGTTCAGGAGCTGGAGAACAACGATCAGCTTGAGCTGTTTGAGGAGCTGGAAATGCCGCTGGCGCTTATTCTCGGAGAAATGGAATCAACAGGCGTTAAGGTTGATGTTGACCGCTTAAAACGAATGGGAGAAGAACTGAGCGCCAAGCTGAAGGAATATGAAGAAAAAATTCATGAGATTGCGGGCGAACCGTTTAATATCAATTCTCCTAAACAGCTCGGTGTCATATTGTTTGAAAAGATTGGCCTGCCAGTTGTGAAGAAAACGAAAACAGGCTATTCAACATCTGCTGATGTGCTTGAAAAGCTGGCTGACAAACATGATATTGTCGACTATATTTTGCAGTACAGACAAATAGGCAAGCTGCAATCGACATACATCGAAGGGCTTTTAAAGGTGACAAAAAAAGATACACACAAGGTGCATACACGCTTTAACCAAGCCTTAACGCAAACAGGGCGCCTCAGCTCGACTGATCCAAACCTGCAAAACATACCGATCAGGCTTGAGGAAGGGCGCAAGATCCGCCAGGCCTTTGTTCCGTCTGAAAAAGACTGGCTCATTTTTGCGGCTGATTACTCGCAAATCGAGCTGCGGGTGCTTGCCCACATTTCAAAGGATGAAAATTTGATCGAAGCCTTTACAAACGATATGGATATTCACACAAAAACAGCAATGGATGTGTTCCATGTCGCTGAGGATGAAGTGACATCGGCGATGAGACGCCAGGCGAAAGCGGTCAACTTCGGGATCGTATACGGCATCAGTGATTACGGGCTTTCACAGAATCTCGGCATTACGAGGAAAGAAGCCGGGGCATTCATCGACCGATATTTGGAAAGCTTCAAGGGTGTCAAAGCGTATATGGAGGACTCGGTGCAGGACGCGAAGCAAAAAGGCTACGTAACCACGCTGCTGCATCGCCGCCGCTATATCCCTGAACTGACGAGCCGAAACTTTAATATCCGCAGCTTTGCGGAGCGGACGGCAATGAATACACCAATTCAAGGAAGTGCCGCGGATATTATTAAAAAAGCCATGATTGATATGGCAGCCAAGCTGAAAGAAAAGCAGCTGAAGACAAGGTTGCTGCTTCAAGTGCACGATGAACTGATTTTTGAAGCGCCGAAGGAAGAAATTGAAATACTTGAAAAGCTTGTTCCAGAAGTGATGGAGCATGCGCTTGCATTAGATGTGCCGTTAAAGGTGGACTTTGCTTCAGGCCCATCCTGGTACGATGCGAAATAAACAGAGATAAAGGAAGTGATGGATGTGCCGGAATTACCAGAGGTTGAAACCGTCCGGCGCACTCTGACCGGGCTTGTAAGAGGAAAAACAATCAAATCGGTAGAGATCAGATGGCCGAATATCATCAAACGGCCTGCCGAACCGGAGGAATTTGCGCGAAACTTAGCAGGAGAAACCATCCAGTCCATCGGAAGACGGGGAAAGTTTTTACTGTTTAACTTGGATCATTATGTCATGGTCTCCCACCTTCGTATGGAAGGAAAGTACGGCCTTCACCAAGAGGAGGAGCCGGACGATAAACACGTGCATGTCATTTTTACGATGACGGACGGAACCCAGCTGCGTTACAGGGATGTTCGGAAATTCGGAACCATGCATTTATTTAAACCGGGAGAGGAAGCAGGGGAGCTGCCGCTTTCTCAGCTCGGACCCGAACCGGATGCAGAAGAATTTACGAGTGCGTATTTGAAAGCGCGGCTGGAGAAAACAAACCGAGCTATCAAAACTGCTCTTCTGGATCAGAAAACGGTCGTCGGACTCGGAAACATTTATGTGGACGAGGCTCTGTTCAGAGCGGGCGTTCATCCCGAGACAAAAGCAAATCAGCTGTCAGATCAAAAAATCAAAAAACTTCATGCTGAAATTAAAAATACCCTTCAGGAAGCGATTGATGCCGGCGGAAGCACTGTCCGGTCGTATATCAATTCCCAAGGAGAAATCGGAATGTTTCAGCTGCAGCATTTTGTGTACGGAAAAAAAGATGAGCCCTGCAAAAATTGCGGAACAATGATTACAAAAATTGTCGTCGGAGGCAGAGGCACGCATTTTTGCGCCAAGTGCCAGAAAAAATAGAATAATGCTTCATCGTCCAAGCTGTCGGTGCATATATCAGTAGCTCTGTTATAGAGGAAGTGCCGTTTTTCGGAAACACGGATTTATCACTTTTCCATATACATGATTGTGATGAATCTCCGGGCATTTAACATCTGATACAAGAGCACCAACAGAAAGGAAGAAACGAATATGCAAATGGTTTCTATACTGCTGCTGGCGTTAGCTGTCAGCTTGGACAGTTTTTCAGTCGGATTTACGTATGGATTGCGAAAAATGAAGATACCGCTAAAGGCCATTATCGTCATTGCCTTCTGTTCCGGCACTGTTATGTTTATTTCCATGCTGATCGGAAGCTTTCTCACCAAGTTTTTTCCCGTATATGTGACTGAGAAGCTTGGCGGGTTAATATTGGTTGGAATTGGCGTATGGGTTTTATACCAATTTTTCAGGCCGGCAAAAGACAAAGACTACCTATTGCATGAAAAAACACTGCTTAATTTAGAGGTTCGGTCATTGGGCATTGTGATCCATATTTTGAGAAAACCGATGAGTGCGGATATCGACAAATCTGGTGTGATTACTGGAATTGAAGCGGTGTTATTGGGATTCGCCCTGTCGATTGATGCCTTCGGAGCGGGAATGGGAGCGGCCATTCTCGGTTTTTCTCCCATTGCGATGAGCATAACCGTCGCGATTATGAGTTCGCTGTTTGTGTCAGTCGGCATCAATGCCGGACATATTCTGTCTAAATGGAGATGGATTGATAAAATGGCATTTTTGCCGGGCCTTCTGCTGATCACGATCGGGCTCTGGAAATTGTAAAAAGGAGTGGATCTCTTGACCTTAGTCATTGGTTTAACGGGAGGAATAGCAAGCGGCAAAAGTACGGTTGCAAATATGCTGATAGATAAAGGAATCACTGTCATAGATGCGGATATTATTGCAAAACAAGCGGTAGAAAAAGGGATGCCGGCCTACCGGCAGATCATTGACGAATTTGGTGAAGACATTCTGCTCGAAAATGGTGATATAGACAGAAGAAAGCTTGGAGCGCTGGTCTTTACAAATGAACAGAAGCGTCTTGCTTTAAATTCAATTGTTCATCCTGCGGTCAGAGAGGAAATGCTCAAGCGGCGTGATGAGTCCATTGCAAATCAGGAGACATTTGTGGTATTAGATATCCCGCTATTGTTCGAAAGCAAATTGGAGTCTTTAGTTGATAAAATTATTGTGGTCAGTGTGACAAAAGAGCTTCAGCTTGAGCGTCTGATCAAGCGCAACCAATTGACGGAAGAAGAAGCGCTTAGCCGGATCCGCTCCCAAATGCCATTAGAGGAAAAAGTGTCAAGAGCGGATAACGTAATAGACAACAGCGGCACACTCGAAGAGACAAAACAGCAGCTTGAGGAAATTCTCAGCTGCTGGGCATAACAAAACACCGTTCAGTGATGAACGGTGTTTTTGTGATTAAAAATCGAAATTGTCCGGATCAGGACCGACACGCAGATTTTCATTCAACGCATCAATTCGGTTCATGTCTTCCTGTGATAATTCAAAATCAAATATGTTCGCGTTCGCTTTAATTCGATGTTCCTTTGTTGATTTAGGAATGGTGATGACGCCGTGCTGTAAATCCCAGCGTAAAATGATTTGCGCGACGGATTTGTCATAAGCTTGCGCGATGTCTGTCAGTTCGGGATGATCAAGCAATTGCCCCTGCATTAAAGGTGACCATGCTTCCATTTGTATGCCTTGCTTCTTGCAATAAGCCATCAGCTCTTTTTGCGTGAGACGCGGGTGGAATTCCACTTGGTTGATCATAGGCTTCATTTCAGCATCCTTCAGCAGATCCTCCAGGTGATGGATTTGGAAATTGCTCACACCGATCGCTTTGACACGGCCTTCTTTATACAAGGTTTCAAGCGCTCTCCAAGCTTCTTTGTATTTGCCTTCCACAGGCCAGTGAATGAGGTATAGATCTAAATAGTCCAAACCGAGTTTTGACAAGCTTGTTTCAAATGCAGCCAATGTTTCCTCATACCCTAAATCTGCATTCCACACTTTTGATGTGACAAATAAATCCTCTCTGGTGATGCCGGCTGCTTCAATTCCTTGACGGAGACCTTCCCCGACTCCCGCTTCATTTCCATAGATAGCGGCAGTATCAATACTGCGGTAACCGTGAACAATGGCGGTTTTCACGGCATTGACGAGTTCTGACCCTTCTTCCACTTGGAATACACCGAGGCCGAACCACGGCATTTTCACCCCGTTATGAAGTGTTGCTGTTGCTTGTAAATGTGTTGTCATGTTTGTTTCCTCCTTATTGAAATGTTAGGCTGCCTGCCGATCCTGTTTTTCCAGAAGGCGGCTCCAGCCTGTTAAGATAACGGCTCCTGCTACCATTAAAGCTCCAATCCATGCGGTATGAATCAGTCCGATGGAATCAGTAATCAAGCCTCCCAAAAATGATCCTAGGGCAATTCCTGCGTTAAATGCTGCAATATTAATCGCGGATGCTACGTCTACTGCGCTCGGTACAAAACGTTCAGCCAGCATGACGACATATACTTGAAGGCCGGGCACATTCATAAAGGCCAATAAGCCCATAAAGAGAATCGTAATGAGGCCAGCAATTTTATAAGGAGCCGTAAATGTTAACGTAAACAGGACGAGCGCCTGAATGATAAACATATAAAACAGCGCGCCGATCGGATTTCGATTGGACAGCTTTCCGCCGATCATATTGCCGATGGCAATGGCAATTCCGTATACGAGCAGGATAATGGCTACCGTGCCGGCCTTAAAGCCTGTCACTTCCTGAAGCAAGGGAGACAGATAAGTGAACACAACAAATGTCCCTCCGTATCCTAATGCTGTTATGACAAATAAAAGCAGTAAACGGCCATTTGTCACAAGCTTGAATTGATCCCGCATCGTTGTTTTCGTCCCTTTTCGTAAATTGGAAGGGACAAGAATGCCATTTGCAATGACAGCGATAATGCCGACGGCAATAATAACCATAAAGGCGAACCGCCAGCCGAGCTGCTGGCCGATAAACGTGCCGAAAGGAACGCCGGTTACGGTTGCGACGGTAAGTCCTGTAAACATAATGGAAATCGCACTCGCCCTTTTATTTTCAGGGACAAGATCGGCTGCGATTGTCGAGCCGATCGACATAAACACACCGTGTGAAAAAGCGGATATCACACGTGCTGCTAATAGAACTCCGATGCTGGAGGCTGACGCGGCCATCGTATTTCCGGCGATAAATATGATCATGATCCAAAGCAATAGCGTCTTTCGTGACATGCTTGAGGTCAATGAAGTTAAAATAGGCGCGCCGAACGTAACGCCAAGTGCGTATAGGGAGACGGTCAATCCTGCTGTTGTTACAGGAATGTGTAAATCATCAGAAATTAACGGCAAAAGGCCGACGCTGATAAATTCGGTTGTCCCTATCGCGAATGCACTAATGGCGAGAGCCAGAAGTGCAGGAATGCTGCTTTTATTGGCTGAAGTCATTCATGTTCCTCCTTGCTGTTATGTGTTGTATGATTGAAATTCTGCCGAGCAAGCTATATAAATATAAAGAGCAGATTCAAATCAGCCGGCAAATGTGATTATGAAAGATATCATCAAAAAAGAAAAGTACGTACTTTTAAGTGCTATAGTCACTTTTTGGTGCCTGTAAGGAGAGTGAACCGCATGGAGAGGAAAAAATATAACATTTCAGTTGAAGCGACTCTTGAAGTAATCGGCGGGAAATGGAAATGCGTGATTTTATGCCACCTGACGCACGGAAAAAAAAGAACAAGTGAGTTAAAACGGTTAATGCCGAATATTACTCAAAAAATGCTGACCCAGCAGCTGCGTGAGCTGGAAGCGGACGGTGTCATTAACCGGATCGTGTACAATCAGGTTCCTCCTAAAGTGGAATACGAACTGAGCGAATACGGCCGCAGCTTAGAAGGCATATTAGATATGCTCTGTGCTTGGGGAGCGAATCATATAAACAAGGTATACGGCGATACTTTCTCTGTATTAGAAGAAAGTGTGCTCAATGATAAATTGAAACAGGAATCATAAGAAAATAAAGCAGGCAGTGCGCAGCGCTGGCTGCTTTTTTTATTCTTCAACCTCATATTTTGTGCAAGAAAACGCACGATACATCATAAATTAGCGTTATAATCGTTGATTTTTATCAATATGTACTGGCGAATTCTTTTTAATGTGTTATACTAATTTTAGATGACAACAAATTAGAGTGACATAATTGATGAGGGGTGACCAACATGAAGGTAAAAGTAGCGATAAACGGGTTTGGAAGAATCGGAAGAATGGTCTTTAGAAAAGCAATGTTAGACGATCAAATTCAAGTAGTGGCTATTAACGCCAGCTATTCGGCTGAAACGCTGGCTCATTTAATAAAGTATGACACAAATCACGGACGGTACGAAAAAGAAGTTGAGGCTGGAGAAGACAGTCTGATTGTGAATGGAAAAAAAGTACTCTTGTTAAACAGCCGTGATCCGAAACAGCTGCCTTGGCGGGAATATGATATTGACATTGTCGTTGAAGCAACAGGGAAGTTTAATTCAAAAGAAAAAGCGATGGGACATATTGACGCGGGCGCGAAAAAAGTCATTCTGACAGCTCCGGGGAAAAATGAAGACGTTACCATTGTGATGGGTGTTAATGAAGACCAATTTGATGCTGAACGCCACGTGATTATTTCAAACGCGTCATGCACGACAAATTGCCTTGCACCGGTTGTAAAAGTGCTTGATGATGAATTTGGCATTGAGAGCGGTCTAATGACGACAGTACACGCTTATACGAACGATCAAAAAAATATTGATAATCCGCACAAAGATTTGCGCCGCGCCCGGGCATGCGGTGAATCCATCATCCCGACGACAACAGGCGCGGCAAAGGCGCTTTCGCTTGTTCTGCCTCACCTGAAAGGAAAGCTTCACGGTCTCGCTTTGCGTGTGCCTGTTCCGAACGTTTCATTAGTTGATCTTGTTGTCGACTTGAAAACGGATGTAACGGCAGAAAAGGTAAACGAAGCATTCAGGCAGGCTGCCAAAACGTCAATGTACGGAGTGCTTGATTATTCGGATGAACCGCTCGTGTCGACAGATTATAATACGAATCCGCATTCGGCGGTTATTGACGGGCTTACGACAATGGTGATGGAAGACAGGAAAGTAAAGGTTCTCGCATGGTATGACAATGAATGGGGCTACTCATGCAGAGTAGTTGATCTCATCCGCCATGTGGCGGCACGAATGAAACATCCATCTGTTGTATAGAATAAGGTCATGGACACAATTTAAGAAAAAACCCTTAACAGCAAATTTCTGAAAAAACGCTTCTTGCAAATTAGACTTAAACACAGTATACTATTTTTCGTGAACTTCTTGCTTGAGACTGTTTCGGGATTACTTAAAGGGTTAGGACCTCTCCGGACTAACTTTCCCCCGTGGTAAATAGCCGACCCAGTTGTTGGAACTTCACTTTTTAATTCTTGTTAAGGGGGGTCCATGACTATGGAAACAATGGGGCGTCACGTTATCTCCGAGCTATGGGGATGCGATTTTGATAAGCTGAATGACATGGATTTTATTGAAAAAACGTTTGTAAATGCTGCTTTAAAATCAGGAGCTGAGGTGCGCGAGGTTGCATTTCACAAATTTGCACCGCAAGGCGTAAGCGGAGTCGTTATCATTTCTGAATCACATTTAACGATTCACAGTTTTCCTGAGCACGGATATGCAAGCATTGATGTTTATACTTGTGGAGACTTAGATCCTAATGTCGCTGCTGACTACATTGCAGAAGCATTACATGCTGATACAAGAGAAAACATTGAAATACCAAGAGGAATGGGGCCTGTGCAGATTAAACAGGCGCAAGCGAAAGTACTATAAAGTAAACACGAACACAAAGGGAGCTGGAGCTAGAAAGCCGTTACGCGCTTTTTAGCTTATGCTCCTTTTATTTTTATGAACAAACAGGGGCGGCCAGCTTTTTCTTTTTTCGTTTTTTTTGTAAAATAAGAAAGAGATATGTCATAAACCGCCTGATGCTGTTAGATACAGCCTAAACAACGGCTCTCCCGACAGATGCCTGTCACATCACTTTTTATAGCCGGAGGCTGCCGAATATACATTGCAGGGAACGAAATAGTTGGGAGCTGATTTTATTGAAATGTCCTTCATGCCAGCATAACGGAACACGAGTCCTCGATTCACGGCCTGTGGATGACGGAAAATCCATTCGCAGAAGACGTGAATGCGAAGCCTGCCATTACCGCTTTACTACCTTTGAGAAAGTGGAGGAAACCCCGCTTATCGTTGTGAAAAAAGAAGGCGTGCGAGAGGAATTCAGCAGGGAAAAAATGCTGCGCGGCCTTATTAAAGCATGTGAAAAAAGGCCTGTTTCACTCAAGACGCTGGAAGATATGTGTTTTGACATTGAAAAAGAACTGCGCAACCAAGGCTGTTCCGAAGTGAAAAGCGAGTTCGTCGGAGAGATGGTCATGGACCGCCTGGCTAAGGTTGATGAAGTCGCATACGTGCGGTTCGCGTCCGTCTATCGGCAGTTTAAAGATATTAATGTCTTTATCGATGAATTAAAAGATTTAATAAAGAAAGAGCGTTAAAGAGCTAAAAGGATTCTTCTAGCTCTTTTCTCATGTGCAAAATTGGCATTTGATAGATATTCGAAACGGTGTAAAATGAGGGTAGAAACATAATCGGAAGGTTTGAGAATGTATGGCTGACTATTGGAAAGATGTACTGCCTGTAGACCCTTATGTGGTAAAAAGCAAATCAATGCTGCAGGATATTGACAGACAAATTATTACACAACTGTACCAGCCCTTAATCGGCCCTGTTGCATTCTCTCTTTATATGACATTGTGGGGAGAACTTGAACAAAACCGACTGTGGGGCGGAGAATCCACACATAGACAGCTGATGGGAATGACTCAGTCCAATTTGAAAACGATCCATCAGGAACAGGGAAAGCTAGAGGGCATCGGATTGCTGAAAGTATATATGAAAGAATCCGAGCGGCAGGAGCGCCTCTTTATATATGAACTGCTGCCGCCGCTGCGGCCGAATGAATTTTTCGAAGACGGCATGCTGAACGTTTTTTTATATAACAGAGTTGGAAAAACAAAATATCAGCAGTTAAAACAATTTTTTACGCATCCGGCGATTTCAGAAGACGCCAAAGAAATTACAAGGCCGTTTAACCATGCGTTTGAATCGCTGCAGCCGAGTGAATGGAAGCTTACATCCGATATGGAGGAAACGGTGAGACTGGCGACGGGAAGAGAGTATACAACTGTCGGACAGGCTCCGTCCTACACCGTTACAGAGGATGTGTTCGATTTTGATTTGTTTTTAGCGGGGCTTTCGGAGACGATGATTCCGAGAAAAGCAATGACACAGCAGGTGCGGGAAACGATTAAAAAGCTTTCTTATTTGTACGGCATTGATCCTTTGCAGATGCAAAACGTCGTCATGAGCGCGATCGATGAGCATGAAGTGATTACCACCGAAGCTTTAAGAAAAGCGGCAAGCGACTGGTACCAAATCGAGAGGAACGGACAGCTGCCGGACTTAGTGGAGAAAACACAGCCGGTACATCTGCGTGAAGGCGCAAAACCGGCAGAAGAGGATTCGCTGGATAGTGAGCTGATCGCATTGCTCGAGGTCATCTCACCGAAAAAGCTTCTTCAGGATATCGCGGACGGAACCGAACCGTCAAAAGCAGATTTGAAAATTATAGAAGAGATTATGTTTGAACAGAAGCTGGAGCCAGGCGTCACAAATGTGTTAATTTATTATGTCATGCTGAAAACCGACATGAAGCTGTCGAAAAACTATATACAAAAAATTGCCTCCCATTGGGCGCGCAAAAAAGTCAAAACGGTCAGAGAAGCGATGAAGCTTGCCATAGAAGAAAACCGCCAGTATCTTGAATGGGCTGAAGGTAAAACGAGCCAACCTTCTAAACGAAATCAAAAAGTGATTCGCGAAGAAAAACTTCCTGACTGGATGAAAGAAAAGAAATCGGCGTCCGATTCTGAAGCCGGACAGCAGATGCTGAATGAACAGGACTTGGAAGAACAGAAGAAAAAGATGATGGAAGAAATGAAAAAACTGAAAAAATACTCTGCCTATTAAGAGCAGAGATGCGGGGTGAAGTAATACATGGAACCAATCAGCCGTTCCCTGCAGGGCGTAACCGGCAGACCGGATTTTCAAAAGCGTCTTGAACAAATGAAGGAAAAAGTGATGAAGGATCAAGACGTTCAGGCATTTTTGAAGGAAAATGAAGACGTCATCGATCAAAAAATGATTGAAAGAAGCTTAAATAAGCTTTATGAATATATTGGACAGAGCAAGCACTGCTCTTATTGTTCAGAAGACGAAAACAGCAATAATCTGTTGGAGGGCTACCATCCGAAGCTTGTGATGACCGGCCGCTCTATTGATATCGAGTATTACGAATGTCCAGTCAAACGAAAACTCGATCAGCAGAAAAAACAGAAGTCTCTCATGAAAAGCATGTATATTCAGCAGGATCTTCTCGGAGCGACGTTCCAGCAGGTCGATATTAATGACCCGAGCAGACTTGCAATGTTCCAGCATGTCACGGATTTTCTGAAAAGCTATAATGAGACGGGAAAAGGGAAAGGATTGTATTTGTACGGCAAGTTTGGCGTAGGAAAAACCTTTATGCTCGCCGCTATTGCCAATGAGCTGGCGGAAAAAGAGTATTCCTCCATGATCGTCTATGTGCCCGAATTTGTCAGAGAGCTGAAAAACTCGCTTCAAGATCATTCATTGGAAGAAAAGCTGAACATGGTAAAAACAACGCCTGTACTGATGCTCGACGACATCGGAGCGGAATCGATGACGAGCTGGGTCAGGGATGAAGTCATCGGGACAGTGCTTCAGCACAGAATGTCTCAGCAACTGCCGACTTTCTTCTCTTCTAATTTCTCGCCTGATGAGCTGAAACATCATTTTACGTATTCGCAAAGGGGAGAAAAGGAAGAAGTAAAAGCGGCTAGATTAATGGAGCGGATTTTATATCTGGCTGCTCCGATCCGTCTTGACGGAGAAAACCGCCGCCATTAATAACCGCTGCGGTTCAAAGGGGAAGGAACTGAGAGGGTATGAAACTTAAAACGGCTGTTAAATGGCTGGCAGTGCTTGCGGGAGCAGGCTTGATTTTTTGGGCCAATAAAAGGTATTTAAATCTATCTCCGAAGGAAATCCGAATATGGGTTTTATCGTTTGGCATCTTTGCACCGCTTATCTTTATCGGGATATCGATCGTCAGGCCGCTTGTATTATTTCCGGTATCAGTTATTTCTATTGCGGGCGGTCTCGCCTTTGGCCCGATTCTCGGCACGCTTTACACACTATTCGGGTCGATGTGCGCTTCGGCTGTCTCATTTTTTGCAGCCAGTCTGTTTGCTGCAAAAACGAACAGCCATCATGAAAGGCTGGAAAACATCCAGAAACAGATGGAGGAAAACGGTTTTTTCTATATCTTTCTTCTGCGGATCCTTCCGATTAATTTTGACTTCGTCAGCTATGCGGCAGGGCTTTCTAATGTCAAGGCGCTGCCCTATTTTGCGGCGACGGCTGCGGGAATCATCCCTGGGACCGTTGCGCTGAACGTGCTGGGAGCAAGCTTTTTCACGGGCAATTTGCCCGCCTTCTTTCTCGTCCTCGGATTTTATATCATTTTTATGGCGCTGCCACTTATCTTCAGAAAGAAAATGCAAAACTTGTTTCAAGAATCAAATTAAGATTTGCCTGTGACCTTTACGTCTATTTTAAAAACATCCCCCATATACTTGTAACAGATGCCGTAAGGGGGGACAAACATGCTTGAAATAATCTTTGAAGATGACCAAGATACAGCCGCTTTTTTACATCTCATTCAGCATTCGGACGATCGGGAAAACATCATTGTCCGTGAAAGTATACGAAAAATCGAGATTGAAAAAGCTGAGCCGGCTTTCTCTATTCAGCGTTTTATGGAACCGATTCTGGTCAAGTTTTTTTTAGAATGCAAAGAAGACGAGCATATGCTGTCGATGATTGAAGAGACGTATTGTTTCACGGACCAGGATGAGCAGCAGCAAATCCTTCAGCTCGCACACAGTATTATAGAGGGGGAAGCTGATGTTCTTCCGTTTGAACCGATGAAGCCGCCGCGCAAGCAGTATATTTTAGATGAGCTCCGAACGATTTGTTTAGAGGACGAAGTATTTTCAATTCGTTCCTTTCAAATCTTTCGCCTCGGAAAGTACTACGAACAGCTTAGAGAAACTGTGGAAGCGGCAATAGACGAATATAAGATGGAGCAGGAGTACCAAAACTTTATTCAGACACTCAGAGACTACGTAATGGCTAAGCCTCCGCGAATCAAAAAGGTGCACATTGTCCATGACGGTTCGTTTACACTGTGGGAGATGCGCTATGTGCCGGAACGGGAAAAAATGAAATACATAGACAGGCGATTTGTCCGGGATCACCCCATGTACATTGACTCCCATTTGCTTGCGCCGCTGATCTCCATCGCACCTGATGAGGTGGTTCTCTATACAGACCAGCCGGAGCATATGATGGTAAGGACGATTCAAAACGTATTTCAAGAACGTGTGCAAATGCTTCCGCTTCAGGCGTTTTCAAACGCTGAAACACCGGTCAAGCACTCGGAGGGATAAGTGCCGGCAGCCTGTAAACATAAGGCTGCCGCTTAAAAAAGGAAATACAATCGTGTTGATTTTTTAGAACGAACAATTTATAATACATAGGAGATTAAGATTGACACACGTACTGATAAGGACATGAAGGAATGATAC
The DNA here is from genome assembly GCF_038000225.1 of Bacillus sp. FSL K6-1005. Lineage (NCBI taxonomy): Bacteria > Bacillati > Bacillota > Bacilli > Caryophanales > Bacillaceae > Bacillus > Bacillus sp. FSL K6-1005. Next base: position 736,080 of record NZ_JBBOBP010000001.1, read on the forward strand.
CGGCTTGAAGAGAGGGAAGTCACGGCTGCAAGCTTCCCAGCTAAGGACCATTCGCTTTACCGCCTTTGAACTTCAGCTGTGAACACCTTTAGCAGGAACAGTAATGGCTGACGGGAACTCCCGTTACAGAGTTTAGAGCCGCAGGTGCCGATGTATGGGCTTGCGGAAAAAAGGGTGGAACCACGATTCCGTTTATTCAACCTCGTCCCTTTCATAGGGGGCGGGGTTTTTATATGCAAAAAAAGGAGTGACAAAGATGTCAGATATGGTAAAAATCACATTTCCTGATGGAGCAGTCAAGGAGTTTGCGAAAGGAACAACAACAGAAGATATCGCGGCATCCATCAGTCCGGGATTAAAAAAGAAATCATTAGCCGGAAAACTGAACGGAAAAGAAATCGATTTGAAAACGCCGATCAACGAAGACGGCACTGTGGAAATCATTACTGAAGGATCAGAAGAGGGTCTTGAGATTATGCGCCACAGTACGGCTCACTTGCTGGCGCAAGCGATTAAACGCATTTACAAAGATGTGAAATTCGGTGTCGGTCCTGTTATCGAAAACGGTTTTTACTATGATGTAGAAATGGAAGAAGCGATTACACCGGAGGATCTGCCGAAAATCGAGAAAGAAATGAAAAAAATCGTCAATGCGAACCTTCCGATCGTTCGAAAAGAAGTCAGCCGTGAAGAAGCGAAAGCCCGCTTTGCGGAAATCGGCGATGATCTGAAGCTTGAACTGCTGGATGCGATTCCTGAGGGAGAAACCGTATCGATTTATGAGCAGGGCGAATTCTTTGACCTGTGCCGCGGCGTACACGTTCCGTCAACAGGAAAAATCAAAGAATTTAAGCTGTTAAGCCTTGCAGGTGCATATTGGCGCGGTGACAGCAATAATCAAATGCTTCAGCGTGTATACGGAACAGCTTTCTTCAAAAAAGCTGATCTTGACGAGCATCTTCGCATGCTTGAAGAAGCAAAAGAGCGAGACCACAGAAAGCTCGGCAAAGAATTAAAGCTGTTTGCGAATTCTCAAAAAGTCGGACAAGGTCTGCCGCTTTGGCTGCCAAAAGGCGCGACAATCCGCCGCACGATTGAGCGCTATATTGTCGATAAAGAAATCAGCCTCGGCTATGAACACGTTTATACACCAGTGCTTGGAAGCAAAGAGCTGTATGAAACATCAGGACACTGGGATCATTATCAAGAAGGCATGTTCCCTCCGATGGAAATGGACAATGAAACACTTGTGCTCCGTCCGATGAACTGCCCGCACCATATGATGATTTATAAAAACGATATTCACAGCTACCGTGAGCTTCCGATTCGTATCGCTGAACTTGGCACAATGCACCGCTACGAAATGTCAGGTGCGCTGTCAGGTCTTCAGCGGGTGCGCGGCATGACACTGAATGATGCTCACATCTTTGTCCGTCCGGATCAGATTAAGGATGAGTTTATCCGAACTGTTCGTTTGATTCAGGACGTATATGAAGATTTCGGCTTGCACGATTACACTTTCCGTCTGTCTTATCGTGACCCGGAAGACACAGAAAAATATTTTGATGACGATGAAATGTGGAACAAAGCGCAATCTATGCTGAAAGCGGCAATGGACGAAATTGGCCATGACTATTACGAAGCAGAAGGCGAAGCTGCATTCTACGGCCCTAAACTTGATGTTCAGGTGAAAACAGCGATTGGCAAGGAAGAAACATTGTCTACTGTTCAGTTGGACTTCTTGCTGCCTGAACGCTTCGATCTGACATATATCGGAGAAGACGGCAAGCAGCATCGACCGGTTGTTATTCACAGAGGTGTAGTATCAACAATGGAACGATTTGTTGCATTCCTTATCGAAGAGCATAAAGGCGCACTTCCAACATGGCTTGCACCGGTTCAGTTCCAGGTCATCCCGGTTTCTCCGGCTGTGCATTTGGATTATGCGAAGCAAGTACAAGAGCGCCTGCAGCGTGAAGGCCTGCGTGTAGAAGTCGACAGCCGTGATGAAAAAATCGGCTACAAAATCCGCGAAGCGCAAATGCAAAAAATTCCGTACATGCTTGTGGTCGGTGACCAAGAAGCAGAAAACGGAGCGGTAAACGTCCGTAAATACGGAGAGCAGAAGTCTGAAACCATTTCACTTGATGATTTTGTGAAAAAGGCTGTAGCTGAAGCGAAGAAATGATAAAAAAAGCATGATCTCATGAAAGAGATCATGCTTTTTTATTTATGTTCTAAAATAGGAAACAAATCATGAAGGCTGCTGATGATGTAATCAGGCGTCACTTCTGTTTCATTTTTCTTATCCGTCCGATTGATCCATACGGTTTTGATACCGGCTCTGGAAGCGCCTAAAATGTCTGTATTCAGGTTATCGCCGACCATGACGGCATCCTCCTTTTGGATATTCATCAGCTGAAGGCAATGCTCGAAAATAGAAGCGTCGGGTTTCCCTTTGCCAAAAGCGCCTGAGATGACAATTTCATTGAAATAAGGGGCGAGCTCAGGCACGCCGGCGAGCTTCTCCTTTTGCAGACTCGGATCGCCGTTAGTCAAAAGCAGCAACTCATATTTTCCTTTTAATTGATCAAGCACATCGAATGTTTCATCGTATACAAACGGGCGTTTTCGGCGCTCCGCTGCAAAAAACTCTCCCAAATATTCACCATATGCCGGATCGTCGACACCCAGCGCTTTCAGACCGTTTGTCCATGCGTTTCGTCTGTACTCCGGCACAATCTTATTCAGCTTCTGAAACCCTTCACTGATAGGCTCAGAGAAATTCGACCAGAGCCCTTCAAATGGGTTAATGCCGATCATCACCGTATAAGGATATGTCTCGTAAGACATGTACAATTCTCTCGCCGCTTCCCGAACAGCTTCTTCAAATTCCTGCGGGTCAAGACCATATTTTTTCTCGGCCTGTAAACATGTTTCTGCAAATGTTGTTCTGACGCTTTTCTCATCCCAAAGTAGTGTATCATCTAAATCAAAAAATACGGCTTTCATGATCTTCTCCTCTGCTTCAGATTCAATTCTTTCTGCCAAAATGCTCATGTTTATTCTACAATAGATAAAAGCCTTGTGAAATATGTTTTCAGACGATTTTAAAAAAACAGTCAGCCATGAAATGATTTGCCGAAAAATGATAAAATGAAATGGGAAAGAACAGGTGACATAAATGATTCAATTAATGATTATGATGCTGGAAAGGGTAGGAATTATTGTTATATTGGGATTTATTCTGGCTCACACTAAACTTTTCAGACAGGCTCTTCAAAATCCGGAGGGCTACAAAGGAAAGGCTGCACTGATTTCTATTTTTTCTCTTTTCAGCATCATCAGCAATTACACCGGCATCGAAATTCAAAAACATATGATTGTGAACAATGATTGGGTGTTTACAATAGATCCGTCTGGCTCTATTGCGAATACCCGTATTTTAGGCGTTGAAATAGGAGGGCTTTTGGGCGGGCCGTTTGTTGGAGCGGGAATCGGGTTATTAGCAGGCCTTCATCGGTTTTCGCTCGGCGGCAGCACGGCTTTAAGCTGTGCGGTCTCATCTGTTTTAGCCGGAATTCTAGCGGGATGGATCGGCCGGTATTTTACGAAGCGTTATCGAATGCCGACACCGCGTATCGCAGCTCTCGTCGGAATCGGTATGGAGTCCTTGCAAATGGTCATTATTTTGCTGATGGCAAAGCCGTTCAATGATGCTTGGGAGCTTGTCAGCATGATCGGGATCCCGATGATCCTCATTAACGGAACAGGCAGCTTTATTTTCCTGTCGATTATTCAAGCCATTATTCGCAAGGAAGAACAGGCGAGAGCGCTTGAAACGCACAGGGTGCTGACCATTGCCGATCAGACGCTTCCTTTTTTCCGTCAAGGGTTAAATGAAAGCTCTTGTAAAAGTGTAGCGTCCATCATCCATAAGATGACCGGAACGGATGCGGTATCTCTGACGGATAATGAGAAAATACTTGCGCATGTCGGAGCGGGAATGGACCATCATATCCCATCTAAAAGCTTGATCACAGGTCTGTCTAAAAAGGTAATTAAAACAGGGCGCATCATGAAGGCTACTTCACAGGAAGAGATTGAATGCACCCATCCGGAATGCCCTTTGCACGCGGCGATTGTACTGCCTTTGACATCAAACGGGAACACAATCGGAACGTTAAAAATGTATTTTAAAAGCCCGGCCGGTCTCAGTCAGGTAGAGGAGGAGCTTGCCGAGGGGCTTGCCATGCTGTTTTCGACACAACTTGAGCTCGGTGAGGCTGAGCTGCAAAGCAAGCTTCTGAAGGATGCGGAAATCAAAGCGCTTCAAGCACAGGTTAACCCGCATTTTTTATTTAATGCCATCAATACGATTTCTGCTTTATGCCGGACAGATGTTGAAAAAACCCGTAAGCTTTTGCTGCAGCTTAGTGTGTACTTTCGTTCTAATCTCCAAGGAGCAAGACAGCTGCTGATCCCGCTTTCAAAGGAGCTGAATCATCTTCAAGCCTATCTGTCATTAGAACAGGCGCGTTTTCCCGGGAAATATGAGATTGAGCTTGATATTGACAGCAGACTGGAGCCAATTGAGATTCCTCCGTTTGTCTTACAGGTGCTTGTTGAAAACGCATTGCGGCATGCATTTCCCAAAAAACAAGACATGTGCAAGGTAACGGTTTGTGTCTTATCTGATGAGTCATCCGTCTATATGAAGGTCACGGATAATGGTCGTGGAATTCCGCCGGACGTCTTGCCGGAACTGGGGAATAAACCGCTGCCTTCTAAGGAAGGAACAGGGACTGCGCTTTATAATCTGAATCAGCGGCTGATTGGTTTATTCGGCCAGCAGGCTGCATTACATATCAAGAGTGAGGTACATAAAGGGACAGAGGTTTCCTTTCAAGTGCCTATGCAACAAATGAAAGAGGGAGAAGAACATGCTCAGGGTGTTAATAGTTGATGATGAGATTCTGGCAAGAGATGAACTGGCCTATTTACTCAAAAGGACAAATGAGGAATTAGAAATCAATGAAGCAGAAAATATTGAATCAGCGTTTGACCAAATGATGGATCAAAAGCCTGATTTGCTGTTTTTAGACGTTGATTTATCCGGTGAGAATGGCTTTGATATCGCAAAACGATTGAAGAATATGAAGCATCCTCCGGCGGTTGTGTTCGCGACGGCCTATGACCAGTATGCACTTAAAGCTTTTGAAGTGGACGCTCTCGATTACTTAACCAAACCTTTCGATGAAGAAAGGGTTCGGCAAACAATGAAAAAGTATAAAAAGGTAAAGCGGGAGATTGCTGAACCAGAACAGACCGGCCATGCCAGCCAGCATAAATTAGCCTTATCTGTCGGTGAATCGATTGTGATTGTGGATACGAAGGATATAATCTTTGCGGGAACCGAAGATGGCCATGTCAATGTAAAAACCTTTGATGCTTCTTATGCAGTCAATGATACGCTCGTTGTCATTGAAAAAAAGCTTCCGGAACCTGATTTTCTCCGCGTCCATCGAAGCTTTGTCGTTAATACTGAGTACATCAAAGAGATACAGCCTTGGTTTAATTCCACCTATAACCTGATCATGAAAGACGGATCGAAAATACCGGTCAGCCGGACATATGCCAAGGAATTAAAAAAGCTGCTCCATATTTGACGGGGCGGCTTTTTGTATTTCATCCTTTTTATGCTGCAACTCACCTTAAATATTCGGCAAGTTATCATGTAAGCGCTTAATAGATAGAAATTCTTATTTATAATGAGGGTACAAAAGAGAAAGAGGTGAAGAAAATGAGTGCTAAAAAAGTGTACGGATTTTTAACACAAGCATTTATTTTTGCCGTCATTATGATGGTTTCCAATATGATTGCCGCTTTTGTCCCAATTCCTATACCGGCGTCAGTTGTAGGATTGGTCTTATTATTTCTCCTATTATGCTTGAAAGTAATTAAACTGGAACAAGTAGAAACGCTCGGAACGTCTTTAACCTCATTGATCGGATTTTTATTTGTTCCATCAGGTATATCTGTTATGAATTCTCTTGGTGTGATGCAGCAATACGGCCTGCAAATCGTCCTTGTCATTCTTCTCGCAACAATTATTTTATTGGGGGCAACAGGATTGTTTTCTCAGCTTATTCTTACATTGAGCGGAAAACGCAAGACTGCCGATGACATAAAAGCAAAAACAGTGCAGCCGCCGCAGAAGAAAAACGAACTTGTTCATCATTAAAAGAAACAGGAGGTTCATGAAATGGAAAGCACAATGAGTCCTTATTTCGGAATTGTCGTATCACTGGCCGCTTTCGGCATCGGCACCTTTTTATTTAAAAAAACAAAAGGGTTCTTCCTTTTCACTCCATTGTTTGTTGCGATGGTGCTTGGAATTGCATTCTTGAAAATCGGCGGTTTCTCTTACGCTGACTATAATAACGGAGGAGAAATCATTAAGTTTTTCCTGGAACCTGCGACGATTGCCTTTGCCATTCCATTGTACAAACAAAGAGATAAACTGAAAAAATACTGGTGGCAAATTATGTCCTCCATTATCGCAGGCTCTATCTGCTCTGTCACGATTGTCTATTTGCTTGCAAAAGGGATTCACCTTGATGAGGCTGTTATGAAAAGTATGCTTCCGCAGGCGGCAACAACGGCGATTGCGCTTCCTTTATCAAAAGATATTGGCGGCATCAGCGATATCACAGCTTTTGCGGTCATCTTTAACGCCGTCATTGTGTATGCGCTCGGCGCTTTGTTTTTAAAGGTATTTAAAGTGAAGAATCCCATTTCAAAAGGGTTGGCTCTCGGAACGTCCGGACACGCACTCGGTGTAGCCGTCGGGATCGAGATGGGTGAAGTCGAAGCCGCGATGGCAAGTATTGCTGTTGTCGTTGTCGGGGTCGTAACGGTTCTGGTCATTCCTGTGTTTATACAGCTGATCGGAGGTTAAGCCAAGGCTGACAGCCTTGGCTTTTTCTATTTTATGGTGCGTCTTCCGGATCGATATATCCTTGTTTAATGCCCCATTCCACTTGATCGTCATGCCACTTTTTTCGTTCTTCATAACCATAGCCGTCGTCATCAGGGAGCTCAGAAGCCGGCTGTTGAATGGCATCATCTGTCTGGCTCGGGGAAGATGGCGCATTTTGGCTGTTAGATGAGGATGCCTCATTCTGCTGACGCTGTTCCTGCGCTTGCCGTTCTTTTTCGGCATTTGCTTCCTGCTGTTTTTGGATTGCTGCCTGACGCTGCCTTTCAAGCTCAGCTTGTCTTTCTGCTGCTGCCTGTGCCAATCGTTGCCTTTCCGCTTCTTCCTCCTGTTGTTTTTTTCGTTTCGCTCGCTGCTCTTTTTCGCGTTTTTTCGCTGCAGTGATTTGTCTTTGTTTCTCGGCTTCTTGCTTCGCCTTCAGCTTTCCTAATTCAGTTGCGAGCGGATTCACCATTTTCAATGAAACGGGTTTTAGGTTTTTCAGCTCTTTCTCCAGCTTGTTTTCATGAAACGCTGCGGCTGTGATAACAGTCTCTTCTTTTGGCTCTGAAGATATGCTGTTGCTATTGGAGCAGCCGGTTACTATCAATGTCAAAAATAGAGTAAGCTGTATCGGTTTGTTCATGTGTCGGACTCCCTTCTGGTTCTTATATCGGCTTTTTTAGTATGAGGTTCACTTTGTTTAGCATTTTTTCCTATATGTGGTTTTTTGATAAACTGCGCAATAAGGAGAAGGATGGGGGAGTATATTGGATCTTCGTATAACAGAATCTGGTGCGGAGCATCCGCAGCTACTGATCTTTATTCATGGCGGGGGTGTCAGCGGCTGGATGTGGGAAGAGCAAATCAGCGATTTTCAGCGTTTTCATTACCCATGGATCGCCGCTGGCTCAGCCAATGCTTTTTAACAAAATCCTTCATGATTGTCTGGAGGGTTCAGAACACATGCATGCTGGATAAGAATAAAAGATTTTCTTTTTCTCTCTTGCACTCATAAATAACCCGTGTTACAATGAGAAAGTTGTTCCGGGTAAGTCATCCTTGACTAAACATCCGGCATTGTGTAGAATAGTTATTGAATTGAATATAAATCACAAGCAGAAGCACCCGCTTCTCACCTGATTGACACATTCATGTAGTTGGCAGGTTGACCGTACATTTTTATTGATACAGATGTTCGTAGTGTGGGTGTTTTATAATGCCCGCACTTTTTGTTTGCCTGCAGAATGCAGTCAAAAGAGTGTGAATCAATTCGAAGAAACTATGGAGGTGGCTCATTATTAGCAAAGATCAATTGGTTAATGAGGGTATCCGTGCACGTGAGGTCCGCTTAATCGGACAAAATGGCGACCAGCTTGGAATCAAGTCCCGTCAGGAAGCACTTGAAATAGCCGGCCGCGCAAATCTTGACCTTGTGTTAGTTGCAGCAAATGCAAAACCGCCTGTCTGCCGCATCATGGACTACGGAAAGTTCAGATTCGAGCAGCAGAAAAAGGACAAAGAAGCACGCAAAAATCAAAAAATCATTAACTTAAAAGAAGTTAGATTAAGTCCGACAATCGATGAGCACGACTTTAACACGAAGTTGCGCAATGCGATTAAATTCCTTGAAAAAGGCGATAAAGTGAAAGCTTCTATCCGCTTTAAAGGACGCGCAATTACTCATAAAGAAATCGGCCAACGTGTACTAGACCGTTTTTCTGAAGCATGTGCTGAGGTTGCGACAGTCGAAACAAAACCAAAAATGGACGGCCGCAGCATGTTCCTCATGCTCGCGCCGAAAAACGAAAAGCAATAAGGAGGAAATCCCATGCCAAAAATGAAAACTCACCGCGGATCTGCTAAACGTTTTAAAAAGACAGGTTCTGGGAAGTTAAAACGTTCTCATGCATACACAAGTCACTTATTCGCCAACAAATCTCAAAAGCAAAAGCGTAAGCTTCGCAAGAGTGCTGTTGTAAGCGCAGGAGACTTCAAACGTATCAAACAAATGCTTGCTAACATCAAGTAATCGGACAAGGAACAATTAGGAGGGAAATTTAATGCCAAGAGTAAAAGGCGGAACTGTTACACGTAAGCGTCGTAAAAAGGTTCTTAAATTAGCAAAAGGTTATTTCGGTTCAAAACATACATTATACAAAGTAGCTAACCAGCAGGTCATGAAATCTGGAAACTATGCTTTCCGTGACCGTCGTCAGAAAAAACGTGATTTCCGTAAGCTTTGGATCACTCGTATCAACGCAGCTGCTCGCATGAACGGTCTTTCTTACAGCCGTTTAATGCACGGTCTTAAGCTTTCTGGTATCGAAGTAAACCGTAAAATGCTTGCTGATCTTGCTGTAAACGATCTTACTGCATTCAATCAGCTTGCTGATGCTGCTAAAGCTCAATTAAACAAATAATGATATAGAGCCGCTCTCTAAGAGCGGCTTTTTTATATAAAGGATGAGGGAACATGATGATTGCTGTATATCTAGTTCTGATCAATCTGTGCGGTTTTTGGGTGATGGGCGCAGATAAACGAAGAGCGCAGCACCACAAATGGAGAATTTCTGAAGATCGGCTGTGGCTGATTGCCATTGTGTTTGGAGCGCTTGGTGTCTGGCTCGGCATGCAGACCTTCAGACATAAAACGAAGCACACATCATTTCAATACGGTGTGCCGTTTCTTTTGGTAATTGAAGCGGTGTTGATCGGTATCTATTACAGTCCGTTTGATTTATAAAAAAGCAGAAAAGCGTTTAGCGCTCTTCTGCTTTTTTTGCAAGTTTTATGGGCTGATCCCAGTCAATTTTGCAATCCGGATATCGTTCCAGTACTTTTTCTTCAATGTTCTTAAAATCTTTTGCAGAGAAGTTTTTCAGCTTTTCAGGAGACTCTGTCCATACGAAGATGGTGTGGATGAACAGCGGATGATCCTTGGAAGGAATATGCTTTTCTCCTTCAAAAAGCACGCCTTTATACGTCAATTGAAAGTTCTTTCGGGTATTGTTCTGTTCATCGATAATATAAAAAAGTTCTTTTGATTGGGCCAGCTTCAGTCTTCTCTTTGGATTGGCGACATATTTGACCAAGGCATAAATACAGTAAGCAAATAAAGCAAGCAATAGTATCCGGAGAACCATGATAAACATTGTGTGAAGGCACCTCCCTCATTGTGATGATCTGATGTAATACGAAGTGCATAGAAAAAGGTTTCACTTTTTCTAAAAGAAGTTTGTTAAAAAAGATATACCCGCTTTTTAAGTGAAATAGTCGTATGGTTACCGTCAGGTTTTGTATAATAATAATGCAGGACATATGAGGGAGGTTTTTGGAATCATGGCTAAATTGGATGAAACATTAACCATGCTGAAGGAATTAACTGATGCAAAAGGTATTCCGGGAAATGAAAGAGAAGTAAGGCAAGTGATGAAATCATACATAGAACCATTTGCTGATGAAGTGACAACTGACCGGCTTGGCAGTTTAATTGCGAAAAAAACAGGCGCGGAAAACGGTCCGAAAATTATGATTGCCGGGCATTTGGATGAAGTCGGTTTTATGGTGACACAAATCACCGATAAAGGCTTTATCCGTTTTCAAACTGTCGGCGGCTGGTGGTCTCAAGTCATGCTGGCTCAGCGTGTCACCATCGTGACGAAAAAGGGAGAGGTCACAGGGGTTATCGGATCTAAGCCTCCGCACATTTTATCTGCTGAGGCGAGAAAAAAACCGGTAGACATCAAAGAGATGTTCGTTGATATCGGGGCTTCAAGCCGTGAGGAAGCATTGGAATGGGGCGTACTCCCAGGCGATATGATCGTTCCGCATTTTGAATTTACGGTTATGAACAATGAAAAACATTTATTAGCCAAGGCATGGGACAACCGTATAGGCTGTGCAATTGCAATTGACGTGTTAAGAAATCTAAAAGATACTGATCATCCAAATGTTGTGTATGGTGTGGGAACAGTGCAAGAAGAAGTCGGCTTACGAGGGGCGAAAACGGCTGCACACACGATTCAGCCTGATATCGCGTTTGGCGTTGATGTAGGCATAGCTGGAGACACACCAGGCATTTCAGAGAAAGAAGCGCAAAGTAAAATGGGAGAAGGGCCGCAAATTATATTGTATGATGCCTCAATGGTCTCTCACAAAGGGCTGCGTGATGTAGTTGTTGAAACGGCCGAGGAAGCGGGCATTCCGTATCAATTTGATTCGATTGCCGGCGGCGGTACTGATTCCGGTTCTATTCATTTAACGGCAAATGGAGTGCCGGCACTCTCTATCACAATCGCCAGCCGCTATATTCATACGCATGCGGCAATGCTTCATCGGGATGACTATGAAAACGCTGTGAAATTAATCACAGAAGTCATTAAGAAATTAGACCGAAAGACAGTTAACCAAATCACATATGAATAAAAATCATCAGAATCCGCTATAAAAGGCGGATTCTATTTTTTTGTCTGTACAAATACAATAGGCAACTCTACAATGAGGATATATATAGAAAATATGTGTTAGTCTGGATGATAGACAAGTTTTCTATATCTCAAAAAAAGGAGGATTTAATGAATATGAAAAAGAAAGCGTTTTCTGGTTTGTTGCGTTTTTCTTGCGCAGCTTTAACAGCTGGTGCTGTGATGTTGTCCGCTTTACCAGCATCAGCCGCTTTTTGGGGAGCATCGAACGAGCTTCTGCATGATCCGACGATGGCAAAGGAAGGAAATACTTGGTATGCTTTCGGGACAGGGCTTGAAAAGGAAAACGGACTTCGTGTACTGAAAGCGGACAGCAACGGGGTATGGAGAGTTCAAAAATCTATTTTCACCAGTCCTTTATCTTGGTGGAGCCAATATGTGCCTAATTTCGAACGAAACCAATGGGCTCCGGATGTGACATACTACAACGGAAAGTACTGGCTTTACTATTCGGTTTCTTCGTTTGGAAGCAACACCTCTTTAATTGGTCTTGCTTCAGCAACTAATCTCAGTTCGGGCAGCTGGAAGGACGAAGGGCTAGTTACTCGGACAACAAGTGCAAATAATTATAATGCCATTGATCCTGAATTAACAATTGACAAGGATGGAAATCCTTGGCTTGCGTTTGGTTCATTTTGGGGCGGAATTAAATTAACAAAATTAAATAAATCTACGATGAAACCAACCGGTTCATTATATTCAATAGCAGCCAGACCAAATAACGGCGGTGCTCTGGAAGCCCCTACTTTAACATACAATAATGGCTACTATTATTTAATGGTTTCATTCGATAAATGCTGTCAAGGGGTAAATAGTACGTACAAAATTGCTTACGGCAGGTCTAAAAATATTACAGGTCCTTATGTAGACAGAAACGCTAAAAGTATGATGGATGGGGGCGGTACAATTCTTGATGCCGGCAATGAACAGTGGAAAGGGCCGGGCGGACAGGATATCGTAAACGGGAACATACTCGTGCGTCACGCTTATGATGCAAAAGACAACGGCACTCCAAAGCTTTTAATCAATGATTTGAATTGGAGCTCAGGCTGGCCATCGTATTAAGAGAAAGGTCAATCATTCATATCTATAATCTTTGTTTAGCCCTGATATATCAGGGCTTTTTCTAATGGAAAAACGAGACGGAAGATTGATTTGCAGACAAAATCGTAGAATTAGATATTCTTAAGAACATGTTTTTTACCTGAAAACCTAGTAACCTTTCATTTCTTTTTATAAAAGAATATAAAAATGATTGACAGTAAATAAACCTACTAATATAATGAAGTTGTTCGTACAAATTAAATGAAAGTAGTTTATTTTTTATTATTAGTACGTATCTGTTTAGGTAATTGAAAGCGTTTTATTATAGGTAGAAAGGGGCAGTTAACATGCTTCAGACAAGAGATTATGAATTCTGGTTTGTAACAGGAAGCCAGCATCTATATGGAGAAGAAACGTTGCAGCTGGTCGACCAGCATGCAAAAAGCATTTGTGAGGGGCTTAGCGGCATTTCTTCCAGATATAAAATTAAGCATAAACCTGTTGTCACTTCCTCGGAAACCATCAGACAGCTGTTAAGAGAAGCGGAGTACAGTGAAACATGCGCCGGAATCATTACATGGATGCACACATTTTCTCCCGCAAAAATGTGGATAGAAGGCCTTTCCTCTTACCAAAAACCGCTTATGCATCTGCACACTCAATACAATCGGGATATTCCATGGAATACGATTGACATGGATTTTATGAACAGCAACCAATCCGCACATGGCGACCGCGAGTACGGGTACATCAATTCTCGTATGGGACTGAGCCGTAAAGTTGTCGCAGGCTATTGGGATGATGAAGAGGTGAAGAAAGAAATTTCTCAGTGGATGAATACGGCGGCTGCGCTAAATGAAAGCAGACATATCAAGGTTGCCAGATTCGGAGATAACATGCGTCACGTTGCAGTAACGGACGGCGACAAGGTGGGAGCGCATATTCAATTCGGCTGGCAGGTTGACGGCTATGGCATCGGGGATCTTGTCGAAGTGATGAATGGAATTACGGACGATGAGGTCGAAACACTCTATGCAGAGTATGACAAGCTTTATGTCATCAGCGAGGAAACGAAACGAGACGAAGCAAAGGTAGCGTCCATTAAAGAACAGGCGAAAATTGAACTTGGCCTAACCGCTTTTCTTGAACAAGGCGGATACACGGCTTTTACGACTTCATTTGAAGTGCTGCACGGAATGAAACAGCTGCCTGGGCTGGCTGTTCAGAGGCTTATGGAAAAAGGCTACGGGTTCGCCGGAGAAGGTGATTGGAAGACGGCTGCACTCGTCCGGATGATGAAAATCATGGCTGAAGGTAAAAGAACGTCCTTCATGGAGGACTATACGTACCATTTTGAACCTGGAAATGAAATGATTCTTGGCTCACACATGCTGGAGGTGTGCCCGACAGTTGCTTTGGATCAGCCGAAAATTGAAGTTCATCCGCTGTCTATCGGAGGCAAGGATGACCCGGCGCGGTTTGTATTCAATGGCATTAGCGGATCAGCCATTCAAGCGAGTCTGGTTGATATCGGAGGGCGTTTCCGTCTCGTGCTCAATGAGGTAAACGGACAGGAAATTGAGAAAGATATGCCGAATCTGCCTGTCGCCCGTGTTCTCTGGAAGCCTGAGCCTTCATTAAAAACAGCGGCGGAGGCATGGATTTTAGCCGGCGGCGCACACCATACCTGCTTGTCTTACGAATTGACAGCGGAGCAATTGATGGATTGGGCGGAAATGGCGGGGGTTGAAAGTATCTTAATTTCTCATGATACATCGATTCACAAGCTGAAACATGAATTGAAATGGAACGAGGCGCTTTACAGGCTTCAAAAGTAGAGAGGGGGATGTCACTTGGCTTACACAATAGGTGTTGATTTCGGAACATTATCAGGAAGAGCGGTTCTCGTTCACGTCAAAACTGGAGAAGAGCTGGCCGCTGCTGTCAAAGAATATCCACATGCTGTCATTGATACCGTTCTTCCCAAAACGGGTCAAAAGCTGCCGCGGGACTGGGCGCTTCAGCATCCGGCAGATTACCTGGAAGTCTTGGAAACAACGATTCCGTCATTACTTGAACAGACTGGTGTTGATCCACAAGAGATCATCGGGGTCGGAATTGATTTTACGGCATGTACGATCTTGCCTGTCGACAGTGAAGGGCAGCCATTATGTATGCTGCCGGAATTTGAAGAGGAGCCGCACAGCTATGTGAAGCTTTGGAAGCATCATGCCGCCCAAAAGCATGCTGATCGGCTCAACCAAATCGCCGAAGAAGAAGGAGAAGCTTTTTTACAGCGCTACGGAGGAAAGATTTCATCAGAATGGATGATTCCGAAGGTGATGCAGATTGCCGAAGAAGCGCCGCACATTTATGAAGCAGCTGATCGGATGATCGAAGCAGCTGACTGGATCGTGTATCAGCTGTGCGGCTCGCTGAAGCGAAGCAACTGCACAGCCGGTTATAAAGCGATTTGGAGTGAAGAAGCGGGATATCCTTCAGAGGATTTCTTTGAAAAACTTCACCCTGCAATGAAAACGATTACAAAAGACAAGTTAGCGGGATCGATTCACTCAGTGGGGGAAAAAGCAGGCGGGCTTACGGAAAAAATGGCACAGCTGACTGGTCTTCTTCCGGGAACAGCGGTTGCTGTTGCGAATGTTGACGCTCATGTGTCTGTTCCTGCTGTCGGTATCACAGAACCAGGAAAAATGCTGATGATTATGGGAACCTCAACATGCCACGTTCTCTTAGGAGACGAGGTAAACATTGTGCCCGGCATGTGCGGGGTCGTGGACAACGGCATTCTGCCGGGATTTGCGGGGTATGAAGCCGGACAGTCCTGTGTGGGCGATCATTTTGACTGGTTTGTAAAAACGTGTGTCCCGCAAGCATATAAAGACGAAGCTGAGAAAAAAAACATCAGTATTCACGAGCTGCTGAGCGAGAAAGCAAATCTGCAAGCGCCGGGTGAAAGCGGCCTGCTTGCCCTGGATTGGTGGAATGGAAACCGTTCAACTCTAGTTGATGCTGATCTAACAGGGATGCTGCTTGGCATGACGCTGCTGACAAAACCTGAAGAGCTTTACCGAGCGTTAGTTGAAGGAACAGCATACGGCACAAGGATGATTATTGAAACATTTAGAGAAAGCGGTGTGCCAATTGAAGAGCTGTACGCAGCTGGCGGTATTGCTGAGAAAAACCCGTTTGTCATGCAGATTTATGCGGATGTCACAAACATGGATATTAAAATCTCAGGTTCACCGCAAGCCCCAGCCTTAGGCTCTGCCATTTTCGGCGCGCTTGCGGCCGGTAAAGAAAACGGCGGCTATGATGATGTCACAGAGGCAGCGGCGCACATGGGGAAACTGAAAGATATATCCTATACGCCAAATGCTGAACATGCCGCCGTATATGAAAAGCTATACGCTGAATATAAAGAGCTGGTTCAATATTTCGGAAAAGAGAATCATGTCATGAAGCGTCTGAAAACGATAAAAAATCTTCAATTTTCATCTGCCGCACAAAAGAATTCATAAAGGGTGATGAGCATGCTTGAAACGTTAAAAAAAGAGGTGCTGGCTGCCAACCTGAAGCTTCAAGAGCATCAGCTGGTGACCTTTACGTGGGGAAATGTAAGCGGTATTGACCGTGAAAAAGAGTTAATCGTCATTAAACCGAGCGGAGTCGAATACAGCGAGCTGACAGCCGATGACTTGGTTGTTTTGAATTTGGAAGGTGAGGTCGTAGAAGGCTCGCTCAAACCTTCTTCTGATACACCCACTCATGTTTATTTGTATCACGCGTTTCCGAATATCGGCGGGATTGTTCATACCCATTCTCAATGGGCGACAAGCTGGGCGCAAGCCGGAAGGGACATACCCCCTTTAGGCACGACACATGCCGATTATTTCGACAGTGCAATTCCGTGTACAAGAGAAATGTACGATGAAGAAATTATCCATGACTATGAACTGAATACAGGCAAAGTGATCGCGGAGACCTTTCAGCATCATAAATACGAGCAGGTGCCGGGTGTGCTCGTTAATAACCACGGCCCGTTCTGCTGGGGCACAGACGCCTTAAACGCCATTCATAACGCGGTGGTGTTAGAAACGGTTGCGGAAATGGCGTATCACTCTATGATGCTGAACAAGAATGTCAGCCCGATCAATACTGTTCTCCACGAAAAGCACTTTTATCGAAAACACGGAGCAAATGCGTATTATGGCCAGTCATAATCCCGCAGTGTCACCGGCCGGTTTTCTGATTGACTTGGACGGTACCGTATTTAGAGGAAACGAACTGATCGATGGAGCAAGAGAAGCCATCAGTACACTTCGAAATATGGGAAGGAAAATCGTCTTTTTGAGCAACCGGGGAAATATCTCCCGTGCCATGTGCAGAAAAAAACTGCTTGGTGCCGGTATAGATGCAGATATAAGCGAAATTGTCTTGTCATCAAGTGTGACAGCAGCCTTTTTAAAAAGAAACTATCGTTTTTCAAAGGTATGGGTGCTTGGAGAACAGGGCTTGATAGACGAACTGAGGCTGGCGGGTGTCCAGACAGCGGATGAACCGAAGGGAGCGGATTGGCTTGTCATCTCGCTTCATGAAACACTCACCTACGAAGACTTGAATCAAGCCTTTAAAGCGGCCGCCGCAGGCGCTCGTATAATTGCCACGAACAAAGATCGCTATTTTCCAAATGAGGACGGAAATGCCATCGACGTTGCGGGAATGATCGGGGCGATAGAAGCTTCTGCTCAGGCGAAGACGGAGCTTGTCGTCGGAAAGCCATCATGGCTGATGGCAGAGGCTGCCTGTACTGCGCTGGGACTTTCCGCGCTTGAATGTATGATTATAGGAGACAGCATTGAATCTGATATCGCAATGGGAAAGCTGTATGGCATGAAGAGCGCTTTAGTGCTGACTGGTTCTGCGAAACCGGGAGAACAGCGTTTATATACGCCGGATTATGTACTGGAGTCCATTAAGGATATAACCAAACTGGCTGAGGAGGGGATTCTGCTATGAATCATATCGCAGCTAACGTTCAGCGTGCTTTTGAACACGCGGGGGAGATGACATGTCCTCTAGGAGTAGACGAAATTGTTCTTGAAAAACAAGCAGCCGATCGGTTGTTGGATTATGTAAAAAGAAGGAATGATCAGCGTATCGTCCTTGTCTGTGATCGGAATACGCACCGCATAGCGGGGATCGAGTTAGAAGACCGCTTGATAAAGGAAGGGCTTCAGGCGGAGTGCCTGATTATTCCAGAAAATGAAGCAGGAGATGTGACGGCAGATGAACAATCACTCATTCATGTGCTGGTCCACACAAAAAAATCAACAGATATCATGATTGCAGTCGGTTCGGGGACTATCCATGATATCGTGCGTTTTGCCGCCTTCCAGAGGGGGCTGCCGTTTATTTCTTATCCAACCGCCCCATCCGTTGACGGATTTACATCAGCTGGTGCGCCCATTATTTTATACGGTACGAAAACAACCATTCAAACGAAGGCCCCGTCCGCGCTGTTCGCTGATCTTGATATCTTAAAAGCGGCGCCGCAGCCTATGGTGGCGGCCGGATTTGGGGATATGCTAGGCAAAATGACGTCTTTGGCTGATTGGAACATTTCTCATCAGCTCGCTGGTGAGCCTTATTCACCAATAGGCGCAAAGCTCGTACAAGAAGCACTTGATGCCTGTATCGAACACGCTGAAGACATTGCAATGAAAACGGAAACTGGCATCCGGGTTCTGATGGAGTCCTTAATTGTATCGGGACTTGTCATGCTGGCTTTGGACCATTCCCGTCCTGCATCAGGAGGGGAGCATCATATTTCCCATTGGATTGAGATGGAATTAATGGAGAAAAAACGGCCTCAGATTCTCCATGGGGCAAAAGTGGGCTGTGCGGCCGTTTTATTGACTGACACGTACAGAAAGCTGATCCAGGCTGAAGGGCTGAATGAATTTTCTCCACGTCAAAGGGAAGTCATTCAATCGGCTTATGAAACGCTGCCGGAAGGAAAAAAGCTGGCCGGCTGGCTGAAATCTGCCGGAGGTCCTGCGTATTTTGACGAAATCGGTGTCGGGCAGGATTCCGTCAAGAATGCCTTCAGACACGCGCACACCTTAAGAGACCGCTGCACCGGATTAAGACTCATCAATGAAAACAAAACGCTTGTCAATCATGGTCTTTATGAATAGCCCGCACCTCGAATGGAAGGGGTAACGTAGATGAAAAAGATGACTGCCTGTTTTCTTGCGCTCATGATGGTTTTGACATTATTCATCGCTGGGTGTTCAGCGGAACGGTCATCCGGTAAACCGGGTGAAACGGAGCTGACTTTTTGGACATTTAACGGACTTCATGAGCAGTTTTATGTGGAAATGGTGAAAGAGTGGAATAAGAAATATCCTGACCGTCAAATCAAACTGAATACGGTCGTTTATCCGTATGGCCAAATGCACGATAATCTGTCGATTTCCTTAATCGCCGGGGAAGGCGTGCCTGACATTGCAGATGTCGAATTGGCCCGGTTTTCAAACTTTCTGAAGGGCTCCGATGTCCCGCTTGCCGATTTGTCCCCGCTTATTGAAAAGGACAGGGATAAATTCGTAGAGGCGCGTCTTACGCTGTACAGCAAAAACGGCAAGCTATATGGGCTGGATACTCATGTAGGGACGACGGTGATGTTCTATAACATGGATATTATGAAAAAGGCCGGCATCAACCCGGATGATATTAAAACATGGGATGATTACCGCAAAGCCGGACAGAAAGTGCGCAAAGCGACCGGAAAGCCGATGGGAACGGTGGAAACAAATGATTCAGCTACGTTTTTATCAATGATTTCACAGCAAAACTCAGGGTATTTTGATAAAAACGGAAAGCTGATCCTGAATAATGACACCAATGTAAAAACGCTTCAGTATTTAAAAGACATGATTAATGATAAAACAATGATCGCCGCACCGGGCGGCGGGCATCACAGTGAAGAATATTACGGTTTTATGAACCAAGGCGGAGCGGCTTCTGTTCTGATGCCGATTTGGTATATGGGAAGATTCATAGATTATATGCCTGATCTGAAAGGGAAGATTGCCATTCGGCCGCTTCCGGCATGGGAAGAAGGAGGCGATCGTTCAGCAGGTTTGGGCGGCACAGCCACCGTTGTGCCAAAGCAGGCCAAACATGTCGAATTAGCGAAAGAGTTTCTCGCCTTTGCGAAGGGTTCTGAAGAAGGAAACAAAAAGCTTTGGAGTGTGCTCGGGTTCGATCCGCTGCGTTGGGATGTCTGGAGCTCCAAGGAATTAAAAGAGAAAAACAAATACACGGATTACTTCCAAAACGGAACAGGCATTTTTTCTGTGCTGCTCGATATCAAGGATGAAATCAATCCGATTTATTTACATGAGGATTTTGCCAAGGCTTCAGACCTTGTCAACAGAAGCGTATTATTCGACGCGCTCAAATCTCAGCAAAAGACGCCAAAACAAGCCTTGGACAGAGCGGCAGGTGAACTGAAACAGAAATAGAATCCCATTCAAAAAGTGAAAGCGGGGAGGTTCTCATGAAACCTGTGAAAACGGGAACGGCTCATCCCGTTCCTTCGGCTGCGAAAGAATCAGGCTGGCGAGGTATTTTTTATTCAAAAAAAGCGGCGCCTTATCTGTTTACAGCGCCATTTGTATTATCCTTTCTTGTTTTTTTTCTATACCCCATCATTAGTGTCTTCATCATGAGCTTTCAAAGAATATTGCCTGGAGAGGTGACGTTTGTCGGGTTATCCAATTACACCGCGCTTAACAACCCGACGTTTTATACCGCCCTTTTTAATACGCTGGAGTATACATTTTGGACGCTGATTGTGCTGATTCCAGTTCCATTGCTTCTGGCCATATTCCTGAATTCAAAGCTGGTCAAGTTTAGAAATATATTCAAATCAGCACTATTCATTCCGGCATTGACTTCCACCATTGTGGCAGGGATTATTTTTCGTCTGATCTTCGGAGAAATGGAAACGTCTCTGGCCAATTCCATCTTACTCAAACTCGGCTTTTCACCGCAGAACTGGATGAACAATGAACATACCGGCATGTTTTTGATGGTGCTGCTTGCTTCGTGGAGATGGATGGGTATCAACATCCTTTACTTTTTGGCCGGACTGCAAAATGTGCCGAAAGAGCTGTACGAAGCCGCTGATATTGACGGAGCAAATACGATGAAAAAATTTATGCACATTACGCTGCCGTTTCTGAAGCCTGTATCCGTCTATGTTTTAACCATCAGCATCATTGGCGGGTTCAGGATGTTTGAGGAAAGCTACGTCCTTTGGCAAAATAATTCCCCGGGTAATATCGGACTGACGCTTGTCGGATATTTGTATCAGCAGGGCCTTGCTTACAATGAAATGGGATACGGGGCGGCCATTGGCATTGTGCTTTTGATTGTCATACTTGTTGTCAGCCTGATTTCATTAAAACTGTCAGGCTCGTTTAAGGGGGAGGGGTAAATGTTGCGGCACAGTCCTCAGTTTCGGGTGTACAGAATCGCGCTTACTCTATTTTTTATCATGCTGAGCCTGTTGTATATTTTCCCGATTTTCTGTCTGCTTTTAGGATCATTAAAGCCATCATCTGAGCTTTTACGGGTGGGGCTGAATGTTGACATTGATCCAAAAGTGATGAGTCTTGATAACTATACATTTTTGTTTAACGGCGGCAGTATTTATTTTAAATGGTTTTTTAACAGCCTTGTGCTTGGTCTATTAACGACAGTGCTAACCTTGTTTTTCTCTTCGATGATCGGATACGGGCTGGCGGTTTATGAATTTAAAGGCAGAAATATCATTTTTGTTCTTGTGCTGATTATTATGATGGTCCCGCTTGAGGTGATGATGCTCCCGTTGTTTAAGCTTACAGTCGGACTGCATTTGATCGATTCGTATACGGGTGTCATTTTGCCGTTTATCGTTTCGCCGGTAGCTGTTTTCTTTTTCCGGCAATATGCACTCGGCCTTCCAAAAGACCTGCTGGATTCAGCAAGGATGGACGGATGCACGGAATTCGGCATCTTTTTCAGGATTATGGCGCCTCTGATGAAACCGGCATTCGGAGCGATGATCATTCTCCAGTCTTTAAACAGCTGGAACAACTTCTTATGGCCTTTGATTGTGCTTCGGTCGAAAGAAATGTTTACGCTTCCAATCGGGCTTTCCAGCTTGCTTAGCCCTTACGGAAACAACTACGACATGCTCATATCCGGCTCAGTATTTGCCATCTTGCCGGTGATTATCATTTTCTTGTTTTTCCAAAAGTACTTTATCTCCGGCCTGACAGTAGGCGGAGTCAAAGGATAATGAAGGAGGAAACGTGTAATGAAAAAAGCGAGAGTGATTGTGGACAAAGAATATAAAATTGGTGAAGTCGACAAACGGATTTACGGGTCGTTCATCGAGCACATGGGGCGTGCTGTATACGAAGGTATATATGAACCTGATCATCCTCAGGCTGATGAAAACGGGTTTCGTAAGGATGTTCAGGCGTTGATCAAGGAATTGCAGGTTCCGATCATCCGCTATCCGGGCGGAAACTTTTTATCAGGGTATAATTGGGAGGATGGCGTCGGACCTGTCGAGAAACGCCCGAGACGCCTTGACTTGGCATGGCAAACGACAGAAACCAATGAAGTGGGAACGAATGAATTTTTAACTTGGGCAAAAAAGGTGAACACAGAAGTCAATATGGCTGTTAACCTCGGCACGCGAGGGATAGATGCTGCCCGCAATCTCGTAGAATACTGCAACCATCCGAAAGGCTCTTACTGGAGTGATTTGAGAAGATCGCATGGCTATGAACAGCCGTACGGCATCAAAACGTGGTGCTTGGGCAACGAAATGGACGGCCCGTGGCAGATCGGGCATAAAACCGCTGACGAATACGGACGGCTAGCCGCGGAGACTGCCAAGGTCATGAAATGGGTTGACCCATCAATTGAACTCGTTGCCTGCGGCAGCTCAAACAGCGGCATGCCGACGTTTATCGATTGGGAAGCGAAGGTGCTGGAGCATACGTATGAGCATGTAGACTATATCTCTCTCCATACGTATTACGGAAACCGGGATAACAATCTGCCAAACTATCTGGCCCGTTCTATGGATCTTGATCATTTTATTAAATCTGTCGCTGCAACTTGTGACTATGTAAAAGCAAAAACACGTAGCAAGAAAACAATCAATCTCTCTCTGGACGAATGGAACGTATGGTATCACTCAAATGAAGCTGATAAAAAAGTGGAGCCGTGGATTACTGCGCGTCCGATTTTAGAGGACATTTATAATTTTGAAGATGCCTTATTGGTGGGCTCATTGCTCATTACGATGCTGCAGCACGCAGACCGTGTGAAAATCGCGTGTCTTGCACAGCTTGTGAATGTCATCGCGCCGATCATGACGGAAAAAGGCGGAGAAGCATGGAGACAGCCGATTTTTTATCCGTACATGCATGCTTCTGTCTACGGCCGAGGAGAGTCACTGAAACCGCTTATTTCTTCACCGAAGTATGACTGCGCTGATTTTACTGATGTGCCGTATGTTGACGCCGCTGTTGTGTACTCCGAAGAGGAAGAAACACTCACCATTTTTGCGGTAAACAAAGCTGAGGATCAGATGGAGACGGAGATTTCGCTCAGAGGCTTTGAATCGTATCAAATCGCAGAGCACATCGTACTCGAGCATCAGGATATTAAAGCGACAAACCAGCATAACAGAAAAAATGTCGTCCCGCATTCCAACGGAACGTCTTCCGTCAGCGAGAACGGCTTAACTGCACATTTCACGCCGCTTTCATGGAATGTGATCCGTCTGAAAAAACAGTCATAAGAGAAACAAAAACCGGAGATCATTCTCCGGTTTTTGTTTTTTTTACAGTGGATATGATTCAGTACCTTGTAATGTTCAATAGTAGGTGTTACGATATGGTTAACCGGTGGAAAAAATAAACAAAATGAATAAGCCTCAAGGAGGATCTTATGATGAATGCTCAATTTAAAAAGGGAGCATTGGAGCTATGTGTGCTCGTATTAATATCTGAAAAAGACCAATACGGATATGAGCTTTCTCAAAACATTTCCAGGCACATGGCGATTGCAGAAGGCACCTTATATCCTCTACTCAGAAGACTGACGAAAGAAGAGTATTTAGAAACATATATGGCGCCGTCTTCCGAAGGGCCTGCCAGAAAATATTACACGATGTCAAAGCTTGGTTTCATGCGAATGAAATTGCTGCTGGCAGAATGGGATCAGTTCACAGCATCTGTCAATCAAATCATTGATGCGGCAAGGGGAGGAGAACGATGAATCAAGAATTGTTTTTACAGGAGTTAAGTAAAGCGTTACAGCCGCTTTCTGAAGAAGAGCGGAGTGAGATCTTATTTGATTTTGAAGAACATATTACCGAAGGGATGAAAGAAGGCAGGCTAGAAGCTGATATCATCAGGGAACTCGGCTCTCCAAAACAAATTGCAAAGGAATTGGTTCCAGATGTCACGGAAACTGCTCCAGCAGTGCAGCGCCCTAAGAAGAACCTCTTTCACATGGTGTGTTCAGCAGCAGCGATAAGCATGTTAAATTTGATTTTCGTGCTGGGACCGGCTATTGGCATTTTTGGAGTGTACGTGGGTCTATGCGGGGCGGCGCTTGCACTTTCTGTGTCACCGATTATGTTTATCGGTATGGTAATGTTTCATACGAATACGCACATGATGCTGGAGTTCTTTTTATCGCTCGCATTTGGCAGTCTGGGACTGCTATCTTGTATAGGGCTTTGGTATTTAGGCAAGCTGCTGTATAGCATGAGTTTACGATATATCAGATACAACTTAAAGCTAGTGACGGGGGCGCAGGCATGAAAAAGATCATAATTGGATTGATCGCAGTATTTGCAGTTGGGGTAATCGGAGCTGTCATCTCTGCAGCTGCTTCGGATTTTACAAATGAAGAGGTGAAAGCTGCAGAAACCTATGATGCTGCAGATATTAAAAAAATTAAGGTAACAACGAGCTCGATGAATGCAGAGGTCAAAAGCGGACAAACAGATGATATTCAGGTAGCTGCTCAAGGAAAAATCAGTGATAAAAGTAAAAAGCTGTTCGATGTGAGCCAAGATGGCAAATCGTTAACGATTAACCAAAAAGAGCACAGGAATAGCATCTCCTTTATACCGTGGAGCAACGAAAAGGATATGAAAATCACAATCATTATTCCGGAAAAGAAGTATGATGAGATAACCGTAACGACAACCTCTGGCGATATTCTGATTGAAAATGTGCAAACGGATCAATCAGCGGCTGACTCTACATCAGGAGATATTGAGCTGAAGGACTCACGCATCAAAAACGAGATGACGGTAAAAACAACGAGCGGAGATGTTCAAGCAGACCAAAATTCATTGGGGCAAGGTGAGGTAAAGACAACAAGCGGATCAATAGAAAGCAGCCGCGCAACATCTAAAAAGATGAGCTATAAGACAACCTCCGGGGATATTGATCTTCTTCAGGGGCAAAAGAACGAAGACATCAGCATCAATACAACGAGTGGAGATGTGTCCGTAGAGTATCAGAAAGAACCGGCATCTTTGGCAGTAGATTTTCAGACTGACTCAGGTGATTCGTCAGTTAATTTAGATCAAATCATGTATCAAGAAAAATCAGATCGTCGTATTACAGGCTATATGGGTGAAAGCGGAACCTCTAATCTTTTAAACGTTCGTACAACATCAGGAGACTTTGAATTAAACTAACAGCCTCAAGCCGGCCCATTCAAGCCGGCTTTTTTGAATAGGAAAAAATGACCGCTTTTCACCATGAAATATGATATATTTATGAAAACAGCAAAGGGGTTGGGGAGAAATGAATGCGGTTACAATTGTGATAGCGTCAATGTGTATATTGGCTATCGCCTATCGTTTATACGGAACATTTATGATGGTGAAGGTTCTCAAAGTGAATGATGAAAAGCCAACGCCTGCACATGCGCTTGAGGATGGAAAAGACTATGTGCCTACGAATAAATGGGTTTCATTCGGTCATCATTTCGCTGCCATTGCGGCGGCCGGGCCGTTGGTCGGACCGATTCTCGCGGCGCAGTTCGGTTATTTGCCGGGATTATTATGGTTGTTAATCGGGGCGGTGATAGGGGGAGCCGTTCATGATATTGTTGTGCTGTTCGCGTCAATGCGTAAAAACGGAAAGTCACTGTCAGAAGTGGCGAAGGATGAGCTTGGTCCTGTTGCCGGTTTTTGTACGGGCCTGTCTATGCTGTTTATTATTACCATTACGATGGCCGGCCTGTCGATGGTTGTGCTGCATGCGCTTGAACGGAATCCGTGGGGGACTTTTGCTGTAGGGATTACGATACCGATTGCGATGGGCGTCGGCTTGTTGTATAAGAAAACAGGGAATTTAAAGCTGGCGTCTTCTATTGGTTTTGTATTTTTAATGGCTGGAGTGTTTATCGGCCCTTGGGTGCAGACTACCGCATTTGGTGATCTGTTAACCCTTGATACGAAAACGCTCGCAATTGCGTTGCCGATTTACGCATTTTTTGCAGCGGCGCTGCCGGTCTGGCTGCTGCTCGCACCGCGCGATTATTTAAGCAGTTTTATGAAAATCGGTGTGTTTATCGCTTTAATTGCGGGTGTATTTGTCGTAAATCCGTCCATTCCTTTTCCGGCTTTTACGGAATTTGTAAAAGGAGGCGGGCCGGTGCTTGCGGGTCCTGTCTGGCCATTCATCTCGATTACGATAGCCTGCGGCGCGATCTCGGGGTTTCATGCCTTTGTCGGTTCCGGCACCACGCCGAAAATGCTTAATAAATGGAGTGATATGAAGCCGGTTGCTTTCGGTGCAATGCTTGTTGAGTGCCTTGTCGGCATTATGGCGCTGATTGCGGCGACTGCTTTGCAGCCTGCAGATTACTTTGCGATCAACAGCACGCCTGAGGTTTTCCGTACGCTCGGCATGGATGTTGTGCATTTGCCTGAACTGAGCAGGGACATCGGTTTGGACTTAGAGGGAAGAACAGGGGGAGCCGTCACGCTTGCGGTAGGGATGACTTATATTTTTACCGGAATTCCGTTTTTCAGCCATCTGGCCTCATACTTTTTCCAATTTGTCATTATGTTTGAAGCAGTGTTTATTTTAACGGCGATCGACGCCGGCACGCGTGTGGCACGCTATTTGATTCAGGACTTCTTCGGAGAGGTGTATAAGCCGCTGAAGAAAACGGACTGGATTCCCGGAGCTGTATTTGCCAGTGCGCTTGCCTGCTTTATGTGGGGCTATTTGCTTTACTCAGGAGATATCGGATCCATTTGGGCGCTGTTTGGCGTCTCCAATCAGCTGATGGCTTCAGTGGGTCTGATTATCGGTGCAACCATTGTGCTGAAAATCGCCGACAAACGCCGTTATATCCTAACCTGCCTCATTCCGCTCGCCTATTTATATGTGACTGTGAATTACGCTGGCTATTGGATGGTGCGCTATGTGTATCTTAATCCAGACGCTGCGGGGTACAGTGTCCTGAATGGCGTTTTATCTATCATCATGCTGCTGTTAGGCTTCATCATTATCGTGGCGGCAGTGAAAAAATGGGCGCAGATGTGGAGAGATCCTAGCTTAAGAATGGAAGCCTCTATACCGGGATAGAAGGAAAAATGGAAACCTTAAGGGGGAAAAGATATGAATTTATCAATGAAGTATATCATCCTGTATGTATCGGACAGCCAGCGCTCGATTCATTTTTATCAGCATATTTTGGGGCTGCCGATCCGCGCAGAACACGGCACATATGTAGAGTTTGATACCGGCTCGACCATTTTGGCGCTCAATACACGAGAAAGTGTCAAGGAAATGACGCAGTTAGAGATACCGGAAACACCCGTTTCTTCACAAACATTTGAAATCGGGTTTGTCACTGAAAATGTCGAAGCGGTCATCAAAAAAGTAAGAGAACACGGTGTAACCATTATCGGGGAGCCTAAAGTGAAGCCATGGGGACAGACGGTCGCTTATATCGCCGATCCCGACGGACATTATATTGAAATTTGCAGTCCGATGGAATAAAGCACAAAGCCCAAAACAGACACTGTTTTGGGCTTTCTTATGATGTTAGCGGCCCGGCGGCTTCCAATAGCAAATCCGCAAGGTGAACAACTCGAACCCTGCCGCTTAATCCCTCTCGTTCAATGCCGAGCTTCATCTGTAAAAGACAGCCTGGATTGGCGGTTACAATGACCGCTGCTTCTGTTGCTTTGACAGCAGCCATTTTACTATCCAGTATTTTCATTGACATGTCTGCTTCGACAATATTGTAAATTCCCGCTGATCCGCAGCAGCTGTCCGCTTTATCCATTTCTCTGAATTCAGCTCCCTTGATGCTTTGAAGAAGCTTTCGGGGCTCCAAAGATGTATGCATTACATTTCTCAAGTGGCACGAATCTTGATAGGTAATCAGCTTCGGTGTCTCAAACTGCAAGTCTTTTTGGTGAAAATCAAGCTCAATCAAAACGGATGAAAAATCTTTTAGCTTCTTAACAAATGAAACAGCCCGCTCCGCCCATTCGGGGTCATCCTTCAGCAAATGGCCGTATTCGGTGAGAAAGGCTCCGCAACCGCCCGCGTTTGTAATGACAGCATCTACGTCTAGCGCTTCAAACGCGGCTATGTTTTGTTTCGCAAGCTCCTGTCCTGCATTTTTTTCACCGCTGTGACCATGCAGCGCGCCGCAGCATGCCTGCTCAGGCGGGATGACAATTTCACAGCCTGCCAGCTGCAGCAGTTTCAGCGTGGCATTGTTTGTCGGCAAAAACATCGTATCCATTAAACAGCCTGAAAAAAAGGCAACCCTTTTTTTAGCTGGGCCGGCCGCCGGCAATAAGTGCGGCCGTTGCTTCATTTCTTCACGTTTAGGCACATCCGGAAGAACGGCTTCCATCGTGCGCAAATGCTCAGGCAGAATGCGGAGCATGCCGGTTTTTCGCACAGCTGTCTGCAGCCCTGACCGCTGGTATAAACCGATGAGACTCACAGCCGAACGCATCCGGTTTTGATGCGGAAAGAGCTCCTGAAAAGCCGCTTTTCTCATAAAACGTGTGCTGAGCGAGTGTTTTTTATTTTGGTGGATAATATCTCTTGCTTCCTCCAGCAGCTGTCCGTATCTAACGCCTGATGGGCATACCGGTTCACATGCGCGGCAGCCGAGGCAAAGAGACAGTGAACGCTCGACATCTTCATCGGGTTCAATCACACCGTCGGCGACTGCTTTCATTAAGGCGATTCGCCCGCGCGGCGAGTGAGATTCCTGAAAACCGGATTCGATATAGGTCGGGCAAGAAGGCAGGCAGAATCCGCAGCGCATACAATTCAAAAGTTCGCTCTCATCCATACGCTCTTTAAACTCACGTTGGATCTGTTTCATTTCTTTTTCTGTTGTCATCTTTCCGTCATCACCCGTTTTCTGGCATCTTTCGCAAACACTTTGCCAGGGTTTAAGATGTTTTTTGGATCAAAAGCCGCTTTTATTGCTTTCATCGCGGCGATGCCTTCTTTTTTCAGCTTCATTTCCAAGTAAGGCGCTTTCATGGCCCCGACCCCGTGCTCCCCGGTAATCGTGCCGCCAAGCTCAATCGCTTTTTCAAAAATCTCGGCAAAAGCCTGTTCGACTCGCTCCATTTCATCCTTATTTCTTATGTCTGTCGTGCATGTCGGATGAAGGTTTCCATCCCCGGCATGGCCAAAGGTACAGATCGAAATATCGTATTTTGCGGCAATGTCATTAATGGCTTTCACCATATTCGCGATTTCTGAACGCGGTACAGTGGCATCCTCCAAAATGGTGGTCGGCTTTAAGCGGGCAAGTGCAGAAAGCGCTGAACGCCGGGCTTCAGTGAGGGCGAATGCTTCCTCATCTGTCTGTGCAGTTTGAACGGAGACGGCAGCGCCTTTTTTGCAAATTGCCTCGATGTTTTCCATATCACGAGCCACGGTTTCAGCTGTCCCGTCTTGTTCGATTAAAAGAACCGCCTTCGCATTTGTCGGCAGGCCGATCTTGGCATAATCCTCAATCACCAAAAGGGTAGGCTGATCGAGAAACTCAAGCGTAGCCGGTATGATTTTTTCGGCAATAATGGCTGACACCGTTTGAGCAGCGGCATCAATATTTTCATAAAGGGCGAGCAGCGTCTTCTTTGTTTCTGGCTTTGGCACGAGTTTGAGAATCGCTTCTGTCACAATGCCGAGTGTCCCTTCTGAGCCGACAAAAAGGCGCGTGAGATCATACCCGGCTACATCCTTTGCAAGCTTTCCGCCGGTGCGGATCATATCTCCGTTTGCCAAAACAACCTCCAGCCCCATGACGTAGTCGCGGGTGACGCCGTATTTTAAGCCGCGAAGACCGCCGGAATTTTCATTGATATTTCCTCCGATGGTTGATATTTTCATAGAACTCGGATCAGGCGGATAGAACAATCCCTTGCTTTCAACCGCACGGATCATATCCAAGGTAATCACGCCAGGCTGGACTGTGGCCGTCAAATTTTCTTCATCAATCTCAAGAATCTGATTCATATGCTTAAAGAGAAGAACAAGCCCGCCTTCAGTGGGGCACGTGCCCCCGCACAGGTTTGTCCCCGATCCTCTTGGAACAATCGGCACACGATGCTCACTGCAAATGTTCAAAATACGTGATACTTCATGTGTATCTCTCGGCGCAATCACAGCATCCGGCATAGACTGAAATTGCGGTGTCGCGTCATATGAATACACGAGACGGCCGGCTTTCGAGTCATCGTAGTTTTCCGGTCCGACGATTTGGATCAGCTGTTCTTTTACGTCTTTGGTGATCATGTTCACCCATCCCCCTGTCAAAAAAACGCTTTCAATCTATTGTAAAAGAAAAAAAGAGAAGCCTTCTATGGAGAAATATACAAAATATGAAACTGAAACTCTCTCTATTTTGTATCTTGATCTAAAAAATAAAGCGCGACGTACATCGTGACGATGTCCTCTGTACGCTGAAAGCTTAAACCCGTCAGCTGTTCAGCCTTTGACATGCGATAGCGGAGCGTGTTGATATGTATATGCATCTCTTCAGCCGTTTTTTTCAGGGACAAATCGTGATGGAAGAGCGTTCGTATCGTATTCATAAGCTCTTCGTTTCGGAGCGCTTCCTGGAGCACTCTTTGCGGAAATTCATGTCGTGTGCCCGGGCTGATCTCAGTCAGGCACATGTCAAGCTTAAGATCTTCCTCACATACGGCTGTTTTGCGTTTAAGGCTGACGGCCAGCGCTTTTTCAGCCTGTTCATATGACTGCGGCAGGCCGGAGCCGCTGACAGCCCTCCCAACGCCGGAAGCTGCTCGGCTGTTTCCGAGGCGTTCAGCCAATGAACAAATAAGCTGAATTTGCCGCAAAAGCTGCTCCTTTTGTTCATGGTTCGGCACTTCGTGATTAATCAGAATACGTTCATTTCCCCATCTGATGAATAGATCGGATGGAAACACTGATTTCCAGGCGCGTGCCATTTGATCAATATCGCCGGGAGACCATTCGTGCCCTTGAATGAGGATCATCTGGCGGAGGGAGGTAAGGTCAACGCCAAGAATCTGCGCCTTTTCGAGAAAACCCGGAGACCATTCTTTTAATTGCAGCCAGTCGATCATAAAGGATTCCAGCATTCTCTCGCGCCACTGGGTCTGCTCCAAATGCCACGATTCTTTAATGAACAGCTCTGTCATTTTCCTGAGCAGCTCTCCATACGGCTGAATCTCAGCAGGCTCTCCCGTCAGTCCAAACACGGCGATGACATCACGTTCAGAAAATACGGGGAGGTTCAACCCCGCCTTTACCCCTTTGAGTCTCTTTTCATCTTCTTTTGTAATGATCACATTGCGTTTCTCTTTCGCGCAGATGAGCGCTCCTTCATGAAATAGCCCGACTCGCTCATCATTTGTGCTTGCCATAATGAGGCCGTCTGTGCTGACAATAATGACTTCACGTTTGTACATTTTTTTCACTTCGGCAATGATTTTTTTCGCTAACAGCGGTTGTAAAAACATGGCGGCGATCCCCCTCATGTTTTTATTATATAAGAAAAAAACCGGGCGCTGTCACCCGGTTTTGATGGCTATTGGGCAGGTTTTAATCCGCCTTCCAGCGTCTTTAACATTTCTTGTTTCTCACTCTCGGATGCGTGCTGCCAAATGACTTCAAACAAAACGCCGAGTCCCGGAAGCATTTTTTCTTCACCACTTTGAATCGCGTCCACTATTGTGTGCTCAAGCTGCTCCTGATCATTGCCCGTTACATTGGCAATGACGGCATGACGTAAATTAAGATCCATATGAAGCGCTCCTTTTTTTCTAAAATGTAATACGTATATTCTAACCCCGCACCCGGTTTATTATGTGCTGTTCTTGCGATATAATAACATCATGTTAAAAAAAGGAGAGCCACACAGACAGTGAAACAAATAGAATCGGCAAAAAACCAAAAAGTGAAGGATTGGAAAAAACTTCATACAAAAAAAGAACGAACAAAAACGAATACCTATTTGATTGAAGGAGAACATCTTGTTGAAGAAGCCTTAAAGAGCCCGGGTGCGGTGAAAGAAATTCTTGTCAAGGATGAAGCGGACATCCCGCCGAACCTTGATATAGGCATCCAGTGCTACGTGCTGAGCGAAGACGCGTTTTCAGCTGTAACAGAAACGGAAACACCGCAGCGGATCGCCGCTGTTTGCCATATGCCGGAAGAAAAGCTCGCGTCGCCTAAACGTGTGCTGCTGATTGACGCTGTTCAAGATCCGGGGAATCTCGGCACGATGATTCGCACGGCGGACGCAGCCGGTTTGGATGCGGTCGTGCTCGGTGACGGCACGGCGGATGCGTTTAACGGAAAAACACTGCGGTCCGCGCAAGGCTCCCATTTTCACATTCCTGTTGTGAGAAGAAATTTACAATCATACGTGGATGAATTAAAAGCAGAGGGCGTAAAAGTGTACGGCACAGCACTGCAAAACGGGGCGCCTTACCAGGACATTTCACCAGCCAGTTCATTTGCTTTAATCGTCGGCAATGAAGGGGCGGGGGTGGATGCAGGGTTGCTGGAAAAAACAGATTTGAACCTGTACGTCCCGCTGTACGGGCAGGCTGAATCACTGAACGTTGCAATTGCGGCGGCTATCCTGGTGTACCATTTGCGAGGATAGTGTTGCGCCGAGCGGAGTATTTCACTATAATAGAACATAATATTTGAAAAACCGTGACAGAGGATCTCGATTTCTGATTAACTGCCTTCCAGGGAGAAAATGCCGCAGACTGAGAGCATTTTTAATGCAGCCGGAAATTGGTTTCGCCTCTCGAGTTGTCACCGGGACCGCGCAGCTTGCGCGTAAAGGTGAACCGGAATCTGATTCCGTTATGTCAATGAAGCTGACGACAGCATCAGTCTGTCTGAAATAAGGGTGGTACCGCGGCCACAACTCGTCCCTTGTCCTACAAGGGGCGGGTTTTTTTGTTTTCCAAAGACATATAACGGTTTGTTTACATAAAAGGAGGATGCAAAATGGAAGAAAAGCTAAAACAGCTGGAACAAGAAGCTTTAGATCAAGTAGAAGCGGCAAGCTCATTGAAGGTTGTCAATGATATTCGGGTTCAATATCTCGGAAAAAAAGGGCCGATCACAGAAGTGCTGCGCGGAATGGGCAAGCTTTCTGCGGAGGAGCGTCCGAAAATGGGCGCTCTTGCCAATGAGGTAAGAGAACGAATCGCCAATGCGATTGCAGCTAAAAACGAAAAGCTTGAGGAAGAAGAAATGAAACAGAAGCTAGCGGGACAGACAATTGACGTCACACTCCCGGGTAATCCTGTCGCAATCGGCGGACGCCATCCGCTCACTGTTGTCATTGAAGAAATTGAAGATCTATTTATCGGAATGGGCTATACCGTTGAAGAAGGCCCTGAGGTCGAGACGGATTACTACAACTTCGAAGCGCTTAACCTGCCGAAAGAACACCCTGCCCGCGATATGCAGGACAGCTTTTACATCACAGAGGAAATGTTGATGAGAACGCAAACCTCTCCTGTTCAGACACGGACGATGGAAAAGCACAAAGGCAAAGGGCCTGTTAAAATCATTTGCCCTGGAAAAGTATACCGCCGCGATAACGATGACGCGACGCACTCTCACCAATTTATGCAGATTGAAGGGCTTGTTGTTGATAAAAACATCAGCATGAGTGATTTAAAAGGAACCCTTGAACTCGTTGCGAAAAAAATGTTCGGGCAAGACCGTGAAATCAGACTGCGCCCAAGCTTCTTCCCATTTACCGAGCCTTCAGTAGAAGTAGACGTAACGTGCTTTAAGTGCGGAGGAAACGGCTGCTCTGTATGTAAAAAAACAGGCTGGATTGAGATCCTCGGCGCCGGCATGGTTCACCCGAATGTGCTGGAAATGGCCGGCTTTGATCCGAAGGAATATCAGGGCTTTGCGTTCGGAATGGGTGTTGAGCGCATCGCGATGCTGAAATACGGCATCGATGATATCCGCCACTTCTACACAAACGATGTCAGATTTATTTCGCAGTTTAAACAGGCGTAAGAGGAGGATGCTAGAATGTTTGTTTCTTATAAATGGTTAGAGAATTATGTTGATTTAAAAGGCATGGATCCGGCTGTTCTTGCTGAGAAAATAACAAGAGCCGGTATTGAAGTTGAAGGAATTGAGTATAAAGGGGAAGGCATTAAAAGCGTTGTCATCGGCCATGTGCTGGAGCGCGAGCAGCATCCAAACGCCGATAAGCTGAATAAGTGCCTTGTAGATATTGGAGCGGAGGCACCCGTACAGATCATTTGCGGCGCGCCAAACGTGGATAAAGGGCAAAAAGTTGCAGTCGCTACAGTCGGTGCGGTGCTTCCGGGCAATTTCAAAATCAAAAAAGCCAAGCTTCGCGGCGAAGAATCAAACGGCATGATCTGTTCCTTACAAGAGCTCGGTATTGAGAGCAAGCTTGTGGCGAAGGAATATGCGGAAGGCATTTTCGTTTTCCCAAATGATGTTGAAACAGGAAGTGATGCGTTAGCGGCTTTACAGCTCGACGATGCTGTCTTAGAGCTCGGTTTAACACCGAACCGCGCTGATGCGATGAACATGCTTGGAGTTGCTTATGAGGTTGCGGCGATTTTAGACACAGAGGTAAAGCTTCCGCAAACGGATTACCCAGTCGCTTCAGAACAAGCGTCAGACTACATTTCTGTCAAAGTTGAAGACCGGGAAGCAAATCCGCTGTATGCAGCAAAAATCATTAAAAACGTAAAAATAGCTCCGTCACCGCTTTGGATGCAGACAAAGCTGATGAATGCAGGCATTCGCCCGCATAACAACGTCGTTGATATCACAAATTTTGTTTTATTGGAGTATGGACAGCCGCTTCACGCGTTTGATTATGACAGATTCGGCTCTAAGGAAGTCGTCGTCAGAAAAGCTGTTGAAAATGAAACGATTTTAACACTTGACGATCAAGAACGAAAACTGTCTGCCGATCACCTTGTCATTACAAACGGGTCTAAAGCACAAGCTGTTGCTGGTGTCATGGGAGGAGCAGAATCAGAAGTTCGGGAAGACACAACAACGATTTTGCTTGAAGCTGCGTTCTTCAACGGGCAGACGGTTCGCAAGGCTTCAAAAGATCTTGGTTTGAGAAGTGAATCGAGTGCAAGATTCGAAAAAGGCATTGATCCTGCGCGTGTGCGTCTTGCGGCAGAACGCGCGGCACAGCTGATCCACCTGTATGCCGGCGGTGAAGTGCTTGCCGGAACCGTTGAAGAAGACCATCTCACAATCGAAGCAAACAACATTCATGTATCGGCTGACAAGGTGAACAGCGTTCTCGGCATGACGATCAGCAAAGAAGAACTGATCAGCATTTATAAGCGTCTTGGCTTTACTGTCGGAGAAGCAAATGACTTGCTCGTTGTGACTGTTCCGTCACGCCGAGGTGACATTCGAATCGAAGAGGATTTGGTTGAAGAAGCGGCAAGATTGTACGGCTACGACAACATTCCGTCCACACTTCCTGAAACAGCTGGAACTACAGGCGGATTGACGCCTTACCAGGCAAAACGCCGTAAAGTCAGACGTTTCCTAGAAGGGGCCGGCTTATCACAAGCGATTACCTACTCATTAACAAACGAGAAAAAAGCGGCGGCATTTGCGATTGAAAAATCGTTTAACACTGTCCTTGCGCTTCCAATGAGTGAAGAAAGAAGCATTCTCAGACACAGCCTTGTTCCGAATCTGCTTGAATCCGTTTCTTACAACCTGGCAAGACAAACTGATTCGGTTGCATTGTACGAAGTCGGTTCCGTTTTCCTGACGAAGGAAGAGGATACGAAACCTGTTGAAACGGAGCGCGTGGCAGGTGCGGTAACCGGTTTATGGCGCAAGCATCTGTGGCAGGGCGAGAAAAAACCAGTCGATTTCTTTGTCGCAAAAGGAATTGTAGAAGGACTGTTAGATAAACTGAACGTCCTAGACAGCATAGAATTTGTGCAATCAGAAAGAAAACAGCTGCACCCGGGCAGAACTGCGAATATTCTTTTAAACGGTTCTCTTATCGGCTTTATTGGCCAAGTCCATCCTTCACTGGAAAAAGAACTGGATATTAAAGAAACGTACGTGTTCGAACTTGATCTTCACACGCTGCTTACAGCAGACACGGCGCCGCTCGTGTACACGGCGATTCCGAAATATCCGTCTGTGACACGTGATATCGCGCTTGTGACAGATCAATCAGTGACAAGCGGCCAGCTCGAGAGCGTCATCAAAGAGGCGGGCGGGAAGCTTCTGAAAGAAGTAACCGTCTTTGACGTCTACGAAGGCGAGCATATGGAGGAAGGCAAAAAGTCAGTCGCTTTCTCACTCCAATATGTAAATCCAGAGCAAACGCTGACTGAAGAAGAAGTGACAAAAGCGCACGACAAAGTCCTGAAAGCGTTGGAAAACACTTATCAGGCCGTATTGAGAGGCTAATAAAAAAGCTTGCAGAGAACATCTGCAAGCTTTTTTCTATGAACGTTTTTTATCTGCCAGGCGCTGCGCTTTCTGGGTATTGGCAAAATGAAGCTTTGTAAAGGTTCGGAGAGCGGGTACCCCTTTTTTGATGATCAGTTTGGCGGCCGCTTCATCTACATGAGGGCCAGCCCCTTTCGGCAGTGTCATTCCCGCCTCGCGCGAAAGCTTATCCATTTCCATTAAAAAGGAATATCTCGCAATAATCGATGCAGCAGCCACTGACAGGTGAATGCCTTCGGCTTTTGTGCTGAAATAGGTGCGCTCCTGTACAATGTCTCTTTCCTTTAAATGGTTGTAGTAGACGCCGGGCTCGGCGAATTGGTCGATCAGAATCGCCTCAGGCTTTACTCCGTCCATTTTTCGTAAAAGATGGGTAATGGCTTGATTATGCAAGAGAGCTTTCATTTTTCCCTGACTCATGCCTCTTTCCTGCATGCTGTTGTACTTTTCGTTTTTTAAAACGAGCAGGCTGTACGGAATGGTTTTGATCAGGCTTCGGGCGATCTCAATGATTTGCGGATCCTTTAAGTGTTTAGAATCCTTTACACCGAGTTCCTTCATTAAAGGAAGCTTTGTTTTGTCAACGTATGCGCACACAACTGTCATTGGTCCAAAGTAATCTCCGGTTCCGACCTCGTCAGAACCGATGACAGACATGCCTGCGATGTCTGTGGGAGGGGCGTAGCGTGAATCAGCCGGCTTTTTTGCTGTTTTCTTCTTTTCCTGCGGCTCAGCAGTTCCCCAGCGGGCAGATTCTGTCTCTGCGTTTTTTCCCTGAAACAATACCTTACCTGACTTATAGGCTGTAATGGTACAGCCTGCCGGTTTTGCCTGAAAAATGGCACCCTGCGGCACAGATGCAGTAAGTGAACTGTTATACGCTGTTTTCATTTGGTCAATAGCAGACATTGGTACTTTTATCACAGAATGGGACACGTAATAATCTCCTTTTTTTACACGTTTCGCTGTATCTACCAGTGTATCATAACAGCGGGAGGCTCGTCTTTCCATTCAATTAATAAACGTGTTATGATAGGAACTAGGATTCTCACGGAATGGAGGAGAAACGTTGTCTGACGGCGAAAAAACGAAAACAACCGTTGACATTTACGGCCAGCACTTCACTATTATCGGTGAAGAAAGCAGAGCCCATATGAGATATGTGGCCGGAATTGTTGATGATAAAATGAGAGAAATCAATCAAAAAAATCCATATCTTGATATAAATAAACTTGCAGTGCTGACAGCGGTAAATGTGGTGCATGACTATGTGAAATTAAAAGAGGAATATGAAAAACTGGAGCGTCAGCTTAAAGAAAAGGATTGAACAACTATGCTAGATATCATCATCTTAATCTTGCTCCTGATGGGGACTTTACTGGGATTAAAACGCGGTTTTATCCTCCAGTTTATCCGCTTGACGAGCTTTATTCTTTCGATTGCGTTTGCGTCTTTATTCTATAAGAATGTCGCGCCGCATTTGAAGTGGATTCCCGCGCCCGATTTTTCAGCGGGACAGCCAGCGTTTTCTTTTTTCTCGGGAAATTTGGAAGCAGCCTATTATAATGCGATTGCATTTGTCGTTCTGTTTATGATCGCTAAAATCTTACTGAGAATCATCGGCTCATTCCTAAGTATTATAGCGAGCATTCCTGTGATTAAACAAATCAACCAAATGCTCGGCGCTGTTCTCGGTTTTCTGGAAGTCTATTTATTTACATTTGTGCTTCTGTATGTTGCTTCCGTACTTCCGATAGACGGCTTACAGCAAATGATGGGGCAATCGTCTCTCGCAAATGTCATGATTAACCATACACCGTATTTGTCTGGGCTTTTACAGGAGCTCTGGACGCAATACGGAGGATAAAAAACTTCTCTTGTCCGGAGAAGTTTTTTTCAAGTATGATGGAAACATATGTGAAGGTCTGGGGGTTATTCTATGCATAAAAAAGATATTATCCGGCTGCTGGAAACCATTGCAGTCTACATGGAACTGAAAGGGGACAACCCGT
Organism: Bacillus sp. FSL K6-1005; assembly: GCF_038000225.1. Classification (NCBI taxonomy): domain Bacteria; kingdom Bacillati; phylum Bacillota; class Bacilli; order Caryophanales; family Bacillaceae; genus Bacillus; species Bacillus sp. FSL K6-1005. Next base: position 774,745 of record NZ_JBBOBP010000001.1, read on the forward strand.
TTAAAGTTTCGGCATTCCGAAAAGCAGCGGCAGCCCTGGAACAGGACGACCGCAGTTTATCAGAAATGGACGACATGATGTCGCTGTCCGGTATCGGGAAAGGCACGTACAGCGTCATAAAAGAATATATAGATGAAGGAAAGTCAAGTACGCTTGAATCTCTGCAGCAGGAGGTGCCGGAAGGACTGGTGCCTTTATTGAAGCTGCCGGGGCTCGGCGGCAAAAAAATCGCAAAGCTGTATAAAGAGCTCGGCGTACATGATGCAGAATCATTGAAGGAAGCCTGCGAGCAGCAGAAAGTCCAAGGGCTTGCGGGATTCGGCAAGAAATCAGAAGAAAAAATATTGCAGGCGCTCGGGGAAGCCGGAAAACAGCCTGAACGTTTTCCGATTGGCTATGCGCTCCGGGTCGCGCGGGAAATTGAAGAGCATCTTTCTCAATTGACAGACATCATCAAATATTCCCGTGCCGGAAGTCTCCGCAGAGCACGCGAAACCGTCAAAGATCTGGATTATATTATTGCGACGGATCATCCCGCTGAAGTAAGAGAGCAGCTGCTTGCGCTGCCAAACATCAAAAGCGTCATTGCCAGCGGGGACACGAAGGTATCCGTCATTCTTTCCTTTGAATATGAAACCAGTGTCGATTTCCGTCTCGTGACGGAAGAACAATTCCCGACAACTCTTCATCATTTTACGGGATCGAAGGACCATAATATCAAAATGCGGCAAATTGCAAAAGAACGCGGCGAACGGATCAGTGAGTACGGTGTCGAGACGGTTGAAACAGGAGAAATCAAAACCTTCCCGAGCGAACGGGAATTTTACGCACACTTCGGCTTGCCCCTGATTCCGCCGGAACTCCGTGAAAGCGGACAAGAGGTGGAATCCTACAATGACAGCATTGTACTCTTAGAGCACGATCAAATTAAAGGCGATCTCCACATGCACTCCACATGGAGCGATGGTGCCTTTTCGATCAGGGAAATGGCTGAAGCATGCATGAAAAAAGGCTATCAGTACATGGCCATCACTGATCACTCCCAATATTTAAAGGTCGCCAACGGGCTGACTGCTGAAAGGCTCAAGCAGCAGGCGAAAGAAATTGACGCGCTGAATGCTGAGTTTGAGAACTTCCGTATTTTTAAAGGCGTTGAGATGGATATTCTTCCTGACGGCACACTTGATTATGATGACGATGTGCTGGCGGAAATGGATCTTGTCATTGCATCAATCCATTCAAGCTTTAATCAGCCGGAGCACGTCATTATGAAGCGGCTTGAGTCGGCACTGACCAACAAGCATGTCGACATTATCGCACATCCGACCGGACGCCTCATCGGCAGACGTGCCGGTTACGAAATCGATATCGACAAACTGATTGAGCTCGCGAAGAAAACAAATACGGCGCTTGAACTCAACTCTAACCCTGCGCGTCTTGACCTGCGGACAGAGCATTTAATCAAAGCAAATGAACAAGGGGTTACATTGGTCATTAATACCGATGCCCATAACATCGAGATGTTAAACGATATGAAAACCGGCGTCACTGCCGCGCGCAAAGGCTGGACGGAAACGAAAAACGTCCTGAATGCCCGGTCGCTTGAAGACGTACAGGCATTCCTGAAGCGCAACGATTAAGTAAGGAGGCTCACACAACCGTGCAGCAAAAAGTATTATCATCTCTTGAATTCCATAAAGTGAAAGAACAGGTAATCGAGCACGCCGCTTCTTCGCTCGGAAAAGAAATGCTTCTCCAGCTAAAGCCTTCTGCTTCGATTGACGAAATCAAAAAACAGCTGGATGAGGTAGATGAAGCCTCTGCGATCATCCGGCTGCGAGGCCAGGCGCCGTTTGGCGGCCTTACCGATATCAGAGGGGCATTAAGACGGGCAGAAATCGGCAGCGTTCTCAGTCCCTCGGAATTCACTGAAATATCAGGGCTGCTTTACGCAGTCAAACAAATGAAACATTTTCTCGGACAAATGGCTGAAGACGGAGTCGACATTCCGCTGATGCAGCAATATACTGAACAGCTCATTACACTGCCCGATTTAGAACGAGAAATCAATTCCTGCATAGATGATCACGGCGAAGTGCTTGACCACGCGTCAGAAACGTTAAGAGGTATCCGCACGCAGCTCAGAACGCTCGAATCGAGAATCAGAGACCGTTTAGAATCCATTCTGCGTTCCTCTTCCGCTTCGAAAATGCTGTCTGATACGATTGTTACCATCCGAAATGACCGCTTTGTTATCCCGGTCAAACAAGAGTACAGATCGAGCTACGGAGGTATTGTGCATGACACCTCTTCTTCTGGCGCAACCCTGTTCATTGAACCGCAGGCGATTGTAGATATGAACAACTCGCTTCAGCAGGCGAAAGTGAAAGAAAAACAAGAAATTGAACGGATTTTACGCGTGCTGACAGAGCATACGGCAGAGCACACAGAGGAGCTTTTTCAAGATTTGCAAGTCCTGCAGACGCTAGACTTCATTTTTGCAAAAGCGAGATACGCAAAAGCGGTCAAAGCAACAAAACCGACCATGAATGACAGTGGCTTTGTCCGTCTGAAAAAAGCGCGCCATCCGTTGCTTCCGCCTGATCAAGTGGTCGCCAATGATATCGAGCTGGGCGGCGATTTTTCAACGATCGTGATTACAGGGCCGAATACCGGGGGGAAAACAGTTACCTTAAAAACACTGGGGCTGTTGACCTTAATGGCGCAATCGGGCCTTCATATTCCGGCAGATGAAGGATCGGAAGCCGCTGTATTTGAGCATGTGTTCGCTGATATCGGCGATGAACAGTCGATCGAGCAAAGCTTAAGTACATTTTCTTCCCATATGGTGAACATTGTCGGCATTTTAGAGCAAGTCAACGAAAACAGCCTTGTGCTCTTTGATGAACTGGGCGCGGGTACAGACCCGCAAGAAGGCGCGGCACTCGCCATGAGCATCTTGGATGAAGTCCACCGCACCAATGCCAGAGTATTAGCGACGACGCATTATCCGGAGCTAAAGGCGTATGGCTATAACAGAGAAGGCGTCATGAACGCCAGTGTCGAATTTGACATTGAGACCCTTTCACCAACCTATAAGCTCTTAATCGGTGTACCGGGACGAAGCAACGCCTTTGAAATTTCTAAACGGCTCGGGCTTCCGGACCATATTATCGGGCAGGCGAAATCAGAAATGACGGCCGAGCATAATGAGGTCGATACGATGATTGCGTCTCTTGAACAAAGCAAAAAACGGGCGGAAGAAGAGCTTTCTGAAACAGAGTCGATCAGAAAAGAGGCCGAAAAGCTGCATAAAGAGCTGCAGCAGCAAATCATCGAACTCAACAGCAAAAAAGACAAATTGATGGAAGAGGCCGAACTGCAAGCGGCTGAAAAAGTTAAAGCGGCCACAAAAGAAGCTGAAGACATCATTCACGAATTACGCTCGATTAAAGAAGAACACAAATCCTTCAAGGACCACGAACTAATCAACGCGAAGAAACGATTAGAAGACGCTATGCCGACCTTTGAAAAGTCCAAAAAACCGGAAAAACCGAAAACGCAGAAACGCGTCTTGAAGCCTGGGGATGAAGTAAAAGTCCTTACTTTCGGGCAGAAAGGTACATTGCTTGAAAAAACCGGCGGCAATGAATGGAATGTTCAAATCGGCATTTTGAAAATGAAAGTGAAAGAAAAAGACCTGGAATTTATCAAATCGGCTCCGGAACCAAAAAAAGAAAAACACATTACAGCGGTTAAGGGCAAAGATTACCACGTATCGCTTGAACTTGATCTTCGCGGCGAGCGCTATGAAAATGCACTCAGCCGTGTTGAAAAATACTTGGATGACGCAGTGTTAGCGGGATATCCAAGAGTGTCCATTATCCATGGCAAAGGTACCGGTGCTTTAAGAAAAGGCGTGCAGGATCTCCTGAAAAATCATCGCAGCGTTAAAAGCTCCCGTTTCGGTGAAGCTGGTGAGGGAGGATCAGGCGTTACAATTGTTGAACTAAAATAAAAGGGAGTATGGCCATGAGTGATTTTTGGGAAAACGAGCTTGTGGAAATCGCGGCGTATTACAGTGTCGCGGTTCTCTGCCTCGTCCTCTTTTTGACTGTGTTTGAGCTGGTGACAGCTTATAAAAACTGGGAAGAGATTCAAAATGGTAATCTCGCTGTGGCAATGGCGACCGGCGGGAAAATTTTAGGGATAGCAAATGTGTTCCAGCACTCCATCTCTCAGCACAATTCTCTGCTGCAAATGATCGGCTGGGGTGTGTACGGGTTTGTTATGCTTTTGATCAGCTACTTCATTTTTGAGTTTTTGACACCGCGGTTTAAAATTGATCAAGAAATTGAAAACGATAACCGGGCTGTCGGCTTTATCTCATTTGTCATTTCTGTCGGGCTTTCATTTGTTGTGGCAGCCGGAATATAAGGGGACGGAGAATAGATGGAAAAGCTTGCAAAAATACTGCTCGCCGCGGCGGGAATCTTTTTGTTGATTGGTCTTATATATCTGTTCATATTTTGAGAAAAAGAAAGATTTTCCTTTCTTTTTCTTTTTTTTGCCGTCCATCTGCTATAATAATAGGGTGAACTCTAAAACCGAAAGGGGAGGTTTTATGCAGTCTCAAAAGCCGTGGCTAGCCGAGTATCCCGAAGATATCCCGCATGAGCTTCCGTTGCCGACCCAAACCCTGCAATCCATCCTGACAGACTCCGCCGCACGATTTCCTGACAAAACAGCCGTATCTTTTTTCGGAAAAAAACTCACCTTTCATGACATTTTGACGGATGCTCTTAAACTCGCAGCTTTTCTGCAGCAAAATGGCCTGCAAAAAGGAGACAGAGTGGCTGTCATGCTGCCTAACTGTCCGCAATCCATCATTTCCTATTATGGGGTGCTGTTTGCCGGCGGTATCGTAGTGCAGACAAACCCGCTCTACACCGAGCATGAGCTCGAATATCAGCTGAGAGACGCAGAGGCCAGCGTGATCATCACCTTAGATTTGCTCTTCCCGAAGGCAATAAAAATGAAAACGTTATCAATTGTAGATCAGATTTTGGTGACGAGTATAAAAGACTATTTGCCGTTTCCAAAAAATATTCTCTATCCGCTTACGCAAAAACAAAAAGTGCACATTGACTTTGATGAAAACGACAATATTCATACCTTTGCTTCAAGCATGAAGCGGGAAAAAACAGAGCTAATCACAATTCCGGACATTGACCCCGAGCATGATATCGCTGTTCTGCAATACACCGGAGGAACGACGGGAGCGCCAAAAGGAGTCATGCTTACGCACAGAAATATTTTAGCCAATACCGAAATGTGTGCGGCATGGATGTACAACGTAAAGGAAGGCGATGAAAAAGTGCTTGGCATAGTCCCGTTTTTTCATGTCTATGGGCTGACAGCCGTGATGAATTATTCGATTAAACAAGGATTTGAAATGATCCTGCTTCCCAAGTTTGATCCGCTGCACACGCTCAAAATTATCGATAAACAAAAACCGACACTGTTCCCAGGCGCGCCGACGATTTATATTGGCCTCTTGCATCATCCTCAATTACAGCAATACGATCTGTCATCTATTAAAAGCTGCCTCAGCGGATCAGCCGCTCTCCCTGTTGAGGTGAAGCAGCAATTTGAAAAGGTGACTGGCGGAAATCTTGTGGAGGGATATGGTTTATCCGAGGCATCTCCGGTGACACACGCTAATTTTATCTGGGGGAAAAACAAACCCGGCAGTATCGGCTGTCCCTGGCCGAATACAGACGCAGCCATTTACTCTGAGGAGACTGGCCATTTTGCCGCTCCGTATGAGCATGGTGAGATCATCGTAAAAGGCCCGCAGGTCATGAAGGGATACTGGAACAAGCCGGAGGAAACGACTGCAGTCTTAAGGGACGGATGGCTCTTCACTGGGGACATGGGCTATATGGATGAAGAAGGATTTTTCTATATAGCCGACCGGAAGAAGGACATTATTATCGCAGGCGGCTACAATATTTACCCGCGTGAAGTAGAAGAAGCGCTGTACGAACATGAAGCGATCCAGGAAATTGTCGTTGCAGGCGTGCCTGATTCGTACAGAGGGGAAACGGTAAAAGCGTTTGTCGTGTTAAAGAAAGGCGCACAAGCCGATGCAGCAGAGCTGGACGCTTTCGCCAGAGCCCGTCTTGCACCATATAAAGTGCCGAAAGCCTATGAATTCAGAAAAGAGCTCCCGAAAACAGCGGTTGGGAAAATTTTAAGAAGGCGTTTACTTGAAGAAGAAACCGAAAATCATCATATCAAGTAATAAATAGAGCCATGAAAAAGAGAACATTAATGAATAAACTTGACAAAGCGGAAAATCCTTCTTATCATAAAATTATGAATGAATAGTCATTCATTTATATAGGAAGGAACGATGAAAATTGAAGCAAAAACGGCCAAAGTATATGCAGATTATTGATGCAGCAGTTGAAGTCATTGCGGAAAACGGCTACCACCAGTCACAGGTATCTAAAATCGCCAAACAAGCCGGAGTGGCGGACGGCACCATCTATCTTTATTTTAAAAATAAAGAAGACATTTTAATTTCTCTGTTTAAAGAAAAAATGGGCCAATTCATTGAGCGGATGGAAGAGGACATAAAAGAAAAGGCAACAGCAAAAGAGAAATTGGCGCTCGTGATTTCAAAACACTTCTCACTTTTGGCGGGCGACCATAACCTCGCTATTGTCACTCAGCTGGAGCTCCGCCAATCCAATTTGGAGCTCCGGCAGAAAATTAATGAAATATTAAAAGGCTACTTAAATATTTTAGACAGCATTCTGACGGAAGGAATAAAATCAGGCGAGTTAAAAGAAGGCCTTGATGTCCGTCTCGCCCGGCAGATGATTTTTGGAACGATTGACGAAACCGTGACGACCTGGGTGATGAATGATCAAAAGTATGATCTGGCTGCTTTGTCAGACAGTGTTTTAGAATTACTGGTATCCGGAATTCACAATAAGTAAAGGAGTTCTGTCCTATGAATGCAATATCACTCGCAGTTGATCAATTTGTTGCAGTTATGACGATTCACAATCCGCCGGCAAACGCGCTTTCCAGCCGTATATTAGAAGAACTGTCCTCCTGTCTAGATCAGTGTGAAACAGATGCCGGCGTGCGATGCATTGTTATTCACGGCGAGGGAAGGTTTTTCTCCGCCGGCGCTGATATCAAAGAATTTACATCACTGAGAAACAGTGAGGATTCCTCACTGCTGGCTGAACGAGGGCAGCAGCTGATGGAGAGGGTTGAGAGCTTTCCCAAACCAATTATCGCGGCGATTCACGGAGCTGCCCTCGGCGGCGGGCTGGAACTTGCAATGTCCTGCCATATCAGAATCGCGGCAGAAGATGCCAAGCTGGGGCTTCCGGAGCTTAACCTCAGCATTATTCCCGGTTTTGCCGGAACACAGCGGCTCCCGCGATACATTGGTACAGCAAAAGCATTGGAACTCATTGGATCAGGAGAACCGATATCTGGAAAAGAAGCGCTTGACCTCGGACTTGTGACAATTGGAGCAAAAGATGAAGCAGAAGTGCTTGAAAAAGCGAAAACGCTTGCCGCCAAATTTGCAGAAAAAAGCCCGCAAACGATGGCGTCTCTGCTTGAGCTTCTCTATACAAACAAGGTGTATTCCTATGAAGGCAGCTTAAAGCTTGAAGCAAAGCGGTTTGGAGAAGCGTTTGAGTCGGAGGACGCCAAGGAAGGCATTCAGGCATTTCTCGAAAAAAGAAAGCCTCAGTTCAAAGGCGAATAAAAGGGGATATGATCATGAATCTATTTGTACTGATGAAACGGACGTTTGACACAGAAGAAAAAATCGTCATTGACGCGGGAAAGATTCAAGATGACGGAGCTGAATGGATTATCAATCCGTACGATGAGTACGCGATTGAAGAAGCTATTCAGCTGAAGGAAAAACACGGCGGCACCATCACTGTTGTTACTGTTGGCGGCGAAGAAGCGGAAAAGGAGCTGCGTACAGCGCTTGCCATGGGATGTGACCAAGCCGTTTTAATCAACATAGAAGATGATCTCGAAGAACCCGACCAGTATTCCATCTCTCAAGTTTTATACCACTATATGAAGGATCAGGAGTTTGACCTCATTCTCGGCGGAAATGTCGCGATCGATGGAGGCTCAGGACAAGTGGCGCCACGTCTGGCTGAGCTTCTAGACATTCCGTGCATCACGACGATTACTAAACTCGATATCAATGGAAGTGACGTAGAAGCAGAAAGGGACGTTGAAGGGGATGTTGAAAAAATCAAAACGACTCTCCCTTTGCTTGTCACAGCTCAGCAAGGCTTAAATGAACCTCGCTACCCATCGCTTCCGGGAATTATGAAAGCCAAGAAAAAACCGCTTGAAGAGCTTGAGTTGGATGATCTGGACTTGGATGAAGAAGATGCTGAACCAAAAATGAAAACAATTGAACGTTTTCTGCCGCCGAAAAAAGAAGCCGGGAAGCTTCTGCAGGGTGAGCCTGCCGAACAGGCAAAAGAGCTCGTATCATTGCTCCGCAGCGAGGCGAAAGTCATTTAGCGCTTGCACATTCAAAGAAACAGGGGGATGTTAGAATGGGAAAAAAAGTGATCGTACTCGGAGAACTGCGTGACGGAGAACTGCGAAATGTCACCTTTGAAGCAATCTCCGCTGGAAGAACCATTTCAGATGATGGAGAAGTAATCGGTGTTCTTATAGGAGAAAACGTATCACAGCATGCAGAGGAGCTTATCCACTACGGTGCAGACAAAGTTCTCACAGCTGAGGACCCAAAGCTTAAGGCATATACGGCAGACGGATACAGCCAGGTGATGCGAACCATTATTGAAAAGGAAACACCTAATGCGGTCGTATGCGGACACACTGCAATGGGGAAGGATCTGTCGCCGAAGCTTGCAGCCCGGCTCCAAACAGGATTGATTTCTGACGCTACAGATGTAAGCGTTACCGGAGATAACGTCGTTTTTACAAGACCGATTTACTCAGGGAAGGCATTTGAACGCGTCATTTCAACGGATCCGATGACGCTTGTGACGATTCGCCCCAACAACATTCAAGCGTTAGAAAAAGACACCAGCCGGGCAGGCAGCATGGAAAGCATCGAAGTTTCCCTTACAGATCTCCGTACCGTCATACAAGAGATCGTCAAAAAAACAGCGGACGGCGTTGATCTCTCTGAAGCGAAAATCATTGTGGCGGGCGGCCGCGGAGTAAAAAGCAAGGAAGGCTTTCAGCCGCTGCAGGAGCTTGCCGAGGTGCTGGGCGCAGCAGTCGGCGCTTCACGCGGGGCGTGTGACGCTGATTATTGCGACTATGCTCTCCAAATCGGACAGACCGGAAAAGTTGTTACTCCCGATTTGTATATCGCCTGCGGAATTTCAGGCGCTATCCAGCATTTGGCAGGTATGTCCAACAGCAAGGTGATTGTCGCCATCAATAAAGATCCAGAAGCCGATATTTTTAAAATAGCTGATTACGGTATCGTAGGCGATTTATTTGAAGTCGTCCCATTACTGACGGAAGAATTCAAACAGCTGAATATTCACTCATAAAGGGAAGCCCCGGACTGCAGAAGTTCGGGGTTTTTGAATACATACGTACAAATCATTATTAATAAAAAAAGTCGTTGACATGTACGGACATATATAATAAGGTTACTTTAAAAGCGCTTACATTCATGCTGACTCCTCAGTCCAAACACAAATCCTATATTTGACTGTGGTGCTTTTCATATTTGTATGAAAGGAATGATCAAGCATGTCTGAACATACAGCAGTGATTCAAACGGATATTGTAAAAGGAACGATCAACAAAAATATATACGGTCATTTTGCTGAGCATTTAGGAAGAGGGATTTATGAAGGGATTTGGGTCGGAACGGAATCAAGCATTCCTCATATAAACGGTATAAGAAAAGATGTGTTAGAAGCGCTGAAACAGCTGCGTATTCCTGTCCTCCGATGGCCGGGCGGCTGCTTTGCAGATGAATATCATTGGGCCAACGGTGTGGGCGACCGCAAGACGATGCTCAACACTCACTGGGGCGGCACAGTTGAATCAAATGAATTCGGGACACATGAATTTATGATGCTGTGCGAGCTGCTTGAATGCGAACCTTACATTTGCGGCAATGTAGGGAGCGGAACAGTTCAGGAAATGGCGGAATGGATCGAATATATGACCTTTAAAGAAGGCACGCCAATGTCAGATTGGAGAAAACAAAACGGAAAAGAAGAGCCTTGGAAGCTGAAATATTTTGGAGTGGGCAATGAAAATTGGGGCTGCGGCGGCAACATGCACCCAGAGTACTATGCCGATCTATACCGCCGTTTTCAAACGTATGTCCGCAATTACAGCGGCAATGAAATTTATAAAATTGCCGGCGGTGCAAACGTTGATGATTTTAATTGGACGGACGTGCTCATGAAAAAAGCAGCTGGCCTGATGGACGGGCTAAGTCTTCACTATTACACGATTCCGGGAGATTTCTGGAAGGGCAAAGGATCGGCCACAGAATTTACAGAGGACGAATGGTTCATCACAATGAAAAAGGCCAAATACATTGATGAGTTGATTCAAAAACACGGCACAATTATGGATCGGTACGATCCGGAGCAGCGGGTCGGACTGATTATTGACGAATGGGGCACATGGTTTGATCCTGAGCCAGGCACGAACCCAGGCTTTTTATATCAGCAAAACACGATTCGTGACGCGCTTGTCGCAGCTTCTCACTTTCACATTTTCCATCAGCATTGCCGCCGGGTGCAAATGACCAACATCGCGCAGACGGTAAATGTTCTTCAAGCTATGATTCTGACTGAGGGGGAACGAATGCTATTAACCCCGACATACCATGTGTTTGATATGTTTAAGGTACATCAGGATGCCTCTCTTTTAGATACTGAAACAACGTCCGCTGACTATGAATGGAAGGGAGAAACGCTGCCTCAAATCAGTGTGTCGGCATCAAGAAATGCGGAAGGCGATATAAACGTCAGCATCTGTAACATTGATCATCAAAATAAAGCAGAGGTGGAGATTGAGCTGAGAGGTCTTCACAAGACTGTGGATCATTCCGGCGTTATCCTGACTGCGGAGAAGATGAACGCCCATAACACGTTTGATGACCCGGAGCACGTAAAACCTGAATCGTTCAGCCGTTATTCTGTAAATAAAAACAAATTGAAAGCAAAGCTGCCGCCAATGGCAGTTGTCTTACTCACATTACGGACTGATTCTTAACCAAAAAAAGGAGCGCCGATCCATTAGAGGACAGCGCTCTTTTTTGTTTTGAAACAGCTCCGAAAGGGCATGGTAAAGTATATGACGGTTATAGAAGGGATGTTGTCCTATGCTTCGTACAATTTTAATGATCATCGGCGCAATTGTGGTGATCGGAGCGATTATCAGGTTCGTGTTTTAATTTCGAAATGCCCCATTCTATGAGTAAACCGATTGTGATCAGGAAAAAATAATTTATAAGCATTTAAATAGCGTGAACGAATGGGAGATGCTATACTAAAAATCATCATTTCACAATTGGAGGAATTCAATAATGGCTATCGTAAAAGCAACTGATCAATCTTTCTCAGCTGAAACAAGCGAAGGCGTCGTACTGGCTGATTTCTGGGCCCCTTGGTGCGGACCTTGTAAAATGATTGCACCTGTTCTTGAAGAATTGGATCAAGAAATGGGCGACAAACTAAAAATCGTGAAAATCGATGTAGATGAGAACCAAGAAACAGCCGGCAAATACGGCGTTATGAGCATCCCGACACTTCTTGTCTTAAAAGACGGAGAAGTTGTTGAAACATCTGTCGGCTTCAAACCGAAAGAAGCGCTTCAAGAGCTTGTAAACAAACATCTTTAATTTTCGGCTGCTTACATGCCAGAGCGATTCCAATTGAGGGATCGCTTTTTTTATTCGCCAATCGTGAATCATGGAGAAAAACACCTGTTCGTGTTAAACTGGAAGCAAAGGACTAAATATAAGGAAGGGTAACATATGAACAAACAACTGAAAGAAAAACTCGCCCTCCTTCCCGATCAGCCAGGGTGTTACTTAATGAAGGACCGTCAGCAGACAGTGATCTACGTAGGAAAAGCAAAAGTGCTGAAAAACAGAGTGCGCTCCTACTTTACCGGCTCTCATGACGCAAAAACACAGAGGCTTGTGACGGAAATTGAGGATTTTGAATATATCGTGACGTCCTCCAATCTTGAAGCGCTTATTTTAGAAATGAACTTGATTAAAAAGCATGATCCGAAATATAACGTCATGCTGAAAGACGATAAAACCTATCCTTTTATAAAACTCACCCATGAACGCCACCCAAGGCTGATTGTCACCCGCAACGTCAAAAAAGACAAAGGGCGCTATTTCGGACCGTATCCGAATGTGCAGGCCGCAAGGGAGACAAAAAAGCTGCTCGACCGTCTCTACCCTCTCAGAAAATGCTCCAAGCTTCCGGACAGAGTGTGCCTTTATTATCACCTCGGACAATGTCTCGCTCCGTGTGTAAAGGACATTTCAGAAGAGACAAACAGAGAACTGGTAGAGAGCATTACCCGTTTCTTAAGGGGCGGCTATAACGACGTCAAAAAAGAGCTAGAAGAGAAAATGCTTGAGGCGGCTGAGAACCTTGAGTTTGAACGGGCAAAGGAACTTCGTGACCAAATCGCTCATATCGATTCAACGATGGAAAAACAAAAAATGACCATGAACGACTTAGTCGATCGTGACGTATTCGCTTACGCTTATGATAAAGGCTGGATGTGCGTACAGGTCTTTTTCGTACGGCAAGGAAAGCTTATTGAACGTGACGTCAGCATGTTTCCGCTTTATCAGGAAGCAGATGAAGAGTTCCTTACCTTCATCGGGCAGTTCTATTCAAAAAACAACCATTTTCTGCCGAAGGAAATTTTAGTGCCGGACAGCGTTGATCAATCGATGATTGAGCAGCTGTTGGAAACAAACGTCCATCAGCCGAAAAAAGGGGCGAAGAAAGAATTGCTTATGCTGGCACATAAAAACGCAAAAATCGCGCTTAAAGAAAAATTCTCTTTAATCGAACGTGACGAGGAGCGTTCATTCGGTGCTGTGCAGAAACTCGGAGACGCCTTAAATATTTATACCCCGCACAGAATCGAAGCGTTCGATAACTCGAATATACAAGGGACTAACCCGGTTTCGGCGATGATTGTGTTCATCGATGGCAAACCATACAAAAAGGAATACCGCAAGTACAAAATCAAAACTGTCACAGGGCCAGATGATTACGGCTCAATGAGAGAGGTTGTCAGACGAAGATATACGAGAGTGCTTCGTGAAAACCTGCCGCTGCCTGATCTGATCATTATAGACGGAGGGAAAGGCCAGATCAACGCGGCCCGTGACGTCGTTGAAAACGAACTCGGCCTGGACATCCCGATTGCCGGCTTGGCAAAGGATGATAAACACAGAACCTCCAATTTATTAATCGGTGATCCGCTTGAGGCGGTTTACCTTGAACGAAACAGCCAGGAATTTTACCTGCTTCAGCGCATTCAGGATGAGGTGCACCGGTTTGCGATCAGCTTCCACAGACAGATCCGCGGGAAAAGCGCATTTCAATCTGTTTTGGACGACATACCGGGTATCGGAGAAAAAAGAAAGAAAATGCTGTTAAAGCATTTCGGTTCCGTCAAAAAAATGAAGGAAGCAAGCCTTGAGGACATCAAAAAAGCAGGGGTTCCCGAAGTGCCGGCACAGCTGCTTTATGACAAATTGCAAAAATAATGTTGTCCTTTTGAAAAAGTTCTGATAAAATGTGAACTAATTTCATAATTAGATCGTGTAATATGGTGAAGATAGAGGTGCGAACTTCAAGAGTAAGCCTTTGGAGAAAGATGGATTCTGAGAAAAAGGCTGAAAGGGGAGCGTCGCCGAAGCAAATAAAACCCCATCGGTATTATTTGCTGGCCGTGCATTGAATAAATGTAAGGCTGTCAAGAAATCATTTTCTTGGAGGGCTATCTCGTTGTTCATAATCATCTTGATGATTAATTGATAAGCAATGAGAGCAATTCCTCTCATTGCTTTTTTTATTGTGGACAAAGCGCTCTTTCTCCTCACCCGCACGAACCAAAATGTAAAGGGTGGTTAACATGGGTCTCATTGTACAAAAATTCGGAGGTACTTCCGTCGGCTCAGTCGAAAAAATTCAAAATGCAGCAAATCGCGTCATTGCGGAAAAACAGAAAGGCCATCAAGTCGTCGTTGTCGTATCAGCTATGGGGAAATCCACTGACGCATTGGTCAGCCTTGCAAAAGACATCACTGATCAGCCGAGCAAACGTGAAATGGATATGCTGCTGGCAACAGGCGAGCAGGTCACCATTTCCCTGCTTTCCATGGCGCTGCAGGAAAAAGGCTATGACGCCGTTTCCTATACAGGATGGCAGGCGGGAATCCGCACCGAGGACGTCCATGGCAATGCCAGAATTACGGATATAAACACGTCTGCCTTAGAAAACCAGCTTCAAAAGGGAAAAGTAGTTGTTGTGGCAGGATTTCAAGGCATGACAGACGACAGTGAAATCACGACATTGGGCAGGGGCGGTTCAGACACAACAGCAGTGGCTTTGGCTGCCGCATTAAAAGCGGACAAATGTGATATTTATACGGACGTGCCCGGCGTGTTTACAACCGATCCGCGCTACGTGAAATCAGCGAGAAAGCTTGCCGGCATCTCTTACGATGAAATGCTGGAGCTTGCCAATTTAGGCGCCGGTGTTCTTCATCCGAGAGCCGTTGAATTCGCGAAAAATTACCAAGTGCCGTTAGAAGTGCGTTCAAGTACAGAAACAGAAGCGGGAACATTAATTGAGGAGGAATCATCCATGGAGCAGAACCTTATCGTCAGAGGCATCGCGTTCGAAGATCAAATCACAAGGGTAACCATCTACGGGCTGACAAGCGGGCTGACCACTTTGTCTACTATTTTTACAACTCTTGCAAAACGAAACATTAATGTGGATATCATTATCCAAACGCAGGCGGGAGACCATGAGACCGGTATTTCCTTCTCTGTTAAATCAGAAGACGCGGATCAGGCTGTTGCCGTACTTGAAGAGTACAAAGACGCGCTTGAATTCGAAAAAATTGAGACAGAAAGCAAATTGGCGAAAGTATCCATTGTTGGATCAGGCATGGTATCAAATCCCGGTGTAGCGGCTGAAATGTTTGCAGTACTGGCGGAAAAAAACATATTAATCAAAATGGTCAGCACATCTGAAATCAAAGTTTCAACAGTAGTGAGCGAAAATGACATGGTAAAAGCGGTGGAAGCACTGCACGATGCGTTTGAACTCTCGAAACACCCTTCAGCTGTGTCATGACAACCAAAAAGGCGGGACTCATGCAGTCACCGCCTTTTTCATTAAACAGGGTCTTTCATATCCCATTTAACAGTCAGAACCACTTTATCGGCTCTCTTTTTTACTTGTTCGTATGATTCGGCAATCTGATCATTCATCAATTGAATTTGCTCGGCGATGAAGCCAGCTTCCAGCTGAAAGCAAGGTTCTTTCTGATATTTGAGCCGATTGGAAATGATCTGTCCTTCAAGCTCGAATTCTAGCTCCTGTTTCTTTGCGCTAACGTTTGTGAGGGTTCCCCAGCCTGCTTCTTCAAAGAAAGCCGGAAATTCCTCCCATGATTCAAGAGGAAACTTTCGGGCGAGATGTTTCCCTGCCCAATACATCATGGAAGAGTAATCTTGGCCAAGCATGTCTGGGAGAACAATCTCTCGTATCAGTTCATAGGCATAGGCGTTCATTTCAATTTCTTTTAGATTATGTATTGATGCTTCATATTTAGACTTCATATCTGTCTCCCCTCTCTCCTTCGTATATTATAGCCCAAACCGGGGGGAGGATTACAGAATGATCCTGTAATTCTCATGAAAAATTAAGAAAGAATTATATATTGATAAAATAAAATTTTTGAATCAACTAATCAATTCGGAAAATTAGAATTTATGTACGCGTTTTCTTGACGCCCTTTTGTGGTAGGAGTAAAATGAAATTGTCAATAAATCTTAATAAAGTGCTTACAATTGAAAGAAGTGGGGGAAGAGATTTAGCACATTTCGCACTTATCAAACAGGGGGTAAAGTAATGTCTGGGAACAGAGAGTTTTATTTTCGAAGAATGCATTCCTTGCTTGGCGTCATACCGGTCGGCATCTTTTTGATTCAGCATTTGGTCGTCAACCAGTTTGCCGCAAGGGGCGCGGAAGCATTCAATAATGCTGCTCATTTTATGGATAGTCTGCCTTTCAGGTATGCTCTGGAAATCTTTATTATCTTCTTACCTTTAATTTATCATGCAGTTTATGGTGTGTACATAGCGTTTACTGCGAAAAATAACGCAGGCCAATATAGCTATATGCGAAACTGGCTCTTTGTCCTGCAGCGTGTAACGGGTATCATCACCCTCATTTTTGTGAGCTGGCATGTGTGGGAAACACGCATTGCTGCACAGATGGGCGCTGAGGTTAATTTTGACATGATGGCGAATATCTTGAGCTCACCGGCTATGCTGGGCTTTTACATTGTAGGTGTTTTATCCACCATTTTCCACTTCTCGAACGGTTTATGGTCTTTCGCTGTTACATGGGGCATCACGGTAACGCCTCGTTCTCAAAGAATTTCGACATACGTTACGCTGATTATTTTTGTTGCACTGTCTTACGTAGGCTTAAAAGCGATTTTTGCATTTGTATAAGAGAGTACTAGATTACTAGAGGGAGAGGGGCTATCATGAGTCAATCAAGCATTATCGTAGTCGGCGGGGGTCTTGCCGGCCTCATGGCGACAATTAAAGCAGCGGAATCTGGAATGGCGGTTAAGCTGTTTTCCATCGTTCCTGTGAAACGTTCTCATTCGGTTTGTGCCCAAGGCGGCATCAACGGAGCGGTCAATACAAAAGGGGAAGGTGACTCTCCGTGGGAACATTTTGACGATACTGTATACGGGGGAGACTTTCTTGCCAATCAGCCGCCGGTTAAGGCGATGTGTGAAGCGGCGCCGTCAATCATCCACTTATTAGACCGGATGGGCGTCATGTTTAACCGGACGCCTGAGGGGCTGCTTGATTTCCGCCGATTTGGGGGTACACAGCATCACAGAACAGCTTATGCAGGGGCGACGACTGGCCAGCAGCTGCTTTATGCTCTGGACGAGCAAGTGCGCAGATACGAGGTTGCAGGTCTGGTCACAAAATACGAAGGCTGGGAATTCCTTGGCGCTGTATTAGATGATGACAGAACATGCCGCGGAATTGTCGCGCAAAACCTGACAAACATGCAAATTGAATCCTTCCGTTCAGACGCTGTGATTATGGCGACGGGCGGACCGGGAATCATTTTCGGTAAATCCACAAACTCCATGATTAATACAGGGTCTGCTGCATCGATCGTTTATCAGCAGGGAGCGTATTATGCAAATGGAGAATTCATTCAGATCCACCCGACAGCCATACCGGGGGATGATAAATTAAGGCTGATGAGTGAATCTGCACGCGGTGAAGGCGGACGTGTATGGACATACAAAGACGGTAAACCGTGGTATTTCCTTGAGGAGAAATATCCTGCATATGGAAACTTGGTGCCGCGTGATATTGCGACACGCGAAATATTTGATGTGTGTGTGAATCAGAAACTCGGCATCAACGGCGAGAACATGGTATATCTCGATTTGTCTCATAAAGATCCAAAAGAGCTTGACATTAAGCTCGGCGGCATCATTGAAATTTATGAGAAGTTTATGGGAGACGATCCGCGCAAACTTCCGATGAAAATCTTCCCTGCGGTTCATTATTCAATGGGCGGCTTATGGGTTGATTACGATCAAATGACAAATATTCCGGGACTGTTTGCCGCTGGAGAATGTGATTACTCCATGCACGGCGGCAACCGCTTGGGAGCAAACTCCCTGCTCTCCGCGATTTACGGAGGAATGGTAGCCGGGCCGAATGCTGTTAAATATGTAAACGGCTTAGAATCTTCCGCAGAGGATATGTCTTCATCGATATTCGATGCCCATGTGAAAAAAGAAGAAGATAAATGGGCTGAGATTATGAATATGGATGGAAACGAAAATGCGTACGTCCTCCATAGAGAGCTCGGGGAATGGATGACGGCGAATGTGACGGTTGTCCGCCATAACGACAAGCTGTTGAAAACAGATGACAAAATTCAGGAGCTAATGGAGCGGTATAAAAAGATTAACATCAATGACACGACAAAATGGAGCAACCAGGGAGCTATGTTTACACGCCAGCTTTCAAACATGCTTCAGCTTGCCAGGGTGATTACACTGGGTGCTTACAACCGTAATGAAAGCAGGGGCGCCCATTATAAACCGGATTTCCCTGAGCGTAATGACGATGAATGGCTCAAAACAACAATGGCTAAACATGTAAGCCCGTATGAAGCGCCGGAGTTTGAGTATCAGGATGTCGATGTATCACTGATAACGCCTCGGAAACGGGATTACTCGAAGAAGAAGGTGGCGAAATAATCATGAGTGAGAAAAAGACCATACGATTTATTATCACACGTCAAGATACACCCGACAGCACGCCTTACGATGAAGAATTTGAGATTCCATACCGCCCGAATCTGAATGTTATTTCCGCTCTAATGGAAATCCGCCGGAATCCGGTTAATGTAAAAGGTGAAAAGACGACTCCTGTTACTTGGGATATGAACTGTCTTGAAGAAGTATGCGGCGCATGTTCAATGGTCATAAACGGAAAGCCCCGCCAGTCGTGTACGGCGCTTGTTGACCAGCTTGAACAGCCGATCCGCTTAAAACCGATGAAAACATTCCCGGTCGTGCGTGATTTGCAGGTTGACCGCAGCAGAATGTTTAATTCGCTGAAAAAAGTAAAAGCGTGGATACCGATCGACGGCACGTACGATTTAGGACCGGGACCGAGAATGCCGGAAAAACGCCGCCAGTGGGCATATGAATTATCAAAATGCATGACGTGCGGTGTCTGCCTGGAAGCCTGCCCGAATGTAAACAGCAAATCGAAATTCATGGGGCCTGCTCCGATGTCTCAGGTTCGTTTGTTTAACGCCCATCCGACAGGTGCCATGAACAAATCTGACCGGCTGGAAGCACTGATGGAAGAAGGGGGCCTTGCAGATTGCGGCAACTCGCAAAACTGCGTTCAATCCTGCCCGAAAGGCATTCCGCTGACCACTTCTATCGCTGCCTTAAACAGGGATACAAACTTACAAGCATTCCGCAATTTCTTCGGAAGCGACAGAGTATAAGAAGAAAAAACCTCTTCCGCATGGGAGAGGTTTTTTTAACAATAAGGAGATGAGTAAAATGAAGCTTCCTGCTTACATTGACATGCCGTTTCAAAAATGGAAAGAATCCTTTTCTTTTTTTAATGAAGTTTCTGTACGATTTTCTGAGACAGATATGTTTGGACATATGAATAATGTAATCCCTTTCATCTATTTTGAAGAAGCGAGGATATCTTATTTTAAACATTTGAATATCATGAAACAAAATAAGCAAACCATGACCGTCGTCGCCAGTCAGCAATGTGATTATCTGCGCCAAGTCATGCCTTATGAAGACTTGCGTATTTATGTGAAAACAAGCGCTGTCGGCAGTTCATCCCTCACCCTGCATTACCTCGGAGAAAATAGCGTAGGGGAGCCCTGCTTCACCGGAGCTGTTGTCATGGTTCAAGTGTCAAAGGAAAGCGGAAAGGCTGTCAGCTGGACGGATGAGGAGAAAGAAAAGCTTCTCCATACACCATAAACTAATTCTTCTGTAAACGTCACCTCCTGAGCCCTCCTGACATATGATATCTTGACTATATCAAAACCCATTCGTTTCAGATTCGCTCTCACCTTAGCAAGGAGGGTTACAATACTTGAAGGAGAAAGAATTTCAATCGAAGCCGCTGCTAACGAAAAGAGAAAGAGAAGTGTTCGAATTGCTCGTTCAAGATAAGACAACAAAGGAGATTGCAAGCGAGCTATTTATCAGTGAGAAAACCGTTCGAAACCATATTTCAAATGCCATGCAGAAATTGGGTGTGAAAGGGCGTTCGCAAGCCGTTGTTGAGCTTCTTAGAATGGGTGAGCTAGAGCTTTAATCCTTGCCGGTATTCCTTCTTTTCAGGAGGGAGCCGGTTATTGCTGTTTGTCTGAAAAGTTCCGAATTCCTATTTTAAACCAGGATGATACGATATAAAACAAGATTTCAATTTGCTTTCATTTGCCTAATGTCCCTCTATTTCTCGTCCCGCGAGTCTTGCATTTTCTATAGAAAAGAAGGAAAATAGACACGGAACGCTTTTGTGCGTAAGAGATCCTTGAGTGAGGGATGGACAAATGACATCAAAACCTTTGGAGCATGTTGCGGACATTGAAAAGTCGCTCCGCCACATTGCCGCGATCATTAAACAAAAAGGAAGAGAAATCCTAAACCAATACGCAATTACGCCGCCGCAATTTGTCGGTCTGCAATGGCTTTATGAGTTAGGAGACATGACAATCGGCGAACTATCGGGGAAAATGTATCTGGCATGCAGCACGACAACGGACTTAATCGACCGCATGCAAAAAAATGAGCTTGTCGAGCGGGTAAAGGACCCGGCGGACAGACGTGTCGTCAGGATACACCTTCTGCCAGAAGGAGAACGCATTATCCAAGAAGTCATTACAAAAAGGCAGGAATACCTGCGTGATATGTTCGAAACGTTTACAGATGAAGAAATAGCCATCTTCGAAAAATCATTGATGAAACTGCAGCAAGAAATGAAGAGAAAATGAGGCGATTTTGTTGGAACAACCAATAGGAGTCATTGATTCCGGGGTTGGCGGGTTAACCGTTGCAAAGGAAATCATGAGACAGCTACCAAAAGAAAATATAATCTACGTAGGGGATACGAAACGGTGTCCATACGGGCCGCGTCCTAAAGAAGAAGTGCTTCAATACACGTGGGAGCTGACAAATTATTTGTTGAAAAACCACCACATTAAGATGCTGGTGATCGCCTGCAACACCGCGACAGCAATTGCACTGGAAGACATCCAGCGCGACGTCGATATTCCGGTGGTCGGGGTGATCCAGCCTGGTGCGCGGGCAGCGATAAAAGTGACGGGAAATCAGCATATCGGTGTGATCGGCACAGAAAATACCATTAAGAGCAATGCTTATGAAGAAGCCCTTCTGGCATTAAATGCCGAACTGAAGGTTGAAAATCTTGCCTGTCCGCTGCTTGTGCCGTTTGTGGAAAGCGGAAAGTTTCTGGACAAAACAGCAGACGAGATTGTCAAAACATCACTATCTCCGTTAAAAGATACATCGATTGACTCGCTGATTTTAGGCTGCACCCATTACCCTATTTTAAAAGACGCGATTCAAAGATATATGGGAGAGCATGTGAATATTATTTCGTCAGGCGATGAAACAGCCCGGGAAGTAAGTACGATTCTATCGTATAAAGGACTGCTGAATCAATCTTCGTTTACCCCGAATCATCAATTCCTGACTACAGGAGAACGGGATCAGTTTGCGAAAATAGCAGATGACTGGTTTGGCCATGAAGTAGGTCACGTAGAATGCATCTCTTTGCGAGAACCAATTAGAAGATAGTTTTGCCCCCGCAACGGCGTGTTGCGGGTTTTTTGTGTTTTTAATGGAATTCATCGGTCTATTTCCCGCTGAGGCTCGTATACATAGTAGTACAAACAGCCTTAGGAGGGAAAAGTATGCTGAAAAAAGGACCTGCAGTCATTGGTGCCACTTGTCTCACCTCTGCCTTGCTTTTATCCGGGTGCGGTTTATTTCAATCCGATAAGACAGCCGAGGAAATCGATCCGCCTCAAGACGTTACATACGTAAATGATGAAGCGGGGACCGATTCAAATACAACAGCAGCCGAAAAAACAAAAAATGAAAAAAGTGATACCGAAAAAGCGAATCAGGACTCTTCTACAGTGATGAGGGAGCTTTATCTCATTGATAAAAACGGTTATGTCGTTGCGCAAACGATGCCTCTTCCGAAAAGTGAAGGAACGGCTAAGCAGGCGCTTGAATACCTTGTGCAGGGCGGGCCTGTGTCAGAGATTCTGCCGAATGGCTTCAGAGCCGTTTTGCCGGCTGACACAACTGTTAACGTAGACATCAAAAAAGATGGCACTGCTATAGCGGACTTCTCGAAAGAATTTAAAAACTATAAGAAGGAAGATGAACAGAAAATCGTCCAATCGGTGACGTGGACGCTGACTCAATTCAGTTCAATTGATAAAGTGAAGCTGAGAATCAACGGCCATGAACTGAAGGAGATGCCTGTAGGCGGCACGCCGATCTCAGACGATTTAAGCCGTAAGGACGGGATTAATTTGGAAACTGCCGGCGTCAATGATCTCACAGCTACACATCCGCTGACAGTCTATTATTTAGCGGAAAACGATGACAGTGAATATTACGTGCCGGTAACAAAACGAATTGACAATTCCAAAACAGACGACATTACAGCGGCTATTAATGAACTGGCTGAGGGCCCGAGCAAGGCGAGCGGCCTGTTGACGGATTTCAGCGAAGATGTGAAGCTGGTCAGTAAGCCGAAAATCAAAGATGGACGTGTAACGCTAGATTTTAATCAATCCATTTTTGGAAGCGCCGATGAAAAGACGAAAATGATTTCTTCAGAAGTGCTTAACAGCATTGTGCTGACTTTAACAGAGCAGCCGGATGTAAAAAGCGTATCCGTTAAAGTGAACGGGAAAGCCGAACTCGTGAACGAAAAAGGCGAAAAACTTTCAGAAGCGGTATCCAGACCGTCTCAAGTGAATACGGGTAGTTTTTAAATTGGGATTTTTGATATACTAGAAAGAAAGAGGTTAGCGTTCCGGCTGCCTCTTTCTTTATTCAATTCCGGGACAAAAATGGTTTATGTACATACAATCGGAGGTAAAACATGAGACATGACGGAAGACAACATGATGAGCTGCGTCCAATTACATTTGATTTGGACTTTATCAGCCATCCGGAAGGGTCTGTTCTAATAACAGCGGGAAATACAAAAGTAATCTGCAACGCATCTGTAGAGGACCGGGTACCACCGTTTTTGCGGGGCGGAGGCAAAGGGTGGATTACAGCTGAGTACAGCATGCTGCCGCGGGCTACAAATCAAAGAACGATCAGAGAATCTTCCAAAGGGAAAATTTCCGGCAGAACGATGGAAATTCAGCGTTTGATCGGCCGCGCGCTTCGGGCAGTCGTTGATTTAGAGAAACTGGGTGAACGTACGATTTGGATTGACTGTGATGTCATTCAAGCGGACGGAGGAACAAGAACGGCTTCCATTACCGGAGCATATCTTGCCATGGCGATCGCAATTGGCAAGCTGCTCAAAGCGGGAACGATTAAAACAAACCCGCTCACTGATTTCCTGGCAGCGATTTCTGTCGGAATTGATAAAGAGCAGGGAATTTTGTTAGATTTAAATTATGAAGAAGATTCTGCTGCTGAAGTTGATATGAATGTCATCATGACAGGCAGCGGCCGCTTTGTGGAGCTTCAGGGAACAGGGGAAGAGGCAACCTTTTCACGTGAGGATCTGAATGGCCTTCTCAGTCTTGCAGAAAAAGGCATTCAGGAACTGATTGACAAGCAAAAAGAAGTACTGGGCGATTCTCTTCCAGAACTGAAATAATGACAGAAAGGCTTGATCATCATGAAAGAAGCAATTATTGCGACTCACAATCCGGGAAAAGTGAAGGAATTTAAAGAAATCCTTGAGCCGAGAGGGTACGAGGTAAAATCAT
The DNA here is from genome assembly GCF_038000225.1 of Bacillus sp. FSL K6-1005. Lineage (NCBI taxonomy): Bacteria > Bacillati > Bacillota > Bacilli > Caryophanales > Bacillaceae > Bacillus > Bacillus sp. FSL K6-1005. Next base: position 798,650 of record NZ_JBBOBP010000001.1, read on the forward strand.
TAGCTGAAATCGGATTTACAGAAGAGATAGAAGAAACAGGCCATACGTTTGAAGAAAATGCGATTCTAAAAGCGGAAGCGGTAGCAAAAGCAGTGAACAAAATGGTCATTGCAGACGACTCGGGTTTGTCCGTTGATAATTTAGGAGGCCGCCCCGGCGTCTATTCAGCACGCTATGCAGGGGAACAGAAAGATGACCAGGCGAATATCGATAAAGTGCTGAGCGAGCTGAAAGGCATCGAAAAAGAGCAGCGTACGGCCCGTTTTCGCTGCGCGCTTGCCGTGAGTATTCCGGGAGAGGAAACAAAAACTGTTGAGGGGCATGTTGAAGGGTATATTGCCGAGGAGCCGAAAGGAGAATACGGCTTTGGCTATGACCCCATCTTTATCGTCAAAGATAAAGATAAGACAATGGCAGAGCTGACAAGTGATGAAAAAAATAAAATCAGCCACAGGGCTGACGCACTTAAAAAGCTGTCGAAGCTCTTGGAGGCATAAGGGGGAGCGTATATATGAACGTGCTGATTATCAGTGACAGCCATGGACTTGAAGAAGAACTCCAAACCATCGCGAAACGTCATGAAGCGGATGTTGATCTCATGATTCATTGCGGAGACTCTGAGCTTGAAACCGGCCATCCGTCGTTAGAGCCTTATTCCGTTGTAAAAGGCAATTGTGATTTTATCGGCGATTTTAAGGACGAGCTCCTGCTGACGGCCGGTTCCAAAAAAATATTGGTTACGCATGGACACCTTCATGGTATTAAACAGACCTTGCTAAACGTATACTATCGTGCAGAGGAGCTTGGAGCGGAAATCATTTGCTTCGGGCATTCACACATCGCAGGAAGCGAAATGCTGCGCGGAAAACTGATGATTAATCCAGGCAGCATCCGCCTTCCAAGGGTGCGCAGCACAGAAAGCTATGCTATACTGTCTTTAGAAAATGATACAGCAACAGTGCGTTTTTATAACCAAGCAGGCGATGAAATCATTGATTTGCAACACCGTGTAACCCTATGAAATATCACATGAGGAAGAAAATTTTCTTCCTCATGAAAAAAATTCTAAAAAACCGTTGACTTATCATTGCAACCCATATATAATAAATCTTGTCGCTGATAGTTAAAGCGAAAACGAAAAAACAAAACGTGTCCCAGTAGCTCAGCTGGATAGAGCAACGGCCTTCTAAGCCGTCGGTCGGGAGTTCGAATCTCTCCTGGGACGTACCAAGAAAAAACCTCAAATCCTTTAAGGATTTGAGGTTTTTGTTATGATGCTTATTTGTTATTTAACGTATCATCATCATCCAGGTCGCGGACATTTCCTTCTTTATTCAGACGAGGTTCTTCTTTTTTTACAGTTTCAGAAATATGCTCATTTTCTTCGACAGTCCGTTTCCCGATAACCACTTCATCCGTAACAACGGGTTTTTTGGTCACTTCAAGCTTTTCCTCAACGATAGGAACTCTGACCGTTTCTGAGTCATTTACGGGAGAAGCGTCTGCCGTGTTTTCATCCACCGGACGGCGTTCAACGTAAATTTCATCATGTCTTACCGGAACGTCTATATCTCTTTGTTCTGTTTTGACTTCTTTTCCGATTTCCACTTCACCGGTTTGGATATCTTCTTTATCCACTTTCAGCTGTTCTTCTCGAAGCGGCAGGGTCTTTTCTTCTTTTGTTGTATAATCCACTGTCTCATTTGCATTTGCAAAGCCGCCTGAAAGGGCATTGCCGTTATCAATAGGCGTATCTAAGTCTGCGTCTGTATCAACGGCTACGAGAAGCTTTCCGTCATCCAGGTCCTCTTGGTACTTGTCTATTTCGTCATTTGAGATATCCAGGTCTGATAATACTTTGCTGTGTGCGCCTGTATCATCCATTGTGAAATAATCTTTCAGTTTATCGAAAAAGGATTCAGAATCACTATCATTTGCTTCAAGGGCTTGATTTACTTCTGTCCCTGTACGAGATTCGAGATAATCGGTATCCCGGCGATTTGTGACAACAGAAATATCGTCAGAATCATACCCCTTCGTTAGTAAGCCTTCAATCACTGCAATGGTCTCTTGCGGAGTTTCGTATACACCAACTACACTTTTTGTCATATTAATCTCCTCCTTTATGATTTTGCATTATATCGTTCATGTCGTTTGTAATTCCCGCTGCTCTTTAAAATAAACAAGATTGAAAACATCCGAGTTTTTTAGAGAAAACTCGTATTAGAATTTCCTGAAAAATGAATATACAGGAAAAGATATGAAAAAAATCATAGTCTTGCCGATATTTGTTATGTGAAACAATTAAATAAAGGAGTGTTTTCTTTTGAAAAAATGGTTCGTTGTTTGTTTCTTATTCGTGATTACGCTGTTTCAATCGCTCCAAACAGTTAGCGCGGAAACAGTTGAATGGAAAGAAAGAGCAGATTTGCCTGAGCCGCGTGTCGGCGCAAGCAGCGGTGTAGTAGATGGAAAGATATATGTGATAGGTGGCGGAACAGTAAAATCAGGTACTTATGGAAATCAAACGTTTGTCTATGATCCTAAAACAAATGAATGGACAAGAAAAGCCGACATGCCCACAGCGAGGGGGGGAGCTGCATCAGTTACTGTAGATGGGAAAATTTATGTCTTGGGCGGAATGTCAAACGATGGAGCTGTCAACACAATAGAAGTATATGATCCAAAAAAAGACACGTGGGAAAAATTAGATGATCTTCCTTTTGAAAGAAAGGTTCCAGCCTATCAAATATACGCTGAAGTTATAGGAAAGAAAATTTACGTGGTAGGCTTCGAAAATAGGTTTGATGGAACCACTTACAGTTATGATCTCGAAACGAAGAAATGGGAGAAAAAACAGATATTGAAAAATTATGAGGTAACTGGAGCTTCTACAGCAGTAATTGATAATAAACTATATTTACTTGGCGGAACGCATTATACTCCCCAAATCGTTTATGTTTATGATCCAGAAAAAGATACGTGGGTAAAAAATGGTACCGGATTCACAGCAGGGTATTATTCTGCTCTTGCTTACAAAGGAAAAATTCTGATGACTGGAGGTGTAAACCGAATTAAGGTGTACGATCCTAAAAGTCAATCAGTTACAGCCGTGACAAATCCGAAAGCTTTATACAGAATGGTGCATTCTTCTGTCATTATTGATGATACACTTTACGTAATTGGTGGAAGAGAAGAAAATTCCAGTTTTGGTGGATATGCAAATTCTAAAATTAAATCGGTTATATCTATTTCGTTAAAAGATTTAAATATACCATCCGATTCAGAGGAAACTCCGGGAGATAAGGATAAAGAATCAACAACACCTTCTGAGGATAATTCAGCAGAAGACGGAGACGCCCTCCTTGTTATTACAATGGTAAACGGTTTGCAAAAAGAATATCAGCTGTCCATGAAAGAAGTGAACGGTTTCCTCAAATGGTATAAGCAGCGTGATGCTGGAGAGGGACCGGGATTTTATGAAATTGATGAGCATGACAACAACAAAGGGCCTTTTGAAAGTAAAAAGGATTATGTTGTGTTTAAAAATATTTTGATGTACGAAGTGAATAAATATAAATAATAATTCAATCATCCAGTACAATGCTGGATGTTTTTTTTGTGTGATAAGCAATCGAGAAAGTTGTCTAGAAGGAAAAAACGTAGCAGATTGCTAATGTAGAATGCTGCCTAGATAGCAGAAGATGAATTGTAACCACAAAAAAAGACAGATAAGACAGAAACATAGTCCCGCACTTATCTATCCTTTATATTTCACAATTCCTTTGTCATAAACACGCTGTTCGGATCTTCCGTATAGTCTGCAAACGGCTGGCAATACCGGAAACCGAAGCTTTCATAAAGTTTTCTTGCCGGCTCGAAAGAAGCCATCGACCCCGTTTCCAAACTCAAGCGCTGATAGCCGCGCCGCTTGGCTTCTTCTATAATGTGCTGAAGAACCTTGCTGGCGACGCCCTTTCTTAAATGGGAAGAAGAGGTTCGCATCGACTTAATTTCTCCATGCCGGCGGTCCAGTTCTTTTAGTGCTCCGCAGCCGGCCAATTCATTGTCGTCCCATGCGCTCCAAAATGTAATCTCAGGTTTTTTCAGCCTTTCTATGTCCAGGGCATGAATACTTTCAGCCGGAGACATGAGAGTCATGCTATGTAAATGCTCACTTACTAATTCGATCACTTGATGTCCGGTCAAATCATCTACTTTAATATGCAAAATGAATTCCTCCTCAAAAACCGTCACTCTGAACATACTTATCCTTTATCTTAAAATATATCCTTTTTGCTTCCAAATAGTAAGATAGGAAACCGAACATTCTATTAGCTTTATGTAAAGATGAATAAATTAATAAGTGCCGAACATAGATGTTCGGCACCTGATGATATTTAATATCGAAATCCTCCGTGTACACCAGATGCTCCGCTGAACCCTCCGGCGTGCGTCGCCGGGATACTAAAACCGCCGCCATGGCCGCTATAGCCGGCACCTGAAAATTGCTGCCCGTAAAATCCTGAAGCATATGGAAATGAAGAGTACATAGCAGATGGGGTGCTTAGCGGGCTGTATGTCTGACTGAACGGCTGTCCGTATCCAAAGCCTCCAAATGGCTGGTGGCCTTGCTGATAAAAGCCAGGGGCTGCCGGATAAAATGGCTGGGGAAAGCTTGGAAAACCCCCGGGAAATCCTTGGATGTCTGCAAATGATTTATTCATCGTATCACCTTTTCTTTGCAAGATACCACCAGTGTATGACGAAAAATAATGAAAGAGCCTATCCGAACTGAAATTGTTTTTTGCGAGAAGATCTTTCATATAGACGTCTCATTGAAACAATAACACGTCATATTATGTGACATATTTATATGAAATTGAAAAATTTGAGTGTAAACTTGATAGATTAATAAAAAAATTACAAAAACTTTTATCTTTTGAAATGCCTTATATACCAATAATGAAAGCGTATACAGTATAGTTTGATTAATCTAAATTGTCTAATAATTTTAAAAAAGGCTGTTGACACTGCGTCCAAAGCGGCGTAATATGAGTTCAACAAAAGATAAACGCAAGTTTCACAAGCGCAAATGATTGCAGTAGGATACTAAAAAAATGAAAAAAAACGATCTTCTTGGACGGCAGAATAGATGTTCAAGAGACTCAATATGAAAAGCGCAGATGAGGATAAGTAGCCTTGAAAAAGCTTTCCACAGAGAACCGGATTAGCTGAGAACCGGCGAAGCTTTACAAGGTGAACTCGCCTCAGAGTGCCAGTCTGAAATCACAGTAGGACTTGGCCGGGTGAACGATGATGTTTACTCGTTATTAAAACGGATAGGAATATCCATGAGACGGCCGTATCAAAGGCCGTAAACAAGGGTGGTACCGCGGAAAGAAGAGCCTTTTCGCCCCTTTTGGCTATCGCATTCACTGCGCGGCTGATTGTGGGCGGAAGGGCTTTTTTTATTGAATAATCAGCTATAAAGCTAATAATTGATGATCTTTAGAGGATGAAAATCCAAAAGGAGGAACTAAAAATGGGGACTAATGTACAGGTGGATTCAGCATCTGCCAAATGTACACAGACGATGAGCGGAGCGTTAATGCTGATTGAATCATTAAAGAAAGAAAAAGTAGAAATGATATTCGGCTATCCGGGTGGAGCTGTACTTCCGATCTACGATAAGCTGTACAATTCGGGAATGGTACATATCCTACCCCGACACGAGCAAGGCGCTATTCATGCAGCGGAAGGATACGCGAGAGTTTCTGGAAAACCAGGGGTCGTTATTGCGACATCAGGTCCGGGAGCGACAAACCTTGTTACTGGACTTGCGGATGCTATGATTGATTCACTGCCTTTAGTCGTCTTTACAGGACAGGTGGCAACCTCCGTTATCGGCACCGACGCTTTTCAGGAAGCGGACATCTTAGGAATTACAATGCCGGTTACAAAACACAGCTATCAGGTCCGCCAGCCGGAAGACCTGCCGCGCATCATTAAAGAAGCATTCCATATTGCAAAAACGGGAAGACCGGGACCTGTACTAATCGATATTCCGAAAGATGTTGCAACAATTGAAGGGGAATTCAGCTATGATCACGAGATGAATCTCCCGGGATATCAGCCGACAACGGAGCCGAATTATTTGCAGATCCGCAAGCTTGTGGAAGCCGTAAGCAGCGCAAAGAAACCGGTTATCCTAGCGGGCGCGGGCGTATTGCACGGAAAAGCGTCAGAAGAATTAAAAAATTATGCCGAGCAGCAGCAAATTCCGGTCGTACACACGCTTTTAGGGCTCGGGGGATTCCCGGCAGACCATCCGCTTTTCTTAGGAATGGCGGGTATGCACGGCACTTATACAGCGAACATGGCCCTTCATGACTGTGATCTATTAATCAGTATCGGCGCCCGTTTTGATGACCGCGTCACCGGAAACCTGAAGCATTTTGCGAGAAACGCAAAGATTGCCCACATTGATATTGATCCGGCTGAAATCGGAAAAATCATGAAAACACAGATTCCGGTTGTCGGCGACAGCAAAGTTGTCCTGCAAGAGCTGATCAAACAAAACGGCAAACAAGGCGATTCAAGCGAATGGAAAAAACAGCTTGCCGAGTGGAAGGAAGAGTATCCGCTCTGGTATGTAGACAATGAAGAAGAAGGCTTTAAGCCTCAGAAACTGATTGAGTACATTCATCAATTTACAAAGGGCGAAGCCATTGTCGCAACGGATGTCGGCCAGCATCAAATGTGGTCAGCACAATTTTATCCGTTCAAAAAGGCAGATAAATGGGTGACATCAGGCGGTCTTGGAACGATGGGTTTCGGCCTTCCGGCAGCGATTGGCGCACAGCTGGCCGATAAAGATGCAACCGTGGTGGCGGTGCTTGGAGATGGCGGTTTTCAAATGACGCTTCAGGAACTTGATGTTATTCGCGAATTGAATCTGCCGGTTAAAGTTGTGATCTTGAATAATGCTTGTCTCGGAATGGTAAGACAGTGGCAGGAAATTTTCTATGAAGAGCGTTATTCAGAATCTAAATTCGCTTCACAGCCTGACTTTGTCAAATTGTCAGAAGCATACGGCATTAAAGGCATCAGAATCTCCTCTGATGCAGAAGCGAAGGAAAAGCTGGAAGAGGCATTAACATCGAAAGAACCGGTTGTCATTGACGTTCGGGTTGCCAGTGAAGAAAAAGTATTCCCGATGGTGGCTCCGGGGAAAGGGCTGCATGAAATGGTGGGGGTGAAACCTTGAAAAGAATTATCACATTGACTGTGGTGAACCGCTCCGGCGTGTTAAACCGGATCACCGGTCTATTTACAAAAAGACACTACAACATTGAAAGCATTACAGTTGGACACACAGAAACAACAGGCGTTTCCAGAATCACCTTTGTCGTTCACGTTGAAGGAGAAAATGATGTTGAACAGCTGACAAAACAGCTTAACAAACAAATTGATGTGCTGAAAGTCACTGACATCACAAATCAATCAATTGTCCAAAGGGAGCTGGCCTTAATCAAGGTCGTTTCCGCACCGTCAACGAGGACAGAGATTAACGGAATGATAGAGCCGTTCAGAGCTTCTGTCGTTGACGTCAGCAGAGACAGCATCGTTGTACAGGTGACTGGCGAATCAAACAAAATTGAAGCGCTGATTGAATTACTAAAGCCTTATGGAATTAAAGAAATTGCGAGAACAGGTACAACGGCTTTTGCGAGGGGCACTCAGCAAAAGGCGTCATCCAATAAAACAATATCTATTGTATAAAACATAACAAGGGAGAGATTGAAATGGTAAAAGTATATTATAACGGTGATATCAAAGAGAACGTATTGGCTGGGAAAACAGTAGCGATTATCGGCTATGGCTCACAAGGGCATGCACATGCGCTGAACCTGAAAGAAAGCGGAATTGACGTGATTGTCGGTGTCAGACAAGGAAAATCTTTCACTCAGGCGCAAGAAGACGGACATCGAGTATTTACAGTAAAAGAAGCTGCGGCTCAAGCTGAAATCATTATGGTTCTTCTTCCGGATGAACAGCAGCAAAAAGTATATGAAGCTGAAATCAAAGATGAGCTGACTGCAGGCAAGTCATTGGTCTTCGCTCACGGATTTAACGTTCATTTCCACCAAATTGTTCCTCCGGCAGATGTTGACGTATTCTTGGTAGCGCCTAAAGGTCCTGGACATTTGGTTAGAAGAACATATGAGCAGGGAGCAGGCGTACCGGCGTTGTTCGCGATCTATCAGGATGTGACAGGTGAAGCGAAAGATAAAGCTTTGGCATATGCAAAAGGAATCGGCGGAGCAAGAGCAGGCGTTTTGGAAACGACATTTAAAGAAGAAACAGAAACGGATCTGTTCGGTGAGCAAGCTGTACTTTGCGGAGGATTAACGTCCCTAGTAAAAGCTGGTTTTGAAACATTAACTGAAGCTGGTTATCAGCCGGAACTTGCATATTTTGAATGTCTTCATGAGCTGAAATTGATCGTTGACCTGATGTATGAAGAAGGATTGGCAGGCATGAGATACTCTATTTCTGATACTGCTCAATGGGGAGACTTCGTATCCGGGCCGCGTGTTGTAGACGCAAAAGTAAAAGAATCAATGAAAGAAGTCTTAAAAGACATCCAAGACGGAACATTTGCAAAAGAGTGGATCGTAGAAAACCAAGTAAACCGTCCTCGTTTCAACGCAATCAATACGAGCGAAAACGAACATCAAATCGAAGTGGTGGGAAGAAAGCTTCGTGAAATGATGCCGTTTGTCAAACAAGGCAAGAAGAAGGAAGCGGTGGTCTCCGTTGCGCAAAATTAATTTTTTCGATACGACGCTTCGTGATGGTGAACAGTCCCCTGGAGTAAACTTAAATACACAGGAGAAACTTGCCATAGCAAAGCAGCTCGAAAGACTCGGGGCAGATATCATTGAAGCGGGATTTCCCGCTTCGTCCCGAGGTGACTTTTTAGCTGTGCAGGAAATCGCAAAAACCATTAAAAATTGTTCTGTCACAGGTCTTGCCCGCTGTGTAAAAGGTGATATTGATGCTGCATGGGAAGCGTTAAAAGACGGTGCTCAGCCAAGAATTCACGTCTTCATTGCCACATCGGACATTCATTTAAAACACAAGCTGAAAATGACGCGTGAACAGGTCATTGAAAGAGCGGTTGAAATGGTGAAATACGCAAAAGAGCGTTTCCCGATTGTTCAATGGTCTGCTGAGGATGCCTGCCGAACTGAACTGCCGTTTTTAGCAGAAATCGTAGAAAAAGTGATTGACGCAGGGGCTAGTGTCATCAACCTTCCGGATACAGTCGGCTATTTGGCTCCGGCTGAATACGGGAATATCTTTAAATATATGAAAGAGAACGTTCCAAACATACATCAAGCAAAGCTGTCAGCTCACTGCCACGATGATTTGGGAATGGCAGTCGCCAATTCTCTCTCAGCGATCGAAAATGGCGCTGATCAAATTGAATGTGCGATTAACGGAATTGGTGAAAGAGCCGGAAACGCTGCCTTAGAGGAAATCGCAGTTGCCCTTCATACCAGAAAAGATTTCTATCAAGTCGAAACAGGCATTACGCTAAATGAAATAAAACGCACTAGTGATTTAGTAAGTAAGTTCACAGGTATGGTTGTTCCGCGAAATAAAGCGGTAGTGGGCGACAATGCATTTGCTCATGAATCAGGCATCCACCAGGACGGCTTCTTAAAAGAAAAATCAACATACGAAATTATTTCACCAGAGCTTGTCGGTGTAACGGCAGATGCGCTTGTCCTAGGCAAGCATTCAGGACGCCATGCATTTAAAGACCGGCTGACAGCATTGGGATTCCAATTTGATAGTGAAGAGATTAATAAGTTCTTTACGATGTTTAAAGAGTTGACTGAGAAGAAAAAAGAAATCACTGATGAGGATCTTGTCTCTCTTATTTTAGAAGAAAAAGTAACAGACCGCAAGATTGGGTATGAATTTCTTTCTCTGCAAGTCCATTATGGAACATCTCAGGTCCCTACAGCTACGGTTTCTTTGAAAAATCAAGAAAACGCCCAGCTTATTCAGGAAGCGGCTACAGGAGCCGGTAGCGTGGAAGCGATATACAATACCCTTGAACGCTGTATCGATAAAGATGTGGAGCTCTTAGACTACCGCATTCAGTCTAATAGAAAGGGCGAAGACGCATTTGCCCAGGTTTATGTAAGAGTAGTAGTAAACGGAAAAGAATCCGCAGGGCGGGGCATAGCGCAAGACGTATTAGAAGCTTCGGCGAAAGCCTATCTGAACGCAGTCAACCGTCAATTGGTTTTCCAGTCTAATATGAACGGACTGCAAAACCATACAGCTGTCGGATCATAATAGAAAGGAGAACGGTTAACTTGAAGAAACGGATTGCTCTATTGCCCGGAGACGGGATCGGCCCTGAAGTATTAGAATCAGCGACAGACGTGCTGAAAAGTGTTGCCGAACGCTTCAGCCATGAATTTGAATTTGAATACGGCCTTATTGGAGGAGCGGCAATTGATGAACACAACAACCCTCTCCCAGAGGAAACCATTGCGATTTGTAAAAAGGCTGATGCTATTTTGCTTGGTGCTGTCGGCGGCCCGAAATGGGATCAAAACCCTTCGGAACTGAGGCCAGAAAAAGGGCTGCTCGGCATTAGAAAACAGCTTGACCTGTTTGCGAATTTGCGGCCTGTGAAAGTGTTTGAAAGCCTTTCTGACGCTTCGCCTTTGAAAAAAGAATATATTGATAACGTTGATTTCGTTATCGTTCGTGAACTGACAGGCGGTTTGTATTTCGGCCAGCCGAGCAAACGCTATGTAAACGTTGAAGGTGAGCAAGAAGCGGTAGACACACTGTTTTATAAGAGGGAAGAAATTGAACGCGTGATCAGAGAGGGCTTTAAAATGGCGGCTGCCAGAAAAGGCAAGGTTACCTCTGTTGATAAAGCGAACGTTCTTGAATCAAGCAGGCTGTGGCGCGAAGTGGCTGAAGACGTCGCAAAAGACTATCCTGATGTGAAACTTGAGCATATGCTCGTTGATAACGCGGCAATGCAGCTAATTTATGCACCGAATCAATTTGATGTCGTGGTGACTGAAAATATGTTTGGTGACATTTTAAGCGACGAAGCGTCCATGCTAACAGGTTCTCTCGGAATGCTTCCGTCAGCGAGCCTATCAAGCTCAGGACTCCATTTGTTCGAGCCTGTACATGGCTCTGCACCTGACATAGCAGGGAAAGGAATGGCAAATCCATTTGCGGCTATATTGTCAGCGGCAATGCTTTTGAGAACATCTTTCGGGCTTGAAGAAGAAGCGAAAGCTGTAGAAGATGCGGTCAACCAGGTTCTTACCTCTGGAAAAAGAACAAGAGACTTGGCAAGAGGTGAGGAATACAGCAGCACTCAGGCCATTACAGAGGAAGTTAAGACAGCATTGATGAGTGAAAATACAATTTCTAACGTGTGACAGCTTATGGTGTAAGCGGTCTTAGTTCATAGGTAGAGGGAGGAAATAAAGATGATGCCTCGAACGATCATCGAAAAGATTTGGGATCAGCATATTGTAAAACATGGTGAGGGAAAACCGGATCTTCTCTATATTGATTTGCATCTCATCCATGAGGTCACATCCCCTCAGGCATTTGAAGGGTTGAGACAAAAGGGAAGAAAGGTCAGAAAACCGCAAAATACTTTCGCGACGATGGACCACAACATTCCAACCGTCAATCGCTTTGAGATAACGGATGAAGTTGCGAAACGACAAGTGACAGCGCTTGAGCGGAACTGCGCAGAGTTTGGCGTACGCCTTGCCGATCTTCACAGTGTAGATCAGGGGATTGTCCATGTAGTCGGGCCTGAGCTTGGCTTAACGCTTCCGGGAAAAACGATCGTATGCGGCGACAGTCATACTTCGACTCACGGTGCATTTGGCGCCCTGGCATTTGGAATCGGAACGAGTGAGGTTGAACATGTTCTTTCTACACAGACACTGTGGCAGCAGCGTCCGAAAACGCTTGAGGTGCGTGTAGACGGGACACTGCAAAAAGGGGTAACCGCAAAGGATGTCATTCTTGCTGTTATCGGTAAATACGGCGTGAAATTCGGCACCGGTTACGTCATTGAATACACTGGGGAAGTATTCAGAAACATGACGATGGATGAGCGGATGACCGTTTGCAACATGTCAATTGAAGCCGGAGCAAGAGCAGGTTTGATTGCGCCTGACGAAGTGACATTTGAATATTGCAAAAATCGCAAGTACACGCCAAAAGGAGAAGAATTTGATAAAGCCGTAGAAGAATGGAAAGCGCTGCGCACTGATCCAGGCGCTGTTTACGATAAATCAATAGTGCTTGACGGCAATGACATTTCTCCTATGGTGACATGGGGTATCAACCCGGGAATGGTTCTTCCTGTCGATTCTGAAGTTCCGGCACCGGAAAGCTTTTCAGCGGAAGATGACAAAAAAGAAGCGATTCGCGCTTATGAATATATGGGGCTGACACCTCATCAGAAAATTGAAGATATCAAAGTGGAGCACGTATTTATCGGTTCCTGTACTAATTCACGCATGACTGACCTCCGCCAGGCTGCCGATATGATCAAAGGAAAAAAGGTAGCTGAAAGTGTTAGAGCAATCGTCGTGCCTGGATCTCAGAGCATAAAACTACAGGCTGAAAAGGAAGGGCTTCATCAGATCTTCTTAGACGCTGGATTTGAATGGAGAGAATCAGGCTGCAGCATGTGTTTGAGCATGAATAATGACGTGGTTCCTGAAGGAGAGCGCTGTGCGTCAACCTCTAACCGCAACTTTGAGGGCAGACAAGGAAAAGGCGCGAAAACACATCTCGTCAGCCCTGCGATGGCTGCGATGGCCGCCATTCACGGCCATTTCGTGGATGTCAGGAAGTTTTATCAGGAAAAAACAGTTGTGTAAGGAGTGCACGAGATGGAACCTTTGAAAACACATACGGGGAAAGCGGCCGTATTAAATCGTATTAATGTTGATACAGATCAGATCATTCCGAAACAATTTCTGAAGAGAATTGAAAGAACGGGCTACGGCCGTTTTGCATTCTTTGACTGGAGATATGATGCGAATGGTGAACCGAACCCGGAATTTGAACTGAACCAGCCGGCTTATGAAGGGGCATCCATTTTAATAGCGGGAGAAAACTTCGGCTGCGGGTCATCGCGTGAACACGCTCCGTGGGCGCTTGATGATTATGGCTTTAAAATCATTATTGCACCGTCATTTGCTGATATTTTCCACCAAAACTGCTTTAAAAACGGTATGCTGCCGATTCGCATGCCATATGACAATTGGAAAAAGCTTGTCGGACAATACGAAAATCAGTCACTGCAAATGACAGTCGATCTTGAGAATCAGCTTATTCACGACAGTGAAGGCAACCAGATCTCATTCGAAGTCGATCCGCATTGGAAAGAAATGCTAATTAACGGCTATGATGAAATTTCATTAACGCTTTTACTTGAAGATGAAATCAAGCAATTTGAGTCGCAGAGAAGCTCTTGGCTTCAAGCTTAAAAAAGCTGCCCGGCAATTTGTCCGGCAGTTTTTTTTTTGCCTGGCAGAACCTTTCCTTTCTTGTTTTTGTGTAAATGTGTTGATACACTTGAACAAAATAAATGCCTGAAAGGAATATAGGTATGACGCATGACAAGAAAAACGCAAAAATTATTCCTTTTCCTCATCTGAAAGACCGTCTGGTGGAAAAAGGAATGTCCTCGCTGAAGGAGAAAAAGTATCAAGAGGCGCTGGAACTGTTTTCAGAAGCAATGAAATATGATGATACTGAATCAGATCTTCACTTGGGCATGGCCATTTGCTTTTTGGAGCTGGGCGAATTGGAAGAGGCAAAACGTGTATGCGAAAAGATGCTGAAAGAAGGATATGGCCAGTATTTTACGGTCTTACAAGTGTACATGACGATCTTAATACAGCTTAAGAAATACGAAGAAGTAAAACGCACGATTGAAGCTGTCCTTGAGGAAAATCAGCTGCCTGCGGAAAGCGCCGAGCAATTTTATAAACTGCTTGATTTCAGCCGTAAAATGACCGATCCAGAGCGAGAGGACGAGGCTTGGGCCGAAGAGTATGAAGATGTGATTGACACGGAGAAAGTGTTAGCCAGCCCAGAGGAACAAATGAATTTGATCCATTCATTGAAAGACCGCAATGTAGCGAAGTATACGGGGCTGTTAAAAACAATTCTTGAAGATCCCGCTGCTCACCCGATTATCAAGACGATGATCGTGATGTTAATGGCGGAACACGACTACAGCAAACCGGTCCACATTACAAAATTCGGAGACTCTATGACAATCGAGCCGAGCGAGACTGTCCCGCCTGATGCCTCCCCGATTTTGCACCGCGTTCTCCGGGTGCTGGATGAAACGCTTGGGAATGAAAATCCAACCCTGTATGCAGCGGTAGAAGAACTGTGGAGAAGACATTTGTACGTTTTATATCCATTTCAGCCTAAATTGCTGTCTGCTGATCTTTGGGCGGCGGCCCTGCATAAAGTCGGCTATGAAATGCATGGGATTGAGATTGAAAGCGAAGAGCTGCATATGATGTATGAGTTTACCGACAGAGAACTTGATGAAGCGTGCACAATGATTAAAGATATTGAAGAAATTTCTTATTTGTAAATCACGCCATATAGTTGAAAGCGGTATGTGTTATGTTATAATATAATGGTTGTATTTGTGTATAACGGGTTATCAGAAATACGGTTGGACAGGCTTTACAGTTCATTATTAAAATGGATACATAATGATTCTGATCTTTGGCAGCTTCGTTTTTGTTGGACGAAGCCGAATGATTGCTTTAGAATGGAAGACCGACACAACCTGAATAGATTTTTGGAGGGAAACACATGTCTGTAAAATGGGAAAAACAAGAAGGCAACGAAGGCGTTTTAACTGTTGAAGTTGATGCTGAAACATTTAAAACGGCACTTGATGATGCATTTAAAAAAGTAGTTAAGCAAGTTTCAATTCCTGGATTCCGTAAAGGGAAAATTCCTCGCGGTTTATTCGAACAGCGCTTTGGCGTAGAAGCTCTTTACCAAGATGCTTTGGATATTCTTCTTCCTGTAGAATACCCTAAAGCGGTTGAAGAAGCTGGAATCGAGCCTGTAGACCGTCCTGAAATCGATGTTGAAAAAATCGAAAAAGGCGAAAGCTTAATCTTCACTGCAAAAGTAACAGTGAAACCTGAAGTGAAGCTTGGCGAATACAAAGGCTTAGGCATCGAAAAAGACGACACAGCTGTAACTGACGAAGATGTTCAAAACGAACTAAAAGCGCTTCAAGAGCGTCAAGCTGAGCTAGTTGTAAAAGAAGAAGGCGCTGTTGAAGAAGGAAACACTGTTGTTCTTGACTTCGAAGGATTCGTTGACGGCGAAGCATTCGAAGGCGGAAAAGCTGAAAACTATTCACTTGAAGTGGGTTCTGGTTCATTCATTCCTGGCTTCGAAGATCAGTTAGTCGGCCTTGAAGCAGGTGCTGAGAAGGATGTTGAAGTAACATTCCCTGAAGAGTACCACGCTGAAGATCTTGCCGGCAAACCAGCTGTCTTCAAAGTGAAAATTCACGAAATCAAAGCGAAAGAGCTTCCTGAACTTGACGATGAATTCGCAAAAGATATCGATGAAGAAGTGGAAACACTTGCTGAATTGACTGAAAAAACGAAGAAACGTTTAGAAGAAGCAAAAGAAAACGAAGCTGACGCTAAATTGCGTGAAGAACTTGTTCTGAAAGCCTCTGAAAACGCTGAAATCGATGTTCCTCAAGCGATGATCGATACTGAGCTTGACCGCATGCTGAAAGAATTCGAACAGCGTCTTCAAATGCAAGGCATGAACCTTGAGCTTTACACTCAATTCTCAGGCCAAGATGAAGCTGCGTTAAAAGAGCAAATGAAAGAAGATGCTGCAAAACGCGTTAAATCTAACCTGACTCTTGAGGCAATTGCGAAAGCGGAAAACCTTGAAGTAACAGGTGAGGAAGTTGATGCTGAGCTTTCTAAAATGGCTGAAGCATACAACATGCCTGTTGAAAATATCAAACAAGCCATCGGTTCTACTGACGCGATGAAAGAAGATTTAAAAGTTCGCAAAGCAATTGATTTTCTTGTAGAAAACCGTTAATATGGTGCATAATAATAGTAATAATAAAACAGGGCGCGAATCATTCGTGCCTTGTTTTGTACAATTATGATATATCTCTTTTTCTTGGGGCAAGATAGTTAATGCAGGGCTGTTTTTTGTCATACATATAGAATGTGCAAGTCAGAAACACAATGTTACCGTCTTTTTGGAAAGTATGGTAAAATGCAATACATACTCGTTCGTTTCAAGAATCATTTTCTTTTGCTCTGCCGGTAAAAGAAAAAGTGAGACAAGATTAAGGGGTGAAAGAATGTTTAAATTCAACGAGGAAAAAGGACAATTAAAATGCTCGTTCTGTGGAAAAACACAAGATCAGGTTCGTAAGCTTGTAGCTGGACCTGGTGTATATATATGTGACGAATGTATCGAACTCTGCACTGAAATTGTGGAGGAAGAACTCGGAACAGAAGAAGAAGTAGAATTTAAAGATGTGCCGAAGCCGCAGGAAATCCGTGAAATTCTGAATGAATATGTCATCGGTCAGGATCAAGCGAAGAAATCACTCGCTGTTGCTGTGTATAACCACTATAAGCGCATTAACTCAAACAGCAAAGTGGACGATGTCGAGCTTTCGAAAAGTAACATTTCATTAATCGGCCCGACAGGAAGCGGTAAAACCCTTCTTGCGCAAACGTTAGCCCGTATTTTAAATGTGCCGTTTGCGATTGCTGACGCTACGTCCCTGACAGAAGCTGGATATGTGGGTGAAGATGTAGAGAATATTCTCTTGAAACTCATCCAAGCTGCTGACTACGACGTGGAAAAAGCGGAAAAAGGCATTATTTATATTGATGAAATCGATAAAGTGGCAAGAAAGTCTGAAAACCCGTCTATCACACGTGATGTGTCAGGTGAAGGTGTGCAGCAGGCGTTGCTGAAAATTCTTGAAGGAACTGTGGCGAGTGTGCCGCCTCAAGGCGGACGTAAGCACCCTCATCAAGAGTTTATTCAAATTGACACAACAAACATTTTGTTCATTTGCGGCGGTGCCTTCGATGGTATCGAACAAATCATCAAACGCCGTTTAGGACAAAAAGTGATTGGCTTTGGTTCTGATAATAAGGTTGCAGATCTGGAGAAAGAAGACCTTCTTTCAAAAGTGCTTCCAGAAGACTTGCTCCGTTTCGGATTAATTCCGGAGTTCATTGGACGTCTTCCTGTTATTGCAAGCCTTGAAAAGCTTGATGAAGAAGCATTGGTTGCGATCTTAACAAAACCGAAAAACGCTCTTGTGAAGCAGTTTAAGAAAATGCTTGAGCTGGATAATGTTGAGCTTGAGTTTGAAGAAGAAGCGCTGTCTGAAATTGCCAAAAAAGCAATTGAGCGTAAGACTGGAGCACGCGGACTCCGTTCTATCATTGAAGGCATTATGCTTGATGTGATGTTTGACCTGCCTTCCCGTGATGACATTGAAAAATGTGTGATTACTGGAGCGACTGTAACGCATGGAGAGCCGCCTCGCCTTTTGTTAAAGGACGGTACTGAGGTTAGCCAAGATAAAACGTCTGCTTAAAAATGAAAAAAAACCTCCTGAGTGGTAACATTCAGGAGGTTTTTTTGTTGTGTAAACTCTTCCGGAAAACGTTTATTCCCCTCTTCTGTGGGAGATACTAGCAATCAGAGGAATGAATTGGATACATAAATTGTTTTTCAGGAGGGACCACCATGAGTTGGACAGGGATCGCATTATTTATTCAGCTGTTTTTTGGGATCATCATTGGTTTGTATTTTTGGAATTTGCTTAAAAATCAGAGGACACAAAAAGTCACGATAGATAAGGAATCAAAGAAGGAAATGGAGCAGCTTCGCAAAATGAGGGCTATCAGCTTGTCCGAACCGTTATCTGAAAAGGTGCGCCCTAAAAGCTTTCAAGATATCGTCGGTCAGGAAGACGGGATTAAAGCGTTAAAAGCGGCGTTGTGCGGACCGAACCCCCAGCACGTCATTGTCTATGGACCGCCGGGAGTCGGAAAAACAGCTGCTGCACGGCTTGTGTTAGAGGAAGCCAAAAAACATAAGCAATCACCTTTTAAAGAGCAGGCTGTTTTTGTGGAACTCGATGCGACAACGGCTCGATTTGATGAAAGAGGAATTGCGGATCCGCTTATTGGATCTGTACATGATCCGATATACCAAGGGGCCGGAGCGATGGGACAGGCGGGTATTCCGCAGCCGAAGCAGGGGGCTGTCACGCATGCCCACGGCGGTGTATTGTTTATTGATGAAATTGGGGAGCTGCACCCTATTCAAATGAATAAAATGCTGAAGGTGCTTGAGGACCGGAAAGTCTTTTTAGACAGTGCTTATTACAGCGAAGAAAATACACAAATACCGAACCATATTCACGATATTTTTCAAAATGGGCTTCCAGCCGATTTTCGTTTGATCGGTGCGACAACTAGAATGCCAAATGAAATCCCTCCGGCAATCCGATCCCGCTGTCTAGAAGTGTTTTTCCGCGAGCTTGAGAAAGATGAGCTGAAATCAGTTGCCAAAACAGCCGTGGATAAGATTGAAAAGAATATTTCTGAAGAGGGACTTGATTTGTTGACCAGCTATACACGGAACGGCCGGGAAGCAGTCAATATGATTCAAATCGCGGCGGGAATGGCGGTGACCGAGGACCGGAAGGACATCACCATTGAGGATATAGAATGGGTGATTCATTCCAGTCAGCTTACCCCTAAGCACGAGCAGAAAATCGGCTCTGCACCGCAAATCGGCATTGTAAATGGACTCGCAGTGTATGGCCCTAACAGCGGTTCGCTGCTGGAAATCGAAGTGAACGTAACACCGGCTCAGGATAAAGGGTCAATTAACATTACCGGAATAGCAGAAGAAGAAAGCATCGGCAGCCAATCAAAATCAATTCGCCGGAAAAGCATGGCAAAGGGCTCGGTTGAAAATGTGCTAACCGTATTGCGTACAATGGGAATGAAGCCTTCTGACTACGATATCCACATTAATTTTCCGGGCGGCATTCCGATTGACGGGCCGTCAGCAGGTATTGCCATGGCGGCGGGAATTTTTTCAGCCGTTCATAAAGTTCCGATTGACAACAAGGTAGCTATGACAGGCGAGATCAGTCTAAACGGACTTGTAAAACCGATTGGGGGCGTGATCCCGAAAATTAAAGCCGCAAAACAATCCGGTGCCAAAAAAGTCATTATCCCATATGAAAATCAGCAATCAATTTTAAAACAGATTGAAGGAATCAAAATTGTGGCGGTGAAAACGTTCCAGGAAGTGCTTGATGAAATTTTAGTGAATCCGCCTACTGAACAAAAACCGTTAAACATGCAAATGAATAAAGAATCAGTCTGACCCTATTTTTAAAATAGGGTTTTTTTTATGAAGGACATCTTTTCCTTTTTCAGATGAGAAAGAAAGGGTATACTACGAGGAGACTGTGTTATAGAAAAGCTGAACCATGCCGTTTATTGTACAAGGATGAAAAAGTTGTATTATAATGGTTCATACTAAAGTCACGGAGGTGTCAGTCACATGGCAGAAGAATTAAAACGCAGCATCCCGCTCCTCCCTTTAAGAGGTTTATTAGTGTACCCGACAATGGTTTTGCACTTAGATGTAGGACGTGACAAGTCGGTTCAGGCCCTTGAACAGGCAATGATGCATGATCATATGATATTTTTAGCTACTCAGCAGGATATTTCGATAGACGAACCGGGTGAAGATGAAATTTTTACTGTCGGCACCTATACGAAAATTAAACAAATGCTGAAGCTTCCAAACGGTACAATCCGTGTGCTGGTGGAAGGTATACAGCGCGCCCAGATCATTGATTACAATGAGCATGAGGATTATACGTCGGTAGACATTCAGCTGATCCAAGAAGATGATTCAAAAGATACAGAAGACGAAGCGCTGATGCGGACTTTGTTGGACCACTTTGATCAGTACATAAAAATTTCGAAAAAAATCTCAGCCGAAACGTACGCCGCGGTTACTGATATCGAAGAGCCGGGCAGAATGGCAGACATTGTTGCTTCTCACCTGCCTCTTAAACTAAAGGATAAGCAGGATATTTTAGAAACGGCCGATGTCAAAGACAGACTGAATAAGGTCATTGATTTTATCAACAATGAAAAAGAAGTGCTTGAGATCGAGAAAAAAATTGGCCAGCGTGTCAAACGTTCAATGGAGCGTACGCAAAAGGAATATTATTTGCGCGAACAGATGAAGGCGATTCAAAAAGAGCTAGGCGATAAAGAAGGCAAAACAGGTGAAGTTCAATCGCTGACCGAAAAAATCGAAGAAGCGGGTATGCCTGAACATGTGAAGGAAACGGCTCTTAAAGAATTAAACAGATATGAAAAAATTCCGTCCAGTTCTGCCGAAAGTTCTGTTATCCGCAATTATATTGACTGGCTGGTCGCTCTCCCATGGACGGATGAGACAGAAGATAAGCTTGATTTAAAAGAGGCTGAACATCTTTTGGACAAAGAACATCATGGACTTGAAAAAGTGAAAGAGCGTATTTTAGAATATTTGGCGGTTCAGAAGCTGACAAAATCCTTAAAAGGTCCGATTCTCTGTTTGGCAGGACCACCGGGGGTCGGAAAAACGTCCTTAGCCAAATCGATTGCTAAAAGTATGGATCGGAAATTTGTCAGAATTTCACTTGGCGGGGTGCGCGACGAATCAGAAATTCGCGGGCACAGACGGACATATGTCGGGGCAATGCCGGGACGTATTATTCAAGGCATGAAAAAAGCCGGCAAGCTGAATCCGGTATTCTTACTGGATGAAATTGATAAAATGTCTTCTGATTTCAGAGGCGATCCGTCATCCGCAATGCTTGAAGTGCTTGATCCAGAGCAAAACAGCACCTTCAGCGACCACTACATTGAGGAGACCTTTGATCTGTCAAAAGTGCTCTTTATCGCTACGGCTAACAATTTGGCGACAATCCCGGGACCGCTTAGAGACAGAATGGAAATCATTAATATTGCGGGCTACACGGAAGTGGAAAAACTTGAAATTGTGAAAGATCACCTTCTTCCGAAGCAGATCAAGGAGCATGGGCTCAAAAAGAGCAACCTGCAGCTGCGTGATCAGGCCATTCTTGATATTATCCGTTATTATACGAGAGAAGCAGGTGTGAGAAATCTCGAGCGCCAGCTTGCTGCCATCTGCCGCAAGGCTGCAAAAGCCATTGTTTCTGAAGATAGAAAACGGATTACAGTTACGGAGAAAAATCTTCAAGACTTTATCGGAAAACGAATGTTCAGATATGGACAAGCAGAAACGGAAGATCAGGTGGGCGTAGTCACGGGGCTGGCTTATACAACTGTCGGCGGAGATACGCTGTCGATCGAAGTATCGCTTTCTCCAGGGAAAGGCAAACTGATCCTGACGGGTAAGCTTGGCGATGTCATGAGAGAGTCTGCTCAGGCGGCTTTCAGCTACGTGCGTTCAAAAACAGAAGAACTTGGCATTGAACCTGACTTTCATGAGAAGTATGATATTCATATACATGTTCCTGAGGGTGCGGTGCCTAAAGATGGTCCGTCTGCCGGTATAACAATGGCGACTGCGCTTGTTTCTGCTTTAACAGGACGGGCGGTATCGCGTAAAGTCGGAATGACTGGCGAAATTACACTTCGCGGGCGCGTGCTGCCGATCGGCGGACTGAAAGAAAAAGCGCTCGGGGCACATAGAGCGGGATTGACGACGATTATTGCACCAAAAGATAATGAAAAAGATATAGAGGATATTCCAGAAAGCGTCAGAGAGGGGCTCACATTTATATTGGCATCCCACTTAGACGAAGTTCTGGAACATGCCCTAGTAGGAGAGAAGAAATGAAAGTCACAAAGTCAGAAATCGTAATCAGTGCAGTTAAACCTGAACAGTACCCTGAAGGGGGGCTTCCGGAGATTGCATTGGCCGGAAGATCGAACGTAGGAAAGTCATCTTTTATCAATTCATTGATTAATCGTAAAAATCTTGCGAGAACATCATCGAAACCAGGAAAAACACAAACATTAAATTTCTACATTATTAATGACGAATTGCATTTTGTTGATGTACCGGGTTACGGTTTTGCCAAAGTGTCAAAATCCGAGCGTGAAGCTTGGGGCAGAATGATTGAAACCTACATCACGACACGCGAGGAATTGAAAGCAGTTGTGCAGATTGTTGATTTGCGGCATGCACCGTCTAATGATGATGTGCAGATGTATGAATTCTTAAAGTATTACGGCATTCCTGTTATTATTATCGCTACAAAAGCGGACAAGATTCCGAAAGGAAAATGGGACAAACACGCGAAGGTTGTCCGACAGACATTAAATATTGATCCGGAAGACGAGCTGATTCTCTACTCCTCAGAAACGAAAAAGGGGAAAGACGAAGCTTGGGGAGTGATCAAAAAAATGATAAACCGGTAGAGATTGATCTCTGCCGGTTTTTTATTTATCGTATAGATTTTTTTCGTTTTATCAATAATAACAATAAACTGATTCCGATAAACACAAACGGCCAATACTCTTTCAGCAGGGCCGTGGGAATATGCGCAGACTCAAGCCAAGCCATAATCTGTTTGAAAAAGTAAAGAAATAGGGAAAAACAAATCATCGAAACAGCTTCATATACATATTCTGTTTTCTGAACGGTTGAAACGAGCAGCGAGAAGCCGACCATGAAGAGAAGCATTTCAAAATCATCCGGCCACCATGTCCACTTTGGCTTAACGAAAAAGTGCAAACCGATTCCGAAGAGAAGCAAGCCGATAAAGAAATGCGGGGAAACTGCTTCTTTTTTTCCTTGGTATATAAAGGCTGCGCCTAACAGCATAAGAAGAACAGGCCATTGATCCTGTCCTGAAAACAGTTCGGCTTGGCCGCTTTCAAGCCATGCGTATACGGAAGCGGCGAGCAGCAGACAAGGAAATAAAATTGATTTTTGTTTCATGCATATCACCTTCTTGTTATCTAGAGCTGATTTTTAGTAAATTTCTGCTGTTTTTGTTATTGTCAATAGGAACATATTTTGTTCGTGAAGCTTTTTCTAATATAGCACAAGATTTTTGAAATCTGTTCACATTTTGCGAAAGAAACTATGTTATAATTATTATAAATAATGAATTCTATGTTAGAATGATTATAAATAAAGTTTGGGTGTTGGGGGTGTAATAAAAGCTATGCATATACTTGTTGTGGGAGTAGATTATAAATCCGCCCCTATTGAGATACGTGAAAAAGTAAGTTTTCAGCCGAATGAGCTTGCAGAAGCGATGGTGCAGCTAAAAGCAGAGAAAAGCATTCTCGAAAATATCATCGTATCAACCTGCAACCGCACCGAAATTTATGCGGTAGTCGACCAGCTCCATACCGGCCGTTATTATATAAAGAAATTTTTAGCTGACTGGTTTCACTTAAGCAAAGAAGACCTGTCTCCGTTTTTAAGATTTTATGAAAGCGATGCGGCTGTTGAGCATTTGTTCCGTGTAGCCTGCGGATTGGATTCTATGGTGATCGGTGAAACGCAAATTCTCGGCCAGGTGCGCGATAGCTTCAAAACAGCTCAGCAAGAAAAAACGATTGGCACGATTTTTAATGAGTTGTTTAAGCAGGCAGTTACAGTGGGTAAACGGACTCACGCCGAAACAGACATTGGCTCTAATGCAGTGTCTGTTAGCTATGCGGCCGTTGAGCTTGCGAAAAAAATCTTCGGAAACCTTTCAAGTAAGCATATATTAATCCTTGGTGCGGGAAAGATGGGCGAGCTTGCAGCCGAAAATCTGCACGGACAGGGGATCGGAAAAGTGACCGTCATTAACAGAACATACTTGAAAGCGAAAGAACTTGCAGACCGTTTCTCCGGTGAAGCGCGAAGCTTAAATCAGCTTGAAAGCGCGCTTGCAGAAGCCGATATTTTAATCAGCTCTACCGGTGCGAGTGATTTTGTTGTGTCTAAAGATATGATGGAAAACGCGAATAAGCTTCGCAAGGGCCGTCCTTTATTTATGGTGGACATCGCCGTGCCAAGAGACTTGGATCCCGCTTTGAACGATCTTGAGGGCGTCTTCCTTTATGATATAGACGATCTTGAAGGGATCGTAGAAGCGAACTTGAAAGAGCGGAGAGAAACCGCTGAGAAGGTGGAACTGTTAATCGAAGAAACCATTGTGGAATTTAAACAATGGCTGAACACACTCGGTGTAGTGCCTGTGATTTCCGCATTGCGTGAAAAGGCGCTGGCAATCCAGTCTGAAACGATGGACAGCATCGAACGGAAGCTACCACATTTGACGACAAGAGAGAAAAAACTTTTGAATAAACATACGAAAAGTATCATTAACCAAATGCTGCGCGACCCAATATTAAAGGTGAAAGAACTTGCGGCAGAGGCTGATTCTGAAGAAAAGCTGGCTTTATTTATGCAGATTTTTGATATTGAAGAAGCTGCGGGCCGGCAAATGATCAAAAGCGTTGAAGGCAGCCAAGAGGTCCATTCTTATAAGAAGGCTGAATCAAGAGCGGGGTTTGCCCCACTTGTAAGTGAGTGAAAGCTGAATGATTGATACTGCAATGGCAAGGCTTAATGAAGGGACAATCGTCATTTACGCATTAAGTGTACTCTTTTATTTTATAGATTTTCTTCAACACAACCGGAAGGCTGGGAAAATGGCCTTCTGGTTGCTTTCTATTGTCTGGACTCTGCAAACCGTGTATTTAGCCTATTTTATGTGGGTGACGGGGAGGTTTCCGGTATTAAATGTGACGGAGGCGCTTTATTTTTATGCTTGGGTGCTTGTCACACTGTCACTTGTGCTGACAAAGCTGCTGCGTGTTGATTTTATTGTGTTTTTTACAAATGTAATAGGGTTTGCTATGATCGCCATTCATACATTTTCACCGACGGAGCAGCAGTCAGCGGCTTTTTCGGGTCAGCTCGTATCAGAGCTATTAGTGATTCATATTACAATGGCAATTCTTTCTTACGGCGCTTTTTCCCTTTCCTTTGTATTTTCTGTGCTCTATTTGTTTCAATATCATTTGTTAAAAAAGAAAAAATGGGGAAAGTGGCTGTTGAGAATAGAAGATTTGTCTAAGCTTGATTATATGGCGTACGTACTGAATGTCATTGGCGTCCCGATGCTCTTGCTGAGTTTGATTCTCGGCATCATTTGGGCGTATGTGTCACTAGAAACGCTGTATTGGTTCGACGCCAAAGTGCTTGGTTCGTTTGTCGTCCTGCTTCTGTACAGCTACTATCTCTATATCAGGCTGATTAAAGAGCTTCAGGGGAAGGTCGCCGCACTGTGGAATACGGCTTGTTTTCTCGTGCTGATGATCAATTATTTCCTGCTCGGAAGCCTGTCTCAATTCCATTGGTTCAGTTAAATAATGTGCCCAAGCAGATTCGGGAGGAAAGAAAATATGAGAACGATAAAAGTAGGTTCCAGACGGAGCAAACTCGCTATGACCCAAACAAAATGGGTGATCCGCAAACTGAAGGAAATCAATCCTTCTTTTGCTTTTGACATAAAAGAAATCGTCACAAAGGGTGACCGGATTGTCGATGTTACCCTGTCAAAAGTGGGAGGAAAAGGGCTGTTTGTTAAAGAAATCGAACAAGCGCTTTTAAACGAAGACATTGATATGGCGGTTCACAGCATGAAGGATATGCCTGCCGTTTTGCCTGAAGGCCTTGTGATCGGCTGTATTCCTGAACGGGAAGATCCTCGTGACGCTCTTATTTCAAAGAATCGTGTAAAGCTTTCTGAATTGAAGGAAGGTGCTGTCATCGGCACAAGCAGTTTAAGAAGAAGCGCACAGCTTTTGATTGAGCGCCCTGACATTACAATTAAATGGATTAGAGGTAATATAGATACGAGACTTCAAAAGCTGGAAAACGAAGATTACGATGCAATTATTTTAGCTGCGGCAGGGCTTTCCAGAATGGGCTGGAAGCAGGATGTCGTAACTGAATTTCTTGAGCCTGAGCGCTGTCTTCCAGCTGTTGGCCAGGGCGCTCTTGCAATTGAGTGCCGAGAATCAGATCAAGAGCTTTTAGCGTTATTTTCTCAGTTTACGGATGAGTACACAAAACGGACTGTACTGGCAGAGCGTGCCTACTTAAACGCAATGGAGGGCGGCTGTCAGGTGCCGATCGCCGGCTACTCGGTGATAAACGGCCAGGATGAAATTGAACTGACAGGGCTTGTGGCTTCACCAGATGGAAAAATGACTTTCAAAGAAACCGTCACCGGAAACGACCCGGTGGAAGTCGGTAAGCGCTGTGCGGCTCTCATGACTGATAAAGGCGCTAAAGCTTTAATCGATCGCGTAAAACGGGAGCTTGATGAGGATGGTAAATGATGTTCCTTTGAAAGGAAAAACAGTGCTTGTCACCCGCAATAAGACGCAGGCAAAATCGTTTCAGCAGAAAGTGGAGAAGCTTGGCGGAAAAGCGGTACTGACCTCGTTGATCACGTTTCGCCGAGCTCTGCCGAATGATCTGGCGGAACAGGTGCGAATTGATCTTGCCGTACCCGGCTGGCTTGTGTTTACGAGTGTTAATGGAGCGGATTTCTTTTTTTCTTATCTAAAAGAAAATCAGCTAATTGTTCCCGGTCATAAAAAAATTGCGGCTGTTGGTGAAAAAACCGCACGCCGTTTGGAATCGTATGACGTATCGGTTGATGTAATGCCTCATGACTATATTGCAGAACGATTGGCTGACGCTCTTAAGCAGCATGCCGAACCGTCAGAACGGATTACGGTCATAAAAGGCAATTTATCTCGCGATGTGATAAAAAAAGAGCTTACGCCTCTTGGCTTTGTTGTGAAGGAATGGGTCGTATATGAGACCGTTCCTGATGAAGATGGCATCAAGGAATTAAAGAATGCCGCGAATCAGCATTTATTTGATTTTGTGACATTTACAAGCTCATCAACCGTACATACATTTATGCATGTTCTGGGAGAAGGATTAAAAAAATGGCAGGCGCACCAAACGGCCTACATCAGCATCGGACCATTAACGAGGGACGCTCTGCTGTCGTACGGAATCACGTCGTATATGCCTGATACATTTACAATTGACGGTATGCTTGATTTAATGTGCCGCATGTCTAGAAAGGAAGATAGAATATGAGTCAATCATTTAACAGACACCGCCGTTTGCGGTCATCAAAAGCAATGAGAGAGATGGTAAAAGAAACTCGTCTGCATCCATCTGATTTTATTTACCCGATCTTTGTCGTTGAAGGTTTAGAAGGAAAAAAAGCTGTTCCTTCAATGCCTGATGTTTATCATGTATCTTTAGATCTATTAAAGGATGAAGTGGCTGAGCTGGTCAGTCTCGGAATTCAATCCGTCATTGTTTTCGGCATACCTGAAGAAAAAGATGATTGCGGAACGCAAGCTTACCATGATCATGGGATTGTGCAAGAAGCAATTGCGGAAATTAAAAAGCATTTCCCTGAGCTGGTTGTCGTCGCTGATACATGCCTATGTGAATATACAGATCACGGACATTGCGGTCTCGTCAAAGACGGACAGATCTTGAATGATGAATCCTTGGAGCTATTGGCGCAGACAGCTGTCAGCCAAGCAAAAGCCGGAGCGGATATCATTGCGCCTTCTAACATGATGGACGGATTTGTGACGGTTATCAGAGAAGCGTTAGATAAAGAAGGATTCATCAATATTCCGATCATGTCTTACGCTGTGAAATATTCAAGTGAGTTTTACGGTCCGTTCCGTGATGCAGCAAACAGCACGCCTCAATTTGGCGACCGCAAAACGTATCAAATGGATCCTGCCAACCGTCTGGAAGCACTCCGTGAAGCACAATCAGATGTTGAGGAAGGTGCGGACTTCCTGATTGTGAAACCTTCACTTTCTTATATGGATATCATGCGGGATGTAAAAAATGAGTTCACATTGCCGCTTGTGGCTTATAATGTAAGCGGAGAGTACTCTATGGTGAAGGCTGCAGCTCAGAACGGCTGGATCAAGGAAAAAGAGATTGTCTTAGAAATTTTGACAAGTATGAAGCGTGCGGGTGCCGACCTGATTATCACGTATCATGCAAAAGACGCAGCAAAATGGCTTGCGGAGTAATCTTATTCAGTTGACAGGAGTTGAGGCAGATGAGAAGCTATGAAAAATCAAAAACGGCTTTTAAAGAAGCGCAAAAACTCATGCCGGGCGGTGTAAACAGCCCCGTTCGCGCCTTTAAATCGGTAGACATGGACCCAATTTTTATGGAGCGCGGAAAAGGCTCTAAAATCTATGATATTGATGGAAATGAGTATATTGATTACGTCTTGTCATGGGGGCCTTTAATTTTAGGACACACAAATGACCGTGTTGTAGAGAGCCTTAAAAAAGTGGCTGAATACGGGACAAGCTTCGGGGCCCCGACTGAGGTGGAAACTGAATTGGCGAAGCTCGTCATTGATCGAGTGCCGTCAATAGAAATTGTACGGATGGTCAGCTCGGGAACCGAGGCGACCATGAGCGCGCTTCGTTTGGCAAGAGGATATACAGGCCGCAATAAGATTTTGAAATTTGAGGGCTGCTACCATGGACACGGAGATTCTCTGCTGATTAAAGCGGGTTCAGGAGTGGCAACACTCGGTCTGCCTGACAGCCCGGGCGTACCTGAAGGCATTGCGAAAAACACCATCACTGTTCCGTACAATGATTTAGAAAGTGTAAAGCTTGCATTCCAACAGTTTGGTGAAGATATTGCAGGCGTCATCGTAGAACCGGTTGCCGGAAACATGGGTGTGGTTCCGCCGCAAGAAGGCTTCCTGCAAGGGCTGCGGGATATTACTGAACAGTACGGCACGCTGCTGATTTTTGATGAAGTCATGACTGGCTTCCGGGTCGATTACAGCTGCGCACAAGGTTATTTCGGTGTAACGCCTGATCTGACTTGCTTAGGGAAAGTGATCGGGGGCGGACTTCCTGTCGGCGCTTATGGCGGTAAAGCCGAAATTATGGAGCAAATCGCTCCAAGCGGTCCGATTTACCAGGCTGGTACGCTGTCAGGCAACCCGCTTGCAATGACGGCTGGACTCGAAACATTAAAGCAGCTCACGCCTGAATCATACAAGACCTTTATGAAAAAAGGCGACAGACTGGAAGAAGGCATTTCAAAAGCGGCAGAGGCGCACGGTATTCCGCATACCTTTAACCGCGCAGGTTCAATGATTGGTTTCTTCTTTACAAATGAACCTGTCATCAATTATGAAACAGCCAAAGCATCAGATTTGAAGCTGTTTGCCAAGTATTATAAAGGAATGGCAAATGAAGGTGTGTTCCTTCCGCCATCTCAATTCGAAGGACTCTTCCTCTCGACGGCGCATACTGATGAGGATATTGAAAAAACAATTCAGGCAGCTGAGAACGTATTCGCTGAGATCAGCCGCGGATAAGTACTATCAAAACCGGTATCAAGGATTTCCTTGTACCGGTTTTTTCTGTGCATCCTCATTCATATTTTCCCCAATTCATACATACACCTTTAGTGACATCTAATTTTAAGGATTAGATGAAAGGAGGATATGAACTTGCCGCAAAATCATCGATTGCAATTTTCTGTAGAAGAAACGATCTGTTTCCAAAAAGGACAGGAAGTTTCTGAACTGCTTTCCATTTCATTAGATCCTGATATTAGGGTTCAGGAAGTGAATGATTACGTTTCAATCAGAGGATCGCTTGAACTTACAGGTGAGTACAACATAGATCAAAGCAAAAATTCTGAGGAGTTTTATACTGATAAGCGGTTTGTCGAGGAGGTCAGAACGAGAGAGGATGGAACAGCGGAACTGACTCATTGTTTCCCTGTCGATATTACCATCCCGAAAAACAAAGTCAGTCATTTACATGAAGTTTTTGTGTTTATTGATGCATTTGACTATCAACTAACAGACTCGCGCATCCTTACGATCCAAGCTGATCTAGCAATAGAAGGCCTTCTTGATGACACAGCGGACAGGGAGCAGGACACTCCTCTCTATGAAGCTCCTAGTGAAGGTTTTTCTGAGCCGCCAGAGTTTCTAGTCTCAGAAGCCGAGCCATTTGCTTTAGAAGTAGAGAACAGCGAAGATAGTAAGACGGGAGAAACGCCAGCCGAGGCACCAGAGCTTCATGTCTCGGAAGCGGGGATTCGTGAAGAGCAGGAAAGTGAAGAGGAAGAAGCTGAGCAATCAAAGCCATCTGCTTTGGAGGACAGCGAAGAAATAAAAGCGAATGAAGCGCCAGCCGGGGCGCCAGAGCTTCATGTCTCGGAAGCGAGGCTTCGTGAAGAGCAGGAAAATGAAGAAGAAGAAGCTGAGCGGTCAGAGCCATTTGCTTTAGAGGCGGACAGCGAAGATATAAAGACGGAAGAAGCGCCAGCCGAGGCTCCAGAGCTTCATGTTTCGGAAGCGGGGTTTCGTGAAGAGCAGGAAAATGAAGAGGAAGAAGCTGAGCGGTCAGAGCCATTTGCTTTGGAGGACAGCGAAGAAATAAAAGCGAATGAAGCGCCAGCCGGGGCGCCAGAGCTTCATGTCTCGGAAGCGGGGCTTCGTGAAGAGCAGGCGAATGAAGAGAAAGAAACTGTACGATCAGAATCACCTGCTTTAGAAGCAGAGGGCAGCGAAGATATAAATGCGGCAGAAGCGAAGCAGCCGGAGCTCATTCTTTCAGAGGCAGGGCTTCGTGAGGAAGTGGAGACAATAGAAGCAGCAAAGGCTGCTTCAGGAAGAGAGATCCGCAAAAAAGCAGAGACGGAAGAAGAGCAGGCTGAACTGTCAGAACCGCTTGTTTTAGAGACGGAAAAATCACCTGCTGCAGAGGCTGAGCGTGGAGAAGAAAAAATAGAACAGCGAGATTCTCCTATTCTTGAGCATGCTCGGCGTCAAGAATCACAAGAAACAGAATCGGAGCTATCGGATCACATCGAGCCTGCACTCCGACAGGATGCAGAACAACTGGAGGAAGTCCGGGAAACTGTACCTGAAAACGTTGTTTCTTTAGAAGAAGAAAGCAGAGAGCAGGAGAAAGTGCCAGCTGCACTTTTAAAGGAAGAAGCAGCAGCTCCAACCCTGCATTTTAATCAAAAGATAAGTGCTGAAGAGGAATCTCAGGAAGAAGAGATCACTCCGGCCTATCGTACCTTCCTGCCGGAACAAGATTCAGAAGAGCATTCCTTCTATTCAGCGCCTAAGCTGCTGGAGGAAGAAGAGCAGAAGGAAGAAAGCTTTGAAATTGAAGTGAGAAAAACACCTTCACCTGAAGAACCTGAGGAAGAGACGTCTTTTCATTCTTACCAGCTGCCTGACACTTCCGACCCTGAAAGGAAGGAAACAGATGCTGTTGCTAGGGATGTTCCTGCTGCTCAAACGAAGGAACCTGAAACAAAGGAAAATCATAATTCTCTTTATTTAACAAAACTCTTTACGAGAGAAGAGGATGAGTTTTCTAGAATGAAAATCTGTATTGTTCAGCAGGAAGATACCATTGAACGTTTATGCGAACGGTACGACATTACCTCCCAGCAGCTGATCAGGATGAATTCTTTGGCGCTGGATGATGAATTGAAAGCAGGGCAGATTCTTTATATCCCTCAATACAAAAGCAGCCATGTGTAAGCCGTAAGCGATCGGAAAATGTGGTGAATGGAATGGAAGATGTCCAATCGGTTCTTCAGGAATACGGACTGACGGCTCAATTTATTGAGCCAGTCAGTCCTCGTGTGTGGAAAGTGTATTCAGACTATGGGGTATTTGCGCTGAAAAAAATGAAATCGGTTCGCGGCAGACATTTTACAGATCGAATGGTGGCAATTGAGGAAAAAGGCTTTCATTCATTTGTTCCTATTTACAGAACAAATGGGGGGGAGTTTTTCTCCGGGGGCGTACAAACGGGAGACTCCTATTACTTAATGCCTTGGCTCCAATTTGACCAAGAGGAAGAGCGGGATCAGAAACATGGCTATCTATTTAGAGAAACAGCCCGCCTCCACGAAAGAACTGCGCAAGAAATCAAGGTCAGGCGTGAAGACATTGAACGCCACTATGAACAAACGAGAAAAAAGTGGGAAAATGAAAAGATCATTTATGAACAGTTTGTAGATAGAGCGGAGAAAGAATGGTACCTTTCTCCCTTTGAATTGCAGGCTGTAACCTATTTTTCAGAAACCATTTCCGCTGTAAACTTTGCGCTTGATCGGATTAAGGACTGGTATGAAGCGGCAAAAGAAAAAGGCACCTCAAGGGTTGTCATTAACCATGGCAGCCTGTCTATTCACCATTTTCTGTACAATGATGCAGGAACCGGATATTTTACGAATTTTGAGAGAGCGTCTGTGGGGCCGCCGCAAAACGACTTGCTCGGCTTTTATACACGAATGTTCAGCGGTTTTCCAAAAGCTTGTCCTGAGTGTGTCGATTGGTTTTATGCATATACGAAAGCATTTCCTCTGCATGAGGCTGAAATCAGTCTTTTTCTTAGTTACATGGCTTATCCGGCAGCGGTGTACAAAGTGCTGAACCGCTATCAGACCGGGAAAAGGCGCCGTGAAAAAGATGAATGTACACACTTATTAAAGGCATACTGGCAAATGAAAAATATAGAGCCGTTTGTGATGAAAATTCATCAAATTGAACAAGAGAAAAAATTTCAGGCGGAAAACGAGTCCACGTCTTAATTGGCGCGGACTTGTTTGTTTATATCCATTCCAAATGAAGCGCACAGGCTAAAAAAATCAATAGTGCGAGCAGCAAAACATCAAAGGTTGTCGGAAAGAAAATGGTTCTGATACCCTGGAAAATCGTTATCGGAATAATCACTTGCGCGGATACAAGCCGAATTTGCCTGACCCACGGCGGCAGGGAATAAGAGCTGAAACGTTTCTTCACGGTGCATCCTCCTCTACGCATTTACAAGCATCATATGTATACTTGGTCAATAGGTGCCTGCCCATCTTGTATAAGAAGCAGTATTTTTGGAAAAGATGATTGACGAATCAAAAACACTTTTACTATAATAAAGAACATAAATAAAGAATATAATGAGCTGATAGATACACCTGCTTAGAACGGGAAGAGTACAAGAAAGACGCATGCAGAGAGAGAAGCCGCTTGCTGAAAGGCTTCTTATGTTGTTTGATTGGAAGGTCGCCCGGGAGCACAATTTCTTGAAAGAAGAGTAGAGAAATTCGGGAGACCCCCGTTATCCGTTGAAGCGCATGAACTGACAAGGTTCATGAAAAAAGGTGGTACCGCGAAAGAGCTTTTCGTCCTTTTCCCAAGGATGAAGGGCTCTTTTTTCGTTCTCAGCCATTTTACACATGCTGGAGGGTTATGATGGAAACGAATGAACAAACAATGCCGACAAAATATGATCCGGCTGCGGTTGAAAAAGACCGATATGATTTTTGGCTAAAAGGTAAGTTTTTTGAAGCAGGCAGTGACCAGACAAAAGAGCCATATTCTGTTGTCATTCCGCCGCCAAACGTAACAGGAAGACTTCACCTTGGACACGCGTGGGATACAACGCTGCAAGACATTGTAACAAGAATGAAACGCATGCAGGGCTATGATGTGCTGTGGCTTCCGGGAATGGACCACGCCGGTATCGCGACACAGGCTAAAGTTGAAGCGAAACTTCGTGAAGAAGGCACAAGCCGCTACGATTTAGGCCGTGAGAAATTCCTTGAAGAAACGTGGAAGTGGAAGGAAGAATATGCTGACTTCATTCGCAGCCAGTGGGCGAAATTAGGGCTTGGCCTAGATTATTCCCGTGAGCGCTTTACGCTTGATGAAGGCTTAAACCGAGCGGTTCGCGAAGTATTCGTTAAACTTTATGAAAAAGGCTTGATCTACAGAGGCGAATACATTATAAACTGGGACCCTGCAACAAAAACAGCTTTATCCGACATTGAGGTCATTTACAAGGACGTTCAAGGCGCATTCTATCACATGAGTTATCCGCTTGCTGACGGATCAGGTTCAATTGAAATCGCCACGACACGTCCAGAAACGATGCTTGGTGATTCAGCCGTTGCGGTACACCCTGAGGATGAGCGCTACAAGCACCTGATCGGGAAAACGGTTATTCTGCCTATCACAAATCGTGAAATCCCGATTGTCGGCGATGACTACGTTGATATGGAATTTGGTTCAGGTGCAGTGAAAATTACGCCTGCCCATGATCCGAACGACTTCGAGCTTGGCAACCGCCATAACTTAGAGCGCATTCTTGTCATGAATGAAGACGGCACGATGAATGAAAATGCGCTGCAATATCAAGGCATGGATCGCTTCGAATGCCGCAAAAAGCTCGTTAAAGATTTACAGGAGGCAGGCGTTCTCTTCAAAATCGAGGATCATCTGCACTCTGTCGGGCATAGTGAACGAAGCGGAGCAGTTGTTGAACCTTACCTTTCTACCCAATGGTTTGTGCGCATGCAGCCGCTTGCTGATGCAGCAATAGAATTGCAAGAGAAAGAAGAAAAAGTCAACTTTGTTCCTGACCGCTTCGAAAAAACGTATTTGCATTGGATGGAAAATATCCGCGACTGGTGTATTTCCCGTCAATTATGGTGGGGCCACCGCATTCCTGCCTGGTATCATAAAGAAACCGGCGAGTTATATGTCGGTCTTGAAGCGCCAGATGACAGCGAAAATTGGGAGCAGGATACAGACGTGCTGGATACTTGGTTCAGTTCTGCGCTCTGGCCGTTCTCCACTATGGGCTGGCCTGATCTGACAGCTGAAGATTTTAAACGCTATTATCCGACTGACGTTCTTGTTACAGGCTACGACATCATTTTCTTCTGGGTGTCACGCATGATTTTCCAAGGAATTGAATTTACTGGAGAACGTCCGTTTAAAGATGTTTTAATCCATGGTTTAATCCGTGATGAGCAGGGCAGAAAAATGAGTAAATCTCTTGGCAACGGTGTCGATCCAATGGACGTGATTGACAAGTACGGAGCCGATTCCCTTCGCTATTTCCTGGCGACTGGAAGCTCTCCTGGCCAAGATCTTCGCTTCAGCTATGAAAAAGTGGAATCAACTTGGAATTTCGCCAATAAAATTTGGAACGCTTCTCGATTTGCGTTAATGAACATGGACGGCATGACATATGATGAGCTTGATCTTTCAGGTGAGAAATCAGTAGCTGACAAGTGGATTTTAACGCGTTTAAATGAAACGATCGAAAGTGTGACACAGCTAGCTGATAAATATGAATTTGGTGAAGTCGGCCGCCATTTATATAACTTTATTTGGGACGATTTCTGTGATTGGTATATTGAAATGGCGAAGCTTCCTCTATACGGAGAAGATGAAGCGGCTAAGAAAACAACCCGTTCCATCCTTGCTTATGTTCTGGATCAAACGATGCGCCTGCTTCATCCGTTTATGCCATTCTTAACGGAGGAAATTTGGCAGCACCTGCCTCACCAAGGAGAATCCATTACTGTGAGCACATGGCCTGTTGTTGTGCCTGAGCATACAGACACTGAAGCTGCTGCTGACATGAAGCTTCTCGTTGAGCTGATCCGTTCAGTGCGTAATATCCGCAGCGAAGTAAACACACCGATGAGCAAGCAAGTTGAACTGTACATTAAAGCGAGCACGGACGAGGTCGCAGCCCGTCTCGAAGCAAACCGTTCATATGTTGAACGCTTTACAAATCCGAGCGTGCTGAAAATCGGTACAGATATCGAGGCAGTTGATAAAGCAATGACGGCAGTTGTCACAGGTGCAGAGGTTATACTTCCGCTTGAAGGTTTAATTAATATCGATGAAGAAATCGCCCGATTGCAAAAAGAATTCGATAAGCTGACGAAAGAAGTCGAACGTGTTCAAAAGAAACTTGGAAACGAAGGATTTATAAAAAAAGCGCCTGCGCACGTAATTGATGAAGAGCGTGAGAAAGAGAAAGATTACGTGGCGAAGCGTGACGCTGTTCAAAAACGAATGGCTGAGCTTAAGGGCTAATGAAAAGCCGAGGCGGTTTCTTGAGAAACCGCCTTGTCTTATAAAAGAGGGGATTATCATTGTTTACTGCATATGAAGAAGCGCGCAGCTGGATTCACAGCCGTCTAAAATTCGGAGTGAAGCCCGGTCTTGATCGAATGAAGCAGCTGATGGAGCGATTGGACCATCCTGAAAAGAAAATTCGCGCGCTCCACGTGGCGGGAACAAACGGCAAAGGATCAACTGTTGCTTTTATCCGTTCTATGCTGCAAGAAGCGGGATACACTGTCGGTACGTTTACGTCGCCTTATATCATTACATTTAATGAGCGCATCAGCGTAAACGGCACACCTATTACAGACGAGGAGTGGGTCACACTCGTCAATCAGGTGAAACCGATCGTTGAAGAGCTTGACCAAACTGAACACGGTCAGCCGACAGAATTTGAAATTATGACGGCTTGTGCATTTTTATATTTTGCTGCGTATCATCAGGTCGATTTTGTTATTTTTGAAACAGGTCTCGGCGGAAGGTACGATTCTACTAATGTTGTCGAACCGCTTTTAACTGCCATCACAAGCATCGGTCACGACCATATGAACATTTTAGGAAACACCATTGCAGAAATCGCAGGAGAAAAAGCCGGGATTATTAAAGATGGCATTCCGATGGTGACAGCCGTTACCCAGCCGGAAGCCTTACAGGTAATCCGACATGAAGCTGAACGAAAATCTGCTCCTTTTCAGTCATTGCATGATACATGCAGGATTTATAATGAAGAGGCTCTTCCAGCGGGAGAACAATTTTCTTTTAAAACAGGAGAAAAGTGTTATGCAGATATTCGAACATCTCTCATCGGCACGCATCAAAGACAAAATGCGGCTTTGTCCATTTTGGCTGCCGAGTGGCTTAACAGGGAAAACATTGCTGAAATTAGTGATGCTGCTATAAGAACCGGGCTCGTTAAGGCTGCTTGGCCGGGCAGATTAGAGTTGGTTCAGGAACATCCGCCGGTATACTTAGACGGCGCCCATAATGAAGAAGGGATCGATAAGCTGACTGAAACAATGAAGCAGCGTTTCCCGGATTCCGACATTTGTGTGGTGTTCAGCGCGTTAAAGGACAAGCCGTATCATGACATGATTAAGAAACTGGAAACCATCGCGCACTCGATTCATTTTGCTTCTTTTGATTTTCCGCGTGCTTCACTTGCGAAAGACCTGTATGATGCTAGTGAAATCGGCAGCAAAAGCTGGAGTGAAGATCCGGAGCAAGTGATCAAATTAATAGAAAGCAAAAAAGGCTCAAATGATATCGTGCTCATTACGGGATCACTATATTTTATTTCTGACATTCGAAAAAGAATGCTGTAATGACTTTGTCCCGGCAGAATCAATAATGATATTCTGCCGGGATTTTTTCTGTCAAAATCTAAAATTGCTTATTATAGTTCAATATGCTAACCGTGCTACAATCCATAGCATAATCTAATGAGAGTAAAGGTGTGTTGTCTATGATTCCGATTCTTTTTGTCCTCGGCCTTATCCTCGGTTCATTTTATTACACGGCAGGATGCCGTATCCCCTTACACATGTCCATCATAAACCCTCGTTCGGCATGTTCTTTTTGCCGGAGAACCTTAACTCCGGCAGAATTAATCCCTGTTTTATCTTTTGCTCTGCTAAAAGGCAAATGCAAAAGCTGCGGCCAAAAGCTCTCTCTTATGTATCCAGCGGCAGAGCTCTCGACAGCGTGTTTATTTGCAGCCGCGGGATTTCGTTTTGGTTTGTCTTGGGAACTGATTGTTGCGTTGCTGTTTCTTTCTCTTCTTATCATTGTTTCTGTGACAGATATTCACTTTATGCTGATTCCAAATCGCATATTGCTATTCTTTCTTCCCTTTCTGGCGGCTGGCAGAATCATTTCTCCGCTTTATTCATGGTATGAAGGCTTCATAGGTGCGGCTGCCGGTTTTCTTTTGCTGGCCTTTATTGCCGTCATCACTCATGGAGGAATAGGGGGAGGGGATATTAAATTACTTGCCGTCATCGGCCTTGTGCTTGGTGTGAAAATGCTTGCTGCCGCGTTTTTCTTTTCCGTACTTATAGGAGCATTGTACGGAACTGCCGCTGTACTGTTCGGAAGGCTGGGCAGAAAACAGCCGATTCCCTTTGCACCGGCAATTGCGGCAGGAAGCATTTTCGCTTATTTATACGGTGACTCTATCATTTCCTTTTATGTCAAAATGGCGTTAGGGTGACCGATGAAAAATTTGACGAACGTTTTTTGGACAAGACGACAAAAGTCTTGTTCTTTTTTTTTTCGCCTGTGCTAAAGTGTGTAGCATGAAAAGCCACAAGAACGGTCACACAAATGAAGGGAGGAAGCAGAATTGAAAAAAAGGAAGCAAAAAAAAATCAGTAAAGCGGAAGAAAAAGCCCTTAAGGTGACGATTAATGGAAAAGAAGAAACAGTTTACGAGCAGGAGACACCGAAGACAGAGCAAGAAAAAAACATGACGTTTTCAAATTGGGAGGAAAAGAGAAAGGCGGAGCAGGAGGTTGCAGCCTCCCATGAACATCCTGATGAAGATGAATTTAACTGGGATTCAGAGGAGGATAAGGTGTTTAAAGATGATCCCAAAGTTGTTCCGCCCTATCAAAAGAAAAAATCGAAGCTCTATTCAAAAGGAAAGACAGGGACGGCCAAGCCGGTAAAAAGAGTGGCGGCAACGATTGCCTTTGCAGCGGTTTTAGGCACCGGCTTAGGGTTATTTGCATTAAATATATCAGGCAATAAAGAAGCGTCGGCGCCAGCCTCTTTAGATGCCTCTTTAGGCAGCCAGACGGCAAAAGCAGGAGATACAGCTGCGGAGAAACAAAGCACCGCCGGAGAAAAACAAGCGGCACAAACGGAAGGTACATATAAAACATATGCAGTGCAAGCAGGAAAGTTTTCAAATGAAAAGGGTGCAGAGACGTTAACTGAACAGCTGACTGAAAAAGGATATTCCGCCGTTTCCCTGTCAAAGGATGACGGGTACACGTATGTCATCGCGGGCCTGGCAAGTGATAAGGCTGTATCACAGCAGGTAGGGCAGCTTTTAATCGACAGCGATTTTGAAGCCTGGGGGGGCAAGGAACTATCTTTATCAATAGAGTCGGATATGACAGATCCTTTCAAGAAAACAGCGGAGCTCTCAGCGAAGGCGATCCTCGGAGAAGATATTACAAACGCGAGTGTTGAAAAAATAAAAAATTCGCTTGGTAAAACAGAAGCAGCTGAAACGGGAGAGAAAAAAGCAATTTTGCAGGCGTTAAAGGAATTAGAGGACCCAAGTGCTGAAGCCGGATGGAAGGCTCAGCAGCAGCTTTTAGCCGTAATTAAATAATAGAAAGTGCCTGAGCCTTCGTCCTTAGTGACAGGCTTTTTTTATTTTGTCATGAAAAAGTTATTTTTCTGAAATTGTGGCGAGCCTCGTGATTTGGTAGGATAAATGAGTATCTTTTTTTCTTAAGCAAACCCTGAAAGGATGACGAACATGGCTAAGCCGCTTATACTTGCATCACAATCTCCGCGAAGAAAAGAACTCCTCGATCTGCTTCAGATTCCCTACACCATTATTGTCAGTGAAGTAGAGGAAAAATTAAATCGAAACTTTTCACCTGAAGAAAACGTCCAATGGTTGGCAAAACAAAAAGCTAAGGCTGTGGCCGATCTCAATCCGGGCTCAATCGTAATCGGTGCTGATACAATGGTATGTCTTGACGGTGAGTGCCTCGGCAAACCGCAAGATCAAGAAGAAGCCGCTGCTATGCTCCGCAGGCTTTCCGGCCGGAGTCATACCGTGATAACCGCTGTCAGTATTCAAACCGCAAATCACAGCGAAACGTTCTATGACAAGACAGAAGTTGTGTTTTGGCCCCTCAGTGAAGAAGATATTTGGACTTATATTGAAACAAAAGAGCCGATGGATAAAGCAGGTGCTTACGGCATCCAAGGAAAAGGCGCACTTTTTGTAAAGAAAATAGACGGAGATTATTATTCAGTCGTAGGGCTCCCTATATCAAAAACAATGAGAGTTCTGAAGGATTTTGATGTAGAAGCCTGACGGTTTTATAAACGGGAAGGGAAAGAAAAGGAGGGCTTGATCATACACGATCTGCCATTTAAACTCAAAGATTTCCCAAAGAAAGAAAAGCCTAGAGAACGGCTGCTGAAAGTCGGAGCCGAGAACTTAGCAAACAACGAACTTTTGGCTATTTTATTGCGGACAGGCACAAAGAACGAATCTGTTATGAACCTTTCAAACCGGCTTCTGCGCTCGTTTGACGGGCTGCGCCTGCTGAAAGAAGCTTCAGTTGAGGAACTGTCCAGCATCCCGGGAATCGGTCTGGTGAAGGCTGTGCAAATACTGGCAGCAGTTGAACTGGGAAGCCGTATTCATAAATTAGCCAATGAAGAACATTTTGTAATCCGCTCCCCGGAAGACGGCGCAAATCTGGTCATGGAGGATATGCGCTTTTTAACCCAGGAGCATTTTGTCTGTTTATATTTAAATACAAAAAACCAAGTCATCCATAAACGCACTGTTTTTATCGGAAGTCTGAATTCATCTATTGTCCACCCTCGGGAGGTATTTAAAGAAGCGTTCAAACGATCTGCCGCTTCCTTTATTTGTATCCATAATCATCCTTCGGGGGATCCGACGCCGAGCAGGGAAGATATTGAAGTGACAAGACGGCTGTTTGAATGCGGAAACCTGATTGGCATCGAGCTGCTTGACCATTTGGTGATTGGCGACAAAAAATTTGTGAGTTTAAAGGAAAAAGGATATTTGTAACACTTTTTTTTTCGTCGAATTAAGCTATAATAGAGTTTATGAGTTTTTCCCTTTAGGGTATTTTTGCTTTAAGAAAGGAAGATACATACATATGTTTGGAATTGGTACAAGAGACCTTGGTATAGATCTTGGAACTGCGAATACGCTTGTTTTTGTAAAAGGTAAAGGAATTGTTGTGAGGGAGCCGTCAGTCGTCGCGCTGCAAACGGATACGAAATCGATTGTTGCTGTCGGAAATGATGCGAAAAATATGATCGGACGGACGCCTGGAAACGTAGTGGCTCTTCGCCCGATGAAAGACGGCGTTATCGCTGATTATGAAACAACGGCTACCATGATGAAATATTACATTAATCAGGCCATTAAAAATAAAGGCATGTTTGCCAGAAAACCTTATGTGATGGTTTGTGTGCCATCTGGCATTACTGCGGTTGAAGAGCGTGCGGTTATCGATGCGACAAGACAAGCCGGAGCGCGTGACGCGTATCCGATCGAAGAGCCGTTTGCTGCGGCTATCGGCGCCAATCTCCCGGTTTGGGAACCGACTGGAAGCATGGTTGTTGATATCGGGGGCGGAACGACAGAAGTTGCAATTATTTCCCTCGGAGGTATTGTAACATCTCAATCCATCCGCGTTGCCGGTGATGAAATGGACGATGCGATTATCAACTACATCAGAAAAACATACAACCTGATGATCGGGGACCGCACTGCTGAAGCGATTAAAATGGATATCGGCTCTGCTGAATCCGCAGAAGAATCCGATAAAATGGAAATCCGCGGCCGTGACTTGCTGACAGGTCTGCCGAAAACGATCGAAATTACCGGGAAAGAAATTTCTAATGCTTTGCGTGACACGGTGTCAACCATTGTAGAGGCAGTGAAAAGCACACTTGAAAAAACACCGCCTGAGCTTGCCGCAGATATCATGGACAGAGGTATTGTGTTAACCGGCGGCGGAGCGCTTCTTCGTAATTTGGACAAAGTCATCAGCGAAGAAACAAAAATGCCGGTCCTTATCGCTGAAGACCCGCTTGATTGTGTAGCGATCGGGACAGGAAAAGCACTGGAGCACATCCATCTTTTCAAAGGAAAAACAAGATAATCGGGAGTTCAATAGAAGAGGTGTAACACGATGCCGAATAAACGGTTAATGCTATTACTTCTGTGTATTATCATATTGGTGGCTATGATTGGATTTTCGCTGAAGGACGGCCGTAATACCACCTGGCCTGAGAAACTGATCGGTGATACGACGGGAGTATTTCAAAACATTTTTCATACGCCTGCCGAATTTTTTGCAGGGATATTTGAGAACATTAGTGATTTAAAAAACACATACGAAGAAAACGAGCGTCTGAGAGAAAAGCTTGACGGGCAAACAAAATATGAAGCCAAGCTTCAAGAACTTGAGGACGAAAACAAATCCCTGCGTGACGAACTCGGCCATGTGAAATCAATAAAAGATTACAAGCCGATTTTGGCGACAGTCATTGCCAGAAGCCCTGATAATTGGGCGAAACAAGTGACCATTAACAAAGGGACACAGCAAAACGTAGCGAAAGATATGGCGGTAACGAACGAAAAAGGCGCATTAATCGGGAAGATTAAAAGCTCAGGCCTTAATAACTTTACGTCTACGGTCCAGCTTTTAAGCGATACTGACCGTAATAACAGAGTCGCAACAACCATTTCCGGGAAAAAAGGCAGCAAAGGCTACGGTTTAATCGAAGGCTATGATAAAGACAAAAAACGGCTTAAGATGACCATAATCGAACGCAAGGATAAACAAGACGTGAAAAAAGGCGATCTGATTGAAACGTCAGGCACAGGAGGCGTATTTCCAGAAGGGCTGACAATCGGTGAAGTGACTGAGATCGAGTCTGACTCTTATGGATTAACGAAAGTTGCCTATGTAAAACCTGCGGCTGATCTTTCAGATTTAAATAATGTGATCGTTGTTAATCGTGATGTACCGACTGTCGATACAGAGGAGGAAGGATCGTGAAACGTTTCCTTCTCCCTTTCGTTATGATGTTGGTTTTTTCGGCGGAAAGCATTTTTACTGATCTGGTGCATTTCCCGTTTGTTACGGATGACCAGGTGCTCGTCCCGCGTTTTCTGATGCTTGTGCTGATTTTTATGTCGGCTTTTATCAATCAAAAACACGCAGTGATCTACGGTTTTATTTTCGGCTTTCTATATGATATGAATTATACAAGTCTATTAGGTGTTTATATGTTTGGCGTTGCGGGGCTAAGCTATTTGGCGTCAAAAGCGTTTAAAGTGCTGCACACAAACGCTTTTGTCGTCATCCTGATTGCTGTTCTCGCTGTTTGTCTGCTAGAATTTTATGTGTTCGGTATTCAGTCGCTGATTCACAAAGACATTATGACGTTTAATGGCTTTGTGCTAGACCGGTTTATACCGACAGTTTTATTAAATATGATAAGCGCACTCATCCTGGTTCTCCCATTTAGATTATTTTTTATGAGTCTAAAGAAAGAATTGAGAGATGAGTAAAAAGGATTTTATCTTTTTTTGACGAAATGAGTATGTTGTTGAGGTGAAT
This sequence comes from Bacillus sp. FSL K6-1005, assembly GCF_038000225.1. NCBI lineage: Bacteria > Bacillati > Bacillota > Bacilli > Caryophanales > Bacillaceae > Bacillus > Bacillus sp. FSL K6-1005. Next base: position 842,252 of record NZ_JBBOBP010000001.1, read on the forward strand.
ATTGTGAAGACCAAAAAGCAGCAATATGTAACGATAAAAGGAACAAAGAATGGTTTGACATTGCATCTTGACGATGCATGTTCTTTTGATGAGCTTCTCGATGGTCTTCAGAATATGCTGTCAATTGAACAATATACAGATGGAAAAGGCCAGAAAATCAGCGTTCACATTAAGCTGGGCAATCGATGCTTATATCAGGAGCAAGAGGAACAGCTGACCGAAATAATTGCGTCAAAAAAAGATTTGTTTGTTCATTCTATTGAGAGTGAAGTCATTACTAAAAAAGAAGCACAGCGTATGAAAGAGGAAGCGGAAATTATTTCTGTCTCAAAAATTGTCCGTTCAGGCCAAGTGCTCGAGGTGAAGGGCGATTTGCTTCTGATCGGAGATGTGAATCCGGGCGGGACAGTCAGAGCCGGCGGAAACATTTTTGTTCTGGGTTCGCTAAAAGGAATTGCCCACGCCGGATTTAACGGAAATAATCATGCGGTTATTGCTGCCTCTGAAATGCTGCCGACACAGTTAAGAATCAATCACGTGTTAAATCGCTCCCCAGACCACATTCAAAAAGGGAACGAAATGGAATGTGCTTATTTAGATACAGACGGAAATATGGTCATTGAACGCCTTCAACATTTGGCTCATTTAAGACCTGATCTAACAAGGCTTGAGGGAGGAATGTGAATTGGGTGAGGCTATCGTAATAACTTCGGGAAAAGGCGGAGTAGGTAAAACAACAACATCTGCTAACCTCGGTACCGCCTTAGCCATTTTAGGGAAGCGTGTATGTTTAGTAGATACTGATATAGGACTGCGCAACCTGGATGTAGTAATGGGTCTTGAAAATAGAATTATTTATGATCTCGTCGACGTTGTAGAGGGCAGATGTAAAATGCATCAGGCGCTCGTAAAGGATAAACGTTTTGATGATTTGCTCTATTTAATGCCCGCTGCTCAAACGAGCGATAAAACGGCTGTTGCTCCTGAACAAATCAAAACTATGGTCCAAGAGCTCAAGCAGGAATTTGATTATGTCATCATAGACTGCCCCGCAGGAATTGAGCAAGGATACAAAAACGCCGTTTCTGGGGCTGACAAGGCGGTAGTGGTCACAACGCCTGAGATTTCAGCTGTGCGAGATGCTGATCGCATTATAGGGCTATTGGAAAAAGAAGAAAATATTGAACCGCCGCGGCTCGTTGTAAACAGAATCAGAAATCACCTGATGAAAAACGGTGACACGATGGATATCGATGAAATCGTTCAGCATTTGTCGATTGATTTGCTCGGTATCGTTGCCGATGATGATGAAGTGATTAAGGCATCTAACCATGGCGAACCAATTGCAATGGATCCGAAAAACCGCGCTTCCATCGCATATCGAAATATTGCCCGCCGCATTTTAGGCGAATCTGTTCCTTTGCAGGTGCTTGAAGAGCAAAACAAGGGAATGATGGCTAAGATTAAGTCATTTTTCGGAGTAAGATCTTAATTTCATAGAATAAAAGAGAAGAATCTGACAAAGCAAATGCTGTGTCAGGTTTTTTTGTTTCTGACTGCTCTGTGCTGAAGGTAAATCGAATAATTGCCGTGGACAAGACATATGATGTACAAACCCAACGAATGCAAAGGATGATGGCAATGAGTCACAGAGCAGATGAAATCAGAAAACGATTAGAGAAAAGAAGGAAACAGGTTTCCGGCTCAAAACGTTTCCCTACTCAGACAGGTTCCGAAAAGCAAAAACCGCCGTCTTGGGTCATGGTATCTGATCAGGAAAAACATGGGGCTATCCCGGTATATGAAGATGGCAATTCGAACTTCAGCGGAAGACACCCTTTGGTGAAAACAGACTCAATGATTCTGAAATGCCTTCTATCGGCCTGCCTTGTTCTGGTTTCTGCCATAGCCTATAAAACAAACATTGGACCCATCAGCCAGATCAAGCCGGTCGTTGCACAAACCTTCGAAACAGAATTTCAATTTGCTTCAGCAAGCCATTGGTTTGAAACGAAATTTGGCAGCCCTCTTGCATTTCTCGCTCCTGAAAAGAAAAATAAGGAACAGCAGGTTGAAGTGAGTCAAGATCTTGTTGCACCCGCATCTGGTAAAGTTCAGCAGGATTTTCAGGACAACGGGGAAGGCATTAAAGTCGAAACAAGCAGTGATACAATCGATTGTATAAAAGAAGGCTATGTTGTTGAAGTCAGTAAAGACGGTGAGACGGGGCTTACAGTAAAAGTGCAGCATGCTGACAATACCTACAGCATTTATGGTGAACTGAAAGACGTGGATGTCGCTTTATATGATTTTGTAGATAAAGGCAAAAAGCTCGGTACGATTAAACTTGATGATCATAACAAAGGGCTCTATTATTTTGCCATGAAAGACGGCGACAAATTTATTGATCCGATTCAGGTGATCTCATTTGAATAAATGGCTTGACCTCATCTTGAAAATTCATGTTCATCCTTTTCTTTGGATTATCATGGCGCTGGGGCTGGTTACAGGGCATATGAAAGCATTGCTATGTTTGCTTGTGATTGTCCTGATCCATGAGCTGGGGCATGCCGCTCTGGCCGTGTTTTTTTCTTGGAGAATCAAGCGTGTTTTTTTGCTGCCATTTGGAGGAACGGTTGAAGTGGAAGAGCACGGAAATCGGCCGTTAAAGGAAGAGTTTGCGGTTATTATTGCCGGACCTCTTCAGCACATTTGGCTCCAGCTTGCGGCTTGGATGCTTGCAGGCCTCTCAATAATTAATCACGAGACCTTTGAACTGTTTACATTTTATAATCTATCTATTTTATTTGTGAATCTGCTGCCGATTTGGCCGCTTGACGGCGGCAAGCTGTTATTTTTATTTTTTTCAAAGCATCTGGCTTTTCAAAAAGCGCACCGGCTGAATCTAAAGACTTCACTTGTGTGCTGCCTGCTTCTCGCATGCTGGGTTTTATTTGCGGTTCCTCTGCAAATCAGCGCATGGGTTTTGTTTGTCTTTCTTGCTGTTTCTTTGTTTGAGGAGTACAGGCAAAGACACTACATCCATGTGAGGTTTCTCTTGGAAAGATACTATGGGAAAAACCGCGAGCTTGAAAAATTGCTTCCGCTTACCGTTAATGCTGAGGATAAAGTCTATCATGTCATGGCGGAATTCAAACGAGGCTGTAAGCATCCCATTATTATAGAGAAGTCAGGAGAGAAGTTAAGCCAGCTGGATGAGAATGAAGTGCTGCATGCCTACTTTGCTGATAAACGGACAAATTCCTCCATGGAGGAACTGCTGCTGCCTTATTAAAATCGATTGACAAACGCCTTGTATTTTGATATATTTTTTAATGTTATGGATGTAGCACCAATGCTACAACCGCTCAGTACAGGTGTTAAGAGTTGTTTTACAGCCCCCTGGTATCTGGCGAGTCTTAGTCTAATAGGAGGTGCAGAGAATGTACGCAATCATTAAAACAGGCGGTAAACAAATTAAAGTTGAAGAAGGCCAAACTGTTTACATCGAGAAACTTGCTGCTGAAGCAGGTGAAACAGTTACTTTTGAAGACGTTTTGTTTGTTGGCGGAGACAATGTGAAAGTCGGCAACCCTACAGTTGAAGGCGCAACAGTAACGGCTAAAGTTGAAAAACAAGGCCGCGCGAAAAAAATCACTGTTTTCAGATACAAAGCAAAGAAAAACGTTCATAAAAAACAAGGTCATCGTCAGCCTTACACTAAAGTGACGATCGAAAAAATCAACGCGTAAGCCATGATCCAGGCAACAATCAGAAGGTCCCGTGCTGACAAAAGCGTATTGTCTTTTGAAATGACGGGCCACGCGAATTTTGCTGAACATGGACAAGATCTCGTCTGTGCCGGAGTGACAGCTGTTGTGTTTGGATCCGTTAACGCGGTCATCGCGTTGGCGGGCTTCGAGCCGCTTCTAGATATAGGAGAAGATGGGGGTTATTTTTACTTTGAATTCCCTGAATCTCTCGATCCGGAGGCGCGCCAAAAAGCTCAGCTGCTGATTGAAGGCATGATTGTTTCGTTAGAGACAATCGAACGGGATTACAAAGATCACTTGCGTGTGACCACAAACATAATATAGGAGGTGAGCTACATGCTTAGATTAGATCTTCAGTTTTTCGCTTCTAAAAAAGGAGTAGGTTCTACAAAGAACGGACGTGACTCTGAGGCTAAACGTTTAGGTGCTAAACGTGCTGACGGTCAATTCGTAACAGGCGGTTCTATCCTTTACCGTCAACGCGGAACAAAAATTTACCCAGGTGAAAACGTGGGCCGCGGCGGAGATGACACTCTTTTTGCGAAAATCGACGGAACTGTTAAATTCGAACGTTTCGGACGTGACCGCAAAAAAGTGAGCGTATATCCTGTAGCTCAATAATGATTCAAAAACTCCGGTCGATAATGACTGGAGTTTTTTTTGCAATATGCGGAGTAAGCATCAAGAATGTTATGCAGAGTATGTGCGAGCAGACCCCGCCAAGAATGAGAACGAATGTCTCAAACCCACTGGATATGTTCCCCAAGCAGTAATACATAAAATGTTCTGCCTGGCTGAAAATCAACCTAAGCCAGAAAAAAGGAACATGATATTTCTGGGAAAAACAATTGTTTTTCTATCAAAGCCTTCTCTGTTATAATTCATAATACACACTTATACAGACTCCTAAATAAGAAATCAAATGATTGGGAGTGCGAAAATGAAGGATGTTTCAAAAAATCAAGAAGAAAATATAAGCGATACAGCTTTAACAAATGAACTGATTCATCTTCTCAGCCATTCCCGGCATGATTGGATGAATAAGCTGCAGCTTATTAAAGGAAACTTAAGCTTGCAGAAGTATGACCGCGTCTTTGAAATCATTGAAGAAATGGTGATAGACGCTAAACACGAATCAAAGCTCTCAAACCTGAAAACACCGCATTTAGCGTTTGATTTTCTTACGTTTAATTGGAAAGCCCAATGTATGACGCTTGAATATGAAGTTCTCGGGGAAATTAAGGATTTGTCAGCTTATGATCAAAAATTGGCGAAACTGATGAGAAAGCTGTTTCATCTGTTTGAACAAGCAGTTACTAGAGGCAGTGAAAATCATTTAACCGTTTCGCTTCAAACCGATCATCCTGACAGACAGCTGATACTGTACCTTGATTTTCACGGAACTTTTGCCAATATATCTGCCTTTGATGATTTTCGGCAAAATGGATATGAGGACTTTGATATCATGCGTTTTGGGATCACAAGCCACGAATGTCTAATTGAAATTGGGTTGAACTAGCGGTGTTTTTTAACGGTTTAGAACGGAGGACATTATGTTTGTAGATCAGGTGAAAGTGTATGTAAAAGGCGGCGACGGAGGCAACGGGATGGTTGCGTTTCGCCGTGAAAAATATGTGCCGAAAGGCGGCCCTGCCGGCGGAGATGGCGGAAAGGGAGGAGACGTCGTTTTTGAAGTGGACGAAGGTCTCCGTACTCTTATGGATTTTAGATATAAAAAACACTTTAAAGCGATTCGCGGCGAGCATGGCATGTCAAAAAACCAGCATGGACGAAATGCGGAGGATATGGTCATTAAAGTTCCGCCCGGCACAGTTGTGACAGACGATGATACAAAGCAGGTTATTGCCGATTTAACCGAGCATGGACAGCAGGCAGTCATCGCAATGGGCGGAAGAGGCGGAAGAGGAAACTCACGCTTTGCCACACCGGCAAACCCTGCACCTCAGCTCTCAGAAAACGGTGAACCGGGAAAAGAACGCTATGTTGTTCTTGAATTAAAAGTGCTTGCAGATGTCGGGCTTGTCGGGTTTCCAAGTGTAGGGAAATCGACTTTATTGTCCGTCGTTTCATCTGCCAAACCGAAAATTGCGGATTATCACTTTACGACACTTGTTCCGAATCTTGGCATGGTCGAAACAGATGACGGACGGAGCTTCGTTATGGCCGATTTGCCTGGCCTGATTGAAGGGGCTCATCAAGGCGTCGGGCTCGGCCACCAATTTTTGCGCCATATTGAGCGGACCCGCGTTATCGTTCATGTCATTGATATGTCCGGTTTGGAAGGCCGCGATCCGTATGAGGATTATGTGACGATTAATCAGGAATTGAGCGAGTACAATTTGCGTCTCACGGAGCGCCCGCAAATTATTGTCGCGAATAAAATGGACATGCCGCAGGCGGCGGAAAATCTTGAAGGCTTCAAAGAAAAGCTGAAGGATGATTATCCGGTGTTCCCAGTCAGTGCAGTGACAAGAGAAGGTCTTCGCGAGCTTTTGTACGAAGTCGCCAATCAGCTGGAAAACACTCCGGAATTCCCGCTGTATGACGAGGAAGAGCTTACGCAAAACCGTGTCATGTACACGATGGAGAATGAAGAAGTGCCATTCAACATTACGCGAGAACCTGACGGAGTCTTTGTGCTTTCAGGAGACAGTCTTGAGCGGTTATTCAAGATGACTGATTTCTCACGTGATGAATCTGTTAAACGATTTGCAAGACAGATGCGGGGGATGGGTGTTGATGAAGCACTCAGAGAACGCGGGGCCAAAGACGGAGACATTATCAGACTTCTTGAATTTGAATTTGAATTTATTGATTAATGATGGGTGAGAGCCTGGATATCAGGCTCTCTATTTTCAAAAGGGGGGATGCAAGTGAAAGAGGAGACGTTTTATCTTGTCCGTGAAGATGTGTTGCCTGATGCGATGAGAAAAACATTGGAAGTCAAAAAACTGCTGGATCGAAAAAAAGCAGAATCAGTGGCAGACGCCGTTCAAAAGGTAGATTTAAGCAGAAGCGCATTTTATAAATACAGAGATGCCGTTTTTCCTTTTTATACAATGGTTAAAGAACAAATTATCACACTTTTCTTTCATTTAGAGGATCGCTCAGGCGCGTTATCTCAGCTCCTTCAGGCGGTGGCTGACTCTGGAAGCAACGTTCTTTCCATTCACCAGACCATTCCGCTTCAAGGGAGAGCAAACGTAACGCTGTCTATCAGTACATCCGCAATGGAAGAGGACATTCATACATTAATGAACAAGATGAGAAAGTTTGACTTTGTAGAAAAGGTTGAAATATTAGGTTCAGGAGCGTAAGGGGAGAGAATATCGTCATGAAAGTCGGTTACTTAGGTCCAGCAGCTACATTCACACATCTAGCAGTCAGTTCTTGTTTTCTAAATGGCGCCGAGCATGTTGCTTACCGCACGATACCGGAATGTATAGATGCGGCAGTTGCGGGTGAGGTTGATTTCGCTTTTGTGCCTTTAGAGAACGCATTAGAAGGATCAGTAAACTTAACAATAGACTATTTAATACATGAACAGCCTCTGCCTATCGTAGGTGAAATGACATTGCCGATACATCAGCATTTACTCGTTCATCCTTCCAGAGAGAATGCGTGGAAAGACCTGAACAAAATTTATTCGCACTCACATGCGATTGCGCAGTGCCATAAGTTTCTCCATCGGCATTTTTCTTCCGTCCCGTATGAATACGCCAATTCAACTGGAGCGGCGGCAAAGTTTGTCAGTGACCATCCCGAGCTGAATATCGGGGTGATTGCCAATGAAATGGCGGCTTCTACATACGGATTAAAAATCGTAAAACGGGATATCCAGGACTATAGAGACAATCATACGCGATTTGTCATTCTGTCTCCTGATGAAAATATAACCTTTGAAGTGAATTCAAAATTGAATTCAAGACCAAAAACAACACTGATGGTGATGCTTCCCCAGGATGATCAATCCGGAGCGCTGCATAGAGTGCTGTCTGCTTTTTCTTGGAGAAACTTAAACCTGTCAAAAATCGAATCCCGTCCGACCAAAACCGGGTTAGGGAATTATTTCTTTATTATTGATATTGAACAGGCGTTTGATGAAGTATTAATCCCTGGAGCTATGCAGGAGCTTGAAGCGCTCGGGTGCAAAGTAAAGCTGCTTGGTACATATCAATCTTATCAATTATAAAAAGCCCTAATAGGGCTTTTTTTAGTCTTTAATCAAAATGCCGGCTTCCTCGAGCGCTTGACAGGCTTGATCGATGCGATGTTCATCCGGCGCTGTCAGTGTATGGAGATGCACACCATCTGTCAGCTGTGATAAGTAGGCGGCATTTGTGGAATTAATCTTTTTGATGAAATATTTGACTTCTTTTCGCGTGCCGACTTGGATCGCTGCAGTTAAATCGCCGTATACAGGGTGCTCAATTTTTACGTCTTTTACAGTTACCCCTTCATCCACGATGAGCTGCAATTCTTCTTCTGTCCGTTCAGGTCCGTGCAAACACGCTATGATTCTTTCTGCCTGCTGATGCTTTTGAGCGGCGGCGTCCAGATAGACATACCCTTGGCTTGTGGCGATAATCGGCTCATTTTTCGCTTTTAAAAGCGAGATATCCTGAACGATCACCTGTCTTGAAACATTTGCTTTTTTGGCGAGCTCTCCTCCTGTCAGCGGCGATTGGGATTCCTTCAGCCACAAAAGAAGCTGCTCACGCCTATTGGCGCCCATGAGCTTTAATTCTTCGGTCAATATGATATTCTCCTTTCCTTTGTTCCAAAAGCGCTGTAAACGTATGTAATAACATATCCAGCTGTTCAGTGGTTGTGTTTCTTCCGAAAGAGATCCGGATAAATTGCAAGGCTTCCTGTTCTGTTTTTCTTAACGCTTTCATCGTTTCAGACGGCCCGTGATAACCTGCAGAACAAGCGCTGCCCGTTGAAATGCAAATATTATTCCGATTACATTCTAACATAACATATTGTCCTTCAAATGAGCCAAAAAAACACCCGATAATATGGGGCAGACATTCTGTGTTTGCACCATCTGCCGCAAGGGTTACAGGGAGAGACCGAATACGGATTTGTTCTAAAAAGTATTGTCTCAGCATTTGATTGTGGGATATCTGTTTTTCCATTTCACTTGCGATCAGCTCCGCTGCCGCTGTAAAGGCTCCGATACCCGGTACGTTTACCGTGCCTGCTCGAAACCCATTCTCGTGAGCGGTGTCAGGGTATACCGGTTTCCAATTAACGTCCGGTCGAATATAGACAGCTCCGACTCCTTTAGGGCCGTGGATTTTGTGACTGGAGACAGAGAGAGCATCAACCCCCATTTCCTCAGTATTGATGGGCAGTTTGCCGAATGTTTGAACCGCATCACAATGAAGAAGAATTTTCCTGTTGTGAAGAAACGATGACAGGTGTTTAATGGGCTGAATGATTCCTGTTTCTGAATTGGCATGCTGAATAGAAACCAGGCCTGTGTCCGGTCGAATATGGGCTGCCAATATTTCCTCGGTAATAAGCCCATACTCATTAGGCTTAATGATTGTCACGTCAAAGCCATGATTATGCAGAAAAGCAGCACAGTTATGGATTGATTGATGTTCCATGGCCGTCGTAATAAAATGTCTTTTTGTTTTTGGCAGGCCGTTTAACAATGATTGAATGCCAAGAAAATTGGATTCAGTACCGCCGCTTGTAAAATATATCCCATCTGTTTCTCCGCCGATTATGGCAGCTATTTTCCCCCGGCAGTACTCCAGTATATGCTTTGCTTTTCCCCCAGCATCATGCAAACTGCTGGCATTTCCGTACATTTCAATGCTGAGCTTCTGAAATACGTCCAGAGCTTCCTCGCAAATTGGCGTGGTTGCTGCATAATCTAAATAAATCATCCGGTCTTTCCTCCATATGTTCTTCATAAAAAACTCTTGAGTTTATTTTATCCTTGTGTAAATATAGGTGTCAAGACAGGTGTAAATAACAGGAGGTGGCATATGTCTATAAAGACGATTGCGGTCATTGGTTCAGGAGCGGCAGCACTTGCCCTGGCTTCTGCACTTCCGCCATCATACCAGGTGACTGTCATCACGAAAAAAGGCATAAAAAACAGCAATTCAAGACATGCACAGGGAGGAATTGCTGCGGCTTATGCAAAAAATGACTCGATTGCGTCTCATATAGAGGATACGCTATATGCAGGCTGCGGACATAACGATCTAAACATCGTATCAGACGTTTTACTTGAAGGAAAAACCATTATCGAGAACTTTCTGGAGAATGACTTTCCATTTGACCGGAATGAACAAGGCCACGTCAGCCTCGGCAGGGAAGGAGCCCATACGAACAACCGCATTTTTCATGCAGGCGGAGACGCTACAGGCAGCATGCTCATTGATTATTTGCTGAAACAAATCAAAAGCCAAATCGAAGTAATCGAGAATGAAACAGCGGTTGATATGCTGATGAAGGATGGGCGCTGTGTTGGTGTCGTGACGAAAGACAGCCGCGGTCGGATCAATTTGCGGCATGCAGATGAGGTTGTGCTGGCAGCTGGCGGATGCGGAAGCTTGTTTCAGCACCATACGAACGATCCATCTGTCACTGGTGACGGTCTTTCCCTTGCTTATCGGGCCGGAGCGGAATTAACTGATTTAGAGTTTGCCCAGTTTCACCCTACACTGCTTGTCAAAAATGGCGTCTCGTGTGGGCTTGTTTCTGAGGCAGTCAGAGGTGAGGGCGGTTGTTTAACAGACCAAAACGGCCGCCGCATTATGGCCGGACGGCACCCACTGGAGGATTTAGCACCACGGGACGTCGTCTCGCGGATCATTCATGAAGAAATAGCAAAAGGAAAACGTGTGTATATCGATTGCAGTGCTATTTCTGACTTCGAAGTGCGTTTTCCCACAATCACCTCTATTTGCGAAAAGGCAGGAGTCGATATTCGTAAAAGAAAAATACCTGTTGCGCCGGGAATGCATTTTTTAATGGGTGGCGTTTCAGTCAATCGGTGGGGAGAAACAACTGTGCCCGGGCTTTACGCGATAGGGGAAACAGCATGCACCGGCTTACACGGAGCCAATCGTCTTGCGAGCAATTCCTTGCTGGAGGCACTTGTGTTTGGGAAACGAGCAGCAGAACACATCATGAGAAAACCGGTTGATAACAGGTATAGTCAATTCACCAGTGAAGCCAGAGGAGTTTATGAGGTGCCGAATATTGAGCTTTCTGAACTGCAAAACAGAATGACAAGCGATATGTCCATAATAAGAGAAAAAGACAGACTGATTGAGATGAGCAATTGGCTATATGGGCTCCCTTCTCAGAACTTAAATGTGAAGGATATCACAATTCCGCAGCTGGAGCTTTCTCACTTGTGGCAGGTTGCAAAGCTGATGACCTCGTCGGCTCTATTGCGGGAAGAAAGCAGGGGGGCGCATTTTCGAATTGATATCCCTCAGGCTGATGCAGGCTGGCAAGGACTCCAAATTGTTCATACAAAAAAGGGAACAAGAATGAGAAAAAACGAAGGGATCTGGAAAAATGAATCTTTTACAGCTGAAAAAATTGCTGAATCACTTTTTTCATGAGGATATAGGGACGGGAGATCTTACATCACAGTCCATCTTTGAAGGACAGAACTGTGAGGCCTCAATTGTTGCAAAGTCAGACGGCATTTTCGCGGGAGCTGCGGTGATCAAAGAAGGATTTGCTTTATTAGATGAAAAGGTTCAGACGTGTTTGCACAAAAAAGATGGAGATCATTTGCAAAAGGGTGATGTGATTGCCGTCTTACGCGGGCCGGCGGCTGCTCTTCTTTCTGGAGAGAGGGTAGTATTAAATCTTATTCAAAGGCTGTCGGGTATTGCCACGATGACAAGACAGGCTGTTGCACGGCTTGATGATGATCAGATTAAGATTTGTGACACAAGGAAAACGACGCCGGGGTTAAGAATGCTTGAAAAATATGCGGTCAGGGTCGGAGGAGGATATAACCATCGATTCGGCCTATACGACGGAATCATGATCAAAGATAATCACATTGCAGCTTGCGGTTCCATTGTAAAGGCGTGTGAAAAAGCGCGACAGGCGGCAGGGCACATGGTGAATATTGAAGTGGAAATTGAATCTGAGGAGCAGCTCAGAGAAGCCATTCTTGCTGAAGCTGATGTCATTATGTTTGACAATTGTCCGCCTGATACTGTCCGCCATTTTGCAAATATCACACCGGATCACATTAAAACCGAAGCTTCCGGAGGCATTACATTAGAATCTCTGCCCGCTTTTAGAGGAACGGGTGTGAATTATATTTCTTTAGGGTTTCTGACTCATTCGGTCAAAAGCTTAGATATCAGCATGGATGTGGCGTTAACAAATCAGCCAGTGGAGGAGTGCGATTATGTCAATTCTTGATGCAATGAAGCAATTTGAAATGATGCCTGATCATTATAAAGGTCTGTCAATGGGGGAGATGGAGAGACGTGTTGCCGCCATCAAAGAAAAGTTCGGGAGCAGGTTGCTTATTCCAGGCCATCATTATCAAAAGGATGAAGTGATTCAATTTGCTGACCAAACGGGCGATTCTCTCCAGCTTGCCCAAATGGCGGAAAAAAATAAGGATGCGGAATATATTGTATTTTGCGGCGTACATTTTATGGCAGAGACCGCTGATATGCTGACGGGTGCGGACCAAACGGTCATCCTGCCAGATATGAGAGCGGGCTGTTCCATGGCTGATATGGCTGATATGCAGCAGACGAACAGGGCGTGGGAGAAACTTCAGCATATATTCGGCGACACGATCATACCATTAACTTATGTGAATTCCACAGCGGAGATCAAGGCATTTGTCGGAAAGCACGGGGGAGCGACTGTAACCTCATCCAATGCAAAAAAAGTGCTTGAATGGGCGTTTACACAGAAAAAACGCATTTTATTTCTGCCTGATCAGCACTTGGGGAGAAACACCGCTTATGAACTGGGTATCCAGCTTGAAGACATGGCTGTCTGGGACCCGATTCAAGATCAATTGGAGAACGAAGCAGAACATAACGATATCAAGGTTATTCTTTGGAAAGGCCACTGCTCTGTTCATGAAAAATTCACTGTGAAAAATATAAATGATTTGAGAGAACGAGATTCTGACATCCGGATTATTGTTCATCCCGAATGCTCTCATGAAGTTGTAATGCAAAGTGACGACAGCGGGTCAACGAAATATATTATTGATACCATCAGCCACGCTCAGCCGGGAAGCAAGTGGGCAATCGGTACAGAAATGAATCTTGTTCAGCGACTGATTCAAGAGTATCCCGACAAACAGATCGAATCATTGAATCCGGATATGTGTCCGTGTCTGACGATGAATCGAATTGACCTCCCGCATTTGCTCTGGTCTTTAGAACAAATCGAAAAAGGAGAACCAGCAGGCGTGATCAAAGTGCCGAATGTCATTCAGGACGATGCCCTTCTTGCACTGAATCGAATGCTTTCCATTACGTAAATCAGAAATATTTCCCCTCCTGTACTCATAACTTCTTTTGAGCAGGCATATGTTGTGAAGAAACATATTGTAATCACACAACTGAACTGTTCACGTTTTGCATAGGAGGGGAAAACGTTGAAAATCCATATCGTTCAAAAAGGCGATTCACTCTGGAAAATAGCTGAAAAATACGGAGTTGATGTTGAGGAAGTGAAAAAACTCAATACGCAGCTCAGCAATCCAGATTTAATCATGCCTGGGATGAAAATAAAAGTGCCGTCTGGAGGTGTTCCGGTCAGAAAAGAGATAAAAGCTGGCAAAAGTCCGGCGGCATCCGGGAATGAGAAGAAAGAACACCCATATTCCAAGGAGAAGCCTAAATCCGTTGTCGACGTAGAAGACACAAAACCGAAAGAAAAGCAGTCAGTTCCTTTTGTCCCGCCGATGCCGAATTTGCATGATAATGTGTATCCTGAAGCTGATGTAAACGATTATTATGATATGAATCAGCTTTTTCAGCCTTGGTCACCTCCTAAACCGGAGGAGCCTAAAAAGCATCATGACGGAAATATAGATCATATGTATCACATGCAAGATCAATTTCCACAACAGGAGGCAATGAGTAATATGGAAAATGCAAATTATCCGAATATGCCTAATACGCCTAAAGCGCCAGATGTAGGCGGTCTGGAAGAAGAAAACATCCACCACACTGTTCCGAATATGCCGGCAGTTCAGCCATATTATCCGTATCCAACCCATTTTGTACCATGTCCGGTTCCTGTCTCACCGGTTCTGCCTGGATCCGGCCTGTGCTACCCATACTATCCTGCACATGCATTTCCGATGCATCAGCCTTATGGCTATCAGCCAGGTTTTGCTTCTCCTTCGCAATATGATCCGGGTAAATATGATAACCAGCATCATGAAAACAGCCATCACGGGCATTACGGATATCAGCCTTCGCACGGCGCGCCTCAATATGCATCGCCGGCTTATGGATCTCCTTATGGGCATATGCCATATGGTCCTTATTATGGCGCTCCTCAAGTGATGGGTGCTTATCAGCCAAATATGGCGCATGGTTATATGCCGCCATTTAAGGATCATGATGATTGCGGGTGTGACGATGATCAGCAGCCATACTTCTCAGCACCTGGTTATCAGGGAGGCGCATATGGAACTCCTTATATGCCTTACGGAGGAGCAAATCCGAATCCGTATGGAGCCGGAACATCCATGCCAAATCAGCCTTCAACAAATCAGATGTTTGGACGGCCGGAAGAAGAAAGTGAATGATTGCTCGGGACGATGTAAATCGTTCCTTTTTTTAGTTATTGTTTTGTACAAGACGAATGGTCATAACTGACACGCTTAACATATCTCCCTGATGCGCATGATAAAAAAGAGCACAACATGCTCAATCAGTCCTCGGGGGGTTTTTCCATTGGGTAGAAAGTTAACAATTGCAGGTCTCATTTTGATGACAGCCGGATTAACAGCATGCGGCGCAAATAATGATGCCCTTAATGATACGCGTAATAACGGTAATAACGGTAATACCCGTCCAATCGGATATTATACAAATGAGAACGACGCTGACAGACAGGGAGACGGGATGGATCACGACGGCCCGGTCTCTGAATTGATGGAAGACCAGAACGGCCAGAACGGCCGTGACCGAAACACAACCAATGTAAACGACCGTGTTACTGCCGATGATCGCGTCCCATTGACAACAGACGGAACATATAACAACACTAATAACAGAAACATGAACAGAAATGGGACGAATAACAACGGGTATGACAACCAAGAGAACAGAAGACTTGCCGCAAAAATCGCCAATCGTGTGAAACAAGTCAAAAACGTCAATGACACACAAGTCATGGTTACGGATGACAAAGTCGTGATCGCAGTCAGAAGCCACGCTGATTTCACAAAGTCTGACAGGCAAAATGTCACAAAAGCCGCACGAAACTATGCGGATGGCCGTGACATTCAAGTATCTACAGATAAAGGACTGTTCACAAGACTTCATAAAATGAACAGACGCTAGGACTAAGAAGGCTGCCGGAGAGTGATTCCCGGCGGTCTTTTTCTTTACAACGGATTGCAATACCCATTAAAGTGTACATAGAAATATCAAGGAAGGTGAAAGCGTGGCTGGCCATTCTAAATGGAAAAACATACAAAAAAGAAAAAATGCGCAAGATGCAAAGCGCGGTAAAATATTTATGAAGCTTGCTAAAGAAATCTATGTGGCTGCGAAGCAAGGCGGAGCCGATCCTGAAGCAAATTCAGCATTGCGGCTTGTAATTGAAAAAGCAAAAGGCGCCAATATGCCAAATGAAAATATAGACCGTGCCCTTAAAAAAGCCGCAGGAAGCCAGGACGATAGCAGCTATGAGGAAATCACCTATGAAGGCTACGGCCCATCAGGGGTTGCCGTCATGGTGGAGTGCTTAACTGATAATAAAAACCGTACGGCGACAAATGTGCGGACAGCTTTCAATAAAAACGGCGGAAGTCTCGGAGAAAGCGGATGTGTAGCATTTTTATTTGAACGGAAGGGATACATTGCAATTGACCGTACAGAGCGGCAAATAGAAGAGGATGAACTGATGCTTGATGTCATAGAAGCGGGCGGCGAAGAGCTGCGGACAGAGGAAGAATACTTTGAAGTATTATCAGCGCCTGAACGTTTTGAAAAGGTAAAAGCAGCACTTGAAGCGGATTATCCAGTCGATTCAGCTGAGGTGACCATGATACCGAAAACATATGCAGACGCTGATGACGAGGCTGTTGAAAAACTGGAAAAATTGATCGATACGCTTGAAGCCGATGATGATGTTCAGGCAGTGTATATTAATTACCAGTAATATGAAAAGACCGGCGCAAAGTGCTCTCAGGCCGGTCTTTTTTATCTTAGGAGAAGTGCTCTTTTTCGTATGTGTATTCTTTCTCCCAGAAATCAGCGTTTTTGATGCCGAGTGTTTTAGGATCAAAGACTGGGTCTAACCCTTGTTTCTTCTGTTGCTCATAATCCTTTAACGCAATAAGCGCTGGCTTGGCGAGCAAAACAATGGCAATGACGTTCAGCCAAACCATAATGCCAAGTCCCGCGTCACCTAGAGCCCAAGCGAGTGTAGCGGTTTTGACCGCACCGTAGAATGTCGCGGCTAAAATGATCAGTTTTAAGCCAAGCATAGCCCACTTGCTTTCTCTGCCTCTCGCTAAATACGCGATATTTGTTTCAGCGATGTAGTAATAAGCCATAATGGTTGTAAAAGCGAAGAAGAACAAAGCAATAGCGACAAAGCCTGCACCAAAGCCGGGCAGCACACTGTCAATGGCGGCCTGAGTGAAGCCCGGTCCAGCTTCTACGCCTTTCAGGTGATTGACAATAAATGATCCGTCGGCAGCCTGTGTATTGTACATACCGGTAAATAAAATCATGAATGCAGTAGCGGAACATACAAATAAAGTGTCGATATAAACAGAAAATGCCTGAACCAATCCCTGCTTTACTGGATGGGACACCTCTGCAGCGGCAGCGGGATGAGGGCCTGTTCCTTGGCCGGCTTCGTTTGAATAAACGCCTCGTTTGACGCCCCATGAAATGGCCATGCCGATGAGACCGCCGAATGCGGAATCTAACGCAAATGCACTTCTGAAAATCAAAGAAATCACAGCAGGCAGTTCAGAAATATTCATCACAATGATGATCAGGGAGAGCAGAATGTATCCGACTGCCATAAACGGGACAATCATTTGTGCTGCACTGGCAATACGTTTTACACCTCCGAAAATGATAAAACCTAATAAGAGAACAAGAAAACAGCCAGTAATGGCAGGAGATATGCCGAATGCATTTTGGACGCCCGCTGCAATGGAGTTGGACTGGACCCCAGGCATAAGGAGAGCCATTGCAATCAGTGCCGCAGCCGCAAATAAAACAGCAAACCACTTAATGCCTAATCCTTTTTCTATATAATAAGCGGGTCCGCCTCGATATTGGCCTCCTTGTTTCACTTTATAAATTTGGGCAAGAGTAGATTCAACAAAGGCGCTCGAAGCACCGATAAAAGCAATGGCCCACATCCAGAACACCGCGCCGGGTCCGCCGAAGGCAATTGCTGTTGCCACACCTGCAATGTTTCCGGTTCCCACCCTGCCGGACAGCGCGATTGATAATGCTTGAAAAGAAGATACCCCTGCCTCTGAGCTCTTTCCTTGAAACATCAGCACAATCATTTCTTTGATGTGTCTGACTTGTAAAAAACGGGTCACAATAGAAAAGATCAAACCAATTCCTAATAAAGTATAAATGACGGGTGTACTCCATAAGACCGCGTTTAAACTAGCAACAAAATCTGCCATCAAGCTTCCTCCTCATGTCGTTTCGATTTCATTTTATAAAGAGGATTTTGGGTTAATTGAACTATTTTTACAATCAATCTGTCACATTATATAACGTGTAATGATCATAAGAGGGGTGAATGGGGTGAAAAAAAGCGCAGCGTATGAAGTACGCCGCGCTTCTGTTTAAAAGGCATGTCACCAATGGTAAACAGTCCTAGAGAAATAAATAGCCAAGCTCTGCCGTTGCGCAATAAAAGGCGAGGCGATAAGGATCTTTCATCATCTTACCTCACTGATGCTTGCGGCGGTTCCTCACGAATCCAATGATCATCCTTTCGCCAATCATAAGTTTCATCGATATCAAGATGTAGTCTGGCCGCCGATTTTTACTGTATTGTTGTTCAACCATTTAACAGCTGGTCTGCTGTCAGGATAATTCCAGTAGATTGTTTTTTTGACAAGTGTTTTTTCATTCACGAGTTCGCCTCTGGCGGCATCTAAGCCTAAGGTATTTTTGGATACATAAGTGTTTAGCGTATAGCTTCCGTCCGGCGATTCCACTGATTGTACGAGGCTGCCTTTCGGAACGTTTTTGAGTGAAAAAAACATCCAATAAACGGCACCGCCGAAGAACAGAAGACATGAGAATATAATAAGAGGGACTTTACTGCGTGTTTTGATGTGACTCTCTCCCTTTTTTTCTCTCATTTTACCATATCAAGGATTTTATACGATCTTTACATTTCTTTAAAATTTCCTCAATAAAGTGCAGGTATGATAAAGGAAAATAGATAAAGGGTGGGGGAGACAGAAATGGAAAACACATATTGTCATTCCAGCGAAAAGAACTCAGACGCAGTTTATTTGAGTGTGAGAGGATATCGCATCAAGCTGTCGCCTGAACAAATGAAATTGATTTCTGCTCTCAGAAAGTAAAAATAAAATGATAAAGGCAGCCGCATAAGCGGCTGCCTTTTCTATGAAGAATATTTTCTTTTCCGTTGTGCTACGTGCTTCTGAAACCAATCTTTTTTATATAAAAAAGCGATAAGCTCAAGCCAAAAGCCCGGGATTTTTTTCGGGAAAATCGGCTTTTTATAAAGCGTATGATACGCCGTTTTTAAATCGTCCCACTGTGTGCACGTTTTTGTCTGTTCAAATCTCGCGACATCAATGACCCGCACTGCTCCGGATTCTGTCAGAATCAGATTGCGCAAATGAATGTCTGACGGGTTGAGACCGGCTGCACGGGCGTCAGAAAGTGCGTCCTCTACCTGCTGAATCATATCGTCGCTGATCGCGATGCCTTTTTTCAGGCAGTTGTAAAAAGTATCGCCTTTAATATATTCCATTAAAATAAATGAATCACCAGTTTCATAAATGTCAGGGTAGAATGCGGATCCGGCTAATTTTTCATAAATCGCTGCTTCTTTGACGGCTGTCGCTTGATACTCCGGAAAGAATACCTTCAGCGCCATTTTTCGGTCACCTTCTGTTATGGCAAACACATAGGCGCTTCGTCCCTTGCCGATTAATGTCAATTCCTCGGGTTTCTCTTTGACTTTATCAAATCTGCTGTTTTGGCGGTATATGACTGAATGGGCCAGTGCCTCTGCTTTTGTCAGCATTTCATTCACCTTCTTTGCTCTATTTTATGCAGTTATTTATAGGAAAATCCAAAACTGTTCAGGAAAAAGAGCCTAAATATAGTGTATCTGGTCTTGGGAAAGAAGGCTACCTATAAGCTTTGATTGTGATAAAAGAGACATGAAAACGTTTATGCCACTCCTTGAAAAGCGCTTACAAATGGGATACTATTAATTTGAAATAAAGCGCTTTCGTAAACTTTCAAGGGGGAACACGCTATGACGAAACAGATGGTGACAGGAATTATCGGTGCAGGGCGCATCGGCAAACTTCATGTTCAAAATATACATCGGATTCCTCATATGAAAATAAAAGCGGTTTCTGATATTTCTGCAAGCTGTTTACAGGATTGGGCCGCCAGTCACCACATTGAATACATAACCGCTGACTATAGAGATTTATTACTTGATCCTGATATTGACGCTGTTTTTATCTGTTCGCCAACAAACACACATACGCAAATCATCAGAGAAGCAGCTGAGGCGAAAAAACATATTTTTTGTGAAAAACCAATTAGTTTTTCTCCCGATGAAACGAAGGAGGCACTTGCGGCTGTCCGGAAACATGGGGTTAAGCTGCAAGTCGGGTTTAACCGCCGGTTCGACCCTCATTTTAGGAAAATCAAAACCATTGTCTCAAATGGTGAAATTGGCACGCCTCATTTATTAAAAATTACGTCACGGGACCCTGAACCGCCGAATGTTGATTATGTCCGCACATCAGGCGGCTTCTTTATCGATATGTCGATTCATGATTTTGATATGGCCAGATACATCATGGGAAGTGAAGTGACGGAAGTGTATGCAAAAGGAGCGGCTTTGGTGAATCCGTCCTTTGCAGAGCTGGGGGACATTGATACGGCTGTCATTACCCTGACATTTGCAAACGGTGCCATGGGTGTGATAGACAACAGCCGTCAAGCTGTGTACGGATATGACCAGCGTGTCGAGGTTTTCGGCACGAAAGGCTCGGCAGCAGCGGACAATAGCAGGCCGACGACGGTAGAAGTGTCGACCGCTGACGTTGTCATGAAGGATAAACCGCATTTCTTTTTCCCTGAACGCTATAAGGAAGCCTATGTAGAGGAGATTCTTCAGTTTGCAGAAGCCATCCAAACAAATCGAGAGACTGCCTGCACTGGCGATGACGGCTTTCAGGCGGAACGAATAGCAAGGGCGGCTCAGCAGTCGCTCGCTTTAGGCATGCCTGTCACCATTGAACATACTGAAAAAATTGTTTTTTAATATTCAGAAAGAAAGGATTACAATACAGCAAGCTTGGGTATATACATTCCATTGATACTTTAGAAAAAGTAGGCGGTGGAAATCATGAATACAGCACATGCTAAAGGAAATGCTCTGAACAAAATTGGGATTCCTTCTCACATGATTTGGGGTTATATTGGTGTGGTCATCTTTATGGTTGGAGACGGACTTGAGCAAGGATGGCTGTCTCCTTTTCTTGTTGATCACGGTCTCAGTATGCAGCAATCTGCTTCTCTATTTACGGTGTATGGCATTGCGGTCACGATTTCGGCTTGGCTATCAGGAACCTTTGTCCAGACTTGGGGGCCAAGGAAAACGATGACGGTCGGTTTACTAGCTTTTATCCTCGGTTCAGTTGCTTTTATCGGCTGGGCGATTCCTCATATGTACTATCCGGTTCTCTTGGGCAGCTACGCGCTTAGGGGCTTGGGATACCCGCTGTTTGCATACTCGTTTCTAGTATGGGTAT
Source organism: Bacillus sp. FSL K6-1005 (assembly GCF_038000225.1). Lineage (NCBI taxonomy): Bacteria > Bacillati > Bacillota > Bacilli > Caryophanales > Bacillaceae > Bacillus > Bacillus sp. FSL K6-1005. Next base: position 863,288 of record NZ_JBBOBP010000001.1, read on the forward strand.
CATACAGCACCTCTCAGCAAATCCTTGGTAAAGCCGTCGGATGGTTTTGGTTTATGTTCACGTGCGGCCTGAACGTGCTTGGGCCGTTTTATTCGAGCTATGCGGTTCCGGCGATTGGAGAAATCAATACGCTTTGGAGCGCTCTCTTATTTGTGGCAGCAGGCGGAGTTCTCGCATTGTTTTTTAATAAAGATAAATTTATGCCTGTACAGAAACAAGATCAGCCGAAATGGAAAGAGCTGTCGAAGGCATTTACAATTATGTTTGAAAATCCTAAAGTCGGCATCGGCGGCGTGGTCAAGACAATTAATGCTCTCGGACAATTCGGATTTGCGATATTTCTTCCGACATATTTAGCGCGTTACGGCTATTCTGTTTCAGAGTGGCTGCAAATTTGGGGAACGCTGTTTTTTGTCAACATTGTATTTAACATCATTTTCGGCGCAGTCGGAGACAAACTGGGCTGGCGAAATACAGTCATGTGGTTCGGCGGTGTCGGCTGCGGTATTTTTACACTGGCGCTTTATTACACGCCGCAATTGATCGGCCATCAGTACTGGGTGCTGATGATCATTGCCTGCTGCTACGGTGCGGCACTGGCCGGATATGTTCCGTTAAGCGCGCTTTTGCCGACGCTTGCGCCTGATAACAAAGGTGCTGCCATGTCCGTGTTAAATCTGGGATCGGGTCTATGCGCCTTTATTGCTCCCGGCATCGTGAGCCTTTTTATCGGTCCGCTTGGCGCAGGCGGCGTGATATGGATTTTTGCGGCATTATATTTTCTCAGTGCTTTCCTGACACAGTTTCTGACGATTTCGGAACGAAACGCCGATATGTATCCAGAAGAACGGCTTGTCAGGAAAAATGTGCAAACAAATTTTGAGAAAACGGTTAAGCAGTAGCCTCTTTGGTCAGACTAGTCATAAACATGTGCAAAGAGGTGTAAAAGGTGAAACGGTTTAGCACTGCGTATCTGTTGCTGGGTTTATTTTGCTCAGCCGCAGCTTTTGTAATGGGTGCTCCCAGCGCGTTAGGGGCAGAAGTGGAGCACTATGAACCGCTGCAGGTACATGTGCAGCTTGAAAAAGTGTATTTGGATGGAGAGGTCAGCATCGAGCATAAGCGTGAAAAGGTGCTCTCCATGGATGACTTTTGGGCGGATTATGCGGGATGGACGCTGGTCGAACAGAAAAATGGGTACGTTCTATTTCGGAAGCAGGTGGACGATATTTCTCCGCTCAGCAAGGTGAATGGGTATATCGGCGTTTCTGACAGCGGAGTGATTTCCACCTTTCATGGACGGCCGGAGTCGGATGCTGAACCCATTCAATCTTTTTTTCAAATTGACTTAGAAAGACTGGAGAGCCATATGCAAAAAAATCTCGAAAAAGGCATTCCGTTTCGGACGAAAGCGGAGTTTCAAGATGTCATAGAACATATCAAGACGTACAGCGGGTGACCACTGCTGATTGAAGACATGTGCTCATGTCTTTTTTTTCGTGGAACAATGAAAGACAAGCGAACATATGTTAACTTTTCATTAAGCCTTTGGCTGTTTTTATGGTACAATGAAGAACAGTCAAAGAGGTGAATGTTCGTGATCGAATTTGTTAAAGGGACGATTGATTATGTTTCTCCCCAATATATCGTGATAGAAAACGGCGGCATCGGCTATCAGATTTTTACGCCAAATCCGTTTATATATAAGGAGAGAAGTCAAGAAACCATTTTTACGTACCATCATGTAAGAGAGGATGCGTTTTTACTATACGGCTTTTCAACAAGGGAGGAAAAAGCGCTCTTTACAAAGCTGTTAAATGTGACCGGTATCGGTCCAAAAGGGGCACTCGCCATTCTGGGTTCAGGTGACCCGGGAGCGGTCATTCAAGCAATTGAAAATGAAGATGAAGCCTTTTTAGTCAAGTTCCCAGGCGTCGGCAAAAAAACTGCGCGCCAGATTATCCTTGATTTAAAAGGAAAGCTGGCTGACGTCGTGCCTGAAATGATTGAGAACCTGTTCAATCATGAAGAAAGACTTGATAAACAAACGGCAGAAACGGCGCTTGAAGAAGCACTCGAGGCCCTCAGGGTACTCGGTTATGCCGAAAAAGAAATCAAAAAGGTACTTCCTCACTTAAAAGAGGATATTGGTCTGACAACAGACCAATACGTAAAAAAAGCATTACAAAAACTATTGAAGTAAGGTGATGTTCATGGATGAACGGCTCGTCTCAAGTGAAGCAGACAACCATGAATCAGTGATAGAGCAAAGCCTGAGGCCTCAGCGCCTGGTTCAATATATCGGGCAGCATAAGGTAAAAGAGAATTTGCGTGTTTTTATAGATGCCGCAAAAATGAGACAGGAAACGCTTGATCATGTTCTTTTGTACGGTCCGCCTGGGCTCGGAAAAACGACGCTTGCTTCCATCGTTGCCAACGAAATGGGAGTGGAGTTGCGGACCACTTCGGGCCCTGCGATTGAAAGACCGGGTGATTTGGCTGCGATATTAACGGCGCTCGAGCCGGGGGATGTATTATTTATCGATGAGATACATAGGCTGCACAGATCGATTGAAGAAGTGCTTTATCCGGCAATGGAAGATTTTTGTCTTGATATTGTCATTGGAAAAGGGCCTTCTGCCCGTTCAGTCCGTCTTGATCTTCCGCCTTTTACATTGATCGGCGCCACGACAAGAGTAGGGCTTTTGACTGCGCCGTTAAGAGATCGATTCGGCGTTATGTCGCGGCTTGAGTATTATACACAAGAAGAGCTGGCTGATATTGTTACGAGAACGGCTGATGTGTTTGAGGTTGAAATTGATCAGCCGTCAGCGCTTGAGATTGCCAGAAGATCAAGAGGAACGCCGCGGGTGGCGAACCGCCTGCTGAGAAGGGTCCGGGATTTTGCACAGGTGTTAGGCGACAGCCGGATTACAGAAGAGATTTCTCAGGACGCTTTGGAGCGGCTTCAAGTTGACCGTCTCGGCTTGGATCACATTGATCACAAGCTGCTGATGGGAATGATCGAAAAATTTAACGGCGGTCCAGTGGGGCTAGATACGATTTCAGCCACGATTGGCGAAGAACCGCATACGATTGAAGATGTGTACGAACCGTATCTTCTGCAAATCGGTTTTATCCAGAGAACGCCGCGGGGAAGGATCGTCACACCGGCCGTTTATCATCATTTTCAAATGGAGGCCCCCCGATATGACTGAATTTCCTAAGATCATTATGATTCTTGGTGCTGTTTTGCTTATCATCGGAGCAATTTTGCATTTTGTTGGCAAGATGCCGGGAGATATTTTTGTGAAAAAAGGAAATGTCACGTTTTTCTTCCCGGTTGTCACTTGTATTATCATAAGTGTGGTATTATCAATCTTGCTTAATCTTTTCGGCAGAATGAAATAACAAAAGACTAGAATAAAGGTGAAATTATGAAAGTTGATTTATTTGATTTTGAACTTCCGGAACGTTTAATTGCACAGGTGCCATTGGAACAGCGTGACGCTTCAAGGCTGATGGTGCTTGATAAACATACAGGAGAGCTGACAGACAGCTCGTTTAAACAGATTATCAGTTTCTTTAAAGAAGGGGATTGTCTTGTCCTGAACAATACCCGCGTTTTGCCTGCCCGGTTATTCGGAACAAAAGAGGATACAGGGGCAAAAGTAGAACTGCTTTTGCTGAAACAGGAAGCCGGTGACAGGTGGGAAACACTCGTCAAACCGGCAAAACGGGTAAAAAAAGGAACCGTTGTAACATTTGGAGACGGTAGATTAAAAGCTGTCTGCACGGAAGAGCTGGAGCATGGCGGCAGAAAAGTTGAGTTCCATTATGACGGTATTTTTTATGAGGTGCTGGAATCACTCGGAGAAATGCCGCTTCCGCCATATATTAAGGAACAGCTTGATGACAGAGAACGCTACCAAACGGTGTTTTCAAAAGAAATTGGATCTGCCGCTGCTCCTACAGCCGGCCTTCATTTCACGGAAGACATTTTACAGCAGCTAAAGGACAAAGGCGTTCAAATTGAGTTCATCACACTGCATGTCGGACTCGGAACGTTTCGTCCGGTCAGTGCCGATGAAGTGGAAGAGCATAATATGCATGCAGAGTTCTATCAAATGTCAGAAGAAACGGCCGCGGCTTTAAACAGCGTAAGGGAAAAGGGCGGACGGATTATTTCTGTCGGCACGACCTCAACCCGCACGCTTGAAACGATTGCCGGTGAACATGATGGGCGATTTAAAGCATCAAGCGGATGGACATCTATTTTTATTTATCCAGGCTATGAATTCAAAGGCATTGACGGAATGATTACAAACTTTCATTTGCCGAAATCGTCATTGATTATGCTGGTCAGTGCGCTTGCAGGCAGAGAAAACGTCCTGCGTGCGTATAACCATGCGGTTGAAGAAGAATACCGTTTCTTCAGCTTCGGCGACGCAATGCTGATTATATAACTTGAGAACAGGAGGCCTCATAAAAAGTGGCTGAACAACCAATACGCTATGAATTTATAAAAGAATGCAAACAAACAGGGGCGCGCCTGGGCAGAGTGCATACTCCCCATGGCTCCTTTGAAACGCCTGTTTTTATGCCGGTCGGCACACTGGCGACAGTTAAAACAATGGCGCCTGAAGAGCTAAAGGCAATGGACGCTGGCATCATTTTAAGCAACACATATCACTTATGGCTCCGGCCGGGGCACGATATTGTAAAAGAAGCTGGCGGACTCCATAAATTTATGAACTGGGACCGCGCAATTTTAACAGATTCAGGCGGTTTTCAGGTCTTTTCATTAAGCAAGTTTCGTAATATAGAGGAAGAGGGGGTTCACTTTCGCAATCACCTAAATGGAGATAAGCTGTTTTTATCCCCGGAAAAAGCGATGGAGATCCAAAACGCACTCGGCTCTGATATTATGATGGCATTTGATGAATGCCCTCCATATCCGGCAGAATACGATTACATGAAACGGTCAGTTGAGCGGACAAGCCGCTGGGCCGAACGTTGTCTGAATGCCCATGCCCGTCAGGACGAGCAAGGCCTGTTTGGTATTGTTCAAGGGGGAGAATACGAAGATTTGCGTACACAAAGCGCGAAAGACTTGATTTCCCTTGATTTTCCGGGATATGCTATAGGTGGATTGTCCGTGGGTGAACCGAAAGACGTTATGAACCGGGTGCTTGAATTTACGACTCCGCTTTTACCGAAGGATAAGCCGAGGTATCTGATGGGAGTTGGTTCTCCAGATGCTCTGATTGACGGAGCGATCCGCGGAGTAGACATGTTTGACTGTGTGCTGCCTACCCGTATTGCACGGAACGGCACGGTGTTTACTGCTGAAGGCCGGCTCAATATGAAAAACGCAAAATTTGAGCGAGACTTCCGTCCGATTGATGAAGAATGTGATTGCTACACATGCAAAAATTACACACGGGCGTATATCAGACACTTGATTCGCTGCAATGAAACGTTTGGACTCCGATTAACAACTTACCATAACCTTCATTTTCTGTTACACTTAATGGAGCAGGTAAGACAGGCTATTCGCGAGGATCGTCTGGGTGATTTCAGAGAAGAGTTCTTTGAGCGTTACGGCTATAATAAGCCAAATGCGAAAAGCTTCTAATATAAAAAGCCATAATGGCAAGTTTGTTTCAGAAAGGGGGGAAAAAGATGACAGGTACTTTAGGTACAATCGTTCCTATTATTTTAATGTTTGCGGTTCTTTATTTCTTGCTGATCCGTCCACAGCAGAAGCAGCAAAAAGCTGTGCGTCAAATGCAGGAGGAACTGAAAAAAGGCGATTCAGTCGTGACAATCGGTGGATTGCACGGTACAGTTGACTCTATCGACGAAAGCAAAGTCGTCATTAAGACTGGTGATAACACACGTCTTACTTTCGACCGCCGCGCGATCAGAGAAACTTCTGCTGCTGAATAACAGCAGGAGTTCATACATAGCAAACAAAAAAGAGCGGGTAGCCCCCGCTCTTTTTTTATGAGGAAGATCTGCTTCCTCTCAAATTCACTCCGAAAATACCGCCAAGCATACATACGCCTAAAAAGCCAAGATGGAAGAGCAATTGTTCTACTGTAAATGTTTTTCCGAATCCTAAATATTGAAACAGTAAAATAATCAAGGAAAAGCTCAAAGCAGTCAATGCCCCAATCAGCCAGCCTCTTTCCTTCCCTTTCCCGCCAGATATGAATCCGCCGATAAACAAAGAAAGGAATGATACGGCGGTGATCAGCCAGTTGAATGATGATTCTTCAAGCGAGGTTGCTGTCAGTAAAAGTGAAACGGCTAAACTCGTTAGGAGCATGGCTGAAAATATGGCGATTAAGCCGTAGAGTATGCCTTTTCCAACTTGTTTCGTTTCCTCCATGAATTTCTCCTCCCTGCCTATCTATAAAGGCTTCTGTTCTTATTAAACAAAGCTTCAGACATGCTGATGGCTCGTCTTTGTAAAAATGTATTCCCTAGATCCGTGAATTAGACGTAAAAGCTTTATGAAATACGATCACTTTTTCTTACATAAATCGTTTGTTTTGTTGCATGCTATGATGAGTTGGAGGTGCATCATGGAAGAGCTTCTTACTATAACGTTTCGCACAGTCATATTATATTTTGTGATCCTGATTATTTTTCGTCTCATGGGCAAGCGGGAAATCGGAGAGCTTAGTATATTAGATCTCGTTGTCTTTATCATGATGGCTGAAATTGCCGTCCTGGCCATAGAAAACGTAGATGACCATCTGTTTCATACCATTTTGCCAATGCTTGTGCTAATGATGATCCAAGTGACGTTTGCATACCTATCCTTAAAAAACCGGCGTATTCGTCAGCTGCTTGACGGCAAGCCGACCATTATCATTAAATACGGAAAAATTGACGAAGACGCTATGAAATCACAGCGTTATAATTTTGATGATTTGATGGTTCAGCTTAGAGAAAATAATGTCGAAAGAGTAGCTGATGTATCATTTGCTATATTAGAGCCGTCAGGCAAATTGACTGTCGTAAAAAAACAGAAAGATGATGAACATAGACAGCTGGAGATGCCGCTTATCATTGACGGTGACATTCAAACTGAGAACCTGGCTAGGATCGGCAAAGATAGCAAGTGGCTTGAGGAGAATTTATTGAAACAGGGATACACGAGTCCTTCAGGTATATCATTTTGTTCGTTTACTGACGGTGAATTTTTTATTGATGAAAAAGATGGGCACCGCCCCTGATCTTCATCGGACAATCAGGCGTCCGATAACAGGGATGCGGCGAAGCTCATCTTTTTTGATTAAACGGAAAACGAGCAGCAAGATGATATAGAAAACAGCACTGATCGCAATCCATCCGGCAACATTCACAGCCTCTGACTCTCCGAAGCGCACATATTGTTTGACAGCAGAGCTGAGGAACCCGCATATAAAAATAACCGCGAAGCAGAGCACGTACTCTTTTATTTTGATGCTGATTGGCAGCACCTTGCTCACTGTCGCTGCATGCAAAAGGGTGACGAGCACCATGCCCGTTACAATCGCTAATGCGGCACCCATGATGCCGAGAGACGGTCTCGTGGCAAGGACGAAAATGAGGCCTGTTTTCACAAGAGCTCCGATCAAGCTGTTCATCATTGCGGCCCCTGCTAAATTGAGCGCCTGCAGCACAGCCTGAAGCGGACCCTGGAAATAATAAAGTAGAAAAAACGGAGCCATGACTTTTATAAACACGGCTGCGCCTGAGGACCCATACATCACGCTCATCAGCTCATCCGCAAACACATATAAAATCACAACTGAAATGCCCCCGCTAAGCAGGCACAGCCGCATGGCCTGCTCCAATCGGTATTCAACCACCTGAAGTTTTTTCTGTTCCATTCCTTCACTTATCGCAGGAACAAGCGCGGTCGACAAAGAATATGTAATAAAGCTGGGCAGAGTCAGCAGCGTCATGGCAAAGCCGGTCAGTTCCCCGTATTGCTTTGTTGCCGCAACTGTCGCCACTCCGGCAATTGCAAGGCTTTGTGCTACAACAATGGGTTCAAAAAACCATGAAAGGTTGCCGATAAAACGGCTGCCGGTTGTAGGAAGGGAGACACTCATTAATTGGGAAAAAGTTTCTTTTCCATTTTTAATCGATTGAAAAAAATGTTTTCTGATTTTAATTGTCTTTTTAAATTTAAAACAAATGAATAAATAAACGAGTGACGCCAGCTCTCCTGCAACTGAAGAAAGCATGGCTCCCGCTGCGGCATATTCAATTCCGTAAGGGAGAAAAATCGTCGTGCATACAGCCACGAGAGAAATACGGATGACTTGTTCTAGGACTTGTGAAACGGCAAGCGGGTTCATATTTTGTTTTCCTTGAAAATACCCTCTCAGCACACTGGATATGGCGATAATCGGCACGACCGGAGTAATGGCCAAGAGGGGGTACAGCGTCCTCTGATCTGTCAGCATGGTTTCCGCCATGACCGGGGCGAAAAATAAAAACAACGGTGTGAAAATTAGGCTGAGAATCCCAGTGATGGTAAGAGACATGACTAAAATATTTTTCGTTTTTTGATGATCTCCGCGTGCGCTGGCTTCAGCGACTAGCTTACTGATTGCGACGGGAAGACCGAATTGAGTTAATGTAGTGGCTAAGAAAAAGGTAGGAGCTGCCATCATATAGAGCCCGACCCCTTCTTCGCCTATGAAACGGGCGATGACCACCCGGTTGACAAAGCCGAGCATTCTTGTGACCATCCCTGCTGCGATAAGGATAAGAGTGCCCTTTAAAAACGTCTGTTTCGCCATTTTTACCCCCTGCCTTCTCAAACTACCTGGAATCATATACAATAAAGATATGCGTATATATCGTCCAAGCATGACAAGTCTTCTTGAAAAACAATAAAAAAGGAGCGTGGAATTCGTGGATAAGCATCCAGCCGATCTATATAAAGACCACGTAAGGCCGTTTCTTTACAGCAAACTGGAAGAGTTTAAGATTCTGGGATATGATGATGTTGAACTCGATAGTTTGTGGTCATACTTAAAAAACAAGAAGTGGAAAAAGAAATCGGAATTGCACATCTATGAACTGACAAGAGATATTTTATCAGTGAAAATTGGAGAATTTATGAACTATGCAACTGTTGAGTCATTTAAAACGTCTAATTGGCTGGGCAGTGAAGAAGGTCAGGAAGCATTGGAAGAACTACTGAGGTAGCAGTTGATCTGCATAGGTTTAAGGGAGGATATACATAATGAAAAAAGGACGCTTGATTGCGTTTTTCCTTTTCGTTCTATTGATTGGCACGGGGCTGGGCTACTTTACAAAGCCTGCTGCAAACAATATTACGTTAGGATTGGATTTGCAAGGCGGATTTGAGGTGCTGTATGACGTACAGCCTGTAAAAAAAGGTGACAAAATCACAAAAGACGTTCTGGTCAGCACAGTAGAGGCTTTGAACCGCAGGGCGAATGTCCTCGGTGTCAGTGAACCGAACATCCAAATTGAAGGAAATAACCGGATTCGTGTTCAGCTCGCTGGTGTGACAAACCAAAACAGAGCGCGGGAAATTCTTGCGACTGAGGCTCAGCTTTCTTTCAGAGATGCAAATGATAAAGAATTGCTGAATGGTGCGGATCTCGTCGAAAACGGCGCACAACAAACTTATGATAGTACAACAAATGAACCGATTGTCACTATCAAATTGAAAGATGCTGATAAATTCGGAGAAGTGACGAAAAAGGTCATGAACATGGCGCCGAACAACCAGCTTGTTATTTGGCTGGATTACGAAAAAGGTGACTCCTTTAAAAAAGAAGTTCAGAAAGAGAACCCTAAATATGTTTCCGCTCCGAATGTAAGCCAGGAATTAAACACAAAAGATGTAAAAATCGAAGGACATTTTAAAGTCCAGGAAGCGAAAGATTTAGCCAGCATTTTAAATGCCGGGGCGCTGCCTGTGAAACTGACTGAAAAATACTCAACATCAGTAGGCGCACAATTCGGACAGCAGGCGCTGCATGATACGGTATTTGCAGGTATTATCGGAATCGCTATTATTTTCCTATTTATGCTTTTCTATTACCGCCTGCCAGGATTGATTGCGGTGATTACGCTATCAGTTTATGTATACATTACACTCCAGATTTTTGACTGGATGAACGCTGTTCTCACTCTTCCGGGAATAGCCGCACTCATTTTAGGCGTTGGGATGGCTGTAGATGCCAACATCATCACCTATGAGCGGATTAAGGAAGAGCTCAAACTAGGAAAGTCAGTCCGTTCTGCCTTCCGCTCAGGAAACAGACGGTCATTTGCGACGATTTTTGACGCGAATATTACAACCATTATTGCAGCGGTTGTGCTCTTTGCCTTTGGGACAAGCTCTGTTAAAGGGTTTGCGACAATGCTGATACTGTCGATACTGACAAGCTTTATTACCGCAGTCTTCTTATCAAGATTTCTGCTCTCGCTTCTTGTGGAAAGCAGATGGTTAGACCGCAAAAAAGGCTGGTTTGGCGTCAAAAAGAAACATATTGTGGACATCCAGGACACAGATGAAAATACAGAACCGTATACGCCGTTCCAAAAATGGGATTTTACGAGCAAACGAAAAATTTTCTTTATTTTCTCAAGTGCAGTTACCGTTGCCGGGATTATTATTCTGCTTGTATTTAAGCTGAATTTGGGCATTGACTTTGCGAGCGGCGCACGGATTGAAGTGCAAAGTGACCATAAGCTGACGACAGAGCAGGTGGAGAAGGACTTTGCATCACTTGGCATGGAACCTGACACGGTTGTCTTGTCAGGCGAAAAGAGCAATATTGGTGTTGCCCGCTTTGTAGGAGTGCCTGATAAAGAAACCATTGCAAAAGTGAAAGATTACTTTAAAGACAAGTACGGAGCCGAGCCGAATGTCAGCACGGTGTCACCTACTGTTGGTAAAGAGCTGGCGAGAAACGCATTGTACGCAGTAGCCATTGCTTCAATCGGAATCATTATTTACGTTTCCATCCGATTCGAGTACAAAATGGCAATTGCTGCAATTGTTTCACTGCTTTATGATGCTTTCTTTATCATCACATTTTTCAGCATTTCAAGGCTGGAGGTAGATGTTACCTTTATTGCAGCCGTTCTGACGATTGTCGGTTATTCAATTAACGATACAATCGTTACATTTGACAGGGTTCGCGAGCATATGAAAAAGCGCAAGCCGAAAACGTTTGCCGATTTGAGCCATATCGTAAACCTCAGCTTGCAGCAAACCTTTACAAGATCCGTTAATACTGTATTAACTGTAGTAATTGTAGTCATAACACTGCTGATCTTTGGGGCATCTTCTATTACAAACTTCTCAATCGCTCTATTGGTTGGGCTGTTAACAGGTGTTTATTCATCCCTCTACATTGCCGCGCAAATTTGGCTTGTTTGGAAAGGGAAAGAATTAAAAAAAGGTACGGAACAATAGAGTAAATGGTCAGGCTGTCCTTTATGGGCAGCCTGATTTTTTGGCGTTTGATTGATCTTAAAATAGACATTTGCTATAATGACATACGCTTACAATTAAACATATAAATGGTGTGAAGAGGATTTGTGACAGGTTTTCATATATGTGGGAGGGTTTGGCTATGAAGGTTCGCGAGTCGGAGCTGCCGGGTATCGGGCAAAAAGTTGAGATTGTCACCAGAAACCAAGATAAAATATCAATTATTATTCATGACGACGGCAGAAGAGAGCTGTATTATTTTGACGAAAATGATCATGAAGAATGTGTGACATCCGTACAGTTTGATGATGCGGAAGCGAGGCAGATTTCTGCGATTCTGGGCGGGATGGCATATAAACCGAAAGCGTTAGAAACCGTGGAAGTAGCTCTTGACGATTTGATCATAGAATGGTTTAAAGCAGAAGCTGGAGCACCAGCCGTTCACAAGACCATCGGTGATTTGGACGTGCGGCAGGAATATCAAGCGACTGTCATTGCTATATTAAAGAAGAATCAGAAAAAGCAATTGAATCCTGGATCTGAAACAGTGATAGAAGAAGGAGATACACTCGTCATCTCTGGAGAGAGAGAAGGACTGAAGAGGCTGATTCGTGAAAAATTAACTGCATTGGGGGCTTGACCTCGCGTCAAGCTATGTTTAAAACCAAGGTGAATAGGGAAACTAACCTCAATAAATGAGGTTTGGGGGGGAATCGAATGAACAAACAATGGACGATTATATTTGCACTTATTTTTACATTGCTTGTCGCTGTTTTCGCAGTCATTAATGTAAGATCCGTAGAAGTTGATTACCTGTTTGGCAGATCAGAGTGGCCGCTTATTCTCGTCATTTTAGGTTCAGTACTGATGGGGGCGCTGATCGTTTTTTCTGCCGGGATTTTTCAAGTCATGAAGTTAAAGAGAGAAATAAAAGCGCTGCGGAAAGAAAACAAAACCGCACAGGACGTGATACATAACAAAGAGGATGCTCATTTGAATGATGTCCAAGCCGACACACAGGATGCATCCGCCATTATTGAGAAAAAAGACTAGTTTTCGAATTATATTTGAAACCCCTCAGCCTGCTCTAGTATAATAGGGTGGTTGAGGGGTGAATTTATGTTAGCGTCAAAAATGCGATGGGAAATCCAGAGACCAGATCAGGAAAAGGTCAAATCACTCACAGAACAATTGGACATAACACCTCTTGTTGCGTCGCTGCTTGTAAAAAGAGGCTTTGATACGGCAGAAAGCGCGAGACTGTTTTTACATACAAAGGATGCCGAATTCTATGATCCCTATGAGATGAAGGGGATGAAAGAAGCGGTTGAACGAATAAAACAGGCGATTTCACAACAAGAACAGATTATGATATATGGCGATTATGATGCCGATGGAGTTACCAGTACGTCAGTGATGCTGCACACTTTGCAAAAGCTTTCAGCGCAAGTTGATTTTTATATACCTGACCGGTTTAAAGAAGGCTACGGCCCCAATGAACAGGCGTTTCGTTCGATTAAAGAACGGGGCTTCTCACTCATTATTACGGTTGATACGGGGATTGCCGCTGTCCATGAAGCGAAGGTAGCAAAGGAACTTGGCTTAGATGTCATCATTACCGACCACCATGAGCCTGGACCAGAGGTTCCGGATGTTCATGCGATCGTTCACCCGAAGCAGCCTGGCTGCACCTATCCTTTTAAGGAGCTTGCAGGAGTGGGAGTAGCGTTTAAGCTTGCCCACGCATTATTGGGCGAATGGCCAGATGAACTTCTTGACCTGGCGGCAATTGGCACCATTGCCGATCTAGTTCCGCTGCATGATGAAAACAGATTAATTGCAACATTAGGTCTCGAAAAGCTCCGGCGGACGAACCGGCTTGGCTTAAAAGAGCTGATTAAGCTCTCAGGCGGAGACATCGGAGAAGCGAACGAAGAAACCGTCGGATTTCAGCTCGCACCGAGACTGAATGCAGTCGGAAGAATTGAACAGGCCGATCCTGCTGTTCATCTGTTGATGTCAGAGGACCCGTTTGAAGCGGAAGAGCTTGCCGCTGAAATCGATCAGCTTAATAAAGAACGGCAAAAGATGGTCAGTAAAATGACGGATGAAGCGATTGAAATGGTTGAACAAGAAGGGCTTAATCAAACTGCGATTGTCGTGGCAAAAGCAGGGTGGAATCCCGGAGTCGTCGGAATTGTAGCTTCAAAGCTTGTAGACCGTTTTTACCGCCCGGCCATTGTGCTTGGAATTGATGATGAAAAAGGGATCGCCAAAGGTTCGGCACGAAGCATTAGGGGATTTAATTTGTTTGAAAGCCTTTCTGAATGCAAAGATATTCTTCCGCACTTTGGAGGCCATCCAATGGCGGCTGGCATGACGCTGAATGCCGAGGATGTGCCGGAATTGCGGAACAGGCTGAATGAGATAGCTGACCAAACGCTTACGGAAGAAGATTTTATTCCTGTACAGGAAGTAGACCTCGTATGCAGCGTGGAGGACATTACGGTTGAAAGCATCACAGAGATGAATCTGCTTTCTCCCTTCGGCATGCTGAACCCGAAACCGCATGTGATGGTAGAAAACGCAGTGCTGGAAGATGTCCGCAAAATCGGGGCGAATAAAAATCATGTCAAAATGACGATTAGAAACGATTCCTCCCAGCTTGACTGCGTCGGTTTCAATAAAGGCGAGCTTGAGGAAAATATTGTGCCCGGCTCAAAAATTTCGATTGTTGGCGAAATGTCGATCAACGAATGGAATAATAGAAAAAAACCTCAGCTGATGATCAAGGATGCGGCTGTTGCTGAATGGCAGTTGTTTGACTTAAGAGGAAAACGCACGTGGAAAGATACGGTTTCCGCCCTTCCGTCTGATAAACGAGTCATTGTCTCCTTCAAAGAAGAAACCAAAGCGCTTCTTCAGTCTGAAGATTTTCGCCATGACGTGCACGTTATCAGTTCTGAAGACCAAGCGAAGGCATGTGAACTTGACAATGCATATATTGTATTACTGGATTCTCCGCCTTCGCTGGACATGCTCGCACGTTTGCTGGAAGGCAAAGCGCCTGAGCGGATTTATTTCATCTTTCTCAATCATGAGGAACACTTTTTATCATCTTTTCCGGCAAGAGACCACTTTAAATGGTATTATGCATTCTTGCTGAAAAGAGGCACTTTTGACTTGAATAAACACGGCTCAGAGCTTGCGAGGCATAAAGGCTGGTCGGTTGAAACAATCAATTTCATGACAAAGGTGTTTTTTGATCTCGGTTTTGTTAAAATAGAGAATGGTGTGCTGTCTGTAATAAGCGGAGCGAAAAAACGCGATTTAACAGACTCGCAAACATATCAAGCAAAACAGCAGCTGATGGAGCTGGATCAAAAGCTGAATTATTCTGCGGCTGAAGAGCTGAAGGAATGGCTGAATAAGCTGATGAAACAAGATTCAGAGGCTTATGAAAGTACGAGGAGGACATAAAACAGATGGATTTAAAACAATACGTAACAATTGTACCGGATTACCCGAAAGAGGGCGTGCAATTTAAAGATATTACGACACTGATGGATAAAGGCGATGTCTATCGCTATGCAACAGATCAAATTGTTGAATATGCGAAAGAAAAACAAATTGATTTGGTTGTCGGTCCAGAGGCACGCGGCTTTATTATCGGCTGTCCGGTTGCCTACGCGCTTGGCGTCGGTTTTGCACCGGTGCGCAAAGAAGGCAAATTGCCGCGTGAGGTCATCAAAGTGGATTACGGTTTGGAGTATGGCAAAGACGTATTAACGATCCACAAAGATGCGATCTTACCGGGCCAGCGTGTGCTTATTACAGATGACCTGCTTGCAACAGGCGGCACAATTGAAGCAACAATCAAACTTGTCGAGGAGCTTGGCGGCATTGTAGCTGGTATCGCTTTCTTAATCGAGCTTTCTTACCTTGATGGCAGAAATAAACTTGATAATTATGACATCTTAACATTAATGAAATACTAAAGATAACCTCATAAAGGAAAAAGCACTCGATACAGGGTGCTTTTTTCCTATTGTTTTGCATTTATTTGATATATTATTTGGTGATTTGAACTTCTGCTCTTTACATCTATCGTTTTTTTCTTGATAATAAACTACAATACAGTTTACATTTTAAAAAAGGTGATTCCATGGCGAACGAACAAGTATTGACTGCCGAGCAAGTTATTGATAAAGCGCGCAGTTATCTATCCGATGAGCATATCGCATTTGTCGAAAAAGCATACCTGTACGCTGAAGATGCTCATCGCGAGCAATACCGCAAATCAGGTGAGCCTTACATTATTCATCCGATTCAGGTTGCGGGAATTCTCGTTGATCTTGAAATGGATCCATCCACAATCGCGGGCGGATTTCTGCATGATGTAGTGGAGGATACTGATGTGACGCTTGATGACCTGAAGGAAGCATTCTCCGAGGAAGTGGCAATGCTTGTGGACGGTGTAACGAAGCTCGGTAAAATTAAATATAAATCTCAAGAGGAACAGCAGGCGGAAAATCATCGCAAAATGTTTGTCGCTATGGCTCAAGATATCCGGGTCATACTGATCAAGCTGGCGGATCGTCTTCACAATATGCGGACACTGAAACATCTTCCCCAAGAAAAACAGCGGAGAATTTCTAATGAAACGCTGGAAATCTTTGCTCCTTTGGCTCATCGCCTCGGGATTTCAAAGATTAAATGGGAACTGGAAGATACGGCGCTCCGTTATTTGAATCCTCAGCAATATTACAGAATTGTCAACCTCATGAAGAAAAAACGCGCAGAACGCGAGCTTTATGTCGACGAGGTTGTCAATGAGGTGAAAAAACGTGTCGAAGAAGTCAACATTAAGGCTGACTTCTCAGGCCGGCCGAAGCATATTTACAGTATCTATAGAAAAATGGTGCTGCAAAATAAGCAATTCAACGAAATTTATGATCTGCTTGCTGTCCGGATTCTCGTGAACAGCATAAAGGACTGCTACGCGGTGCTCGGCATTATTCATACATGCTGGAAGCCGATGCCCGGCAGGTTCAAAGATTATATCGCAATGCCGAAGCCGAACATGTATCAATCGCTTCATACAACAGTTATAGGGCCTAAAGGCGACCCGCTGGAAGTGCAGATCCGCACCTTTGAAATGCATGAAATCGCGGAATACGGGGTTGCGGCTCACTGGGCTTATAAAGAAGGAAAAGCAGCGAGTGAAAGCGCAACATTTGAGAAAAAGCTTTCATGGTTCCGCGAAATCTTGGAATTCCAAAATGAATCAACAGATGCCGAAGAATTTATGGAATCGCTCAAAATCGATTTGTTCTCGGATATGGTGTACGTCTTTACGCCAAAAGGAGATGTCATCGAGCTTCCGTCCGGTTCTGTCCCAATTGATTTCTCTTACCGGATTCACTCTGAAATCGGCAATAAAACAATCGGTGCGAAGGTCAACGGAAAAATGGTGACCCTTGACCATAAGCTCCGGACAGGTGATATCGTTGAAATTCTCACCTCCAAGCATTCCTATGGTCCGAGCCAGGATTGGGTGAAACTTGCTCAAACCTCACAGGCGAAGCATAAGATCCGTCAATTCTTTAAGAAACAGCGGCGCGAAGAAAATGTCGAAAAAGGCCGGGAATTGGTTGAAAAAGAAATTAAAAATCTGGACTTTGAAGTGAAGGACGTCCTGACACCGGAGAACATCCAAAAAGTTGCAGATAAATTTAATTTCTCAAATGAAGAAGACATGTATGCAGCGGTCGGCTACAATGGCATCACAGCCCTGCAGGTGGCGAACCGGCTGACGGAAAAAGAAAGAAAACAGCGTGATCAGGAAGAACAAGAAAAAATTGTTCAGGATGTCACTGCTGAGCCTAAACCGTATCCGCAAGGAAGAAAGCGTGAAGCTGGCGTTCGCGTCAAGGGGATCGACAATCTTCTTGTGCGTTTATCGAAATGCTGCAATCCTGTGCCTGGTGACCATATTGTCGGTTTTATTACAAAAGGCAGAGGGGTTTCCGTCCATCGCGACGACTGCCCGAATGTCAAAACGAATGAAGCGCAGGAGCGGCTGATCCCCGTAGAGTGGGAACATGAGTCACAGGTGCAAAAACGCAAGGAATACAATGTTGAGATCGAGATTCTTGGGTATGATCGCCGCGGATTGCTTAACGAGGTGCTTCAGGCAGTGAATGAAACGAAAACAAATATTTCTTCTGTCTCTGGCAAATCGGACCGAAACAAAGTGGCAACCATTCATATGGCTATTTTTATCCAGAACATCAATCATCTGCATAAAGTCGTCGAGCGCATTAAGCAAATAAGGGATATCTATTCTGTGCGCCGCGTCATGAATTAAAGGAGTCAGAAAATGAAATTAGTCGTTCAGCGAGTAACAGAAGCAAGCGTAACCGTTGATGGAGATGTGATCGGCCAAATTGGACAAGGCATTATGGTCCTGGTTGGCATTACTCACGATGATACAGAAGAGGATGCTGCTTACTTAGCGGAAAAAATGGTGAATCTTCGCATTTTCGATGACAATGATGGAAAAATGAATTTGTCGCTTCTGGATACAGGCGGAGAGGTTTTGTCTGTTTCACAGTTTACGCTTTACGGAGATACGAGAAAAGGACGGCGCCCGAACTACATGAACGCCGCAAAACCTGATAAGGCTTTGGGCCTTTATGAAAAATGGAATGACTTGCTTCGTGAAAAAGGAATCAAAGTAGAAACCGGAAAATTCGGCGCTATGATGGATGTAAAGCTCACAAACTCCGGACCGGTTACATTGATTATGGATTCAAAATAAAAAAAGCTGCCTTTTGGCAGCTTTTTTTATTGAAAATATTTCTCCAATCCGCTCTCAATTCCGTCTGTTACTTTTTCTTGGTATGAATTGCTATGTACAATGGCTTCTTCCTGCGGATGGCTTACATATCCTAGCTCGTACAACATAGCGGGCTGTTTGTTTTCGCGGAGCACATAATAATCTCCGAATAGTACCCCGCGGTCAGGAATTGAAGATCGCTTAACCACTTCAGAGTGTACATCTGCTGCCAGATTTTGATCCTTTGCAGGACTGTAGTAATAAGCTGTGCTGCCCCTTGTAGAAGTATCCGCAAAGCTGTCGTAATGAATGCTGATGAAGGCGTCTGCGTTGCGGTAATGAGACGTCGAGACTCGTGACTGTAAGCTGACAAATGTATCATCCTGCCGTGTCACATACACGTCTGCTCCTGCTGATCTAAGTTTGCTGGCCAGCAGTTGCGCCGTTTTGATCGTCAGTTTTTTCTCGAATTGGCCTGAATAACCGATTGTTCCGCTGTCTTTTCCTCCATGCCCCGGATCGACAACAATCGCTTTATTTTTCAGCGACCCGCTTCCGGAAGCGGAATCAGCGACAGGCGGCTCCCCGGATTCTTCAGCGCTTTTAGACGTCTGCACAACCCAGTTGGCGACATAAGCGGTCTGCCCATTGTCAAGTCTTACTTCATACCAGCTGCCCTTTGATCCGGTAATGGTGTACGCATCGCCTTTGGCTGTGCGTTTAACGATAGAAGCTGACGTTGAGGCATCGCTTCTTAAATTCGTACCTTCGTATACGATATAGGCTTTTTTGGTACTGTCTGAACTGCTGATATCAGCTGAATTTTCATCCGGGTGAGAACTGGTCACAATGTAATGGCTTGCGACCCAGCCTTTTAGCCCATTCACTTCAATATGGAGCCAGCCGTTTTTCTCTTCGAGGATTGTAAGTTTCGTTCCTCGTGATAGTTTTGTTATAATCGCTGCATCATGTGAATCGGAGCCTCTGACATTCAGTGAAGAAACGCCAACCGTTCCCGTTGTTGAACCAGATGATTCTGTCTGATCACTTTCCTCAGACGCTGAACTGCCGCTGCCTGATGTGACGTATTCGGATGATACCCATCCGGTGGAATTTCGATATGAAATCTTGACCCAGCCGGAATCCTTTTCAATCACTGAGGCTTGGCTGCCCTGCGGGAATTTGCCGATGACTTCGTATGAAGTACCAGGGCCTGTTCTCATCCGTAAATCGGGATCTGTTGATGTAACAGTTTTACTGCTGTCAGTGGAGCTTGTGCCTGCCTGTTTTTCCTTAGTAATAAGCCAGGAGACAACCCACCCTTTTTCTCCGGAACCAAGCTGTATTTGCACCCAGTCTCCGTCTTCCTTCAAGATGGGGTAGCGTTCCCCTTTTTTCACCTCCGCCATGATGCCGTAGCTAAGTCCCGGGCCGCTTCTGACGTTCATTTCATCTGTTGCGATGACCGCTTCTCCCTGAGCGGCTGTAACGGCAGAAAATGGCGGGAAAAGCGCCCCGGCGACGATAATACATACAATAAGAACAAAGTGTTTCTTGCTCATTGTGTCCTCCTTTCTAATGATCTAAAAAAAAGCATTCTTTCTTAATATCGTAAAGTCCTTTCTGATTTTTAAATAAAAATAAAATGATTTGTTTATACTAGGCATAAATACAATGAAAAAGGTGTGCAAATCATGAAATATCATCCAAAAATGGGGCGTGCATTTCACGACGGCGAAGGAAACCTGCATTTCAGTGATCATGCCGATCCAGATACAATTGGTTATCTCACTGAAACGGCAACTGAATTTGGTCTTATGTCCAAAGAAGCATCACAGCAGAAAAACAACCAGAATAAAGCTTGACAGAGTACAGCAATGCCATTATTATAATAGAAATCGAGTACATAATAAATTAAATTGTTGAACCAATAATGGAGAAGAGTAGGTCAGATTGCATGGCTAGAGAGGAACCGCCCCAGGCTGAAAGCGGCTCCCATTGCGTCTTTCTCGAAACAACACTCCGGAGGTTTCCTGCTGAACGCGTGATACCGTCATTAGGCAGTGAACGTGAACCTGCGTTAAAGGATCGAGCGGGAATACGAAAATATTCCAACTAGGGTGGCACCACGGGTATAACTCTCGTCCCTACTATAAGTGTATAGTAGGGGCGGGAGTTTTTTTCATTTTCATCATTGACGATAAATGTATATTTTATAAGGAATACATAGGAGGTCTACACATGGGATATAACATTCCAAGAGGAACACAAGATATTCTGCCTGGAGAATCAGAGCGCTGGCAGTATGTTGAACAAATCATGAGAGACACTTGCCGAACTTATCAATATAAAGAAATCCGCACGCCGATTTTTGAGCATACAGAACTGTTCGCCAGAGGCGTCGGGGAGTCTACGGATATTGTGCAAAAAGAAATGTACACCTTCCAGGACCGCAAAGGCAGAAGCCTGACGCTTCGCCCCGAGGGAACTGCTGCAACAGTTCGCGCTTTTAATGAAAATAAATTATTTGCAAATCCTGTTCAGCCGACAAAGCTGTATTATGTCGGGCCGATGTTCCGTTACGAACGTCCGCAGACGGGCCGTTACCGCCAGTTTTATCAGTTTGGCATCGAAGCGATCGGTTCGAAAGACCCTGCAATAGATGCTGAAGTAATGGCGCTGGCGATGGGTATTTACCAGAAGGCCGGCTTGAAAAACGTCAAGCTTGTGATAAACAGTCTTGGCGATCGGGACAGCCGCAAAAGCTACAGAGAAGCGCTCGTGAAACACTTTGAGCCGCGCATCGAGGAATTTTGTTCAGACTGTCAGTCACGCCTGCACACCAACCCGCTCAGAATTTTGGATTGCAAAAAGGACCGGGATCATGAGCTGATGAAATCGGCACCTTCTATTCTTACTTACTTAAATGAAGAATCAGCCGCTTATTTTGAAAAAGTGAAGCAATATTTAAACGATCTCGGCATTTCTTATGAAATTGATCCTAACCTTGTGAGAGGGCTGGATTATTATAACCATACCGCATTTGAAATCATGAGCAATGCGGAGGGCTTTGGCGCGATTACAACGCTTGCCGGCGGCGGACGCTATGACGGATTGGTCGAACAAATCGGCGGACCAGAGGCGCCCGGCATCGGATTTGCGATGAGCATTGAACGCCTGCTTGCCGCAATTGATGCTGAAAAAAGAGAACTGCCGGTTGACCAGGGAATTGACTGCTATATCGTGACGCTTGGCGAAAAAGCGAAGGATTATTCCGTTTCGCTGGTGTACAAACTGAGAGAAGCCGGCATTTCCAGTGAGATTGATTACGAAAATAAAAAAATGAAAGGCCAGTTTAAAACAGCTGACCGCCTCAACGCCAGATTTATTGCGATTTTGGGAGAGGATGAGCTTGCTCAAAACAAAATCAATGTAAAGGATGCAAAAACAGGCGAACAGATTGAAGTGGCTCTTGATGAATTTATACATGTGATGAAAGCAAACCAAAAGGGATAAGGAGTGGAACGCATTGTTTGGAAGAACATATTATTGCGGTGAAATGACTGAAAAAGCAATTGGCGAATCTGTAACGCTGAAAGGCTGGGTCCAAAAAAGACGGGACCTCGGCGGATTGATTTTTATTGACTTGCGTGACCGTACGGGTATTGTTCAAGTCGTTTTTAACCCCGATGTATCAAAAGAAGCACTTGCTATTGCGGAAGGCATCAGAAACGAATACGTTCTAGATATTCAAGGAAAAGTGGTTGCGCGCGAAGAAGGCACAGTGAATCAGAATTTGAAAACAGGCGCGATTGAAATTCACGCTGATGCAGTGACTGTATTGAGTGCTGCGAAGACGCCTCCGTTTGCCATTTCTGATCAAGCGGATGATGTATCAGAGGACGTGCGTTTAAAACACCGTTACTTAGATTTGCGCAGACCGGCTATGTTTCAAACGATCCAGCTGCGCCATAACGTGACGAGAGCTGCTCGGGGCTTTTTAGATGAAAAAGGGTTTCTTGATATTGAAACGCCGATTTTAACAGGAAGCACACCTGAGGGGGCACGTGACTATTTGGTGCCGAGCCGTGTGCACGAAGGTGAATTCTATGCGCTGCCTCAATCTCCGCAGCTATTTAAACAGCTTCTGATGGTCTCAGGCGTTGAACGCTATTATCAGATTGCCCGCTGTTTCCGTGATGAGGACTTGCGTGCGGACCGCCAGCCTGAGTTTACGCAAATCGATATTGAAATGTCCTTTATGAGCCAGGAAGACATTATGTCATTGGCTGAGGATATGATGGCAAAGATTATGCGTGAAACGAAAGGTGTGGAACTCAAGCTTCCTCTGCCTCGAATGACGTATGACGAGGCGATGAACAAATACGGTTCTGATAAACCGGATACTCGCTTTGACATGCTTTTGACAGATGTATCTGACATTGTAAAAGATACTGAATTTAAGGTGTTCTCATCAGCTGTGGCAAACGGCGGTGTAGTCAAAGCCATCAACGTAAAAGGCGGAGCCGGCGATTACTCAAGAAAAGACATTGATGCTCTAGGTGCGTTTGCCGCAAATTACGGAGCGAAAGGACTTGCTTGGGTGAAGGTCGAAGCAGACGGAGTGAAAGGCCCAATCGCCAAATTCTTTGATGATGAAAAGCAGTCTAAGTTAATTGAAGCGCTTGAAGCCGCTGAGGGTGACTTGCTGCTGTTCGGAGCGGATAAATTCGAAGTTGTTGCCGCATCACTCGGCGCCCTGCGCTTAAAGCTTGGGAAAGAACGCGGACTCATTGACGAAAACCTCTTCAATTTCTTATGGGTGATTGACTGGCCGCTTTTAGAGCATGATGCCGAGGAAGGCCGTTTTTACGCAGCGCACCATCCGTTTACAATGCCTGTCCGTGAAGACCTTGAGCTGATTGAAACAGCGCCTGAGGACATGAAAGCGCAAGCCTATGACCTCGTCTTAAACGGCTATGAGCTTGGCGGCGGATCGATCCGTATTTTTGAAAAGGATATTCAGGAAAAAATGTTTACACTGCTTGGCTTCACAAAAGAAGAAGCAGCCGAACAGTTTGGGTTCCTTCTTGAGGCATTTGAATACGGCGCTCCTCCGCACGGCGGAATCGCGCTTGGCTTAGACCGTCTCGTCATGCTTCTTGCCGGACGGACGAATTTGAGAGATACCATCGCCTTCCCGAAAACGGCAAGTGCAAGCTGTCTGATGACAGATGCGCCGGGAGAAGTAAGCGATGCACAGCTTGATGAGCTTCATCTTTCCATCAAATCAAAAGTAAAGAACTGAATGTGCAGTTCCATTCTTGAAAATCAAAATCGTCTGTGATATGATTTTGACAAGTTAAATAAAGTCCTGATGTGTTAGTTGTACACCTAGTTTTGACCGAACATTTTTTTGATTTGGGAGCCCGCATTTTTAAATGGCGTACATGCCTCTTTTCATTCGGTAAAGAGGACTTACAAGATTTAAAAGAGGGCACCCACCTGCTGAGAGCGGGTTCAAAACAAAGGAAAGCTGCAACGGCACAATTGGGACTTTATTTTTTATGCGCAGAAAAAACGGCTGTTTGTGTAACAGCCATTTATCATATGAAAACCAGATTACGAATGTGGAGTGAGGTTCTTGTTACACCAGTTTTCACGCAATGAATTAGCTATTGGAAAAGAAGGCCTTGAAACGCTGAAAAACAGCACAGTTGCTGTGCTCGGAGTTGGGGGCGTCGGATCGTTCGCAGCGGAGGCGCTTGCACGTTCAGGCGTCGGGCGCATCCTGCTTGTTGATAAGGATGATGTGGACATTACAAACGTAAACCGTCAGCTTCATGCTCTTCTTTCTACTGTCGGTCAGCCGAAAGTGGATTTAATGAAAGCACGGATTGCGGACATTAACCCTGAGTGTGAAGTGATTTCCTTAAAAATGTTCTATACGGAAGAAACGTATGAGCAATTCTTTGAGTATAACCTTGACTATGTGATTGATGCGTCAGACACCATTCATTACAAAATCCATTTAATGAAAGAATCTCTGAAACGTGATATTCCGCTGATCTCCAGCATGGGTGCTGCGAACAAGACAGACCCGACACGTTTCCAAATCGCTGATATTTCTAAAACGCATACTGACCCGATCGCAAAGGTGGTTCGTACGAGACTCCGTAAAGAAGGCATCAAAAAGGGCGTTAAAGTCATTTTCTCCGATGAAAGCCCGATTGTGATCCGGGAAGACGTCAGAAAAGAAGTCGGAAATGACGATGCGAAAATTCGCAAAGCCAAAATGCCGCCGTCCTCTAATGCTTTTGTGCCGTCTGTTGCAGGATTGATTATGGGCGGTCATGTTGTCATGGATCTTTTGAAAGAGATTGAAATCAAACGCGTGAAGGATAAATAATGGAATAAAAAACAGCCTTGAAGCATATTCAAGGCTGTTTTTTTATTTTCTTTTTACTAATTTATCGTACACCTGCTTTAACGCAGATTCAAATTTACCAGTCTGCTTCGGTTTGTAATATTGCTTGTTCTTTAAAGGATCAGGGAGGTACTGCTGTTCAACCCATCCATTTTCATAATTATGAGGGTATTTATAGTCGATGCCTCTTCCTAGTTCCTGTGCCCCTTTATAATGCGCGTCTTTTAAATGTTTTGGGACATCGCCGATTTTTCCTGCTCTGATGTCCGCGAGCGCTTCATCGATAGCTAGAATAGCTGAATTGGATTTCGGCGAGAGGCAGAGCTCAATGACCGCATTGGCCAGCGGTATGCGCGCTTCAGGAAACCCAATCCGTTCGGCGGTCTGAACTGCGTGCAGCACCCTCGGCCCTGCTTGCGGGCTGGCTAAGCCGATATCTTCATAGGCGATAACCAACAGTCTTCTCGCGATGCTTTCCAAGTCACCCGCTTCAATTAATCTAGCCAAATAATGAAGAGCGGCGTTGGCATCAGAGCCTCGGATCGATTTTTGAAAGGCGGACAATACGTCATAATGCGCATCACCGTCTTTATCGTGAGAAAAACTCTTTTTCTGCAGGCATTCTTCCGCAGTCTCTAATGTAATGTGAATCACGCCGTCCGCAGACTCCTTTGTTGACAATACAGCAAGCTCAAGCGCATTTAAAGCGGAACGGACATCTCCCCCGCATCCTTGGGCAAAATGCTCCATCGCCTGATCATCAATAGAAACGGAGTATGTGCCAAGCCCCCGGTGCTCATCATGAAGAGCCCGCTCCAAAGCCTGTTTAATCAATTCAGGTGTTAATGGCTCAAGCTCAAAAATCTGCGTGCGGCTTCTGATGGCCGGATTTATGGCGTGATATGGGTTAGCTGTAGTGGCGCCGATTAAAATAATCATGCCATTTTCTAAATAAGGCAATAGAAAATCCTGTTTTCCTTTATCAAGTCTGTGGACTTCATCCAAAATCAAAATGACCTGGCCAGACATTTTGGCTTCTTGAGCTACGATCTCCATATCCTTTTTATTGTTAATAACGGCATTCAGCTTGCGGAAAGCAATACTTGTTGAACCGGCGATTGCTGTTGCGATTGAGGTTTTTCCAATTCCGGGCGGCCCGTACAAAATCATCGATGACAAATGTTTTGCCTGAACCATTCTGCCGATAATTTTATCTTCAGCCACCAGATGCTGCTGGCCGATAATATCCTCTATTTTCGTCGGACGCATCCGATATGCCAATGGCTTCATCATCATCTCTCCTTACTTAATTACAGGGTAACGGAAATCCGGAAATTAGAAAAGGGGGAAGCCGCGTTTCCGCCGGCTTCCATGAAAATTCGAACAAGGTATGCTATAATAGCAGTTGGTCTATTATTTAATAAACGGACGAATTATATAGAAATTACCATTATATATGTGGAAAATCATGAAATAACAGAGGTGTTCATGTTGAAAATATCAACTAAAGGAAGATACGGTCTCACCATTATGATCGAGCTCGCGAAAAAGCATGGTGAAGGCCCGACTTCATTAAAAAGCATCGCACAGACGAATAATCTGTCAGAGCATTATTTAGAGCAGCTGGTATCACCGCTCCGAAATGCGGGCTTAGTCAAAAGCATCAGAGGCGCTTATGGTGGATACGTATTAGGAAGTGAGCCGGATGCCATTACAGCTGGAGACATCATCCGCGTGCTTGAAGGCCCGATCAGCCCTGTGGAAGTGCTCGAAGACGAGGAGCCTGCCAAACGGGAGCTGTGGATCCGCATACGGGACGCTGTCAAAGAAGTGTTAGACAGCACAACATTAGAGGACCTTGCCAGCTACACAGATGGAGAGCAAGAAGCTTATATGTTCTATATTTAGATCAGAGGTGTAAAACAAAATGGAACGGATTTATTTGGATCACGCCGCAACGTCTCCGATGGATGATCGCGTGTTGGAGAAAATGATACCGCATTTCTCCGGAAATTTCGGCAATCCATCCAGCATTCATTCATTTGGAAGGGAATCACGGAAATGGGTGGACGAAGCAAGAGCGCACATTGCAGCTGAAATTGGTGCGGCAGAACAGGAAATTATTTTCACTAGCGGGGGAACGGAAGCTGACAACTTAGCGATAATGGGAACTGCGCTTGCCAGAAAAAATCAGGGAAAACATATCATCACGACAAAAATTGAGCATCACGCCGTGCTTCACACATGTGAAAAACTGGAGGAAGACGGATTTGAAGTGACATATCTGGATGTTGATCAAAACGGCAGAGTCAGTGCAAATCAGGTGAAAGAAGCACTCCGTGATGATACAATCCTTGTGACGGTGATGTATGGAAATAACGAAGTCGGAACTGTGCAGCCGATCGATGAAATCGGCCAGCTGCTGAAGGAACACACGGCTTATTTTCATACCGATGCTGTTCAGGCATTCGGGTTTTTTTCAATTGATGTGAAAAGCAGCCATATTGACCTTCTGTCTGTTTCTGGGCACAAGCTCAACGGGCCAAAAGGGACAGGCTTTTTATATGCAAGTAAGGATGTAAAGCTTTCTCCGTTGTTATTCGGAGGAGAGCAAGAAAGAAAACGCCGTGCCGGAACAGAAAATGTTCCTGGAATTGTCGGGCTGAAAGAAGCGGTCAAGCTGTCGGGCGAAGATCGGGACGAAAAAAACGAGAAGTATCAATCGTTTAAAACAATCATAGCCGGCACGCTTAAGGATGCCGGTGTGGCATTCGAGATCAATGGAGATCAAGAGCATAGCCTTCCGCATGTCATGAACCTTTATTTTCCCGGTGTATCTGTGGAGGCACTGCTGGTAAATCTTGATATGGCGGGAGTCGCGGTCTCCAGCGGATCAGCGTGCACTGCTGGTTCAGTCCTGCCGTCACATGTTCTGACTGCCATGTTCGGTGAAGAGAGCGACCGGCTGACGTCCTCAATTCGAATCAGCTTCGGTCTCGGCAATACGGCTGAGCAAGTGAAAACCGCTGCCAAACATGTGGCTGCTGTTGTAAAGCGGCTAACACAATAAGGCGGACTTAATTATTGGAGTGAATGAAATGGAAAAACGGCCGGAGGATACAAGAGTCGTTGTCGGCATGTCCGGCGGAGTAGACTCATCTGTGGCGGCTCTGCTGTTAAAAGAACAGGGCTATGACGTAATCGGAATCTTTATGAAAAACTGGGATGATACGGACGAAAATGGTTTCTGCACGGCGACAGAGGATTATGAAGATGTGATCCGCGTCTGCAATCAAATCGGAATTCCGTACTATGCCGTTAATTTTGAAAAGCAATATTACGAGAAGGTATTTCAATACTTCCTCGATGAATATAAAGCAGGCAGAACACCAAACCCGGATGTGCTGTGCAACAAAGAAATTAAATTCAAGGCATTTTTGGAGCATGCACTGTCACTTGGCGCCGACTATTTAGCGACTGGCCACTATGCAAGGGTCGACAGAAGCGGCGGCAAAGTCAGAATGCTGCGCGGCATTGATGAAAACAAAGATCAAACGTACTTCTTGAATCAGCTGACAGAAGATACGCTAAGCAAAGTGATGTTCCCGATCGGCGAGCTTCAAAAGAGCCGTGTGCGTGAAATTGCCAAAGAAGCAGATCTGGCAACGGCGGCGAAAAAAGACAGTACAGGCATCTGTTTTATCGGCGAACGCAATTTCAAAACATTCCTCAGTCAATATCTCCCTGCGCAGCCGGGTGATATGATGACGATGGACGGTGAAGTAAAAGGACGCCACGACGGATTAATGTACTACACGATCGGTCAGCGTCACGGCCTTGGAATCGGCGGAAGCGGCGAGCCTTGGTTTGCGGTCGGTAAAGATCTTGAAAAGAACATCCTTTACGTCGACCAAGGGTTCCACAACCCGCTCCTCTACTCCGATAAAATCACAGCGACTAATATCAGCTGGGTTCGTTCGGATATAATGGATGGCAAAGAAATTTCCTGCACAGCCAAATTCCGTTACCGTCAAGAAGACCATAAAGTTACGGTTCGAATGACTGGGGAAGGCGAAGCGGAGGTTATTTTCGACGAGCAGGTTCGTGCTGTCACTCCGGGACAAGCCGTTGTCTTCTATGATGGCGATGAATGCCTTGGCGGCGGAACCATTGATGACGTATATAAAGATGGCACAAAATTGTGGTATGTATAAAATGAAAAAAACCTCAACAGCGAGTTGGGGTTTTTTAATGAAAGGAAGATGACTGTGGATTACAATGAAGCCGGTATAGCGGCAATGCAGGAAGGCGATTACGAAAAAGCGGCAGAGGCTTTTACAAAAGCGATTGAAGAAAACAAAGAAGACGCAATTCCGTATATTAACTTTGCGAACCTGCTTTCATCCGTAAATGAACTGGAACGGGCTCTAGCGTTTTATGATAAAGCACTTGAATTAGACAGTAGCGCCGCCACTGCTTATTATGGAGCAGGAAATGTCTATGTGGTAAAAGAAATGTACAAAGAAGCGAAAGACATGTTTGAAAAAGCGCTGCGTGCCGGAATGGAGAACGGTGATCTTTTCTACATGCTCGGAACGGTTCTCGTAAAGCTTGAGCAGCCTAAGCTCGCTCTGCCATATTTACAAAGAGCGGTCGAGCTGAATGAAGACGATACAGAAGCCCGTTTCCAATTCGGGATGTGCTTGGCGAACGAAGGCATGCTGGACGAAGCACTCAGCCAATTCGAAGCTGTAACAGAGCAAGACCCGGGGCACGCGGATGCGTTTTATAATTCCGGTGTCGCTTATGCTTATAAAGAAAATCGTGAAAAAGCGCTTGAAATGCTGGACAAGGCAATCGAAATCCAGCCGGATCATATGCTGGCGCTTCATGCAAAAAAACTAATCGACCCATCATAAAAAGCTCAGGAGGAGGGACGGCTCGTGCAGCAGCACCCGGATCAGCTGAAAATGGAGGAGGAGCCCTTTTTAAAAGGGACAGTAAACACCGTCATTTATCACAATGACGCCAATTTATATACGGTTCTGAAAGTGAAAGTCACAGAGACCTCCGAAGCTATTGAAGATAAAGTCGTATCCGTGACGGGCTACTTCCCTGCGCTTCAAGAAGAAGAGACCTACACGTTTTACGGAAAAACCGTTACTCACCCAAAGTTCGGACTGCAATTTCAAGCTGAGCACTTCAAAAAGGAGATCCCGACAACAAAAGAAGGCGTCATTCAGTATTTGTCGAGCGATCTGTTTGAAGGAATCGGTAAAAAAACCGCTGAAGAGATTGTGAAAAAGCTGGGTGACAGAGCGATTAATAAAATTTTGGCTGATTCTTCAGTCCTTTATGATGTTCCGAGACTGTCAAAAAAGAAAGCTGACACCCTTGCCGGTGCTTTGCAGCGGCATCAGGGACTGGAGCAAATTATGATTTCGCTGAATCAATTTGGCTTCGGCCCTCAGCTGTCTATGAAAATCTATCAGGCCTATGAATCCGAGACGCTGGAAAAAATTCAGGAGAACCCTTATCAGCTTGTGAGAGACGTGGAAGGCATCGGGTTTGGAAAAGCAGATGAGCTCGGCGGAAGAATGGGGCTCTCAGGGAATCATCCTGAGCGGGTAAAAGCGGCTATTTTATACACGCTAGAAACGACATGCCTGTCAGAAGGGCATACGTACATAGAAACGAAACAGCTGATTATCGAAACCCAAACGCTGTTAAACCAGTCAGCGGCAGATGGGCAGCGCATTGCAGAAATGGATGCCGCTAACGCGATTATTGCGCTTGGAGAAAATAAGGATATTGTTATAGAAGATGAACGATGTTACTTTCCGTCGCTTTTTTTCGCTGAACAAAATGTGGCAAAGCGTGTGAAACAGATCGCAAGCCAAACTGAATATGACGACCAGTTTCCTGAATCAGAATTTCTGATGGCTTTGGGGGAATTGGAAGAGCGTATGAATGTTCAGTACGCGCCGAGTCAGAAGGAAGCGATACAAAAAGCGCTGTCGTCACCGATGCTTCTTTTAACGGGAGGACCGGGTACAGGAAAAACAACGGTCATCAGAGGCATTGTGGAATTGTATGGAGAACTTCACGGTGTTTCACTTGATCCGTCGGATTATAAAAAAGATGAAGCCTTTCCGATTGTGCTGGCCGCGCCTACAGGCAGAGCGGCGAAACGAATGAGTGAGTCAACTGGTCTTCCGGCTGTTACGATACACCGGCTGCTCGGCTGGAACGGTGCGGAAGGATTTACTCATACAGAGGACCAGCCAATTGAAGGGAAGCTTTTGATTATCGATGAAGCGAGTATGCTCGATATATGGCTTGCGAATCATTTGTTTAAAGCGATCCCTGATCATATTCAAATTATCATTGTCGGAGACGAAGACCAGCTGCCTTCTGTCGGACCCGGTCAAGTGCTCAGAGACCTTTTGGCATCCCAGGTGATTCCGACTGTAAGACTGACAGACATTTATCGACAAGCGGAAGGATCGTCCATTGTCGAGCTTGCCCACGAGATGAAAAACGGGCTGCTTCCAAATAACCTGACTGCCCCGACAAAGGATCGCTCCTTTATTCGCTGCGGTGGTTCGCAAATTAAAGAAGTGGTTGAGAAGGTTGTCGCGAATGCATTGAAAAAAGGATATACGGCAAAAGATATTCAGGTCCTCGCCCCGATGTACAGAGGGAAAGCTGGAATCAATGAGCTGAATGTGATGCTGCAGGATATTTTAAACCCTCCAAAAGAAAAGCGGAGGGAAATTAAGTTCGGCGACGTTGTCTATAGAACCGGGGATAAAATTTTGCAACTTGTCAATCAGCCGGAAAACAATGTGTTTAACGGCGACATTGGAGAAATCACTTCCATTTTCTATGCGAAGGAAAACACAGAAAAAGAAGACATGGCTGTTGTCTCTTTTGACGGCAATGAAATGACGTTTACGAAAAAAGACTTCAGTCAGTTTACTCATGCGTATTGCTGCTCTATTCATAAATCGCAGGGCAGTGAATTTCCGATCGTGGTTCTTCCTGTAGTGAAGGGCTACTATAGAATGCTCAGAAGAAACCTTCTATATACCGCTATCACGAGGGCGAAGAAATTTCTCATTTTATGCGGGGAAGAGGAAGCGCTGGAGTGGGGCGTGAAAAATAATGACGCGACTGTCAGACAGACCTCACTAAAAAACAGGCTGTCAGCGCAGGTGGCTGAAATGGATGCTGAGCTTGCAGCTTTGCAAAAAGAGCTCCCGTTCAGCGTGCACGACGCAAATATCGGAATGGAAGGCA
This sequence comes from Bacillus sp. FSL K6-1005, assembly GCF_038000225.1. NCBI lineage: Bacteria > Bacillati > Bacillota > Bacilli > Caryophanales > Bacillaceae > Bacillus > Bacillus sp. FSL K6-1005. The sequence continues at coordinate 895,349 of NZ_JBBOBP010000001.1, forward strand.
TTACGCCATTCGATTTTATGAAAGAAGAACAGCTGTAAAAGGGGCTCCCGTGTTTGCGGGGGCTTTTTTCATTGGCGGTGGAAGTGATTTCATCGTATGTGTCAAAGGTGAAAAGCAAAACCTAAGCCTGTTCAACAAAAGGTGGTTGATCACACTTTGAGAACATGCCATGAGGTAGAAGGATTTCCTGTATATTCAGAACAAACTTCTGTTTATCTTGGGACGATTTCTGATATTTGTTTTTCTCTTGAAGGAAATTGTCTCGGATTTATTCTTGAACAAAAACGTCTTTTTCATAACCATCATGCGCTTTTACGTGCATGTGATATCAGTTGCATTCTTCATGACCGGATATTGGCTGCAGTCAATGCAGAGCAGCTTCTGCCTCTTCCGAAATCATGCTTCACATATGAGCAGATGAAAATGAAGCTCGTGAAATCGCAAGAGGGTGATATTTTGGGGATGCTGGAAGATGTATACTTTTGTTTGGACAGGGGCATAATCGTAGCATATGAACTCTCGGACGGTTTCTTTTCTGACTTGGCGGGATGTAAACGCCACATCCAAAGAGCAGATTCGCTTGTAGAGGTGCGGAAAGACGAGATCGTTCTGAACGGATAGAGGTGTGAATATGCTTATATGCCCGAACTGCAAAAGTAAGGACATCGGGAAAATCGGCGTGAACCAATATTATTGCTGGGGCTGTTTCATTGAGCTGACAGTGGTCAAAGGGAAGATTGAAACTCATCAAGTGGAAGAAGACGGAACGCTAAGCAGCCTGGATGATTTGTTTTCTGAGGATGAACGCAGCATCAATTTTTAATATCGAAAGGAGATGCGCAGGATGAATCGGACAATGACTTCTCTTTTGGCGATGGGAGCTGGGGCTCTCGTGTACCGAATGGCGACTCAATCTGACATGCTGAATAATAATCGAAGCATGAAGCGGATGAGAAAAAAAATGATGAAAATGTTTTAAGGAATGAAGGATACTCTCTTTAGAGTATCCTTTTTATGTAAGCCGTCGTGAAGGGGAAACATAAAAGAATAATTCCTTATAATCCTCAAAAGATATAGGAGAGGTGAAAGCAGATGCTCCAGAAACCGGTGCAGCTTTTGTTATGGGTGGCCATTTGTTTATTGGTCCTGTTAACAGTCTATGTCTTTTGTATGCTTGATATGTTATGGTCTCCCCTGTGGCTCGTCATAAAATCAATCTTTATTCCCTTGATCATTTCTATTTTTATTTCTTATTTATTACTGCCGGTCACTGAGTGGCTTCATGACAAAGGTCTGCCAAGGACTTTAAGCATTTTGGTGATTTACGTCCTTTTTTTTGGCGGACTGGGCTGGGCATTATATAAAGGTGTGCCTGTTCTAATCGTGCAGCTGACGGATCTGTCAGAAAATATACCTATGTTTGCCGAGACGTACAATGGGCTCCTTCTCCATGTGCATAACCATACAGATGACTGGCCGGACGGCATGCATCAGCGCATAGACAAAATGATTAGGCAGACAGAGGCGTTTTTCGCCGGCACAATCGAAGGGGCAATCAGCGGAATCCGTAAAGTGCTCGACTATTTCTTAATTGCGGCAACGATTCCTTTTCTCGTGTTTTATATGGTCAAGGACATCGAATTGATGAAAAAAACGGTGTGGTATTTGACGCCGAAGTCGTGGAGGAAGCGGGGCAGCGCTTTTTTGCTAGATGTAGATGATTCTCTCGGTGATTACATTCGCGGCCAGCTGCTCGTCTGCTTGATTCTCGGAGCCGTAGCCGGTATCACATTTTGGATATTTGGCCTTCCATATCCGCTGATACTGGGTCTTATCTCGGGTATTACGAATGTCATCCCGTACTTCGGGCCCTTTATCGGCGCTGTTCCTGCGCTTTTAATTGCGATGACGATTTCTGTGAAGGCCGTCCTTGTCGTTGTCATTACGGTGTTCGTGCTTCAATTTTTGGAAGGGAATGTCCTCAGTCCGTTCATTGTCGGCAGAAGCCTCAAGATGCACCCTGTAGTGATTATGCTTGCGCTTCTTGCCGGAGGAGAGCTGGCGGGGATTGTCGGCATGATTCTGGCAGTGCCTGCTGCGGCTGTTTTAAAGGTGATGATGATCCATTTTCTGCGGATGCGGACGGAGCATTGACATTGGCGTGCCGCTTGTCTATAATTTCTCGTAGAATACATACGAATCTCGAGTGACGGATCTGAGTACGCCGAAGCCCTGTTAAAGAGAGAAGCTCCGTAAGCTGAAAGGAGCTTTATCAGAAGATCGGAGGAAGCTAATCCTGAGTGCAGTTAATCGCTGCCGCACATCCTGCGTTATGGGATGAAAGGTGACGGGCGAATCATAAGGCCCGTAATCAGGGTGGTACCGCGAGACAGCTCTCGTCCCTGTGTAAACGTGTGGTTTGCATAGGGGGAGGGCTTTTTTGCTGTCACTGAAGAGAATTTCGATTTTTATAGAGGAGGAAATACAATGAAACACTTAACTTCTGCTGAAGTGCGTCAAATGTTTTTGGATTTCTTTAAAGAAAAAGGACATGCTGTAGAGCCGAGCGCGTCATTAGTGCCGCATGAAGATCCTTCACTGCTTTGGATCAACAGTGGTGTTGCGACGCTGAAAAAATATTTTGACGGCCGCGTTGTGCCGGAAAATCCGAGAATCGTAAACGCTCAAAAAGCAATCAGAACAAACGATATTGAAAATGTGGGTAAAACCGCGCGCCATCACACATTCTTTGAAATGCTCGGAAACTTTTCCATTGGCGATTATTTTAAAGAAGAAGCGATCACATGGGCTTGGGAGTTTTTAACGAGTGACAAGTGGATTGGTTTTGATGAAGAGCTTCTTTCTGTTACGGTTCATCCGGAAGATGAAGAAGCATATGAATTTTGGGCGAAAAAAATTGGTATTCCGGAAGAAAGAATTATTCGCCTGGAAGGGAACTTCTGGGACATCGGCGAAGGGCCGAGCGGACCGAACACAGAAATTTTCTACGACCGCGGTGAAGCGTACGGGAACGATCCAGATGATCCAGAGCTTTATCCTGGGGGAGAAAATGACCGTTACCTTGAAGTATGGAACCTTGTATTCTCTGAGTTCAACCATAACCCGGACGGCACCTATACGCCGCTTCCAAAGAAAAACATTGATACAGGCATGGGACTTGAAAGAATGGTATCTGTCATCCAGAATGTCCCGACAAACTTCGATACTGATTTGTTTGTCCCAATCATCAAAGCGACAGAAACGATTTCTGGTGAAGCATACGGCCAAGACAATGTAAAAGACACTGCATTTAAAGTTATCGCCGACCACATCAGAACGGTTGCTTTTGCTGTCAGTGACGGGGCGCTTCCGTCTAATGAAGGACGCGGCTATGTATTAAGACGTTTATTGCGCCGCGCTGTGCGTTATGCCAAAACGATCAATATCAACCGTCCGTTCATGTACGATCTTGTTCCGGTTGTTGCTGAGATCATGGCTGCTTTCTACCCTGAAGTCAAAGAGAAGGAAGAATTCATTTCAAAAGTCATTAAAACAGAGGAAGAACGCTTCCACGAAACACTGAATGAAGGGCTTGCCATCTTGTCAGAAATGATCAAAAAGGAAAAAGATAAGGGCAGCAGCGTCATTTCAGGTGCGGATGTGTTTAAACTTTACGACACGTACGGATTCCCAGTTGAACTGACTGAAGAATATGCGGAAGACGAGAACATGACAGTTGACCATAAAGGCTTTGAAGAAGAAATGAACCAGCAGCGCGAGCGGGCCAGAAATGCTCGTCAGGATGTCGGCAGCATGCAGGTGCAGGGCGGCGCATTACGCGACATAACAGAAGAAAGCACATTTGTCGGCTACTCCCAAACAAAGGCTGATGCCAATGTGATTGTGCTTCTGCGGGACGGCCAGTTAATTGACGAAGCGCATGAAGGCGAAACTGTACAGATCATTCTTGACGAAACACCTTTCTATGCGGAAAGCGGCGGTCAAATCGGCGACAAAGGCTTGTTACGCAGCGAGCTGGCAGTGGTAAAAGTGAAAGATGTGCAAAAAGCGCCGAACGGCCAGCATGTGCATGAAGGTGTTGTCGAGAGCGGAACCGTTCAAAAAGGCATGCATGTAACAGCTGAGGTTGAAGATCATATGAGAAGCGGCGTCATTAAAAATCATACGGCAACGCACTTATTGCACCAGGCATTGAAAGATGTTCTCGGAACGCATGTCAATCAGGCGGGCTCTCTTGTAACTGAAAACCGCCTTCGTTTCGACTTCTCACACTTCGGGCAAGTGACAAAAGAAGAGCTCGAACGAATTGAAGTTATTGTAAACGAAAAGATTTGGGCAAGCATCCCGGTCAGCATTGATTTGAAACCGATTGCTGAAGCAAAAGAAATGGGAGCTATGGCTCTGTTCGGAGAAAAATACGGTGATATTGTAAGGGTTGTTCAAGTTGGAGATTACAGCCTTGAGCTTTGCGGCGGATGCCATGTCAGCAACACAGCGGAAATCGGCTTATTTAAAATCGTATCTGAGTCTGGAATCGGAGCTGGCACTAGACGGATTGAAGCTGTAACAGGACAAGGCGCTTACGTAGAAATGAACAGCCAGATCTCCGTTTTGAAGCAGACTGCCGACGAACTGAAAACAAATATCAAAGAAGTGCCGAAACGCGTTGCTGCGCTGCAGGCTGAGCTGAAGGAAGCGCAAAGAGAAAATGAATCTCTTCTGGCGAAACTCGGCAACGTTGAAGCAGGCGCCATACTATCAAAAGTAAAAGAAGTTGATGGTGTCAGCGTGCTTGCGGAAAAGGTAAACGCCAAAGATATGAACCATCTCCGTACAATGGTTGATGAACTGAAAGCAAAAATCGGCTCTGCGGTCATCGTGCTTGGCGCTGTGCAAAATGATAAAGTCAATATTTCTGCCGGTGTTACTAAGGATCTGATTGAGAAAGGCCTTCATGCCGGCAAGCTTGTTAAACAAGCCGCGGAAGTTTGCGGCGGAGGCGGCGGAGGCCGTCCGGACATGGCACAGGCAGGCGGAAAGCAGCCGGAAAAATTAGAAGAAGCCTTGGCTTCTGTAGAAGATTGGGTGAAATCCGTTTTATAATTTGCCCATGTAGTGTAGAATGATGGTAAGATAAGGACCCCAGGCTGAACTTTGCCTGCGAATTTGGGAAAGAGGTGCAAAACGGTGAGCTCGTTTGATAAAACGATGAAATTTAATTTCTCCGATGATTCTGCCGAAACTAACGTAAATGAGGTGCTGATTACAGTGTATGACGCGCTTCAGGAAAAGGGCTACAATCCAATCAATCAGATTGTCGGATACTTGCTGTCAGGTGATCCCGCTTATATTCCTAGGCATCGTGACGCTCGCAATTTAATTCGCAAACTTGAAAGAGACGAATTAATCGAGGAATTGGTGAAGTCTTATTTAGAACAGCATAAAGAGGCGTAAATAAACAATGAGAATATTAGGGCTCGATTTAGGAACCAAAACACTCGGTGTTGCTCTGAGCGACGAAATGGGCTGGACTGCTCAAGGCATTGAGACCATAAAGATAAATGAAGCAGAGGGCGATTACGGATTAACTCGTTTATCTGAACTGACAAAAGACTATACTATAGATAAGATCGTGCTCGGCTTTCCTAAAAACATGAATGGAACTGTCGGCCCGAGAGGCGAAGCCAGCCAAGCATTTGCGAAAGTGCTTGAAACCACGTACAATGTACCTGTTGTGCTGTGGGACGAGCGTCTTACCACAATGGCGGCTGAAAAAATGCTGATTGCCGCTGATGTCAGCAGGCAGAAACGAAAAAAAGTCATTGATAAAATGGCGGCTGTTATGATTCTGCAAGGATATCTTGACAGTTTAAATTAAAGCCAGAGGTGAATATAATGGAACACGGCGAAAAAAATATTACAATTGTTGACGATCAAGGAAATGAACAGCTTTGCGAAGTGCTGTTTACATTTGAAAACGAAGAGTTTGGCAAATCTTATGTTTTGTACTACCCAATTGAAACAAAGAATGACGAAGAAGTAGAAATTCTTGCTTCCAGCTTTACGCCAAACGAAGATGGTGAAGACGGCGAACTATTCCCGATCGAAACCGATGAAGAATGGGATATGATCGAAGAGACATTAAACACGTTTTTAGCGGAAGAAGACGAAGAGTAAAACCGCGCAAAAGCCGGAGCCTATACTGCTCCGGCTTTTTTTCTGCTTATCAAGAGACGTTTTTTTGTAATAAATTGCCGAAACAGCATGAATCATGTAGTATAAAAGCTGATGGGAGGAGACCTTATGTATATTAATCAGCAAAAAAAATCATTTCTAAATAAAAAAAGAATTGTACTGTCTTCCGTTATTGTGCTGCTTCTCATCATAGGCGGAGCATTTTTATATGGGAAATCACTTCTGGAACCTGTTGAAAAAAACAATAAAACGACAGTTAATATTAACATTCCGAGCGGATCATCTGTATCTGCGATCGCATCGATTTTGAAGGAAAACAATGTCATAAAAAGTGAAAAGGCATTTCAGTACTATGTGAAATATAAAAAAGCTTCGGGATTCCAAGCCGGGTACTATCATCTGAACAAAGGAATGGATCTGGATGCCATTATCAAGAAGCTGACAAACGGGGCTACAAGCTACGCCTTTCAAATTACAGTGCCTGAGGGGAAACAGCTGACACAAATCGCCACAGCCATTGCTGAGGAAACGAAATACTCAACAAAACAGGTCATGGCAAAGCTGGACGATAGAACGTTTATCAATCAGCTGAAAAAGGAATTTCCGGACACCGTTACAAACGATGTTTTTCAGAAAAATATAAAGCATCCGCTGGAAGGATACCTATTCCCGGCTACATATCCATTCCACGATCCGGATACGTCGCTTGAGGACATCATAACTGAGATGATGAAACAGACAGATTCTTATGTGAAGACATACAAAACAGAAATGAAGAAAGAAAAGCTTTCTGTGCATAAGCTGCTAACGATGGCTTCTTTGATCGAAGAGGAAGCGACTGAAAAAGCCGATCGCCATAAAATATCCAGCGTCTTTTATAACAGGCTGAAAAAGAAGATGCCGCTTCAGACAGATCCGACCGTCTTGTATGCGGCTGGCAAACATAAAGACCGGGTGCTTTATAAGGACCTTGAAATCGATTCGCCGTACAATACGTACAAAAACATCGGTCTGCCGCCAGGTCCGATTGCCAATGCCGGAATGTCTTCTTGGGAAGCGGCGCTTCATCCGGATAAAACGGACTATCTGTACTTTTTAGCAAAATCAAACGGTGAGGTCGTATTTACGAAAACATTAAAAGAACATAATAAAGCAAAAGAAAAATATATTTCGGCAAAAAATCAGAAATAAAAGGAGAGCAAAAGCTCTCCTTTTATTCGCATTTCGTAAGGTTTTATGATAAAATATATCGGGTTGTTTACTAACGTATACAAGTTGTGCTCAGAGAGTGTCCTGTGTCAAAGACTGGGGCACTCCTTTTTAGAACGGGAGGCTGTTTGTTGTGACAGACCGCTATGAACAAATAAATGACTATATAGAAGCATTATTGAAGCCTCAGCCGGATAACGTGAGGAAGCTGGAAGCATATGCGGAAGAACATCATGTTCCGATTATGGAAAAAGCGGGCATAGAAGTGCTGCTCCAAATCTTGTCAGTCAAACAGGCGAAGAAAATACTGGAGATCGGAACGGCTATCGGTTACTCGGCCATTCGAATGGCGCTAGCACTGCCGTCTGCAGAAATATATACGATTGAACGCAATGAGACACGCCATGAGGAAGCTGTTCACAACATAAAGGATTTTCAGCTTGATGACCGAATCCATGTGTTTTACGGGGACGCGCTTGAATTAGCAGAAGCCGTTCATGTCACAGCGCCATATGATGTGATTTTCATTGATGCTGCTAAAGGTCAATATCAAAACTTTTTTCACTTATATGAACCGATGCTTTCGCCAGACGGGGTGATTTTAACAGACAACGTGCTGTTTAAAGGTCTGGTGGCAGAGGATTACAGCAAAATAGAATCAAAAAGAAGGCGCAGGCTGGTATCGAAAATCGATGAGTATAATCATTGGCTGATGAATCATCCGGATTATCAAACTGCGATTATCCCTGTTGGGGACGGGCTTGCGATTAGTAAAAAGAAGAGGTGAACGTCATGAAAAAACCAGAGCTCTTAGTCACACCGACAAGTACGGCAGACATTTTGCCGTTGATTCAGGCGGGGGCAACTGCGTTTTTAGTTGGGGAACAGAGATACGGTCTGAGATTAGCTGGGGAATTTTCACGTGAAGAGGTAAGGAAAGCCGTAGACATTGCCCATAATGAAGGAGCTAAAGTATACGTTGCCGTAAACGGAATTTTTCATAACGATAAAGTGGGAGAACTAGGCGATTATCTTGCTTTCTTAGCGGAAACGGGCGTTGATGCAGCTGTATTCGGCGATCCTGCCGTTCTTATGGCTGCGCGTGAATCAGCGCCGGATCTGAAGCTTCATTGGAGCACAGAAACGACAGGAACCAACTATTACACATGCAACTACTGGGGACGTAAAGGCGCGGCTCGATCTGTGCTTGCCAGAGAATTAAATATGGACAGCATTGTCGAGATCAAAGAAAACGCAGAAGTTGAAATTGAAGTTCAGGTGCATGGAATGACCTGCATGTTCCAATCGAAACGTTCCTTGATCGGGAACTATTTCGAATACCAGGGCAAAGTCATGGACATTGAAAGAAAGAAAAAAGAATCCGGCATGTTCCTGCATGATAAGGAACGCCATAACAAATATCCGATTTTCGAAGATGAGAACGGCACACATATCATGAGCCCGAACGATGTGTGTATCATTGATGAACTTGAAGATCTAATAGATGCAGGAGTCGATTCGTTCAAAATCGACGGTGTTCTGAAATCATCTGAATACTTAGTGGAAGTCACCAGCATGTACAGAGAAGCGATTGATCTGTGTGTGGAAAACCGTGACGAATATGAAGCGAAAAAAGAAGACTGGATCGAACGCATTGAAAACATTCAGCCAGTAAACAGAAAAATAGATACCGGCTTCTTCTTTAAAGAAACGGTTTATTAATGAAAAGGAGGTTACGCTATGACTGCCGTAAATGATAAGATTTCTAAAATAGTTGATGGTAAGCGTGTGATTACGAAAAAGCCAGAGCTTCTCGCGCCTGCGGGGAATCTTGAAAAACTGAAAATTGCTGTACATTACGGAGCGGACGCCGTCTTTATCGGAGGGCAGGAATACGGGCTTCGTTCGAATGCGGATAACTTTACGATTGAAGAAATCGCAGAGGGCGTGGAATTTGCGAAAAAATACGGCGCGAAAATTTACGTCACAACAAATATTTTTGCTCATAACGAGAATATTGATGGGCTTGAAGAATATTTAAAAGCTCTCGGCGACGCCAACGTTGCCGGCATCATTGTGGCCGATCCGCTTATTATCGAAACCTGCCGCAGAGTAGCGCCTCACGTTGAGGTTCATTTGAGCACGCAGCAATCTCTCTCCAACTGGAAGGCTGTTCAGTTCTGGAAGGAAGAAGGGCTTGACCGTGTGGTGCTGGCCCGTGAGACAAGCGCGCTCGAAATCAGAGAAATGAAAGAAAAAGTAGATATCGAAATTGAATCCTTTATCCACGGTGCGATGTGTATTGCATACTCCGGCCGCTGTGTCCTGAGCAATCACATGACAGCCCGCGATTCCAACCGCGGAGGCTGCTGTCAGTCATGCCGCTGGGATTATGATTTATATCAAACCGACGGGGCCAATGCCGTTGCTTTATACAGTGAAGAAGATGCTCCGTTTGCAATGAGTCCGAAAGACTTGAAGCTGATTGAGTCGATTCCGAAAATGATTGAAATGGGCATCGACAGCTTAAAGATTGAAGGACGGATGAAATCCATTCACTACGTAGCGACAGTTGTCAGCGTATATCGTAAAGTAATTGACGCTTATTGCGCTGATCCCGATAACTTTGTGATTCAAAAAGAATGGCTGGAAGAGCTTGATAAATGCGCCAACCGTGACACTGCGACAGCCTTCTTCGAAGGAACGCCAGGCTATGAAGAGCAAATGTTCGGCGAGCACGGCAAAAAAACAACATTTGATTTTGTCGGCTTAGTGCTGAATTATGATGAGGATACACAAATGGTCACTCTTCAGCAGCGCAATTTCTTCAAAAAAGGTGACGAAGTGGAATTTTTTGGTCCGGAAATCGAAAACTTTACACATACAATTGATACCATTTGGGACGAAGACGGAAATGAGCTAGACGCTGCCCGCCATCCCCTGCAAATTGTCAAATTCAAATTAGACAAAAAGATTTATCCGAGCAACATGATGAGAAAGGGGAAGTAATCACCCATGGGTAAGAGTCCAGTAGTCATTGGAATCGCAGGAGGTTCCGGTTCAGGAAAAACGAGTGTCACACGTTCAATTTATGAACAATTCAAAGGACACTCGATTTTAATGATCCAGCAAGACCTCTATTATAAAGACCAAAGCCACCTTCCATTTGAAGAAAGGCTGAATACAAACTATGATCATCCGCTTGCGTTTGATAATGACTATTTAATCGAGCATATTCAAGATCTATTGAATTACCGTCCGATTGAAAAGCCGATTTACGATTATAAGCTCCACACACGGTCGGAAGAAACGGTTCACGTAGAGCCGAAAGACGTGATTATTCTTGAAGGCATTCTTGTTCTTGAAGATAAAAGGCTGCGCGACCTGATGGATATCAAGCTTTATGTAGACACAGACGCTGACTTGCGCATCATCAGACGGATTATGAGAGATATTAATGAGCGCGGGCGCTCTATTGATTCTGTCATTGAACAATATGTGTCTGTTGTCCGCCCGATGCACAATCAATTCGTTGAGCCGACAAAGCGGTACGCTGATATTATTATCCCGGAAGGCGGACAAAATCACGTTGCAATTGATCTGATGGTCACAAAAATTCAAACCATTCTTGAACAAAACGCGATTTTGTAATACCATAGCATAGACATAAATAACTCTGACCATATTATGTATAGGCAGGAAGGGGATGTAAAATTCCCTTCTTTCCCTGTTTATAAACGCGAAATATTTGCAGAACCACAAGATTCAGTTTAAGATAAACAGTACCAATATGGGAGAGAAGAACGAGGACTGCCCTGTGTTCTCATTCTTGTATTTTTAGTTTATGCTCTCATACATAATCGAAGATGTTGAGGGACAACCAGAAGGAGTGAAGGGACATGGCACAAGAGAAAGTTTTTCCTATGACTGTAGAAGGAAAGCAAAAACTTGAACAAGAATTAGAATATTTGAAAACGGTTAAACGAAAAGAAGTAGTAGAGCGCATCAAAATCGCGAGAAGTTTCGGGGATCTTTCCGAAAACTCTGAATACGACTCAGCGAAAGAAGAGCAGGCATTCGTAGAGGGCCGTGTAACGACTCTTGAGAATATGATCCGCAATGCGAAAATCATTGAAGATGACGGCGGCTCTAACGTTGTCGGTTTAGGGAAAACCGTCACTTTCGTCGAACTGCCTGATGGCGATGAAGAATCTTATACAATCGTCGGAAGCGCAGAAGCTGATCCGTTTGAAGGGAAAATATCAAACGATTCGCCGATTGCTAAAAGCCTGCTTGGCAAAAAAGTAGATGATGAAGTCACAGTTCAGACACCGGGCGGAGAAATGCTCGTGAAAATTGTGAAAATTTCATAATATCCGTTTAACAAAGAAACACCTCGTCCACAATGTGGGTGAGGTGTTTTTTTATGAAGATATCGAAACGAATGAAGCTGGCTGTTCTGGCTTTTTTAATCGTGTTTTTTCTGCTTCTGCTGAGGCTGGCGGAAATTCAGCTTTTTTTCACAGAATCATTTTCTAAAAAGAAAATTAATTTAATACAGGAAAGTGTCAATCAGCGAACGGAGGAAGTGCTCATTTCTGATGGCAGAGGATCGTTTTTAGATCGAAACGGCCAGGCACTGACTGGCACAAGCGAGCCTGCGGTTGTCTTGTTCCCTTTTCTGTTAACACAGGACTGGCCGATTAAAAAAGTCGCAGAGATTCTCGGCATGTCTGAAGATGATTTGCATCAGACTCTTGCCAAATCGAAAAAACCAGTCATTTTACATCAAAAGAAAATCAAAACACTTTCGAAGGAATCTATTACAAAAATCAATTCTTTGAAATATCCTGGCATTTACGGCGTATATATGGAGAATGAAGACAAGCCCAGTCTTGCCTCGCATACGATAGGCACAACCAATCAAGATCCGGCGCTTCTCCGCAGTAAGTATCCTGATAAGGAAAACCTGCCGATTAAAACGAAAATCGGCACAACTGGTTTAGAGCGGACATTTGATGAGTTTTTGCTTCCGGAACAGGACACGAAGCTTTTGTATCATGTGGACGGAAAAGGAAACCCTTTGTTCGGCATGGACGTCAAATATACAGCTGAGGCCAACTCATTTTATCCGCTGCAAGTCAAAACAACAATTGATCACAGCATTCAAAAAGCGATAGAAGGCATACTAGATGATCAGGGGCTGAAAAAAGGAGGAGCGGTGCTGCTGGACATCGAAAAGAGCAGTGTATTGGGCATCGTAAGCAAACCGGATGCCGATGTGTCCAGGCAAAACACGCTTCAAAATTACATGCTGACGCCAATCTATCCCGGCTCCGTTTTTAAAACTGTGATAGCGGCAGCTGCGATTGAGCATAACGCGGTAAAGCCGAGTCAAACCTTTAATTGTAATTTAAACCTGTACGGCGAACCGGGAGACGACAAAGGAACCCTGTCCTTTGAAGAAAGTTTCGCACAAAGCTGCAATTACACGTTTACAAGTCTTGCCGAACAATTAATGAAGAAAGACCATTCCGTCATTGAAGACATGTCAGAAAAGCTGTCCCTTACAGATCGGGCAGGCTGGGAAGGAAAACTGTACCACGAGTCAGATTTCCGCCAATTCTATAATGAAAAAAGCGGTGTGATTTGGGGGGATGAAAAAGACAAATCAGTCAAAAAAGCAATTGCGCAAACAGCGATCGGGCAGAAAAATGTAAAGGTAACGCCGCTCGAGGTAGCTAATATGATGGCGACAATCGCCCGCGGCGGAGAAAAGCGGCAGATCAAAATCGCAGAGCAGATTGAATACAAAAATGGTACAACGCTTGTGAAGTTTAAAGATCAGAAGCTCAAAGGAGAAACGATAGACAAATATACGGCGCAGCAGCTTCAAAAAATGCTGCGGCGGGTGGTGGAATCTCCTGCCGGAACGGGCAGAAGGTTTCAGGATCTTTCGTATACTGTAGCAGGGAAGTCAGGCACCGCCCAGACAGGCAAGCTTTCTAAAGAAAAAGAAACGCTTTATGAAAAATGGTTTGCCGGGTATTTTCCCGCGGATAAGCCGAAATACGCGCTTGTCGTTTTACACATGGATACGCCGGGGGATAAGGCTCTGACAAATTCGGTGTTTTATGATATTGTTAAAAAAGTACACGAAATTGAAATCAATCAGAAATAGAACAACTTCTCAGCACATGATAAAATATATGCTGAGCCAAGAGGGATAAAGGAGTGCAGAATTATTGAGCAATAATCAATCTCGTTATGAAAACCGTGATAAGCGCAGGAAAGCTAATTTAGTGCTTAACATCTTAATCGCAATCGTATCTATTCTAATTGTTGTAGTAGCAGCCAATCTGTTCATTAACAGTCCTTCTAGCAAAGATGTCAGCAAGGATTCTGAAACGGCGCAAAAACAGAAATCTCCGGCTTCAGGAAAGACGGAAAAGAAATCGGATGAGGATATAAAAGACAGTAAGAAAGATACATCTGACAAAAGCGAAAAGGATTCTGAGAAATCTTCTGACTCTGATTCAGATTCCAAAAAAGATGATTCTACTAAAAGTGATGACTCTGATTCAGACTCAAGCTCAGATTCAGATGACCCGCTTAAAGACGCAAAAGTCACAGAAGGCGGCTCATCAAGTGATGTGGAAAAGACATATGAAAATCCTGACTGGAAAGCAGTCGGAACTGAGCAAAAGGGTGAGCATGCCGCCACTTATGATTCAAGCTCACAAGACTGGGCCGAAATGCTGAAAGCCATATCATATGCAACTGGTGTTTCAACAGATAACATGACCGTACTCTGGCTCGGAAATAACGGCAGCCCTCAGGATGCCAAAGGTAAGATTTTAGATAAAACGAGCGGAGAGAAATACCAGGTAACGATTACATGGGTTGACGGAAAAGGCTGGAAGCCCACGAAAGTAGAAAAATTAAAATAAACAAAAGCAGCCGAATCTTTCGGCTGCTTTTGTTTTACACCTCAGCTGCGAAATGAACAACGGCGCTGTAAAAAAATTTTCCGTCTGCTACAGCAGTTTGATGCGAGACAGATTTCACACGCAGCATGATTGCTTTATTGTTTTCAATTTGTGTGTTGATTTTCTTTTCAAGCTCCTGCAGGGATGCCGCTTCGAAAAATTCTACTTTGTCTTTAATCAGTTCCAATTGAAAATTCATCTTTTGACCCCTCCGCCTTTACAAGTCATATGAAGTATAAGCCTTTTTATGCTATACACGCAATATATGACTGGATAAAAAACACAAAGTGTTTTAGTACCTACTTTCAAAAAGATGTGGTAAGATAGGAACTGTTCCATCATTAATTCATAGTATACTTATAGGAATTATAAAATATGGAGTGTGACAACTATGGGGCGTGAATTTATCCCTCTCTTTGAGGATTGGGCCGCAACTTACGATCAAACAGTTCAAGGTTTAGATATTCAATATAAAGAGGCGTTCAGAGGCTATGATGACATTTTGGATGCCATTGTCAGCCGGTCAGGAATGCGTGTGTTAGAATTTGGACCAGGGACCGGCAACTTGACAGCGAAACTGCTTGAAGCGGAAAAATCTGTATTTGGTGTCGAGCCATCTCCGGCGATGCGCAAGTTAGCATCTGACAAGCTCCGCGGCAGGGCAGAAATTGTCGACGGAGACTTCCTGACATTCCCTGAACCGCCATTTCAGGCTGACACGATTGTCAGTTCATATGCTTTTCATCATTTAACTGACGAAGAAAAACGAGCTGCAATAAAGCAATATGGCAAATACCTTCACATGCATGATAAAATAGTGTTTGCCGATACTGTCTTTGAACATGACGAAGCATATAATCAAGCTATTGATAAAGCACGTTCTAAGGGCTTTTATCAGCTGGCGAATGATTTAAAGACGGAGCATTATCCCACATTGGAAACGATGAAAGAGATGTTTACAGCTGAAGGTTTTGCAGTCCAATTCATTCAGCAAAACGATTTCGTGTGGATAATGGAGGCGATCAAACGGTAAAGTGAAGGGAATGTGTATAGATGAAACTAGCAGTCATCGGAGCAATGGAAGAGGAAGTAACCATCCTAAGAAACAAACTGGAAAATGCCAAAACAGAAACGATCGCGCACTGTGAATTTACAACAGGCCAATATGAAGGAACTGAAGTCATTTTATTAAAATCAGGAATCGGAAAAGTGAATGCTGCGATCAGCACGACACTTCTGCTTGATCGCTACAAGCCTGATTATGTGATTAACACAGGCTCAGCTGGCGGATTTCATCATACACTGAATGTGGGAGACGTCGTCATTTCTACTGACGTTCGCCATCATGATGTAGATGTAACGGCCTTTGACTATGAATACGGACAGGTGCCAGGCCTTCCGGCTGCTTACGCCGCAGATGAAAAGCTGATCAGCATTACTGAAGAAGCGATTTCTGAGCTTGATGGCATTCAAGTTGCAAAGGGAACAATCGCAACAGGCGATTCCTTTATGAATGATCCGAAGCGGGTCGAAGAGGTCCGTGCGAGATTTTCTGATCTGTATGCGGTTGAAATGGAGGCAGCGGCAGTCGCTCAAGTGTGCCACCAGTTTCAAACGCCATTTGTTGTGATCAGAGCATTATCTGATATCGCAGGAAAAGAATCACATGTTTCATTTGACCAATTTTTAGAGCAGGCCGCTGTTAACTCAACAGAGCTTGTGTTAAAAGTGATCAAACGAATTCATTAAAACGGGGGGAGTGTTCTCCTCCGTTTTCTCTAAAACAACCTCTATCAAGGAGGAGGACATATATGACAGTTATTACGGACATTACTGAGCTGATTGGGAATACACCGCTTCTCCGCTTGAAGAATTTTGATATTCCTGAAGGAGTGGCTGTATATGCCAAGCTGGAAATGATGAACCCTGGCGGCAGCATAAAAGACAGACTGGGAGACATGCTGATCCGTGACGCCCTAGAATCAGGCAAAGTAAAGCCTGGGGGAGTTATTATAGAGGCAACGGCCGGCAATACAGGTATCGGACTTGCCCTTAACGCCAGAAAACATGGCTTAAAGGCCATTTTCTGTGTCCCAGAACATTTCAGCAAAGAAAAGCAGCAGATTATGCAGGCGCTGGGAGCGTCAATCGTCCATACGCCGCGTAAAGACGGAATGCAGGGAGCAATTCAAAAAGCGATACAGCTGGAGACAGAAATTGAAAATTCCTATTGTGTTTTGCAATTTAAAAACCAAGTAAATCCATCGACTTACTATAAGACGCTTGGTCCTGAAATATGGAAAGCGCTTGACGGCAATATTCATACGTTTGTCGCAGGTGCAGGATCAGGAGGCACATTCGCGGGAACAGCATCCTTCTTAAAAGAAAAACATCCCGCAGTCAAAACAGTGATTGTCGAACCGGAAGGCTCCATATTAAACGGCGGAGAGCCTCATGCTCATAAAACAGAAGGGATCGGCATGGAGTTTATTCCTGACTATATGGATGAAAGCCATTTTGATGCAATATATACGGTAACAGATAAGAATGCCTTTAGGCTTGTAAAAGAAGCGGCTGAAAAAGAAGGCCTGCTGATTGGAAGCTCTTCAGGTGCAGCGCTTTATGCGGCATTGGAGGAAGCGAAAAAATCGTCTGCCGGAACAAATATTGTCACAGTATTCCCAGACAGCAGTGATCGGTATATCAGCAAACATATATACGAAGGAGGCATCTGATATGAAGAAAAAAACAATGATGGTACATGGCGGGATTACAGGTGATGAGAAAACAGGAGCTGTTTCCGTACCGATATATCAAGTGAGCACGTACAAGCAGCCGAAAGCAGGCCAGCATACCGGCTATGAATATTCAAGAACGGCCAACCCGACAAGAACTGCGCTGGAAACGCTTGTGACAGAGCTCGAAGCCGGGGAAGCAGGCTATGCGTTCAGCTCTGGAATGGCTGCAATCACAGCTGTTATGATGCTGTTTAACAGCGGAGACCATGTTGTATTGACTGATGACGTGTACGGCGGCACATATCGTGTAATGACAAAGGTGCTTAACCGTCTCGGCATTGAATCAACTTTTGTGGATACAAGCAGCAGAGAAGAAGTGGAAAAAGCGATTCGTCCCAACACAAAGGCCATTTATATTGAGACACCGACAAATCCGCTTCTCAAAATCACCGATTTATCACTGATGGCAGGTATTGCGAAAAAAGCGGGTGTTCTTCTAATCGTAGACAACACCTTTAACACCCCGTATTTTCAGCAGCCGCTTACTTTAGGCGCTGATATCGTGCTTCACAGTGCGACTAAATACCTCGGTGGACACAGTGATGTTGTCGGCGGTTTAGTTATTACAGCTTCGAAAGAGCTAGGAGAAGAGCTGCATTTTGTGCAAAATTCAACAGGCGGCGTGCTTGGCCCTCAGGATTCTTGGCTGTTAATGAGAGGAATCAAAACACTGGGGCTCAGAATGGAAGCAATTGATCAAAACGCCCGGAAAATTGCAAGCTTTCTTGAGCAACATCCTGCTGTTCAAACGTTATATTACCCTGGTTCTCCAAACCATCCGGGGCATGAGCTTGCGACATCTCAAGGATCAGGCTTTGGAGGCATGATCTCCTTTGATATTGGCAGTGAAGAGCGAGTGGATGCCTTTTTAGGCAAACTTAAGCTGTTTACAATTGCGGAAAGCCTAGGCGCTGTAGAAAGCTTAATTTCTGTTCCGGCTAGGATGACACATGCCTCTATTCCGAGAGAGCGCCGGCTTGAACTCGGCATTACGGACGGCTTGATCAGAATCTCTGTGGGAATAGAAGATGGAGAGGATTTGCTGGAAGATATCGAGCAGGCTCTTAACATTTTATAGCAAATGGATAGATTTACTTTCTCTGTAAGCTGCCAGATTATATTATAATAGTCGTATACTATGAATCTGGCAGGTGATTCTTTTATGAAGAAGAATAGAATGAAATCATTAAAAGAAGACTACAAGCATTTCGCTTTTACCTTGCTTGCAGTCAGCACTTTTTTATATATAGGCGCGGTTCTTCCTGATCAGGGCTTAACGTTAGGCCAGAAATCGGTTATGTTTATGACGGATTGCGTGTTTTTAGCCGGCGCTTTCTTTTGCGCCGACCGTTCACTCGTATATAAGAAGCGCTTGGAAGAAGCCGACGAGTAAAAAAACAGCCATCAACTGATGGCTGTTTTTTGTTATTCTTCCCGCAGCTCTTTTCCCATGCCTTTTAAAAACTGAAGTCCGAAGCCGACTGCTCTGTTGATATCGGGATCGTTCATCGCTTTTAAGAGATCGAGAATGCCGACCTTCTTGTCTTCTTTTAAAAAGCTTTGCGCCTGTTCGGTTCCCGCCATCACGCTTTCTAATAGCTTGCCTGTAAACGCAGGATCAGCCTTTGTCAAAGCGCCTCCAGCCGCCATCATCGTGTTGATGAGGTTTGTGACCGGCTCGCGAGATACCTGGCCAAGCGCGATTTTGGCGATGTCTTCTTTCGCCCTCAGCATGCTTGCCGCTGCATCAAAGATGCCAAGCTCATTAAGTTCACTCATTAACGTCATCGTTTTCGAGACGGCATCCTCGTTTTCCGTCAGCAGCTCCTTCAGCTCCTCAATTTTCTCAAGCTTGATTTGCTCCGCTGTTTTTGTTTCTTTTTTGATCGTTGTAATCGGAGTGGCCATTTTCGTTTCCCCCTTTCAATTAATCAGTCAAATGGACATAACCAGGACGGTTCCATTTTCTTTCTGCCTCGACGCCGTTTTGCGGATTCCGTTTCTTGTTGCGCGGGTTTGTTTTAGGAAGCGGTGCGCTTTCACAGCCTCCAAGCACCTCCATGCGAACCTTCGTCTGTTTGTAAGCAGGCGTGTTCGTGCGTTTATCTGCCGCAGGCCCAGTCAGGAAGTTAATCGCTGAATCCTTGTCTGTCGAGTTCATCGGCAGGTAGAGTTCATTTTTTCGCACACGGTCAGTAATGAGCGCATTTAATTTAACAGCTCCGAACGGAGAAACAAGGCGAACCAGTGAACCGTCACAAATGCCGCGCTCCTGTGCAAGCTCCGGCGATACTTCGATGAATACATTCGGCACTTTGGATTGAATGCCTTTCGATTTATTTGTCATATTTCCTTCATGGAAATGCTCAAGCATCCGGCCGTTATTGATGTGAAGATCATATTCTTCAGGGAAAGCGGCAGGTTCAGTCCAATCAGACAGTGCAAAACGGGCTTTTTTGTCTGGGAAATTAAATCCGTCTTCATACAGAAGCGGCGTGCTTTCACCTGTGAAGCTGCCCCATAGGAAGCTGTTCCAGCCTTCAAGCACCTCATAGCTGGCTTTTCCAAACAGAGGAGAAAGGCTGGCCATTTCAGAGAAAATGTCGCTTGGATGGCTGTAGTTCCAGCCGGCTCCTAAGCGGTTTGCCACTTCTTGAATAATCCACCAGTCCGGTTTCGCGTCTCCAAGTGTCGGAAGTGCTTGATACAATCGCTGCACACGGCGCTCTGTATTGGTAAACGTTCCATCCTTCTCAAGAGATGGAGCGGCAGGCAAGACGACATCGGCATATTGCGCCGTTCTCGACAGGAAAATATCCTGAACCACGAAGAAATCAAGGCTTGATAAAATATCATGCACATGGTTCGCATTCGAATCGACCAGTGCCATATCTTCCCCAACAAGGTACATGGCCTTCATCTTACCTTCTTCAATGGAATGAAGCATTTGGATATTGTCTAAACCTGGTTTTCCGTCAATCGCCACACCATAAGCCTTCTCAAATTTGGCACGTGCTTCGTCATCCGTAATATGCTGATATCCCGGAAGCCAGCCTGGCAATGTTCCCATGTCGCAAGCGCCTTGAACATTATTGTGGCCGCGCAGAGGATAAGCGCCGGCACCCGGACGGCGGTAGTTGCCTGTTGCCAGAAGCAAGTTCGAAATCGCTGCTGACGTATCGGAGCCGCCTGTATTTTGAGTAACACCCATTCCCCAAAGAACACAAGTGCCGTCAGCATCACGAATCATCTCGGCAATTTGAATGATGTACTCTTTTGAGAGGCCTGTGATGCGTTCTGCATAATCAAGGGTATAGGTTTTAAGTGTTTCTTTATAGTCTTCAAAGTAGTTCACGTTCTCATCAATAAACGCTTGATCATGCCAGCCTTGGTCGATCATATATTTTGTAACGGCCATCAGCCATACTTGGTCTGTACCTTGTTTAGGGCTAATGAACAGATCAGACCGCTCAGCCATCTCATTTTTCCGCAGGTCGGCAACGATCAATTTTTGTCCGTGAAGTTTGTGTGCACGTTTTACTCGTGTAGCAAGCACCGGATGTCCTTCAGCCGGATTGGCGCCGACAATGATGACGAGACCGGCCTTGGCAATGTCTTTAATCGTGCCTGCGTCACCGCCCATACCGACAGTACGGAACAACCCGTCTGTTGCAGGAGACTGACAGTAGCGAGAGCAGTTATCGACGTTATTTGTTTCAAATACCTGACGCGCTAATTTTTGGATGACATAGTTTTCTTCATTCGTAATTTTAGAAGAAGAAATGAATCCGACAGAGCCTTTGCCGTATGTCTCTTTTATTGCACCTAATCTGCTTGCGACTAAATCGAGGGCTTCTTCCCAAGAAGATTCAACAAAAGCCCCGTTTTTACGAATTAAAGGCTTTGTAATCCGTTCTTCAGAATTGACGAAATCCCAGCCGAATTTTCCTTTGACACATGTAGAAATCGCGTTAACCGGAGCGTCGGAAACAGGCTGGACCTTTAAGATATCCCGTCCTTTTGTCCATACTTCAAAGGAGCAGCCGACGCCGCAGAATGTACATACCGTTTTCGTTTTTTTCGTTCTTGTTTCACGCATAGCCGCTTCAACTTCAGAAATAGCGAAAATGCTGCCGTACCCCGGTTCAACATTTTTGACAAGGTCAATCATTGGTTCCATGACATCCTGTTTGATACCTGTCATAAAGCCAGCCTGGCCAAGCATTGATTTTTCCATCAGTGCATTACACGGACAAACCGTGACACATTGGCCGCAGCTGACACAAGATGATTCATTGATGGGAACTCCTTCATCCCAAATAACCCGCGGACGATCGCGTTCCCAGTCGATAGAGAGCGTTTCATTGACTTGAAGGTTCTGACACACCTCAACACACTGGCCGCAGGCGATGCATTGGTTTGGATCATAGCGGTAAAACGGGTGAGACATATCAACCGCACAAGACGGATCTTCTTTTGGCGTATAAGGGTATTTTTGATGCTCGATCCCCATCATTTCCGCTGTATTATGCAGCGTGCAGTTCCCATTGTTATTATCGCATACCGTACAATACAGCAAATGGTTTTCAAGCAGCCGGTCCATTGCTTCGGTTTGCGCCTCTTTCACACGATTTCCCGAAAGATCAATTGACATTCCGTTTTCAGCGACCGTAGAGCATGAACGAACCAGCTTGCCGTCTGCCTCTACAATGCATGTATCGCATGTTTGAATCGGGTCAACCTCTGGGACATGGCAGATTTGCGGATACTCAATCCCATTTTCATTTAAAATATCTAAAATTGTGGCCCCTGCTCGTGCTTGAATTTCTGTTCCGTCAACGCGGACACTGATCGACTTATCGTCCATCATATTCATATTCCCCTCCATCTTTCTATCAAGAAGTCAAAAAAAGCCATGTATAGATACACCTGTCTTTCATTCACAGAAGGTGTAAACACACATGGCGGAATAGTTCACTAGCAAGTCTTACTAACAGACCAATCCTTGATTTTTATAAACCGATAGACTCATAACAAGATCCTATTACAAATCCATCAACACTGCTTTTATTATAAAGTGATATTTATTATAATACAATATGACAGGAAAATTTTAACCAAGTGAAATGTCCTGAGGGGAACCGGGAACGGCCTTTTATGAAGGCAAAATCGGAAGGGGTAATGAACATGTCAAAGAAAATTCATGAGTTCAATGATATTATTCGAAAACTTCGCAAAGAATTGTTCGGAAAAGGACCTGAACGGATTCACACGGTATTTGTAGATAATATGGCTGTGTCAACGCTCTACGGCAATTTAAGCGCGAGCGAGCAGTTTATCGCCCGCACGCCTGAGGGAAGAGAGATGGTGCATGCGGCCCGGACAAGCCTGATTCAAGACCTTTACTCTAAAAAAACGCCGGAAGGAATGGAGGAACTGATCGGGGCTAAGCTTGTTCATTTGTTTTCTGACATCAAAATTGAAGAAAATATCGCCGTATCTGTATTTGTCTTTGATCGAAAAATTGATGACCAAAAAGAAGTCCTTTATAACTAGCATATTTGCCGTTGACACAAAATTGTCACATTTGTTATGATGTATTTACTGCAGTTATAGAAGGACAAAAGCAATGGAATATATGCACGAACTGTATATATTCTCTACCAACATCTTAATTCTGCTTGATGTTGTTGTATGGGTATGCAACAAGTTAGGCAGCATTCAAACACCTGAGTGATACAGGTTATTTGAGTGCTGCCTTTTTTGTTGCTTTTCTTTTATAACTGTAAAAATGAAGAAACAATGGAGGCGTATGTAGTATGGGTTTTCGGAAACCGGATGAAATAGCAGAAG
Source organism: Bacillus sp. FSL K6-1005 (assembly GCF_038000225.1). NCBI lineage: Bacteria > Bacillati > Bacillota > Bacilli > Caryophanales > Bacillaceae > Bacillus > Bacillus sp. FSL K6-1005. The sequence goes on from NZ_JBBOBP010000001.1 coordinate 918,414, forward strand.
CAGCAATTGAAGCAGGGATGAAAAAGGTAAAGCTTCCGTTGCTGTCTCTCTTGGTGCTAGGGTTTTTAGGCGGTGCCTTTATCGCATTCGGCTATTTGCTTGATATCAGGGTGATCGGCGATCTTCCAAAAGAATGGGGAAGCCTGTCCAGTTTTATCGGTGCTGCGGTATTTCCTGTAGGACTGATACTTGTGGTTCTTGCAGGGGCTGAACTGATTACAGGAAATATGATGTCAGTGGCAATGGCGTTATTTTCCAGAAAAATATCACTAAAGGATTTGGCGGTTAATTGGGTGATCGTCACCATTATGAATCTGATCGGCGCTTTGTTTGTTGCTTACTTTTTCGGTCATCTTGTCGGGTTAACCGAAACGGGGCCATATTTGGAAAAGACGATTGCTGTCGCGCAAGGAAAGCTTGATATGAGCTTTGGCAAGGTTCTCGTTTCCGGCATCGGCTGTAACTGGCTGGTCTGTCTTGCAGTTTGGCTTTCCTTCGGTGCTCAAGATGGGGCAGGGAAAATTTTTGGCATCTGGTTCCCTGTCATGGCCTTTGTGGCAATCGGATTTCAGCACGTTGTCGCCAACATGTTTGTGATTCCGGCTGCCATTTTTGCCGGCTCGTTTACGTGGGGGCAGTTTATCGGTAACCTCATACCGGCTTTTATCGGCAATGTTATTGGAGGAGCCGTGTTTGTCGGATTCATCTATTTTATTGCATATCATAAGAAAGACCGCTTAAGAAAAGAAATGAAGCAGGTCTCATAAACAAGGGACAAAGACAATCGATAAATCACACAATTTACGTCCATTTTTAGAAAAAGATGTTTACAAAATGGAATTTGGTGGATATACTTACAAAGTAAGAAAAAAAGCAAAGGAGGCTGAATCAAAATGACAATGCGACAACGACGCAGACCAGTTAGTGGCTCACGTAATGTACAAGGAATGTATAATGGTTTATTCAGCCTGTGGAAGAGTTCGTGTCCTTCCTTAACCGATGCTTATCGCACGCATTAAAATCGGAATCGTCGGACATACGCAACTCCCCGCAGGCAGTAGAGGATGGGTGTCTTCTTTTGTCTGCGGTTTTTTATGTGCCCGCAGCAGGGAGATGCCGCGGGTTATTTCGCTTGGAGCGGACTTTGAAAGGGGGTGAGCGATATGACGATTAACCTATTCTTTTTGACTTTAACGATCAACAAACGGTTTAAAAGCCCGGAAGAGTTCGAACGAGAACAGCAGATCGAGCAGATTTATGACGAAATGAAAGAATCTCAGCTGAAACATCTTTATTTGACAAACTGGCGCTAAGAGCAAATAAAAAACAGGAAGGGAGAGATGACATATGCTTAAAATGGAACTATTGATGCATTATACGATGGAGAAGGACCAAGTGTAGCGAATGAAGCTGTCAAGGAAATGCTGTCCCGCATATCATAAAAAAGCAGCAGCACTTTATGTAAGGGCAGGTGATGGCATCATGAACTTTCAACAAAAAAGGCTGCCGTCGATAGGCCATGGTTATGCATCCATGCCGCATTCCTTCAAACACGGCTATGGCAATCCATTCCGTCAGCAGAGACTGGCTGCGACCCAGCAGCAAAGGCTGTATATGTTCCCATATCATTGGCATTAAAAAGCGGGCAGAAAACAATTTGTTTTCTGCCTTTTTTGCGGGAAAAAATGAAAATGTTCAGTTCTGTTGAAACATTTCTAAACACATTGCCGTCTAGTTGATATCCATTCTGTATAAGAAATGAAGCGATGTTTATTTTTTCAATATAATAAATAAACACAGGAAACCAAAAGCAGGTGTTTAAGATGCTAGAAAACAAACTTTATAAACGATCCAACCTATTGAAATTATTTTCTAGGAAATATAAGCAAACGAAAACAATTGAGCATATGATGATTGATTCTATAGACATACAAGAAAATGACAGAATTTTAGAAATTGGAACCGGAAACGGCTCTGCCTTTAAGAAAATAACGGAAAAACTTGAAAAGGGAAGCATCAAAAGCATCGATTCTTCTAAGCGAAAAGTAAGACAGATGTCCCGTGCAATCCGAAAGCAAAAGAAAACAGGTCAGGGGGACATTCTCTATGGCCATCCGGAAAGGATACCCTTTGAAGACCGTACCTTCAATAAAGTGTTTTCGTTACATACGGTTCAGACTTGTACTGATGTCAGGCTTGCATTAAGAGAGATTTATCGAGTGCTTCAAATTGACGGCCGATTTTACATCAGTATTGATAACAATGCAGAAAAAAGCGAGAAAAAATATATTCAATTGCTGCAAGATCAGCATTTTAGGGACATTTCTGTCATCGAACGCGATTCGTGTCTTTGTATAATTGCTGTTAAATAAAAAATTTCTCGGGAAATATATCCAGACTTCTGACATCTAGAGAATTGGGTATATTTTCTTAATTTTATATATTTTGCATAGCATTTATATTAAAAAAAGTTTTTTTCATATAAACTATAAACATAAGTATGGGTAAGAGGTGATTCGTAGCAGAGTGGATATCATTTATGAACAAGCGGAATGAATATTCATTCCTAAAAGAAACGGAGGTTTTAAGTTTACATGGCATCCGCACTTATCAGTAAATACGATTTGATCATGAAGGCATCGCTATCGCTTTTTACGGAAAGAGGATTTGATGCCACCACCATCCCAATGATAGCAAAAAGAGCTGAAGTTGGTACAGGCACGATTTACCGCTACTTTGACAGCAAAGAAACACTCGTCAATGTTTTGTTTCAAGAAAGCATTCAGCGCTTTTCAGAAAAGGTAAAGCGGAATTATTCAGAAATGCCTGTCAGGGAGGGCTTTCGCCACATATTTTGCTGTCTCGTTCAATTTACGAAGGAGAGCGACTACGCGCTTTTTTTCCTTGAGACGAAGAAGGATGCTCACTATTTAAATGAAACAAGCAAAAAAATGATAGAAAACCTGACTCAAATGCTTGACGATTTCTTTAACAAGGGAAAAACAGAAGGAGTGATCCGCTCCTTGCCCTCCAATGTATTAATTGCGATTGTATTAGGCGCATTTCTCAAGCTGTACCAGCTAATGCAACAAGGTGATATAGAGATGAATGCTGATTTGATTTCTGAATTGGAGCAGTGCTGCTGGGACGCGATTAAACTTCATTCATTGACTTCAGAAGAATAAAGAAAGGAAGATGTTTATGAAACAGGCAAGTGCAATACCTCAGCCGAAAACATACGGACCTTTAAAAAATCTCCCGCATTTGGAAAAGGAACAGCTTTCTCAATCCTTATGGCGGATTGCTGATGAGTTAGGGCCGATTTTCCGTTTTGATTTTCCAGGTGTATCCGGCGTTTTCGTATCAGGCCATGAACTCGTTGCTGAAGTGTGTGACGAGAGCCGCTTTGATAAAAACCTTGGAAAAGGCTTGCTGAAAGTGCGTGAGTTCGGAGGAGACGGATTGTTTACAAGCTGGACGCACGAGCCGAATTGGCAGAAAGCCCATCGTATTCTACTGCCGAGCTTCAGTCAAAAAGCAATGAAAGGCTATCATTCTATGATGCTGGATATCGCGACACAGCTGATTCAAAAATGGAGCCGGCTGAATCCGAATGAAGAAATTGACGTGGCGGACGATATGACCCGCTTGACGCTTGATACCATCGGGTTATGCGGATTTAACTATCGGTTTAACAGCTTTTACCGTGATACGCAGCATCCGTTTATCACCAGCATGCTCCGGGCTTTAAAAGAGGGAATGAATCAAACAAAGAGACTGGGCCTGCAGGATAAGATGATGGTCAAAACGAGACAGCAGTTCCAAAAGGATATCGAAGTGATGAATTCGCTGGTCGACAGAATAATAGCAGAGCGAAAAGCATATCCGGATCAAAATATTAAGGATCTGTTATCGCTCATGCTTTATGCAAAAGATCCTGTAACGGGTGAGACACTGGATGATGAAAACATCAGATATCAAATCATCACATTTTTAATTGCAGGCCATGAAACAACGAGCGGCTTGCTCTCCTTTGCGATTTACTGCCTGCTTAAACATCCAGAAAAACTTAAGAAAGCTCAGGAGGAAGCCGATCGCGTATTAACGGAAGACACGCCAGAATATAAACACATTCAGCAGCTGAAATATGTCCGGATGGTACTCAATGAAACACTTAGGCTGTATCCGACAGCGCCCGCTTTTTCTCTTTATGCCAAGGAGGATACAGTTTTAGGCGGTGAATATCCTATCAGTAAAGGACAGCCCGTCTCCGTCTTGATCCCAAAACTTCACAGAGACCAAAACGCTTGGGGTGAAGATGCAGAAGATTTTCGTCCGGAACGGTTTGAGAACCCTGAGAATATTCCTCACCATGCGTATAAACCGTTTGGAAACGGCCAGCGCGCGTGTATCGGGATGCAGTTTGCGCTTCAAGAAGCGACAATGGTTCTCGGTCTTGTGTTAAAGCACTTTGAATTGATAAATCACACCGGTTATGAGCTCAAAATCAAAGAGGCATTAACAATTAAACCGGATAATTTTAAAATTACAGTGAAACCAAGGAAAACGGTCCAAATGAATGTTCAGAAAAAAGAACAGACTGGCACCGCGCACGAAACGAAGGAAAACGAGACAAAACCTAAACACGGCACACCTTTACTCGTTCTTTACGGTTCAAATCTCGGCACCGCAGAAGGCATGGCGGGTGAATTGGCTGCTTACGGGCGCCGGCTCGGCTTTACAGCGGAAACTGCATCTCTTGATGATTACATCGGAAAACTCCCTGACCAAGGTGCTGTTGTCATTGTGACTGCCTCATATAATGGAGCGCCGCCTGATAATGCTGCTGGCTTTGTCGAGTGGCTGGGAGAGTTGGAGGAAGGTCAATTAAAGGATGTTTCCTATGCGGTATTCGGCTGCGGAAACCGAAGCTGGGCCAGCACGTATCAGCGAATTCCTCGCCTTATCGATGACATGATGGCATCAAAAGGAGCATCACGTTTGACATCCATTGGGGAAGGAGATGCGGCTGACGACTTTGAAAGCCATCGCGAGTCTTGGGAGAACCGCTTTTGGAAGGAAACAATGGAAGCCTTTCATGTGAACGAAATAACCGAGAAAGAAACGAAGCCTTCACTATCCATTACATTCCTCAGTGAAGCAACAGAGACACCGCTTGCTAAAGCGTATGGCGCGTTTGAAGGTATCGTTCTTGAAAACCGTGAGCTTCAGGCAGAAAGTAGTTTGCGTTCAACTCGTCATATAGAATTGGAGCTCCCTGACTCAAAAACGTATAAAGAAGGCGACCACATCGGAATATTGCCGAAAAACAGCCAAGAGCTGGTTCAACGGGTTCTCAATCGATTCGATTTGCAGCCGCACGCCGTGATAAAAATGAACGGCAGCCCGCATATGGCTCACCTTCCGCTGGATCGGCCAATCAGAGTGACGGAGTTATTATCATCCTACGTAGAGCTGCAGGATTCTGCTTCAAGGCTTCAGCTTCGTGAGCTGGCTTCATATACAGTATGCCCGCCTCATAAAAAAGAGCTGGAATTGCTTGTTTCAAGTGATGAAATGTACAAGGAACAGGTTCTGACAAAACGTGTGACCATGCTGGATCTGTTAGAGGACTATCCGGCCTGTGAAATGCCGTTTGAACGATTTTTAGAGCTTTTGCCATCACTAAAGCCGAGATATTATTCAATTTCAAGCTCACCGAAGGTCAAAGCAAATAAGATCAGTATGACGGTAGGAGTTGTAAAGACGACAGCTTGGAGTGGACGCGGAGAATACAAGGGCGTTGCATCCAATTATTTAGCCGGACTCCGTCAAGGTGATACGGTTGCCTGTTTCATTCGGACGCCGCAATCTGGATTCCAGCTGCCTGATGATCCCGAAACCCCTCTTATTATGGTGGGACCAGGCACAGGAATTGCGCCATTCAGAGGTTTCATCCAGGCCAGGTCCGTTCTGAAGAAGGAAGGAAGTGCGCTTGGCGAAGCTCATTTATACTTTGGGTGCCGCCGTCCTGATCATGACGATCTTTATAAAGAAGAGCTTGACCAGGCGGAAAACGACGGTTTGGTAACAGTCCATCGATGCTATTCACGAATGGAAGACGAGCCAAAAGTATATGTTCAGCACTTGCTAAAACAAGATGCACAGAAATTAATTTCACTGATCGAAAAAGGTGCGCACGTTTATGTATGCGGCGATGGTGCGCATATGGCTCCTGAAGTAGAGAACACACTGCGTGCGGCTTACGAAGGTGACAAAGGAGCAAGTCAGGAAGCGTCAGCAGAATGGCTGAAGACGCTGCAAGATCAAAAACGTTATGTAAAAGATGTATGGACAGGAATGTAGGTAAAAATAAATCCCGCCAGAGATGGCGGGATTACTTTAGCATGTGAAAAAAACCGGCACGATATTGAAATCTACTGAAAAGGATGTTATAGGGAGTATCGCGCCGGCCTTACTATTATTATCGTCCGAAAGATATAAAACTTTAGGTTTTTTTCTATTATTTTATATATAAATAGTTATAAAGTTATATATTTGTGTATTGGAGTTCGATTTTTTATTGACTTAATCAAGCGTTTTGCCTTCATCCTGCCGTTTGAGTTAGACTGTCCGATTGAGACCCGGCACTTGAATGCCCCACAGGTTTCAGACTGTTCGCTTCTTCAAACTAGTCAGAGGACACTCCTTGTTGATATTGACGCTCGAGATGTTTTCTGTAATGAAAATCATGAACCAGTCGAATCGTCGGTCTGATTAAAAGCAGGAAGCTGCCAACTGCAAACAGCCATATTCCTGCAGACATTAATTCATCGTAAAAAAAGAGAAAGCTGCCGATGAAAAATAAAGCGCCAATGATAAAATCGTTTACTGTATAGAGAACTTTATATCGTTTTTTGAAAAATGGCTCATACCGATTTATTTGCTTTTTCATTTCATTTTCTGCATTAGCTGCCACTATGATCCCCCCATTCTATATTTGCTTACCCTCACGGAAACGATAGGTAAACATAAGGTCTTCACAGCTAGAAATAAAGATTATTAGGACCATAAATAAGTCAGCCATTTCTCAAGTTAGGAAGGGAGATTGCGAAGTTTTTTAGAGCTAATTATTTACATAAAGTGAAAAATATTGTAATATTAATGAATTATAAACGAAAGGGGTGACAGTATGACTAACGGATCGAATATTATTCTCGTATTAAGTGAATTTGAGAACGAAACGGAAGGAATAATTTTAGAATGCAGAATATAAATTTCCAATAGATTAGGTTTTATGCCTGGTCCATGTCATCAATGTGACAGGCAATCCTTTTTTAAAAGCAATTTGTGCATGCGATGGGCCTGTAACTGGAATTGATCTATCGCAAAAAAAAGAGGTCCTCAGCAGGACCTCTTTTTTGCAAATCTATTTTATTGCCTGAACGATAAGAGCGGTTAAAGCTTTAGCCCCCTGAGGAACCAAGTGTACGCCGTCAGGGGTGAAATACTCCGGATGCTGGAGAGCTTCTGCATGCCAGTCAACCAACGTAATATTGTCATGCGCGTCAGCCTGCCGCCGTAAAGATTCATTCACTTTGCTTTCCCATTGCCGGGGCACACGTGTATTGACAAGGTAGATATGAGCTTTTGAGAAAGATGTAAGCAATTGATCGATTTGGCTGTTTGTAAAGTAGCCGTTGGTTCCCAGCTCAATGATGACAGCTTTATTCGGCTGATTAAAAGACTTGTATTCCCGTGTCAATTCTAAAGCCTGAGACATTTGTCTTCCCACCTTCCCATCAATTGTGACATGTGAAAGTGACTGGCGAAGGCTGGAGGCGATATCAAGCATGACGGAATCCCCTATAGCTAATACTTCTTTATCAGTAGCTGCCGGCTCTTTCTGCTGCTGAGATTGCTTGTGTTTATTTTTACTAGTCTCTTGTTCATTATCTTTGTTTTCCTTTTGATCTTGATTGGAGTCTGTTGTCTTTTGTTCGGGATTGTTTTCACTGTCTTCATTGGCTTCAGCTTTCTTTCTATCCTCAGAAGCCTGGCTGGTATCACCGTTTGTTTCTTGTGAGCTATACGTCCATTTGGTGGGGTGCTTTTGCTCCCCGGCTAGCCCAGACAGCCCTCCCGCAAAAATAAGTGTAGCGAGAATGATGAGACCAATTGACATTTTGCTGACGACAGATGTCGTTTTCCATTCTCTGATTCTATGGATAAAAATACGGCCAAAAAATGATCTAAATCCCTGTGTCCGTATAGGCTCCTCGATAAAATGATAGGAAAGCTCGGCGAGTATAAATGTAGCGATGATCTTTAGCACGATATGCCATAAAACAGGGTTTCCGATTTCTTGAACTGGCGTGCTTAACACAATAACAGGGTAGTGCCAAAGGTAAATACCGTAAGACCTTGTTCCAAGCCAACGAAGAGGCCTCCATGAAAGCAGAATGCCCAAAAAGCTGCTCGGGTGGGATACACATGCAATAAGGACCGCTGCGGTAGTGCTTATTAAAAACATTCCGCCTCTGTAAAGAAAAGGTTCGTATTCATCTGTAAAATAGACACACAATACTAAAACACAAAACGCCGAAAGTTCAGTGACATGCAAAAGGCGCTTCAGTTTGTTTGACAGCCTGTTTGAAGACAGTCTTTTCATCGGCCATATTAGAGCCATAGCACATCCTATGAGAAGTTCAAACGAACGAGTATCTGTGCCGTAGTACACGCGACTCGGATCTCCGCCGGGTTCATACAGTACGCTCATCATCACGGCTGAACAGAGCGCAAGCAATGACACCGCCGCCGCCAGTTTAGCACGGTTTTTAAATATATACATCCCAGCAACCAAGAACATCGGCCATACCATATAAAATTGCTCTTCAATGGCCAACGACCAAAGATTTTTAAGCGGTGACGGGGAGCCGAAGCTATCAAAATACGAGAGTTTATGAAAAATAAACCACCAATTACTCATGTAAAAGAGAGAAGAGATGGCATCTCCGCGTACAGTGTGCAATAGTTCCCGGTTGCACACGACGACCCAAATAACAGCAGAAATGATCATAAAATATGCCGCTGGCAGAAGCCGCCGCATTCGGCGCACCCAAAAGTCCCGAAAATCAAGGCTGATATCATTTCCATGTGCCGGTAATATGATAGAAGTAATTAAATAGCCTGATAATACAAAAAAGATATCAACTCCAATGAAGCCTCCGTTAGCCCAATTGAAGTTTAGATGATAAGCGATAACTGCCAGGACGGCAAAGGCCCGAAGGCCATCGAGTCCAGTGATGTAGCGGTGATGTTGTGTCTTGTGATACATGGTATTCCTCCAATAATGTGCAGATATTCTTGTTGCTTTGGCTGCGAGATTACGCCTTCTTGATAGTTGTCAGGTCCCTTTGCGAAAGGGAAAACTCCCATGCCAGAGGATGACATGGATGTTTTTCTGTTATCGAACATAACGTTCTCCCATGAGCAGATTTGAGATGACACTGGTCGGAATTTTAAACTCTGTAACGCCCATATAGCCGGGTGCAACTTCATATTCATCAAATGAAATCACAAGTTTATGGTCTTCTGTAATATAAAACGTTTGATCAGGCTGAATGTGTTTGAATGGTTCTGCAATCTCGTCAGTGACCCAATAGATTTTATTTGGATCTTCCTTCATTTGCTGTTTCATTTGTTCTTTGATGTTTTGGCTGATGACTTTGATATAGCGGTCATCTTTAAATAAGCTTTTTAAGGTAAGTAAGATATCGTTCTTTTTGTCAATTGTGATATAACGGCTTTGTGTGTAAGATGATGCTTGTGTTTTTTCAATATCACGCCGAATAGAAATTAAATCTGGCGTATCTGTTACTGTCTCGTAATCACTGTAGATGCTGAGATGTCCTTTTTTGTTTTTGGATGTGGACTGTATAAATTCTTTGTATAGCTTCTTGCTTTCTTTCAAATATTTCTGGTTGATGCTGTTTTCAAGCTCTTTATTAGAAAGTCCCGACAGAGCAGGCGTTTTGACATCGATGCTTGATTCATCTTTCTCTTCTTTGATCTCAATAAAAGTGATGGCTTTGACGATCTTGCCGATGACAGGGATTTTTGACATAGCTTGAGCTGCATCTGGGTTGATGTTGACAAGTGCAGTGAATAAAATAGCTGCCGCGACAGCTGCTGATGTCGGCCACATGACGATTCTTTTCTTTTTTGGTTTTTGCTGAAGGGCTTTTTCGACAATGATATCCAGTTCTTTAGGAATCTGAACATTTTTATATTCTTCTTTTAATTGCTGTAATCTCTTATCCATTAAGAAAGATCCTCCTTCGTCAACTGAATGCGCATCAGCTTCAATGCTCTGTAAAGGCGCGTTTTGACGGTATTCAAGTTTTCCCCTGTAATTTCCGCAATTTCTTCTAGTTTGAGGTCTTCAAAAAAACGCAAAATAATAATTGTTTTATAGTGGGACGGCAATTCGTCGAGCGCTTCATGAAGATCAGTGTCCTTATAGTGATCTTTCTTTCCTGAGCTTAAAAACTCTATCGTTTCGTCATCCATCACCTTTACCTTTTTTTGTTTTCGCAAAAAATCAATAGCTGTACGAACTAAAATTTTATAAAACCAGCTTTTTATCGTCTCAGGGTTTCTGACCGTTTCAACTGAGCCGAGCGCTTTTTTTATAGATTCCTGAATAATATCTAACGCGTCATCTTGATTTTTCACATAACTGAAGGCTAACCTGTAGAAATCTTGCTTATGGTCAGTTATACACGTGACAAGCAACGCTTTTGTTGTTTGTTTTTTCTTCATTGCAATAAAGGGCTCCTTTTCGAATATACGTATATCGTTGGATGTTACCTAGGATAGACGAGGCAGTTTAAAAAATAGTTTGCGCAGATATCATTTTTTTAAAAAATGATCAGGAGCGGGAGGGGGGGATCAATTGCTTAAAAATAAACGGAAAAGATCCTTTTAATTGGGGAGTGCATAAAAAAACATGGCTTGTGGAGACAAGCCATGTTTTTTGGTTACATAATATACAGGAAGCATCATGTGTTCTATTCCAAGTAATGTTTTTTAAAATCTGAGTGGATTGAAAATTTGCGGCGTAACTGGATGAGGTTTTTTCCAAAACTATCTTCTAAAAGCCCTCTATGCTTCTTCATAATTTCCATGAGATACAGATCATGAATGATTACTTCTGTAATAGGCATGACTAACCCTACATGCATTGTCCATGCAGCGCGGCTATCGTTCCCCAGAGAGACAATACCTGCTACAACTTCTGAATCATCTCCGCTATATACAAGCCACCGTCCGTCATACTCTTCTGTAATTTCACTGCTCATATCATGAAGATAAACATTAGCAAAATCAGATGCGATCTCTCCGTACGCAATAATGGTGACGATGACACCTTTATTTGCCGCCTGTTTAAGCTCTGATTCCACTTCTTTAAAATCCTCTTTCCATATTTCTAAGAGGATTCTTTTTTTTGCTGATGATATACAGGCCTTCACTTTTTCAAGAATTTCATTGCGGCCGGTGATATTCCAGATATTTTCCCGGTCATTTGCGGTCTGCTCAAATTTTTCAAAGTATTTTTCAGCCTGGTCAAAATTCTCTTCCGCTTTAAGCCGGCGGTTTTTAACCAGTTCTTTAGCGGGTACGGGGACATACTGGGGCGTATTTCCGTGACTTACAAAAATATCTCCCCTTAAGACAAGGCTTTCCAAGACTTCATATATTTTTGAACGAGGCACGCCCGAATTTTTGGCTACCGCATAGCCTGTTAAAGGCGATTCTTGCAATAAGGCCAGATAAGCTTTTGATTCATATTCGGTAAAATTGAGGTTTTTTAAAATGTCTAATATATTCTCCTTCATACATCCTCCAATATAAAAAGCAGTCGCTGCCTTTGTAATCGCTATTTTAACAAACCATATTGATTTTTTCCAAACGTATTGATACACTTTTTATAAGGAGTTACTTTTGTAGTCACTATATATGAGGGGATTCATTTAAAGGGGGAAAGAACATGCACAGCTTACTCGCATACATACCAATAGCTGCTATGATGGTTATCATTCCAGGAGCAGATACGATGCTTGTTATGAAAAATACCCTTAGGTATGGCGCAAAGGCTGGCCGTTATAATATTCTCGGATTGGCAACGGGACTTTCTTTTTGGACGGTTATTGCCATTCTAGGTTTATCAATGGTTATAGCCAAGTCGGTGATTCTTTTCACAACGATCAAATATTTGGGAGCAGCATACTTAATTTATTTAGGGATAAAAAGTTTTTTTGCAAAGAATATGTTCTCTTTAGACGACATGCAAGCCCAAGCAAAAACCGCAGCAATTTCTCCGAAACGATACTATAAATCTTCCTTTATGCAAGGGTCTCTTAGCAACATTCTCAATCCCAAAACGGTTTTGGTCTATGTCACGATCATGCCCCAGTTCATCAATCTGAAGGGAAATGTAAACCAGCAGCTTATTATATTAGCTTCGATTCTCACCCTTTTAGCGGTGTTATGGTTCCTCTTTCTCGTTTATATAATTGATTACGCAAAAAAATGGATGAAAAACCCCAAGTTCCAGAAAGCTTTTCAAAAAATAACGGGGATCATGCTAGTGGGGTTTGGTATCAAAACTGGTTTGAGTTGATGAGCGGCCATTTATACGGAGTCTATGGATAAATAAGAATTCTTTATTTTCCTCATAAGTGTATTGGTAGATATCCGTATGGAAAAACATCATGTCACTAACTGAGCGGGATCATAAAACAAGCAATATCTTATTGTTAGCAGAAAATATATAGAAGGCCCTTTAGTTTCTGCAGTTTACCTGATACATTGATTTCTATAAGGACAATAAGATTTATTAGTGCCTCGAAGTACACAAAAAAGACAAGGGATCATAACTCCCTTGTCTTTTTTTGTGATTTTCACTTAGTATTACGAACTTTATACGCAATCATCAATAAGAGAAACCAAACTGGAGTGACAAATAGAGAAACACGCGTATCTTTCGCGAGTGCCAGCACCACCAGTATGAACACTAGAAAAGCCAGTGTTACGTAATTGGATAATGGAAAAAGCGGCATTTTAAATGTATTCACCTTTGCGACATCTGGTCTTGTTTTCCGATATTTCAAATGGCAAATCACAATAATGCCCCAAATAAAGATGAAGCAGATAGTAGAAACACTTGTGATAAGCGTAAAAACTTGCTCTGGCATTATATAGTTCAGAATAACACCAATCAGAATGGCAATGGCTGAAAAGAATAAGGCATTGCTTGGTACATTTGAGGCAGTCAGCTTTTGCAATGGTTCAGGTGCATGATGATCCTTGGCAAGCGAGTATACCATCCGGCTTGTACTAAATAGAGCACTATTGCCAGCTGAAGCAGCAGATGTCAGTACAACAAAATTAATGATGCTGGCGGCTGCTATGATACCGACCGCTGAGAATACTTGAACAAATGGGCTTTCAGCAGGATTGATGATATTCCATGGATAAATACTCATAATCACAAGAAGAGCGCCAATATAAAAAAGTAAAATCCGAATAGGGATATTGTTAATGGCTTTAGGAATTACTTTTTCTGGGTTTTCTGCTTCGCCTGCAGTAAGCCCCACAAGTTCAATGCCCGTAAACGCAAACATGACCATCTGGAATGAGAGAATAAATCCATGTAAACCATTTGGAAACATGCCGCCGTGACTCCAAAGATTCGTGAAGGCGGCTGTGCTTGACTGTGTGGAAAATCCTTTTATGATCAAGACAATACCGATAACAATCAGTGCCAGTATTGCGATGATTTTGATTAACGCGAACCAGAACTCCAATTCTCCAAAAAGTTTGACAGTCGCGAGATTCATAATGAGCAACATCACAAGCGCAATGAACCCTGGCATCCATTGGGGTACATCAGGAAACCAATATTGGGTATAAAGTCCGACAGCTGTTAAATCAGCCATAGCAAGTGAGATCCAGCAAAACCAGTATGTCCAGCCAGTAATAAATGCTGCCATATTTCCTAAATAATCTCTTACAAAATCAACAAAAGAGTGATATCCCGCGTTAGATAGGAGCAGCTCTCCCAGTGAACGCATAATGAAAAAGAGAAATACACCCGTAATCATGTAAGCAAATAAAATAGAGGGGCCTGAAAAATGTATTGATTTCCCTGATCCTAGGAATAAACCAGTTCCGATTGCCCCCCCAATCGCTATGAGTTGTATGTGCCTGTTTTTAAGGCCTCTGGACAATTTTCGTTTGTGCAGAGAATGGTCCATAGTGGAATCGTCCGTCACTTTATGTTTTCCTCCAATAAAAAATATAAGTTATCTTGGTTGTTTAGGTACATAGCTTCCTAAATTTTTTATCTATCATTATAACAGGAAAACTTAAATTATATTAAATTTTATTGATTTTTTTAATTAAATGTAACTAATTTATTATCTTTCTCTCTATTTTTATAAGGTGTCATATCCATCAGGAGGTGTAAAGGGTTTCTTTTCTATCGCTCTTCTACCGCTCTCATATATATTCCACTATTTTTATTAAAATAATAATGTGAGAAGAAGATAACTAGTTAACATTCAGACATGATAAGAGATTGAGATCTTGGGTTGTTTGTCTTGATCTATAAGATGCATTTTCCGCAGTATCGGAATTTTGTCATCAATATGTTCCTGAAGAGTGATAAACTGTTTACGAATTATTACTTTTGAAGGGGGACAACCTGAGTAAATCATAGATCAAAAACACCAAAAATAGAAAGGGCGTCTGTTCGTAATTATTTTTAATTGGTGCAATCTGGTGAGACAGGATGCTGATTGTTTCCTGCATATAAAAACATTTAACAGAATATTCAAAAAGAAAGGATCCATGTGAATGCAAGGTCTTAAATGAGATAAGATCCTCAGTACAAGGCATAAAAACTGATGTCCGTTTTTTCAATTTTGACTAATAAGGACAAAGGATGATATAGATGAAAAGGATTGAAAAAATATACCGCCAGCTGCTGCAAAATTTTCTTAAGACTGACGTACATCATCTTCTAAACGTGCAGGGAAATTCAGCAAAGGAAATTGCTCAGCAATTAAAGATAGACCGGTCCAATGTCAGTTTTGAATTAAACAATCTCGTGCGGTCCAAAAAGGTGATAAAGATTAAAACGTTTCCCGTGCGCTATATTCCGGTGGAAGTAGTGGAGAAAGCATTCAACAAAAAATGGGATACAGAGATAATGGAAGTTAAAGAGCTGAAGCAGTTTTCTGAAAACCCAAAAAAGATACATCAAAACATTTCTATGAATCCACTAGAACTTATGATTGGAGCAAAAGGGAGTTTGAAGAAAGCAATTTCTCAAGCAAAAGCAGCTGTCTTTTATCCTCCACACGGTCTGCACATGCTCCTCTTAGGGCCAACAGGCTCCGGTAAATCCCTTTTTGCGAACCGAATTTATCAGTTTGCGACTTATTCTGACATTTTGAAGCCTGGTTCTCCGTTCATCACATTTAATTGTGCAGATTACTATAACAATCCTCAATTATTACTCTCTCAATTATTTGGCCATAAGAAAGGAGCATATACTGGCGCTAGCGAAGATAAAGCCGGTTTAGTTGAGCAGGCCGACGGGGGCATACTGTTTATGGATGAAATCCATCGTCTTCCGCCTGAGGGACAAGAAATGCTGTTTTATTTCATTGACAGCGGTTCTTATAACCGCCTTGGAGAAACTGAGCATAAACGAACATCGAAAGTATTATTTATTTGTGCAACTACCGAAAATCCTAATTCTGCCTTATTAAAAACATTTTTGCGAAGAATTCCAATGACGATTCATATTCCGTCGCTGGAAGAACGGTCTCTTAAAGAGAGAGTTGACCTGACAACGTTTTTATTGGGAAAAGAAGCAGAGCGTATTAAGAAGAATCTAAGTGTGCATATCGATGTATATAATGCATTGATTCATTCTGCGAAATTTGGGAATGTGGGACAGCTGAAATCAAATGTACAATTAGTTTGTGCACATGGATTTTTACATAATCTTGACAGAGATGAAGTTGTTGAACTGACCGTCCGGGATCTCCCGGATGAAATCAAGCAAGATTGGATGTCAAGCAGCAAAAACATGAAAAGAAGCAGAACGATTTCTGAATATGTCAATATCACTACCATCATATCCCCGATAGTAGAAGATGAAACAACAAAAATTGATGATGATCTATCATTTAATTTGTATCATTTGATAGAAAAAAAGGTCGAAGTGTTAAACAAAGAAGGTTTGTCCAAAAAGGAAATAAACCAATATATTTTAACGGATATTCATTTGCATGTCAGAAGCTTTTTTAACCAAAGGGCTTTTCGAAATGACAATCTGCTGACATTTGTTGAGGACGACGTGATTCAAATGACGAAGCAATTAAAAGAAGTAGCAGAAGATGAATTAAATTGCACATTTGACCGTAAATTTATTTATTTCTTAAGTATGCATATCGATTCATTTTTAAAACGCGGTAAGCAAATTGATGTTTTAAATGCGCAGGAAACAGATGAAATCCGTGATACACATGTGAAAGAGTATGAGGTGGCGCTCATATTTAAAGACAAAATTCAGGAACACTTCAGAGTAACCGTCCCGGAAATAGAAGTCATCTACTTAACGATGCTGATTCATTCCATCAAAACGTTAAAAGAAAACAAAAGAGTGGGAATAGTGGTTGCCGCACATGGAAATAGCATGGCGAGTTCAATGGTTGAAGTAGCGACGGAGCTTTTAGGGAGCACCCCAATTGCGGCCGTCGATATGCCTCTTTCTGTTTCACCTGCGGAAATCATGGAACGCTTAGCGGAGAAAATGAAGCAGGTAGATGAAGGTGAAGGTGTTTTAATGCTTGTTGACATGGGGTCACTTGCAATGCTGGAAAGCAAGCTTGAAGAAAAAACAGGCATCAAAATCAAAACAATCAGCAATGTCACGACCTCAATGGTGCTGGACGCCGTCAGAAAGGTGAACTATCTGAATTTACATTTACATGCCATATATGATTCGGTCACAAAGGATTTTATTGAGTTATGGGATCGTCAGCCTGCCGCCTCATCAGGCAAAAAGAGGGCGTTGGTTTCGATCTGCACAACAGGCAGCGGAACGGCGAAAAAGCTGGAAGACATCTTAACAACAATCGTAAACAAGGCCTCTGATGCACCTATCCACATATTGACCGTATCATCGATTAAATTGGCAAACAGCATTAAAGAAATCGAAAAAGAGTATGAGATCCTTGCGACAGTAGGAACGAAAGATCCTAAAATCAATGCTCCGCATGTATCCTTGGAGGTCTTAATTGAAGGTGAAGGAGAGAAGATGATCCAACAGGCGATCACAAAAGGCACCATCCCGATGAGTAATGGATTATCGGGCACAAACATCATTGTACGGGAGCTTTGCGAGGATAGTTTGAAAAAGTATCTGGTTTTTTTGAACCCCCATCACATTATAGATATCTTATTAGAGTGGCTTCAAACCATCCAAGACGAGCTAGGCATCATTTTTAATAACACAGTGATGATCAAAGTGATTATGCATACGGCTTTTGCCTTTGAAAGGGTGATTAAACAGAATCCGATTGCCTTTTCCGAAGAAGACGAAATAACCGATCAGCTGAAAGAGATTTTTGAGGTGACAGAGCGAACATTAATCCCTTATGAAGAAAAATTAGGGCTGAACATAAGCGATGATGAAAAATTATATATAGCTGCCATTTTTGCTGAAGAAGTATATGGCCACATGTGTTAAAAGCGGTTTTTTTACGTAAACCTGTATTAAATGGAACGCCATTTTAATACAGGTTTATTTTTGGATCCACAAGTGTTTCAATCAGCTTTCATTATGTGCTGTAAAACAAATGAAAACGCTTAACACATCTTCTTTGGCACGATACTTGCATTATAAATGGGTGTAGGAAAAAGGAAAGGAGCAAACGAGTTATGATTTCAGTCATTATTAGCGGACATGGGGACTTTCCCATAGCATTAAAAGAGTCTTCAGGCATGATATTCGGGGAAGAAAATCATTTGATAGCGGTGCCGTTTTTTAAAGGAGAGGGCATCCAAACGCTGCAAGAAAAATATCATCAGACGCTTCAGGATATTCCGAAAGAAAATGAGGTGCTGTTTTTAGTTGATATTTTTGGAGGTACACCGTATAACGCAGCGGCTTCCTTTATCGCTAAGGATCAAAGGATGGATATGGCTGCCGGCATAAACCTGCCGATCGTACTGGAGGTATTAAGCCTAAGAGAACACATGAAACTCAAAGAATTGCTGAATCACTTAAAAAAAATGAGCCAGCAAAGCTTCCAAGTTTGCAGTGAACATTTAGAAAAAGTGAAAACAGTTAGCGAAGAAAAAAGAGAGGATGAACTATGATGAACATTACATTGGCAAGAATTGATGACCGCTTTATTCACGGACAAATCCTGACAAGATGGATTAAAGTCCATGCAGCAGACCGAATCATCGTGGTGTCAGATGACGTTGCGCAGGATGAAATGAGAAAAACCCTGATCCTTTCGGTTGCTCCTTCCAATGTAAAGGCGAGTGCCGTGTCAGTTTCTAAAATGGCAAAGGCGTTTCATAGTCCGCGCTACGAAGGGGTAACGGCGATGCTCTTGTTTGAAAAACCATCCGATGTTGTATCTCTTATAGAAGCAGGCGTCCCTATCAAAACCGTAAATGTCGGAGGTATGCGTTTTGAGAATAATCGCCGGCAAATCACCAAATCAGTCAGCGTAACGGAAAAGGATATAGAGGCGTTTGAATTATTAAATGAATTAGGCGTCACACTGGAATTGAGGCAGCTGCCTTCTGATGCCAGCGAAGACTTTTTGGAGATTTTAAGAAATGTAACAAAATCATCAAGGGGATGAGATGATGACGTCAATACAAATTATTTTGTTGTTAATCATTGCAGCCATTACAGGTATAGCAAGTGTATTGGATGAAGGACAAACACACCGTCCGCTGATTGCCTGCACGTTGGTTGGCCTGGTGCTGGGTGATCTGAAAACAGGAATTATCTTAGGAGGAACGCTGGAGCTGATGGCGCTGGGCTGGATGAATGTCGGCCTTGCCATGGCACCGGATACAGCTATTGCCTCTGTGATTTCAACCATTTTGGTGATTACCGCTGATCAAGGCATTGGTGAAGGCATTGCCGTCGCTGTTGCTTTGGCAGCTGCAGGTCAAGCGCTTACTATTTTTGTCCGAACAATTACTGTCTTTTTCATTCACCGTGCTGATAAATACGCGAGGGAGGGAAATATCAAAGGAATTGAAATTATGCATATTACCGCTATGGTGTTTCAAGCGCTGCGTGTCATGATACCGACTTTGATTGTGGCCTTAATCAGTGTGAGCGCTGTTCAGGCGTTCTTGGGAAATATTCCGGAAGTCATTACCAAAGGGTTGCAAATAGGCGGAGGCATCATTGTTGTTGTGGGGTATGCCATGGTAATCAATATGATGAATATCCCTTATCTGAAGCCGTTTTTCTATATTGGTTTTTTGTTGGCAGCGTTTACCGATTTCAATTTAGTAGGGTTTGGCGCTCTCGGCCTTTGTCTGGCACTTTTATATCAGCAGGTTATGCAAAAACATAGCGCACACGGAGCAGTCGCCGCAGCCACAGACGGCAGCAATGCCGCTGTCTATGATGATGATGATCTTGATGCATAAAGAACGAGGGGGGATGAAAAATGGAGAAAGAAAAAAGATTAACGAAAAAAGACATTTTCAGTATGTTTATCCGTTCGAATTTCTTGCTCGGCTCATTTAACTTTGAACGTGTGCAGGCAATGGGATATTGCTATGTGATGATACCGGCGATCAAAAAATTGTACGGTCCGGGAGCGAAAAGAAACGCAGCATTGCAGCGGCACTTGGAATGGTTTAATACACATCCGTGGCTGTCCGCACCCATATTTGGGGTGACAGCTGCCATGGAAGAAGAAATGGCGAACAATAAAGGAATTGACGGGAAAGCAATAAGCGGGATGAAAATCGGTTTAATGGGTCCGATAGCGGGTGTGGGTGACCCTATTTTCTGGGGAACCGTACGTCCCGTATTGGCTGCTTTAGGGGCTTCTCTTGCTTTAGGCGGAAACATTGCCGGTCCTCTGCTGTTCTTTTTCCTGCTGAATGCCATCAGATTCACCACAAAATATTACGGTTTAAAGTACGGCTATGTAAAAGGGATGGAGATTTTGCAGGATTTAGCAGGGAATCGTATTCAAAAACTGACAGAAGGTGCATCCATCCTCGGGTTATTTGTGATGGGGGCTTTGGTCTCCAAGTGGACCACCATCAACATCCCAATCGTTGTTTCAAGAATTAAAGATGATAACGGAAAAGTTGACGTTCAAACCGTGCAAAATATTTTAGACAGCATTATGCCGGGGGTGCTGCCTTTAGGATTGACTTTATTAGTGGCATGGATGCTGCGAAAAGGAGTAAATCCGCTCCTTATTATTGTTGGCATATTTGTGATCGGTATTCTTGGCTATTGGGCTGGATTTCTGGCATAAGCGCTAACAGGTAAAAAGGGGAGAACCTGCAGCAGTCTTTCTCATAACCTCTTCATCATTCAATACAGCTTTTATCACGGATCCACTCGTGCAGTTGTCTCTCTTGAATGTGTTCAAATGTTAGAGAGGAGAGAATCAGAATGAAAAAGAAGCTTATTCAAGTTGTGATCCTGTTCACCATGCTGTTTACTATTACACTACCAGTAAGTGCAGCCGATTCAAGCTACTATAATGAGGATTACCGTCCTCAATATCACTTTACACCAGAGGCAAACTGGATGAATGATCCAAACGGAATGGTTTATTATGCAGGGGAGTATCATTTGTTTTATCAGCATCATCCATATGGTCTGCAATGGGGGCCGATGCATTGGGGTCATGCAGTAAGCAAGGATTTAGTTCATTGGAAGCATCTCCCTATAGCGCTGTCACCAGATGAAAAAGGCACGATTTTTTCCGGAAGCGCAGTGGTCGATTGGAATAATACAAGCGGTTTTCAAACCGGAAAGGAGAAGCCGCTTGTCTCTATATATACGCAGGACCATAAAGACGGTCAAGTGCAAAGCATCGCCTATAGTAATGATAAAGGAAGAACGTGGACGAAATACTCAGGTAATCCGGTCATTCCTAACCCGGGAAAAAAAGACTTTCGCGATCCGAAAGTGTTTTGGTACGAAAAAGATAAAAAGTGGGTGATGGTGCTGGCAGCTGGTGACCGAATTCTCATTTATACATCGAAAAACTTGAAGCAGTGGACATATGCAAGTGAGTTTGGGCAAGGACAAGGTAGTCATGGAGGCGTATGGGAATGCCCGGATCTATTTGAGCTTCCTGTAGACGGCAATCCGAAACAAAAGAAATGGGTGATGCAAGTCAGTGTCGGAAACGGTGCGGTTTCAGGAGGATCAGGCATGCAATATTTTGTAGGGAGTTTCGATGGAACAACTTTTAAGAACGAAAACCCGCCAGACAAAGTATTATGGACCGACTACGGGAAAGACTTTTATGCAGCTGTTTCTTGGTCTGATACACCATCTTCAGACGGACGGCGGCTTTGGCTAGGGTGGATGAGCAATTGGCAATATGCCAACGATGTTCCTACATCTCCATGGAGAAGTGCAATGACTATTCCAAGAGAAGTGAAATTGAAAGCGTTCTCTAAAGGGGTCAGAGTCATTCAAACACCAGTAACAGAGCTGCAATCCATCCGCGGAGCCTCACATGAGTGGAAAAATAAGAGCATATCGCCAGAGAGCAGTAATGTATTGGCGGGCCTATCTGGAGATGCTTATGAAATGAATGCAGAGTTTCAAGTGAACCCAGGTTCGGCTTCTGAATTTGGTTTTAAGGTTCGAACAGGGAGACATCAATATACAAAAGTCGGCTACCATCAAAAGAGCGGCAAACTGTTCGTTGACCGAAGCCAATCCGGAAACGTCACCTTCAATCCAACCTTTAACACTGGGAAACAAGCAGCTCCGCTGAAGCTGGTAAATGGAAAGATAAAAATGCGTATTTTTGTTGACCGCTCTTCAGTCGAAGTATTTGGCAATGACGGGCAGCAGGTGTTGACTGACATCATTCTTCCGGATCGATCAAGCAAAGGTCTTGAATTATATGCTGTTAATGGCAGTGTTAAGGTAAACTCCCTAACGATTCATCCTTTAAATAAAGTATGGGGAGCGTCACCGTTTATATCTAATTTGACTGGCTGGACAACTGTAAACGGTACGTGGGCTGACACAATTGATGGAAAACAAGGACGATCAGACGGCGATTCCTTCATTATGTCTTCAGCATCCGGAGCAGATTCCACCTATGAATCTGACATTACAATTAAAGATGGGAACGGAAAAGGGGCAGGAGCTCTTGTGTTTCGTTCAGACAAAGATGCACAAAATGGTTATGTAGCCAATGTGGATGCGAAACATGATCTGGTGAAATTTTTTAAATTTGAGGATGGTGTTGCCTCTGTTATTGCTGAATATAAAACACCGATAGATATAAATAAAAAGTATCATCTGAAAACTGTGGCTCAAGGCACTCACTTTAAAATATATTTGGATGACCGTCTGGTGATAGATGCTGAGGATTCTGCATTCTCAGAAGGCCAATTTGGCTTGAACGTTTGGGATGCAACAGCAGCCTTCCAGAATGTCAACGCGGGAAGCTTGGATGTCAGAAGATAAAGAATTGAAAAGATGATACTTGAATCAAAGGACTTGTGATTAGAGAAGACCTAATACATCTTCTCTATAAAAAAGGCACAGACTCAAACCGTCTGTGCCTTTGTGTTATTTCAACAGTTTCAATGATTCGCGGTTAAATGCTTCCAAATCATCAGGTGTTCTGCTTGTTACAATGTTGTGGCTAACGACTACTTCTTCGTCTTTGTAGTTTGCACCAGCATTGATCAAGTCTTTGCGGATGCTGCGGTAGCCAGTGATGTCTTTGCCTTTCAGAAGATCCGTATCAATGAGTACCTGAGGGCCGTGGCAAATAGCGAAAACAGGTTTCTCATTTTCTACGAATGCTTTCGCAAACTCACCTGGGCGGTCATCTCCGCGAAGCAAATCTGGGGAAAATCCTCCAGGAATCAATAGGGCATCGAATTCACTAGCATCTACATCGGAGATCGCTTTGTCGATCTTCACTCTCTCGCCATGTTTACCGGTAACTTCCTTGCCCGCTTCCAAATCAATGGCTACGACGCTATGCCCAGCTTCTTCGTATGCCTTTACCGGACTTGTATATTCAATATCTTCGAATTGGTCTGTAACGAGAACAGCGATTTTTTTGCTCATATTTATACCTCCTATGAATTCTATATACCATAGGATAACAGGCACGTTCATCGTCCTTCAAAATATTTGCTTGAGATGTTTTTCGCAAGAGTCCTGCGAAGGGGTTGTTTTATAGATTTTATGGTTTTCATAGGGTAAAAGCCAGCCCAAACGGGGCAGAAGGATAGCGCTCTTCTCAACTTGTTTCTTTTTTAAAAAATAGATTTTTTAAATGACTTTCACGTCCTGTGGAGCGGAGTGCAATAAACAAAAAATAATATGGCTACCCCCACTTTTTACAACTATTCCGATTTATAATGTAGACATATCAATAACGAATCGGTAGCGTACATCACTGCGAAGAACACGCTCATATGCTTCATCCACTTGATAGGCACGAATCACCTCAATTTTAGGTGCAATGCCATGCTGAGCAGCGAAATCAAGCATCTCTTGTGTTTCTGGAATTCCGCCGACAAGAGAACCCGCTAGGCTGCGGCGGCCCATGATTAAGGAGAATACACTATATTTGTCCGGCTAGGCCGGTGCCCCTACATTCACAAGGGTTCGGTCTATTCGAAGCAATGATAAATAGGCATCTACATCAAGGTTCGCGGATACTGTATTTAAGATTACGTCAAAACGCCCGGCCAATTCAGTAAATGTAGCTTGATTACTGGTTGCATAGTAATGGTCTGCCCCTAGTTCAAGAGCTTCCTCTTTCTTATTCATAGAGCGGCTCAGGACGGTTACCTCTGCACCCAAAGCATGCGCAAATTGAATCGCCAAATGACCAAGCCCGCCAACTCCTACAATCGCAACCTTTTTCCCTGGGCCGACGTTCCAGTGTTTTAGAGGGGAGTATGTTGTAATCCCTGCACACAATAGAGGGCTGGCGACATCCAGCTCCAAACTGTCCGGTATCCGAACAACGAACCTGTCAGTGACAACGATTTTTTGGCTGTACCCGCCATACGTCGGATTTCCATCATAGTCCAGTGAATTATAAGTTTGGACAACACCTTTAGTGCAGAACTGTTCCTCACCACTGAGGCAGTATTCGCATTCTCCGCAGGAATCAACAAAACAGCCGACGCCAACGCGATCTCCGACAGCGAATTTTGTGACTTCTGCTCCCACAGCCACCACAACTCCGGCGATTTCGTGACCGGGAACCATCGGAAAAATTCCTCCGCCCCATTCATCGAACGCACTGTGGATATCGGAATGGCAAATACCGCTGAATTTAATGTCGATTAAGACGTCGTGCGCCCGTAATTCTCTTCTTTCAATTGTAGTCTGTTCAAATTTCGCTTTAGCATTTGGTACGCTTAATACACGAGTTTTATGATGATTACACATACAGACCTTCCTTTCATATAGTCAGTTTCCAGATAAGAACATGTCACTTGATGTTTGTCAGGTGTGTTCAACATCACTTTAAACCTTGAAGTCCACTTTAAGGCAAGAGTTTTTTAAGAAACATATTTTTATAAAAGTATAAGAGTAAACAATTAAGTATTAAATTCTGTTTTATCCTGTATCATACCATTCATCATGAACAGTTCCGTCTCCAGGAGTAATGTCTACATGCAACCCACTGTCTTTTGTTGCATCATGCCAAGTATTACGTGCGGTTCCCTGAAGAAAGAGATTGAGAAATACGTCAGCAGTTTCAATTTGTTTCTTCTTGACTTAAAGTGAACTTTAAGTGTTATCTTCAAAAACAGCAGGATAAAGAGGTGAAAAATATGAATATTACGCAAGTGGCAAAGCAGTTTGGCCTAACAGCCGCAACGCTCCGCTATTATGAACGTGTTGGATTGATCCCGCCGGTAAAACGAAAAGAAAGCGGCATCCGCGATTATGGTGAAGAAGATATCAAATGGGTAGAATTCATCAAATGCATGCGAAATGCTGGACTAACGATAGACGCGTTAATTGAATATACAACGTTATTTACTGAAGGAGACCGAACAGTAGAAGCACGCAAAAATATCCTGGCGGACGAAAGACAGCGGTTGATAGAAAAGCGGAGAGAAATTGATGAAACAATAAAAAGATTAAATAAAAAAATTGAGGATTATGATGGGAAACTGCGCGAAAATGAGGACAAACTCAAAAGCAGACCCCAAAATGGAAAGTTTTCATGGATAAGTGCAAGTAAGGCTAGAATGAATGAAACAATTCCTTCTTTGTTAACATTTATCATAAAAGAGCAGGGGAAATCGCGGAAAAACGCGGTGTTCCCCGTATCCATATCGCGTTTGCCTGGCTGCTGCAGAAAGAGCCTGTAACGGTGCTACGAAAATGTCACACCTTGAAGATGCCGTAGATGCTCTTGCAGTTAAATTGACGACTCAAGAAGTTAGGTTTCTAGAAGAACCATATGTACCTCACCGAATAGTTGGTCATCATTAATTGTGCTCGAAAACGATATTGCTGGAAATCAACAAGATACTATGTTTCGGATTGAGAGAAAGAATAGAGGGCGTATGATAAAAACTGGCCTATTCCAATTCTTCAAGGAATTCTCAGGCCTAAGGAGCAGGGAGAATGATAGAAAAACAGTATACAATGATCGCGAGTACAGGCTTCGCACGTGCAGCGGCCTTGTTAGTACGTGCGGCTTGTCAATTTAGCTCCAGTATATATCTTGAATATCAAGGGCAAGCTGTCGATCTGAAAAATACACCCAAGTCCCTCATTGATGTGATGTCACTAGGAATTAAACCTAATACCCACATTAGGATAAGAGCTAATGGCGTTGACGAGAAACAGGCTTTACAAGTGATAGAAGATCATTTGCAAATAAACAAGTTCACAAAGAAATGATTGAAGAAAACCACTCTTTCATTTTCAGGGACTCGCTCCAAGTCCCCCTTTTTTATACGAGCGTTTTGTTAAATGTCTATCTTTAAAGAAACCAACTTATTTCTCTTCATTTTAAAGCCCAAAATCTTATAATTGGAAAGGATAGGGTAATAAAAAAGGCATCCATAAGGATGCCTAAAATGAATCTTTACTGAATGATTACCTATTGCATCTTTTTACTGGTTTACAGCATGGATTTCTTAAGTCACTTCCACAATCATATTCCTCAACGATATTTTCATTCTCTACAGATTGTGTCACTGGATAATAATTTTCTACTCTTGTAACATTTCTATTAACATTAACAATATGAGTAGGCTGAACACGTCTAACAGTACGTTCATTGGTTGTCGTATTTACAACATTTCTTGTGGGAGAAACAATTGTTTCTACATTGTTGCCTCCGTTACCTCCGTTACCCCCATTAAAACCATTGAAGCTATTGGTACCGTTGTTCCCGCGACGAGAGCCGAACATGAATTCGTCCACACTTCTAAACCCACCGTTGTTGCAGCTCATCAAAATCACCCTCTCAAAAAATCTTGTCTTACAATATAAGTTATGATGAAGAAAAAAGGTTGTCCTAGACAAGAAACTCATATTATAAAAAATCCGCTCTTATTTTAGGATTTCGATACACATGACAAGAAAGGGGCATAGTTTTCTATCATTTTAATTATATTTCCACCGTAGCTACGGGCCTGGAAGACCAATCAATCATTTTATACTTGATAATAGCAGTCCTGGTATTAAAATGACTTATATATTAAAATACTAATAATATTTCGAATTTTAAATCGAGGTGGGCTATGAAAACGATTGGTCTTATTGGCGGAATGAGTTGGGAGTCGTCGGCTGAGTACTATCGAATTATCAATGAGGAAATAAAAAAGAAGTTAGGGGGGTTACATTCGGCAAAGTGTCTTTTGTACAGTGTTAATTTTAAAGAGATTGAACACTTTCAATCAGAAGGAGCTTGGAATAAAGCTGGTAAAACCTTGGGGGAAGCAGCAAGATCATTAGAAAAAGCCGGAGCAGATTTTATTGTAATATGCACAAACACTATGCACAAAGTAATTAGTGATATCCAAGCAATGATCACAATACCTATTTTACATATTGCCGATGCAACTGCTGATCAAATGAACAGACAAGATATTCGTTCAGCAGGATTACTAGGTACCAAATATACAATGGAGCAAAATTTTTATAAAACTCGTATTGAGACTCATGGCATTAATATTATTGTGCCTAATGATAATGAAAGAGAATTAATAAATAATATTATCTATCAAGAACTATGTTTGGGTGAAATTAAACAGTCATCGAAAAACATTTATCACACCATCATAAATAATTTGATGAATAGAGGAGCGGAGGGAATAATTCTCGGATGTACTGAAATTGGATTACTAGTAAAAGCTGAAGATTTTAAAGTGCCAATATTTGATACAACCTTAATCCATGCTCGAGAAGCAGTGAATAAATCTCTTTCGATTTCATCTTAGAATCAGTTCCTTCCTATACTCTAAAACCGTTTTTTAAGAGCGGTTTTTTTATTATGTTTATACAAGTCATAAAATAGGAGGCTCTTTATAGGGGTGATAATATTATGATCCTTTCCACTGAAAATTGTGTTTGAAGATATTGAAGACGCAGCAAGGTCTCACTAACACAATAGATAGACTTTGAAAACAATTGCGTAGTGAGGTGAGTATATCTGTTCTTATATACTAAACGGTATACCTATCCAGTTTTAGACATGACACGGGTGACGAGTTCAGGAATCAGATGACAATCCTGAAGCCTATGCCTAGGCATAGATTGATGATGACCTTACTTCAGCTGTTACAGATTTTTGAAATAAAAAACCAAGGTGATTCATTTCATCCATCCTTAAAGCTAATGAATAATAATGAAAAACAAATTTATGTAGTTCTTTATTTTTCAGTCTAATGATGTAGATTAAATAAGCTAAATGTAGAAAGAATTTGTTTCTCATTTTAGATATATTAAGAGAGGGGGTGTGAATAATGAAAATAAAAAATCTTGAAATATTTGTTTCTCATTTTAATCAAACTGTAAGCTTTTATAAAGATATCCTTCAATTTAAAAGGCTGGCGTTAACTGATACATTAGCCACATTTCAAGTGGGAGAAAGCATTTTAACCTTGCATCAAGACGAAGTGAATCGCTATTACTATCATTTTGCGTTTAATATCCATTCGAATATTTTCGCAGAAGCTAAAGAATGGCTGAAAAAGAAGGTTAATTTACTTGAAGAAAATGGTGATGATGAAGTATATTTTGCAAATGCAAAGGCAAGATCGATATATTTTGAAGATCCAGCAGGTAATATTGTTGAGTTTATTTCTCGATTAGAAACCTCTCCGGAAACGAGGTCAAAAGAATTCACGCCCGACAATGTAATAGGGATAAGCGAGATTGGTTTATCTACGAATCATGTTAAAGAATGTTTTGACTACCTTTTAAAGTTGGGAATCCGGCAAAGAAATGATGAACCTTTCTCAAAAAAACATTTACATTTCATGGGGGAGTATGAAGAAGGAGTCTATATTTTATTAGGTCCTGTCGGAAGAAGGTGGATATTCTCGGATAAATACAGTATAGATGCACCACTTATGATTGAAACTGACCGAGGGATCATTAAAAATTTTGATGAGTAATCAAGCTTTTAATTGGTGTGTGACATATCTTTCATGCATTATTTTTGCTCGCATTGTCATCCCTATATTCCCAAATTTTATCCTCTCTTCTATCGGAAAATTCAGTAATAATGGCACTTCTCATATACCTGTTTGATGGTAATATGATCAATATATATAAACGAAAGGAGCGAAAATGGTCTGCCGAATCATTCCTGAACTGAATGTTAGAAAACCAGACGCAGGACATTTATTGTGAGGAGGATATAAGTTGAGAAAGTTAAAAATGGCAAGTTTATTAACCGTTATGATGGCGTCATTCTTCATTTTTTCTAGTCATGCACAAGCAGTTCAGTATTACACTGTCTCAACAAGCAGCGGTGCTCCCGTAAATATGCGCAGCGGCCCAGGTACAAGTTGGGGGATTGTAACGACTATTCCGAGCGGAACCCGCATCCCGATCTACTGCTACAAAACCGGTACAACTGTAACTGGAAAGTATGGAACGAGTAATATTTGGAACTACACAGAACGGACGCTTGCCAGCGGGGAGGTCGTTTATGGGTTTGTCTCTGATACATATATGTATACAGGCTCAGACGGCCCGGTAGTTCCTAAATGCAGCTGGTAGCATATGTATCGTTCTTAAAATGAAGAAATTGAAGAAAGAGGGATAACATTGACTAAACTGAAAATGCTGAGTATGTTAACCGTGATGATCGCATCATTATTCATTTTTTCCAATCAAGCACTTGCCGTTCAGTACTTTACTGTCTCAACAAGCAGCGGTGCGCCTGTAAATATGCGCAGCGGTCCAGGTACAAACTATCCTATTATGCTTTCCATTCCTAGCGGTTCACGTGTTCCTTACTATTGTTACGCTTATGGGACGACTGTTACCGGAAAGTATGGAACGAGTAATATTTGGGATCAAATCCAGTGGAAAGATTCACGTGGTGTCGTGAACATTGGATATGTTTCTGACACATATGTCTACACAGGTTCAGACGGCCCTGTCGGTTACAAATGCAACTAGCTATATAATTCGTACAATAGAGTCTCTTCGAGAGAAACCATACCAACAATATTGGTATGGTTTTTGCTATTATTATGTCTTACGCACCTGCATTTGTGAAATGCCGCTATCGAGCGCTTCATCCATAATACGGAACGCGGTCTTTTCATCTGTATCGACCCACCTAAACATAAACGGCTGACCCGCAATCCTGTTCTTCCTAAAAAGGTATACTTCACAACAAATCTCTCCTCATGGACTCTCATAGATTTTCGTATTTTAAAAGAATATCTGATTAACGAAGTAGGATTCTAATGAAATCGCCATCTGCTCCCGGCAACATTCAAGCGAGATTAGGAGCATTTTCCCTTTGATTTTTGAACAAGATAATTGTATAATACAAATCGTAATTATTTCGTTTTGGGAAAAGGAGTGTTGTAATGAAAATTTTATTTGCAAAGAGATTAGGGATATTTATGATTGGTTTATTACTAATATTGGCAGGATGTCAGACTTCAGGTTCATCTAAAGGTGAGTCTAATAAAACAACAACATCACCCTCAGCAGGTGAAGAAAACTCTTCTAACACGCAAGAGCAAACATCAGAATCTCATGATCACGATCATAATCATAGCCATAGTCATAGTCATGCACATGATGAAGAGACAGAAAAAATTCATGAAGGCTATTTTAAAAACAGCCAAGTAAAGGATCGTTCACTTTCTGATTGGGAAGGAGACTGGCAATCTGTATATCCATTCCTGCAAGATGGCACTCTGGACGAAGTATTTTCATATAAATCAAAACATGAAGGTGACAAGACAGCTGAAGAATATAAAGAGTATTATAAAAAAGGGTATAAAACAGATGTTGACCGTATTGTAATCCAAAAAGATACTGTAACGTTCTTCAAAAATGGAAAAGAATATTCAGGTAAGTATACGTATGACGGGTACGAAATTCTAACATATGATGCGGGCAATAGAGGGGTAAGATACATATTCAAACTAGCTAAAAAAGCTGAAGGACTTCCTCAGTATATTCAGTTTAGCGATCATAGTATCTACCCGACTAAAGCTAGCCATTACCATCTGTATTGGGGTGAGGACCGTGAAGCTTTACTTGATGAAGTGAAAAACTGGCCTACCTACTACCCGTCAGAAATGGACGGACACGATATTGCTCATGATATGATGGCGCATTAAATGAAGAGGAACATACCGTGAATTATGGCATTTCTTCTACACAAACGGTTTTTTTCACTATGGAAAATTGATAGAATGGGGAAAAATAAGCTTAGTCTAGTCCCTTATGGAGTTTGAATGTTTAAATACTTTTAGCTGCTGACTCCTCATCAGCAGCTTTTTTGCCCTCTTTCGTTTTTATCCGTTTCTTTCTCTTCGCAACGGGATTGACGGCTCATTAACAAAGTTAAGATACGTAATAACTTAACGGTTGGGTAAAAGCTTTTTGGAGATAGGGTGAAGAGTAGGGGAGAGTATGAGGAAAAAATGAAATGACTAAAGATGAAGAAGCACTTGGTAGTGGCTTTATTTTCTCTGGTATTATTTCAAAGTTCTGTGAGTGTATGTTATGAGAGCACAACAACGAAAGCAAAAACAGTAAGAAAAAGAACCAATGATTTAAAGTCAACGGTTCTTTTTCAATGTCATATTTGAAGCAGGAAAATTGATTGAAATGTGGCATGTGTAGCCGTGAGTTGAAAGCAGTTAACGGTGCAACCGTTCTATTGATATCAGCACTCCATGCTTTGAACAACAAGAGACATGCCGTGCTCGTTAAAGCAAATATCATGAAAAAACGATGTAACCGGAAATGCTATATATCTACACGCGCCTTTCTTCTTGTAGCGTCGTTCCTCTTCCTATCGAACGAAAGCGCGGGTGTTCTGCAAGTATGGAGCTTCTCATTTCTTTTACTGCTGGATGGTCTGATGCAAAGAACTGAAGTTTGGACTCGTATAGCTCAACTAATTTTCCGTTATCTAGAACACCTAATGTGTCACTCAATTGATAAGCGGCTTTCAAATCATGCGTAATAAAAAAATACGATAACCCAAACTCGTCTTTGAGCTCTTTTAACAAATCGAGTATAAGCGTTTGGGTAACCATGTCCAGACTGCTGACTGATTCGTCTAAAACGATCAGTTTCGGTTTGAGCGAAATTGCTCTGGCGATATTGATCCGCTGCAATTGCCCGCCGCTGAATTGGTGCGGATATTTTGTTAAATCATTTTCACTTAGGCCTACTCTTTCCAACAACTCGATAATGGTTCGTCTTTGTTCCGCCGCAGTGAGGGTTTCATAGTTTTCTAATGGTTCTGCAATAATCTGCTCCGCCGTCATTCGCGGGTTGACGGACGAGTATGAATCTTGAAAGACAGCTTGAAGGTCACGGCGGATTTTTCGCCGGATCGATTTATCTACGCTATACATATCATGGCCTTGAAAAAGGATTTGACCTGATTGCGGCCGTTCTAAACCAAGCAACACTTTTCCCAATGTACTCTTACCGGCTCCACTTGGCCCAATCAAGCCTAAGCATGTACCCTTCTCAATCGAAAAGCTGACATCGGATAGGACTTGTTTAGATTGAAATTTCCATTTGAATAATGAACGCTCCGCATAACGATGAGAGACTTCTTTCACTTGTAATAAACTCACTTGTTCACCTCATTAAAATGCCGCTCTTTCGTCAAATTGACCCAATGGCACGTTTATCAATTGGCAATGTCAAACGTGCCCCTAATAGCTTCTTTGTATATTCATGCTTTGGTGCATCAAACAGCTGAAACACATCTGCTTTTTCTGCGATTCTTCCTTTCTGCATCACAGCGACTTCATCCGCCATTTCAGCAATGACGCCCAGATCATGAGATATAAGCAAAATCGCCGTTCCACATTCAGAGCGCATGGCGTCTAAATGTTTCAGCACGGTCTTCTGATTATTTACGTCTAGTGCGGTTGTTGGCTCATCCGCAATGAGAATGCTTGGATGTAAGCATACCGCGGTTGCAATCATCACCCGTTGAAGCATTCCGCCGCTTAATTGAAAAGGGTAAGATTTTAAAAGTTTAATAGGATTGGATAAGCTCACATTATGCAACGCTTCGATTGCAAGCTCCTTTGCCTGCTTTTTGTTAAAAGACGTATGAGAGCGAATCGTTTCAATCATTTGATGACCAATCGTAAAAACGGGGGTAAAAGCGTTCATCGGATTTTGCATAATATAGGCAATTTCTTTGCCGCGTATTTTGCGCATTTCTTTATCTGCCAATCCGTTTAATTCTCGGCCTAGTAGTGAAATGCTTCCTTTCACCTTGGTTGTTTTCTGATCAAGCATCTGAAGAATGGACATGCCTGTTACTGTTTTTCCACATCCGCTTTCACCAATCAGGCCGAGGACTTGACCGCGCTTCAGTTCGAAATTGACGTTTTGCACTAGAGTAGAAACTCCTTTGTGCGTTTTGGCCTGTACATGCAAATCTCTAACTTGCAGCACCGGTGATTGTTCTGTTCCCAACTTCCTCATTCCTTTTTATCATCGACGTTTGACTCCGTATTTTTCTGATAAGCTTTCGCCCAATAAATTGAACGTTACAACCACAATCATGATCATCATCCCTGGATAAATCATCAACTCAGGGTTCGTCCGGATATACGATTTACCTTCATGAATCATCGCTCCCCATTCCGCAGCCGGTGGCTGGACGCCTAATCCAAGAAACGACATAGCGGATATGTCCATAATGGCCCAGCCCATTTCCAATGTACCCATGACAACGAGGGGAGGGAGCACATTAGGTATGATATGTTTTTTCAGAATCTTCCATTGTGATGACCCATTGATTTGTGCGGCTTTTATAAAGTTCTTCTCTTTCAGACTAAGCACCATTCCTCTAAAGATTCTCGCATAATAGACCCATTGCACAAGCATCAGGGCAAGAATGACTTGAGGAAGTCCAGGTCCGAATATGCCCACTAGACCAAGAACTAAAATTAAGTTCGGAAAGGCCATCACACCATCACAACATCTCATTAACAGATGATCAATCCATCCGCCTTTATATCCCGAAATCGTACCGACGATGAGACCGATCACAAGTGAGGAAATAAAAATGAGCACTGCAAATCCCAAAGAAATTCGTGTTCCGTACAAAAGGCGGGATAAGTTGCATCTTCCTAAATGATCAGTTCCTAAAGGGAACTCCAAGGATGGAGGGTGCAGCTTATATGCCAAATGAACAGCAACAGGGTTATTCGGCGCAATCCAAGGGGCAAATACAGCGATGAGAAATAGAATTGATAATATGATAATACATGCCGTTATCACTTTTTGACTTTTACATATCATGCGTATGCTTGTGATCATCGATACTGCCCTTCTTTCCTGGAAATGCGCGGATCAATATACATTTGAATGAGATCAACGATTAAGCTACTCAATATAAAAAATGTGGCGGCTATGAACACATAGCATTGAATGACAGGGATGTCACGATTGAAAATGGCTTCAATAAAATAACGGCCAAAGCCAGGCCAAGAAAAAACCACTTCAACAATAATGGTTCCGGTGAGAAGTTTGCCAAGATTCATTCCTAGGCCTGTAATCATCGGAGAAATGGCCATTTTCAATACATGCTTAGCCATAATGCTTTTATTCTTCAAGCCTCTGATTTTTGCGTATTGTACATATGGTTCTTGCAGGTTTTCTATAACACTGGCGCGCAAAAGTCTTGTATACATTGCAATTAAAGGAAGCGCCAGCGTCAATGACGGCAGTACGAGGTGCTGCCATGTCCCAAATCCTTCTACTGGAAAAAGATCTAATTGAACTGAAAAGAAAAAAACCAACATATATCCTAACCAAAAAGTCGGAATGGATGCCCCGAAAAAGGAAATGAAGCGACTGATATGATCAATTGCGCGATTTCTTTTCATTCCCGCAAAGAAGCCGAGAGGCACACTGACAACCACCGCGATCAATAAACTACCAAGCGCAAGTTCGATCGTTGCTGGCATTCGGAGTGTAACCTCGTCCCAAACCGGCTTATTCGAAACATAAGAAATGCCGAAATCGAATTGGCATTTCTTCAAAATAGAGTTTACATATTGATTAAAGAATGGTTGATCTAAGCCAAACTCATGTCTTTTTTGCTCTAGGATGTCATCGGTTGGCTGGATATGCGCTGCGGCTACATACGCTTCAGCCGGGTCAACCGGTGAGAGTTGAATCATTCCAGTTGTCAGAAGTGTAGCTAAAAGAAACACTGGTATGATGGACATGATTCGTTTCAATATATAGATGCCCATAAAAGCCTCCTACTGCTTAATGCGAATACCTGTAAATGGATGTTCATCACGGTTGGCAGGGAAAGTAAAGTCTGTAATATTCTTTTGGTAGATCGCTGTCTTTTTTATATAAGAGATCGGAACGATGGCTCCCTGATCTTGAAGGGAAGTTAAAATAGATGAGTAAAGATGTTGACGCTCTTTTTTATCAGTTGTTTCAGGAACTTTTGCCATCTGCTTCAATAGCTCATCCTTGTTTGGATATGCCGAAATCGCTTCATTAAATCCAAATCCTTTTGACGCGACAATGTTTACAAATGTATACGGATCATAAGGTGCGCCATAGTTGCTAAAGAAGTTCATATCAAATTCATTCGCTTTGAACCGTTTAACCTGAGTCGCCAATTCTACTCCTTCAAGATTCAACTTCACCCCGATCGCTGCCCACTCTGCTTGCAGCGTTTCTGCCATTGCTTTTTGAATGGATTCCGCTGAATCATACATTAAACTAAATTCAAGAGGCTTTCCGTCTTTCTCTCGCACCGTCTTGCCATTCGGAAGCTTCCAGCCTGCTGCATCTAATAACGCTCCCGCTTTTTCCGCATCATATTTCACTGGCTTTACATCAATATCAGACGTGTATGGTAAGGTTGTCGGCAAAATATAATCTGCTTTTTCTTCTAATCCGGAGGTAATGCCTTCCACCATGGCGTCTTTATTAAAACCATAGTGCAGGGCTTGGCGAACACGTTCATCAGAAAGCTGTTCTTTTTTTGTATTCATGACAAGCTGTCTCGTCGCCACCGGTTCGGAAAGGCTTGTTTCATATTGACCTGTCGATTGCAGCTGCTTATATGCATCCAAACTGATGACGCCTTCACCGTAAATTAAGTCCAGTTCACCTTTTTCAAATGCAAGTACTCTTGTTTCTGCATCTGGGATGACTTTCACCTTGATTTTCTCGACTTTAGGCTTTTCACCCCAATAATTTTCATTGCGTTTAAAAATCGCATATTCATCGGTTTTATGCTCTTCCAATACCCATGGGCCCGTCCCGACCGGTTTTGCTACACCTTTTGATGTATCGCCATCCTTAGGGAACCCAGCCTCACCTAAAAACCGAACAGGCCGTACAACTGCAAGCTCCTGAATGGTTGGATAATATGATTCATTCAGTGTCAATTGAAATGTATGATTATCGATCACTTTTGTTTGAGCTATTTTTGTAATAAATCCTAACCAGCTATGTAACTCAGGATGTTTTAAAATGGAGTCAAAATTCTTTTTCACGATTTTTGCATTAAATGTTGTCCCATCAGAAAATGTTACATTCTTACGCAAATGAAACGTATACACTTTGCCGTCATGAGATATATCCCAAGACTCAGCTAAATGCGGTTTAAGCTTTCCGCCCGCTTCATAAGAGACCAAAGGCTCGTACACCATTGACTGCGTAAACAATTGGGAAGGATTATAGACATGTGGGTTTATTTCTCCTATATCTCTAGGCCAAGCAATTGTGACCATATTGTGAGGAGCTTTCTTCTCTGTTTGTCCTGCATTTGTACATCCTGCTAATAAAATAGAAAAGATGAGTATCGATATGAAAGTAAATTTAATTTTCAAACGAATCTTCCCGCTAAGCATCTGTATTTCCCCCTAATTGATGTTGATAATCATTTTCATTTTAAGGAGGCAGCATACCCTTGTCAATGTAAGAATATAGGTATTGTTTTGGAACCTGATGTTCTGCCAACGGCAGTGGGCAGTAATCGCAACAAAAACAAGTAATTGATTTCGAAAAGGGTAACAAGTAATCCTTCGAATAATTAAGATGCAACCGACTTAACATAACCAGAACAGGAAAAATTGTCATATTTTACTATCTTTTGATAGTGGAGAAGATCTCTCCGAAAACTCCAATAGAATTGAAAGAGAAAGAACAGAAAACTATTATACGCTGAAATAAAGTAGAGAAAGGACATCTCCTGCGGGGAGCTTTTTAATACAGAGGAGTTGAAAGAACTGAGTCAAATTAATGTACTTCTAAGATTTTCACAGGGAGGGGTGCTTAGTGTATTCTTTAACTTTAGTTTGACCAATTGTAGTGATTTATTATCTGGGCCATATTTGCAGGCAATGATCCTAGTCGAAGCGGTCAAACTGTAATAGCCGTAAACAAGATTATTTATTGAATTATTGATCTTTGTAACTTTTTTTGTTTTATATTGCTACACTATATAACTTCAGCTGAGCGTATAAAAGGGCTCTGGATCAATATGAATGATGTAAGGTAAAACTGTGGACGTTTTAAAAAAGCTCATAGAGTTTCAGAAAGATGAAGATTTGTAATTTATATTTCCCTGGTACAGAAACTTTGTCAGCATAAGGTGAGGTAATCACATTACAAAACGCCATAAAGATTTCTTATGGCGTTTAGCCGAACAGGGAGTGCTGCTACGGAGGAGTTAGTCTAGATTTAACTTAATATCTAAAGAAAGCTGCTCCGACAATGATTAACAAGATGAATAACACCACGATTAACGCGAAGGAACTACCGTAACCATTAGACATATTGCCACCTCCTTTAGTGAGGATAGTATAAGATATGCCAAACGATAGTTTTCGACATAGATTTACGTCTAAATAAGAAGAAATGAATTTTTTGTCTAAAAAACAAATTTAAACGCCATAAAAGTTTCTTATGGCGTCAAACAGAACAGGGTGGTACTCCTGCATATCGGTTAAATAGGAACGCCTTCTGGATAGCCTCCGAAGAAAGCTGCTCCAACAATAATTAGTAAGATGAATAGCACCACGATTAATGCGAAGGAGCTACCACAACCATTTGAGTATCCCATATGTCCACCTCCAGTAAAAAAGGATAGTACATGATATGCGGGTCGAGTTCCTTTGAAAGGGATGCTAGTTGAAATGAAATTTAAAATGATACTTTAGTCTAAATTGAAATAGAGATCATTATTAGGCAAGTATTGTCCACATCGGATCTTGCCAGAGTTAAGGCTGCCATAGAAGCAGAATGGAAGGCGCCGGGCGGGAAATCAGGCTCAAGCCAAACAAGTGCGGCCAAGAAAAAAGACCATTAAGCCCAAGCAGCAAACAAGATAAAGGAGCGAACAATACCGATATAGACGGCATTTATGGAACGAAAACGAAATCGGAAATTGAGTCTCTCTTGAAATAACCAGGAGAAAATACGTCGGCACACAATTATATACCTGCTCATTTTTATATGCACCTCTACTTGGATATTATGTTCTAGGTAGGGGGCTTATTTTTGTTTGTATATCTCAGGCTATTACACTCCTTAAAGAAAACTTTTGCTCATGGAAACTACATTAATGTTGCACATTATTAAAAATTTTATCCTAATTCTTATGTAATAAGTGATTCTTTCTGATTTGGAGTGTATGCATAATTAGCAATTTAATTATAAATTGTGAAGAAATAAACCTTCTAAACTATCTCTCGTTGTCTTGGCAATGATTCCTGCACCTTACAAGTGATGAAGCATTATAGCCCTACACTTAACCAAAGGATAAACTCGAAGGATTGGATTAAAAAAGAGTTGTAATCTGATATTAATTTGGGTATATTGTATATAAAGTATATATACAATATGATAGCGGGGTTTTATATGCAAATTATCATTTCCAATCATTCAAAAGAACCTATTTATGAGCAAATTTATACTCAAATTAAAAAACATATTTTGACCAATGAATTACAAGCAGGGCAATCCTTACCTTCAATGCGACAGTTAGCGAAGGATTTGGATATAAGTGTTATTACAACAAAACGTGCCTATGAGGAACTGGAGAAGAACGGATTCATATATTCGGTTGTTGGGAAAGGTTCTTTTGTATCGGAGCAGGACAGTGAGATGATGAAAGAGAGAAAAATGAAGGTAATTGAAGAGCAATTGTTGACGGCAATTCAAAACAGTAAAGAAATTGGCATCTCACTTACAGAATTAAAGGACATACTTACACTATTATATAGGGAGGAAGAATAGTGGAAAATGTTATTGAATTAAAACATGTGTATAAATCATTTGGTGATTTTCAACTAAAAGATATTTCAATGACAGTTAAAAAAGGATTTATAACTGGGTTTATTGGTGGTAATGGTGTTGGAAAATCTACAACGATTAAACTTATGATGAACTTATTGCAACCAGATAGCGGGTCAATATCAATATTTGGGCTAGATCATAAAAAACATGAAAAAGAGATTAAGCGACGGATTGGCTTTGTCTTTGATGAAAATATGTTCTACTCACACTTAACATTTGCGGAAATGAAGAAGATGATAAGGCCCTGCTATATGAATTGGGATGATAGCCTATTTAATTACTATGTTGAAAAATTTGAACTGCCGTTAAATAAAAAGATTAAATTATTTTCTAAAGGAATGATGATGAAAGCTTCTTTATCAATAGCCTTATCACATCATGCAGAGTTAATTATTATGGATGAACCTACATCGGGGTTAGACCCAATATTTCGCAGGGAGTTTCTAGATATACTACATAATATAATGCAAGATGGAAAGAAAACGATCTTCTTTTCTACTCATATAACAACAGATTTAGACCGTATTGCAGATTATATTACTTTTATTCATAATGGCGAGCATATTTTCACAAAGAAATCGTATCAAATTCAAGAAGAGTACGCCATTGTAAAAGGAGGCATGGAGCTATTAGACCGAGATACAGAACAGGAGTTCATCTCCATTCGGAAATCTAATGCTGGTTTTGAGGCATTAGCAGCCAATAAAGCACGTATAGAAGATGTGTTTGGTGACTTAGTTTTGATCGAAAAACCAACGATTGAAGAGCTGATGTTCTATACAAAGAAAGGGGCTAAGTAAGGTGTTTCACTTAATAAGAAAAGATATCATTTTACAAAAGAAATCTCTTATGATATTACTGCCTGCTTTATTTGTTTATTTAACGTTAAATATATCATATATCTGGTCAGGTTTTTTATTTAGTATTGTCATAATAATGAACGCTTTTTCAATGGATGAAAAAGCCCGAATAAATACTCTGCTGAATTCATTGCCTTATACACGAAGGGAAATTGTTAGTTCAAAGTACATTGGGGTACTTATTTTTACTTTGATTATAGTTTTTACAATTTTCATAGGGAACTTGATCATTCATAGAGAACTAACAACATGGATAGATCTAATGTTTATCGTATGCCTTGTGATGGTATCTGCTTCATTTATCTTTCCATTTAGTTATCAGTTTAACAGCCAATATTTGTTCAAAGGCTCACTTATCTTACTTGGTATTTATATGGTATTAGTTAATACCTTGTTCCGAAATTTGAATGATATAATCAGAGAATGTGTTCGAATATTATTATCATTACAAAATCTTAATATTTATTTCTTAATTCTGTTTTCGGTTATGATTTTATATGTTTGTTCTTGGCTTCTATCGATACGTATTTATAAAAATAAAGTATTTTAAAGGAAGGGTGTAGAATTCTACAGAAAGAGTTTTTTACTGATTGGTTTAACCATCCCTATTCTCATATGTTGCAAAAGGAACGGTATCTTAAATCAATGTTTTTTCATTTCGCGTAGATGCATGATGAGGATTTCATTATTAATTACAAAAGGGGGGAGCATAGATTTTCTCTCACTGATTGATTAAATAAATGCTGGGTCAGCTTCCTGTAATATATGTTCAAACGGGGTACTGCGCATGTCTTAGAAGCTCCTGAGCATGGCAGAACAGTGAACCAAACTGTAAAGGGCAGCTTTGCGCGGATTAATCATCAGATAGATTTGAAAAAACCCACTAAAATGTGGGTTCTTTGTATGCGCTAACGGGGGAATAACTATTCTTCATCTTCAAAAAAACCGAATAGTTTTTCTTCATCATATTCATATTTACGTCCTGGATTATCTGTATCTCTTTCGTGCTGTAAAAGAACTTTATAGTTTTTTCCCTTTGAAGATTCGTTTTCAGTAACACTTAGCACGGTTACTTTATCGTTCTCATATGTCTTTGCAAAAAGTCTAATCTCCTCAATTGTATCCTTTAAATCTGTTTCATCACCATTAAAAAAGTCTAAAGAAACTTCAGTTGTGTATTTTTCAATCATGGCTAGCTCCCTGCAAAAAATGTATTAGTTCTTAAAGAATAACGGAAAATCTAGTCAACAGCTATCACTGGATGGTGAAAGAGGTTCAACAGTTGGGGAGTACTCTATGGTTCAGCAACTCTAATGTAAAATCGGGGTGTTGCTCAGTATGGATGAGATGGCGATCAATGGCCGGTGCCGGAAAATTACATAAATAAAGGAGAAGCAAGAAAATTAGGAAAGCAAAAAAGGTAAATTTATCAAAAGTAGCACCGGGGAAAAGTATCGGGGGAGATATTTACAAAAACAGAGAAAAACGTCTTCCTGAAGCTAAAAATACAGTGTTGCGTGAAGCTGATATAAACTATATCACAGGTTACAGAGGGAATGTCAGATTACTCTATTCGAATGATGGATTAATATATAAAACAACAGATCATTCTAAAACGTTAGTTAAAAATATAATAATGGAGGACATAGTTTTTAATGAAAAAAATAATTGTAGATGGAAAAGATTTTGAAAATAAAGAAGGGTTACATAATGCATTAAAAGATAAATTAGACTTACCAGACTACTATGGGGAAAATTTAGATGCTTTATGGGATTGCCTTACAGGGTGGATAGAGTTGCCGCAAACTTTAGTTTGGAGATATTTTGAGTTTAGTAAAAAGTTTTTAGGTTCATACGCTGATGATACATTAGAAGTTTTACACGAGGCTCAAGAGGAATTAGAGGATGAGTTTAAAATAATAATAGAGTAGACTTTCTTTTTTGATTTTGTGAATTTGAAAAGAGTTGCTGGCATTGTTTTTTATCGCCTTCATGTCTATATATGGAAAAATCGCG
The DNA here is from genome assembly GCF_038000225.1 of Bacillus sp. FSL K6-1005. Lineage (NCBI taxonomy): Bacteria > Bacillati > Bacillota > Bacilli > Caryophanales > Bacillaceae > Bacillus > Bacillus sp. FSL K6-1005. The sequence continues at coordinate 960,654 of NZ_JBBOBP010000001.1, forward strand.
CGAAATCATAGCATTGTTCAACTCGGCTTTTTCGGTTGTACAAGCATATATTATAAATTCTACTGTATTTTAGCGCGAAGCTTGTAACAGGTTTAAATGAGAGCCTGATATCTAAAGACTCGGAAATCCGTTCAAAATTAATTCGTTCAGGCTCTGTCATATCAATCTTCCTGTATAAGTTTTCAATCCAAACCTCTAAATGACTGTTTGTATACATCAAGATGAAAAACCTCCTTAAAGACGACAATCTAAAAATTGGATTCGTGAAATATTATAGGGAAAACTAAGACTTTTTTCACGGGGAAATGCATCTAAGAGTTTCTTGAAGAGCTGCTAAGTAATTAATGACAATAATCGATAATGAAAAGTGTTTGTTTCATAATTAGAGCCATATTCGGTTTTAGAGTTAGAGGTATTTAGGCTGCAAAAAGAAAAAGTTGAAACGGAGGAATACATGCAATGCGGAGTGAACAGATAATGATGGACATTTTTTTAGACTTTGCTTTGAATGATGAAAGAATCCGATTGGTAACTTTGGAAGGATCACGTACAAACAGAAATATTCTCCCCAACAACTTCCAAGACTATGACATTTCTTATTTTGTAACTGATATGGAATCTTTTAAAGAAAATGATCGGTGGCTTGAATTCTTTGGTACTCGGATTATGATGCAAAAACCCGAAGATATGGAACTTTTTCCTCCCGAATTAGGTAACTGGTTTTCATACATCATTCTTTTTGAGGATGGTAACAAATTAGATCTAACCCTTATTCCAATCAGTGAAGTAGAAGATTATTTTGCTAAGAACGATGGTTTGGTTGAGGTCTTGCTTGATAAGGATAATTTCATCAAAAATAAAGTAATCCCAAATGATCGTCAATATTGGATTAAAGAGCCTTCTGCAAGGGAATTTGATGATTGCTGTAATGAGTTCTGGATGGTTTCGACATACGTAGTAAAAGGATTAGCAAGAAAAGAAATACTTTTTGCAATTGACCATTTAAATGAGATTGTACGTCCTAATTTATTGAGAATGTTGGCATGGCATATTGCATCCCAGCAAGGGTATACATTTAGTATGGGGAAGAACTATAAATTTATTAACCGTTACCTTTCAAATAAAGAATGGGAAGAGCTAATGTCTACATATTCTATGAATGGGTATCAAGAAATGTGGAAGTCGTTATTTACTTGCTATGAATTATTTGGCAAATATTCAAAAGTTGTATCAAAAAGTCTTAGATATAAGTATCCAGATTATGAAAAAGTTATCACGAAGTATACGGAAAGTATTTATAACTCATTAAAATGAATGCATAAACCCGCCTCCTTAGCGGGAGGTTTTCTTGTGTACAAAGAAGAAATTAAACTAATGAAAAAAGAAGAGTCTATCATAATACTCTTCTCTAAATTGTTTCAGTCTTCATTTTTCCTTTCCTTACAAATACCATGATTCCAGGGATGATCATAAGTATAGCTGGTATTAAGTAAAACCAATCAATACATATAAGTCCTCCAACTCCTGAGATAAAAAGTAAAACACTGCTCAACTTTGGTTTGAATAAGACAACAATTGAAGCGGTAAACCCAACGCATGAAAAGATCAAAGATACCCATGCACCAACAAGGAGGTCGCTTGTCATTTCAAAGTATCTGATCAAATGAAAAAATAAATCAAGGTAGGCGATACCTAAAGCTAGAATAGATGCTACACCACCCAAAAGGCTCCCTATCAAACTTAAAAAAACTCAATGGTTCTCTTCACAATAAACGCTCCTTATGTAATCAGCAACTTCATTTTTATATATTAGAATATATAAGAAACATAAATGAGAAAGATAACGGTGTAAATCGTGGTTATTAATACGAAGGATTGAAAAAGAAGAACACGCAGCAGATTCACTTGCTCTTGTTGGGGGCAAGTGTTGACAATCCTATTACTGGTTTAATTAAAGAAGGAGTATAAAACCTGTATCAATGATGTTACTAGATATCTACGACACAGGTTTTATATTTAGGTAACTACATTTAACATTGCATTTTTTTATTATGCAATCGTTCACTCTATTTCTGCTTTCAATTTTTCGAACCACTCTAAATTAACCAAGTGATGTGAACGGGAATTTTCGTTCATACGGCGAAAGTAATTGATTGTGCCGGGAATTTCTTGAGTGATGGACAGGTATTCATCAAGGAGCTCGATTCGAGTTTTAGTCTGGTCGATTTGTGATTGAATCAGATCCAGTAATTTATTTTTGTCGAATTCATCGGCAAAGAGTAACGCCCCATAAAATTGCAGGTTCACATATTCCGATTTGGTGCCGTATTTGATCATTAATTTCTCGAATTCTGCCCTTCCCGATTCTGTGACTTTAAAGTTACGGATTTCACGCCCACTGGTTGAGGGTTTCTGCTGAATCTGTTCAATAAAACACTTTTCTTCAAGCTGCTGCAGATTGTAATAAAATGAACCTTTCGTGAAGTTAACAATGTATTTGTAATGACGTTTTTCCATTAAGGCCAGAAGTTCATAGCCGTGAGCTCCGGGATTTTGGATAAGCAAGCCAAGGATAAGTAAGGGAATTATGGTTTCATCACCTCCACCATCCGCGCCTCAAATTCCGCGTACGTGATTTTACCCGAAGCCAAATCCATACTATGAAGGTAAATCTGTTCTGTTTTAGAATAGTCACCATTCACTTTTAGTGATTGCTCCTCTCCCGAAATGGGTTTCAGGATATGGTGCTTTTTCGAAAAAGCCTCGAAATAGCGGTAACCGAATTTGCGTTGTGAAACTGCGTCTAAATGAATGCCATCAGGATTCGCAGTCAAACCTGCTGCAGTAACAAAATAACAATTCTGTTGTTCATTAGCAAAACGCAGTAATTGTTCATTAACCTGTCGAAACTCAGTCGCGTGCTGCCCAAAACCGGTCTTCCCAAGAAAGTCACCAAGCCCTCCAATAATTAACGGTACCTCATCAAGTTTCAACTCGTTTCTTAGCGTCTCGATGATAAAAGTTAATTTCTCGTAATACGTTTCATGTAGCGAACGATAACTGTCACTCTCACCTTGGTGCCAAAGGATTCCACAAATTTGACTGGACCGCAGGGCGAAGCGGGCTTCGGACAAAGCATGCTGAAAAAGGACGCCTTCCGGATGCCAGTCATTCAATGAACTGCCACCTTCCGCACAAGGGATCAAGCCAATTTCTTCATCGGGATGAGCTTTCGACCATGCATCTGCAAAAGATGCCGCCAGGCCAACGCCGGAAACCGGACGGTCGTAATTAATCGGCTCTGTCATCATCTGCCACTGTCCATTGCGCAGCATTTTTATTTTTTCATTATAGATAGGGTCTACTTCATTCAAAAATCCACGGCCCGCCATATTCGACTGCCCCAACATTAAAAAAGACTTTATCATCTCATTTTTCACTTCTTTACATCAATATTTTAGTCTAATTAGACTATAGCCAATTCAGTTTGTCTTGTAAAGTTTTAATAAGGTTTTACTTTTATTATTAGTGTGTATGAAAAACAAACTAACATTGAAAATTTGGTGGATGTATTTGAGAAATAGCAAGTTCTTTTGCTTTTTCTTATCCAACTATCGGGGGCTTTAGTTCAATAACGTTCTTCCACAATCGGGCACGATTATTGAACAAGAACTAAAGGAGTGATACATATTGGTTATGTATAATATGTATTACTCCTTATTTTTTATGGCTTTTTTTGATTTAGGTCTTGATAAACAATGAAAAAACAACAAAAACCCTGTCATGTAAGGGTTTCTATGAGGTTCAAAATCATTTTTCATAGGAAATACGTTCAATGATGGGGGTATACCCCAAATGAAATGGATTGTTAAAAAGGGAGGGCTATGTTGAAGGGGTTAAATATCAATAAAAAATTTTTAAAAAGGTTAATGATTGTACCAATTCTATTCATTTGTTATGTTTTATTTTTAAATCCTGAAGTTATACTTGAAGAGCAATGTCCTAATAAGCCTTATAGTGTAACAATCGTAAAGCACGGGACAGGTATATTTGACAAGAAAATTGTTCTAATATATTACAAGATCAACGGAAAAACAGTAGCTGTTGGGGGTTTGGCGTTTTTTGAGAGTTTGGGCAGAAATATAGATGTTACTTGGGATACGAACACTGATGATGGAACTTGGTGGATAGATAAAAGTGTACATTTAACCATGACCTATGCTAAAAATTTTAAGGGGGATTTAGACAAGAAAGATATTGATTTTGATTTTGGTATTGTCCAATAATAATGAAGCAGTTTATTTAAAATAGGAATTAAAAGAACCGCAAGTCGCGGTTCTTTTGTGTTCAGATTTAAACTGACTTAGGAGCGGTTTTTTCTTTCCTTACAAATACCATGATTCCAGAAATGATCATAAGTACTGCTGGTATTAAGTAGAACCAATCAATACAGATAAGTCCTCCAATCCCTGAGATAAAAAGTAAAACACTGCTCAACCTTGGTTTGAATAAGACAACAATTGAAGCGGTAAACCCAACGCATGAAAAGATCAAAGATCCCCATGCCCCTACAAGGAGGTCGCTTGTCATTTCAAAGTATCTGATCAAATGAAAAAATAAATCAAGGTAAGCGATACCTAAAGCTAGGATGGATGCTACAACACCGAATAGGCTCCCTGTCAAACTTAAAAAAAACTCAATGGTTCTCTTCACAATAAACGCTCCTAATGTAAGTATTTACTTTCTTAGCTCTTTAATTTATGTGAATTGAATTGGTAACAATAGAAGAAAGGCTTGACAACTTAGAGGAAAAGTCCAAAAATAGGTATTTCAACTGAAATTAGTTCAACAATTAGCAGCTGATTATAATCGGTTTTGCTTATTTGATCAAATTTCGGCCTATGATTTAAGTGAAAAACAATGTCATGGATTAAGAAAGTTAACAAGCAAGTACACTGATAAACTTAAAAATGGTGAAGAGGTCTCTCTTCCATAACCTTAAAGAAATAATTAATTAATTCTTTATATTTATTATCCTTTCATTTTTACACCGATTTAAAGCCCTCTCATAACGAGAAGGGCTTTCCATCTTTTGATACTCTCTACTCAAAAAGAAGGGAAAGGCTTTATCCGTTTATCCCTCGTATAGTTTATTAATCAACTCTGTAAATGAATCACAAACATAGCTAATGGAACTTTCCTTATCTTCATAAGCGATCTCATGATCCCAAAAAACAATTACGGGTTTTTGAGGAGACATTCTGTAATCAAAACAAAAGAGGTTTCCCCCTGCATCTGTAGCAAAAGGTATGATCTTATCAACTAACCGGTCTTTAACATTATCAATTGTACTAAGGAGATCAATTGGCCGAGTAGGATCTCCTATGCTCAGTAAATTGTTGATTGATTCTCGAGAATCTTGGAATAAAACAACTTTTTTATCTATAGGGGAACATCCATTATGGTCTTTAATGAATTCTTTGTAATCTGTCGGGAACTTGATTTTTAATTTCTCTTCTACCTCTTTGATCTGACTGTTTGTCGCCTCTTGAAAGGTGCTTCGTTTCCTCCATTTAATACTTTGCATTGGTTAACCTCCTATTTCTCATCTTTCCCCCAAATTTTATATCCGCCAGTGTGACCTGTTTTAGCATGAATTACTCGGTCCACTAGCTCCATTTTTCCAGGAGTTTGATGGTGGTGCCATGTGTATTTCTCTGGTGTTATTCCATCTTGAAGATCAAGTAAATCATCTTCGTTCAAATCAAGCTTTTTAATCAATGATGGGTCTTCTTCAATCTGCTTATATAATTTTTTATTTAATTTGTCAAAATGCTGGTCTCTACTTTTTTAAAAGTCGTCTTTATCAAGTGTGAGTGTATGCTTTGATTCGAAATATTGGAAATCCATCTTTATCATAGGGAACTTTTGTTACTGGGTGGACATCATTTTTCAAGTGACCCATTCTTAAGTTAACAGTCGTTGGTTTACCCGCACTGTTTTCGTACGTGTATGGTGCAGCTTTAACAAATTGATCATGTTTGGATTGTATTGCTTTTTTTAATATAGACGTATTCTTTACATTATGAGTATTCTCAATATCTTCTACAATTCCTACAAGTGCAGGTTCATATCTGTTTTTAAAAAAGGGATTAGTCAGGTTGGTTCCTTTTGTAATTCCTTTATTCACATGAGAAGTTGCTGCTCCACCTTCAACCACTTTACCTACTTTAGAAAGCTTGGTAGTGGTTTGCACTGCGGCACCCGCACCTTTTGGACCAACGATATTACCGACCGCATAACTGATATAATGTGCTCTTGTGTATGCATCGCCATTTATCATTTTATCATTCCATGAATCGGCGATGTTTGTCCAGATTATTTTTGGATAAGAGGGAACGCTTAAGACTGTTGTAATTGTTTTTGTAAGTTTTAATTCCATAGGAAGCTGTGAATATTCCCAGGCTCCTACAACCAAGTCTTTGATGCCATATATCGTATCGTCAATCGTATCGTTAATCCCATCATTAACACCATCGATGATATCAAATGCTGTCTTACCGACATTGATGACACTTTCACCGACGGCCTCCAGCTGTTTTGCTTGTTCAAGCTGTACCACATACTGTAACTGTGCAGGTTCAAGGTTCTCATACCCGATCTTCTTCGCAATTTCTAAATACTCATCTGGATCTGAGATACCATTCGCAAGCTTTTTCTTTAAGTCTTTTATCTCGCGTTCTTTTTCTTCTTTCTTTTTAATCGTCAAATAAGCCTCTGTACGCTTCTCAATATCACCTTTTTTCTTATGTATATCACTCTCACGATATGCCTTAGCGTTGTAGTGAATGGGTGTAGCGTTTTTGCCTTTGCCCGTTGCTTCTTGGAGCTTTTGGAAATCTGACTTGATGAATTGTTCATTTGGTTCTGAGAGACCATATTCTGTCAGTAAATCTTCGTCAAGGTCACCTAGTTTTTCAATTGTTTTTTTGCGTTTGTCATTGGCATCCGCAAGCTCATTCTTGAAGGTTTCTGTTGAAAACAGGTCGAGCGGGAGGATGTCGTCAATGTCGTTTAGGATATCTTTCATGGCTTTTTTCTGTTCAGACATAATCGACTTTGATTTTTTATGAGCGTTAGCCAGCTCATGTTCTAGAAAAGATTCTTCAATATAAGCATCAGAGAGACCTTTGTCCTCGACAGCGCCAGCCATGCTGTTAAAGAATGCGATTTTCATGTCAATGTAGTCGATCCATTGATCAGTGACACCAACATGATCGTGATAGAATGCTTTAATGTTATTAGCGCCTTTACCAGAGAATTCGCTGTCATCCAGTTCAGCGACGCTTTGTAAAGCTTTTCTCAAGTTGACCATTAGCGTCCTTAAATCTTTATATTCTTTGGCGCGGTCTGTAGCTTCAGACATAAGGGTTTTAGCTTCAAAGACTTTCATAATCATACCCTCTCATTTAATTGTATAACAAAATATTACCATGGAAGAAAGAAGAAGCGGACTTAAAATTATCTTGATTGACCATATCAAAGATACCGAATAAAAAGTTTGCGGTTTTTTTGCGGTCTAAACACTTTTTGGAAATGTTAGAATATTACATAAAAAGACATAAAAGGAGGGGTCCTGTGAATCCGGTTTTATCATCGTCAGAAGTTGGCGTAAAGATCAATGAATGGTATAAAATGATACGTCAATTTAGTGTCCCGGATGCAGAGATTTTAAAGGCAGAGGTGGAGCAAGAAATCCAACGGATGGAGGAAGATGAGTATTTACTCATTTACTTCTCCCTAATGAAATTCCGTCATCAGCTCATGTTAGATTATTTGGAACCCGTAACAACACGTATAAGACCAACTATTGACGAACTTCTTGAAAAAATTGAGACTTCAAATAAAGGCATATCTGGCCTGTTGTCGTATTATTCTCTGTTTTTCAGAGGGATGTACGAGTTTGATAAGAAGCAATACATGAAAGCTATCTACTATTATAGAGAAGCTGAAAAGCAGCTTATACATGTCCCTGATGAGATCGAAAGGGCAGAGTTTCATTTTAAGTTAGCTGAAGCATATTATGGTATGAAGCAAAGTCATGTGTCTATGCATCACGTTAAACAAGCATTGGATATTTATAATCAATATGAACTTTATAAGGTGCGAAAAGTTCAATGTATGTTTGTTATCTCAGGGAATTATACTGATTTTAAACATTACGAAAAAAGTCAGCCGCATCTTGAAAAGGCATTAGCGTTATCTAGGGAATTGAATAACAAAAGGTTGATTAGTTCTGCACTATATAATTTAGGCACTAATTTTGCTGACAGTGGTGATTACGAGCAGGCGGAAGTATACATAAAGCAATCAGTGGAGATTACAGAAAAAGAAAAACTCACAAACTTGCCACATTCTTTATTTTCTTATGCAAAAATCCTTTTTAAACAAGGAAAAATGAATGAGGCTATCCAAGTAAGTAAGAAAGGTTTGTCAGCAGCTCTTTATCAAGGTGATGAACTTTTCGCAAAATTACAGGGATATTTAAATGCTCTTTATGTCGATGCAGTGGATCAACAAGGTGTTAATAAAACCATAGAATACTTAGAAAGGAATAAAAACTATTCATATATTGAAGACATTGCCTGTGAGACCGCAGCTGCTTACGCAAACTCAAAAGAATTTGAAACATCCTATGTATATCATCAGAAAATGCTTGAGACTCAAACACAAATTCAAAGGGGAGAATGCCTGTATGATTTTTAAAAAGAAGGTATGCCTAATCCTGGGTTTGTCACTTGTTTTAGTGTGTGGTTTCGGATCTTTAACAGAAAATCAAACTCAAAACACATTTCATATTGCCTCTGATCGTTTTCAAACTTGATAATACTACCCTAAACCTCCTTCATAAATGGAGGTTTTTTTATTTGATATTAACAGAAACAATGGAATCAAATGCGATATAATTAGTCCCCCCTTTAAATCCTTGAGGCATAACCTTACTTTTGGGGAGAGAAAAAGCAATAGGGCACGCAATAACTTTTTGGTTCTCCAGGAAATCTCTCAGATGGGAATTAAGTGGTTTCAGGATCCCAATCATGCAAAAAGACGCCATCTTATAAAAGAATAACGCCCGATTGTTGAATATCTTATCTTTCTAACTCAATGAAATACATTTAAAGTAATTTTGAGGCATGGCTGACCAATAACACTAGCTGCCCGGAATTAAACGAATCCCCTTCACGGAGCTTCAGTGTTTTTCTTTCTGATAGACCATCGAATATGTCTTCAGGGAGTTCCAGTTGTAAAGCGAACAGCATTTGTCGATGTCGTGATGACAGCAGCATATTTTTGTTATTCGAAAAATGGGGCTTCTTATACTGAATACATTCATGGTCATCCGTTATATCCTTATGGACGTCTTACATAAATTTGTAGAGAGTTTCTTTGCCATGGTTCTTTTAACGCTTCAATAAAATCCTGATTCATTTTGCATAGTTTACGGTTTAGTAATCATCCATGTAACACCAAATTTATCTATCACTTCTCCATAGTGTGCGCCCCATGGCTGCAAAGCAAAGGGATATTTGTTTTCTCCACCCTCACCAAGCTTGGTATATGCCTCTCTTGCTTCGCTCTCATTATCATAGGTTAAAGCAAGACTGATGCTACGATTACCGACCACTTGTTCAAAGGAATCAGAAAGCATCAGAATATTGTTTCCAGCTATCTTCAAAGACAGATGCATAACTTTCTCCTTCATATCTTCTGGAGTTTCTGGTACCTCACCGAATGTTTTAAGTGATACAATTTCTCCACCGAGTGATTCTAAGTAAAAATCCGCCTGGCTTCTTGCGTCCTCTGACATTAGATAAGAGTTTAATTGTGCTCCCATGATTTCAACAACCTTTCCATTTTTAATTGTCTTTCTACGAATACAACGAATACGACTTAATGAAATCGGAAAAGGAAAAAACTTTTTTGTAATCTTTTTAACATGTGGAGTTGCTCCATTAAATTGGTTTCCATCATCAGAATATTTGAGTCCCTTAAGAACCCCCCTATCCTCCTAGATTACTTTTCGACAATTACTTTCGACGGCAAGTAGAAAATTCCTGCCGCTGTCATAAAAGGGTAGTACGGACGTTTAGTGTTTGTGCTCACCATTTTTTAACCATAATTCATATAAACGTATGGGTATGAGAGCAAATGAATATAAGGAATGTAATGAAAATAAGCTTCCATAACCAATGATATGGATTTACTATGTTGAGGGACTCGATTTAATGAAGGTACAAAACCATATTGAAATCTTTTAATTTTTGCCTTATCATTATTCGTTTCTTTGTTTATCAAGACCTAAATTGTAAAAAGTCATATAAAATAAGGAGTGAAATATGTTATATATGAATAATATGTTTCACTCCTTATATTTTTTGTTCAACAATCGCATTGTTTTAATTCTAAAAGAAAGATATACCGTTCTTATGTCACAAACGGAGCAGGTTAGCTGAAGAAGAGCAATCAATGTAGAAACGTTGACAACTAAAACACAACCATGATATATTTAGCCCGCTAAATATTTTTCGGCAGAGGAGGTTCATCTTTGAAGGTTAGTGTGGACTGTGATATTCGTATGTCCTTGGATAAAGTTTCTTCCCAAATGCGTCGGAATTATAGTGAAAGCCTTAGAGAACTCAATCTTTATGTCGGCCAAGATAATTTACTCTCGCGTTTGTGGTTGGGTGATGGAATAACACAAATGCAGCTATGTGAACATTTAAAATGCGAACCGCCTACAGTAACAAATATGGTTAAATCGCTAGAGCAGAATGGTTTCATATACCGTAAACGTGATAAAGAAGATGCAAGGGTTATGCGAATTTATCTAACGGACAAAGGCAAAGATTTAGAAGAACCTGTTAGAATTAAATGGAATGAACATCAAGAAAAATTACTACAGTCAATTTCAGCCGAAGAACGCTTAATATTAAGGGATTTAATAAAGCGTATGGAGAAAAACTTATCCTAAGTTTTCTCTCAAATATATATTTAGCACCCTAAACAAATATTCAGTAACCTGGAAGATACTCTACCCAAAATATTGTACTAATAAGTAAGCCAAACTGAAATTATTTAGCAAACTAAGTATTTCTTTAAATCAACTGAAGGTTGAAAATAATCTGAGCAGGAGGATTCAATAATGAATAATAGAATATGCAAAATATTAAATATAGAAAAGCCGATTATACAGGGCCCGATGTCTTGGGTTACTAATGCCGAATTTGTTGCGGCGGTAAGCAATGCTGGTGGATTAGGATTTCTAGGTCCAAATGCCGGTCAGGTTGAGATAACTCGTTCACCCGAAATAAGTGCGGAAAGAATGAGAACTGAAATACAAAAAACAAAATCATTAACGAATAAGCCATTTGGAGTACCTGTAATCGTAAATCGTGATTTAGCTTACACATGGCCAATTTTAGAAACGATTATTGACGAGAAAGTTCCTGTGGTTCTTGTGAACGATATACTGGATGAAAGAATCTTTAAACCATTAAAAGAAAACGATATTAAAATTGTATATAGACCACTTACTCCTACTATTGAAAATGCAAAAGCTGCAGAAGAATTTGGAATAGATGTTTATGTAGCGACTGGATTTGATGAAGGTGGTACGGTTCCTGAACGAGTTATTGGAACATTTTCGATTGTTCCAATGATTGTAGATGCTATAAATACCCCTGTAATGGCAGCTGGTGGTATTGGAGATGTTAGAGGAGTGCGTGCTGCATTTGCTTTAGGCGCTGAAGGTGTGTTTGCTGGTAGTGTCTTTATTCCAACAAAAGAAAATCCAGCAGCAGAAAACGTGAAACAAATGATTGTAGATGCTACAGCAGAAGATTTACTAATGTTCCGTACTTTACCAGCATACTATCGTTCTTTACCTACTAAATTTGCGAATAAACTAGTAGAAATGGATAAACAAGGTGTTAGTCGTGAAGAAATAGCAAAAATGATGCGTGGATCAATTGGAATGCGTATCGGCATGCTAGAAGGCAATACAGACGATGGCTATATTTCTATAGGTACTGGAATTACGCCAATTAAAGAAATCAGAACTGTAAAAGAAGTGGTTGATACGTTAATGCAAGACTTTAATTAAATATTAGGGCCTTCGGAATATTTAGTGTAATTCACTTTTCAATAGTTGAAACATTTACTTATAACTAGGACTATTTGGCGAGTTCAAACACTAGAGGGTGTTTTTTGCTCACGATATGGATTTACTATGTTGAGGGCCTACTGGTTATATAAAATTCATGGTTTTTAAACTATCGGTTTTTTCATACTCCCGGAAAATCTCCTCATTAGGATAATCAGTTATTACATAGCATTACCTACGGGATGATGCTGCTTGAACGTCTGGCTAAATCTTAATGGTGGGTGAAAACAAATAAGTAAATAACCTGCAATGACTGAACTTTTCATTGGCAGTATGGATTAAATAGCATCTTAAATATTTACTCACTTTGTAAATACAAACAGAGCTTCAAATATTGGTTTCATAATAGTTGGAGATCAAGTTAGGGACTAAAGGAAGGAAAAAATCGTGCCCATTTTGTGCCCAAAATAGATATAAAATGATGCAATGAGTATGTATTGGATAACTTCAGATGCTTGAAAGCTTCTGTAACTGACAATATAATTCCACTTTATGGAAGGTAACGAATTAATAAAGAGATACCAAAAAGCCATTTTGGTATCTTCTTTGTTTGTTTTTAGAGCTATTAAATCCATCTAGGAGCACCATGACTTGGCCTCAACAACAGTAACTTATACTATATCGAATCTATTTGAGGAAACTGATTGATGATATATTGCTTGAAGTTTTCAGCGACAGGTGATAGATACTTCCCTTCAATCCAGGAAATACCAACTGTGCGCTCGAACCTTGGCCAACTAATGTGAACCTTTGCGATATTTGTTTGGTCTAAGCCTTTAAAATCAGGAAGAATTGAAACGCCCAGACCTGCTGCAACAAAACCTGCGATTGTAGCAGCTTCTTCGCCTTCAAATACAATGTTTGGGGTAATATTAACCTGTTCAAATATATGATCTATGGTTACTCGAAGAGCAAAACCTTCTTTCATTAAAACAAAAGGCTCATGAGCAATGTCGTTTAAGGTAATCTCCTGACGAGTAGCTAACACATGATGTTTGGGCAAAAATAAAAAGAGCTCCTCCTTCCATAAGGGTTTCCACATTATATTTGATTCGACTGGAAAAGAAGCAAGCAGGCAGAGATCTAGTTCACCTGATTTTAGTTTATCTAAAAGCTGATTAGAGTGAGACTGGTTTAGTTGGAAATGAACATTTGGGTATTGATCTTTAAATGCTCCAATTAAATTTGGAACGATGGTTGTACCCAGTGTGTGTAAAAAGCCTAAAGACACTTCACCTTGATCTGGTTGTAAAAGGGATTGAATTTCTTCCCTTCCTTCTGTAAATTCTTTCATGATGGAATCGACCCTCTTGAGGAATCTTTCCCCATATTTATTTAATGTAATGGACCGGCCTTGTCTATCAAAAAGCGGAACCCCTAAGTAATTTTCTAATCTAACAATAGACCGAGAAAGTGCTGGCTGTGTTATTGATAACGTTTCAGCAGCTTTAGTTACATGCTGTATACGAGCAAGAGTTTGAAAGTACTCTAATTGTTCCCATTCCATTAAAACATCCACCTTTTTATAAATCATTACATAAAAGAATTAAAATCATATTTATTATGCATTATACATCATAATTTATTAGTGTTATGATCAATTTATCGAAAAAATATATGAATTTTTATATGAATTTTAAACTAATTGTGTATTCAGAAGGAGGATTATTGTAATGAACTATCGAATTGAAAAAGATACTTTTGGAGAAATAAAGGTGCCTGCTGATAAGTTTTGGGGAGCGCAAACACAACGGAGTAAAGAGAACTTCAAAATAGGTTCTGAAAAAATGCCAAAAAGTATTGTTAAGGCTTTTGCTATATTGAAGCGCAGTACAGCTATTGCTAATAATCGTTTAGGGAATTTGGATAGTGAAAAAACAGAGGTTATTACCGCAGTTTGTGATGAAATTCTTGAAGGCAAATATGATGACAATTTTCCACTCGTTGTTTGGCAGACGGGAAGCGGTACACAAAGCAATATGAATGTTAACGAAGTGATAGCAAACCTTGCAACAGCTTTATTAAAAGAGAAAGGCTCTATACAAACCATACATCCAAATGATGATGTCAACCGCAGTCAAAGTTCGAATGACACTTTCCCAACAGCGATGCATGTTGCAGGTGTATTAGCCATCTATGAACAATTAGTTCCTGCACTTGATCAACTTCGGAACACATTAGACGAAAAAGCAAAAAAATTCAATGACATTGTAAAAATAGGTCGTACACATCTTCAAGATGCTACACCTTTAACCCTTGGACAAGAAATTAGCGGTTGGGTGTATATGATTGATCGCTCGAAAGAAATGATATTGGAAGCAACTGAAAAAATGCGTGAACTTGCTATCGGGGGTACGGCAGTAGGGACAGGCATTAATGCACATCCACAGTTTGGAGAAGTTGTCTCAGAGGAAATCTCGAAGTTTACAGGCCAACAGTTTAAAAGTTCACCGAATAAGTTTCATGCCTTAACCAGTCATGATGAAATAACGTATGTACATGGTGCTATGAAGGCATTAGCTGCTGACTTAATGAAAATTGCGAACGATGTTAGATGGCTTGCAAGCGGTCCTCGCTGTGGTATCGGGGAAATTTCAATCCCGGAAAATGAGCCTGGCAGCTCCATTATGCCCGGCAAAGTCAACCCTACTCAATGTGAAGCCCTAACCATGATTGCGGCTCAAATTATGGGGAATGACGCAACTATTGGTTTTGCTTCAAGTCAGGGCAACTTTGAACTAAATGTATTTAAACCGGTTATTATCTATAACTTCCTACAATCCGTGCAGTTACTGAGTGATGGAATAAAATCCTTTCATGATCATTGCGCGGTTGGTATTGAACCTAATACGAAAACCATTAAAGAAAATCTTTCCGGATCTTTGATGCTTGTCACAGCATTGAATCCTTATATCGGATATGAAAAAGCTGCGAAAATTGCTAAGTTTGCTCATAAAGAAGGCTTAACGTTAAAAGAGGCTGCTGTCCAACTCGAACTATTAACGGAAGAACAATTTGATGAAATGGTTAAGCCAGAAGATATGGTGAAACCAAACATTTAAAACGTTTTAAGAAAAAAACTAGTTATTAACCAATAACTAGTTTTTCCTTATTCAAAAGGGGGGTGCACAGATTTTCCGTCACTGATTGATTAAATAAATGTTGGGTCAGCTTCCTGTAATATATGTTCAAACTAAATAGCCAAGCCACATTTTCAATTGCATGTGATTGTATGTACGAAAGATTAATATTACGCAACATGAAAGTTGGAATGCAAAAGTGATATGTAAAATAATTGGACTGCCACTCTAAATAATCAGTCCAAGTTGCAGGCATTGTTTTTTTATCGCCTTCATGTCTATATATATGGCAAAATTCATGAGCGAAATCATACCATTGTTCAACTCGGCTTTTTCGGCTGTCCAAGCATATATTATAAATTCCACTGAGTTTAAGCGCGAAGCTTGTAACAGGTTTAAAGCCTGATATCTAAAGCCTCGGCAATCCGTTCAAAATTAATTTGTTCAGGCTCTGTAATATCAATCTTCCTGTATAAGTTTTCAATCCATCCTCTAAATGACTGTTTGTATACCTCAAGATGAAAACCTCCTTAAAGACGACAATCAAAAAATTGAATTCGTTGAATATTATAGGGGAATCTAAGACTTTTTTTCATAGGAAAATGCATCTAAATAGAATTGACTTCACAAGGAAAAAGGAATGTTTATGAACAAGATTGTATTTAGTACTTGTAAGGAGGGCTTATGATGATACATATTTGCAAGGCGAATTTAACCCATGTGCAAGGGATTTCAAAAGTTTGCTCGGATGCCAATTGGGCAACATATCGAGATATCTATCCAAAAGATTACTTAGAATCGATTATAAGAGAGTTTTATAATCCAGATAGAATATTAAAAGAAGTGTCGAGTTCAACCAAAGGATGGGGCGGTTATTTTGTTGCTTTGGAAAATGACACAGTTATTGGAGCAGGAGCGGGTGGAATGATTAGTGATACATCCGGAGAAATATATGTTTTATATTTAAGTCCCGACAGGAGGAATGAGGGAATTGGCAGTCTATTGCTCGATGCGATAACCAAACAGCAAAAAGAATTTCATGCTACTGAACAATGGATTTCTGTACAGAAAGGAAATCAAAAAGGGATACCTTTTTATGAAGCAAAAGGTTTCACGTTACAATATGAGGAGAATACAGATGGTTATATCTCTTTAAGGTATAAAAGGCAAATATAAACGAAGTCAATTGAAGCTTCATAAAGTTATAAAAAGAAGAGTCTCTTAGAAGGCTCTTCTTGAATTTATTTTATCTTTTCTAATGAACACCATGATTCCAGGAATGATCATAAGTATTGCTGGTATTAAGTAGAACCAATCAACACATATAAGTCCTCCAATCCCTGAGACAAAAAGTAGAATACTGCTCAACTTTGGTTTGAATAAGACAAAAATTGAAGCAGTAAACCCAATACATGAAGAGATCAAAGACCCCCATGCTCCAACAAGAAGGTCGCTTGTCATATCAAAGTATCTGATCAAATGAAAAAATAAATCTAAATAAGCGATACCTAGAGCTAGAATAGATGCTACAACACCCAGTAGGCTCCCTGTCAAACTTAAAAAAATTCAATGGTTCTCTTCACAATAAACGCTCCTTATGTAATCAGGCCACTTCATTTTATATATGAAAATGTAAAAGAAACATAAATGAAAATATAAATGAGAAAAACAACTAAAACCCTTGCCACGTAAGGGTTTGTAAGGGATTCAAAAATCACTTGCTGCTCTTTATTTCTACCCGGACAAAGGTGCGAAGAATAACGGTATTGACGGTGTGTATGGACCGAAAACAGCAAATGCAGTCGAACGGTTTCAGTCTATGTACGGATTAAAAACTGACGGCATTTACGGTCCGAAAACTAAGGCGAAAATTGAAGCGAAATTGAAGTAATATAAAAAGGCCCTCATATAAAATGGGGGCCTTTCAGTGTTTCTTTTAAATAGCTTCTTTTAGTTGTTCTATTACACTTTTCAACCATTCTATAGGCGGTAATCCAATTGTCGGGAAATATATTTCTGCATTACACTTTATAATGTCTTCCTTTTCTTCTTTAGTTAGATTGCTATTTAGAAACTCTTCGCAATACTTTACTGTAAATAGCAAACCTTCTTTACTAATTTCCTCAATAAATTCGTCTAATGCGTGTTCAGGCGATTGGATATCTTGATGAAATGTTCCACCTAAAAAATTTTCTAATTCGTCTAAGAAATCATAACTTTCATCCATGGTACTTCCTCTCTTTTTTATATGGTTGGTTGGAATAAGCCCCCATTAAGAGGGACTTGTAAAGTACTCTTCTTTATTAAATAAAACATCAATTTTGAATGAATGTTATTTAAGCAACAGATTCTCTCTTTATATCAAAAATATCAGTCTGCTTTGATTCCAAAAGATCTTGTAAATAATCTGGACCGTGTTTCTCAGCTACTTGTAACTCTCCTTCTGAAATAGGTAAAGCCATTAGCCAGGTAACACTCTTGTTGTTAAATTCAAGTAGCTCTAAATCTTCCTCCCACAGAAATGGGGGAACGAACATAATATGTTTCATATCGGTTTCCTGATCATACATACTAATCACATCTTTAAAAATAACACCTGATGCACAAGAGAAATTGAGTTGATTATATTAAAGGCATATGGTGATAAAACATTAGCATATATGTCTGAAGCTGACTCCATTGCAGCTACGATTTCTATCCGTAACGGAGTGCCATTCACCTCATAATTAATAGAATGATCCGACAAGCCTAGAGTTGCATATGACGTGATACCTTCCTGAGGTTGGTCACTAACCGATAAAATATCTATGCTGCTATTCTCGTTATCATCCCAATATTTCGTCACTTTCGGTTTACCTCCAAAAGCTCCTAAAACTGTTCTAGCAATTACTTTATTTTCTTGTGTAACGCCCATTAGACAATCTCTCCTAATCACCAAAGTATACTCCTTTAGGACAAAGGTAGTTCAGGTTGATAAAGCTCTGGATTTTTGCTGTTAGTTTAGGATTCGTTAACTTGAAAACCTGACCTGGAGTTAAGCTTTTGTTGATTGTGCTAACACCAAAAGGAACCAACTTTTGCGCTACTGAGGCTCTGTTCTTGCCTTTCTTTGAAGACTTTATTCCCGAATAAATTATGTCCAGTTATAACCCTTACCATTTGCTGAAGCAGAACCTTCTTGAAATAGAACAAAGCCCCTTAGAAATTTCATGGGGCTTCAAAATAACATAACAATGTACAACATAGAAATATTCAGCTTTTTCTTATAGTTTAATATTATACTTCTCTTTAATGGTTCCCATGTATTTTTCTACTTCTAATTTATTGTCTGGGTGTCGTTTTACATATTGACCAACAATTTCATTTAAATATTTATAGAAATTTTCGTAATCTAATATGACTTCTTCATCTTCCTCGACTGCTGGGTAATCGAAATAAAAAGCTATACCCTCATCTCCAAAATAATCTTCTTCCCACTCTTCGTAGTCATCAGCAAATACACACCAGACATTCTCTATTCCATAACCCTCTCCGTTGGAGAATTTCTCTAAAATGCGTAAAAAACGTTCATCACCCATAACTTGAAAAAAATAGTTGATTAAGTCTTTGTTTTTATTATCCATTTCACTTTCACTCCGAATTATTTAATCATTTAAGGTAGGGAAAAAATTTGTTATTTCTCCAGTAGCTTCATCAATATAACCTTCAAACTTGAGACCATTTTTAGCGTATCCAGTTACTTTTCTCCCGACTACTTCTCCATTTTTCATTGCTTCTTCTCCCCACTGCAACATTTGTTCGTTTGAGATCTTCTCGGGATCATAAACTGTCTTTGGAGTACGGACTTTTTTTAGTTCTCCAGGTTTGATATTTCCTTCTCTATCTAATGCAGGTAAACCATATTCAATTTCATAGATACCATCAATTGTGGGGTGTTCTCTTTTTGAAATTATACAACTCTCTAAATCCCAACCTTTATCAATAAATGCCTTTTCAAAATTCTGTAGATTGTGACCGCCGACAATTCCTTTATTTTTCTTTCTAACTATATCTTCTACCTCAACTAAATGGGTATCATATCCTTGCCTAAAAGTAACATTTATTTTGTGAAAAGCATTATTTTTTTCTTCTTCAATTATACTTTTTAACAGTGGTGTGTTTTTAACGTTATGAGTATTCTCAATATCTTGTGCAATTCCTACAAGTGCAGGTTCATATCTGTTTTTAAAAAAGGGATTAATAAGGTTGTTTCCTTTTGTAATTCCTTTATTCACATGAGAAGCGGCTGTTCCACCTTCAACCACTTTACCCACTTTTGAGAGCTTAGTAGTGGTTTGCACTGCAGCACCTGCACCTTTTGGACCAACAATATTGCCGATTGCATAACTGATATAATGTGCTCTTGTGTATGCATCACCATTTATCATTTTATCATTCCATGAATCGACGATGTTTGTCCAGATTATTTTTGGATAGGAGGGAACGCTTAAGACTGTTATAATCGTTTTTGTAAGTTTTAGTTCCATAGGAAGCTGTGAATATTCCCAGGCTCCTACAACCAAGTCTTTGATGCCATATATCGTATCGTCAATCGTATCGTTAATCCCATCATTAACACCATCGATGATATCAAATGCTGTCTTACCAGCATTGATTACACTTTCACCGACGGCCTCCAGCTGTTTTGCTTGTTCAAGCTGGACCACATAGTGGAGCTGTTCAGGGGTGAGATTCTCATAGCCGACCTTCTTGGCAATTTCTAAGTATTCATCCGGATCCGTCACTCCGTCAGCTAGCTTCTTCTTCAGCTCTTTGATATCTCGCTCTTTAGCTTCCTCTTTCTTAATCGTCAAATAAGCATCAGTACGCTTTTCGATATCGCCTTTTTTCTTATGTATATCACTCTCACGGTACGCCTGGAGCTTTTGGAAATCTGACTTGATGAATTGTTCATTTGGTTCTGACATAGCATATTCTGTCAGTAAATCTTCGTCAAGATCACCTAGTTTTTCAATTGTTTTTTTGCGTTTATCATTGGCATCCGCAAGCTCATCCTTGAAGGTTTCTGTTGAAAACAAGTCGAGCGGAAGGATGGCGTCAATGTCGTTTAGGATATCTTTCATGGCTTTTTTCTGTTCAGACATGATGGACTTTGATTTTTTATGGGCGTTAGCCAGTTCGTGTTCTAAAAAGGATTCTTCAATATAAGCATCAGAGAAACCTTTGTCCTCGACAGCTCCAGCAATGCTGTTAAAAAATGCGATTTTCATGTCAATGTAATCGATCCATTGATCAGTGACACCAACATGATCGTGATAGAATGCTTTAATGTTATTAGCGCCTTTACCTGAGAATTCGCTGTCGTCCAGTTCAGCGACGCTTTGAAAAGCTTTTCTCAAGTTGACCATTTGCGTCCTTAGTTCTTTATATTCTTTGGCGCGGTCTGTAGCTTCAGACATAAGTGTTTTAGCTTCAAAGACTTTCATAATCATACCCTCTCATTTAATCATATAACAAAATATTACCATGGAAGAATGATGAAACTAACTGTTATGTGGATCAAAGGGTGGAAATGAATCATTCGATCTGTGTCATTTTACCTATTTGCTAATCCTTTCAATGAAAGGGGACTTTCCAATTGTAACATCGCCATCATGAAAAAATTCGATAACGTAGCCAGATTCACTAAACATAAAAGTATCTGATCCAACGGCAGTTACATCATCAATTACGTTTAATGCATGCTCAAGACTAGTTTTTAATGCTGGCTGTTCTCCGTAACCCCAAAGAATAATAATGTTCCTATCTTTAAAATGGTGTTTAGCTAGCCAATCGTAAATCTCTTCCTCGTAAACTATAGATTGATGACAACAAACTTCTTCCCACTTGATTCGTCCCCAAAATGTAAAGGGAAAACTGTTTGAAAGCAGTTCATAATATTTTGCCGTTAATTTTCTGATAAGATTTCTTTGTTTTTCCCTAGAGCTTCTAAGCATTCATCAAATAAGTCCAAAATGTTCACCTCAAAAGCTTTATGTATGATGGATTTTTTCAGTATTAGAAATAAGAAAAAGCCGTTATGAAACGGCTAAAGGGAATTAGAACTAATGTTATTTATCGAATCAAACAAGGAATTCATGAGTAGGTGCGAGAGTTACATTCCGGGATGCTTCCTTCATTTCGCCATTAGACATAGATCCGAAAAAGGCAAGTCCAATTAAAACGGCGGATAAACTGATAAACAATTTAGATTTCATACATGCATTCCCCTTTCAATATTTGCTTTTGAGCATATACCATCTTCTTGAAACAGATGATACTATCCTATATTTTTCCATTATAATCGAAAAGGTTGCCTCCTAACAATGCCAGCTCTTCCAGATAAGGGTATCCTTTGCCGTTCTCTAAACGAGAAAAAATGTTGAGGAGTTTAGGTGTATCGCCATTTCTTATATAAAGAACGTCTAATGCTTCAAATAAGTTCATAAAAAGTTCGTCTTTAAAATCTACAGCACTTCTGATTCCTTTGCGGAAGCAATCCATTGCTTGTTCTTTTTTGCCTTGTTTAAAATAAATCAACGCTAGGTCATGATAAGCTTGCGGAAGTACGTCAGAGTTTATTTTTCTGTATTGAACCAAGGCTTGTTCGATGTAACGTGCAGCCTTATTTAAGTTGTCCATTTTGTGATAGTAGTTGCCGAGATTGAAAAATGTAGTGGCATAGATGTGAGTATTTTTACTTTTAAGCAGCTCGGCACCTTTTAAAGCTTCTTGAAGGTGGGGGGAGAGCTTTTTCATGGTTTTCAAGGTCATCGTAGTTACCGGCAATGACAAAATGGCACTGAATACGCCGAACAGAATAAAGTTCATGTTTTTTATAGATGTTGTATGAAAGTTCAGCGTAGTGCATTGAGATGTGAGTCATTTTCATATGATAATAGACTTCGGATAACTTAAAATAAAATTTAGCTTTTTCAATCTTGTCGGAGATCGTTGGAATTTTACGTTCAGCTATGGATTGGGAATTAGTGGGGATGGCGATCCTTGGTCTTGTAATTGGAAAGGATATTGAAAGAAATGTATTATATGTTGGACAAGGATTCCATCATGAAATGCTATATTCAGACAGTATCATTACTGATAATGTAAGTTGGATTTCAAAAGGTGCTAAACCTGATAGATTTGAATGTACTGCAAAATTCCGTTATCGCCAACAAGATAATGAAGTAACGGTAGAACAGTTGGATGATTCCAAAGTTAAAGTTACTTTTGGCGAGCCAATTCGTGCCGTAACGCCTGACAAGCAGTTGTCTTCTATCAAGAAGAAGAATGCCTCGGGGGAGGAATTATTAACCAAGTGTATCGTGATAATAAAAAATCAACTTATGTTCGGTAAAAAAAGGGAAGTTTCCTGTTAGGTGCGTCTCTTTCTAAAGTAGTAGTTAACAAAATAATTAAAAATCCATCAGCTGTTACTAGAGTGATAAATCCTCTCTTTACGGTGCAAAGTGGAGATGGTTTTAATCAAATATAAATTTAGTTATATTAACGAGTTGTTTCTTTAGTGATGCATGGAGGCTTTTAACATGATAATTATTAAAAGGGAAGATTGGCATGAATCATCTCGAAATAACTAAGCACTTTCTAAGGAAGAGAAAAAAAGATTACATCTTTACTTGAGAAGTAT
The DNA here is from genome assembly GCF_038000225.1 of Bacillus sp. FSL K6-1005. Taxonomy (NCBI): domain Bacteria; kingdom Bacillati; phylum Bacillota; class Bacilli; order Caryophanales; family Bacillaceae; genus Bacillus; species Bacillus sp. FSL K6-1005. The sequence goes on from NZ_JBBOBP010000001.1 coordinate 983,644, forward strand.
ACTAGAGAAGAAATAGAAATGGCGTTACGTCAGCTGAACAATAGCAAGATAATTAATAAATATAGCATTGATGACTTTTTTATGGCGTTTGAAGCAGAGTCAAATGAACTGAATTAATAAGAAGTATTTGAGCGATTGAAATTACTATTAATAAGGAGTGAAACAGATACTAAAAAAGAGCAGGATTGATGCCTGCTCTTAAACTGTTTTTTAAACACTCTTCTATGTTATTAATTTGCTATTTAGATGGGTTAACGTCTTTTTGCAGAAAATCTTCGATCGATATTACAGTGGCATACATGCTTTCAAGTGCACTGACAAATGCATAATGAACCTGTTCTGCTGGAACGACTTTATCTTGATAAGATAAGTCCCTCGTCGCACATGCATCTTCAATAAGTGTAGTTTCAAAGCCTAGATCCACTGCAGCTCTAACTGTGGCATCAATACACATATGCGTCATCATCCCAACAACAACTAGCTTAGTTACTCCTTTTTCTTTTAATTTGCTTTCTAATTCAGTCTTTAAAAAGCTGTTAGGGAATTGTTTTATGATAATGGTTTCGTGTTCTAATGGTAGAACAGCTTTATGAAGTTTAACACCCTCCGTATTTGGAAGAAAGAAGCCTAATTGTGGATCACTGGCGATATGCTGGACATGAAAGATATTTTCTTTGTTATTTTGTCTAAACCATTCAAGAATTTTAGTGGCATTAGTTGCTGCTATCTCTGGGTTACTTAATTCCATCTTACCATTTGGAAAATAGTCATTTTGAATATCTACAATGATTAACGCTGTGCTCATTTTTTCCACCTCATTTGAAAAAATTATTACAATATAATAATAAATAATATCTTGATTTCTATCGATACTTTGATGAAACACTTTTAGATCAAATCATTTCAAGGTGAAAGGAGTTAATTATGGAACTTGATAATATTGATTTTCAGATCCTTCAATTACTAACCCAAAATTCACGTATTCAATGGAAAGACTTAGGCAAGCAAATTCATATGACAGGACAAGCAGTAGGGAATCGTATAAAAAAACTTGAGGAAAGTGGTGTAATTAAAGCCTACTCTCTAATAGTCGATGAAATGAAATTAGGGCTGACTTTTACAGCGTTTGTGATTGTTTATATGGAAACAGCTAATCATAATTCGTTTATTCATTTTATTAATGATCGAAATGAAGTTGTTGAAGCCTACAGAATATCTGGAGAAGGGTGTTACCATTTAAAAATAAAAGTTAAAACCAAAGAGCAATTGAATCTATTTCTCAATAAAGTTCTCGAATATGGGAATTATAGTATAAATTTATCTATACAAGAGATTAAACAAAATAATGTATTGAATGCTTCATTATAAAAAACCTCTGGTTTTTCTAGAATATTCATAAATTGATGGGCTAAAATTGAAGTATAGTTGATTTAGGGTTACGAAATTCCGTAGATTATTTACAGTCTTGCTTTTCCTAAGTCACAAGGATTGATTTATCAATCCAACGGAATAAACTTGAACAGTTGACTTTATACCCCTATAGGTATATTGTTAATTCGAAAACAACGAATAGTTAAAAAGGTGGTGTGGAAAGAATTAATGATTTGGTGATTTTATTCCTGCTTATGCTTGTTATTATCATTGCAACGTACAGACGTTACTATCCTTTAACAGGAATCTCTTGTATGAATTAGAGACCAAAGACATGACAATATTAGATATTCGCCATTATACGATGTAGCCAATTTCACCAATGATATTACTTTAAACATTCCGTATGCGAATCTAAACGTTTTTATTTAGAGATTCCACGTGATAAAATACACATAATAGCTCGTGATAGGGTAGAATTAAATTTAGGAGTGCGTTTTCTAAAGCGCAAAGGTATCAATGTGATCAGTTATGAATTGACGACATGTAAATGTTAAAATAAATCAAAGAAAGGATTTCCTCGATATGGAGTATGATCAAAAGATTAAAAACCGCTTACGTCGGATAGAAGGACAAATTAAAGGTGTATTGACTATGATGGAGCAAGGAAAAGACTGTAGAGAAGTTGTGACTCAATTGTCAGCATCACGCAATGCAATCGACCGAGCATTGGGTGTTATAGTTAGCACAAATCTTGAACATTGTGTTCGCGAAAGCATAGAACAGGGAGAAGACACAGCAAACTTGGTAAAAGAGGCAGTAGACTTATTAGTAAAGAGTCGATAAAAAAATTCATCAACCTATAATCTTTAAGGTTGACGAATTTTTACTTGTGTTATATTATACCCCTACCTGTATATGTATTTGGCGAATTGTACAAACGTCCATCTTTCACTTAAGTATTTTTGGAATTCTATATACCCCTATGGGTAATCCGATTTGGAGGATAAACATGACAGAACAAACAAAACGCACAACAATTGTTTTATTTAGTGGAGATTATGATAAAGCAATGGCAGCTTATATTATTGCAAATGGTGCTGCTGCCTACGATCATGAAGTGACGATCTTCCATACTTTTTGGGGTTTAAACGCTTTACGTAAAGAAGAACTGATTCCAATAAAAAAAGGATTTCTTGAAAAAATGTTTGGAAAGATGATGCCTCGTGGTGCTGATAAGATGGGTTTATCTAAAATGAACTTTGCAGGTATGGGCCCGAAAATGATTAAAAATGTGATGAAAAAGCATAATGCACTTACGTTGCCTCAGTTGATTGAGATGGCTCAAGAACAGGGTGTAAAGCTTGTAGCTTGTACGATGACAATGGATCTTCTTGGTTTACAGGAAAAAGAACTATTAGATGATATCGATTATGCTGGTGTAGCAGCTTATTTGGCAGATGCTGAAGAAGGCAGTGTCAACTTATTTATCTAATGTTACCCATTGTAAATTAAATAAATAAAGGAGGTGAAACACAATGGATAGTGGGGTAATCATCAATACCTTACTTATTTTATTTTTACTTTGGATTGTATTTCGACGATTTTTACCAGTGCAAGGTGTTAAACAGATAACAACTGCTGATTTAAAGTCAGAGCTGAAAAATAAAGGAAAACAGTTTATCGATGTACGAACACCTCATGAATTTCGTACAAGGCATATTAAAGAGTTCAAAAATATTCCCTTGTCAAAATTGGCTCATCAAACAAGTCAACTTTCGAAAGACCAAGAAGTTTTTGTTATTTGTCAAAGTGGAATGAGAAGTCTAAAGGCGAGCAAGGTATTGAAAAAACAAGGATTTAAAAACATCACAAATATTAAAGGTGGTATGAATACATGGTCATAAAACCTTAGATAGTATTTTTTTGTATATTTATATACCCCCACCCCTATTTAAAAAGGAGGAAAAAATGGTGAAGGCAAATATTGTGTTAGACGCTAAAGGTTTGACGTGTCCAATGCCCATTGTAAAAACGAAGAAGAAAATGAAGGATTTAAAAGCTGGTGAGATACTAGAAATTGAAGCAACAGATAAAGGCTCTACGGCAGATTTGCAAGCATGGGCAAATAGCACAGGTCATGAATATCTAGGTACTGAATCAGAGGGAGAAATACTTCATCATTTTCTTCGTAAAGGAGGAGAACATTCATCAGAAAGCACACCTTCTATTCCTGAGGTTTCACTAGAAGCTTTCAAACAGAAAGTTGAAAGTGAGGAGTCTCTTAACATTTTAGATGTCCGGGAGCTAGATGAGTATGAAGAAGCTCATATCCCGGGAGTTGTGCATATCCCTCTTGGGGAGGTGGAAAAGCGCTCTAACGAGTTAAACAAAGATGCTGAAATTTATATCATTTGCCATTCTGGAAGAAGAAGTGAAATGGCAGCCCAAACGATGAAAAAACAAGGTTTTAAAAAGGTGATTAATGTTGTCCCTGGTATGCGTGATTGGACAGGTAAAACAGAATAAATAAGAAAAGGATGATAACAAATGAGTACAAGAGTAGCGATTATTGCGGCAAATGGTGGTCTATTTGATGCCTATAAAGTTTTTAATATTGCGACTGCCGCAGCAGCAAGTGATCAAGAAGTATCTATCTTCTTTACATTCGAGGGATTAAATCTAATTCATAAGCAAGCACATCAAGAATTAGAAATGCCGAAAGGAAAAGAACACTTTGCGGAAGGATTTAAGAAAGCAAACGTGCCGTCTATTCCTGAACTGATTGAAATGGCACAAGAGATGGGTGTTACATTTATTGGTTGTCAAATGACGATGGACGTTATGGGTTTAACAAAAGATGATTTTGTAGAAGGAATTGAAGTAGGCGGGGCTGTTACCTTTTTAGATTTTGCAAAAGATGCGGATGTATCTTTAACATTTTAGTCCTGCTTAAAAAGATTTTGATATAGGAGGGAATTAAACATGACCGTGCAAGCACTTACCGCAAAAGAAGTCACACAAAAAATCTTTAACAAAGAACCTCTATTTATTCTAGATGTACGTAATGAAAATGATTTTAGCGATTGGAAGATTGAAGGGCATGATTTTGACCATTTAAATGTACCGTATTTTGATCTTTTAGATGGCGTAGAAGATATCTTGGAGAAAATTCCTTCTGATAAAGAAGTGCTAGTCGTTTGCGCAAAAGAAGGTTCATCCGTAATGGTATCCGAAATGCTTTCTGAAGCAGGTCTTTCTGTATCCTATCTTAAGGGTGGGATGAAAGCATGGAGCGAACATTTAGAGCCGGTAAAAATCGGGGATTTAAAAGATGGCGGTGAGATGTATCAGTTTGTTCGAATCGGTAAAGGCTGCCTGTCATACATGGTCATTTCCAATGGTGAAGCAGCGATTATTGATGCGACACGTATGGTAGATATCTTTATAGATTTTGCGAAGGAGAAGGGTGCGAGGATTACTCACGTATTTGATACACATCTTCACGCAGACCATATTTCAGGCGGCAGAGTCATTGCTGAAAGAACAAAAGCAACCTACTGGTTACCGCCTAAAGATGCTGAAGAAGTGGTATTCGATTATCAGCCGTTGGAAGAAGGAAATGATATTATCATTGGAAATACAAAGATTAGAATTCAACCGATTTATTCTCCCGGGCATACCATTGGCTCCACTTCTTTCATTGTCGATGATCAGTATCTTCTTTCAGGTGATATCTTGTTTATTGATTCAATCGGCAGACCAGACTTAGCCGGTATGGCAGAAGATTGGGTAGGAGATATAAGAAAAACTCTTTATAGCCGTTACAAAGCGTTATCAAAGGATTTAATTGTATTACCGGCACACTTTATGATCATTGATGAGCTAAATGAGGATGGTAGTGTGGGTAAAAAACTTAGTGCATTATTTAGCGAGAACCATGGTTTGAACATTGAGGATGAAACAGAATTTAGACACCTAGTGACAGACAGTCTGCCTCCACAACCCAATGCATATCAAGAGATTCGAGAAACAAATATGGGAAAAATCAACCCAGATGAAGAAAAACAGCGTGAAATGGAGATTGGGCCAAATCGTTGTGCAATTCGATAAAAGATGATTATTACCAAACAGAGGAGAGATGAACATGAAATCAGATAAAGTATTAGATGCTAAAGGGCTGGCATGTCCAATGCCAATCGTCAAAACAAAGAAAGCTATAAATGAAATAGAATCAGGTCAAATATTAGAAGTACATGCAACCGATGAAGGATTCAAAAGTGACCTAGCGGCTTGGTCTAAATCAGGTGGGCATGACATCTTAGAGCAAGCTCAAGAAGGAGATGTACTGAAATTCTGGATTAAAAAAGGCTAATAAATGTGAAAGGGTATCGAATAAAAAGATACCCTTTTCCTTTGAAAAGGAGGAAACCAAATTGGATATTGCCTTTATCACAACTCTTTTCATTATAGGGTTTATTGGTGCCTTGCTTTCCGGATTGATTGGTATTGGCGGTTCAGTAATTAATTATCCAATGTTATTGTACATTCCTTCTTTAGTAGGGGTGATGTCATTAACTGCCCATGAAGTTTCAGGGATAGGGGCTATTCAAGTTTTCTTTGCGACACTTGGCGGTGTTTGGGCTTATCGTAAGAGTGGGTTTTTAAATAAAAATTTAATCATCTACATGGGAAGCAGTATTCTTATAGGGAGTGTTTTGGGGAGTTATTTTTCTCATCTCATATCTGAAAAAGGAATTAACTTTATATACGGAATTCTGGCCATTATAGCTGTTATTTTAATGTTGATACCTAAAAGAGGACAAGCACATAAAGAAGGCGAAGAAGTGATATTTAATAAATGGTTAGCTTCGTCCATAGCCTTTATCATTGGTGGAGTATCAGGTATTTTAGGAGCTGGCGGAGCCTTTATTCTCGTTCCCATTATGTTATCGATATTAAATATTCCTGTAAGAATCACTGTTGCTTCATCTCTAGCGATTACATTTCTTTCATCTATTGGAGCAACAGTTGGAAAAGTGATCACAGGTCAGGTGCTTTTTGTACCAGCTCTGGTTCTTATTATTGCTAGTTTAATTGCTTCTCCTATAGGTGCAATAGTTGGACAAAAGGTAGAGACTAAGTTTCTGCAATGGATTTTAGCTCTTTTGATTTTAGTGACTACCGTTAAAATTTGGTTAGATATTCTATGAAAATAGATTGACTTTCTTAAGGGTGAGATAAAAAGAAAGACCAACAGACAGTTTCAAACGTTGGCCTTTCTTTTTTATGTTAAGACGCTAAGGATGTGAGTATTTTGAATGAGGGATTAATGGTGTCATAATAATATGTAGAAAAGAAGAGAATACATAAAACAGGCTGGATAGAAAAGAGACCAAGCAATTGCTTGATCTAAAAACAAAATAAAAAAATAGTATTACTTTTCATCAAAATGTTTTTTGCCTTTTAGTTATCACTTCAAACTAGTTAGTAGAAGAAATATTTCCTTGTATCTCAATCTTGATACCAGCTTTTTTTAATAAGTTTCCTACAGTGCATCCTTTATCTGCAAGTGAAAATATTCTATTGGCTGCTTGAATTTGTTTTTCTGTTGCTTTTCCGGATAAAACAATATGAGGATAGTGGATGATTTTAAATTCATCATCAGAATTAATTCCTTCAGAATTTACAGTCAAATCCACAACAGGAAGATACCTTGATTCAATCATTGATACAAGAACTGAGGTATAACAAGCTGCTGCAGATGCTACAAGAATCTCTTTTGGAGAGGCTCCATTTCCACTTCCGCCAAATTCAGCAGGAATAGCAATCTTTGTATCTAGAAACTCTGTTTCAAGAAATCCGTTCCCTTTTAAACCACTCTTCCAAACGATATTAACATTTGATTTCAAAATAAACACTTCCTTAAGTAATTTTTGGATTTTTTCCTTTGCTTTATTGAACTCCGAGAAATTTGAACTTATTGAGATCGTTTTAGATGAAAGAAGACCCTCAAAAGAAGGGTCTTCTAACATATATTGATAAATCAAAACTAGACACACTTCAAGCTTTTAAAGCTTTAGGCATCACTGTTTAGCTGACGGAGAATATCATGCACATCTACATGAGATCTATGCTCAATAATTTTACCGTCAGCAATACGTAACAACATCATAAGAGAGAATTTAACGGTTTTTCCCGTTGCAGAAACTCCAGCAAATGGAATACCTGTATGCCTGCCTTCAAATATAAAATATACTGCAACAAGGTCACCTTCAGCTACCATTGCTTTAATTGGCATTTTGAAACCTGGGAAAGCATCAAAGTTTTCTTTTCTGATTCAATTAAACCCTCTACACCTGGATACGGTTTATCTAATTGTGGATAGAATACAAAGTCTTTATGGCAAAAGTCTTTTAAGTCATCGTATTTTTCTTGTTCAATCGTTTCAAAGTAATGACGCACTAATTCTTTATTGTTTTCAACGGACATAATGAACGCTCCCTCCCTTAGTTAAAACTTCATCTCATGTTATAGATTAAAATGAATATGATTCGCCATCTTCAGGCACTAAAACATCAGAAGCGATTCCTTTTTCCTTAATAAAGGATTTTAATTCTTCTTTTGATAATCCCCAATGGTTGACAGCTTCCATGTGGCTCACGATAATTTTTGCATTTTGAGCAGCTTTATATGTTTCATAGATATCTTCTTTACCCATGATGAGAGAACCGCCTTCGTAGAATTGATTATCTCCGCCATTTACGACAATAATTTCTGGTTGATGTGTATCAATTTCTTCTTGAACGGCTTCATACCATACTGTATCTCCGGCTACATATAATGTTTTCTCGCTTTGGTGTTTGAAGACAACACCGCAAACAAGACCTGCAAGTTTTAAAATTTCTCCTCTTCCGTGTTCGCCTTTTGTTTTAATCAATTGAATGCCTTCAAAGACTGTATCTTTTGTTAAAACCTCTACATTTTTGAATCCGGCATTTCGTATTTCTGTTGCATCTTCTTCATTTTGGGAGAACAACTTGATATCTTTTGGCAACAACTCTTTAGCAGCCTCATCCCAATGGTCGTAATGTAAATGAGTAACAATAACAGCATCAATATCTTTAATAATATTTTCAACAGATGTTGGCAATTCAACCAAAGGGTTGTTTTGATCTTGTCTTGGCGCATTTGGGAATGGAGGGTAAGCCCCCTTCTCAGCTAACATGGGATCTATTAAAAACTTTTTGCCTGCATATTCGACTACAAGTGTGGCATTACGAATTTGTTGAATATTCATGTGTAAAACTCCTTTTTTTAGTATATGTATAGTTTAACTACAGCAACTAAATAAATACATGGAACAAATCAAGTCTTTTTGCAATTTAACTTGATTTTTGAAAGTCCTTAATAAAAGGAAACGGAACAAAGAAGAAAGTATGTAGGGACATTAAGTATTAATTTTGGTTTACTCTAACCGACATGTCTCAAGTGCATGTCGATATACTAACTTGGTAGTATTTATTTTGAAATGACTATTTCAGACACCAGTGACATGTGCATACTACAACAATTATTCAGTGGTTGTTTATTGCCTAAAAACAGTGCCCATTTTGTGTCCGAAATGAATATAAAATGATATAAATGAGTGAAATGAATGAATTCAAATGCTTGAAATAACAGGATTTTGTAATCGATGATAAGCTTCCACTTTATTGAGTGCCTAGTGGGTTTATTGTTGTAAAAGCAAACACCGAAAGTTTCAAACTAGCATTATTTTTACCATACCTAAAGAAAATCACCTCATTAGGATAAACATTTATTACATAGCATTATTCAAGTGGTGATGCATTTTATGAAGGTGATAATCATCGAGTGACCGCAAGCTGACAAATGCATTAACGATTGCTATCATTATTTAATAAAACGTTATAGGAAGGAGATACAGGGTGATCGCAATATATGTAAGGGTATCAACCGAGGAACAAGCGATCAAGGGATCGAGCATCGACAGCCAGATCGAGGCCTGTATAAATAGGTGTGTTGAAGCATGCTATGAAGGGGTTTCTAGCGCGAGCTTTTATAACGTCCGGCTTTGGATTGCTTGAGAGAGGATGCAAGTAAGCAAGTAAAGGGCTTTTAAGTAATGTCATCTGTTTCTCGGAGAGCTTATCAGCGATGACAAAAAATGATTTTCATAACTCTTTCATATATTCTTTCTCTATTTTTTTAAAAAGAAACTTTAATGAAATAGAGAAAGCCGGAATATTAGATCCGGCCTTTCTAAATCATTTCCCCTTCGCTTTCTTCCGCTTTTCCTTCTCCGCCCGATAGAACTCATGAAACATCTTCATCAGCGCCCGCTTTTCAATCCGCGATACATAGCTACGCGAAATACCGAGTTCTTTGGCAATCTCACGCTGCGTTTTTTCCTTCTTCAAATCAAGCCCAAACCGCCCGACAATTACTTCCTTTTCACGGTCATCTAAAATGTCAATGTATTGCTTCACTTTTTCAAGCTCCATATTGAGCTGGATTGTATCAATCACGTCTTCATTTTCTGATTTCAGGACATCGATCAGGCTTATTTCATTCCCTTCTTTATCCTGCCCGATCGGATCATGAAGGGACACGTCTTTTTTTGTTTTTTTTAGTGCTCGCAAATGCATGAGGATTTCATTTTCAATACACCGCGCAGCATACGTCGCCAGTTTTGTCCCTTTGCCGGCGGAATAGCTTTCAATTCCTTTGATCAGCCCGATTGTTCCGATGGAGATTAAGTCCTCTGCGTCTTCACCTGTATTTTCAAACTTTTTTACAATATGGGCGACCAAGCGAAGATTATGCTCAATCAGCATGTTTCTGGCATGTTCATCCCCTTTAGCCATGAGTTCTAAGTATTTTTTTTCGTCGCTGCTTGAGAGCGGTTGTGGAAAGGCATTGTTTTTCACGTAAGATACTAAAAAGACAAGCTCTTTAACTACAAAACCGAGCGCTGCGAAAACACCTGTCACCATCGTCACCTCCACATGATTATGTAGGCAAAAGCCTATATGTCAATGTATGTGATCGGAAGGCTGTCTGTGTCTGTACCGGGAAATTTCTCAATGGGGAGCTTAGGTTTTGTTTTTTAAAATAATCTTTAGGCTGCCCCCATACATTTAAATGAACGAAACTGTATGGGGGGATGAGGATGAAAAAATGGCTGGCAATGCTTCTTCTGGCGGCAGCAGTTTTTCTTTGTTTATTGGGAAAGGATATGACGGCTCCGCAACAGGTCAAGGGGGCTGCTTTATATGACAAAGTTTTATACTTTCCGTTGTCTCGTTATCCGGAAACCGGGGATCATATAAGAGATGCGATTGCCGAAGGACATTCTGATATTTGTACAATTGATCGTGATGGAGCGGACAAAAGGCGGGAGGAATCATTAAAAGGAATTCCGACGAAGCCTGGTTTTGATCGAGATGAATGGCCGATGGCAGTTTGTGAAGAAGGAGGCGCCGGAGCCGATGTCCGCTATGTAACGCCTTCTGATAATCGCGGCGCCGGTTCATGGGTAGGAAATCAAATGAGCGGTTATCCAGATGGCACCAAAGTGTTGTTTATTGTTCAGTAATAAAAGAAGAGGCTCAGAATTGAGCCTCTTTTGCTATGATCCTATGTTGCCGCTAGGCTGATTCTCCTGAGGAGGATACGTTTCTGCTTCTCGCCAATACTGGCGTGGGCCTTCTTCACGTACAACGATCCCGATCTTTGCAAGTTCAAGACGAAAATCTTCAATGTCGTCTGTTTCCTCTTTTTTCAGTGCTTTCTGACGAGCCTTCAATATAGCATGAGCGCTTGGAGAGAGATCGGGTGATTCAGGTACCCATCGTCGAAATTTATCTTTAAACGGGTCACCTTCTGCCGACCATATGTAATGGTGTTTTTTAAAGGCCTGCTCAATGATTTTAGGTTTTTCATCTATTTCTTCACGTGCCAGTTCATATCCGTCTGTTCCTAAGAGGACAAGCCGTTTATGATCAATAAATACCAGAGCAATGTCTTCCGAGTTGATCGTTTGAACATGCTTGCCTTTCATTAATTTCACGGAGTCGTCTGTAATGTGTACAGTTAATAGCAATTTGATGATTGAATGAGCGAACCATATACCGGCAATCAGGCCAAGCAGCGCGGTGATAAACTTCACCGGTGATACGTGAAAAGAGGCAACAAGCCGAAGAGGGCCTTCTAATGGAATCCACGGCAGGGATAATGCCCATTTCGCAAGCTGATGAAAGAAATAACCAATGAGAAGACCGATCATTGCAAGTGTAACGTATAATAAACATTTCGCGGTTTTCTTAATTCCAATGATTGTTTGTGTTTGATCCTGCAAGTTGTCACCTTCTTAGCTAGAAATAAATTGAATTCTCTTCCCATATTTTAACTTAAATAGAGAGGAAATCAAGGATGTTTCCACGATTTCTGCTGTAATTCATGAAGGCGCCAAATGATTATCACACCCTCTTTCTGATAAAGATCATACAGAAACGATATGACACGGGAAAAGAAATCACTCTGGCTGATCACGGTCCGCTTTTGTTTTTTTGTTTGAGAAAACAGGATGTATCACAATACAGTTCACAGGGAACATAAAGAGTAAAGGCTTTTTAGACAACCAGGAGGATCTCACATGAAACTAGGATTGATCGGCTTAGGGAAAATGGGCATAAATATAGGAAAGCAATTGATCGACCGCAATCATCAAGCAATCGGTTATGACGTGAACCAAGCCGCTGTTGATGAACTGATATCTTATGGGGCTGAGGGGACAACGAGTATAAAAGAGTTGATTTCTTCATTAGACATGCCGCGAATACTATGGGTTATGGTGCCCCATGGCGTGGTCGATACTGTTTTGCGTGATGTGACACCTTTATTAAGCACAGGTGATATTATCATCGAAGCCGGAAATTCTCATTATAAAGAATCGATTCGTCGCTATAATCAAATGAAAGAAGCGGGTATCTATTATCTCGATGCGGGGACGTCGGGCGGAATGGAAGGTGCACGGCACGGAGCCTGTTTTATGGTGGGGGGAGACCCGGAAGCATGGGAAATTGCCGAGCCGCTGTTTCGGGATACTGCTGTTGAAAATGGATATTTATATGCCGGAGAAGCGGGCAGCGGGCACTTTTTGAAAATGATTCATAATGGCATTGAGTACGGAATGATGGCTGCTATTGGCGAAGGATTTGAAGTGCTGGAAAAAAGCCCGTTTGAGTTTGACTACGAGAAAGTTGCAAGGGTATGGAATCATGGATCTGTCATAAGGTCGTGGCTTATGGGGCTGACTGAGCGAGCTTTTTCTAAAGACGCGAAGCTGGAACAGATCAAAGGCGTCATGCATTCCTCAGGGGAAGGGAAATGGACAGTGGAAACGGCACTAGATTTGCAGACAGCCACCCCGGTGATCGCGATGTCGCTCTTGATGAGATACCGTTCGTTAACAGACGATACGTTTACAGGAAAGGTCGTTGCTGCGCTCCATAATGAATTTGGAGGACATGCAACAGAAAAAAAGTAAGGGGGCAAAGCGGGCCGCCCTTATTTTTTTGACACTTTCACAAGATGAGGAAACTTTTTATATATGATCAGCATCAGGATCAGAATGTAGGCCCCGTAAATACTGAAGGATAGAAATTTGTTGCTGGAGAAATTGGCGCCGGCAATGGTAACAACTAAAATATTTGGGATTTTTCCTATTAAAGAGGCGACGAAAAAAACATGCCACCGAACACTGCTTAGTCCGCATACAACATTCATGACAAGAGAAGGAATAACAGGGATAAGTCTTCCCAATAAAACAGCGGTAAACGCATTTTTATCGAAGGAAGCCTCGTATCCTTTTATAGCAGGGTAAGCTTTTATTTTTTTCCTAGCCCAATCACGAAAGCTGTACCTCGCGAGAAAAAATAGCAATATTGTACCGAGCATTGAACCGGCCAGTGTAATCCAAACGCCATTTGCAATTCCGAACACAGCGCCATTTAAAGCTGCAATAATTGCAAACGGCACAATCGGAAAAAAGACGTCGGCTGCAATCAGAAGCATACTACATAAAACGGAAATCAAGCCGCCTGCTTTTATAGCATCAAGCCAAGCCTCTTTCTGATAAAACCCGACTGCAATAACGGCGATGATCAAGATTATACCTAAAGTCTTTTTTAACATATCAATTATCCACTCCCAACACTTGTGGCGATGTCAGGAGGCAGAATCTCCGGCATCTACGTTAGTATAACTTGTACCATTTCGGAGGTTCAACTGTCATACGAGTGGGGGGAAATACAATTCTTTTTTAGCTAGTAAAATAGGCTGTCCATTTCACTCGTTGCTGCATTCTTTAATAGTAGGGAGGGATAGAAATGGTAGCGATAAAAAAAGATTTTATACCAAAATCAAACGATAACCGTCCCGGCTATGCGATGACACCTGCCTACATTACGGTGCACAATACAGCAAATACCGCCAAAGGTGCCGATGCAAAAATGCACGCTGATTATGTAAAAAACCCAAGTACATCTGTCAGCTGGCATTTTACAGTAGACGATTCAGACATCTATCAGCATCTGCCTCTTACTGAAAACGGGTGGCATGCTGGCGACGGCACCGATGGGACAGGGAATCGCAAATCAATCGGGATTGAAATCTGCGAAAATGCAGACGGCGATTTTGACAAAGCAGTAGCTAATGCGCAGTGGCTGATCAAAAAATTGATGAAGGATCACAATATTTCGCTGGATCGTGTTGTTCCCCACAAAAAATGGTCCGGAAAAGAATGTCCCCGCAAACTCTTAAATCAATGGAGTGCATTCAAAAACGGAATTTCTTCCTCTGATACGCCATCTAAAGAATCACCCAAATCTTATCCTCTGCCTTCAGGAGTAATAAAACTTACTGCGCCTTATAGAAAAGGCACAAAAGTTCTTCAGCTGCAAAAGGCTTTAGCAGCACTTCATTTTTACCCCGATAAAGGTGCGAAGAATAACGGTATTGACGGCATTTATGGACCGAAAACAGCAAATGCCGTGAAACGTTTTCAGCTGATGAATGGATTAAAAGCTGATGGTATCTACGGACCGAAAACAAAGGCCAAGCTTAAAGCGAAATTAAAATAAATGCAGAGGTAATCAGTAGCCTGTTTCCTCTGGCGGAAGCAGGTTATTGCAATCAACTCTCTGAAGTGTTTTTTCGCAGGAAAAGACGGGAACTGAAATAGATATATCACCCCTTAATGGAAACAGAATGATTTTAGTCGAGAGGGACACGTTAACAATAGAGAGAACGCTATAACGAAAAAACTCTGCGTTGAATGAAACAGAGCAGAGGTATAACATAAAGGTGAAGCTTTTGGGGGTGTAAAGATGAAGTATATGTTCATCCTTTTCCTAGTGCTGTTCGTTACAGCAGGATGCGGAAGGGGATACGAAGACGTGGTAGCATTTGGTGACAGCAATACACGCGGCTCTAATTGGGATTATCGTGACTATCCAAAAGCGCAGCAGTGGGTCAATATATTAAAAACGGCTGAACGCGGGAATCTTGATATCCTCAATGCAGGAATTGGAGGACAAACGACAGAAGATGCCCGTTTACGGTTTCAAACAGATGTACTCGATCAAAAACCTAAGCATCTTTTTATTATGTTTGGCACTAATGACGCCGCGATTCTGGCTGAAGGAAAGCCGAGAGTGTCAAAGCTGCGTTTCAGAGAGAATCTGGTTTACTTTATAAAAGAAAGCAGAAAACACGGCATCAAGCCTGTTTTAATGACGTGTATTCCTATTATTGAAGGAAACGGAAAGCATCACCTCTTTTACTATTCCAGGTATAAAGCGGCTGCTTTTGAATCAAAAGGCGGGGCGAGAAAGTGGCATAACTCATACAATGATATTACAAGAGATGTCGCGAAACATATGAATGTGCCTCTCGTAGACAACTGGAAGCACTTTATAGAAGCAGACGGTGGAGAAGCTACTGATGAAGCGCTTATCCAATCCGGCTTGATAGATCCTTCAGGCAATCATATGACACCAAAAGGGGCAAGGGTTGTTTATGAAGGGATACAAGATGGGCAGGTCCTGAAGCGCTGATCCGGACAAAGGCCTAAGCCGTTTTATTTCTCCTACATAGGCTGTTATAGAAACATTTTTAAGGAGGCGCGCTTCACATGTACAGCGGGTATTTATACACGTATCCATTCGGCGGCTGGCCATATGGAGCAAGCAGAGCATACGGATACGCTTTTATCGTTGTTTTGATTGTTGTTCTCCTGATTGTGGGCGGAGTGTATTGGCTCACATGAAATCCAGCCCTGAAAACACCTCTTTTTAGGGGTGTTTTTTGCTGAAAACAGTAGTAAAGCGCGTAACTGAAGTGATATAATATCAGTCATCTGAGTAAAAAAAGGAAATACGCCCGGAAAAAATAGACAAATTCCTATTAAGAAGATACGGAAATAATATGTCCGAGCGATCTTCTTTTTATTTCGTTTTCGATTAACTCGATAAAGTCGCGGTTTAAATTCATTTCGGTGGCTTTGAAATAGGATTCTATTAATAGTTCATCAGACAATTTTCTCATGCTAGGAACCCAATTAATGGGAGAGACACCTCCTTCATAGTTGGAATCATTCATGACTTTGTGACATACATTTATAGGTTGCGTTCATCTGAAGCTGAAGATTATCTTTAATCTACCATGAATTGCATATAAGAACAATCGTTCTGTTATCCACACCAAAAAGTGGATAACTTGTGAGTATCATGTTTATAATTTGTCTAAAGAGTGATGTAATAAGAGTGGATAGTGTGTGTAAATTTATCCACACCTGGTGAAGAAACCCAATTTTTGTCGAAATTTTTTTGCTCAGTTTTTCTTTAAGCGCAAGTTCGATTTTTTTCGACATAAATTTTAAGAGAAAGAAAAGGGAAGGGTGCGGGTTTTGTTAAAAAAGTTTTTTTTACCTGACGAGTTTGTAAAAAATATTTTTCATATTACACCTGAAAAATTAAAGGAACGAAATGTAAAAGGAATTATCACTGATCTGGACAATACGCTTGTTGAATGGGACAGACCAAACGCGACGCCGCGATTGATCGAGTGGTTTGAAGAAATGAGAGAGCACGGCATTAAAGTGACGATTGTCTCTAATAATAATGAGCGAAGAGTAAAACTTTTCTCGGAACCGCTCGGTATACCATTCATCTATAAAGCAAGAAAACCGATGGGCAAAGCCTTTAATAGAGCAGTGCGCAATATGGAGCTGAAAAAAGAGGACTGTGTTGTCATCGGAGATCAGCTGCTGACTGATGTACTCGGCGGGAACCGTAACGGCTACCATACGATCCTGGTCGTGCCTGTCGCTTCCTCAGACGGCTTTATTACGCGTTTTAACCGCCAGGTAGAACGCAGAATACTGAGTGCTCTCAAACGAAAAGGGCACATTCAGTGGGAGGAATAAGAATGGAAAAGGTTGTTTGTATCGGCTGCGGAGTTTCAATCCAAACCGAGGACAAAAACGGTCTGGGATACGCGCCGCCGGCTTCGCTTTCTAAAGAAAGTGTGATTTGCCAGCGCTGCTTCAGACTGAAAAACTACAATGAAATACAAGACGTTTCCTTAACGGATGATGACTTTTTAAACATCCTTCATGGAATTGGAGAAACCGATTCTCTCGTCGTTAAAATTGTTGATATTTTCGATTTTAACGGCAGCTGGATTAATGGATTGCAGCGCTTAGTCGGAGGAAATCCTATATTGTTAGTCGGAAACAAGGCGGATATTCTGCCTAAATCGCTCAAAAGAGAACGGCTGATCCAGTGGATGAAGCGCGAAGCGAAAGAGCTTGGCTTAAAACCGATTGACGTATTTTTGGTCAGTGCGGGACGCGGCCAGGGAATCAGAGAAGTCATTGATGCGATTGAACATTACCGTAACGGCAAGGATGTTTACGTTGTCGGCTGTACCAATGTAGGGAAATCAACGTTCATTAACCGGATTATCAAAGAAGTGTCCGGTGAAGACAATATCATCACAACATCGCAATTCCCGGGCACAACTCTTGATGCGATTGAAATTCCGTTAGATGACGGCTCAGCGCTTTATGATACACCTGGAATCATCAATCACCATCAAATGGCGCACTATGTAAACAAAAAGGATTTAAAAGTGCTTTCGCCCAAAAAGGAACTGAAGCCGCGCACATTCCAGCTAAACGATCAGCAAACGCTGTATTTCGGCGGACTGGCAAGGTTTGATTATGTTTCAGGTGAAAGAGCTGCCTTTGTCTGCTATATGCCGAATGAATTAATGATTCACAGAACGAAACTGGAAAATGCTGACGCGCTATATGAAAAGCACGCAGGAGAATTGCTCACACCGCCGGGAAAAGATGATATGGATGAGTTTCCAGAACTGGTTGCCCATACGTTTACGATGAAAGAGCAAAAGACAGATATCGTTTTTTCTGGGTTAGGCTGGGTAACGGTGCATGACGCGGATAAAAAGATAACGGCTTATGCGCCAAAAGGCGTTCACGTATTTGTTCGGCGCTCATTAATTTAACAAAAAGGGGAGAGGGGTATGAAGAAGCTGTACGGGGTTATCGGAAATCCGATTGCGCATTCCATGTCGCCGGATATCCATAACGCGGCGTTGAAGGATCTTGGCTTGGACGGACACTACCATGCATTTAAGGTGGAAGAGGATAGTCTTGAAGATGCGGTAAAAGGAATAAGAGCTCTTGGCGTACAAGGCATCAATGTGACTGTTCCGCACAAGGTTTCCATCATGGATCATCTCGATCATATTGATGAGAGCGCAAAAGTGCTTGGTGCCGTTAACACTGTCAGAAGAGAAGGAGACAAACTTGTCGGATATAATACAGACGGAGAAGGCTTTGTGAAATCTTTAATGAGAATTTTGGACAAACCAATCTCCGAGCTGTCTTTCTTAATGATCGGCGCGGGCGGGGCAGCGAGAGCGATTTTTACGACGATCGTCCGCGACAATCCGGAAAAGTTTGATATTTGCAATCGAACGATAGAAAAAGCCAAACAGCTCACAGAATCTGCTCCCTCGTTCCGCAATGTAGAAGTGTTAAGCATAAAAGAAGCAGAAGAACGGCTTGAGCAGTATGATGTAATTATCCATACAACATCTGTAGGCATGTATCCAAACGTGGAAGATATTCCGCTTTCGCTGCAGCGTGCTGAAAGCAGTGCGGTTGTTTGCGATATCGTGTATAATCCGATTCAGACTTCACTATTAAAAGAAGCAAAGCAAAAAGGTCTGAAAACACTGGATGGAGTCGGCATGTTTGTTGAGCAGGCGGCATTGTCTTTCCGCTTGTGGACAGGACATGAACCTGATGTTGAAAAAATGAGATCTATTGTAGTAGGGAAATTAGGAGGAAAATAATGCTAACAGGAAAACAAAAACGTTTCTTGCGTTCAAAAGCGCACCATTTAAGCCCGATTTTTCAAGTAGGAAAGGGCGGAGTCAATGACAACATGATTAAACAAATTTCTGAAGCGCTTGAAGCGAGAGAGCTGATTAAAATCAGCGTTCTTCAAAACTGTGAAGACGATAAAAACGATGTTGCGGAAGCTCTTGAAAAAGGAAGCCACGCAGAGTTGGTTCAGACGATCGGCAATACGATTGTTTTATATAAGGAATCAAAGGAAAATAAACAGATCGAGCTTCCTTAAGGTGGTTGAAATGAAGAAAATCGGAATTTTTGGAGGCACGTTTGATCCTCCGCATAACGGTCACCTTTTAATGGCGAATGAGGTGCTGTATCAGGCGGAGCTCGACGAAATTTGGTTTATGCCCAATCAAATACCTCCGCATAAACAGGATGAAGACTATACAGACAGCACTCATCGGGTGGAAATGCTGAAGCTTGCGATCCAGTCTAATCCATCCTTTAAGCTGCAGCTGGCTGAAATGGAAAGAGAAGGCCCGTCATATACCTTTGATACCGTTTCTCTACTAAAGCAGCGATATCCGAATGATCAGCTATTCTTTATCATCGGTGCTGACATGATTGAATACCTGCCGAAATGGTATAAGCTGGACGAGCTGCTGAACCTTATTCAATTTATCGGAGTAAAGCGCCCCGGTTTTCATGTTGAAACCCCTTATCCGCTTCTCTTTGCAGACGTTCCGGAGTTTGAGGTATCATCGACTATGATAAGGGAACGGTTTAAAAGCAAGAAGCCCACTGACTACTTAATCCCTGATAAAGTGAAGAAGTATGTAGAGGAGAATGGTTTATATGAATCGTGAGGAGGCACTTGCCTGCGTCAAGCAGCAATTGACCGAGCACCGATATATCCATACAATTGGCGTAATGAACACGGCGATTGAACTTGCGGAGCGCTTTGGCGCCGACTCCAAAAAAGCGGAAACGGCGGCTATCTTTCATGATTACGCCAAATTCCGCCCGAAAGAAGAAATGAAACAAATTATAGCCAGAGAAAAAATGCCCGCGCATCTGTTGGATCACAACCCGGAACTGTGGCATGCTCCGGTCGGCGCTTACCTAGTCCAGAGGGAAGCGGGAATTCATGACGAAGATGTTCTTGACGCGATCAGATACCATACCTCTGGGCGTCCGGGCATGACGCTTTTGGAAAAAGTCATTTACGTTGCCGATTATATTGAACCAGGCCGTAAATTTCCCGGTGTTGATGAGGTGCGCGAACTAGCAGAAACGGATTTGAATCAAGCGTTGATTCAGTCGATCAAAAATACAATGATTTTTCTAATGAAAAAAAATCAACAGGTTTTTCCAGATACATGTTTAACCTATAACTGGCTTGTGTCTGGCAAATGAACAGGAGGAATATGTGAATGAATCAAAAGTCCATTTTAAAGATTGCAGCTGCGGCTTGCGACGATAAGCGGGCAGAGGATATTTTAGCACTGGATATGGAAGGAATTTCTCTGGTTGCTGATTATTTTCTGATCTGCCACGGTAATTCAGACAAACAAGTTCAGGCCATTGCGCGTGAAATCAAGGACCAGGCAGAAGAAAACGGCATTGAAGTCAAAAAGATGGAAGGCTTCGATGAGGCAAGATGGGTATTAGTTGACCTTGGGGATGTGATTGCCCATGTGTTTCACAAGGACGAAAGAAGCTATTACAACCTAGAAAAACTGTGGGGAGACGCTCCGCTCGCAGACCTGGAACTTGGAATGAACCAATGATTTACCAAGGCTTTGCAAGCGTGTATGACGAGTTAATGTCTCACGCACCTTACGACAAATGGACAGAGTGGATTGAAGCATCTCTGCCGGAAAAAGGCCGTATTCTCGATTTGGCATGCGGCACCGGAGAAATTTCAATCCGGCTTGCCGAAAAAGGCTTTGAAGTCACTGGGATTGATCTCAGTGAGGAAATGCTCTCATACGCCCAGCAAAAAGTACCAGCTAAACAGCCGATTCTTTTCCTTCAGCAGGACATGAGAGAGATTACCGGCTTTGAAGGCCAGTTTGATGCTGTTGCGATCTGCTGTGACTCCTTGAATTATTTAAAAACGAAAAATGACGTGATGAATACCTTTAAAAGTGTATTTCAGGTGCTGAAGCCGGACGGCATATTGCTGTTTGATGTTCATTCACCGTATAAAATAACCGAGGTTTTTCCTGGCAGCACGTTTGCTGATCAAGACGAAGATATCAGCTATATTTGGCAAAGCTTTGCCGGTAGTGAAGAGCTTTCCGCCATTCATGATATGACGTTTTTTGTTTGGAACGGAGAGGCGTACGACCGCTTCGACGAAACACATGAGCAAAGAACGTTCCGAGTGGATGAATACGAAGAAATGCTGGCAGGCTGCGGTTTTCAGCTTCATAAGGTCACCGCTGATTTTACCGATTCAGCCCCGTCACCACACTCTGAACGCCTGTTCTTTAAAGCACAGAAATCAAAAACCATCGTTTACTAAGACGATGGTTTTTAAAATGCTTTTTTAACCTTTTGCATACAACAAAAGACTATGGCATACTCGTTTACACATGAAACTGCTTCTTCACCGCGGAAATATCCTCTTCATACTTCAAATGCGTATTTTGAAACACCCGATGAAACATATCCTGTACACCGCTTTCGAGGGCTTTTATGCCTTCTCCTGTCACACCGCCTTTTACGCAAACCTTTTCCTGTAATGCAGGAAGGGTATACAATTCGGTTTCTAACAGTTTTCCCAGCCCGACAAGCATCTCTTTACACATGTGAATAGCGTCCTGTTTAGACACTGACGTTTCCGTAACGGCTGCATCTATAAACCGCTGTACCAGATAGCTCATAAAAGCGGGTCCGCAGCTTACGATATCTGACGCTACTCTTGTGATGTCACTTTCAATTTGCAGCGGATTCGAAATGTGCTTCATCAGCTCGTTTATTTTTGTTTTTGCTGCCTCCCCGCAGCTTTTGCCAAAGGTGACGAGAGAAACGCCAGCAAGCGCCCGGTTTGTAATACTCGGGATTACTCGTGCCACCTGACATGGCACATACTGTTCCAGCTGATCAGTCTGAAGCGGGCTTGTAATTGAAATGAGAATGTGATCCTTTCTTAGATAAGGAACTGCCCTTGACAATAATGGATATATATCAAGCGGCTTTACACAGATGAAAATCATCTCATTTTCTGCAACAAGCTTTTCAAGGCTCTCTGTTACGTTTATGCTGTTGTAGCGGTTTTTTATCTTCAACGCTTTCTCAATTGTGCGGTTTGTGATTGTGATGTTTGAGGGATCGGCTGCTTGTGATTCAATAAATGATTCAATAAGGATCGTACCCATATTTCCAGTGCCGATAAAGCCTATCTTCAATGATTTCCCCTCCTTTGAGCTATTATCCTCTAAACCATATGTGATAAAGAAACAAAATATGACGAAAGCGGGGCGCATGCCAGTTGAATTGGTTGAATCAACATAAAACGATTATCATGTCAGCGGCCTCTGCTGCTGTTCTCATAGCAGTTCTTTGCCTCTTTTTTTCAGCGGACATAACAAAGAGCCTGTAAAACAAGTTGTATCTAGTGAAAAGGGAAATGCGGAGGTCAAGCAGGAAGTGACAAAAGACAAAGCGGAAGAAAATATTGTAATTGATATAAAAGGTGCTGTTAAGCATCCCGGCGTTTATGAAATGCATGCAGGGGACAGAGTGTCGGAGGCTATTGAGAAAGCAGGCGGCATCGGTGAAAAAGCAGATGAAACGCAAGTGAATTTGGCGGAACTTTTGCAGGACGGTACAGTGGTGTATATACCGAGTGAGGGAGAAGAGGAGCCGCAGCAAGCAGCCGGAGGCGCTGTACAAAGCAGTACGGGGAAAGAGGCCTTGGTCAATATCAATACAGCAACATTAGAGGATTTACAAAACATTTCAGGAGTAGGGCCTTCAAAAGCCGAAGCGATTATTGCATATCGGGAAGAGAACGGGCGTTTTCAGGCAATTGAAGATATCACAAAGGTTTCGGGAATTGGCGAAAAATCATTTGAAAAAATAAAGTCTTCCATTACAGTAAAGTGAATTGACGGTCATGTATGATGATAGGTAAACTAAAGAACAGGCAACACAACATTTGGAGGGAACAACGTGGAACGAATTTCATGGAATCAATATTTTATGGCGCAAAGCCATTTACTGGCACTGCGCAGCACCTGCCCGAGATTGTCTGTCGGCGCTACCATTGTCAGAGATAAACGTATGATTGCAGGAGGATATAACGGATCAATCGCAGGCGGCGTACATTGCGCGGACGAAGGATGCTTAATGATAGACGATCATTGCGCGAGAACGATTCACGCGGAAATGAATGCGATTCTTCAATGCTCTAAATTTGGAGTGCCGACAGATGGAGCGGAGATATATGTTACGCACTATCCGTGTATTCAGTGCTGTAAGTCTATCATTCAAGCCGGTATCAAAACAGTATATTACGCTGAGGATTATAAAACACATCCGTATGCCCAGGAGCTATTTGAGCAGTCTGGCGTTACGGTTGAACAGGTTGAACTAGATGAGATGATCGTTGATCTGAAAAACAGAGAAAAGCTTTCATTTGTAGCGGGGCTTTTAGAAAAATTAGCGGATGCCGGTCTCGCAGAGGAAGATTTGAAGAAAATACATGAACAGGCCAATAAACTTTTTACGAGTTATGTGTGATTGATGCGACATTCGCGTCTATTATTGCCTTTGGCGGCAGCTTCAGCAACGGCTGGAATTGCTGCCGCCTCTTATTTCTCCGCTGTCTTTCTCTTCTTCCTCTTTCTTCTTATTGTGTCAGTCAAAACAAGACACGCTCCACTCATTTTTGTATGTTTATTCTCTTTTGTGCTCAATTTTGCCCTGTTTAAGATTACAGATTTTCAAAATACTTCTTCGTACAAGCAGGGCAGCTATCACTTCAAGGCGGTCGTTCATAGTATTCCTAAAATTGACGGAGATCGGATGTCTTTGCTGATCAAGACGCCTGATGGCGAAAAATGGGCTGCCTCTTATCGGATTCAGTCTTTAGCTGAAAAAGACAAACTGTCACATCTAGAGCCGGGTATGGCATGCGAATTGACTGGTAAGTTGGAGAAGCCCAAACAAGCAACAGTGCCGGGAACATTTGATTATCACCAGTATCTTTACCGGCAGCATATTCATTGGAGCTATTCTGTCACATCTATTAGAAATTGCAGTGAGTCTTCAGGTGTCCGGTATAAGCTTCTCAGTTTGAGAAAATACATCGTATCATTCACGAACACCAAGCTTCCGTCAGATTCAGCAGGAATCGTACAGGCGCTTACAGTAGGTGAGAGGTCTTATTTGGATGACGATGTGCTTAACGCTTACCAAAATCTAGGTGTTGTCCATCTATTAGCCATCTCAGGCCTCCATGTCGGGATTTTGACAGCTGGCCTATTTTACGCAATGATCCGTCTGGGTATAACAAGAGAAAATGCGTCAATCCTACTCCTTTTGTTTCTGCCGATCTATGTTATTTTGACAGGCGCAGCGCCTTCTGTTCTCCGAGCCGCTCTGATGTCGGGCATCTACTTAGCGGGAAGCCTTTTTCAGCAGCGAGTGAATTCTGCAGGGGTAATCTGTCTTTCTTATATCCTCCTCTTGCTTTTTAATCCCTACTACCTTTTTGAAGCTGGATTTCAGCTTTCATTTGCGGTCAGTTTTTCTTTAATTCTCTCATCATCTATTTTTCAGCATAGCAAAACGGGTCTGGGACAGCTGACGATGGTATCTGTTATTGCCCAGCTAGGCTCACTACCCATTCTTCTGTATCATTTTCAGCAGTTTTCTATTATGAGCATTCCGATGAATATGGTGTTGGTGCCTTTTTATACATTCTGTATTTTACCGGCTGCTGTTATAGGAGTTATTCTATTATTTTTTTCAGCATCCGTCGGTCAATTTCTGTTCTATTGGTTTGATGTAATGATGACCTGGACCAACAGACTGATCACTAAAATCGCAGATATAGAAATATTCACAATCATCATCTCACGTCCTGCACCCGCACTTCTTCTCTTATTCACGCTCACTGTCATCATATTGCTTATGAGTATCGAGAAACGCTCATATCTCCGGCTGACCGTATCCGCAGGCCTTTTTTGTGCAACGCTTACCCTGCTCTTTATTTTCCCTTATGTTAGTTCCGATGGAGAAGTAGATATGATTGATATCGGACAAGGTGACAGTATGTTTGTCAGTGCACCCTATCAGAAAGGCCGTGTTTTAATTGATACAGGAGGCACTTTGTCTTATTCGTCAGAGCCTTGGCTGGAAAAACAGCATCCTTTTTCACTGGGGGAAAAGGTGCTGATCCCTTTTTTAACGGCAAAGGGCATCAAGCAGCTTGATGCGCTGATACTGACGCACGCAGATCAAGATCATATCGGAGAGGCAGAGGTTTTGCTAAAGCATCATAAAGTAAAGCGTCTCGTCATTCCGAAAGGGTTTGTTTCTGAACCTCATGATGAGAAAGTGCTGCGGACTGCCAGACAGGAGGGTGTGGCAATTGAAGAGGTGAAACGGGGTGATGTATTGCAAATAAAGGACTTGCAGTTTCATGTGCTGTCACCGGAAACGCCTGATCCGGCAAGTAAAAATAATTCTTCTCTCGTTCTATGGATGAAAACAGGCAGTATCAGCTGGCTCCTGACGGGTGATCTGGAAAAAGAGGGGGAACAGGAGATTATTAGTGTCTTCCCAAATATAAGAGCGGATGTGTTAAAGGTGGGGCATCATGGAAGCAAGGGCTCTACCGGTGAAGAGTTCATCAAACAGCTTCAGCCGAAAACGGCGATCATCTCAGCGGGAGAAAACAATAGGTACCATCATCCGCATCAAGAAGTTCTTCAATTGTTAAAGAGCCGATCCATCCGTGTGCTGCGCACTGATCAAAGCGGCACGATCCAATACACGTACAAAAACGGATCAGGAACCTTTTCTGTCTATCCTCCATATGATACATCAGATATGACAGAGGAGAATTAAAAAAGACTGCCGAGAAATCAGCAGCCCGGGCAGTCGTGTTATGAACCAACCAGGTGAATAACCGTTGCCATGACAAACAATAAGGCGAAAAATCCGAAGGACACAACAAAACCAACCGCTGAATCTACAGCATCATTTCGTTTGCTTTGAACGTTTTTTTCAAAATCATTCAATTTCATCCCCCCTGACTGACTTAAGTATAATGGAATCGATTTGAAAAATCTAGAAGCTAAGGTAACGTTTTCTGTTCTGGTGATTATCGCCTTTTTACAAGCTGTCCCGGGGGCTTGCGAACAGGCGTTTAATATAAATGGGGAAGCCGCTGTCAGGCTTCCTCTTTACTATTTTGCAAACTCAATTTAGGATAGAAGAGGATGATGAAAGAGAGGAAGTCGTACAACAATGGTATTTGATGTGTGGAAAAGCCTGAAAAAAGGTGATGTCCATCCGGTTTATTGTTTATACGGAAAAGAGACGTATCTGCTCCAAGAAACCGTCAGCAGGATCAGACAGACGGTGATTGATCAAGAGACGAAAGATTTCAACCTGTCTGTTTTTGATTTGGAGGAAGACCCGCTGGATCAGGCGATTGCCGACGCTGAAACGTTCCCGTTTATGGGGGAGCGGCGCCTTGTCATTGTGAAAAATCCATATTTTTTAACGGGTGAAAAAAAGAAAGAAAAAGTTGAGCACAACATCAGCGCGCTTGAATCGTATATACAATCACCGGCGCCATACACGGTCTTTGTTCTGCTTGCGCCTTATGAAAAACTGGATGAGCGGAAAAAACTGACCAAAGCGCTAAAAAAGCAGGCGTTCATGATGGAGGCAAAGGAATTAAACGCGAAGGAAACGACAGACTTTACGATCAATCTGGCGAGAACCGAGCAGAAAACAATCAGCACCGAGGCGGCAGAGCATTTGGTTTTGCTTGTAAACGGGCATCTGTCATCTCTTTTTCAGGAGATTCAGAAACTCTGCACGTTTATTGGAGACCGTGAAGAAATCACACTGGATGATGTAAAGACGCTTGTGGCGAGAAGCCTGGAACAAAATATCTTTGAACTCATTAATAAAATCGTCAACCGAAAACGGACTGAGAGTCTGCAAATTTTTTATGATTTGCTCAAACAAAATGAAGAGCCGATTAAAATTATGGCTCTCATATCGAACCAGTTCCGGCTTATCCTGCAGACGAAATATTTCGCGGAACAAGGGTACGGCCAAAAACAGATTGCTTCTAACTTAAAGGTGCATCCATTCCGGGTAAAGCTGGCAATGGATCAAGCGAGGCTTTTTTCAGAAGCTGAGCTCCGGTCTATTATTGAACAGCTTGCCGTGATGGACTATGAGATGAAAACCGGGAAAAAGGACAAGCAGCTTTTACTAGAGCTTTTTCTCTTGCAGCTGTTAAAAAGAAATGAAAAAAACGATCCTCAATTATGAGGATCGTTTTTGTTTTATGCAGAAAGTCCGTTCACTTTTTTCGCTAGTCTTGATTTGTATCGAGCTGCGGCATTTTTGTGTACAAGACCTGTTTTCACTGCTTTATCAATACGTTTAGCTGCTTCAGTAAGAGCAGTTTTCGCTTTGTCAGCTTCGTTGTTTGCAACAGAAGCTTCAACTTGTTTGATTGCAGTACGCATAGCAGATTTGATTGTCGCGTTATGAGCGCGGCGTTCGTTATTAGTTTTTGTACGTTTAATCGCTGATTTAATGTTTGGCATGTGTTTCACCTCCTAAGATACAACCTGTAGCACAGTGTCTTAAGGTTAAATCTTCTTCACAATAGAACAAATTGTATTCTATCAAACACACCTTTAGATTGCAATATAAATGTAAAGTATTTTTCATTGAAGGAATGCTTTTAAGCATGATTCATTTTATAAATGGAAACAATATGGATAGTGAATATTCGAAGGAGGCCCTGTATGAAAAAGAGTGAGCTGGATGTAAATCAGTATTTGATACGTACGGATTTAGCAGTTGAAACGAAGGAAGCCATGGCTAATCGTCAGGCTGTGCCTGCAAAAGAGATAAAAGGTTTTATTGAAAAAGAACGCGATCATGGCGGAATAAAAATCCGCACTGTTGATATCACGAAGGAAGGCGCAGAGCTTTCCGGAAAAAAAGAAGGACGTTATTTAACGATTGAGGCCCAGGGGATCAGAGAAAATGATTCGGAAATGCAAGAGAAAGTTTCTGCTGTATTTGCGGAAGAATTCTCAGCCTTTCTGGAAAGCCTTAAGATCTCAAAGGATGCGAGCTGTTTAATTGTCGGCCTCGGCAACTGGAACGTGACACCTGATGCGCTCGGTCCGATGGCTGTAGAAAATCTATTAGTGACAAGACATTTATTTAAACTCCAGCCTGAAAATGTGCAGGAGGGCTACAGGCCTGTCAGCGCATTTGCTCCTGGTGTCATGGGAATTACAGGCATCGAAACAAGCGATATTATTAAAGGAGTCATCGAGCAGTCGAAACCCGATTTCGTGATTGCCATTGATGCACTTGCGGCGCGGGCGGTAGAAAGGGTCAACACAACCATTCAAATATCAGATACAGGAATACACCCGGGATCAGGCGTCGGAAATAAACGTAAAGACTTGAGCAAGGACACCCTAGGCGTACCTGTCATTGCAATTGGTGTACCGACGGTCGTTGACGCGGTAACAATTGCCAGCGACACGGTTGACTACATATTAAAGCATTTTGGCAGAGAAATGAGAGATAACAGTCCGTCGAGATCGCTTGTTCCGGCGGGGATGACGTTTGGGAAAAAGAAAGTGCTTACTGAAGAGGACCTTCCCGACCCAAAACAGCGTCAATCGTTTCTCGGCATAGTGGGGACTCTTGAAGACAACGAAAAGCGGCAGCTCATTCATGAGGTGCTGGCACCTCTGGGCCATAATTTGATGGTCACGCCGAAGGAAGTCGATTCATTTATTGACGATATGGCAAATGTGCTGGCAAACGGATTAAATACAGCGCTTCATGAAAAGGTGTCTCAGGAAAACAAAGGCTCCTATAATCACTAAACGGTTCTACTTCCTCTAGCTTGTTCATAGAGTAATTACTAGACAAGCGCTGGAGGGATTCAATGAGAAATAAACGCAGAAACAGACAAATTGTTGTTGCGGTGAATGGCGGGAAAGCGATAAAGGCGATCTTTCTATTTACCGCAAGCCTATTAGTGATTTTTGTTTTATCCGGTGTGCTGACGTCTCTCCGGCCGGAACTCAGGCCATCGTCTGACTCTTTTTACGGGATTGCCGACGAACTGCCGGGTGACGTATTTGCACACTTGCTGCGGATGGAAAACCATTATTTCGCTTCTGACCTTTCTCAAACCGACAGCTCATTTCATCTATCACGTCTTTCTTTAAAGCTGGCGACAAGTATTAATCTCGAGGATCCGCGAAGTTTTCTTGGACGCGAGCTGCCTGGGTTTGCGCAATTTGACACAGAAATCCTTTTAGCGGGACAAGGCACCGATTATACAAACATGCCGTCGGAATCCCCGCCGCCTTCAAAGGTGATGCAGGAAGAAAGAGAAGCGAATTTGGCAGAGATTGAAAAACAGCAGACGCAAACAGACAATACGCAAAAAGACCCGCCAAAACAAACAACCGGCGATAAGAAAGTTGTCTTTATCTATCACACGCATAATACGGAATCTTATCTCCCGCTATTAAAAGGTGAGACCGATCCCGATATGGCGCGTCATTCTAAAGCAAACGTCACCCTCGTGGGAGACATGTTCGGGAAAGCGCTAGAATCTCAAGGTATCGGAGCCACAGTTAATAAAACGGATATACAGGCAAAACTGAGCAAAAAAGGGTTGAATTATGCCAGATCCTACGATGAATCAAGGCCGGTCGTACAAGAAGCACTTGCTTCAAACAAAAATCTGCAATATATCATTGACATCCATAGAGACTCCAGGCGCAAGAAAAATACGACGGCAACCATTAAAGGGAAAAGCTATGCCCGGGTCGCATTTGTGGTCGGCAAAAAAAGCAAAAATTTCGAAGAAAACTACAAAATTGCAAGCGAGCTTCACAAGCTGATGGAGAAAAAATACCCGGGACTCAGCACAGGGGTCTTTTCTAAAGGTTCACCAGGAGATAACGGCGTTTACAACCAAGACTTAAACGACAGAGCGCTTTTGCTTGAATTCGGCGGAGTGGATAACAATCTCGAAGAGCTGCAGCGGGCGGCTAACGCAACTGCTGACGTATTCAGCGAAATGTACTGGGATGCTGAAAAAGTTAACGCCGAAAGCGGCGAGACGAAAAAACAATAAGAAATAGGTGGTCGAGTTGATTGCATATCTTGGCAAATGCTTGCTTCTTGTGACGATGATGTTTATAGGCGTCCTGTTCGGCATGCAGCAGGCAAATAACGGCATGCTGAGCATGAAAGGCTATCATGATCCTTCACTGAAAGGCGCGTTTACGCTCACAGACGGAGAAAATAATGAGAAAGAAGCGACCGTTTTAGGGGAAACAGTAACCTCGAAAGATTTAGAAGAGAAACAAAAAGAGCTTGAACAGGTGGAAACGTTTAACCTTTTCTCTAAAGCAGGAAAAACGCTTTCTGACACAGTGACCAACTCAGCTCAATCGATGTATGAATGGATACGGGATATGAGAAAATAAGTGCTTGAAAGAGAAAAGCAGCCCCAGTATGAGAGGGAACTTTTCTCTTTCTTGTTTTACATTGAATCTTTACAATCCTATTGATATAATCTAAGCTAGTGTATTTTGCGTTTAATAGTAGGAGTGATAGATTGTGACAGATAAAGAAAAGCGTTTAGAGAGGCAGTCGAGAATTCGGAATTTCTCCATTATCGCCCATATTGACCACGGAAAATCGACCTTAGCGGATCGTATTTTAGAAAAAACGTCGGCAATCACTCAACGAGAAATGAAAGAACAATTGCTTGATTCTATGGATCTTGAACGCGAACGGGGCATTACCATTAAATTAAACTCTGTTCAGCTTAAATACAAAGCAAAAGACGGTGAGGAATATATTTTCCACCTGATTGACACACCGGGACACGTCGATTTCACATATGAAGTATCCCGAAGCCTTGCTGCCTGCGAAGGAGCGATACTTGTCGTGGACGCGGCGCAAGGAATTGAAGCGCAGACGCTTGCGAACGTTTACCTGGCGCTTGATAATGACCTTGAAATTCTTCCAGTCATTAATAAAATTGATCTGCCAAGCGCAGAGCCGGAACGTGTTCGCCAAGAGGTGGAGGACGTCATCGGCCTTGACGCATCGGAAGCCGTGCTCGCTTCAGCAAAAGCCGGGATCGGGATTGAGGAGATTTTAGAGCAGATCGTGGAAAAGGTGCCTGCTCCGACCGGAGATCCAGAGGCGCCGCTTAAAGCGCTGATCTTTGACTCGCTTTATGACGCTTACCGCGGTGTCGTGGCTTATATCAGAGTCGTTGAAGGAACGGTAAAGCCGGGGCAAAAAATCAAAATGATGGCAACCGGCAAAGAGTTTGAAGTGACAGAAGTCGGTGTGTTCACGCCGAAAGCAACTCCGACAGATGAACTGACGGTCGGCGATGTAGGCTTTTTAACTGCTGCGATCAAAAATGTCGGTGACACACGCGTCGGTGACACGATCACAAGCGCGGCCAATCAAGCAGCCGAAGCATTGCCTGGATATCGCAAGCTGAACCCGATGGTATACTGCGGTTTATATCCGATCGATACGGCCAAATACAACGATTTAAGGGAAGCTCTTGAAAAGCTTGAGCTGAATGACTCATCGCTTCAATATGAAGCAGAGACATCCCAAGCGCTCGGATTCGGTTTCCGCTGTGGATTTTTAGGTATGCTTCACATGGAAATCATTCAGGAGCGGATTGAGCGGGAGTTTAAAATCGACCTGATCACTACAGCGCCGAGTGTTATATATGATGTGTATATGACAGACGGGGAAAAGGTTGTTGTCGACAACCCGTCCAACATGCCTGACCCACAAAAGATCGAAAGGATCGAGGAGCCGTATGTTAAAGCGACTATGATGGTGCCGAACGATTATGTCGGTGCGGTGATGGAGCTTTGCCAAGGGAAACGCGGCAATTTTATCGACATGCAATATTTAGATGCAAATCGCGTCAGCATTGTCTATGACATGCCGTTAGCGGAAATCGTCTATGAGTTTTTTGATCAGCTGAAATCAAGCACAAAAGGCTACGCTTCCTTTGATTACGAACTGATCGGCTACAAACCGTCTAAACTTGTCAAGATGGACATTATGCTGAACGGAGAAAAAATCGACGCCCTTTCATTTATCGTGCATCGCGATTACGCGTACGAACGCGGAAAAGTAATTGTAGAAAAACTGAAAGAGCTCATTCCGCGCCAGCACTTTGAAGTACCGATTCAAGCGGCGATCGGCCAGAAAATCGTGGCCCGCTCTACCATTAAAGCGATGCGTAAAAACGTATTGGCTAAATGTTACGGCGGAGACATCTCGCGGAAACGGAAGCTTCTTGAAAAACAAAAAGAAGGAAAACGCCGAATGAAGCAGGTCGGCTCAGTTGAAGTGCCGCAAGAAGCATTTATGGCGGTCCTGAAAATGGACGACAATCCGAAAAAATAATAGAAGCCGCCGCAGTCCTGTACTGCGGCTTCTTTCTTTAAAGAAGGTGAATACATTGAAATCAGCTTATATCCATATTCCATTTTGTGAGCATATTTGCCACTACTGCGATTTCAATAAATATTTTATTCAAAGCCAGCCTGTCGGCGAGTATTTAAACGCACTCGAGAAGGAAATGATAAATACGATAGAAAAAACGGGGCAGCCTGATCTGCATACGATTTTTATCGGAGGAGGCACGCCGACATCCCTCTCTGAAGACCAGCTTGAAAAATTAATGGACATGGTCAGCCGTGTGCTGAAGCCTTCAGGCGCCTTAATAGAGTTCGCTGTTGAAGCGAACCCGGACGACCTATCGGCAGAAAAACTGAAAATACTCAAGGAAGCGGGCGTTAATCGTTTAAGCTTCGGTGTGCAAACATTCGAAGACGACCTTCTAGAAAAAATCGGACGGGTCCATAAACAAAAAGACGTATTTGTCTCTTTTGAACGTGCACGGGAGATTGGTTTTGAAAATATCAGTCTCGATTTGATGTTCGGTCTCCCCGGACAAACGCTTAAACACCTTGACCACTCTTTAAAAACTGCTTTATCCCTGAACGCAGAGCATTATTCCGTTTACTCTCTCATTGTAGAACCGAAAACGGTATTTTATAATTTGATGCAAAAAGGGCGGCTTCATCTGCCGGCGCAGGAACAGGAAGCCGAAATGTACGAAACGGTGATGAGCCGGATGGAAACGGCCGGTATTCACCAATATGAAATCAGCAATTTTGCGAAACAAGGCTTGGAATCTAAGCACAACCTGACGTACTGGAGCAACGAGGAATATTTCGGCTTCGGAGCAGGAGCCCACGGGTATATCGGGGGAATTCGAACAGTAAACGTCGGACCTGTCAAACATTACATTGACCTGATAGCTGAAAAAGGTTTTCCTTATCGGGATACACATGAAGTGACGATGGAAGAACAAATTGAAGAAGAGATGTTTTTAGGGTTAAGAAAAACATCCGGAGTCAGCAAAAAACGGTTTGCGGAGAAATACGGCCGTTCTCTTGATAAACTTTTTCCCGGCATTTTAAAAGAGCTTTCTAAAAAGGGACTGATTCTCAACACGGAGTCTGCCGTTTGTTTGACTCATCAGGGAAAATTATTGGGTAATGAAGTTTTTGGCGCTTTTTTGGGTGAGTTATAATTGACATTTTTCTTGTGGTTTGATACTTTTGTTATAGATTTAGCACTCGCTTGTTGAGAGTGCTAACAGAGGTGATGATGATGTTAACCAATCGTCAGCTGCTGATCCTTCAGGTCATAATCAACGATTTTATTAAATCGGCGCAGCCCGTCGGATCAAGAACTCTTTCGAAAAAAGATGAAATCACATTTAGCTCTGCAACAATAAGAAACGAGATGGCTGACTTGGAAGAACTGGGCTTCATTGAGAAAACCCACTCTTCCTCAGGACGTGTTCCGTCGGAAAAAGGGTACCGGTACTATGTTGATCATTTGCTGTCGCCCGTCAAACTGACAAAAACCGACCTAGACCAAATCCACTCGATCTTCAAAGAAAAAATATTCGAGCTGGAAAAGACAGTTCAAAAATCAGCACAAATTTTGTCCGATCTTACGAATTATACGTCTATCGTGCTCGGGCCGACCCTGAGCGAGAATTATCTTAAACAGATTCAAATCATACCGATTCAGCCCGATAAAGCGGTAGCCATTCTCGTTACCAATACGGGGCATGTGGAAAACAAAACGATTAATTTTCCAACCAAAATGGATCTGTCTGATATTGAAAAGCTGGTAAATATACTGAACGACCGTTTAACCGGTGTTCCGATGGATGAACTGAATGAACGCATTTTTAAAGAAGTTGTCATGTACTTAAGGCAGCACATTAAGAACTATGACAACATACTTGAAGCGCTGCGTTCAACATTTCATTCGACAAGTCACGTTGAAAAATTGTTTTTCGGCGGGAAAATTAATATGCTGAACCAGCCGGAGTTCCATGATATCGGGAGAGTGCGGTCGTTGCTTTCTCTGATTGAAAAGGAGCAGGACGTGTTGAAGCTTGTCCAATCTTCAGATACGGGCATTTCGATTAAGATCGGAAAAGAAAACGACTATGAAGAGATGGAAAACTGCAGCCTGATTACTGCCTCATATTCAGTAGATAAGAAGCAAATAGGCTCAATTGCGATCATTGGACCAACCCGCATGAATTATTCAAGGGTCGTCAGTCTGCTTCAGCATGTGACTTCAGACTTGTCAAAAGCATTAACAAGTTTGTATGATGAATAAGGGAAAATTGGCAAATTTTATCGAAGGGCATCACCCGCCCTTCTCCTTACACTTTTGAGGGAGGTGAACACAATGTCAGAAGAAAAACAAACCGCGGAACAAAACGAAACAGAAGAACAAGAAGTAATCGAAGAACAAGCTGCTGCTGAAGAACAGCAGGAAGAAACAAACGAAAGCGAACTTCTTCAAAATCAAATTAACGAATTGCAAGGTTTGCTTGAGGAAAAGGAAAACAAACTTTTGCGTGTTCAAGCAGACTTTGAAAACTATAAACGACGCAGCCGTTTAGAAATGGAAGCGTCCCAGAAATACCGTTCTCAAAACATCGTTACTGAATTGCTGCCGGCTCTTGACAGCTTTGAAAGAGCGCTTCATGTTGAAGCCGACAATGAACAGACGAAAAGTTTGCTCCAAGGAATGGAAATGGTCCACCGCCAGCTCGTAGAAGCCTTGAAAAAAGAAGGTGTAGAAGCAATCGAAGCTGTAGGACAGGAATTTGATCCGAACCTTCACCAAGCCGTTATGCAGGCTGAGGATGAAAACTATGGCTCCAACATTGTCGTTGAGGAAATGCAAAAAGGCTACAAGCTGAAGGATCGCGTCATTCGCCCTTCCATGGTAAAAGTGAATCAATAATTACATAGCAGGAGGTTATTCAAGTGAGTAAAGTTATCGGAATCGACTTAGGTACAACAAACTCATGTGTGGCAGTGCTTGAAGGCGGCGAGCCTAAAGTCATTGCTAACGCTGAAGGGAACCGCACAACTCCATCTGTTGTTGCGTTCAAAAACGGCGAACGCCAAGTAGGGGAAGTGGCTAAACGCCAATCTATTACAAACCCTAACACAATTATGTCTGTTAAACGCCATATGGGTACAGATTATAAAGTTGAAATTGAAGGAAAAGATTACACTCCTCAAGAAGTGTCTGCTATCATCCTTCAACACCTTAAATCATACGCTGAAAGCTATCTTGGCGAAACAGTATCAAAAGCAGTTATCACAGTTCCTGCATACTTTAACGATGCGGAGCGTCAAGCGACAAAAGACGCTGGTAAAATCGCAGGTCTTGAAGTAGAACGTATCATCAACGAGCCGACTGCAGCAGCGCTTGCATACGGACTTGATAAAACAGATGAAGATCAAACAATCCTAGTATACGACCTTGGCGGCGGTACATTCGACGTTTCCATCCTTGAGCTGGGCGACGGTGTGTTTGAAGTTCGTTCAACTGCCGGCGACAATCGTCTAGGCGGGGACGATTTTGACCAAGTCATCATCGATCACCTTGTATCTGAATTTAAAAAAGAAAACGGTATTGATCTGTCTAAAGATAAAATGGCGCTACAGCGTTTGAAAGACGCAGCTGAAAAAGCGAAAAAAGATCTTTCCGGCGTATCTTCTACGCAAATTTCTTTACCGTTTATCACAGCTGGAGAAGCAGGACCGCTTCACCTTGAACTGACATTAACTCGCGCTAAATTCGAAGAGCTTTCTTCTCATTTAGTAGAGCGTACAATGGGCCCTGTCCGTCAAGCGCTTCAAGATGCAGGACTTTCTGCAAGCGAAATCGACAAAGTCATCCTTGTCGGCGGATCAACTCGTATCCCTGCCGTACAAGAAGCAATCAAAAAAGAAACTGGAAAAGAAGCACATAAAGGCGTAAACCCGGATGAAGTTGTAGCGCTTGGTGCTGCAATTCAGGGCGGCGTTATCACTGGTGACGTAAAAGACGTAGTTCTTCTTGACGTTACACCGCTTTCTCTCGGTATTGAAACAATGGGCGGTGTATTCACAAAACTGATCGACCGCAACACAACAATTCCGACAAGCAAATCACAAGTGTTCTCAACTGCTGCTGATAACCAAACAGCTGTTGATATCCATGTTCTTCAAGGTGAGCGCCCGATGTCTGCCGACAACAAAACACTCGGCCGCTTCCAGCTTACTGATATCCCGCCAGCACCGCGCGGCGTGCCTCAAATCGAAGTTTCCTTCGATATTGACAAAAACGGTATCGTAAACGTAAGAGCAAAAGACTTAGGCACAGGAAAAGAACAAAATATCACAATCAAATCTTCTTCAGGTCTTTCTGATGATGAGATCGAACGCATGGTAAAAGAGGCGGAAGAAAATGCTGACGCTGATGCGAAGAAAAAAGAAGAAATCGAAGTCCGCAACGAAGCAGATCAGCTTGTTTTCCAAACTGAGAAAACATTAAAAGATCTAGAAGGCAAAGTGGACGAAGAACAAGTGAAAAAAGCCAACGATGCCAAAGACGCTTTAAAAGCAGCAATTGAGAAAAACGAATTTGAAGAGATCAAAGCGAAAAAAGATGAGCTTCAAACAATCGTTCAAGAGCTTTCTATGAAGCTTTATGAAGAAGCTGCTAAAGCACAGCAAGCTCAAGGCGGAGAAAACGCTGAAGGCAAAGCGGATGACAACGTTGTCGACGCTGAATACGAAGAAGTAAACGACGATCAAAACAAAAAATAAGTTCTTTTTAGAGTCAGTCCCGCTTCTGGGACTGACAAAAAGAACACATTTCATAATCTGATTCAATGGTTAGAAAGTCAAAGTCAGGCATCTCTTGGCTTTGACTTTTTTTCTTGCCCGGGATAAAAGGAATTGAAAAATCATAATTCAAAATGATACAATCTAATTTATGTGAGAAATTCGGGAGAGTGAAGTAGATGAGTAAGCGTGATTACTATGAAGTGCTGGGTGTAAGTAAGAGCGCTTCAAAGGATGAAATAAAAAAGGCTTATCGAAAGCTGTCGAAAAAATATCATCCTGACATTAACAAAGAAGCCGGATCAGATGAAAAGTTTAAAGAAGTCAAAGAAGCATACGAAACGCTGTCTGATGATCAAAAACGGTCTCATTACGACCAATTTGGCCATACTGATCCTAACCAAGGCTTCGGCGGCGGCGGTTTTGGCGGCGGCGACTTCGGCGGTTTTGGTTTCGATGATATTTTCTCAAGTATTTTCGGCGGCGGCACTAGACGAAGAGATCCAAATGCACCGCGTCAAGGGGCGGATTTGCAATATACGATGACTCTGTCATTTGAGGACGCCGTTTTCGGAAAAGAAACGACCATCGAGATTCCGCGTGAGGAAACGTGCGATACATGTAAAGGCTCAGGGGCAAAACCTGGTACAAAACCAGAAACGTGCTCGCACTGCGGAGGCTCCGGCCAGCTAAATGTGGAGCAAAACACGCCGTTTGGAAAAGTTGTCAACAGACGAGTGTGCCACCACTGCGAAGGTACGGGTAAAATCATTAAAAACAAATGTGCGGATTGCGGCGGCAAAGGAAAAATCAAAAAACGCAAAAAAATCAACGTCACAATTCCTGCCGGTGTAGATGACGGGCAGCAGCTGCGTCTCTCAGGACAGGGTGAACCAGGCGTAAACGGCGGCCCTGCAGGGGATTTATTTGTCGTATTCCACGTGCGCGCCCACGAATTCTTTGAGCGCGACGGAGATGATATTTACTGTGAAATGC
Source organism: Bacillus sp. FSL K6-1005 (assembly GCF_038000225.1). NCBI lineage: Bacteria > Bacillati > Bacillota > Bacilli > Caryophanales > Bacillaceae > Bacillus > Bacillus sp. FSL K6-1005. The sequence continues at coordinate 1,022,020 of NZ_JBBOBP010000001.1, forward strand.
CGTTAACGTTTGCTCAAGCCGCTCTTGGAGATGAAGTGGAAGTTCCGACGCTTCACGGGAAAGTGAAATTGAAAATTCCTGCCGGTACACAAACAGGAACAAAGTTCAGATTAAGAGGCAAAGGCGTTCAAAATGTCAGAGGCTATGGACAGGGTGACCAGCATATCGTCGTCCGCGTTGTCACGCCGACAAACTTGACAGATAAACAAAAAGATATTATCCGTGAATTTGCCGAAGTCAGCGGAAACCTGCCTGATGAACAGGAAATGAGTTTCTTTGATAAGGTAAAACGCGCGTTTAAAGGCGATTAATTATTGGATGAGGAGTTGGTAGTTTTGAAATGGTCCGAATTAAGCATTCACACAACACATGAAGCGGTCGAACCTATCTCAAATATTTTGCATGAAGCTGGTGCGAGTGGGGTTGTGATAGAGGACCCGCTTGATTTAATTAAAGAACGTGAGAATGTATACGGGGAAATCTACCAGCTCGACCCCAATGATTATCCGAACGAGGGTGTCATTGTTAAAGCGTATCTGCCGGTCAACAGCTTTCTTGGAGAAACGGTAGATGGCATTAAAGAAACAATTAATAATCTGCTTCTTTATGATATTGATTTGGGCAGAAACCATATCACCATTTCCGAAGTGAACGAAGAGGAATGGGCGACTGCCTGGAAAAAGTATTACCATCCTGTGAAAATTTCTGAAAAGTTTACGATTGTACCAACGTGGGAGGAATATACGCCGGTACACACGGATGAGCTGATTATTGAAATGGACCCGGGAATGGCATTCGGAACAGGCACACACCCGACAACCGTACTTTGTATTCAGGCGCTTGAACGCTTTGTGCAAAAGGGTGATAAGGTGATTGATGTAGGCACAGGCTCCGGAATTTTAAGTATTGCGGCTGCAATGCTTGAGGCTGAATCGGTTCATGCCTATGATCTTGATCCCGTTGCTGTAGAAAGCGCACGTCTCAATTTGAAGTTAAACAAGGTTAGCGATATAGCTCAAGTCAAACAAAATAATTTGTTAGACGGGATTTCAGGAGAACATGATGTGATCGTTGCCAACATTTTGGCTGAAGTTATCCTTCGTTTTACTTCACAGGCATATCATCTGCTGAAAGACGGCGGGCACTTTATTACTTCAGGAATTATCGGCCAAAAAAAGCAAGAGGTAAAAGAAGCATTGGAACAGGCTGGTTTTACCATTGTGGAAATCCTCTCAATGGAAGATTGGGTCAGCATTATTGCGAAAAAATAACAGTTAGTAGGTGTCACAGCGTATGCAACGATATTTTATCGAGCTCACGAAGCAGCAAATGGAGGAAGCGCCGGCTATTTCAATTACCGGAGAAGATGTTCATCATATTGTCAATGTCATGAGAATGAACGAGGGAGACCAAATTATCTGCTGCTCTCAGGACGGCTTCGAAGCAAAATGTGAACTTCAATCTGTTTCCAAAGAAAAAGTGTCCTGTCTTATGATAGAATGGACGAATGAAAACAGAGAGCTTCCGATAAAGGTTTATATTGCAAGCGGCCTCCCGAAAGGGGATAAACTGGAATGGATTATCCAAAAGGGGACTGAGCTGGGAGCTCATGCCTTTATTCCTCTGCAAGCCGCACGTTCTGTTGTCAAGCTGGATGACAAGAAAGCGAAGAAAAAGCGGGAAAGATGGACAAAAATTGCGAAGGAAGCGGCGGAGCAATCGTACCGAAACGAAGTGCCGCAAGTGCTGGATATCCATTCCTTTCAGCAGCTTCTTGACAAGGTGCAGAATTTCGATAAATGTGTCGTTGCATACGAAGAGTCATCGAAGCAAGGAGAAACAAGCTCGTTCAGCGCAGTTGTAAGCAGCCTTCCGAAAGGATCATCCCTTTTGATCGTATTCGGTCCCGAAGGCGGTTTAACAGAAGCGGAGGTTGAGCGGCTCACGGCGAAAAACGCTGTTCCGTGCGGCCTCGGACCGAGAATTTTAAGAACAGAAACCGCTCCGCTATACGCGCTGAGCGCGATTTCTTATCATACAGAGTTATTAAGAGGTGATCAATAATGGCAACTGTTGCGTTCCATACGCTTGGCTGCAAAGTCAATCATTATGAGACAGAAGCAATCTGGCAGCTTTTCAAAGATGCGGGCTATGAAAGAAGAGACTTTGAACAAACAGCTGACGTATATGTCATTAATACATGTACAGTAACAAATACGGGAGATAAAAAAAGCCGCCAAGTGATCAGACGCGCCATTCGTCAAAATCCTGACGGCGTCATCTGCGTCACAGGCTGTTATGCGCAAACCTCGCCAGCGGAGATTATGGCAATCCCGGGCGTTGACATTGTAGTCGGAACTCAGGATCGTGAAAAAATGCTCGGCTACATCGATCAATATCGTGAAGAGCGTCAGCCGATCAATGGCGTCAGCAACATTATGAAAGCTAGAGTATATGAAGAGCTTGATGTACCTGCTTTCACAGACCGGACAAGAGCGTCATTAAAAATACAGGAAGGCTGCAATAACTTCTGCACGTTCTGTATCATTCCGTGGGCGCGCGGACTTCTCCGTTCACGTGACCCGGAGGAAGTCATTAAACAAGCACAGCAGCTTGTTGATGCGGGTTATAAAGAAATCGTACTTACTGGTATTCATACAGGCGGCTACGGTGAAGATATGAAAGATTACAACTTTGCCAAGCTTTTGAGAGAACTTGACGCCCGTGTTCAAGGCGTAAAACGGATCAGAATTTCGTCCATCGAGGCAAGCCAGATCACAGACGAAGTGATTGAAGTTTTAGACCGTTCAGATAAGATTGTGCGCCATTTGCACATTCCGATTCAATCCGGGTCAAACACAGTGCTTAAACGGATGAGACGCAAATACACGATGGAATTTTTCGCTGACCGTTTAAATAAACTGAAAAAAGCACTTCCGGGCTTAGCCGTAACATCCGATGTCATTGTAGGCTTCCCTGGCGAAACAGAAGAAGAGTTTATGGAAACCTATAACTTTATTAAAGAAAACAGATTCTCTGAACTTCATGTGTTTCCTTACAGCAAACGTACGGGAACGCCAGCTGCGCGGATGGAAGACCAAGTGGATGAAAACGTCAAAAATGAACGTGTACACCGCTTGATTGCACTTTCTGACCAGCTTGCGAAGGAATATGCCTCTGATTATGAAAATGAAGTCCTTGAAATTATCCCTGAGGAAGCATTTAAAGAATCAGATGAAGAAAACATGTATGTCGGCTACACAGACAACTACATGAAAGTTGTTTTCAAGGGCACGGAAGACATGATCGGCAAAATCGTGAAAGTAAAAATACTAAAAGCAGGCTATCCATACAACGAAGGACAGTTTGTCCGTGTTGTTGAGGATGACATAACAGAACAAATGCGTATGTCTTCTTAACCTGAAAAAACCGGTGCATCTAAATGTGCCGGTTTTTTATATTCAGTTTTTAACTGGGATAAGCCATTTGATAAGGCTGTAAAACAAGTTGGTAAGCGGCAAAAATAAGAGAGCTGATACAACATTAAATAGCAGACTGAAATGGGCGATTCTTTGGGCAGGGTCAGCCGAGAGCTGTTCAACAAAGCCGGTCGCTGCCGCCAAAAACGGGAATACAATCGCTACGCCGATCACGTTAAACAAAACATGGGCGCACGCTGTCTGTTTTGCCGCATATCCGCCGGATACAGCAGCCATGACAGCTGTAATGCATGTCCCGATGTTTGACCCAAGCACAACGCTCATTGCCTGTGTCAGTCCGATAACGCCTTCATTCATAAAGCTCATCAAAATGCCGATGCAGACAGAACTTGAGTGAATGATTGCAGTTAACACCATGCCGATAAACAAAGCAGACCAGTTTGAGTCGTTCACATGATGAAGTATGCCTGCTCCCGTTTTCAGCTGAGTAAGCGGTTCTGCAAGGCGGCTGAAGCCTGTGATGCAAAAAAAGATAATCCCCAGTCCGAGGAAGCTTGTCCCCAGCTGTTTGAACGGATACCTGCCAGTTAGAAAAAACAGCAAACCGCCAATCAAAAGAATCCAAATCAACACATCCATTTTGATTGCAAGAAATTCGGTTGTAAAGGTAGACCCGATATTTGTTCCAAGAATCATCGGTATTGTCCGTTTGAAAGAAAGGGCGCCCGCACTCACAAATCCGATGACAATTACCATAAAGGCGGAGCTGCTTTGGAGAAATCCTGTAAAAACAATACTGATAAGAAATGCCTTTAACGGATGATCCGTAAAAATCAGCAGCTGCTCTTCAATTTTTGAATACGTCATCGAAATTAAACCTTTCCGAAGCATGTTCATCCCTGCGAGAAAGAATAAGATAAGAGCAGTAAAACTAATCAGAAGCAACATTTTATTCACCAACCCCTTTCTATCATTATATAGACAGGCAGTCCCGCTCATGACGGAAAAGTGAACGCACTTAGTTGACCTGACTGAAGGCTTATATTATAATGTCAAAGTACATGTTTATATGTGTAACTTAAAGGTAGTCGATTGGTGTATTCGGAGGGAGGGAAAGAGAATGTCAAAAACGGTCGTTAGAAAAAACGAATCGCTTGAAGATGCTCTTCGTCGCTTCAAACGCAGTGTATCAAAGACAGGTACTTTGCAAGAAGCAAGAAAGCGTGAATTTTATGAAAAACCTAGCGTAAAGCGCAAGAAAAAGTCTGAAGCTGCTAGAAAACGCAAATTCTAAAAGAGGGTGGATTTATGAGTCTTCTTGAGCGACTTAACCAAGATATGAAGCTATATATGAAAAGCCGTGAGAAAGACAAACTGACTGTCGTTCGAATGGTTAAGGCTTCACTTCAAAACGAAGCAATTAAGCTTAAGAAAGACAGTTTGACCGAGGATGAGGAACTCACTGTCCTTTCTCGTGAACTTAAGCAACGTAAAGACTCCCTCCAGGAATTTTCAAACGCTAATCGTTTAGATTTAGTAGATAAAGTTCAAAAAGAGCTGGACATTTTAGAAGTTTATTTACCACAGCAGCTATCAGAAGAAGAGCTGCGTACAATCGTAAATGAAACCATCGCTGAGGTCGGTGCGAGCTCAAAAGCGGACATGGGCAAAGTGATGGGGGCAATTATGCCTAAAGTAAAAGGTAAAGCTGACGGAAGTTTAATTAATAAACTTGTTAGCAGTCAACTGTCTTAAATGGCGAAGAAAAGGACATCTTTCTAAGAGAGATGTCTTTTTTTATACATAAAAAAATGAAACCTTTGATACATTTGTTACGTATGAAGAGAAGGCACTTACTATACGAGGAAGGAGGGATACATCGCCCTTGCTTCAAACAAAAGGATTCCGAGCGGCTCTTTTGAGCATATTTCTACTATCATTATTAGGAGTTCAGCTGCACACAAAAGCAGAAAAACAAACCGTCTACGTCATTCCCGTTGAAAAAAATGTCGAACAGGGTCTCGCCTCCTTTTTGTCGCGTTCGCTACAAGATGCAGAGGCTCAGCATGCAAACCATATTATTCTTGATATTAACACGCCGGGAGGACTGGTGAAATCAGCTATTGATATAGCGGACACGATCACCGAAACGGATATCCCGATAACTGCTTATGTAAACAAACGGGCATTGTCTGCTGGTGCATATATCGCGTTACAGGCTGACGCCATTTATATGGCACCAGGAGGAAAAATGGGAGCCGCGGCGATCATTGACGGTAAAGGTAATGCTGCTGACAAAAAAGCTGAATCATTTTGGCTTGCGGAGCTGGAAGATGCCGCAGCAAAAAACAACCGTGATCCAAAATATGCGCGTGCCATGGCAGACCCTGATGTAGATGCAAAAGAAGCGGGCGCGCCGAAGGGAGATCTGCTTACGCTGAATGCAGAAAAAGCTGTTGACGTAGGCTATTCGGAAGGAACTGTTAACAATCTTTCCGCGCTTGTGAAGAAGCTTGGATACGAAAATGCACATATCAGCTATGCCGAGGAAAGCTTTGCAGAGAAGGCAGCGAGGTGGCTGACCAGTCCGATTGTTGTTCCTATTTTATTGACAATTGCCTTCTTAGGCCTTACTGTTGAGCTTTTTTCTCCGGGTGTCGGTCTGCCTGGAACAGCCGGATTTATTGCTTTGATCCTGTTTTTTTACGGACATCTTGCAGTGGGTCTTGCCGGATATGAAACGGTTCTCCTCTTTATAGCAGGGGTGATTCTGATCCTGATGGAGATATTCCTCCCCGGAGGAATTATTGGTTTACTTGGCTTGGGAGCAATTGTTGCGAGCTTATTTTTGGCCGCGGGAAGCTTCACAGTCATGGCGGTTTCTCTCTTGATCGCCTCAGCTGTTTCCATTACAGCTTTCATTTTACTGACAAGGGTGTTGGGAAAGCGTATGAAATTCTTTAAGAAACTTATATTAAATGATTCTACAAATACAGAGAGCGGTTATGTATCAAATCAAACGCGCACGGACTTAATCGGCAAGGAGGGCGTGACCTTTACGCCGTTGCGTCCCGCGGGAACCGTCATTATTGATGACGAACGTCTTGATGTGGTATCAGAAGGATCATTTACAGCGAAAGATAAAAAAGTAAAAGTAATCAAAGTGGAAGGCTCGCGCATTGTCGTGAGAGAAATTTAAACAGAAACGAGGAGAAGTAGCATGGACCCATCAACATTAATGATACTGGCTATTGTTGTAGTAGGGATCATTGTTTTAGCTGTATTTTTTACATTTGTACCAGTTATGCTCTGGATTTCAGCTTTAGCAGCCGGAGTTAAAATCAGCATTTTCACTTTAGTAGGGATGAGGCTTCGCCGCGTCATACCGAACCGGGTGGTTAATCCGTTAATTAAAGCGCATAAAGCGGGACTCGACGTTGGAACAAACCAGCTTGAAAGCCACTATCTTGCCGGAGGGAATGTAGATAGAGTCGTTAACGCACTTATCGCAGCACAGCGCGCCAATATTGAGCTTACATTTGCACGCTGTGCTGCCATCGACCTTGCCGGCCGTGATGTATTGGAAGCCGTGCAAATGAGCGTTAATCCGAAGGTCATTGAAACACCATTTATTGCAGGTGTTGCCATGGACGGAATTGAAGTGAAGGCGAAAGCGAGAATTACAGTAAGAGCCAATATCGATCGCCTCGTAGGGGGTGCGGGTGAGGAAACGATTGTAGCCCGTGTAGGCGAAGGGATCGTCTCTACAATCGGTTCATCCGAAAACCACAAAAAAGTGCTGGAGAACCCTGATATGATTTCTCAAACGGTTCTCGGTAAAGGCCTGGATTCAGGAACAGCCTTTGAAATTCTTTCGATTGATATTGCTGATGTTGACATTGGTAAAAACATCGGGGCGATCTTGCAGACGGATCAGGCAGAGGCCGATAAAAATATAGCGCAGGCCAAAGCCGAAGAACGTCGTGCAATGGCTGTTGCTCAAGAACAGGAAATGCGCGCACGTGTAGAAGAAATGCGAGCTAAAGTGGTTGAAGCCGAAGCGGAAGTGCCGCTTGCGATGGCCGAAGCGCTTCGCGAAGGAAATATCGGCGTCATGGACTACATGAATATTAAAAACATTGATGCAGACACAGATATGCGTGATTCATTCGGTAAATTAACGAAAGACCAATCGGATGAAGACCGCAAATCATAATCTCTCTATGCAGAAGGGAGAATATTGATGGAAGATATACTGACGAATCCGCTTGTTATTGCAGTGATTATCGGAATTATTTCCACGATTTTCGGCAAAGTGAAAAAAGAAGAAGAAAAAAACAATCAAAATCAAAAAAGAAAAAAGCCGCAGACCATGAAACCAGCTTCTGTTCAGAATAAACAATCAGCTAAAGAAACGCCTGCTCCTATTCCAAACCGCATGGAACAGATGAGACAAGAAGCTGAAGAAAGACGGAAGGAAACAGAAAGAAACCTGAAAGGGCTTGAGCGGGATCTTACTGCCGCCCAAAATAAAGCGGTGTACACCAAGCAAAAACTGCTACAGGTCAATAAAGACACTGTGGTGCAAGGCATTGTCTTAGGCGAAGTATTCGGTCCGCCAAGGGCAAAAAAACCTCATCACACAATGCGTGCAGCCCGCAAAAATTAAGTGTTAGAACCCTCTTTCAAATCATACATATGAGATGAAAGGGGGTTCTTTTTGTATGGGGCATAGAAAGAATCGTTTAAAAGCTTGGCTGACAAGAGCATTGGAAATTCCCCCGGACGTTATGATGGATCTGCCGCGGATAACAATGGTCGGCAGACTTCATATCTACATAGAAAACCACAGAGGCCTTCTGCTGTTCAGTGAGAATGAAGTGAGGCTGATGCTGAAGCAGGGCCAGTGCATCATATCAGGAGAAAACTTTGTGATCAAAGCGATTCTTCCGGAAGAAATACTTTTGGAGGGTACGATTGATGTCGTTCGATATGTTGAGTCATAAAGCCGAGGGGGAAATGTTGTGAAAAATAAATGGCTGTCTTTTTTTGAGGGTAAGGTCCAGCTTGAAGTGACGGGACGAGGCATTGAACGGCTCCTTAATGAATGCACAAGAAGAGGGATTCCGATCTTTCATCTGAAAAAAAAGAAAGAAGCCGTCTTGTTATATATACAGCTTCAGGATGTACATGCCTTTCGGCGTGTCAGGAGAGAATTTGACTGTAAAGCCCGTTTTATCAATCGAAAAGGGTTCCCGTTCTTATTGCTGAAATCCAAGCTGAATTTAGGTTTTACCATTGGTTTTGCGCTTTTTTTTATCCTTTTATTTTTGCTCTCCAATATGGTGTGGAAAATTGAAGTGACTGGCGCAAAGCCTGAAACGGAGCACCAAATGATGCAGCATCTGAAGGGAATAGGCGTCCAAAAAGGGCGATTGCAGTTTTTAATGCAGTCTCCCGAAAAAATACAAAAATCGTTAACCAACGGAATAGACAATATCACTTGGGTCGGAGTCGATTTGAAAGGCACGACCATCCGTATGAAAGTTGTGGAGAAAAATGAGCCGGAAAAAGAAAAGTATGCCAGTCCGCGCCACATTGTCGCCAAAAAGAAAGCAACCATTACAAGAATGTTTGTGCAGAAAGGACAGCCCATGGCCGCAATTCATGATCATGTGGAAAAGGGACAAATGCTTGTCTCCGGCTTAATTGGAAGCGAAGATGAGCAGCAGGAAGTCGCCTCTAAAGCTGAAATTTACGGTGAGACCTGGTACAGATCTGAAGTAACAGTGCCACTTGAAACATTATTTAACGTCTATACGGGCAAAGTAAGGACAAAGCACAAGCTTTCTTTTGGCTCATGGGCTTTCCCGATCTGGGGAATGACGTTTAAAAAAGAGGAATTAAAACATCCAAAAACAGAACAAGAGAAGCATTCGCTTCATTTTCTCGGTTTGGAGCTCCCTGTTTCTTATATCAAAGAGCAAACGAGAGAAAGTGAAGAGGCTTTGCGAAAATATACCGAAGAAGAAGCAGTTCAAGAAGGAATCAAAATGGGTAAACGGGATGTAGAGAATAAAATAGGCGAGGACGGTGAGGTGAAAAGTGAAAAAGTTTTGCACCAGACAGTCGAGAATGGTAAAGTAAAGTTGATTATTCTCTACCAAGTTATAGAAGATATCGTTCAAACCACACCTATTGTCAGGGAGACTGAAGAATGACAGAACATTTACTTGCGATTAATCAAAAACTGAAAAGCCCGGACGAGGCGCTTTCACTGTTCGGGAATCAAGATTCTTTTTTGACACTGATGGAGAAAGATCTGGATGTAAATATCATTACGCGAGGCGAAACGATTTATATTTCAGGCGGTGAAGAATCGTTTCAGATTGCCGACAGGCTGCTGGGATCACTTCTCGCATTAATTCGCAAGGGGATAGAGATCTCTGAACGTGATGTGATTTACGCCATCAAGATGGCAAAAAAGAATGAGCTTGAATATTTTGAAAGCATGTATGAAGAAGAAATTACAAAAAACGCAAAAGGCAAATCGATCCGTGTGAAAACCATGGGACAGCGGGAATACGTAGCAGCCATGAAACGAAATGATCTTGTATTCGGTATTGGCCCGGCTGGAACCGGAAAAACGTATCTTGCTGTCGTAAAAGCAGTCCACGCATTGAAAAACGGACATATTAAAAAAATCATTTTAACAAGACCTGCCGTAGAAGCCGGTGAAAGCCTCGGTTTTTTACCAGGTGACCTGAAAGAGAAAGTAGATCCTTATTTGCGCCCGCTGTATGACGCTCTTCATGATGTGCTTGGAACAGATCATACAGAACGTCTGCTGGAAAGAGGAGTTATTGAAATCGCTCCGCTCGCTTATATGAGAGGCCGGACGCTTGATGATGCCTATGTTATACTTGATGAAGCACAGAACACTACGCCTGCCCAAATGAAAATGTTTTTGACGAGACTGGGTTTTGGCTCTAAAATGATCATTACAGGTGACGTTAGCCAAATTGATCTGCCGAAAGGCGTCAAATCGGGACTTGCAGTAGCGAGAGAGATGCTGAAAGAAATCGACGGCATTTCTGTGATTGAACTGGACCAGACAGACGTGGTCAGACATCCGCTTGTTGCGAAAATTATTGAAGCATACGATAAGCAAAATTAATCCTGAATGACCCGATCGCGCGTTATCGGGTCATTTTTGCTTATCAGCTTGATTTTCTAGAGGAGGTTCTTGTGTTGAAAAAGAAGGGGAAGACCAAAAGCGGCTCAACAAAGTGGCGCGGCTTTAAAAATGCACGCTCCATGCATGTACTGCTGTATCTTCTGCTGGCTGCGATTATGTTCGCATTGCTTTTTGTACATGTGAAGCCGGAATCGCTTGATTTAGACCTGTTTTCAGTCAGCGACAAGACCATTTATGCTCCGGCAACCGTGGAAGATCAAAAAGCGACAGAGGAAAAAAAGCAAGCTGCTGAGGATGCGGTCGAAGATCAATATACCTTAAAGAAGGATTATACAGACAATCGAATTGATCTTGTGTCATCGATATTTGACAGTATTAGTGAAGTGAAAAACTCAGCAGAAGAAGACAGCAGTTCACCATCAGAAAAATCAATGATTAAGTCGGTGAAGAATAAGCTGACGTCAGATGTGAATGATTCTATATCAGAGGAAGCCATCAAGACTTTGCTGAAGGCGGACCATGAAGATTTTTCATTTGTCAGAGATACTGTCATAACAGCAGTAAACTCAGTGATGAGCAGTGAAATCCCGTCGGATAAATTATCTGAAGCAAAAGATAAAGTGGAAAAAGAACTGAAGAGTAATTCTATTCCGTCCAAATATTTGGGAGCCGCCACGGAAATCGGGCGTTACGCCATCATTCCGAATTACGTCTTCGATCCGAAAGCAACAGAGGCAAAGCGCCAGGAAGCGTCAGACAATGTTCAGCAGGTTCAGATCAAACAGGGGCAGGTGCTCGTGGAAGAAAATGACCTCATTGATCGGGAAGTATACAGAAAACTTGAGCTGACCGGATTATTAAATAACTCCAATTTGTTCAAGCCGATCAGCGGTCTATTGATTATGATTGGGCTTTTCATAGCTACACTTGTTTACTATTTCGAAAAACAGAATCAAAATCTGAAATTCAAACAAAAGTCGATCTTATTATTCTCCATTATTACAACGCTTTTACTTGTTATTATGGAGGTTGTCAGTTTATTTCAAAAGATGGAATATAACAATATTGGCTATCTTGTCCCCATTGCGGCCGGCGCGATCTTAATTAAGCTGCTGATGAATGAACGAATCGCCATTTTAGGAAGTATCATTCTTGCGATTTGCGGAAGTATGATGTTTAATCAAGGTGTGACAGGAACATTTAATTATGTCATTGGTATTTATTATTTGATCAGCGGTATTTCTGGTGTTTTGTTTTTAGGAAAACACAATGGCAGATCAAAAATATTGCAGACCGGACTTTTTGTGGCGTTTATCAATATGATTGTGGTTCTATCTCTATTATTGATTCAAAACACCGCGCTGTCAGGTCTGGAAATCGGGACGCTCATGCTGATGGGAGTTGTGTCGGGCTTTGCTTCCTCTGTATTAATTATCGGGCTTATGCCGTTTTTTGAGACAGGCTTCGGCATTTTGTCCACAATGAGGCTGATTGAGCTGTCCAACCCTAACCATCCGCTGCTTCGAAAAATACTGACAGAAACACCAGGTACATATCACCACAGCGTCATGGTTGCAAATTTGTCAGAGGCCGCCTGTGAGGCGGTAGGGGCAAATGGTTTGCTTGCAAGAGTCGGTGCGTATTACCACGACCTTGGGAAAACAAAGCGGCCGCAGTATTTTATTGAAAATCAAATGAATATTGACAATCCGCATGATAAGCTTTCTCCACAGCTCAGTAAAAATATCATTATTTCGCATACCACTGACGGGGCGAATATGCTGAGGAGCTATAAATTTCCAAAGGAGCTTGTGGATATTGCTGAGCAGCACCACGGGACTTCTCTTTTGAAATTCTTTTATTATAAAGCGAAGGAAAAAGGCGATCAGATTACAGAGGAAGAATTCCGTTACCCGGGGCCGAAGCCGCAGTCAAAAGAAGCCGCGATAATCTCAGTGGCAGACAGTGTCGAAGCGGCTGTCAGATCGATGCATAATCCAAATCCTGAACGAATTGAAAAGCTTGTCCGGGGCATTATATCCGATAAGCTTCAGGACGGACAGTTTAGTGAATGCGATTTGACATTTAAAGAGCTTGATACAATTGCAAAAACGCTTTGTGCAACATTAAAAGGAATTTTCCACTCCCGGATTGAATATCCGGAGGCTACTAAGAAGGTGAAATAGATGAGTTTACTGATTGATATCGTAGATGAAACCGGAAGTGTCTCTGAAGAGATGCTTAAAGAAGTAGAAAATCTGCTTCAATTTGCCGCTGAGCGCGAAGGAGTTCAGGATCAGGCTGAGGTTTCTGTCACGATCGTTACCAATGAAGACATTCAGCAGATCAATAAAGAGTATCGGGGAAAGGATACGCCGACAGACGTCATCTCATTTGCTCTTGAAGAAGAAGGAGAAGATGAAGTTGAAATTGTCGGTGCTGAAATGCCGCCGGTTTTAGGTGACATTATCATCAGTGCAGATCGTACAAGAGAGCAGGCTGAAGAATATAACCATTCTTTCAAGAGAGAGCTTGGCTTTCTAGCGGTACATGGATTCCTACATCTTTTAGGATATGACCATATGACGAAAGAGGAAGAAGAGGAGATGTTTACTAAGCAAAAGGATTTGCTGGACGCCTATGGACTCAAGAGATCATAGAAATGAGCTGAAGCGATTCCTAATGAGCTTCGTGCACGCAGGGCGGGGCATATGGAAAACGGCGCGGACGGAGCGGAATTTTCAATTTCATGCCGCGGCTGCCTGCGCCGTTATCATTTGCGGTTTTCTCGTTAATCTCAGCTTGACAGAGTGGGCTATTATTTTTCTTTTGATCGGCGGAATGCTTTCGCTAGAGCTTTTAAATACAGCTATTGAACACACGGTTGATTTAGTAACAGATAAACATCACCCGCTTGCGAAGGCGGCTAAGGACGCTGCTGCCGGGGCTGTTTGCGTTTTTGCCGTGATTTCGTGTATTATTGGTTTACTTATTTTTTTGCCAAAGCTGTAATGGCTGAAAATTCTTACATTTATTTTACATTTTTAGAAATGGGCGTGAAAAAAGGAGCGCTATTATGTAAAATATAAAGTGATAGCGGTACCATTATAGGTAAGAGAGGAACATGTACACATGAACAGACAGGAATTGATAACAGAAGCTTTAAAAGCGCGTGACATGGCATATGCACCGTATTCCAAGTTTAAAGTAGGAGCCGCTCTTCTTACCAAAGATGGAAAAGTGTACAGAGGCTGCAATATAGAGAATGCGGCATACAGCATGTGCAACTGCGCTGAGCGTACCGCTTTGTTTAAAGCTGTTTCTGAAGGCGATACTGAGTTTCAGATGCTGGCAGTAGCTGCTGACACCCCGGGACCAGTATCACCGTGCGGAGCCTGCAGACAGGTGATTTCTGAGCTCTGCACAAAGGACGTTGTTGTCGTGCTGACCAATTTACAAGGACAAATAAAAGAAATGACTGCAGAAGAATTATTGCCAGGCGCATTTTCATCGGAGGATTTACATGACGAACGAAAGCTTTAAATCAGGATTTGTATCCATTATCGGAAGACCAAATGTAGGTAAGTCTACTTTTTTGAACAGAGTGATCGGCCAAAAAATCGCCATCATGAGTGATAAACCCCAAACAACGAGAAATAAGGTGCAAGGGGTTTTAACGACAGGCACATCGCAAACAATTTTTATTGACACACCAGGAATTCATAAGCCTAAGCATAAGCTTGGGGACTTTATGATGAAAGTGGCGCAAAATACATTGAAAGAAGTCGATTTGATCTTATTTATGATCAATGCTGAGGAAGGTTACGGCAAGGGCGACGAGTTCATTATTGAGAAATTGCAGAATACCTCGACACCTGTTTTCTTAATCGTAAACAAAATTGACAAAATCCATCCTGATCAATTGCTTCTGCTAATTGACGAATACCGCGGGCGATATCCTTTTAAGGAAATTGTTCCGATCTCTGCATTAGAGGGAAATAATATTGAAACTTTGCTGGCGCAGATTGAAGCTTATTTGCCTGAAGGACCTCAGTTTTATCCAAGTGATCAGGTGACCGATCATCCGGAGCGCTTTATTATTTCTGAGTTGATCAGGGAAAAGGTGCTGCATCTGACAAGGGAAGAAATCCCGCACAGCATTGCGGTAAGCATCGAATCGATTAAAGGACAGGACAACGGATCCGTGCACGTTGCTGCAACAATTGTAGTCGAACGGGATTCTCAAAAAGGCATTGTCATCGGTAAAAAAGGAAGCCTGCTGAAAGAAGTCGGAAAAAGAGCGAGAGCGGATATTGAGGCCCTCTTAGGTTCTCGCGTCTATCTTGAATTATGGGTAAAGGTGCAGAAAGACTGGCGTAACAAAATGTCCCAGCTTCGCGACTTCGGCTTTAAAGAGGATGAATATTAATCTCTTGCTGTGTCATTATCTCACATGAACAGGGATAACTTAGCAAATTTTGTTTAACATGAAATGGAGGACATCTGGTCAAGATAAAGGTAAGAATTTGGAGTTTAGGTAAGCTAGTTTAACTACAGAAAGGTGGGTTTCTTGTGTTGAATTTTACCTGGAACGTATTTTCTCAAACAGGAAATGTTGATACGTATCTTCTTTTTAAAGAACTGGAAAAAGAGAACATGGAAAGACCCGAAGAACTAGAAGATGAGCTAGCCCGATTTGATTTTCCAATTTTATAGACCTCTTGACCGCTCCTGTTTTAGGAAGGTGCGGAAATGCTGACAAAATGTGAAGGAATCGTTCTTCGTACCAATGATTACGGAGAGACGAATAAAATTGTTACTTTACTGACAAGAGAACACGGAAAAATAGGTGTTATGGCCAGAGGAGCCAAAAAACCGAACAGCCGTTTATCAGCAGTCAGCCAGCCCTTTTTGTATGGTTCATTCTTAATGCAGAAAACAACAGGCCTCGGAACCCTTCAGCAGGGTGAAATGATCCTCAGCATGAGAGGCATCAGAGAGGATTTGTTTTTAACTGCATATGCAGCTTTTATTGCCGAGCTCGTTGACAAAGGCACAGAAGAAAAAAAACCAAATCCCTATTTGTTTGAATTTATTTTAGAATCCTTTAAACAGCTTGATGAAGGAACTGACCCGGATGTTATCACCTTCATTGTTCAAATGAAGATGCTTGCTGTGATGGGACTGTATCCTGAGCTTAATCACTGTGTGCATTGTAAAAGCCAGGATGGGACATTCCATTTTTCTGTTCGCGATAACGGTTTTATTTGCCACCGCTGCTTTGACAAAGACCCTTACAAGGTGCCGATTAAACCGCAAACGGCAAGGCTATTGAGATTGTTTTATTACTTTGATCTTTCAAGGATTGGCAATGTGTCCTTAAAGCAGGAAACGAAAGATGAAGTAAAGCAAGTTATTGACTTGTACTACGAAGAATATTCAGGAGTTTATCTGAAATCGAAGCGCTTTTTAGATCAAATGGAGAGCATGAAACATCTTATGGGTGAAAACAAAAGTTGACATCTGGCCCATCTTTTTATATGATCATTTATTATAAAATATGTTGCAGTGAGAGAAAGAAGTACTTGCGTATACCTCATAAAAGCGACCTTAGGACGGTGTAAGCTAAGGATGAGCACGCAACGAAAGGCATTCTTGAGCAATTTTAAAAAAGAGGCTGGGATTTGGTTCTCAGCAACTAGGGTGGAACCGCGGGAGAACTCTCGTCCCTATGTTTGCGGCTGGCAAGCATAGAGACGGGAGTTTTTTGGTTGCTGCCGCAGCAATTTTATGAAAGAAAAGTGGAGGTGCTTGAAATGAATATTCAAGACATGATTCTAACCCTGCAGAAGCATTGGTCCAATGAAGGCTGTGTGCTCATGCAGGCATACGATGTAGAAAAAGGGGCCGGCACGATGAGCCCGTATACATTTTTGCGCAGTATCGGTCCTGAGCCGTGGAAAGTGGCTTACGTTGAGCCGTCAAGACGCCCAGCTGACGGCCGATATGGAGAAAACCCGAACAGACTTTATCAGCATCATCAATTTCAGGTCATCATTAAACCGTCACCTGATAACATTCAAGAGCTGTATTTAGACTCTTTGCGCGCTCTCGGAATTGATCCGCTTGAGCATGACATCCGTTTCGTTGAAGACAACTGGGAAAATCCGTCTTTAGGCTGTGCGGGTCTTGGCTGGGAAGTATGGCTTGACGGAATGGAAATTACACAATTCACGTATTTCCAGCAGGTTGGAGGACTCGAGTGTAAACCTGTTTCCGTTGAAATTACATACGGAATTGAGCGTCTGGCCTCTTATATTCAAGATAAAGAAAATGTATTTGATCTTGAGTGGACGTCAGGGTTTACCGTGAAAGATTTATTCATGATGGCTGAGTACGAGCATTCCGTTTATACATTTGAAACATCTGATGTTGATATGCTGTTCCAATTATTCAGCACGTATGAAAAAGAAGCGATCAAGCAAATGGATAACGGTCTTGTGCATCCTGCATATGACTACGTGCTTAAATGCTCGCACACATTCAACCTTCTTGATGCCAAAGGGGCAATCTCTGTTACAGAGCGGACAGGCTATATCGGAAGAGTGCGGAATTTAGCAAGAAAAGTCGCAAAAACCTATTATGAGGAACGAGAAAAACTAGGGTTCCCAATGCTTAAAGGGGAGGGTTCTTCTCATGAGTAAACAGGATTTACTTTTAGAGATCGGATTAGAGGAAATGCCGGCGCGCTTTTTGAATGAAAGCATGGTTCAGCTTGGCGAAAAGCTGACAGGCTGGCTTGCAGAAAAAAATATCGCACACGGTGAAGTGAAGCTTTTTAATACACCGAGACGCCTTGCTGTTTTCGTAAAGGGTGTAGCAGAAAAGCAGGATGATATAAAAGAAGAAGCAAAAGGGCCTGCAAAAAAAATCGCCCTTGATGCTGACGGCAACTGGACAAAAGCGGCGATTGGGTTTTCAAAAGGGCAAGGTGCCAGCGTGGAAGACTTGTACATGAAAGAAATAAAAGGCACAGAATATGTTTTTGTGCAAAAATTCCAAGCAGGCCAAGAAACCAAAACACTTCTGCCTGAACTGAACAGCTTAATTACAAGCCTTCATTTCCCGAAAAACATGAGATGGGGAAATGAAGATCTGCGTTATATCCGTCCGATTAAATGGATTGTCGCTTTATTTGGCCAGGATGTCATTCCGTTTGCAATCACAAATGTTGAGTCAGGCCGGACGACACAGGGGCACCGTTTCCTGGGTCATGAAGTGTCTATTGAATCGCCTTCAAGTTATGAAGAACAGCTGAAAGAGCAACATGTGATTGCTGATCCAAATGTTCGCAAACACATGATTCAATCGCAGCTGGAAGCAATGGCCGAAGAAAACAAATGGAGTATTCAGGTTGACGAGGACCTCCTTGATGAAGTCAATCATTTAGTAGAGTATCCGACGGCTCTTTACGGCTCATTTGAATCTGAGTTTCTGTCCATTCCTGAGGAAGTGCTTGTAACGACAATGAAAGAGCATCAGCGCTATTTCCCTGTTAAAGACAAGAACGGAGATTTGCTTCCTTACTTTATCACAGTCCGTAACGGAAACAGCCACGCGATCGAAAATGTCGCGCGAGGCAATGAGAAAGTGCTGCGTGCACGTTTATCCGATGCTTCCTTCTTCTACAAGGAAGATCAGAAGCTGAACATTGATGAAAATGTGAAGAAGCTTGAAAACATTGTGTTCCATGAAGAGCTTGGCTCTCTCGCTGATAAGGTAAGAAGAGTAACAGCGATCGCAGAGAAGCTTGCTGTCCGTCTTCAAGCTGATGAAGATACATTAAAACACGTGAAACGTGCTGCTGAAATTTCTAAGTTCGACCTTGTGACACATATGATATATGAGTTCCCTGAGCTTCAAGGAATTATGGGTGAAAAGTATGCGAGAATGCTTGGCGAACATGATGCTGTAGCTGCGGCTGTCAACGAACACTATATGCCTAGATCCGCAGGCGGAGAAACACCTTCCACTTTCACTGGGGCAGTCGTGGCAATGGCGGATAAGCTGGATACAATCGCATCCTTCTTCTCTATTGGCGTCATTCCGACTGGTTCACAGGATCCTTACGGCTTGCGCCGCCAAGCGAGCGGTATTGTTGCGATTCTGCTTGACCGGAACTGGGGCATTTCGTTTGAAGAGCTGCTGACTTTCGTACAAACGGAAAAAGAAACCGAACTGTTAGATTTCTTCACTCAGCGTCTAAAATACGTCTTAAATGCGGAGCAGATCAGACATGATGTAATAGATGCCGTGCTGGAAAGCTCTGAGCTTGAGCCGTATTCAGCGCTCCACAAAGCGCAAGTGCTGGAACAAAAACTGGGTGCCCCGGGCTTTAAAGAAACAGCTGAAGCTTTAGGCCGAGTGATCTCTATCAGCAAAAAAGGAGTTCGCGGGGATATTCAGCCTGAATTGTTCGAAAATGAATACGAAGCGAAGCTGTACGAAGCTTATCAAACTGCTAAACAAAATCTGCAGGAAAGCTTCAGCAAAAAAGATTATGAGGCGGCACATTCTTCACTTGCAGCCTTGAAGGAACCGATCGATGCTTATTTCGACCATACGATGGTTATTGCTGATAACGAGGCATTAAAGGCAAACCGATTAGCGCAAATGGTAAACTTGGCGGATCAGATCAAGTCCTTTGCTAATATGAATGCCCTTATTGTAAAATAAAGAGAGAAAAGGCGGTTGCTGTGTGATCGGTAATCGTCTTTTCCCCATTTGAACGTTTTTTTGTTTGATTACAGAGCATTTACGTTATAATATGGTTTATTATTCTCTTTACATAGATATGAAGTGAAAAGGTGGTGAGTACGATCGAACTAAATAAACGGCAAGAACATATTTTGCAGATTGTAAAAGAAAACGGACCGATTACAGGGGAGCATATTGCCGAACAGCTGAATTTAACGAGAGCAACACTGCGTCCTGATTTAGCCATACTCACCATGTCAGGTTTCCTTGAGGCGCGCCCGAGAGTCGGTTATTTCTATACTGGAAAAACCGGTACGCAGCTGCTGGCAGATAAACTGAAAAAGCTTCAGGTGAAAGACTTTCAATCTATTCCCGTCGTTATTCACGAAAACGTTTCTGTATATGATGCGATTTGCACCATGTTTTTAGAAGATGTAGGTACTCTGTTTGTAGTGGACCGTGATGCTGTTTTAGTCGGAGTGCTTTCACGAAAGGATTTACTACGAGCCAGCATCGGCCAGCAGGAGCTTACTTCTGTCCCTGTGCACATTATTATGACTAGAATGCCGAATATTACCGTGTGCAGACGCGAGGATTATGTGATGGACATTGCAAAGCACTTAATTGAAAAACAAATCGATGCGCTGCCTGTCATCAAAGATACCGATAAAGGATATGAAGTGATCGGCAGAGTGACGAAAACGAATATGACCAAAATACTTGTCAGTTTATCAGAAAATGAAATCCTATAAGAGCGCAGACTAACGGGGGGATAATATGAATAACCGCATCATCTATGTCGTATCGGATTCCGTCGGTGAAACGGCTGAATTGGTAGTCAAAGCTGCATTAAGCCAATTTAACGGATCAGCAGACGATACACATGTAAGAAGAATTCCTTATGTTGAAGACATTGGCACTATCAATGAAGTGATTTCGCTTGCAAAAGCAGATGGAGGCATTATCTGTTTTACACTTGTGGTGCCGGAAATAAGAGAATATTTGATTGCCGAAGCGGAAAAAGCAAATGTCTTATATTATGATATTATCGGCCCGTTAATTGATAAAATGGAAACAGCCTACGGTTTAACGGCGAAGTATGAACCGGGACGGGTCCGCCAGCTTGATGAAGATTATTTCAAAAAGGTCGAAGCCATTGAGTTTGCTGTTAAATACGATGATGGGCGTGACCCACGAGGCATTTTAAAAGCTGATATCGTTTTGATCGGTGTATCGAGAACCTCTAAAACACCGTTATCTCAATATCTTGCCCACAAGCGGCTGAAGGTTGCCAATGTCCCGATTGTTCCGGAGGTTGACCCGCCAGAAGAGCTCTTTAATGTTGACCCGAAAAAATGCATCGGCCTGAAGATCAGTCCGGATAAACTAAATCATATCAGAAAAGAACGGTTAAAATCACTTGGCCTCAATGACAAGGCCATTTATGCAAATATCAACAGAATTAAAGAGGAACTGGAATATTTCGAAAAGATCGTGGATCGAATCGGCTGCCAGGTTGTAGATGTTTCAAATAAAGCAGTAGAAGAAACAGCAAATATTATCCATCATCTCAAAACGAAAAACATGTAACTCAGGACGCTCTATCCTGGGTTTTTGACTTTGCCAAAAGGGAATAATGAAAAACAATAGCATCTTTGTGAAGTTTGTATTATAATAAAAAATTGTGATAAAATGATTAATTTTAGGTTTAAGGTTCGTGTGATACGAATAAACTATTATGGGTAAGATGTCAAGAATTTCTCCCGGAAATTTTTCGACAAATTCAAATACACCCGCATTTTTGCAGGGTGTGCGATTTTGCTTGCTTTTATGCAGGAGTTTAATGGAGGGATGGAGAATTACTCTTCTTAATGAAAAAGAAAAGACGATTTTTGTCGATGCTGATGCTTGTCCTGTAAAAGACGAAATTTTACAAACAGCATCCGATTATGAAGTTCAAGTTCTTTTTGTCGCTTCATTTGAACATTACCAGCTTTCCAGAAGTCAGGAAGAAAAATGGAAGTATGTTGATCCTCATAAAGAAGCTGCTGATTTATATATCGCAAATCATGTAAAACCGGGAGATGTCGTGGTGACGCAGGATATTGGTTTAGCGTCCCTGCTTCTGAACAGGAACGTCACTGTCATGTCGGAGAGAGGACGTCTTTACAAGGAAGATACGATTGATTTTGCCCTTGAAGGCCGTCATGTTTCCGGCAAACAAAGGAGAAAAGGCATTTATGCCAAAGGGCCTAAAAAATTGAATCATGAAGATCGAGAACGATTTGTTACGCTGCTGCAAAAAATCCTGTCGAACGATGAAGGGATTTTGCACTAAAACATCGAATAATGTACGACGGAGTGTTATAAGATGGGAAATCGGATACCAGATGAAATTGTAGACAAGGTGCAAAAGTCGGCAGATATCGTTGAAGTCATAGGTGATTATGTTCAATTAAAGAAGCAAGGCCGAAACTACTTTGGACTCTGTCCTTTTCATGGAGAAAGCACACCTTCGTTTTCCGTATCGCCAGACAAACAGATTTTTCATTGCTTCGGCTGCGGAGCGGGTGGCAATGTCTTCTCCTTTTTGAGGCAGATGGAGGGTTATTCGTTTGCTGAATCGGTTTCCCACCTTGCGGACAAATACCACATTGATTTTCCAGATGATATAACGGTTCACACCGCAGTCCGGCCAGAATCCACCGGAGAACAAAAAATGGCGGAGGCTCATGAGCTTCTGAAGAAATTTTACCATCATTTGTTAATAAATACAAAAGAAGGCCAGGATGCGCTTGATTATTTGCTTGCAAGAGGGTTTACGAAAGAGCTGATTGATGAATTTCAGATTGGCTATGCACTTGATTCTTGGGACTTCATAACGAAATTTCTCGCCAAGAGAGGCTTCAGTGAAAATCAAATGGAAAAAGCGGGGCTGCTCATTAGACGCGAAGACGGAAGCGGATATTTTGACCGTTTCAGAAACCGGATCATGTTTCCGATCCATGACCATCATGGAGCTGTTGTGGCTTTCTCAGGCCGAGCGCTTGGCAGCCAGCAGCCAAAATATATGAACAGCCCGGAAACGCCGCTTTTTCATAAAAGCAAGCTGCTTTATCATTTTCACAAGGCCCGCCTTCATATCAGAAAGCAGGAAAGAGCTGTCTTATTCGAGGGATTCGCCGATGTCATATCAGCGGTAAACTCAGGCGTAAAAGAGAGTGTAGCGACGATGGGTACGTCTCTAACAGATGATCATGTAAAGATTCTGAGAAGAAACGTGGAGGAGATCATTCTTTGCTATGACTCTGATAAAGCCGGATATGAAGCCACCTTGAAAGCTGCAGAGCTTCTTCAGAAAAAAGATTGTAAAGTCAGAGTCGCTATGATCCCTGACGGATTGGACCCTGACGATTACATTAAACAGTACGGCGGAGAAAAATTCAAAAACGACATTGTCGATGCAAGCGTTACGGTGATGGCGTTTAAAATGCAATATTTCCGGAAAGGAAAGAACCTGTCCGATGAAGGCGATCGATTAGCCTACATTAAAGAAGTGCTTAAAGAAATCAGCGCGCTGTCAGGATCACTTGAACAGGAAGTCTACGTGAAACAGCTTGCTTTCGAATTTTCGATTTCCCAGGAGTCATTAACTGAGCAGCTGACTGTATTTGGCAGGCAAAACAAACCTGCTGACAGCAGCGGTGAAACGAAAACAAGAAGAGCGCATTTGACAACTAAGGCAAGGCAAAAACGGCTGCGCCCGGCGTATGAAAATGCAGAAAGGCTTTTACTGGCGCATATGCTTCGTGACAGGGGCGTCATAAAAAAAGTCATTGACCGGGTCGGGTTTGAATTTAATATTGATGAACACCGCGCTTTGGCCGCCTATCTGTACGCTTTATATGAAGAGGGTGCCGAGCTGACGCCTCAGCATCTTATGGCCAGGGTGACGGATGATCATATAAGCCAGGTATTGTCTGATATTTTAATGCTTCAGATTAATCAAGAACTCAGCGAGGCCGAGTTATCAGATTATGTGAAAAAAGTGTTGAATCACAGAAAATGGTCAATGATAAAAGAAAAAGAGGCGGAAAGAGCCGAAGCCGAAAGGCAAAAAGATTTTTTGAGAGCCGCATCTCTGGCTCAAGAAATCGTTACATTGAACCGATCTTTAAAATAACAGGGACAACTGATGAGGAGTTTTTATTGGCAATGATTCCTTGCGGAGGAGCAAATAGATCGCTTGACCTCATCATGAATTGTCATTTCATTATTCGCACATTGTTAAAGGCAGTTCACATAGAAAACGCCTGAATGGACCGAATAAGAATCATACCGCTTTTAGAATTCGTTGCAAGCTTTGGAAGGAGGGATCCATAATGGCTGATAAACAAACCCACGAAACAGAATTAACATTCGACCAAGTGAAAGAACAATTAACTGAGTCTGGTAAAAAACGTGGCGTTTTGACATATGAAGAAATTGCTGAGCGTATGTCCAGCTTTGAGATTGAGTCAGACCAAATGGATGAGTATTATGAATTTTTAGGTGAACAAGGTGTTGAATTAATTAGTGAGAATGAAGAAACAGAAGATCCTAATATTCAGCAGCTTGCCAAAGCCGAAGAAGAATTTGACCTTAATGACCTAAGTGTACCGCCTGGTGTCAAAATCAACGACCCAGTACGTATGTATTTAAAGGAAATCGGCCGGGTTAACCTTCTTTCTGCAAAGGAAGAAATCGCCTATGCGCAAAAAATTGAAGAAGGTGATGAAGAATCCAAACGCAGATTGGCCGAAGCGAACCTGCGGCTTGTTGTCAGCATCGCCAAACGGTACGTCGGACGCGGAATGCTGTTCCTTGATCTGATCCAAGAAGGTAACATGGGTCTGATGAAAGCCGTTGAGAAATTTGATTATCGTAAGGGTTATAAATTCAGTACGTATGCTACGTGGTGGATCAGACAGGCGATTACACGCGCCATTGCCGATCAGGCGAGAACGATCCGGATCCCCGTTCATATGGTTGAAACCATTAATAAATTAATCCGCGTACAGCGTCAGCTATTGCAAGACTTAGGCAGAGAGCCAACACCTGAAGAAATTGCGGAAGACATGGATCTAACACCTGAAAAAGTACGTGAAATCTTAAAAATAGCACAAGAGCCAGTGTCTCTTGAAACACCGATCGGTGAAGAGGATGATTCCCATCTTGGTGATTTCATCGAAGATCAAGAGGCTACTTCACCTTCAGATCATGCGGCATACGAGCTATTGAAAGAGCAGCTTGAAGACGTGCTTGATACGTTAACAGATCGTGAAGAAAATGTATTGCGGCTTCGATTCGGTCTTGATGACGGACGTACAAGAACATTGGAAGAGGTCGGCAAGGTATTTGGAGTTACG
Organism: Bacillus sp. FSL K6-1005; assembly: GCF_038000225.1. NCBI lineage: Bacteria > Bacillati > Bacillota > Bacilli > Caryophanales > Bacillaceae > Bacillus > Bacillus sp. FSL K6-1005. Next base: position 1,046,823 of record NZ_JBBOBP010000001.1, read on the forward strand.
AGAGAGCGTATTCGACAAATCGAAGCGAAAGCGCTGCGGAAACTAAGACATCCTAGCAGAAGTAAACGTTTGAAAGATTTTCTAGAATAAGATGGAACGGGTCTTGCAGATCCGTTCTTCTTTTTTAAAAAAGATATATGGATAATATGTCTTTATTTTACTGAAAAATGATGTCATTTGCAAATGAACATTGCGATGAAAAATTTCAATATACCAATCCATATTTTCTATTGTAAGCGTATACAATACATTATACAATAGAATAAAAGGAATGTTAGAGAAATAGGCATGTTTTGATTTAATTTTGTATAAAGTGTGAATAAAAAACTTTTGTATGCCAATCCATTTACTTTTTGTAAAAATAAGTTAGAATTAGAAGTGTTTACATAGGGGGAAGGATCATAAAGGGGGAAGGGAAATGAAATGGAATCCGCTTATTCCATTTTTACTGATCGCTGTTTTAGGTATTGGTCTGACTTTCTTTTTATCAGTAAAGGGGCTTGATGACTCTCGCGAGATTGCGAGCGGAGGAGAAAGCAAGTCTGCTGAAAAAGATGATGCAAACGCTTCACCGGAAGACATTTACAAGGCAAATTGCATTACCTGTCATGGGGAAAATTATGAAGGAGTTTCTGGTCCGAGTTTAAAAGGTGTAGGGGATAAGAAGGATGTCGCTGAAATCAAAACAAAGATTGAAAAGGGCGGTAATGGAATGCCTTCCGGTCTTGTTCCGGCTGATAAGCTTGATGACATGGCAGAATGGGTGTCTAAAATTAAATAAAGGATGTATCTTTCTCCTTATACGTTCTCAGGCCGCCGAGATGTTCTCGACAGCCTTTTATTTTTGTCCCATTCCATACTGATTTTGTTCCTGCAAAGAAATAAAATGAAAATCATTCGCTCAGCTTGGATTCCGGGCTGATTTTTTATATGATAGAAAAGGAAAAAATGATTGAGAAAAGTTGTGATGACAAGTGAACGAATTAAAATTATCAAAGCGATTACAAACAGTAGCGGAGTACATACCGGATGGAGCGGTAGTAGCGGATATTGGTTCTGACCATGCTTACCTTCCTTGTTATGCAGTGCTGAATCATAAAGCGAGCAAAGCTATTGCTGGAGAAATAACAGACGGTCCATTCTTGTCTGCCAAACGGCAGGTCGACAAATCGGGCTTAAGCGCACACATAACGGTAAGACAAGGAGACGGCCTTGAAGTGCTTCAGAAAGGTGAGGCTGACGCCATAACAATTGCCGGAATGGGCGGGTCACTGATCGCTCATATTTTAGAAGCAGGCAAAGAAAAATTGACAGGTAAAGAACGGCTTATTTTACAGCCGAATATTCATGCCGTTCATATTAGAGAATGGCTGTATAAAGAAGGGTACGCACTTATTGATGAAGTGATTCTTGAGGAGGACGGGAAGTGCTATGAGGTGCTTGTCGCCGAAGCGGGAGACAGAGATGCAGCTTATGCAGGAATTTCTTTGCCGGCAGGAATGCTCGTAGGCCCATTTTTGGCAAAAGAAAAGAATGCTGTATTTTTGAAAAAATGGACACAAGAGCTCCAGCATACTCAAAACATATATGAACAGATCAGCCGTGCTGCGACATCTGAAGATAACAAAAAGAAATTGAACGAACTAACCGATCGAATGGAGCTATTAAAGGAGGTTATCGATCATGGCTAAAACGGTAAACGGACAGCAAGTCATTCAGCTGTTTGAACAATTTTCTCCAAAAGCCTATGCAGTTGAGGGCGATAAAATCGGTCTGCAAATCGGCAGTTTAAATAAACCAGTTAAAAATGTGATGGTTACGCTGGATGTATTGGAAAGCGTCGTCGATGAAGCGATTGAAAAGGATGTTGATTTAATCATTGCACACCATCCTCCTATATTCCGGCCGCTAAAGCATATTTCAACTGATCAGCCCGGCGGAAGGCTGATTGAAAAGTGTTTGAAACATGACATCGCCGTGTATGCGGCTCATACTAACCTAGATGTTGCGGACGGGGGTGTAAACGATTTGCTTGCTGAGGCCTTGGAGCTGAGTGGAACTGAAGTATTGGTGCCTACTTATACTGACCCTCTCAAAAAACTCGTCGTATACGTGCCGAAAGAATATGAAGAACAGGTCAGAGGCGCTCTGGGAAATGCGGGGGCAGGCCATATCGGTGAGTACAGCCATTGTGCGTTTTCATCTGAGGGCATTGGCAGCTTTAAGCCATTGGACGGCGCACAGCCTTTTATCGGAGAGGTTGGAGAGCTTGAGCTCGTACATGAAGTCAGACTGGAGACTGTGTTTCCTCAAAGCATAGAAAAAGCCGTTATAAACGCAATGATAAAAAGCCATCCGTATGAAGAAGTCGCTTATGATATTTATCCTGTCGAGCAGTCACCAGCCGAAAAAGGGCTAGGCCGTGTCGGAACACTTAAAAATGAAATGACGCTTCAGGAATTTGCTTTGTTTGTAAAAGACAAGCTTCAAGTGAACGGCGTCAGAATGGTGGGACAGGCTGACAGCATGGTGAAGAAAGTAGCTGTTCTCGGAGGAGACGGGAACAAGTATATCCATCAGGCAAAACGGAAAGGCGCAGATGTTTACGTCACGGGCGATCTATATTTCCATGTTGCCCATGATGCGATGATGCTTGGTCTGAATGTTATTGATCCAGGCCATTACGCTGAAAAAATCATGAAAGAAGGCGTCGTAAAAAAACTGACGTCAATGTGTAAGGATAAAAAAGCAGACGTCAATATCTTTATTTCCGAAACGGATACAAATCCATTTACTTTTCTATAAAAAAACTGAGGCTGTGAGGGCCTCAGTTTTTTGCTTTCACTTTTGGAAGGATTTTTTTGAGCGGAACATTGTGTTCGATTGTCCAAGTTGATGGGTCTTCATGATCGAATTGTTCTAAAAAGCGAATCACTTCTTTGGTGATCGGCGTCGGTGTTGAAGCTCCGGCAGTAACGGCGACGGTATTTACGCCTTTAAGCCATTCCAGTTTTAATTCGCTGAGATCGCCGATTCGGTACGCTTTTGTCCCGGCTATTTCCTCAGACACTTGGGCGAGCCGGTTTGAATTATTGCTTTTTGGGTCGCCGACAACGATCGTTAGGTCCGCTTTTTTCGCCTGTTCCGATACTGCTTCCTGCCGCACCTGAGTAGCCAGGCAAATCTCTTGGTGATATTCAACGTGAGGATATTTTTCCTTCACGAGCTCCATAATATCGTGAACATCCCATTGAGACATTGTCGTTTGGTTTGTTACGATCAATTTTTCAGCTTGGATATCGAGATTTTTGACATCTTCCGGTGTTTCAACCAAGTGAACGATATCAGGCGCTACGCCAACCGCTCCTTCCGGCTCCGGATGGCCTTTTTTGCCGACATAGATCACGTGGTATCCTTTTTCTTTCATTTCTAAGATTAAGTTGTGGGTTTTCGTAACATCCGGACATGTAGCGTCTATAGCGACTAATCCTTTTTCTTCAGCGATTCTTCTAACCTCGGGAGAAACGCCGTGCGCTGTGAAAATGACAGTTCCTTTTTCAACCTGCTTCAGGATGTCCAGTCGATTAGCGCCGTCCAATGTATAAATGCCATCTTCCTCAAACGCATCAGTGACGTGTTTATTATGAACAATCATCCCGAGTATATAAATGGGTCTTGGCAAGCTTTTATCCAGTGCCGCGTTTTTAGCGATTACCATAGCGTCAACAACACCATAGCAATAGCCGCGCGGCGAAATTTTAATTACGTCCATTTTCGGTTGTCCTCCAATACAGAAGTGAGTAAAGGCAATATAAAAAGCCGTAATCAAACGGCTCTAATCTTGCAATCTTCTGATCTCCATTATAGCCAATCTCACTCCAGATATCAAAGAATGTTAAATATATAATCTCGGCTTAGAACTGCCGGATGTTTTTTTCGAGGAAGGAGAGGGCGTTTCCTTTTTCTGTGAGACAGATGTTTTTGATTTTTGTTCCTTTAAGTCCGGTGCTGCTGTTTTTTTTGCAGATGATGGTCTGCTTGCTTTTGATTTTTCTTTTTCACCAGATTCGTTTGACGCAGCTTTCTTTTCTGTTTCTGTATTATCTTCTGATTCTGTCTTCGTTTCTTCTTCAGTGCCCTCTGTATCATCGTTTTTGCTTAATTGACTGTAAAGCTTTATCATTGCCGGCAGGTTGCGGACTAAGGGTCCGTACTGCTGAATCATAGGGGTGACTTGCTGCGCCATGCCGAGCACTTTTTGCACATTGCCGAGCATACTGGATAACGATGCCGGATTGGCGAGATTTTGAATGCCCTGCAGACCTGCTCCTCCGCCTGCGGCTGCTCCGGGCGCCCCTGTGCCTCCTGTGCCGGGTAAAAATTTGGACAGCATCCCTTTTAAGCCTGTGCCCGCCCCATTTCTTGCTCCGGCGTTTGGCTGTGGAAGAAATTGCTGCCCTGATTGCTGGAAACTTTGCTGAGGCGGACCAAATGAAGGTCTTCGCATTTCAGGCGCTGTTCTTCCCATCATGCGCTGGTTTTGCATAGGGCGGGGCGGACCGGGCTGCGGATAGTTTCTCATTGGCTGCTGCTGTGAAAACATACTTGTACCTCCTTTCAGCTCTCTCTGCTATTACAATATGCATGGGTTTCGATATTTGCTTTCCTTATCTGAATAAAACAAACGCCTTCCAAACGTGGTGTTTTTAAGGGAAATCGGGTATAATGTGATGATGGACACATAATGTGCCGCTTTAAGGAGCTGGGAAAAATGAAAGAAACTAAATTTGATGTGTATGAATTGAAACCGTTTATTATAGATGCAGTACATCGCCTTGGTTTTTATGAACCGACTGATATTCAAAAAAGGCTGATTCCTGCTGTATTAAAAAAAGAAAGCGTCATCGGACAGTCTCAGACTGGAACCGGAAAGACTCACGCTTACTTACTTCCTTTGTTAAATAAAATTGATCCTGCTAAGGATGTCGTTCAGGTGGTTATTACGGCTCCGACGCGCGAGCTTGCCAACCAGATTCATCAGGAAGCGCTGAAAATCACTCAGGGTGCTGAAGGTGATTCGATCCGTTCCAAATGTTTTATCGGAGGCACAGATAAGCAGAAAGCCATTGATAAACTGAAAACGCAGCCGCATCTGGTCGTCGGAACGCCGGGACGGATTGCGGATTTAATCAAAGAACAGGCATTAAGTGTTCATAAAGCTGAGTCTCTTGTTATTGATGAAGCGGATTTAATGCTGGATATGGGCTTCCTTGCAGACGTTGATTACATTGGTTCACGTATGCCAGAGGATCTGCAGATGCTTGTGTTCTCTGCAACGATTCCGGAAAAGCTGAAACCGTTTTTGAAAAAATACATGGAAAACCCGAAATACGCCCACGTGGAGCCTAAACAGGTCACTGCTGCGAAAATTGAGCATATTCTTATTCCTTCAAAGCACCGTGATAAGGACAAGCTTCTTTTTGATATCATGTCTAATCTGACCCCTTACTTAGGCATTGTGTTTGCTAATACGAAAAACAATGCCGACCATATCGCCAAATATTTGATGGACAAAGGGATGAAAATCGGACTTCTGCACGGCGGCTTAACGCCTCGTGAGCGTAAAAAAGTCATGAAGCAGATTAATGATTTGGAATTCACTTATGTAATTGCAACTGACCTCGCCGCAAGAGGCATTGATATTAAAGGTGTCAGCCATGTCATCAACTATGAGCTGCCGGATGATCTTGATTTTTATGTTCACCGTGTGGGCAGAACAGCGCGCGCGGGTTCTTCAGGACAGGCCATGACAATTTATGAGCTTTCTGATGAGGATGCATTGGTGAAGCTTGAGAAAATGGGCATTGAGTTTGATTACCTGGAGATTGAAAAAGGCGAATGGAAAAAAGGCGATGACCGCCAGCGCCGCCAAAAGCGTAAAAAGACGCCGAACGAAGCAGATGAAATCGCCCATCGTCTCGTGAAAAAGCCGAAGAAGGTTAAGCCCGGATATAAAAAGAAAATGAGCTACGAGATGGAGAAAATTAAGAAAAAACAGCGAAGAAATCAATCTAAAAAAAGAAAGTAGGGGAACCGGTTGTTGAGAATAGGTTCACACGTCTCTATGAGCGGAAAACATATGCTTCTGGCTGCGAGTCAGGAAGCAGTCTCTTACGGGGCGAACACGTTTATGATTTATACAGGCGCGCCGCAAAATACGCGCCGAAAAAAAATTGAAGACTTAAATATAGAAGCCGGCCGCGCTCACATGCAGGAAAACGGCATCGACGAGATTATCGTACACGCGCCTTATATTATTAATATTGGCAATACGGTCAATCCGGCTACTTTTGAGCTTGGTGTTGATTTTCTCCGCTCTGAAATTGAGCGGACAGCTGCTATCGGCGCAAAGCAAATCGTCCTTCACCCGGGTGCTCATGTTGGCGCGGGAGCCGAAGAAGGCATTAAGAAAATTATTGAAGGCTTAAATGAAGTCATTGATCCGAATCAAAATGTGCAGATTGCATTAGAAACAATGGCAGGCAAAGGGTCTGAATGCGGCAGAAGCTTTGAAGAGCTTGCGCAAATTATTGATGGCGTTACACACAATGAGCATTTGTCTGTATGCTTTGACACATGCCATACACATGATGCCGGCTACAATATTGTCGAAGATTTTGACGGAGTGCTGAATGAGTTCGATAAAATTGTTGGTATTGACAGAATCAAAGTGCTCCATATCAATGACAGCAAAAATATTAAAGGCGCGAGAAAAGACCGTCATGAAAATATTGGCTTCGGGGAAATTGGGTTTGACGCATTGCAATATGTCGTTCATCATGAGCAGTTAAAAGACATTCCGAAAATCCTTGAAACGCCGTATGTCGGTGAAGATAAAAAGAACAAAAAACCGCCGTACCGTTTTGAGATTCAAATGCTGAAAGAAAAGCAATTTGACAACACATTACTCGAAAAGATTTTACAGCAATAAAAAAGCGGGGGATTGAATCCCCCGCTTTTTTTCAGCTTGAGAATTGCTTGAAAAGTTCATGAACGGTTTGGGCTGTTTCTTTTGAAGTAATGGATTCTACTTGTTTCAGCAGCCGCGTACGTTCCTGCTCATTAAAAATATTCACATTTTTCCCGTATAACAGGTTTGCTACTTCAATTGCTTGCGGTTTTGTCAGACTGATTCCGTATTGCTTGGAGTACTTCAATAAATCTTCAGCAGTGGCTTGATTGAGCCTCTGCAAAATAATTCTTTGAAATAATATCATCGAACATTCCACCTCTCAGACATAATGTATGGGCAAATCAATAAAATGTGTCAGCATTTCATGGTAAAATAGAGTCATAGTCTATTTAAAATAGTTATTGCAGGAAAGGAGATTTTATGACCCCAACAAAACAACACAAAAGAGAATCATTTACCCACTTTATATTCAGGGTCATCATGATTCTGATCGGAGCTGCGTCTGCGGCGGTGAGTATTGAATTATTTTTAGTCCCCAATGATTTTATTGATGGCGGCATTATCGGTGTATCACTTATTTTAGACCACCTCTTTATGTCAAACCCCTTTCTGAATTTCGCTGTTTTTGTTGTCATCTTAAACATTCCTTTTATGATCTTCGGATATAAATATATCGGTAAGACCTTCCTCGTTTCTACTGTTATCGGGATCGTCGGCCTTGCCTTAATCGAATCCTCGCTTCACCACGTAGAAGCCATTACGACACAGCCTATTCTGGCTACAGTATTCGGAGGTCTATTGCTCGGCTTTGGCGTGGGTCTGGTGATTCGTAACGGAGGTTCAATGGACGGCACAGAAATTCTCGGTATACTGTTAACGAAAAAATTGCCGTTTTCAGTTGGTGAATTTGTGATGCTTATCAATGTATTTATCTTTATTTGGGCCGGTTTTGTGTTCGGTCCTGAGCAAGCTATGTATTCTTTCATGACTTACTACATTGCCATGAAAACCATTGATGCGGTCATCCAAGGGCTTGATGAAACAAAAGCTGTGATTATTGTCTCGGACCAGTATGATGAGATTTCCGACGCAATATTACACCGTCTCGGACGCGGAACAACGAAGCTGAAGGGAAAAGGCGGCTATACAGACGAGGAAAAAGATGTGATTTATGCAGTTGTCACAAGGCTGGAAGTGACTAAGCTCAAATCCATTGTGTTTGAAGTCGATGATAATGCCTTTATTACAATTATGAATACTCATGAAACAAGGGGCGGCAAATTCAAAACCGCAATCCACTAGGCTTTCATTTACTTTTATTCATTTTATGGGTATAATTTTATCAGTAGTTAAGAAAATGGCTTGCTGGTCAGACAGCTGCCATTTTCTTTTTGATATTTAAGATACGTTCGTTCTTAAGCAAAGCGAAAAGGGGGGCCCTTCATGAACGTACAAGAAGCGCTGAACTTACTGAAAGAAAACGGATATAAATATACAAGCAAACGGGAAGATATGCTTCAGCTTTTTGCTGATTCGGACAGGTATCTGACCGCTAAAAATGTACTTTCTGCACTAAATGATGATTATCCCGGGTTAAGCTTTGATACGATTTACAGAAACCTATCTTTGTATGAAGAGCTAGGTATTTTGGAAACGACTGAACTTTCCGGTGAAAAGCTGTTCCGATTTAAATGCTCATTTACTCATCATCACCATCATTTTATTTGCCTGGCTTGCGGCAAAACAAAGGAGATTGAGTCTTGTCCGATGGATAAGCTCTATGATGACTTAGATGGCTATCAAATCAGCGGGCATAAATTTGAGATTTACGGGACATGCCCAAGCTGTGAACAGGAAAAGCAAGATCAACCCTCTGCATGAGAGTGAAAGGATAGAGAAAAAGGAGCCTAATCAGGCTCCTTTTTTAATTTTTCACACGTATGAAAGAATGTTTATTTTCATTTATCCATTGAACCGCTTCGAGCCAGTTGTTAACTCTAATGATGTTTGAATCAATCGGAAGCTGGTTATAAGGCGAATTGAATAAAATCACCGGTATACCAGCTTCTTTTGCAATCATCATTGCGTTTCCATGATGATCCTCAAAAAACAAGTCGATGTCATGTTTTTTGACCGCTTCGACTTTATGATGCCCGCCCACAAGCTCTATGTGGTCATAATGGATGTTTTGTCTGTCAAACCATTCGTACGTAATATCGCTTAAATGAGTCCTTCTCGCCGTAATATAAATCAGCCGGTGCTCCTCTTTGAGGAGGTCAAGGGACTGTTTTGCATGCTGCGCAAGAAGTGCTTCTTTATATATCGTCGCTTCATTTTGATTCATCCAATCCCAAAATTCGTCCTGTGTAATACGTAACAGTTTTGTTAAATCATAATCCGTCATATCGTTTAATGAAATGGAAAGATTAAACGAGCGGTTTAAATAAGGGACGAATGTATCCTGAGCCGTGATTGTGCCGTCAATATCTATTCCTAAACGTAACATGCCCACACTCCTTCAGTTTCATCCTTTCAAGTGTAACATAAACAATTAGCATTACCAGAAAAGTTTAGCAAACATGAATCGGGAAAAATGGATCAAACTATAAAAGCTCCTTTATAAAACAGAAGGGGGAATTGAAGGTGGCAAACGATTACGAAAAACGTGATAACAACAGTTACTATGTAGATCATGGTTCTGAAGGAACAAATATTACCCGCGACAATGATGGTTTTTTTGAGGAAACAGCTGCTGAAATTGCAGAGCCTTTCCGTGCTTCTGACCGAAGCGATGACCAAGGGAATGACCGCAGCGGCAGCAATGTCAATGAAGGACGGGGAATAGGGTATATCGCTTTAGCCTTGTCCATTATTTCATTGTTTGTTCTTCCTGTTTTGTTGGGAGCTGCCGGTATTATTGTCGGCTATATCGCAAGAAGAAGAGGAGCCCAAAGTCTGGGCGCATGGGCTATGGGGATTGGTGTTGTCTCATTAGTGCTTGGAATATTTATTATTCCATTTTTCTAATACAAAAAAGCTTGACGGGTTCCCGTCAAGCTTTTTGTGTTTCTTCATCTAATTTCGCTTTTTCAGCCTCAAGCTTTGCGTAGTGCTCTTCAGCAAGGATGTCGATTTCTTTTTTCAGTTCTTCAACCATTGTTTCTTCTGGAACCTTACGGACAATTTTACCTTTTCGGAACAGAAGGCCTTCGCCGCGTGCTCCAGCGATGCCGATATCAGCTTCTCTTGCTTCACCTGGGCCGTTTACCGCACATCCGAGAACGGCAACTTTAATCGGCGCTTTCACTTTAGAAATGTATTCTTCCACTTCGTTGGCGATACTGATCAAATCAATCTCAATACGGCCGCAAGTCGGGCATGAGATGAGAGTTGCAGCATTAGAGGCCAAACCAAAGGATTTCAATAGCTCTCTCGCTACTTTAACCTCTTCTACCGGGTCTGCGCTTAATGAGATACGCAGGGTGTTACCGATGCCCTTGCTTAAAATTGAGCCAAGTCCTGCTGCGCTTTTTACTGTACCGGCAAACAGCGTACCTGACTCGGTGATGCCGAGGTGAAGCGGGTAATCAAATGCTTTTGACGCTTTTTCATAAGCTTCGATGGCAAGGTTTACGTCAGAAGCCTTCATGCTGACGATAATATCGTGAAAATCAAGATCTTCAAGAATCTTAATGTGATGAAGAGCACTTTCTACCATGCCGTCTGCTGTCGGATATCCGTATTTTTCTAAAATCCGTTTTTCCAATGAACCTGCGTTTACACCGATTCGGATCGGAATCCCTTTTTCTTTTGCCGCTTTAACGACCGCTTCGACTTTTTCACGGCGCCCGATGTTGCCTGGGTTGATTCGTATTTTATCTGCGCCGCCTTCAATGGCTTTTAACGCAAGTTTATAATCAAAATGAATGTCAACGACGAGCGGAATAGAAATCCGTTTTTTAATATCCGCAATGGCGTTTGCCGCCCGTTCATCCGGACAAGCCACCCGCACGATTTGGCATCCGGCTTCAGCCAGCCGGTTAATTTCCGCAACTGTTGCTTCTACATCATGTGTTTTGGTTGTTGTCATGCTTTGGATAACGACTTCATTGTTACCGCCTATTGTTAAAGGTCCCACTTTAACGGGACGCGTTTTTGTACGATGGGTGATTTCACTCACTTGTCAATCGCTCCTTAATTGTAGTTGCCGCTTCTAGATAGAATAAACCTAGTATGGTGTATGTCAATGTATTTTACAAATTATATTGTAACAGTGTATTCGCCGAACTGACAAGAAATTAACGTTAATTATGGGTAGACCGGGAATTTGTATGCTGTTCCTGCCTGAATCGTATTGGCTTTTACATTTGGGTTGAGCGCTTCAAAATCCTTTACAATATCGTCAGGGGAACTTGCAGTTCCGACAATTGACATGACCGTGTCACCCGGTTTTACCGTTACCGTTTTATATGCTGTTTCCTGTACAGCTGTTTTTGCCGATGCTTTATAGACAGGGAGGTTCTGAATGGGGATCGTTCCAATTTTAAGATCATAAAAAAGGATAAAAAGGATAAAGAGAATGCCGAATACAAAAGTGAGACGTTTCATTGACTTTGCCTCCCGCATACAACATTTTGATAACATTGTATGCTTGTCCGTGTTGATTCATGACAAAAGAAAACCCTAGGCTAGGCCTAGGGTTCCAAGAAGCTTCCACTGTGGCATGAAAGCTCTCTTCCAAAGGTGCTAAAATATTTTTGGTTCGGCAACTAAAATAGAGCATACGGAGGAGTTATGATGTCAAAAGACAGTAATAGTGCAGCACACATAACTTTGAATTATAAGTATCATATCGTAATTACCCCGAAGTATAGAGGACTTATGTGAAAGAAAAGGCAGCGAGATTATCAAAGCAACAGCGTGCAAAGATCACATCAATTATGTTTATGACAAGGAGTATAACTGTTCATCGCTGAGAAGTTTTCTTCATAATGGCTTTGAGTGGCGTCTTGTCGACGGTGGATATACAAGGGTGAGATCCATACCATACCTTCCGGTCTACGACATTGGTTTTATTGTGACCGATGGTCTCGCGAATGGAATGATGTACAAATTCAAATTCATATAGGATGAATACTTTCATATCAACAATAGACAGTCCATTATGGGAAATTAAGGAGTGGAACGACTACCATAAAATACAATAAAAGTAAAAGTGTTATAATTCTCGCGCTTTCCTAATGATCAGCCAAACCAGTTCACTCCCTGCACAACGATTTATTCATGCTGTTTTTCACTCTATATATTGTAACAAAAAAGTTTATCGTTAGGACTTTGTTGACAAATTGAAGAGACTGCTAAGGAAGTCTCTTTTTTATGTAGTTGTGTGGTTGAATTTTGAGAGAATCTCTTTGACTTAAATATAATGCAGTCAAAAAGGTGAGCGAGCTGTCTTATTAATAAAATGATGATGTTTGATAATAAAAACACATATACCATTATTTACAAAAGCTGAAGGATTTGTTAGGATTACATAGTAATATTTTTAAAGGAGGAACCTAGTAATGAAGCAAGGAAAGTTTTCAGTGTTTTTAATTTTGCTACTAATGGCAACGCTTGTAGCACTACCTAAAGAAAAAGCAGAGGCAGCAAGCAGTGGTTGGCAATCAGTAAGTGGTATCTCTGGTTGTAAGATAAGAGTTATTACTGACGCGTATACATATACTAAAAGTGCTACGTCTATTGACGCTTATGCAGAGACAAACGGAAAATGTGGTAAGTTAAATTATAAGAGTTTTGGTGTTTCTATTGTCGAAGGTGGGGATATTGGTCCTCAATACTCAGGGTATTTTTCGAGTAGAACACCAACTAAAAAGTTTTACTTCAGTAAATTACCAAAACCGACAGGTGTACCTTGGGCAGTAGGTTTATCTGTGTACAAGGGGAAAGCTAAGGGAGCAGCATTTGTTTATATAAATCCTCAGAAAAGATAATAATAATATATTACTACTAAAACTCATGAGGATTGAAAGAGATAATTCTAGTTTTTTTTGGTACTAAATTTTATATCGAATTAAAAAGCTGGGTGTCGGGGGACTGACCCCATTAGATGAGACAAATAAAAAACACCTTCAAGTTTGAAAACGGATCGTTGTTATCCGAAATAAGACTTGGAGGTGTTTTTTGTATGTATGGGAACAAGAGTGAGTTATACACTTACGGAAAAGGTCCGGAGTATGCTTCCGAATTAGAGAAACTGCAGGCAGAGAACCGTTATCGGAGACAACAGAATGAAGTTTTAAAAAAGTACAACGAATTGGAAAGGAAGTTGATAGCCAAACGTCAGTCGAACTTGTAGAAGCCGTACAGAATATCTGTGTTCATTTAGGTATCTCACGAGCATCTTATTATCGTTGGAAGAAGAACCTGACGAAAGATCATCCCAAGTGCCATTTGGAAAAATAAATCGGCATGTTGTGCCGAGAGCACAAGTATCGATATGGATATCGAAAAATTACAGCTATATTAAAAAAAGAAATGCGTATTAATCATAAAACGGTTCACCGTATCAGGCAGAACAATCAGTGGCAGTGCCGGGTTAAGGTGAAAAAGCGCAAGAAGAATGGACAGCCATATGCCGTGGTCGATAACATAATGAATCGGAATTTTCAGTCTGATCGTCCTCTTGAGAAACTAGTAACGGACATCACATATTTGCCTTATGGACAGAAACAATTGTACCTTTCTAGTATATTGGATGTATACAATGGAGAAGTGATTGCTTTCACGATTGGAGATAAGCAGGACACAGACTTTGTCTTAAACACACTTGATCAACTGCCAACACTGCCTCAGAACTGCGTGTTACATAGTGACCAAGGGTCTGTGTATACATCTTATGAGTATCAGAAAGCTGTTAAAACAAAAGGCATTACCATGAGCATGTTCCGCAAAGGGACGCCCGCTGATAATGCCTCCATCGAATCGTTTCATTCCTCACTAAAGTCTGAAACGTTCTATCTTAACAGCATTGTTCGAACCACGAACGCCATCGTAGAACGCACTGTCAAAGAATACATTTATTATTATAACAACATTCGTATTCAAACGAAACGAAACAGCCAATCACCGATAAACTATCGGCAATTGGCTGTATAAAAGGTGTTTTGATCCCTGTCTCAAAAACGGGGGACAGTCCCGTCCCCGGTACCTGGCTTTTTATTATATATTTTCAGAAAATTATTCATGGCACTTTTATTAATGATGCGCACATAAATTTATGTTCTGTTGGGGCTAAAAAAGAAAAAAGTTTTATATATCTTTTACTATGCTACGCCTCAATTTATGACAAAGGGTTTGTTTCTGAAGGATAGATTCTTGAAATTCAACAGTAATCATTATTGTTTTTTTAGACATTGTTTTAATTGGCTGAGATTAAAAAATATTATTTCTTCACAATTGAATTTTCTGGATTCAGTGTTTGCTAAAAAAGCTATCTGTTTAGAACGAAATTCTTTCACTTTCATATTGAAGAAACCCTTCAAGAAAAGAAACTGTAGCATCCAAGTTGGAAGATTGGCCTTTTTATACGTTTGCTTAAAGAGAAAGTTAACATGTTCCATTCTTCATTTGGAAAATTCCTGAAATTATCGGCTATTTTTTTAAGATTTCTTTTTTAGCCGGGAGCTCTTTTAAAACGAGAAACAGGATGACAAAGTTAACAAACCAGTTGACTAAAAATTCACTTTGCACCGTTGTTTCTAACGCACGCATAATCGTAAAAAATATCGTTGAAAGGGTGATGGAGTAAGCAGAAAGCTTCCATAGCTGCTGGTAGGACAGCTGCTTTTGCTGAGCGTTCTTTATGATTAGCCCGATAAGCGCCAAGAAAGATACCTCAATAAATTTTCCCGCCGCTGTCACGAGAAAAATGAGTACTGAAAGAACAGTCACAATCATCGCTTTATTTTGGTTTAACCCTGCAGTGATATCTTTTTTTGTTAAATCTGACGGCATCATTGAGTAAGCCATCTCTTGGGCCTGTCCGTCAATGGCCAAAACAAACTTATCCTGAAGTATACCTATTGCGTTTTGCTTTGCTTCGATTTGTTCTGTGCCATATGCATCCGTCGGATCAAACACGATGACAAAGCCGTTTGCCTTTGATTCTGTGGCTTTTTTTTCATCTGTTTGAAGTTTGCCGTTTGAAATTGTGAAATCAGGGAAATCTTTGTTTAAAACGGATTTAAAGCCGTTCATAGATTGGACGGTCCCTGAGCTTACATAATAAGCAGTGGGGATCGCAAAAAGGACAGAGAGCAAAAATACATAAAGAATCGCTTTTCCGATTCCTTGAAATCTTGTTTTTGCAATATCCCGTGGAGAGTATGTACTTTTGATGAAAAGCTGAAATACATTCACTGTCTTCACTTCCTAGCTATACAATATATGTTGCTTATTGTATCGCTGCCTGCGTTTGAATACAAGGAAGACCTGCATTGGCAGAAGTGTAAGATCAGAGATGTAAGCATATTGAGGAGGATGGATACTATGGATATTTTGTATTGGCTGTTGATCGCGGCACTATTTATCATTGCTTTTATCGGGCTTGTGTACCCTGTTATTCCAAGTGTTGTATTTATTGTAGCCGGTTTTGTATTATACGGATTTTTGTTTTCTTTCAGTCCGTATTCCTATATGTTCTGGCTGGTTGAAGCTGTATTCGCCGCAGTATTATTCGCTGCAGATTATGTTTCCAACCTGCTTGGTGTAAAAAGGTTCGGCGGAAGCAAAGCTGCTATTTGGGGAAGTACGATCGGTTTGTTAATCGGACCATTTGTGATTCCGGTTGCAGGAATCATACTAGGGCCGTTTATCGGGGCTGTTTGTGCAGAGCTTATCGTACATCAAAAAGATGTAAAATCAGCGTTTAAAATTGGGCTAGGCTCATTGATCGGCTTTTTAACGGGTGTCATTGCAAAGGGAATTATTCAGCTTCTAATGATCGGATATTTTTTATGGACTGTTCTTTAAAGATGCCATTCAGGAGGTTTAAGGTGACAAAGTAACGGTTAAAGTGAAATATGTCTGCTGAAATAGCCAAATTGTGAGCTTTTTCATTGATTACATGGCGTTCTTTTGTTACATTGAATGAAGAAAGGCTCGCTGTAAAGCGGCATTTCAGTACATATATATTAAGGAGGAATTATCATGGCTTACGAACTTCCAGAACTACCTTATGCGTACGATGCTTTAGAACCGCATATCGACAAGGAAACTATGAATATTCACCATACGAAGCACCATAACACATACGTTACAAATTTAAACAAAGCGGTTGAAGGAAACACTGCTCTTGCAAACAAATCAGTTGAAGAGCTTGTTGCAGATTTAGATTCTGTTCCTGAAAACATCCGCACAGCAGTCCGCAACAATGGCGGCGGACATGCGAACCACAAATTATTCTGGACACTTTTATCTCCAAACGGCGGTGGCGAGCCAACTGGCGAGCTTGCTGAAGAGATCAACAGTGTATTTGGAAGCTTTGACAAATTCAAAGAACAATTCGCTGCAGCAGCAGCTGGACGTTTCGGTTCAGGCTGGGCATGGCTTGTTGTAAACAACGGCAAACTTGAAATCACAAGCACGCCAAACCAAGATTCTCCGCTTTCTGAAGGCAAAACGCCTATCCTAGGTCTTGATGTTTGGGAGCATGCTTACTACCTGAACTATCAAAACCGCCGTCCTGATTACATTTCAGCTTTCTGGAATGTGGTAAACTGGGACGAAGTTGCTCGTCTTTACAGCGAAGCAAAATAATAACGCAAAACAAGGTCCTCATAAAAGGGCCTTGTTTTTTTATGTCTTCTCTTTACATATCTCCGTTTCAGTGAGACAGACTAAGGGGTAGTAAAGGGGAGTCAGTAATGAGCAAACTAAAAAAGGTAATTGGCGATGTAGATGTAAATAAAGGATTACTCCTTCTGCTGACCGTTGGCGGTCTTTACTCGTTAGGAATTGCGCTGTCCAATACATTTGTGAATGTGTATCTCTGGAAGCAGTCAGGGAAATTTATTGACTTGGCGATATACAACTTATCGATTGTGACGATGCAGCCGATAACATTTTATTTAGCTGGCCGGTTAGCCAAAAAAATAGACAGGGTTTTCATTCTCAGATTCGGAGTGATTTTTTTAGCAGCATTTTATTTAAGTGTGCTGCTGGCTGGGGAAACGGCTGCATCACGTCTTGTTCTCATCGGAGCGGTGCTCGGAGTAGGCTATGGATTTTACTGGCTCGCGTTTAATGTGCTCACCTTTGAAATAACAGAGCCTGATACGCGGGATTTTTTCAACGGCTTTATGGGCATCCTGTCCTCATCCGCAGGAATGATTGGTCCGATTGTTGCAGGATTTGTCATCTCAAGACTTGAAAATAATACGGGTTACACTGTCATTTTCAGTCTCTCCCTCAGTTTATTTGCACTGGCTGTCGTGATGAGCTTCTTCCTAAAACGGAGAGAATCAAAGGGCCATTTTATGCTGAGTAAGGTATTTGGAGAACGCCACACGAATATGAATTGGCGGCGAATTACAAATGCGCATTTTTTTCAGGGCTTGAGAGAAGGGATTTTCGTCTTTCTAATCAGTGTTTTTGTGTTTATTGAGACAAACAGCGAACTGGCTCTCGGAACCTTTGGTCTCGTCAACTCAGCTGTTTCCTTTTTTGCCTATTATTTTGCATCAAGGCTAATCAAGAAAAAGGCCCGTAAAAAATCAATTTTGCTTGGCGGTCTTATTCTGTATGGTGCGTTGTTTCTGATACTCTTTCATATGAGTTTTACGACATTATTGACGTACGGTGTGTTTATAGCGATCGGCTATCCTCTCCTGCTCGTGCCTTATGTATCGCTTACATATGATGTCATAGGCCGGGCCAGACATGCCAGAAAAGCGAGAATTGAATATATCGTGCTGAGAGAACTTTTTCTAAACGCCGGCAGAATTGTTTCGATTTTATGCTTTCTTCTTATCGTGGCCCTTTTAAAAGAAGATATAGGTATACCGTTGTCGCTTGCTATCTTGGGCATCGGACATCCGCTGATTTATTACTTTGTCAAGGATATTCGTTTTAAAGAGAAAGATGAGGAACATGAAACTATGGAAGAAGACGGCCAGGGCCGGGTGACTGAACCGAACCTTTTAAAGGGCCAAAGATAATTTTTTGGCAAAAAGGGGTTATCTGTAGAAAAAAGTCGAAAAAACCTTTAAAATGAAAAATGGCACTCTTACTTGAGTGTCTTTTCTTTCTGTAAATAGAAAAGGTGATGTTATGAGGAGAAATAAACAAAAAAAGCAAAATCATAAAGAGAAAAAGAAGTCGCTTCCGATCCGGCTGAATATTTTATTTTTGGCCGCTTTTGTCATTTTCACCTGGATTATTGTGGAGCTTGGCATTAAACAGATCGTTCAAGGCGATGATTACAAAAATCAAGCCAATCAGCAGGAACAAAGTGAAGTCAGCTCGGCGGTGCCGCGCGGGAAAATCTATGATCGAAATTTCAATGCCATTGTGACAAATAAGGCTTTAAATGCGATTACATACACGAGATCTAAATCTACAACGCAAGAACAGCGTTTGAAAATCGCAAAGAAGCTGGCGGATATGATTAAAGTCGATACAAAAAAAGTAACAGAACGGGATAAAAAAGATTATTGGATTTTGACAAGGCCAAAAGAAGCGAAAAAGCTGATTACTTCTAAGGAAAGACAGCAGGTAGAAAATAAAAAATTATCAGATGATGATTTATATCAGCTCCAGCTGAAACGGATTACCGATAAGCAGCTGAATGAATTGACTGATAAAGACATGCAGATTCTCGCCATTAAAAGACAGATGGACTCCGGATATGCGTTAACACCGCAATACATCAAAAATGAAGATGTATCAGCGAAAGAAATGGCAGTTGTGAGTGAACATTTAGATGAACTGCCGGGTGTTGATGTCACGTCAGACTGGGAACGTGAATATCCGTACAAAAATCTTCTCCGCTCAGTGCTCGGAAGTGTTTCCAGCTCTGATGAAGGATTACCGTCCAACTTGCTCGACCATTATCTGTCGCTTGGCTATAGTCGAAATGACAGGGTCGGAAAAAGTTATCTGGAATACCAATACGAAAGCCTTTTGCAGGGACAAAAAGCAAAAGTCGAAAACATCACAGATTCAAAGGGCAATGTCACGGGAACGAAAACCGTTTCTGAAGGCAAACCCGGTAAAGATCTTGTGCTTACAATTGACATTGATTTGCAAAAATCAGTCGAAAAAATTATTGAAAAGAAACTTAAAGCTGCTAAAGCAAGACCAAGCACCGAATTGTTAGACCGTGCATTCGTTGTCATGATGGATCCAAGAAACGGTGAAGTGCTGACAATGGCAGGTAAGCAGATTAAACGAGAAAATGGAGCCTATAAGTTTGATGATTATGCATTAGGAAATATGACTTCATCCTACGCTATGGGATCAGCTGTTAAAGGTGCAACTGTTTTGACCGGTCTTCAAACTGGAGCCATTAATTTGAATACGATATTTAAGGACGAACCATTATATATCGGTCAAGACAAAAGGGGAAAAAAGTCTTGGCAAAACTTAGGTCCGGTTGGTATTCAAACTGCTTTGGAGAAGTCTTCTAACGTGTTTATGTTTAAGACAGCGATAGCAGTTGGTAAAGGTGAATATAAACCTCACCAATCCTTGCCTCTTGATACTTCTGCGTTTGACACGTTCAGAAATTATTTCAGCCAATTTGGTTTAGGGGTAAAAACAGGAATTGATCTACCAAATGAAATGACGGGATATAAAGGTACAGACAGATTATCAGGTTTCTTGCTTGATTACGCGATTGGGCAGTATGATACGTATACACCGCTTGAATTGGCCCAATATGTCTCAACCATAGCAAATGGCGGCTACCGCTTAAAGCCTCAGCTTGTAAAAGAAGTCAGAAAGTCAGATGCGAAAAAAGGGATCGGTGCTGTCGTTGAAGCTGTTCAGCCTGAAGTATTGAATAAAGTCGATATGAAGAGTAGCTATATTAAAGAGGTTCAGGCTGGCTTTAGAAGGGTCGCTACTAAAGGGACAGCCGCAGGCCAACTTGCTTCAGCATCATATAAACCGGCTGCTAAAACAGGGACAGCGCAGTCTTTCTATGATGGACCAGATAAATCAAAAACAGGAACAGCAACTTATAATACGACACTTGTCGCTTATGCACCTGCTGATAATCCTGAGATCGCCATTTCCGTGGTGGTCCCTTGGACCTACATTGATTATAATGACAGATATTCAATTACGAACGAAATCGGCAGAGAAGTATTGGATAAATATTTTGAGCTGAAATCGAAGCAGGACAAAGAAGATACTCAGCAAAAGAATAAAGACAAAATCGAAGAAAAAGCAGAAAACACCTCGTCTTCTGCTAACTAAACAGAAACGTCCACATCATGTGGGCGTTTTTTTTATACAAAAAAATGCACGGATTTACAAAACCTTAACATTCGATTTAAACCTATTT
This sequence comes from Bacillus sp. FSL K6-1005, assembly GCF_038000225.1. Taxonomy (NCBI): domain Bacteria; kingdom Bacillati; phylum Bacillota; class Bacilli; order Caryophanales; family Bacillaceae; genus Bacillus; species Bacillus sp. FSL K6-1005. The sequence goes on from NZ_JBBOBP010000001.1 coordinate 1,067,366, forward strand.
TACATAGAACCTTTACTCTAAACGTGTAGGACAAATTACACATTATACGCAGGGGGAATTCAGGAAATGAAAAAAAACAAATTGGTGCTTATGCTTCTAATGGCTGCTTTTATGATGGTTGCAGCTGCATGCGGAAACGCAGGAGATAGTGAAAAATCAAATAGCGGCTCTGCAAAAGGAGAAGAAAAGGCATCAGGTTCTTTAACCATTTCTGGTTCATCGGCCATGCAGCCATTAGTACTTGCAGCTGCAGAAAAATTTATGGAAGAAAACCCTGATGCTGATATACAGGTACAAGCAGGGGGTTCTGGAACAGGGCTTTCTCAGGTCTCTGAAGGGGCTGTGCAAATCGGAAATTCAGATGTTTTTGCTGAAGAAAAAGAAGGCATCGACGCAAAAGCGCTTGTCGATCATCAAGTTGCAGTAGTCGGTATGGCAGCGGCTGTAAACCCTGATACAGGTGTAAAAGATATCTCAAAAGATGAATTGAAAAAAATCTTCACTGGCAAAATCAAAAACTGGAAAGAGCTTGGCGGCAAGGACCAAAAAATTACGCTTGTAAACCGTCCTGATTCTTCAGGTACACGTGCGACATTTGTAAAATACGCGCTTGACGGAGAAGAACCGGCAGAAGGCATTACTGAGGATTCTTCCAACACTGTGAAAAAAATCATTGCTGACACTCCGGGAGCGATTGGATATCTTGCATTCTCATATTTAACAGATGACAAAGTAACAGCTTTATCCATTGACGGAGTGAAGCCAGAAGCGAAAAACGTTACAACTGGCGAGTATCCGATCTGGGCTTATCAGCATTCTTATACAAAAGGCGAAGCGAAAGATCTAGCGAAAGAATTTCTTGATTATCTAAAAAGTGAAGACATTCAAAAAAGTATTGTAACTGACCAAGGGTACATTCCGGTTACTGACATGAAAGTGACTCGCGATGCCAAAGGGAAGCAAAGCTGATCTAAATAAAAAGAGGAGTGCGGAGACTTCCGTTTCTCCTCTTAACACATTCATAGGAGTGTAAAACGATGATAAACAATAGAGAAAATATGTCTGTGAGCGAACGTTTAATCAGCTCAAGGCAAAACCGGCAATTGGATGAAATTCGGGGAAGAATGATCGTGACAGCCTGCGCGCTTATAATGATAGCGGCATCTGTGGCAATCACCATTTTCCTCGGTATTAAGGGGCTGCAATCTTTTCTAGTAAATGGTGTAAGCCCAATTGAATTCTTAACCAGTCTGAATTGGAACCCTACAGATTCTGATCCGAAATACGGAGTGCTGCCATTTATCTTTGGCTCATTTGCAGTAACGATTCTCTCCGCTCTCATTGCTGCCCCACTCGGCATAGCAGGTGCGATCTTTATGACGGAAATTGCGCCGAATTGGGGAAAGAAAGTGCTGCAGCCGGTGATCGAATTATTGGTCGGCATCCCATCTGTTGTTTATGGATTCATAGGTCTTACAGTTTTGGTGCCTTTTATTGCTCAGTTCAAAACGAGCGGAACAGGACACAGTTTATTGGCGGGAACGATTGTACTTTCCATTATGATTCTGCCGACGATCACATCTATCTCAGCTGATGCGATGGCATCACTTCCGAAAAGCTTAAGAGAAGGTTCTTACGCTCTCGGTGCGACAAGATGGCAGACCATTAGAAAAGTACTCATCCCTGCAGCTTTTCCGACATTAATGACTGCCGTTGTCCTAGGTATGGCGCGTGCGTTTGGTGAAGCTCTGGCTGTTCAAATGGTGATTGGAAATACAAGAGTTTTGCCTGAAAGTCTGCTTGACACCGCAGGAACATTGACAACCATTATTACGCTGAATATGGGCCATACCACATACGGAAGCGTTGAAAATAATACGCTGTGGTCAATGGGACTTGTGTTGCTGGTGATGTCATTCTTGTTCATCCTGCTTATTCGCTACTTGTCATCTAGGAGGAAAGTGTAATGAACCGCAAATTAACTAATAAACTGGCGACTGGAATGTTCGGTTTATGCGCAGCCATTATCGCCGCGATTCTAGTCGGTTTGTTTTCCTATATTATTATTAACGGTGTTTCTCAGCTCAGCTTAGACTTTATTACGACAAAATCCAGCGCCATCGCCGCAGGAGGCGGAATACGAGACCAGCTGTTTAACTCCTTCTATATTTTGTTTATCACGATGCTGATTACCATCCCGCTCGGAGTGGGCGGCGGCGTGTTCATGGCGGAATACGCGCCTAACAACAAAGTGACAGATTTTATCAGAACATGTATTGAGGTCCTTTCATCTCTTCCGTCCATTGTCATTGGAATGTTCGGATTACTGATGTTTGTTAACCTGACAGGCTGGGGATATACGATCATAGGCGGGGCGCTGGCATTAACAGTATTTAACCTTCCAGTTATGGTACGTGTGACAGAAGACGCGGTCCGTTCAGTCCCTACAGATTTGAAGGAAGCATCGCTCGCTCTAGGTGTTTCTCGCTGGCATACCGTAAAAACCGTATTAATACCAAGCGCAATCCCTTCCATCATCACAGGTGCCATTTTAGCGTCAGGGAGGGTGTTCGGAGAAGCAGCGGCTTTATTATTTACAGCAGGACTTACAACGCCGCGCCTCAATTTTGCAGAGTGGAATCCGTTTTCTGAAACATCGCCGCTTAATATTTTCAGACCCGCTGAAACACTTGCGGTCCACATTTGGAACGTAAATACGCAAGGGATGATTCCGGATGCTGAAGCGATTGCCAACGGCGGTTCTGCAGTGCTGGTGATTTCAGTTCTTGTCTTCAATCTCGCGGCGAGATGGCTTGGAACAATAATCTATAAAAAGCTTACGGCAAATTAGACCGGAAAGAGGCGAAAACAATGTCTGAACAAATGGTAAAAGAAAAGCCTGAGAGAGTGGGAATGATTCCTCAGCAGCAAAATGTGCTCGAGGTGAAGGATCTGTCTATTTTCTACGGAAACAAACAGGCTGTTCGTGATGTGAATATGAAGATTGAAAAAAATGCGGTAACCGCTTTGATCGGGCCGTCAGGATGCGGCAAATCTACTTTTTTAAGAAATATTAACCGAATGAATGACTTAATTCCTTCTGCAAGAAGCGATGGTGAAATTTTGTATGAAGGATTAAATATACTGGGAAGCAATATAAACGTTGTCAGCTTAAGAAGAGAAATTGGCATGGTCTTCCAAAAGCCGAATCCATTTCCGAAATCGATCTACCATAATATCACGCATGCATTAAAATATGCCGGTGAGCGGAACAAAGCAGTGCTAGACGACATCGTGGAAGAAAGCTTAACAAAAGCGGCGCTCTGGGATGAAGTAAAGGACCGTTTGCATTCATCCGCGCTTTCGTTATCAGGCGGTCAGCAGCAGCGTTTATGTATTGCCAGAACGCTTGCAATGAAGCCGGCCGTTCTTCTTCTTGATGAACCTGCTTCAGCGCTTGATCCGATTTCAAATGCGAAAATAGAAGAATTGATTACGGAATTGAAAAGCGAATACTCAATTATCATTGTCACTCATAATATGCAGCAGGCTCTGCGGGTGTCTGACCGGACGGCTTTCTTTTTAAACGGCGAAATCGTTGAATACGGACAGACCGAACAAATTTTTACAAGTCCGAAGCAGCAAAAAACAGAGGATTACATTAACGGGAAATTCGGATAGGAGGGCGGCAATGAGTATTGCTACCGAAGCTGTAAAGAAACAGGAAGTTTATCAAGTCAACGGAATGAATTTATGGTATGGAGAAAACCATGCCTTAAAAAATATCAATTTGAGCATTAATCAAAACGAAGTTACGGCGATTATCGGGCCGTCAGGATGCGGCAAATCAACATTTATTAAAACATTGAATTTAATGATTCAAATGACGCCGAATGTAAAGCTTGCAGGTGAGCTGAACTATAAGGGCAGCAACATTTTAAAAGATAAAGTCGATATCGTAGATTTGAGAAAAAACATCGGCATGGTATTTCAGAAAGGAAACCCGTTTCCGCAATCAATTTTTGATAATGTCGCTTACGGACCGAGAGTCCACGGCATCAAAAATAAAAAGAAGCTGCAAGACATTGTAGAAAAGTCATTAAAAGACGTGGCGCTGTGGGATGAGGTGAAGGATCGTTTGCATTCATCTGCACTCTCATTATCAGGCGGTCAGCAGCAGCGTCTCTGTATCGCCAGAGCTCTTGCGACAAACCCTGATATTTTGCTGATGGATGAGCCGACATCTGCGTTAGATCCAATTTCGACGAGAAAAATTGAAGAGCTCATTCTTCAGCTGAAAAATAAATACACCATCGTTATCGTGACGCACAACATGCAGCAGGCAGCGAGGGTTTCTGATCAAACTGCATTTTTCTACATGGGTGAGCTTGTTGAATGCGACAATACAAATAAAATGTTCTCTCAGCCGAGAGATCAAAGAACACTCGATTATATTACAGGGAAATTCGGATAAAAAAAACAGGCTGTTAACATAGCCTGTTTTTTTATCGTGTTAATGTTTTAACGATTTTTTTGAAGCTCATATCTGATTTTACTTTAAATTCACCGGCACGGATCTCCTTGTGATACCCCGCGTCTATCACATAGTCATTAAAGTCTTCAGCTGAAGCAATAATGCCTTCTTTTTCAAGAATAGCTGATACATCTGCGGTGCTCATGCCGTCTTTAATGATGAGCTTGTACGTTTTTACTTTGCCTGTTTTCGAGTCTGAGCTGCTGTCATCGCTCAGAGATTTCTCTTTTGAGTCGAGAAGCTTTTGATATTCATCACGGTTAACAGAAACCATTTTTTTAGAATCGAGATAATTGTTTACGTCTTGCTCGGTTACTGTTTTTTGTTCTTTTACAGCAGCTGCTTGATCTTCATCTGTCAGATAAAAAACACTTGCGAGAACGGCTGTCGCTAATATGATACCGCCGGCAAATGCCTGAATGCCTCGTTTTGTCATACGAGCACCTTCTCATTATCTTTTATAATCGTATTCACGTCTTCTACTGATACATGCTCAGCTTTAGCAATTGCTTCAGCTGACATGCCATTATTATATTTAGAAAGTATTTGCTTGGCGATCTTTTGATTGATGCCGCTGTTCTTTGCTTTGCGGATCACAAGGTTTGTTTCAAGTAATTCTTCCTCAAGCACCGTCATTTTCTTTTTGAGCTTATAAATTTCCTGCATAGCAGAAAGCTGCAATGTTTCAAGCTCCTGCTCGACATCTTTCATCGGATCTCGTTGAGAATATGAGAATGCAATTAGCGCTATACTGACGATAAACAACGCAATAATAGCAATTTCCACGTTTCATCACCTTCTATTCTTTTTTTATCCTTCTTTTTTATACCATAAAACAAGTGGATTCTAAAGGAATTCGCGAAAAAAACGAGTTTTTGTCGAGAAATCTTTCTTTTCTTCCTTTATGTGTAATGGTTTAATAGGATCACCGAGCCAATGGAAGGAAAGGAGATTGTGAGAAGCCTATGGACCAACACTCATTTCCTTATAACATTCGAAGGGGGATTCCTTTTTTTAGGGACGTATTCGACATGAATATCCAAAACTCTCACACATTGACAGTCCGATGGAATCTGTCAGTTCAGACGATGAAACTGGCAGAAACCGTACTTTTCGAAAAAACGCCCGACATGATAAAAGAAATCCGTATTTTTATGAAAAGAAACGGTATAGAAGCTGTCAGGACGAAACGCATAAAACGGGATAAAGGGAAATGGCTCATTGTTCAGGTGCCTGGTCATGCTTTGTATCGTGCTGAATACAGAATACTGAATTCAATGAATGTTTCTCTCAAACTAGCTGAAACAGAGGACACCTTACTTGCAGAAAACGGTGTCAGCGACATAAACAGTTTTCGCAATGCAGAAGCACATACCAGGTGGGAGGAGCAATTTTCTGCCTACACCTGCTATCGCAGTGAGGGAAGAGAGAAATGAACATCCTTATGCTTTCATTCGAACATCCTTATAAACCGAAAAGCGGGCTTGGTGTTCATTTAAGCCGTCTTATATCCTATTTAAATCCGCATATCAACATAACAGTCTGCGCTCCAAGCAGGAAGCTATCTTCCTATGCGAATGTTGAAGACTTTATAGCTGATGTCAATGTTAGAATGGTTCAGCAAGTGTTGTCATGCAATAAACGCTTTGATCTGATTCATGCCCATGATGACATGACGGCCCCTGCCGCTCATTATTTGAAAAAGCAGCTCAGCATTCCGCTTGCTGCAACGATCCACGGGCTTGAAAGCGGAAGGAAGCAGGTGTGCAAAGAAATACCTCATCCGTACAGGCTGCTGACGGAGCGGCTCCTCATCGACATTTCCGACGAATTGATTGTGTTAAGCACTTTTATGAAGAGATCGATTAGTAAGGCGTATCCGTTTCGTGAAAAAATAACCGTCATCCCAAGCCCTCTGTCACTGGAGGCGAAAATAGGTCTAGCCGAAAGGTTGATATATAAAAGATACTTGTTTTCGTTTGGAAGGTTTGTTCCGGAAAAAGGGTTTTCACAGCTGTTGAAGGTATTTTCTATTCTGAACAAATGCCGGCCTGACCTTCAGTTGGTGCTAGCCGGACAAGGGCCGTTATTGGCATCCTATAAGAAACTGGCTGAGCAGTTGAGCATAAAGCAAAGTGTAATGTTTTATCCTTTTTTAAATAGAAGAGAGATCGTGACGTTTCTGTCTCAATGTGAAATGGCTGTTTTCCCAAGCATTTATGAACCCTTTGGGCTCGCTGCACAAGAAAGCATGGAACAAGGCGTGCTGACAGCCGTATCGCAGTCGGGCGGTTTTTGTGACTTTGCCGTTCATAACAAAACTGCAATTGCAGCTGATTTCTCGCAAGAACGGGAAGCGGCGGATAGGCTTCACAACGTATTAATAGATGAAGAAAACGCCTGCCGGATAAAAGAAGCGGGCCGAGAACGGGTGATGAAACTGCATTATCCACAGATCATCACAGCATCCTATTTACAGCTTTATCAGCGTCTATCCAATAATTCATGATTTCATTGAAAAACATCCTAGCATTCCGTCCATTATAGTGGTATTATATATAAGTCTGAATAAGTAAATGATATTTAGTTTGGAGGGAAAACAATGCGCGTTAATATTACTTTGGCTTGCACAGAATGTGGTGAGCGTAACTATATTTCTAAAAAGAACAAACGCAACAATCCAGACCGCGTTGAATTTAAAAAATATTGCCCACGTGATAAAAAATCTACGTTACACCGTGAAACAAAATAACAGCATAGCTGTTTGAGGTGTAAGAAAAAAGCCAGAGCTTTGAAAAAGGTTCTGGCTTTTTTCTATTCCGAGGGGGATAAAAATGAAATCACAATTAAGAAAAAAGACAATGGAAAAAGTATCAGCGATAACAAGTAAAGAATGGTCTAAGAAAACTGCGTGTATCAACGAGCGTTTATTTTCTCTCCAAGAATGGCAGAATGCCCGCACCATAGCCGTCACCATTTCAAGAGGGCTGGAGGTACCGACACGGCCGATCATCGAAAAAGCCTGGGGGGAAGGGAAAGAAGTTTGTATTCCAAAGTGTGATCCTGATACGAAAAGGATGCAGTTCCGCACATTTCAAGCGGATGATCAGCTTGAAACGGTTTACGCCGGACTTCAGGAGCCGATCATTGAGAAAACGCATGAAGTGGTCCAATCACAGATTGATTTGATAATCGTGCCTGGCGTATGTTTTGATCCTGACGGCTATAGGATTGGCTTTGGCGGCGGTTATTATGATCGTTATTTAAGTGATTATAAAGGGAACACAGTTTCTTTGCTTTTAGAATGCCAGCTGTATGATCACGTGCCGCATCTGTCACATGATATCCCGGTTCAAATGCTGGTTACTGAGGGTCGAATCATTTCTTGTTTTTCATAGCTCGTCCCTTCATCAAGAATAAATCAGAAAGAATAACAAACCCTAATGGCAGGAGGGATATAATGAAAAAATTTATGATCTATGCCATTTGCGCTGTTTCTGCCGTGATGTTTTACCAAAACCGTTACCGTCTCATGAATACCGTACTCAGCCAGCCTGGGATCAGACGGTCCTTTATTCATCTTTTTTTAAAAATTCCATTTATCCGCAATAAGTTTATACAGCAAGCTTTTTAAAAATCCCGTTTTCACGGGATTTTTTGCTTTTAGTAGGCGTCAAGAGCACCAGCTGTTATAATGAAAAAAAACCATTGGAGCGGTAAACATGTATTTGTTGGAGTATACATATTGGAATGTCGCGGCGCATTTAGTAAGGAGAGGGTATGGCGTCATACAATCGGGTGAATCTGATGAAATATGGCTGGAAGCACCGGACAAATCCTCTCATGATCTGGTTCGCCTCTTTAAACAGAATATTGATTTTCGCCAAGAAATTGCAAGGGACATAGAAGTGCAGGCGGAGCGAATAGAGCATGTCAGGAAGTCTATCGGCAAGCGGCATTTGAAGCTGCTGAATGTGCTGATCTCAGCGGAAGCACCTGTCGATGACTGGCAGGAAATCGCCGACAAGCCTTTTGAAAAAGGACAGGTATCCGTTGAAACTGCACTTGTGACTGGTACGTCACTTCATGAAGATCTGCAAGCCATTTTTCCATCATTTGAAGCTGTTGAATGGACAGAAGACCGAGACTCATTGGAACACGCCCAAATGGCAAAAGAACGCTTTTTTTCACTAGTGCAGAAACAAGAAGAACAGCGGAAAAAAGAAGAGGCGTTTTTCCAGAACGGAAAGCCGATCTTTACATATTTGTTCATCGCGCTGCAGCTCGTGATGTTTTTCCTGCTCGAAATAAACGGCGGAAGCACCAATACGGAAACGCTTGTTGCTTTCGGCGCTAAGGAAAACGGCCTGATTGCAGACGGAGAATGGTGGCGCCTGCTGACGCCGATTGTGCTTCACATCGGCCTTGCGCATTTAGCCTTTAACACGCTGGCTTTATGGTCGGTCGGAACCGCTGTTGAGCGCATGTATGGATCAGGAAGATTCTTGCTGATTTATTTGGCGGCGGGTATCACAGGATCGATCGCCAGCTTCGTGTTCAGTCCTTATCCTTCAGCCGGTGCTTCAGGCGCCATATTCGGCTGCTTAGGCGCATTGCTGTATGTAGCTGTGTCAAATCGAAAAATGTTTCTAAAAACAATAGGCACAAATATTATTGTTATTATCCTGATAAACCTGGGTTTTGGCTTTGCGGTTTCGCATATTGATAATTCAGGGCATATTGGCGGCTTGGTCGGCGGTTTTCTTGCTGCGGCAGCACTTGGTTTGCCAAAAACAAAAGCCTTGGGCAAAAAATTGGTGTCAGCGATTCTGCTGGTTGCCCTGGCCGGCGGGTTTCTCTATTACGGATTACATTCACCGTCCCATCAGGAGACAGCGCTGATTCAGCAGGCAGGTGAGCTTTACCAGGAAGGAAAATATAAAGAAGTAACCGAACTGCTGAACGGTGAAGCTGAGCAGAAAGACGCTTCAGCTGATCTTCTGAAAATCCTGGCCGTTTCTGATATTCAAATCGGCGAATATGATCAGGCGATTTCTCTTTTAGAAAGAGCTGTGCAAAAAGAGCCTAAAAACCATACGTCCTATTACTATTTAGCATTGCTGTATGCGGAAAAAAATGAACTTGGTCAAGCTGACAAGGCAATCAGGACCGCTGTAAAGCTGGAGCCGAAGGAAGAGCATTACAAAAAACTGCAGCAGGAAATTGAAAATAAACAAGAATAAATGACTAGATGAGAAAGCGTTGAATTTGCCAAGGAATGAATTCCGGGTATTTTTGTCAGCGTTTTCTTCTTGACTGGCGGGTTCTTTATGACTACGCTATTGATAGTTAAGATCAAGATTGGTGAGGAATATGAATACATTTTATGATGTACAGCAGCTATTAAAAACATTTGGACACATTGTTTACTTTGGTGACAGGGAGCTTGAAATTGAGTTTATGCTCGATGAATTAAAGGAACTATATATAAATCATATGATTGAGAAGGAGCAGTGGGCTAAAGCCGCAGCTGTCCTTCATAAAGAGCTGGAACAAACAAAGAAACGAAAGAGATTTACGTAAAGGTTAAGGTGATAAAAATGGACGAGATATGGTTTGCGGGCATTGATCTTGGAGGAACGACGATAAAACTCGCATTTATTAATCAATATGGAGAGATTCAGCATAAATGGGAAGTGCCGACCGATAAGTCCGGTGATACCATTACCGTGACAATAGCAAAAGCGATTGACAGCAAGCTGGATGAGCTTCATAAACCAAAGCACATCGTCAAATATATAGGAATGGGCGCACCAGGGCCAGTAGATATGGCAACTGGGGTCGTTTATGAAACAGTGAATCTTGGCTGGAAAAACTATGCTTTAAAAAATCATCTGGAAACGGAAACAGGCATCCCAGCGGTTATAGAAAATGATGCGAATATTGCCGCGCTCGGAGAAATGTGGAAGGGGGCGGGTGACGGAGCAAAAGACGTCATTCTCGTTACACTAGGTACAGGAGTTGGCGGCGGTATTATTGTGAATGGGGAGATTGTGCACGGAATAAATGGCGCTGGCGGAGAAATCGGCCATATTTGCAGCATCCCTGAAGGCGGGGCGCCGTGCAACTGCGGTAAAACAGGCTGTATTGAAACCATCGCGTCGGCAACTGGCATTGTTAGAATTGCAAAAGAGAAAATTGCAGAAGCTAAAAAGCCGACACAATTAAAAGCATCTGAGCATTTAACGGCTCGAGATGTATTTGAAGCTGCAAATGAAAATGATGAATTAGCTCTCGAAGTTGTCGATTATGTAGCAAAGCATCTCGGCTTGGTGCTTGGCAATCTGGCCAGCTCGCTTAATCCGTCAAAAATTGTTCTCGGCGGCGGCGTTTCAAAAGCCGGAGAATTGCTGAGATCCAAAGTCGAAAAAACATTCCGTATATGTGCCTTTCCGCGCGCTGCGGAAGCGGCTGATCTATCTATTGCGGCGCTTGGAAATAATGCGGGCGTTATCGGAGGAGCTTGGATCGCTAAAAATGAATGGCTGAAACACCAAAATTGTTAAATTTGTGAAAATGAAATTGATTTTTTGTTATGTTCAGGTTAAGATTTAATTTGATGTGTTAATGAGAATGTTGAGAATAGACTGATTTTTTTGAGCGTGCTGCATAGGAGGTTGAAATGCGAAAAACGTTTTTTTCGATGATTTCATTTATGCTGATTGCCATTTTAATGATGTGGCTGAAAACGTATGTTGTTTACAAAACCAGTTTCCATATTAAAATTGACAATCTTACGCAGGAATTTATTCTGTTTATCAACCCATTGAGCTTTTTGCTGCTTATTTTTGGCTTCAGCCTGTTTTTAAAGGGAAGAAACAGAAATCGTTACATTATTGCCATGAGTTGTATTGTCACGTTTGTTTTGCTGGCGAATATGGTTTTTTATCGTTTTTACAATGATTTCCTAACGATTCCGGTTCTTTTTCAAACGAGCAATATGGGTGATCTGGGAAGCAGCATCGGAACGCTTCTTGAGCCGACAGACCTCCTTTTGGCTGTAGATATCGTGATTTTAATATGGCTACATATGCGTCAAAAAGCCTTTCAATCAGATATCCCCTCCACGAAAAATGAACGGGCGGCATATTTTTTGTTTGTGGCTTCCGTTTATTTCTTCAACTTAGGTCTGTCTGAGGCAGAACGGCCGCAGCTATTGACACGCTCATTTGACAGAGAAATGCTCGTTAAAAATATCAGCCTGTTTAATTTTCATATTTATGACGGAGTACTTCAGTCGAAGCAATCCGCGCAAAGAGCGCTGGCTGACAGCAACAGCCTGACGGAAATCGAAAACTATGTCACAGCCAATGCGAAAGATGCCAATAAGAACTTATTTGGCGCCGCAAAAGGCAGAAACGTCATACTTGTATCTCTAGAGTCGACGCAAAGCTTTGTGATCAATGAAAAGGTGAACGGAAAAGAAATCACCCCGTTTTTGAATGATTTTATAAAAGAAAGCTATCACTTTAGTAATGTTTACCACCAAACCGGGCAGGGGAAAACCTCTGATTCTGAATTTATCGTGGACAATTCACTTTATCCGCTTGGGCGAGGCGCTGTGTTCTTTACAAATGCGGGCAATCAATACATGGCCGCGCCTGAGATTCTCAAAAATAACGGGTATTATTCAGCGGTGCTCCATGCCAATAATAAAAGCTTTTGGAATCGCGATTTAATGTACGATTCATTTGGGTATGATTCATTTTTTGATATTGAATCGTATGATGTTACTGACGATAATTCAGTCGGCTGGGGGCTGAAGGATAAAGAATTTTTTGAACAGTCTTCAGAGCTGATGAAAAACCTGCCTCAGCCGTTTTACTCTAGGCTGATCACACTCACGAACCACTTTCCGTTTGATCTTGATGAAGAGGACAAATTGATTGAGGAATATGATTCAAGCAGCCAAACGTTAAACAAGTATTTCCCGACTGTGCGTTATCAGGATGAGGCGCTGAAACGGTTTATCGAAAAGCTGAAGGAAGACGGCTTATATGATAACTCCATTATTGTTTTATACGGTGACCATTACGGGATATCGGAAAACCATAATGAAGCGATGGGGCAATTCTTAGGGAAAGAAATTACACCATTTGAAGAAGTGCAGCTCCAAAAAGTGCCGTTTGTCGTTCATATTCCTGGAATTACAGACAAGAAGCCGAAAACGATTGACAAGGTAGGCGGACAAATCGATATCCGGCCGACGCTGATGAATCTGTTAGGTATTGATACAAAGAACCTCATTCAATTCGGCAACGATCTGCTTTCTGACGATAAACTGGACTTTACAGTGCTGCGTGATGGCAGCTTTATCACAGACCAGATCGTGTATACTGACGGTCTATGTTATGACAAAGCGACAGGAAAGCCTTTGAAAGAGGCAAAGCAATGTGAAACATTTGCAGATAAAGCGAAGCAGGAGCTTTCACTTTCCGATGAAATCATTTACGGAGATTTGTTGCGATTTTATGATCAGGAAAGGCTGGACAATTCGTCAAAAAGAAAAGAAAAACAAATTCTTGATCAGGCTTCATGATCATAAAGTCTCCCGTATCAAAAAACGCGGGAGGCTTTCTTTTTTAAAAAACGCCGTCATATAGTAACAAAAAGGGGGATGATGATGGCGTTTATTACGATAAAACCTGAGATTAAACACAATTTGGCTTTAGTGGCAAGAGAACTGAAGATAGATGAGACATTGCTTAGAAGTGCCAATCAAACAGCACAAAAACATCAATTGTACTGTCCTGGTTATAAGATTGAAGAAGGCAATGATAAGGAGCTTCAATCCATTCAGGAAGTAAAGCGCTTTTTACACCCGCTGCAGCTGCAGCCAGCTGATAACTGGCTGGAGCAGGAAAAAATTTATGACTCTCTTGCTGTCGAAGAGGAAATAAAAAAAATAGTCAATGTGTTTCCGTTTGTTTCATGCCGGGAAATCGGACGTTCCGTTTTGGGCAGGCCGATCTGGGAGCTGACAGTTGGGGGCGAGCATACCTCCAAAAAAGTTCACATGAATGCATCGTTTCATGCGAATGAGTGGATTACCACGTCTGTACTGCTGAAATGGCTGAAGGAATATTGCCTCTCTTTATGTCATAATACTAATTTTTTTGGCTTTACTCCTTTGGAGCTGTTCAGCCGAACCTCTCTGTCTCTCGTTCCTCTTGTGAATCCGGATGGTGTTGATCTTGTCTTACACGGGTCAGCGGGCATGGGAGACAGGAGAGATGAACTTGAAAGACTAAACTGCCATCGTCCGGATTTTAATGAATGGAAGGCAAATATTAACGGCGTTGATTTAAATAAACAATTCCCGTCTTTATGGGAAATTGAAAAGTACCGCAAACCGAAAATGCCCAGCTACCGAGATTTTCCTGGAATTTCTCCGCTCACGGAGCCGGAATCCATTGCGATGCAGCAGCTGATAACGGCGGATCCGCCTGACAGGCTGCTGGCCCTTCACACTCAGGGAGAAGAAATCTATTGGGGATATAAAGGCCTTGAGCCCGAAGAATCGGCTTCTGTAATAAAGGATTTTGAGACGATAAGCGGAAACATTTATAAAGGTGTCAAGGATATTGACAGCTATGCGGGATTCCGCGACTGGTTTATTCATCACTATTTTAAAGAAGGTTATACGGTGGAACTCGGAAAAGGTCAAAATCCCTTGCCGTTTGAGCAGTTTACACAGATTTATCAGGCGACAAGCGGGATCTTATGGAGGTCGTTATTTTTTCTTGACTAACTGAAACTTTTTCTTTTTCGTGCCGTATCAAATATGGGACAATAAATATGATCGGAGGGGGAGGCTGATGAGATCAGTTTGTTTGATTCTGCTGTCAGCATTGTTAGTTTGTTTATCGGCATGCGAACCGTCTCATCAGCAGCAAAAACAGGCAGCGACGGCAAAAATTGAGGAAAAAGAGATTGTTCCGCTGCCAGCAGGAAAAGCGGACGGAGCGGAAGGCTGGCTCAATAACAACACAATTCTGTATACAGCCTCAAATCCGACAAAAACAGAGCTTCTTGCATATCAAATCTTTAATGGCAAAACGGAAAAGCTCTATCAGACGGATGGTCAAATCGTTGATGTTCAAATCAATCCCAAAGAACAGATGATTCTGCTGCAGATCACGCATAGCCAACAGACAGCAGTAGTTTTGCTGAATCAGAAAGGGGAGACGCTGTACCAGAAAGAATACGAAACGTATGAGCTGGAGGCAGCATGGAATCAGTATGATCCGTATCAAATGATGGTTACGGTATTCACTGAAAACTGGAACTTCAATACATATTACGTGGATGCAAAAAAAGACAAGTCTGCTTTAAGTCCAATACAGGTTCCGTTTGTCCATTGGACCTCAAAAAACACATTTGACTATCTAAAAGAGGGAAGAAACGATAAAGAAGGCCCTTTGTATACGTATGATATTGCTTCTGAAAAGGAGAAAAGGCTCGAGGAGGGTGTCCTTTACTTTGATTCTTTTCATGATATGAGCTTTACCGTCAAAGCAGGTTCCGGAGAGAACGGCTTGTATGAGTTTACATCACCGCAATCGAATGGTGAAGCAGTTACAGCGGAATGGCCGCTCCAAACCAAATATACAAGCCTGGCTCCGATGGAGTATGATTATGATGAGGCTGGCGGACTGTTTTATACGTTTAAAGAAAGCGGGGATGCATATAAGCTGTCAGCGATTGATATGAAATCGGGAAAGGTGCAGGATCTTTTTACTTTGCCTGAAATGGAGCCGATACAAGTATCCCCGAACGGAAAATATGCGTTGTACGGGTTTCATTTTGAGCGCATGATATCATTGAAATCACATGAAATAAAGCCAATCATCATTGATAAAAAGGAGATGGAATAATTAATGGCTATCGCAGATGTAACCATTATCCCAATCGGAACAGAAACACCTAGTGTAAGCGCCTATGTGGCGGATGTGCAGAAAATTTTAGATGGCTATAAAGCCGAAGGGAAAATCAAATATCAGCTGACACCGATGAACACATTGATTGAAGGCGAGCTCAGCGACCTTTTCACTGTGATTCAGGCGATTCACGAAGCGCCGTTTCAAAAAGGGCTTCACAGAGTGGCGACCAACATTCGCATCGATGACAGACGGGACAAAAAAACGACGCTTGAAAGTAAAATAGAAAGCGTGAATAAACATTTACAGCAATAAAAAATAAACCTGTATCCCACTGGATACAGGTTTTAATGTGCAGTAGGATAACCGCTGTTTATCACCGTCATCACTGTAAACCAGCCAAACACACACAAGGTGGCTCCGGCTAATAAAAATCCAAGTATATTTTTGTTTTTCACAGAACGCAAGACTCCCCATAAAGCGAAAAGAGCGACAAGGCCGAAAATCACGACAAGTAACATTACGCAGCCCCCTTTACATTGAAAAACCTGCAATTCTTTCCATTTTTATTCTACCTGTTTTCAGTGTGTTTGTCGATAGCGTTTTCATAGCGATTGTTTGAATCTTTTTTCAAAAACCTTCATAATAGGAGCATAAAAAGGAAAGAGGTGAGAAAAGTGAAATGGAGAAGAATGCCTGTAGGGCCGATTCAAGCGAATGCATATTTTTTAATCAGTGATGATCAATGCCTGATTTTTGATCCGGGCGGCGAAGGAGATAAAATCAATCAATACATAAAAGAAAAAGGATTAACGCCTTTAGCCATTTTACTGACACACGCCCATTTTGACCATATTGGGGCGCTGGATAACGTGAGAGACAGATGGGATATTCCTGTCTATCTGCATCAAAATGAAAAGAATTGGCTTACAGATGCCTCATTGAATGGCTCAGGAATGCTGAGAGGGATAGAAGTGACAGCTAAGCCGGCAGATCATTTAATTGAAGGGGACGGTGAGCTGAATATCGGGCCTTTCTATCTGGAGACGCTATTTACACCGGGACATTCCCCAGGAAGCGTTTCATACTACGTGAAGGATGCCGACCTGGTGATTTCCGGTGATGTCCTGTTTCAAGGCGGGATAGGCCGTACAGATTTACATGGAGGCGACCAAGAAACGCTGCTTACGTCTATCCATGAAAAATTGCTTACGCTGCCTGAGCACACATTGGTGTTAAGCGGACATGGCCCTGAAACTGACGTGCAGACTGAGCAGGATCAAAATCCGTTTTTAAATGGATTTTCATTATAGAAAAAGAGACAAACCGGTGAGGTTTGTCTCTTTTTGCATTTAATGTCCTCCGCCGCCTGGTACCATAATAAAAATGGAATAGTATGTGAAGCCGGCAAAGAAGATGGTTAAATAAGCGCCAAAGATATAAATGTACATCCGTTCTGTTAAATTCAAATACGATAGAAACACAAATAAGATCGTCTGTCCAAAAAATAAAAGGGAAGCATCTTTCATATCACCTAAATAAAACATGACTGCAAATATTCCCGTCCAAAATCCTAACACCCGGAACATGCGATTCATTTTTATCCCCTCCCGAGAGTCCCTCTGACTGTTATTATAATAGATCACGGACAAAAATGTAAACATTTTCATTATTAATATCAAAAATGGTATTTAACCCTTTGATTGCGTTTTCTATTATATGTACGGTTTTTTAGAAATAACCCGAAAAAAAGTTCAATAAATGGTTTAAAGAAAAATTGATACGGGTAGTTATTCTACAAAGAGATGGTTAACTGGAGGAGGAAAAAACATAATGGAACAATTAACATTTTACTCATACCCAAGCTGCACGTCATGCCGAAAAACAAAACATTGGCTCAAAGCGCACCAGATTGAATTTAACGAACGGCACTTATTCAGAGAAACTCCAACGATGGATGAATTAAAGTATATTTTATCTTTAACGACAGAAGGAATTGACGAAATTTTAGCAACAAGAAGCCAAACCTTCAAAAATTTAAATTTAAACATTGAAGATATGACTGTAAACGAAGTGCTTGAACTTTTAATTGAGAAACCGAAGCTTTTGCGCCGTCCGATTCTCGTGGACAACAGGAAGCTTGTTATCGGATACAATCCGGGAGAACTGTTAAAGTTATCGAAGAAGAAAACGGTTCATCAATCTGCATGATGAAAAACCGAAGATCCGCTGATTTGCTTGAATCAGCTTATCTTCGGTTTTTCACGGTTCAGAAACTGGGCTAGCTGGATTCGAACCAACGATCACGGAGTCAAAGTCCATTGCCTTACCGCTTGGCTATAGCCCACTGTATGTAAAAATAGTATGTGTAACGTGAGACAAGTTATACAAATCAATCATATATTTTTTGAAAGATAAACATCACAGGAGGTAACCGATTGAAATGAAAGCTCTAGATCAGTATTTAACAGAGCACAAAGAAGATATTACACTTCAATGGCTGGAAACATGCACGTTAAAAGGAACTTTACTGTATTCTGCTAAAGATCAGCAAAAATTAGAACAAAAGTTAAAAGAGCAGCATGAATCATTGGTAGCGATTGTAGCAAAATCCATTAGAAAAGAAGATGTGAAGGATGAGCTTAAGCAATGGTCACTTCAATGTGCCCGAGACCGTGCTGTTCATGAGGTGACTGTGACGGAAAGTGTCGGTCAGTTTAACGCGTTTAGACACATTATGTGGCAATGGATTCAGGACTACAGTGAAGCTGCTTCTTCCCAAAAAATCGGCATTCAGGATGTATGTGAGTGGAGCAAGATTTTGAATCAAACGATTGATGAGATTATCGAAGTATTTACAGAAGAATATCACCAGGTCACGGTGATCCAATTAAATGCGCAAAAAGAAATGATCAATGAATTGAGCGCACCGATTATGCCGATTTCTAAAGAGATTGGAATTCTTCCCCTTGTCGGTGAAATTGACACGTACAGAGCGAGAACCATTTTGGAATCCGTTTTGGCCCAATGCTCGGCGTTAAAGATTTCATATTTATTTTTAGATATATCCGGTGTTCCCATCGTTGATACGATGGTTGCCTTTCAAATCTTTAAAGTGATTGACAGCACTAAACTGCTGGGCATTGAGACGATTATTTCAGGAATCAGGCCTGAAATCGCCCAGACTGTTGTGAAGCTCGGATTAGATTTTTCGAAGGTGAAAACAGAGCAAAGTCTTGCTAAAGCTTTAGCCAACAAAGGATTTAAGATACAAGAATCTTAAGATGTTTCTTGCTTGATGTGTTTTTTTGAAGCGCGTTCAACACGCAAGAGAAGCAACAGCTGAACAGCCTGTGCTAGGGCTATTCAGCTTTTTTTACTTCGATAAACAAAATATGGTGACTGTCAATTTCTTTAACCTTGAATGAGTAGCCATCATATTCAATGACACTTTCGGGCTCGGCGTCTATGTTCTGTGTGAGAAACCAGCCTCCGAGCGTATCAACTTCAGCATCTGATAAATCAGTTCCAAGCAGGTTATTTACGTCACTGATTAATAATTTCGCATTTAATAAATAATGATCTTTTCCCAGTTCACGAACATGAGGCACTTCATCTGAATCGAATTCATCTCGTATTTCTCCTACAATTTCTTCGATAATATCCTCGACGGTGATCAAACCTGAAGTTCCGCCATATTCATCAATGAGAATCGCCATATGGGTGCGTTCCTTTTGCATTTTGATGAGTAATTTGTAAATCGGAATGGTCTCAATGACATGAATGACAGGCTGTATGAAGGGTTCAATTTTGTGCTTCTGAAAAGAAAAGTCTTTCGTCAGCAATGAAAACAGCACTTCTTTCATATTGATCACACCGATAACGTTATCTTTATCTTCCTTAACAATCGGGTACCGGGTATATTTGGTCTGCTTAACCGTTTCCCGCATGCTTGGGATCGAGTCATCCTCAATTGACAAACTGACCATTTCGTTTCGCGGCACCATAATTTCCTTTGCCATTCGTTTATCAAATGTAAATATATTATTCATATATTTTAATTCGCTTTTTCTGATTTCTCCGCTTTTATAGCTTTCGGTCAACAGTACTCTAAGCTCTTCCTCCGTATAAGCCAGTTCATGCTCTGATGCCGGCTTCAGCCCAAAAAGCCCCGTGATTAATCGGGCAGACTGGTTAAGGAGCCAAATGAACGGAAACATGATTTTATAAAACCAGATTAATGGTTTCGCGAGCATCAGCGTAATGCTTTCTGCTTTTTGAATCGCGAAGCTCTTCGGTGCCAGCTCCCCAATGACGACATTTAAATACGTTACCACTAAAAAGGCGATAATAAGAGAAAGAAGATGGGTAAGCGACTCGTTTAAGCCTGCTTTATGAAAGAGCGGCCGAAGCAGAGTCTGTACGGTCGGTTCACCCAGCCAGCCGAGTCCTAAAGCTGCGACCGTGATGCCCAGCTGGCAGGCTGATAAATATTCGTCAAGATGAGTGACCACATGTTTTGCCGCTTTAGCCCCTTTTCTTCCTTTTGCAACAAGCTGATCAATCCTGGATCGTCTTACTTTTACAATCGAGAATTCTACGGCGACAAAAAATCCCGTCAACAAAATTAAAAACGCGACTGCTAATAAATTGATAAATTCCAAAATAAACTGCCTTCTCCAAGGAAGGCATGCACCTCCCTTTACGATGTCTTTCTACATTCCATACCACCAGGAAAAGCTCACAAAACATGTGATAAAGTGCCTAAATGGTTTAGGAATGCTTTTCATTGGGCAATTAAAGAACAAATGAATAAAAGTCTGGAGGATCGTAACATGAAGGTACATACAGGTGAAGATTGGTTTTGGTACCAAATGGGGCCTCAGGAAAGAGATAAGGCAAGAGATCTGATCCATTTTTCTCATTGGCCGCAATGTGAAAAATGGTTTGAAAATAATCATCATATTAACTTTTTGCGCGTGGATACAACAGAAGCGGAGAATGAAGCGGTATTCGGCTCGATCGTATATGATCAAGGGCTGAACGAAGAAAAGGATCACACCGTATTTCACTTTTATATCACACGGCAATATTTTTTCACCATCAATTTTGATTTTTCTATATTAGAAGGGATTAAGGGGAAACAAGTTGTCCAGCAAATGAAAAGAGCGAACAATGCCATAGAGGGGTTCTTAATACTTCTAGGGGAATTAATGAATGCTTATTTAATCGGTGTCGACAAATTTGAAGTGAGATTGAGAGAGCTTAGGTGGCAAATCAAGGATGATAACAGCAAAAGTATTTTAAACCGCGTTCATTTACTGCGCCATGAGCTGATGATTTGGAAAAACTTGATCTTAAGCGCCAAAAAACTTGAGATGGCGTTAAAAGAAACCTTCTTGCCTCAAAATGAAGGGAAAAAGGATTATCAGCGCACGCATCTGAAAATTGACAGAGGTTTCATATACATCAGTGAATTTGAGGGGGAGCTTAACAACCTTTTGCATTCAGAAGAGGTCATTACTTCTCATAGGGGAAATGAAATCGTAAAAGCCCTTACTATTTTCACGACGCTTTTTACGCCGATTACAGCACTTGGCGCCCTTTGGGGAATGAACTTTTCGGTGATGCCGGAGCTGAATTGGAAATACGGATATCTTTTTTCTCTATTTTTAATTTTCAGTTCAACAATTCTGATTTACCTGTATCTGAAGAAAAAAGGCTGGACGGGAGATATGCTGCAAGAAAGGAAGAGAAAAAATTCACGAAAAAGGCACAGGCAGTAGATGTTTCATTTTTTGTGCACGGTTAAAGAATAAATAGCACTCGGGAAAAGAGCTTTGACTGCTGCGAACAGACCGCAGCAGTCACTGACCTAGCCAAAAAGATGAAAGACTCCAACCTTGGTCCTATTCCAATTTGTGGAATCATCAGACTTCAAGGCTCGTTTCTGATCGGGACATTGTCACCAGAACATTAGCTGAAGATCAAATAGAAGCGTCAAGCTAATGACATCATGAGCACAGAAATCGTTTCCGGTCATCCGGATAGGTCTGACGATGGAGCGAGTCAGCTTATGGCAGAGCATCAAATCCCCCGTTTACCGATTCTTGAAAATGAACGTTTAACGGGTATTGTTGCGTTAGGCGATCTTACCGTTAAGAAAGACACAGACCAGAAAGCCTAAACATTAAGTGACATTTCTAAATCAGCATAACAAACAGTCGGGAAGAGGTAGCTGCCTCTTCCTTTTTATTTTGTATACGCTAAACTGATCCGCCGTTTTTAATAAGCATCAAACTCCGATTTTATCATTTCCTCTTTAGATGCCAGAGCCGGACTGCGTACACTGTCCATTTAATCTCTTTTCATATCCTTATTAAAATCGAAAATCATGTGTTAAATAAAGCTGAATTTCTATTTTGATAGGGATAAATGATTTTTTTAGGTTGTAAATAGATCAGAAAATCACATTTTCTTTGTTTGATTACTATGTCTTCTTTTTTCTACAATACGCTTTGAAAGGAGAGGGAATCAAATTGGATTCGATAGAAAACATAAGTAGAACCTTAATTGAAGAGGCATATAAGACGAAGGCCTCTGACATTCACATTGTGCCAAGGGAACGGGACGCGATCATCCATTTTCGGGTTGACAATGCATTGCTGAAAAAGCGAAACATGAAAAAAGAAGAGTGTGTAAGGCTCATTTCTCATTTTAAGTTTCTCTCAGCTATGGACATTGGGGAGAGAAGAAAGCCGCAAAGTGGATCGCTTACTCTAAAATTAAAAGAGGGTGACGTTCACTTAAGGATGTCAACGCTCCCGACAATTAACGAAGAAAGCCTCGTCATCAGAGTGATGCCTCAGTATAATATCCCTTCGATTGACAAACTGTCTTTATTCCCACAGACAGGAGCCACCTTGCTTTCATTTTTAAAACACTCCCACGGCATGCTGATTTTTACCGGACCAACAGGCTCTGGGAAAACAACAACGTTATATTCTCTGATTCAATATGCAAAAAAACATTTTAATCGAAACATTGTCACACTTGAAGATCCAGTGGAAACGAGGGATGAAGATGTTCTTCAGGTGCAGGTGAATGAAAAAGCCGGGGTCACATATTCCACAGGGCTGAAGGCTATTTTGCGCCATGACCCCGATATGATCATTTTAGGTGAGATTAGAGATGCTGAAACAGCCCAAATCGCGGTGCGGGCAGCGATGACTGGTCATTTAGTGCTGACGAGCCTTCATACGAGAGATGCCAAGGGCGCGATTTACAGGCTGCTAGAATTTGGCATTAATATGAATGAAATCGAGCAAACGGTTATTGCGATAGCGGCTCAGCGTTTAGTTGATTTGGCTTGCCCGTATTGTGAAAACGGATGTTCTTCAGTGTATTGCCGACTGTCACGAAACATAAGGAGAGCAAGCGTATACGAGCTGCTATACGGGAAAAACCTTCAGCAGTGTATTCAGGAAGCGAAAGGGGACAATGCAAATTACCAATATCAAACGTTGCGTCAAATTATAAGAAAAGGGATTGCGCTCGGCTATTTAACGACAAATAACTATGACCGGTGGGTTTATCATGAAACAGATTAGAAAAGTTTGGCCGTTAAAGGATCAAGCCTATTTACTGAAAAGGCTGGGGGAAATGACAGCGGGCGGATACAGTCTTTTAGACGGGTTGCGCCTAATGCAGCTGCAAATGAATAAAAGGCAGCTGGCGGACTTGGCTGCCGCAATAAGACGGTTGAGAGAAGGGGAATCATTTTACTCTGTATTAAAGAGCTTGTCATTTCATAAAGAAGCCATTGGTATTTGTTATTTTGCTGAAACACATGGAGAATTGCCGGCTTCCATGATTCAGAGCGGAGAGCTGCTGGAACGAAAAACAGCGCAGGCAGAGCATATTAAAAGGGTGCTGAGATATCCTCTTTTTCTCATCTTTACCGTTGGTGTCATGCTCTATATGCTGCAAAACATCATCATCCCTCAGTTTTCCGGTATTTATCAATCGATGAATGTAGAAACTTCACGCACAACAGGCATCATTTTTGCGTTTTTTCAGCACCTTGATGCCGTCTTCATATTAATGGCCATTTTGGCCGCAGGGATAGGTCTTTATTATTGGTTTGTGTTTAAGAAAAAATCCCCTGACCGCCAAATGCACATTTGCGTAAGTATTCCTCTGTTTGGAAAGCTGGTCAGGCTGTTTAACAGCTACTTTTTTTCTTTACAGCTGAGCAGTCTTCTGGCATCAGGACTTTCTATTTATGACAGTTTGAAAGCATTTAGACATCAAACGTTTCTTCCTTTCTACCGCCACGAAGCTGAACAAATGATTGAACAGTTAAAAGCCGGTGAAACCATTGAAACTGCTTTAGACAAACACCCTTTTTACGAAAGTGATTTTTCAAAAGTAATATCTCATGGCCAGCTAAGCAGCCGTTTGGACCGGGAACTCTTCACGTACAGTCAGTTTATATTGCAGCGGCTTGAGGACAAGTCACAAAAATGGACAGGCATTCTTCAGCCCATTATTTATGGATTTGTAGCAGCGATGATTTTAATTGTGTATTTATCGATGCTCCTGCCTATGTATCAGATGATGAATCAAATGTGAAAGGAAGAGGCTGATGAATGAGAAAGGGTTTACACTTGTGGAGATGCTAATCGTGCTCTTTATTATTTCTATTTTGCTATTGATCACCATACCGAATGTAACAAAACATAATCAAACCATTCAGAAAAAAGGCTGTGAAGGCCTGCAAAACATGATGAAGGCGCAGGTAACAGCATATGAACTCGATCATGACGGGAAGACACCAAGCCTCGGCGATTTACAGGCAGAAGGCTATGTGAAAAAGGATGCGGTTTGTCCAAATGGAAAGCAAATTATCATTACCGGCGGGGAGGTTAAGGTTGAACATTAAATTAAAAGGAGAAGCTGGCTTCACCCTTTTAGAAAGCCTGCTTGTTTTAAGTCTCGCCTCTATTATGCTGATTGCGGTGTTTACCACGCTTCCTCCTGTTTATGAAAATACAGCTTTACGGCAGACAGTATCACAGTTGAAAAACGATATTTTACTTGCGCAGCAGACTGCAATTTCCAATCATCAAAGAACAAAAATTCTTTTTCAAGAGAAAAAATATCAAGTAATCATAGGTGACACTGTTATAGACCGTATTTATGATAATGGTCTTTTAGCAGAATCACTGACTTTAAAAGACCGATTGGAATTTAATGAGAAAGGGCACCCGAATATAGGCGGAAAAATACGTATAAAAGGGCATGCCGCCTATGACATAACAGTTTATTTAGGGAGCGGAAGAGTCAATGTGGAGAGAAAATAAAGGCTTTTCTACAATTGAAACAATGTCTGCCCTTAGCATATGGCTGTTTATGCTTCTGACAATTGTGCCGATGTGGGATAAGCTGATAGCTGATGAACATATAGCGGACTCCAGAGAAATTGGTTATCAGCTTGTTAATGAAAGCATAGGCCAATATATGCTGACAGGGGCAGGAAATTCATCAAAGACTGTTTCAATGAACAATAACAAATACTCGATGACATGGGAGGAGGAGGGAGAATATCAAAACGTATGTATCTCATCAGACGCCTATAAAGACAAGCCATTTTGCCTCAGCATTTTGCGGACAGACTGGCTATACGCTTCTTAATGTACTATTTTCGCTTTCTGCTTATTTGCTCATATCAGGATCGTTAGCGATGTTCTTTCATCTATTTTTGGCACGTCAACAGGAGAATGAGGGCTTCATGCAGCGAGAATGGATCATTTCGGTAGAGCAGATCATGAATGAGTGCAAGCAGTCGCAGACTGTGCAGACAGCTGAGCATGGCAGCGTCTTAATCTGCAGAAATCTGTCTGGGCAAGAGGTCCGTTTTGAAATCTACCATTCAATGATCAGGAAAAGAGTAGACGGGAAAGGGCATGTTCCGATTCTTGGCCATATTAAAACAATGAAAGCAGAGGTTAGAAAAGGGATGCTTTGGCTGAAAGTCAAGAGTGAGAATGATAAAGAGTATCAAACCGCTGTTCCGGTATATACGTCATTAGGTGGTGGGTGAATGCACTGCTCAAAAGGGTTTATCTATCCAGCCGTTCTTTTTACATTTGCCCTTGTGATGCTGGTTGTGAATTTCACCGCCTCTCAATTTGTTTCACGCCATATGTTTGAGAAGGAAACAAAAGAGTATTATACAGGAGAAAATCTGCTGCAAAATGGTGCGCTTCTATCCATCAGGCATATTCTTGAGCACAGACAAGGCCAAAAGGGTTCACAGCAGCTTCCATATGGACAGGTTTCTTATGACATTCGCGAAACAACCATAAAAGAACAGCAAGAAATCACCCTCAAAGCCATCACAGAGTCGGGAACAGAAAAAAGCGCCAAGCTGCTGTTCGATCAAAATCAGAAAAAACTGCTGAGCTGGACAGAATAAACCAGGGGGATGTGTATAAAAAAAGTCGTGTGAGCCAACACTTCATAATAACTGAATGATGAGGTGATCACGTGAAAACGAATGATTATGTCAAATATATGACTCAGCAATTTGTAAAATATATAGACACTCCGAAAGATGAGCGAAAAGAACGAAAAGAGGTTCGAAAAGAAACAAAAACGCCAGCTTCTCAGCATTGGTTTGGTATTTTACCTTATGGTTTTAGGCTATGGCTGAAAAGAAAAAAATAAATTGCACCAATATAACGAACAAGGTCCTTCACATGGAGGACCTTATTGATATTCTTCTAAAATTGCAATTTTATTCACCTTTTGACTATAAGGATCGAATGAAATCGTGACAAACACGCCGAATTCCTTTGAGCCTTCTCTCAGGGTTAAATGATATTGCTTCACAGCTTCGTCTTTTCTTTTGCGGTCCCAAACTTTTTGTTTAACCAGTACCTGTGCGAGCGGGTACCTTTTTTTTGCTTCTTTTACAGCAAGCTCTTCCCATTTTGACATGTGGCGGGCGGTTATAAGCGGCCCTTCTTCTGCTTGAGCGGCAGCGGTGCTGAAACCTAGAAGAGACAGACAAATTACACATTGTTTGATCATAAGCCGTCACCCTTTCTTTGTTGTTTATTATTGCCAAATGTTAACCTGGTATGCGTTTAATTTCTCACATAACAATCCCAAAAAATTCAAAAAACTTAAAAATGTGAGCAATATTGAGTAAGGCTATGCAATATAATGAAAACATTCTCTTAAACGAACGAAATGGCGGATTTTGGTGTTTTTCAATCTATAAATCGTTGATTATACTCAATTTGTGCAGTTCTTAAAAGAGAACTATTGTCACATCTAGTTACAGTGTTTTACAGGAGGTAAGGTATGTTTCGATTGTTCCGCAATCAGCATAAGGCTAAGACGAAACTGAGATTGCTGCTTGTTTTTCAGCTTTCAGCGATATTCAGTCTGACAGCCGCGATATGCTTACAATTTACCGGAGATACAAGCGCTGCTTTTCATGATATTGAAAACTTGGTTGTCTCGCTTCAAACGTGTGAGAACTTTCAACATACAGATAAAAACTGTCATTATGATAAACGGTGGGACCAAAGTGATTTACACGTGGTGAATCAAACAGATACAAAAGGTACTGTCTGTTCACCTGTCAGTCTATTTGCCGAGCTGGAAAACAGAGGCGAGAAACTTAAGAAATCGAAATGGAAGTGGGAGCTTCATAAACTGGCAAACACCAGCAAACCGCTAAAAGACGGGAACGTAATAGATAAAGGATACGTTTCCAACCAAATAAGCGAATCACTTTACAACATTGAAACAAAGAAAAAAGTGAAACCTGGCATTTATGCGTTTAAAGTATATAAACCGGCCGGCTATCTGGCGGACGGCAGCAGGTCTGAGTGGTCTGAACCAATGACAATTGGGAAGTGTGACGAAAAACCGACGGCACCGAAAAAGAAAAGTCAGCAGGCTGCGAAAAATCAGCACAATCAAGCAGAAAGTGACAGAAAAGAAGAAGCAGATAGAGAAAAAACAGCTGACAAAGACGTAACTGAAGACAAAGAAAATCAACAAGTTCAGAAGGAAAGCGGGGAAGAGGATGAAAAAAGCATTAAAGCTGATCAGTAATATCCTTTACGTTATCATCTTTACTCTGATTATTGTGCTAACGCTTGTTGTGATATCAACACGTTCATCCGGGGGAGAGCCGGCAGTATTCGGATACACGCTGAAATCAGTACTGTCTGGCTCAATGGACCCTGAATTTAAAACGGGCTCATTAATTCTCGTGAAAGAAATCACAGATGTGAAAAAGCTCCAAAAGGGAGACGTAATCACATTTATGCAGGATGCAGACACTGCGGTAACCCATAGAATTATTGATATTACAAAGCAAGGCGATCATTTGTTATTCCAAACAAAAGGGGATAATAATGCTGCAGCGGATTCTGCGCCTGTGTCGGATGAGAATGTCCGCGCGCAATATACAGGTTTTCAGATTCCTTATGCCGGCTACATGCTTCATTTTGCCAGTCAGCCGATCGGCACTGCTATTTTACTGATTGTTCCAGGCGTTATGCTGCTGATCTACTCCTTTGTGACAATCAGCAGTGCGATCAGAGAGATTGAAAGAAAGACGAAAGCCTTGGAAACAGAGACAAAGGACAATACGATGTCCACTTAACATCAGTTGCAAACCTGGCAACAGGTTTCGATAATATAATCATTCAATAAAAGGGGAGTTTACCATGGGTATGAAAAAGAAATTAAGTTTAGGAGTTGCATCAGCAGCACTAGGATTAGCATTAGTAGGAGGAGGAACATGGGCAGCATTTAACGATATTAAATCAACAGATGCTACTTTTGCATCTGGTACGCTTGACTTAGCAGCTAAAGAAAATTCTGCAAGTGTCAACTTATCAAATCTAAAGCCGGGAGACAAATTGACGAAAGATTTCCAATTTGAAAATAACGGCTCACTTGCGATCAAAGAGGTATTAATGGCCCTGAATTATGGGGAATTTAAAGCAAACGGCGGAAGTAATACATCTCCAGAAGATTTTCTCAGCCAGTTTGAGGTTACATTATTGACAGTCGGCAAAGAGGGAGGCAACGGCTATCCGAAAAACATCATTTTGGATGATGCCAACCTCAAAGACTTATATTTAATGTCCTCTAAGAATGATGCTACGGCGACTGAAAAAATTAAAAAACAAATTGATCCTAAATTCTTAAACGCAAGCGGAAAAGTCAATATAGCGACAATTGACGGTAAAAACGCTCCTGAATATGATGGTGTTCCAAAAACACCAACCGATTTTGACCAGGTTAAAATGGAAATTCAATTTAAAGACGATAAAACAAAAGATGAAAAGGGACAAATGGTTCAAAATAAATATCAAGGCAACTCTTTACAGCTTCAATTCTCATTCGAAGCTACACAGTGGAATGGCTTGACAATCAAAAAGGAACATACTGATAAAGACGGTTACATTAAAGAAAATGAAAAAGCGCATAGCGAGGATAAACATTAATAGAAAAAAGAGGTGGCTCAGTACATGCGTACTGAGCCATTCCTTATGTTCATTGACAAAAGAGGAGTAAGTGCCTCTGCTCAGACACTACTCCTCTTTTTGAGATTTTCTCCATTTTTGATAATCTAAAAATTCACGAAATTGTTTTTTCGATACCCCAGATGTCATTGCATCGCGAACCAATTTCTCCCATTCACTATCTAATTGACCATCGTATTCGGTTTCATGTTTTTCATCGAGCAAAGTATGAACCGAGACGTCCAGAACAGCGGAGACTTTTTCGAGAAATTGAATGGAGGGGTTCGTTTGTAGATTTCGTTCTATTGAGCTTAAATAAGACTTCGCTACCCCAGCTTTTTCTGCTAGTTCTGATAGTGAGTAGCCTTTTTCTTTACGGTATTGTTTAATACGCTGGCCAATCAATGTCATCACCTTCCTTGTGATATTATAGCACATTCAGAAAGGATTTACGGTATGACTTCTGGCTGCCGGACCAGGATAAGCAGACTTTTTGTTTAAAAGTAAATATTTGCGTATTTCCTCAGGGCTGATATTTGCTTCTCTGGCTTCCAGCATTAATTCAACCCATTCTTGATCCAATTCGAAGTGCTCTTGTTTTGCATTTTTCATGCAGTTTCTCCTCCTAAAATACTTGTTTATGTATTTCAGCCAGTCCGGCCATGATGTACGCCTTCTGTGATCTCTGGAAGTCATTTGCCAATTGTATAGCCAGAATTTTTTTCCAATATACCTTTATTATAATAGCATTTTTCCAAAAAAAACGAGAACGATGTCGAATATGAAAAAAGTTAGCTCGAAATATTATTTTGCAGAAAAAATAATCCGCCATTCTCGATCTGAACTGATATCTTTGGTTGATACAAGGCTTTTAACGCCTGTTTTTCAAGGTGGTACTCTTCTGGTTTTTCTTCTGTATGCTCATAAAACTGATCAAGCAATTTCATATCGTTTTGCCACCTGTTTACCGCCTGCTCTGCCCAGTCTGACGGTTCTTGCATAGCGGCCTGGGTAATATAGCTCTCCATCCGCTTAAGACCGCTTTCAGGTTTAATCATAGGCGATATGGTGAAACAATAGTCACATATTTGTGATGTCAATGAAAGCTGTATGAGCTTGCTTTGAAAATCTTCAATCATGGTTCCAGAGACAAGGTGAAGACCTAGTGACAATAGCTTATCCTTTTTCATGTCGGACTGGTATGAAATCATGACATTTATACCAAGCCAAGGCTGAAGCGGAATTTTCGCTCCGGCTGATTCAATTTTCTCATACATTCTGGTAAATCTCCCATTTTGTTTAACAGCTTTAAATATTTGAAATAGACGTGGCGCCCCGAAATAAATAAATTCGCCCTCTAGGTCTTTTGGAGCAGTCTCTTTATCTGTAATGAACGTTATTTTCATCGGATTCGGGTCACCCCCGGTCTTCTCGCGCCAGTGCCAGTAAAAAGGCCGATTCATGATCTGTTTGTCCATTTCAACGGTAAGCTGCACCGTCATGTAACCGGGGCCTTGGTCGATGATCGGACAGCTGTTTGCCTGGAAAAAACGAAGCAGAAATTGATGAACCTCTTGCTGTCTCACTTGTAAAACCTCCTTTTCGGCTAAGATCCTCTTTTTTCAGCGGGCTGCTGTTTTTTATATGACAAAAATGAGGTTAAGTTGTCCATTTTAATTTTCATTTCTTCTTCGGTTGCCGAATGGTACAAAATATCATGCAGGTGCTCTTCAAAATTGTTGACTTGAATTTTTGTTAAAATGTCATCAAGCTCGCCGACCACTTTTTCAAATAAATGAATTTTTTCATATAAAAGCTTTAAAATATGCTCTTCCACTGTATGTTTGGTAGCCATGTTATAAATATGAACATCACGCTCCTGCCCGAGCCTGTGGATTCTTCCGATTCTTTGTTCAAGCCGCATCGGATTCCATGGCAGGTCATAGTTAATCATGTGATTGCAAAACTGCAGGTTGATCCCTTCGCCGCCTGCTTCAGTTGCAATCAGCACTTGAATCTTCCCGCGGAAAAGATCCTTCATCCAGTCTTTTTTTCCGCGTTTAAATCCGCCTCTGAACGGCACAGAGCTGATGCCGTGTTGCTGAAGAAACCACTGCAGATAAATTTGAGTGGCACGGTATTCTGTAAAAATAATGACTTTATCGTCTATCTTTTTAATCAGATCAACGACTTGATTGGCTTTAGAATTTTGCGTCACTTGATTGATGCGGTCCATTAATATAGAAATGGTGTGTTCATCAATGGCTGGTGCCTGTTTTTCTTTTTGGTCGAGCATTTTTTTCAGTGTCATGTACACAGCTTCCCTGCTTGAACAGCATTCTCTTTGGAGTGTCATAATGGAGAACATGCTGGCCGGTTTGTTAATGCTTTCTTTCAGACGGGAAATTTCATCGTAAAGCGCCTGCTCTGATGGAGAAAATTCAATCGGTACTGTTTCGACGCGGCGCTGCTTCCAATTCAGCCCGGTGTCATGCCGCCTGTTGCGAATCATGACTTTATTCACTAGATCTTTTAAGTGATCATGCGCTTCTAAGCTGGATTTCTTTTTAGAAAACATTTCTTGAAAGTGATTCTGATTGCCTAAATGACCAGGCTTTAATAAGGAAACCAAATTGAAAATTTCTTCAACACGGTTTTGGATTGGCGTCGCGGTCAGCAGCAGGCAGTATTTTTTTACAAGATTCCGGACAAATTCATAGTTCTTTGTTTTGCTATTTTTCAGCTTGTGGGCCTCATCAATAATGACGAGATCATATGGGATTGACAGCACAATTTCCCGGTGGGGCGAGCGCTTTGCGGTATCGATGGAGGACACGACGATATCGCACTGCTCCCACACATAGCTTTTCTTTTGCTCAACAGCCGGAATCAAAAATTTTTCCTGAAGCTCATTCACCCACTGCGAAACAAGAGAAGCTGGCACAAGGATCAGAATTTTTTTGGCTAACCCGCGAATCATATATTCTTTTAGAATCAGTCCAGCCTCAACAGTTTTGCCGAGCCCCACTTCATCTGCTAAAATCGCTTTTCCGTTCATTTTTTCAACGACCTGTTGCGCAACCTCAAGCTGATGGGGAAGCGGCGTAAAGGAAGGGAGATATAATGGGGCCCGCAAGCCTTCAAATTCAGGAATCGCCAATGTTTCCTGAATTTCTGATGAAAGCTTGTATAGCTCCCAGTTTGACCACGGACCGTCGTTATTCAGTCTATCGGCAAATTCTTCAGGCCATTTTGTATCATATGTTATTTCTGCATTCATTGCTGTGAAACCGCCTTTCATATTCTTCAATTTTTAAAATGTACAATATAAGAAAAATCCGCCCAAATTGCTGTTGCCCCGCATATAGTGATGATGGTAGGATATGAGTATGTATTTGATGTAAGATATTGCTATAGTATGTCCATAACAGCATGAAAATATGAGCGAATGACAGCAAGGGGAGAGACCTGACCGAGAAAACCGGGATACAGGCGCCGAAGGAGCAAGCTGCGGAGTGAATCTCTCAGGCAAAAGAACTCTTGCTCGACGCAACTCTGGAGAGTGTTTGTGTGAAATGCGCAAGCCACCAAAGGGGACGTCTTTGCTATTTGCAAAGTAAACTTTCAGGTGCCAGGACAGAGAACCTTCATTTAATATGAGGTGTTTCTCTGTCCTTTTTTGTATGTGCTTTTAGCTGCGCCGTTGAAAAAGGGGAGGAATTTGATGCTGAAAAGAACGCCGTTATTTGAATTGTATAAGGAATATGGAGGGAAGACGATTGATTTCGGAGGCTGGGAGCTTCCCGTTCAATTTTCTTCTATCAAAAAAGAGCACGAGGCTGTCCGAACAGCAGCCGGGCTGTTTGATGTATCTCATATGGGTGAAGTTGAAATCAAGGGGAATGACAGTCTGTCTTTTTTACAAAAGCTGATGACAAATGATGTATCCGCGTTAAAAACCGGCCGTGCGCAATATACCGCGATGTGCTACCCGGATGGCGGCACCGTTGATGATTTACTCATCTATCAAAAATCTGAAAACCGCTATTTGCTTGTCATAAATGCTTCTAATATAGATAAAGATCTTGCTTGGCTCAAAGAACACGCAGCAGGAGATGTCCAGATTGACAATTTGTCAGATCAGATCGCGCTTCTGGCCGTGCAGGGTCCGAAAGCAGAAACAATCTTGAAACATATGACAGCTGCAGATGTGTCTGCTTTAAAACCATTTGCATTTATTGATGAAGCTGATATCAGCGGCTGCAAAGCACTCATTTCGCGCACCGGCTATACGGGTGAAGACGGATTTGAAATTTACTGCCGTGCTGAGGACGCCGTCCGAATTTGGAAACAAATCATTGAAGCAGGTGAAGAACACGGGCTTGTGCCATGCGGGTTAGGCGCACGTGATACACTCAGATTTGAAGCGAAGCTCCCGCTCTATGGCCAGGAGCTGACTCGGGACATCACGCCGGTTGAAGCAGGTATAGGCTTTGCCGTAAAACACAAAAAAGAGTCTGATTTTTTTGGTAAGTCTGTATTGAGTGAACAGAAAGAAAATGGAGCGAAACGAAAGCTCGTCGGTCTTGAAATGATTGAAAAAGGAATACCGAGACACGGATATGAAGTGTTTCAAAGCGGCAAGTCCGTCGGAAAGGTAACCACAGGCACCCAGTCACCGACATTGGGGAAAAACGTCGGCCTTGCCTTGGTGGATGCTGAAGCGAGTGAGATCGGAACTGTTGTAGAAGTGGAGATTCGCAAAAAATTAGTAAAAGCAAAGGTAGTTAAAACACCTTTTTATAAACGCTAAAATTTTTCTTTGGAGAGGGGTCAACACATGAAGCACCGCTATTTGCCCGCGACAGAAAAAGATAAACAGGAAATGCTTGATGCCATCGGCGCAAACACGATCGATGATTTATTCGCTGATATACCCGAGGACGTCAGATTTAAAAAAGAGTATCAAATCAAAAAGGCAAAATCAGAAACGGAATTAACAAAAGAACTGACAAAGCTGGCATCTAAAAACTGTGATACCGTTCAATACGCATCTTTCTTAGGCGCCGGTGTATATGATCATTATCAGCCGATTATTGTGGATCATGTCATTTCAAGGTCTGAGTTTTATACAGCATATACGCCATATCAGCCGGAAATTTCTCAAGGGGAGCTTCAGGCAATTTTCGAGTTTCAAACGATGATTTGTGAATTAACAGGAATGGATATCAGCAACTCTTCTATGTATGATGGCGGAACAGCCTTGGCGGAAGCTGCGATGCTTGCCTCCGGACATACGAAAAAGAAAAAAATCGTGGTGTCCACAACCGTGCACCCTGAATCGAGAGAAGTGCTGAAAACCTATGCAAAAGGACAATATATTGAAGTTGTTGAAGTCCCTGCTGCCAATGGAGTGACTGATCTTGATGCTTTACGTGAAACTGTTTGTGACGATACGGCAGCAGTCATTGTGCAGTACCCAAACTTTTTTGGGCGGGTTGAGCCGTTGAAGGATATTGAGCCGATCGCTCATCAGGGGAAATCCATGTTTATTGTCTCAGCCAATCCGCTTGCATTGGGACTTCTGACCCCGCCGGGCGCTTTTCAGGCTGATATTGTGGTTGGCGACGCACAGCCATTTGGGATTCCTTCAGCATACGGCGGACCCCATTGTGGATTTTTTGCCGTCACGAAAAAATTAATGAGAAAGGTGCCGGGCCGCCTCGTCGGACAAACGGAGGATGAAAACGGAAAAAGAGGTTTTGTGCTTACCTTGCAAGCCAGAGAGCAGCATATTCGCAGGGATAAGGCGACCTCAAACATCTGCTCGAACCAGGCATTAAACGCACTGGCCGCTTCCGTCGCCATGACGGCTCTCGGGAAAAACGGCGTAAAAGAAATCGCCCGCCAAAATCTCTTCAAAGCCAATTATGCTAAGGAAGAAGCGAAAAAATCAGGGCTCACCGTAATGTTTGACGGGCCGATGTTTAACGAATTCGTCATCAAACTTGATGAACCTGTGAAATCGGTAAACCAAAGATTGCTGACAAATGGGATCATCGGCGGCTACGATTTGGGTCCGACGTATCCGGAGCTTGACCGCCATATGCTTATTGCCGTAACAGAGCTGAGAACAAAAGAAGAAATTGACGCACTCATTCAGGAATTGGGGGATCGCCATGAATAATCAGGATCAGGCACTTATTTTTGAGCTTTCAAGAGAAGGCCGTGTCGGCTACAGTCTGCCGGAGCTTGACGTACCGGAAATGGAAGTGGAGGACCTCTTGTCAGACAGCTATATCCGTGATGAGGACGCAGAGCTGCCGGAGGTTTCTGAGCTGGATATTATGCGGCATTACACAGCGTTGTCCAGACGGAACCACGGGGTTGATTCGGGCTTTTATCCGCTCGGTTCCTGTACAATGAAATACAATCCGAAATTGAATGAGAAAATCGCGCGGATTCCCGGTTTTGCCGCGATTCATCCTCTTCAGGACGAAGACACAGTGCAAGGCGCTTTGGAGCTTTTATATGACTTAAGCAAGCACCTCGAAGAAATTACGGGAATGGATGAGGTCACGCTTCAGCCCGCGGCGGGTGCGCATGGCGAATGGACGGGACTGATGATGATCCGCGCTTATCATGAGGCGCGCGGAGATATGAAACGGACAAAGGTCATTGTTCCCGATTCAGCTCATGGGACAAATCCTGCTTCTGCAACAGTTGCCGGTTTTGAAACGGTTACGGTGAAATCGAATGAAAACGGACTTGTTGATTTAGAGGATTTAAAAAGAGCGGTGAATGAAGAAACCGCAGCTCTTATGCTGACGAATCCGAATACACTCGGATTATTTGAGGAGCAGATCACTGAGATGGCGGAGATCGTTCACCAAGCCGGAGGAAAGCTGTATTATGACGGTGCTAATTTAAATGCCGTGTTAAGTAAAGCGAGACCCGGTGATATGGGATTTGATGTGGTGCATCTTAATTTGCATAAAACCTTCACAGGGCCTCACGGCGGAGGCGGTCCGGGTTCAGGTCCGGTTGGCGTAAAAGAAGATCTGATTCCTTATCTGCCAAAACCCGTTTTAATCAAAAAAGAAGGCCGCTTTACTTTTGATTATGACCGCCCTCATGCGATCGGCCGTGTTAAGCCTTACTACGGCAACTTCGGCATCAATGTCAGAGCGTATACGTATATCCGTTCTATGGGCCCAGACGGGTTAAAGGCCGTTACTGAAAACGCGGTGCTGAACGCCAACTATATGATGAGAAAGCTTGCCCCTTATTACGATCTGCCGTTTGACTGCCATTGTAAGCACGAATTTGTTTTGTCAGGGAAACGCCAGAAAAAGCTTGGGGTGCGCACGCTGGATATTGCAAAACGGCTGCTCGATTTTGGGTATCATCCGCCTACGATTTATTTCCCGCTTAATGTTGAGGAATGCATCATGATTGAGCCGACAGAGACAGAATCCAAGGAAACGCTGGATGCGTTTATTGATGCTATGATCCAAATTGCGAAAGAAGCAGAGGAAACTCCGGAGCTCGTACAGGAGGCACCGCATACAACAATCGTCAAAAGAATGGATGAAACGAAAGCAGCCAGGCAGCCTGTACTCAGATATGAGAAAAACGTAAGCAGTGAACTTGTAAATTAAAAAACAGCTGTCTGATATCAGACAGCTGTTTTTTAATTTTTGGCTTTAATTTTTCCGCCCCATTTTTTAAAGCCGCCCTTAAGATTATAAATCTCAGTGCAGCCGTTTTTGCGCAGGGTTTGTGCCGCGCGTCCGCTGCGGACACTGTTCTGGCAGTACAGATAGACAGGCTTGTCCGGACGGATTTCATTTTTTCTCTGTTTCAGCTGAGAAAGCGGGATGTTACGGGCGCCTAAAATATGTCCGCCATCAAATTCATTCGGTTCACGAACGTCGATAAGCTGCGCTTTGCGGTAACCTGCGCGGAATTCTTCTTCCGTAAGTGTTTTCATAATTCGCTGCTGATAGACATATGAAGCAATCATATAGACGATAAACGCAGCAAAAATAATTAAAACGATCATATTAGACAATGTGATTCTACTCCTTTAACGTATAAAATCAAAACCCTGCTTCTTTAAACAAGGCATAGAGACGTTTTCGACAAATACTATTATAGTAAAGCACGGCGCGATTGTCATCCATAATGGAATTAAAATATTTTCATTTTCCCGGCAGTTTGTTAAACTGATTCTATTAAAACGGTAAGGAAGGTCTCAAAATGGAAAAAGAAACTTGGCGGTTTATAGACTCAGGAAATGCAAGCCCGGCTTTCAATATGGCGCTT
Organism: Bacillus sp. FSL K6-1005; assembly: GCF_038000225.1. Taxonomy (NCBI): domain Bacteria; kingdom Bacillati; phylum Bacillota; class Bacilli; order Caryophanales; family Bacillaceae; genus Bacillus; species Bacillus sp. FSL K6-1005. Next base: position 1,104,727 of record NZ_JBBOBP010000001.1, read on the forward strand.
GATGAAGCGCTTTTATATTGGCACAGTGAGAAGAAAATTCCCCCGGTCATCCGTTTTTACGGCTGGAATCCGGCGACACTTTCTGTGGGATATTTTCAAAATATTAAAAAGGAAATCAATTTTGAAGCAGTACATAAGTATAATCTTGGATTTGTCAGACGCCCGACCGGAGGAAGAGGGGTGCTCCACGATCAGGAATTGACATACAGTGTAATCGTTTCTGAGGATCATCCGGAAATGCCGGCGACTGTAACCGAGGCATATCGGGTTATTTCGGAAGGCATACTTCAAGGCTTTAGAAATCTTGGTCTGGACGCTTATTTTGCCATTCCGAGAACCGAAAAAGAAAAAGAAAGCTTAAAGAACCCGCGGTCATCCGTTTGTTTTGATGCGCCGTCCTGGTATGAGCTCGTTGTCGAGGGACGTAAGGTGGCCGGAAGCGCGCAAACGAGACAAAAAGGCGTCATCCTTCAGCACGGATCCATTCTGCTTGATTTGGATGAGGATAAGCTGTTCGATCTATTTTTGTATCCGAGTGAAAGAGTCAGAGAGCGGATGCAGCGAAATTTTAAAAATAAAGCGGTTGCGATTAATGAACTCACCGATCACCCGGTGACGATGGACGATGCACGCAAGGCTTTTAAATCCGGATTTGAAAAAGGTTTGAATATTCACTTGGAGCCATACGAACTATCTCAGGAAGAACTTGATTTTGTTCAGGACTTGGCAGAAACAAAATATGCTTCTGATGAATGGAATTATAAGCGGTAAAAAGGGCTTTTGGGCCTGCAGAGCATCCTTGTTTTTTCAAGTTCATTAGTGTAAACTTGTAATGATTTATAAAGTTAAGGTGCTTTTTGGGAGGGTTTCGATGACGACACCAAGTATGGAAGATTACATTGAACAGATTTATATGCTGATTGAAGAAAAAGGATATGCAAGGGTTTCTGATATCGCGGAAGCATTGGCAGTCCATCCCTCCTCTGTAACAAAAATGGTTCAAAAACTAGATAAAGACGAATATTTAATTTATGAAAAATATCGCGGTCTCGTGCTAACGTCTAAAGGAAAGAAAATAGGCAAACGGCTAGTATACAGACATGAATTGCTTGAGCAGTTTTTAAGAATCATTGGTGTTGATGAAGAGAAAATATATAACGATGTTGAAGGAATTGAGCATCATTTAAGCTGGAACAGCATTGATCGCATCGGTGATCTTGTTCAATATTTTGAAGAAGACGATGCGCGTAAAAAAGAGCTAAAATCAATTCAAAAGAAAACAGAACATCATAATCAGTAAAAAGGCGGGTCTCAAAGGAGGCCGCCTTTTTTTGATGAAATGCGCCCTGCTTCATTCATTGGTCTATTTCTTCGTGTTTTTTCTTAAAATGATAGTAAACCATCGGATGGAGGGGGAGGGTATGGGATGTATATTGACGGTGTGTTTTCTGGCGGAGGGGTAAAAGGCGTGGCGCTTGCCGGCGCGTATGAAGCGCTTGAAGAAAAAGGCTTCCGCTTTGCACGGCTTGCCGGCACAAGCGCCGGCGCCGTTATTGCCGCTTTTATTGCATCAGGTTATTCAAGTAAGGAAATTCACGCTTTGATTGAAGAAGCGGACGGAGAGAGCCTGCTGGACCAGCGATACTCATTTCTCCCCTTAAAAATGCTTCAATGGGTGTCCATTTATTGGCGTCTGGGCTTGTTTAAAGGAGACATGTTAGAAAAGTGGATTGCTGACCTTTTAAGAGTGAAAGGCGTGCGGGTTTTTGGCGATTTGAAAAAAGGCTCTTTGCGTCTCATCGCTTCGGATCTGACTAACGGCACAATGATCGTGCTGCCCGACGACTTGGTCCGCTACGGGTTAAACCCGGATATGTTTCCGGTTGCCAGAGCGGTAAGAATGAGCTGCAGCATTCCCTATTTTTTTGAACCAATAAAATTAAAAACAGATACAGGAATCGCCACAGTTGTGGATGGGGGCGTTTTAAGCAATTTTCCCATATGGCTGTTTTCCAAAGAAAGAAAACGACCTGTCATCGGGGTGACGCTAGCGCCGAATGAAAGGGAACGGCCGAAAAAAAATATCCGGAACGCTTTTGAACTGTTTGGCGCTCTGTTTGAAACGATGAAGGATGCGCATGACGCAAGACATATCGCGTCACGCTATGAGCAAAATATCATTTTTCTTCCGGTTGACAACGTGATGGCAACCGAATTTCATTTAACACAACAAAAAAAACTAGCCCTGATTGAGCTAGGTAAAAGTCGGACAGAGCAGTTTTTAAAGCATTGGACCTATTAAAAAAGCGCTCTGTTTTTCTTTTTATTTTTTTTCCCTTCTATGACAGTCAGCTGCGTCTGGCTTTTTTTCTTGAGAATCATCGGCTTAGGCTTGCTGGCGCTTGGAACGCTTCGCAGGTGGCTCACCCGTCCCTTATGCCCGGCGCGGTGCTTTGCTTTTTGTTCTTTCAGCCGGCGTCGCGATTGTTTGGCCGCTTTTTTAAAAGCCGCTCCTTCACTGCCAGTATTTCGATTCATTACATATTTCACAATAAAATAAATAATGATACCTGCCAGGATGACGGTTATCGCCATTTTGGCCATTTCTTCGGGATTGGTTACCAGCACATAGAGAAAACCGAACGCTCCCAGCGCAATTAATACAGCAATAATAGGTTGTACACGATGATTCATAACTGTCCACCTCCGAAAGTAATAGCAGGGCAACGGATATTAGATGACGTTGTGAGAAGGCTGCTTTTTTTGTTCAGATCTTTCTTCGAGTCTGAGAAGCTCGTTAAAGCTTTCGATTGCAACTTCAACTTGGTCATCCTTAGGTTCTTTAGTCGTTAACAGCTGAAGCCAGAGGCCCGGGTATCCGAGACATTTCAAACCGGGAATATCACGCACTTTATTTGTCAGCTGCAGAACTTCAAAGGAAATCCCAAGGACAACCGGTATGAGCGCGACGCGATCTATAACACGCAACCAAAGCGGATCTGTCGGAACAAGCAAGTATACAAACATACCGACAATAATGGTAAATAAAATAAAGCTGGACCCGCAGCGGTAATGAAGCCGTGATTGATTTTGAACGTTCTCTACAGTAATTGGCAAATTCTGTTCATAACAGTTTATGACCTTATGTTCGGCTCCATGATATTGAAACACTCTTTTAATCAGCGGTGTCATGGATAAAAAATAAATATAACCGAGCAGCAAAATCAATTTGAACAGACTTTCAACTGCGATTTGCGCTGTATCCGATGGGAAAACCGGTCTTGTCAGTTCAGCTAAGAAAACAGGAACCAATGTAAATACGAATTTACTGAACAAAAAGGATAAGACGCCGATCACTGCGAAGCTGAGATACATTGACAGTCCCGAGGATTTTTTTTCTTCCTTAAGCGTCTCGTCCTCAGACGGATCAAGTCCGTAGCGTTCACTCGAAAAATTCAAATGCTTTGTGCCGTTAGCGCTCGCTTCAATAATAGCTGCGATCCCTCTTATAAATGGTATTTTTTTTACCATGTTCAGCTTCGGATTGTGTTTCCGGGGAAGCTTGAAGAAATCAATGCTTCCGTCTGTTCTTCTGATGGCCGTAACGTAATGGTGTTTTCCGCCAAACATAACGCCTTCCACAACCGCCTGCCCGCCGTAAGCGGGCGGGATTTTATGTTTTGACATATTCATCAACCTGCCTATTTCTTTAGGATTGCTAACCATTTCCTTTCACTCTATTGTACAGGAAACAGCGCTAAACCTCTAGATTGACAGGCTCAAAATTTGCCAGCGCCTAGCTTTTTCTACATGCAGTATACCCGTTATTTTCAAATTTTACTCGCTTCTGTCAAAATGTGTGAGCTTTTTTATTGACATTTCATTTTTTGGGCACACTTTAACAAGGAGGTGCCGTAATGACAAGTGAAAAAAATACAGATCAAAACGAACAAACAATAGAAGATCAGGGACCGCCTGTGCCAATGGGCGGCAGGGTAGCGGCGACGGGTTTTTGCGGAGGCGTATTATGGAGTTTCGTCGGTTATATCGCCTACTTATTTCATTTTTCCGAAATCAGCCCTAATATGATATTGCAGCCGTTCGTGCTCGGAGAGTGGAAAAAACATGGTTTAGGAACGATTATCAGCATCATTGTGATTGGCATCATTTCGATTGGCGGGGCGTTTCTTTATTATCTTCTCTTGAAACGCTTGAAAACGATGTGGCCTGGTATTTTATACGGCTTGCTGCTTTGGCTGCTCGTGTTTTTTGTGTTTAACCCGATTTTCCAAGATGTGCGTGCCGTAACTGAATTGAAATCAGATACGATTATTACAACGATTTGCATCTATCTGCTTTACGGGCTGTTTGTCGGCTATTCCATTTCATTTGAATACAATGAGCTGAACTCGGAAAAGCTGGCACGTGCGCTGGGAACACAGAGAGAATAGTGTATTATCCTTTTCTGTTATGATAAAATGTTCACGAGAAGTGAACATTTTTTACATGAGAAACCCTAGCGAAAAGGAGAGAGCCGTGTGCCTCATTTTTTGATTTTGAACGGCCCGAATGTCAATCGGCTGGGGAAGCGTGAGCCGGATGTATTTGGGCGTCACACCCTGACAGATATTGAAACAGATCTTTTTCAATTTGCTGAAGCCTTACATATTCAGCTTACTTTCTTCCAGTCTAATCATGAAGGCGATTTGATAGACGCCATACACGAGGCTGAGGAACAATATGACGGAATTGTTTTGAACCCGGGCGCGCTGAGCCATTACAGCTATGCAATCAGGGATGCTGTTTCAAGCATCAGTCTTCCTGTGGTAGAGGTGCATTTATCAAACTTATACGCCAGAGAAGAATTCAGGCATCAGTCAGTGATCGCTCCTGTTGCGAAAGGGCAGATTGTCGGCCTTGGATCTGAAGGCTACAAGCTTGCTGTTCGCTATTTATTAAGCCAGCAAGGGGGAGAATAAAGATGAAACTTGAGAAATTAAGAAACTTGTTCGAACAGCTGGGGATAGACGGAATGCTGATTACAAGCAGCATCAATTTACGCTATATGACCGGTTTTACAGGGTCAGCGGGCTTAGCTGTCATATCCGGGGACAGGGCTGCGTTTATTACGGATTTCCGTTATACGGAGCAGGCGAAGGTTCAGGTAAAGGGCTTTGAAATCATCGAGCACGGCGGCAGCCTGATTCAAACAACTGCCGACACAATTGAAAAATTCGGCATCAAACGCCTCGGTTTTGAACAAAACAGTATGACCTACGGTACATACGCGTCATACAACGCGGTTATCAGTGAGGCTGAATTAGTGCCTGTGGCTGAATCCGTGGAAAAGTTGCGCTTGATTAAGTCTAATGAAGAGATTAAGATATTAGAGGAAGCTGCGAAGATTGCAGATGATGCTTTCAGCCATATCTTGACGTTTATGAAACCCGGCATTTCTGAAATAGCTGTTGCCAATGAATTGGAATTTTATATGAGAAGCCAAGGAGCGGACAGCTCTTCTTTTGATATGATTGTCGCCTCAGGCCTTCGGTCAAGCCTTCCCCATGGGGTGGCGAGTGACAAACTGATTGAAAGCGGGGATCTTGTTACGCTGGATTTTGGCGCTTACTATAAAGGATATTGTTCTGACATTACCCGTACGGTCGCTGTAGGCCAGCCAAGTAATCAATTGAAAGAAATTTATCAGGTCGTATTTGATGCTCAGGCACGTGGCGTCGAACATATTAAGCCGGGCATGACAGGCAAAGAGGCTGATGCCCTGACAAGGGATCATATCGCTGCAAAAGGCTACGGTGAGTACTTCGGCCATTCAACCGGGCATGGGCTCGGCATGGAAGTTCATGAGTCGCCGGGGCTGTCCGTCAGATCTTCAGCTATCCTTGAACCGGGCATGGTGGTTACAGTGGAGCCGGGCATTTACATACCAGAAACAGGCGGTGTCCGAATTGAAGATGACATCGTGATTACACAAAACGGCAACCGGACAATTACCCATTCCCCAAAAGAACTCATTATTTTGTGATTGGAATATAGGAGGACATTAAACATGATTTCAGTAAACGATTTCCGTACAGGATTAACAATTGAAGTGGATGGCGGCATTTGGCGCGTTGTTGACTTCCAGCACGTAAAACCGGGTAAAGGCGCGGCATTTGTTCGTTCTAAACTTCGCAACCTGCGTACCGGCGCGATTCAGGAAAAAACATTCCGTGCTGGTGAAAAAGTGGCAAAAGCGCAAATCGAAACAAAAACAATGCAATACTTATATGCGAACGGAGACCAGCACGTATTCATGGATACAAGTTCTTATGAACAGCTTGAATTGAGTGAAACTCAAATTGAAGAAGAATTAAAATATCTGCTTGAAAATATGTCTGTACACATCATGATGTACCAAGATGAAACACTCGGTATCGAACTACCGAACACGGTTGAGCTGAAAGTGGTAGAGACTGAACCTGGCATTAAAGGTGATACGGCATCAGGCGGTACAAAACCTGCGAAAACCGAAACTGGTCTTGTTGTAAACGTGCCGTTCTTTGTCAATGAAGGCGACACACTTGTAGTCAACACATCAGATGGTTCTTACGTTTCAAGAGCGTAAGGAGAAAAAAGAGGCCTGTTCCCAATTGGGAGCAGGCTTTTTTTGTACGCAAAAACAGAATCTTTCTTTTATACGAAAATGGCAAGACTACTTCCGCAAGCTAGAGCATATCATATAAAAAAATGGGAGGTTGGGAGAGTGCTATGAAATTTTTTCTTGGAAATATCAATTCTACTGTTTTGACGATGGCCGGATTGCGAGTTTTATCCTCCATGATTGAGCTGACGGCCGCGATTGTGATGCTTGTGACAAATGATGTCCGCAAAGCGGTTGTGGTCAACAGCATTCTTGCTATTGTCGGTCCGCTGATTTTTATCATTACCATGACTGTGGGAATCTACCAAATTGCCGGGCAGCTGTCATACGCAAAGCTGATCTTGATTTTTACGGGTGTCATGTTGATTTTAGCGGGTGTCCATAAATAAAGAGAGGCTTGTCATAAAGTCTGCCTCACATCATACATTTTAAAGAAGCCGATCGGTAGAAAGGAGGAGACTCTGTTGAATGAAATTGCTGACGTTCTCCCTGAATCCATGAAAAACGCCCTTTCTGAAATACCGGAACATCAATGGCTGGAAATCGAAGAAATCAGAATTCGGGTTAACCGCCCTGTTGAACTGATACGAAAAGGACAACCTCTTTTTTTGTCCTATGCGAGTACGGCCGAGGATGCCCATCTGATCCTTAGCCGGCTGAGCAATTATAGTATGTATACGCTCGAAGAAGAGCTGAAGAAAGGGTATGTCACCATTAGGGGCGGTCACAGAGTCGGACTTGCAGGCAGAGTCATTACAGAAAACGGAGGGGTGAAGGGTCTCCGTGACATTGCGTCTTTTAATATACGAATTGCCCGGCAAAAGCTCGGAATCGCAGAGCCACTGCTTACTTATCTGCATCAAAACGGCTGGTTGAATACATTGATTATCGGTCCGCCGCAAACCGGTAAAACAACGCTGCTTCGGGATCTTGCCAGACTTGCGAGCAGCGGCAAGAACCGCATTGCGCCCGTAAAGACTGGCATCGTCGATGAACGCTCAGAAATTGCCGGATGCCTGCGCGGCATTCCGCAGCATCAATTCGGACAGAGAATTGACGTGTTAGATGCCTGTCCGAAGGCAGAGGGGCTGATGATGATGATCCGGTCCATGAGTCCCGAGGTGATAATTGTCGATGAAATCGGAAGAGCGGAGGATACAGACGCACTTCTCGAGGCGCTGCATGCCGGTGTCTCGGTCATCGTATCCGCGCATGGCTGGAGTATTTCTGATCTAATGAAGCGGCCTTCATTAAAGCGTCTGTGGGAAGAAAAAGCCTTTGACCGCTATTTGGAATTATCCAGAACGAAGGGGCCGGGCACGATAAGCCGTATTTATGACAAAGACGGAAACGTGCTTTCGGGAACGAGGGACGTGAAGACATGCTGAAGCTGTTAGGCGCAGTATTCATAGTAGCTGCGACAACATGGACAGGTTTCGAGACGGCGAAAATTTATACAGAACGGCCGAGGCAAATCCGTCAGCTGCGTGCGGCGCTCCAATCCCTTGAGGCAGAAATCATGTACGGCCATACACCGCTTCATACTGCTTCGCAGCAGATCGCAAAACAGCTTGCGCAGCCAGTTTCGGTTCTATTTCTCAGTTTTAGCGAACAGCTGGAAAAAGGCAGTGATTCCGCTAAAACGGCATGGGAGCAAAGCTTAAAGAAAGTGTGGGACAACATGTCACTGAAAAAAGCTGAATATGATGTGCTGAAACAATTCGGCGAGACGCTTGGGATTCACGATCGAATCTCACAGCAAAAACATATCAAGCTGGCACTTACACACTTAGAGGCATCGGAAGCGGATGCTGAGCAGGCACAAGCGAAAAATGAAAAGATGATAAAAAGTTTAGGCTTTTTAGCGGGCTTGTTACTCATTCTTCTATTGATGTAAACATGAGGGGAGCAAAAATAAAATGGGAGTAGACGTGAATGTCATTTTTCAAATCGCCGGAGTGGGAATCGTGGTCGCGTTTTTACACACGATTTTGGATCAGATGGGAAAAAAAGAGTACGCCCAGTGGGTGACGCTGTTAGGTTTTATCTATATTTTATTTATGGTCGCCACCATTGTGGATGACCTCTTTAAAAAGATAAAAGCTGTGTTTTTATTTCAAGGATAGGGGGGCTTGCAGATTGACATTGTTCAAATTGTAGGTTTAGGGCTGATCGCCACCTTCCTTTCTTTGATCGTGAAAGAACAAAAGCCGACATTTGCCTTTTTAATTATCGTATTTGCCGGATGTGTTATTTTTCTTTATCTGGTAGATCAAATCTACGACATTATCAGAATGATTGAAAAAATAGCCGTCAACGCCAATGTCAACATGGTATATGTTGAAACGATTTTAAAGATTATCGGAATCGCCTATATTGCTGAATTCGGGGCGCAGCTCACCAAGGATGCCGGTCAAGGAGCCATTGCCTCGAAAATAGAATTGGCGGGGAAAATTTTGATTCTCGTTATGGCTGTTCCTATTTTAACCGTGATTATTGAAACGATTCTCGGACTTATACCTTCCATGTCATAACCGAAAGGAGGCGGCAGATTGAAGCGTTTTCAATGGGCGTTGGTTCTTGCGGTGCTGCTCGTATTAGGCTGCGCAGAAACTGTACAAGCTGCAGACGATTCGGTCCAAACAGAAGAACATACCGAAACGCCGAAGCAATTGGCTGAAAAAACGGCAGAGTCGCTTGAAACAGACAAGATCGGTGAATTTTGGAATGACATAATGACGGAGTACGGCGGCCTGCTGCCGGAAAGTCAAAAAGGAAGTTTGCTTGAGTTTATAAACGGCGATAAATCCTTTTCACCGCAAGAATGGCTGAAGGCTCTCTTTTCTTATTTGTTTCATGAAGTGCTTGCCAATGGAAAGCTTCTCGGCACGTTGATTTTGCTGACGATTTTCTGCGTCATTCTTCAACTGCTGCAAAATGCATTTCAGCAAAGCACAGTCAGCAAGGTTGCCTACGCAATTGTCTATATGGTGCTGATTATCCTCGCGCTGAACAGCTTTCATGTAGCGATCAATTATGCGACAGAGGCGATTCAGACGATGACCAGTTTTATTTTGGCTCTCATTCCTCTCCTGCTGGCGCTTTTGGCTTCCTCTGGAGGAGCTGTATCTGCGGCCTTCTTTCATCCTGTTATACTCTTTCTTATGAATACGAGCGGTCTGCTGATTCAAAACATCGTCATGCCGCTGATTTTCTTATCAGCGATTCTGAGCATTGTCAGTACAATGACAGAACAGTACAAAGTAACTCAGTTGGCCAACCTTCTCAGGAATATCGCCATCGGAGCGCTGGCAGTCTTTCTCACTGTGTTTCTCGGCGTCATTTCTGTGCAGGGGGCCTCGGCGGCAGTGACAGACGGCATTACGCTCAGGACGGCTAAGTTTATTACCGGCAACTTCATCCCTGTTCTTGGAAGAATGTTTACTGACGCAACGGATACAGTGATCAGCGCTTCCTTATTGCTGAAAAATACGGTAGGAATTCTAGGTGTCGCCATTTTGATTTGTATTGCGGCTTTCCCGGCAATCAAAGTGCTTTCTCTCGCTTTTATTTACAAGCTGGCAGCCGCGATTCTCCAGCCGCTCGGCGGTGGTCCGGTCATTACCTGTCTCGATGTCATCAGCAAAAGCGTCATTTATATTTTTGCGGCTCTCGCCATTGTGTCTCTCATGTTTTTTTTAAGCCTTACCGTCATTATTACAGCCGGAAACCTCACGATGATGATGAAGTAAAGGAGGCTGACGGATGAGTTTTCTAACTGAATGGCTTACCAGCATCGTCTTATTTATCCTATTTGCAATCGTCATTGATATGCTGCTGCCGAGCTCCAGCATGCAAAAGTACGCAAAAATGGTCATCAGCCTGCTGCTGATCGTCGTCATGCTTACTCCAATTTTTAAGCTTTTCAAAACAGACCCCGAAGTCATCTTTGAATACCTCACAAAAAACGGGCAATCGGAATCTGCCGAAATAAAAAATCAGATCAATTCAAAAAAAATAGAAATACAAGCTTCCCAGCGCGCATATATTTTAGAAGAAATGGCTGTCCAACTAAAAAAGAAAGCGGAGGAGATGTTCAGTCATGACGAATATAAAGTAGACCAAATCAAGATCACGGCAGGAGAAAAAGTAGATTCAGAAGAGGATATCAAAACAATCAGCGTGTATATGGCCCCGTCTTCTGAAAAAACGGTCCAAACGGTCGCGCCGGTCGACATTAATACGGATCATGCATACGTCACAAAAGATACAGCGGAACAAAAAGAAGCTAAACAGATTCAGGGAAAGCTTGCAGACATCTGGGAAATCGGCAGTGAGAAAATTACGGTTCATATGGAAGGCGGGGAGAGGATCGGCAATGAATAAAAACGGATTATGGAACGTATTGAAAAAGCAGTTTCTTCCGGGGCAATCGAAGGACGGCGAAAAACCGAAGCTGACCAAATATCATTACTTTCTGTTCGTTTTTGTTCTCGGCGTCTCCTTTATGCTTGTCAGCCAGCTCTTTTCTTCACCGGAGAAAACGGAAAACGCCCAGACCATAACAGCACCGGCATCAGCTGATTCGGCGGACAGCAAAGAGAAAACAGCTGAAGTGTTTAAGGCCTCAAAATCTGATGATCCTAAAAACTCTATTGGCGATTATGAAAAAGAATATGAAAATCAGCTGAAGGAAATTCTTGAAACCATTATCGGCGTGGAGGATGTCTCGGTTGTGGTTAATGTGGACGCAACGTCACTGAAGGTGTATGAAAAAAACAAATCAAGCAAAAATACAACAACTGAAGAAACAGACAAAGAAGGCGGAACTAGAAGCGTGACGGATCAAACATCAGAGGAAGAAATCGTTATGATCAGGAATGGGGATAAAGAAACACCTGTTGTCGTTCAAACGAAAAAACCGGATATACGCGGTGTACTCGTTGTTGCTCAAGGAGTGGACAACGTTCAAATAAAACAAACCATTATTGAAGCGGTGACACGGGTCCTGGATGTTCCAAGCCACCGGGTTGCGGTTGCCCCTAAAAAAATAAAGGAGGATTCATAAATGCTCAAAAAACAAACTGTTTGGCTGTTAACAATGCTCAGTCTTGTTGTGGTGTTAAGTGTTTATTATATCATGTCGCCTGAAAGTAAAAACGCGGTGCAGATGCAAAGTGAAAAAAGCCCGTCAGACAGCGGTGAAGTAGCAACTGAAAAAACACCTGCCAAGGAAGACGTAAAGGAGAAAAACGGTACTGAAACAGAAAAAGAAGACGGAACTAAGGGTACGAAAGATTCTTCTTCAGACAAAGAAACTTCCGCTGAAGCGAGTGAAAAAGGAACGGTTGTGACCGAAACCGCCGACGATGATCTTTTCACAACATACCGCCTTGATTTGGAAGATGCCAGAAGCAAAGAACGGGAAGAACTGAATGCGATCGTATCCAGCGACGATGCAACAGCAAAGGAAAAGAGCGAAGCATATGATAAAATGACAGCCCTCAGTGAAGCGGAAGGAACAGAAAAACAGCTTGAAACACTAATTAAAACACAAGGCTATGAAGATGCCCTCGTAAATGCGGAAGGAGACAAAATCAACATCACGGTCAAATCTGACAAACACTCTAAATCTAAAGCTACAGCCATCATAGACCTTGTTGCCAAAGAAATTAAAACGATGAAAGACGTTGCGGTCACATTTGAGCCTTCCAAATAGTTAATGAACAACCGCCCGCCGAAACGCGGGCTTTTTGCATGCCAGTCATATTAGAGTTGAATTCAAAAGTCCGCTCCTGTAAGATAAACATAGTATGTACTTTTAGTAGTAACCTATAAAAAAGAAATTTCATACATAGGAGTGCGATTGAATGTTAAATATTAAAGAAATCCACGAACTGATTAAAACAATTGACGAATCTTCAATTGATGAATTCGTATATGAAAATGAAGGTGTTTCCCTAAAACTGAAAAAACACGAAGCGGGCACTGTTCAAGTGATGCAGCAAGCGCCGGCAGCACCTGTACAAGCAGCAGCTCCGCAAGCGCAGCAAGCAGCGCCGGCACCTGCACAAGAGGCGCCGAAACAAGATGAAAACCTGCACCAAATCAAATCACCGATGGTGGGAACATTTTATGCTTCTTCATCACCGGAAGCCGGTCCTTATGTAACAGCAGGCTCTAAAGTAAATGAAAACACTGTTGTCTGCATTGTAGAAGCAATGAAGCTATTTAACGAAATCGAAGCGGAAGTAAAAGGCGAAATCGTTGAAGTGTTAGTTGAAAACGGCCAGCTGGTTGAGTATGGACAACCTCTATTTCTTGTAAAAGCAGAGTAAGGAGACTTAACATGATAAAAAAGCTATTGATCGCCAACAGAGGAGAAATTGCTGTCAGAATCATCAGAGCCTGTAAAGAGCTCGGTATTGAGACTGTCGCCGTTTATTCAGAAGCTGATAAAGATGCCCTGCATGTACAAATGGCTGATGATGCTTTTTGTATCGGACCGAAAGCATCAAAAGACAGCTATCTAAACGTTACAAATATCGTAAGTGTCGCCAAGCTGACCGGTACAGACGCTATTCACCCGGGTTACGGATTTCTAGCGGAAAACGCCGACTTTGCGGAATTATGTGAAGAAGTGAATGTCACGTTTGTCGGACCTAGCGCTGAGGCCATTTCAAAAATGGGAACAAAAGACGTTGCGCGGGAGACGATGAAACAGGCGGGCGTGCCGATTGTTCCAGGTTCACAAGGAATTATAGAAAATGTGGAAGAAGCGGTTTCACTAGCTAATGAAATTGGGTATCCTGTAATTATAAAAGCCACCGCAGGCGGAGGCGGAAAAGGAATCAGGGTTGCGCGCACCGAAGAGGAACTGATTAACGGCATTAAGATTACTCAGCAGGAAGCTGCAACTGCATTTGGAAATCCTGGTGTTTACATCGAAAAATACATAGAGGATTTTCGTCATGTTGAGATCCAAGTGCTTGCCGATAATTATGGAAATACCATTCATTTGGGCGAACGTGACTGCTCGATTCAAAGACGCCTTCAAAAGCTTTTGGAAGAATCACCATCTCCTGCGCTTGATTCAGAAATCAGAGAGCAGATGGGTGAAGCGGCGGTTAAGGCTGCAAAAGCAGTTGGCTACACAGGCGCGGGAACAGTTGAATTTATTTATGACTACAGAGAACAGCGCTACTACTTCATGGAAATGAACACAAGAATTCAAGTAGAGCACCCAGTTACAGAAATGGTGACAGGAACAGACCTGATTAAGGAACAAATCAGAGTCGCATCAGGAATGGAACTCAGCCTCAAGCAAGAAGATGTTGTATTTGAAGGCTGGGCCATCGAATGCCGAATTAATGCGGAAAACCCAAGCAAAAACTTCATGCCGTCACCTGGTGAAATTAAAATGTATCTGCCGCCGGGCGGTTTAGGTGTCCGTGTAGATTCAGCCGCGTATCCGGGCTATACCATCCCTCCGTACTACGACAGCATGATTGCGAAAGTAATCACATACGGAAAAACGAGAGATGAAGCGGTTGCCCGCATGAAGCGCGCGCTAAGCGAATTCGTCATCGAAGGCATAGAAACAACAATCCCGTTCCACATCAAACTGCTTGAACACGAAACATTTGTTAGCGGAGAGTTTAATACGAAATTTTTAGAAACATATGATGTAATGGGCTCATAATTTTTACGGAGGTGAATTGAATGAAAGACAACAGCTTGCTTAAGATGGATCATGAAGACACGCATTTAGGTAAGGTTGAGATCGCGCCGGAAGTCATTGAGGTGATTGCCGGTATTGCGGCTTCTGAAGTTGACGGCGTTGCTGAAATGCGCGGAAACTTTGCGACAGGCGTCGTCGAGCGCTTCGGCAAAGTAAACCATGGCAAAGGTGTAAAAGTCGACTTGGCGGATGACGGAATTACGATTGATGTCTACTGTGTTGTCGCATTCGGCGTTTCTATTCCGAAAGTCGCAGCGGCCGTTCAGGAAAACATTCGTCAAACCTTATTAAATATGACGTCTCTTTCAATTAACGAGATCAATATTCACATCGTCGGCATTCAATTTGACACAAAAGCCCAGGAAGTCGAAATCGACGAAGAAATGTAAAATGGCTTAATAGGAAACCAAGGGGAGGGCGGCCCTTTGGTTTTTTTACACGTTACCCTTTATTTCAAAGCATGAAGAAAGCCGGCTCAAGTCAGCCGAGTTTCTTCATGATCGTGAAATCCGAATGATCATATAAAGGTTTGTAAAAATATTCGGTAATAGGGTCAAAAAACCTTGATTTCAATATGCGGATACGAAAAAAATATGTTATGATCTCTTTATGGCTTAACGACAAGCAGATAAAGAGGATCAAAGGAGAAAGAAAATGAAAAGAAGAACAGCAAGAGAAAAAGCTTTGCAGGCACTATTTCAAATTGATGTCAGCGATATTGCAGTGAATGAAGCCATTGAACACGCATTAGATGAAGAAAAGACAGATCCTTTCTTTGAACAGCTTGTACACGGGGTATTGGAACACCAGATTCAGCTGGATGAAATGATTTCGAAACATCTGGTGAATTGGAAGCTTGATCGGATTGCCAATGTTGACCGTGCGATTTTGCGTCTGGCAGCATACGAAATGGCATATGCCGAAGACATTCCGGTAAATGTCTCCATGAACGAAGCGATTGAGCTGGCGAAACGGTTTGGTGATGACAAAGCGACAAAATTTGTAAACGGGGTTCTTTCTAACATTAAATCTGATATTGAACAATCATAGGAGGAAAGAAAATGACTGCAACAATCATCGACGGAAAAGAAACGGCAAAAGAAAAACGCGAACAATTGGCAAAAGAGGTAGAAGAGCTTAAAAAGCAAGGCGTCACTCCCGGCCTGGCGGTTATTCTGATTGGAGATGACCCAGCTTCTCATTCTTACGTGCGGGGAAAGAAAAAAGCGGCAGAAACAATGGGCATGAATTTTAAGCTTGATCAATTCGACAGCAGCCTCACAGAAGCTGAACTGCTTTCGATTATTGACAAATACAATGAAGACCCTGAGTTTCACGGAATTCTCGTTCAGCTTCCGCTTCCAGACCATATTTCTGAAAAAGCGGTGATTGAACGTATTTCTCCTGATAAGGATGTAGACGGTTTTCATCCGTTAAATGTAGGGAAAATGCTATTAGGCGAAGATACATTTCTTCCTTGCACGCCGCACGGAATTGTTGAGCTTTTGAAGAAAACCAATATTGACCTTTCCGGTAAAGAGGTTGTTGTAGTCGGCCGAAGCAATATTGTCGGTAAACCTGTCGGCCAGCTTTTATTAAATGAAAACGCGACAGTGACATACTGTCATTCAAGAACAAAAGATATATCTGAACATACGAAAAAAGCGGACATCCTGGTGGTGGCGGTCGGTAAAGCCAACTTTATCACTGCTGACCAGATAAAAGAAGGCGCCATCGTAATTGACGTCGGCGTTAACCGTTTGGAAAGCGGAAAGCTTTGCGGAGACGTAGAGTTTGAAGGAGCGAAGGAAAAAGCATCCTTTATTACACCTGTTCCAGGCGGAGTCGGTCCTATGACCATCACGATGCTTGCGCATAATACTGTTAAATCTGCGAAACGTACGTTATTATAGATCTTTGGAGATATTCAGAGATGGAACAAAGCACTGCCTCTGGATAATGAGCACGATACCCGCTTCTTCAGGCTCCTTAAGCCAGGGCGGGTTTTCTTTAGTTATGGTGCAGGAATGCTTACGAGAGGAGTTTGAGACATGGGTGAAACAGCGTATGTTACTGTCTCAGCGCTGACAAAGTATATAAAACGAAAATTCGATGTAGATCCTCACCTTGAAAATATTTGGATTAAAGGCGAATTATCGAATGTAAAAATACACACGAGAGGCCATATTTATTTCACATTAAAAGATGAAAACGCCCGGATGCAGTCGGTCATGTTCGCCAGACAGAGCGAGCGTCTTCCTTTTAAACCGGAAAACGGGATGAAAGTGCTGGTGAGAGGCGGAATTTCCGTATACGAACCGAGCGGAAACTATCAATTATATGCAAAAGAAATGCAGCCTGACGGGGTCGGAGCGCTTTATTTAGCGTATGAAGAATTAAAAAAGAAGCTAGCCGGAGAAGGTTTATTTGACGAACGCTACAAAAAACAAATCCCCGCATTTCCAGCCACAATCGGGATTGTGACATCACCCACAGGTGCTGCTGTCAGAGATGTCATTACAACTCTAAAAAGAAGATATCCCCTTGTAAAAGTCATTGTACTTCCAGCGCTCGTTCAGGGCGAACATGCGAGCAGATCCATCGTTAGGCGCATTGAAGAGGCGAATGAAAAACAGATGTGCGACGTATTAATTGTCGGAAGAGGCGGCGGATCAATTGAAGAATTGTGGGCGTTTAATGAAGAAATCGTAGCGCGTGCGATCTTTGCTTCCAACATACCGATCATATCCGCTGTCGGCCATGAGACTGATTTTACCATCAGTGATTTTGTTGCGGATATCAGAGCGGCGACACCTACAGGGGCAGCTGAGATTGCAGTGCCGCATACCACTGATTTAATGGAACGGACGAAAACGGCGGAAGTCAGGATGTCAAGAGCGATGCAGCAGCATCTCAACCAAAAAAAAGAACGGGTTCAAACACTTCAATCCTCATATGCATTTCGCTTTCCTAAGCGGTTGTTTGAGCAAAAAGAGCAGCAGTTTGACCTTGCTTACCAGCAGTTTCAAGCTCAGCTTACCGCTCTTTTGGACCGGAAAAGCAGACAGCTTGAGCGCGAAACTTACAGATTAGAGGCGCTGCATCCCCATGAACAGCTGAAGCAGGCCAGAAAACGGTATGAGGATCAAACGAATCAGCTTAAAAAAAATATGAATATCCAAATGAAGCAGCTGCATTCTCAGTTTCAAACCGTTCTGGGCAAGCTGAATGCGTTAAGTCCCCTTCAAATTATGGAAAGAGGATACAGCTTGGCTTATAAGGAAGATGAACTCATAAAAAGCGTCAGTCAGGTAGAAGAGAAAGACCAGCTGGAGGTAAAGCTGAAGGATGGCGTGCTGACCTGTGAAGTATTAAATAAGAGAGGGGAAGAATAATGACAGACATGAAAAAAAATGAAAACATAACGTTTGAAGAAGCGATGAAAGGCTTAGAAAGCATTGTATCAAAGCTTGAAGAAGGCGATGTGCCTCTGGAGCAAGCAATTAACTACTTTCAAGAAGGAATGGCCCTTTCAAAAATGTGCCATGAAAAGCTTCAAAAAGTAGAGAAGCAAATGGACTTCATTTTAAAAGAAGACGGCGAACTGGCACCTTTTAGTGTTCAGGAGGAAGACGAAGGTGACAAATAAATTAGCTAGTTTTCTGGCGGAGCGTAAAAAAGCGGTTGAAGAACAGCTCTTTGTATATACAGAAAACCTTAATATCCCGGATTCATTAAAGAAATCTATGCTGTATTCCCTTGAGGCCGGAGGAAAGCGGCTGCGGCCTCTCATCGTGCTGGCGGTTTTGAATGCATACGGAAAAAGTGAAAAAGACGGTATCCCAGTCGGGTGCGCTGTTGAAATGATTCACACGTATTCCTTAATTCATGATGATCTGCCTTGCATGGACGATGATGATCTGCGCCGCGGAAAACCGACAAACCATAAAGTATTTGGTGAAGCCACGGCTGTTTTAGCGGGAGACGGGCTGCTTACGGAAAGCTTTAAGCTGATTACGTCCCATGTGTCAGACGAGGTATCTGCTGAGAAGCGACTTCGTCTTGTGAATGAACTGATTTCAGCGGCGGGAACCGAGGGCATGGTCGGGGGGCAGATCGCCGATATGGAAGCAGAAAATCGTCAGGTCACGCTTGAAGAACTTGAATCCATTCATGAACGGAAAACAGCCAAACTGCTCGGTTTTGGCGTCATCGCCGGCGCTATTTTGGCGGATGCACCTGAGGAAGAAATTGAAACATTGCGCGCCTTCAGCAGCCACATTGGAATCGGTTTTCAAATCAGAGACGACATTTTAGATGTAGAAGGCAGTGAAGAGAAAATCGGCAAACGTGTCGGCTCGGATACAACGAACGAAAAATCAACGTATCCGTCACTTCTGTCACTGGAAGGGGCCAAAAAGAAATTGGACGGTCACATAGAAGAAGCAAAGCGCTTGATTGGCGGTCTCTCCCTTCAAAAAGACCTTTTGTATGAGCTTTGTGATTTAATTGCGGCAAGAGACCACTAAAACGATCCTTATTTGAAGCGGCTGCACGACATATGGTAAAATGTAAGCAGTTTCGATGAAAAAACAAAAGGAAGAGCGCGTTTGTCTTTTTTTATGCCTGAGAAATGATCTGAGTTCAGCTCGGCATTTAAGACATATATCAATGCAGAAATTCATGCTGAAAGTGAGTTGATCCGCTTTGGATCTTTTATCAATACAGGACCCGTCGTTTTTAAAAAACATGTCCATTGATGAATTAGAGAAATTAAGTGATGAAATCCGTCAGTTTCTGATTACGACTTTATCGGCTTCTGGCGGACACATTGGCCCTAATTTGGGTGTTGTTGAGCTTACCGTTGCATTGCATAAGGAATTTAACAGCCCGAAAGACAAGTTTTTGTGGGATGTAGGTCATCAGTCTTACGTCCATAAGCTGCTGACGGGCCGGGGAAGAGAATTTGAGACCCTTCGACAATATAAAGGGCTTTGCGGATTCCCGAAGCGGAGCGAAAGCGAACATGACGTATGGGAAACCGGGCATAGCTCAACTTCCTTGTCAGGTGCGATGGGAATGGCGGCGGCTCGCGATATTAAAGGAACGGATGAGTTTATCATTCCGATTATCGGTGACGGTGCGCTGACCGGCGGAATGGCGCTTGAAGCGCTGAACCATATCGGTGACGAGAAAAAAGACATGATTGTTATCCTCAACGATAATGAAATGAGTATCGCTCCGAACGTCGGCGCTATTCATTCCATGCTCGGACGTCTGCGAACAGCCGGGAAATACCAATGGGTGAAAGATGAGCTTGAATACCTGTTTAAGAAGATTCCGGCTGTTGGGGGCAAGCTTGCCGCCACGGCAGAACGTGTCAAAGACAGCCTGAAGTATATGCTTGTCTCAGGCATGTTTTTCGAGGAACTCGGATTTACTTATTTAGGCCCGGTGGACGGACATTCTTATCATGAGCTGATTGAGAATCTTCAATACGCTAAAAAAACCAAAGGCCCTGTCCTGCTGCATGTGATCACCAAAAAAGGAAAAGGGTACAAACCTGCCGAAACCGATACGACCGGTACGTGGCATGGAACCGGCCCATATAAAATTAATACAGGTGACTTTGTAAAACCAAAAGCCGCAGCGCCTGCATGGAGCAGCCTTGTCAGCGGCACAGTACAGCGAATGGCACGTGAGGACGGGCGAATCGTGGCGATAACACCGGCAATGCCTGTGGGTTCGAAGCTTGAAGGCTTTGCGCAGGAATTCCCTGACCGGATGTTCGACGTCGGCATTGCAGAGCAGCATGCGGCTACGATGGCAGCCGCTATGGCATTACAAGGCATGAAGCCGTTTCTGGCTATCTATTCAACCTTCCTGCAGCGTGCATATGACCAGGTTGTTCATGACATCTGCCGTCAAAACGCCAATGTGTTTATCGGAATCGACCGCGCCGGATTAGTCGGTGCAGACGGAGAGACGCATCAAGGCGTATTTGATATCGCGTTTATGCGCCACATTCCAAATGTGGTCTTAATGATGCCAAAGGATGAAAATGAAGGGCAGCATATGGTTCATACAGCGCTGAGCTATGACGGCGGTCCGATCGCCATGCGTTTTCCGCGCGGAAACGGCCTCGGCGTCAAAATGGATGAACAGCTTAAAACGATTCCAATCGGCACGTGGGAGGTGCTGCGTCCGGGTAACGACGCGGTCATCTTAACATTTGGAACAACAATTGAAATGGCGCTTGAAGCTGCTGAAGAGCTGCAAAAAGAAGGCCTTTCCGTACGCGTCGTCAACGCGCGATTCATTAAGCCGATTGATGAAAAGATGATGAAGGACATACTAAATGAAGGATTACCGATTCTAACGATAGAAGAAGCGGTCTTAGAAGGCGGATTTGGAAGCGCGGTTTTAGAATTCGCTCATGACCAGGGGATGTACCATACGCCGATCGACAGAATGGGCATACCGGATCGATTTATAGAACATGGAAGCGTAACGGCGCTTCTTGAAGAAATCGGATTAACGAAACAGCAGGTGGCAGACCGAATTCGATTGCTGGCACCGCCCAAGACACATAAAGGAATTGGATCATGACGGCTAAGAAAGAACGATTAGATGTATTACTAGTGGAAAGAGGGCTTGCGGAAACGCGGGAAAAAGCGAAACGGGCCATTATGGCAGGAATCGTGTATTCGAATGAAAACCGCTTGGACAAGCCTGGTGAAAAAATTGACCGCGAGCTTCCGTTGACCATCAAAGGAAACCCGCTGAAATATGTGAGCAGAGGCGGTTTAAAGCTTGAAAAAGCATTGAAAGAATTTCCTGTCTCTGTTCAGGAGAAAATTATGATTGATATCGGTTCCTCCACCGGCGGCTTTACGGATTGTGCTCTGCAAAACGGCGCAAAACAGTCGTACGCGGTGGATGTGGGCTACAACCAGCTTGCATGGAAACTAAGACAGGACGAACGCGTCGTTGTGATGGAACGCACGAATTTTCGTTATGCGACTCCGGCAGACTTCACAAAGGGCATGCCGGAGTTTGCTACGATTGATGTATCCTTTATTTCACTTCGGCTGATCCTGCCTGTTTTAAAAACATTGCTTGTACCAGGCAGCGATTGTATTGCGCTTGTCAAGCCTCAGTTTGAAGCAGGCCGGGAATCCGTCGGCAAAAAAGGCATTGTCAGAGATCCGAAGGTGCATGAAGATGTCCTGCGGCGTATGGTCAGTTTTTCGGCTAGCGAGGGCTATCTCTGCAAAGGCCTGTCATTTTCTCCAATTACGGGAGGAGACGGAAATATTGAATTTCTCCTTCATTTGCAGTGGCCGGGTGAAGGTCAAGAAGGCGCAGGCTTGCCTGAAGAGGAAATCAGCCGCATAGTGGAAGAAGCACATAGGACGTTAAAAGAAAAAAAAGCAGATGTACCGGAATAATAGGGCGCTATTATTCCTTTTTTCTGCATTCATGTACTTTTTGCGGAGAATCATATACCATATAAGAACAGATAAGCTGGAAATAGAGGTGCTTACATGAACAAAGGCCAGAGGCATATCAAAATCAGAGAAATCATTACAAGCAATGAAATCGAAACCCAAGATGAATTGGTTGACATGCTGAAGCAGGATGGATACAAGGTCACACAAGCCACGGTTTCACGCGATATTAAAGAGCTTCACCTTGTGAAGGTGCCGACAAATAATGGCTCATATAAATACAGCCTACCGGCGGACCAGCGTTTCAATCCGCTGTCTAAGCTGAAACGGTCACTGATGGATGCTTTTGTGAAAATAGATTCAGCAAGCCATATGATTGTGCTGAAAACCATGCCGGGCAATGCCCAGGCAATCGGAGCGCTGATGGACAATCTGGACTGGGACGAAATTATGGGGACCATTTGCGGAGATGACACCATCTTAATTATTTGCCGGACTCCTGAAGATACCGACGGCGTAAAAAGCAGGCTCCTAGAGCTGCTGTAAAGGAAATCTAACAAAGATAAGAGGTGTAATGCTGTTTGTTAGCTGAATTATCGATTAAAAACTTTGCCATTATTGAGGAACTGACGGTTTCTTTTGAACGCGGGCTTACGGTTTTAACAGGAGAAACCGGAGCCGGCAAATCCATCATCATAGATGCCATTTCACTTTTAGTCGGTGGCCGCGGCTCATCTGAATTTGTCAGGTATGGAGAAACAAAAGCCGAGCTTGAAGGGCTGTTTCAGTTAGACAGCGGCCATCCCGTTTTTGACGTTTGTGCTGAACAGGGGATTGACGTTTCAGATGAAATGATCGTCATGAGAAGGGATATCAGCACGAACGGAAAAAGCGTATGCCGGGTAAATGGCAAACTTGTAACGATTGCGTCGCTAAGAGAAATCGGCAGGCTTTTATTAGATATTCACGGGCAGCACGATAACCAGCTGTTAATGGAGGACGAAAATCATCTTCAGCTATTGGACAAGTTTGCGGGAGCCGAAGTGGAAAGCGCACTTCAAGCATATCAGGAAGGTTATCAGCGCTACATGAAGCTGCTTAAAAAGTTGAAGCAGCTTTCTGAAAGTGAGCAGGAAATGGCGCACCGGCTTGATCTGATTCAATTTCAGCTGGAAGAAATTGAATCAGCAAAACTCGAACTGAACGAAGATGAGCAGTTGCAAGAAGATCGTCAGCAAATTTCAAATTTTGAGAAAATATTTGAATCACTGCAAAATGCTTATAATGCGCTGCGCAGCGAGCAGGGCGGTCTGGACTGGGTCGGAATGGCGTCGTCTCAGCTTGAAGATTTATCCGATATTAACGAACCGCTGCAAAAACTGTCTGAGAGTGTTTCGAACTCCTACTATCTTTTGGAGGACGCTACATTTCAGATGAGAAATATGCTGGATGAGCTTGAATATGACCCGGAACGATTGAATTTCATTGAGGCGCGTCTTAATGAGATTAAGCAGCTAAAGCGGAAATACGGGGCAACCGTTGAGGATATTTTAGAATATGCTTCTAAAATTGAAGAAGAGATTGATCAAATTGAAAACAGAGACAGCCATCTTCAGAGCCTGATGCAGGAGCTGGATTCGGTTGGTAAAGATGTTGCAGTAGAAGCGGCAAACGTTTCCCGAATCCGAAAAACATGGGCGAAAAAGCTGGCTGACGAAATCCATCGTGAACTGAAAAGCTTATATATGGAAAAGTCGACTTTCGATACGGAGTTTAAGGTCAGAACAGCAACCCGCGGTGAGGAAGCGCCGGTTGTAAACGGGCAGCCTGTTCAGCTCACTGAACAAGGGATTGATCTGGTGAAGTTTTTGATTTCTACCAATACGGGGGAGCCGCTGAAATCTCTTTCTAAAGTTGCTTCCGGCGGAGAGCTGTCAAGGGTCATGCTTGCCATTAAAAGCATTTTCTCCTCACAGCAGGACGTTACCTCGATTATATTTGACGAGGTAGATACAGGCGTAAGCGGCAGGGTCGCTCAGGCTATTGCTGAAAAGATTCACAAAGTATCAATGGGATCACAAGTGCTTTGCATTACGCACCTGCCTCAGGTGGCAGCCATGGCCGATACCCATCTTTACATTGCGAAAGAATTAAAAGACGGAAGAACGACGACGCGTGTAAAGCCGCTGACTAAACAAGAGAAGGTAGCGGAAATCGGGCGCATGATAGCAGGAGTCGAAGTCACAGATTTAACAAAACGCCATGCGAAAGAGCTGTTAAAACAAGCGGATCAAGTCAAAACAACTGGATAAGCTGCGCAATATACGCAGCAGCTTCAGGGTGCTGACAAACCCTCGCAATCGTTGTCAAGTCTAAGCGACGGTGCTCACGAATGACAGCACCCGCCCTTTCTAGACTTCAAGGGTTTTCAATCACGCTGAAAGGATGACAAAAGTTTAAAACTTTATTCGATTTTAAACTTTTGTCCACAGTCTAAAGCTGCGCATATGCGCAGCTTATTTTTTTTGTATACTCATCCATTCGTTCATCAGTATATCCAATGTTTTTCTTTATATGACAGTTATAAATAAGGGCTGAGAAGGCAAAAGTAATGATGTAGCAGCAATTCATAAAGAAGGTGTGGGGTAGGAGCGAGGAGAGTGAAGTAGTGAATGCCGGATAACATTAGAAAAGCAATAGGTTTAATTCTCCTTGTTTCGTTATTAAGTGTAGGTTTATGCAAACCATTAAAAGAGTATTTACTGATTCCAACGCAAATGAGAGTATTTGAAACCCAAACACAAGCGATTGAAACGAGTTTATCTGTAAACGCCCAGGAAAAATCATCAGAAGCGTTTACAGTTGAGAAAGACCCGCATGAAATCAAAGTCACAGGCCAAAAATCAGGCCAGTCAGAATTAGTATATGATCTTGCCGGATTTCCAATCAAAAAAACAAAAGTGCAAGTTCTACCGGATTTAAAAGTCATACCGGGCGGGCAATCGATCGGTGTCAAACTTCATTCCGTGGGAGTGCTTGTCGTCGGATTTCATCAAATTAACACAAGCGAAGGGAAAAAATCCCCTGGTGAATCGGCAGGTATTACAGCAGGCGACATTATTATTGAGATGAATGGACAGAAAATTGAAAGAATGAATGATGTTGCCCCGTTTATTCAAAAAGCGGGAAAAACCGGAGAGTCTCTTGATTTGCTGATCAAACGTGATAAACAGAAGATCAAAACAAAGCTGATTCCTCAAAAGGATGAAGCTGAAGGCAAATACCGAATCGGTTTATATATCAGGGATTCTGCCGCAGGCATCGGCACAATGACCTTTTATGAGCCGAAAACAAAAAAATACGGAGCGCTTGGCCACGTGATCTCCGATATGGATACGAAAAAACCAATTGTCGTGGAAGATGGAGAAATCGTCAAATCGACTGTAACATCAATTGAAAAAGGGACAGGCGGAAATCCTGGAGAAAAACTGGCGCGATTTTCCTCTGAACGCAAAACGATCGGGGACATTAACAGAAACAGCCCATTTGGAATCTTCGGCACGCTGCATCAGCCGATTAAAAACAAAATCTCAGACAAGGCGCTGCCGGTTGCCTTTTCAAATGAAGTGAAAAAAGGGCCTGCTGAAATCTTAACGGTCATTGATGATGATAAGGTAGAAAAATTTGATATCGAAATCGTCAGCACGACACCTCAAAAGTTTCCGGCTACAAAAGGAATGGTCTTAAAAATTACCGATCCAAGACTGCTGAAGGAAACAGGCGGCATTGTACAAGGCATGAGCGGAAGTCCAATCATTCAAAATGGAAAGGTCGTCGGCGCCGTTACCCATGTGTTTGTCAATGACCCGACAAGCGGCTACGGCGTGCATATTGAATGGATGCTGTCTGAAGCAGGAATCGATATTTACGGAAAAGAAAAAGCAAGCTAACTGCCGGAATTCCGGCAGTTTTTTTGCTTTTCTCCCTCTTCACTTCTCATCATACATACGTTAAAATGAACAAAAGAAGATTTTTCGACAAATTCACGTTTCCTTATTTGTCAAATTTCATTTTTAGTCGAAAAACAGAGAAAAACATAGAATAACGAAGATATGCCACTATTATTGTTAGTTATGATTTTTTTTAGAGGGTATATAGCGGTTTTGTCGAATGTAAACATGTAGCAAGGTGGAATCCTGTTAACTACATTTGGGGAGGAAGAAACGTGGAGAAAATTAAAGTTTGTGTTGCTGACGATAATCGAGAGCTGGTAAGCCTGTTGAGTGAATATATAGAAGGACAGGAAGACATGGAAGTCATCGGAGTTGCTTATAACGGACAGGAATGTCTGTCGCTATTTAAAGAAAAAGATCCTGATGTGCTCGTCTTGGACATTATTATGCCGCATTTGGACGGACTTGCTGTTTTAGAGCGACTGAGAGAATCAGATCTGAAAAAACAGCCAAACGTCATCATGCTGACAGCCTTCGGACAGGAAGATGTCACGAAAAAGGCCGTCGATTTAGGAGCGTCCTACTTTATTCTCAAACCGTTTGATATGGAAAACCTTGTCGGCCATATTCGCCAGGTCAGCGGAAATGCCAGCAGTGTGACGCATCGCGCGCCGTCATCACAAAGCAGCATTATACGCAGCAGCCAGCCTGAACCAAAAAGGAAAAATCTCGACGCGAGCATCACAAGCATTATCCATGAAATCGGCGTCCCTGCACATATTAAAGGCTATCTCTATCTGCGTGAAGCGATCTCAATGGTGTATAACGACATCGAACTGCTCGGCAGTATTACAAAAGTCCTCTATCCGGACATCGCCAAAAAATTCAATACAACCGCTAGCCGTGTAGAGAGAGCGATCCGCCACGCAATTGAAGTGGCATGGAGCAGAGGGAATATTGATTCCATATCCTCATTGTTCGGTTATACAGTCAGCATGACGAAGGCAAAACCTACAAATTCAGAGTTCATTGCGATGGTTGCGGATAAGCTGAGATTAGAACATAAGGCTTCTTAAGCATGATCAGCAAAAGCACTTAAATCAAACGTCTTTTATTTATTGGTTTCCACTGATAAATAGGAGGCGTTTTATTTTTGGATAAATCTGTTATAATAAATGCGGAAGATTGATGACTATTTGGTTTATACGCTTGGAGTGATCGAAAATGTGTGAAACGTACGGGCTGCTAATCGCTATATTTATTCTTTCGCTTTGTGTCAATTCAAACATCGTTGTGGAGTCACACAAAATAGGCATGCTGATTGACTTCATTTCTTTTGCTGCAATGGTCGTATGTATATTCGTTGGTTGGACCATAAGAAACAGAAAGGCAAAAACGGATTGAAACCCTTTACGCTGGATGTTCGTAGGATAAAGAGCAATTAAAGTATATAGGAGACATACGCAGAAAAAAACAGAAAACGTGACGGACTGCTGTTCGATTTTCTAACCGAAGGAATTGGTCAGCTTCTCATTTTGTAGTTTGAATATTTGCACAAATTATTCGATTAACGAAAAGGACCCTTTCCTAAGGGTCTTTTTTTATAAAAAAGACTGCCGAATATTCCGGCAGTCACATCAAATTAATCTTTATAAGGAACCCATCCACGTGTGTTCACAATCGCTTGCCATAGCGGCTCAGGCAAGTGATATTTTTCTTTGTCTGTGCCTTTTATCACAGTTTCAATTTGTTTTTCGCGTCCTTCTTTTACTTTTACAGCCCAATCAGGATCCACTAAAATTTCACGCCCCATCGCCACCAGCGGGATATCGTTTTCAATCACAGCAAGCGCGTCATCAGCAGAATGGATGGAACCAACAGCAATCAGCGGCACCTTGTGTCCGACACGTTCATTCAATAAGTCCATACGTGTACGTGTTGGGTCTGCGCCGCGGCGCGCTTTGGAGTTGACGTCCATCAATGAAATATGGAGGTAATCCAGTTCTTTTTCTACTAAGGCATCAACAAGCGTGAAGGTTTCTGTCATTGTCAGTCCCGGTGTATCTGGCTCTTCCGGAGACAGACGGTAGCCGACTAAAAATGCACCCTTCGCGTGATCAGCAATTGCTTGTTTCACCTCATCCACAATAGCAAGCGGGAAGGCTAATCGTTTCTCGTCGCTTCCTCCCCAGCGGTCTGTGCGCTGATTTGTTTTTGGAGAATAAAACTGCTGAATCAAGTAGCCGTTTGCACCGTGAATTTCGACACCGTCAAATCCGGCTTCAATGGCACGTCTTGTCGCTTCTCCAAAAGCCTTCACAATGTTTTCAACCTCTGCCTCTGTCAATGCACGGGCAATTTGTTTACCGTTATCAAACACGTCACTTGGCGCAACGACATCCTGATTCGGAACAAGCTCAGGAGGACATTCAATTCCGCCGTGATGAATTTGCACAATCGCTTTTGACCCTTGTGCTTGAATGGCTTGCGCTAATCTTTTTAGCCCGGCAATATTTGAGTCGTCATGGATGGCTGGCTGTCCGGGAAATGCTTTTCCATCAGGCGTAACGTTTGCGCATGCTGTAATCACCATTCCCATTTCTTTTGAACGGGGGATGATGTAGTCCAGCTCCGCTTCAGAAATCGTGCCGTCCTCGTTGGAAGAATAATGGGTCATTGGAGCAACCGTGATCCGGTTGTCAATCGTAACGCCGCTTCGAAATGTAAATGGTTCAAAGAGCGGTTTGTACTTTGGATTCATAAGATCATCTTCTTTCGTTTGGATTCGCACATATTCTAGCCTATATGTAAAATTTGATGCAATCAATCTGCTTCACCGGCTGAATATCTTGAGTGCCGAATGTGGTTTTCTGCGCTCTTTTTCGGGGCTCTTGTAGCCGTCTTTGATTTGATGGCGAATGGAGCAAGTGATGACCTCCGCGGCTAGCATCAAAACGAATTTTTTCATGAGCTGTATCTTCTTTCTGTAAAGTAAATATTCTTTAAAAGCTTACGCCTGTCCAACCCTTCCGTCAAACCATCTGCTCACTCTATTCATCAATTTTTTTAAAATGAATAAAAAGTTGCTTCTTTCCGCTAATTTTTTCTAAAATGCAGCTCTTTTAGAGACATCTTCATAGACAGATCCGCTTGCTTTCTTTCTAACAACAGGAAATCAGCAGGTCAGATAGCCCTTTTGAAAATCATGGAAACGTCGTGCCGGCTTTCGTGCCAGCTTTACAAATCCGCCATTCTGGTCAAAGATAAAGCCAAACATCAGGAAGAGGTGATCATGTGAAACAAACTGGTCTATTTCTGTTAACTGTGCTGCTGCTTTCCGGATGCAGTATTGCAAGCGCAGATGATTCAGTCCCAAAGTTTACAGAAGAGGGAAAATACATTGGTTCGGCTGATCCTCATACAATCGCCGTTTCCCTTAACGGAGAAGAAACCATGATACAAGTTCCAAGGGACAAACGCGACGATTGTGAGGACCTGCCAGATCACACAAAAGTCCAGGTGAAATATACAAAAAAAGAAAACGGAACCTTACAGCTGGAAGATATTCAGCTGCAAAAGAACTCGTAATGACAGACCGGAGGGAGAAACGTTGAAAATGTTATGGAGGAGTTTAGCGATATGCGGATTGGCTTTTATGCTCGCGCCCTGTGCACAAGCGGCAGAGCCGATAGCAGGGAAAACGGTATATATTGATGCCGGTCATGGTGGCAAAGACAGCGGGGCAGTCGGAAACGGGCTGTTAGAGAAAAATATTAATTTGGCTGTCTCCGGTTATGTTGTGGACAAGCTGAAAGCGGAAGGAGCAATTCCTGTTGCTACAAGGATGGATGATCATTTTCTGACCTTGGAGGAAAGAGTGGCAAAAGCAAGTGCAAACCATGCTGATCTTTTTGTCAGTATTCATGTGAATTCGGGCGTTTCCTCTGCTTCAGGCACGGAAACGTACTTTCAGTCTGATTATGAAGCGGAAAACAGTCAGCGGCTGGCATCAGATATTCAGTCAGAGCTGGTATCATCCTTGCAAACAAGAGACAGGGGCGTGAAAGAATCGGATTTTTATGTCATTACATATTCAAAAATGCCGAGTGTGCTGGCTGAGCTTGGATTTATAACAAACAGCTCTGATGCGGACAAGCTTGGGAGTGAAGAATATCAAAAAAAAGCTGCTGACGCGATTGTCGCCGGAATTGACTCTTATTACGCACAGTAGTCAGAGTACAAAAACACTTCATTCTAGAGTGACAAGGCCTAAATCAGTATAATAGAGAAAACGGGCAACTTTAGGCTTGAGGTGAAACAATGACAAAGATTTTTGCCCATCGGGGGGCATCAGGTCATTATCCCGAAAATACAATGATTGCATTTGAAAAAGGGATTGAAAACGGCGCGGATGGAATCGAGCTTGATGTTCAGCTGACAAAAGACGGACATATTGTTGTTATTCATGATGAAAGGCTTGACCGGACGACATCCTTAAAAGGTTTCGTAAAGGACACGAGGTACGATGTTTTGAAAACCACTGATGCGGCTGCCGGTCATCAACAAACAGTCGGCGATGTAAGGGTGCCGCTGCTTGAAGACGTGCTCTCGTGGGCGGAAAAAAAGGATTTTCTGATTAACATTGAATTAAAAAATAGCGTGATCCGCTATGAAGGAATGGAAGAAAAAGTGCTTGAGACAGTAAAGCGATTTAAAATAGAAGAAAGAACGATTCTGTCCGCATTTAACCATGAAAGCTTAGCGTTATGCGGCCGGCTGGCACCCCATATTGAACGGGCGGTGCTGACCTCAGATGTGCTATATCAGGCTGATCAATATGTAAAATCCATTCCGGCAGCCGGCTACCACCCAAAGCTGCATAGCCCGGCGGTAACGGATGAAGTGCTGCAGCAAATGCGGAACAGCTCGATTAAGGTAAGGCCTTATACAGTCAATCGGCCAGACGATATGGAGTATTTGATGAAAATGAGAGTAGACGGCATTTTCACAGATTTTCCTGAGCGGGCTGCTGCCATCGCTAAGAAATTGAATAGAACAAATTAGTTTTCAAGAAGGCTGCCGGTGCAGCCTTCTTTTTCATTCATTCATACCTGTTTCAAAGCATACATTCATAGAAGACACCCAGAAATGTAAGCGCTGTCTATCTTTTGATTTGAGGTGAAACCATGAGGAAAACAGTCATTGTAAGTGCCGCAAGAACCCCGTTTGGCAAATTTGGAGGTGCGTTAAAAGAAGTAAAAGCTGCTGAACTCGGGGGCGCTGCTATGAAAGAGGCGTTAAAGCGTGCCGAAGTCTCTGGAGATCAGGCAGAAGGCGCCATCATGGGTATGGTTGTCCAAGCCGGTGCGGGCCAGATACCTTCCCGGCAAGCTGCCCGTATAGCCGGAATGCCTTGGAGTGTGCCATCGGAAACACTAAATAAAGTTTGCGCCTCTGGCCTTCGCGCTGTCACTCTATGTGACCAAATAATTCGGGCGCGTGATGCGGACATTCTTGTTGCCGGAGGCATGGAGAGCATGAGCAATATTCCGTATGCTGTTCCCGCTGGCCGCTGGGGGGCACGGATGGGTAACGGGGAGCTGAGGGATTTAATGGTTTACGACGGATTAATGTGCGCTTTTGATGAAGTGCACATGGCAGTTCACGGAAATACGGCAGCCAAGGAATATGGCATTTCACGTAAAGAGCAGGATGAATGGGCCCTTCGAAGTCATAAGCGGTCGGCTGCTGCGATCGATGAAGGAAAGTTTGATGATGAAATTGTTCCTGTCAGCTGGCTTGGCCGGAAAGGAAAAACAAACATTGTTGACAAAGATGAAGCGATTCGCCGCGATACCACTCTCGATCAGCTTGCGAAGCTTTCTCCGATTTATTCGAGTGACGGATCCATTACAGCCGGCAATGCGCCGGGAGTCAACGACGGAGCGGGAGCATTTGTATTAATGTCTGAGGAAAAAGCCGCTGAACTTGGAAAGCGTCCTCTTGCAACCATTCTTGGTTTTTCAACAGCCGGAATGCAAGCGCATGAGCTTGCGGCGGCCCCGGGATACGCAATAAACAAGCTACTGAAAAAGACCGGCTTTACATTACAGGATATTGACCTTTTTGAAGTCAATGAAGCATTTGCTTCTGTTGTATTAACATGTGAAAAAATCGTTGGGTTTGATCTTGAACAAGTAAACGTCAATGGCGGAGCAATTGCACTGGGCCACCCGATCGGTGCTAGCGGTGCGAGAATTTTGATGACACTTGTGTACGAATTAAAGCGCCGGGGAGGTGGACTGGGGATTGCTGCTATTTGCAGCGGAGCGGCTCAGGGAGACGCTGTCTTGGTTCAAGTTCATTAAAACATTGACGGAGAAGGGGATTTGAATGGAAATCAAACATATCATGGTAGCCGGCGCCGGACAAATGGGAAGCGGAATTGCCCAAACAGCGGCTGAAGCCGGCTTTTATGTGCGGCTGTATGATTTAAATCCTGAGGCAGCGGAAACGGGATTTCAGCACATAAAAAAGCATTTGACCCGCGATGCTGAAAAAGGAAGAAAGACGGAAGCAGAAGTGAAGGCTGTTATCAGCCGTATTTCGCTTTCCCCGGCGCTGGAGGAGGCGCAGCATGCGGATGTTGTGATTGAAGCAATTGCAGAAAGCATGACGGCAAAAACTAAATTGTTCAAAAACCTTGATCATATTTGCCCGGCTCATACGCTTTTGGCCAGCAATACATCCTCCTTGCCGATAACAGAAATTGCAGCTGTCACAAACCGACCTGAACATGTCATTGGCATGCATTTTATGAACCCCGTTCCTGTGATGAAACTGGTTGAAGTCATTCGCGGCCTGGCGACATCAGATGAAACTGCGTTAGCCATTATTGCATTAGCGGAAAAAATGGGGAAGACGCCGGTCGAAGTCAATGATTTTCCCGGATTTGTCTCCAACCGTGTGCTTTTGCCAATGATCAATGAAGCCATCTATTGCCTTTATGAGGGGGTAGCTGAGCCAGACGCAATAGACCAGGTTATGAAACTTGGTATGAATCACCCGATGGGACCCCTTAAGTTAGCTGATTTTATCGGGCTGGATACATGTTTGTCGATTATGGAAGTCCTTCACTCCGGGCTTGGTGACTCCAAGTACCGCCCTTGCCCGCTGCTTCGTAAGTACGTCAAAGCAGGGTGGCTCGGCAAAAAGAGCGGACGCGGTTTTTATCATTACGGCGAGGAGAAGAATACCTGAAGTCAATTCCAATCCGGGGGTGGCCAAGTTGCATTTAACCCAAGAGCAAGTCATGATGCGAAAGATGGTTCGTGATTTTGCCCGAAAAGAAATTGCTCCTGCTGCGGAGGTCATGGAGAAAACAGATGAATTTCCATTTCAGCTAATGAAGAAAATGGGTGAACACGGCTTGATGGGAATACCAGTGCCGGAACAATATGGCGGCGCTGGAGCGGACGTTGTTTCTTATATTTTGGCCATTCATGAGATTTCTAAAATCAGCGCGGCGGTCGGTGTCATTCTTTCGGTTCATTCCTCAGTGGGCACAAATCCGATTTTGTACTTCGGAAACGAAGAGCAAAAAGTGAAATATATACCGAAACTCGCCTCAGGAAACTATTTGGGTGCATTTGCGCTGACTGAGCCTTACTCTGGATCGGATGCCGGGAGCCTTCGCACCACAGCAATCAAAAAGAACGGCAAATATATTTTAAACGGATCGAAAATCTTCATAACGAACGGGGGTGCCGCTGACCTCTATATTACGTTTGCTTTAACTGCCCCAGGCCAAAACAGGAACGGGATTTCGGCTTTTATCGTTGAAAAGAACACACCTGGTTTTACAGTCGGCAAAAAAGAAAGAAAGCTGGGGCTTCACGGTTCCAACACAACAGAGCTGATATTTGAAAATGCGGAAGTGCCGGAAGAGAATTTACTGGGCCAAGAGGGGGATGGATTTAAAATCGCGATGGCGAACCTGAATGTGGGGCGCATCGGCATTGCGGCACAAGCGCTGGGAATCGCAGAGGCTGCCCTGGAATATGCGGTTGCTTATGCGAAACAGCGTGTCCAATTCAACAGGCCTATCGCAGCCAATCAAGGCATATCGTTTAAGCTCGCCGATATGGCGACAAGAGCAGAGGCGGCAAGGCATCTTGTCTATCATGCGGCAGATCTCCATACCCGCGGTCTGGCCTGCGGAAAGGAAGCGTCCATGGCTAAACAATTTGCTTCCGATTCAGCGGTGAAAGCTGCACTTGAGGCAGTCCAGATTTATGGAGGATATGGTTATATGAAGGATTATCCGGTCGAACGGCTGCTTAGGGACGCAAAGGTAACACAAATTTATGAAGGCACAAATGAAATTCAAAGACTCATTATTTCCAAGCACCTGCTTGGCACAATCTGACAGATAATAACGCAAAGCGGAGGTTGAGGATATGGATGGTAAACAGCATTTTTCTCCAGGTCTTGACGGGGTCGTCGCAGCAGAAACGAATATTTCTTATCTTGACACACAGTATAGTCAGATATTGATTCGAGGCTATGAGTTAATAGATCTTTCAAAAACCAAAAGCTATCTTGAACTGGTGCATCTATTGCTGGAGGGGAGGCTGCCGGCTGACAATGATACGGAAACGGTCAAAAGGAAGGTCAACAGCGCTTCAAACCTGCCGGCTGACATTGTCCGTCTGCTTGAGCTGCTGCCTGAACATACTCATCCGATGGATAGTCTGCGAACCGGGATGTCAGCTCTTGCCGGCTACGACAGCCAAATTGACGATCGATCGCCTTCTGCAAACAAGGAGCGCGCCTATCAGCTTTTAGGAAAAATGCCTGCTCTCACAGCAAGCAGCTATAGAATGATAAATAAAGGAAAACCGGTACCCCCGCTTCAGCACCTATCCTACAGCGCGAATTTCTTATACATGATGACGGGAAAAATACCATCCGCATTGGAAGAGCGGATCTTTGACCGTTCACTTATCCTGTACAGCGAGCATGAGATGCCAAATTCAACCTTTACAGCCAGGGTGATCGCCTCAACACAATCGGATCTTTATGGCGCATTGACAGGAGCTGTAGCATCTTTGAAGGGAAATCTACATGGCGGCGCAAACGAAGCGGTCATGTATATGCTCTTAGAAGCAAAAACAACGCCTGATTTTGAACAAATCCTGTTATCAAAACTGAGAAAAAAAGAAAAAATTATGGGCTTCGGCCACCGGGTGTACATGAAAAAAATGGACCCGAGAGCGCTTATGATGAAAGAAGCGCTTCAGCAACTATGCGATCAAGCCGGCGATCATCGCTTATACGAAATGTGTGAAGCGGGGGAGCAGCTGATGGAGCGGGAAAAAGGGCTTTATCCGAATTTGGATTATTATGCCGCCCCGGTGTATTGGATGCTTGGTATACCAATTCCATTGTATACGCCTGTTTTTTTCAGTGCGAGAACGGCAGGCTTATGTGCACATGTGATGGAACAGCATTCCAATAACCGCTTGTTCCGCCCTCGTGTCCGCTATACCGGCCCGCGATATGAGAACAAATCCAAATCATGAAAGGAATTGGTCGAATGTTGAAAACGGATCATGTCATGGAAGAAATAACAGACTATGTGCTTGAGAAAGAGATTACGAGTTCAGAAGCGTTTACAACGGCAGGTCACGTTTTGCTTGATACACTCGGCTGCGGGATTTTAGCGCTCCGTTATCCCGAATGCACCAAGCTGCTCGGCCCGATTGTCCCCGGAACCCATGTGCCAAACGGAAGCAGAGTGCCGGGAACGTCATATGTTCTTGATCCTGTACGGGCAGCATTTAACATAGGGTGTATGATCCGCTGGCTTGATTACAACGATACGTGGCTTGCTGCGGAGTGGGGGCATCCGTCAGATAATTTGGGCGGCATTCTTGCGACGGCTGATTATGTATCA
Source organism: Bacillus sp. FSL K6-1005 (assembly GCF_038000225.1). Taxonomy (NCBI): domain Bacteria; kingdom Bacillati; phylum Bacillota; class Bacilli; order Caryophanales; family Bacillaceae; genus Bacillus; species Bacillus sp. FSL K6-1005. Next base: position 1,140,491 of record NZ_JBBOBP010000001.1, read on the forward strand.
AGAGTGAGGCTGTCTGAAGGAAAAGAGCCATTAACGGTCCGTGACATCCTTGAAGCGATGATTAAGGCTCACGAAATTCAAGGTGTGCTGGCGTTAGAAAACAGCTTAAACCGAGTCGGTCTTGATCATGTGTTGTTTGTCAAGGTGGCAACGACGGCTGTAGCCGCAAAGCTGCTGGGCGGTGGTAGGGAAGAAATCAATCATGCGCTTTCGAATGCTTGGATTGACAATGCAGCCTTGAGGACATACCGGCATGCACCTAATACAGGCTCGCGCAAATCGTGGGCCGCAGGAGATGCGACCAGCAGGGGCGTTCATCTCGCACTGATGGCGTTAAAAGGCGAAATGGGTTATCCGACAGCTTTGACCGCTCCGGGATGGGGATTTCAAGACGTATTATTCAATAAGAAAGAGATCAAGCTTGCCCGCCCGCTTGACGCTTATGTCATGGAAAATGTGTTGTTCAAAGTCTCTTATCCTGCGGAATTCCACGCCCAGACAGCGGCAGAGTGTGCCGTCATTCTTCATTCGCAGGTCAAAGACCGTATCGATGAAATTGACCGTGTTGTCATCAGAACGCATGAATCAGCTATTCGCATCATTGATAAAAAAGGCCCTCTGCATAATCCGGCGGATCGCGATCATTGTCTGCAATACATCACAGCGATTGGTTTAATATTCGGTGATATCACTGCACAGCATTATGAGGCAGATACGGCAAGTGATCCAAGAATAGATAAGCTTCGAGAAAAAATGGAAGTAACTGAAAACAAAGCATATACTGAAGATTACCTTAAACCAGATAAACGCTCCATTTCAAATGCCGTTCAGATTCATTTTAAAGACGGAACGAGTACAGAGATGGTTGAATGTGAATTTCCGCTGGGGCACCGTTTTCGAAGAGACGAGGCTGTGCCAAAATTGTTAGAAAAGTTTTCTGCGAATCTCAAAACCCATTTTTCTGAGAAACAGCAAAACCATATTTACAAGAACTGCACCAGTTATGAAACATTGCAAACCATGCGTGTAAACGATTTTGTCGATATGTTCTGTATGTAGAAGGAGGACTCGTATCATGTCTTGGATCGTCAATAAGCAATCGTCACAAGAAGAGCTTGCTGAACGCTTCCGCAAGCTGATGTGTGCGCCGGAAATATTGCAAATTCCCGGCGCTCATGACGGGATGGCCGCCTTGCTTGCGAAGGAGGCCGGTTTTTCTGCTTTATACTTATCGGGTGCGGCTTATACGGCCAGCAGGGGGCTGCCTGATCTCGGAATTGTTACGTCGGCAGAAATGGCCGAACGGGCAAAAGATCTTGTCCGTGCAGCAGACCTACCTTTGCTCGTTGATATTGATACGGGCTTTGGCGGGGTATTAAACGCTGCCCGCACCGCCCGCGAGATGCTGGAGGCAAGAGTGGCAGCTGTGCAAATAGAGGACCAGCAGCTTCCGAAAAAATGCGGGCATTTGAATGGCAAACAGCTTGTCACGGCTCAGGAATTGGCGCAAAAAATAAAAGCCATCAAACAAGCGGCGCCATCACTTGTCATTGTCGCCCGTACAGATGCAAGGGCGCAGGAAGGACTTGCATCCGCCATAAAACGCGCTTCGGCTTACATTGAGGCGGGAGCGGACGCAATTTTCCCGGAAGCGCTTCAAACGGAAAACGAATTTCGCGAGTTTGCTAAACAGATCCCTGTCCCGCTTCTTGCCAATATGACGGAGTTTGGGCAAACGCCCTATTATCATGCTGATGAATTTGCTGCTATGGGGTTTCAGATGGTGATCTATCCTGTCACCACGCTCAGAGCTGCGGCAAAGGCTTATGAACGGATGTTTAGCCTGATAAGGGAGCGCGGGTCGCAAAAAGACGGGCTTGATGATATGCAGACGCGAAAGGAACTGTATGAAACGATTTCTTATTATGATTATGAAGCGCTGGACAAAACGATTGCCAAGACTGTCTTGCCTGATGAATAGTGCGAACAAAAAAGCCGGAGCGCGCTCCGGCTTTTTTACATCTTTTGTTTTCTGAATCGCGGACTGACTTGATTGCGTTTTCTGTCTCTGTACAAGATGAACCCGGCCAGCACATACAGGCCGAAAACAAAAAAGATAAATCCTGATAAACCTTGGAGCCAAAGAGAAGAAAACGGCTTTACCGTATGGCCGAAAAGCATATCTCTCATCAGTTTAATGCCCATAGCAGAAATGGCGCCGGGGAGCACTAAAATCAAAAGCGCAAAAAGTCGGCTCATGTTCAGAAAACCCCTTTATTTTTCATTTCCTTTATTGTCCAGCGGAAAAAATATTTTGTCAAGAGAAGAAAACGTGGTAACATAGGGTTGTGCAAATTATTGCAACGGAAAAAACAGGTATGCAAATTTTTTCATACAAAGGGGTATCGGGATGCAGAAGGTACTGATCGTAGGTGCCGGTAAAAGGGGAACGGCGTTATTACAAATTCTCATTAAAACAGCCATCATAGACATTATTGCCGTGGTTGACAAAAACCCCGAAGCGCCGGGATTAAAAGAAGCAAAACATTATGGAATTGCCGTTTCATCAGATTGGAAACCATACATACAACAAAAGCCGGATATCGTCATTCATACAACGGGTGATCAAGCTGTACTTGACGAACTCCTTCAGGAAAAGCATGAGCAGACCATTGTTATGCCGGGAAAGATGGCTTATATTGTGTTTCAGCTCATGGAAGAAAAACAGCAGCTGATTCAAATGTTAAAAGAACAAACCTACAAACATGACCGGATCTTTAATTCCACCCATGACGGGATGATTTTTATTGATATCAATGAAGAGATCATTCTGTTTAATCATATGGCTGAAAAAATGGTGGGAAAAAAACGCGAGGAAGTCATTGGGCGCCCGATCAAAGAAGTCATCCCGAGCACTAAGATGCCTCGGATTTTAAAAACAAGAGAGCCTGAATACAATCAAAAGCAGCTTTTGGGTGAAAATTTGCAAATTGTAACAACCAGGCTGCCGATCATTGATGAAGGTGGACGTCTGCTCGGAGCACTCTGTGTATTTAAGGATATTACAGATGCGGTCGAGCTGGCGGAGGAAGTGACAAATCTAAAACAGGTGCGCACGATGCTGGAGGCGATTATACAATCCTCTGATGAGGCGATTTCTGTCGTTGATGAAAATGGCATTGGCCTGTTGATCAATAAAGCATACACAAAAATGACGGGACTTTCTGAAAAAGAAGTCATCGGCAAGCCGGCGAGCACTGATATTTCTGAAGGAGAAAGCATGCATTTAAAGGTGCTTGAGACAAGACGCCCAGTGCGCGGCGTCAGAATGAAGGTCGGCCCGAATGAAAAAGAGGTCATCGTCAATGTAGCGCCGGTGATTGTGGATGGCATTTTAAAAGGAAGTGTCGGCGTGATCCATGACGTGTCAGAAATTAAAATGCTGACCGCAGAGCTTAACAGGGCCAGACAGATTATCCGCACGCTCGAAGCGAAATATACCTTCGACGACATTATCGGAAAAAGTGAGCAAATGCTGGTTGCCCTTGAGCAGGCGAAGCTCGGAGCGAAAACACCGGCAACGATTTTGCTGCGCGGAGAATCGGGCACTGGAAAAGAGCTGTTTGCCCATGCCATCCATAACGAAAGCGACAGGAAATACAATAAATTCATCCGCGTAAACTGCGCCGCTCTTTCAGAGAATCTTCTGGAATCGGAACTGTTTGGCTACGAGGAAGGCGCGTTTTCGGGAGCAAAGCGCGGCGGCAAGAAGGGCTTATTTGAAGAAGCCAATAACGGCAGTATTTTCTTAGACGAAATCGGCGAGCTGACGCAAAATATGCAGGCGAAGCTGCTGCGCGTTCTTCAAGAAAAAGAGATCGTCAGAGTGGGAGGCACGAAAGCAATCCCTGTTAATGTGAGAATTATTGCAGCCACAAATGTAAATATCGAAAAAGCAATGGCGGATGGAACGTTCCGTGAAGATCTGTATTACCGTATTAATCGTTATCCCATCTCTATTCCCCCATTGCGTCAGCGGATTGAAGACATTGAAGCACTCAGTGAAAGGCTCATTCAAAAAATTAACCGGGATTATGGCCGGAATGTAAAGGGACTGACGCAGCAGGCTTTGCGGGCATTGTCGGCTTACCATTGGCCGGGGAATGTCCGCGAGCTGGAAAATGTCCTTGGACGAGCAATGATTTTTCTGAAGCCGCACATGGAATGGATTGAAAAAGAGCATTTGCCTGTATTTGAAATAGAACAAAAAGAAAACAGCGCAGAACAGGGAGCCGGTTTTGATTTTCCTGACATCGAAGGCGAAAAGCTGTCTAAGGCCGTTGAAAAATTTGAGGCTCACTTGATTCAGCAAACGCTGGAAAAGCATCATTTTAACCGTACGAAAACAGCGAAAGCTCTCGGCGTCAGCATTCGAAATTTATATTACAAAATGGATAAATACGGCCTTGCAAATGAAGGCATGCAATAATTTGCAGAATAAGCGCAAACGTCTGCACGAATCTTTCTTTGCATCCATCATGACAGCATCGCACCGAGCTGGCATAGAACTTGCATAATAAAAAGCGGAGTCGAGACAAGAAAGGTGGTAACTGATGAAGCTGAAAGATTTGATCGGCAAAGCGTCGATGCACAAAAACAAGACCATTGCGGTTGCTCATGCTGAGGATGAGGAAGTGATCCGGGCTGTGAAACTGGCAGCCGAGCATTTGTCCGTCCGTTTTTTATTAGTGGGCGACAGCAAAAAACTGAACGACTTGACATCATCCATGCAAGGGCATCAAGTGGAAATCATTCATGCCAATACGCCGGAGGAATCAGCGAAACTAGCGGTTCGGGCTGTTCATCAAAAAACAGCGGATGTCTTAATGAAAGGGAATGTGCCGACGTCTGTTTTGCTTAAAGCGGTATTAAACAAACAGGAAGGCCTGCGGAAATCCCGTGTCCTTTCTCATGTGGCCGTATTTGATATTCCCGGTTTTGAGAGGCTGATGTTTGTGACAGATTCGGCTATGAACATCGCCCCTTCGCTGGAGGAGCTTCAGCAGATTCTTCAAAATGCTGTTCATGTCGCGCGTGCAGTAGGGAACAATATGCCAAAAGCGGCTGCCCTTGCAGCGGTAGAAACGGTAAATCCGAAGATGGAAGCGACGGTCAATGCAGCTGCTCTCGCCCAAATGTACAAAAGAGGGCAGATTAAAGGGTGCATTGTAGATGGTCCGCTTGCCTTAGATAATGCAGTATCGCAAATCGCTGCGGCTCAGAAAAAGATTTCGGGAGACGTAGCGGGCAGCGCCGATATTCTTCTCGTTCCTTCGATTGAAGCGGGAAATATTTTATATAAATCACTGATTTATTTTGCAAAAGCACACGTTGCGGCTGTCATTACGGGAGCCAAAGCGCCGATTGCATTAACGAGCAGAGCGGATTCCGCTGAAAACAAACTGTATTCGATCGCGCTGGCATTATGCGCATCTGAAGAATACACACTTTAGGAGGAACTGATATGGAACTGTTTAAATATATGGAGAAATACGATTATGAGCAATTGGTTTTCTGCCAAGACGAACAATCAGGATTAAAAGCAATTATCGCAATTCATGATACGACGCTGGGACCTGCACTTGGCGGAACGAGAATGTGGACATATGAAAATGAAGAGGCTGCAATTGAGGACGCACTCAGACTTGCAAGAGGCATGACCTATAAAAACGCGGCGGCAGGCTTAAACCTGGGAGGCGGAAAAACGGTCATCATCGGCGATCCGCGCAAGGATAAAAATGAAGAAATGTTCCGCGCGTTTGGCCGCTATATTCAAGGGCTTAACGGCAGATATATTACGGCTGAGGATGTCGGCACAACGGTTGAGGATATGGATATCATTCATGATGAAACAGATTTTGTCACAGGTATTTCCCCTGCATTCGGCTCTTCAGGAAATCCGTCGCCTGTTACGGCTTACGGAGTGTATAAAGGCATGAAGGCTGCCGCTAAAGCTGCATTCGGCACAGACTCTCTTGAAGGAAAAACCATCGCTGTACAGGGTGTTGGCAACGTGGCTTACAATCTATGCCGCCACCTTCATGAAGAAGGAGCAAGCTTAATCGTTACGGATATCAACAAGCAATCAGTTGAACGTGCGGTACAAGATTTTGGTGCACGTGCAGTTGATCCAGAAGATATTTATTCACAAAACTGCGATATTTATGCGCCGTGTGCTCTTGGTGCAACCATCAATGACGATACTATTAAGCAGCTGAAAGCAAAAGTGATTGCAGGCGCGGCTAACAATCAGCTGAAAGAAACTCGTCACGGCGATCAAATTCACGAAATGGGCATTGTTTACGCACCGGACTACGTCATCAACGCGGGCGGCGTTATCAATGTGGCGGATGAGCTTTACGGCTATAATGCGGAACGTGCACTGAAAAAGGTTGAGGGCATTTACGCTAATATTGAACGGGTCCTTGACATTTCCCAGCGTGACGGCATTCCGACGTATTTAGCGGCTGACCGCTTGGCTGAAGAGCGAATTGAACGCAATCGCCGCTCAAGAAGCCAGTTTTTGCAGAACGGCCACCATATATTAAGCAGACGCTAAGAAATTGATCTGGAGGTTTTGAAATGCTACATGATGAAAAACGCATTCTCACCATTAATCCAGGCTCAACTTCGACGAAAATCGGTGTTTTTCATAATGAACGCAGTATTTTTGAAAAAACACTGAGACACAACATAGAAGAGCTGCAGCAGTTCGACCATATTATTGACCAGTATGAGTTTCGAAAAAAGCATATCCTCGAAACGCTTCATGAACAAGGCATTAATATCTCGAAATTTGATGCTGTCTGTGCCAGAGGCGGTCTTCTCCGCCCGATAGAAGGCGGGACATATGAAGTGAATGACGGCATGATTGAGGACTTGAAAAGCGGTTATGCCGGACAGCATGCCTCCAATTTAGGAGGCATTATCGCAAGAGAAATTGCTGACGGTCTCAACATTCCATCTTATATTGTGGATCCTGTTGTAGTTGACGAAATGTCAGAGCTCGCTAAAATGTCAGGCATGCCTGAAATTGAAAGGAAAAGCATTTTTCATGCTTTAAATCAAAAAGCTGTCGCCCGTAAGGCGGCAGCCTCTCTTGGCAAACGATATGAGCATATGAAAATGATTATTACTCACATGGGCGGCGGCATTACAATAGGGGTGCATGATCGGGGCCGGGTGGTGGATGTCAACAACGGCCTTCACGGAGAGGGACCGTTTAGTCCTGAACGCGCAGGAACAGTGCCTGCGGGGGATCTCGTTAATTTATGCTTTTCAGGAAAATATACAAAAGAAGAAATGATGAAAAAACTGGTCGGAACCGGCGGGCTCTCCGGTTATCTCGGTACAAATGACGCTGTGAAAGTTGAACAAATGATTCAGGGGGGCGATGAAAAAGCCCGCTTAATTTTTGATGCCATGGCGTATCAGGTAGCGAAGGAAATCGGAGCAGCAAGCGCCGTATTAAAAGGCGAAGTCGAGGCTATTGTTCTGACAGGAGGTCTGGCTTACGGCAAAAGCTTTGTTTCCAGCATCAGCTCATACATAGATTGGATTTCGGACGTTTTAGTTTATCCGGGAGAAAACGAACTGCAATCTCTGGCCCAAGGGGCGCTCAGGGTATTGCAGGGCGAAGAGCAATCCAAACAATATCGCATTGAATAGACAGGAGTGAGTCAGATGGCAACTGAGTATGATGTAGTCATTCTGGGCGGCGGTACAGGCGGTTATGTCGCGGCGATCAGAGCGGCGCAGCTCGGCTTGAAAACAGCCGTTGTAGAAAAAGAAAAGCTTGGCGGAACATGCCTGCATAAAGGCTGTATTCCGAGTAAAGCGCTGCTTAGAAGCGCAGAAGTGTACCGGACAGCCCGTGAAGCCGATCAATTCGGAGTCGAAACGTCCGGCGTGTCCCTCAACTTTGAAAAGGTGCAGCACCGTAAGCAGGCGGTTGTTGATAAGCTTGCAGCGGGCGTCAATCATTTAATGAAAAAAGGAAAAATCGACGTGTACGACGGATATGGGCGCATCCTTGGACCGTCTATTTTCTCTCCGCTGCCGGGAACAATTTCTGTTGAACGGGGAAATGGCGAAGAAAATGACATGCTGATCCCGAAGCAGGTCATTATTGCTACAGGCTCAAGGCCGAGAATGCTGCCGGGTCTGGAAGCGGACGGAGAGTTTGTTTTAACCTCGGATGAAGCGCTCCAAATGGAGGAGCTTCCAAAATCGATGATCATCGTCGGCGGAGGAGTTATTGGAATCGAATGGGCATCCATGCTTCATGACTTTGGCGTAAATGTAACGGTTGTCGAATATGCGGACCGGATATTGCCGACTGAAGACCAGGACATTTCAAAAGAAATGCAAAGCCTTCTTAAGAAAAAAGGAATTCAATTTGTCACAGGAGCTAAAGTGCTGCCTGATACGTTGAAAAAATCATCAGGTGAAATCAGCATACAGGCGGAAAAAGGCGGAGAAACCGTCACTTATACAGCGGAAAAAATGCTTGTTTCCATTGGCAGACAGGCAAATATCGAAGGCATCGGTTTGGAAAACACCGAAGTTGTCACTGAAAATGGCGTCATCTCTGTTAACGGCAGCTGCCAGACGAAAGAATCCCATATTTATGCGATCGGGGATGTCATCGGGGGCCTTCAGCTTGCCCACGTGGCGTCACATGAAGGAATTCTTGCAGTGGAGCATATCGCAGGCCTTAATCCGCACCCGCTTGACCCGGCACTTGTACCGAAGTGCATCTATTCCAGCCCGGAAGCAGCTAGTGTGGGTTTAACGGAAGAAGAGGCAAAGGCGAAGGGATTCGATGTCAAAATAGGAAAGTTCCCATTTATGGCGATCGGAAAAGCACTTGTGTACGGGGAAAGCGATGGTTTCGTAAAAATCATAGCTGATCGTGCCACAGATGATATTCTCGGGGTGCATATGATAGGCCCGCATGTCACTGACATGATATCAGAGGCAGGTCTTGCAAAAGTGCTGGATGCGACGCCATGGGAGGTCGGGCAAACGATCCACCCGCACCCGACGCTGTCTGAAGCGATTGGAGAAGCAGCGCTTGCTGCAGATGGCAAAGCCATTCATTTTTAAAAGCATAAAGGAGGCGCTTGAATGAGTACAAACCGACATCAAGCATTAGGGCTGACTGATCAGGAAGCCGTTGATATGTATAGAACCATGCTGTTAGCAAGAAAAATCGATGAAAGAATGTGGCTGTTAAACCGCTCTGGTAAAATCCCGTTTGTTATCTCTTGTCAAGGACAGGAAGCAGCACAAGTAGGAGCAGCTTTCGCCCTTGACCGTGAAACGGATTATGTGCTGCCTTACTATAGAGACATGGGTGTCGTGCTCGCGTTTGGCATGACTGCGAAGGACTTAATGATGTCCGGGTTTGCCAAAGCAGCAGATCCAAACTCAGGAGGCCGCCAAATGCCGGGGCATTTCGGTCAAAAGGAAAACCGGATCGTGACGGGGTCTTCTCCGGTAACAACGCAAGTGCCGCATGCGGTCGGCATTGCGCTGGCTGGACGCATGGAGAAAAAAGACATTGCGGCTTTTGTCACATTTGGAGAAGGATCTTCAAACCAAGGCGATTTCCATGAAGGGGCAAACTTTGCCGCTGTTCAAAAGCTTCCGGTTATTTTTATGTGCGAAAACAACAAATACGCGATTTCGGTCCCTTACGATAAGCAAGTGGCCTGTGAAAATATTTCAGATCGTGCCGTAGGCTATGGAATGCCTGGTGTAACGGTGAATGGAAACGATCCGCTCGAAGTTTATCAAGCGGTGAAAGAAGCGCGTGAGCGGGCGCGCAGAGGAGAAGGCCCTACCTTAATTGAGACGATTTCTTACCGCCTGACACCGCATTCCAGCGATGACGACGACAGCAGCTACAGAGGCCGTGAAGAAGTAGAGGAAGCGAAAAAAAGTGATCCCCTGTTTACTTATCAAGCTTACTTAAAGGAAATAGGCCTGCTGACCGAAGAGATAGAACAAACCATGCTGGACGAAATCATGGCAATCATAAACGAGGCGACAGATGAAGCGGAGAACGCTCCTTATGCAGCTCCTGATTCAGCGCTCGATTATGTGTATGCGAAGTAGGGAGGAAGTACAAATGTCAGTAATGTCATATATTGATGCGATCAATTTGGCGATGAAAGAAGAAATGGAACGAGATTCACGTGTCTTCGTTCTTGGGGAAGATGTAGGAAAAAAAGGTGGTGTATTTAAAGCCACTGCCGGCCTGTACGAACAATTTGGAGAAGAACGTGTCATGGATACGCCACTTGCTGAATCAGCGATCGCCGGAGTCGGTATCGGAGCGGCTATGTACGGCATGAGACCGATTGCTGAAATGCAGTTTGCTGACTTTATTATGCCGGCGGTAAACCAGATTATCTCCGAGGCAGCTAAAGTCCGCTACCGCAGCAACAATGACTGGAGCTGCCCGATTGTTGTCAGAGCGCCGTACGGTGGCGGCGTGCACGGAGCGCTTTATCATTCTCAATCAGTCGAAGCAATTTTTGCCAATCAGCCCGGACTGAAAATTGTGATGCCTTCAACGCCATATGACGCGAAAGGACTGTTAAAAGCCGCAGTTCGTGATGAAGATCCGGTGCTGTTTTTTGAGCATAAACGCGCGTACCGTCTGATCAAAGGAGAGGTACCGGCAGATGATTATGTACTTCCTATCGGCAAGGCTGATGTAAAAAGGGAAGGCGACGACATCACGGTGATCACATACGGGCTTTGTGTCCACTTTGCTTTACAGGCTGCAGAACGCCTCGAAAAAGACGGCATTTCTGTACATGTGGTGGATTTAAGAACGGTATACCCGCTTGATCAAGAAGCGATCATCGAAGCCGCATCCAAAACCGGAAAGGTTCTTTTGGTCACAGAAGATACAAAAGAGGGCAGTATCATGAGTGAGGTGGCTGCCATTATATCCGAGCATTGTCTGTTCGACTTAGACGCGCCGATCAAACGGCTTGCAGGTCCTGATATTCCGGCTATGCCTTATGCGCCGACAATGGAAAAATACTTTATGGTCAACCCTGATAAAGTAGAAGCGGCGATGAGAGAATTAGCGGAGTTTTAAAGACGTAAGGAGGATACGATCATGGCAATAGAACAAATGACGATGCCGCAGCTTGGCGAAAGCGTAACGGAGGGTACGATCAGCAAATGGCTCGTCGCCCCTGGAGATAAAGTGAACAAATACGATCCGATTGCAGAAGTCATGACAGATAAGGTAAACGCGGAGGTTCCGTCCTCTTTTACCGGTACAATAACAGAGCTTGTGGGAGAAGAAGGCCAGACCCTGCAAGTCGGAGAAATTATTTGCAAAATCGAAACAGAAGGCGCAAAGCCGGCTGAACAAAAACAAGATCAGACCGAAGCGCCAACTGCCGGGCAAGCAGCTCCTGAAAGCCGCACCGAAGCAGGCAGTCAGGCCAATAAGAGACGTTTGTCTCCAGCCGTACTTCGTTTGGCCGGAGAGCATGGCATTGACCTTGAGCAAGTGACAGGAACGGGAGCCGGCGGAAGGATCACGAGAAAAGATATTCAGCGGATCATTGATTCAGGCGGCGTTTCAGAACAGACTGAAGAGCCAAAAGCAGCAGCTCCTGCACCAGCGCAAAAACAGGAGACGAAAGAAGACGTTTCTCATCCTGTTTCAGCAGCCGGAGATAAAGAAATTCCTGTCACAGCTGTTAGAAAAGCGATCGCTTCAAATATGAAACGAAGCAAAACAGAAATTCCTCACGCTTGGACGATGATGGAAGTCGATGTCACAAACATGGTGGCATACCGAAACAGTATAAAAGATTCCTTCAAGAAAACAGAAGGCTTTAATTTAACTTTTTTCGCCTTTTTCGTAAAAGCGGTCGCTCAGGCGTTAAAAGAATTCCCGCAAATGAACAGCATGTGGGCGGGGGACAAAATCATTCAGAAAAAAGATATCAACATTTCAATCGCGGTTGCCACGGAAGATTCTTTATTTGTTCCGGTGATCAAAAACGCTGATGAAAAAACGATCAAAGGCATTGCGAGAGAAATTACCGACCTTGCCAAAAAGGTAAGAGACGGAAAACTGTCAGCAGACGATATGCAGGGAGGAACGTTTACCGTCAACAATACAGGTTCGTTCGGATCTGTTCAGTCGATGGGAATCATCAATTATCCTCAGGCTGCGATTCTTCAAGTGGAATCGATCGTCAAACGCCCGGTTGTCATGGATCATGGCATGATTGCTGTCAGAGATATGGTCAATCTGTGCCTGTCTTTAGATCACAGAGTGCTTGATGGCCTCGTGTGTGGAAGGTTCCTGGCACGTGTCAAAGAAATTTTAGAATCGATAGATGAGAAAACATCTGTCTACTAAACAAACAGAAAGAGCATTTTTTGAACGATACCTTCAAAAAATGCTCTTTTTCTATGTACCATTATTCTGCGATTCGGATTTTCATTTCAACCCGATATTCTTCTTGTTTTTTCGGAGAATAATGAATCGGTATGATTAACTCGTAAACATCACTGATAACCGTTAATTGACGGTCCGTGATATACTTGATCAGCTTTTGTAAATTGAGAAAATAATGCTCTGGCGAGAAATTATAAGCGATACAAACATATTTGCCTTTTGGTATTGTTGTGATTTCCATATCCGGCGTAATCGCAGAAATTTGTTTATTCGTTAAGACAGGCGTGAAAATATGACGGTAAGTCATTTCATCAATGTTGTTGTACGGCTGAAACGAGAAAGTAGCACCGTAGCTATTGTTCGAAAAACCATCGGCTGATTCGATAAATGTTTTTAGTTTGCTGTATGAGGCGTTGAGCACGTTTTCAGGCCCGATTCCCTCTGCCTCTGTCTGTATAATCCGTGTTTCTTCCTCATCTAGAACAAACACCTCACCGAGCGCAGGATATTCCATCTGCCGTTTCATTCGCTTTTTCACCAGAGAAATGGTCTGCTCCAATGTTGATAAAAAATCTAATTTCTCTCTGATTTGCTTTTCCTGCTCTGTATAAAAAGCAAACAGTTCCTCCATCTCTAATTCCTGTGCCTTTTTCATCTCTTCTAAAGGTGTGCCAATATATTTTAATGATTTGATCAAATCAAGATGATAGAGCTGGGAGTCAGTATAATAGCGGTAGTTCGTATCCGGGTCGACGTAGGCGGGTTTGAATAAATCAATCTTATCGTAGTAACGAAGCGCTTTGATCGACACATTTGCCAGTTTTGAAACTTCTCCAATTGAGTAAAACGAGTCCTTCATGCCATCCCCCCTTATGATCAGTATAATGAAAAAGCGCATCCTTTGCAGTACACAAAGAATACGCTACTTTTACATGCTGGCTTTTATATGGGCAGGGGCTTTCCAGACAATGGTCAGCGCAATGCCTATGGCTAAAGCTCCTGTTGCAAAATAGAATGGATAGTTTAAGTCAATATCGAATAGCATTCCCCCGATGATGGGGCCGAACACATTGCCGATGCTGGTAAACATTGAATTCATTCCGCCGGCAAATCCCTGTTCATTTCCCGCAATTTTTGACAGATAGGTTGTTACCGCCGGGCGCATAAGATCAAATCCGACAAATACGGTGAAGGTAACTAATAAAATCGCAGCATATGAATTTACGATGGTCAGCAAAAACACAAGACTTGTTGAGAGAATTAAGCTGTAGCGGATTAAACGGATTTCCCCAAACCACCTTGTGAAGCGGTCGAATAAGACGACTTGCGTGATGGCTCCGACAATTGCTCCCCCAGTAATCAAAATGGCAATGTCACTGGCCGTAAATCCGAATTTATGATCAACGAATAACGCAAATAAAGATTCAAACGATGCTAACCCAAAAGACGATATTAAAATGATGAGAAAAGCAATGAAATACATAGGTGCAAAAATCCGTTTGAATCCTGTTTTTTGGCCCTCTATTTTCTCATTCTCAGGATTTCGCTCCGGTTCCCGTAGCGTTAGCATCGATAAAATTGCTGCTATTAACGCAAAGGCTGCCGCAAAGTAGAAAGGCAGACGGGAATGGATTTCCGCTAAAAATCCGCCTATACCGGGGCCGATAATAAAACCTGTCGAAATAGCGGCTGACATATAGCCGAGCGCTTTCGGCCGTGTTTTAACAGTAGTGATATCGGCGATAAAAGCCGTGACTCCGGGCATAATGAAGGCAGCACTGATTCCGCCAAGCATACGGGATATAAATAAAATGTCAACTGTTTTTCCGATGCCGAATAAAAACTCCGAAACACTAAAAAACAATAGACCAATCACGATCATAATTTTACGTCCAAAGCGGTCAACCCAGCGTCCGGCGATTGGTGAAACAATAAGCTGTGTAACAGCGAAACATGCAACCATATAGCCGACTGCGGTACCGGATAAATGCAATTCATTCATAATCGCGGGCGTTACCGGAATCACAAGCCCGATCCCTAAAAAAGCAATGAATAAATTGGTTAATAATATAGCTAATGTGATGTTCTGTTTCTTCATGTAACTTCCCCTTTTTACGAAAGTGTATCCTTTATACTGTAAGACCTCCTCTTAGGGGAGAGTCAACGGATTTCTTTCTATGAAGCTTTTCGCTCTTTATAAAGTCCTTTACCAGCGGACAGTTATTCATTGCGGGGAATAAGCATGTCAATGTGCTGCGGAAGGACTTGAATCACAGCGGGTGTATGTGTATACACTTCTCCATCTGTATCAGCCTTTTTGACGGTGTCTGTTTCAATTTCGACGCGAGAGGCCTGAACATAGGACAGCTCTCCGGTGAGCTGCTCTATTGAACCCTGTTCCATATTCATTAGCTCGCGCAAAGCGGAGAGGTTGGTGCTGCGGCAAATGAGGATATCGAGTAATCCGTCACTTATACTGGCATCCGGCAGGGGAATTCGATTCGTTCCAATGTATTGTCCGTTCATGACAAGCAGCATAACGGCTTCATCTTTTATCTCTTGCCCATCGATTGTCAATGAAATAGGAAAGGACTCAGCTGATGAGACGGTACGTAACGTGCTTGTAAAATAGCTGATTTTTCCTAATAACGCTTTTTCCGTTTCGTTGATTTGATTCGATGTTTCTGCGATCAGGCCGATCCCCCAGAAATTTAAAAAATAACGATCGTTCATCTGGCATACATCAACCTTGGATTTTTTTCCTGAGACGAGTGCTTCGGCTGCCTTTGCAAGATGTTGAGGAATGCCCAGCACTCTTGAAAAGTCATTGCACGTTCCGCCGGGCAAAATACCGATAGACGGCTTTCTTTCTAAAGAACTGATGCCATTGATGCATTGATGAACTGTACCGTCGCCGCCGAGAATAAAGACAGTCTCGACAGAATCATCTATCGAACGGCAAAAATGATAAGCATCGTCTTTTTTCTTTGTCTGTTTAATGATGACCTCATCTAACGATTGTGATAAAACTGGCACAACAGCTCCTAATGCTTTTTCTATATTTTTGTTGCCGGCGTTTCCGTTATGAATAAGTAAAGCTTTCCGGTGGCTCATACAAAACTGCTCCTTTATTTATACATCTGATTATATAATTCCCTTATCTTGTAAGGAGTAAACGAAAAGCAAAAAATCCTCCGATATAAGCGGTGGCATTTGCCGATAAGGCGGTTTCCTTGCTATCATAAGAACAGATGATGAAAAAGGAGAGGTCTTCATTGAACATGGACTTTAATTTATTTATGAATGATGTTGTCCGCCAAGCGAGACAAGAAATTACGGCTGCAGGATATACCGAACTGAAAACAGCTGAAGAGGTGGACGAGGCACTTACGAAAAAAGGAACGACGCTTGTCATGGTCAACTCTGTCTGCGGATGCGCGGGCGGGATTGCAAGACCGGCTGCATACCATTCCGTTCATTATGACAAAAGACCTGACCAGCTCGTGACTGTGTTTGCGGGACAGGATAAAGAAGCGACGGCAAGAGCACGCGAATATTTCGAAGGATACCCGCCATCTTCTCCGTCATTTGCTATTCTAAAAGACGGAAAGATTATGAAAATGCTCGAGCGTCATGAAATTGAAGGCCATGAGCCGATGGCAGTTGTCTCAAAACTGCAGGAAGCCTTCGAGGAATATTGCGAAGAAGTATAAGATAAAACCCCGGATGCCCGAGTGGCACGGGGTTTTTTGTGCATAAAATTCCAAGTCATGATGAATAAATATTAGAGTTTATTCAATGGATGCGCTATAAAAGATGTCCTTTTACCTAGTGATAGGAGAAGAGATTGCTGGAAAAATAAGCTTCGAGATAATTTTTAAAAATAGTATTGCATAAAAATAAGAAAGTGTTTAAAATACAAATTAACGAATAAATATTCAAATATGATAAAAGTAATGAATATGGGGGAAATGGATCATG
Source organism: Bacillus sp. FSL K6-1005 (assembly GCF_038000225.1). NCBI lineage: Bacteria > Bacillati > Bacillota > Bacilli > Caryophanales > Bacillaceae > Bacillus > Bacillus sp. FSL K6-1005. Next base: position 1,156,977 of record NZ_JBBOBP010000001.1, read on the forward strand.
AAAAAATGGCTCTTATTACTGGTAGCTGCGTGCATCACCTTTGCATTATCTGCTTGCGGCTCAAGCAATTCAGGTTCAGAAAGCGGAAAGAAAAAGATAATTATGGGAACTTCGGCGGATTACAAACCGTTTGAATATAAAGATGGCGATAACATTGTCGGTTTTGATGTAGATTTGGCAAAGGCCCTTGCAAAGAAAACCGGCTACGAAATTGAAGTGCAGGATATGGACTTCAACAGCTTAATTACAGCACTGAAATCAAAACAGGTTGATTTGGTTTTGTCAGGAATGACACCGACGCCTGATCGTAAAAAACAAGTTGATTTTTCTGATGTATATTACACAGCGAATCATATGATTGTCAGCAAAAAAGACAGCGGCATTAAGTCTTTAAAAGATCTGAAAGGAAAAACAGTCGGCGTTCAGCTTGGCTCCATTCAAGAAGAGAAGGGGAAAGAGCTTTCACCGGAATATAATTTTAAAACTGAAGACCGCAACAGAATTTCTGATTTGGTGCAGGAAATCAAATCTGACCGTTTTGACGCTGCGATTATCGAAGATATGGTGGCAGAAGGGTATTTCAAATCAAATGATGACCTGCAGGGCTTCGTAATTCCTGATGCGAAAGCGGAGGAAGCCGGTTCAGCGATTGCTTTCAGAAAAGACAGTGAACTGACGGACAAATTCAATAAAGCCCTCAAAGAAATGCAAGATAATGGAGAGCTCGATAAATTGAAGAAAAAGTGGTTCACTGGCGAGAAGTAAAAAAAGCGGCTCAACTTTTTCGTTGAGCCTTTTTATTGAATAGGAAATTTTTTTTCCTGTAAGAAAAGGAGACAAAGGCTATGAATTTGGATTTTTCAGCAACGATCCCCCAAATTCCTTTTATATTAGAAGGCTTAGCAATTACATTAAAAATTGTTGTGGTATCTGCTATTATCGGACTTATATTAGGGATTGTGCTAAGCTTATGCAAGATCAGCACGTTCCGCCCGCTGATCTGGCTTGCTGATTTTTACACATCAGTTTTTCGCGGCACGCCTTTAGTGCTGCAGCTTATGATTGTTTATTTCGGGCTCCCGCAGCTGCTCGGCTTTCAAATTGACCAGTTTTGGGCGGCGGTTGTCGCATTGTCACTGAATTCCGCTGCTTATGTATCGGAAATTATCAGAGCGGGAATCAATGCCATTGATAAAGGGCAAAAAGAGGCTGCTGTCGCACTGGGTGTTCCGTACGGCAAAATGATGAAGGATCTGCTTTTGCCGCAGGCCTTCAAAAATATATCACCTGCCATTGTAAATGAATTAATTACGTTAACAAAAGAATCGGCGATTGTTACCGTTATTGGTCTTGGCGATGTCATGAGACGCGCGTATCAAGCGGGCGCCGCCACGTACAATTACCTTGAGCCGCTGATTATCGCCGGATTGATTTATTATGTGCTTGTCCTTATTTTAACGTTTATCGGCAAGGCTGTAGAAAGGAAGCTGAAATCCAATGATTAAGGTTGAAAAGCTGTCAAAATCATTTGGGAAACAAGAAGTATTAAAAAACATTTCAACAAACATCGCTGAAGGTGAGGTTGTTGCCGTCATCGGCCCTTCAGGCTCAGGCAAATCCACATTTCTTCGCTGTTTGAATCTTTTGGAGAAGCCTAACGGCGGAACCATCACAATAAAAGATAAAGAGATTACGCAGCCGAAAACCAATACATTAAAGGTGCGGGAAAACATCGGAATGGTATTTCAGCATTTTCATCTTTTTCCGCACAAAACGGTTCTCGAAAATATCATGTACGCGCCTGTAAATGTCAAGAAAGAATCAAAGCAGACTGCACAGGAAAAAGCCGAGGAACTGCTGCGTAAAGTCGGGTTGTTTGAAAAGCGAAATGACTATCCAAACCGTTTATCAGGCGGACAAAAGCAGCGTGTTGCCATCGCCCGTGCTTTGGCAATGAATCCGGAAATCATGCTGTTCGACGAGCCGACATCCGCGCTTGACCCTGAAATGGTCAAAGAAGTGCTCCAGGTCATGAAAGAACTGGTTAAAACCGGGATGACTATGGTGATCGTTACTCACGAAATGGGCTTTGCAAAAGAAGTGGCCGACCGCGTGTTATTTATGGATGAAGGGATGATTGTCGAGGACGGCAATCCGAAAGAATTTTTTCTTTCGCCAAAATCCAAAAGAGCGCAGGACTTTTTAGAAAAAATATTATAGAATATAGGGAAAAAGAAGAAGGCTTGTGCTTCTTCTTTTTTGTTGAAGAAACAAATAGAATGGAGTCCGACATGTTTAAAATTGGTTACCGCACAATAAAGACCGCACTTGGGACAGCTTTGGCCATTTATATAAGCCAGCTTTTACATCTGCAAAACTTTGCATCAGCAGGAATCATCACCATTTTGTGCATACAAATCACACAAAAACGGTCGCTTCAAGCGTCATGGGCCCGATTTGCAGCATGCTGTCTGGCAATTCTCTTTTCCTATCTCTTTTTCGAACTGATTGGCTATGATCCGTTTGTCATTGGATTGCTTTTGCTGATTTTCATCCCGACAACAGTTGTTTTAAAAATAAACGAAGGGATCGTCACCAGCTCAGTTATTATCCTTCATCTGTATATGTCCGGCGGCATTACGCCCCAATTCATCTGGAATGAAGTCCAGTTAATTACGGTCGGAATCGGCGTTGCTCTTTTAATGAATCTGTATATGCCGAGCCTTGACCGGAAGCTTATCGCCTATCGAAAAAAGATAGAGGACAATTTTGCTGTCATTTTCGCAGAAATCGAACGGTATTTGTTAACTGGTGAGCAAGATTGGACAGGAAAAGAAATTCCGGAAACACACCAGTTAATCACTGAAGCCAAAAACCTGGCGTATCGAGATGTACAAAACCACATTCTGCGCCACGAAAATCAGCACTATCATTATTTTAAAATGAGAGAAAAACAATTTGAAATCATCGAGCGCCTTCTCCCTAAAGTGACATCGATTTCCATTACGGTGGATCAGGGAAAAATGATTGCCGAATTTCTTTGTGATCTGCGGGAAGCAATCCACCCGGGAAATACAGCCTACAAGTTTTTGAAAAGACTTGCTGACATGAGAAAAGAATTCGAGGAGATGCCGCTTCCTGCGACGAGAGAAGAATTTGAAGCAAGAGCCGCACTTTTTCATCTTCTGGGGGAAATGGAGCAATATTTGGTAATTAAAAGTTATTTCAAAGGAATCAAAGCAGAAAAATCGCTCGCTTAACTCGCATGAGCTCATCCTACATTGGTCAACCTAATGGAAAAGGAGGAGCTTATGCGTTTTTTCTTATGTTCAATAATGATGATTATTTCTCCGATATGGCCTCTTGGCCAAAATCCGCTTCCAGGTGACCCGTATGTCATCGTCAACAAGAAAACAAATGAGCTTGCTCTCATCATCGACAACAAAATTGAAGGCGTTTATCGTGTGGCAACCGGAAAGTCGGATGATTTGACGCCTGAGGGAGAATTTTCGATTACAGTAAAAGCGGTGAATCCTTATTACAGAAAGAAAAATATTGAAGGCGGAGCTTCTGAGAACCCGCTTGGGGCAAGGTGGATTGGGTTTGATGCGAGAGGGACAGACGGCCGGATCTACGGAATTCATGGGACAAACCGGGAAGAATCTATCGGTCAATTTGTATCTAACGGCTGTATACGTATGCATAACAATGACGTTGTTCATCTGTTTCAAGAGATACCGGTGGGGACGAGAGTGCTGATCACGAAAGACTCCCGGTCTTTTGAGGAGATAGCCATTGAGCATAAAGCCCTGATAAAAAAGCAGGTTGTTCCTGTTCAATAGGCCGCCTGCTTTTTTATCATTATAAAAACATAACGATTCCTGAGAGCACTGTTGAAAGAATAAAAACTCCCAAAATCACGATTAAAACGCTTTTCATCAGTTTTTGAGACATGGTTTCACTCCTTAGACAATCTGATTTTATTTTAACGTGTTTTGTATGGGCGGACAAGCGATATCTATTGCCGGAAAGCAGGGATGAAAATGACCGGACTTGACCATATTGGAATTGCCGTTTATTCCATAAACAAGGCCAGAGCTTTTTATGAAGGTGTATTGGGATTAACGTTTCTTCATCAAGAAACGGTTGAAGAGCAAAAGGTGACCATTGCTCTTTTCCAAGCGGGAGGCGTCTATTTGGAGCTGATTGAGCCGTTAACGCCTGACAGCCCTGTCCGTACATTCTTAGATAAAAAAGGAGAGGGGCTGCACCATGTTGCGTTTCTATGTAGCGGCTTAACAGATCAGCTTCAAGCATTATCAAACCGGAAAATTGATGTAATAGACAGGCAGCCGAGACAGGGCGCAAACGGGAAACAGATCGCGTTTATTTCTCCGCGGGAAACAAATGGCGTGCTTGTCGAGCTCTGTGAACCGAAAGGAGATCAAGACATTGAATATGAATGAGCATATCGGTCATCTATACAACAGGCGCAGGCAGGCGGAAGAAGGCGGGGGACATGCAAAGCAAGCTGAACAGCGGAAAAAGGGAAAGCTCACAGCGCGGGAAAGGATCGCCTATCTCTTGGATGAGGATAGTTTTATCGAATTATATCCCTTCATGGAGAGCCGAAGCTTAACAAGGGAGCAGCGTATATTGGGAGATGGAGTCGTGACGGGCTACGGTACGATTGACGGCCGCTCAGTATATGTGTTTGCGCAGGATTTTACCGTATTCGGCGGGGCGCTTGGCGAAACCCATGCGAAAAAGATTACCTCTCTTATGGATCTTGCAGCAAAAAATAAAGCCCCGATTATCGGGCTGAACGACTCAGGTGGTGCGAGAATTCAAGAGGGTGTGGTATCATTAGATGGATACGGTCACATATTTTACCGAAACGTCTTATATTCCGGAGTCATTCCGCAAATCTCGGTTATATTAGGGCCGTGTGCTGGAGGCGCTGTGTACTCTCCGGCACTTACTGATTTTATTTTTATGGCAGAACAGACGGGCCGAATGTTTATTACCGGTCCAAAGGTCATTGAAAAAGTAACAGGAGAACAGGTTGACGCGGAGAGCTTAGGAGGAGCGGGAATACATAATGCCGTCAGCGGAAATGCTCACTTTTCCGGAAAAACGGAAGAGGAGGTTCTGGCAGGAGTGAAAAAGCTGCTGTCTTATTTGCCGCTCGACAAACAGATATCACCGCCTTCATCTGTGGATGAGGCCTCCAGCTCGTTAATAAACCGCCTCGTGCCGGCTGACAGCACAAAGCCATATGATGTTCGGGCGGTGATTCAGGAATTGGCTGATCCACAGTCTTTTTTTGAGATTCAGCCGTATTTTGCGAAAAATATCGTCATCGGATTTGCAAAGCTCGGCAAAAAAACGATCGGAATTGTGGCAAACCAGCCGAAACATTTAGCAGGGAGCCTGACGATTGACGCGGCTGATAAAGCAGCGAGATTTATCCGGTTTTGTGACGCCTTTGAGATCCCGCTGTTAACTGTCGAAGATGTACCGGGGTTTTTGCCCGGCATTCAGCAGGAGCATAACGGCATTATCAGGCACGGAGCCAAATTGCTGTTTGCTTATGCAGAAGCGACGGTTCCCAAAGTAACGCTCATCATCAGAAAAGCGTATGGCGGGTCGTATGTCGCCATGAACAGCAAATCCATCGGAGCGGATCTCGTGTTTGCTTGGCCAAATGCCGAAATCGCAGTGATGGGTGCTGAGGGGGCGGCATCTATTTTGTATGATAACAATATTGAAGCGTCAGCTGACCCGCAAAAGACAAAACGCGAAAAAACAGCTGAATACAAAAAACAAAACGCCAGCCCTTACAAAGCGGCGGCATGCGGAATGGTCGATGACATCATTTTGCCGGAAGAATCAAGGAAAAGACTCATCCAAGCTTTTCACATGCTTGCACATAAGACAGAAGAGAGACCGAAAAAAAAGCACGGTAACATACCGCTTTAAACATGGAGGGGACTTACAAATGGTGAATGAAAAACGCCTGCTGGAAGAATTTTTAGAGCTTGTTCAAATCGATTCAGAAACGAAGCACGAAGCTGAAATCTGCAAAGTGCTGAAACAAAAATTTTCTGATTTAGGTGTAGACGTCAAAGAAGACGATACAATGGGTATCACTGGCCACGGAGCAGGAAACCTGATCTGCACATTAAAAGGAACGAAAAAGACAGATACAATTTATTTTACATCTCATATGGACACAGTCGTACCCGGAAACGGCGTAAAACCGGTTGTTGAGGACGGGTATGTTAAAACAGACGGCACAACAATTTTAGGCGCCGATGACAAAGCGGGATTGGCTGCCATGTTTGAAGCAATTAAAGTGCTCAAAGAAGAAAACATTGAGCACGGCACGATTGAATTCATCATCACAGTAGGTGAAGAATCAGGTCTTATCGGGGCAAAGGCGCTTGACCGTTCCATGATAACAGCATCCTACGGTTATGCTCTTGATTCAGACGGAAAAGTCGGCAATATCATTGTTGCGGCACCGACTCAGGCGAAGGTAAGAGCGGCGATTTACGGTAAAACTGCACACGCTGGAGTTGAACCAGAAAAAGGGATATCAGCGATTACAATCGCAAGCAAGGCCATTTCAAAAATGCCTTTGGGCCGCATCGATGAAGAAACAACAGCAAACATCGGCCGGTTTGAAGGCGGCACACAAACAAACATTGTGTGCGACGAAGTTCACATTCTCGCTGAAGCGCGTTCTTTAGTTCCTGAAAAAATGGAAGCGCAGGTTCAAAAAATGAAAGTTGCTTTTGAAGAGGCGGCGGCTGATATGGGCGGACGTGCAGAAGTTGAAATCGAAGTCATGTATCCAGGGTTTAAATATCAAGATGGCGACCAAGTCGTTGAGATCGCGAAAAAAGCGGCAGCGAAAATCGGACGCACGAGCGAGCTGCAAACGAGCGGCGGCGGAAGCGACGCAAACGTAATTGCAGGCCACGGCATCCCAACAGTCAATCTTGCTGTCGGGTATGAACAAATTCATACGAAGAACGAAAAAATGCCGATTGAAGAGCTGGTGAAAACAGCAGAAATGGTTGTTGCGATTATTGAAGAAGCAGCAAAATAATGAAGAAAAACCCGAGTGCGGATCTGGCATTCGGGTTTTTTCCTAACAGTCAGCGCCATTGTCGAAGCGGCCAAAATAATACGTCTTGTTTTTTGGCATAATGAAGCAGCGGTTCTGAGTCTGGTAAAGTGATTTCGTGAGCATCAGCCACTGTATTGGTTGAAAACTGGGCCTCGGCTCTTTGAAGAAGCCAAGGGTGATGGTGAATGTCCTCATAATAGAGCTTGTCACGATGAGTGGTGTAAAGTCTGTATCGCTCCGTCAGCCAGTAATCAAGCGAATCCTCTTGCGCTGTAAAAGGCGCAGAGAGTGGCCGGTATGTGGCACCGAATGCTGCTTTTCCAGCGTCTCTCCGTTTGCTTCTATATTCCATAGCATCCCCATTTTTTTCGGCTTTCATATCGGCGTAAAAATAAGGCAAATGAAAGAAAGTCCGTGCACCTTGAACTGCCAGCCGATGATCAGCATCTAAGCTAAAGAAATAAATGCCCGGCCTGCCTTTATAGGAGACATAAGTGCGCAGGTTAAGCTCTGGAAAGGACTGGGCTCCGGGAATAGGAGGGAGAAAACGCGCGCGAAGGTTTGTGAGCATAAAGGGAAGCATGCTTACCCAAGCTTGTCCGTGATATGTATCTATGTCCAATATGGACGGAATCTTAGCTCGAAGGGTAGAGTCATCAACAGGCCAATGAGCAAATAAGACATCATTCCATGTTTGTTTCATGATCCAAATTCCCTCAGGCACAGCAATATTTTTTTGTTGAGAGCGTTCCGTCACGACACCAGCTCCTTTCATTTGGATGTGAGTAAAGGTATTCCCGATTTTCTTCTTTTTAAACGAATGCAGGTTCTAAAAAGTGATGGAAATAAAAAAACAACTCCGAACAAAAGTCGGAGTTGTTTTTTATTTCACCGGTTCTGTAAGAGCGGCTGTTTTTTTCTGTTTATGGTGTGTCATCTGAAGTACGACATTTTGCACTGTCAAGAACAGTCCGCTGGTGAACCAGTACAGCGGAAGGGCCGCAGGAACATTAAGCGAGAAAATCGTCATCATCACAGGGAAGATAAACACCATTAGTTTTGCAGATTGCTGCGCTGCAGGATTTTGCGGGACAGCGGAATATTTCGCGCTCAGCTTTTGTGCGACATAGGCTTGGACAAAATACATAATCCCTGCACTAAGGGACACGAGAATATCAGATTGCCCTAAACTGAACCATAGAAACGAGTGTGACGCAATTTCAGGTGTTGAGCGAATCGCGTAATAAAACCCAATCATAATCGGAAACTGAATCAGCATTGGAAGACAGCCCATCGCAAGCGGGTTGATTTTATGCTCCTGATACAGCTTCATCATTTCCATTTGCAGTTCTTTCTGCTTTTCCGGGTCCTTTGTCTTTTTAATTTTGGCTTGAATGCTGTCTACTTGCGGTTTAATGACTGCCATTTTTTCTTGGAACACACGCTGTTTTTTAAACTGATTGACAAACAAAGGAAGTACCACAACGCGCACAATAATGGTTACAAGAATGATAGACAACCCGTATTCTCCGTGAAACAGTCCGGCAACGCCTTTCAGCAGCGAGGAAAACGGCTCGATTAAATAGTCGTGGAAAAAACCGACGTTACCGAGACCTCCCACCTGATTTGTTGCAGCAAAAGCTGCGTTTCCAGAGCATAATACGATCAAAAAGGCCCCTACAGCCAAAAGTTTCTGATATGTTTTTAACAATTTGTTCTCCTCCTTTTTATAAATGCGGTTTATAAAAGAAGGGAACTGACGTCTTCATCATCATTTACAGGTGAATTCATGCGGAAGACTTTACGTATCCAAGTTGTAATGCGATGATATATAATAATAAGAAAGTCTGTTCGGTTTATTCGAAAGACCGTCTGATGTTCATCTGTTCGTTTTGATTTCCACTGCTCGCCGGCACGGCACTCTCGCAAGAGAAAAGCGATCCCGATGGCGGTCAGAGCCGGAAGAATAATTGTGAAAAAATCGACTAAAAATAAAACGTCATTTATCGACTCCACAAACATTGTCATCACATCCATTCAATACCTTCATTTTACTATATGTACAAGCCGTTGTCTAATGAACAGAAAGGAGATATGTTTATGCCGGGGAAGGGCCGAATTATTTTCCATATTGATATGAACAGTTTCTATGCATCGGTGGAAATGGCATATGACCCGGCTCTCCGAGGAAAGCCGGTTGCAGTTGCCGGAAACGTCAAAGAACGAAAAGGCATCGTCGTTACATGCAGCTACGAAGCAAGGGCGCACGGCGTGAAAACAACCATGCCGGTTTGGGAAGCAAAGCGCAACTGTCCTGATCTCATCGTCCTTCCGCCGAACTTTGACCGCTACAGAAGCTCTTCAAGAGCGATGTTTAGCATCCTTCGTGAATATACAGATCTGGTGGAGCCTGTCTCCATCGACGAAGGCTATATGGATATGACGGATACACCATACAGCCGCAATGCCTATGAGACGGCAAAAGAAATACAAAGCAGACTGCAGAAAGAGCTGCTGCTTCCGTCAAGCATCGGAATTGCCCCGAATAAATTTCTCGCTAAAATGGCATCCGATATGAAAAAACCGCTTGGGATCACCATCCTGAGAAAAAGAGAAGTGCCTGATATCCTTTGGCCGCTCCCAGTTGGAGAAATGCATGGCGTAGGCAAAAAGACGGCGGAAAAACTGAACGGGCTTAGTATTGATACGATTGGAGATTTAGCAGCCGCTGACGAACACTCGCTAAAACGGCTGCTCGGCATCAACGGGCCCCGTCTCAAAAATAAAGCGAACGGCATTCACCATGCCCCTGTTGATCCGGAGCGCATTTATGAATTTAAAAGCGTAGGCAATTCATCCACACTTTCTCATGATTCTGCCGATGAGGATGAGCTGTTAGCTGTTTTTCGAAAACTGTCCGCATCCGTTAGCGACCGTTTGCAGCGTAAGGAAGTAATGGCTTCAAAGCTGTTTATTATGATCAGATACGCGGACTGGAAAACCATTACAAGAAGCATCACACTGAAGAATCCGATAGATCAAAAAAACGAGATATATAATGAAGCAGAACATCTCTTCTTTAAGCATTGGAACAAAAATCCGATCAGGCTGCTCGGCATTACCGGAACGGATTTGGTAGAAAAAGAGCAGGCCTATAAGCAACTCGATTTGTTCAGCTTTACAGAGGATGCGAAGGATGAACCGATTCAGCAGATGATGGAAAAACTGAATGAAAAGTACGGCTCCAAGCTGATCAGAAAAGGTGCAAAGGTTAAAAAAGACGAGAGCAAAACAAGCGGGACAAGCTTTAATAAAGATTTTTTTCAAGATGAAAAGAAAAGCTGAATGTCTTGAAATAAGGGGGTGAAGTATGGTAATTTCAATAGTATAAATATCATTTTATTTTAATGTAAATTTTAAAATGGTTAAACGTTTTCAGAAGGGACGTTAGAATATGTCAAAACAACAAATCGGAGTTATCGGACTTGCGGTAATGGGTAAAAATCTGGCTTTAAATATTGAAAGCCGAGGATTTTCTGTTTCTGTTTACAACAGATCAAGCAGCAAAACCGAGGAATTTTTGCAGGAGGCTGAAGGCAAAAACGTTGTCGGCACCTACAGCATTGAAGAATTTGTTCAATCCTTGGAAACACCGCGCAAAATTTTGTTAATGGTTAAAGCGGGAACTGCTACAGATGCGACAATTCAATCTCTTCTTCCTCACTTAGAGAAGGACGATATTTTAATTGACGGCGGAAATACATACTATAAAGATACACAGCGCCGAAACAAAGAGCTTGCTGAAAGCGGCATTCATTTTATCGGCACAGGCGTTTCAGGCGGAGAAGAAGGAGCGCTTAAAGGGCCTTCTATCATGCCCGGCGGACAAAAAGAAGCTCATGAACTTGTGAAGCCGATTCTTGAAGCAATTTCTGCAAAAGTTGACGGTGAAGCGTGTACGACATATATCGGTCCGGACGGTGCCGGCCATTATGTAAAAATGGTGCATAACGGTATTGAATACGGGGATATGCAGCTGATCTCTGAATCTTATTTCATCCTGAAACAAGTACTTGGCCTTTCAGCTGATGAGCTTCATGAAGTATTTGCTGAATGGAATAAAGGCGAGCTTGACAGCTACCTGATCGAGATTACTGCTGATATCTTCACCAAAAAAGATGAAGAAACAGGCAAACCGCTTGTTGACGTGATTCTTGATAAAGCGGGTCAAAAAGGAACAGGAAAATGGACAAGCCAAAGTGCACTTGACTTAGGGGTTCCGCTTCCAATTATCACTGAATCTGTATTCGCACGTTTTATTTCAGCGATGAAGGATGAGCGTGTGAAAGCAAGCAACCTTCTTTCAGGACCTGAAGTGAAGCCTGTTACAGAAAATAAAGAAGAGTTGATCGAAGCCGTCAGAAAAGCGCTGTTCATGAGCAAAATCTGCTCTTACGCCCAAGGATTTGCCCAAATGAAAGCTGCTTCTGAAGAATACAACTGGGATCTCAATTACGGTGAAATCGCTATGATCTTCCGCGGCGGCTGCATCATCCGTGCGGCATTCCTGCAGAAAATCAAAGAAGCTTACGACCGTGATCCTGAGCTTGACAACCTGCTGCTTGACAGCCACTTCAAGAACATTGCAGAAAGCTACCAAGGAGCGCTTCGCCAAGTGATTTCACTTGCAGTTGCCCAAGGTGTGCCGGTACCTTCATTCTCAAGCGCACTAGCTTATTATGACAGCTATCGCACAGCCGTGCTGCCTGCAAACTTGATCCAAGCGCAGCGTGACTACTTCGGCGCCCATACTTATGAGCGCACAGACAAAGACGGTGTCTTCCATACGGAGTGGATGAAATAATAATGTGAAAAATCCCGCAGCCTGACAGCTGCGGGATTTTTTTGAAATAGAGTGCGGGGAACGAAAGGATGTATGTTTTGCCTGTAAATGAGTATGTACTTGAAAATTTTCCTGGTTTACGACTTACACCTCCTTTGTTTTATAACTGGCAGATCGGCATCCGGTTTGAAATAGGCGTAGGATATAATGTGAATGCTGTTTATCTACACAACCCTTATATAGATAACGCATACAAGAGAGCTGTCACTTTATTTAAGTCTCTACATGCCGATGATGATGATATATTTGTTATAGCTGATGCTGTTGGTTTTGGAGGGGGAAGGAGATATAAGAGCAAATTACATATTTTCTCACGGTACATTCAAGAAAAAGCTGTGTTGAAAAAACTGCAGCACATTGCTGTCTCTTATACTTGTTCTGATGATGATAAAACGCATAGATTTTTTCTGAGGTGTAAAGCTGGTGATGTAAGATATATTCCAATGCTGAGAGCGATATGTAATCAAGATATGGGGATAAAACCAAGCATTTCTCAAGATATTTACTTTATCAATATAAAAAAGAGAACCATTTTTCATCTTTATGATGATCGAGGCTGCGATATTTTAGCTGCTACAGCTGAAACAATACGGGATATGTATGAAACATATAACAGTTGGATATTAGATTACAACAGAGAGAAAATCAATTGTCTTTTTGAGCCGCTTAGAAGCAGAGAGCTTGGTACATCAATAAAAGGCTGAAAATGCTTTACAAGCACTTTCAGCCTTTTTCTTTATATATTCCACCAATGCAAGCCGTCTTTCACCAAAAGATCATCTGATTCTTTTGGACCCATAGAACCTGCTTCGTAGTTTGGCGATAGGGTTTTGTTGGCTGCCCATGTTTCAGAAATGGAATCGACAAAGCTCCAAGAAAGGGCCACTTCATCCCAGTGTGCGAAGTTCGTCGCATCGCCAAGAAGACAGTCGTGAATCAATTTTTCATATGCTTCAGGAGTGTTCAGTTCATCATTGCAATTGCTGCAGTAATCCAATTTGATTGGCTGCGCGTGTGCTGCTCCTCCGAGTTTTTTAGCGTTTAAGTACAGTGTAATGCCTTCGTCAGGCTGAATATGAATGACGAGTAAGTTCGGATTCATGTTGTTTTCATTGCCGTAGTACAGGTTCATCGGAATGTCCTTAAATTGAACGACAATTTTTGTAGACTTTTCTTTCATTCGTTTTCCGGTACGAATGTAGAATGGAACACCAGCCCATCTGAAGTTGTCGATCAGAAGCTTTCCAGAAACAAAGGTTTCTGTATTTGAGTCAGGAGCGACGTTATCTTCATCTGTATAAGCAGGGACTGGCAGACCGTCAATTTCACCGGCTTGATATTGTCCGCGCACAAAATACTCGTCCACTTCGTCTTTTGCAATAGGGCGGAGGGCTCTCAGCACCTTCACTTTTTCGCTGCGAATTTCTTCTGTGTTCAGTTTAATCGGCGGCTCCATTGCGAGAAGCGCAACCATTTGCATAATATGGTTTTGGACCATGTCGCGAAGGGCGCCTGATTTTTCGTAATATCTAGCACGGTCTTCAACACCAAGTGATTCGCTTGATGTGATTTGAATATTTGAGATGTAGCGATTTGTCCATAGCGGTTCGAAAATCGCATTGGCAAATCGAATAACCTCAATATTCTGCACCATTTGTTTTCCTAAATAGTGATCGATTCTGTAAATTTGATCTTCTGTAAATGCTTCACGAATTTCTTGATTTAATGCTTGCGCGCTTGGCAAGTCATGGCCAAACGGCTTTTCAATCACAAGGCGGGACCAGCCTGTAGTTGCTGTAACACCTTCTGATTTTAATGTCTTTGCAATTGTTCCAAAGAATTCTGGAGCCATTGCCAAGTAGAACATTCTGTTGTTCGGGATTTGATATGTATCTTCCAGCTGGTTGAGCAGTACGTTAAGCTCTTGATAAGAACCAGGGTTTGTCACGTCAAACGGGTGATAATAGAAATGAGACGTGAAGTCATCTATATGTTTATCAGCAGCTGAGGAAATAGATGTTTTGACGGTTTGGCGAAGATCCTCATTGGACCAAGGTCTTCTTCCGACTCCTACAACTGCAAACTCTTCTCCGATTTGTCCATTTTTATATAAACGGTGAATGGACGGATAGAGTTTTCGTTTTGCCAAATCTCCCGTTGCACCGAATATGACAATTACTGCTTTTGGTTGTTGGTTTGTTTTCACTAAAAGTACCTCACTTTATTCGAAGCTTTATTTTAGTACCCCGTATATTTCCTTCATTTTAAATCTAAAATTCAACGAAAGCAAACATTTAAGCCCCTTTTTTTGCAGAATGGCGCAAAAATATTTCTAGAACGAAAGGTTTGCCCGAATCAGAGGCAAGATTCACATTTTACGCCTGATCCTGTATTCTTGTAGGTAACTAGTTCTAGTAGGAGGAAGGAAATGTGGAATTACTTTTTTTAGGGACGGGAGCCGGAATTCCCGCTAAGTCGAGAAACGTGACGTCGATCGCATTAAAGCTGCTTGAAGAAAGGCGATCTGTATGGCTGTTTGACTGCGGGGAAGCCACACAGCATCAAATTTTACATACATCAATTAAACCTCGAAAAATAGAAAAAATCTTCATTACTCACATGCACGGCGATCATGTATACGGTCTTCCGGGGCTTCTTGGCAGCCGTTCTTTTCAGGGCGGTGAGGACGAGCTGACGGTTTACGGACCGAAAGGCATCAAGGCGTTTATTGAAACAAGTCTTGCCGTCACGAAAACTCACCTAACATATCCGCTTGTGATACAAGAGATTGAAGAGGGAGCCGTATTTGAGGACGACCAGTTTATCGTCACAGCTGCATCCGCGATTCATGGTGTAGAGGCCTTTGGGTACCGCGTACAAGAAAAAGATGTGCCTGGTTCTTTAAAGGCGGCGTTATTAAAGGAAATGAATATTCCGCCTGGACCTGTATATTCGAAAATAAAAAAAGGTGAAATCGTGACGCTTGAAGACGGACGCACCATAAATGGGGAGGATTTTTTGGAGCCTCCTAAAAAGGGGAGAGCTGTCGTGTTTTCCGGGGATACGAGAGTGAGCGATAAGATAAAAGAGCTTGCGCGGGACTGTGATGTGCTTGTGCATGAAGCCACCTTTGCTAAGGATGATGTGAAGCTTGCTTTTGATTATTTTCACAGTACAACAGAACAAGCAGCTGTAACAGCAAAAGAAGCTGGGGCGAAGCAGCTCATCTTAACTCATATCAGCGCAAGATATCAGGGAGAGGCCTCTCTGGAGCTTCAGAAAGAAGCGGCAGCCGTTTTTCCGAACAGCATCACGGCTTATGATTTCTTAGAGGTACAAGTTCCAAGAGGCTGAGAAGGTGTTTGACAATCTGTTATTAAGCTGTATAATAAAACGTAATCATTACGCTTTATAAGGAGATGTTAAACATGAGAGTAAATGTTACTTTGGCTTGCACTGAAACAGGGGACAGAAACTACATCACAACCAAAAATAAACGTACAAATCCTGATCGTTTAGAGCTGAAAAAATACTCACCGCGGTTAAAAAAACATACCCTTCATCGCGAAACAAAGTAATAAAAGACCCGGCTGCTTTAGCCGGGTTTTTTGTTTAATTGACTGCCTGGTACAGCGGGGCGGCCTGCTGGCAGGCTGCACACCATACATCATAAATCGCCAGATGGACGATATGAGGTTCATCATGATGAATGTTATGTGAGCTGTTTTTTGCTTGTATCCAGCCGCTTTGATCGGATAGGGACAAAATGCTGCTATGCAGGTTTCTCCAGTCCGCTTCAGCAGAGGCGAATTTCTCAGTGCGTTCACCTGATGACAGGACAATAAGGGGCATGTTTCCTAAATGGACTTGCTGCTGTTTGACCTGCTGCAGGCTTTTCAAAAATTCAGCATATGTCTCCTCGAGCATCATCTGCTTTTTGTATGCTGTATGCATTTCTTCAGGAATAAATGTAAAGCCGCCTGTGCCGTCATCTCCTAAAGCGGGATCAAGGAGCACCATGCCGATAATATCCTCTCGGTTTTTACAGGCCCATAAACTGCTGATAACCGATCCATATGAATGTGAAACAACCAGATAAGGCGGTCTTATACCTGCTGCCTTAAGCAAGCTTTCTAATTCTCTCACCTTTTGGTCGGCTGTTCGTTCAGCCTTGCTTTGTCCGCTTTTCCCAATGCCCGCTCTATCATATGTGAATATGCCAAATTCGCCATCAATGTCCGCTGTTAATGGTTTCCACGTCTCTGAAGAAGTGCCGTAGCCGGCTTCAAAAACAATGGTTACACCGCTAAATCCTTTTCGGTGTTTTGTATGAAATTCACAACCGTCAACCATATAGGTCCTTTCGATCCATGCTGCATTCAATGGAGTCATCTCCTCTAATTGGTTCTACTAGGGAGACGGAGAACGTCAGCTGATCGTTTCTCCAAAAATAAAAAAAGAGATATCCGGCGGCGGAGCCGCGGATATCTCGAATCTCAAGATTACCAGCCTCTTTCGTATTGAACAGGGGCTTGAATATCTGTATTGAGCTGTTTTGCGGCAGTTCTTGCAAAGTAAGGATCGCGTAATAGCTCTCTGCCGATAAAGATGAGGTCTGCACGGTTATTTTGAAGAATTTCTTCAGCCATTGAACCATTTGTAATCATTCCGACAGCACCAGTCGCCATATCAGCCTGTTCGCGGATTTTCTCGGCAAAGCTGACCTGATAGCCAGGGAATACGTTAATGTCTGCATGAACAAGGGCACCTGAGCTGCAGTCAATTAAGTCAACGCCCTGCTCCTTCATCCATTTTGCAAAACCGATATGATCAGCGATGTCTAAGCCTTTGTCTGTATAGTCAGAAGCCGATACACGGACAAATAAAGGACCATCCCACACTTGATTGACTTCATCAATGATTTCTCTTAAGAAACGGTACCGGTTTTCTGGTGAGCCACCGTATTCATCTGTGCGATGGTTAGAAAGCGGAGATAAAAATTCATGAATTAAGTATCCGTGTGCCGCATGAATCTCAATCACATCAAAGCCTGCTTCTTTTGCACGGGCTGCTGCTTGTTTGAACTCCTGCACGGTCTCTTTCACTTTTTCAGTTGTCATTTCAACCGGTGTGCTGGATTGCTCGTCAAACGCAATCGCAGACGGAGCGAAAATATCGCCTTCAAGCTCTGCTTTACGTCCTGCGTGGGCAAGCTGAATTCCGATTTTTGAGCCTTGCGCTTTTACCTGCTCAGTCAGCTTTGCAAAACCTTCGATATGTTCGTCGCTCCATATCCCTAAATCTTGGTCTGTGATGCGTCCTTGAGGATTAACCGCTGATGCTTCCACAATAATTAACCCGACCTGGCCGACTGCGCGTGTTATGTAGTGAGCCATGTGGAACGGCTGTAACTTTCCGTCCTTTTCGTGAGAAGAGTACATGCACATTGGTGACATCACAATGCGGTTTTTTAACGTTACATCTTTAATCGTCATAGGTGTGAATAATTTTCTGGCCATTTCTTTCGCCTCCCGTAAGGTTTTTAGAGGTTGATTATAACAAGTCATTTCTTTCCCGTCATATAAACTGCTCAAACGATCCGATTTTGTCAAACATTTCTGTATAATAGAAAGGGAGTCATGTTATTTTTTAGAATCGAAGCGTTTTTATACATAGGAGGGCGGAAATGATGAATTGGCAGACTAAGGATAATTTGCTTACCCTTTTAACTTCGCTTGTCCAGTACGAAAGTGTCACTGGTTCGAAAGGGGAAGCCGCACTTGCGGAATATCTTTATTATCTTTTAAAGGACAAGCCTTATTTTCAAAATAACCCTGCTCATGTCACACTCCATCCAATGGAAGACGGCAGAACGTTTCTGACGGCGCTTGTCAAAAAGAAAGATGTCAAACAGACAGTGCTATTGTTGAGCCATTTTGATGTCGTGGACATAGAGGACTACGGCGAATTCAAGCATATGGCCTGTAAGCCGGCTGAGCTTTTAAACTCCTTTTTGGAGAAAAAAGAGTTGCTTCCTGAACGCGTGAGAACAGACGCGGAAAGCGGCGACTGGCTGTTTGGAAGAGGCACGATGGATATGAAAGCGGGGCTTACTGTTCAGCTGTCGATGCTTGAGCGGGCAATGAATGGTCATTTTGATGGGAATGTCCTTTTGATTACGGTTCCTGACGAGGAAGTGAATTCAAGAGGAATGATCGAAGCCGTTCCTGCACTGAAAGAAATCAAGCATAAATATCATCTTACATACACTGCTTGTTTGAATAGCGAACCGATGTTTGAAAAATTTCCGGGCGACCAGCGGCAATATGTGTATACAGGCAGCATTGGCAAGGTTCTCGCAGGATTTTTCTGCAAAGGGATAGAAACGCATGTCGGAGAGCCGTTTTCCGGTTTAAATGCAAATTTAATGGTTTCTGAGATCAATCGTCTGCTGGAGCTGAACGTGAATTACTGCGAAATGGCTGACGGGGAAGTCACCCCGCCGCCGGTAAACTTAATGCAAAAGGACTTGAAAGAGGCATATTCCGTCCAAACCCCGCATACAGCCGTTACGTTATTTAATGTGCTGACAATGCAGCGCTCCGCGAGTGAGCTGCATGACATGCTAAAAAAAACCGCAGAGCAGGCGGCAGAGGAGATTACAAATCATATTCAGCAGAAAACACGTGACTTCCAGAAGTTTGAGCCATTTCATCCAATTGAACGAACTGTCTCTGTTTTTACGTTTGATGAGCTTCTTGCACGTGCGAAAAGTCGTGTCGGAAGCCCGGAAACAGAACGGGTGCTGAATTTCACCTATGCAAACAGGGGAGACCTTGGAGACAGAGACTTTTCGACTAAAATTGTATCAGAGCTCGCTGCGCTGTGTAAGGAAGATACGCCGCTCATTGTTCTCTTTTATAGCCCTCCGTTTTATCCGGCGGTGTCATCAAAAAACGATCAGGTAATCATGAATACTGCCGGCAAGCTCATTCAATATGCAGCTGATAGGTACGGCATTGCTTTACGGGAGGTTCAGTATTTCCCAGGGCTCTCGGATTTGAGCTATCTTCAGCTGGAAAAACAGGATGTTGGTGCATACACAAGCAATATGCCGCTCTTTAACAGAGGATATTCACTTCCAAGCAGGGAAGGCGAGGCGCTGTATGTTCCGGTATTAAATGTCGGCCCGTCTGGAAAAGACCCGCATAAATGGACGGAACGACTGTATGTGCCTTATTCCTTTGAGGTGCTTCCCGACTTGCTTTCCTTTACAATCTCTGCATTATTAAAACAATCAGAAGCTGCCAGCCAGTCTTAGGATAAAGAAGACAGAAAGCGCATTGTCTTCTGTCTTATGTTTTTCTCTAAAAATGCTTTTCTAAAGCGGCTCCGGCAAATTGCTCTTTGATTTCAGCGCTTCGTTTGGCCGTTTCTTCAATACAATGAATGATTGCTTCTTCAAAGCGGGCCTCCGTTAAAGCGCGAAGGCCTGCCTCTGTTGTTCCCCCAGGGCTCGTAATCTCCTTGCGCAGCTGCGCCGGCTGTTTTCTGCTTTGGCGAAGCATATCTGTCGCGCCTGCCATTGTCTGCAGGATCAGTTTTTTTGCCGTTTCCTCATCTAAACCGACCTTTTGCGCCGCTTTTTCCATCGCTTCAATATAGCGATACAGGTAAGCGGGGCCGCTGCCTGCTATCGCGGTAACGGCATCAAGGTGCTGCTCCTCAACCAATGTGGCCTCACCGATTGTTTCTAGCAATGCTTTAGCCGCTGTGATATCGTCTTGGCTTGCTTCAGCGCTTACGGAAAATCCGGTTGCTGATTTTCTGATGGCAGCTGAAGTATTCGGCATCACCCGTATGACAGCAAGCTTTCTGCCGAAATAATGCTGAATGGTTTCGATGGTAAGGCCTGCAAGCACAGAAATGACAAGCTGATCCTTCATATAAGGACGAATGCTGTCAATGCTCTCTGCCGCATCCTTAGGCTTAAAAGCAAGAACGACGATATCAGTTTGTGTGAAAAACTTGCTCTTATCCCTGCATGGTCGCACGCCGTACATTTCCTTTAATTCATTGAGTCTCTCTTCATTTGACCTGTTTGTGATATAAATATTTTCAGGTTTTGTAATGCCGCTTTGCAAAAAACCGTTGATCATAGCTTCAGCCATGGACCCGGCGCCGACAAATCCTATCTTTTTCATGGATATCCTCCTTCTATTAGAACAACAAAAAACCTTTTCATCACGTAAAGGACGAAAAGGTTCGCGGTACCACCCTCATTAGCACAACTTGTGCTCAGCTCAAATCCCGTAACGCGGGAAACGTTTAGGTTTTCCTAACCGCTCTGAGGGCAGGTTCTACAAACAAGCGGGCCGCGATACCTTTCAGCCTGGGGATATCGCTCTCTCTGGCCATTGCCTGTATACTATTCCTCTCGTCATAGCGTTCCAATGGTTCTCATTTTAGTTGTTGTTCATTATGCAATGGGGGACAAGCTAATGTCAATAGCTTTTTCAAAAAGGGCCGTTCTCATACGGCAATAATGACACAAGACCGAGAAAAAGCTAAAATATGAGTAATGAATGAAGACAAGGAGCAAAAGAATGACAACTGCAGATATCATTCCGATTCGCGTCCCGACACCGTTTGCCGTCGGTGATGTCATCGTTTACTTAGTAAAAGGTGATGCGCTGACACTAATCGATTGTGGACCGAAAACCAAAGAGGCGGCTGCAGCCCTAAAAGAGCAGCTTGCCGCTGTACATATAGAAATGTCAGATATTGAGCAGATCGTGCTGACTCACCATCACGCGGATCATGCAGGGTTGCTTGATGTTTTTTCTGATGACATTAAAGTGATTGGACATTTGTTTAACGAACCATATATCAGCAGAGACAAGGCATTTATGGAGTGGCAAAAACATTTTTTTCAAAAGCTGCTGCCTGAGTTAGGCGTTCCATTTGATGATGTGAAAGCAGAAAGGCTTATCCGGTCGGCCTACGCATTTTCCTGTACAAGATCCTTGACCCAAACGGTGACGGAAGGGATGAAAATTGACGGGATGGATGACTGGACTGTTCTGGAGATGCCCGGACATGCAGAGTCGCATATTGTTCTCTTTCATGAAAAGACCGGAAGAATGCTTGGCGGTGATTTGCTGCTGGCGAACAGCTCGTCTAACCCGATTCTAGAAGCGCCAAAAACGGGAGAAAAAAGAACGGAGCCTTTACTGGATTATCAGCGGTCGCTGCGGAGGCTGTCTGAACTTGCCCCGAACACAGTGTTTCCCGGTCATGGCGATACGATTAGCAATGTACCAGCGCTGATCAAGAAGCGGTTAGACAAGCAGAGCAGCCGGACCAAGGATGTGCGTCACATGCTGTCGGAAAAACCGCTTACCGCTTTTCAGGTTTGTCAGCAGCTCTTTCCTGCTGTTTATGAAAAAGAGTTGTTTTTAACGATGTCAGAAACGGTTGGGCATCTTGATATATTGGCGGCCGAAGCAGGCATCACGTCATATTGGGATGGAAATACCGCATACTTTAGAGCAATAGAGAGGTGAACAGGGTGAAAAATATAGCTGGCAAGCGTATTTGGATTACAGGTGCTTCAGGAGGGCTTGGAGAAAGAATCGCTTATTTATGTGCGGCTGAAGGAGCCCATGTTTTGCTGTCGGCAAGACGTGAGGATCGTTTGAAGGAAATCAAAAGAAAAATGACCGAGGAATGGAGCGGACAGTGTGATATTTTTCCTCTGGATGTCTCCCGTCTTGAAGATATCACCCTCGTCCGTGATCAGATCGGTCCGGTTGATGTGCTGATCAATAATGCTGGCTTTGGTATTTTTGAAACGGTTTTAGATTCGACCCTAGATGAAATGAAATCAATGTTTGATGTCAATGTTTTCGGTCTGATTGCCTGTACAAAAGCTGTTCTTCCGCATATGCTTGAGCAAAAAAGCGGACATATCATTAATATTGCCTCTCAAGCAGGGAAAATTGCTACGCCGAAATCCAGCCTTTATTCAGCGACAAAACATGCTGTGCTCGGCTATTCAAACGCTTTGCGTATGGAACTGGCGGGCACGGGCGTCTATGTGACGACAGTCAATCCAGGGCCGATTCAGACTGACTTTTTTTCTATCGCTGATAAAAGCGGAGACTATGTCAAAAATGTCGGACGCTGGATGCTTGACCCAGATGATGTGGCGGCACAAATCACGTCTGCCATTATGACGAACAAACGTGAAATCAATCTTCCTCGTTTGATGAATGCCGGAACAAAGCTATATCAGATGTTTCCAGCACTTGTGGAAAAGCTGGCTGGACGGGTGCTCATGAAAAAATAAGCATGGAACTGCCTGTGTGAGACGCCTTTTGGTGTGTTTGCAGGCAGTTTTTTATAAAGAGATATAGTTGTTAAAGGAAGGAGAAATCGCTGATGTCAATAAATCAAGAAACTCTGCGTGACCTGATAAAAGATCCATTTATTCAGAAACTGATTGATGCCCGACCGGTATTCTGGGCTAATCCCGGCAAGAAAGAGGGGGTGGCATTACAAGCGGCTGAGTGGAAATGTGAGATAGACGAGGCGGACAAAAGACTTCGGCGCTTTGCTCCTTATATTGCAGAGGCATTTCCGGAAACAAAAGCCGCCGAAGGGATGATTGAATCGCCGCTTATTGAAATAAGCCATATGAAAAAGAAGCTGGAGGAAGTGTATGGCGAAACGTTTCCGGGGAGATGGCTTTTAAAGTGCGATCATGAGCTTCCGATTTCTGGATCGATTAAAGCCCGTGGCGGTATTTATGAAGTGCTGAAGCATGCGGAGGAGCTGGCGCTTCAAGAAGGAATGCTTAAGGAAACAGACGATTATCGCGTCTTGCACGAAGAGCGGTTCACTTCATTTTTCTCCCGCTATTCCATTGCTGTCGGCTCAACAGGAAATCTTGGTTTAAGCATCGGCATCATTGGCGCCAAACTAGGCTTTCGCGTGACGGTGCATATGTCCTCCGACGCTAAACAGTGGAAGAAGGATTTACTTCGCAAAAAGGGTGTCACTGTCATTGAGTACGAATCAGATTACAGTGAAGCGGTTAAAGAAGGACGGCGGCAGGCGGAACAAGACCCATTCTGTTATTTTATTGATGATGAACATTCCCGTCATCTGTTCCTAGGATATGCGGCAGCGGCCAGTCGTTTAAAAACGCAGCTCAGCTTTATGAATATCGAGCCTGGTCCTGAAACACCGCTGTTTGTGTATTTGCCTTGCGGAGTCGGCGGAGGGCCGGGCGGTGTGGCATTTGGACTGAAGCTCCTGTACGGAAACCATGTCCATGTATTTTTCGGGGAGCCAACCCATTCACCGTCTATGCTCTTAGGTCTATATTCAGGCCTGCATGATCGGATCTCTGTACAGGATATCGGCTTGGATAATGTAACGGCTGCTGACGGGCTTGCCGTTGGGCGCCCGTCAGGATTTGTCGGCAATCTGATAGAACCTTTGCTGAGCGGCTGTTATACTATCGAAGACGAAACGCTGTATGCCTTGCTTCATTTGCTGGCTTTATCTGAAAATAAGCATTTAGAGCCGTCTGCGCTTGCCGGCATGTTCGGACCTGTTCAGCTGTTTCTAGCGGAAACCGGGAAACACTACATGTCTGAAAATGATCTGCGGCACAGCATGAAAAATGCCGTACATGTCGTCTGGGGAACGGGAGGCAGTATGGTTCCGAAAGAAGAAATGGCTGCATATAACCGAATCGGTGCTGACTTGTTAAAAAAGATAAATTGAAAAAATAAGCAGACAGTAGGAATGTTTTCCGTTACAATCTTTGTAAGCGTTTGTTTAAAGCTACAGAGAGTCAGGTGTAAACAGTGAAAAATAAAGAGCTTAATTTACATACTTTATATACACAGCACAGCCGGCAGTCTTGGTCAGGATTTGGAGGCCATTTGTCGATTGCTGTTTCTGAAGAAGAGGCAAAAGCTGTTGAAGGGCTGAATGATCATTTATCCGTAGAAGAAGTGGAGACGATCTATATTCCGCTTGTTCGTCTGCTTCATTTGCATGTCAAGTCCGCTGCCGAGCGAAATAAGCATGTGAATGTTTTCTTGAAGCACCCTCATTCAGCCAAAATTCCGTTTATCATTGGTATTGCCGGCAGTGTCGCTGTCGGGAAAAGCACGACAGCGCGGATTTTGCAGAAGCTGCTTTCACGTTTGCCGGATCGGCCCAAGGTCAGCCTGATCACGACAGACGGCTTTTTATTTCCTACAGCTGAGCTGAAGAAGAAAAACTTGCTGTCAAGAAAAGGATTTCCTGAAAGCTATGATGTGAAAGCGCTCCTCGAATTTTTGAATGACGTAAAGTCAGGAAAAGAAAGAGTAAAGGCCCCGGTCTATTCTCATTTAACCTATGACCGTGAGGAAGGTGTGTTTGAGGTTGTAGAACAGGCTGATATCGTGATCATCGAAGGAATTAATGTACTTCAATCGCCGACCTTGGAGGATGACCGGGAAAATCCCCGCATCTTTGTTTCCGATTTCTTTGATTTTTCAATTTACGTAGATGCGGACGAAAGCCGGATTCTTACCTGGTATTTAGAGCGTTTCCGCCTTCTCCGGGAAACGGCCTTTCAAAATCCGGACTCGTATTTTCATAAATTTAAAGACCTGTCCGACCAGGAGGCTGACGAGATGGCAACCTCGATTTGGGAGAGTGTCAACCGCCCTAATTTATATGAAAATATTTTGCCGACTAAATTCAGGTCAGATTTAATATTGCGAAAGGGAGACCGGCATAAGGTAGAAGAAGTGTTAGTGAGAAGGGTGTGATCATGATGCACCATATTGAGCTGTATGTCTCCGACTTGGAAGCGTCTAAGCGGTTTTGGGGATGGTTTTTAGCAGAGCTTGGCTATAAAGAGTTTCAAAAATGGAGTTCCGGCATCAGCTGGAAGAAGGATCACTTTTACCTTGTGATTGTTCAGGTAAAAGAAGAATATCTAGAGCCGGAATATCACAGGTGCCGTGTCGGGCTGAACCATCTCGCGTTTCATGCTGAATCCAGGCTTCAAGTCGACCTGATGACTGAAAAATTGATAGCAAAAGGCTATCGTGTGCTGTACCGAGACCGGCATCCTTTTGCCGGGGGAGACGGGCATTATGCAGTCTATTGTGAGGACCCTGACCGGATTAAGGTAGAGCTCGTTGCCCCAAGCGGTTAATCGTTTTGGTCTTCGGACATGCTGTTAAGCTTTTTTTCAATTCGGTCCAGTTGTGCTTTGCGGTTTTTCGCATATTTAGAGCCGATGACAGCCGCCGAGATAACAGCGGCAATCATGAAAAACACGATCAGCTGAAAGATGATATCACCTATATTCATATTTCATCACCTCGTTTTTGCGGGAGAGAGCGATTCTCTCCCGTCTTCTTGTGTTAAAGCGGCTTCCCCAGTCCGGGTTGCTGCTCAGTGATTCCCGCTTTCATCCTCCGATAGGCAAACGCTAAAAACGGCAGGCCAAGCAGGGTAGTGCCGCTAAGGACAGAAAAAATGGAACTTGGATGCCCGGCGCCAAATATATCGATACATAAGCCGCCTGCCCAAGGGCCAATCACATTCCCAAACTGCGAAAAGCCGATCGCTCCGAAATACGTTCCTTTTAATCCGGGTTTTGCAATCTGGTCTACAAACAAATCCATCATACAGAATAAGAGCACTTCTCCAACTGTAAATGCAACCACAATGATAACAAGTGAAGAAACGCCGTGTGACATGGTAAGGATCATCATGCTGGCGCTGATCATGATATTGCCGAGCATCAGGGAGCAAAGCGGCGAAAACCGTTTACCAAGGTAGACGATGGGAAACTGTGTTGCCAAAACAACAATTGCGTTTAATGTCAGCATGAAGCCGTACAATTTTGTCCCATCTTCGATAAAAGGATTTTGTGCCATATATTGCGGAAATGTAGAGCTGAACTGCGAAAAGCCGAAGATGGATAGTGTAATGCCGATAAGAGCAACTGTAAAAAGACGATCCTTTTGCGTTACCATAAACGCTTCCCGAACGTTCATATTTCTGGATTGTTCTAATGTCGCGGGTGGATGCTTTTTAAATTGGATGGCAAGGATCAAACCGTACATCCCATAAATTACCGCGGGCACCAAAAAAGGAGCGGTAGATTGTGATGAACCAAAGTACAGACCCAGCACAGGGCCGAAGACAACGCCGATATTAATGGCTGCATACCGCAGATTAAAAACCAGCAATCTTGTTTTTTCTTCTGTCATATCTGACAGCAAAGCTTTTGATGCAGGTTCAAACAGTGATTTACAAAGCCCGTTTAACGCATTTACCACAAAAAATACCCAGAGGTGAGAAGTAGCCGCAAACCCTGCAAACACCAGCATCCAGCCGAAAATGGATACAAGCATCATGTTCTTTCTGCCGAATTTGTCCGAGATATATCCGCCATAAAAGCTTGCAATGATGCCGACTGATGAGCTCGCCGCAATGACAAGCCCCGCATAGGATGCTGATGCGCCTTGGACAGCTGTTAAATAAATCGCTAAAAACGGAATGCTCATCGATGTTGCCATTCTGCCGAAAATGGTTCCGATAATAATTGTCCAGCTGATTGGGTGGATATCTTTCCATGTCTTCATGTTTATTGTTCTCTCCTGTTAGTAAGATCTTTTTCTATCATACATGAAAAAATTTCCTTATCCAACGGAGGATTAAATATTTTTACTTACCGGTTTATATGGGTTTGTTATGTGCGCGCAGGATGACCTTTGTTTTTGATGGTTCAAGTTTCACGTTGACGATGGCGTTTAGCCGTTGAAGTGGAGGTTGAAATACTCGGATTTTTTTGTCTGGCGCTTATATCTGACCATGAAAGTGTAATTCTCATTGAGCAGAAATGCCTGTCCAGTTTAAAGGCATGAGGAATGCGGGAGAGCAATCGGATTTCGTTTAAAGACGTTGACTCATCAGGCTGTAGCTCATATGGAAGGGTTCCTGAAATGCTGAGTGAGACCGGGCATCAGATTAAAGTTTATGCTGATGGGCTTGAGCGTCCGTATATGAGAAGGGGCGCTTCCACTTGATATCAGCCGCGTCCCTTCTGGCCATACTAAAACAAATATACGAAAATTCTCCAACAATGAAGGTGCATGACACTAAGAAAACAGCCCTTGGTTTGTGACGTAGTCATAAATGATATCCTCTATATGCGCATGCAGGTCCTCGTCTGGATCTTCATTTTGTCTTTCCTCTAAGGCAGCTTTCAGGCTTTGTTTTTCATACGGGCTTAACGGATCAATGGCAACATTTCGGCCGTATTGGCGCAATGCCTGTCCCAACATTTTTTCGACAAATTTCTCCATTTTGATTCTCCTATCTTTATGGTTCGCTTTCATTCTACTAAATGTTTTCCTTCTCTCAAACCCTTGCATCATATTTTCTGTCAGACAAGAATCATTTACCAGTATAAACCGAACGTATTTTCGCATATAATAGCAGAAGCGAACATAAGTTCTTTTTAGAGGTGTGTATGATGAAAGAAAAAGTGATTTTTCTCGTTGACATGCAATCGTTTTATGCATCTGTAGAGAAAGCGGAAAATCCACATTTGAAAAATCAGCCGGTGATTGTTTCGGGTGATCCGGAAAGGAGGGGCGGAGTTGTATTGGCTGCATGCCCGCTGGCGAAACAAAAAGGGGTAGCCAATGCCTCACGCCTGTGGGAAGCGCAGGAAAAATGCCCTGAAGCGATTGTGCTTCGGCCTCGGATGCAGCGGTATATTGATGTATCACTGCAAATCACCGCCATTTTAGAGGAATATACAGATCTTGTGGAGCCCTATTCCATTGACGAGCAATTCATGGATATCACAGGCAGCCAGAAGCTGTTTGGGGCGCCCGAGGAAATTGCCAAAAGCATTCAAGACAGAATCATGCGGGAGGTCGGCATTTATGCCCGGGTCGGAATCGGCCCTAATAAAGCGCTCGCCAAGATCGCGTGTGACAATTTTGCCAAAAAGAATAAGAACGGTATTTTTACGTTAACGAAAGAAAATATGAAAACCGAGATGTGGCCGCTTCCGGTAGGGAGTATGTTTGGCGTTGGGAGCCGGATGAAACATCATTTAAATCGAATGGGCATTAGCACAATCGGCGGGCTTGCGGTTTTTCCACTCGAGCTTTTAAAAAAGAAATGGGGCATTAACGGACACGTGCTGTGGATGACGGCGAACGGAATCGACTATTCTCCTGTGTCAACGGCATCGCTGGACGGACAAAAAGCAATTGGCCACGGAATGACACTCCCGAGAGACTATGAACACTTTGACAAAGAAATAAAAGTCGTTCTGCTGGAGCTAAGTGAAGAGGTGTGCAGGCGAAGCCGAAACGCCGGGATGATGGGGCAGACGGTTTCGGTGAGCTGCAGGGGGGCTGACTTTGATTTGCCGACCGGCTTCAACCGGCAAGTGAAGCTGGCAGAACCGACCAATTCTACGCAGGATGTGTACCAGGCTGTATGCAGACTGTTTCTCAAGTTTTGGGATGGGAAGCCTGTCCGCCGCCTCGGGGTCAACCTCTCTCAGCTTTCATCTGATGAAGTATGGCAGCTCAATTTATTTCAGGATTATGCAAAGAAGATGAGCCTCGGCTATGTGATGGACGGGATTAAAAGCCGGTTCGGCGACACGGCGATCATCAGGGCGGCCTCACTGACAGCTGCAGGCCAGGCGTTTGAACGCGCGGCTAAAATTGGAGGGCATTATAAATGAATGAGCATTTACAAAGAGGCAATCTGCTGTGGGAAGGAAGCCGGATGTTTCTGCCTGAACATAAACAAAGCCTGCTTGAGAGAAAACGCCATAAACAGAAGCTGCAAAAGCCGATCCTTGATTCGGATCAGCTGGAGGAGATGAACCAAACGCTTTGCACTGCGATGGAATTTGCTCAGGATATCACTGTCAGCTGCTTTCAGGATGGCGAAATTGTCACCTGCAGCGGGAAAATCTGCCGCTATGAGGAGTTTGAAAAGACAGTGTGGATCAAAGGAGACGCCGGCAAGCTCTGTAAGCTAAGACTTGATCAGGTGCTTGATATTTTTCTGTAAATGTTCTCCCTCCCGGCGGCTGGAGGGGGAGAACTAGGTATGAAAAATAGCAAACATGTTCCCTCAGCAGTCTGAAAACGTATGATACAGAAAAGAAGGCATTTACAATTCCAGTCAGGCAAAATATAATTTTTATATTGTGAGAAAAAAGAGACATTCGTTTTGCCAGACGGAGGGAGAAATCGTAATGGATATTCGAACAATCACGTCTTCAGATTATGAAATGGTAACGTCTGTGATGAATGAATGGTGGGGCGGCAGGCAGCTGAAAGAAAAACTCCCGCGATTATTTTTTGAACATTTTCAGGACACCAGCTTTATTACACATGAACAAAATAGCATGACTGGATTTTTAATCGGATTTCAATCGCAATCAGATCCTGTAACGGCATACATCCATTTTTCCGGTGTGCATCCGGATTTCAGAAAAATGCAAATTGGAAAACAATTATACGATGTGTTTATTGAAACGGTTAAGCAGAGGGGATGCACCCGGGTAAAGTGCGTCACATCCCCGGTAAATAAGGTGTCAATCGCGTATCATACAAGACTTGGGTTTGAGATTGAAAAAGGCAGCAAAACAGTAAATGGCATCTCAGTATTTGCAAATTACGATGGACCGGGCCAAGACAGGGTTCTTTTTGTGAAAAACATATGAGGAGGAACCGCTATGGATTTTTTGTCAAAAACACCTGAGCCTCCTTATTATGCTGTTATCTTTTCTTCTGTCAAAAGTGAAAAAGACGAAGCATATGGAGAAACAGCAGAGCGGATGGCTTCGCTTGCGGCGAGCCAGCCCGGATTTTTAGGTGTGGAAAGCGTTCGCGAAGCGGATGGAACCGGCATTACAGTTTCCTATTGGGAGAGTATGGACGCAATCAATCATTGGAGGCATCACACCGAACACCAAGCAGCGAAAGAAAAAGGAAAAAGCGTGTGGTATGAATCGTATGCGGTCCGCGTCGCCAAAGTCGAAAAGCAGCGGCTGTTTTCGGGAGAAAACAAATGATTGCATTTCTTCAGCATAAGGAAGAGGTTGTATCACGTGAGATTATTGACGTTCAAAATCCAGCTTATGTAAAAGAAGCGGAGCTTATCGGTTTTGACGGAATCCCTGCTTTACACGAAAAAGCTGAGGATATCAGAGCCTCTCAGGAGCGATTTGCGGGATTTCGGGAAAACGGGAAACTGCTCGGCGTCATTTCATACGAGAAGTTTATGCATGAGCTGACCATTTGCAGGCTTGTTGTGCATCCCGACGGTTTCAGAAAAGGCATCGGACGAGCACTCGTGCAATTTGTTATTGATCAGAACGAAGACGCTGAGAAAATCGAGGTAGTAACAGCCGAGAAAAACAGCCCGGCCGTGTCGCTGTATACGCAGGCAGGATTTGAAAAGACGAAAACCGTCAAAGCGTCAGAGGGGCTTTTTCTGTCAGTCTTTCATCTCTATCCGAAAAGAAAGGTTGAAGTCGCTCACTACAATGAAGAATGGGCAAGACTGTTCAGTGAGGAAAAAGATCGTCTGAAGCTTGTGCTCGGCCCGGAGATCATTGACGTGTATCATGTCGGAAGCACATCGATACCAAATATGGCGGCAAAGCCGGTCATTGATATTCTGATTGCAGTAAAGGATATCGCGGCCGTAAACCAATATGATTCGAAAATGACGGAGCTCGGCTATGCGCCAAAAGGAGAAAACGGCATTATTGGCAGACGCTATTTCCAAAAGGGCGGAAATAAGCGTACCCATCATGTCCATATCTATGAGGGAGGGCATCCTGCTATTGAAAGGCATTTGGTGTTCAGAGATTATCTCACAGCTCATCCGGAAACAGCGAAGGAATACGCCGCGCTCAAAATACAGCTGGCGGCCCAGTATCCGGACAATATCAAGCGGTATATACAGGGAAAAACTGATTGGATCAAGGCTGCAGAAGAAAAAGCGAAGCGGTGGAAAAAAGGCAGAAACAATGCGAACGGACGCGTGGTGTGCTACAATAGCGAAAATGAAAAAAACGGGGGTTTCACCTTATGAACATTCATGTGACAGATGCAGCAGCACAGGCACTGCAGCAAGCGCTTGACGCCAATCCGGGAAAAAAGGCGCAGCTCCGTTATGACGCTGAAGGATGCGGCTGCGCAGTAAGCGGTGTACCGACCATTTGGGTGACAGAGGAATTAACGGGACAGTGTGAGCAGCTGGAAACGAACGGCATCCCGCTATATATCCAGTCGTCGCAAAAAGTGTTTTTTGACGATCAAATGACAATCGATTACAATGAGAAAGCCAAAACGCTGGCGCTGAAAAGTCCGGCTCAAATGCTCAGTCCAAGAATGAGCATATTAGTAAAGTAGGGAGACACGAAACGTGGAACAAAAGCTGAAGTCAATTAAGAATACAGCACAGAATAAAACGTGGGTATCCTTTCTGAACAAAAACCATCCCTACACCCTGCTGCACTGGTCAATCGGAGGAGCGGAATCCGTCAAGAAGGATGTTTGGCTTTTGCAGGATGAAATGACATTTGAAGCGCAGGAGTTTACTACGATAGACCTTGCGATTGAATGGATCAGTGAACATATGGATGGCATCACCGACGTTTTATGATGGAAAAGCGAAAGGCTAGGGGCCTTTCGCTTTTTACGTTATTTTGTCTAAAAAGGCTTGCACGGTTTTTCTATACGTGTCCCGATTTTTTGTATATGACATGGCGTGTTCTCCAGCTTCAGCAATATAGAGTTCCTTTGGACCGGGCTTTTTTTTAAAAAGCCGCTCGGTTGCAGAAACAGGAATATAATCATCGTGCCTGCTGTGAATAAAGAGAACCGGCTTTTCGATGGTATTGATGACAGCAAGCGGGGATACATCGCGTGCGCGGTAGCCGTCCCTGAACCGCAAAAAGGAGTCGGCAATGGGGAGGATCGGCCAGGAAGGCAGCCGGTATTCCACTTTTAGACGATACGCAAGCTGTTCCTCAAAGCTTGCAAACGGGCAATCGGCAATATAAAAATCAGCGCCATCGTCAGGATGTGCCCCTGCATACAGCAGGGCAGTCACTGCTCCCATTGATTCACCGTGGATTCCGACCAATCCGCGTTTACCGATTTTGTCTTTGACCCATTTGACGACCTCGTTTAAATCATCCTTTTCATAAAAACCATAGCTTGTAGTCTTTCCGCCGCTTTGTCCGTGCCGGCGATGATCGTAAATCACCACATTCCAGCCGAGATCAAGAAATAAATCCATATATTTGAGAGAGTTCAATATATTCACGGTCACGCCGTGGCAGATGATCATTGTTTTTGAGGTATCGTGTGGTGCAACATAGTAGCCTTTTATGTCATATCCGTATGCCGATGGAATCACAAAAGCCGTTTTCTCCATGCGTTCAAACGATTCAAATACATCATGCCCGTCATCTGTTTCTCTTTTCATAATCTCTTCGTCGGTTTTTTTCTTTATGAACATAATGATATTTGTAAAACAAATACCGATAGCAGCTACAGCTGCCAAGACAGCGCCGACAGCTAAAAGGAATCTTTTCAAAAGACACAGCACCTTTCAACTCTATTATAAATAACCTTCTAGCACCATTATACCTAAACGCTGCTGAGCCGTCAGAAAAATATGACAGCGTTTTTATGAAGAGAGTCTTCTTGTTCAGCCTGAATCTCCATGATAAACTGGCTTCAAAACAAAAACACGGGGGAAGCGAGCATGAAAAAACAAAAATCTGCTGACAAACACCAGTTAAAGGACGATCTTCAATCCGATATAAAAGAAAAGCTGATGCAGATGAAAAGCCAATTGAAGGATGAGGATGAGAAGAGACAGGAAAGAAAGAAAGCGGAACAGATCAGAAAGAAAAAGGAGATCGAAAAAAACAAAAGCTTTGAACAGCTCCTCAATGAAAGCCAGCTCGATTGGCATCAATACAAATAAACCAGCACCCGGTCAGGTGCTGGTTTTCTTTATGAACGGTGCGCTTGGTAAACGTCTTGTTTCGTATAGAATTGAAGCGCTTTGATTTCCTGCTCGCTTAAGCGCCGCGCGTTTGCAGCCTGAACATTTTCCTTCAGTTGCTCTAACTTGCTGGCACCGGTGATTACTGAGGCCACTGCCGGCTGCGCTAAAAGATACTGCAGCGACATTTCCGTCATGGTGAGGTCTGGAGCAACGCCGGCCATTGACTTACGGGCCTCTGCCAATTCTTCATAGGAATATGATAAGTACCCGTTTTGTTTCATGGTCTCCGAAGCTTGTTCAAGCGGTTTCTCAGTCAGCAGCCCTTTAGCGACCGGCCCCCTTGCCACGACACTGATCTGATGTTCCTCTAAAAGCGGGAGCCATTCCTCCGGCCGTCTGTCAAACAGGCTGAATTGCATCATAATGCTGACGATATTTGATTTTTTCACATATTCTTTAATGACGTTCGGGCGAATAGAAGAAATTCCATAATAACGAATGACACCTTCTTGTTTTAATTCTTCAAATGCCTCAATCGTTTCGTCAATGTTGTCTTCTATTGTGCCACCGTGAAGCTGATACAGATCGATATAATCCGTTTTCAGACGTGCTAAGCTCTTTTTCACTGCCTCTTTTATGTAAGCTTTTGAAGGGTCCCAATACCAGCCGTCATTTTTGTCACTCCACCGGTTTCCGGCTTTTGTGGCCAAAATGATGTCCTGGCGTCTGTTTTGAATTGCTTTGCCGACGATTTCTTCATTGCGGCCGCGATCATACAAATCAGCTGTGTCTAAATAGTTGATGCCAAGCTCAATGGCTTCATCAAGGATCGACAGCGCTCTATTTGTTTCTGTTCCAAGGGACATACAGCCAAGTCCGACTTCGCTTATTTCTAAATCAGATGAACCTAGTTTGCGCTTTCTCATGTGCACACTCCTTTTTTAGGCTTTGTAATGACCGTAATATAAAGGAGCGGAGTTTTCAACTTTTACGGCTCGGAAATCCAATCTTTCACATACCGGAATGTGCGCCCGTATTCCTTGAGCTTCGCCCGCACCTCCCAGGATTTCCCCACTAAAACGACGCCCTTTTGCATACGGTATACTTTCATAAAGGAGCCCCCTTTTCTCTAGTATGATAAAATGTATGGGGCATGATATAGAGACAGAACGGGAGATGAAGAAATGAAACACTTAGAAGAGAAAACAATTGCTAAAGAACAGATCTTTTCGGGTAAAGTTATTGATCTTTATGTAGAGGACGTCGAGCTCCCTAACGGAAAAACGAGT
Organism: Bacillus sp. FSL K6-1005; assembly: GCF_038000225.1. Taxonomy (NCBI): domain Bacteria; kingdom Bacillati; phylum Bacillota; class Bacilli; order Caryophanales; family Bacillaceae; genus Bacillus; species Bacillus sp. FSL K6-1005. The sequence goes on from NZ_JBBOBP010000001.1 coordinate 1,191,412, forward strand.
AAACGCGAAATTGTAAAACACCCTGGTGCGGTAGCGGTGCTGGCTGTCACAGACGAAGGGAAAATCATAATGGTGAAACAATTCCGGAAGCCCCTGGAACGGACGATCGTTGAAATACCGGCCGGAAAGCTGGAAAAAGGAGAAGAGCCGGAGTATACGGCGCTTCGGGAGCTGGAAGAAGAAACAGGATACACAGCGAAAAAGCTGACTAAAATGACAGCATTCTATACATCGCCCGGTTTTGCCGATGAAATTGTCCACGTTTTTCTTGCGGAAGAGCTGACTGTGCTTGAAGAAAAACGGGAACTAGATGAGGACGAGTTTGTTGAAGTGATGGAGGTGACGCTTGAAGACGCACTAAAGCTGGTTGAGTCGCGCGAGGTTTACGATGCGAAGACAGCCTATGCGATTCAATATCTTCAGCTGAAAGAAGCGCTGCAAGCATAAAAATGAAAAAGATTTACGCGGATTTACACATCCATATCGGTCGGACCTATACAGGAAGGGCTGTCAAAATAACAGGTGCAAAAACGCTGACGCTGGACCGGATTTTGGTTGAGGCCAGTGAATATAAAGGGATTGAACTTCTCGGAATTATTGACTGCCATTCTCCGGAAGTCATAATAGAGCTTGAGGAAGGCATTGCTTCAGGCAGGTATCACGAGCTTGAGGGCGGCGGAGTCCGTTATCACAGCACAACTCTTTTATTGGGAAGCGAGCTGGAGATTTACGATGAAGCATGCAGCGGGCCAATTCATGTGCTTGCTTTTATGCCGACACTTGCTGATATGAAACAATTTTCAGCCTGGCTTTCAGCACGGATGAAAAATATTCACTTAAGTTCACAGCGGATATACGAAACAGGCTTGAATCTTCAAAAAAAAGTTAAAGAAATGGGCGGATTGTTTATCCCCGCCCATATTTTCACGCCCCACAAAAGCTTGTACGGAAAAGGCGTTAAGTCAACTTTAACTGAGGTTTTTGATTCTTCTATGATAGATGCTGTCGAGCTTGGTTTAAGCTGTGACACACCTATGGCTTCACGGGTATCTGAATTGAATAAATATTCATTTTTAACAAATTCTGATGCGCATTCCTTAGGGAAGATCGGCAGAGAATATAATGAACTATATGTGGCCTCAGCTGATTTTTCTGAGTTCGCTCTCGCATTAAAGGGGCAGGATAACAGGAAAATTACCGCAAATTACGGATTAGATCCGCTGTTGGGAAAGTATTATCAAACGGCTTGTGAAGTATGTGGAGAGCGTACTGAGAGCGGGGCAACGGCGTGCGCGGAATGCGGAAGTGCCAGATTGACAAAGGGTGTCAGCGAAAGGCTGTGCGAACTGAGTGATCAGTCTGGAAAGGGCATAGCGCGTCCTAGGTATGTCCACCAAATTCCGCTGCAATTTGTGCCGGGTGTCGGACCGAAAACCCTGGACAAGCTAAAAACGGCCTTTGGTACAGAAATGGCTGTTCTTCATGAGACTTCAGAGGAGGATCTGGCTCGGGTTGTTCCGCCGAAAACCGCCGCTCTTATTGTGAAAGCGAGGTCAGGAAAGCTTGAACTGAAAGCCGGAGGAGGAGGAACCTACGGGAAAGTTAAGTCGTGAGTGAAAATTAACTCAGTTCCTCCTGAACTTTTCTCTTTGTCCGGATAAAGGTGATCAGCTGTATTATTTCGTCTTCAGACAGCGGCTTGCCGTCAACAGCAATGTCAAGGCTGCTCCACGTGGTCAATTCAATGGTCTGAGGAGCAGTCTGCTTTTGTTTTGTGCGGCCTAAGAGATCATCGCAGGTTGTATCAAAAAGGTCTGCCAGCATTGCCAGGGCCTCAAGCGAAGGGCGGCGGTAGCCTGACTCGTATCCCGCGTATGTGCTTTTTGCGATACCCAGGAGGTCAGCCGTATATTGAAGCGACCAATTTTTCTTTTTTCTCAATTCAGTTAAACGATCTAAATTCATGGACTTCCGCTCCTTTTTCAACTTGAGCTGATTATATCATATAGGTATTCGGAAGTGTACGCGAATTGAATAATAATGTCTTGCGTATTTTATTTTCCGTGTCTATAATTGCATTAAAAGTATGCGAAAAGCGAATGCCTTCTCGCAAACCCATCTTTAGATATAGTGAAGAGGTGTATGGTATGAAAAAATTATTGATGTTGACAACTGGGGGAACGATCGCTTCAGTTGAAGGGGAAAACGGACTTGCCCCGGGGGTGAAGGCTGACGAGTTGTTAAGTTACGTATCAAAACTTGATAACGATTACACGATGGAAACCCAATCGCTTATGAATATAGACAGCACCAATATGCAGCCTGAATACTGGGTGGAGATAGCGGAAGCTGTTAAGCAAAATTATGATGCCTATGACGGGTTTGTTATTACTCATGGTACAGATACAATGGCCTATACATCTGCCGCATTATCTTATATGCTGCAGCATGCTAAAAAGCCGATTGTAATTACAGGCTCGCAAATTCCAATTACCTTTCAAAAAACAGACGCCAAAAAAAATATTACAGATGCCATTCGCTTTGCCTGTGAAGGCGTAGGTGGGGTTTACGTTGTGTTTGACGGCAGAGTCATCCAGGGAACACGTGCGATCAAGTTAAGAACGAAAAGCTATGACGCGTTTGAAAGCATCAATTATCCATATATCGCTTTTATTACAGAAGACGGGATTGAATACAACAAACAAGTAACGGAACCTGAGAACGACGCCTTCACAGTTGACACTTCACTATGCACCGATGTTTGTCTGCTCAAACTGCATCCGGGCTTAAAGCCGGAAATGCTGGACGCTCTGAAAAGCATGTACAAAGGAATTGTCATCGAAAGTTATGGCAGTGGAGGCGTTCCGTTTGAAGGCAGAGACATTTTGTCCAAAGTGAATGAACTGATTGACAGCGGCATTGTTGTCGTCATTACGACTCAATGCTTGGAAGAAGGCGAAGATATGAGCATTTACGAAGTCGGCCGCAGAGTCAATCAGGACTTAATTATCCGCTCTAGAAACATGAATACAGAAGCAATCGTTCCGAAATTAATGTGGGCACTGGGCCAATCCTCAGATTTGCCGATCGTGAAGAGAATTATGGAAACACCGATTGCCGATGACGTTGTCCTGTAAATTTCGTTAAAACCATAACCATTATAGAGAAAGTAGGTTAAAGATTATGTTAAACGGCCAAAAAGAATACCGGGTGGAAAAAGATTTCCTTGGAGAAAAACAAATTGAAGCAGATGTCTATTACGGCATCCAAACGTTGCGTGCTTCAGAAAACTTTCCGATTACGGGATATAAAATCCATGAAGAAATGATTAACGCACTGGCGATTGTAAAAAAAGCTGCCGCACTTGCAAACATGGATGTAAAACGGCTGTATGAAGGAATTGGCCAAGCTATCGTACAAGCCGCTGACGAGATTCTGGAAGGCAAGTGGCACGACCAGTTTATCGTCGATCCGATTCAAGGCGGCGCTGGTACATCCATGAACATGAATGCGAACGAGGTCATCGGAAATCGCGCGCTTGAAATCATGGGTCATAAAAAGGGAGAATACATCCACTTAAGCCCAAACACACACGTTAATATGTCACAATCAACAAACGATGTATTTCCGACAGCCATTCATATTTCCACACTGAATCTGCTGGAAAAACTGCTGAAGACGATGGAAGACATGCATGGTGTGTTTAAACAAAAAGCCCAGGAATTTGATTCTGTTATTAAGATGGGACGGACTCACCTTCAAGATGCTGTTCCGATTCGCCTTGGCCAGGAATTTGAAGCATACAGCCGTGTTCTTGAGCGTGATATTAAACGTATTAAACAATCCCGGCAGCACCTGTATGAAGTCAACATGGGCGCTACTGCAGTCGGCACAGGACTGAACGCCGATCCTGAATATATCAAACAAGTTGTTAAACATCTTGCTGATATTAGCGGACTGCCTCTTGTCGGCGCTGACCATCTTGTCGATGCAACACAAAATACAGACGCTTACACAGAGGTTTCTGCATCATTAAAAGTCTGCATGATGAACATGTCGAAGATCGCAAACGACCTTCGTTTAATGGCATCGGGACCGCGCGCCGGACTTGCGGAAATTTCTCTGCCTGCCCGCCAGCCGGGATCATCCATCATGCCGGGTAAAGTCAATCCGGTTATGGCGGAGCTCATTAACCAAATTGCGTTCCAGGTGATTGGAAACGATAATACCATCTGCCTAGCTTCAGAAGCAGGTCAGCTTGAATTAAACGTTATGGAGCCAGTGCTTGTCTTTAATCTGCTGCAATCGATCAGCATCATGAACAATGGGTTCCGTTCCTTCACTGACTATTGCTTGAAAGGCATTGAAGCTAATGAAAAACGCTTGAAGCAATACGTAGAAAAAAGCGCTGGAGTTATTACCGCTGTGAATCCGCATCTTGGTTATGAAGCGGCTGCCCGAATCGCCAGGGAAGCGATTATGACAGGCCAATCCGTCCGTGATCTTTGCCTTCAGCATGATGTGCTGACAGAAGAAGAATTGGATATCATTTTAAATCCATACGAGATGACAAAGCCAGGAATTGCTGGAAAAGAGCTATTAGAAAAATAAAATTTAAACAAAATGCAGCTTATTCATCTGTGAATAGCCGGGTGAATAAGCTGTTTACAAGCATAGGGATGAGGAAGTATAGTATACGTGTTGCACTATTTATTGAAAGCGTTTTAGCTTTTTTATTAAGGGGGACTTCTTTTGAAGGATGTAAGATTGCCAACACTATTTGAAATTATTATCGTACTAGGAGCATTTTTAGCACTTGTTCTGTCGTTTACAGTCTTTTTAGACTTGCCAATACAGCTAGCGCTTTTTGTTTCTTGGTTTATTGCAATGATTCTCGGAATCAGACTCGGTTATTCATATAAAGATCTGCAAAACGCGATTGTTCATGGAATATCTAATGGTCTCGAAGCCGTTCTGATTCTCGTTTCAGTCGGAGCACTCATCGGAACATGGATCGCCGGAGGCGTCGTGCCGACCTTAATTTATTATGGATTAGAATTTATTCATCCTAGTATCTTTTTACTCGCAACATTAATTATTTGTTCTATTATGTCTGTGGCGACAGGAACGTCATGGGGAACAGTAGGAACAGCCGGCATCGCCATGATCGCAATTGGTGAAGGCCTCGGAATTCCGCTTCCTCTTGTAGCTGGAGCCATTCTTTCCGGAGCTTACTTCGGGGACAAGCTGTCTCCTCTGTCTGACAGTACAGTTCTGGCTTCTTCATTATCAAAAGTAGATGTATTGGCTCACGTCAGAGCGATGCTTTATTTATCAATACCAGCATATGTGATTACGGCTATTCTCTTTACAGCTGTTGGATTTATGTACGGCGGGAAAAATATTGACCTCGACAAAGTTGAATTTTTGAAATCTTCTTTGCAGAATACATTTGACATTCATATTTGGATGCTGATTCCGGCTGTTGTTGTTATTGTCTTATTAGCGATGAAAAAGCCGTCTATGCCGGTTATCGTAATTGGTGCATTGCTTGGCGCTGTCTGGGCTGCTGTTTTCCAAGACATGAATTTCGCGGATGCGATTGCAACAGCGTACAACGGCTTCTCTATTAAAACAGATGTTGAATTTTTAAACGGCCTCTTAAACCGCGGAGGCATCGTAGGCATGCTCGGTTCTCTCGTCGTGATTATTTTTGGCCTAGGCTTTGGCGGGTTGCTTGAGAAGCTAGGTGTGTTAAAAGTCATTGTTTCATTGTTTGAAAAAAAATTAACATCAGCAGGCAATGTGACATTATCTACGCTGATTGTAGCATTTTTGGCGAACATCTTCGGGTGTGCCATGTATGTATCTCTTATTTTGACACCGAAGATCATGGAAGACAGCTATGACCGTTTGCATCTGGACAGAAGAGTTCTATCCCGTAATTCAGAGGTCGGAGGAACTTTGACTTCAGGTATGGTGCCTTGGTCTGATAACGGCATTTACATGGCCGGGATTTTAGGAGTTTCTACCTTCTCTTATCTGCCGTTTATGTGGCTCAGTTTTGTCGCAATAGGTCTTGCCATTATCTACGGTTATACAGGAAAATGTATATGGTATACGAAAAACGATACAGCTCAAGCTGAAAAACTTGGCTAAGGGGAGGATCACTGAATGATAGCGAAACACATGATTCGGACACTGATGATAGAAACGCCTTCGGTTCCCGGAAATCTCGGAAGAGTGGCAACAGCAATCGGCCTTCTGGGCGGAGACATTGGTGATGTGGAGACGGTTAAAGTCGGACCCAATTACACGATGCGCAATATTACTGTGCAAGTGGAAAACGAAGAACAGCTTCAGGAAGTGATCATGGCTGTTCAGGCTCTTGGCGAAGGGATCAGGCTTCACACGGTATCTGATGAAGTCCTGTCTGCCCATGAAGGCGGAAAAATTCAAATGAAAAGCAAAATGCCAATCCGTTCGCTGGCAGAGCTCGGGCGCGTCTATACTCCTGGGGTAGCAGACGTCTGCAGACTGATCGAGAAAGAACCTGAAAAGGCTGATATCTACACGACAATCAGCAACTCGGTCGCAATTGTAACCGATGGAACAGCGATTCTCGGCCTTGGAAACATCGGCGCTGTGGCGGGAATGCCTGTTATGGAAGGAAAGGCAGCGTTGTTTGATCAGCTGGCAGGGATCAGCGGTATCCCGATTTTGCTGGATACAAGTGATCCTGAAGAAATCATCAATACGGTAAAACATATTTCACCAGGATTTAACGGCATCCTGCTTGAGGATATCGGGTCACCGCATTGCTTCGAAATTGAAGATCGCCTAAAAGAGGAACTCAGTATCCCTGTCATGCACGATGATCAGCATGGAACAGCTGTCGTTACGCTGGCAGCTGCCATTTCGGCATGTAAAAGCGCGGGTGTTGACTTGAAAGAAGCAAAAGTGGGGCAGATCGGCCTCGGCGCAGCGGGCGTAGCCATCTGCCGGATGTTTATGGCTTACGGCGTCAAAGCTGTATGCGGTACAGACAAATCAGAGTCGGCGATGAGTCGTCTTGAGCAATACGGCGGACAGACAGCTGCAAGTATCGAAGAGTTAATGGAAACATGTGATATTGTCATTGCCACAACAGGAGTTCCTGGGTTAATTAAACCTGAATTCGTACGATCTGGCCAGGTCATCTTGGCATTATCCAATCCGAAGCCGGAAATAGAGCCTGAGGCTGCTTTGCAGGCCGGCGCAGCGTATGCAGCTGACGGGCGTTCTGTGAATAATGTGCTTGGCTTCCCGGGTATATTCAGAGGCGCACTGAATGCCAAAAGCAAGGAGATCAATCACGATATGCTTGTGGCGGCAGCAGAGGCCATTGCAGCCTGCACAAAGCCAGGCGATGTGGTTCCGCAGCCGCTGGATTCAAAGGTTCATCACGAAGTGACTGCCGCCGTTGAACGCGCCGCTCTTACAGCGGTCAAACATTAAAATGAAACAGCACCTGGCATGACAGGTGCTGTTTTTACTTACTGGTTCAATACATTTTAATAACAGGTTGCATTTGCTATAATGAATCAAAATGAAATAGGGAGTGATCAACATGGCAAAAAGCCGAGCGAAAAGAAAACGGGAGCATCTGCTTAGAAACAGTGGACGGGACGCCTTATTATCAAGAGGCAGTTCTCCATCCTTCAGCACTCATGAAAGAATGACAAAAAGCAAACAAGACATATTGAATAAAAGAAAGCATAAACACAAAAATCCTTATGATCAAAATGCATTTGATGATAGGGATTTTTTTATGTCCGAAACAGCCGCCTAGCAATCTCTATCGTTTCTTTTTGAAAAAGAGCATGTTTTTCCGTTTCTTTCATACAATCTATTAAATCAAATCAATAGAGCGGGCGGGAGGAAACGATATGCGGAAAATTTCTTATAAGGACATGTTTCTCGGACATGTAAAGGATCATCTCTCACTTTATATATTTGTGTCTGTCCTGTTTTTCATGGGTGTGATTTTTGGCGCTATCATTGTCAACAGCATGACGATCAGCCAGAAAGAAGATTTATATTATTATTTAAGCCAATTTTTTGGACAGCTATCAGACGGAAAACAGGCTAGCTCATCCGATATGTTTTGGCAAAGTATTTTTCATAATGTAAAGTATTTAGGGCTAATGTGGATTTTAGGAATTTCTGTGATTGGCATGCCTATCATTTTCATTATGATTTTTCTAAAAGGAATTGTCGTCGGATTTACTGTAGGGTTTCTCGTCAACCAGATGGGAATCAGCGGTTTTTTCTTATCCTTTGTCTCGGTTTTGCCGCAAAATGTGCTGCTTATTCCGGCTTACCTCATTATGGGCACGTGTGCGATTGCCTTTTCTTTAAAGCTGATCAGGCAGCTGTTTGTCAAACGAAGTCTGCATGATGCGCCGATCCAGTGGTTCGGGCGATATGCCATTGTTCTCCTGATCATTTTATTTTTAGCGCTGATCTCGTCTCTCTTTGAAGCATACATGTCGCCAGTTTTGATGGAAAAGCTGACATCGCGACTTTTTTAAAAACATTATTAAAAGAAAATCATTTTATTTATCAGTTTATAATAATTATAGTTGGAACTCCGCGCTTATTTTGTTATAATGAGTCATGGAATGCGGCGTAGGAGGGAAAGACATGGAAAACCGTATTGATCGAATTAAGAAACAGTTGCACTCATCCAGCTACAAACTTACGCCTCAGCGTGAAGCGACAGTAAGAGTGCTGCTTGAAAACGAAGAAGACCATTTAAGCGCAGAAGATGTATACCTCCTCGTAAAAGAGAAATCTCCTGAGATCGGTCTCGCAACAGTATACCGTACGCTTGAATTACTAACTGAATTAAAAGTCGTTGATAAAATTAACTTTGGAGACGGCGTGTCCCGTTACGATCTTCGTAAGGAGGGTGCAGCTCACTTTCATCACCACTTGGTGTGCATGGAGTGCGGAGCCGTTGATGAAATTGAAGAAGATTTGCTTGAAGACGTAGAAGAAGTCATTGAACGTGATTGGAAATTTAAGATTAAAGATCATAGATTGACGTTTCACGGCATTTGCCACCGCTGCAACGGAAACGATACGGAATAGTCGATGCCGGGCTCGAACCTTTTCTCTTGGGGAAAGGGTTTTTTGCTGTTTCGACGTATAAATCCTTTCTGGTTTGGCATATGGTTTAAATAACAGGAACCATAGAGAAAGGATCGATTGGGACATGGGAAGATTCCTAAAAACGGCTGTTGACACATTGAAGGTTTTTATACTGTTCACAGGTTTTACCGCTCTCTTCTATTATGCTATGATATGGGTAAATCAAGAGTATGAAAACTATCATCGGTACGATAAACCGGAAGGCTCCGCCGTAAAAGTTGTTGAAATGGATGCGGAAGAAAAAGGCGGATGGTTTGACCGGTTAATCTTTTTTTACCAAAACGGGGAGTAGATCTAGAGTGAAAGATCAAATAAAGGATTTCATCCACTACGTCATGGTAGAGAGAGGGCTTTCTCATAATACGGTCGTATCCTATGAGCGTGACTTGAAAAGCTATTCTCTTTACTTAAAAGAAACCCTTCATGCCAACAATTGGAACGATGTGACCCGTATACATATTATCCAATATTTGAAGCACTTGAAGGAGTCGGGGAAATCCGGAAAGACTTCAGCGCGGCATTTGGCATCGATTCGCTCTTTTCATCAATTTTTGCTTAGGGAAAAGGTGACGGACAAAGACCCTTCCGTACATATCGAAACACAAAAAACGGAACGGGTGCTTCCAAAGGTGCTGGCGCTGAACGAGGTTGAACGGCTGTTGGACACGCCTAAGCTTACGAGCCCTTTTGGCTATCGGGATAAAGCGATGCTGGAGCTGCTTTATGCCACAGGTATCCGGGTCAGTGAAATGATCGAATTGAAAACGACGGATGTCCATTTGTCAATGGGATTTGTCCGCTGCTTCGGAAAAGGGAGGAAAGAGCGGATTGTGCCGATCGGTGAAACCGCTGCTTCTGCTATTGAAGAATATATAACGAAAGCCCGCGGGAAACTGCTAAAGAACAAAGTGTCTGACGCTCTCTTTTTAAATCATCACGGAAAGCAGATCAGCCGCCAAGGTTTTTGGAAAAATCTGAAGAAAATTGCGCTCGAAGCCGGAATCAAAAAAGAGCTCACCCCGCATACACTCAGGCATTCCTTTGCAACGCATTTGCTTGAAAACGGGGCTGATTTAAGAGCGGTGCAGGAAATGCTGGGCCATGCGGATATATCTACGACGCAAATCTATACGCATGTGACGAAAACAAGGCTGAAGGATGTGTACAAGCAGTACCATCCGCGCGCCTAGCCGCAGCGGGCTGCGGCTTTTTTCTTTAGGACCGACAGAAAATAATGAAGTTTCTCATTATTTTCAAATGCATTGTCAACGGGAATGAAAACGGTTTATACTTGAGTTGTCAGACCTCTAGGAGATACAATAGACGTATAGAAAAAAGGAGGCTTTTAGGATGCCTGCATACAAATATAATCGTGTGTTTTTAATCGTAATGGATTCAGTTGGAATTGGCGAAGCGCCAGATGCCGCCGACTTTAATGACGTAGGCGCCAATACGCTCGGGCATATTGCTGAGCACATGAACGGACTACATATGCCGAATATGGCAAAACTCGGCCTTGGTCTTATTGGTGATATCAAGGGCGTTGAAAAAACAGAACAGCCACTCGCGTACTATGGAAAAATGCAAGAAGCGTCAAACGGCAAAGATACAATGACAGGCCATTGGGAGATCATGGGCTTATACATTGATAAACCGTTTAAAGTGTTCCCGGAAGGCTTTCCTGATGAGCTGCTTCAGGAGCTGGAAAAAAGATCGGGCCGCAAAATTATCGGAAACAAGCCGGCTTCTGGCACAGCTATTTTGGATGAACTCGGTGAAGAGCATATGGAGACAGGCGCTTTAATTGTGTACACTTCAGCTGACTCTGTACTGCAAATTGCCGCTCACGAAGAAGTCGTTCCGCTTGAAGAACTGTACAGCATTTGTGAAACGGCGAGAGAACTGACGCTTGAACCGAAATATATGGTAGGCCGCATAATCGCACGGCCGTTTGTCGGCGAGCCGGGACATTTCAAACGGACGCCAAACCGCCACGACTATGCGCTTAAGCCGTTTGACCGCACTGTGATGAATGAATTGAAAGACAGCGGCTTAGATGTCATTTCAATCGGAAAAATCTCTGATATTTATGATGGTGAAGGAATTACGTCTTCCCGCAGAACGGTATCCAATATGGACGGAATGGACAAAGTGGTTGACACGCTCGGAGAAAACTTTACGGGTCTGAGCTTTGCAAACCTTGTTGATTTTGATGCCTTATACGGCCATCGCCGTGATCCGGAAGGCTACGGACGCGCACTTGAAGAATTTGATGCTCGTCTTTCGGAAGTATTCGAAAAAATGAAAGATGATGATCTGTTAATCATTACAGCCGACCACGGCAATGATCCGATTCATCATGGAACAGACCATACACGCGAGTATGTGCCGATTCTTGCATACAGCAAAAAACATAAGAAAGCGCAAATGCTGCCGCTTGCAGATACATTTGCTGATATCGGTGCAACCATCGCGGATAATTTTCAAACAAAAAAACCGAAATATGGCAAAAGCTTTTTATCTTTATTACAATAGGGGGACTGTTTCTTGAAAGACAGAATCGAACGCGCAGCCGCTTTTATTAAGCAAAACTTGCCTGAATCACCAAAGATCGGCCTTATTCTAGGCTCAGGTCTTGGTATTTTGGCTGATGAAATCGAAAATCCTGTTAAGTTAAAATATGAGGATATCCCGGAATTCCCGGTATCAACGGTTGAGGGACACGCCGGACAGCTTGTGCTTGGCACACTTGAGGGAGTTAGTGTCATCGCCATGCAGGGCCGCTTTCATTTCTATGAAGGCTATTCAATGGAAAAAGTCACTTTTCCTGTTCGCGTCATGAAAGCGCTTGGTGTCGAGGCTTTGATCGTGACAAATGCGGCAGGGGGCGTAAACACTGAGTTCCGTGCGGGAGACTTAATGATCATTACAGACCACATCAACTTTATGGGGACAAACCCATTAATCGGGCCAAACGAAGCAGATTTCGGCGCCAGATTTCCTGATATGTCGTCAGCCTATGATAAAGATCTTTCCAGCCTGGCTGAAAAAATGGCGAAAGACCTTAACATTCCAATTCAAAAAGGTGTGTATACTGCTGTGACAGGTCCTTCCTACGAAACACCGGCAGAAGTGCGCTTTTTAAGAACGATGGGCTCAGATGCAGTCGGCATGTCTACCGTACCGGAAGTAATTGTGGCAAACCATGCGGGTCTCCGTGTACTCGGCATTTCCTGCATTTCGAACGCAGCAGCCGGAATTTTGGATCAGCCTTTATCTCACGACGAAGTCATGGAAGTGACAGAAAAGGTGAAAGCCGGATTCTTGCAGCTTGTGAAGGCGGTAATTGCTAAGTACGAATAAAAATGGAATCCAGAAAAGATAAGAAGACAGCTGTTTCTAATTGAAACAGCTGTTTTTTTTATGTCGAAAAAGTCCCGAAACATTTTCCAACAGTGGTGTATAAAACCATTCAGCTTGGAAAAAATAAAAAGGATTATGAAATGGAGGGCTTTTGAGATGAAACGTCTTTTATCCACTTTGTTGATTGGTATGATGCTGCTTACATTTGCACCGTCCGCATTTGCAAAACAAGACGGAAAACATACATCGGAGCTTGCTCATGAAGCCAAGTCTGCGGTGCTGATAGAACGTGATACTGGTAAAGTGCTTTACAACAAGAACAGCCGCGAGAGACTGGCGCCTGCAAGTATGACAAAAATTATGACGATGCTTTTAATCATGGAAGCCTTAGACGAAGGAAAAATCAAAATGAGTGATAAGGTCCGTACGAGCGAACATGCGGCTTCAATGGGCGGATCACAGATTTTTCTTGAACCCGGGGAAGAAATGACCGTTAAAGAAATGCTTAAGGGAATTGCGATCGCATCTGGAAATGACGCATCTGTAGCGATGGCAGAATTTATTTCAGGCTCCGAGGATGAATTTGTGAAAAAAATGAACAAAAAAGCGAAAGAGCTGGAATTAAAAGATACATCCTTTAAAAACCCGACCGGCTTGACCGAGGAAGGACATTACAGCTCGGCTTATGACATGGCAATTATGGCTAAGGAATTATTGAAATATGAATCAATCACCAAGTTTACAGGTACGTATGAGGATTATTTACGTGAAAACACAGATAAAAAGTTTTGGTTAGTGAATACTAATCGGCTTATCAAATTTTATCCTGGTGTAGACGGCGTAAAAACCGGCTATACAGGAGAAGCGAAATACTGCCTGACTGCTTCGGCTAAAAAAGGGAACATGCGGGCGATTGCCGTTGTATTCGGGGCAAGCACGCCTAAGGAAAGAAATGCGCAAGTCACAAAGATGCTTGATTATGCTTTTAGCCAATATGAGACACATCCTTTATACAAGCGAAATGAAACGGTAGCAAAAGCAAAGGTCAAAAAAGGGAAACAAAAAGTGATAGAACTCACCACTTCTGAGCCGATTTCCGTATTGACGAAAAAAGGCGAGGATATGAAACATGTGAAAAAAGAAATTAAAATGAACAACAATGTAAGCGCTCCGGTTCAAAAAGGCCAAGAGCTTGGCACGCTGGTGCTGAAAAAGGACGGAAAAGTGCTTGCAGAAAGTCCTGTCGTTGCTAAAGATGATATGGAAAAAGCCGGATACTTAACGTTTTTAAAAAGGGCGATGGGAGATTGGACAAAATTTAAGTAATTATGCCGAATGATCACTAGTTTTGTCACGGTGAAGGAATTCATTCCCCCGAAATCGAAACACTCATTATCCGATCATATCAAGGAGGAATGAGCATGAGCCTTGGAATTGACATGCATGTCAAAGAATCAGTGCTTTGTATTCGATTAACAGGCGAACTCGATCACCATACGGCTGAAACGCTGAAACAAAAAGTAACGGAATCATTGGAAAAGGATGATATTCGTCATATCGTGCTGAATCTGGAGGACCTTTCCTTTATGGACAGTTCGGGGCTTGGCGTTATTTTAGGCAGATACAAACAAATTAAGCAAATTGGCGGGGAAATGGTCGTTTGCGCCATCTCTCCGGCAGTGAAACGGCTGTTTGATATGTCTGGCCTGTTTAAAATTATTCGCTTTGAACAATCTGAGCAGCAGGCACTGCTCACACTGGGGGTGGCATCATGAAAAATGAAATGCACCTTGAATTTTCCGCCCTCAGCCAAAATGAATCGTTTGCGCGTGTCACAGTTGCTTCATTTATTGCACAGCTTGACCCGACCATGGATGAACTCACCGAGATCAAAACTGTGGTGTCAGAAGCGGTGACGAACGCCATCATCCATGGCTATGAAGAGAATGGCGATGGAAAAGTATATATTTCGGTGACGCTGGAAGATCATGTCGTATATATGACCATCCGTGATGAAGGGCTCGGCATTACAGATCTGGAAGAAGCCCGCCAGCCTTTATTCACGACAAAGCCTGAGCTGGAGCGTTCTGGAATGGGCTTTACCATTATGGAAAACTTCATGGATGATGTCAGTATCGATTCATCACCCGAAATGGGGACGACGATTCGCTTAACAAAGCACTTATCAAAAAGCAAAGCGCTTTGTAATTAAGGAGATTTGTTATGGATGTGGAGGTTAAGAAAAACGGTAAGAACGCTCAGCTGAAGGACCATGAAGTAAAAGAATTAATCAAACAGAGCCAAGATGGCGACCAGCAGGCAAGAGACCTCCTCATAGAAAAAAACATGCGTCTTGTTTGGTCTGTCGTACAGCGGTTTTTAAACAGAGGATATGAGCCTGATGACCTCTTTCAGATTGGCTGCATCGGGCTGTTAAAATCTGTTGATAAATTTGATTTAACCTATGATGTGCGGTTCTCGACATATGCAGTGCCGATGATTATCGGCGAAATCCAGCGTTTTATCCGTGATGACGGAACTGTCAAGGTATCAAGATCATTAAAAGAGCTTGGCAACAAAATCCGCCGAGCGAAAGACGAACTTTCAAAAACACTGGGCAGGGTGCCGACCGTACAGGAAATCGCCGAACATTTGGAAATTGAAGCTGAAGATGTCGTGCTTGCCCAAGAGGCAGTAAGAGCTCCGTCTTCAATTCATGAGACAGTTTATGAAAATGACGGAGATCCAATTACCCTTCTTGACCAAATCGCTGATCACTCAGAAGAGAAATGGTTTGACAAAATTGCGCTGAAAGAGGCCATAAGCGATTTAGAAGAAAGAGAAAAATTAATCGTCTATCTTCGGTATTATAAAGATCAGACGCAGTCAGAAGTTGCTGAGCGGCTGGGGATATCCCAGGTGCAGGTATCCAGGCTTGAAAAGAAAATATTAAAGCAGATCAAGGTTCAAATGGATCATACGGAAAGCTAGTCTGTCACTGCAGGCTGGCTTTTTGTTTTGCAAAAGCGTGGTAATTTATGGTCTTTTCAAGCGGATGAATGAGAACAAAATCGAACCACATACTACATATATAACCACCGAAAGATGGTGATCAATGATGGAACGACGACTATTTATCAGGCTTCGCCACCGAGTTTTGGCACATCCGGGGGATATCATAACGGTCGGGGATGCCGCGCAAATAGAAGGGCAGCATCAGCTGAAAAAGAAACTCTCGGCTATGCCGCTTTATCAGGTGAGCGAAAAAGATAAAAATATCGTAATTCTGGATATCATAAAAGTACTCAAAGCCATTCATCAGCAGGATCCCACTCTTGATGTTCAAACTGTGGGCGGAGCTGAAACCATTGTTGAAATTCAATATCAGAAACGGCACATATCAACTGTTCTTTTTATTGGTGTCTGGCTGCTGCTGTTTATCGGATCGTGCCTTGCCATCATGAATTTCCATGAGGATGTCAGCATGGGGGATGTTCATATTGCACTATATGAAATCATAACCGGAGAGCGGAATGACTATCCATATTTACTTCAAATCCCTTACAGCATCGGTTTGGGACTGGGGATGATTGTGTTTTTTAACCACATTTTTAAAAAGCGCCTTAATGAAGAGCCTAGCCCGCTAGAGGTTGAAATGTTTAACTATCAGCTTGATCTCGATCAATATGTGGCCATGCATGAAAATGAAGAAACAATAAAGGACCTGCATGATCGTTAGTGTATTGTTCATCATTTTTGTCGGGCTCGGCGGGGGCATCACGGTCGGGGCTGGTTTCGTGGCTTTTTTAACCGTGATGGGAATCATTCCGCGTCTGATGCAGCTCACCAAAACGATGAGATTTGTTCAAGCTTATGAAGCGGCTGTTATTCTCGGTGCGGTTTGCGGGGGATGGGAAACACTGCATATGCACCATCTCTTTTTATCAAAATGGCTTGCCGTACCGGTCGGGCTGTTGGCCGGAGTATTTGTCGGGATGCTTGCAGCCGCGCTGACAGAAGTGTTAAATGTCCTGCCGATCTTGGCTAAACGAATCGGCCTCAGAAGTAAAATCATTATTCTATTAATGGCCATTGTCATTGGGAAAATCGCGGGATCTTTATTTCATTGGCTGTATTTTATTCATCATCCATAAGGAGGTTTCAATATGACAAACATAAAAGAAAACTACAAATCAAAAGTAAAAACATATCAGCCAAAGCCGCCTTACGTATGGAACTGTGTAAAAGCCTTTCTTGTAGGCGGTTTGATCTGCATGATCGGGCAAGGTCTGCAGAATTTTTATATCCATTTTTTTAATTTTAACGAAAAAACGGCAGGAAACCCTACAGCAGCGACGCTGATTTTATTGTCAGCATTGCTTACCGGCTTGGGTATTTATGACAGAATTGGCCAGTTTGCAGGCGCAGGATCAGCTGTACCTGTCACCGGCTTTGCCAACAGTATGGCAAGCGCGGCTCTTGAGTATAAAAGCGAAGGTTTAGTATTGGGAGTAGCGACAAACATGTTTAAACTGGCGGGAAACGTCATCGTATTCGGTGTTGTGGCTGCTTACATCGTCGGAATGATTCGGTTTGCTTTTGAGAAACTGATGTCATAGGAGGAGAAAGAAATGAAATTAACAGGAAAGCAAACCTGGGTGTTTGAGCATCCCTTATTTGTCAATGCAGCGGGAACAGCAGTAGGGCCTAAGGAAAAAGACGGTCCGCTCGGGTCTTTATATGATAAAACCTATGACGACATGCACTGTAATCAAAAAAGCTGGGAAATGGCTGAAAGACAGCTAATGGAGGACGCCATTAATACGGCGCTGCAAAAAAACAATTTGAAAAAAGATGATATTGATCTTTTGCTTGCAGGCGATCTGTTGAATCAAAATGTAACAGCCAACTATGTGGCAAGGCATCTGAAAATCCCGTTTCTTTGCATGTTTGGCGCATGCTCAACATCAATGGAAACAGTTGCTGTTGCATCTGCCTTAGTCGACGGCGGATTTGCAAATCGGGCGATTGCTGCTACAAGCAGTCACAATGCCACGGCCGAAAGACAGTTCCGCTATCCGACGGAATACGGCGGGCAAAAACCGGATACTGCGACATCTACTGTAACTGGAAGCGGTGCGGTTGTCATCAGTCAAACACCAAGTGATATTCAAATTACAAGTGCAACTGTAGGGAAGGTGGCTGACTTAGGAATTACCGACCCGTTTGATATGGGATCAGCCATGGCTCCTGCTGCTGCTGATACCATTAAACAGCACTTTCAAGACATGAACCGCACAGCAGACGACTACGATCTTATCCTGACAGGAGACCTTTCCGGCGTCGGATCTCCTATTGTGAAAGATATCTTGAAAGAAGAGGGATATCCGGTCGGCACTAAACATGATGATTGCGGGCTTCTAATTTATACACCTGACCAGCAGGTGTTTGCCGGAGGAAGCGGCTGCGCTTGTTCCGCGGTTGTAACCTACTCACATATTTTCAAGCAGCTGCAAGAAGGAAAATTAAACCGTGTTTTCGTAGTAGCAACCGGGGCGCTGTTAAGTCCGACCATGATCCAGCAAAAACAAACCATTCCGACCATCGCACACGGGGTTGTATTTGAACGTGCAGGAGGTGCATCTTAAGTGGACTATCTTTTGGCTTTTGTTTGCGGAGGCGCTATTTGTATTGTCGGGCAGCTGTTGCTGGACATATTTAAATTGACGCCTGCCCATGTTATGACATCCTTTGTCGTCATCGGGGCGATTTTAGATGGTTTTGGCATTTACGATAAATTTATTGAGTTTGCTGGAGGAGGCGCCACGGTTCCGATTGTCAGCTTTGGCCACAGCCTTCTGCACGGTGCCATGCACCAGGCACATATACACGGATTTATCGGAATCGGTATGGGGATATTCGAGCTGACATCTGCCGGTATCTCAGCAGCCATTCTATTCGCCTTTATCGTTGCTGTTATTTTTAAACCGAAAGGATAATGCCGAGATGACGACAAAACGCAAGGTCATTCTGGTAACAGACGGAGATGTGTATGCCGCTAAAACAATTGAATACGCCGCAAGACGAGTTGGAGGGAGATGTATTTCTCAATCAAAAGGCAATCCCTCCACCCGCAGCGGTGCCGAGCTTGTCAGGCTGATTACATCAGCGCCGTATGACCCTGTATTTGTCATGTTTGACGACTCCGGCCTTCAAGGAGAGGGACCGGGAGAAACCGCTCTGACCTATGTGGCCACCCATCCGGCAATTGAAGTGCTCGGTGTAATTGCGGTAGCGTCTAAAACCCATCAAGCTGAGTGGACTAGGGTTGACGTAAGCATTGACCGCAATGGAGAGATAACAGAATACGGCGTGGATAAAATCGGAGAGAGGGAATTTGATGAACACAGAATGAACGGAGATACGGTTTATTGCCTTGATAAACTTGATCTGCCGCTTATCGTCGGTATCGGGGATATTGGCAAAATGGGCAGGAAAGACGATATCTCGAAAGGTTCGCCAATCACCATGAAAGCGGTCGAGTTTATTTTAGAAAGGAGCGGGTATCATGCCGGACAAAAAGGAAGAGAAAATCCGGGTTTATCGGAATCCGGACAAAAATGAAGCTTATTTTAAAAATCGCGTCGGAATGGGGATCAGCTATGATGTAGGTGTACGCAAGCTTACCATTTTAGACAGAGAAGTTCAGTTGTACTATTTGAATGGACTATGTGACACTGCCTTTATCATTCACTTAATGAGAGAGCTTGTTGCGATTAACAACCGGACAGGAAAAGAGGACCCTGAAGAGCTGGTCGATATCGTTGAAAACAGGCTGCTCAACGCTCAGGTCGAAAAAGTAAAAACGCTGGATGAAACCACCGACCAAGTGCTGTCCGGGTTAGTCGCAGTCATTGTCGAAGATGCAGGATTTGCTTTTATCATCGATGTCAGAAGCTATCCCGGAAGAAATCCGGAAGAACCGGATACGGAAAAGGTCGTCAGGGGGGCCAGAGACGGATTTGTTGAAAACATCGTCGTCAATACATCGCTTCTCAGAAGACGGATCAGGGACGAACGCCTTCGTGTCAAAATGACAAAGGTTGGCGAGCGTTCAAAAACGGATCTGAGCATTTGTTATATAGAAGACATTGCAGATCCGGATCTGGTTGATATCGTGGAAAAAGAAATTGCCGCCATTGATGTAGACGGATTAACAATGGCAGACAAAACAGTCGAAGAGTTTATTATCAAACAAAGCTACAACCCGTTTCCGCTCGTCCGTTATACAGAAAGGCCCGATGTGGCGGCCAATCATGTACTTGAAGGCCATGTCGTGATTATAGTAGATACATCGCCGAGTGTGATTATAACGCCGACAACCTTATTCCATCATGTTCAGCATGCTGAAGAATACAGACAGGCTCCTTCTGTGGGAACCTTCTTAAGATGGGTGCGATTTTTCGGCATTCTTGCTTCTACTTTATTTCTTCCCATCTGGTTCCTCTTTGTTCTTCAACCGGATCTGCTGCCAGAGAATCTAAAATTTATCGGGTTGAATAAAGATATGCACATCCCGATCATTCTGCAGATTTTCTTAGCTGATTTAGGAATTGAGTTTCTCAGAATGGCGGCTATTCACACACCGACCGCTTTATCTACCGCAATGGGATTAATTGCCGCGGTTCTAATTGGGCAAATTGCCATTGATGTGGGGCTGTTCTCTCCTGAAGTCATACTGTATGTCTCTCTTGCCGCTATCGGAACCTTTACAACGCCAAGCTATGAATTAAGCCTGGCAAATAAAATGGCCCGTCTTACACTTATGATATTAGTGGCGCTCTTTCATGTAAAAGGGCTCGTTATAGGTTTTACTGTGCTAATTATTGCCATGGCCAGCATAAAATCCCTTCAAACTCCATACTTATGGCCGCTCATTCCGTTTAACGGAAAGGCGCTGTGGCAGGTGCTGATTCGCACGGCGAAACCTGGTGCGAATGTAAGACCAAGCATTGTTCACCCAAGAAATCGCTTAAGGCAGCCTACTAATTCATAATCGCATTGAAACTGACTGAAGAGTATGATAATGTATGTCTTAATTATGAAAGGACAGTCCATAAAACTGTCCTTTTCACCCATAAGCGGAGAAAGAGGGAATGACATTGTTCTTACACGGCACTAGCAGACAAAATCAACATGGGCATTTGGAAATTGGAGGTGTGGACGCTCTCTATTTAGCTGAAACATACGGCACGCCTCTTTACGTGTATGATGTGGCTTTAATACGTGAGCGTGCTAAAAGCTTTAAGCAGGCATTTACAACTGCAGGGCTGACAGCGCAGGTCGCGTATGCGAGCAAGGCATTCTCTTCTGTTGCGATGATTCAGCTTGCTGAGGAAGAAGGGCTTTCCTTAGATGTCGTGTCTGGAGGAGAACTTTACACAGCTGTTGCAGCGGGATTCCCGGCGGAGCGCATCCACTTTCACGGAAATAACAAAAGCAGGGAAGAACTGAGAATGGCACTTGAACACCGTATTGGCTGCATTGTGGTTGATAATTTCTATGAAATCTCCCTTCTTGAAGATTTGTGCAAAGAAACTGGCTACTCAATTGATGTTCTCCTGCGGATCACCCCCGGGGTAGAGGCACATACGCATGACTACATTACAACGGGACAGGAAGATTCAAAGTTTGGTTTTGACCTTCATAACGGACAAACTGAACAGGCGATTGAACAGGTTTTACAGTCAGAACACATTCAGCTGCTGGGGGTTCATTGCCATATCGGTTCACAAATTTTTGATACAGCCGGTTTCGTGCTAGCGGCAGAAAAAATCTTCAAAAAACTTGATGAATGGAGAGAAACTTACTCATTTGTTTCAAAGGTACTGAACCTTGGGGGCGGTTTTGGCATTCGTTACACGGAAGAAGATGAACCGCTTCATGCCACTGAATATGTAGAGAAGATTATCGATGCTGTCAAAACTAATGCAGCCCGCTATGGATTTGACATACCAGAAATTTGGATCGAACCGGGCCGCTCACTTGTAGGAGACGCAGGGACAACACTTTATACAGTCGGTTCCCAAAAAGAAGTGCCTGGTGTCCGGCAGTATGTGGCTGTTGACGGAGGAATGAACGACAATATCCGTCCGGCTCTTTATCAGGCAAAATATGAAGCCGTTACAGCTAACCGCATCGGAGAAGCGCACGATAAAACGGTATCGATTGCCGGCAAATGCTGTGAAAGCGGAGATATGCTCATTTGGGATATAGACCTGCCGGAAATAAAAGAAGGAGATCTGCTGGCTGTTTTTTGTACAGGTGCGTATGGCTACAGCATGGCCAATAATTATAATAGAATTCCAAGGCCGGCCGTTGTATTTGTAGAAAACGGAGAGGCACATTTAGTCGTAAAACGAGAAACGTACGAGGATGTTGTGAAACTGGATCTGCCATTTAAAACGAGTGTGAAGCAATAAAAAAAGCGCCGGAAATTCGGCGCTTTTTTTATTTGAATATAGAAACAATCGCATTCCAGATGGAAACGAAGAAATCAATGACTTTCTGGATAAAGTTCTTGCCTTCATCCGAGTCTAAAAATTTACTAATTTTATCTTTCGCTTTATCAAGCTGGTCACCGACCTGTCCCCAGTCGATATCAACATTTTTCATTTTATTGAACAAGGATACAAGCTGATCCTTTTGGCTGTCTGTCAGTGTGACGTTTAAATCGGAAGCCGCATCATCTACTTTTTTCTCAATATCGGCTTTATTGTCAGGCACACCATTTTTAGCAAACTCTTCTTTTATTTTTGCAATTAGCGCAGCCGCATTTTCGTCACCAATCTTGTCACCAAGCTCTGAGGTCGTCACAAGCTCTTGGTTGGCGACTTGCTTAACGTCTTCAGAAATCGCTTCGTCAGAAGAAACTTCATATGCTTTAATCAAGCCTGTCAAAGCCGCAGTACCGGACACTTCAAACGGAGCGGTAACATAAACCTTCGCGTCCTTAACGCCGGCTGTCATCAAGGCATTGAGGTACATTTCATCCGTAATGCCGCTGATATTATGTGTCTCAACATTCAATCCAGAGCCTTTTTTGGCAATGGTAATAGACGATGACGAAATCGCTCTTGAGCCAATTTGCGCGCTCGGTATATATTTTCCTAAATACTCGTGTTCTTCCTTATTGGTCACGGTTACGGTTGTGGCATTATCAGGGACATTCATTTCATCAAGCACTTTTTGCTTATCTGATTCTGACAAATTTGCGCCAAGTGTCACGATGACATCTCCGACTGCGGCATCCGCGAGACTGACTTTCGGAATCGTCAGCAGCAAAACGGCCGCTGCCAGCATTCCAATCCATATTTTTTTCAAAGCAGTTGACCTCCTTCATTTCACAAGCAACAGTTAAAAGCTGCTTTGCGAGGACCTGAATCATGATGAAAAATACAGTTCCGATAGGTTAGACGGAAATAGAGAGGTTCAGGTTTCATTTTTATTTTGGAGAAAAGCCGGGAGAGTCGTTTTCCCAAAAAAGGTGTGGTATAATAGCCGCGACAAGGAGAGACAAGCCATAATAGATGATACATAAATCTCTCCTTTGAAAATTAAAATAAAGAAAGTGGGCATACAATTGAAAACAGGTTACTTTTTATTAGAAGATGGCAACAAAATTGAATTTGAACTTTATCCGGAAGCAGCACCGGGTACAGTTGCAAACTTTGAAAAGCTTGCAAACGAAGGATTTTACGACGGCCTTACATTCCACCGAGTCATTCCAGGCTTCGTCAGCCAAGGCGGATGCCCGCACGGTACTGGCACAGGCGGTCCCGGATACACAATCAAATGTGAAACAGAAGGAAACCCGCACACACATGAAGCGGGCGCACTCTCTATGGCACACGCAGGAAAAGATACTGGCGGCAGCCAATTTTTCATCGTCCATGAGCCGCAGCCTCATTTAAACGGTGTTCACACTGTATTCGGCAAAGTAACAAGCGGTTTAGAATTCGCGAAAAACATGTCTAACGGTGACGTGATGAAAGAAGTTCGTGTAGAAGGCTAATAGGCAGACAGCAAGCTCCCCGATATGAGGGAGCTTTTTCTTTTCGTTTACAGCCTGATCTGGTTGTGACAGGAAACAAACAGACGTTTTCATGGATTCCGGGATTACCAGGTAGATATAGAAGGCATTGAGAGATTCGAGTTGAATCCTATAGCTATGTTTCGATTGATTGTAAATCCTAACTGTGTTCAATCACCATGGGGAAAATTTAAACAAATTTTAAAGTTGACATGTTTCATCCCAAAAGGCACTTGTAGTAAAATGAAATAATATCAATGTTATTTTTTTGAAAAGGGGCTACGTCTGATGAACAACAAGGGCTGTATAAAATGCGGAAGCACTGAAGCTGGCCAAAAAGAAATTGCCACAACCGGAACCGGATTGTCAAAGTTGTTTGATGTGCAGCATAACCGTTTTCTCGTCGTCTACTGCAAGAAATGCGGATATTCGGAGTTTTATAATAAAGAAACTTCAACTGCCGGCAATATATTGGATTTGTTCTTTGGAGGCTGATTGATTCTTCTTCCGATTTCATTAGGAAATGGGAACAAATTGATTCTGGCAGGAGAATGAATAGATGTGAAAATTCGCTTCAATGGTCCTAATGGGATTTCTTATCGATTCGTGATAACATAAATTGAAGACCGTTGTTTATTGGAGGAAATCAGTTGAAATCGGAAAACGTTTCTAGGAAAAAATCAATATTTGAATGGGCCAAAGCGATTATTATCGCAGTTGTTCTGGCATTACTCATCCGCAATTTTATTTTTGCACCGTATGTCGTTGATGGTGAGTCCATGGAGCCTACCCTTCATGACCATGAAAGAGTATTTGTCAATATGACAGTTAAGTACATAGGCGAGTTTAAGAGAGGGGATATCATCGTACTAAACGGGGATGATGTCCACTATGTCAAGCGGTTGATCGGCCTGCCCGGAGACACAGTCGAAATGAAAAACGACCAGCTTTTTATCAATGGGAAAAAAGTGGCTGAGCCTTATTTGAAGGCAAATAAAAAGCAAGCAAAAGAAAATGGTTATGACCACCTAACTGATGATTTCGGCCCAATCAAAGTGCCTGATAACAAGTATTTTGTTATGGGGGATAACCGCCGAAATTCAATGGACAGCCGAAACGGGCTTGGACTCTTTACGAAAAAACAAATTGCGGGTACGTCAAAGTTTGTTTTCTTCCCATTTAACGACATTCGTAAAACCAACTAAGTATAAGCAGTTTCCTGAAAAGGAACTGCTTTTTTATTCTTTTTCTCATGCATCCCCTAAAACCAGAACATAAATTCGTATATCTATAGAAAAGAAATTTTTGAAGAAATGTGAAACATATTCCCGTTATGCATCGTTATATTAATAATTTACGAGAATTTACGGTTTTTTATTCATGAAAAAAAGGAATAACTCATATGAATGAATAGATTCATATTGGCTGGAGGTTTTTTAAAAATGGGAAGAATAAAAACCAAGATTACCATTCTGTTAGTACTTCTGGTTTTACTTGCAGGGGGTTATATGTACATAAATGGTGTGGAACTGAAGGACGTTCCGACAGCGATTGGACAAACCTTGTCCTCCGAAGAAGAAGAGTATACAATCCAAGAATATAAAGTGACAAAAATTGACGGAACAGAATATCATGGAGAAGCAGATAACGGCACGAAGATCATCTTTAACGGAAAAAAATTAAATCAAGATTTGTCTGATATAAAAGAAGGCGATAAGATCAAGGCGTACTTCAGCAAATCAAAGCGGATCGACGGTTTAATCAAGGTTGCAAAAATAAATGATTAACTAAAAAAAACACCTTTCGAACGATGGGTGTTTTTTCGATTTCTCAAATTGTAAGTTTATTTCATTGCGT
Source organism: Bacillus sp. FSL K6-1005 (assembly GCF_038000225.1). Taxonomy (NCBI): domain Bacteria; kingdom Bacillati; phylum Bacillota; class Bacilli; order Caryophanales; family Bacillaceae; genus Bacillus; species Bacillus sp. FSL K6-1005. Next base: position 1,216,919 of record NZ_JBBOBP010000001.1, read on the forward strand.
ACTTAAGAAAGGACCGCTATAATAGCCATTAAGGACAAATGAATAAAGATTGTATCCTTCGGGGCAGGGTGGAAATCCCGACCGGCGGTAGTAAAGCGACATGCGCTTTAGAGCCCGTGACCCGTGTGCATATGTACACGGTGGATTCAGTTTAAGCTGAAGCCGACAGTGAAAGTCTGGATGGGAGAAGGATGAAGAACCGCTATGCGAAATGTATCAACATGCATAGTGTTATTTCCTATTGCGTAAAATACCTAAAGCCCCGAATTTTTCTTACATTCGGGGCTTTTTTGACGGTAAATGAATAAAGAAGGGAGGGAAACAGATGGAAGAGTTTTATATGAAACTGGCGTTAGATCTAGCGAAGCAGGGTGAAGGACAGACCGAATCGAATCCGCTCGTGGGCGCTGTTGTGGTGAAAGACGGACAGATTGTCGGGATGGGCGCCCATTTAAAATACGGCGAAGCTCACGCGGAAGTCCATGCTATCCATATGGCAGGCGCACATGCAAAAGGCGCTGATATTTATGTCACCCTTGAACCATGCAGCCATTACGGAAAAACACCGCCTTGTGCCGAACTGATTATCAAGTCCGGGATAAAGAGAGTATTTGTCGCAATGAGAGATCCTAATCCGCTTGTGGCCGGACGGGGAATCAGCATGATAGAAGAAGCCGGCATCGAAGTAAAGGAAGGCATTCTGGCAGATCAGGCGGAACAGCTGAATGAAAAATTTCTGCATTTTATGAGGACAGGCCTCCCTTACGTTACATTAAAAGCTGCCGCAAGCCTAGACGGAAAGACAGCGACCAGTACGGGTGACAGCAAATGGATCACATCAGAAGCTGCAAGACAGGATGCTCAGCAATACAGGAAATCACATCAAAGCATTTTGGTCGGAGCAGGCACTGTGAAAGCTGACAATCCAAGCTTAACCTGCAGGCTGCCGGATGTTTCAAAACAGCCGGTCAGGGTGATACTTGATAACGAACTTTCGATTCCCGATGACGCCAATGTGATTTGCGATCAGGCAGCGCCGACTTGGATTTTCACAACAACACATGCTGATGACGACAAGAAAAAACGGTTTTCCGCTTGTGGAGTGAAAATATTTACTCTGGAAACAGATCGTATACAAATTCCCGATGTGCTGAAAATCCTTGCAGAAGAAGGCATCATGTCGGTGTATGTGGAAGGCGGGTCAGCTGTTCACGGAAGCTTCGTCAAAGCAGGCTGTTTTCAAGAAATCATCTTCTATTTTGCCCCTAAATTAATCGGAGGAACGCTTGCTCCCAGCTTAATCTCCGGTGAAGGTTTTCAATCAATGAAAGATGTCCCCTTATTACAATTCACAGATATAACCCAAATTGGCCGTGATATCAAACTGACGGCAAAACCGAAAAACGAGTAGGATGGTGACCATGTTTACAGGAATTATAGAAGAAACAGGCACAATCGAATCCATGAAAAAAGCAGGCTCTTCTATGGCCTTAACAATTAAATGCTCAAAAATATTAGAGGATGTTCACTTGGGCGACAGCATTGCAGTGAATGGCATTTGTCTGACTGTTACTGATTTCACGAAAAGCCAATTCACAGTTGATGTCATGCCTGAAACAGTCAAAGCAACGTCGCTGAACGATTTATCAAAAGGCAGCAAAGTGAATTTGGAAAGAGCGATGGCGGCAAACGGGCGATTCGGAGGCCATTTTGTTTCAGGACATGTTGACGGTACCGCAGAAATCACACGTATTGAAGAAAAAAGCAACGCAGTTTACTATGATTTGAAAATGGATCCGTCATTAACAAAAACGTTGGTTCTAAAGGGATCTATTACAGTTGACGGCGTGAGCTTAACCATTTTCGGGCTGACAGATGATACGGTGACTATTTCTTTAATACCGCACACCATCAGCGAAACGATTTTTTCCGAAAAAACGATCGGCTCCAAAGTGAATATCGAATGCGATATGATCGGAAAATATATGTATCGATTTTTGCATAAAGCCAATGACAATAAGAACCAACAAACCATAACAAAAGCCTTCTTAAGCGAAAACGGCTTTTAGAGAGGAAGATTAGCATGTTTCATCCGATAGAAGAGGCATTAGACGCTTTAAAAAAAGGCGAAGTCATCATTGTTGTTGATGATGAAGACAGAGAAAATGAAGGAGACTTTGTGGCTCTTGCGGAGCATGCGACTCCTGAAGTGATTAACTTTATGGCGACGCACGGAAGAGGGCTGATTTGCACGCCTCTCAGTGAGGAAATCGCTGACAGGCTCGATCTTCATCCTATGGTTGAGCACAATACAGATTCCCACCACACTGCTTTTACAGTAAGCATTGACCACCGTAAGACAAAAACGGGAATCAGCGCACAGGAAAGATCATTTACTGTCAAAGCTTTGCTGGACAGCAGTTCAGTGCCGGCAGATTTTCAGCGTCCGGGGCACATTTTTCCCCTGATTGCGAAAAAGGGAGGTGTTCTGAAAAGAGCGGGCCATACAGAAGCGGCAGTCGATCTTGCTGAAGCTTGCGGTTCTCAGGGAGCAGGCGTCATTTGCGAAATTATGAATGAAGACGGAACGATGGCAAGAGTACCCGAGCTGATAGAAATTGCGAAAAAGCATCAATTAAAAATGATCACCATTAAAGATTTAATTGAGTACCGCTACAACTTGACAACACTTGTAGAGCGGGAAGTCGATATTACCTTGCCGACTGATTTTGGCACATTTAAAGTGTACGGATACACAAATGAGATCGACGGAAAAGAGCATGTCGCATTTGTGATGGGAGATGTGCCGTTTAGTGAAGAACCAGTATTGGTCCGGGTTCATTCAGAGTGTCTCACAGGTGATGTGTTTGGGTCTCATCGCTGTGACTGCGGCCCGCAGCTTCACGCCGCGCTGACGCAAATTGCCGCAGAAGGCCGGGGAGTGCTTTTGTATCTCCGCCAAGAAGGCCGGGGCATCGGTCTGATCAATAAGTTAAAAGCCTATAAGCTTCAGGAAGAAGGATATGACACTGTAGAAGCTAATGAGGCGCTCGGCTTTTTGCCTGATTTGCGCAATTACGGCATTGGTGCTCAAATTTTACGCGATCTCGGCGTGCGGAATATGAAGCTTTTGACGAATAATCCGCGGAAAATTGCCGGACTTGAAGGCTATGGACTCAGCATTACAGAAAGAGTGCCGCTTCAAATGGAGGCCAAAGAGCATAACAAAAAATATTTGCAAACAAAGATGAACAAACTAGGTCATTTACTTCATTTCTAATAACAAAAATCACAAAAAAGGATGGGAATCATATGAATATCATACAAGGAAATTTAGTTGGTACAGGTCTTAAAATCGGAATCGTCGTAGGTAGATTTAATGATTTTATTACAAGTAAGCTGCTGAGCGGGGCAGAAGATGCATTGCTCAGACACGGCGTGGATACAAACGATATTGATGTGGCTTGGGTTCCGGGCGCATTTGAAATTCCTTTCGCTGCTAAAAAAATGGCGGAAACAAAAAAATATGACGCCATTATTACACTCGGCACTGTCATCAGAGGCGCAACGACTCATTATGATTATGTCTGCAACGAAGCTGCAAAAGGCATCGCGCAAGCAGCGAACACAACAGGCGTACCAGTGATCTTTGGAATTGTCACTACGGAAAACATTGAGCAGGCCATTGAACGGGCTGGAACAAAAGCGGGCAACAAGGGTGTAGATTGTGCTGTTTCTGCCATAGAAATGGCAAATTTAAACCGTTCATTTGAATAATTTGCTGAAAACAGTTTAAAAATATGGCGAAAATGATATAATGTGAGAAAACGGATCACCTATACTTTTCCGTTTGATAGAACTGGACATTAGGATATAGAGGGGTTTTTATGTTAATTCGTTATAAAAAATCGTTTGAAAAGATTGCGATGGGACTTCTTTCATTTATGCCGAATGAAAAAGATCTTAAGCAGCTTCAGCAGACAATTAAGGACTACGAAACGGATACAGACCGCCAGCTCTTTCTGTGGAAAGAGGACGAGGATATCGTCGGAGCAATCGGAGTTGAAAAAAAGGATTCCGAGGTTGAAATCCGGCATATCAGTGTGAATCCTTCTCATCGCCATCAAGGAATCGGAAAACAGATGATGGATGCTTTAAAGCATTTATTCAAAACGCAGGTACTGGTTCCGAATGAATTAACGCAGAGCTTTTTCGAACGCTGTCAAGGTCAGCAGGATCAAGACATTTCATACAATAATTAAGCAGAGGCTGTTATCAGCCTCTGCTTTTTTTTCGTCGCTCAATTTCTTTCTCGCGTTCACGGATGACATCAGTCCGATCCCGCAAACGATGTTTATGAATAAGAAATCTATCGGTGAGTGTGCTGGGCTGCCCCCATCTGTAAGCTTTTCGCTTGCATTCAATGCGGCATGCTTCCTCCAGCCTCTCATCTTTAATTGGCAGCATGATGCTTTTATAGGAAGATCCCAGTTCAATTTGTTCGTAAACCGACTGCATAAGCTCCAGTAAACGGGTATGATCAAGCCCCAAATCTTCCACCGCTTGTTTTTCCGCTTGAAGAATCCGTATGCTGTTTGCCAGCAATTTTTTGGCCCCGGCTGTATTCTGTCTTCTATGATGATACAAAGCAACAGCAAGCTGGATAAAGCCGACCCAATGTATTTTCCGTTTGTTCGGAGGATCTTCCTTCCAATATTCTTCTAGTATTTCATGGCATTCAAAATAATCTCGTGTTGCGTGAAATTCAACGAGATAATCGATATAAGCTTTCGGGTACAAGATGCTTCCTCCTTTTAATCCGCCTTTAGTGTAACACAGGACAGATGAAAGGAAAAAACAGCGCATTGGACCCGCTCTTTTTTAGTTCTAGCAAATCCAAGCAGCACCTACGATAATTAACAGAATAAACAAAACGACAATTAAAGCAAAACTGCCGCTGAAGCACTTTTCTCCCATGAACATTCAGCCTCCTTTGTTATGGTCTACGCGAGCATCCTATGTACACCTGCCCTTTTTGGTGTAGGCGGATATCTTGTTATTTTGAATATTCAGCACAAATTCTCTTGAAATACAGGAAATGAAATAGTATTGGACGAGAGCTTTTTGGTGGCTTATACTAAAGGGTAGCCAGTTTATCCGGCAATGAGAGCGATACTTGAAAATGGTGAGATGATGGAAGAATATCAAGTGAAAATTGATACGTTTGAAGGCCCATTGGACCTGCTGCTTCATTTAATCAATCGTCTTGAAATTGACATATATGATATACCCGTGGCGAAGATTACTGAACAATATTTATTATATGTACATACGATGCGTGTGCTTGAGCTTGATATCGCCAGCGAGTATTTGGTGATGGCTGCAACACTGCTCAGTATTAAAAGCAGAATGCTGCTCCCGAAGCAAGAGGAAGAGCTGTTTGAGGATGAATTTCTTGAGGAAGAAGATCCACGGGAGGAACTGATTGAAAAGCTGATTGAGTATAGAAAATATAAAGACGCGGCGAAGGAATTAAAGGAACGGGAAGAAGAAAGACAAAAATCATTTACGAAACCGCCGAGTGATTTGAGCGAATATGCAAAAGAAGTGAAACAATCGGAGCAAAAGCTGTCAGTCACGGTATACGATATGATTGGCGCTTTTCAAAAAGTGCTGAAGCGAAAAAAAATAACAAGGCCGATGGAAACAACAATTACAAGACAGGAAATACCAATCGAAGACAGAATGAATGAAATCGTCCACAGCCTGAAATCAAAAGGGAAAAGAATTAACTTTATGGATCTTTTTTCATATGAGCAAAAAGAACATTTAGTTGTCACTTTCCTGGCAGTTTTAGAACTGATGAAAAATCAGCTGATTTTGATTGAGCAGGAGCGGAATTTTTCAGATATTTACATTATGGGGAGTGAATCCATTCATGGGGCTTGATATCGTGAATTGGAAAGCTATAGTGGAAGCCCTTCTATATGCGGCAGGCGATGAAGGACTGACCAAAAAACAGCTGTTAACAGTGCTTGAAATAGAAGAGCCTGAACTGAACACCATTATGGCGGATGTGGCAGACGAATACCGACATGATACAAGAGGCATTGAACTTATTGAATATGCAGATACGTACATGCTTTCCACCAAAAAGGACTTTGCGCCGTACTTGAAAAAACTGATCGAAGTACCGTCGAAAGGCCTTTCCCAAGCATCTTTGGAGGTGCTGGCGATTGTTTCATATAAACAGCCGATCACAAGAGCGGAAATTGAAGATATCAGAGGTGTGAAATCAGAAAGAATTTTACACAGCCTTGTCGCCAAGGCGCTGCTGTGTGAAGTCGGGCGCGCTGACGGTCCGGGACGGGCCATTTTATACGGCACGACGCCGACTTTTCTTGAGCAATTCGGCTTAAAAACGCTGGACGAGCTTCCGCCGCTGCCTGAAAATGCGGAAGATGACGTTCTTCAAGAAGAAGCGGATTTATTCTTTGAAAACTTTAACCAAACCTTTGAAGATATAAAATAGAGAAATAATGAATCGCGCTTTTTCATCAACATAAGATATAAGGAAGAAGTAGCTATCATGAAAGAAGCAAAATGTGAGAGACAAAGACATGAGGGGAAGATACCAAACGAAATGGGACATTCGATTGTGCGAGTGCAGACTCAAAAAACAGGCGAATTCTTATCAATGGTTGTCAATACCGTTAATGATTATTTAAATCAAACCACGCTGGCGTCTATGCAGGCTGAATTGCCTGTTGAAGAGGCATACTGCTGTGATGTGCTGAGCACGCTGAGAAGAATGACAGTATTTTGTGAAGGAGGCGCTGAAGCATGCCGCCGCCTCCTTATACAAGAGCCTTTTCAGGAAACCAGAGCGGAAAAAACACTTTACAATGTGTATCATCAATGCATTGAAGAGTTCTTTATGCCAAAGAAAGACACCTGGTGTGAAAACAGCCGGGCGTCATATACCGGAGTCAGCGCAATTGAGTTCTACCATGCTGTTCCGCAGTCTCTGGAGCAATTATTATTGCCGCTGAGCGCAGCGTTTCTGAAGATGAGGGAAGAACTGGCTCATTACGAAGCGTCCGGATCTAGCATGGCATCAATCAGATAACACTTACTCTCCTTTTACGGGAGAGTTTTTTTATGTTTGCAGGCCTAGACACAATTGTTATTCATAACTGATGGACATGCGCATAAACTTGTACAAACCACCACAAGGACGTGAACAAACATGCGCATTTTTAAAAAAGCTGTATTAATAGTCATTATTTCTTTTCTATTTGCAAATGTAAATGTGAACACAGCCCATGCAGCTATAAATGTCAGTGCGAAGAGCGCGATTGTCATTGACGGCACATCAGGAAGAGTGTTATTTGCCAAGGACGAGCATGAAAAAAGGCGAATCGCCAGTATTACAAAGATCATGACCGCTGTTCTCGCCATTGAATCAGGAAAAATGGAAGAAACCGTGACTGTGTCTGCAAATGCGGTCAGAACAGAGGGCTCGGCCATTTATTTAACCGAAGGGCAAAAAGTAAAATTAAAGGATCTTGTGTATGGCCTGATGCTGAGATCCGGGAACGATGCTGCTGTTGCGATCGCTGAGTATGTCGGGGGAAGCCTCGATGGATTTGTCTATATGATGAACCAAAAAGCAGAGCAAATCGGTATGGAGAATACCCGTTTTCAAAACCCGCACGGATTGGACGACCATGAAAATCACTACTCATCAGCTTATGACATGGCCATTTTAACGAAATACGCCATGAAGCTCAAAGACTATCAAACCATCTCCGGCACAAAAGTATACAAAGCAGAAACAATGGAAAGCGTGTGGAAAAACAAAAATAAATTGCTGACGATGCTGTATCCATACAGTACAGGGGGGAAAACAGGCTATACCAAGCTTGCAAAACGCACACTGGTTTCAACCGCTTCAAAGGACGGCGTTGATCTGATAGCCGTGACCATTAATGACCCTGACGATTGGGATGATCATATGAATATGTTTAACTATGTATTTGAGCATTATCAAACATATTTAATCGCAAAAAAAGGAGACATTCCGAAGCTCAAAGGTACATTTTATGAGTCCAAAGCTTTCATCAAACGAGACATCACCTATTTGCTTACCGAAGAAGAAAAAGAAGATGTCAAAATTAACACTACGCTGCTCAAACCGAAAAAAGCCTGGGAAAAAGATGCTTCAAAAATTCCGGATATTGTAGGACATATGAAAGTCATGTTCAACGATGAAACCATCGCAAAAGTGCCGATCTATTACGAAAACGAACGAAATCAAAAACCGAAAAAAAAGTTTTTTGAAACATTTAAATCAATTTTTCTGAATGCGGCTGGCGGGGCAAAATGGTCAATATAATCTGGGTCAGCTTAACTGTGATCGGGCTCGTATTTGCGATGTGCAATGGAACGCTGCAGGATGTAAATGAGGCGGTGTTTAAAGGAGCCAAAGAAGCTGTCACAATCTCATTTGGACTTATGAGCGTGCTTGTTTTTTGGCTGGGTTTAATGAAAATAGCTGAACAGTCAGGATTGCTGGATATTTTCAGCCGTATGTGCAGACCTTTTATTTCTAAGCTGTTCCCTGACATACCGCCGGATCATCCCGCAATGGGCTACATTTTATCAAATCTCATGGCGAATTTCTTCGGCCTGGGGAATGCGGCCACACCTCTTGGCATTAAAGCAATGGAGCAAATGAAAAAGCTGAATGGAAATCGTTCGGAAGCGAGCCGTTCCATGATCACTTTTTTGGCTGTTAATACTTCCTGCATTACTCTCATCCCGACAACGGTTATCGCCGTGAGAATGGCCTATTCCTCCAAAACGCCGACAGATATCGTCGGACCGAGCATTTTGGCGACACTCATTTCTGGAATCGGCGCCATTATTATTGACCGGTATTTTTATTACCGCCGTAAAAAGAAGGGGAGGTAAGCCGATGGAAATTATCAACTGGCTGTCTTTAGCCATGATCCCTATCATTATTGCCGGCATTCTTCTTTATGGAACAATCAAAAAGGTGCCGACATATGAATCCTTTGTTGAAGGCGGAAAAGAAGGAATTGAGATCGCATTTTCGATTATCCCTTACTTAGTCGGGATGCTTGTTGCAATTACCGTTTTCAGATCATCAGGCGCGCTGGACTTTTTTATGGATCTTTTAAAGCCGGCCTTTTCCGCCATCGGCATACCGGCTGAGGTGGTTCCGCTTGCGCTGATCCGTCCGATCTCCGGTACGGCTGCTCTGGGAATGACGACCGATTTAATTGCAGTTTATGGACCGGACTCCTTTATTGGCAGGCTGGCATCGGTGATGCAGGGGTCAACGGATACAACACTTTATGTGCTGACTGTGTATTTTGGAGCGGTCGGCATTAAAAAAATGGGTGATGCGTTAAAGGTAGGACTTCTTGCTGATTTAATCGGTGTAGTTGCATCTATCATCATCGTTACGTTATTATTTGGGAGCGCCTGAAAATGGCGTTTTTTTAGATAAAGCATGCGAAATCTGAAAAAGCTTGTTTGTTTAGGTTGAAAAAAGTAAGATAATACTTGAGGTGAAAGACATGGAAAGACTGCAAAAAGTAATTGCTCACGCCGGAGTTGCATCGCGCAGAAAGGCAGAAGAGCTGATTAAAGAAGGAAAAGTAAAGGTGAACGGCAAAGTAATAACAGAGCTTGGTGTTAAAGTAACCGGTTCTGATCAGATTGAAGTAAACGGTTTGAAGGTGGAACGTGAAGAGCCTGTTTATTTTCTTCTATATAAACCAAGAGGCGTGATTTCCGCAGCGGAAGATGACAAAGGGCGCAAAGTCGTGACTGACTTTTTAAGAGAAGTGCCGCAGCGCATTTATCCGGTCGGACGTCTGGATTACGATACTAGCGGTCTTTTGCTTTTAACCAATGACGGCGAGTTTGCCAACAAGCTGATGCATCCTAAATATGAAATAAACAAAACATATGTAGCAAAGGTAAAAGGCATACCGTCTAAAGAGTTGATCAGAAAGCTGGAGCGCGGCATTATGCTGGAGGAAGGCAAAACAGCGCCTGCCAAAGCGAAGCTGCTTTCATTGGATAAGAGAAAACAAACAAGCATTATACAGCTGACCATCCATGAGGGACGGAACAGGCAAGTGCGCCGCATGTTTGAAGCGATTGGACATGAAGTAATCAAGCTGAAGCGGGAAGAATACGCATTTTTAAATCTGAGAGGCTTAAATACGGGAGACGCAAGAGAGCTCACGCCGCATGAAGTCAAAAGACTCAGAGCGCTAGCGGAACACGGTAAAAACGCTTTCTAAGTTTCACATAACCTTCAAAAAGTTAGAAATGTGAAATGAATGTGCAATGATATAATTGAATGGATCTGCAATAGGGGAAGGGGGCAGTGGACAATGAAGAAAAAAAGGCGTTTATTCATTCGGACCGGCATCCTTCTCATTTTGATTTGCGCGCTGGCCTATACAATATACAATGCTGTATTTGCCGACAAAGAGAGCATATCTGAAGGGTCCGAGGCACCGAATTTTGTCCTTGAAGATACGAATGGGGAACGTATTGAACTGAGTGACTTAAAAGGAAAAGGTGTTTTTTTGAATTTCTGGGGCACCTGGTGTGAGCCATGCAAAAAAGAATTTCCTTATATGGCGAACCAATACAAATATTTTCAAGACCAAGGCGTTGAAATTGTCGCGGTAAATGTTGGGGAGTCAAAGATAGCAGTACATAATTTTATGAAATCCTACGGAGTGAATTTTCCGGTTGTCCTGGATACAGATCGTCAGGTGCTTGATGCCTATGGCGTATCTCCGCTTCCGACAACCTTTTTAATCAATCCGGAAGGAAAAGTTGTCAAGGTGGTGACCGGCACTATGACAGAAAGCATGATCCATGACTATATGAATCTGATAAAACCCGGAGCGACCTCGGGATGAAACAGGTAAAATGTGAATGCGGACATATCAACCCGGTTGGAACCGTTTTATGTGAATCATGCGGCAGGGCGCTTCAGGAAACACAGCCCCCGCTTGCCGATATGAGATATGATGGAAGTGCTAGGCGCTCACAAACCTATAACAAAACGATCATTGATAAAATATGGAACTTCTTTTCTTCGGTTAAGGTCGGAATATGGCTTATCGTCATAACCCTTGCAGCATCAGCATTCGGGACTATTTTTCCTCAAGAAGCCTATTTGCCCCCCGGCGCTCAGGCTGATACATATTATAAAGAACAATACGGCACGTTCGGCCAGCTTTATTATTTACTCGGTCTCCATCATTTATATGGATCTTGGTGGTATTTGCTGCTGATTGCCTCTATCGGCATTTCTCTTGTCATCTGCAGCCTTGACCGCGTGATTCCCCTGTACAGAGCATTGAAAAATCAGGGTGTCAGGAGAAGCCCTGTTTTCTTAAAAAGGCAAAGGCTGTTCAGTAAAACGGAGACCGAGCTCAACAAGGAAGAAAAAGAAAAGATTGTCACTCTCTTAAAGAAAAAGCGTTATAGAATCAGAGAAAAAGAGGGCAGCATTCTGGCGGAAAAAGGACGTTTTTCCCGCTGGGGTCCGTATGTTAATCACATAGGATTAATCATTTTCCTGATTGGCGCAATGCTGAGATTTGTGCCGGGCATGTACATCGATGAAACGCTCTGGGTCAGAGAAGGCGAAACTGCGGCAATTCCAGGCACAGACGGAAGATATTATTTGAAAAACAATCAATTCAGCGTAGAGACTTATAACAGCGAGACAGAAAAAAAGGTGTTCGCTGATGCCATTGACAGAGTCGGAAGCGGAAAGGTCGCCAAAAACTTTCAAACAGACGCAGTTCTCTATAAACGGGAAGGCAAAATTGTCTATGGAGAGAAGCCGAAGCTGAAAAAAGTAAAAGAAGAAGATATTCGTGTGAATCAGCCGCTGCGCTTTGATTCGTTTTCTGTTTATCAGGTGGATTATAAAGAGAATCAGCTCGATCAGATGGTGTTTCAGCTGATTGACAAAAAATCAAAAAAATCCTTTGGGAGCTTAAAGATCAACCTATTGGATCCAGATTCGGTTTATGATCTTGGTAACGGTTACAAAGTTGAGGTCGCCAGCTACCTTCCTGACTTCTATTTTAATCAGGACGGAGAGCCGAGCACAAAAACAAAAATCCCAAACAATCCGGCTTTTGTTTTTAATATCATAACGCCGGATAAGCCAAAAGGCGAAAAAAGCTTTGTTGCCATTCAAGAAACAATTGAAGGGTCGGGCAGCAATAAGTATAAGTTAAAATTTGACCATGTCGAAACGAAGAACATAACCGGTCTGACAGTCAGAAAAGATCTGACGCTTTGGGTGCTTGCTATCGGCGGAGCCATTTTTATGATTGGCGTCATTCAAGGAATGTACTGGCAACACCGCAGAATCTGGCTGCATACACAGGATGGTGCAGTCATGGTTGCCGGCCATACCAATAAAAACTGGTACGGACTGAAGCAGGATTTAACATTTGTTTTAGCCGAAACGGGGCTGACTGAACCAGCAGACCAAAAAGAATTAATGAAAACACAGAAATAGGCGAAAAGGGAGTGGTGTCATGGCGGAGCTGAGCGGAAATTTTCTTTATGCAGCCTTTCTCGTGTATTTAATCGCGGTCCCAATTTTCGGCGGGGCCATACGCGGAAGGAAAAATAAAAAAGACAGGGCAAACCGGTGGGCGACGATCGGGATTACCCTTTCGATTATCGGTTTTCTCTGCCACCTGGGCTATTTTATGACAAGGTGGGCTGCCAGCGGCCATGCGCCTGTCAGCAATATGTTTGAATTTACAACGGCCTTTGGCATGATGCTTGTGCTTGCGTTTATTATCCTTTATTTTATCTATCAATTGCCTTCATTAGGTCTGTTTACACTATCGATTGCTTTATTGCTGATTGCTTACGCCAGCATGTTTCCGACGGACATTTCGCCTTTAATTCCGTCATTGCAGAGCAATTGGCTGTATATCCACGTAACCACGGCCGCGCTGGGGCAAGCGATACTCGCCATCAGTTTTGTCGCAGGTGTCATTTTTCTTTTGAAGCATGTTGACCAGACAAAACCAAGTAAAAAAACCTTTTGGCTTGAAGCTATCATGTTTATTATGGTGACGGCAGTTGCCTTTATTGTGATAACATCTGTGTTTCGTTTTGCCGGCTATGAAGCTGAGTTTAACTGGGTGGATAAGAATAAGGAAAAAAGCGTGATGGTCTATGAAATGCCCGCACTTGTAGGTCCGCATGAGGGTGAGCTTATCACCGAGGGGAAAATGCAGCCTATTGCAGAGCTTCCGGCCCTTTTCTCAGGCAGAAAGGTAAACACGGTGATTTGGTCGTTTGGAGCTGGACTCCTTTTGTATGGGGCGCTTCGCCTGATCGTCAGAAAAAGAATCAGTGCCTGTTTACATCCTCTGGTGAAAAACGTGAATCTTGATCTGGTGGATGAGGTTGGCTACAGGGCCGTTTCCATCGGTTTTCCGATTTTTACACTCGGCGCGCTGATCTTTGCCATGATTTGGGCTCAGCTTGCTTGGACGAGATTTTGGGGCTGGGACCCGAAGGAAGTATGGGCGCTAATCACGTTTTTGTTTTACGCCGCATATTTGCATTTAAGGCTGTCCAGAGGATGGCACGGAGAGAAATCAGCATGGCTGGCCGTCATTGGTTTTGCCATCATTATGTTCAATTTAATATTCGTAAATCTTGTGCTAGCCGGACTTCATTCTTATGCATAGTCGATAACAAAGCGATACAGTTCTCAAACTTTCTCACGATTTGATAAAATGAAAGTAACAGAAGGAAAGCAGGGGGAAAACGATGGACCAAACCAATGAAACCAAAATATTAGTAGTTGATGACGAAGCCAGAATTCGCCGCCTTTTAAAAATGTATCTTGAACGTGAAAATTATGTGATTGAAGAAGCGGAAAATGGTGATGAAGCTATTGCCAAAGGCCTCGAAACCAATTATGACTTAATTTTGCTTGACCTTATGATGCCTGGCACAGACGGAATTGAGGTTTGCCGCCAAATACGCGAAAAAAAAGCTACACCAATTATTATGCTGACCGCAAAAGGAGAAGAAGCAAACCGGGTGCAGGGGTTTGAATCGGGAACAGATGACTACATTGTCAAACCGTTTAGTCCGAGAGAAGTTGTGCTGCGGGTAAAAGCGCTTCTGAGAAGGGCATCTCAAAACTCTTATTTCAATGCGAATACGCCGACGAAAAACGTATTGGTGTTTTCTCATCTGTCAATCGATCATGATGCCCATCGGGTAACTGCAGACGGAACTGAAGTGAGCTTAACACCGAAAGAGTATGAGCTCCTTTACTTCTTAGCGAAAACGCCTGACAAAGTGTATGATCGGGAAAAGCTTCTCAAGGAAGTGTGGCAGTATGAATTTTTTGGCGATCTGCGTACAGTAGACACACACGTCAAACGTCTACGTGAAAAACTCAATAAAGTATCACCGGGAGCTGCCAAAAAAATCGTCACTGTATGGGGCGTCGGTTATAAATTCGAGGTAGGCGCTGAATGAAGTTTTGGAAAAGCGTAGTAGGCAAGCTGTGGGCTACGATCCTTTCGCTTGTCCTGATCGTATTATTTATTTTAACGGTTCTTTTACTCGAATTTATCGAAAATTATCATGTGGAAGAAGCCGAAAATGATTTAACCCAGCTTGCAAATAAAGTCGCAGTCATCTTAGAAAAACACGAGGATCAGGCGCTGGCAAGGTCGATCACTTGGGAGCTTGCTGATAACTTAACAAGCATTGCGATTATACAGGATGAGAAAAAGTACTGGTATTCGCCAAACGATAAAAATCGGCTCTCATCTATCACGCTTGAACAAATACAGCGGGACAAGGATTTACATCAGGCTCTGGACAACCATAAAAAAGTCAGTAAACGAACGGGACTGAGTGGTGGAGACACGGATAATGAACGCCTGATTGTGGGTGTTCCGTATGAAAAAGACGGAAAAAAAGGCATGGTCTTTTTATCTCAGTCTTTGCTTGCCGTCAAAGATACAACAAAACACACGACCCGTTATA
The DNA here is from genome assembly GCF_038000225.1 of Bacillus sp. FSL K6-1005. NCBI lineage: Bacteria > Bacillati > Bacillota > Bacilli > Caryophanales > Bacillaceae > Bacillus > Bacillus sp. FSL K6-1005. The sequence continues at coordinate 1,232,036 of NZ_JBBOBP010000001.1, forward strand.
TATTTCTTGCCGCAGGCATTGCGATTGTGCTGACCACATTTTTTGCTTTCTTTTTATCAAGCAGGGTCACGTATCCGCTTCGAAAAATGAGAGAGGGCGCACAGGATTTGGCAAAGGGCAAGTTTGACACGAAAATCCCGATTTTAACCCAGGATGAAATCGGTGAGCTGGCAACCGCCTTTAATCAAATGGGACGGCAGCTTAACTTTCATATCAATGCGCTCAACCAAGAAAAAGAACAGCTTTCAAACATATTAAGCAGTATGGCTGACGGAGTGATTACCATCAATATCGACGGCACGATTCTCGTGACAAACCCGCCGGCTGAACGTTTTCTGCAGGCTTGGTATTATGAGCAGAATATGAATATTAAAGAAGGCGACAATCTTCCGCCAGAAGCAAAAGAATTATTCCAAAACGCTGTCAGCACTGAAAAAGAACAAATGATTGAAATGACGCTGCAGGGCAGATCATGGGTGCTGCTGATGTCGCCGCTGTATGCGGAATCGCATGTCAGAGGCGCGGTTGCCGTTCTTCGAGATATGACCGAAGAACGCCGCCTTGATAAATTGCGTGAGGACTTTATCGCAAATGTCAGCCATGAATTAAGAACGCCGATCTCCATGCTTCAAGGGTACAGTGAAGCCATTGTCGATGACATTGCGAGCTCCGAAGAAGATCGAAAAGAGATTGCTCAAATTATATATGACGAGTCGCTGCGAATGGGCCGTCTTGTCAACGATTTGCTTGATTTAGCCCGAATGGAATCAGGCCATACTGGATTGCATTATGAACAAATCAATCTTAATGAATTTATAGAAAAGATCATGCGTAAATTTTCCGGCGTTGCCAAAGAAAAAAATATTTCTTTGCATCAGGACATTTCTCTCACTGAAGAGGAATTGATGTTTGATGAAGATAAGATGGAGCAAGTGTTTACTAATTTAATTGATAACGCGCTGCGTCATACTCAATCAGGCGGCAATGTGTCCATCTCCGTTCATACCGTTAAGGATGGAGTAAAAATAGACGTCAAAGATTCCGGCTCGGGGATACCGGAAGAGGATCTGCCATTTATTTTTGAGCGATTCTATAAAGCAGATAAAGCACGGACAAGAGGCAGAGCAGGAACCGGACTGGGACTGGCTATTGTAAAAAATATTGTGGAAGCTCACAACGGTACCATTACAGTGCACAGCCGGATGGACAAAGGAACGACGTTTACGTTTTATATTCCGACAAAATGATAAAGTCGAGTCTGAATTTGCCGAAGAATCTTGTTCCATAAGAAACACCCGCTGACCTAAGCGGGTGTTTTCTTAATAAAATTTAAGGATATGTTAATATAAATTCCCTTCCAAATTCCAGTTTCTCGTAATATAGTTGTAATGTAACTTTTAAGCTATTATTACGACTAAAGAAACGGAGGGGTTTCCTATGGAAGAAACCTTTCAAGTGTTATATAAAACACACCATCAAGATTTATACCAATTTTTATTTTATATGGTAAAGGATAAAAGCCAGGCTGAAGACCTTCTTCAAGAGGTTTATATTCGTGTATTAAATTCATATCATACGTTTGAAGGAAGAAGCAGTGAAAAAACATGGCTATTGTCGATTGCACGCCATGTGGCGATAGACTGGTTCCGTAAGCAGCAGACAATCAGACAGCGTGTACTCGGCACATTTGATTGGGATACACAGGATGTCAGAGATCAGCAATTGCTTCCGGACGAACTCGCGGTTCAACATGAAAATGTCCGGGAAATTTATGCTGCGCTTGATCAATGCACGATCGATCAAAGAGCTGTGATTATCTTACGGTTTATACAAGGATATTCAATACAGGAAACAGCCAATGCTCTGCGCTTCTCGGAAAGCAAAGTAAAAACGACCCAACACAGAGGGCTCAAGGTACTTCGGAAACATATGGAGCTTTTGAGGGAGGAGCTAATGGATGATGAAGTCAGATTGGAACGAAGAACAGATAAAGGAGTTGTTAAGTCAACTGCCGGCAGTTAAAGACCATCGTTCTCCGCAAGACATATACAAGCGGCTTTCGATGGTAAAACGGAAGAAAAAGCCCCCTGTAAAATGGATTGGCCCCGTATGTGCAGCAGCTGCTGCAGTTTATATCGCTTTCATTATTTCTCCTCATTTCTTTGATCAGGCAGAGCCTCAAAAAGAAGCGGTTAAAGAAAACGCTATAACGAAAACTGAGACAGCAGACAGTCAAAAAGCAGCACCGTTGCTGGATCAGACTTCGTTTGTTGTTTCTGAAAAGGAACAGAGCAATTATATAACTGTAGCGTTTGCCGATGCCGATACGTCCACAATCGTACCCATCAGCATCAAAAAAACAAATTCAAACCAAAACATACAGGATGTCCTGTTTGCCAGTGACCAATCAGGCTATCTTGATCACGCCGTCACCATTCCATCCTTTATGGATGAAGTGAAAGTAACGGAGAAACAGAAAGAACTAAGAATACAAGTTAACGAGAACATTGAGGTTGATTCTCTAAAAGACGCTAAACTATTAAAAAAATTGCTGAAAGAAACAATGAAATGGAGCCCTTATGAGAGAGTCAAGTTTTCAACCGATCAAAACGGGGCTGGTGCAAAAGTTGGCTCCTATGGCACTTTGACTGAAATTCCTGTTCACACACAGACGAACAAAGCTTACTATTTGTATCACAATAAAGACGGACAAGACTTTCTTGTTCCCTCTGAAAAAACGTTTCAAACAATAAAAGAAGCGTTTAAGGAAATGGAAACAAACAGTAAACCGGATACAGAACCTGTTATTCACGCAGGTGATATCAAATCAATAACAGAAAAACATAAACATTTATATATTCACTTCTCAAAAAACTCGGCAGTCGAGGATTCAATCACCGGTATTTTAATGCTTGAGGGACTTCTTTTAACAGCAAAGGAATTTGGATTTACAGAAGTGACTTTTACAGAAACTAGATCAAATAAAATTGGAAAATATGATGTTTCAGATCCAATACCGGTACCCGCTGCCCCCAATCCGATTTCTTTAAACTGAAAAAGCCTTTGGGCTTTTTTGTTTTTTAATATAATAGGAATTTTCACAAAATAAGTGTAAGTGTATAATAGAACAAGTGAGGATTGAAAGGATTTGAGATAAGTGAACACGCTAACAATCAAAGGAGTTTCCATTGGAGAAGGGATGCCAAAAATCATCGTTCCGCTGATGGGTAAAACAGAAAAGCAAATTTTAAAAGAAGCAGAAGCTGTAAAATTACTGGATCCGGATATTGTAGAGTGGAGAGTCGATGGATTTGAAAAAGCAGACGACAGTGAAGCAGTCATAAAGATGATCTCAAAGCTGCGAGAGTCTTTGAGAGACAAGCTGTTTCTATTTACATTCAGATCGCATAAAGAAGGCGGGAGCAAAGAAATGGATGTAAGTTCCTATATCGCTTTGCTTGAAACGGCTATCCGCACAAAAGACATAGACTTTATTGATATTGAACTATTTTCAGGAGAGGCGAACGTGAAAGCGCTAGTATCTTTAGCGGGAGAAAACGGTGTCCATGTGATTATGTCTAATCATGACTTTCAGAATACACCTGCAAAGGAAGAGATCATTTCTCGGCTTCGAAAAATGCAGGAGTTAGGAGCGCATATTCCGAAAATAGCTGTAATGCCGAAGGATACAGGTGATCTTTTAACCTTGCTTGATGCAACATATACCATGAAAACAAAATATGCGGACCGCCCGATGATCACAATGTCAATGGCGGGAACAGGATTGGTCAGCAGGCTGAGCGGTGAAATATTTGGATCAGCTTGCACATTCGGCGCAGGAGAAGAGGCTTCAGCACCTGGGCAAATACCAGTATCCGAGCTGAGAAACGTGTTAGAAGTACTGCACAAACATACATAAACAGAAAACCGTTAAAAGCAAAAAAACTCAAGCTGCAAAGCTTGAGTTTTTTCATCATGGAAGATCAATAAGTTTTACAGACACGATATCAGGAACATCTGTTAGTTCTTTCACAATTTTATCTTCTAAATGTCTGTCAAAAGAAAGCATCATGATGGCTTCTCCGCCTTTTTCTTTACGGCCAACCTGCATGGTTGCAATATTAATATCGTTATCTCCGAGAATACGTCCCACTCGGCCGATGACCCCCGTCGTATCCTGATGCTGAATGTAAACCAGGTGGCCTGTTGGATAAAAGTCGATATTAAACCCGTTGATTTCGACAATGCGTTCTCCGAAATGAGGGATATACGTAGCTGTAACTGTAAAGGTGCTGCGGTCTCCTGTTACTTTTACGCTAATGCAATTATCGTATCCAGATTCAGAAGTGGAAATCTTTTCACTAAAGCTAATGCCGCGTTCTTTTGCGACACCGCCCGCATTTACTTCGTTAACTGTTGAGTCAACGCGTGGTTTTAAGAAGCCTGACAGAAGGCTTTTTGTAATAAACGATGTTTCAAGTTTAGCAATTGTGCCTTCATATTGAATCGCGACATCCTGTACCGGCTCTTTCATGCATTGTGATACGAGGCTGCCGATTTTCCCTGCAATTTGGTGGTACGGCTTAATTTTAGCGAATTCATCCTTTGTCATGGCAGGCAGGTTAATGGCTGACATAACAGGAAGACCTTTTGCGAACTGCAGCACTTCTTCTGATACTTGCGCTGCAACATTCAGCTGTGCTTCTTTTGTCGATGCCCCTAGGTGAGGAGTGGCAATCACCAACGGGTGGTCAACGAGCTTATTATCAACCGGCGGTTCAACTTCAAAAACGTCAAGCGCCGCACCGGCAACATGGCCGCTTTCTAAAGCTTCAAGAAGAGCTGCCTCATCGATAATGCCGCCTCGTGCACAGTTAATTAAGCGAACACCCTTTTTCGTTTTTGCAATCGTTTCTTTGTTTAATAAGCCTTTTGTTTCTTTTGTTAATGGCGTATGCACAGTGATGATATCTGCGCTTTCCAAGACTTCTTCGAACGTACGGCTGTTTACACCGATTTTTTTCGCTCTTTCTTCTGTTAAGAAAGGATCAAAAACGTGCACAGTCATACCGAAGGCTCTCGCACGCTGTGCAATTTCGCTTCCGATTCTGCCTAATCCTACAATTCCAAGTGTTTTGCCGTAAAGTTCCGAACCGACATATGCTGTGCGGTTCCATTCTCTGGATTTTACAGAGATATTGGCCTGAGGGATGTGTCTCATTAAAGATGAGATCATCGCAAATGTGTGCTCAGCTGTGGAAATTGTGTTTCCGTTTGGCGCATTAATAACAATAACCCCATGTTTCGTCGCTTCGTCAATATCGATATTATCCACACCGACACCGGCTCTTCCGACGATTTTTAAAGAAGTCATTTTTTGAAAAAGGTCTTCTGTTACTTTTGTCGCGCTTCGCACCAATAGAGCATCAAAGGTATGTAATTCATCCTCTGCATCTGCTACGTTTTTTTGGACGATTTCAATAAAGTCTGATTCAATAAGTGGCTGTAAGCCGTCGTTGCTCATTTTGTCTGAGACCAATACTCGAAACATCGTAAGATTTCCTCCTAAATTGACAAACTAAATATCTGATAATTTAACATATTCTCAATAGAGTGTCAATGTGTATTGACGCAGTAAAGGATAAAAGGAAAGTGAGGATTTGACCAGTTTTAGAGACTTTTGGCGATATTTTTAATTTGAAGCAATTATCTATACAACCAATCATTTATCGTTTATAATGGAACCAAATTCATATGATCAATCTTCGGGGCAGGGTGAAATTCCCTACCGGCGGTGATGAGCAACTGGCTCTAAGCCCGCGAGCTGTTTTTGACAGCAGGATTCGGTGTGATTCCGAAGCCGACAGTATAGTCTGGATGGGAGAAGATGGAGGTTCAGCAGCGTTTTGAAAAAAGGTTTTCAAACGTTTCTTTACCAAGCCAAATTTTTGAAACCCCGCTTTTATATCATAGAGCGGTTTTTTTATTGGCTGGAAAAAGAACCTTTCCGCTTTTCGAGTAAGATGTGATCGAAAAGGAGAGAGCAACTTGAAAGTAAAAAAATTAGTCGTGATCAGCATGCTGAGCAGCATTGCATTTGTATTGATGCTGTTAAATTTTCCGTTTCCGGGGCTTCCTGATTATTTAAAAATTGATTTCAGTGATGTCCCTGCCATTATTGCGATTCTTATATACGGACCTTTAGCGGGTATTGCCGTTGAAGCGATAAAAAATGTTCTTCAATATATCATTCAGGGGAGCATGGCTGGAGTGCCTGTAGGACAAATTGCAAATTTCATTGCTGGAACACTCTTTATATTGCCGACTGCTTTCTTATTTAAAAAGCTGAATTCAGCAAAAGGCCTGACAGTGAGTCTTCTGATTGGAACTGCAGCTATGACGGTGCTGATGAGCATTCTGAATTATGTTCTGATTCTTCCGGCCTACACATGGTTTTTACACTCCCCGGCATTATCCGACAGTGCGCTGAAAACAGCGGTAGTCGCTGGTATCCTGCCGTTTAACCTCATAAAAGGCATTGTCATTACGATTGTGTTCGCACTCATCTTTATCAAGCTTAAACCGTGGATTGAACAGCAAAGAAGCGCGCATATTCATTAAATAAAAAAAGCTCCCGCAGGGGAGCTTTTTCGATTACTTCTATTCAAATTTAAGCGGGTCGCCCTCAAATGGCTCATCCGCCACTTTGATGGAATCAGTAGGGCATCCTTCAAAAGCGTCAATCATATCTTCTTCCAGTACTTCAGGAACTTCGACAACGCCTTTATTTTCGTCAAGCGTTACGAACGCGATGCCTTCATCATCGTAATCGTAAATGTCTGGTGCAGCCGCTCCGCAAGCGCCGCATGCAATGCATGTATCTTTGTCTACGATTGTGTACTTTGCCATGAATAAAACCTCCCAGATTGTTCTTGGTGGAACAAATGGATCAATCTTTTATATTTAATCAATTTAACACCTATTCCTCTTACTTATTGTAATGATGTTGATGCCACATTTCAACAGAAAAATGATTGAGAATGCTTATCACATAAGGGGTCATCTACATAACATCCCCCCTAATGATGACTTTAAACGTCGATTTATGTTTAAAATCTGTTAAAATAAAAAGAGCAAACCAACGATTTTTGTCAGGAAGAATGTGGGTGGATAGGTTGTCATTACATTACTTTGATATTATGGTTCTCGATTGCCTTTCTAAAATAAACGGGGAACGGACAGGAAGTGCCGTTTTTCACCTATTTAAAGGAAAAAGATCGTCACAAACCATTCAAGATGCCGGCTTATTTCAGACTGCAAGATATTTTGGAATGGCTCCGCAATGTTCAAGAAGCGACATATCAGGATCACTTCGCAAGCTTGAACAGCAGTCATTTCTGGAACCAATGTCAGAAACAGATACATACAGAGTGACTATAAGAGGCGAAAGCATGTTGAGGCAGGCGCTGAGTGAACGGCCTTGGCCAGCCCATTGCCACGGCGCTTATTTTCAGCAGGCCGCAAGCGTGCTCTGGAAAAGACTTTCCCTTCTCGTACAGGTATTGTCAAATAAGCAGCGCAGCAGCAGACAGTATATTCCCGTCACAAAAGATTATAAGACGCTTCACTGGGTCAAGCGATACATGCACATGCAGAAGGATCATGAAAAACTGGCAAGGGGCTTGCAGGAAATGCTGGAGGATCATTTGCAAAGGCTTGACGAGAAAGCAGCTCTTATCTTTGTCTACTCATTAACTTCATATAATAGGATCGGTTATACGAGCAGGCAGCTTGCTGACAATCTGAAAGAAGACGAGTGGTACGTTTATGTCTTGTTTTGGGCTGCGGTACATTATTTTATTCATTCCTTGCCGCAATGTGAAGATTCTATACTAAAGGATCTTCTTTCCGATGTGCATCTGGAGAATGCGCTGACTGAGTCTACGAGAAAAACATGGCAGATGGTCAGACAAGGGATTCCGATTCAGCGAATTGCTGAAATCAGAAAGCTGAAAACTGCCACAATTGAAGACCATATCGTCGAAATTTCTCTTCATGAGCCGGCTTTTGTGATTGATGAATATATTTCGGCTGAGGATCAGCTCCAAATTGCTGAGTTCGCCAAAAGCATGCGGACAAACAAGATCAAACAAATTCGAGAAGGCCTAGAGCAGCGGTTCAGCTACTTTCAAATCAGGCTGGCATTGGCAAAGCAGGTGAAACAGTATGACTAAATTACAGCAAGTGTTATATCAGTTTTTTGGTTTTCATTCCTTTAAAAAAGGACAGGAGGACATCATCAGAAGCGTTCTCAGCGGAAAGGATACCATTGCAATGCTTCCGACAGGGGGAGGGAAGTCTCTTTGCTACCAGTTGCCCGGTTACATGCTTGACGGTATGATATTAATCGTTTCTCCTTTGCTTTCTTTGATGGAGGATCAGGTGCAGCAGCTGAAAGCGCGGGGAGAAAAACGGGCTGCCGCTTTGAATAGTATGCTCGGCAGGCAGGAAAGACAATTCGTTTTAGAGCATATCCATCGGTACAAATTTTTGTATCTGTCGCCCGAAGCTTTGCAGTCGTCATATGTTTTGGAAAAATTAAAGAGCGTTCCGATCAGTCTCTTCGTTATTGATGAAGCGCATTGTATATCGGAGTGGGGACATGATTTTAGGCCGGATTATTCAAAGCTTGGACAGCTGAGAAAAACACTTGGGCATCCGCCGGTGCTTGCTCTGACGGCTACGGCGACGAAGGATACGCTGCATGATGTCATGAATTTGCTTGAACTGCATCATGCCGAACGGCATCTTAACTCGGTTAACCGGCCGAATATTGCACTCAAAGTTGAAAATACTGCGGATACTGCCGAAAAAATAGATAGGGTCATTCAGCTGGTTGAAAACCTGCAAGGATCGGGAATTGTCTATTGTCCGACAAGGAAATGGGCAGAGGAATTAGCGGAGGAAATAAAAAACAAAACAAGCAGCAGGGTTGATTATTACCATGGCGGCATGGATTCTGGCGACAGAATGTTAATTCAGCAGCAATTTATTAATAACCAGCTTGATGTCATTTGCTGTACAAATGCGTTTGGAATGGGTGTTGATAAATCTGATATCAAATATGTCATACATTTTTATCTCCCGCAGACGGCTGAAGCTTTTATGCAGGAAATCGGCAGAGCAGGGCGTGACGGAAAACCGAGTGTCAGCATTTTGCTCAGAGCGCCTGGAGATTTCGAATTGCAAGAGCAGATTATCCAAATGGAGAGTCTTGCGGATGGAGAAATCGCCAATGTTATTCGCGTGCTGGAAGAAACGGAAGAACGGGACGAAAGAAAACTGCGCGAATTATTCATGCAATATGGTATCACAGAGACGCAGTCGCGCATGATCATCCATCTCTTTATGCAGGGGAAAACATCTATTGATCTGATCAAGCGGGAAATCACGTATCGCATGGAGCTGAAACTTGAAAAAATGCGTCACGTGGCAGCTTTGCTTCATCGCGATGGCTGCTTAAGACAATCGTTGTTAGCCTATTTTGATGAAACATACGAGCCCGATAAAGGAAGCATGCCATGCTGTTCACATTGCGGTTTTGATCTTTCGCTGTATGAACAAAAAGAGGAGCGCGTCCAAATAGCACCATTAGACGGCTGGAGATCGGAATTGCACCGTATATTCAGTCTAAAGACTGTAGGTGAGCCGAACTGAAACAGCAAAGGGATTTGATCCAACATCTGTCTGACCGTGATATACTGAAGCAGCTATACATGACACAGCTTCTGGTCATCATGTTGTCCGCTGCTGCCGTTTTGTTCTTTTTTCAGGATATAAGTGATTTTTTCAGCCTCTGGCATATTAGAGATACAAGAATCATTTGGTATGGTGTTTCTCTTGCAGTTATTGTCGTTTTAGCCGACATGGCAATCATGAAATGGTGTCCGTCTCATTTATATGATGACGGCGGAATCAATAAAAAATTATTCAGTAAAAGGCCAATCCCTCATATTATATTTTTAACGCTTCTAATTTCTTTCGCTGAAGAAATGTTATTTAGGGGAGTGCTGCAGACCCATATTGGTTTATGGGCGGCCAGTCTTGTTTTTGCTGTTCTTCATTTTCGGTATTTGACAAAATGGCTGCTATTTATCATGGTGACGGCAATCAGCTTTTTGCTTGGACTGATTTATGAATGGACCGGTAATTTATTTGTTCCGGTAACGGCGCATTTTATTATTGATGCCGTGTTTGCCTGTCAGATTCGTTTTGAACATGTTAGGAGGGATACACATGACGAACATGTCTAGAGTTGAGAGAAGAAAAGCTCAGAATCTTTATGAAGACCATAATGCCGCATTGGCGGACGACCTTTTCGAAGAGGATGAAGAAAGCCTTCCGACAAGACAATCTGTAAAAAATCAAAGAGAGAAGAAAAAAAAGCAAGGCAAAACAAGAACGCCATTATTTACCACTCTCGCGGTACTGTTTGTATTTGTGCCGGTTATCGTCTTTGTCGCCTTATTTTATCTAATGAAAAGCCATCCGGGAAATCCCGATGATTATGAAGATGTATTTATAGACAGCAGCCAGAGTAAATACGAGGTGGTCCAAAAACCAGAGGCCAAAAAAGAAATGCAAGAGACAGTTCTGCGCGAAGAGTCAAAAAAAAAATCTGAAGACAAAAAGACAGAGAAACAAACAGAAACAACAACTGATAAGAAGCAGCCTGCTGTAGCGGAAAAAGAGGACACAGCGAACAAACAGGAAGCAAAAAGCGCGGCTGCTTCCCCTTCCCCAGAAAAAACAGTCCAAAAAGAGCAGGAACAAATACCGCAGCAACCTGAACCAGTTCAAGAAACCGAGGCGGAACATATCGTGAAGCACACCGTTCAAAAGAAAGAAACGCTGTACCGCATTTCCATGAAATATTATAAAAGCAGATCAGGAGAAGAAAAGATCCGTGCCTATAATCATTTGAACGGAAATGACGTTTATACCGGGCAAATTTTGGACATCCCTTTGACTTATTAGCGGGCATCTTTTTGATCGCAGGCTCATATATTGTAGCAATGAAAAGGGACAAGGTGTGAAGCGTATGGAATCCTTATGGAACCAGCTGGACCGATTTACGGACGCGCCGACCAAACAGATGCTACAGGCGTTGGTGAAACGAAAACAAAAATACGAAAACTATGCTGCGCAATGCCGCAGGTGGCGGTGGACCTCACTCATTTGCCTAGGCTTATTATGTCTTTTAATGATGATCAAAAGCCCGGCGCCTCAGCTCATTCTTCAAGAAATGCTAAGCCATACCTTTTATTTATTTTGGATGATGGCAACTGCTTTTGCATACTGCACTTCATATTATTTTAAGAAAAAAGAAGAAAAAGCCGAGGGAGATTTCCATAAACTGAGATGTGAAATTATTCAGAAAAGCACTGATCTCTGGCCGCAGCCTGATAAATGGAAGGTGCGAGAATCTGTTTTTCAATTGATGAAGCACCAATATGATATTAATCTATATTTTGAAAGTAAATAAAATGGGGCGTTTTCTCAAACGATAGAAACGTCTTTTTTTTATTGTCCGTCTTATTGATAAGTTCTAAAAGAATGGAGAGTTTTTTATGAAGCGATCAATGAAAATTGCGGGTGCATTAGCGATTGCGGCAGCGGCAATGACGGCAAAAATGTATTCAGTGGCAAAAGGCAATCATCTAAAAAACCATACATTTACGTTATCAAAAATGAAGGGGAAGCCGCCTCTAACGATTTTTTTTATATCTGACATTCACAAACGTATTGTTGATCACGGTCTTTTAGAGGAAGCGCAGGGCCATGAGCCGGATCTGGTGATAATCGGCGGTGATTTAGCTGAAGGTGGAGTGTCCTGCTCAAGAATTGAGGAAAACGTCAGAAGGCTTGCGGGTTTGGGTGTCCCTGTCATGTTTGTATGGGGAAACAATGATTATGAGGTCAGTCAGCGTGAACTGTATACTATTTTTAAGGCGTATCGTATTATTACACTTCGAAATGAATCGGTTCCTTTTACCTATAACGGACATACCATCACCATAGCCGGAGTGGATGACATCAGGATGGAGATGGATGATTATGAAGAAGCAATTAAAGAAATTGACGGGAACCAGTTGAACGTTCTGGTTTGTCATAACCCTGAGATTCATCAGCAAATCAATGAAAATGATGGTATTGATGTGATATTCAGCGGACATACCCATGGCGGGCAGATTCGATTTGGAAAATTCGGCCCTTATGAGCTTGGTACAACCGGTTTTGTTAAAAATGCTGCATACCTCATCAGCAACGGGTACGGCACAACAAAAGTGCCCCTTCGTTTAGGGGCGGAGCCTGAGGCACACATCGTGACACTTGCAGCACCTGAATGACTTCTCTAAAGAGTGTGTCTATAAAAAACTGCATTGTGCTTGTCTTACTAGTGAACTCAGTGTAAACTGATAACAATTAAGAACCTATGACTCATCATCTCATATAATGTGTTATATGATTTGTGTGCAAGTAGAGGCAGGAGGGAACGTTATGCGGCTTGAGCGTCTGAATTACAATAAGATTAAAATCTTTTTGACCCTCGATGATTTGACTGATCGTGGATTAACAAAAGAAGACCTCTGGAAGGACTCATTTAAAGTCCACCAGTTATTTAAAGATATGATGAATGAAGCAAATACAGAGCTCGGCTTTGAAGCGAATGGACCGATTGCAGTGGAAGTGTATTCTCTCCAAGCACAAGGGATGGTTGTGATCGTAACAAAGAACCAAGAAGCGGATTCAGAAGAAGATGAGTATGATGATGATTACATCGAAATGCAAGTCAAGCTTGACGAAAGCGCGGACATCATATATCAATTCCATTCCTTTGAAGATATCATTCAGCTTTCTGAAAGCTTACAGCGGATCGGTATCACGGGAGGGACTGTCTATCACTATGAAGGACAGTACTTTCTAAGCCTAGAAGACTTGGGATCACAGACTGCCGAGGGTGTTGTGGCGGTCCTGGCTGAATACGGCAATCCAACAACATTAACGATTTATCGCTTACAAGAGTATGGTAAGCTCATTATGGACGGAAATGCTGTAGAGACAATCCAAACTCATTTTTCATAAGAATGGAAGAAAAACTGCTGTTTTTTACAGCGGTTTTTTTTGTTAAAAAACATGGAAAAACATAACGTTTATCCTATGCATAGATCATATGAAGGTGTATACTATTCTCTGAAAGGGAGCATGTGAGAAACAGAAGATTCTAGGAGGTTAACTCAAATGGCAGCCGATCGAAACACCGGTCATACAGAAGAGGACAAACTTGATGTTTTAAAATCAACTCAAACCGTAATACATAAGGCTCTGGAAAAATTGGGATATCCTGAAGAAGTATACGAATTGTTAAAAGAGCCGATGAGATTATTAACGGTAAAAATACCAGTTCGTATGGACGACGGTTCAGTCAAGATTTTTACGGGTTATCGTGCCCAGCACAATGACTCCGTCGGTCCGACAAAAGGCGGGATACGTTTTCACCCCAACGTAACTGAAAAAGAGGTGAAGGCACTTTCCATTTGGATGAGTTTAAAATGCGGTATCATTGATCTTCCATATGGCGGTGGTAAAGGCGGAATTGTTTGTGATCCAAGGGATATGTCGTTTAGAGAGCTGGAGCGTCTAAGCAGGGGTTATGTCAGAGCTATCAGCCAAATTGTCGGTCCGACGAAAGACGTGCCGGCACCGGATGTATTTACAAACTCACAAATCATGGCTTGGATGATGGATGAGTATTCAAGAATTGATGAATTTAATTCGCCTGGGTTCATTACAGGCAAACCGCTTGTGCTTGGCGGATCTCACGGGAGAGAATCAGCGACAGCAAAAGGTGTAACCATCTGCATAAAAGAAGCGGCGAAGAAAAAAGGCATCGATATTGAAGGTGCGCGAGTCGTCGTTCAAGGATTCGGAAACGCCGGAAGCTATCTGGCGAAATTTATGCATGATGCAGGGGCAAAGGTTGTCGGCATATCCGATGCATACGGCGGACTGTATGACCCTGAAGGCCTGGATATTGATTACTTACTCGACCGCCGTGACAGTTTTGGCACAGTGACGAAGCTTTTCAACGATACCATTACGAACCAAGAGCTGCTGGAACTGGATTGTGATATTTTAGTTCCTGCCGCGATTGAAAACCAAATTACAGAAGAAAATGCCCATAATATACAGGCGAAAATCGTCGTTGAAGCAGCTAACGGGCCAACTACGCTTGAAGGAACAAAAATTCTATCAGACCGTGACATTCTGCTTGTTCCTGATGTACTGGCAAGCGCGGGAGGCGTAACGGTTTCTTATTTTGAATGGGTTCAGAATAACCAGGGCTTCTACTGGAGCGAGGAAGAAGTAGAAGAGAAATTAGAAAAAATGATGGTAAAATCATTCAACAATATATATGAAATGGCCAACAACCGAAGAATCGACATGAGACTTGCCGCTTATATGGTAGGCGTGCGTAAAATGGCGGAAGCTTCGCGCTTTAGAGGCTGGATATAAGTTGATGATTTGCATAAAAAATAAAAATCTCCTATGATAAAATAGGAGATTTTTTTATTTGGAAATAGAAAAATGTGAATTGAATGCCCAATCGCAGGAGTTGACGGAAATGATTGAAGAAAAAGCAATAATTATTGGCGGAGGTCCTTGCGGATTATCTGCGGCCATTCACCTAAAACAAATTGGCATAGATGCCCTTGTCATTGAAAAAGGCAATGTCGTTAACAGTATTTACAATTATCCGACGCATCAAACCTTTTTCAGCTCAAGTGAAAAGCTTGAAATCGGTGACGTGGCATTTATTACCGAAAACAGAAAGCCTGTCAGAATTCAGGCTTTGTCGTACTATAGGGAAGTCGTGAAGCGAAAAAAGATCCGTGTGAATGCATTTGAAATGGTGCAAAAAGTGACAAAAGCAGAAAACAATACATTTGTTATCGAAACGTCAAAAGAGACGTATTCAACGCCATACTGCATCATTGCCACAGGCTATTATGATCATCCAAACTATATGAACGTACCCGGTGAGGATTTGCCGAAAGTATTCCATTATTTTAAAGAAGGACATCCGTATTTCGATAAAGACGTCGTCGTTATCGGCGGGAAAAATTCAAGTGTAGATGCTGCGCTTGAACTCGTAAAATCAGGAGCGCGTGTCACCGTTTTATATAGGGGCAATGAATACTCTTCAAGCATTAAGCCATGGATTCTGCCAGAATTCGAATCCTTAGTAAGAAACGGTACAATCCGAATGGAATTTGGCGCTTGTGTAGAAAAAATCACTGATGATGAAGTCGTTTTCCGCTCCGGCCAGCAGGAGCTGATTACCATTAAAAACGACTTCGTATTTGCCATGACGGGATATCATCCTGACCATCAATTTTTGAAAAAAATCGGTGTGAAAATCGATGAGGAATCAGGGCGTCCGTTTTTTAATGAAGAAACAATGGAAACCAATGTAGAGGGCGTTTTTATTGCCGGGGTCATCGCTGCCGGAAACAACGCAAATGAAATATTCATTGAAAACGGAAGATTTCACGGCGGCCACATCGCAAACGAAATTGCAAAAAGAGAAGATCAGTGAAAAGAGGAGAGCATATGAAGGATTCGTATGCTCTTTTTGTTTTTTTAAAGTCAGACAGATGTAAATTCATACACAACATGGTAGGATAGACATAGGAATATAAAGGAAAGAGGTTGCCTGATGTTTGCAATCATCTCTGCAGGAATTGCTCCCGGCATCGCGCTGTTAAGTTATTTTTATTTAAAAGATCAGTATGATAATGAACCTGTACATATGGTGCTTCGCTCATTTTTTCTTGGGGTTGTTCTTGTATTTCCCACTATGTTTATCCAGTATGTACTTCAAAAAGAGAATGTGGGAGGCGGAAGCTTTTTTGTTTCTTTTTTGTCTTCTGGCTTTTTGGAGGAATCATTGAAATGGTTTATTTTAATGATCAGTGTTTATCCGCACGCCCACTTTGATGAGCATTATGACGGAATTGTATACGGTGCAAGTGTATCGCTCGGTTTTGCGACACTCGAAAATATTCTTTATTTAATCGGTCATGGTGTGGAGCATGCGTTTGTCAGAGCGCTGCTGCCCGTTTCATGCCATGCCTTAATTGGAGTGATTATGGGGTTTTACCTCGGGAAAGCGCGTTTCTCAGCTGATAAAGCACGTATGAAATGGCTTCTCCTTTCGTTGGTCCTGCCATCACTTTTACATGGGTCGTATGACTTTATCCTGACAGCCCTCAGCAACTGGGTCTACTACATGCTTCCATTTATGTTATTTTTATGGTGGTTTGGTTTACGAAAAGCAAAAAAAGCCCGTTCTGTCAATATGATGCAGATATAGAAAAGCCGCACAGCCATAGTGCGGCTTTTTGATTTGTTGAAATTTTTAAGCTGTGAGGGATAAGAAGGAAAGAGTGTATAAAAATAACCTCGTTACAGAAAATACGTTTACACTCAAAAATTTGCTGTAGGAGGCTTGAAAAGATGAAGTCCAAAGGATCGATTATGGCATGTCTCATCTTATTTTCCTTTATAATTACGACGTTTATCAATACTGAAACAATTTCAGCCTTTTCTAATCAAGTCATTCAAAGAGGGGCAACAGGGGACGATGTGATTGAGCTGCAGGCGCGTCTTCAATATAACGGATATTATAATGGGAAAATTGACGGGGTTTATGGATGGGGGACATACTGGGCAGTACGGAACTTTCAGGATCAATTCGGCTTAAAAGAGATAGACGGTCTGGTCGGAGCCCAAACCAAACAGACCTTGATATCTAAGTCTAAATATTACCGTGAATATGTCATGGAGCAGCTTCAAAAAGGCAATACATTCACGCATTACGGAAAAATACCGCTGAAATACCAAACGAAACCGTCAAAAACAGCGACTCAAAAAGCAAGGCAGCAAGCAGAGACGCGGCAGAAACAGCCTGCTGAAAAAATAACACAGCAACAGCAAGCAAATAAACAGCAAAACAACACGCCTGCAAAAACAAAAAAACAGGATGCGGTTGCAGCTAACATGCCGGGCGGTTTTTCCAATAATGATATTCGGCTGCTTTCTCAAGCGGTTTACGGGGAAGCGCGTGGCGAGCCGTACGAGGGACAGGTTGCGATTGCAGCAGTTATCTTGAACCGTTTAAACAGTCCGTTATTTCCAAATTCAGTAGCG
Source organism: Bacillus sp. FSL K6-1005 (assembly GCF_038000225.1). Taxonomy (NCBI): domain Bacteria; kingdom Bacillati; phylum Bacillota; class Bacilli; order Caryophanales; family Bacillaceae; genus Bacillus; species Bacillus sp. FSL K6-1005. Next base: position 1,249,310 of record NZ_JBBOBP010000001.1, read on the forward strand.
GGTGTTATTTTTGAACCGCTTGCCTTTACAGCGGTGGCTGACGGACAAATTTATATGCAGCCGAACGAAACAGCAAAAGAAGCAGTATTAGACGCCATCAATGGCTGGGACCCGTCCGAGGAAGCGCTATATTATTTTAATCCGGATACAGCTACCAGCGCGTGGATTTGGGGACGCCCGCAGATTAAGAGAATCGGTAAACACATTTTCTGTGAGTAGCAGGACATAAGAAAGCATAAAAATGAGGTGTGATAAATGATCAGAGGTATTTTAATCGCAGTGCTCGGTATTGCAATTGTCGGTACTAGTTACTGGGGATACAAAGAGCACCAGGAAAAAGACGCTGTCCTTCTTCATGCTGAAAATAACTATCAGCGGGCGTTTCATGAGCTCACCTATCAGGTAGACCAGCTGCATGATAAAATTGGCGCAACGCTTGCCATGAACAGCAAAAAATCACTGTCCCCCGCATTGATAGATGTTTGGAGAATTACATCAGAAGCCCATAACAGTGTCAGTCAGCTGCCGCTTACATTAATGCCGTTTAACAAAACGGAAGAGCTGTTATCCAAGATCGGCGATTTCAGCTACAAAACGTCAATCAGAGATTTGGATCAAAAACCGCTTGATGAAAAAGAGTATACTTCGCTAAATAAGCTTTATCAGCAGTCAGAAGATATCCAAAATGAATTGCGCCACGTTCAGCACCTTGTCATGAGCAAGAACTTGCGCTGGATGGATGTAGAGATGGCGCTGGCCTCTGACGAAAAACAGAGTGATAACACGATCATCAACAGCTTTAAAACGGTTGAAAAAAATGTCGGGTCCTTCTCCTCCGGAACAGATCTTGGCCCTAGTTTCACCAGCACCAAAAAAGAAGAGAAAGGTTTTGCCCATCTGAAGGGGAAAGAAATTTCTGCACAGGAAGCCAAACAAATTGCCCAACGCTTTGCACCGGATGACAATTATGCAATCAAAGTGATAAAGAGCGGGAAAAAAACAAACCGTGACGTCTACAGTATCAGTATGAAAGATCCTGATCATAAAGCAGCGATATATATGGATATTACAAAAAAAGGCGGACACCCGGTTTATTTAATCCAGAACAGAGAAGTGAAAGATCAAAAAATCAGCTTGAATGATGGTTCGAATCGAGCCCTTGCTTTTCTAAAGAAAAACGGATATGAAACAAAAGATCTGGAAATCGATGAAAGCGCGCAATACGATAAAATCGGTGTATTCTCATATGTTCCAATAGAAAATAATATCAGGATGTATCCAGAAGCCATCCGTATGAAAGTTGCCTTGGATGACGGCGAGGTTGTCGGTTTTTCAGCACGCGATTTCTTAACATCCCACAGAAAAAGAGACATACCAAAGCCGGTTATTTCTGAACAAGATGCAAAAGCAAAATTAAACAAAAATGTAGAAGTGAGAGAAACAAGGCTTGCTGTGATCACAAATGAATTAGGCCAGGAAGTATTGTGCTATGAAATGCTGGGTACGATTGAAAATGATACATTCAGAATGTATATAAATGCTAATGACGGAACTGAAGAGAAGGTCGAAAAACTAAAAAATGCCGAACCTATATATAAAGACCTATAAAAACTAGGAGGAAAGGACTAAAAGTCTTTTCCTTTTTTCCATTACATGATTTAATAAAAAAGTGAATATATTGAATGCGAAAGAGTGAAGTCAATGATAGAAATTGGGGATACTGTACACTTAGAATACATAGAAGAAAATCAATTAAAAATAGCAAAGAGCAAAGCTGTGAGCATTGAAAACGGAGAGCTCCTGATCGCATATCCAGTTGATGTACACACAGGAAGAACCGTGATATTACATCACGATACTGAAGTAACGGTAGAGTTTGTCGGTAAAGACGAAGTGCCTTACCGCTTCTCAAGCCGCATGAAGGGAAAAGTGAAGGACAAGCTTCAAATGATTCGCCTTGAAGTGCCTCCCCGTGAAAAAATGAAACGAATTCAGCGCCGGCAATATGTAAGAATTGACGCGGTATTGGATGTGCTGGTCGAGCCGGCAGATGAAAAAGACAAGTTTCATACACTCTCGTACAATATCAGCGCTGGCGGTATCGCTTTGATTTTGACAGGCGGCTATTCTTTTCAGCACGGGGATACGCTGCGCCTTTTCATCAGCCTTCAGGAAGAGGAGAAAACGCATCAAGTAGAGGCTGCCGCGGTTGTCAGACGCGTTTATGATGATTCAAAAACCGGCAAACGTAAAATGACCTTGGAGTATTCGGAGATTTCAGCAGGTGACCAGCAGCTCCTTCTTCAGTATTGCATCCGCCGCCAGTTAAACAAGAGAAGGAAAGCACGGTTGGAATAAACATCGGCAAACACTTCCATACTATATTTGTAATGGAGGTGGGCCGATGAAGACCTTTGAACGGCTGCTGCTCAAATTATTGTTCATTCAGGCAGTGATTTTAGTTGGTATCCAGTTTCTTTTTCACTATCAGCATATTGAACCTTATGTCTCAAAAGTGATTCAATATGAAGGGGTTGATAAAATGGAGGTTAATGATTGGGTAGAAACCATTAAACATTAATTATTCAGGAATTTTTCACCCTTTTTCATAAAGTTCATGATACAATCCATAGAGGAGAAAAGAGCAAGGAGAGGAATTATGGAAAAGAAATTATCGATTGCGATCGACGGCCCGGCTGCTGCGGGGAAAAGCACCGTTGCCAAAATTGTGGCTGAGAAAAAATCGTACATATATATTGATACGGGAGCGATGTATCGGGCCATTACGTATGTGGCTTTACAAGAAAAAGTTGATTTGACAGATGAGGCAAAATTGGCTGAGCTGTTAAAGCAAACAGTTATTGAGCTGATCACAACCAAAGAAGGACAAAAGGTGCTTGTCAACGGCACAGATGTGACTGAGGACATCAGAAAAGACGAAGTCAGCAATCAGGTCTCAATTGCTGCCAAGCACAGAAGCGTCAGGGAAGAAATGGTGAAACGCCAGCAGCAGCTCGGCGAAAAAGGCGGCGTTGTCATGGATGGGCGTGATATCGGAACTCACGTACTCCCAAATGCCGAAGTGAAAATCTTTCTTTTGGCGTCTGTTGAAGAGAGAGCGAAACGCCGTTATGAAGAAAATGTAAAAAAAGGCTACGATGTCAACTATGAAACATTAATTGAGGAAATTGCAAGAAGAGATAAACTCGATTCAGAGCGCGAAGTTTCTCCGCTTCGAAAAGCAGATGACGCGCTTGAAATCGACACGACTTCTCTCTCCATTCAGGAAGTTGCTGAAAAAATTCTTGATGTAGTGGAGCAAAAGTCCCGCTGATACCAGCGGAGGCCACTTTTTTTGAATTTTTCAACAAAGAAAGAATGTTATTGCTTGACAAACCTGTCCTTTTATTAGAAGTTAATACTAATAAAACTTTTTATTGATCATTCAAAATCTTTTTGGATGATTCTTTAATACATATTCGGCTAAAAGCGAACATGTATGATACGTGTTCAGCTTTCAAACCGTTTTTAATTAAGCTGTGTAGGTTTGGACCAAGGAGGTTATTCAAATGACAGAGGAAATGAATCAAATTGATGTTCAAGTGCCAGAGGTTGGAGATGTAGTAAAAGGGATTGTGACAAAGGTAGAGGACAAGCATGTCGATGTTGAAATTATCAATGTCAAACAGTCCGGTATTATTCCAATCAGTGAATTATCAAGTCTTCATGTAGAGAAAGCATCGGATGTCGTAAAAGTAGACGATGAGCTTGACCTGAAAGTAACAAAAGTGGAAGACGATGCTTTGATTTTATCTAAACGTGCTGTTGATGCAGACCGCGCTTGGGAAGACCTTGAGAAAAAATTTGAAACAAAAGAAGTGTTTGAAGCTGAAGTAAAAGATGTCGTAAAAGGCGGTCTTGTCGTTGATATCGGCGTTCGAGGCTTTATTCCGGCATCACTTGTAGAAGCGCATTTTGTAGAAGATTTTACTGACTATAAAGGAAAAACACTGTCTCTGCTCGTAGTAGAGCTTGACCGTGATAAAAACCGTGTCATCCTTTCACACCGTGCGGTTGTTGAAAGTGAGCAAGCGAATAAAAAACAAGACCTTCTTCAGTCTCTAGAGGTTGGAAGTGTACTTGATGGTAAAGTGCAGCGCCTGACTGACTTTGGCGCGTTTGTTGATATCGGCGGTATTGACGGACTTGTGCACATTTCACAACTTTCCCACTCCCACGTTGAAAAGCCATCTGACGTTGTGGAAGAAGGACAGGAAGTAAAAGTGAAAGTATTATCGGTTGACCGGGATAATGAGCGTATTTCTCTATCTATTAAAGAAACGCTGCCTGGACCTTGGAGCCAAGTTGGGGAGAAAGTCAAACCGGGTGATGTGCTTGAAGGAAAGGTTCAGCGCCTCGTGAGCTTCGGTGCGTTTGTTGAAATTCTTCCTGGCGTGGAAGGTCTCGTTCATATTTCTCAAATTTCTAATAAACACATCGGCACGCCGCATGAAGTTCTTGAAGAAGGACAGACTGTAAAAGTGAAGGTTCTTGATGTGAATGAAAATGAAGAGCGCATTTCATTAAGCATGCGTGAGCTTGAAGAAACGCCGAAAGCCGATCAAGAGGATTACCGCCAATATCAGGCGAAGGAAGAAACAAGCACTGGCTTCCAGCTTGGAGATCTGATCGGAGATAAGCTTAATAAACTAAAATAATTGGTGATAAACGTGACTCGAGCAGAACGGAAAAGAGAACACATCAATCATGCCCTGTCTACCGGCCAAAAGCGGGAGACGGGCCTTGATGATATTACGTTTGTTCATGTCAGTCTGCCCGATCTTGCATTAGAACAAGTAGATATTTCCACAAAAATCGGCGAACTTTCAAGCAGTTCGCCGATTTTTATCAATGCAATGACTGGCGGCGGCGGAGAACTTACATATGAAATTAATAAGGCGCTTGCTAGAGCAGCTCGAATAGCTGGTATCCCTCTCGCTGTCGGCTCGCAAATGTCGGCGTTAAAAGACCCGTCTGAACGCTATTCGTATGAAATCGCCCGAAAGGAAAATCCGAATGGGCTGATTTTTGCCAATCTCGGAAGCGAGGCGACAGCCCGTCAGGCGAAGGAAGCTGTCGAAATGATTGGGGCGGACGCGCTGCAGATTCACCTGAATGTCATTCAGGAAATTGTCATGCCAGAAGGCGACAGAAGCTTTAGCGGAGCTCTTTCCCGTATTGGACAAATCTGCAGCGAAGTCAAAGTGCCTGTCATAATAAAAGAAGTAGGCTTCGGAATGAGCAAAGAATCAGCAAAAAAGCTGTATGAGGCAGGTGCGGCAGCTGTTGATATCGGCGGTTACGGAGGGACAAATTTCTCGAAAATAGAAAATCTCCGAAGACAGCGGCAGATCACCTTTTTCAACTCATGGGGTATTTCAACAGCAGCGAGCCTGGCGGAAATCCGCTCTGAGTTTCCTGATAAACCAATGATTGCGTCTGGCGGCCTTCAAAATGCGCTTGATGCCGCGAAGGCGATAGCTCTCGGGGCTTCCTGTATAGGAATGGCAGGGCACTTCTTAAAGGCGCTGACTGAAAAAGGCGAAGAAGGGCTGCTAGAAGAGATTCAGCTGATCCTAGAGGAATTAAAAATGATTATGACTGTGCTCGGCACCAGAACAATTTCTGATTTGCAAAAGGCTCCTCTTGTCATAAAAGGTGAGACTCATCACTGGCTGACAGAGAGAGGCATTCATACTTCCAATTACAATGTACGTTGATAGTTGGATAAGGAAAGCCCAAAACCGTGTGAGTTTTGGGCTTTTTGTATTATGATTTACGCTTTTTGAATTTACCGTTTTGTTCAAGGCTGGTGGCTCCGTCATAGTGAATCGATTGGTCTCGGTCTGATTCCACTCTGCCAGAAGCCTTGAGTTTTTTCTCCTGTCTGTCTTTTCCCATGATCATTCTCCTTTACGTGAGGCGGTTTGTTTAAAAAAAGTGTTTAGACTCCATACTGGGAGTATGGAGGAAGCGATATGGAACAATTTTATTATTATTGGTCAATGTGGTTTTTGTGGGTACTGACAACCTTTATTCTTGGAAAGACGAAAAGGCGATTTGCCGTCTCATTATTTATTTTGACTAATATCATCTTAAGCATACATCACTTTACTTTATATTTTTCACTGAATGCGGCATACGTGATGTTTTTCGTTTGCGGGTGCGTCTATGCCGGATATTTCGGGATGTATAAACGATTTCGCTATATCATGGTGCACCTGACGCTTGTGTCCGGGTATGCGTTTGTTTATCTTTTTGCATTATATGATCCAGTTTGGTTCATCATAAAACCTGAGTGGGCCGCTGTTGTATTATGTGTGCTTTTGACTGCTTCTGTTGAAAGGGATTTTCAGAAGCAGCTTGCCTTATATGTCCTTGGAATGTGCCAAGGCGAACTGGTGTATTCTTTTGTCATTCAACAATTGGCAGGGCATACGGCTGTTGGAGGTTTTCAATGGCTAAACGCATGCTCTGCAGGGATGATATTGCTGTTTGGTATATCAAAATATGAACAGCTTGCCAGTCAAATTGGCCATAGAGGCAAAAGATCAAACAAAGGAGCTACTAAAATGTCATGAGCGATTACATCTATCCGATTATTGCGGGGGTCGTAGCAGGAGTCGCCACAAGGCTGTATATGCTGAAAACAGATTACCGCCAGTATCCAACCTATATTCATGGGAAAGTCATTCATATTGCACTTGGGCTTATTGCAGCAGGGTTAGGGGCAATTATTATGCCTGCGCTATTGCAGGAGGAGTTTACGGCTATCACGTTTTTGACTCTTGCAGCCACTCAATTCAGAGATGTCAGAAATATGGAGCGGAATACGCTGACACAAATGGATTCGTACGAACTTGTTTCAAGAGGAAGCACTTATATTGAAGGAATCGCCATTGCATTTGAAAGCAGAAATTATATCGTAATCTTTACTGCTCTATTGACAACATCGGCGTACGTGTTTTTCTCAATCTGGGTTGCGGTTATAACCGCTGTTGTTTGTTTTTTGTTGGCAATGAAATTTATGTCCGGCAGTGTATTGAAAGATATTGTGGATATCGAGTACATAGAGCCTCACTTTGAAGGGCCGGGTCTTTTTGTTGATAATATTTATATGATGAACATTGGACTTCCAGAGAAACAGGAGCTGATTTTAAAGCATGGCATGGGGTTTATTTTAACGCCTAAAAATTTTAATTCAGCTGCAACCATTGCCAACCTGGGTCAGCGTCAGGCCATATTATTTGATGTTTCCAATGTGCTGGGAGTGTATCGGGACTCAGGGGAGCCGTCCCTGACGCCAATTGCGAAACGGGATCTTAATGACGGAAGAGTGGGTGTTTTTGTCCTGCCGCAAATTCATCACCCGGATACAGCTGTTCAGATTATCAGCAATGTTCCGACCTTGGAAAATGCAATCAGAATGCCTACGGAATTTATCAAAAAACAGGATAAGGTGATAGGATGAGTGAATCGCTGACGAAAGTGATTTTGTCTGTCATCACAACAAACCGGAACCGGGCTTCGGGAGGGACACCTATCTTTTTTTGTGATGACCAAAAAGAGATGGAGCTTTTCGCTAAAAACCTTGAGGCGATCCTTGACGGAATTGCCCATAGAATTGGGGAAGATGTCTATTTGATCGTGAAACATTTTTAAGAATAGTTGTGATCCCAGTAAAAACTGATATAATAAATGAGTTAAGCCCTTCCTCTGAAGGGTTTCTTTTCATAAAAGTGAATGAGATGATTTAAATAACCGGTTGAGAATTTATGTAAAAATGAAAGCGGCTGGATCGAAAGGAAGGGTACTATGGGTAAACCTGTCGTAGCCATTGTCGGGAGACCGAATGTAGGAAAATCCACAATCTTTAATCGGATTGCGGGTGAGAGAATTTCAATAGTAGAAGATACCCCTGGAGTGACAAGGGATCGGATATACAGCTCGGCTGAATGGCTGAATTATGATTTTAATTTGATTGATACGGGCGGTATTGATATCGGTGATGAGCCGTTTCTAACACAGATACGCGAGCAGGCTGAAATCGCCATGGATGAAGCGGATGTCATTATTTTTATGGTGAATGGCCGTGAAGGTGTGACAGCTGCTGATGAAGAAGTAGCGAAAATTTTGTACCGCACGAAAAAGCCTGTTGTTTTAGCGGTAAATAAACTGGATAACACAGAAATGAGAGCGAATATTTATGATTTTTATTCGTTGGGCTTTGGTGAACCTTATCCGGTTTCAGGAACACACGGGCTGGGACTCGGTGATTTATTGGATGCCGCAGCAGAGCATTTCAAAAACATCCCTGAAACAAAATACGATGATGAAGTCGTTCAATTTTGCCTAATCGGACGCCCGAATGTAGGGAAGTCTTCTCTGGTAAACGCGATTCTTGGCGAAGACCGTGTCATTGTGAGTAACGTGGCGGGAACGACTAGAGATGCCGTTGATACAACATTTACTTATAACCAGCAAGATTTTGTCATTGTAGACACTGCCGGCATGAGAAAAAAAGGTAAAGTATATGAAACGACTGAAAAGTACAGCGTGCTGCGGGCACTGAAAGCCATCGACCGCTCCGAAGTTGTTGCGGTGGTGCTTGACGGTGAGGAAGGCATTATCGAACAGGACAAGCGCATCGCGGGATACGCACATGAAGCAGGCAAGGCTGTCGTAATCGTAGTGAATAAATGGGATGCTGTTGATAAAGATGAGAGCACGATGAAAGAATTTGAACAAAATATCCGCGATCATTTTCAATTCCTTGACTATGCACCGATTCTGTTCATGTCAGCATTAACGACAAAACGGATTCATACGCTCATGCCTGCAATCATTAAAGCGAGTGAAAATCACTCACTTCGTGTCCAGACGAATGTCTTAAATGACATCATTATGGATGCTGTAGCAATGAACCCGACACCGACTCATAACGGGTCGCGCTTGAAAATTTATTATGCGACTCAAGTTGCGGTGAAGCCGCCGAGTTTTGTTGTGTTTGTAAACGATCCGGAACTGATGCATTTTTCATACGAACGATTTTTAGAAAACCGAATCAGAGACGCGTTCGGTTTTGAGGGAACACCAATCAAAATATTTGCAAGAGCTAGAAAATAAAAAGGTGTGAATCAAAATGAAAAAAGTAACAATGCTTGGAGCAGGGAGCTGGGGAACCGCGCTGGCTTTAGTTTTAACCGATAACGGTAATGAAGTGTGCGTTTGGGCTCACCGTGCAGAGTTAATACATCAAATCAATGAGCTGCATGAGAATAAAGACTATTTGCCTAATGTTAAGCTGCCTACAACTATGAAAGGGACAACTAATATGAAAGAAGCTGTTACAGACGCAGATTTCATCATAGTTGCTGTACCAACCAAAGCGATTCGGGAAGTGTTGAGACAGGCAGTGCCTTTTATGACGAAAAAAGCAGTCTTTGTTCATGTGAGTAAGGGGATAGAGCCGGATTCACTCCTGCGCATTTCTGAAATTATGGAAATTGAGCTCCCGAGTGAAGTCAGAAAGGACATTGTTGTGCTCTCCGGGCCGAGCCATGCTGAAGAAGTAGGACTCCGGCATCCGACAACCGTCACTTCCTCTTCAAAGAGCATGCAGGCTGCAGAAGAGGTGCAGGATCTATTTATAAATCACAATTTTCGGGTGTACACAAATCCTGATATTATCGGTGTAGAAATCGGAGGCGCTCTGAAAAATATTATCGCCCTTGCTGCTGGCATCACAGACGGCTTAGGATACGGCGATAATGCCAAGGCTGCTTTGATTACGCGTGGTCTTGCTGAAATTGCAAGACTCGGCACAAAAATGGGCGGGAATCCGCTAACGTTTTCCGGTTTGACAGGTGTCGGCGACCTGATTGTTACGTGCACAAGTGTTCACTCCAGAAACTGGCGTGCCGGCAATTTACTCGGAAAAGGGTACAAGCTTGAGGACGTTCTTGAAGAAATGGGAATGGTCGTTGAGGGAGTGCGCACGACAAAAGCGGCTTACCAGCTTTCAGAAAAATATCAGGTGCAAATGCCAATTACAGAAGCCCTCCATCAAGTCCTATTTAATGGACAAAAGGTAGAAACCGCTGTTGAATCCTTAATGGCGAGAGGGAAAACCCACGAGATGGAGGACTTGGTGAATACATTTGATAACCAAGTAAAATAAAAGTGGCAACGGAATAAAAGTCCGCATATTCTAATTGCACGAAAGCCCGAAACACAGAAGAATACCCAGACCTTGGGATCTCCTGAAACATTTTGCCGATTTAGGCAAGAGAGGATGCATCTGTATGCAACGTCGCATACTATAGCATCGAAGTCCAAGAGAGTGTTTCTTAAACGTAGGTGAATATAGTCAACTTGACTGAAGCAAAGTCCCCCTCTTTGCTTCAGTTTTTTTATTCTATCAAAGGATGGAAAATCTGGTTGATCTTTTCAAGCCCTGTATATTAAAATAAAATATAACGCTTACAAAACAAATGTCGGAGGGGGCGCGGTTTATTTGAGTCTGGCATTGATCAAAATGTGGTTTGCTCTTGGTTCCATGGGGCTGATGTTTCTGGCCGTAGCGTGCATCTATTTAAGCCGTTTTAAATGCCGAAACCGTTTTCTGAAGATTGCGGTTTCATCGTTTGCTTACATGTGTGTATTGATTTCAGGAATTATTGTATTTGTGGTGGTATTCAGCGGCCCTGTTAATGAATAAAGCTGTAAAAGGAAGTGCTGTATGGTTAAACTGAAGTGCGCTATGATCTTTGTAGCAGTGATTTTCTTATCAGGATGTTTATATCCACATGAGCGGAAAAGCAGTGTACAAGCCACTCCATATCAGGACCAATTAAAGCTGGTTCAATCTGCCGTTGATGAATTTCAAAAGGCAAACGGAGGACTGCTACCGATTCAAACAAAAGATATGTCAACACCGCTTTATCAAAAATATCCGATAGATTTTAACCGTTTAGCGCCGAGATATATGGCCGAACCTCCAAGCACGGCATATGAAAGCGGCGGAGACTATCAATACGTGCTTGTCGATGTAGAGGACAATCCGACTGTTAAACTGATTGATGTAAAGATGGCTGAAAAAATACGAGATATCAAATTGCGCGTTCAAATGTACCGCCAAGAACATAAATATCCGCCATATCAGGATGTATTAGCGCGGGACTTGTTTACACTTGATGGGAAAAAACTAGGGGAGGCTGACTCTCTTTCTGTCACAAGCCCAATCTCAGGAAATTCCCTGCCGCTTATGATTGACGGAGACGGAGAAATTTATGCTGACTATCGGACAGAGCTCGTTTCCTGTCTCAAAAAAAGCAAAAAAACGTTTAAACCCGGCACGGAAATACAGGACATGATATGGGAAGAGACGCCTTTCGTCCCCGCATTTTCAGTGAAATATACCGTTAATGACAAACAAGAACCTGTTTTTTTAGAAAATGATATAAAAAAGGAATGAACCTTTCTCCCTTGCATACAAATAGGGAGAAAGGTTTTCTTATACTTTAATAGATTAAGGATGAAAAATTTTCTAAAGATGTCATATTGAAATAGGACAACGTCATACACATATAGTGTCCTGTGTTTGATTGAAAAAGGTTAATAAAATTGATAAGGATAGGAAGTCCGGGAGGGGATCACTTGGAAAAGGTCGATATTTTCAAGGATATCGCTGAACGAACAGGAGGCGATATATACTTAGGAGTCGTTGGTGCTGTCCGTACAGGGAAATCCACGTTTATTAAGAAATTTATGGAGCTTGTGGTGCTCCCGAATATCAGCAATGAAGCAGACCGGGCACGTGCGCAGGATGAACTGCCGCAAAGCGCAGCCGGAAAAACGATTATGACTACAGAGCCTAAATTTGTTCCGAATCAGGCGATGTCTGTTCATGTATCAGACGGACTCGATGTCAATATAAGATTAGTAGATTGTGTAGGCTACACAGTGCCGGGTGCAAAAGGATACGAGGATGAAAACGGTCCGCGGATGATTAATACGCCTTGGTACGAAGAACCAATCCCGTTCCATGAGGCTGCTGAAATCGGAACGCGGAAGGTGATTCAAGAGCATTCGACCATCGGAGTGGTCATTACGACAGACGGCACGATTGGTGATATCGCCAGAAGTGACTATATAGAGGCAGAAGAAAGAGTCATTGAAGAGCTGAAAGAAGTCGGAAAACCCTTTATTATGGTCATTAACTCAGTAAAACCGTATCACCCGGAAACAGAGGCGATGCGCCAGGATTTAAGCGAGAAATACGATATCCCTGTTTTGGCAATGAGTGTAGAAAGTATGCGTGAAAACGATGTACTCAATGTTCTCAGAGAGGCTCTTTATGAGTTTCCGGTGCTTGAAGTAAATGTAAATCTCCCAAGCTGGGTCATGGTGCTGAAAGAAAACCATTGGCTTCGCGAGAGCTATCAGGAGTCAGTAAAGGAAACTGTTAAGGATATTAAACGGCTCCGTGATGTCGACAGGGTTGTCGGTCAATTCAGCGAGTTTGAGTTTATTGAAAGTGCCGGATTAGCAGGGATTGAGCTCGGCCAAGGGGTTGCAGAAATTGATTTGTATGCGCCGGACCATTTATATGATCAAATCTTAAAAGAAGTGGTAGGCGTTGAAATCAGGGGCAGAGACCACTTGCTAGAGCTGATGCAGGATTTTGCCCATGCGAAAACGGAATATGACCAGGTGTCTGACGCCTTAAAAATGGTCAAACAGACGGGATACGGCATTGCAGCGCCTGCTTTAACTGACATGAGTCTGGATGAGCCGGAAATTATACGGCAAGGCTCCAGGTTTGGCGTGAGATTGAAAGCTGTCGCACCGTCAATCCATATGATCAAAGTGGATGTCGAAAGCGAATTCGCGCCGATTATCGGAACTGAAAAACAAAGCGAGGAACTGGTACGCTACTTAATGCAGGACTTTGAGGATGATCCGCTTTCAATTTGGAACTCTGACATTTTTGGCAGATCACTCAGCTCTATTGTGAGAGAAGGGATTCAGGCAAAGCTGTCACTGATGCCTGAAAACGCACGATATAAATTAAAAGAAACATTAGAAAGAATCATAAACGAAGGATCAGGCGGCTTAATCGCCATTATCCTGTAATGCGGGAAGACCTCTTTATAGAATAGGAGGTCTTTTTTCTTTGCTCTTAATATTGGAAAAGGATCAAGGAATAGGATGAAAAAAGGAAAAAAAGGAATATTTGTTCGGTAAATCACGTTAAATCCTTGACGAGCAAGGGATTGACGCTTTAAAATGCTTGATATGGCTTTTTATATGTGTTACTCTACATACAGAAATTCTTCACTCTGATGGACAAACCTTCCTTGGAGTGCAGTTTTTCTTAAAAGCCGTTTAATTGTCTTTCTCTTGCTTGTCTGATTTTTTTCTCAGGCAGGTTTAGAATCAGACTGAACTGTGAAGAAATGATAATAAACGAACTGAGTATTCCTTTTGGGAGGAGGTGAAAGGCATGAACAAAACAGAACTTATTAATGCGGTTGCGGAAGCAAGCGAATTGTCTAAAAAAGACGCGACAAAAGCAGTTGACTCTGTTTTTGATACGATCTTAGATGCACTTAAAAACGGTGATAAAATCCAACTGATCGGTTTTGGTAACTTCGAGGTGCGTGAACGTTCTGCACGTAAAGGACGCAACCCTCAAACAGGTGAAGAAATCGAAATTCCAGCAAGCAAAGTACCTGCTTTCAAACCAGGTAAAGCGCTTAAAGACGCAGTTGCCGGAAAATAATTGTGAATATAGATCGTGTATGCATCTAGCTTACATACACTATATTTCTTCACAGAAAAGCCCCTTCTTAAGGGGCTTTTCATTTTTTAGGAGCGTGTGCATTCACTTTGCTTTTAGCGGGGCATATGTGCTAGAATCGAAATTAAATGTATTCATTGGTGGAGGACACAGAACATGAAAGAAGTTAATAAAGAACAAATCGAACAAGCTGTTCGTCAAATTTTAGAAGCGATCGGAGAGGACCCAAACAGAGAAGGGCTTCTTGATACTCCGAAACGAGTCGCAAAGATGTATGCCGAAGTATTCTCCGGCTTGAATGAAGATCCTAAAGAACATTTCCAGACTATCTTCGGGGAAGACCATGAAGAGCTTGTTCTTGTAAAAGATATCGCGTTTCATTCTATGTGTGAGCATCACCTTGTTCCTTTTTACGGAAAAGCACATGTTGCCTATATACCGCGGGGCGGAAAAGTCACAGGGCTCAGCAAATTGGCGCGTGCCGTTGAGGCAGTTGCAAAGCGCCCGCAGCTTCAGGAGCGCATCACTTCTACAATTGCAGAAAGCATCGTAGAAACGCTTGATCCGCATGGCGTAATGGTTGTTGTTGAAGCGGAACATATGTGCATGACAATGCGGGGCGTAAGAAAGCCGGGCGCCAAAACAGTCACTTCAGCTGTCAGAGGCATTTTCAAAGATGATGCTGCTGCACGTTCAGAAGTATTGGAACATATTAAACGCCAGGACTAATAAAGATAGAGGGTGCTATAAATGAACGAAAAGCATTCAAGCGATTTTGTCGTCATTAAGGCAATTGAGGATGGAGTGAATGTGATCGGCCTGACAAGGGGAACGGACACTAAGTTTCACCATTCCGAAAAACTCGACAAGGGAGAAGTGATCATTGCTCAGTTTACAGAGCATACTTCTGCCATTAAAGTCAGAGGAGAGGCGCTCATTCAAACCGCATACGGAGAAATGAAAAGCGAAAAAAAATAAGCTGGCTGTCCCCGCTGTTCAAAGCAAATGCTCTCAAACAGCGGGTGGATACAGCCAATTTGTTTTTTTTATGCTATAATGATACCTGCGTAATCTTATGACAAAATAAAACTCATACATATGATTTAGAAATAAATGTGAATTTGGGGACAAGGGTGATATTTTTGCAAGACATCTACGGAACTTTAGCCAATCTAAACACGAAAATAAAACAAAAGCTGTCTCATCCCTATTTAGCGAAGCATATTTCTGCGCCTAAGATTGATGAGGATAAGCTTCTTCTTTTTCATGCATTATTTGAGGAAGCCGACATAAAACACAATGACAGAGAAAACTATATTGTAACAGCGATGCTTGTACAAAGCGCCCTTGATACCCATGATGAAGTAACGACAGCCAGAGTCATAAAACGAGACGAAAACAAGAACCGCCAATTGACTGTTCTTGCGGGCGATTATTTCAGCGGATTGTACTATTCATTACTCTCTGAAATGAAGGATATCTATATGATTAGAACGCTCGCTACAGCAATTAAAGAAATCAATGAACATAAAATTCGTCTGTATGATCGATCGATAAAGGACGAACACCATTTTTTCGAAAGTGTCGGCATCGTTGAATCAGCTTTATTCCATCGGGTGTCTGAACATTTCAATCTCCCGCGCTGGAAGAAACTATCGAGTGATTTTTTTGTATATAAGCGGCTTATGAACGGAAATGATACATTTTTAGATGTGCTCGGCAGTGTTATACAGCTGGGGAAAACAAAAGAAGAGATGTTGGAAGAGTGTTTTAAAAAAGCAAAGAACAGCATTGAGTCACTTCTACCTCTAAGCTCACCTATTCAACATATTTTATTAAACCGCCTGAAAACAATCAGCCAAGATCAAACTTATCATCAGAAAGTGGAAGAAGGGTAACCATTATGCAGGACTCAAAAGAACAGCGGGTACATGGAGTATTTGAAAAAATATATAAAAACTACGACCAAATGAACTCTGTCATCAGTTTTCAGCAGCACAAAAAATGGCGTGATAAAACGATGCGCATTATGGGTGTAAAAGAAGGCGCCAAAGCTCTCGATGTTTGCTGCGGAACAGCCGACTGGACGATTGCTCTTGCAAAAGCAGCCGGTAAAACCGGTGAGATAAAGGGCTTGGATTTCAGCGAAAACATGCTGAGCGTCGGCAAACAGAAAGTAAAAGACGGCGGCTTCAGTCAAATCGAACTGCTGCACGGAAATGCAATGGAGCTCCCTTTTGATGATAATACATTTGATTATGTAACAATTGGTTTCGGACTGCGTAATGTACCTGATTATTTGACTGTACTAAAAGAAATGAGACGTGTGGTGAAGCCTGGCGGACAAGTGGTATGCCTGGAAACCTCACAGCCTGAAATGTTTGGATTTAAACAGGCTTATTTTATGTACTTTAAGTATATTATGCCGTTTTTCGGGAAGCTGTTTGCAAAAAGCTATAAAGAATACTCATGGCTCCAAGAGTCAGCCAGAGAATTCCCTGGTATGAAGGAACTGGCAGGCCTGTTTGAAGAGGCGGGTCTGAAAAATGTCAAATATCATTCGTTTACTGGCGGAGTCGCTGCCACGCATATCGGATGGAAATGAAAACACAGATGTTGGGTGAATGATATGAAATTTAAAATGGCCTACTCTTTTTTAAATGACGATATTGATGTAATTGAAAGGGAGCTTGAACAAACCGTTCGCTCCGATTATCCGCTTTTGAGCGAGGCGGGTCTTCATCTATTGCAGGCAGGAGGCAAACGGATTCGGCCTGTCTTCGTTCTGCTTTCCGGCATGTTTGGCGATTACGATATCAATAAGATTAAATATGTGGCTGTCACTCTGGAAATGATTCATATGGCATCGTTGGTTCATGATGATGTTATTGACGATGCGGAGCTTCGCCGAGGAAAGCCGACGATCAAAGCAAAATGGGATAACCGGATTGCGATGTATACAGGCGATTATATGCTTGCCGGGTCTCTTGAAATGATGACGAGAATTAATGAGCCGAAAGCTCACCGGATTTTGTCGCAGACCATTGTTGAAGTGTGTCTTGGAGAGATTGAACAAATCAAAGACAAATACAACATGGAACAGAATCTCAGAACATACCTGCGGCGCATAAAAAGAAAAACTGCTCTTCTTATCGCTGTCAGCTGCCAACTGGGGGCTATTGCGTCCGGAGCTGAAGAAAAGATTCATAAGGCGCTCTACTGGTTTGGATATTATGTGGGGATGTCTTATCAAATCATTGATGATATTCTTGATTTTACTTCAACTGAAGAAGAACTGGGTAAACCGGTTGGAGGCGATTTGCTTCAAGGAAATGTTACATTGCCTGTCCTATATGCATTAAAAAACCCAGCTTTAAAGAATCAGCTTAAGTTAATTAACAGCGAGACGACACAAGAACAGCTTGCGCCTATTATTGAAGAGATCAAAAAAACAGATGCAATTGAAGCATCAATGGCAGTAAGCGAGATGTATTTGCAAAAAGCTTTCCAAAAGCTAAACACGCTTCCGAGAGGGCGTGCGCGTTCTTCTCTTGCAGCCATCGCAAAATATATCGGCAAAAGAAAATTTTAAATTTTTGTAGATATTAAGAAAATTCTCCGCCCCGGATTGATTAATTATCTGAAAGATGTTACGATTTCGGTGTGCAATGTGAAAGCCTATACATACATATGATGGGGTGGAGAATGTGATGGAAAAGACTTTTATCATGGTGAAACCGGACGGTGTCCAACGGCAGCTGATCGGGGAGATTTTATCTAGATTCGAACGTAAGGGCTTACAATTAGCTGGCGCTAAGCTGATGAGAGTAACTGAACAAATGGCTGAGAAACACTACGCTGAACACCAAGGGAAGCCTTTCTTTGGAGAACTAGTTGAGTTTATTACTTCCGGACCTGTTTTTGCGATGGTGTGGGAAGGCGAAAATGTCGTTGAAGTGACCAGGCAGCTGATTGGAAAAACAAACCCTAAAGAAGCATTGCCAGGCACCATTCGCGGGGATTTCGGCATGTTTGTCGGAAAAAATATTATCCACGGCTCTGATTCTCTTGAAAGCGCTGAGCGTGAGATTCATATTTTCTTTAAGGATGAAGAGTTAGTACCATATCAACAACTTATGACAGGCTGGATCTATTAATCATTGCTGAAAAAGCCGAAACTGGCATATCCATATCGCTGGTTTCGGCTTTTTTGTAAAGGTTTACATTGACTTGAATATATGGCTAAACGGCAGGGCGGCCAACCATGTCTTTACCAATTATCTGAAATCAGCTGAAAAGCTGATTTTTTTTATTTGAAAGAATACAATTTCCTGATAAAACAAGCTATACTAGGACAAAAGACAGCGAGACTAGGAGAGAAGAGATGGATACATACAGCGTATTTACAACCAAATGGAAGCAATTAACCGGAGTTGATTTAACTTTATACAAAGAAGCGCAAATGAAGAGGAGGCTGACATCCCTTTATGAGAAAAAAGGTTTTCAAAGCTTTAAGGATTTTGCAGCGGCATTAGAAAAGGATCAGGTGCTTTTAAATGAAACGTTAGACAGAATGACGATTAATGTTTCAGAATTTTATCGTAATTATAAAAGATGGGAAGTTCTTGAAACGGCAATTTTGCCTTTAATCAAACATTCGAAGCCTTTAAAAATATGGAGCGCGGCATGCTCTACAGGGGAGGAGCCGTATACGCTCGCAATGATTTTAGATCAGCAGAAAGGTCTCCCGGGCTATCAGATTTTGGCCACTGATATAGATGATAAAGCATTGGGAAAAGCGAAAAAAGGCGTGTATCAGGAGCGGTCTTTGCAAGAAGTGCCGTCTTCTGTGAAGGATCGTTATTTTACTCAAAACGCTGATAAGAGCTATGAAGTGAAACATGACATAAAGAAGAACATTAGGTTTCAAAAACATAATTTGCTTGCGGATCGCTACGAGCAAGACTTTGATTTGATTGTGTGCCGCAATGTTTTTATTTATTTTACAGAAAACGCAAAGGAAGAACTGTATTTAAAAATGGCACATAGCTTAAAAAAGAATGGGGTTCTCTTTGTCGGCAGCACAGAGCAGATTTTTAATCCTGAGAAATTCGGCCTTTCTCCCGCGGATACATTCTTTTATCAAAAAAGATAGACTGACTTTTTACCGAAAAATATGTTATAGTAGTTTTACTTAAAAGCGTTAATGCGATGAAGGGAGAAGAAGTCATGAGATATTTAACAGCCGGTGAATCACACGGCCCCCAATTGACAACCATTATTGAAGGTGTGCCTGCGGGGCTTTACATAACTGAGGAAGATATTAACTTTGAGCTTGCCAGACGCCAGAAAGGCCATGGCCGCGGGCGCCGCATGCAGATCGAAAAGGACCAGGCGAAAATTATGAGCGGGGTGCGCCATGCCCGCACACTTGGTTCACCAATTGCTCTTGTGGTAGAAAATAACGATTGGAAACACTGGACTAAAATTATGGGTGCGGCTCCGATTACAGAAGAAGAAGAAAAGGAAATGAAACGCCAAATTTCCAGACCGAGACCGGGACACGCAGATTTAAACGGTGCGATTAAATATAACCACCGTGATATGAGAAATGTGCTTGAGCGCTCTTCAGCACGTGAAACGACCGTAAGAGTGGCGGCAGGCGCTGTCGCTAAAAAGATCCTTTCTGAACTTGGCATTAAGGTAGCGGGCCACGTATTACAGATCGGGGCAGTTAAGGCTGAAAAAACGGATTATACTTCAATTGATGACTTGAAGCGTGTGACTGAAGAGTCTCCTGTCAGATGCTACGATGAAGAAGCAGGCAAAAAAATGATGGATGCTATTGACGAAGCGAAGGCAAACGGAGATTCCATCGGCGGAATTGTGGAAGTGATTGTTGAAGGAATGCCGGTGGGCGTGGGCAGCTATGTTCATTATGACCGTAAACTGGACAGCAAGCTTGCTGCGGCAGTACTATCTATTAATGCATTTAAAGGTGTGGAATTCGGCATCGGTTTTGAAGCGGCCGGGAGAAATGGAAGCGAGGTTCATGACGAGATCATTTGGGACGAAGAAAAAGGATATACTCGTGCTACGAACAGACTTGGCGGATTGGAAGGCGGCATGACGACAGGAATGCCAATCGTTGTCCGCGGAGTCATGAAGCCGATTCCGACATTATATAAACCGCTGAAAAGTGTGGATATTGAAACGAAAGAACCGTTTTCTGCAAGCATTGAACGTTCAGACAGCTGCGCAGTGCCAGCGGCAAGTGTAGTGGCCGAAGCTGCTGTTGCATGGGAAATTGCCAACGCTGTTGTTGAACAATTCGGCTTAGACCAAATTGACCGAATTAGAGAAAACGTGGAGAATATGAGAAAACTGTCGAGGGAATTTTAATGAGAACACTGCATGTTCAAACCGCTTCCTCTTCGTATCCTGTATTTATCGGACAAGGAATCAGAAAAAAGGCTTGCGAACTATTAACCTCGCTAAACAGGCCATTCACACGCATTATGCTTGTTACCGATGAAGAAGTGGATCGCCTGTACGGTGATGAAATGCTTCATCTGCTGGAAGAAAAATGGCCTGTCAAAAAAGTGACAGTGCCGAGCGGAGAGCAGGCGAAATCAATGGATATGTATACGAAACTGCAGAGTGAAGCGATTCGATTTCATATGGATCGCTCCTCATGCATCATCGCTTTTGGAGGCGGTGTTGTAGGAGATCTTGCTGGATTTGTGGCTGCCACTTTTATGCGCGGCATCGATTTCATTCAAATGCCTACAACGCTTTTGGCGCATGACAGCGCGGTCGGAGGAAAAGTAGCGGTAAACCATCCGCTTGGGAAAAATATGATCGGCGCATTTTATCAGCCAAAAGCCGTGCTCTACGATACGGACTTCCTCCGTTCCCTTCCGGAAAAAGAGCTTCGGTCTGGGATGGCTGAAGTGATTAAACATGCTTTTATTTATGACAAAGCATTCCTGAAAGACCTGCTGGATATTCACTCACTGAACGATATTACCAGCGAGCAGCTGAATGATATGATTTTTAAAGGCATTTCGATTAAAGCGTCTGTCGTTCAGCAGGATGAAAAGGAAGAAGGAATCAGAGCCTTTCTTAACTTTGGGCATACGCTTGGCCACGCAGTTGAGGCGGAGTATGGCTACGGACAGATCACCCATGGTGATGCGGTAGCACTCGGTATGCAGTTTGCTTTATATATAAGTGAACAGGAAGCCGGCTGTGAAATGGACAGAAATCGTTTAGTCAGCTGGTTTAAGAACCTGGGCTATCCAAGCCGCATAAAAAAAGAAACGGCAACTTCCGTGCTTTTAGACCGTATGATGAATGATAAAAAAACCCGCGGCGGTATGATTCAATTCATTGTTCTCGAAGAGTTAGGAAAAGTCGCCGACCATACGTTTTCGAGAGATGAACTTGAGAGCTGGCTGAACAAATGGCGAATGGAGGAGACATCATGATGATTCGTGGAATTCGCGGAGCAACTACAGTAGAACAGGACACTGAAGAAGAAATTTTACAAAAAACCAAACAGCTGTTAGAGAAAATGATAGAAGAAAACAAAACAAAGCCGGAAGATGTTGTGCAAATGCTTCTATCGGCGACGCCTGACCTGCACTCTGTTTTTCCGGCAAAAGCTGTGCGCGAGCTTTCTGGCTGGCAGTATGTACCGGTGACATGCATGCAGGAAATGGATGTTACTGGCGGGCTGAAAAAATGTATAAGGGTCATGATGACTGTTCAGACTGATGTTCCTCAGCATCAAATCAGACATGTCTATTTGGAAAAAGCGGTCGTATTAAGACCCGATTTATCATTGACAAAAAATAATGAATTGTAATACGATAAGAACAGCTTAGAAATACACAAGAGTGTGTATAAAGCTTAGTGAATGAGTTGAGTTAGAGAATAGGGTAGCAGAGAATGAGTCTAGTTGAGCTGAGACATGTATGTTTATTCTACCCAAAAGAAGCCTTTCTTTTGGGTTTATTTGTTATATCTTGATTTTCCCTCTCATGCCTACTTCTCATTCTCCTTGCCATAAGGAGTGAGAGCAATGAATTTCCAATCAAACATTTCTGCATTTTTAGAGGACAGCATGTCCTACCGCACCATACCGATTGTGGAGACATTCACAGTTGACACACTGACACCTATCCAAATGATCGAGCAGCTGGACAGGAAGATCACTTACCTTCTAGAAAGCAAGGATGACACATCAAATTGGTCCAGATATTCGTTCATCGGCCTTCAGCCATTTCTCACGATCAAAGAACAGCAAAATGATTTTACTGCTCAAGATGAGAATGGCAGATCCCTTTACACTGGAAAAGAATTGAAAGAGGTTCTGGATTGGATGACTGCAGCATACAAAATCAAAACGCCAGAGCTTGCCATTCCCTTTGTCGGCGGAGCTGTCGGGTATTTAAGCTATGATATGATTCCCATAATTGAACCTTCTGTTCCTCGCCACAGAAAGGAAACGGAATTTGAAAAGTGTATGCTGTTTGTTTGCAGCACATTAATTGCATATGATCATGAAACAAAAAACGTCCACTTTATTCAGTATGCCAGATTGAATGGACAAGAAACTGAAGCTGAAAAAATTGCAGTGTTCAATAAAAATCACCGAGAGCTCCAAGGCCTCATTGATAAGATGATGGATCAAAAAAACATCCAAGAACTGTTTCTTTCATCTGAGTCATATAAGACACCTAGTTTCGATACAGTATCTTCAAACTACGAAAAATCAGCGTTTATGGCAGATGTAGAAAAGATCAAAGAATATATAAAAGCAGGCGACATCTTTCAAGGTGTTCTGTCGCAAAAATTTGAGATTCCGATAACAGTAGATTCCTTCGAATTGTACAGAGTGCTGCGAATCATCAATCCTTCGCCCTATATGTACTATATAAAACTCCCGGACAGAGAGATTGTCGGCAGCTCTCCGGAACGGTTAATCCACGTTCAAGACGGGCATTTGGAAATTCATCCGATTGCCGGGACAAGAAAAAGAGGCGCAGACAAAAAGGAAGATGAAAAACTCAAAATTGAGCTCATGAAAGATGAAAAAGAAAAAGCAGAGCATTATATGCTCGTTGATCTAGCTCGAAACGATATCGGCAGAGTGGCGGAGTATGGATCGGTTGCTGTGCCGGAGTTCACAAAGATTGTTTCATTTTCACATGTCATGCACATCATTTCAGTCGTCACAGGAAGGCTGAAAGAGGGCGTTCACCCTGTCGATGCGCTAATGTCGGCTTTTCCCGCGGGAACTTTAACCGGGGCCCCAAAAATCCGTGCCATGCAGCTTTTAAATGAACTGGAGCCGACACCGAGGGAGACATATGGCGGCTGCATCGCCTACATCGGATTTGACAGGAATATCGACTCCTGTATTACGATCCGCACCATGAGCGTAAAAAACGGTGTGGCATCGATACAGGCTGGAGCAGGTATTGTTGCTGATTCTGTGCCGGAAGCTGAATATGAGGAAAGCTGCAGCAAAGCGGGCGCACTGCTGAAAACAATTCATATTGCTGAAGACATGTTTCGTAGCAAGGGGGATGAAGCGGATGAACCAATTTCTGCAAACGTGCGTTGACGGAAAGACACTTACTGCGGTTGAAGCTGAAGCGCTTATGAATATGATGATGACAGCAGAAATGACTGTTTCTGAAATGGGTGGTATATTGTCAATCCTGGCTCATCGGGGCGAAACTGCAGAGGAGCTGGCGGGCTTTGTGAAGGCCATGCGGACACATGCCCTTACGGTAGACGGACTTCCTGATGTGGTTGACACATGCGGAACAGGCGGTGACGGCATCTCTACCTTTAACATTTCAACGGCATCGGCAATCGTTGCTTCAGCAGCAGGAGCTAAAATTGCTAAGCACGGCAATCGCTCCGTATCTTCTAAAAGTGGAAGCGCCGACGTTCTTGAAGAGCTTGGGATTCCAATCCAAACCACACCTGAAGAAGTCAGAGTCAGCATTGAAACAAATAACATGGGATTTCTCTTTGCGCCGCTTTATCATTCGTCCATGAAACATGTAGCGGGCACAAGAAAAGAGCTCGGATTCAGAACGATTTTTAATCTGCTCGGACCGCTCAGCAATCCTTTGCAGGCGAAGCGTCAGGTGATTGGGGTCTATTCTGCTGAAAAAGCGGGATTGATGGCAAGCGCACTCGAAATGTTTCAGCCAAAGCATGTACTATTCGCAGCAAGCCGTGACGGTCTAGATGAGCTTTCGGTTACATCACCGACCGATGTGATTGAGATCAAGGATGGAGAGCGCCGGGAATATACAGTTTCACCCGAAGACTTTGGCTTCAAAAATGGCAGACTTGAAGATATACAGGTGCAGTCACCGACAGAAAGCGCTCATTTGATTCAGAATATTTTTGAAAATAAAAGCAACCGATCAGCTTTATATATTACAGCCTTTAATGCCGGCGCTGCGATATACACGGCGGGTATTGCCGAAACACTGAAAGAAGGAACGGAGCTTGCGTTAGAAACGATTACAAGCGGAGGTGCCGCAGCGCAGCTCGACAGACTGAAACAGAAAGAGGAAGAGATCTATGCTTGAAAACATAATCAATCAAAAAAAAGAAGAAGTCAAAACTCTTATCCTGCCAGAAGAGCAGCCCTTTGAAAAACGGTCTTTTAAAGAGGCGCTGGCTGACGCAAACCGTTTTATCGGATTGATTGCCGAAGTCAAAAAAGCGTCGCCGTCAAAAGGGCTCATTAAAGAAGATTTTGTTCCGGAGCGGATTGCGAAAGACTATGAAGCTGCGCAGGCAGACGCGCTTTCTGTTTTAACTGACTTTCCGTTTTTTCAAGGGAAAAACAGGTATTTATCAGACGTGAAGCGTGCTGTTTCGATCCCTGTGCTAAGAAAAGATTTTATTATTGATTCTATTCAAGTGGAGGAATCAAAGAGAATCGGAGCAGATGCCATATTGTTAATCGGCGAAGTGCTTGATCCCGTACAGCTTCACGAGTTGTATCTCGAAGCAAAGGAAAAGGAAATGGACGTGTTAGTTGAGATTCATGATCAAACGACACTTGAACAAATAGTAAAGGTATTCACACCTGATATTCTCGGTATTAACAATCGAAACTTAAAAACGTTTGAAACTTCACTCGAACAGACAAAACAGATTGCATCCCTCGTTCCGAAAGAATGCTTGCTTGTCAGTGAAAGCGGCATTGGTACTCTAGAACATTTAACATTTGTTAAGGAACATGGGGCCCAAGCTGTTCTGATCGGTGAGTCATTGATGAGACAACATTCACAGCAAAAAGCAATCCATGCTTTGTATGGGGAGTGAAGAGATGAAAAAACCGGCATTAAAGTATTGCGGTATACGGTCGCTGCAGGATCTG
This sequence comes from Bacillus sp. FSL K6-1005, assembly GCF_038000225.1. Classification (NCBI taxonomy): domain Bacteria; kingdom Bacillati; phylum Bacillota; class Bacilli; order Caryophanales; family Bacillaceae; genus Bacillus; species Bacillus sp. FSL K6-1005. The sequence continues at coordinate 1,274,596 of NZ_JBBOBP010000001.1, forward strand.
CGGCTTGCAGCGGATTCACAGGCAGATTATCTGGGCTTTATTTTTGCTGACAGTAAACGAAAAGTATCCACTGCAGATGTGAAAAAGTGGCTGAGCCAAGTTCGCACCGGAAAACAGATTGTCGGCGTTTTTGTGAATGAAACGGTGGGAACGATTGCCCGTATAGTGTACGAATTGCAACTAGACGTCATCCAGCTTCACGGTGATGAGACACCGAAGGATGCTGAAGCCCTTCGCCTGCTGACACATTGTGAAATATGGAAGGCGCTCCATCATAACAGCACAGCAATTCAGGAAATGGACCGCTATAACGATTGTGTAGACGGTTTTTTGATTGACTCATCTGTAAAAGGTGCAAGAGGCGGGACTGGAGTGGCTTTTGCTTGGGAGTGTGTGCCGGAATATCAGCAGAAAGCTGAACAAACGGGGAAACGGTGCTTCATCGCAGGCGGTGTGAATCCCGACACAATCGCAGACTTATTGAAATGGAAACCGGGCGGAGTCGATCTTGCCAGCGGAATAGAAAAGAACGGACAAAAAGATGTCAAACTGATTAGGCTCTTAGAAGAAAGGATGAAACAGTATGTATCCATATCCAAATGAAATAGGCAGATACGGCGATTTTGGCGGGAAGTTTGTTCCCGAAACTCTTATGCAGCCGTTAGAAGAAATTGAAAAAGCATTTAAGGAAATAAAGGATGATCCCGCTTTTCAGGAGGAATATCAGAAGCTGTTAGCGGAATATTCCGGCAGACCGACCGCATTAACATATGCCGATCGGGTCACAGAGCATTTAGGCGGCGCTAAAATTTATTTAAAAAGAGAAGATTTAAACCATACAGGCTCTCATAAAATCAACAATGCTTTAGGCCAGGCATTGCTTGCACAAAAAATGGGCAAAACGAAAATCATTGCAGAAACAGGTGCAGGGCAGCACGGGGTAGCCGCCGCGACAGTTGCTGCAAAGTTTGGTTTTTCCTGCATTGTATTTATGGGTGAGGAGGATGTCGCCCGCCAGTCTCTGAACGTATTCCGAATGAAGCTTCTTGGAGCGGAGGTTGTGCCGGTTACAAGCGGAAACGGGACACTGAAGGATGCGACAAATGAGGCCATCCGCTATTGGGTTCAGCATTGTGAGGATCATTTTTACATGATCGGATCGGTTGTCGGGCCACACCCTTACCCGCAAATTGTCCGGGAATTTCAAAAAATGATCGGAGAGGAAGCGAAGGATCAGCTGCAAAATATTGAGGGATCGCTGCCTGATAAAGTCGTTGCCTGCGTAGGCGGCGGAAGTAATGCGATAGGCATGTTTCAGGCATTTTTAGACGAAGATGTTGAACTGATCGGTGCTGAAGCGGCAGGGAAAGGAATTGATACCCCGCTTCATGCCGCTACCATTACGAAAGGAACCATAGGCGTGATTCACGGTTCGCTCACTTACCTCATTCAAGACGGGTACGGTCAAATTATTGAGCCTTATTCAATTTCAGCAGGGCTTGACTATCCGGGAATTGGTCCGGAGCACGCCTATTTGCATAAAAGCGGCCGTGTCACATACGATAGCATAACTGATGAAGAAGCAGTAGATGCGTTAAAACTATTGTCAGAAAAAGAAGGAATCTTACCAGCGATCGAATCTGCTCATGCATTAGCGAAGGCATTCAAAATCGCAAAAGAGATGGACCGTGATCAAACTATCCTCGTCTGTTTATCAGGAAGAGGAGATAAGGATGTCAACACATTAATGAACGTATTGGAAGAAGAGGTGAAAGCGGATGTTTAACATAGACCAGGACCAGTCGGAAAAGCTGTTTATCCCGTTTATTACAGCGGGTGATCCGTTGCCAGAGGTTTCAATCGAACTGGCTAAGTCTCTCCAAAAAGCGGGAGCCACGGCACTTGAGATTGGTGTAGCATACTCAGATCCGCTGGCAGACGGTCCGGTGATTCAGCGGGCTTCAAAACGGGTGCTTGATAATGGGATGAATATTGTAAAGGCGATTGAATTAGGCGGAAAAATGAAAAAAAATGGCGTCAATATTCCTATTATCCTCTTTACGTATTATAATCCTGTGTTACAATTGAACAAAGAATACTTTTTCGCTTTACTGCGGGAAAATCATATAGACGGCCTGCTTGTTCCGGATCTGCCTTTAGAAGAAAGTGCCAGCCTTCAAGCGGAATGCAAAACCCACGAGGTAACGTATATTTCTTTAGTTGCACCGACAAGCGAAAGCCGTTTGAAAACCATTATTGAACAAGCCGAGGGCTTCGTCTACTGTGTATCTTCGTTAGGTGTGACCGGTGTCCGAAATGAGTTCAATTCATCAGCTTATCGATTTATCCGGACAGTGAAGAATCTCAGCTCTGTGCCGGTTGCTGTAGGGTTTGGTATTTCCAGCCGCGAGCAGGTGGTCAAGATGAATGAAATCTGTGACGGTGTCGTAGTGGGAAGTGCGCTCGTCAAAAAGATAGAAGAATTAAAGGATCGGCTCATCAGCATTGAGACGAGAGATCGTGCAGTGCAGGAGTTTGAAGATTACGCGAAGATGTTTGGCGGTTTGTACAGTTTAAAATGAGGTGACTGGATTTGCGTATCAAAGAACATTTAAAACAACTAAAGCCTTATCAGCCGGGTAAACCAATTGAAGCAGTAAAAGCTGAATATGGTTTGGATAAAGTCGTGAAGCTTGCATCAAACGAAAATCCGTATGGCTGTTCGGAAGCTGCAAAAGAGGCGCTTCACCATGAAATTCAACAGCTTGCGTTATATCCCGATGGATATAGCGCCGCTTTGCGGACAAGGCTTAGTGAGCACCTCAATGTCAGCGAAACATCACTTATTTTCGGCAATGGTTCAGATGAAATCATCCAAATTTTATGCCGGGCTTTTTTAAACGACAAAACAAACACGATTGCAGCAGCCCCGACTTTTCCGCAATATAAGCATAATGCGGTGATTGAAGGCGCTGAAGTTCGTGAAATTGCCCTACGTGTTGACGGCTCTCATGATTTAGACGCGATGCTTGAAGCGATTGATGAACAGACTCAAGTTGTTTGGATTTGCAGCCCGAACAACCCGACTGGCACTTATACAGCTGAAGGAGAATTGATTTCTTTTCTGGAGCGTGTTCCTTCTCGTGTCCTCGTTGTTCTTGACGAAGCATATTATGAATATGTAACAGCTGAGGATTACCCGGAAAGCATACCGCTTTTGAATACGTACCCCAATCTTATGATATTGCGCACGTTTTCAAAGGCTTACGGTCTGGCGGCGCTTAGAGTTGGATACGGCATTGCAGACGAAAAATTGATCCGCCAAATAGAGCCGGCCAGAGAGCCGTTTAACACCAGCCGTCTTGGGCAGGCAGCAGCGATTGCAGCGCTTGACGATCAAGAATTTATCGCCTCTTGCATCGAGAAAAATCAAGCAGGCCTTCAGCAGTATTATGATTTTGCGAAAATCCACGGATTAAAGTGCTATCCTTCACAGACAAACTTTGTTTTAATAGACTTTAACCGCCCGTCTGATGAGTTGTTTCAGGCATTGCTGCAAAAAGGTTATATAGTCCGATCAGGAAATGCATTAGGATTCCCGACTTCACTCCGGATTACGATCGGGACGAAAGAGCAAAACGAGGAAATTCTTGCAACTTTAGCTGAAATTTTATAAGAGGTGATCAAGTATCACCTCTTTAGTCTATGAACAGGTGATGACGAATGAATCAAATCAAAGATACAATATTGCTCGCCGGTCTCGGATTGATAGGCGGTTCTATTGCGTTAGCCATAAAAAAAAAACATCCGGAAAAACGCATTATTGGGGTCGACATCTCAGATGAGCAGGTGGTCGCTGCTTTAAAATTAGGTGTGATAGATGAGAGTGCTGATTCGTTTATTGACGGCGCGAAAAAAGCTGCAACCGTTATTATCGCCACACCTGTTGCGCAAACGCTGCTTATGCTTGATGAACTGGCTCATTCAGGAATTAAGCATTCGCTTTTGATTACTGACGTAGGAAGCACAAAGCAAAAAGTGGTTCATTACGCCGATCAAGTGCTGCCTGCCGGCTACCAATTTGTCGGAGGGCATCCAATGGCAGGCTCGCATAAATCAGGAGTTGCTGCCGCAAAGGAATTTTTGTTTGAAAATGCGTTTTATATTTTAACCCCAGGCCATAAAACGGACAGACAAGCCGTTGATCAGTTAAAATATTTGTTGCAAGGGACGAATGCCCAATTTGTAGAAATGTCGCCTGAAGAGCATGATGGCGTAACGAGCGTGATCAGCCATTTTCCGCATATTGTTGCAGCCAGTCTTGTGCATCAGACCCATCACTCGGAAGAGCTTTATCCGCTTGTGAAGCGGTTTGCAGCCGGCGGTTTTCGGGATATTACCCGGATTGCATCAAGCAGTCCTGCAATGTGGCGTGATATTCTTTTACATAATAAAGATAAGATTTTAGATCGTTTTGATGAGTGGACTCGTGAAATTGAAACGATCCGGGCATATGTTGAGCATGGGGATGCCGAAAAACTATTCAATTATTTTAAAACGGCAAAGGACTACCGTGACGGACTGCCTCTCCGGCAGAAGGGCGCTATACCGGCATTTTATGATTTATACGTAGACGTGCCGGATCATCCTGGTGTAATTTCAGAGATAACGGCTATACTTGCTGCGGAACGCATTAGTATAACGAATATCCGCATTATTGAAACGAGAGAAGATATTAACGGGATTTTAAGGATCAGTTTTCAATCCGATGATGACCGCAAACGGGCCGAACAGTGCATAGAAGCCCGGGCGGAATATGAAACTTTTTATGCTGATTGAGGTGGAAAACAATGAAAAGAGAAAAGGTGCAGGCGTTAAACGGAGAAATACATATACCCGGTGATAAATCCATTTCTCACCGCTCTGTTATGTTTGGTGCGCTTGCGAAAGGCACAACAACTGTTAAAAATTTTCTGCCGGGAGCGGACTGTCTGAGCACCATCGATTGCTTTAGGAAGATGGGTGTTCAAATTGAGCGTAACGGCAGTGATGTAGTCATTCACGGGAAAGGGATTGATTCCCTGCGTGAGCCAGAAAGCCTGTTAGACGTCGGTAATTCAGGAACAACGATTCGTCTGATGCTCGGGATCCTTGCGGGTCGTCCTTTTTACAGCGCGGTAGCTGGGGATGAAAGCATTGCGAAGCGTCCAATGAAACGTGTAACAGAGCCCCTGAAACAAATGGGCGCTAAAATTGACGGCAGAGCCGGCGGAGAATTCACACCGCTATCAGTAAGCGGCGGTACATTAAAAGGCATTGACTATGTATCACCTGTGGCAAGCGCGCAAATTAAATCGGCTGTTTTGCTTGCCGGGTTGCAGGCTGAGGGGACTACCACCGTCACCGAGCCTCATAAATCCAGAGACCATACTGAACGAATGCTGTCTGCTTTCGGAGTGAAACTGGCAGAGGACAAGACAAGTGTTTCCATAAAAGGCGGCCAGCAGCTTACGGCTGCAGATATTTTTGTTCCCGGAGATATTTCTTCAGCGGCGTTTTTCCTTGCAGCTGGCGCAATGATTCCAAACAGCAGAATTGTACTGAAAAACGTTGGGTTAAATCAGACTCGGACCGGTATCATCGACGTGCTTCAAAACATGGGGGCAAAGCTTGAAATTATACCGTCTGTTGAGGAAAGCGCAGAGCCCTATGGAGATTTGATCATTGAAACGTCATCTCTTAAAGCGGTTGAAATTGGCGGAGATATTATTCCGCGCTTAATTGATGAGATACCTATCATTGCGCTCCTAGCGACTCAGGCGGAAGGAACAACAGTTATTAAGGATGCCGCAGAGCTTAAAGTGAAAGAAACGAACCGTATCGACACGGTTGTTTCAGAGCTTCGAAAGCTCGGTGCTGAGATTGAACCGACCGAAGATGGAATGAAGGTATACGGCAAACAAACTCTGAAAGGCGGCGCGAAAGTATCCAGTCATGGAGATCATCGGATCGGCATGATGCTGGGTATAGCTTCCTGTTTAACAGAAGAGCCAATTGAGATCGGACAGACCGACGCCATACATGTGTCATATCCAAACTTCTTTGATCATTTAAATAAGCTTTCAAACAAATCCTGAAGTTCATGCTTCAGGATTTGTTGTGCGAGTTGTTTATCAGTCATAAACTGAAGGAAAAAAACATAGCCTGTCTTATAGAGGAATATAAAAATTCAAAAGAGGGAGGGGGCTTTACTTACAAGTCGGCAGGTCAAAGGCTGCTTTACTGTAATAGAGGGCTATCTTCCTTTTTTTATTTGCTATCTCAGGATCTTTTGATAAACTAATAAGACTCAGAAATTCCTTGACGTACAGTGTAAGCATCTTATTTGCCGAGGGCTTTTCACCTGAATTATGATAGGATTAACCCCTGAACAAATAAGACTTTTATGTATGGTTGATGTTGTTAGGAAAAGAAAGGACCGGTCCGATTTGAATACATTAATTCAAGAAGCCATAAAATTAGTTGAAGCAGGAGAAACAGAAAAGGGACTCAACACCCTCTCGAAGGCCGAAACACAGCTTCATGATGAAGATAAAGCCATCGCAGCACAGCTTTATTACGAGTGGGGAAATGTAGAGAAAGCGATCTCACTGATCAGTGATTTGCATGATCTATACCCGAATGAAACAGAACTGACGAATTTTTATGCTGAACTTTTAATAGATATTGACGAAGAAGAAAAAGCGCTGGCTGTGCTGGAAACGATCCCGGAATCAGACCCATCTTATCCGGAAAGCCTGCTGCTCATGGCTGATCTTTATCAGATGCAGGGGCTGTTCGAAGTAAGTGAGCAAAAGCTTTTACAGGCAAAGTCTATTCTTGAAAATGAACCAATCATTGATTTTGCGTTAGGCGAGCTTTACTTTACGCAAGGAGCCCATGCAAAAGCTGTTCAATATTTTAAAAGAACGGCTGGGGAGCAGAGTGAGATCGGTGGCGTTAATGTCCACCAAAGGCTGGCAGAATCGCTAAGTGCATCAGGAGATTTTGAGGAGGCCATTCCGTGGTATGAGAAAGCTGTAGATGAGAATCCTGACCCTAATACAATTTTCGGCTATGGATTTACAGCCTCACAGGCCGGACTGATCAAAACGGCTATTAAACAGCTGTCCGATTTAAAAGAGCTTGATCCATCCTATTCATCACTTTATATGCCGCTTTCAAAAAGCTATGAGGCTGAAGGGATGTATGAAGAGGCATTAAATACGGCAAAAGAGGGTATCAGATATGATGAATACAACAAGGAGCTTTTCCTCTATGCCGCAAAGATGGCGTTAAAAATCGGGAAATCAGAAGACGGGAAACAACTTCTTCAGGAAGCGCTTGCTCTTGATCCTGGCTTCGTCGAAGCACTTCATACTCTCCTTGCTGTGTATCACAAGGAAGAGGATTATGAGCAAATTATTGATCTGATTCAAGAGGTGCGCGGCTACGGGGAAGAAGATCCGAAATACAATTGGTATCTGGCCAGCGCTTACACCGAATTAGAGCAGTACGAAGAAGCAAAACAATCCTTTGAAGCTGCTTTTCTTCACTATCGTGAGGACAGAGATTTCTTATACGAATACGCAACCTTTTTATTAGAAGAAGGCCTTCAACAAGAAGCGCTGCCGCTATTGAAAAAGGTACTCGAAATAGACGGAGCAAATGAAGAGCTGGAAGAAATAATCTTGCGGATCGAGGATGAATTTTCTAGATAAGCAGGAATTTTAACCGCTTATGTGGAACATATAAGTATAGATTATACGATCGATAGAGGAGGGAATTACATGCAGACCCCTGTTTCTGTCAATGAGAAAAAGGATTTTATCCGTTGGTTTTTAAACCATTATCAGCTAAAACGCAGAGAGTGCGTATGGATCTTGAACTACTTAATGAGCCACGATTCTTTAATGGAAAAGGTTCATTTTGTGGAGCAGGCAGAATTTTGCCCGAGAGGCATTATAATGTCAACACATTGTGTTGAAGAAGTTCCGTTTCGGTTTTATAAAGAGAATGTCATGACAACCGACGCGGAAAAATCTTTTCATGATATTAGATTAAATAAACAGCAGGATTTGTTTATCCAGCTTAATTTCCGTTCAGCCTACAGTTCTCCTGAGTATGCGGCGGTGCTGGAGTCCAACCCTCACATTCCGAAAGATCTGTTTGAAAACAAAAAAGATCAGGGGCTGGCTGAACAAATCCTGGAGCACGCCATTTCTACATTCCAAAGAGAAAAATTATTAAAAGACATTGACGATGCGCTTGATCGTCATGATAAAGAAGCATTTGAACAATTATCGCGCCAATTGAATCAGCTCACATAACATGACCAGCCTTGCAGCGTAATGCAAGGCTTGTTGTCGTAAAAAGGGGAGAACGATGATGAGGTGGAAAATGCCTGATGCCAAGGACTACTTACAATCTAAAGATTACATTGATACCGCTGTCATACCATTAATTAACATTAAAATGGGGAGCCAAATAAAAATAGCGGCAGAGAGAGGCGAATTTACGCAGCTTCTTGCGGAAGAATTGGAAAGGCAGTTAAAAGGACGGGTATATTTATTGCCTGCTTATACATATGTTGATAGAAATGAAAATACCGTTCAAGGGCTGAAAGATTTACAGGAGGAGGTCAAATCAGATTTTCAGCATGTTCTACTGCTGACAGCTGATGATCATTGGAGAAGCGAAGAGTCATTAGGGAAAATTATTGTTGCGCCTTCTGTACCGTTAGAGCACTTAAATGACTCCCTAAAAAGAAAAATATTAGATGAACGCACAGCTGAAATTTTGAACGTTTTGTTACAGTTATGGAACGCTTCGTAAAAACACTTACATTTCCTCATAAACAATATTTTGGCTATATTGACCTTGCTGAGAGATTCATATATTATGAGGGTGTCTAGAGTTATGAAATATTTTCTATTTTAGTCAGTTTGCAGGGTTGACCTTGAGGGGGGAGAAGAGATGGGCGGAAGACATGATATATCGAGACGTCAATTTTTAAATTATACGCTAACAGGCGTAGGGGGGTTTATGGCGGCTAGTATGCTCATGCCTATGGTTCGCTTTGCACTCGACCCGGTATTAAAATCGACGGGAAAGCAGGACATGGTTCAGGTTGTCAGCGTAGATGAGCTGACGAAAGAGCCGCAGCGCTTTGATTTCAAAATTAATCAAGTCGATGCCTGGTATGAGTCGGAAGAATCGAGATCAGCTTGGGTTTTCAAAAATGGGGATGAGATTGTAGCACTTTCACCAATTTGCAAGCATTTGGGGTGTACGGTGAACTGGAACAGCGATCCTAAAAACCCGAATAAATTTTTCTGTCCTTGCCACTACGGACTCTATGAAAAAGACGGCACCAATGTCCCGGGCACGCCGCCGCTTGCGCCTCTTGATCATTACGAACAAGAAGTTAAAGACGGCTTCCTGTATCTTGGAAAAGCAAAGCCTAAGGGGGAAGGGTGACATGCTGAACAAAATTTATGACTGGGTAGATGAACGGCTTGATATTACACCGATGTGGAGGGATATTGCCGATCACGAAGTGCCGGAACATGTGAATCCCGCCCATCATTTCTCTGCGTTTGTGTACTGCTTTGGGGGACTGACGTTTTTTGTAACCGTTATCCAAGTGTTGTCCGGGATGTTTTTAACGATGTATTATGTGCCTGATATTAAAAATGCTTGGGAATCGGTATATTATTTGCAAAATGAAGTTGCATTCGGCCAGATTGTCAGGGGGATGCACCATTGGGGCGCCAGCTTGGTCATTGTGATGATGTTTTTACATACGCTAAGGGTCTTTTTCCAAGGGGCGTATAAAAAGCCGCGGGAACTGAACTGGATAGTCGGTGTGTTAATCTTTTTTGTTATGCTCGGGCTTGGGTTTACAGGCTACTTGCTTCCTTGGGATATGAAGGCTCTGTTTGCCACAAAAGTTGGACTGCAGATCGCTGAAGCCACTCCTTTAATCGGGACGCAAGTCAAAACACTCCTGGCAGGGCATCCGGATATTGTAGGCGCCCAAACGCTGACTAGGTTTTTTGCGATCCATGTATTCTTTCTTCCTGCCGCATTGTTTGGATTGATGGCCGCACACTTTATTATGATCCGCAAGCAGGGAATTTCAGGACCGCTTTAAACTTGATCTGCGAATAAAAGGGAGGGGATGACATGCACCGGGGCAAAGGGATGAAATTTGTAGGAGACTCAAGGATACCGGCTGAGAAAAAGCCGAATATACCGAAGGATTACTCAGAGTATCCCGGTAAAACAGAAGCCTTCTGGCCAAATTTCTTATTAAAGGAATGGATGGTCGGAGCTGTCTTTCTGATCGGTTTTCTTGTTTTGACGATTGTACACCAGCCGCCTTTGGAGCGGATGGCGGACCCGACTGATACAGGTTATATTCCGCTGCCGGACTGGTATTTTCTTTTCTTATATCAGCTTTTGAAATATGAATACGCCGCAGGGAGCTTTACGGTGGTCGGCGCTATGATTATGCCGGGGATCGCCTTTGGTGCTCTGCTTTTGGCGCCATTTCTCGACAGGGGAACGGAAAGAAGGCCTTGGAAGCGTCCTGTGGCTGTGGGGATGATGCTCTTAGCTATTTCCGCGGCTGTATTTTTGACTTGGCAGTCTGTAGCCACTCACGATTGGGCAAAGGCGGAGGAGCAGGGGAAAATCACAAAAGAAGCGGATATCGATACCAGTGCCGAAGGATATAAAATTTTTCAGGAGCAGGGCTGTATTTCATGTCACGGGGATAATCTTCAAGGCGGAGCGGCTGGGCCTTCATTGGTAGACACCGGGCTGAAGCCGGAAGAAATCAAAAAGATCGCCGTTGAAGGAAAAGGCCAAATGCCGGCAGGTGTGTTCAAAGGAAATGATAAGCAGCTTGAAGAACTTGCGAAATTTATTTCCGAAACAACCGCAAAATAACGTATTGTGAATTGCGAAATGGAAGGATATACTTTTATTATCAAAAGCTGACCAGGCGTCAGCTTTTTTATATGGACACATTATTTTTACAGACTGAGAGTTGATTTGATGTGAAATGGTTTCAATATGTATTAGGACAGCGAACGATGCTTATTCTTGTCTTAGCCATCAATTTTCTGGGGACGGTTTACGGCTACTATTGGTACTTGCCTCAGCTTTTGGAGACGCCGGCCCGTTTCCTCGTCTTTGTTCCGGACAGTCCGACAGCAACGTTTTTCTTCTTGTTTGTGCTGCTGGCCTTTCTCATGAAGCGGAATGCTCCGCTTTTTGAAGCGCTTGCGTTAGTCACGCTCGTGAAATATGGCTTGTGGGCGGTCGTCATGAATATTCTCGTGCTGGCTGTCACGGGGGATTTGCCATGGGAAGGCTATATGCTGATTGCCTCGCATTTTGCAATGGCTGTCCAAGGAGTGCTGTACAGCCCGTATTTTCGGTTTTCATTATGGCATCTTGTTATTGCTGCGGTTTGGACGCTTCATAATGATGTCATTGATTACCTGTTTGGGATGATGCCTCAATACTCCATGCTTTCTGAATATATGACTGACATAGGATATGGAACGTTTTGGCTGAGCATCTTTTCAATCGGGCTTGCCTTCTATCTTGTCATATCGAAAAAGCAAACAAAGCTTCAACTGACGTAAAGACAATCTTGGTCTATCCTTGTCCTTTCCTTCATATTCTGTAAGGAGAGAGAGTGGGAGGGACCTGCATGAAACGAAAGCTGACGATCTGTTTGTTGATTGCTCTTATTTTTTATAATGGGAATGCCAAGGCTGAAGAGCGGGGAAGCCTCAAGGAATTGAATGATTTATCCGATACGGTTTTTCAAATGACCCGCCAATCGAAATATGAAGAGGCGCTACAAGTCTTATCGTATTTTGAAAAAACATTAAAATCCGCTGAAAAGCATAAGCAAGACAGCATGTTAACCGGAGCCCAAATTCGCCAAATTACTTTGGGCTATAACGATATGGTACGGAGTTTAAAACAGGCTGATGCATCAGACACACAAAAGCTCAGAGCAGCCGCGCAGTTCAGAATGCTGATGGATGCTGTTGACAATCAGTCTGATCCCCTTTGGGGGTCACTGGAGAAGCCGATTATGGAGGTCTTTGCCGCACTTAAGCAGGATGTCCAAAAAAATGAAAGTACGAGCTTTCATGAAAAGTGGAATGAATTTATCAGCTTGTATGATTTGATTTATCCAAGTCTTACAATCGATATATCAGAAGATCAGCTTGATACAGTCGGAAAACATATTGCAGTGATCGAGCAAGAGGGATTTCAGCAAATGACCGAGAGTACGAAGCTTGAACGGCTATCCCTACTCCAGAACGACCTGAAGAGTGTATTTGACAGGGTGGAAGAGGATGATGCAGATCCGTCTTTGTTATGGGTGATGATCACTACAGGAGGTATCATCATTACTGCACTTACTTATGTCGGTTACAGAAAATACAGAGCGGAAAAAAAGAAACTGAAAAAACGGGATTACCCAAAATGAGTAAGAGGGGCGGCGGCAGCCGCCTTTTGTCATCCAAAAAACATTAGCGCGGGAGCGGATTTTTATTTTCATCAAGTGTAAATCCTTCTCCAAGCACATCGTGTACATCGCTGACCGCGACAAAGGCATGAGGATCAATGGAGTTAATCACACTTTTTAGCATGACCAGTTCGTTTTTCGGCACTACACAATACAGTACGTCTAGATCCTCTTTCGTGTAGGATCCCTGTCCTTTCAAAATGGTAACGCCCCGTTCCATTTCCTCAAGAATCTTCTTCTGAATCTGATCGTTTTTCGCAGAGATGATTGTTGCACCTTTAGCTGCATACCCGCCTTCCTGAGTAAAATCAATCAGTCGTGCCGCCACAAATACGGCAACCAATGTGTACATGGCTTCTTTGTAAGAGAGGTAGGTAAGCAATGATAAAATGATCACGCAAGCATCAAAAGCAAACATTGTTCTGCCCATTGGTATCCCAAAATACTTATTGATCAAACGGGCAATGATATCAACCCCGCCCGTCGTCCCGCCGTACTTAAAAATAATGCCTAAGCCGGCTCCAATGAATACGCCGGCAAATAAAGCGGCAAGCGCAAGATCATGCTGAAGGGGCATATGTATTTCATATCGCTGAAAAATGCTGAGGAATAAAGACAGTGCTACAGTACCGACTAGTGTGTATACAAACATCGTCCTGCGCAAACGCCAGCCGATAAAAAAGATCGGGATATTCAAAACCAGGTTTGAAATAGAAGGACTAATATGGAAAAGGGCATAAAGCAATAGTGTAATTCCCGTGAATCCACCCTCTGCCAGATTGTTTTGCATATTAAAATGAACCAGGCCAAATGAAAAAATTGCTGCACCGATTAAAATAAAAATTATGTTTTTTAATCTAATTTCTCCAAGCATCACACAAAACCCCTTTTCCTTCCATTAGATAGCGTTTATATTATAGTGGATGCAAAAGAAAACAGCAAACGTGCTTAAACATTTGTCAAACGTATCCGAATTAGCTAACATGTAAGAGGATGATAGGAGGTTTCGTGCAGTGAGTGATAAAACAATGAAAGATATACAGGCTGAGGTGGACCGCTATATCGGCCAATTTAAAGAAGGGTATTTCAGCCCGCTTGCCATGATGGCAAGATTAACCGAAGAACTGGGCGAGCTAGCAAGAGAAGTCAATCATCGTTATGGAGAAAAACCAAAAAAAGCGACTGAAGATGATAAAAGCATGGAAGAGGAAATGGGCGATGTGCTGTTTGTATTGGTTTGTTTAGCCAATTCTCTTGATATTTCATTGGAGGAAGCCCACGACCGAGTCATGCATAAATTTAATACTAGAGATAAAGACCGCTGGACAAGAAAAGAAGAAGGAAAGTAGAGGAGATCAAGATGTCAAACGAAACAATTAAAGTAGTCATTGCAGGACCGCGGGGAAGAATGGGGCAAGAAGCTGTTAAATTGGCTGAAAAAACACCTCATTTTGACCTGGTCGGAGCAGTAGACCATACATACGATCAGCGCAAATTATCTGATGTGATGGCTGTGGAGTCTGATGCTCTTATTTACACAGATATCCATGCCTGCTTTACAGAAACAACACCAGATGTATTAATTGATTTAACAACACCCGAAATCGGCAAAGTACATACAAAAGTTGCATTAGAACACGGTGTCCGTCCTGTAGTGGGCACTACCGGTTTCTCTGAAGCTGATTTGAAAGAACTTACAACTCTGACAGAAGAAAAAGGGATCGGGGCTATCATCGCTCCAAACTTTGCATTGGGCGCGGTACTCATGATGAAATTCTCAAAAATGGCTGCCAACTACTTCGATGATGTTGAGATTATTGAGCTGCACCATGATCAGAAGCTTGACGCGCCAAGCGGAACGGCTCTCAAAACAGCGGAAATGATTTCTGAAGTTCGAAAAGAAAAACAGCAAGGGCATCCAGATGAAAAAGAAATCCTCCCAGGAGCAAGAGGTGCGGAACTAAACGGAATCCGTCTGCACAGTGTTCGTCTTCCAGGGTTGATCGCCCATCAGGAAGTGATGTTCGGCATGGACGGCCAAACGCTGCAGATCCGTCACGATTCTTATAACCGTGCTTCCTTCATGTCCGGTGTAAAACTGTCTGTAGAACAAGTCATGAAGATTGATCAGCTTGTGTACGGATTGGAAAATATCATTGATTAGACAGGGGGATAAATGATGAAAATTGCTTTGATCGCGCATGACAAGAAAAAACAGGATATGATCCAATTTACAACCGCTTATCAAGAGATTTTGAGTCATCATGATCTATATGCAACGGGAACAACGGGATTGAAAATTCAAGAGGCGACCGGCCTTAAAATTCAGCGTTTTCAATCCGGCCCTTTAGGTGGAGACCAGCAAATCGGCGCGTTAATTGCCGCTAACGCACTTGACCTGGTTATCTTTTTGCGCGACCCGCTGACCGCACAGCCGCATGAACCGGATGTCTCGGCATTAATCCGTTTATGTGATGTTTATTCGATTCCGCTTGCCACCAATATGGGAACTGCAGAAATTCTTGTTCGCACACTAAATGAAGGCGTTTTTGAATTCCGCAATCTTCTTCGGGGAGAAGAACCTCATGTATAATGCTGACGTTCTTGCTTTTGGCGCTCATAGTGATGATGTCGAGATCGGTATGGGCGGTACAATAGCAAAGTTTGTCAAACAGGGAAAAAAAGCTGTGATATGCGATTTGACTGAAGCTGAGTTATCTTCGAACGGAACAGTCAGTTTGCGAAAAGAAGAAGCGGCCGAAGCAGCCCGTATATTAGGTGTGGACAAAAGAATTCAGTTGACGCTCCCTGACCGCGGGCTGATGAAGAGTGATGATGCGATTCGGGCGATTGTCACAATCATTAGAACCTGCCGGCCGAAAGCGGTGTTTATGCCATATAAAAAGGATCGTCATCCGGATCACGGCAATGCTGCCGCACTGGTTGAAGAAGCGATCTTTTCAGCAGGAATTCATAAATATAAGGATGAAAACAGCCTGCCTGCGCATAAAGTAAGTAAGGTCTACTATTATATGATAAATGGTTTTCATCAGCCTGATTTTGTTATTGATATCTCGGATACAATTGAGGATAAAAAGAAAAGCCTCAATGCCTACAAAAGCCAGTTTGTACCGTCACAAAATTCTGTTTCAACACCATTGACGAATGGTTATATCGAGATCGTTGAAGCAAGAGAAAAGCTGTTCGGCAAAGAAGCGGGTGTAGGGTACGCTGAGGGCTTCTTTTCTAATCGAATGCTGATGCTGGATCATGATGTGCTTGGGGGCGAACAATGAAAAAACTAAAAATAGGCATTACATGCTATCCGAGCGTCGGCGGCTCAGGTATCATTGCGACAGAACTCGGGAAACAGCTTGCTGAAAAGGGACATGAAATCCATTTTATAACATCAAGCATCCCGTTTAGATTAAATACATACCATCCTAATATTCACTTTCATGAAGTTGAAGTAAACCAATATGCCGTTTTTAAATATCCTCCGTATGATTTAACATTGGCAAGCAAGATCGCTGAGGTTGCAGAACGGGAGAATTTAGACATCATCCACGCGCACTACGCTCTGCCGCATGCAGTTTGCGCTTATCTCGCAAAGCAAATGCTGAAACGGAATATCGGCATCGTGACAACTTTGCATGGAACGGATATTACAGTATTAGGCTACGACCCCTCTTTAAAAGATCTTATCCGTTTTGCGATAGAGGCTTCAGACAGGGTGACAGCGGTCTCATCAGCCCTTGCTGCTGAAACGTACGATTTAATTAAGCCGGAGAAAAAAATAGAAACGATTTATAATTTCATAGATGAACGCGTCTATCTTAAGAAAAACACAGCGGCCATTAAAGAGAAACATGGCATACTGCCGGATGAAAAAGTCGTGATCCATGTGTCCAACTTCAGAAAGGTCAAACGTGTGCAGGATGTCATCCAGGTGTTTCGCAATATAGCCGGCAAAACAAAAGCAAAACTGCTCTTAGTCGGAGACGGCCCTGAAAAATCAGTCGCCTGTGAGCTTGTCAGAAAATACGGGATGGAAAAACAAGTGCTGATGCTTGGAAATCAAGACCGTGTAGAGGAGCTTTATTCAATCAGTGATTTGAAGCTGCTGCTGTCTGAAAAAGAGAGTTTCGGCCTTGTCCTCCTTGAAGCGATGGCATGCGGAGTACCTTGCATCGGAACGAATATTGGCGGTATCCCTGAAGTGATAAAAAACAATGTGAGCGGGTTTTTGGTGGATGTCGGAGATGTCGAAGCCGCTTCAGCCAAAGCGGTTCGCATTTTAGAAGACGAACAGCTGAGCAAGCAGTTTACCGAAGCGGCCATGGAAATGCTCAATAATGAATTTTCGTCACAAAAGATTGTCAGTAAGTATGAACAGATATATGCCGATTTAGCAGAACCGGAGTGATGACATGGAACAAGATTTTATCAAAGCACTTCCCGTGCTCCGTACATTAATTGAAGCAGGCCACCAAGCTTACTTTGTCGGAGGCGCAGTTCGTGACAGCTATATGAAACGAACAATTGGAGATGTCGATATTGCGACAGATGCGGCACCGGACCAAGTAGAACTGCTTTTTAAGCGGACGGTTGATGTCGGCAAAGAGCATGGGACAATTATCGTGCTCTGGGAAGATGATACCTATGAAGTCACTACATTCCGGACTGAATCAGATTATGAAGATTACAGAAGGCCGTCAGAAGTACACTTTATTACATCATTAGAAGAGGATTTGAAACGCAGGGATTTAACGATTAATGCGATGGCTATGACAGCCGACGGCCAAGTTCTTGATTATTTTGGCGGAAAGAAAGACATAGATCAGCAGCTGATTCGAACGGTTGGAAAACCAGAGGACCGGTTTCAGGAGGATGCGCTTCGCATGCTGAGAGCGGTGCGATTTATGAGCCAGCTCGGATTTACGCTTTCGAAGGAAACAGAAGAAGCGATCATAAAAGAGAAAACACTTCTGTCACATGTATCAGTCGAACGAAAAACAATAGAGTTCGAGAAGCTTTTACTGGGAAAAGCGTCCCGAGAGGCCATTCAAATGCTTGTACATACGGGGCTTTATAAAGAACTGCCCGGTTTTTATCACAAACGCGAGAACCTGCTAACGGCGAGCGAGTTTCCGTTTTCTTTTCTCACTTCTCGTGAGGAACTGTGGGCAGCGCTTTTAATTGATCTTCAGATAGAATTGAAAGATGCGATGCTTTTCCTGAAAGCCTGGAAGCTTCCTGGAAAAGTGATGAAGGAAGCCGCTCACATTGCCGACACGTTTGGCCAGAGCCTTGACGCTATGTCTATGTACAAGGCTGGTGAAAAAGCGCTTTTATCCGCGGTCAAAATATCTATGCTCCGGCAAACCAAGCAGCTGAACGGTGAGAGACTGAAGGAAGTCCGAGAAGCTTATCAAAGCCTGCCCATCAAAAGCTTGAAGGATCTTGCCATCACAGGGCGGGATTTACTTGCACTGCGAAACCAGCCCGCTGGAAAATGGGTGTCTGAAGAATTACAGCGGATAGAGCAGGCTGTTGTAACGGGAAAGCTCTCCAATCAGAAGAAACACATAGAGGAGTGGCTGAAGACATGCGATCAACCTTAAGAAACGATCTTATTGAATTATTTTCTCAGGCCGGAAGCGAGTTTATTTCCGGCCAAAAAATCAGTGATGCTCTCGGATGTTCGAGAACAGCTGTATGGAAGCATATTGAGGAGCTTCGCAAAGAAGGCTATGAAGTGGAAGCTGTCAGAAGAAAAGGGTACCGGCTCATCAAAAAGCCTGGAAAACTCAGTGAAAGTGAAATTCGTTTTGGGCTGAAAACAGAAGTGATGGGGCAGCATCTTTTTTATCATGACGTCCTTTCATCCACTCAAAAAAAGGCTCATGAGCTTGCTAATGATAACGCGCCGGAGGGCACTCTCGTTGTCGCGGATAAACAAACAGCCGGCAGAGGGAGGATGTCAAGGGTGTGGCATTCTCAAGAAGGAACAGGCATCTGGATGAGTCTGATTTTGCGTCCAGACATTCCGCTTCAAAAAACACCGCAGCTTACGCTTCTTGCTGCGGTAGCTGTTGTGCAAGGAATAGAGGAGGCAACAGGCCTTCAAACGGATATTAAATGGCCTAATGATATATTAATTCACGGAAAAAAAGCAGTTGGCATTTTAACTGAAATGCAGGCGGAAGAAGACCGTGTCCGTTCAGTCATTATCGGTACAGGCATAAACGTTAATCAAGAGGCCGACGATTTTCCCGAGGAGCTTAAGGAAATCGCGACGAGCCTTAGCTTGGCAGCCGGGGAAAAAATAGATCGGGCGAGCGTTATGCAGCATATTTTGCTTTCTTTTGAAAAACGGTACCGCGATTATTTGACGCATGGTTTCACGCCAATTAAGCTTCTGTGGGAAAGCTATGCGCTTGGAATCGGCAGTGAATTAAGAGCAAGAACGCTAAACGGAACATTTTATGGGAAAGCCTTAGGAATAGACGAAGAGGGTGTTCTTCTTTTAGAAACGAAGGAAGGCATAAAAAAAATCTATTCGGCAGATATCGAAATGAGATCATTGTAGTTGGTACAACCCTGTTGATTTTGATATACTTCCATTGGGCAGTATCGCCTGCGAACTGCACCTATTCATAAAAAATAGATAGACATTGCAGCAGTCTGCCTTGATCCAAAAAGGACTGGGACAGAGGGATGAAACTCGCCGAACTTTAGAAAGTGAAGAATCCTTCTCGTGTAGCGGAAGGTTTTTTGGCTTGGATAAGAAACGGCAGCTCATCTCCTCTAAAAATGAGGAGGAGAAAAAGTGAAAACAAAACTTGATTTCTTAAAAATGAAAGAGAATGAAGAACCGATTGTCATGCTGACGGCTTACGATTATCCGGCAGCAAAGCTTGCTGAACAAGCGGGAGTGGATATGATTTTAGTCGGCGATTCATTAGGAATGGTCGTGCTAGGCCTTGATTCAACTGTCGGCGTGACAGTTGCGGATATGATCCATCATACGAAAGCGGTCAAAAGAGGTGCGCCAAATACATTTATCGTAACCGACATGCCGTTTATGTCCTACCACTTGTCTAAAGAGGATACGCTGAAAAATGCCGCAGCTATCGTTCAGGAAAGCGGAGCTGACGCGCTGAAGCTGGAGGGCGGTGAAGGGGTGTTTGAATCCATCCGCGCCTTGACGCTCGGTGGCATTCCTGTTGTCAGTCATTTAGGGCTGACACCGCAATCAGTCGGTGTATTAGGCGGATATAAAGTCCAGGGCAAAGATGAACAAAGCGCAAAGAAATTAATAGAAGACAGTATAAAATGTGAGGAAGCGGGAGCCATGATGCTTGTGCTTGAATGTGTGCCTGCAGAACTCACGGCAAAAATCGCAGAGACATTAACCATCCCTGTCATTGGAATCGGAGCTGGTGTAAAAGCGGACGGACAGGTTCTTGTTTATCATGATATTATCGGTCATGGTGTTGTTAGAACACCTAAATTTGTGAAACAATATACGCAAATTGACGGCACTATTGAAACAGCAATCAGTGGATATGTCCATGATGTAAGACGTCGTGCTTTCCCTGAACAAAAGCATTCCTTTCAGATGAATCAGTCAGTCCTGGAAGGCTTGTACGGAGGAAAATAAGATGAAGCAGATTACAGATATCTCACAGCTGAAAGAAATCATTACACAATATCAGTCAGAAGGCAAAACAATCGGATTTGTTCCGACGATGGGATTTCTTCATGAAGGGCATTTAACCTTGGCAGACAAAGCCAGACAAGAAAATGACGCCGTCGTGATGAGTATTTTTGTAAATCCGACGCAATTCGGTCCCGGTGAGGATTTTGAAGCGTATCCGCGCGATCTGGAACGTGATGCCGCCCATGCGGAAAACATCGGCGTGGATATTCTTTTTACCCCTGATGCCAGTGACATGTATCCCGGTGAAAAAAATGTAACGATACATGTTGAGAGACGTACAGATGTTTTATGCGGGCGTTCAAGAGAAGGACATTTTGACGGAGTTGCCATCGTGCTGACGAAGCTGTTCAACCTTGTTAAACCGACACGCGCTTATTTTGGTTTAAAGGATGCACAGCAGGTGGCAGTTGTTGATGGTTTAATCAGTGATTTCTTCATGGATATTGAACTGGTTGCTGTAGATACGGTCAGAGAGAAAGACGGGTTAGCT
This sequence comes from Bacillus sp. FSL K6-1005, assembly GCF_038000225.1. Lineage (NCBI taxonomy): Bacteria > Bacillati > Bacillota > Bacilli > Caryophanales > Bacillaceae > Bacillus > Bacillus sp. FSL K6-1005. Next base: position 1,295,413 of record NZ_JBBOBP010000001.1, read on the forward strand.
AAAAGCTCCCGGAATGTGTATTTAACGGCTGAGGAAAGAAGAGAAGCACCTAAGCTTTACCAAGCCCTTCAGACGAGTGCCGAGCTGATCAGAGCAGGTGAGAGAAATCCTGAAGCGGTCATCAAAGCTGCAAAAGACATCATTGAAACGACAAGCGGCAACATTGATTATGTTGAGCTTTATTCCTATCCGGAGCTTGAGCCTGTGAACAAGGTGGAAGGAAAGATTATTCTGGCTGTAGCAGTTGCATTTACAAAAGCGCGTTTAATAGACAATATCATGATTGATATTCGAGAAATGGAGAGAATATAATGATGTATCGCACGATGATGAGCGGAAAGCTTCATAGGGCAACGGTTACAGAAGCAAATCTTAACTATGTGGGCAGCATTACAATAGATGAAGATCTTATTGATGCGGTAGGAATGCTTCCTAATGAAAAAGTGCAAATTGTGAATAATAACAATGGAGCACGCCTGGAAACATACATTATTCCCGGTCAGCGCGGGAGCGGAGTCATCTGTTTAAACGGAGCTGCTGCACGCCTTGTACAGAAAGGCGATAAGGTGATTATTATTTCCTACAAAATGATGTCTGATCAAGAAGCGGCAAAACATCAGCCGAAAGTTGCCGTTTTGAATGACCAAAACAAAATTGAACAAATGCTTGGACAAGAACCTGCCAGCACCATTTTGTAGTTATACCGCCCCCTTTACCGGGGGTTTTCTTTTAAGATTTTCAGCGTAAAACGGTTTTGCCGCTCCATTTCCGTACAAAACGTGTTACACTTTTGTCGTATGCAAGAATTGAGGTGTCCATTTTAATGAAAAAGCAACGGTTCGTTGTTATAGATGTAGAAACAACAGGGAATTCGCCAAAAAAGGGCGATAAAATCATTCAAATTGCAGCGGTTGTAATTGAAAATGGACAAATTACTGAGCGGTTTTCAAAATATATTAATCCAAATAAATCCATTCCGGTTTTTATTGAACAGCTTACGGGAATCACAAATCAAATGGTAGAGGATCAGCCGCCGTTTGAAGCAGTGGCTGAAGAAGTGTTTCATTTGCTTGACGGCGCTTACTTTGTCGCACACAATATCCATTTTGACCTCGGGTTTGTGAAGCATGAGTTGCATAAAGCGGGTTTCCAGCTTCCAGATTGTGAAGTGCTGGATACTGTCGAGCTCTCCCGTATCGCATTTCCGGGATTTGAGGGATATAAGCTGACTGAATTAAGCGAAGAGCTTCAGCTGCGGCATGATCAGCCGCATCGAGCTGACAGCGACGCTGAAGTCACAGGACTTATTTTTTTGGAAATTCTTGAAAAGCTTAGGCGGCTTCCTTATCCGACATTAAAGCAGTTAAGAAGGCTGTCACAGCATTTTATCAGTGATCTGACGCATTTGTTAGATATGTTCATTTATGAAAACAGACATACAGATATGCCAGGCTATACACGTTTTTCCTCTTTTTCTGTCAGAGAACCTGAACCAGAGATTGAACGTCTCAAGGAAGATGAAGCATTTCTATTTGAGATTGAAAATTGGACAGCGGGAAATGAAAAAGCACTCTCTGAGTCCATGCCCCATTACGAAAAAAGGGAAGGCCAGATGCTGATGATGAAAGAAGTGGCTGAGGCCTTTGCCAATCGTGAACATGCACTGATTGAAGCTGCTCCGGGCATCGGAAAAACAATCGGCTACCTGATTCCGGCTGCACTTTTTGCTAAGAAGTCAAAAAAGCCAGTCGTCATCAGCACGTATTCAACTCTTCTTCAGCAACAGATTTTGACGAAGGATTTGCCGATCATCAAAGATATGTTCCCTTTTTCGGTGACTGCGGCTATTTTAAAAGGGCAATCGCATTATTTGTGCCTTTATAAGTTTGAGCAGGTGCTTCATGAAGAAGACGATAACTATGATGCCGTTTTGACAAAAGCCCAGCTTCTTGTTTGGCTGACAGAGACAAACACGGGAGATGTAGCAGAACTGAATTTGCCGTCAGGCGGTAAGCTGCTGTGGGACAGATTGGCATATGATGATCAATCTTATAAACGAAATCAGAGGGATCAAGTGATCGGTTTTTATGAACGGGCCAAACAAAGTGCCATGCGGTCTGATCTGGTGATTACGAATCATTCTCTTCTGCTTACCGATGAGGCAAGCAGAAAAAAAAGACTCCCGGATAGCGGGACTTTTGTTATTGATGAAGCACACCATTTTGAACGTGCCGCAAGCGAACATTTAGGAAAAAGAGCAACTTACATAGAACTGCATACAAAATTGAGCAGAATCGGAACGCTGAAAGAGCAGGGACTGCTGAAAAAAATGAGACAGCTTTTTCAGCGCCACAGCCTGCCGGTGGCTTCATTTTTTGAAATGGAGGAGTGGCTCCAGTATATTCAGGCGGAAAGTGATGCTTTCTTCAGCTCTGTGCATTCTTTTGTCAAACGAAGAAAACCTAAAGAAGACTTAAACCGTCTTGTCTTTAACGTGAACAAAAAAACTCACGATAAAGGATGGCCCGTATTAACAGACGGAGCGGAAAGGCTCTGCTCTATGCTGGCGCATTTGCAGCAGCTTTTTGAGGCCCAAACGGCTCTGATGGAAGAACATCTGACGGCCATGAAAAGCAAAAATGCTTTCTTGGCCGATGAATATAATAGAAGCATGAATGACTTGGGGGAGTACGCACAGACTCTCAATCAGCTGTTCTTTGGCTCAGATGACCATGAAGCGGTTTGGATTGAAATAGATGCTAAAGGTGCGAAAAATGCTGTAGCTATATATGCACAGCCGCTGGAACCGGGCGAGCTTCTTGCTGATCAGTTTTTTGCGCGGAAAAACAGTGTTGTTCTTACATCTGCAACTCTAACGATAGAAAATTCGTTCCAATTTATCATTGAGCGTTTGGGGTTAAGCGACTTTTTCCCCCGCACAATGAGGATCGCGTCTCCTTTTTCTTACGATGAGCGGATGCAGGTAATGATTCCAAAAGAAATAAAATCGATTCAAGATACGGGGCAGACTGAATTTATACAGGATACCGCACGCTATATCGAACTGATGGCAAAAGAACAACAGCCGAAAATCCTTGTGCTGTTTACGTCTCATGACATGCTGAAAAAAGTGCATCAGGAACTAAAGCCCGCCATGAGTGTTTCCGGCATTCAGCTTCTTTCTCAGGGCTTAACCGGCGGCAGTCCGGGAAAACTGATGAAAACGTTCAAAACAGCAAATCAGGCCATCTTGCTTGGAACGAATCACTTTTGGGAAGGCGTTGATTTCCCTGGCGATGAGCTGACGACAGTGATCATTGTAAGACTTCCTTTCCGGGCTCCGGATCATCCGCTGCACGCTGCAAAATGTGAGCTGGCGAGAAAAAAAGGGCGCAATCCGTTTCAAACGGTCTCACTGCCGGAAGCGGTGCTGACGTTCAGACAAGGAGTTGGACGCTTGCTCCGAACAGCTGGAGACAAAGGAACGATTGTCATATTAGACAGACGGGTCAAAACCGCTGGTTACGGGCGCCTGTTTCTTGATGCACTGCCGACATCCGCAATATCTGAAGTGACTGACAGTGAGATTGAAGCTTATGTTGCCGGGAAAAGTGAATAAAAGCCGCATAAAGCGGCTTTCCGGTGTGGGAGTAGGACGTGTTTTATTTGTTAAAGCGGTTTTCCGCTCTGTGGTACTAGTATGGCGCGTCCTGAAAAGGAGTATGACTAACAATATTTGTTCAATTTGGAGGATGAAAAAATGGAAAGCAAAATCGAAATTCTTTCAACAATTAATGTAGAGCATTCGGATGACCTTTATAAAATTGTAGACACGCTGAATCGGACACTGAAAAGAGATAATCTGATGTTCGGTCTTGCACTTGATGAAGAAAACAAAAACCAAGCCGTTTTTACCATTTATCGTACGTAGGTGAGAAGATGAGAAAAAAAGCATTAATATTTACCGCCATATTTGGTATTATTTTTTTAGCAGTACTTCTTGTCTCGGCAAGCATTTATAAATCAGCCATGGCACAAAAGGAAAAGGGGCATGAAGCAGCAGCTGCTGAAGCGAAAAAAGAAACCGACCTCACCAGCGTTGATCAAGTCGAAACATTTGTCGGAAAAGAAAAATATTATATCGTAAAGGGAACCGACAAAAAAGGCATCAAATTATATGTGTGGGTTCCTGCTGATAAAAAAGCAAAAATTCTCTCAAAAGAAGCAAAAGAGGGGATCACCGAGGACAAAGCGGCGAAAATCATACAAGATGAAGGCCTGGTTTCAAAGCAAAAAGAGGTTCACCTGGCAAGAGAAGGGAACGTCCTGCTTTGGGAAGTAACGTACTTAGACAAAGAAGGACAATACAGTTTAAGTTATGTGGACTTTACAACTGGAAAGATTCTCAAAAATATCACGCCTTAAGACGAATTAGGGGGAGTTCAAGTTGAAACTGGCAAAAAGAGTATCCGCATTAACACCGTCTACAACACTGGCAATTACAGCGAAAGCGAAAGAATTGAAAGCGGCAGGCCATGATGTCATCGGCCTCGGAGCGGGTGAACCCGACTTCAATACACCGCAGCACATTATTGATGCAGCTGTACGCTCAATGAACGAAGGACATACGAAATATACGCCTTCAGGCGGCTTGGCTGAATTAAAGAACAGCATTGCAGAGAAATTTAAACGTGACCAGAATATTGAATACAAACCGTCTGAACTGATTGTCTGTACTGGTGCCAAACATGCACTGTATACCCTTTTCCAAGTGATTTTGGATGAAGGAGACGAAGTGATTATTCCAACGCCGTACTGGGTAAGCTATCCGGAACAGGTGAAACTTGCTGGCGGTCAGCCTGTTTATGTAGAAGGACTTGAGGAAAATCACTTTAAGATTTCTCCTGAGCAGCTGAAAAAAGCGATCACAGAAAAAACAAAAGCAATCGTTATTAATTCACCAAGCAATCCGACTGGCGTTATGTATACGGAAGAAGAGCTGGCTGCGCTTGGCGAAGTGTGCCTTGATCATGACATCCTGATCGTATCTGACGAAATTTATGAAAAACTTACATACGGCGGCAAGAAACACGTTTCCATCGCCCAGCTGTCTGACAGATTGAAAGAGCAAACGATCGTCATCAACGGCGTATCAAAATCACACAGCATGACAGGCTGGAGAATCGGTTATGCGGCTGGAGCAGAAGAGATCATCAAAGCGATGACAAACCTTGCAAGCCACAGCACGTCAAATCCGACATCTGTCGCACAATACGGAGCGATTGCCGCATACAACGGACCTTCTGAGCCAATGGAAGAGATGAGAAAAGCATTTGAGCATAGGTTAAATACGATTTATGATCAGCTCGTTGAAATCCCGGGCTTCAGCTGCGTGAAGCCGGAAGGTGCTTTTTACTTATTTCCGAATGCAAAAAAAGCAGCTCAAACATGCGGTTTCAAAGATGTAGATGAATTTGTCAAAGCGCTTCTTGAAGAAGAAAAAGTCGCGATTGTTCCAGGCTCCGGATTCGGCTCTCCTGATAATGTCCGGTTGTCCTACGCAACATCCTTAGACCTTCTTGAAAAAGCGGTGGAACGAATCAAACGTTTTGTAGAAAAACATAGCTAACAGATCAGAAAGCGGCTGACAAAAAGCCGCTTTTTATCTGCATTGACCCGGTCAGTTAAGACCGGGTATAATAAAGTGATGATAAAAGAGTTCGCGGGGCAAAAGCTTCCGAATGTCTTCTTGTTTTGGAGGGAAATATTTTGAAAACAACAATCAACCAAGTGTACAAGCACGTAGGTGAGGAAGTAACGATCGGAGCTTGGGTCGCTAATAAGCGCTCAAGCGGGAAAATCGCGTTTTTACAGCTGAGAGACGGTACTGGTTTTATTCAAGGTGTCGTTGTAAAAGCGGAGGTTGAAGAAAGCATTTTCCAAACGGCTAAATCTGTGACGCAGGAAACGTCACTCTATATAAAAGGAATTGTCAAAGAGGACGAGCGTTCTCCGCTTGGTTATGAATTAGCTGTGACAGATATTGAAGTCATTCACGAAGCGACTGATTATCCAATTACGCCTAAGGAACACGGTACGGAATTTTTGATGGATCACAGACATTTATGGCTTCGTTCAAAGCGCCAGCATGCGATCATGAAAATCCGCAATGAAATCATTCGTGCGACTTACGAATTCTTTAATAACGAAGGCTTCGTAAAAGTAGATCCGCCGATTTTGACTGGAAGCGCGCCTGAAGGAACAACTGAGCTCTTTGCGACAAAATACTTCGATGAAGATGCTTACCTGTCTCAAAGCGGACAGCTGTACATGGAAGCTGCGGCGATGGCATTAGGAAAAGTATTCTCCTTCGGACCGACGTTCAGAGCAGAAAAATCGAAAACAAAACGTCACTTAATCGAATTCTGGATGATCGAACCGGAAATGGCGTTTGTAGAATTTGAAGAAAACCTTCAAGTACAGGAAAATTACGTGTCATTCATCGTGCAATCAGTTCTTAAGAATTGCAAAATTGAATTAAACACGCTAGGAAGAGACACGTCAAAACTTGAGCAAATCAAAGCCCCGTTCCCAAGAATCACGTATGACGAAGCGATTGACTTTCTGAAAGAAAAAGGCTTTGACGATATCGAGTGGGGAGACGATTTTGGAGCGCCTCATGAAACAGCGATTGCAGAGCACTATGACAAGCCTGTTTTCATTACTCGCTATCCGACGTCCTTAAAACCGTTCTATATGCAGCCGGCGTCTGACCGTGAAGATGTAGTGCTTTGCGCAGATCTGATCGCGCCTGAAGGCTACGGAGAAATCATCGGCGGTTCTGAACGGATTCACGATATGGAACTTTTGGAAGCGCGTCTTAAAGAACATGGACTGGATTCTGACGCATATAAATGGTATGCTGAACTTAGAAAATATGGATCAGTTCCACATTCCGGATTCGGCCTTGGATTAGAGCGGACAGTCGCTTGGATCAGCGGAGCGCCTCACGTGCGTGAAACAATTCCGTTCCCAAGACTGTTGAACCGTCTGTATCCGTAATACATGTAAATGAAACAAGAAAAAAGAGTCTCCTGCAAGGGAGACTTTTTACAGTAAAGGGGAAAAACACTAACCTTTACAGTAAGAGGTGTAACGATGAAAAAACAGCAATTTATTGATATGCAGGAGATGGGGATGTCGACGATCCCCAATCTTCTGCTGACCCATTATAAACAGCTTGGACTTAATGAAACAGAACTGATTCTGCTGTTGAAAATCAAAATGCATTTAGAAAAGGGATCTTATTTTCCTACACCGCATGAACTGCAGGAAGGCATGACGATTTCTGTTGAAGAATGCACAAACAGATTGCGTATGTTTATTCAAAAGGGATTTCTGTTTATTGAGGAAGGCGAAGACCAAAACGGAATCAAGTTTGAGAAATATTCACTCCAGCCTTTATGGGGCAAGCTCTATGAGTATATAGAGCTTGCCCAGAATCAAACACAAGAAAGAAGAGCAGAAGGGGAACAAAAAAGCCTTTATACGATTTTTGAAGAAGAGTTTGCTAGACCATTATCTCCTTTAGAGTGTGAAACACTGGCCATTTGGCAGGATCAGGATCAGCATGATGCACAGCTGATTAAGCACGCTTTAAAAGAGGCTGTATTATCAGGAAAACTCAGCTTTCGCTACATTGACCGGATTTTATTTGAATGGAAGAAAAACGGGCTGAAAACAGTGGAGCAGGCCAAAATCCACAGCCAAAAATTCCGGCGTGTTCAAACAAAACAGAATGAGCCGCAAAAAGAGTATAAGAGGCAGGTTCCTTTTTACAATTGGCTTGAACAATAAAGTGAAAAGGTGACAATCGTGTTAAATCTAAAACAAATTGAATTCTGTTTAGAGAAGATAGGCGACATGTTTCCCCACGCGGAGTGTGAACTTGTTCATTCCAATCCTTTTGAATTAGTGGTGGCAGTCGCATTATCTGCGCAATGTACAGACGCACTTGTAAACAGGGTGACCAAAACATTATTTCAAAAATATAAACGGCCGGAAGACTATTTATCTGTTTCTCTGGAAGAGCTCCAGCAGGATATCAAATCAATCGGTTTGTACCGTAATAAAGCAAAAAATATTCAAAAGCTGAGCAAAATGATTATTGAAGATTATGGCGGAGAAGTACCGAAGGACCGTGATGAGCTAGTGAAACTCCCAGGAGTTGGCCGGAAGACTGCCAATGTTGTCGTATCTGTTGCCTTTGGCGTACCAGCCATTGCAGTGGATACACACGTCGAAAGGGTCAGCAAGCGTCTGGGCATCTGCCGGTGGAAGGATTCTGTGCTGGAAGTCGAAAAGACGCTGATGCGCAAGGTTCCTAAAGAAGATTGGTCCGTTACTCATCATCGGCTCATATTCTTCGGAAGATATCATTGTAAGGCACAATCGCCGCGCTGTGCGGAATGTCCATTGCTTTCTCTGTGCAGAGAAGGGCAGAAGAGAGATAAAAAAGGGCTGGTGAAACGATGACGGCAGCGAATGAATTGTTAGCTTCTTATGAGCAATATTTGCGCAGTCTAGGCCACATTGACTTCACCGATATCAAGGAAGCATTAAGGGTCAACCCTTTGTATTTTGACTTCTTTGAGACCACGCAAGATATCATTCCGTGGGAAAACAGCGCCAAGTATGTTCCGTATCTATTTCAAGTGTGGGAAGAAACAAAAGAATCACTTCTCCCTGTATTTCAAACAAGAAAGTCCAGATGCGACCAAAACGACATGCTTAAAGGGATTGTATGTTTACTTGTTTCATTTCACTGGACAGCGGGTGAGCGGGTGATGTCGCTGAATTGGTCAGAACTGACAAAAAAATCATTTCCGGCTAAGCCGATTAATTGGGCTGAACGAGTGGAGTTTATTCTGCTGAAGCCGACCCAATATCATTGCTTTATCCAGCTAGATGAACTTTTTACAGAAATGAAAAAGCATTTTTATAAGCATCACGCGATAAAACGATAAAACCTCCCCTAAAAAGGGAGGTTTTTTGTGCAGAAAAAAGCCATCACCTTTAAAAGGGTGATGGCTTTGTCTTTAATTCGTTTTTTCAGTTGATGATGAATTCGTTTGTGTACTGCCAGATGTATTCGTTTTGTTTTTATCTGTATCCGTTCCTGTTGAATCGTCTGTTGAGTCACCATCTGACGCATCTTCTTCTTTGCGGCCATTGTTATTGCTGCTGTTATCTTTAGATGGGTCTTGGTTGCTGTTGTTGTCAGACGGGTTGGTGTTCGTGTTGTCTTGTTTTTTGTCTTGATCGTTTGTTGAATCATCTGTCTGATCTTGATCTTTCTGACTGTCATCTGTTTGAGAATCATCAGTTTGTGTGTCATCCTGAGTCTTCTCATCATCTTGATTTTCATCATTCGTTTGCTGCTGGTCTTTTTTATCTTCATCCTCTTCGGCTTTTGGCACTTCATAGGATGTCGACGCTGAACTTTTGCCATCATCACTGACGGCTGTCACTTCGAATTTGTATACAGAGCCTGGCTGCACGCCCGAAATGACTGCCTCTTTTGCAGAGCTGTTTTGAATTTCAGAGTAGCTGCCGCCATCAACAGATTGCTTAACAGCAAAGGTCGCATCTCCGTCGTAATTCCAGCTTAATGTCAATGATTGATTGTCTTTATCATATTTCACACTTAAACCAGACAGTTTTGCTGTTTCTTCTTTTTCTTCTTTCTCATATGTTTTAGAAACAGTAGTAGGAGTCGTACCTTTTACAAAATACTCTGTGAGCTTTTTATCGCTTGGCGTATTCGGCCCTGCCAGTTTTGCCGGGTTAGAGCCTTTTTCTACAGTTGCTTCCACTACGCTGTCAGGCTTCTCAAATGATCCGCTTCCGTCATCGACATCGGCAATGAGCTGGGCGAAGATGCGTTTTGCAACTTTTTGCTCTTCAGTTGAAAGAGATTTCTTTCCAGCTTCGTTTTCTCCCATACCCGTCCAGACAGCTGCTGTATATTGCGGTGTGTAGCCGACAAACCAAGAATCTCGGGCACCGTCGCTTGCGATATTGTACCTTTGGATTTCACTTTCTTCAAAGTTGGTCGTCCCTGTTTTTCCTGCTACTTCCACACCGGGTACTTGTGCAAGCTGTCCAGTACCTGTCTTAACAGCTGTTTTCAGCATATCTGTAATCATAAACGCAGTATAATCGCTCATTGCTGACTTTGATTTTGGTGTTAAGTCAAGCTTCGTGCCATCGTTAAATTCAATAGACTTTACAAAATGCGGTTCATTATATGTTCCGTTATTTCCGAAGGCACTGTATGCTCCTGCCATCGTTAGTGAAGAGACACCAACATTGCCTTTTCCGAATCCACCGATAGAATACGATTCATATACTTTATCTTTATCTAATCCTAGTCCCAATCCGTTAGCAAAGTCTACAGCAGCATCTCTACCCACTGCTTGGTATGCTTTTAAAGCAGGAATGTTCCGAGATTGCGCAAGTGCTTCACGCATAGACATTAGTTCTTTATATTTGCGGTCAAAGTTACGGATAGGTGTTCCATCTGAATACGTGTAAGCTGAGTCATCAATTTGCTCGTAAGTGGACCATTTTTTATTTTCAATAACTGGACCGTAGTCGAGAATTGGTTTAATGGTAGAACCAGGCTGTCGCTGAGCTTGAGTCGCGTAATTGTAGCCACCAACCGTAGAATTTCTACCGGCACCAATCGCGCGGACTTCTCCGGTTTTTGTATCGAGAAGCGTTACACCGCTCTGCATGCCTTCAGTAAATCCGACAGTATCTCCGTCCATTAATTCATCAAGTTTGTCTTGTGCTTTTGTATCTAATGTCGTATAAATCTTTAATCCGTCAGTACCTGGATTGACATCGGATTTTTCTTCAATTTCTTTCATGACTTCTTCAACAAACGCACTGTATTTATTTGAATTTGTTTTTTCATATTCTTTCTGTGATACAACGCCTTCATCTTTCACTGCCACTTTTTCCGCTTTGTTATATTGAGAATCTGAAATGAATCCTTGTTTTTTCATGAGACTGAGTACGATGTTCCGTCTTTTTTCCGCTTTATCCGGGTTTTTAACGGGATTGTACGCTGTCGGACTTTGCGGCATACCCGCAAGTGTCGCAGCCTGTTCCACAGTTAATTTGCTTAAATCTGTGACGCCGAAAAATTCTTCCGCTGCTTTTCCGATTCCGTATGCTCTAGGAGAAAAATAAATCCGGTTTAAATACATTTCTAAAATTTCATCTTTAGAGTAATTGCGTTCAAGCTGAATCGATAGCCAGACTTCTTGCACCTTCCGTTTCAGCGTTTTCTGATGTGACAGAAGGGAGTTCTTTACGACCTGCTGGGTGATGGTACTTCCGCCTTCAGCTCCGAAGCCGTCTTTAAAGTTGGCGACTAAGGCGCCTCCGATACGGACAGGATCAATCCCGTGGTGCTCATAAAAACGGGCATCCTCTGTCGCAATAAAGGCTTCTTTTACAACATCGGGAATTTCATCTATCGAGACATAGGACCGCTTTTCGGAGCCGTATTCAGCGATTTCTTTTCCGTTTTTATCATAAATTGTCGATGAATAAGGCGTCTTCAATTTGTTTTCGTCCAGTGATGGCGCATCAGAAACCATGACGGCAAATGTAACGGCACCGCCGACTACGCCTAAAACAAACAGAATGAGTAAAGTGAATAGCGTCTTTTTAAACAATCCGCCTTTTTTGCGTTTCTTGCCTTTTTTCGGTGAAGGGCTCGACTTGCTGTTCGCTTTACGCCGAGCTTCACGACTCGTAAATTGATCTGACATAACATCTCAACCTTTCGTTAATCAACCTTTCGCACTTGATGATGGCGAAAAATAAAGCTGTTCAATAATACTAATATAATCAATTCTTGGCGCGTATCCAAGAGAAATCGGATAAGCTGCTTCCTCTAACTCATCTTTTCGAATGGATTTTCTACCGTTTTTTTCTTTTCTTTCCCAGAAATAAAACAGCCTATCGGCTTCTAAAAAATAAACCTGGCCGAAAGCGGATATAATAACAAAACAAATACCGTCTTGAGCCGTTACCTGTTTCATATGCTCAATTTGATGGTCATGAAAATTCTGCAGGGGGAAAGAGGTTGTGTTTTTTGTCTCTTTCGCCTCAAAGTCAATGTACCGCCCTTTATAAATTCCGTTATAATCTGTTGTCGATGATTGCTTAAAATAGGCTTCTTTTATGACTGCAGCGCTTCTTTTTGGATAATGGACATTTACAATTTGAACAGGTGTCGGCTTTTTGTGTATTACGGCAATTTGGTTTGTCAGATAATACTTATTCGTTTCGTTTAAGTCATCTTCGAGGGTCATTCCGCGATTACTGTAAGATGGCGCTCTTTTATGACTGCTTTGGGATGAAACCGGATGTTTCGGCTGAAACGTTTTTCCGTTAGGATACCGAATCACTTTCTCATCCTCCTTATTAAACTATTAGTGACGGAAGTGAATGAACGTGCAAGAACAACAGGCCATCAGAAAACTTCTTCGCCGGATTGAGCGGCAGACGGCAGTCAAAAACGCCGATAATATTTCAAGAACGAATGCTTATAAGGCATTCTATGACCGTCATCCGGAAATTAAATGGTCGCTCTTAGCTTCCTTCGTTTCACGCAATGCCGGCTGGTCAATGACTGATTTAAAGGGCAGTCTGTTTCAGCTTGGTCTGCGTGAGTCACAGCAAAGGTGGTTCTTTTTGGCCTATGAGAGAGCGAATTGGCTCATCTTTTCAGATGCCTATCCGCAGCTTCTTTTGTACCACTGGTCTGTAAAAATCGGGAAGCCCCTGTTCAGCTATCTGCAATTGTTTGGCGTATCACAATTTATGACAGAAGAGTGGACCCGTTTTTGGCATGAACGAAACACGGAGCGGCTCATGTATGCTCTCATTATAAATGAACAAAACACTATCCAAACACCTATTATACAAAATCCTTCGTTCAAAAAGAACGTTTTTGGCACGATTCCTTTTTATTTAAGTGACTGGTTTCATTTTAACACCGTTATTTTTCCATCTTCAGACGGCATTCTTTACGGTGTTTCGGCCAAGCGTTTTTCTAAAACCGAAGAGAGGATTAAGCTCGGTAAACAGCTGTCACAATTGCTGTTCAGCCCGGAACTGTTTTCTTCTTTTTATGGCTTTTTGCACACAGTGCCGCATACGGGCTCCCGTTTTGATATGGAAAAAATGATCGGAATCACAAAAAGAACATCTCCTATGCTAAGGACATGCTACCCTGAATTAACTCACTCATTAGACGGAAAGAAAACAGATTGGTTTCATGGAAAGATAAAGAAAGGCTTCTTTGCGCGTGAGGCATTACCGCAGCAGATAGAATTGACTGACTGGTATGTAAACAAAAAACGTCAGCTGCATGCGCTTTTTGCAGTGGAGCATTGGCTGAAGAAATAAAAGAAGCAAGGAATTTCCTTGCTTCTTACGTAGAAGGACGGTTCGGGCCGCCTAGTTTTTTATCTAAGGAATCAACTGCTTTTGATTCAGTCTTTTTTTGCTGGCCGGCTTTTTTCGGTCTGGTTTTCATACGGCACCTCCTCACAAGTATCGTGTGCATTAAGCATGAGGATCATACAATTTTTGCGTGTCTTTTTGTCGAAAACTTCAGCTTTTCGTAGAATACCTGTTTGTTTGGCGATTTGCTTCTAGTTTTGTCATGCGGAAGGATTGCGCCGTACGAGCAAAGAATTTAACCGGGAGAGAAGAGTAAAGGGAGGAACACAAATGTCCGGTTACGTAAGCAAGACAGATATTCTCCGAATGCTTTCTGATATAGAAACTGAATTAAACTGTGCTGAACAGAGCCTTAGCCGTTCTATAGATGTATTCGAGGCTGAAATGCGTGAAACGGAGGACGAACGTTTGAGTGTTCTGGAAGAAGAAATCATGGATCTTCATATATGTATAAACGAGCTGTACCGATCTCCTCAAGAGAGGTATGCTGTGGACAAGGTATATCGCATCGGCTGAATTTATGAGAAAAATTTGGTACGATAAGCTTTGAGGTGAAGGATGTTGCAACTACAAACACTGCTGAAACTTACCGAACAGATGATTGAAGCCGCTAAGAAAGGTGCTGCACGTTATCAGGAAGGGAAAGAAAATAACCATTCGTACGATTTTTATGAAACGATTAAGCCTGCTGTCGAGGAAAATGATTCTCTGGCAGCTCACTGGGCGGAAGGGGCGCTTGAATTTATAAAAGCACGCCGCCCGAAATACGTGCATGCTGAGCAAATAGAGACTGCAAAGGATAATTTCCTGGAATTGATTCTTCAGTCATATGTTCATCATATTCATAAAAAGCGATTCAAAGACATCACTGAATCAGTCGTTTACACATTGCAGACAGTGAAGGATGAAATTGCAAGTGAAGACAGCCAATAAAGGCTGTCTTCATTTTTATTATAGGGGGCCGGACGTTAATTCAGCTCATATGCCGGGCTTTCTGCTCCATTTGCTTCCAGAACCTTCATACTGTTACGAAAATCAGTTGCATTGAGGTGTCCTTGAATATAGAGGAACTTGGCAAAGTCCATCAGTTTATTCACACAGTCTGTTTCATATTTCTTCATTTCTGCAAAACGTTTGCTTAAGTATGATACGTTCATTATGGTGCATCCCCTCTCATCTGTATTGAAAATATGGTATCATAATGATTCGACTTTTTTCTGTTTTTAAAAAATTTAAACTTTCGACACAATTTGACAAACACGCTTAATGGCATCAGACACAAACAATAGAAATGATTCATACATATAGAGGAGAGAAATATGTTGAGTCTAGGGGGAATTCGCAATGGAAAGAAGACCTCAAAACAATCCTCGGCAATTGGGTTATTATTATCCTCAGCAAATACAGGGATATTATCAGCAGAATGCGCCTGTTCATTCTGAACCATACGTTCCGCAGCATTACGGACAACAGGAGTTTTATCAGCCGTATATTCCGCCTCAGTCTATGCCTATGCAGCCACCTGTATTTCCTAATCCTTATCCTATCGCAAGACCGAATCAGCAGCAGCCTTCACAGGTTCAAAGTATTATGTCACAATTCAAAAAAGCGAACGGGCAGTTTGACTTTAATAAAATGATGGATACAACAGGCCAAGTCATGAGTGCCATGAATCAAGTTGGCTCATTAATAAAGGGGTTTACCAGCTTTTTTAAATAAGAGAAGCATGAATGAATCAAATCATTCATGCTTATTTTTTGGGAAGAAAAGCGTCATTGTCTGCTC
The DNA here is from genome assembly GCF_038000225.1 of Bacillus sp. FSL K6-1005. Taxonomy (NCBI): domain Bacteria; kingdom Bacillati; phylum Bacillota; class Bacilli; order Caryophanales; family Bacillaceae; genus Bacillus; species Bacillus sp. FSL K6-1005. Next base: position 1,310,746 of record NZ_JBBOBP010000001.1, read on the forward strand.
ACTCCATGACGTTTCCATTTCTTCCTGATGCACTTTGTAAGGCAGCTGTACGGTTCTTGTCATGCTTGTTAATGTGGAGGCGTTTTGCTCCTTCTGTTTTTCCTGAAGCGTTACATGGAGGTACCGGGACTTAATGTCGATGAGAATCTCGCCGTCTCGAAACGTTGCTGGAATTGTGATATCGACATACAGACCCTCATCACTTTCTCTGACGTCTATCGTTGTCTGTACATCTTTGAAACTAGAGTCGATCAGGTTTTGAAAACCATGTAAAAGATTTCCTAATGCAGAAGATTGAAACAGATGGTCCATTGCTTGATTGATGATCTCTTCTTTCTTAGACAATTCATTCTTTTCGTCATCTTTAAAATCCAAATGAGCCACCGCCTTTTTTAATCAGACTATGCGTTTGTGCCAGATGTTGTTATAAATTGAAGCCAAATTGAAAGTGTGGTTAAATAGGTGGTGAATGAAGGGATAACGGTTGATGAATTGGAAGGGAGATAACACATTGCTGAAAAAATTATTCGGAATGGGAAAATCAGAGGAAAAAAGTACGGAAGAGGTCATCTATTCTCCGGCAGATGGGACGGTAATGGATCTCACAGATGTGCCGGACCCTGTTTTTTCACAAAAAATGATGGGCGAAGGAATTGCAGTTGAACCCTCTAATGGTGAAATTGTTTCACCTGTTGAAGGTGAAGTGATTCAGCTGTTTCATACAAAACACGCTGTGGGCATCCGAGCACGTTCGGGAATCGAGCTGTTAATTCACGTCGGTTTAGAAACCGTAAATATGAACGGAGAAGGATTTACCGCTCATATTAAAGAAGGTGACAAAGTAAAGGTCGGCGACCCGCTCATCACGTGTGATTTGGAGTTAATAAAAGAGAAAGCGAGCAGCGCAGTCATCCCTATCGTTATTATGAATGGGGAAGCTGTGGAAACAATAGAGCCTGCAGGTGAAAAGGCTGCACACAAAGGCGAAACAAAGCTGCTCACAATAAAAGCGAAATAAGCAGGGCGGATGCCTTGCTTTTTTGTTGTCCGATTGTATAAAATTTGCACCTAGCCATGCAAACAAATATTCGGTAAACTGTACTTGACAAAGAGGTGTAAAGAATGAAAAAGAAATCACTGACTGAACTCATTTCTGAATTAAAAGGAAATGAAAACGTTGTGAACTGGCATGAAATTGAGCCTCGTGAAGCAAGGACAAGACCGATGCCTGAACGTATAGATGAGAGAATCAAGACAGCCCTTTCTAAAAGGGGAATTGATGCCCTATATACCCACCAATATTCCGCTTTTCAATATGTGCAAAAAGGTGAAAGTATTGTAACTGTAACGCCTACGGCATCCGGAAAAACATTATGCTACAACCTGCCTGTCCTGCAATCTATTGCCGAGGACGATACAAACCGGGCGTTATATTTATTTCCTACTAAAGCGCTGGCCCAGGATCAAAAAAGTGAGCTCAATGAAATCATTGATGAGATGGGCATTGATATTAAAAGTTTTACATATGACGGAGACACATCTCCAGCGATCAGACAAAAGGTCAGAAAAGCAGGGCACATTGTGATTACAAACCCTGATATGCTCCACTCGGCCATTCTTCCGCATCATACAAAATGGGTGAGTTTGTTTGAAAACCTTAAATATATTGTGATAGACGAGCTGCACACGTATCGCGGTGTATTCGGAAGCCATGTCGCAAATGTAATCCGCCGGCTGAAACGGATCTGCCGGTTTTATGGTAGTGATCCGATCTTTATTTGTACCTCGGCGACGATCGCGAATCCGAAGGAATTGGGAGAGCAGCTGACCGGACACTCAATGAGGCTGGTCGATGACAACGGAGCGCCAAGCGGTCGGAAGCACTTTGTATTTTATAATCCGCCAATTGTTAATCAGCCGCTTAACATCAGAAAAAGCGCAACTGTAGAAGTAAACGAGCTGGCGAAAGAGTTCCTGAAGAACAAAGTGCAGACCATTGTATTTGCCAGAAGCAGAGTGCGGGTGGAAATTATTTTAAGCCATATTCAGGAACTGGTGAAAAAAAAGATCGGGGCAAAGTCAATCAGAGGCTATCGGGGAGGATATCTTCCAAAAGACCGAAGAGAAATCGAAAGAGGGCTGCGAGAAGGCGAAATTCTTGGGGTTGTCAGCACAAATGCGCTGGAGCTCGGGGTTGATATCGGTCAGTTGCAGGTCTGTATCATGACTGGTTATCCCGGAAGTGTGGCAAGTGCGTGGCAGCAGGCGGGAAGAGCCGGCAGAAGACACGGTGAGTCCTTGATTGTCATGGTGGCTAATTCTACGCCGATTGACCAGTATATTGTGCGCCATCCTGAATACTTTTTTGACCGTTCGCCGGAATCGGCAAGAATCAACCCGGAGAATCTAATTATTTTAGTTGATCACTTAAAATGCGCTTCTTATGAGCTTCCTTTCAAAGCTGATGAAGAGTTCGGGCCGCTGGATGTCAGTGATATTCTCGAGTACCTTCAGGAAGAAGGTGTTCTGCACCGCAATGGGGAACGTTATCACTGGGCAAACGAATCGTTTCCTGCTTCAAATATCAGTCTGCGTTCGGCTTCACAAGAAAATGTGGTCATTGTCGATCAGACGGATATTGCGAATGTGAGAATCATCGGTGAAATGGATCGGTTTAGTGCGATGACACTTCTTCATGATGAAGCGATCTATTTGCATGAAGGCGTGCAATTCCAAGTGGAAAAGCTTGATTGGGATCATAAAAAGGCTTATGTCAGAAGAGTTGATGTGGAGTATTACACAGATGCCAATCTGGCAGTCCAGCTGAAAGTGCTGGAAATTGACAAAACAAAAGAGAGAGGCCGTACATCCTTACATTACGGCGATGTTACGGTAAATGCTTTGCCGACTATTTTTAAAAAGATTAAGATGACTACTTTTGAAAATATCGGTTCAGGCCCTATTCATTTACCGGAAGAAGAACTGCACACGAGTGCGGCTTGGCTTGAAATCAAAACCATTGGTGAAGACATTGGAGAAAAGACACTCGAACAGCTGCTTCTCGGCATATCGAATGTTTTGCAGCATATTGTCCCTGTGTATATTATGTGTGACCGAAATGATGTCCATGTCGTTTCGCAAATCAAAGCTGCCCATACCGGTTTGCCAACAGTATTTTTGTATGACCATTATCCGGGCGGAATCGGCTTGGCAGAGGAAGTCTTTAAACGGTTTGCTGACATTAATGAAGCGGCTAAGCGGCTGATAAAACAATGTCCTTGTCATGATGGCTGTCCGTCTTGTATAGGTACTGAAATAGAAGGAATAAAAGCCAAGGAACGAATTTTGCAGCTGTTGGATCAAATGTCATAAGGAAAGGAGGTTAGGCATGTCGTTAAAAGGAAAACTCCAGCGAATGAAAAAGCATATGGTGCTGGAGGAAGCAGAACACAAGATAGAAGAGAATGGGACTTCAGACATTCGCTCTGATATACCGTTTCTTAAAGAGTGGGAGGCTTATGGTGTGAAGCCTTTCTTCTTTGAGGATGAATACTGTCTGATCAGGGAAGTGGAATATCCGCTCTCCCATCGGCACGGACATTACTGTTTTTCCGAGCTGGATGAAGTCATCGCGCTATGGAACAAAAGCAGCCTCTCGCATACATTATCTGCAAAAGGATATGAAAACAATAGCCTCTTTTTCTTTGATACAGAAACAACAGGTCTTGGCGGGGGAGCCGGCAATACGATTTTTTTGCTCGGCCATGCAAGGGTATATAAAGATCGAGTGGCGGTCAAACAGCATCTTCTGCCGAAACCGGGGAATGAAGTCGCCTTGTATCAGAGCTTTTTAAGCGAGGTTGATATTACGTCACTTGTAACCTACAACGGAAAAGCTTTTGATTGGCCGCAGGTAAAAACAAGGCATACGTTGATTCGTGACAGGCTCCCGAAGCTTCCGGAATTCGGGCATTTTGACCTCTTGCATGGGGCAAGGCGTTTGTGGAAGCACAAAATGGAACGCGTGTCGCTTGGCTCAGTTGAAAATGAAGAACTCGGCGTAAGCAGAAAAGAAGACACCCCGGGCTATTTGGCGCCGATGCTGTACTTTCATTTTATTAAGGCACAGGAACCGGATCTTTTAAAGGGTGTGCTGCACCATAATGAAATGGATGTGCTGTCGTTAATTTCACTGTACATTCATATGTCAAAGAAAATTCTTTCCGCTTCTGATGCGCCAAAAGAGCATGATGAAGCTTACGCAATGGCCAAATGGTTTATGGCCCATAAGGAAACAGACCAAGCAGTCAATCAGCTTGAAAGACTTAAAGAGAAGTCATTTGAAAATAAAGACAGAGCCCTTTTGGATTTATCATTGCTGTACAAAAAACAAAACCGCCTAGAAGACGCAGTCCTGCTTTGGGAGAAACTATCCCATTCTCAGCACCAAAAATGCAGGTACACTTCAGCGATAGAGCTTGCGAAATATTTTGAGCATAAGAAAAAGGAATTCGGGAAAGCTTTACATACAGCTGAACTATTACTTGCCGATGAGGCGTTCTTATCAGAAAAAGAAACGGAAAATCTGCGTGTGAGAATTGCCCGTCTGAAGAGGAAATATTCCTCTTAAATATTCCCCGGGAAAGCGCATAAGACGACTTCTTTCGCCATGAAATTTTTTTGCTGGATTCACAACGATTTTGTTGTAGAATACCGGCGAATCCTGTAAAATGACGTTAGTTATTTTTAAAGGGAGAGTTGGTATGTATAAGGGAGTTTTTTATTTGTTCTTCGTCGTTGTTTTTTTGATTGCTTTCGTATTTTCAAACTTTAAAGACAGCTTAATCGCACACTTTTAAAATAGGTCTTTGCATCAGAACATGTACCCCCTATTTTTCATAGCTTAGTATTGTAATAAAGTTTATGGAAAGGGGATTAAAATTATGCATCACTGCAGACCGCACATGATGGCGCCGATTGTCCATCCTACTCATTGCTGTGAACACCATACGTTTTCAAATACAATCGTGCCGCACATTCACCCACAGCACACAACAAACGTAAATCACCAGCATTTCCAGCACGTTCACTACTTTCCACACACTTTCTCAAATGTTGATCCGGCTACGCATCAGCATTTTCAAGCAGGAAAACCTTGCTGCGACTACTAGTATGAAAACGTGCAGCTTGATGGTGTAGCAACGCAGCACATCAAATGGGGCCCAATGGGAGCCCCATTTTTTAAAGCAGGTGAAATGATGAAGGTATTAGCAATAACAGGATATAAACCGTTTGAACTGGGGATATTTAAACAGGATGACAAGGCGCTGTATTACATAAAAAAAGCCATTAAGAACCGGCTGATTGCTTTTTTGGATGAAGGATTAGAATGGATTTTAATTTCAGGGCAGCTCGGAACGGAACTCTGGTCGGCCGAAGCTGCATATGATTTGCAGGAAGAATACCCTGACTTAAAGGTTGCTGTTATCACACCATTTTACGAGCAGGAAAAGAACTGGAAAGAGCCGAATAAGGAACTGTATGAAGCTGTTCTGGCCCAGGCGGACTACGAGGCAAGCCTGACTCACCGTCCTTATGAAAGCCCGCTGCAATTCAAACAAAAAAATCAGTTCTTCATTGATAAGTCTGACGCGCTTATGCTTTTATATGACCCGGAAATGGATGGTTCCCCAAAGTATATGCTTGAGACAGCTGAAAAAAGACACGAACAGGATGGCTATCCGATCTACTTTATCACCATGGATGATCTGAGAGTGACAGTAGAGGAAGACAGCTATTCATAACAAAGAAAGAGAAATTTGACAATCGTACAGATTTCTGAAAAAATATAAGATGATGATTCACGATACGAGGTGAAAAAGATGCTTGCTGATAAAGTAAAGCTTTCTGCGAAAGACATTTTAGAAAAAGAATTTAAAACAGGCGTTAGAGGTTACAAACAAGAAGACGTTGACAAATTTTTAGATATGATCATTAAGGATTATGAAACCTTCCATCAGGAAATTGAAGAACTGCAACAGGAAAATCTGCAGCTGAAAAAACAGCTTGAAGAAGCCAGCAAAAAACAGCCAGTGCAATCAAACACAACGAACTTTGATATCTTAAAACGGCTGTCTAACTTAGAAAAGCATGTTTTTGGCAGCAAGCTTTATGATTGATCTGCGCTAGTAATAAATGGCGCTTGTAAATTCCAATCAATTGTTATATAATAATTCATGTTCTTAACGTTCGGGTAATCGCTGCAGATCTTGAATCTGTAGAGGAAAGTCCATGCTCGCACGGTGCTGAGATGCCCGTAGTGTTCGTGCCTAGCGAAGTCATAAGCTAGGGCAGCCTTGATAGGCTGACGGCAGGAAAAAAGCCTACGTCCTTTGGATATGGCTGAGTATCCTTGAAAGTGCCACAGTGACGAAGTCTCACTAGAAATGGTGAGAGTGGAACGCGGTAAACCCCTCGAGCGAGAAACCCAAATTTTGGTAGGGGAACCTTCTTGACGGAATTCAACGGAGAGAAGGACAGAATGCTTTCTGTAGATAGATGATTGCCGCCTGAGTACGAGGTGATGAGCCGATTGCAGTACGACGGAACAAAACATGGCTTACAGAACGTTAGATCACTTAAATTAAATGATGAAATCAAGCTCTCCCGTCTAAGGAGAGCTTTTATCTTGATGAGAAAAGTTTTAAAAGACAGGGTGATACGATGAAGAAGTATACACTAATTGCAACAGCGCCGATGGGAATTGAAGCTGTAGTTGCAAAAGAAGTTCGTGACTTAGGATATGAATGCAAGGTTGATAACGGAAAAATTATCTTTGAAGGTGATGCGCTTGCGATTTGCCGTGCCAATCTTTGGCTGAGAACGGCAGACCGCGTAAAGGTTCAAGTTGCTACATTTAAAGCAAAAACATTTGATGAGCTGTTTGAAAAAACGAAAGCGGTTAATTGGCGCTCATTTATACCGGAGAACGGGAAATTCCCTGTCATCGGTAAATCCGTTAAATCAACACTTGCAAGCGTTCCCGACTGTCAGCGGATTGTCAAAAAAGCGATTGTTGAAAAGCTCAAGCTGCAGTCCGGCAAAGCCAATGACTGGATCGAAGAAACAGGCGCCGAATATAAGGTGGAAATTTCTTTATTGAAGGATCAGGCGGTTATTACACTTGATACGTCAGGGACAGGCCTCCACAAACGAGGATACCGCGTGGATCAGGGAGGCGCGCCCATTAAAGAAACGCTTGCTGCCGCTTTGGTGCAATTAACAAATTGGACTCCGGACCGTCCATTTGTCGATCCTTTTTGCGGTTCCGGAACGATCGCGATTGAAGCGGCATTAATCGGCCAAAATATTGCCCCAGGATTTAACCGCGATTTTGTCTCAGAGGATTGGGAGTGGATCGGTAAAGATCTGTGGGACAAAGCACGGCTTGAAGTCGAAGAAAAGGCAAACTATGATCAGCCGCTTACGATTTTCGCCAGTGACGTAGATCATCGCATGGTGCAAATTGCAAAAGAAAATGCGGAGGAAGCGGGTTTGGGAGATTTAATTGAATTTAAGCAGATGCAGGTCAAAGACTTCACGACAAGTCTGGAGTTTGGCGTAATTGTCGGCAATCCGCCTTACGGAGAGCGTCTCGGAGAGAAAAAAGCCGTTGAGCAGATGTACAAAGACATGGGACAGGCGTTCGAACCGCTTGATACTTGGTCTGTGTATATGCTGACATCAAATGAGAATTTTGAGGAAGCCTACGGAAGAAAAGCGACAAAAAAACGCAAGCTCTTTAACGGTTTTATCAAAACGGATTATTATCAGTATTGGGCTAAAAAGAAAAAAACAATTTCAAAAATATAGTCCCTTTTATAGGATTTAAAAATAGGTCATAAATGGTACTTTAAGGAAATAGCCGAAAAACAGGGACTTGAGTTCCTGTTTTTCGGCTATTTAGTATAAATTTTAAACATGAATATCTTTGGGATAGTGTTGGGGAATAAAGTTTTTATGAACCAGTTATTATACATACGTAGTAATTTATAATAATTTCTCATAATAAAGGCAAATTCTTAACGAATTTGCCTTTTATATTGTAAGTTGCTATAGTTTAATAATTTCTTAAAATTCACCTACTAGTCTTGATATATATATAATGCTGATTTATAATATTTTATGTAAAAATATGAAGGAGTTGGAATTAGTGAAAAAAACATTGAAAATCTTGATGGGTGCTTCTGCATTACTGATAGCAGGCTCTACCTTTATTTGCAGTCCTAAAGCAGAAGCAGCAATGAGTTCATGGGAAACAGTTCAAGGAATTAAAGGTTGTGAAGCTAGGGTTTGGACTGATGCAACAACATATACAAGAAAAGCTACTTCTATTGATGCATATGCTCAGACAAATGGAAAATGTGGGACATTGAACTATCGAATGAGTGTTGTCACCTTAGATGGGGAATATAACCTCGGTAATTATTTCCATAAGGGTTCATTCTCGAATAAAACACCTGTTAAAAAGTTTTATTTCAGTAAACTACTAAAACCTACATTTAAAGAGAGATGGCAGGTTAATGTTGAGTTATACAAAGGCGGGAAAATGAAAGACGCAGTTCAATCCAAAACTATTTATGTAGAGAAAAGAAAATAGACAGAAAATTTTCTATAGATATAATTTTAACAGGCTGTCGATATTCGACAGCCTGTAAGCATCTTTACAGTTTATCCTGACATTACCAGCGGTGCGCTTTTGCGTTGCTCCGTAAAATAATGTTGGTCTGGGACATTTCGGTGTGGCCGTTCACCTGCGATTTAGAGCGTTTCGGCCGCGTCCAATTGTGATGAAACAATTCAGAATGCTGATCTAATCGATCTTTATAACTCATGTAACCATCACTCCCGGATAGAATAAATTTGTGAAGATGGATATTCGATCGAATATCTGTTGTAGTTTGTGCAGGTCACGTGCTAAACATTCAGGAGGGCATGTATAGAAAGTGAAGTATCGGCATAGAATGATGATTATTTCTTTTGAGAGGTGATCCTTATTTTATGCTGAACAGCGAGCACTTCAGTAAAATACAAAAGGCGTTAGACGCAACTGCCTCCCAGCTACAGGAAGCCGGAGCGGAGTTCGATCCTTCCGCCATGACTTCCGCACAGGAAGCTCTAGAAAATGCGGTAAAACATACACATTCAACAGACCATCCGTTTTTATGTTCACATGTTAATCGGAAATGAAATGAAAAAAACTTGGCCTCGCCAAGTTTTTTTGTTGTATTGTAAAGGGTTAAATGATATTATAGATGGTCTGAATGCCGAATAGTTGGGGGTTGGAGTTGGGTGACAACATCACGTTTGCCTTTTGCTTTAACAAAAGAAAAGAATTTTTACGAAGAATTGAACAATTGGATTGGTGACGTGTTTTACGATATCCTTCCCGAAAAAGGCTTTGACCTTCGGGATGAGCAGGTATTTATGGCGTTTCAGCTTGAACGGGCATTTAAAGAAAAGAAGGTCATGTTCGCTGAGGCAGGAGTCGGTACGGGGAAAACACTAGTGTATCTGCTGTTTGCCATTAGCTATGCCAGATATACGGGGAAACCGGCCATTATTGCATGCGCCGATGAAACGTTAATCGAACAGCTCGTAAAAAAAGAGGGAGACATTTCGAAACTGGCTGAACATTTGGATCTTAAGATTGACACAAGGCTATCGAAATCACATGAGCAGTATCTATGCTTGAAAAAGCTAGAAAAAACAATGCAGCGATCTGATGATGAAAAGTGGCTTGATCTTTATGAAGCTTTACCGTCATTTGTCCATGAGTCACAGGCCATGCAGCGGTTTTATCCGTATGGCGACCGAAAGCAATACGCGAACCTTTCAAATGAAGAATGGTCGCAAGTAAGCTACGACTCGTTTCAAGATTGCCTGACATGTGATATGAGACATAGATGCGGCTTGACGCTATCAAGAGATTATTATCGCAAGTCAACAGACTTGATCATATGTTCCCATGATTTCTATATGGAACACGTATGGACGGAAGAATCGCGCAAGCGGGAGGGACAGCTGCCGCTGCTGCCTGATCATAGTGCGGTTGTATTTGATGAAGGGCATCTGTTAGAGTTTGCCGCGCAAAAAGCGTTAACCTACAGAGTCAAGCAATCAACTCTCGAATTATTTTTAGAACGTTTGCTTCAAAATGATATTAGAGAAGAATTTGCTGAATTGATAGAAGATGCACTTGCTGCAAACGACGAGTTTTTCTATGTTCTTTCTGAAGAATCAAGAGAAGTGGCCGGGTCGCACCGTTTGGAAATAAAGAATGATCAGCGTGTCAAAAAAGCGGCGGACGAGCTGTGCCGTTTGCTTGATAAAATTGGTGAAGCACTCGTATTTGAGTCAGAAATGTACACCATTGATCAATACGAGCTGTCAGTCGTTGAGGAATATGTAGAGCAAATGGCGTATTCACTATCTTTATATCAAAAGGATGCGATCAGCTGGCTGGAGCAAAAGGAAGCGGAATCCACTTTTGTCGTGATGCCGAGAACAGTAGCAGAAGTGCTTGGCGAGAAAGTGTTTTCAAAGAAAATTCCGTATATCTTTTCTTCTGCAACGCTATCAGAAGGCGGTTCGTTTGACTACATTGCGGACAGTCTGGGAATTCACGATTACTTATCGTTAACGGTTGATTCTCCTTATGACTATGACGAACAAATGACCGTTACCCTTTATGGGAAAACAGAAATGAGCACTGAACAAAAAACAGCTCAAACAATAGAGACAATTAAGCACTATAAAGGCAGAACGCTGGTGCTCTTCCCGTCTTTTGAGGAATTAAACGAGTTTAAGGAGCTCGCAGCTGCTTGGGAGCTGCCGTATCCGATTTACTTTGAAGGCGACGAGGAAATCAGCAGCTTAGTAGAAAAATTCCAAGGGGAAGAGGAAACGGTTTTATGTTCAGTTCACCTATGGGAAGGGCTTGATATTCCTGGTGACGCACTGAAGAATGTCACGATCTGGTCATTGCCGTTTCCGCCTCATGACCCTGTATTTACGGCAAAACGCAATAGCGCGAGAAAAGACCCATTTGAAGAGGTTGACCTTCCGTATATGCTGTTGCGCGTGCGACAGGGGATTGGCCGTCTGATTCGCTCAAATCAAGACAGCGGCTCTATTCATATTTATGCGGGCGGAGAAAATGAACGCATCATTGATGAGGTGAAAAAGGTTTTACCTGTTGAACCGAATATGATGTAATCGCGAAAAAGCTGATGATCTATGATCATCAGCTTTTTCTTTTGGTCAGCGGGCAAGCCAGCCGCCGTCTACTGCTAAAATATGTCCATTGATATAATTAGATGCGCGAGACGCCAGAAAAACAGCCGTCCCGCCGATATCATCAGCTTTGCCCCAGCGGCCGGCTGGAATCCTTTTTAAAATGTCTTCATTTCGCTTTTCATCATCCCGGATAGGCTGTGTATTGGCAGTGGATATATAGCCAGGCGCTATCGCGTTAACTTGTACGCCGGATGCGGCCCATTCATTTGCAAACGATTTTGTTAAACCAGCAACGGCATGCTTGCTTGCTGTATAGGCCGGAACAAGAATACCGCCTTGAAAAGAGAGGAGAGAGGCAATATTGATAACCTTTCCATGGCCTCTTTTCAGCATGTGTTTGCCGGCAAGCTGTGTCAGGATAAACAAGCTGTTTAGGTTCACATTCAGCACGTTATGCCAATTCTCTTCAGCGAAAGTGTCCGCTTTTTCCCGGTGAATAATGCCGGCGTTATTGACAAGGATGTCGATTTGCTGTGTTTCAAACAGGTCAGCCGCTGTATCCTTTATTGCATCAGGCTTGCTCATATCCAATGTAAAGGAAGTGAATGTGCGGCCTTCTTGTTCTACAAGCTGCTGTGTTTCTGAGAGGCTGCTTTTATGTGATGTGCCGATAATATCAGCACCGGCGCCTGCCAGCGCTTTGGCGATTCCTTGGCCGATTCCCGTACCCGGTCCTGTCACCAGTGCCGTTTTTCCTTCTAATGAAAATGCCTCTTGCAGATAACTCATCTTATTTCAGCCCATCCATCGGCACAAGATCCATGTCCGTAAATGTGTAGTTTTCACCAGCCATTGCCCACACAAAACTGTAGTTAGATGTTCCTGCGCCAGAATGAATGGACCAGGCAGGAGAAAGGACAGCCTGTTCATTTCCGACAACAAGGTGGCGTGTTTCATCCGGCTGACCCATGAAGTGAAAAACCTTTGAATCCTTCTCAAGATCAAGATAGAGATAAGCCTCCATCCGGCGATCATGAACGTGTGCCGGCATGGTGTTCCAGTTATTGCTTTCGTCTAGCATTGTGATTCCCATCATCAGCTGACAGCTTTGAATGCCATCTTGATGAATGACTTTGTACAGGCTTCTTACATTTGATGCTGCTGCGTCGCCGAGCCGGTCCGGTTTCAGTTCAGAAAGAGCGGCTTTTTGTGTCGGATAGCTTTGATGCGCGCCCGAGGAGACGAAGTAAAACTTTGCTGTTTCTCCCTTCAGGCTTTTAAATGATACATCCCGATTGCCCATCCCGATATATAGAAAATCCTTTGTTTGAAGCACATATTCATCATCGCCGACTTTCACCGCACCAGGCTGGCCGACGTTAATAATACCGATTTCACGCCGTTCCAGAAAAAAGTCAGTTTTAAGAAAGTCTCCGGCATCAAGCTTCAGTTCGCTCTGTCCGGGTGCTGCACCGCCAATCACAACGCGGTCTTCATGGGAGTAATACATGGTCAGCTTATTTTCCGTAAATAATGTGTCCATTAAAAAATGACTGCGAAGCTCCTCAGTTGTAAAGCGTTTTACTTGTTCAGGGTGTACAGAATAACGATTTTCCATTGGATTTCCCCCTAGGTTAGGATTTCGGCATCACTTGAATGAAAATAATTTGGTAACGGTTTCAAAGGAAATTTTAGGATAAATAGAGAAAATAGTCAACGTAAATTTTGTGAATAAGCACATTATTAAAAAAATACTTTTCAATTTTTTAAAATATGGTATTCTTGTGTTGTAACGGTTTTGAAATCGGTTTCAAATTATAAGACGATACAGGAGCACTTGAATGAAAAAGAAAACAACAGGCCATATCACCATCAAAGACGTAGCTGAATTTGCAGGAGTATCAAAATCAACCGTTTCTCGTTATATCAACGGGAAACTCGACGCGATTTCTCCTGAAAAGGTAAAAAACATAAAAAAAGCAATCGCTGAATTGAATTATCGGCCGAGTAAGATGGCACAAGGTTTGAAAATAAAAAAAAGCAAATTAATCGGATTTGTTGTAGCCGACATTACAAATCCCTTTTCAGTCGCAGCATTTAGGGGAGTTGAAGAGGTTTGTGATCAATATGGCTACAGCATAATGGTGTGCAACACTGATAACAGTCCTGAAAAAGAACGGGAAATGCTGCTAAAGCTCGAAGCGCATTCTGTAGAAGGGCTGATTTTAAATGCAACGGGGGAAAACAAGGATATTTTATATTCCTTTGCCGAACATCAGGTTCCGACAGTATTAATTGACCGCAAATTGCCGGAACTAAAATTGGATACGGTAACGACAGACAACAGAAGGATAACTGAAGATATCCTCCAGCAGATTTACCGCAAAGGGTACACAGATGTCGCGCTGTTTACCGAACCGATTGCATCCATCAGCCCCCGGGCGGAGAGAGCAGCTGTTTATCAGGAGATTGCCGCGGTGCGAAATGTGGATGGAATCAAGCGAATGTATGAAATTGATGTCAAAGACAAGAAGCAGCTCGAGAAGGCGCTACGCTCTTTTATCAACGAGATGCCTGAGCAAAGAAAAGCGATTCTTGCTTTAAATGGCTTGATTATGCTGAAGATTATCAGCTGTATGGAAGAAATAGGGCTGCGCATTCCCCAAGATACAGGGATTGCCGGATTCGATGATACGGAATGGTATAAACTCATCGGTCCGGGCATTACAACGATCGCCCAGCCGTCACATGATATGGGCAAGACGGCGATGGAACGCGTTATAAAAAGGATTGAAGGTGACGAGGGAGCGCCTCAAACCATCGAATTAGAGGCAAAAGTCATCATGAGAAAGTCACTTTAATCCAAGGTGCCCTCAACGAAGGGGAGGTTGGGAAATGAAGCTTGATGCAGTTACTTTCGGCGAATCGATGGCCATGTTTTATGCAAATGAGTATGGAGGCCTTCATGAAGCTTCCACATTCTCAAAAGGACTGTCCGGGGCAGAAAGCAATGTGGCTTGCGGTCTGGCCAGACTTGGCTTCCAAATGGGCTGGATGAGCAAAGTCGGCAATGATCAGCTCGGAACATTTATTCTTCAGGAGCTGAAAAAAGAGGGAGTGGATGTGTCTCGCGTGATCCGGTCTCAGGGTGGAAATCCAACGGGGCTGCTGCTGAAGTCCAAAGTGAAAGAAGGCGATCCTGTGGTAACGTATTACAGGAAAAACTCAGCTGCAAGCACTTTAACAGCTGCTGAATACCCAAGAGACTATTTTCAAAGCGCTGGCCATCTGCATGTTACGGGTATTCCCCCGGCTTTGTCTGCCGATATGAAAGACTTCACCTATTATGTGATGAAAGACATGAAACAGGCTGGAAAAACCATCTCATTAGATCCTAACCTAAGACCCGCTCTTTGGCCTGATCAAGCAACAATGGCACATACGATTAATGATTTGGCGGGGCTTTCGGATTGGTTCCTCCCTGGAATCGCAGAGGGAGAGCTATTGACTGGCGAAAAAACGCCTGAAGGCATTGCGGATTTTTATCTTGAAAAAGGTGTAAGCTTTGTCGCTGTTAAACTTGGAAAAGAAGGCGCTTACTTTAGATCAAAGGAAAGTGAAGGATATACAGAGGGCTGCCGGGTTGATCAGGTCGTTGACACAGTCGGTGCCGGAGACGGCTTTGCTGTCGGCGTCATCAGTGGAATTCTTGATGGCTTGCCGTACAAGGATGCAGTGCAAAGGGGGAATGCGATTGGCGCATTGCAAGTTCAGGCACCGGGGGACATGGACGGTTTGCCGACAAGGGAAAAACTAGCCGCATTTTTATCTGCTCAAAGAACGGTTCACCATAAGAAAGGGGATTGTTAAATATGGAGTCCAATGGAGTAGAAAACCGTCTGAAAGAAGCCAGGCTGATTGCAGTCATTCGTTCAAAGGATAAACAGCAGGCCTGTCAGCAGATTGAGAGTTTAATAAATAAAGGGATTCGAGCAATTGAAGTCACTTATACGACACCTGGAGCTTCTGCTATTATTAAGTCCTACAGAAATCGGGAGGATGTCTTAATCGGCGCGGGCACGGTCATCACTGCGCAGCAGGCGGGAGAAGCTGCGGAAGCAGGAGCACAATTTATTGTCAGTCCGGGTTTTTCAACAGATCTTGCTGAACACCTATCGTTTGTGAAGACGCATTATATCCCTGGCGTACTGACACCGAGCGAAATTATGGAAGCGCTGACATGCGGATTTACTACATTAAAGCTGTTTCCAAGCGGTGTATTCGGCATCCCTTTCATGAAAAATTTAGCGGGCCCTTTTCCTCAGGTTACTTTTATACCGACTGGCGGAATCCATCCGTCTGAGGTTCCGGAATGGCTCAAGGCAGGAGCTGGTGCCGTCGGAGTCGGAAGCCAGCTGGAAAGCTGTTCAAAAGAGGATTTACAGGCTGTTTTCCAAGTGTAGCCACATAAGGGGTATTGTTTTTCCATAACCGGAGGATGGGAGAATATAAATGAAAATCAAAGCGACAATTGAACGGGTACCTGGCGGAATGATGATTATTCCGCTGTTTCTGGGAGCAGCGCTCAATACGTTTGCGCCTGGAACAGCAGAGTTCTTTGGAGGGTTTACCGGCGCGCTTATTACAGGAACCCTTCCTATACTAGGCGTTTTTATCTTTTGCGTTGGAGCGACGATTGATTTCCGTTCCTCAGGCTATATTGCAAGAAAAGGGATTACCTTATTATTGGGAAAGATTGGGTTTGCGGCACTGCTTGGTGTGATTGCGGCTCAATTTATACCCGATGAAGGCATACAATCCGGGTTTTTTGCAGGTCTTTCTGTTCTAGCCATTGTTGCAGTGATGAATGAAACCAACGGCGGCCTCTATTTGGCGCTCATGAATCATATGGGCAGAAAAGAAGATGCCGGCGCATTCGCATTTATCAGTACAGAATCTGGGCCTTTTATGACCATGGTTACGTTCGGTGTCACGGGACTGGCTGCTTTTCCTTGGGAAACGCTGGCAGCAACAGTCATTCCGTTTTTGCTCGGCTGCATTCTTGGAAATCTTGATCATGATCTCAGAGATTTATTCAGCAAGGTTGTGCCGGCAATCATTCCGTTTTTTGCATTTTCACTTGGCAACACTTTAAATTTTGGAATGCTGATTCAGTCAGGGCTATTAGGCATTTTGATCGGTGTATCTGTTGTCATCTTATCCGGCGGTTCCTTGTTTTTGCTTGATCGTTTCATTGCCCGGGGAGACGGTGTCGCGGGAGTGGCAGCTTCATCAACAGCGGGAGCGGCTGTCGCTGTGCCATACGCATTAGCGGAAGCGAATTCTGCGTTTGCCCCTGTAGCTGAATCTGCAACTGCAATCATTGCGACAAGCGTCATTGTCACCTCTTTGTTAACACCTCTGGCTACAGTTTGGGTGGATAAAAAAATCAATGCGAAAAAACGAAAAACACCGCCGCCCAAAAATCAAATGACAATAAATTGAGTGATGAAGGCTGCCGTCAACTAGACCGGCAGCCTTTTATACAAACAATTTGACTTTCAAACACCCTTCCAGTAGCCTGTAATGGAACGGCTAGAATAGGGAGGGAATGGATATGGAGATACATACATACGAAAAGGAATTTTTTGATCTTTTAAAGAGAATCTCACATTATAGTGAAGCGGTTGCCTTAATGCATTGGGACTCCAGAACAGGCGCCCCGAAAAATGGCTCAGAGGACCGTGCTGAAAGCATCGGTCAGCTTTCAACAGATATATTCAATATTCAGACATCAGATCGAATGAAGGAGCTTATTGATGTGCTTTATGAACGGTTTGATGATTTGTCTGAAGATACGAAAAAGGCTGTAGAGCTGGCGAAAAAAGAGTATGAAGAAAACAAAAAAATCCCTGAAGCAGAATATAGGGAATATGTTATTCTTTGTTCTAAGGCTGAGACGGCGTGGGAGGAAGCGAAAGGAAAATCTGATTTCAGTTTGTTTGCCCCTTATTTGGAGGAACTGATCGAATACAATAAACGATTTATTGAATATTGGGGTTATGAAGAGCATCCTTATAATGCATTGCTTGATTTGTTTGAACCGGGTGTGACGGTCAAGGTGCTTGATCAGCTGTTTTCTGAACTGAAAGAAGCGATCATACCTCTTATTAAACAAGTGTCAGCCTCAGGGAATAAACCGGATACAAGCTTTATCAATGAAGTGTTCCCTAAGGAAAGACAAAAAGAACTCAGCCTTTATTTCCTTCAAGAGCTCGGCTACGATTTTGACGGCGGAAGGCTCGATGAAACCGTTCATCCATTTGCGACGACAATGAACCGCGGGGATGTTCGGGTGACGACGAGATACGATGAAAAAGATTTCCGGACGGCTATTTTTGGCACAATTCATGAATGCGGTCACGCGATCTACGAGCAAAATATTGACGAAGCGCTGAGCGGGACGAATTTATCAGATGGTGCTTCAATGGGAATTCATGAATCTCAATCACTATTTTACGAGAATTTTATTGGACGCAACAAGCATTTCTGGACACCATACTATAAGAAAATACAAGAAGCGTCTCCTGAACAGTTCCGGAACATATCGCTTGATGATTTTGTTAGGGCTGTCAACGAATCAAAACCTTCATTTATCAGAGTTGAAGCGGATGAATTGACGTATCCTTTGCATATTATTATTCGTTATGAAATAGAAAAAGCGATTTTCAGCAATGAAGTATCTGTGGAAGAACTGCCTACCCTTTGGAATCAAAAATATCAGGATTATTTAGGTATTACTCCTTCTGAGGATGCAGAGGGAATCCTGCAGGATGTTCACTGGGCGGGTGGAGATTTTGGCTACTTCCCATCGTATGCACTTGGTTATATGTATGCAGCGCAGCTGAAACATAAAATGCTCGATGATCTGCCTGAATTTGATACTCTCCTGGAAAGAGGGGAGTTTCATCCGATTAAACAATGGCTGACGGAAAAAGTGCACATTCATGGAAAACGGAAAAAGCCATTAGACATTATTAAAGAAGCAACAGGTGAAGAGCTGAATGTACGGTACCTGATTGATTATTTGCAAAATAAATACTCAAATCTGTATTTATCTTAATGAAAAAGCCTGGCGTCTCAAATGTCAGGCTAATTTATTATCGAAATATTCGTAAAAAACGAATGATCTTTTCGAAAAAAGAATTAAAGTTCGGAAATTTTTATTTTTCATCTATGCAAGAGGTTGGAATCTTGATATAATTTGTAACAATATGATAGGAACACTCATATAATCGCGTGGATATGGCACGCAAGTTTCTACCGGGCACCGTAAATGTCCGACTATGAGTGAGCAATGAGACCGGACGTATACGGTTTTTTGTTATTTCAGCATTGCTTGCTCTTTGTTTTGAGCGGGTAATGCTTTTTTTTATTATCTGAACGGAGGTATGACAGGATGGAAGCACTGAAACGAAAAATAGAAGAAGAGGGCGTCGTTTTATCAGATCAGGTATTGAAAGTGGATGCTTTTTTAAATCATCAAATTGATCCGCTGCTCATGAAGAAAATCGGTGACGAGTTTGCCGCCAGATTTGAGAAAGACGGAGTAACAAAAATTGTTACAATTGAATCATCCGGAATTGCTCCAGCCGTAATGGCTGGTTTACAAATGGGTGTGCCAGTCGTATTCGCGAGAAAACATAAGTCTTTAACGCTCACTGACAATTTGCTGACATCGTCTGTATATTCCTTTACGAAGCAAACAGAAAGCCAAATCGCAGTATCGGGAAATCATCTGTCAGATCAGGATCACGTGTTGATTATCGATGACTTTTTAGCAAATGGACAAGCAGCACTTGGACTGGCATCGATCGTAAAGCAAGCTGGAGCTTCTGTCGCGGGACTTGGCATTGTCATTGAAAAATCTTTTCAGCCGGGAAGAGAAGAGCTTGTGAAGCTTGGCTATCGGGTGGAATCTTTGGCGAGAATTGAATCTTTAGCAGAAGGAAAAGTATCTTTTGTACAGGAGGTTCGTTCATGAAAAACGGATTCGGCAAAACGCTGTCACTAGGGATCCAGCATGTGCTCGCCATGTACGCAGGCGCCATTGTCGTTCCCCTGATTGTGGGGAAGGCGATGGGGCTGACGGCGGAGCAGCTGACTTACTTGGTGTCGATTGATATTTTTATGTGCGGTGTAGCTACACTTCTTCAAGTTTGGAGCAATCGGTTTTTCGGCATCGGACTTCCAGTTGTGCTTGGCTGCACATTTACCGCTGTGTCACCAATGATTGCGATAGGCTCCGAATACGGGGTTTCCGCTGTTTATGGAAGTATTATCGCCTCAGGTATTCTTGTGATTCTCATTTCGTTTTTCTTTGGAAAGCTCGTCTCGTTTTTCCCGCCTGTTGTTACAGGTTCTGTCGTTACCATCATTGGTATTACACTTATGCCGGTGGCCATGAATAATATAGCCGGCGGGGAAGGCAGTCCGGACTTCGGTGATCTTTCTAATCTTGCTCTCGCTTTGATCGTTTTAAGCATCATCGTGCTTCTATACCGTTTTACAACAGGATTTATCAAGTCCATCTCCATTTTGATCGGGATTTTGATTGGGACATTTATCGCGTATTTTATGGGGGAAGTTCAATTTGATAATGTCTCAGACGCAGCCTTTGTTCAAATGATTCAGCCGTTTTATTTCGGCGCACCGTCTTTTCATGCGGCCCCTATCATTACAATGTCCATCGTCGCCATCGTCAGCCTTGTAGAGTCAACAGGCGTTTACTTTGCTTTAGGCGATCTGACCAACCGCCGTCTGTCAGAAAAGGACTTATCCAGAGGATATCGTGCAGAAGGACTGGCTGTTTTGCTGGGCGGCATATTTAACGCATTTCCTTACACTGCATTTTCTCAAAATGTCGGACTTGTCCAGCTGACAGGAATCAAGAAAAATGCAGTGATTGTGGTGACAGGCGTGCTTCTAATGGCTTTTGGCCTGTTTCCCAAAATCGCTGCTTTTACGACAATCATTCCATCTGCCGTGTTAGGCGGAGCGATGGTGGCCATGTTTGGAATGGTCATTGCTTATGGCATCAAAATGCTCAGCCGAATTGATTTTGCAAAGCAGGAAAACCTGCTGATCGTTGCCTGCTCAGTTGGGCTAGGTCTCGGTGTGACAGTTGTGCCGGACATTTTTAAACAGCTTCCAAGTGCCTTAACGCTTCTTACAACAAACGGCATTGTTGCCGGCAGCTTTACGGCTGTTGTCTTGAATATGATATATAATATGTTTTCGAAAGCTGAAAAAACAGAACAGAAAGCTGATGTCAATCAGCAAAAAACAGCAGTGTAAACTCCGCTACGGCGGAGTTTTTTGCATATAAAAAAGAAAGTTGCGGCACAATGTATGCTAAGAGGTGATCATATGGCATTTGTTTTGTCGATCGGAACAAGTCTTCCTGAGAATGATGTGGATCAAGAAAAGGCGGCGGAGTTTGCCAGATATATGTTTCAGCATTCCTTTAAAGATATAGAACGGCTGTTAACCTCCTTTAAAAACGGGCAAATTGAATCGAGACAATTTGTGAGACCCATTGAATGGTATAAAGAAGGGCACAACTTTGAAGAAAAAAATCAAATTTATATAGAGGAAACACTCAAGCATAGCGTCAGGGCTGTTCAAACGTGTCTCGCAAATGCAGCCTATCTTCAAGAACCCATTCCTTATGAAAAAGTGGATGCTGTTTTTTTCGTCTCCAGCACGGGCCTCTCCACACCAAGCATCGAGGCGCGGCTGATGAATGAACTCCCGTTTTCTCCTTATACGAAGCGAATTCCGCTTTGGGGACTCGGCTGTGCAGGAGGGGCGAGCGGACTTGCGCGCGCTGCTGAGTACTGTAAAGCATATCCGGAGGCTTTTGTTCTTGTCATTGCCGCTGAGCTGTGCAGTCTGACATTTCAGCCAGAAGATAAAACGAAAAGCAATTTGATCGGCACATCACTTTTTGGCGACGGAATTGCAGCGGCATTATTATGCGGGGAGAAGGCAGACCGCCGGCTGACAAAGCTGCAGCTTTTGCCGAATATATCGGATTCGCAATCTGTATTGATGAAACAATCTGAAGATGTTATGGGCTGGGACTTTACCGACCATGGTTTCAAAGTCATTTTTTCAAGAGATATTCCGACTTTGGTTGAAAAATGGCTGAAAACAAATGTCCAGGATTTTTTGAATGGACATCAGCTTTTATTCAGCGATATTACGGTCTTTCTGGCTCATCCTGGCGGAAAAAAAGTCATTGATGCATACATTAACTGTCTTGAACTGTCACCTGAGCAGCTTGCGTCTTCGCAAACCATCCTGAAAAAACACGGAAATATGTCATCGGCCACCATTCTGTATGTGATCGACCACCATCTGCAGAACGGAAGTAAAAACGAAGCAGAACGGGGGCTGATCGGTGCATTGGGGCCGGGATTTTCGTCAGAATTGCTGCTGTTCAGCTGGGAAAAGGGGGCATAACTCATGTTTTGGATGTTGATTACTGTGCTCACTGCTCAAAGGGCAGCGGAAATGGCTGTGGCGAGACGAAACGAACAAAAGGTGAAAAAACAAGGAGCGATAGAATGCGGAGAGGGGCATTATCCGTATATCATCACCATGCACATTCTTTTTTTTCTGTCTTTAATTACGGAAGTATTGCTGCTGCACAAACAGCCTTCAAGCTGGTGGTCAGGCATAGCAGCGGCTATATTGGCAGTACAAGCGATTCGATATTGGGCGCTTTGTTCATTGGGAGCATACTGGAACACAAAAATTCTTGTCGTTCCGGGTGCTGAACTTGTCAAAAAAGGGCCTTACAAATGGCTGAAGCACCCAAACTATACGGTTGTCGTATTAGAAATCATCCTGATTCCGCTCTTGTATCAAGCGTACTTTACCATGTGTCTGTTTTCACTTTTAAATGCCGTTATGCTGTCTGTCAGAATACGTGCAGAGGAGCAAGCATTACGCGAATATACAGCAAAATAGAGATTGAATATCATTCTCATCCATGTTAGAATGAAGATGAAAAAGATTCTCAATCAGGATGGTGAAGCAAATGACAATGCTGTTTTTGCTTGGGGCGGTTTGTACATATAGTGTATTAATTGGTTTTGTATTGAAAGGAATCTCTAATAAATCTGTTTGAACAATCTGGAACTTGTAAAAAGTTGCAGATTTTCTTTTATAGAAGCTGCCGTCTTCGGCAGCTTTTTTCTGTTCTCTTAAAGAAATTTGGGTCATTCTTGTGTAAAATGGAAGTGAGATGTATTCAGATCTTTCAAAAAAGATTCATAATTGAAACGGCACAAAGGGGTTCAGACTTATGACAGAACGCAGCAGGCAAGAACTTTTGTACAAAACTGGGGTACTTTATGAACAAATGGTTGAGAACCAGGATGAAAAAAGAGCGGCAAAATTGGCTTCAGTTGTTGAGAAGGCCGCAGATGATGAAATTTATATCGCGTTTACAGGGCATTATTCAGCAGGGAAATCATCACTGTTAAATTTCTTGTTAATGGAAAATATTCTGCCGACAAGTCCTATTCCGACCAGCGCTAATCTTGTTGTGATCAGAAATGGAGAAAAGCGTGTTCGTCTTCATACAACAGACGGAGCGTGTGCGGAGCTGGAGGGTGCCTATCTTAAAGACAAGGTGCAGCAATATTGCAAGGATGGGGAGCAGATTGAAACTGTAGAAATTTTTGACCGGTATACTGAAGTCGAACCAGGAGTTGCATATATTGATACCCCCGGGATTGACTCAACAGATGAGGCTCATTTTTTATCGGCGGCATCTATTCTTCACCAAGCAGATGCGCTGTTCTACGTGGTTCACTATAACCATGTCCATTCAGAGGAAAATGTACTGTTTCTGAGGTCAATCAAAGACAGCATTCGGAATATATATTTTATCGTTAATCAAATTGACAGACATGATGAGACCGAGACACGCTTTGAAGATTACAAGGCGCAAGTGGAGGCGATGCTTTGTCAAGAAGGAATTCCAGAGGATGCACTCTTTTTCACGTCGGTGACGGAACCGAATCACCCATTCAATCAAATCGGTATCCTGCGAAAAAAGTTAAAAAGAATCGAACAGCAGTCAAAAAGAAATTTGCATTCCATTACCGAACAAAAAGTACAGAATTTATTGAGAGAGCACACAGAGATGCTCATGAAAGAGGATACGGAAAATCCAAGTTCTGGAGAACAGCTTGAAAAGCAAGCACGACTGGTCGATTCCCTGCAGTTTCAATCAGCCGAAGCAGCAAATAAACCGATTGAGGCAGAAAGCACGATGCAGAAGGAAGTCAATCGAATTTTAAAAAACGCTAACTTGACGCCTTTTGAAATGCGTGAATTGGCAGCAGCTTACTTAGAATCACGTGAACCCTCTTTTAAGACTGGGTTTTTCTTTTCAAAAGCAAAGACTGCACAGGAAAGAGAAAAAAGGAGAAATGAGTTTTTCTCTGATATAAAAAAAAGAACGGAAGCGGAAGCGGATTGGCATATCATAGATATCTTACATAAGCTCGCCAAGGGATTTGGTATTCAATCAGCTGAAAGTAGAAAGCTGATCCAGGCTTATCGCACGCCGCTTCATGTTGATATCATTGAACGCGCAGTCAAACAAGGCGCAGCCTATTCTTCTGAATATGTCTTGCAATATACAAAAGATTTGGCAGAGCTGATCCGTAAAGAGGCGAAAGTTGAAGCATCAGACATCATCAAGACACTTACCGATACGGTAAAACAGAGCGCATCCATAGAACAGGAAACGATCAATAGCCGTCTCACACAGGAATCGGAAAAGCTGGCTTGTCTTCAAAAACAGGCCAGTCACGAACAATATGCCCGTGAGAAAGCCGGCCGCATGTGGGCGATCTGGGAAGAGGCGTCTGCAAGCCCAATAAACATAGATCCGGACTGGTTTAGAAAGAAGAAAAAAAAGGTTAAAGCTCCAGAACAGAAACAAAGCCAAGCACAGTATATGCAGCAGCTGACCCAAAAAATAGAAATAAAAAGCGGGAAAGAGCTGCCGCTTCAAGATCAGATAAAACGCTTTTACACACTGTCGGATCTATTGGGCGAATATCGTATGCTGTCAAAACAAATCTCAGCTTTTCGTGAAAGGATTAAAAGGCTGGAAGGCCGAAAATTCACACTTGCTCTATTTGGAGGATTCAGTTCGGGAAAATCCTCATTTGCCAATGCGCTGGTTGGTGAAAGGGTGCTGCCGTCATCACCGACACCGACAACAGCAACGATTAACAAAATAACGAAACCGGTAAACGGCAAATCCCACAAAACAGCGGATGTCATTTTTAAGACGGAGGATGACATTACGGCTGAAATCATGCAGCTCACAGGAATGCAAGAGGAACCACAAGGACGGTCATTTGCGGAAAAATGGAAAAAGGCAATCAAAAAAGAGCGTCTGCAAGAAGAACAAATCAATATGATCAGTCATTTCCTGCTTGCCTATGAAAAATATCAGCAATACATTCAAGCCCAAAAGATATTAACGATTCCGCTCTCCGAGTTAAAACCGTATGTAGCCGAGGAGACAACGGCTTGTGCTGTTAAGGAAGTGACCGTTTATTTTAAATGCCCGCTGACTGAAAAAGGAATTACGATCGTTGATACACCTGGGGCTAGCAGTCTGAATAAACGGCATACAGAACTTGCATTTCAATATATCAAGGATGCCGATGCGTTTTTTTACATGACCTATTACCAGCATTCGTTCTCGAAAGGAGACCGCTCATTTTTACGTAAGCTGGGACTCGTGAAAGAATCGCTCAGCATGGATAAAATGTTTTTTGTCATTAATGCCGCTGATCTAGCGAAAGATAAAGCAGAACTCGAAACAGTCACGGATTATGTCGGATCAGAGCTTTTAAAAGAAGGAATTCATGATCAGCAGCTCTTTTATGTGTCAAGTAAAGAAGAGCTCTTAGGAAAATCGAAAACGAATCATAATCAGTTCTCAAAAGTAAGAGAACAGTTAGACCAGTTTATTGAGGTCGATGTAAAGAAAGCAGCTGCGGCACAGCTTAGCTCAGAAGCAGACAAACTATGTGAAACGGTCGTACAGCTTCATCAATCTCAGCATCAGTCCAAAGAAGAAAAGGAAGCGCAAAAAAAGCGTCTTCTATTATCGTTTGAGCGGGCAGCTGCTGCTATCAAGGAACGCCGCAATTCAGAAACCATTATTGAGAAAGTAAAAAAGGATACAAGGGAGCAGCTATATCACATTACACAGCGTTTGTCCTTTTTTGCGAATGATTTGTTAAAATCATCATTTCATCCAGGTCTTCAAAATGGAGACTGGAAAAAGAATATCGGTGCGGCGATGAAAACCGTATTACATGAATATCAATTTGAGTATATTCAGGAGATCAAAACGCTCGATATTCGAATGAGCGGTTTCATCGAACGGCATATCACTGAAGAGTGGCTGGAAAGCTGTCAAAACACATTGAAGGAAGACGGTTATTTCTCCATTTATGCGGATGATCAGCTTTCTAACAGCATACAGCTGAAAGAAGTTGAACCTGAAATCGATGAACGTGCATTTGAACAGGAACAAAAACAAATCAAATCTCCGAAGCAGTTTTTTGAACAGAAAGGAAAAGCAGGCTTCATTGAAGCGGTGCGGACGAAGCTTATGAAAATAACGGAGCTCTGGATCAAAAATGAAGAAGAAAGCCTTATATCTCATTATGCTGAATATGTCAGACGCCTGCAGTATGAAATGGCGGAAAAAGCATTGGCGCAAATAGAGGGCCAAAGAGATACGTATGTAGAAGGATACGCAGAAGGGGAACGTATGAAAGAGGTTGAAGAAGCATATCAAGCATGTATAACTTGGCAGAGATCAGGTGATACAATCAAAATGTAAAAATTCAGTTGGCTTGCATTTCAAGTCATGATAGACTAAATAGAAAAAGCGAGATGAACGATTGATGTCTGAGGTACATAAAGCAATTTCTGCACATTCTGCAAAACAGCACGAGCATATTAAAACATTTATGCAGCTTGAACACCTTCGTGAAATGGCGATTGAAGAAGCTGTTGCGAAATGCAAAAACGATGAGCCATTTTCCACAGATGCCATTAATGAAGTGACAGAAAAGATGAATCAGCTGGCCAAGAAAGGCATCGTACCGACTAGACGTCTGGTATCAAAAGAAATGGTCAAAGAATACGTCAGCCGCACATAAGCTGGATGATCCTGCCTCGAGTGCAGATCCCCCGTTACGCGCATACTATATGTATCCGACGTAAGGGGGGATTTATGTTGGGCAGAACAAAGCTGGGTAACAGAAATGCACAGGCCAATAACAATGCCAAAAAGAAAAACGGGTTTCAAACCCATTTCGACTCTTACGCAGGACGTGAAGCTGAAAAGCTGATTGCCAGCAATAAAAGACATAACGATTGATTGAACCATCCAAAACAGTATCTCTATACAAGAGATGCTGTTTTTTTATTTTCGCGTCACTTATGGTAAAATAGATCGACTGATAGAAAAAGGAGTTATCATATGAAAAATAAATTATTGCTTGTTGACGGCATGGCTCTTTTATTCAGGGCATTTTTCGCCACAGCCGTGCATCGCAACTTTATGATAAATGACAGCGGGGTTCCGACAAACGGCGTCAACGGATTTTTGAAGCATTTAATCACAGCCGTGGAAACATTTCAGCCTACACATGTTGTATGCTGCTGGGATATGGGCAGCAAAACGTACCGGAATGATCTGTTCCAGAATTATAAGGCAAACCGAAGCCAGCCGCCGGTTGAACTGATCCCCCAATTTGATCTGGCAAAGGAAGCGGCCGCTGAACTTGGCATCATGAATGTTGGCCTTGCCGGATATGAAGCGGATGATTGCATTGGAACACTTGCAGCTATGTTTTCTGAAGAAGCCGATATTACGATCGTAACAGGCGACAGGGATTTACTTCAGCTGTTAACGGACAAAGTAAGCGTTGCGCTGCTACAAAAAGGAATCGGCAATTATAAAGTGTATACAAAAGATGTATTTTACGAAGAAACAGGTGTCCTGCCCAAGGCTTTAATTGACATCAAAGGGCTGATGGGCGATTCCAGTGATAATTATCCCGGAGTAAAAGGCATTGGAGAAAAAACCGCGTATAAACTGATTCGTGAATACGAAACAATCGACCGCTTGCTGGAGAATCTGTCGCTTCTTCCAAAGGGACAGCAGGGGAAAATTCAGCAAGGTATAAGCGACCTGGAAATATCGAGAAAGCTTGCTGAAATTAACTGCTCGGTTCCGTTAGTCTGTACGCTGACAGAAGCTGTTTTTACATTGCAAATGGAGCAGGCGGCTGTCATGCTTCGCCGCCATCAAATCAAAGGAATTGAGCGTATGCTTGAAAAACTGAACGCTAGAGAGATCGTGTAAGATCACCTCTAGCGTTTTGTATTGCTTTTTTTAGCTCTTTCCTCAAGCTCTGTTTTGGGGTCATTATGTGTATTTCCTTCTAAATCGCCTTGCGGGGAAACACCGCCGGTCAGCCGGCCCTTATCTTTCTTTTTCATATTTGTTCACCTCATCAATAGGATGAACCATACTGCTTAATTTAATTCCTGTCATTCATCCGAATCGCTTCTTTTGCCAGCTGATCGGCTTTTTGGTTTTGCTTTCCCGGAATCCATTTGATGAAAAAAAGAGGGAAGGCTGATTTTAATCGGATGATTTCTTCCAAAAACGGCTGAAACGCTTTGTTTTTCACGATTTCTATATCGGCTGCGCGTTCCACGATATCTGAATCAGTTCGAAAGGAGACCGATTGATACCCGCGCGTTGCACACAGTTTCATGCCTTCAATTAACGCCAGAAATTCTGCTTCCTGATTGGTATGCATTCCGATTGGAATCGAGAAAGATTCTGCTTTTCCTTCATGTTTGATAAAAATGCCGATGCCAGAAGGCCCTGGATTACCGGCGCTCGCTCCGTCAACATATATTTCTGTAGGCATCATGTACTCCTTTCGTCACTCGGAATTATTTTTTTCGCCGCATAAGCATATGGCAGCGAAATCAGAGAAACCGCAAACTTAATCAAATATGTAGAAATAAAAATATGAAGCCAAACATCTGCCGGATATGTGCCAAAAAAAGCGACTCCGGTAAAAATGAATGTATCAAACAGCTGGCTGACTGCTGTACTGCCGCCGTTTCTCAGCCATAGAAGCCGATCGGAAGGAAATATCCTTCTAATTGCCGAATATACATAAACATCCAGTGTTTGGCTGAAGATAAAGGCAAGCAGACTTCCCAAAGCAACTCTCGGGAGAAAACCGAAAATCGTTTCCAGCGCTGTTTGTGAAATATCGCTCGAAGCGGGTTCGAAAAGCAAAACGCCCTGCATAACAAATGTCAGTGTCAGGAGAGTCGAAAACCCGAGCCATACAGCTTTTCTCGCTTCAGCTGGCCCGTATTTTTCATTCAGCACATCTGTAGCAAAAAAGATTGTGCCGTACATCACATTCCCGAGCGTTGCTGTTAAGCCAAACAGTTCAACCGTTTTGACGACTTGAAGGTTGGCACAGACTGTTGCAAAGCCGATCCACACAAATAAACCCATTTTGCCAAATCCTTTATAAAATAAAAGAACAATGATAAAATGAATGATCGCAAAAAAGATCCAAAAAGAGTTATTAAACAAAATGAAGAAGCTTCCTTTCCGGGTTAAGAATGGTTTGATTATAGCACAAGCCCGGCAACTAATGAATGGTAAGGTGATTATATTGAATCTCAGACCGCACATGAAAATAGAAGCAAAAGGGACAGGGCCTGTCTCGTTTTTGGGCGAAAACTGGCTGACTGTTCAGGAAGCGCGTATGCTTGCGAGGGAACTCGGCCGTTTTCCTTATATGAAGGAACTTGAATTCGAAGATGAGAAGGGCGGCACCTGGACGCTGAAGGAATTAGAAAAGCTGACTGAGGAGCTTGCGCATGAACCCGATGACATTACCGTTTATTTTGACGGCAGTTTCGATAAGGAAAGCCAGCTGGCCGGGCTCGGAATCGTCATTTATTATACATTGGGAGGGACGCGCCACCGTTTAAGAAAAAATAAAAGCTTCCGTCTGAAAACCAATAACGAAGCTGAATATGCCGCTCTTTATGAAGCAATAAGAGAAGTAAGAGAGCTCGGAGCTAGCAGAAATTCAATCACGATCAGAGGGGACTCTCTTGTTGTGCTGAACCAGCTTGACGGCAGCTGGCCTTGCTATGATCCCTCCCATAATGAATGGCTGGATAAAATAGAAGCGCTTCTTGAGTCACTAAAGCTGAGTCCGACATACGAAACGATACAGCGAAAAGAAAATCAGGAAGCTGATGGCCTCGCAAAAAAAATCCTATCTCATCAATTCGTAGAAAGCCACATGAAATTAGACTGTAACGGAGATGACAATATTGGATAAGAAAGCTATATATAAGGAACTGACAGAACTGCAAGATGAATATTGCAAGGACTGTTTTATTAAGAAGCAGTTTCGCAAGGAATTTGGCAAAACATATGCACATTCATTTTGTATCAATAAATGTACAGTGGGTGAAAAGCTTAAGTCATATGGAGATGTCTTAACTAAGCACTAAAAAATAAAACCGCAGAAGCTGCGGTTTTATTTTTGGAATTCATCCAGCTGATGCTGACAGGCATCTAACAGCTGCTGTTGCTGCTGTACAAATTCAGGATCATCAAGAGCTGCCAGTTCTTGAGACAGTGAAAGCTCTCTGGCGTCCTCGATGGCTTGGTATGCGGAATTGAGTACTGTGGAGCTTCGGCCTCTTGTAGCGGCGCCCGTCGTTTTCTGCGCTGTTTCCACCGCTAGCTCCAGCTGCCGTTTATCGGTAAATCCAGTCTGATCCTCATCATGAAATTCTGAGTTCACAAAAAAACACCTCCGCAACTATTTTGCAGAGTTTTTTTATAATTTATGTGCCAAAATAGAAAATAAAATAAAAAATAAGCCGATATAACTATTGAACCTGAATGAGTAGGTCTGTTTTACTATTTGAGGTATCTTGGTAGAGAAGGGGAACACAGCTATGGATGATAAAGACTTAAAATCAATCCTTCACAAAACATTTATAGAAATATACAATGATTTAGAAGAACTTGCGGATATTGCGAAAAAAGGAAAGCCATCAATGGAAAAGCATATTGAAGAGATTGAGCAGAGGTGCAAACAAAATATTTTAGCGATCGAAATTCAAATGAAAATCAAATAGGAGAGGCATTTGCCTCTCCTCTATTTGTCAACTTGTATTGAGTTTAGAGTTTTACAACATTAGAAGCTTGAGGTCCACGATTACCTTCGACAATTTCAAATGAAACTTCTTGTCCTTCTTCTAATGATTTGTATCCTTCTCCTTCGATTGCTGTGAAGTGAACAAATACATCGTCTCCGCCTTCTACTTCAATGAAGCCGAATCCTTTTTCGTTGTTGAACCATTTTACTTTACCGTTTTGCATATTGCTTAATTCCTCCTAGTACTGTAGCACCCATGTGCTAAAAAAAATTTTGTCATCATTTAACTTCGTTGCGTTGTTAAATGATGGTTCAACTATACACCATCTGGCAGCACGCGTCAAGTTGCGAAACTGCTTATTTTTCAAAAAAAGGGCACATTTCTCAAAAAAATGTAACCGCTTTTACGAAAATGTGGATGTGAATAAAAAGAGCACACGATTTTTCGTGTGCTCCTGAAAGAACATCAGTTAAGAAAGCGCCTTGGCTTTTTGTTTGGTCGTCATCATTTCTGATTCCTTCAAAATATCCTTCAAAATCACTTCAGAGGAGTGTGCCAAATGAAGACTCTTAATGTTCTTCTTCATTCGCTGTAAGGTATCCTCATCTGAAAGAAGGGAGGTGACAGCCTCGAGAATTTCTTCATGTCGGTTCACGACAATGGCAGCCCCGCGGTCCTCAAAGAAAATTGCATTTTCTTTTTCTTGTCCAGGTACTGGTTTGTACAGAATAACAGGCACGCCGATAGCAGTTGCTTCTGTCAACGTAATGCCGCCTGGTTTTGTAATCATGCAATCTGTGACCCGAAAGAGCTCGTCAATTCGCTCAACATAGCCGAGAACCTTTAATTTATCGCCGTTTTCTGCTTCAAGTACGCTCAGGGATTCTTTTAAATCCGTATTTTTTCCGCATACGACAACCACTTGCACCTGATCATCCATGACAAGGTTTTCGCATAGCTCTTTTACGTTCTTTAATACACCGTGTGCGCCAGCCATGATGAGCAGCACTTTTTTGTCAGGCGAAAGATCGTATTTTTTATAAATCGGCTCAACCGGCAGAGATTCTTCAAATTGAGGCCTGATCGGGATACCCGTAATCTTTACGTTGCTGGGATGTGTGCCGATCTCAATCAGTTTTTCCTTCACATAATCTGTCGCTACATAATATTTATCCACATTTTCGTGAACCCAAATTTTATGAAGGCAAAAATCAGTCATGACGTTGAAGGTAGGTATAACCCTTCCAGTTCTCCGTCTGTATTCGGGTACGACGATCATCGGAAATGTATTAATAATGATATCGGGCTGATGTTCTTC
This sequence comes from Bacillus sp. FSL K6-1005, assembly GCF_038000225.1. Taxonomy (NCBI): domain Bacteria; kingdom Bacillati; phylum Bacillota; class Bacilli; order Caryophanales; family Bacillaceae; genus Bacillus; species Bacillus sp. FSL K6-1005. The sequence goes on from NZ_JBBOBP010000001.1 coordinate 1,342,712, forward strand.
CACAAGTTCGCCCAATCGTTTATTTCCCATTTTGAAGTAAATATTGAATTTGCGTTTATTATAGATTTTGTCAACTCCGTAATAAAACAAACGATAAAACTGTTTTCCGATTGAGAAGCTTTTTAAATAAAGGTACTGAGTTACCTCTGAAACAATCGGATTTGACTCTTGGTACAAATTAGAAACTGTTACATGCTGAAAGCCGAGACGTACACATTGTTCATAAAGCGTTTTGGCTACCTGTACATGTCCATTTCCGTAATTTGCAGTCAAAATTAATACTCTTTTATTGGTATTCAAGTAAATTCACCTCAATGTAATCAACAACAAGCAAGCTTCATGCATCGTAAGGAGTTATTGTCTATACATAAACATAACACAAATACATAATTGAATTATTAATGCAGTGAAAAAATTAAGCTAATTTTAAAAGATTCGGATTCCAGTATTTTAAATTTTTGTTATACGCATACTGAATCAGATGTATTTTATCATATTTTTTGCTCAGCGTATCACTTAAAAAAGAAAAATTAGTCCCATTCATAAGGAGTTTCTTGGTAAACATAATAATTAAGCCAGTTCATAAACAATAATGTCGCATGTGCTTTCCAGCGATTGACAGGCTCTTTGCTGTCTTCTGCGAAATAATGTTTCGGCGCCTCGACAGTCGAAAGGTTTCGTTCCAGATCTCTTTCATACTCTTGAAGAAGCGTATTTGTATCATATTCAGGGTGTCCTGTTAAAAAGACTTGTTTTTCGTCTTTTGACACAATTAAGCAAACCCCTGCTTCCTTTGATGCAGTAAGAATGTTTAACTCGGGCACTGCTTGCAGTTGTTCCATATTTATATCTGTATGCCGGGAATGCGGCACGTAGTATAGCTCGTCAAAACCTCTTACCAATCTTTCGTGCTTGGAAAGAACAGTATGTTCAAACACACCAAAGATTTTTTTCGGCATTTCAATTTTTTCCACGCCGTAATGATAGTACAAACCTGCCTGAGCACCCCAGCAAATATGCAAGGTTGACGTGACATTCGTTTTGCTCCATTCCATAATCTCCTTGAGCTCTTCCCAATAAGAAACATCTTCAAACGCCAAATGCTCAATCGGCGCACCGGTGATGATCATGCCGTCAAATTTCTTATGACGGATATTGGAGAATGTCGTGTAAAACTCATCAAGGTGTTCCCTTGCTGTATTTTTCGGTGTATGTGTGCTTGGAATTAAAAATGTAAAATGGACCTGTAAAGGCGAATTCCCAAGCAGTCTGAGTAGCTGAGTTTCCGTTTGAATTTTTTTCGGCATTAAATTTAAAATAATGATTTTCTGCGGCCGGATATCCTGATGGAATGCTCTGCTTTCATCCATTACAAAGATATGTTCACTCTCAAGCACCTGTTTTGCCGGCAGGTGTGTAGGTATATTAATAGGCAACGTGCCACCTCCATCATTTCCCCGTTAATTTTCTTCATTATAGGAATTTTCTCGCCAATTTTCAATCTATCTAAAAGGGTTTGGAGGGGAACAGCAGAAAACACTATATAATAAACGCAAACATATGACTTTTGGTTTCACTGTAATGAGTTTTTTCAGGTGTCAAGTGATACATACAATAATAGCTCCCTCTTATTGGAATATATTTCTATTCATAAACAAATGATCCTAAGAGGGAAGGACATCCGTTGAGCACGATGTCTGTACAAATGAACAGCTGGCCAATTGATAAAACTATATGTAAATAAGCTTCCGTTTTGTTTTGAAACAGGAAAAAAGGTAAAATAATCACAGCACTCAGGTTCAGTAGGAGGGAATTTCAATGTCTATATATAATATGAGGGTACGGACCATTACAGGTAAAGATATGACACTTCAGCCATTTGCCGGAAAGGTGTTGATCATTGTAAATACAGCCAGTAAATGCGGCTTTACACCTCAATTTAAGCAGCTTCAGGAGCTGTATGATACATATCAGCCGGAGGGCCTGGAGATTTTAGGGTTCCCCTGCAATCAATTTATGAATCAGGAGCCTGACGATGAGGAAGGCATACAGGAATTTTGCAAAACAAATTACGGTGTTACGTTTCCCATGTTTTCAAAAGTGGAGGTGAACGGAAAAAACGCCCACCCGCTTTTTGTGTATTTGACAGAACATGCGAAAGGCATGCTCGGAACAAAGGCAATCAAATGGAATTTCACTAAATTTGTAGTGGACAGAAACGGAGAAATAGCCGGCCGCTATTCGCCAAACACAAATCCGAAAGAGCTGGAAGACGTTATTGCGAAGTTATTAGGACATTAAAGAGGGTGTTTTGGTGCAGGATCGAAAACGGATGCAGACAGAGCAAATCAGGACATGGGTCAAATCTGTTCTGAACGGGGAAAGCTCGGGTCATGACTGGCTTCATGTATCAAGAGTTGCACAGCTTGCTTTATATATTGGGAAAAAGGAAAATGCGGATTTGTTCATCGTTGAAGCGGCAGCCTTGGTTCATGATTTGATTGATGTGAAGCTGCCTGACGCAGCCAGGCTTTCAGTCAGCGAGGTGTATGAACGGCTTGTTTCTTTAGGAGCCGGAAAAGAAGAGGCTGAAAGAATTATTCACATTATTACAAGAATGTCCTTTCGGGACAGGGAAAAGTTCGGAAAAGAACCGCTTTCACTTGAGGGGAAAATTGTACAGGATGCTGACAGGCTGGATGCGATCGGGGCAGTAGGAATAGCAAGAGCGTTTATGTTTGCTGGCGCAAAGGGACATCGCCTTTATGGAAATGATAAGAGTGCCTATGCCCACTTTTTCGGTAAGCTGCTGCTCCTCAAAGATATGATGAATACAGATACCGCAAGAGTAATCGCTGACGAGAGGCATAAATTTATGTTTCATTTCGTCAGTCAATTAGAAAAAGAAATTCCCGGAATTGATATTGAAACATCGTAATAGAAGGCGCGGGGCGACTATGTTAGAATAAGTCACAGATAGGCTATAGGAGGACAATCATGAAGATAAAATCAATTGAACCGACGCCAAGCCCGAACACAATGAAGGTCATCTTAACGGAAGAGCTTCCGGCGGGCAAAAGCAATAATTATAAACCGGATCAGGCAGAAGGCGCCCCGCCTGTTGTCGTGGAAATCCTAAATATTGAAGGAGTTAAAGGGGTATATCATGTTGCCGACTTTCTTGCGGTTGAACGGAACGCCAGATATGACTGGAAAGACATTTTACCACAAGTCCGGACGGCATTTGGAATGGAAAGCGCTGAGAGTGCAGAAAACCGATCGGAACAAGAGTCATTTGGAGAAGTGAAAGTTTTTGTACAGATGTTCAGCGGAATTCCTATGCAAGTCAAATTGACAGATGGCGAGCGTGAAGAACGCTTCGGGCTTCCTGACCGTTTTCAGCAGGCGATCTTAAAACTCAGAGCTGAAGCGTCAAATGTTGTATTTGAACGAGTCTGGAAAGAACAAGGCGTCAGATTCGGCGATTTTACTGAAATCGGCCATGACGTGACAGAAGAGCTTCAGGCCGCATACAGTGATGAAAGGCTGAAACGGCTGACGGATGCAGCGGCTCAAGGGAAAGGCGAAACGAAACAAACGGTACAGCGCACAGCCTATAAAGTCACGCTCGACATGCTGGATGATGAGGATTGGAAACAGCGTTACGCTCACTTGGAGCAGATGGATCCAAAAGAAGAGGACATCCCCGTTTTGCAAAAAGCATTGGATGATCCAAAGGTATCCATTAGAAGGCAGGCTGTTGTGTATTTAGGAATGGTTGAATCACCTGATGTTCTTCCTCTATTGTATAAGGCGCTTGAGGATAAGTCTGTATCGGTGAGAAGGACGGCTGGAGACTGCCTGTCTGATATCGGCGACCCCCAAGCCATCCCTGCGATGATAAAATCGTTAAGCGACTCAAGCAAGCTAGTCCGGTGGCGCGCCGCTATGTTCCTTTACGAAGTCGGTGATGAAAGCGCAATTGAAGCTTTGCGGGCTGCTGAAGATGATCCCGAATTTGAAGTGAGCCTTCAAGTGAAAATGGCGCTGGAACGAATTGAACATGGTGAAGAGGCAAAAGGTTCAGTCTGGAAGCAAATGACAGAAAGCAGAAGGAAAGGCGAATAAAAAAGAAGGAAAGGTGCAGATCATGCACCTTTTTAATTTGAATTCACTTTTTATAAAAATTATTTCGAATATTGTTGAAAAATAGTCGAAAACTATATATAGTAAGTAACAATATTAAATAGTTGGAGGGTTCACATCGACAGAAAGCTATATAAATATAAAAACATGAATCAACAACCGAGGATAGGGCGGCCTGACATCATGCAATTTAGCAAAAACAGCCCACAAATAAACTGAAAATTGTTAAAATAATATTCAATCTAACAATTGAGACTATTTAGGAGGATCACCATGGCAGAATTACGCAGTAACATGATCACACAAGGAATCGATAGAGCACCGCACCGCAGTTTGCTTCGCGCAGCAGGTGTAAAAGAAGAGGATTTTGGCAAACCGTTTATTGCGGTTTGTAACTCATATATTGATATCGTTCCCGGTCATGTTCACTTGCAGGAGTTTGGGAAAATCGTAAAAGAAGCAATCAGAGAAGCCGGAGGCGTACCGTTTGAATTTAATACAATTGGTGTAGATGACGGAATTGCGATGGGGCATATCGGAATGCGATATTCGCTCCCAAGCCGCGAGATCATCGCTGACTCAGTGGAAACTGTCGTATCAGCGCACTGGTTTGACGGAATGGTCTGTATTCCGAACTGTGATAAAATCACGCCGGGAATGCTTATGGCGGCTGTGCGCATCAACATTCCGACCATTTTTGTCAGCGGGGGACCAATGGCTGCAGGAAGAACAAGCGACGGGCGCAAAATTTCTCTATCTTCAGTATTTGAGGGAGTCGGTGCTTATCAAGCCGGAAAAATCGGCGAAAGCGAACTTCAGGAATTAGAACAGTTCGGCTGCCCGACATGCGGATCTTGCTCCGGAATGTTTACAGCAAACTCAATGAACTGTCTGTCAGAAGCACTTGGATTGGCTTTGCCTGGTAATGGAACCATTCTCGCGACATCGCCGGAACGAAAAGAGTTTGTCAGAAAATCAGCTAAGCAATTAATGGAAACCATTCGCAAAGACATCAAACCGAGAGATATCGTCACGGTAAAAGCGATTGACAATGCGTTTGCGCTTGACATGGCGCTCGGCGGTTCAACAAATACTGTACTTCATACGCTTGCCCTGGCAAATGAAGCTGGCGTTGAATACTCTTTGGAACGCATCAATGAAGTTGCGGAGCGCGTGCCGCATTTGTCCAAGCTGGCACCTGCATCTGATGTATTTATTGAAGATCTTCATGAAGCGGGCGGTGTGTCTGCAGCATTGAATGAGCTTTCCAAAAAAGAAGGAGCACTTCATTTAGACGCGCTGACAGTTACAGGTCAAACACTCGGAGAAACCGTTGCCGGTCATGAAGTGAAGGATTATAACGTCATTCATCCATTAGATCAGCCATTCACTGAAAAGGGAGGCCTTGCCGTATTATTCGGAAATCTGGCTCCGGACGGCGCTATCATCAAAACTGGCGGCGTACAGAACGGTATTACGAGACATGAAGGGCCAGCTGTCGTATTCGACTCTCAGGATGAGGCGCTAGACGGCATTATCAACCGGAAAGTAAAAGAAGGCGATGTCGTCATCATTCGTTACGAAGGGCCAAAGGGCGGGCCGGGTATGCCTGAAATGCTTGCACCTACATCACAGATTGTCGGAATGGGGCTTGGTCCGAAAGTAGCGTTGATTACAGACGGACGTTTTTCCGGGGCATCCCGAGGCCTTTCAATCGGACACGTATCACCAGAGGCAGCAGAAGGCGGACCGCTTGCCTTTGTTGAGAACGGCGATCATATCATCGTTGATATCGAAAAACGCATTCTGGACGTTGAAGTGCCGGAAGAAGAATGGGAAAAACGGAAAGCGAATTGGAAAGGCTTTGAGCCAAAAGTGAAAACCGGCTATTTGGCCCGTTATTCTAAACTTGTGACAAGTGCCAATACGGGCGGTATCATGAAAATCTAGACATCGGGATCACATTCTCTTGTTTTAAGATGTGAACATTTGAAATCCGGCTCTCTCTATAGTATCCTTTACTTCAGATGAAGGATATTTAGAGGGGGCTTTTTTATGTCAATGGCTTATGAAGAATATATGCGCCAGCTTGTCGTTCCGATGCGCCGCGAGCTGACTGGGGCCGGTTTTGAAGAATTAACAACAGCAGAAGAAGTAGAAAATTTCATGGGGAAAGCAGAGGGCACAACTCTCGTAGTCGTTAACTCTGTTTGCGGCTGTGCGGCAGGTCTTGCGCGTCCTGCGGCAACGCAGGCAGTCCTGCAGAACGACAAAACACCTGACAATACGGTGACAGTATTTGCGGGCCAGGATAAAGAAGCCACTGCAAAAATGCGTGAGTATTTAACAGGCCAGGAGCCTTCTTCACCGTCAATGGCTCTTTTGAAAGGCAAAGAAGTCGTGCATTTTATTCCGCGCCATGAGATTGAAGGGCACGAAATGGAAGAAATCATGAAAAACTTGACTGATGCCTTTGATGCACACTGCTAAATGCCCGTTTACCGGGCATTTTCTTTTGGAGTATAAATCATGATTACAACAAGCTATAGACCGTCAGACCACACGATAAAGATCGCAAAAATGCTTTCGGAAGAGCTGGATATACAATATTGCAGCCGAAATAAACAAACGGTTGAAAATATGCTGAAGGCAGCTGAGCGTGATTTGCTCGTGGTTGGAAAAGAGCGGTTCGAACTTTATACAAAACAAGGCGGTAAATTCTTTTTCCATCCGAATACAGCGATGTTCAGAGCTAAACGGTTGATTCGCGGCGAGCAAGAGCCAATGCTTCGGGCAGCTGGCTTAACGGCCGGAGATTCTTTTTTGGATTGCACGCTCGGGTTGGCTTCCGACGCCATTATCGCAAGTATGGCGGTTGGCGAAACCGGTTCGGTGATCGGGCTGGAAAAAAACAAGCTTGTGTCCGTTCTGGTGAATGCGGGGCTCCGTTCGTGGGAAACCGGTATAGAACAGCTTCAATCTGCCATGAAAAGAATACAAGTGAATCATGCGGATTGCTTTGACTATCTAAAGCAGCTGCCTGACAAATCAGTAGATGTCATTTATTTTGATCCGATGTTTCATGAGCCTGTAGAGTCATCTGATGGCATCGCGTCATTACGAGAGCTGGCTGAGGATTCTGCATTGGCGGATGGCTGTATCAAAGAAGCGGTGCGGGCAGCCAGAAAAAGCGTGGTCCTCAAAGACCATTGGAAAAGCCCGCGCTTTGAACAATTTGGTTTTAACGTGTTGAAAAGAAAAACAGCGCTTTTTCACTACGGTGTTATTCAAATCGAGAGAGAAACAAGCCCGTGAAGAACCTCACGGGCTTGTTTCTAATCGGTGACTTCCATGACGACAAAATATAATAATGTTAAAAGTGAAACCGTTGCAAACAAAGCGTCAATCATGCGGAAGGCCTCCTTTCATATTATATTGTAAGCGTTTTTACACGCGCAGCAAAGCAACAAATCTCCTAAATTGAGTAAGAGCTTCATATAGTGCATGACTTGTAAGTTCGACCTATGATAAAATAAGAGAAACATGACAATAAAAGAGAGAGGAATAAGCAGTCATGAACTTGTGGATGAGAAAGACCCTTGTGGTTTTATTTACCATCGTAACGTTTGGGCTCGTATCTCCTCCGGCTGCACTCATGGCAGACAAGCCTTCAGGACAGCCGAGCAGTCTTGAGCAGAATGATTACACCGCTTTTTATGATGAGCATGATTTGTACGATGATTATGAATCGGAAGACAGGCGAGACCCCGAATTACTTTTTCAATCGTACAAGGAACAGCTCCTTGACAGCGCTGAAAATCAGTCTTTTTTGAAATTTGGCAGCAAAATTGCTCCGGTCATTGAAGATGACTATCGGAAAGAGATTCTGCCGAAAATCGAAAATGTCATATGTGATTTCTTAGCGACATTGCAAGACGATGAAGCGTATCAAGATGTTGTGATTTCAAGCAAGCCTTCAGCGGGGAAAACGGAGAAAATCTTTCACGTTTACAATCGGTCAACCGGAGAAGACCTTCTCAGGTTCCATGTGCGCAGAGACCACCCCCCACATGACGGCTACTGGTTTAATTTTCATTATCATACAGCAGAAGATGGATTTCAATCACACCATGAGCTTGGGAGCATTTATTGGGACCGCAACACACCTCCCAACTGGATGAGTGCCTAAAGGAGATGCCATTAGATATGAAAAAGTACACAATGAATGAAATGGTCGATATAACAAAGGATATGCTGAACAAACGGGGCGTTATGATAGAAGACATTGCGCGTATCGTTCAAAAACTTCAGGAAAAATACAATCCAAATCTCCCGCTTAGTGTATGTATGGAGAATGTAGAAAAAGTACTGAACAAGCGTGAAATTATCCATGCTGTATTAACAGGGCTGGCGCTTGATCAGCTTGCAGAGCAGAAACTTCTTCCTGAACCGCTGCAGCATCTTGTTGAAACAGATGAACCGCTCTACGGCATAGATGAAATTATCCCTCTTTCAATCGTTAATGTGTATGGCTCGATCGGCTTGACCAACTTTGGTTATTTGGATAAAGAGAAGATCGGAATTATTAAGGAGCTCGATGAAAGCCCTGACGGCATCCATACGTTTTTGGATGATATTGTCGCAGCACTTGCAGCCGCAGCAGCGAGCAGAATTGCCCACACACATCAGGATCTGCAAGATGAAGAAAAAGAACAGGACGAAAAGCCTGTTGTCAGCTAATCTATAAAAAAATCATTTCTGGGTTCAGAAATGATTTTTTATTGTGTTACACTACTATAAGACTACTTTTAAAGGATGATTAAATGAAACAGTATAAAGAATTATGCCGGCATGTTTTAGATCATGGTGAGAAAAAGGGAGACCGTACAGGAACCGGAACAATCAGCACCTTCGGCTATCAAATGAGATTTAATTTGCAGGAAGGCTTCCCGATGCTGACCACAAAAAAACTTCACTTTAAATCAATTGCGCATGAGCTGCTTTGGTTTTTAAAGGGGGATACCAATGTACGCTATCTGCAGGAAAACGGAGTGCGTATTTGGAATGAGTGGGCCGATGAAAACGGCGAACTCGGACCTGTATATGGTTCACAATGGCGCTCATGGCGGGGAGCTGACGGAGAAACCATTGATCAAATTTCACGTCTTGTTGAAGATATTAAAACAAATCCGAACTCCAGACGTTTAATCGTCAGTGCCTGGAATGTTGGTGAAATTGATAAAATGGCCTTGCCTCCGTGCCACTGCCTGTTCCAATTTTATGTGTCTGACGGCAAGCTGTCCTGCCAGCTTTATCAGCGCTCAGCCGATGTTTTCCTCGGTGTGCCGTTTAATATAGCTTCTTATGCGTTGCTTACAATGATGATCGCTCATGTAACAGGGCTTGAGCCGGGCGAGTTTATTCATACATTCGGAGATGTTCATATTTATCAAAATCACATTGAACAGGTTAACTTGCAGCTGACCAGAGATGTCCGCCCGCTGCCGAAGCTTCGTTTTGCCAGAGAGGTTGATTCAATTTTCGGCTTTACGTTTGATGACTTTATCATTGAAGATTACAATCCGCATCCGCATATTAAAGGAGCGGTCAGCGTATGATTTCATTCATCTTCGCGATGGATGCCAATCGGCTTATCGGGAAGGACAATGATTTGCCGTGGCATTTGCCGAATGACCTTGCATACTTTAAAAAAGTAACCTCAGGACATTCAATCATCATGGGGCGAAAAACATATGAATCAATTGGACGACCGCTTCCAAATCGGAAAAATATTGTTGTGACATCTGCACACGATGCAGAATTTCCAGGGTGTACCGTTGTCAGTTCAATAGAGGACGTACTTCAGATTGCTTCAGATACTGAGGAATGCTTCGTGATCGGAGGCGCACAGCTTTATACGGCACTGTTTCCTTATGCGGACAGGCTGTATATGACAAAAATTCATCACCAGTTTGATGGAGACCGCTACTTTCCTGAATTTGATGAGAGCAAATGGAAGCTTGTTTCTTCTGAGCAAGGGACGAAGGACGAAAAAAATCCGTATGACTATGAATTTTTAGTGTATGAAAAAAAGAATGCATCATCTGAAGCGGGAGGATTTTAATTGATTCGCTACAGCTGCCTAGTGATTTACATTGTGTATATGCTGTTAAAAAATATAAAACAATTGTTTAATCAAAGAATGCTGGATCCGCGTCTGTCATACAAAAAACAGATGACACTCGTTTACGAGCAGCCAAAGGCGTTTTTGGAAGGCTGTATCGGTATTTCAGGATCTGTCATCACCATCCAGCAGCCAGAGCCGATACCGAGCGGTCCTGTTTTGTATGTGCATTCTCGTTTGCGATTAGCTGAACTTGCTTTAATTGCCGGGTATATTGAGAAGCCTGCCGGTTTTATCGCAAACCCCAAAGTGTTTCGCTTACCGATTATCGGACAATGGCTTGAACGGATGAATGTCATACAAGAGAGCAGTTCAGAAAAGGTATATGAAGATACTTTGACCCAATTAGAAAAAGGCCAAAGCATGATTCTTTCTTTAGATGGGTGCATCGATCCATTGGAACTTGCCGCCCGCTGCAGCCTTCCGGTTGTAATAGTGGAAACGACAGGAACAGATGAAGTGCTGAAGGGGTCGCTTTTTAAACGCTTAAAACCAGCAGATATAGAATTGTCATTTTCTAAAGCTTATATTCCGGCAAGTGAGAAGCAATTACGGGCCTAAAAAAGCGCAGTCACTGAGACTGCGCTTTTTCATTAGGATAAAAACGGCACTTTCACACAATAGAACAGCACGCAGAAAAACATCGCTGCGCTTCCGCCTAAAACAAAGCTGTGCCAAATGGCGTGATGGAAGGGAATCTTTCTCCAAATATAAAAGATCGTTCCGGCGGAATACAGCAGACCGCCAAGTAAAAGAAGGCTGAATCCAGCTCCTGTCAGTGAGGCATATAAAGGTTTAACCGCGATGATCATCAGCCATCCCATTAATAAATACATCAAGGTAGATAAAATGATAAACCGTTTTACAAAGAAAATTTTAAACACGATTCCGCAAAGGGCAAGCGACCAAACGATGATCAGCAGGGTGAAGCCGAGTGTGCCCTTTAACGGTCCAAGCAGAAAAGGGGTGTAGGTTCCGGCAATCAACACGTAAATAGCGCTATGGTCAATAATCTCCAAAATATCTTTCGTCTTTTTGTGCTGAATGCTGTGAAGCAGGGTGGAGCTCAAATAAAGCAGCAGCATGGATACACCAAATATGGTAAAGCTGACGATATCCCATGCGGATCCGTAATTAGCCGCAAATATGATCAGGAACACTAATGCTGGTATGGATAAGAACACACCGATGCCGTGGGTGATGGCGTTGGCAATCTCTTCTTTTATTGTATACACGCACATTCTCCTCGCTTTCGCTGCTACATCATTTGTTGTTGCAGCGTTTCTAAAAAATTCAGCCCTTCTAACGTAATTTTTGTGCCCGCACGTCCGCGGCTTTTTGTCACATACTCTTTTTTCTCCAAATAATCCAGACGGCTTCTGACCTGCTGCGGCGTTAGTGAGGTTTGGCTGTTTTTGCTGCGTTCAGAAATGATCCGTCTGCTTGCCGGTTCGCCTTTTTCATTTAACACTTTTATGGTTTCCAATATAAACAGAAATTCTGCTTTTTCCATTAAAGTCAGAAGCTTCGCTTTTTTCTTCGTCGTTTTTTCATTTAGTCCGTCCCGTATATAGGGCGGAACGTCATACGGATGAATGGTTCCTCCGCTGGATACTGCCGCCATATAATCTGTTGCGTTTTTTAATTCTCTTACATTCCCTTCAAATGGATGCTGTTTAAGCAGCGGAAAGACTGAAGGCTCAATTAATAAAGGCTGCCCGGATTCTGAAAGGAAATACTGGGTCAAAAGGGGGATATCGCTTTTTCGCTCGGTCAGCACCGGCAATGTGAGCGTTAAAATATTCAGCCTGTAAAATAAGTCTTGCCTGAATGTATTTTTGGCAACCTCTGTTATCGGGATGACAGAAGCACAGATGATTCTCGGTTTTTCCCCATCAGAGTCAAGTGCTTCTAAAAGCTTAGCTTGTACAGAAACCGGCATATTCCATATGTCATTAAGAAGAAGTGTGCCTCGGGCGGCTTTTTGAAACGCACCGGAGATTCCGTCAGAGCCAAAAAGCTCGTATGCAAGGCTTTCTTCTGAATGGATGCTGCAATAAATACTGATCAATGGTTCGCCATTTCTTGAAGAGCCTTGGTGTATGGCTTGTGCAAAATGATCCTTGCCTGTTCCGACTTTTCCTGTGATCAGGACAGGAAGCTCTGATAAGGCAAACTGCATGGCGACTCGTTTTGTTTCGAGAAAGAGTTGATGCTCTCCAATTAGATTATGAAAAGTGCAAGGTTGAGGTGCGGTAATCATTTATTGGCTCCTTTTGGTTCTAATTGGTTCTATTATAACATGCCTTTCAGCTAAAAACATCTTTTATCCTTTAGAACTTTGTTCTTATGCCTGCTGGATGCGGCGAACTTAGAATGCGATTGATTTTTTTATTTACTAAATAAAAATAATTGTCTTATTATTTGAATATTCGTGTTATAATGGCATATTAAATAGGGATTTAAAACAAGAAAGGAATCTGTACATGAAACCGTTGCTTAAAGAAAACTCTCTCATCCAAGTGAAAGACATTTTAAAGGCTCATCAAAACGTGAAGGACGTTGTGACTCACACACCGCTGCAAAGGAATGACAGACTTTCTGAGAGATACGAATGCAATATTTATTTGAAGCGAGAAGACTTGCAGGTAGTCAGATCTTTTAAACTCAGAGGGGCTTATAACAAAATGAAGCAGCTCTCTGACGAGCAGACTAAAAACGGGGTCGTGTGCGCAAGTGCCGGAAACCACGCACAAGGTGTAGCGTTTTCGTGTAAACACCTGGGCATTCATGGGAAAATTTTCATGCCTTCCACAACACCAAGACAAAAAGTGTCACAAGTGGAACTGTTCGGAAAAGGATTTATCGATATTATTTTGACAGGTGATACTTTTGATGATGCGTATAAAAATGCAGTTGAATGCTGTGAGCAGGAACACCGAACCTTTATTCATCCGTTTGATGATCCGGATGTAATGGCCGGCCAGGGAACTCTGGCAGTCGAAATTTTAAATGACATTGATACAGAACCGCATTTTCTATTTGCAAGTGTCGGGGGAGGCGGGCTTCTTGCAGGGGTCGGCACGTATATGAAAAACGTGTCTCCTGAGACAAAAGTGATCGCGGTTGAACCGGCGGGCGCTGCGTCTTATTTTGAATCTAACAAAGCTGGACATGTCGTCACGTTAGATAAAATTGATAAATTTGTGGACGGAGCGGCAGTAAAAAAAATCGGCGATGAAACCTTTCAAGCGCTAGAAACCGTAGTTGATGACATCCTTCTCGTGCCTGAAGGGAAGGTATGCACAGCCATTCTTGAATTATATAATCAATGTGCGATTGTCGCTGAACCGGCGGGTGCTCTTTCTGTTGCGGCACTGGATTTATATAAGGAAGAAATTAAAGGGAAAAACGTAGTATGTGTTGTCAGCGGCGGCAATAACGATATTGGAAGAATGCAGGAAATGAAGGAGCGGTCTATGATTTTTGAAGGACTTCAGCATTATTTTATCGTCAATTTTCCGCAAAGAGCTGGTGCACTCCGTGAATTTCTTGACGAAGTTCTTGGGCCGAATGATGACATTACACGATTTGAGTATACGAAGAAAAACAATAAGAGCAACGGACCGGCTCTTGTCGGCATTGAGCTTCAAAACAAAGCTGACTATGGACCGCTGATTGAACGGATGAATAAAAAAGCGTTTCATTATTTAGAGGTAAATAAGGATCAAGATTTATTCCATCTGCTGATTTGATTTTTTCGGCACAACCGCGCAAAATGACAGACAGCCCGGCCGGCATTGTATATAATAGAAGAAAACAATCAAAAAATGAGGATTGATAGCTTGTTACTCAAAAGCCTAGAGTTCAAACGAAGCGACGGGATTCAGGTGAAAGTGACAGAAATACCTGTGTTAAAGGAAGATGAACATTATTTCTTTATGTTGAATCAGCATTTGCAGATTTACTTAAAAGAGGTGTTTTCATCAAATAGCAGGGCAAAAGTGTATTCTTTCCGACAATATATGAAGCGCCGGATGAAATGGACTGATTATCAGGCTGTTTTTCATCAAGAGGTGTTAAAACACAACGCGTGATACGCCGTTTATTCCTGTGTGTCCCCTTTGCTATGCCGCGCGCAGGCGTACGAAGGGGCATGCAGGAATTTTTTTGCTGGTATAGAATGAAACAAGGGATGTAGGAAGGTGAGCACGTCATTTAGTAAGCGCTTTAAGCTGGAAAGGGTGAAAGGCATGAAGATGATCAAAGGGTTGGCGGCAGGACTGATTTTTTTGCTTTTGTGTGCCTGCGGAGGACATCAGATTAAGGATCCGCTTAATTACCAGGTGGAGCCTTTTACTTTTAAAAACCAAGATGGCAAAAATGTTTCTTTAGACAGTTTAAAAGGAGAGGTTTGGCTCGCAGACTTTATTTTTACCAATTGTGAGACCGTATGTCCCCCGATGACAGCTCATATGACAGATCTTCAAAAGAAATTAAAGGCTGAGAATATAAATGTGCGCATTGTATCCTTCAGTGTTGATCCAGAGAATGATAACCCGGAGCAGCTGAAAAAATTTGCGGCAAATTATCCTTTATCTTTTGATAACTGGGATTTTCTAACGGGATACAGTCAAAGTGACATCGAGACGTTTGCGTTTGAGAGCTTTAAAGCGATCGTGAAGAAACCTGAAGGCCAGGATCAGGTCATTCATCAATCTTCTTTTTATTTAGTAGGCCCTGACGGTAAAGTGCTGAAAGATTACAATGGAGTAGAAAATACACCATACGATGACATCATCGCTGATGTGAAAACAGCCAGCAAACTCAAGTAATCTCGAAGACAAGGCATTTTCAAATCTCCTAAAACATGATACACTTTCCACTAGTAGAATGGGGAGGAGCAACAAGATTGAAACTGCGCATTTTTGCACTCATGGCCAGTTTGATTTTGCTTCTTACTGCGTGTACTAGCTTACGTACAGCATCTGAGGGAAAACAAAAAGCCCATGAACTGAAAACGAAAGAGCACATTGTCATTGCCGCTGTCGGAGATTCGCTTACAGAAGGTGTCGGAGATCCCGAGGGCAAGGGATATGTTGGCAAGGTGGCGGACTCTATCCGGTCAAATGAGCAAGTCAAAAAGGTAGACGTTAAAAATTATGCCGTCAAAGGGAATCGTACGGAAGATTTGTTAGAGAAACTAAAAGATAAAAACGTTCAAAAAGGCATAAAAGATGCAGATTATGTCTTTTTAACAATTGGCGGTAATGATCTGATGAAGGTCCTTCGCCAAAACTTCCTGCAATTAACCGTCGAACCGTTCCATGAAGAGGAAAAGCCGTACGAAAAGCGTTTTAAAAAAATCATTTCAGAGATCCGGGCGCTGAATAATCACGCAGAACTGATTTATGTCAGCATGTATAATCCGTTTACGTTTACTCTATCTGAATTACAGGAAATTAACGGGGTAGTCACAGATTGGAACAACATTGCTAAAAAAGAGCTGAAAAAAGATAAACATGCAAAAATCATTAATATAGAAGACTTGTTCAATCAAAAAAGTGACAGTAAACGAATTTCTGAGGAAGATGATTTTCATCCTAATGGAACGGGTTATTCCTTAATAGCCAAACGGGTCTATCAAGCAATTGAAAAAGAAGGATTACCGAAAGAGTAGGGTGAAATCATGAATAACTGGAAACGACTGTTTTTTATATTGCTTGCAATCAATATTGTATTAGCAGTAGGGTTTGTGACGCTGCTCATGCTGCCGGGCAAGCAAGCTCAGGTAGAGGATACCTCTAAAAGCGAGTACGGATTTCAAGTGACCAGCACAAAAGAATCTTTAGCTGCTTTTGTCAACTCATATTTAAACGAGAAAGCGTCAAACAAGCTTGATTACAAAGTGGATATTGGTGACGATGTCCATGTAGCGGGGAAAATCAAAGCATTTTCCACGTCAATTGACGCGTTTATCGCATTTGAGCCGACCGTGAAAAAGGATGGCGATGTCGAGCTGAATGTAACGAAATTTTCCTTAGGGAAATTGAGTATTCCTATTAGCTTTGTGTTAAATTATATGGACAGCTTCTATGAACTTCCATCCTTTGTGCATGTTCATCCCGGCGATAAAAGCATTGAGGTCCGTCTGTCTGAAATGCCATTAACGAACGGTATGTATGTTAAAGCAAATAAAATTAATTTAGAACAAGATGAAATTGAATTTTCCTATTACCATCCTAAACAATAGAGGTGACTGAAATGAAGCGGATTTACCAGTATTTCAGTTTGTTATCATTTACGTTTTCCCTTTACTTCGGCTGGCTTGCTTATCATCATCTGGCCGCTGAAGATATGGATCAAATGTACTTGAACATTTCGTACTGCGCATTGTTTCTGAGTGTGATGGTGTTTACATTTGGCATGAAAGACCGAAAAAAAGCCGATAAATCGTGAAAAAAAGAGACATGCTGCATCGTCTCTTTTTTCATGCGGCTGGACGAAAATATAGAGAAGAAGGAGAAGAAATGAAAGCATACGATTTTACGAAGGGAAACGTACTGAGGCAGCTCATCCTATTTTCGATGCCTATTATGCTGGGAAATGCTCTGCAGGTTTCTTTTCAATTCATAGACAGTTTATGGGTCGGCAATTTGCTGGGGGCAAAAGCGCTTGGCGCGGCCGCGGTATCAAGCACGATTGTATTAACCGTGCTGTCTTTTATTTTGGGACTTAATAATGCGACCTTAACCATTTTGTCTCAGCAAAAAGGAAAAGATGATGAGAAAGGAATGGCGTCGTACATCAATGCCTTTGTCGTTTTATTGACAGGCTTAAGCATCGGGTTCGGCGCAGCCGGTTTTTTCTTGTCGGAACCATTGCTGCGTCTTCTGCAAACGCCGGAATCCATGATTCCGCTTGCCGAGATCTATTTACAGATTCAATTTATCGGCATACTGTTTTTGTTTGGTTATAACTTTATCAGTACGGTTCTTCGGGCGCTTGGTGACAGCAAAACACCGCTAAGGTTCATCGCTTTTGCCGTTGTGCTGAATGCTGTGCTGGCACCGCTCTTTATTTCTGTTTTCCGCATGGGGATTGCGGGAGCAGCTTATTCAACTGTTTTGTCACAGGGGATTGCGTTTCTATATGGTTTGTTTTATGTCATCAAACATCAGCTAGTTCCGTTTTCTATGCCAAGAGCTCCTAAGTGGGAAGAGACTGCATTGATTCTGAAACTCGGTATTCCCGCCGGTTTGCAGATGATGGTAATTACAGGCGGAATGATGGCGATCATGAGTGTCGTCAACTCATATGGAGAACATGTGGTCTCTGGATTTGGCGCGGTGCAGCGGCTGGACAGCATCATCACACTTCCGGCTATGGCGGCCGGTACTGCGGTCAACAGCATGGCTGGGCAGAATATCGGACTCGGAAACTATAAAAGAGTGGAATCGATTGCGAAGCTTGGGGTGATATCTGTTATTTCATTCATGCTCGTCATTGCTATTATCATTTGGATATTTGGAAAATACTTAATGAGGTTATTTATTAGTGAGCCTGACGCGGTAGCGTTTGGTGAACAATATTTGCGGTGGATTGCGTTTTTCTATCCGTTTATCGGTATTAATTTTGTGCTGAACGGAATTGTCAGAGCTGCTGGGGCCATGTTGCAGGTCTTGATTTTAAATTTAATTTCTTTCTGGGTTTTGAGATATCCTTTCACGGCTCTGTTTTCAGCTTGGCTTGGACAGAAAGGGATCGGTCTCGGAATCGGTATGAGTTTCTTATTCAGCAGCTGTGTGGCGTTTTTGTACTACAGATACGGCCGCTGGAAAACGATGAAATTGTTTACTGATAGATAAGAAAGGCGCTTCGAAAAGCACATACCCTGATAGAGGGTATGTGCTTTTTTTACCGTTTTTTATCAAGTTTGCTGAAAAGCTCGATTAATGTGGCAAGTTCAGTATCAGTATAACAATCAAAGCGTTTAAAGAAATATTCAGTTTTTTTCTCATTGAAATGCTGAACGATTTTTTCACCTGCTTCAGTGATGTGGATGCGGATGATCCGCCGATCTTCCTTCGATCTGATTCTCGTGATCCATTCCTTTTCTACAAGCGCGTCAGTCACTGCTGTAATGTGGCTTGCTGATACTTCCAAAATGGGCGCAAATTCAGTCACTTTTTTAGGTCCCTGTTCACTTAAAATGCGCAAAATGGTAAATTCATTCCGCGACAGCTCTTTATCTAGAATGTCATTGATTTCATTGCGTATTTGTTTAAAAACTTTACGGAGTAAAGTTTCCATATCATACATCATTTGTGTTCTTACTTTCAAATTTGTGAACCCCCATTACATAATTGCTAATACTCAAAACCTATAGAATTTTATTGAAAAGCAGAATCATTTTCATTCTATTTTTACATGCTATAATATAATAATACCACGTATTAACAAAGGAGGCACCAGTATGTCTGAAAAAAAAGAACTCGCCACATTTGCAGGCGGCTGTTTTTGGTGTATGGTCAAACCTTTTGACGAACAGCCGGGAATCGAAAAAGTGGTGTCCGGGTATACAGGCGGCCATACTGAAAACCCTACCTATGAAGAAGTATGCAGCGAAACAACAGGGCATCGTGAAGCCGTACAAATCACGTTTGAGCCTGATGTATTCCCTTATGAAAAGCTATTAGAGCTGTTCTGGCAGCAAATTGATCCGACAGATGCAGGCGGCCAGTTCGCTGATCGCGGCAGCTCTTACCGTGCAGCGATTTTTTATCATACTGAAAAACAAAAGGAGCTTGCTGAAGCATCAAAACAGCGGCTGTCGGAAAGCGGCATTTTTAAAGATCCTATCGTGACAGACATTTTAAAGGCTGAACCATTCTATGAAGCGGAAGATTACCATCAGCATTTTTATAAAAAGAATCCAGGGCATTATCAGCGTTACCGGACAGGCTCCGGAAGAGCTGGATTTATCAGTGAGCATTGGGGGGCGAAATAAATGACGCTAAATAAAGAAGAAAGAATAAAATCATTAAACCGTATGCAATACGAGGTCACACAAAATAACGGAACGGAGCCGCCGTTTCAAAATGAGTATTGGGATCATAAGGAAGAAGGGCTTTATGTTGACATAGTGTCAGGAAAGCCTTTGTTTACGTCCAAGGATAAATTTGATTCCCATTGCGGCTGGCCAAGCTTTACAAAGCCGATTGAGGAAGAAGAAGTGGAAGAAAAACAGGATACGAGCCACGGAATGATTCGAACAGAAGTCAGAAGCCGAACAGCCGATTCCCATCTGGGACATGTATTTAATGACGGGCCTGGGCCAAGCGGACTTCGTTACTGCATCAATTCTGCGGCGCTGCGGTTTATTCCTAAGGATAAGCTCAAAGAAGAGGGATATGAAAACTATCAGCACCTATTTGACAAATAAAATGCAAGCAAAAACAAGCCTGTCTAATCGATAGACAGGCTTGTTTTATGCCTTTTTTCTATATGCAGATCTTTAATAATTTGGGCAGCTCTGTCTTTTGTAATAACATCTCCCAGTACAATTGAAAGCCGCCGATCCTCCGCATACTTTTGGCTCCTTACCATACTGTTTACAGTCGTCTTTGCTGAATACAAGGTATAAGCAGCAAAAGATGTTTGACAATTTGACTTCCGATTGATCCCGCTTCGCCAGTGACTAAAAGTTCTGGTTTATCCTCATACTTTCTTATCTCTACCATGCAACATAGGTTCAACTTTTTAATCGAGTTAATGGAAGCAATCAATAAGACAAAATGCAGGGAATTTTTAAGAGAAAATGAAGAGAAGGGTTTAATCTAAACTAAATAAATAGTGTACTAAATATTCTTACGCTCTTTTTTCCTGCCTTATAAACAGGTCCCATTTCATCTTCTCACGCCGATATAAAAAAGCGTTCTTTTGAGTCAGAAACACTACGTAAAAAAGGTTCAATTGTCTCACTATTCACCAACTTCATATATTTTACAATAAGAAAGAAGGTTTAAATAAGGGGGATGAAAAATGAAGTATCCAAAAACCATTCTGTTTAGTGCTGCTGCATGTTTATTGCTTAGCCTATCTGCAAATTCGGTATCGGCTCTTCATGGTGATGAAGTGAATCATTTCAAAGTGACGGCAAAGGGAGAGACTGAGCCAGTTGCTTCCGGAGATGACGCTGCAGATGATCCGTCTATTTGGGTTGATGCAAAGCATCCGGAAAAAAGCAAATTGATAACGACAAACAAGAAGTCCGGGTTAGTCGTGTATGATTTGGATGGCAAACAGATCAATTCTTACGAGTTTGGCAAGCTGAATAATGTCGATCTGCGCTATGATTTTCCCCTCAACGGCAAACAGATTGACATTGTCGCTGCTTCAAACCGGACAGAAGGAAAAAATTCGATTGAAGTTTACGCCATTGATGGGGAAAAAGGTGAATTGAAAAGCATCACAGATCCGAAACATCCCATTTCCACTGATATGTCTGAGGTTTACGGTTTCAGCCTGTATCACAGCCAAAAAACAGGGGCATTTTATGCGTTGGTGTCGGGAAAACAAGGAGAGTTCGAGCAATATGAAATGGCCGACAATGGAAAGGGATATGTAACAGGGAAAAAAGTGCGGCAATTCAAATTAAATTCTCAAACTGAAGGTCTCGTCGCAGATGATGAGTACGGAAATCTCTATATAGCGGAGGAAGACACAGCAATTTGGAAATTTAATGCTGAACCATCTGGAGGATCCCAGGGCAAAGTCATTGATCGTGCTGATGGAAAGCATTTGACAGCTGATATTGAGGGACTGACCATCTATTATGCGCCGGACGGAAAAGGTTATCTCATCGCCTCAAGTCAAGGCAATAACAGCTATGCGATGTATGAAAGGCAGAGAGGCAATCGGTATATTGCCAATTTTGAAATTAAGGATGGCGAGAAAATAGACGGGACGAGTGATACTGACGGTATTGATGTTCTTGGTTTCGGGCTGGGGCCAAAATATCCGTATGGCATTTTTGTAGCGCAGGACGGAGAAAATATAGAAAATGGACAAGCTGTCAATCAGAATTTCAAAATTGTATCATGGGAACAGATTTCTCAGCATCTTGGCGGAAAACCTGACTTGAATAAACAGGTGAATCCAAGACAGCTGAAGGACAGATCTGATGATTAAAGAAGCAGCCTATATTCGGCTACTTTTTTATGTTCACGAAAAAATCGTTCATATGAAATGAACGATTTTTCAAGAAAGCGCCAGATGAATGGCTTTCAGTTTTTCGGGAAGCTCATCAAATGTATGAGCAGGAACCGTCTCTTTATAATTTAGCGCCGCAGCTTTGTCTCGTTCCTCAGGATGATTGATATAGAAAGCGGCTTTTTCCTTAAAGTCGTTTATGCTGTGATAAGAAATAAAGGATGAAAAAGGATGTGCCGCGGGGAGATCCACTAGTTGAAATGCTCCGCATGCAGCGATATCAAAGGTGCGGTTATTAAAGCTTGCATTTTTAATGCGGCTTTTATTTTTGTTGAACGTAAAATGATACGGCCGATGTGGATTGATCACGATGTCTGCCCCGTTATAATAATGAACCGCCTGTTCAGGCGGAACCCATGTGCTGACTACATCTATATGCGGCTGTTTGAGTACTTTTTTAGGCAGGTATTTTCTCCATTCCTTTCCGATGACCCGAACGGTGTACGGGAGATTTGCCGCTTCTTTCACAAGCTGAACCCGATTAGGGTAAGGATAGCCGATGATAAGCAATTGTGAATGAAAGGAATGTTCGGTGTCCATTTTTTTAAACAGCCGATGATTAACAGGAATCGGAACATAATAGATATGCTGATAACCAAGCTCCTGATAACAGAGAGCAGCATTTTGATCAATTGTTAAAACCGCGTCAGCGTATTTTATCACCTGAAGACTGATATCAATATAAAATGGGTCTTCTGTCAGCCAAACATATACGGGGATACCCTTACCCTTTAACCAGGTCAGCCAGTCGTGAGGAACGTGATCTCCAACCATCATGAGTGCGAAGTCCGGCTGAAACGTTTCAATGCTTGACAGCGCTTCTGTGTCTGGTGTATCTGCAGACATGAATTTTGTCTGAGCGTGCAGAAAGCAATCTTCAGCCCAGCGGTCAAAATAACTGTATATTCCTCCATATCCCGACTGGATATATAAAACTTTCATCAGAGGTTATGAAAAGAATGTAACGCTTTCTACTTTATCTACATCAATCAATGTTGTCGCTTGACCTGGCGGAGTTACAGAGCTTTCCTGTGTGACAAATACGATGCCGTGAACTTGATCAAAAGCAACAAAGACAACCGGACCGATCATGTCACCGGAATCTGTCACAATGCTGATGGTAGTGCCAGGTGTAATTCTGGCAAAAATCCATCTTGCAGGCAGGGAAGGATCTAAAACAGATTCGGCAGTAACCGTTTCGCTTTCGTCCACTTTATTATCAATAGCGGCTTCAAGTAATTCTTTAAGGTTATTATTCACGTTTTCTCCTCCTTCTGTTGCATTTGTAAATAAAGGGCTTAAAAGGCTTTTAATAATATCCTTTTTTAACTGCGCATTTTCACTGCTCAACACACACACCTCCTATAAATTATTGAACTCACGTTTAATCATATTCTTTTGATTGGCAATTGGTATGAGTCGAATGCCGTAGCTGAGCTATTTTTCATATATTTAAGGAAAATGCTGATTTTTTTCTATGGATGGACAATGCCTATACCGCAATTGACAGCATGTTCATATTGTGAAATAGAGC
Organism: Bacillus sp. FSL K6-1005; assembly: GCF_038000225.1. Taxonomy (NCBI): domain Bacteria; kingdom Bacillati; phylum Bacillota; class Bacilli; order Caryophanales; family Bacillaceae; genus Bacillus; species Bacillus sp. FSL K6-1005. The sequence continues at coordinate 1,365,850 of NZ_JBBOBP010000001.1, forward strand.
ATAAGGATAAATGAGAGGGATTGTTTGGAGTTAGAAAACAAAGCGAACCGAGAAGAAAATGACGACGAATCGCATTTGATTCTGCTTATACGTCAAACAGCTTCAGACGGAAATCCATCTGATCTCAGACGCCAGCTCGTATTTGCTAAAGAGCTTGGTGTGCCGGTTTCAAGAGTTAATCTGATCAATGGAGATACGCTTCAAAATGTTATCGTTAAAGAAGTCATGGGTATTTGGTTATTTTTCAGAACCATCAAACGAGATCAAATGTTGCCCTCTCAAGTATTGTAAGCTGGGGTTCTTTCTTTTTAAATGATGACAGAGGCTCTGCTTGCTGCGGAGCCGTTTTCATGTGTGACAATAGGAGGCTTGGAGAGATGGGGGACAAAGTTTCCATTATTTTAACGAGTTATAACAAACCTAATTATCTGCAAAAGGCGATTGAAAGTGTCATCAATCAAACTCATAGCAATTGGGAGCTTTTTGTCATGGATGACCATTCAAATGAGGAAACGACTGCGGTGATTCACAAGTACCTTCATGACCACCGCATTCACTATAAAAACAGCTTCGTCCATCCTCAAAATCGATTAAAAACAACCCGTTATGCCACACTAATTAATGACGCACTACCGTATGCAACCGGCGACTATATTTCTTATCTCACCGATGATACCGTTTATCATCCAAATCGGCTGAGCCGTATGGTGCAGACATTTTTGTGTCATCCTGAAGCACAGGCAGTCTATTCCAAACAAAAAGTTGTTCATGTAAACGAAAGAGGAGAGGAAATGTCCCATTTTTACAGAAATGCCAATACGGTGCTTGATCAGGCCGCTTTTCAAGTCGACCATTGCTCTGTTATGCATCGCCGATTGCTGCTTGATCGAATCAAAGATAAATATGGCAGCTATTGGGACGATGATATGAAGCATTGGAATCACGGCGACTCAATTTTTTGGCTAAGAGTAAACACATTTGCCCCGTTCCTGCCGATAAATGAAGTATTAGATACAACGTATAAGACCCCGAATTCCTTTCAAAACGCTTATCAGTTTCTGCCCGCCGATTTGATTGACGGCACGTTTGTAAAAGGATCTGATCAACATGTGTATTTTCTTGATCAAGGTGTACGGCATCCTGTGGGAGAGAGATGGCGTTCAGTGTATCTAGATCGGACTGTTATTATCCCAGATCCGTATTTATTTCAATATCATATGGGAAAATGTTTAAACATTCCGAATTATGTTTTGGTAAAAGAAGCTGACCGGCCTGCAGTATTTTACATTGACGCCGGAAAAAAAAGACGGATAGAAAGTCAGCATGCTTTTCAATTTTATCAATTTAAAAGAAAAGATATTTTGACGATTGAAAAAGAAGTGCTCGAGAGTCTGCCGGAAGGGCCGCCTATCACGCGGGAGAGATCTGGGGTGATCGCCAATCCGCCTGGACGAAGGCTGTTTTTTATAGAACGAGAGCGGTTTCTATTTCTACATGGTGTTTTTCATCCAATCAGCGAGCAAGTGGTGAGGAAATTCTTTTTACGGCAGAAACCAATACCTGCTTCTTTCCGGAATATTCAACAATTTCCAATTGGAAAGCCGTTTTATCCGGTGTACGATGAGATTATAAAGAATTTAAATATTGCAATCGAGTAAATGTATAGGTCATAAAAAGGAGATATTCATGACAGGATATTTTTCAAAAACGGAGCATCAATATCTATCGTTAACGTCTGAATCGAAGTTGTTTGATCATTACAGTGTATATAAAGATCCCAATCTGCCGCAAATTTTTTCTCATAATTTTGTACAGCTTCATGATACGTTTCCATTGGAGCGTATACCGGACTTTTTGCCGTTCATACCGAAGCTACTTGATGCGAATTATATCCATTTAAAAGCGTCTCCTCAGCATGTTTTTCCGCTCGTTTTGAAGCAGTCGCTTGTGAAAAGCGGTTTTGTGGTTGAAGATGAGCTGTTATACAGCATGAAGCTTGAAGACTGGAAGGGACAGACGGGACACCCTTTCACGGCATGGGGGACGGCAAAGAGTCTTAGTGACGGTTCTTCTATCATGAAAATTTATGACTCGCTTTATATAGGAGAGGCAATTGCAGAACAAAAATTAGTGAGAAAATATCCTTTTTACAAAGAGGGTACGATATTGCTTGTTGTTTGTTACAGCGATTCATCACAGAACATTCCGATTGGCTGCGGGGAACTTTTTATTGATTCGCAAGAGAAAACGGCTAAAATTGAAGAGGTGGCGATTTTGGATCAGTTTCAAAGAAGGGGCTACGGCAGTATTCTTGTGGGTGAGATGCTGTCCATTGCCAAATCTTTAGGAATGGACGAGGCTTATTTAGTGGCCTCAAATTCTGACGGCGTCACTCATTTTTATGAAAAGCTCAAGTTTCAAAAATATGAGCGGGTGCACACTGTTTTTCATTATTTCCTTACATAGATGGGCATTTGCACAGACCGTTTGGGACTTGGCCCGCATACAATGCCGTATATCGTGATAAGAAAGGATGAAAAACAATATGCATGGATATCAGGGGTACGGTTACGGAGGATTTGGCTGCGGGACAAATACATTTGTATTGATTGTTGTCTTGTTCATTTTATTAATTATTGTCGGAGCCGCTTTTATTTGCTAGAAGATGACATATCATAAGGGCCTTTCGGAATTCGGAAGGGCTCTTTTTTTTGTGCGAAAAAGTTTTATAGGGAACGTCATGCCGCTATTTAAACACTCATACAATATAGAAAAGGTGTTTTTGAGGTGGAAGCATGAGCAGTTATTTAATTAAGCCAGAGCTTAGTGCGGAATATCCGGTTGTCAGTCATGCAAAGGGCACATATGTGTATGATCAGAACGGAAAAAAATATCTTGACGGCTCATCTGGTGCGGTGACATGCAATATCGGCCACGGGGTAGATGAAGTAACTGAGCAGCTGAAAGAACAGCTTGATAAGGTATCTTTTGCTTATCGCTCGCAGTTTACGAGTGAGCCGGCCGAGCAATTAGCTGCTTTACTGTCCGAGCAGCTGCCGGGAGAATTGAATTGGTCTTTTTTTGTCAATAGCGGATCAGAAGCCATAGAAACGGCAATGAAAATCGCCATTCAATATTGGCAGGAAAAAAAGCAGACACAGAAATCCATCTTTCTCTCAAGATGGAGCAGTTACCACGGAATAACTTTGGGAGCGCTTTCATTATCGGGATTTTATGAACGAAGGTACCGGTTCACACATTTGCTTGAGCGTTATCCCGCTCTCTCAGCCCCGAATATATATCGGCTGAATCAAGAGGAAAAAAAAGATTTTGTTCAAACGGCCGCGGAGGAGCTGGAAACCGCTATAAAAAGAATCGGAAGTCAGTTTATTGCGGGCTTTGTGGCAGAACCTATTATTGGAGCCGCGGGAGCAGCGATTACTCCTCCTTCTGGATATTATGAGAGATTGAAAGAGGTGTGCCGCTCACACGGTGTGCTGTTTATTGCGGATGAAGTGATGACAGGACTCGGGAGAACTGGAAGGATGCTTGCGACAGATCATTGGCATACCGTTCCTGATATCGCTGTGCTTGGAAAGGGACTCGGTGCCGGGTACGCGCCTATTGCAGCTGCAGTTGTGTCTGATACGATCCTCCGAACGATAAAACAAGGATCGGGTGTTATTATGAGCGGTCACACCTACAGTGCTCATCCCTATTCAGCCAAAGCCGCTCTTGAGGTTTTGCGTTATGTTATCAGACACGGCTTGATCAAACAGTCTGAAGAAAAGGGATTCAAGCTGAAAAAGAAACTTGAAGCGATGATGCATCGGAGCGGCATCATTGGGGATGTCCGCGGCAAAGGACTGCTTTTAGGCGTTGAATTTGTGGCTGATAAAAAGACAAAGCGAGTGTTTCCGCAAGAACGGTCGATGACCCAGCGTATCATCAGCGAAGCAAAAAAACGCGGGCTCATTATCTATCCTGCCAAGGCTGGAATCGACAGCGGGGAAGGAGATGCCGTAATCATCGCTCCTCCATTCACAATATCAGACGAAGAGATGGAAGAGCTTATATCAACTTTTTCGGAAACAGTTGCAGAAGTTGAAAAAAACTGAAAAGGGATTGAAATCAATATGTCACCATTTCAAAAAACAATCAGCATTGAATCGGCAATTGCAGATGTGTGTGATGGGTCGGTCCTTATGTTTGGCGGCTTCGGTGGAGTCGGCTCTCCGCCTTCTTTGATTGAAGCGATATTGGACAGCGGTGTAAAAGAATTAACTGTCATTTGCAATGATGCCGGATTCCCGGGAATTGGGATTGGACCGCTTATTCTCAATAAGAGAGTCAAGACGCTGATTGCATCGCATATCGGTTCAAATCCTGTAGCCGGAAAACAGATGACAGACGGCACATTAGAGGTTCGATTTTCGCCTCAGGGCACGCTCGCAGAACGGATTCGCGCCGGTGGATCCGGTCTTGGCGGCATTTTGACCGATATCGGCATTGATAATCAAATGGTTTGTGAGAAAAAAGAGATTGTGTCTGTAGCGGGGAAGCAATACTTGGTTGAAGAAGCGCTGACGGCTGATTTTGCCTTCATCAATGCCTGCATTGCAGATGAATTCGGCAACTTAACGTATGACAAAACAGCGCGCAACATGAATCCGCTTATGGCAATGGCCGCCAAAAGAACCTTTGCCGAGGCTGAGACGATTGTGCCGATGGGAAATATGGCAGAAGAAATGATTGTAACGCCCGGGGTTTTTGTTGAGGGGGTTGTGAGAAGTGAAGGGGTGAGGTGGAAATGGGCTTGGGAGTAACAGAAAGAGAGCAGATCGCCAGACGGGCTGCTTCTGAAATCAAGCCAGGCATGATCGTGAATCTTGGTATCGGCATCCCTTCCTTGGTGCCGAACTTTTTGCCGACTGATATGCAGGTTATGCTGCAGGCGGAAAACGGTGTACTCGGAATTGGCGAAAGTCCCGAAAAAGGGAATGAGGATGAAAATTTATGCAACGCTGCGGGATTCCCTGTCCGTGCTGTAAAGGGAGCATCTTACTTTGATACAACAATGTCCTTTGCCATGATCAGAAGAGGCATGATTGACATTACGATATTAGGCGCCCTGCAGGTAAGCCAGTCGGGAGACCTTGCGAATTGGCTTGTGCCCGGAAAAAAGGTGCCGGGCATGGGCGGTGCGATGGAGCTCGCCCAGAAAGCGAAAAAAGTGGTTGTCGTCATGAGCCATACTGACCAAAAAGGGAGGCCCAAATTAACAGAAGCCTGCACCCTTCCGTTAACAGCAGCAGGCTGTGTAGATATGATCATTACTGAAAAAGCAGTTCTTACAGTTGGCCGGAATCATTTTATTTTAAAAGAACTGATGAATGGCTCAACAATTGACGAGGTGATCGGGTTGACCGACGCTGAAATAATAGTGGATATGCCTTTTTCTTAATAAGGGGGAGTGATGATGCAGGACATTGAAAGAAAAGTAATTGAATGGCTAGATCAGAATTCAGCCAAAGCCATTCGTCTTTTGAAAAGGCTGGTTGGAGAAAAAAGCACACTCGGCAAGGAATTTAATGCACAGGCAGTGGTCCTTGAAAAGCTCCGGCAATTTCATATGGACATTGATGTGTGGGAGCCGAGCCTAAAGCAATTAAAACAGCATCCCTATTTTATATCAGACCGGACGGACTTTCATGAGAGCCCGAACATTGTTGCTAAAAAAGCGGGAGAGGGCGGGGGACGATCTCTGATATTAAACGGGCATATCGATGTTGTGCCAGAAGGAAATTTGAAGGAGTGGAAGTATGAACCGTTTCAAGCTGCTGAAGTAAATGGTAAAATTTACGGCCGCGGCTCCACTGATATGAAGGGAGGCAATACGGCCCTTCTATTTGCATTAGAAGCTCTGCACGCCTGCGATGTCAAACTGAAAGGCGATGTATTGTTTCAGAGTGTTATAGATGAAGAGTGCGGTGGCGCCGGAACACTTTCTGCCATTATGAGAGGCTATCGTGCGGATGGGGCGTTAATTCCGGAACCGACCAATATGAAGCTTTTTATTAAACAGCAGGGCTCGATGTGGTTTCGGATCACGGTTAAAGGATTAGCGGCACACGGAGGCACACGCTATGAAGGTGTCAGCGCCATTGAAAAAAGCATGCATGTCATTACAGCCATTCAAGAGCTTGAAAAAGTCCGGAACGCAAAAATCTCTGACCCGCTGTATGATCATATTCCAATCCCGGTTCCAATCAATATTGGCACCATCTCAGGCGGAACATGGCCGTCCTCGGTAGCAGACCGCGTCGTCATAGAAGGAAGATGCGGAATTGCTCCTCATGAAAAACCTGAAGCCGTAAAAATTGAATTGGAAAACTGGCTGAAAGATTTACAATACCATGATGAATGGTTTAAACGCCATCCAATTCAAGTGGAATGGTTCGGGGCTCAATGGCTGCCGAATGATTTGCCTGATGATCATCCTTTACTATCAGTCTTGCAATCAGCCTATCAAAAAATGAAACAAACAGAGCCGATCATCGAAGCGTCGCCTTGGGGAACAGACGGCGGCCTTTTGTATCATGCGGGAGATACTCCTGTTATCGTTTTTGGACCGGGAGAGACGAAAACGGCACATCAGGCAAACGAGTATATCGAGGTTGAAGCCATGTTAGAATCAGCTAAAATTATAGCTCTTTTTGTGATGGATTGGTGCGGGCTTCATACAGACGGGGAGGATGCTGATGATCAAAACGGTAAAGAATAGCGGTGTCACGGCTGTCATAGACAATGACCGTTTTAATAAACGAATTAGAGTCATTCGTTATGAAGGCGCTATTCACGAAGCCTTGACTGATATTATGACAGCGGCCGAAGAGGAGGGTGCCGAAAAAATCATCGTGTACACCAAGCAGCATGACGAGGCGGAGCTGGCTAAACAATTGTTTACGCCAGAGGGCTTTCTCGAAGGCTACTATCTCGGCCATCGCGCTTCCGTCATGGTCCGTTATCTCACAGAAAAACGAAGACAAACAGATACCTATTTAGCCGAGCAGGAAATGATAGAGCTATTATATAAAACAAAGCCTCAGCCACAAATCGAAATCAGGTCTCCTTTTACAATGAGAAAAGCAGAAACAAACGATATGTATCAGTTATCTATGCTGTATAAAAAAGTATTCCGCACGTATCCGGCTCCTGTGTTTGATCCCGCCTATATTGAAAAGACAATGAATGAGCATACACTTTATTATGTCATGCTTGAAGATGACCGTCTGATCGGCGCGGCAAGCGCAGATATCAATCCTGAGCTGGGTCATGCCGAAATGACAGACTGCGCCGTGCTTCCGGATTATCGGGGCCGTTCGCTGACTAGTATTTTAATAGATGTATTAGAAAAAGAAATGATAAAGCAAGATATATTTCAAGTATTTTCACTCGCCCGCGCTGCGTCTTTCGGAATGAATGCTGTCCTTTATCATTCCGGGTATCAGTATGGAGGAAGGCTAATCAATAATTGTTATATAGGAGAAGGGCTTGAAAATATGAATATCTGGTGCAAACTCCTGTAAGTCAAAAAGAAATGTACGAGGAGGAATTTCATTTGACAAACAAATGGTATAAACCGAAACGGCATTGGAAGGAGATAGAGCTATGGAAGGATGTTCCGGAAGAAAAATGGAATGATTGGCTGTGGCAGCTGACCCATACTGTAAGAACCTTAGATGACTTGAAAAAAGTGATTAACCTGACCGAAGAAGAAGAAGAAGGCGTCAGAATTTCTACCAAAACGATCCCCTTGAATATCACACCCTACTATGCTTCCTTAATGGATCCCGACAACCCGAGATGCCCGATACGAATGCAGTCTGTGCCGCTCTCTGAAGAGATGCACAAAACAAAATACGACCAGGAAGACCCGCTTCATGAGGATGAAGACTCTCCTGTACCCGGTCTGACACACCGTTATCCCGACCGAGTCCTGTTCCTTGTCACGAACCAATGCTCCATGTATTGCCGCTACTGCACAAGGAGGCGTTTTTCCGGTCAAATCGGAATGGGTGTCCCTAAAAAGCAGCTTGATGCCGCGATCGCTTACATTCGGGAGACACCTGAGATCCGGGACTGCCTGATTTCAGGCGGGGACGGGTTGCTGATCAATGATCAAATTTTAGAATACATTTTAAAAGAGCTGCGCAGTATTCCGCATCTGGAAATTATCAGAATCGGTACAAGAGCGCCTGTCGTTTTTCCTCAGCGAATCACCGATCAACTTTGCGATATCTTAAAGAAATATCATCCGGTCTGGCTGAACACCCATTTCAACACAAGCATCGAAATGACGGAGGAATCCGTTGAGGCTTGCGAAAAGCTGGTGAACGCAGGGGTGCCGGTCGGAAATCAGGCCGTCGTGTTAGCAGGCATTAATGATTCGGTAACCATTATGAAAAAGCTTATGCATGACTTGGTGAAAATCAGAGTCCGTCCCTATTATATATATCAATGTGATCTGTCAGAAGGCATCGGACATTTCAGAGCTCCAGTTTCAAAAGGGCTGGAAATTATTGAAGGGCTGCGAGGTCATACTTCAGGTTACGCGGTTCCTACCTTTGTCGTTGACGCACCAGGCGGCGGGGGGAAGATCGCCCTGCAGCCAAACTATGTTTTGTCGCAAAGCCCTGACAAAATCATTTTGAGAAATTTTGAAGGAGTCATTACCTCTTATCCGGAACCTGAAAATTATATCCCTAACCAGGCTGACGCCTATTTTGAGTCTGTTTTTCCTGAAACCGCTGACAAAAAAGAACCAATTGGACTGAGTGCCATTTTTGCTGACAAAGAGATTTCTTTTACACCGGATAACGTGGTCAGAATCAAAAGGAGAGAAGCATATACAGCGAATCCGGGGCATGAAACATTAAAGGACCGGCGGGAGAAAAGAGACCAGTTAAAGAAAAAGAAATTTTTAGCCCAGCAGAAAAAAGAAAAAGAGGTAGAAAGCGGAGGAGATTCTTCATGAAGTCATGCGAATGGTGCGGCGAGCCTGAGGCGCTGCCTGGCACGAATACAGTTTATTGGGAGCTTCCTGACGGTACAAGAGCCATAGAGCTGACAAACACCCCCGCGATGATTTGTTCTTCCTGCGGAATGGCCTACCAAGAGGATTCGACGATAAAGGATATTGAGGATCAGCTGTTTTTAATCAACACAAAAAAACTCCCTGAGAGTCTGACGTATCAACAGCTCATGGAAACCGAAAGGATATTAAAACGCAACTATTTTGATTTCTCCTGAATGATGTTTCGTTATTCTTTTGTTGTAATTTTACACTTGCACTGTATAATAGAACAACAAAAGACAGACACCAGGAGGGGAAACCCATGAAATCCTTTTATCACTATTTATTGAAATACAGACATCCTAAGCCGCAGGACAGCATCAGCGAGTTTGCCAATCAGGCGTATGAGGATCACAGCTTCCCAAAAACATCAACCGATTATCACGAAATCAGTTCCTATTTGGAGCTGAATGTTGATTATCTGGACACGATGGCGACGTTTGATGAAGCTTGGGAAAAATACGAGGCCGAGGTGCACGTTTGAATCCGCAGAGCCACTGCGGATTTTTTTCTGCACATACATATACCATAATTGGATATTTCCTATGGTTTTCATGCCCATGCGAATTGGTGAAACCCAGCATACGATAGCGTATCAGAAATGTTGCGGCGAGGGGGAGACACCATGAAGCAAAATAAACCGAAATTCCAAGTAGGGGATATCGTAGTCGTCATTATGTATGGGACAGTCGGCACAATCACAAAAGTACACCAAATCGATAAGCACTACCTTTATGAAGTAAACCACAATGAAGTCTTATATTTTGAATCATCCATTCAATTATATAAAGATTATGAAGGCGTCATTGTCGATATGGAAAAACTTGATATTGAATATGAATTCCTCATTGGAGATGTCGTTTATGTAAAAGATTATGGAAAAGAACTCTTTCGCATTATCGGCCACAGAACCGAAATTTGGAGGTATTTGGAAGATGGCTGGGAAGATATTATTTATGAGCTAACTCGTTTAAAGGATGGAGAGTGGCTTGAAACGGAGGAAGAGGATCTCACGCTGGTTCTCAGAAAGTATGAAATGGACCAGTTTGTGCATCAGCTTTTGTTTGTCCACTATGTCGGAGAAACTGCCCATGAGATCGGCGAAGATATTGTACCGTCTGCTCTTCTTCAGTTTGAAGGCGAAGATGAAGATCAAGATACCCTGCGCATCCTGGCTGTATCAATTGTTGATGAGCTTTTGGATATTTACAACGACTACAAAATTCTGTACGAAATGTTTAAAGATGAAGAGTATAAAGATATGATGATGTTTGTGCTGGAAAGTTTAAAAGAACATTTCAGTTAGTTTGTGAACAAGCGGATGATGACATATAAAAAATAAGGCAGACAGCCCCACATCATGACATGTGTCATACCTCTGAGCGTTTTTTCCATCACCTTATCGAATCTTTCTCCGTCCAGTGCTTCAATCATTTTAGCGATCATAAGTCAGCCTCCTATGGCTTGTTTTTTTATTCAATGTATATGAATAAAAGAATTGTTTAGAACACCGGGTATAATTCATCCCGTTTTTTCATAAAACATAAAAAAGGAGGCGGTACGGTTATGAAAGAAATAGATCTTGTGATTGACACGGAAGAAATCGCTGAATTTTTTTACAGAGAGCTTGCAAGACGGGGCTACATACCGAGTGAAGATGAGCTGTTTGAAATCGCCGATATTACCTTTGATTATCTGATAGAAAAATGTATGATAGATGAAGAGCTGGATGAAGATTGTTAAGGCTTGAAACCGGAGCGGCCAGCTCCGGTTTTTTATTCGGCTGATAGGAATGTTAAGAACTAAAGGAGGGAAAATCTTGTACAAGCCAGTCAGTCTGTTTCTTCTCTTTCTTTTTTTAGCCGCGGTTATTCATACAAATGCTGTTCAATCAGCAGATGAAATGATCAGTAAGGCAGCCGCAGCTATCCGTCAGCCTTGGCTGAATGATGTGATGATTTGGATGACTCATCTTGGGGCTACTTCCTTTTTACTGCCTCTTATCGTAGTCATTGGGGCAGGGCTGTTTTTTTACAAAAGAACCTGGGCCGGTCTTTTGATGCTTTTCATATTCGGTGCCGATCGTCTATTAAACAAAATATTAAAAGAGTGGATCGAACGGGCAAGGCCCGATTTTGAACCGCTCGTTCATGAGTCGTCCTTCAGCTTTCCGAGCGGCCACTCCATGAACGCTGCTTGTGTTTATCCTGTAATCGCCTACTTTTTAGTGAAACACCTCCCGTTTTTGTCAAAGCATAAAAAAGCGGTATACATAATCGCCGGTACTGTGGTTATTTTGGTTGGTGCCAGCAGAGTCTACCTCGGCGTGCATTTTTTAACTGACGTTTTAGGAGGCTTCAGTCTCGGCCTGCTGCTGTTTTTCCTCATGAAAGGTTTTGACGAAAAGTTTCATTCGTTTCGACAAAAGTAGAGAGAGGAAAAAGAGGGCGAAACGCCAATATGTTATAGAAATAAAAGGGAGGGATCTTGATGATGTTATCCGTGTTTAAAAAGAAGTCTTGTTCTTACGATGTGACAATATTTCAAACACCCCGGTTTGGTGAAAAAAAAGGCTACAGAGCCGTCTATCGAACTGAACTGAACGGGAGCAATCATCAAGACGTGCTAAAAAGAGCATTCTCTCTGTTTAATGTATTCGATACGGTTCCAAGTGATTATGATGCGAGATTTATGGCCACAGGGGATGTGATTTTGATTGATGAAGGCAGAAAAGGGAAAACATATTATAAACTGCTTCCCGCCGGATGGAGGAAAATCAATCGTCTGATTGTGCAAACAACATAACAAAAGAAAACTGCGGACATCCGCAGTTTTCTGTTTTTTAAGGTTTTCGTTTGGCCGCGGAATACTCTTTTTCGTGCGCCTCTTCAGCCGCGATAACGTCTTTAGCAGGTATGTGGTTGTTCTTTTTTTGTCCGGTAATTCGGTTGCGCTGTTTTTTACCCATGTTTCATCCCTCCTTTTGCCGTTAGGTTCTCATATCAGCAGCGCAATTATCCCGATTTTCTCTAAGGCGCTTAAAAATACCCCGGATCATTTTCTTTTTTCGGAACATTCCTTTATAATCAATGCTGAAGTTTGTCTCATCATGACATCCGTTGTAAAATGAACGGACTGCTTGTTAATTTTGGTTTATAGGAGGATATGAGATGAGTGTACATATCGGTGCGGAAAAAGGACAAATTGCAGATACGGTGCTTTTGCCGGGAGACCCTCTCAGAGCAAAATTTATCGCTGAAACGTATCTTGAAAATGTGGAATGCTATAATGAAGTCAGAGGCATGTATGGATTTACAGGTACATATAAAGGCAAAAAAATCTCTGTGCAGGGCACGGGCATGGGTGTTCCGTCCATTTCAATTTACGTCAATGAATTAATCCAAAGCTATGATGTGCAAAATTTAATAAGAGTAGGCTCTTGCGGCGCCATCCGTAAAGATGTCAAAGTGCGCGACGTCATTTTGGCCATGACTTCTTCTACTGATTCACAAATGAACAGAGTCGCTTTTGGAAGTATCGATTTCGCGCCTAATGCAGATTTCGAGCTTTTGAAAAATGCCTATGACGCAGCTAAGGATAAAGGCGTACCGGTGACGGTAGGCAGTGTATTTACTGCTGACCAGTTCTACAATGACGATTCTCAAATTGAAAAGCTTGCCAACTACGGTGTGCTCGGTGTAGAGATGGAAACAACCGCTCTATATACATTGGCAGCGAAGCATGGAAGAAAAGCGCTGTCGATCCTGACCGTGAGCGATCACGTATTAACAGGAGAAGAAACAACGGCGGAAGAGCGTCAAACCACTTTTCATGATATGATAGAAGTAGCTTTACATTCTGTATCACAATAAAATAAATCAAGAGGCGTGCTGGGTGCCGGCAGCCTCTTCTTTATGGATACGGAAACGATTGATAAAAGGAAGGTAATGTGATGATGAAAAAGCCCGGTAAATGGTTTTCACTGGCTGCCGCTTTGAGTGTGACGGCAATTGTCGGAGCCGGCTGCAGCATGTCAAACGGAGATGCTGAAAAGGATACGAAAACCACCGCAGAATCAAAACAGACAGAAGAAAAAACAGCTGACAGCAAAAAAACAAATATGCAGGACAGTGAGTTCTTATTGGAAAGCAAGTTTTTCAATAACATTAAAAAAGTGGACGGTTTGGAAACCATTCAAAATCCAAAAAATATCCTCGCCCTTGTCAATAAGCAATACGCACTGCCAGGAGACTATGAACCTAGCGATCTAGTTATCCCTGATGTCGAGTTTTCTTTTGAAGAAAAAATTCAAAAGCGATACATCAGAAAAGAAGCAGCAGACGCATTAAAAACGATGTTTGACGCCGCGAAAAAGGATGGCTATGAGCTGGCAGCCGTGTCAGGATACCGCTCGTATGACAGACAGCAGGCTATCTTTAAAAATGAAGTTAGCCTAAAAGGGGAAAAGAAAGCAAGAGAAGCAGTCGCATATCCTGGTGAAAGCGAGCATCAAACAGGGCTTGCAATGGATATTTCCAGCCGAAGCAATGGTTTTGAGCTAAATGAAGCGTTCGGCAGCACCGAAGACGGAAAATGGGTGCAGAACAATGCATATAAATACGGTTTTATCATTCGCTACCCTAAAAACAAAGAAGACATCACAAAGTACGAATACGAACCATGGCACTTGCGTTATGTAGGCAAAAAGGCTGCAAAGGTCATCCATGATCATGACTTAACATTAGAAGAATACTTTGAAAAAGTGAAGAAGATATAAAATAAAAAACCCGCTTATCATTGGATAAGCGGGTTTTTCCATTAAAAAAAGAATAAACCGGCGAGCGCCACACCTGCAATCAGCCCAAGGCCAATGCCGTACGCGGCTCCATATCCATATCCGTAGCCGCCCCAATATCCATAGCCAAATCCGCCTCTGGGGCCACCTGAAGTAACTGGAGCAATAAAGACTTTACTGTTGGTGACCCGTGTAATTCTGCCCACGTGGACTCTGCCGTTTCTTTCTGTAATTCTAGCAACTTTTCCTTGGTGCTGGCGGCAAATATGATAGTATTTTTCCAATACAATTCCCTCCTAATCCGTCTTTCTATCAGCTTATGAAAGATAGACAAAAAAGGTTGGACGAAAAGAGGGGGGGAAGCGCCGTTTTACTTGTATGCGATAAAGATACAATGACCCATATACTCGCTGTATGCCTGCATGAGGTCATAGTGGGACTGAAGCGTATCGTAGTAGATAGGATCAATTGCATGCGATACATCCATTTCTGTAGTCGGTTCAAATTCCATATCTTCCGGCAAAAGGGTGATCGTTTCTGTTTTCTGAAATCCATGGGAACGAATCGATTCCATCCACTCCAATTCGTCATAAAGCTTTGTAAAACCGTAAAAGTCCATCATTTGCTTCTTTTCGCGCGGAGGCATCGGTTTTTTGAGCGCCGCTTCAATACCGATCAGCATTCCGCCCGGCTTCAATACTCTATTAATTTCTTGAAGGGAGGATGTCACTTGGGAAAAACTGAGGACAGATTCGGACAGGACGCAGGAAAAGGATGCTGAAGAAAACGGAAGACGTTCCAGCTCTCCTAGATATGCAGGGATGGCCAGCCCTTCATTTGCAAATCTTTTTTTGGCCTTCTCAAGCATGACAGGGTCTCTATCAACGACTGTGACAGGATAAAGCAAATGTCCTAAATAAGCCGCAGTTTGCCCCGTTCCGCATCCGGCATCAAGAATCGGCTGGTCAGGCGGAGGCGCGGCTTTTTGCAATACGGCTTTTGAAAAAGCAAGCCCGCCTGGATGTGCACCAGAGACACCGAATAAGGACAGCATTTCTAAATATCGGCTCAAAATGGTATCCTCCTTTTTCGTTATTATATGTCGTGAAAAGGCATAGGTTTATGAAACGCTAAAGAAGGGCACTATCTCTATATTTTCTGCTCCGAGTTGACGAATAGGAAATCGTCCATGATAATAATGTAAGAAGAAAAAGGTGGTGTTTAATTGAAACGGCAATTGAAACTGTTTTTTGTTGTGCTGATCACTGCGGTTGTCGCTTCGGCGCTGACTTTATTTATTACGGGCAATTCAAGCATTCTGGGCCAGAAATCAACAAGCACAGGAGACAGTAAGTTCGATAAATTAAATAAAGCGTATGAGCAAATCAAAAGTGATTATTACAAGAAAACAAATGATGACAAATTAGTAGATGGAGCAATTAAAGGAATGATTGAGTCTCTGGACGATCCTTACTCTACATATATGGATCAAGAGGAAGGAAAATCATTCGAAGAAAGCATTTCTGCATCCTTTGAAGGAATAGGAGCGCAAGTAGAGGAAAAAGACGGTGAAATCCTTATTGTTGCGCCAATCAAAGGATCACCTGCTGAAAAAGCCGGAGTCAAACCGAAGGATCAAATCCTGAAAGTAAACGGTAAAAGCGTAAAAGGCATGAATGTAAATGAAGCTGTCGCTTTAATCCGCGGCAAAAAGGGCACAAAAGTGAAACTTGACCTGAACAGAGCGGGAGTGGGAGAGATTGATCTTTCCATTCAGCGCGATACGATTCCTGTTGAGACCGTCTATTCTGAGATGAAAGACAACAGCATCGGTGAGATCCAAATCACTTCTTTCTCTGAAACAACTGCTAAAGAGCTGACAAATGCGATTGACAGTTTAGAGAAAAAAGGTGCCAAAGGCTATATTTTAGACTTGAGGGGCAACCCGGGCGGATTAATGGACCAGGCGATTACAATGAGCAATCTGTTTATTGATAAAGGGAAAAATATTATGCAGGTTGAGTACAAAAACGGCTCAAAAGAAGTCATGAAAGCAGAAAAAGAACGAAAAGTCACCAAGCCGACTGTCGTTTTAGTAAATGACGGAACAGCGAGCGCTGCAGAAATCATGGCCGCTGCCCTTCATGAATCATCAGGCATTCCGTTAATTGGAGAAACCACATTCGGAAAAGGCACAGTGCAAACCGCAAAAGAATATGAGGATGGTTCAACAGTCAAACTGACAATGGCCAAATGGCTGACTGCTGACGGTGAATGGATCCATAAAAAAGGCATCAAACCGCAAGTGAAAGCAGAGCTTCCTGATTACGCGAAGCTCCCATATTTGGACGCTGATAAAACGTACAAATCGGGCAATACAGGCACGGAAGTCAAAGTCGCTCAGCAAATGCTGAATGCACTTGGCTATCAGGTAAAGGTAAACAGTGCGTATGATCAAGATTTTGTATCAGTCATCAAACAGTTCCAGAAAAAAGAGAATCTGAAAGAAACAGGCGTGCTGACTGGCGATACTACAACAAAACTAATGACAGAACTTCAACAAAAGCTGTCAAATAATGATACGCAAATGAAAAAAGCAATTGAAACGCTGAAAAAAGAAATGTAAAAAACCATACGCGGTTACCGCGTATGGTTTTTTTTAAGCACCCTTCTGGTTCGAATTCGGTTCAGTTTTTTTAGCAAATAAACCTTCCTTGACTGGATTTGAACCTGCTCTTTTTACAAACAGCGGATTGAGAATGACTACAGCGATGATATTGGCGGACAATCCCCAGAAACCTTCATAAATACCGTGTGCAGATTGCGTGATATACACAATAAACGTAACCGCAAGGCCGGCTAATAATCCGATTATTGTCGCCTCTCTCGTTTGGTTCTTCCAGAATAAGCTGACGGCAATCGCCGGGAAGATCTGCACCATGCCGGAAACGCCTAAAAGCTGAAGTGTCACTAAGGCAGTTGGGAACAGCATTCCAAATAGAAGAGCAAGACCGATCACAACAAACACCATGGAACGTGTAATAAGGGTCAGCTTGCTTTGTGACACATTTGGATGGATCAAGTCACGGTATAAGTTATTGGCAAATAAATTCGACGCTCCGATAGCCATGATCGAACAAGGGATCAATGAGGCAAGGGCGATAGTGGCATAGGCAAAACCTTGTGCCACGCCGCCGTAAGACGCCTGAATTAGATGCAGCAGCGCCAGTCTTGGATTTGTATCTTCCGGCAGCACAAGAAAAGCGATAAAACCAAGGAAAATAACTAAGATTAAAACGATGTTATAAAGCGGCAAAAACATGCTGTTTTTTCTAACTGCATCGGCACTTTTCGCCGTAAATACACCTGTAGCGGCATGCGCCCACATAAAAAGTGCCAAGGCGGATACAATAGATGCTGTAATAAACCAAGGGATGCCTTTTGGGCCTTCTGTCGGTATCGTCAGCATTTGCGGCGCTTCCTTCACCAATGTATCAATCATCGGCGTCCAGCCGTTGAAATGAATAAGCGGGAGTGAAACGACCATAAACAGCATAATCACCCATACTAAAATATCTTTAATAATGGCTGTAAAAGTTGGCCCTTTAATCCCGCTGAAAAACGTGTAAAGAGCAACAAGGATGAATGAGATAATGACAACGAACTTTACGTTGATATAGCCGGTGCCCGCAACCTGAAGCGTATCTTGAATTCCGCTAAGCTGAAGACAGATATACGGGATAAGCATCAGGACCCCGACAATTGCAACGAGACTTGCCAACAGCTTACTGTCAAAACGTTCCCGCGCATAATCTGCGAGAGTTGTTAATTTGTGAATTTTCGCAACATTCCAAAGCTTCGGTAGGAAGAAATAGGCGATAAAATAAGCCAATACAGAGTAAGGAATGGCAAAAAACGCAACACTTCCGCCTGTGTAAGCCGTACTGGTCAGGCCTAAGAAAGTATATGCCGTGTAAAGGTCAGCGCCTACTAAAAACCAAACGAGAAGGCCGCCAAAACGTCTGCCGCCGACAGACCATTCTTCCACCGAGGTTCGCGATGATTTGTCTCTCCCGGCGAGAAATCCGATACAGACAACAGTTAATACGATAATAGCCGTAATCATAAGTGCAGTGAGATTTCCTTGCATTATTCAATTCCTCCATCTTTTCTTTGCACCAGGTAAATGCCAAATGAACATACCGGCGTAATAATAATCCACAGCAGCAGCCAAAAGTGGAAAAAAGGAAGGCCGAAAATAATCGGTTCAATTCGATTCACAAGCGGCAAAAGCGCAAGCTGAACGAATGGTAAAATGATGAGTATAACAATAAGTGCTTTTTTAACCATTTACTTTCCTCCTGAGGCATGATAATGCTCACTATAATAGCAGTTGTAAGATAAGATCACAAGATAATTATTAGAAAAAAATGATTTTTTCAATTATTTAATTAAATCACATGGTTTGCATCCTGCACAATATAGGTTTAAAATAATAAATATCTCGAAATCAAGATAATTGAGGAGTGAAGAGATGAAAACAGAAGGATTGCACCATGTCACAGCATTTGCCAGAGATCCGCAAGAAAATTTGCGATTTTATACTGAAGTGCTCGGGCTTCGGCTTGTCAAAAAAACAGTGAATTTCGATGACCCGGGAACATATCATTTTTACTTTGGGAATCAAAATGGAGATCCAGGGACCATTATTACCTTTTTCCCGTTTCAAGGAAGCGGGCAGGGGACGGTAGGGAAAGGCCAAGCCGGCCGGATTTACTTTTCAGTCCCTAAAGGCTCTCTGGCTTTCTGGAAGGAACGCCTTCAAAATAATGGGCTGAATGCAGAGGAGAAAATGCTATGCGGGGAACAGGCGCTTATCTTTAATGATACGGAAGACCTTCCGTTAGCGATCATGGAAGACGGCGATAGCGAAAAAAGCGAGTGGACACCTGACGGCATTTCAGAACATGAAGCCATCACCGGGATGAAAGGCGTGCTGCTGTACTCCTATGATCCGCAAGCGACGATTCAATTGTTAGTGGAAAGCTTCGGATACAGCAAAGTGGCGGAAGAAGATCAGATCGTTAGACTCAAATCCGCAGCGGCTGTCGGAAACGTGATCGACGTTCATTTTCAGCCGGAAAAAAGAGGCGTCGGCGGTTATGGAACAGTTCATCATATAGCGTTTCGGACAACGAGTGAGGAGCAGGCCAATTGGCAGCCGGTGATTGCTGAAAAACATCTCCCTTCATCAGAAATTCTTGACAGGGAGTATTTCACATCAATTTATTTCAGGGAAAAAGGAGGCATCTTATTTGAAATCGCCACAGATGAACCAGGCTTTATGACAGATGAAACGTTTGATGAGCTGGGGACATCATTAAAGCTGCCCGAATGGCTGGAGCAACACCGCAAACAAATTACAGATCTTTTGCCTGAATTGTAGGAGGGGAACATGATGAAGCATATTTTTGAAAAAGGAACATCTGACAACGTCTTACTGCTGTTACATGGAACCGGAGGAAATGAGCATGATCTCCTTTCATTGGGACGATTTATAGATCCGGATGCTCATTTGCTCGGTGTCAGGGGATCAGTGCTCGAAAATGGAATGCCGCGCTTTTTCAAACGCCTCAGCGAAGGTGTATTTGATGAAAAGGATCTCGTTGAGCGGACAAAAGAATTGAAAGATTTTATCGACGAGGCGGCACAAACGCATCAATTTGACCGGAGCCAAGTGATTGCAGTCGGCTACTCAAACGGCGCAAATATCGCGGCAAGCCTGCTTTTTCATTATGCGAATGTTTTAAAGGGGGCTATTCTGCATCATCCTATGGTGCCGATACGGGGGCTTGAGCTTCCCGATATGACAGGGCTTCCTGTTTTCATTGGGGCCGGGAAATATGATCCGCTCTGCACAAAGGAAGAATCGGAAGAGCTTCACCGCTGTTTGCTTGACAGCGGGGCATCTGCTTCAGTTTTTTGGCAGGATGGGGGCCATCAGCTCACACAGCATGAAGCTGAACAGGCTCGCCAATGGTACAAAGATACGTTTCAATAAAAAAACCTTAGTCCGTGTTTTTCCGGACTAAGGTTTTTCTTAGATTTACAGCCAAGTTGACACTTTTGTTAGAGGCAAGCGGTTGCTTTGATGTGCAGGTTTCACTGCTTTACCGATAGAAATAAGCATAACCGGAACATAGCGCTCGCTGATATCAAATTCCTTTTGGAACTGCTCCTTATTAAATCCTCCGATTGCGCAGGTATCATAGCCTTTCGCTTTTGCGGCAATCATAAGCTGCATAGCAGCCAATGAAGCATTTAAGAAAGCAGAATCGCGTGCGAACTGTTCACTTTGGTAAGCACCGTTAATTTGGCCCAGCAGCGTTTGTTTGATTTCGTCCGTGATGAAACCTTGGTTTGCCAATTCAGCGTAAACGTCTTCACCGTTTTCATTCGCTTTTAGATCGCCTAAAATGGCAACAACAGCAGATGATTCAACAATTTGCTTTTGGTTATATGCTACAGGCAGAAGAGCCGCTTTTGATTCATCGCTGTGGAATACTGTAAAATGCCAGTGCTGCAGGTTCCATGCAGAAGGCGCTTTAGTCGCGAGCTCCAAAAGTTCAGTCAGTTCCTCTTTAGAGATAGGGGCATTCGTATCATATTCCTTAACAGATGCCCGTGCTTGCAAAATGTCCAGAGTATCAGTCATAATGTTTCCTCCTTCGGGTAAACGTGGTATGATAATAGAAAAGTTAGAAGCTTACTAAATGTAACTTGAAAGATCATTTTAATGGATCAGTGAATACTTGTCAAACAATAGATGAAGGGATGAAGACTAGTGGGAAATACAATGTGCCCTAAAATGGAGTCAGCTTTCTCATTGCTGGGAAAACGATGGAACGGTCTGATCATCCATGTACTAATGGATGGGCCGAAACGATTTAAAGAGATAACGGAAACCATACCGATGATCAGCCAAAAAATGCTGGCAGAGCGCCTTAAAGAGCTAGAGCAAAACGAAATTGTAGAACGCCAGGTTCTTCCCGAGACACCGGTAAAAGTGATCTACACGCTGACTGAAAAAGGAACAGCGCTGGAAGCTGTATTTCAAGAAATGCAAGCGTGGGCCGATCAATTTTGTGAGCCTGGTGTCACAGTATGCGAAGAAGAGAAATAATGGAAGGGAACAGAAAAGGGTTTGTTTCAGTGAGAAAGTCATGTAAGTGGGTCATGCCGTTTACATGACTTTTTATTTTAGACCATGATGTGTATCAGCTTTTATTTTACATGGATAAAAAGAGATGTTAGGATGAATTCAACATACATAAATAGGAAGGTGTCCTTCCGTGAAAAAGTTATTAACAGCTATTCTGTTGTTAATGGGAATCATCATTTATCTTGTTGTTCAAATCAGCAAACCGGAACTCTATCTGCCTGAATTTTATATTTACGATCAAAACCCTGTCAGCTTTCATTGGAATTACATAGGCATTGAAACTGGATATAAAAAGGGAGACCCTAATTCTATCCACCAAATCTGGATCACTCCGTTATATTTCGTTTTGCTGGCTGTTTTCATTCTGGTTATTTCAGCTTTTCTGAAAAAGAAATAATAAAAGAGAGGTCTTGAATAAGGATCTCTCTTTTTTATTTCATTGACTGGCCATTTTCTAAGTGTAAAGCAGATGAATACGTTTCACCATTTTATAACTTGCCATTCAAAAACTGTGCTTCGCCGAGCCCGAAACTCCAATCAGCATCACCGTTTTCTGTAATGGAAACCATGAGGTCTTCCGGGGAAATACCGCATTCTGCTTCTAGTTTTTCAGCCAGCAAGGCATATAATTTTTCTTTTTGGCTCTTTGTTCTTGTTTTACTTGTAATACTGATGACGATCAAATCCTTGCTTCTATGAAACCCTAGTCCGGTATCGTGAATCACGAGCTCATTCTCGGGATGCTGGTGGACAATTTGATATCGGTCACTCTCCGGCATGCCAAATGCTTCTACCATTGCTTGATGAGCAGTGTCTAATAGTGCTTGTAATGCTTTTTGATCACGGCCTTCTATTAGATCGAAACGTAATAATGGCATTTGAATACCTCCTTTTGAGACACAGATTTTATGAGCCTTGTTAACACATTGTTTTGTTATCGGAGCCAATTGATAGCTGAAAATTTGCTGGCTTGATAAAAAACATAACATATAACCAATAATTGATCAATATATAACCATAATATTATCTGACAGCCTATAAAATCATAAATATTATTGACAATAGTTGATTAGAAGATTAGTGTGAAAATACTAGTTGATCAAAAGATGACAATCATATCGCCAAGGATTTTATTTCGGCAAAGTGAAAACGCTTTCTGATAAGCATCCTGTGCTATATCAGAAAACAAAAATGCAATGGAGGTTAGTCATGCCGGTTTTTATCGTTGCAACCGGGGTTCTTATTTTGTTATTTCTGATCATTAAAATGAAATTACATACGTTTGTATCTCTTAATGTCGTTTCATTTGTAGTGGTGATCGGCCTGGGAATGGATCTAAGCAAAATCGTACCTTCTATAAAAGCGGGAATCGGCGGTCAGTTGGGACATTTAGCTTTAGTATTTGGGTTTGGTGCAATGCTTGGGAGACTTGTCTCAGACGGGGGAGGCGGTTATCGGATAGCCATTACGCTGATTGACAAATTCGGAAGGAAAAGAATACAGACAGCTGTGGTTATTGCCTCATTTATTATTGGCATTGCTCTGTTTTTTGAAGTCGGCCTTATTCTATTGACTCCTATTGTTTATGCCATAGCGAAAGAATTAAAGGTGCCTTTTCTCTATTTGGGAATCCCGATGGCTGCTCCGCTTATGGCGGACAGCAGTGTAAATCCGGGATTGATGGTGCTTGTGACCGGAGCGGGAAGCGTGATCGCATGTCACGTAAATGACGCAGGGTTTTGGATGATAAAGGAATTTTTCGGCTTGAGCACGAAGGAAACGTTTCAAACATGGACACTGCTTTCAACGGTCCTCTCGGTAACAGGGCTGGGCTGTGTTGTATTGGCTGGATTATTTTTGTACCAATGCTTTATCAATAAAAATTAATGTAACAATAGCCTCTAGCCCAATCGTTTTTCTTCCTGGATGAATACCTTACATATAGGCAGACATAAAGGAGGAAAAAGTCATGTACCCTCAACACTCGTATCTTCGCGGGAACCCAGGTCCGGCCGGATACCCGGAACGAAACCCTTTTTTGTTTGGCGCTCCTTTAGTCGGCGGTTTATTAGGCGGTTTTCTTGGGAGTGCTCTTTTTAATTATCCGCGTCCCTATGCGTATCCGCCTGTTCCCTACGGTTACGGAGGTGCACCATACGGTCCAGTGCCGTATGGCGGAGGTTATCCCGGTTTCTATTAGGAAAAACGGCCTGCGCAGAAGCAGGCCGTTTTTTATCGCATTATTTCTACCTCGGACATATTGTAGTCCTGCTGTTTATGAAACATGACTTCCAACTGGCCGTCTTTATAAACGGCTTTCGTCCCTTTCCGCTTGACAAGACACGGAAGATTTACTTTTTTAGGATGGGTCGAACCTGGGAAATGTTCAATCAGTAATCTGTGAGATGTATGTTTAATTTTAAGCTGTTCCAGCTGACTTTCGGTTACTGCAACCTTTACAAACACATGGTCTGCTGTTTCGAATATATCTATATCAGGTTCGGTGCGCTGTGTTTTTTCTTTAGTCGGGAGGGGATCGCGAAATGGAAATTGAGCCGCGGAATCACTTCCGAACACACTTTCCATTACACTGTTTACATAATGCTCAACCTCTTTTGGATCAGCCTTTTTTAATGCTTCCTTGGAAAATTGATTGTGGAAAGGAAAGTATTTGTTCCACTCAAACATCTTCGTCACACCCTTTCTTCACGGACAAAATAGTATATGTCTGCTCGATCTTTCACGTGATATAATATAAGATGCTCTAAAGAAAGGCAGGGACAAAATATGCATCATTCAGAAACAAAAAAAGGCGTTCTTTACACAGCCGTTTCCTTTACCATGTGGGGGCTGTTTCCGCTCTATTGGAAGCTTCTTGAACAGCTGCCTGCACTTGATATTTTAGCTCACCGTATCATTTGGTCTTTTGTTTTTATGTGTATCGTGCTATTTTTCTTTCGTCAATGGAAAACGGGGTGGCATGAGCTGCGGTCTTTAAAAAAGAACGGAGGCATACTATCCTTATTTCTCGCTTCAATTCTCATTTCGATTAACTGGTTTGTATACATATGGGCTGTCAATCATGGATTTCTGCTCGAAGCAAGCCTTGGTTACTACATAAATCCGCTTGTGTCAGTTCTTCTCGGCATTTTGTTTTTAAAGGAAAAGCTGAATCGCCTGCAATTGGTTGCCGTTTCGATTGCGGCAGCCGGTGTAATTATTTCTGCGTTTCAATACGGATCCATTCCGTATATCGCGCTGCTGCTTGCATTCAGCTTCGGCTTATACGGGTTTACCAAAAAAAGAACAAGCCTTTCAAGCGCTATCGGTTTAACGCTGGAGACATTCATGATTATGCCGATTGCATTGGGGTATTTGCTGTTTAGCGGCCATATTCAGCCTGCGGGTGCAGAAAGCGGCGGGGCATGGGTGCTTCTCTTTTTTGCCGGTGTGTTTACCGCGCTGCCGCTTTTATTGTTTGCTGAAGGGGCGAAGCGGCTGCCGCTGTATCAAGTCGGTATATTACAATATATTGCACCGACCATCACCTTGCTGATCGGGCTGTTCGTTTATCATGAGCCATTTTCAAGCTCGAAGGCATTTACTTTTGCCTGTATATGGGCTGCATTAGTCTTGTTTACGTTTTCACAAGTAAAATGGAAACGGGCATCAAAAAGCCATTGAGCCTTTGGCTTTTCAGTTTGCCTATATATTATGTATAATCATTTCATGTATGTAAGACATAAAGGAGCAGGACGATGGACAATGATATAGAAATAGGAAAAGCATACGCCTCGCTATGGAACAGCCGCTCTTTCTCAAATGAAGATGAAGAAGCGATTACAGAGGCAATTGATCTTGAGCTTTTGGATAAGAGAACACATCCGAGACTCCGTAAACCTATGCTGGAAAAATATTATGCCGCTATACAGCGCATTGTGAATTCACAGCTGGAACCGGCTGACAAATATCAACTGGTCAAATTACATACAGAACGCGTACAGTATTTAAAAGAAGAAAGAGGGGAGCAATTATGAAAGCAATCATAAAAGAAGATGTGCAAGCATCTTTAGAACGATATGCGGACCGCCCTGTATATATCCATTTAGAAACCACAACCGGTTCTTACTCGGCACATTTAAATGAAAAAAACATGACGGTTGTTGCTTATATACGCAATGCGAAGGTAACCTATCATCAAGCTAAAATCAAAGGGAGCGGGCCTTACAGGGTCGGCTTAAAAACAGAAGAAGGCTGGATTTATGCTGAAGGCCTGACTGAGTACACAGTTGATGAAGAAAACCGCTTATTAATGGCAGGACACTTGCCGGGCGGGAAACTGGCTATTTCACTTCAAATCAGTGAAAAACCGTTCACAGTTTAAAGAAAAGGGTGAAAAAATAATGAAAGAACACGTGCTTGTAATCCTGCCTCACCCTGATGACGAATCATACGGTGTGGCGGGTCTGATAGCTTTAAACAGAAAAAAAGAGGTGCCCGTTACATATGCTTGCGCTACGTTAGGCGAAATGGGCAGAAATATGGGAGATCCATTTTTTGCTAACCGGGAAACCTTGCCATTATTAAGAAAACAAGAGCTTATCAACGCCTGCAAAGCAATGGATATCAATGACCTGCGGATGCTTGGGCTTCGGGACAAAACGCTTGAGTTTGAAGATGATGAATATTTAGCTGATATCATGGAAGAAATCATAGATGATGTGAAACCAAGCTTAATTGTCACATTTTATCCGGGACATGGCGTGCATCCAGATCATGATGCATGCGGGGAAGCGGTCATCCGGGCATTGTACCGCAAAAAGAAAGAAGACCGTCCGCGTACACTATGCATGGCTATTACACGCAATAGAGAAGAGGTGCTTGGTGAAGCAGACGTCGTACTTGATATCAAAGAAGTAGCAGATATTAAAATGAACGCGTTAAGAGCTCATCGCACCCAGACGGAAGGTATGCTCCGAGAGCTTGAGGAAAAACTGAAAAACAATGAACCTGTTATGGCAACGTGGTTTGAAGAAGAAGTGTATTGGACATATCAATGGAATGATTAAAAAAAAGGTATAAGGTCTATAGGGACCTTATACCTTTTTTAATTTCAAGTCGGATGCAATCGCTGACGCAAGGGTAGATCTCAGTGAGATGTCCTCAAAAGACAAACCGAGCTGAACCGCTGTTTGCGCAATTTCCGGTCGGATCCCCGACAATGTGGATGAAACGCCAATTAAACGCAAGGCCTCAATCAGACTGAAAAGCTGGTGGGCAACCATGGTATCAATGACCGCTACCCCGGACAAGTCAATGTAAAGCTGCGTCACCTTTTTTTTCGCACATTGATTCAAGGTATTTTCCATGATCAATTTAGCACGGACGGTATCAATATCTCCGATTAACGGAAGCAGTCCCACACTGTGGAACAGCACGATCACCGGTGCGCTCAATTCGGTGATCATATCCTTTTGGGCCTGAAGCTGAAGGCTTGTGTTTTTGTACATTTCTTCTATAAAAATATGAATCACAAGATCAAACGCCTTAATAAGAGTGTGATACAAATCCTCGGCTTCTTCGCTTTTCACGGTATCCTGATTGATATGAACAAATTCCTTCACATAGGAAACAAACAAGTCTCTTACTCTGACAAACTCACGGATAATATAGTGGATAGGCGTTTTTAAATGCTCTTGATCCTGAGTGACTTCAAAAGCCCAGGCTTTTAGAATGGGTAAGTATACCTCTTCTTCATCTATAAAGATACGGCTGATCTTATAATTGAAAGCAAGGTTCTGGCTCTTTAAATTTTTAATGACGGCCGGGTCTGTTGATGCATAGATTGAATTTGGGTCAGTTTCCTCGATTGTTTCATACCATGCTGAACTTATTTCTTCCGCATGCTGAGACAGATACTCATATAATTTCTGATTTTGTGCCATGCATATCACCTCTTTTAAAATTCCTGTTTCAATAAATAACGTTTTTGCAGTTTAACCAGCCTGAAAAACAGACCGACTGCTCCTGCCGCTAGCCCTGCAATTAACCCGATCCAATAACCGTACGCGCCAAGTCCTGTAAACGTGCCGACGGCATATCCGACAGGAAGACCGATAACCCAATAAGAAATAAAAGCCGCTGCAAGTGTATAATTGACATCTTTATATCCTCTGAGGGCGCCCTGAATAGGTGCTGCCACTGCGTCGGAAAGCTGAAAAAACAGCGCGTAAATTAAAAAGTGCTGCGTGAGCCGGAGGACATCCGGATCAGAAGTGTACATGCCTGCGATTTGCTCTCTGAATAAAAGGATACAGGCAGCTGTTAACAAAGAAAAGCCTACCGCCATCATGATCCCGATAAAGCTGTAAGAGCGAGCGTCTTTAAAACGAGCTGCTCCGGCCTCAAACCCGACAACTATCGTTAAAGCCATGGACACGCTGAGCGGCAGCATATATAAAAGTGACGCAAAGTTCATGGCGGCCTGATGGGACGCGATGGTCACTGTATTAAAATGGCTCATCAGCAAAGTGACAGCCGCGAAGATGCTCGTTTCAAAAAACACGGCAAACCCGATAGGCAATCCGATTTTCAGCATATTTTTGCACGCTTCCCAAGAGAACTTATACATGGTAAGGAAAATGCCATATCCAGAAAACGGCGCTGCTTTACGAATGATGATAAAACTGATGATACAGATGCACCAATACGTAAGCGCTGATGCAAGCCCGGCGCCGACTCCGCCAAGGGCAGGCATGCCGAATTTCCCGAAAATAAATACGTAGTTTAACACAAAATTTATCGGCAGTGAACATAGTGTAATCATCATGGTGACTCGTGTTTTTCCTAATGAATCAATGAACGATCTCAAAACGGTGTAAACAAATAAAGGAAAAATCCCCAAAGATAAAAAACCTAAAAAGTGCTTCGCAATGTCATGTACGTGAGCCTCAAGGTTCAATCGGGATAGAACAGGGTCAACTATTCCATATCCAGCCGCTAAAACGGCGATGCTTAGAAGCGCGGCCACATATACTGCCTGTAAGACAGTAAAGGGTATTTGTTTGGTATTCTCAGCGCCTAATAGCTGCGCGACGATTGGGGTGACTGCCATTAATATCCCCGCCAGTCCAGTATAGACAGGCGTCCAAAGACTTGATCCAATGGCCACACCGGCTAAATCGGCGGCGCTGACTTTCCCTGACATCACCGTATCTAAAAAGGTTATGAGAGAAAGGCCCGCCTGAGTGATTAAAATCGGAATTAAAATGTGCAATAGCTGTTTTACCTTTTGTCCGGCGTTTTTTGTTTCTTTCATACATTGATCCCCGTTTCTTTATCATAACGAGAGAAATTATAACATTTTATGTATAAAAAGCAATGAACGCCTGGCCTATTCTTTTTTTGTCGGTTTCGTTTTTCTAAACATTTGGGCATAAATAAAAGAAAGCGAAATAACGCCTAAAAAGGTGCAGATATACTGAATGATTCTTTCCATTTCCATTCTTTACATACCTCCTTTACCAATAGAATGTGCATCAATAAGATAAGCATGCGTGCAAAGTTGAAAATATGAAAAGGAGATGAAGGCCCATGCATTACGAACAGATGACAGAAAGTGTATTCACGGCAAAGATACAATCGCATTTAGAACAGATATTAGGGGATGCTTCTCTTATTTTGAAAACGCTTCATGAAAAAGATCAATGCCTCCTTTGTGAATTGGATGACTTGGGACGTATTTTTCAGAATATGCATGGCATCGCCTCATCCTTTTATTTGCAATCATACATTGAACAATTTACACCGTCATTTGTGGAACTGGCCAAGGCGATTAAAAATTTATCGGAAAATAAGCATGGCGCGTTAATTGTCATTGAAAGGACAGACTCGGTTGACAAGTTTATTCAAAAAGGAACATCGCTTCATGCAGAAATCAGTGCTTCATTAATTGAAAGCATCTTTTTTCCGGGAAATCCTCTTCATGACGGCGCTTTATTAGTGAGGGAAAATACACTCGTCTCAGCAGGAAACGTTCTCCCGCTGACGACCCAAGAAGTGGATACTCATCTGGGAACCAGACACCGGGCAGCTTTGGGGATGTCTGGATATACAGATGCGCTTGTACTGGTTGTTTCTGAGGAAACAGGCAAGATGTCGTTTGCGAAGGATGGCGTGTTATACCCGCTCATCTCACCGAGAACATAAAAATAAACAAAAGGACCCGAACTGCTTTTGTCTCATGAGACAAAAAGACTGAAATAGAACCCTTTTTCAAAAGCATTCATGCCATACTGAATGCTTTTTTTCTTGAAAATAGAAAGTCGGGAAATGTAACCTGGTATAAAAGTTATATAAGATTAATATTAATTAAGTTAAATACTTTACCTGATTTTGTATTTATAGTACTGTATAAAATATTACATAAATTTTAATGAAAGGGCGTGGCCGCATGGCTAATGTATTAATGGTTGGTTTTCCGGGAGAGGGCCATATTAATCCGTCTATTGGTGTAATGAAGGAACTGAAATCAAGAGGAGAAAACATTACTTACTATGCAGTAAAGGAATACGAAGAAAAAATCACCGCGCTTGATATTGAATTTCGTGAATATAACGATTTTAGAGAAGATTATTTCGGAAAAAACGCAACTGGTAATGAGGAAAGAGATTTTGCCGAAATGATATGTGCCTTTTTAAAAGCGTGTAAGGACATCGCCACCCATATTTATAATGAAGTCAAAAACGAATCATATGATTATGTCATATATGATCACCATTTCTTGGCCGGCAAAATCATTGCCAATCTGCTGAAGCTGCCGAGATTTTCATTATGTACGACTTTTGCGATGAATGAGGATTTTTTAAAGGAAATGATGGATACATTCAATAGCAGCCCATTGGAAGACTCACCTTATTTCGAATCCTATCAGCAGCTCGCAGAAACCTTAAATTCCGAGTTTCAAGCGGAAATTACCAAGCCGTTTGACGTTTTTTCGTCCGATGGAGATTTGACGATCGTCTTTACGTCAAGAGAATTTCAGCCAATGGCAGAGCAATTCGGAGAAAACTATGTTTTTGTTGGTCCTTCAATTGCAAAAAGAGCCAAAAGCAATGACTTTCCATTCGATCAAATGAACAATGAAAACGTGCTGTTTATTTCTATGGGAACTATTTTTAATAATCAAAAAGAGTTTTTCAATCAATGTCTTGAGGTATGCAAAGACTTTGACGGAAAAGTTGTGCTGTCCATTGGGAAGCATGTTAAACAAAGTGAGTTAAACGATATTCCGCATAATTTTATTGTGCGCCCGTATGTGCCTCAGCTTGAAATCCTGAAAAGAGCCAGTTTGTTTGTCACCCACGGCGGAATGAACAGCACAAGCGAAGGCTTGTATTTTGAAACACCGCTCATTGTCATTCCAATGGGAGCCGATCAATTCGCTGTCGGAAAACAGGTGGAGCAAGTAGGTGCTGGGAAAGTGCTGAAAAAAGAACAGTTGTCTGAAAGCCTTCTGAAAGAAACCATTCAAGAAGTGATCAGCAATCCTATCTATGCCAAGAAAGCAAAAGCAATTGGCCAGTCACTGAAAGCGGCAGGCGGTGCTGAAAAAGCTGCCGTCAGCATTCTTGAATATGTTAAACACAATACTCAATCAGCTAATGCATAATGGATTCAGCCTGTTCATTTGAAATGGACAGGCTTTTAACTGTTTAGAAAAGCTGGGCAGTGTTGCAATCAGAAGAAGGGATTTGACACTTTGATAGAGAATTGAAAGAAAAACAGACAGAAAAGGAGGAAAATCTGCTTCTTTCATCAACATAAACCAATCATTTTACCCCCGCTTAAATAGTTCCTTAGACTTTCGATAAACCTATCCAAATTATGTAAAATATAAGGTGTTTATCTAGAGGTTTAAGGTCGAACGAAGCTACATTTGCTGCCGAATCTATAAAAATTTGTTTATAACGCTAAAAAAGTGACGATATAACGTATGTGTGCCATTTTTGGAAACTGAATACTAATTCTTTCTGTTTGTGTCATAAAAAGTTTAGGAGGTTGCATGAATGAAAAAGAAGATCGTAGCCAGTTTGGCTGTTTCCGCAGTTGTTGGGTCATCGATGGCAGCAGCACCCGCGGATGCAAAAACGATAAAGGTGAAAAGCGGTGACTCTCTTTGGAAACTTTCGCGCCAGTATCATACGAGTATTTCTGCATTGAAATCCGAAAACAAATTGAAATCGTCAATGCTTTATGTCGGACAAAGTCTTAAAGTTCCAGAAAGCAGCAAAAAAGGCAAAACATCCTCATCAAACTCAAACAAAACGTCAACATACACCGTGGCATATGGTGATTCTTTATGGATGATTGCCAAAAATCATAAAATGAGTGTTTCAGAGCTTAAAAGCTTAAACAGCCTGAACAGTGATTTGATTCGTCCCGGCCAAAAACTGAGAATTAAAGGGACAAGCAGTTCAAACAGTTCGAGTGGACCGAAAAAAAGCAACGGTTCAAATTCTACAGGTCCATCAAAAAGTACATATACTGTAAAGCTTGGTGATTCTCTGTGGAAAATCGCAAACAGTTTAAATATGACGGTTGCCGAATTGAAAACCTTAAATGGCTTAACATCAGATACACTTTACCCTAAGCAAGTATTAAAAATAAAAAAAGGCAGCTCATCCAATAGCGGTAGCAGCGGTTCAAAAAAGCCGTCAAACTCAAATTCTTCAAAAACAACTACATACAAAGTGAAATCAGGTGATTCGTTATGGAAGATTGCGAATCAGCTGGGCGTCACTGTGCAAAGTATTCGTGATAGAAACAATTTGTCTAGCGATGTTCTGCGAATCGGACAGATTCTCACAATTTCAGGAACGACTAAATCAAATAATTCCAATAAGAATATCCCGAAAGACAAATCAGGATCAAACGTTCAAATAGGAACAAAGATTGACAGAATGATAACGGAGGCAAAAAAATATGTCGGTGTTCCGTATCGCTGGGGAGGAAATACGCCTTCCGGTTTCGATTGCAGCGGCTATATTTATTACCTCATTAATAAAGTATCATCTATTTCAAGGCTGAGTACGGCAGGGTACTGGAATGTGATGCAAAAAGTCAGCCAGCCGTCAGTCGGTGACTTTGTTTTCTTTACTACGTATAAATCCGGACCGTCTCACATGGGGATTTACTTGGGCGGCGGCAATTTTATTCATGCAAGCTCCGACGGTGTGGGCATTTCCAATCTCAGCAATTCGTATTGGAAACAGCGCTACTTGGGAGCACGAAGCTATTTTTAAACTTTGAGCATGGACATTAGACAGACGGGGCGTTTGGGCAGGACGTCCTGCTGCCCTAATGTAAAAGCCTTTTAAAAGGCTTTTTTTTAGTTTATATCGGAATATGATTGACCACACTGTTAGAAAAAACAAGGGGGAGACAGCATGAATCGTTTCTTGCTCCTTATCGTGGTGGCGGCACTGGGTCTTGCGGGATGCAGTCAGGAAACACCGCCTGACCATCCGCGGCGGGTACCGGATAAAAAGGTGATAGAAACGTCAGCGTTTAGTCATCAGATCCAGCTGATCAATAGAGAAGGCAAAAAAGTCGGGTTTATTGAAATAAAAGAATCAGAAGACGAAGGGCTCGATTTTCACATCTCAGCACACAGCCTGACACCCGGAGCTTCACTCGGTTTTCATATTTATGAAAAAGGATCATGTGTAAGGCCGGATTTTGAATCTGCGGGCGGACCCTTTAATCCGCTGAACAAAGAACACGGCTTCAATAATCCGATGGGACATCATGCCGGAGATCTTCCGAATCTTGAAGTCGGCGCAGACGGGAAAGTAGATGTTATTATGAATGCGCCTGAAACCTCTTTACAAAAAGGAAGCAAATTGAATATTCTCGACCAGGATGGCAGCGCGTTTGTTATTCATGAACAGGCTGACGACTATCTGACGAATCCGAGCGGAAATTCAGGAGCGCGAATTGTGTGCGGAGCGCTTTCTGGCAATAACGAGAAACAGTAATATAGCGGGAGCCCTTTGTATTGAGCATACAGGGGCTTTTTTAGTATACTCGTTAATGGAATACGAATAGGAAAGGAAACCTGTCTATGACATCTCAATTGCAGCACTTAACATTGCCGGAAGATATACAAAATAAGCTTTTATCATATAAAAGCCAGCCGATTTCTCCAGAATTTCAATCGCTTATCGGGACATCAGGCTATGAGGCGGAGGATGAAGCCATTTTATTCGATGCCATTATCGCATTGGCGATGGGGAAAAATATCCTGTTAAAAGGGCCTACAGGCTCAGGTAAAACTAAGCTGGCGGAAACATTGTCCAGTTATTTTCATAAACCAATGCACAGTGTCAACTGCTCAGTTGATTTGGATGCTGAAGCACTGGTTGGCTATAAAACCATTGAAAATCAATCTGGCCAGGCAACGATCGAGTTTGTCTCGGGGCCTGTGACAACAGCCATGAATGAAGGCCACTTTCTTTATATAGACGAAATCAATATGGCAAAGCCGGAAACCCTGCCCATCTTAAACGGTGTATTGGACTATAGAAAAATGATGACAAATCCGTTTACAGGAGAAGTCGTTCGGGCAAAAGAAGGCTTTGGAGTCATTGCTGCCATCAATGAAGGCTACGTTGGAACCGTACCGCTGAATGAAGCGCTTAAAAACCGTTTTGTCATTATTGATGTGCCATATATTAAAGGCGAGCTGCTGAAACAAGTACTCATGTCTCAGTCTGCTCTTCATGATGAGAAATTAATTGACCGGTTTATCACGCTGTCTTCTGATCTGATCGTTCAGGCCAATAACGGGCAGGTGTCTGAAGAAGCGGCATCTATCAGAGCTTTAATTGATACGTGTGATTTAGCCGCTTATATTCCGCCGCTACGGGCCATCGAACGGGGAATTGTAGAAAAGCTTGACGATGACCGTGAAAAGGCGGCGGTCCGAAATATCGCGGAAACTCTGTTTGAATGAGGGATGTGCGATGAAATTTATCAAATTTAATGACAGCACAATTGACTCGTTTTTATTTATGATGCTGACCGATTTGGCCAAAACGCTCACCAAAAGTGAGGCGGTGGAAGTGGAGTATGGCGTTCAGTCCTACTACAACCCATTTGAAAAAAAAATCTACATGAGCCACTTTTGGAAGGACAGAGCAGCTGAAGATATGGAAGCAGGTCTCAAAAGCGATGTCTACCTTCGATCGGTCGGAACTAAATACAGCTCGCTGCAAGAGTTTACGAACTTTTTGGATAATATCCATCGGCATCTTACATTCAAAAGCTTTGCCAAACAGCTGTTTATGCTGCTTGAGGACATCAGAATTGAAGAATGTATCAAACACGAGCGTCCCGGCACAAAACATGTATTTGCAAAACGAAAAGACATGTACAGAAAACATTTCTCCACACAGCTCACTTTAAATTTAGAACGAAGCATTTTTACGGATGCGCTCTTTTGCGCCATGTATACCAAGCTGACGGCGGAATCGCCTCTGGAAACCATCCCGTCTATGCGTGATGATATTGATCTGATGCGACCGTTTATTGAACAGCAGCTCTTGCGTGTGTATGAAGCTGACTCTACACGCCACGTTCTGAAAATTGTCGAAGACATCATGGACGGGCTTGAAGAGGTACTTGATAAAGACATGCTGAATACCTACTTCTTTTTGC
Source organism: Bacillus sp. FSL K6-1005 (assembly GCF_038000225.1). NCBI lineage: Bacteria > Bacillati > Bacillota > Bacilli > Caryophanales > Bacillaceae > Bacillus > Bacillus sp. FSL K6-1005. Next base: position 1,400,722 of record NZ_JBBOBP010000001.1, read on the forward strand.
CTGAGTTAGATTACGCTAAAGCCGCAGAGCAGCCGTTATTTGAAGAAGAGAAAAAAGCGCCGAAGCTGAGTGATGACGTAACGCTTCCGAAAAAATCAGACGGCGATGAAGATATTCACGATGAAGAAATGCCGACTTGGCACCGTGAAACAGAAGCGCCGTCTAAAAGCTTCCTTCAATTTGATATTGAACACGGCGCAAAATCCGATTTAGGAAAAGATGCTTCTCGTGAAGGGGACGATGGAGACCAAGCTCTCGGCTCTGTTCAAGGTTCAGCCAGACAGACAAAACGAAAAGACTATTCCAAACTGGAAGCGCTAGACTCCAAAAAAGACCAGCCGAACGGCGCGGGTCTTGCCGACGGAAAGGAAAATAAATTCGCGTTTGCGATTTATAAAGAACCGGAGCCTGCAACAAAAGATGAAGAGCTTTCTTATAAACAGCAGGCAAAATCGATCGAATCGTATCAGAAGCGTTTAAAACAAATGATTCAAAAAACGCTTGAACACAAAAAAACGCTGCCAAGGACTGACCTCCACGCGGGCCGTCTGAACAACAAGCTTCTCCGTTATTTTACGGAGCGGAATCCGCGTCTTTTTTACAAAAAACAAGAGCCTTCTTCAGAAATTGACGCTGTTTTTACATTACTGGTCGACTGTTCAGCCAGTATGTTCGACAAAATGGATGAAACGAAGCGGGGTATCGTATTGTTTCATGAAGCCTTGAAATCAGTAGCAGTTCCGCATCAAATTGTCGGTTTCTGGGAGGATACAAACGATGCCACCGAAACGAGTCAGCCGAACTATTTTAATACGGTAATTCCATTTCAGTCGTCCTTAAGACAGGCAGCGGGACCGGCGATTTTGCAGCTTGAACCTGAGGAAGACAACCGTGACGGCTATGCGATCAGGCAAATGACGAAAAAAATGCTGCAGCGGAGCGAGGCGCAAAAATTCTTAATCGTGTTCTCTGACGGAGAGCCGGCCGCATTTGGTTATGAGCAAAATGGGATTGTCGATACAAGTGAAGCGGTTATAGAAGCTCGAAAAAGGGGAATAGAAGTCATAAATGTTTTTCTCTCCAACTCAGAAATTGAAGAATCACAAATGAAAACGATACAGGATATGTACGGGAAGTTCAGTATATTTGTCCCGGATGTCGATCAGCTTCCGGATGTACTGTATCCGCTTCTTAAAAAACTGCTCCATAAAAGCATAGGATAACCCTTTATTCTATGCTTTTTGGCGTTTCTTTTTGTAAATGATTAAATTTTTTGTTTTTTATAAAGGTTTTTTACTATTTTGTGAACAATCAAGGTAGAATCAAATTGCAAACAGTGGTAAAATATCGTTGGAAGCGTTTTTATTACATAATTTTGGACACAGCGTTCGAAAGTTATTTTAAGATAGTGAATGAATCACTTGATTATCTAGGTTGGGGGTAATATTCAAATGTTTCAAAATAATATGAAACAACGAATGAATTGGGAAGATTTTTACGGTCCGAACCTCGGCTATGCGCTGGAGCTTTACGATCAGTACACCCAGGATCCGAACAGCATTGATCCGGATCTGAAGGACATGTTCGATGAACTAGGAGCTCCTCCAAGCGATATAAAAGAGGCATCGGGAACAAAAGAAAAGGGACGTGTTACAGCCGATCTGATACAAAAGATCGCATCAGCAATCAGACTTGCAGAAGATATACGAACCTATGGCCATTTGAACGCTTCCGTCAATCCGCTCAGAAAGGATGGGAAAAAGAGCGAGCTCTTTCCACTATCCGATTACGGGCTAACAGAAGAGGAAATAAAAGAAATACCTGCGTCGGTCATTTGTAAAGACGCTCCTAAAAACATTACGAACGGTTTAGAAGCCATTCAGTATTTACGAAATACGTATAAAAGAACCATCTCATTTGAATTTGATCATGTACACGACTTTAAAGAGCGAGAGTGGCTGACTCAAAAGATTGAATCCGGTGAATTGTTCCAAAAGAACTCAGCCGAAAAGCTGTCAGCTGTGCTGGAAAGACTGACGGAAGTAGAGGGATTCGAGCAATTTTTACACCGGACCTTCGTCGGGCAGAAGCGTTTTTCAATTGAGGGTCTGGACGCTCTTGTTCCAGTGCTTGATGACATTATCGCACAATCTGTCAAATCAGGTACAACGAGCGTTAACATCGGTATGGCGCACAGGGGCCGCCTGAATGTGCTGGCACATGTGCTGGGCAAACCGTATGAAATCATATTCTCAGAGTTCCAGCATGCGCCGAACAAAGATTTAGTCCCGTCTGAAGGATCTATCGGCATCAGCTACGGATGGACGGGGGATGTCAAGTATCACCTGGGAGCGAACCGCGAGCTTCAAGACGCTGAAACGAAGTCGGCGCGTATTACGCTGGCGAATAACCCGAGCCACTTGGAATTTATCAACCCGATCGTTGAAGGCAGCACAAGAGCGGCGCAGGAAACAAGAACACAAAGCGGATACCCGGTTCAGGATGAAACAAAATCACTTGCGATTTTAATTCATGGAGACGCTGCATTCCCTGGGGAAGGAATTGTCGCTGAAACATTGAATTTAAGCTCTTTAAAAGGGTATCAAGTAGGCGGTGCGATTCATATTATCGCCAATAACATGATCGGATTCACAACAGAAAGCGCTGAATCAAGATCAACAAACTATGCCAGTGACCTGGCGAAGGGCTATGAAATACCGATTGTTCACGTAAATGCGGACGATCCTGAAGCCTGTCTTTCAGCTGTTAAGTTTGCGGTAGAATACCGAAAAACATTCAACAAGGACTTTCTGATTGACTTAATCGGGTACAGACGTTACGGACACAACGAAATGGATGAGCCGTCAACTACTCAGCCGATGCTGTATGATGCTGTAAGAAAGCATCCGACTGTCAAACATATTTTCGCGGAAAAGCTCATTAAAGATGGGGTGCTGACCGAGGAAGTTGTTCAAAACATTGAAAAGTCGGTAACGAAACGCATAGAAGACGCTTATCAAAAAGTGCCGGCTAAAAAGGAACCTGTCGCTTGTGAAATAGAACTTCCGGAACCTGTTTCAAACGGTTTTCCGGATGTAGACACATCTATTGATTTTGATGTGCTCCGCAAGCTGAATGGCGAATTGGTCAATTGGCCGGAGTCGTTTAATGTATTCGGTAAGCTAAAACGCATTTTAGAAAGACGGGCCAAGGCGTTTGATGATGACAGAAAAGTGGAATGGTCATTGGCTGAATCTCTCGCGTTTGCTTCCATTCTGAAAGACGGAACACCGATTCGATTAACAGGACAGGATTCTGAGCGCGGAACGTTTGCCCAAAGAAACCTTGTACTTCACGACAGTGAGACAGGCAAAGAATTTGTGCCGTTGCACCATTTGTCAGATTGTGATACATCATTTGCCGTTCATAACAGCCCGCTGTCTGAAGGATCTGTTCTCGGCTTTGAATACGGTTATAACGTGCATTCACCGGAAACACTTGTCCTGTGGGAAGCGCAGTATGGAGATTTCGCCAATGCTGCTCAAGTGTACTTTGACCAATTTATTTCTGCCGGACGCGCAAAATGGGGACAAAAATCCGGATTAGTGATGCTGCTCCCGCACGGTTACGAGGGACAGGGCCCTGAGCATTCAAGCGGTAGAATCGAGCGGTTCCTGCAACTAGCTGCTGAGAACAACTGGACGGTTGCCAACCTGACAAGCGCCGCTCAATATTTTCATATATTAAGAAGACAGGCTAAAATGCTGCTGCGTGAGGAAATTCGACCGCTCGTCATCATGACGCCGAAGAGCCTTCTGCGCAATCCGAATACCGTTTCTGAAGTGCAGGAGCTCAGCGAAAGCCGCTTCCAGCCTGTTTACGAACAGTCAGGACTTTCTCATGAATATGAAAAAGTGACGCGGCTCGTATTATCCAGCGGTAAAGTATCTATAGACATCAGCGATCATTTCAACAAGTTAGAAGACGGGAAAGAGTGGCTTCACATTGCGAGAATTGAACAGCTGTATCCATTCCCTGCAAAAGGAGTCAAAGAATTATTTGCAAAGCTTCCGAATCTTAAAGAAATCGTTTGGGTTCAGGAAGAGCCGCAGAACATGGGGGCATGGAGCTATATCAGCCCTTATTTGACAGAACTTGCACCAGAAGGAGTAAGCGTTCAATATATTGGACGAAGAAGACGATCCAGTCCTGCAGAGGGAGATCCGACAGTTCATAAAAAAGAACAGGAACGTATTGTATCTGATAGCTTGACTCGCAAAAACTAAGGGGGAAATGAAAAAATGGCGGAAATTAAGGTACCTGAATTAGCAGAATCAATCTCAGAAGGAACTATAGCCCAATGGTTAAAGCAGCCCGGTGATTATGTAGAACAGGGTGAATATCTGCTTGAACTTGAAACGGATAAAGTTAATGTTGAATTGACAGCAGAAGAATCGGGTGTTCTTCAAGAGGTATTGAAAGATTCGGGTGATACCGTCCAAGTTGGAGAAATTATCGGTACCATTACAGAAGGCGCGGGTGAAAGTTCTGCCCCTGCTCCTTCAGAGAAGGCTGAAAGCAAAGAAAGTGAAAAAGAAGAAAAGCAAGCTGAACCAACGGCGCAAGAAGTGAGCCAGGAAGCGCAAACGGAAGCAAAAACAAGAACAATCGCATCTCCTTCTGCCCGTAAGCTGGCGAGAGAGAAAGGGATTGACCTGTCTCAGGTTCCAACTGGCGATCCGCTTGGAAGAGTGCGCAAACAGGATGTTGAGGCGTATGAAAAACCAGCGGCGAAACCAGCTCCTCAGCAGCAAAAACAACAGCCGCAGCCTCAAAAAACACAGCAAAGCTTTGACAAACCTGTTGAAGTGCAAAAAATGTCACGCCGCAGACAGACGATTGCTAAACGTCTAGTCGAAGTTCAGCAAACATCTGCGATGCTGACTACATTTAATGAAGTTGACATGACGGCTGTTATGAATCTCAGAAAACGTCGCAAAGACCAATTCTTTGAGCAAAATGAAGTGAAGCTGGGCTTTATGTCTTTCTTTACTAAAGCTGTTGTAGCGGCATTGAAAAAATATCCGCTCTTGAATGCAGAAATTCAAGGCGATGAGCTGATTGTTAAAAAATTCTATGATATCGGAATCGCTGTTGCAGCTGAAGAAGGACTTGTCGTTCCAGTTGTAAGGGATGCAGACCGTCTGACATTTGCAGGCATTGAAAAAGAAATCGGCGAGCTTGCGAAAAAAGCGAGAAACAATAAATTAACCCTTGGTGAGCTGCAAGGAGGCTCATTTACAATTACAAACGGAGGGACTTTCGGTTCACTCATGTCAACACCGATTTTAAACAGCCCTCAAGTTGGTATTCTGGGTATGCATAAGATTCAGCTGCGCCCTGTCGCAGTTGATGAAGAACGTTTTGAAAACCGTCCGATGATGTATATTGCTTTATCTTATGATCACCGGATCGTAGATGGTAAAGAAGCAGTTGGATTCCTTGTTACTATTAAGAACTTACTAGAAGATCCTGAACAGCTTTTGTTAGAGGGATAAAACAAAAAAGGTACATCACGGCTAAACGTGATGTACCTTTTTATATAGAATAGAATGTTAAAGAGTCAGTTCTGTGCTGTTAGAATCTTCTTTTTGATTCTTACCTTTTTTAGACCAATATGTAGCGAGCAGAGAGCCTGAAAGGTTGTGCCAAACACTGAAAATCGCGCTAGGAACAGCGGATAGCGATGAAAAATGTGCCGTAGCAAGTGCTGCGCCAAGCCCTGAGTTTTGCATGCCGACTTCAATTGCAACCGCTTTTTGAGATGCATAATCCATTTTTAACAGCTTTGCACAAAGAAACCCCAGTAAATATCCAATGCCATTATGCAGGATAACTACTGAAAAAATAAGCCATCCTGATTGAAGCAGGTTTTCCCGATTGCCGCTTACAACAGCTGATACAATCGCAACGATACCGATGACTGAAACAAGCGGCAGGACATGAACGGCTTTTGCGACCTGTTTTTTGAAAAACATTTTGACGATTAGGCCTGCAATGATTGGAAACAATACAGCCTGCAAAATCGAAATAAATAATGAGCCAGGCGAGACAGGCAGCCATTCCTTGGCAAACAGCATAATCAATACCGGCGTCAAAACAGGTGCCAACAAGGTGGAAATTGTAGTGACAGCAACAGACAGGGCCGTGTTGCCTTTTGCTAAAAATGTCATGACATTAGAGGCAGTTCCACCCGGACAGCAGCCAACAAGAATGACGCCTACCGCGATCTCCGAGGGGAGATGCAAGCCATAGGCTAAGCCGAAAGCAACAAGCGGCATAATCGTATATTGGGCAATCACTCCGATAATGACGTACAAAGGTTTTCTGATCAGCTCTTTAAAATCATCGGTTTGCAGTGTTAGCCCCATTCCAAACATGATAATGCCGAGAAAAATCGTAATATAAGAACTGATCCAAGAAAATAATAACGGGAACGAAAATCCGAGTACGGCAAAAACAATAACCCAGATGCCGAAGGTTTGTCCCGCGAATTGACTAATCTTTCTGATGTTTTCCATACAAACACTCCTCATACACTGATCAAGAACTTCAGCAGAAATTCCTACAGATTTTTTGGTATTCTCCTATTATAATTAATTTTCTGAATAATTCAATATTAATAAATTGACTGTATTCTGATATATCTATGTAGATAGATGATAAATATATTATGTAAACTAATCAAAATATTCTTGACTATATAGGTAGATATTCTTACAATGAACCTTTAAACTGTTTTGAAAAATAGGAGTGATAGGGTGAAGGAAGCTAATCAATGGTCTTCGAAGCTGGGCTTTATTTTAGCAGCGGCTGGATCGGCTATCGGTCTCGGTGCGATATGGAAATTCCCATATGTCGCAGGCACCAGCGGAGGAGGCGCGTTTTTATTTATTTTCATTTTATTTACAATATTAATCGGACTGCCATTATTGCTCGGTGAATTCATCATAGGCAGAAAAACACAGCAAGATGCCGTCCAATCCTATAAATCTCTTGCTCCTGGGTCTAAATGGCATTGGATAGGCTATTTAGGCATGGCGACGTGCTTTATTCTGTTATCATTCTACAGCGTTGTCGGCGGATGGATTTTAAATTACATTTTTAAAGGCTTTACCGGCGGTTTATCGCATACATCAGGTTTTGATACGCTGTTTGCGAATACCATTTCAAATCCATATTTGGCTGTAGGAGGCCAGCTGCTGTTTATGCTGGTCACAATTTTGGTTGTCGCAAAGGGTGTAAGCAGCGGAATTGAAAAAGCAAGCCAAATTTTAATGCCAGCGCTATTTATATTATTTATTATTTTAATGGTGCGTTCAGTTACTCTTCATGGAGCGATGGAAGGCCTTACGTTTTTCCTGACACCTGATATCTCCGCTATTGACGCCAATACAATATTATATGCGATGGGCCAGTCCTTCTTCTTATTAAGTGTCGGTGTATCTGTAATGGTAACGTATAGTGCCTATCTAGAAAAACAAGAAAATCTGGTGCAGTCTGCTGTATCTGTTACGGTTTTGAATGTTCTTGTCGCCATTATGGCGGGAATCGCAATCTTTCCAGCTGTTTTTTCATTCGGCCTCAAACCGGATCAAGGACCTGTCCTGTTATTTAATGTGCTGCCGACTGTATTTAATCAAATGCCGTTTGGAATTGTCTTTTTATTAGCATTTTTAATTCTATTTTTATTTGCGGCACTGACATCCGCCTTTTCAATGCTTGAAATTTTGGTCGCTGTGCTTTCAAAAGGCGATGTGAGTAAAAGAAAACGATTTGCCTGGATCGGCGGGATGGCTATCTTTCTGGTCGGCGTACCGTCTGCGTTATCATACGGTATTTTAAGTGATATCACCATTTTTCACATGTCCATTTTTGACGCAGCTGATTTTCTGGTCAGCAATATTTTAATGCCGTTAGGAGCGTTATTGATTTCTATCTTTGTACCGTTCAAAATACCGAAAGAAGACTTGTTTAACGAGCTGAAAAGCGGCTCAAATCTCAAGCGAAAGTGGTTTGCGGTTTGGCTTCTGCTCATACGTTATCTTTCACCTGTTGCAATCATTATCGTATTTTTACATGTATTAGGTATTTTTTAAAAAATGAAGCCCCCTGGAAAAGGGGGCTTTTTTAATAGAGTTTCCATACGACTTCTTTTGCCTGTTCAAAACGTTTTTCGGCTTCACGCCAATCGACTACATTCCACCAATGATCAACATAGCTTCCGCGGTCATTTTTATATTGCAAATAGTAAGCATGTTCCCATACATCAAGCGGTAAAAGAGGGATTACATCCCATTGGCTGAAGAGCTGGTGCTTCTCTGCGGCTAAAATCTCCAGCCGCCCGGAACGAGGGGACCAGACAAGAATGGCCCACCCGACACCCTCCACTTTTTTTGCAGCTTGGGTAAAATGCTCCTTAAAGGCCGAATAGCTTCCAAATGAAAGATCGATCATTTGAAACAATGCTCCAGTAGGACGTCTTTTTCCGTTTGGATGCATAGAAAACCAAAAAATACTGTGCAAATAATGGCCCGCTCCATGAAACGCAAGCTCTCTTTCCCAATGAGTGATCAAGTCATAGTTCTTTGAAGCTCTGGCTTTCTTAAGCTCCAATTCTGCTTTATTCAGTCCGTCAACATAGCTTTGGTGATGTTTTGTATGATGAAGTACCATAATATCACGTGAAATATAAGGTTCTAAAGCAGAGTACTTGTACGGAAGCTTTGGAAGAACATGTTTTCCTATAGGAACGAAGGCACGTCTTTCACCTGTTTCTTCTGATTGTGTAATATCACGATAGAGTGTGGCGGCCTGCTGATACCACTGTTCTTCTGTCGTCTGGTCATCCTCCAGCGCTTCAATCATCCTTTCGATTTGATCCTCAAATTGATCAAGCTGTCCTCGTTTTTGAATCTGATCTTTTAAGGCTTCACACCAATTGAACATCTCGGTTTGATAAGATTCACGTTTCATATGCTGTCTCCTTTTCAATAGAATTCAAATATTTGCCGACAGCCAGCAAAGGGAACACATAAGGATAACTGTGGTAACGAATATAAAACTGCTTTGGCAGCCCGATTCCCACTGGATAAGTCAAGCTTCTACCGTCATGAGAACTGCTGTCCATGAGGTAGTTCATTCCTTTCACAATTGCTGGATGACTGGGTTTTTCATATAGCAATAAAGCATCTAAAGCCCAGGCAGTTTGTATAATGGTTCCTTTTTTAAGCGGCACATAGGTTTTGACCTCCGCGCTTTTGCAGGATTCACCCCAGCTGCCGTCATCATTTTGTATGGTTTTGAGCCACCGGATTGCCTTTTGTATCGAAGGGTGGGTTCGAACAACTCCGCAGGCGTGCATGCCGGTTAAGGCAGCCCATGTGCCGTAAATGTAGCAAACACCCCAACGTCCGTACCAAGATCCATTATGTTCCTGATTTTCATAAAGCCAGTTCACAGCACGCTGAATGTGGTGATGTTTTACTGAAAAGCCGGCTTTTTCACCTAAAAAGTGCAGCACACGCCCGGTAAGGTCGGCGGTTGAGGGATCAACAGCCGCATCCTCGGCGGATTCAAGCGGGAGGTGGCGGATAAGAGGGTGGTTCACATTTTTTTCAAAGGCGGAAAACCCTCCATCATTGTTCTGCATCGATAAAAGCCAAGCCACGCCTCGCTCCCAAGAAAAAGGAGAGAAGCTGCGGGGAATTGCTTTTAAGACGGCTGCAGTGTCGTCACAATCAGGGTTATTCGTGTTGATATTTGAAAATCCCCAGCCGCCTGGAGATACGTGTGGATTGTTGACAGACCAATCTGCTATCTTGGTATGCTGCCGCTTTTGTAAAAAAGAAACGGCTTTTGTAATTGTACCGTCTGTTTCGGCAACGCCGTTTTGCTGAAGCGCATAAGTGATTAATGCAGTATCCCAAACAGTGGAAGTGGAATTTTCTAAATAAGGAATGCCGCCACATTCAGTCACCAATGCTTTGATGCCATTAATGGCCCTTCGGATGACCGGTGAATGGCGTGACACACCAAGTGACAGAAGGCTGTATACCATAAATATTGTGGCGCTTGCATAACTGTACAGTGTGCCGTCTTCTTCAATTCGGTCAAGCATATATGTTTTAGCTGTGTGTAAGCCAAGCTCCTGAAGAGCAAAGGGTGCACGAAAAAGCCGCTTCCAATGAGTCAGAACAGAAGAGAGGTCTCTCTCCTCGAAAGCATCAGAACGGAGCCATGTCAAAGGGTTTTTTGTCATGTGCGGGTCGAGGTGGCGGAGAGATTGAACATTGCGGTTTTTTAGTGTGAATCGCTGATTGAGTGTGACAGCCATCGGCGCAAAGTGAATACGTGCATAGGTGCTGAACTGATAGAAATGAACCGGGAATGTTGGGGGGATTGCTAAAAGCGACAATGGTACATATAAAGCGGGCCAAGGGTAAAGGCTGTTTGCTGCAAGCATCCATTTTGTCATAAAATGAATATTCCTCAAGCCCCCATGTGATGTAATGAATTGTTCAGCTTTTTTCATGTGCGGATCAGTTCGATGGTAGCATCCTGAAGCCAGCATTCCGACATAACCTTGGACGGCAGCTGTTATATTGCCGCCTGTTTCGTCAGGGAAATTGTTAAACGTTCCGTCTGGCTGCTGATTTTCGCGAATGCCGGCTGCGAGCGCCGAAATGAGTTCTTTTTCATTTTCATCTTCATCAAGTGAGGTGAGGAGCAGAATAAAAAAAGAATTCGTCATGATTGGACCTTCAAAGCAAAATGTCCAAGAACCGTCACCATTTTGCCTATCTTTCAGCTCTGAAATCGTGTTTTGCTGATAGCGCCTCACCTTCTCCTGAAGTGTGCTCATCACGCTCAACTCCTTCAGAAAGATATATATTCATCAGCTTTTGTTGCCATTACTGAAAGAAAAAAACTGCTGGCAGGCAGCAGTTTTTTTAAAAGCTTTTAGTCTTCAAGATTAATCCATACACTTTTGACTTCTGTGTAGTTATCTAGAGCATATGAGCCCATTTCTCTTCCTAGTCCGGATTGTTTATAACCGCCGAACGGCGAAGCTGCGTCAAACACATTATAGCAGTTTACCCAGACAGTCCCGGCTTGAAGGCGATCTGCAATATAATGGGCTTGTTTTACATTCTCAGTCCATAGGCCGGCAGCAAGTCCGTATTCAGAATGGTTGGCTCGTTCAATGACTTCATCCACTGTTTCATACGGAATCGCCGTCAGGACTGGTCCAAAGATTTCTTCTTTGGCGATTGTCATATCGTCTTCAACATTCGCAAACACAGTCGGCGCGACAAAGTAGCCTTCTTCATAAGGGCAGCTTCCGCCAGTGACAGCTTTTGCTCCTTCATCTTTCCCTTTTTGAATATAAGAAAGAACGCGTTCATGCTGCTCCTTGCTCACGAGCGGGCCGATTTGGGTATCTTTATGAAGTCCGGCTCCTTGGCGGAGTGATTCAGCATAAGACACCATCTCATTGACAACTTCATCATACTGGTCTTTATGAATAAAGACGCGTGAGCCCGCACAGCAGACTTGGCCTTGGTTAAACATGACACCGTTTAAAGCGCCTGGAATGGCTTTTTTCAAATTGGCATCCGGTAGCAGGATATTAGGTGATTTTCCGCCCAGTTCCAGGGTGACACGCTTAATGCTTTTTGCCGCCGTGGCCATGATTTTCTTTCCGATTTCTGTTGATCCGGTAAAGGCAATTTTGTCAACCGCTTCATGGTTGGTAAGTGCTTCTCCAGCATCCTCACCGAATCCCGGAATGATATTGATCACACCGTCAGGGAAACCGGCTTTATCAATTAACTCAGCCAAATAAAGAGCTGAAAGCGGGGTTTGCTCAGCAGGCTTAAGCACAATTGTACAGCCGGTTGCAAGAGCCGCACCCATTTTCCACATCGCCATAAGGAGCGGGAAATTCCATGGGATGATTTGGCCGACGACGCCGACAGGCTCATGGCGTGTATAATTAAAATAGGAGCCGGAAACAGGGATTGTCTGCCCTGTTATTTTTGTGCACCAGCCGGCGTAATAGCGCATATGCTCAATAGCCAGCGGGATATCTCCATTTGTTGTTTCGTTTATTGGCTTTCCGTTATCAAGGGTTTCAAGCTGAGCAAGCTCAGTTTTATGCTCTTCCATTAAATCTGCCAGCTTATACATCAGTCTGCTTCTCGATGCTGGAGACATTGTTCTCCACTCGCCTTGATCAAAGGCTTTGCGGGCAGCTTTAACGGCTTTGTCCACATCTTCTGCCCGGGCTTCATACAGCGACATTAAGGTTTCGCCTGTCGCCGGGTTAGGCGTGTCAAAGGTTGCCCCTGAGGCACTCGGAACAAACTTCCCATCAATATAAAGCTTTTTCGTTCCCTGTAAAAATGTCTCCAGCCTTTTACTCACTTGCATCGTTAAAGAACTCATTCGTAACAAACCTCCAGTCATTTTTATGGCCTGTTCTGAGATTCTTGGTGATAGAATGGATATTGCTTCATTGAAGAGCGGAAATTAGCTGTGATTGTTACTATGGAAGTAAGCGTATACAACCATTCTATACTAGAAAACATGACAAAATCAATGAATAACCGATATTGCAATTTACAAAAGAAAAAAGCTACAATAGGCTTATAGACAAGTAAAGGAGATTTCATCATGATACATAAAAATTGGCTTGAAAAAGAAACGGTTAAAAAAGTAAAGTGTGTTCAGACAAACGCAAAGAAATACATTGTAAATCGCGTATTAACACCAGGGAAAGAATATGAAGTGAAGAATGAGACAGAGGAATTTCTGTTTGTCGTTGATAATACAAATAAAATCGGCGGATACTATAAAGAATATTTTGAAGAGGTATAATCACCGAGAATCCCTGATTGAAGGAGAAACAGAAGCCTTTCATGAACGGCTCATCGGGCAGGAAGCATATGTCACATCAATTTCAGACTCTAATATAGATGGCACAATTGAAGATACAGATCGTTATGCAAAGGACCGCAGCTAAGCTGCGGTTCTTCTTTGATTCAAAAAGGGAAAATAAAACAGATACACAGAAGAAAACGTTAAAAAACTCATTTTTCAAAAAATATTTGTGAAAAATGAAACTTTTTTCTCTATTGGTGCGTACTACATGATGACAGCAATACAAAAAACAAGAAACAAATCAAAAAAGTGAAAAATGTAATCTGTTCGTAATGGTTTAAATGTCTTCTATGTCGTATTCTTATATAGGGATAAAGGACTTATTTTATTTAATGTAATCTCGTCATAAGAAAAATAGATAAATGCAGAAAGAGGGGTTCTTCATTGGGTATTTTTTCTGTTAGCAGACCAACTGACGCAAAGAAGCTTGAAGCTTTGCTCGTTGAAGGGGAAAGAATAGAATCGATTTATAAGCTCCGGGTTGACCAAATTTGCTTTACAAATAAACGTATTATTTTCTTTGATAATAAGGTGTTTTCTAAAAAGAAGGTTCGTGTATTTCTTCCATATAAAACGATTGAAAGCTTTGCCATCCAAGAAGCGGGAATGTTTGATCCAGACACCGGACTTTTATTAATGACAAGAAGCAAAACCTTTGAATTAGAATTTGCGAAAGATACCGATTTAAGCGAAGTGCAAGCGGTATTGACGAAGTATTTATGCAACTGAATAAACTAACTGAGGCCAGCCGTCTCTAAAGAATGGTTTGGCTTTTTTTGTGCCGTAAAAACGCCTTTTTTGGTTTGTCAGTATTCAAAACTGGGAACAGAGAAAAAAAGGAGAGGATACACATGGCACTGACTAAAGAACAAACTCAGCATCTCTACCATAAATTGCTTCATATGCAAAAAGAATTGTCTGGTGAAAAAAAGAAAACACAATCAATGACTGAAGAAGTAGGAGAGCTGTCTAATGGGGTTGATAACCATATGGCTGACCACGGAACGCTTGTAACAGACCGCATGACAGACCAAACGGTAAAAGAAATAGACCGGGAGCTTTTGGAGGAAGTTAATCACGCTTTACAAAAGATAAAAGACGGAACGTACGGAATTTGTGAAAAAACAGGTCAAGATATCCCATACGAAAGATTGGAAGCTGTTCCATACGCAAGAATGACAGTGGAAGCCCAAGCTGATGTAGAGGACGATTTGGAAACGGATGCTCCGTCATTTGAAAGGGAGTTTCACCAACAAGTTAAAGATCTTTCTAATAAAGAAACAATTGATCAAAAAAGTTCTCAAACGTATGAGATTTTAGACCGCGAGCAGGATTCAAATTGAAAATCGCAAGCAAGTACACCGATATAAGGTGTACTTGCTTTTTTTTATAAAAAAATCTCATATTCGAAATAAAGTGATTGACTTTGCATAAAAAAGAAAGTAACATACTATTTGTAAGTTAATATAAAAAGTTTACCGGGAGGAATACAAATGTCTACAGTTTTATTTGTAAAATCAAGTGACCGTACAGCTGAAGAAGGTGTTTCAGTTAAACTATACGAAGCATTTTTAGCTGCATATAAAGAAAACAACCCTAATGATGAAGTGATTGAATTAGATCTTCATAAAGAAAACCTTCCTTACCTTGGAAGAGATATGATTAACGGAACATTTAAAGCAGGTCAAGGTATGGAAATGACTGAGGAAGAAAAAAAACAAGCTGCAACAGCTGACAAATATCTGAACCAATTTGTAAAAGCTGATAAAGTGGTGTTCGCATTCCCGCTTTGGAACTTCACAGTGCCAGCAGTGCTTCATACTTATGTGGATTACCTGTCTCGCGCAGGCGTTACATTCAAATACACACAAGAAGGACCAGTTGGTTTAATGGGCGACAAAAAAGTTGCACTTCTTAACGCGCGCGGCGGCGTTTATTCAGAAGGACCAATGGCTTCACTAGAAATGTCCTTAAACTTCATGAAAACAGTTCTTGGTTTCTGGGGTGTTCAAGACTTGCACACAGTTGTCATCGAGGGACATAACGCAGCGCCTGATAAAGCACAAGAAATTGTTGAAAAAGGCTTGCAAGAAGCGAAAGAGCTTGCTGCTAAGTTTTAATGAATGAAGACTCCTATCCGTGAGATAGGAGTTTTTTTGCGTACATATTATATGGAAGAAAGTGATTACTTCTTGCCGCTAGAAAATGATGTTTTTTTTATTGTAATATATTTTTTGTTTGTCGAATCATAAGATATATTAGCGAAAAAACAGTTTTATGAATAAAAAAAGTTTTTCTGAACAATTGATTTGCCCCCTTGATAAAATATGTCCAATGGTGTACTATATAAAAGAAGCTACTTTGTACGTATTGTTAATTAAGTTTTAACCTTTAAGCTGTAATAGGGAGTTTTATATCGAAGCCGGAATGTCATGCCTCCATTGCAGAGGACGACAGGAACGTTTCTGCAAACACCCACTTTGAGGAGTGGTGGTTTAAAACTTTCTTACTTGCATACGGCAAGATGTAGCGAAGGCCATTTCCTTTATGGAAATGGCTTTTTATTTTATCTGAAAAAGGATTTTTATATCGAAAATTCAATTTCCATTCGGGAAGAAATGCAGGTCTATTTTTTGTGATATGATGGGAGAAATTGAAGGAAAAGCGAGGGTTAGACGTTATGTTACATAAAGCCCAATCTCTGTTGGCGCATTATTTCGGTTATGAAAAGCTGCGCAGAGGGCAGGAGGAAGCCATCCGTTCGGTGACAGAAGCGAGACAAAACACGGTCTGCATTATGCCGACGGGCGGGGGAAAATCAATATGCTATCAAATTCCGGCACTGATGTTTGAAGGAACAACGATTGTCATTTCGCCGTTAATATCATTAATGAAGGATCAGGTTGATGCTCTTGAAGAAGCGGGAATCAAAGCCGCTTACATCAACAGTTCGCAAACCAATCAAGAAATATATGAAAGGCTGAACGGCCTGAAAGAAGGGGCCTATAAGCTTTTTTACATTACACCAGAGCGGTTAACCTCAACAGAATTTATACGTATTTTGCAAAGCATCGACGTTCCTTTAGTAGCAATAGATGAAGCGCACTGTATTTCTCAATGGGGCCACGATTTCAGGCCAAGCTACAGAAACATTGAAATTTTGTTTCACGAGTTAAATGACAAACCTGTCATCATGGCATTAACCGCAACAGCAACACCTGAGGTGCATGATGATATATGCCGTCAGCTGCATATTCAAAAAGAAAACACGGTATATACCGGTTTCTCCCGTGACAACCTGACTTTGAAAGTTGCAAAAGGGGAAAACAAAGATCGTTTTATTGATGAGTATGTAAAAAGAAACAAACATGAAGCAGGAATCGTCTATACCGCGACAAGAAAAGAAGCAGATCGGATTTATGAGCGGTTAAAACGAAATCAAATTAGCGCAGGGCGGTATCACGGGGGCTTACAGGACGAAGTCAGAAAAGAACAGCAGGAAAGGTTTCTGAACGATGAGCTGCAGGTCATGGTTGCCACATCTGCTTTCGGGATGGGCATCGATAAATCAAATATCAGGTTTGTTCTTCATGCACAGATACCGAAAGATATGGAAAGCTACTATCAGGAGGCGGGACGAGCTGGACGGGATGGCCTCGACAGTGAATGTGTGCTTTTATTTTCTCCGCAAGATATTATGGTTCAGCGCTTTTTAATCGAGCAATCGGAAAATGAAGAAAAGCAAAAGCAGGACTTGAAAAAACTGCGACAAATAGTTGACTACTGCCATACGGAAGATTGTCTGCAGCGATTTATTCTGATGTATTTCGGAGAAAAGGAACCTGACGCCTGCGGACAGTGCGGAAACTGTACAGATACAAGAACAGCTCATGACGTGACGAGAGAAGCGCAAATGGTCTTATCGTGTATCATTCGTATGAATGAACGTTTTGGGAAGACGATGGTTGCCCAGGTGCTCGCTGGATCAAAAAATAAAAAAGTGCTCGAAAACGGCTTTAGCAGCCTTTCAACATACGGAATATTAAAGCACCGATCAGTTAGTGAAATCAGCGACTTTATTGAATTTCTGATTGCTGACGACTTTATTAGGATGTCAGATGGAACATTTCCGACTCTATTTGTTAGCGGCAAAGGGAGAAATGTGCTGAGAAGCGAATTGGCAGTAGCGAGAAAAGAAGCATTAAAAGCAGAAGCCATTACGGAAAATGACGAGCTGTTTGAACGGCTTCGCACCTTACGCAAGCAAATTGCAGCAGAGCAGGGCGTTCCGCCTTTTGTCGTTTTTTCTGATCAGACGCTGAAAGATATGTCAGGAAAACAGCCTGTAAATGATGAAGAACTTTTGTCTATAAAAGGAGTCGGAGAACAAAAAAGAGCAAAATATGGCCGGCTTTTTTTAGAAGAAATACAAGCTTATGTAAAGATGACAGCCCCAAAAAAAGCATAAATCAACCTTTTTTTCTTTGAAAAACACATTTTCTTTTCTTTTTTTTGACTCAAACTTAAAAGACTTGAAAAGCCTATTATATCAAGGGTTCAGTAAGACTTTCCAACAGAGAGAAATCCTTCATGTAAAGGAACTGTAATCTAAATCATATCTTTTTGTTATTGATTTGACATTTACATGTGTTACGATATCACCTGTTAGCCGCCAATAAAAAGCTAACAAGGGAGGATTTACTTATGAAGAAGACGATTATGTCCTTTGTAGCAGTTGCAGCACTTTCAACAACTGCATTCGGAGCTCACGCTTCTGCAAAAGAAATCACGGTGCAAAAGGGTGATACGCTCTGGGGGATCTCTCAGAAAAACGGAGTGAACCTGAAGGACCTAAAAGAATGGAACAAGTTAACTTCTGATACAATCATTACGGGAGAAAAACTGACCATTTCTTCAGAAGAAACAACCACATCTGGGCAATATACAATTAAAGCGGGAGATACGCTTTCTAAGATTGCTCAAAAATTCGGTACGACAGTTAACAACCTGAAAGGTTGGAATAACTTAAGCTCTGACATGATCTATGCTGGATCTACACTTTCAGTAAAAGGTCAGGCAACAGCAGCAAACACAGTGACTGAGAATGCGCAAACAAGCGCACCTCAAACTGAAACAAAACAAGAGGCTGTGCAAAAAGAGCAACCTAAACAAGAAGCTGTTCAACAGCAACCTAAACAAGAAACAAAGGCTGCAGCAGACACTTCTGTTAAAACAGAAGAAAAGGCTGTTGAATCTAATACAAATCAACAAGAAGCGACAAAAGAACTAACAGTTACTGCTACTGCTTACTCTGCTAACGACGGCGGCATTTCCGGCGTTACAGCAACAGGCATCGACTTAAACAAGAACCCGAATGCTAAAGTTATTGCGGTTGATCCAAACGTGATTCCGCTAGGTTCTAAAGTCTATGTTGAAGGTTATGGAGAAGCAACAGCAGCAGACACTGGCGGCGCAATAAAAGGAAATAAAATTGACGTATTTGTACCAAACAAAAGTGATGCACATAATTGGGGCGTCAGAACAGTAAGTGTAAAAGTGTTAAATTAATAGAATAGATGAAGATAAAGGACATGTAGCTCTAAGCTCGTGTCCTTTTTTTGTTTTTAGAGACGTAAAACATAATATGCCGATAAAAAAATTGTGCTCCTTCTGCAATGATAAATAGAAGGTAAACGGCCCCTATCATCTTTATCTTTGCAGAAGGAGCTGCTGGCTTTTGCTTTGAAGATTGTATCGTTTCTTATCATGAATACCTGCATATTTTTATGGCGAAGGACAAGGGGCTCAGCTTGCATCCTCTAACCGTTATTCCTTAGGGGGAGAAGCCTTACTGCTTTATTATTGGAAGCTCGCTTTTATTAACGAATGTATCAACCGAGCAGATGGTGGGGTTAAATGGACAAAGCTAAGCTACGCGACCTCTATGACAGAATGTCTTCGGAAGCTTGTGCGCCGCTGGCGTTAATTTCTCTGGCATTTGTCTTTTGGCCAGGTTACTTAAAATCAAGAATCATGACGATACCTGATTTTTTTGGAGCAGCGATTTGATTAAAGAACAACAGATCGTTTCTGAGCTTTTGATCATAGGTTACACTGTATCATTCCTGCCGAAGTGCTGTATTCAGGGGATCTTGTTTTTGGCATCAGCACGTTCATTGCGGTTTAAAGTGAAAAAACTGTTTTTAAATGAGAAGGCTGCTAAAGGAAAGATCCCTTAAATCAGATAATCACACATCTAAATACGTATAGCCATGGACATGAGCCGTTTCCTAGACTTGGGATAACGGCTTATTTTGTGATTGGTGGACGAGGAAATGGAAGAGGGCTTTGTCTGCGCTGTTCTCCCAAAACAATGAAATATCTTGACTGTCTTCCTAACATACTAACTGTTCATATAGGAAATCGTGGTTGACGGTATTCGTGATCAGTTCAGCTTCCGAGTCATTAGGTTTAATGTCTGATGCAGGTTACGGAATAATGTTTGGTGATGTTGATGCGAGGATACGCAAATGTTGTACTGGTTCGCTGTTGGAGTTTTACACCTATCGTGCCGAGAGATATAGTTTTATGTCTTCTGAAGACATGGAGACAGACGTACGGAGTCTAAAGTTGAAGGAATGAGCTGGCTCCAATGAGGTGTGTTCATATGGCTTACAAAATTTAAAATGAATCTTCCCCTATAAATACAACGTGTTGGAAAGAGAAAATTTATTGCTGCACAAGGCGGGTGCCACATGGACCAACTTAAACAGATAGGTTGACGGCTCTCATGAAAAGGCAGAATTTAATAAGAAAATAGATTCTGAAACCGGACCTGACTCTGTGTAAGTGAAAATTCAGGATTAAGCACAGCAGACTGGAAGCAACTGTGAGGACAATACAAAAAATCACGATTCTCATGCTTCTTTAGAGAATAGTGATTTTGAAACTTCTACCTAGATTATTTGATTTGGATTGCTGAAGCCTTGTTGTCCCAATCTGAAGCCATATTGGCAGTTTTGCGATACCAATCAGAATGTCTAAACATGACTCCTTTGCCATACCCTTGAGTTGAAGTGTGCTCACAGAGCGTCGTTGAATAGCTTAAAATAGGCGAAGCCATACTTAAGGAGGAAATTCTGTCATTCCAGGTGGAAGGCTAGTTTTTTAACCCGTCTCTCCAATAAATATACAGCGCGGGGCGCGGCAGATTAACAAAAGAGGATCTTGGACATATGTCAAGATCCTCTTTTACTTAAACCAGCCTTTTTCCTTTGAACGCGTAATGGCTTCTATACGGTTTTTCACTTCAAGCTTTTCTAGAATCATGGATATATAATTTCGCACCGTCCCGCTTTTAATGCTGAGTTCTTGGGCGATTTCTTTTGTGTTTTTTCCGTCAGCCACAAGTTCGAGCACTTCTTTTTCTCTATCTGTGAGAGGGTTGGCCTCGCTATACATATCCTCCATCAGCTCAGGTGCGTAGATACGCTTTCCATTCATGACGCTTCGGATGGCGCTCGCGAGCTCTTCGCTCGGACTGTCCTTTAACAAATAGCCTTTAACGCCGGCTTTAATGGCTCTCTGAAAGTAGCCGGGGCGGGCAAAAGTGGTTAAGATAATAATTTTGCAGCCTGTATCCTTTAATTCCTCAGCTGCTTCAAGTCCTGTCTTACCGGGCATTTCAATGTCCATAATGCATACATCGGGCTGGTGTTTTTTTGCAAACTCGACAGCATCCTGTCCGGTTGTTCCTTTGCCGACGACTTTCATATCGTCTTCTAAGTTTAATAGTGATCCTAAAGCACCCAGCAGCATCTGCTGATCTTCTGCAATAAATATATTAATCATGTAAGCCATCCTTTTTGTTTATTTTGAGTTATTAGGAATTTTCATGGTAAGCTTGGTCCCGTTTTTGGTGTTGATGTGAAGGCTCCCGTTTGCAAATTCAAGACGCTCTCTCATACCGAGTAAGCCATGTCCCTTTGAAAAGCACGTTTCTCCACCTTGAAATGTTCCATCGTCTGACACTGTAATAACAACTTCCTTCCAGAGCTCCTGGATATCAACTCGGCATGTTTTAGCCTGACTGTGTTTGACAACATTTGTGACAGCTTCCTTTAAGCACATGCTCAAAATGTTTTCATTAAGCAATGAGATATTTTCGGGCATTTTCTCATCTTCGTAGATAAATGTAATGTCAGCAGCTTCGAGAATTTGTTTGATGTTTATGATTTCATCCTTGAGCCGGATACCTTTCATAGAGGATACGATTTTTCTGACTTCATTTAAAGAAGTTCTCGCTGTTTGCTGAACGCTTTTCAGCTCACGCGCTGCTTGTTCGGGATCTTTGTATATTAATTTTCTCGCCAAGTCGCTTTTTAAACCGATAAGAGAAAGCTTTTGACCAAGCGTATCGTGGAGATCGCGGGCAATCCGCTGCCTTTCTTCTAATTTTACCAAATCGGCAATCCGTTCATTTGCAAATTCGAGTTTTTCTTCCAGCTGTTCGCGCTCCTTGCGGCTTTTGATACTGAACGGCAATAAAATCGCACTGATGAGGGTGATGACGACAAAAGGAATTTGTGTCAGAAAGAATTCCTTTTTTAACACAAGACTGAAATTCGCTGCGACAGCTGCGCTTATTAAATGTACGTAATATAAAATGTGGAAAGGAACGCGTTCTTTTATGTTTCCGATAAAATACGCGATAAAAAAAGCAAAATAAATATAGCTGAACAGCGTAATGGAGGCGGTTGAAATGCCGATTAACAGAAACGCCCACAAATAAATGGCCCAGCCTTTTGAGACAAAAGCAAATCGATAAACCGAAAAAAATAAAAGCGTCAAAATAATTCCGACGATAATAACAAATGTAGAAGATGATTTAAATATAAAGTAGAACGGCAGGATGAAAAATATCGTCCATATATAAGGCGTGATTCCGCTTAGTTTTTGAAATGTAAAATGCTTTTTGATCATGATATAACCTCATTTTCAGCTTTTCATCTTAAATGTAACTTTACCATTGTAAAAGCCAGATTGCACCACCGAACAATAAAAAGGAAGTCTTCTTGTTGTATAAGAAGACCTCCTAATAGTCAGGCGTTCTCCCGCAGCTTCTGTTTTTCTGTTGAATCAGGCGGAAGGCGGAATGATATTTGTTTTATACCCCGAAATGATACAAATTGTTTTTTGTCTTCATCCCAAAGGCGGAAGGCGAGTGATTGCAGGCTTGTTTTTAAGGTAATTGTCGGTACGTTTTTTAATGGTTCGTGATGTTCATGAGCAACTTCAAGCTTGTAGTTGGGCACCTTTGGGCTCAAATGGTGAACGTGGTGGTAACCGATGTTGCCTGTCAGCCATTGAAGGAGTTTCGGGAGTTTATAAAATGAACTGCCCTCCACAGCGGCCTGAACGTAGCTCCAGTTTTCATCTGCTTCAAAATAAGAATCTTCAAATGTATGCTGTACATAAAACAGCCACACGCCGATTGAACCTGAGATCAGAAAGATAGGGCCTTGCACGAGCAAAAACGATTGCCAGCCAAAGATGAGACAGCAAACAGCAGCCAATGACACAATTGCCAGGTTTGTAAGGTACGTGTTCACGCGCTCCTTACGTCTTGCGCCTTTTTTGTTAAAACGGTTGGTGATCAGAAAAACATAAATTGGTCCGATAATAAACATGATAAACGGATTTCTATAAAGTCTGTATGCAAGTTTTGTGCGTCTAGATGCGGCTATATATTCGTTTACCGTTAACAGCCAGATGTCACCTGTTCCGCGTTTATCCAGATTGCTGCTGGTCGCGTGATGAATCGAATGGCTGTGTTGCCATTGAAGGTAAGGGAACAAAGTCAGAACACCTGTCAGAAAGCCGAGAATATGGTTATAGCGCTTTTGTTTGAAAAATGATTGATGGCAGCAGTCATGAAAGATAATGAAAATTCTTGTCAAAAACCCTGAGGCAACCACTGTTAATGCTAAAGTAAGAAGATAGGAGACATTGAGGCTGAAATAAGCAAGAAACCAAAGTCCGAAGAAAGGGATAAACGTGTTTAAAAGCTGAATCAGACTGTTTTTTGTTTCGGGCTGAGCAAAAGCAGCGACTTGCTTTGTCAGCAGTTTTTGTTTGTGTTTAAGGGTTGGTTCAGTCATAGTAAAGGATCCTCTCATTGTGTGTCTCGCTTAAGTATACGAAAGAGAAGGATGTCTTTGTAGTAGCACACATCATACATCATATATGACATTTGTCATGTGGATAGAGATGAAGTGCAGATGTGAAAACAGCTTGTAAAAGATTTTACAAGCTGTTTAATGCTTGTCAATCCATATTCGTGATGTACCCGAAACAACTTCAAGCCTGCATGTTCCCCCAATAGGGAACGTGGCAATTGGAGAGGTGTGCCCGGCATTTATGTTTGCGACGACGGGGAGGCCGGATAATTCTTTTTTTGTACCAATTATCGCTTTTACGTGATCTATTGATACGTTTGATGCTTTTTGAAACCTGCCGATCAATATCCCCTTTACATTTGAAAAAGAAGGGAGGTGGATGAGCGATTGTAAATCGCGGTCAAACATGTTTGCGTCTGACATATAATCATCTTCAATCAGTATAATTGTGTTTTCTGTCTCAGGAAAATACTCCGTTCCCTGCAACAAATTAAGTGTACACAGGTTGCCGCCAATCAATGTGCCTTCAGCATAGCCATCCTGGATCACAATAGGACCGGAATGAGGGTGAAAGTGCCTGTTTTCTTGATCTAAAAACCATTGATCATCGCTCCACTCTTGTGATGGCAGAATTTCAAAGGCTTCATCCGAAGCGCAGCAAGCCAGAAAATAATCTTTTATATATTCCAATCCTTTTTTCATTGCAAATGTAGAAAAGTGGGGGCCTGAATATGTAACGAGACCGGTTTTTTGATAAATGGCATTAGCGAGAGCCGTAATATCGGAATAGCCGCAAAATATTTTTGGATTCTGTTTGATTTTTTCGTAATCAAGATAACGCAGCAGCTGATTGCTGTTGAATCCGCCAAGTGTCGTTAAAATAGCTTTGACGTCGGGATCGAAAAAGGCGCTGTGCAGATCACTTACTCTTGATTCAATAGAGGATGACTGGAATTCGTTTAATTCCTCTGCGTGTTCAGCAATGGTCACCCGAAAACCCAATTGTTCTAATGTCGTTTTTGCGTGCAACTTTGCTTCATTTGTTAATATGGACATGCTGGTGGCGGGAGACACGATTCGAATTTCGTCTCCCGGTTTCAGTTTGGGTGCAAACAATTCAGGTCCTCCTAAGCGGTTTTACACCATTACAGCATATTTCGGCACATTCTTCCAGATTTTTTTAAAAATCTGTCCATTTAATGCTTCCTGATTGTGTATCGTAGTCAATACATACTTCAAATTGATGTTTTTCATAAAAATGAATGAGCCTGTCCACATGATTCCAATCCCGTTTGGCTATGTCGCCGGTAACTTTCGGGATATTGCAGTCTCTGGCAATATCCTTTAAATATTTCATACAAATAGAACCGAAACCGTAATTCGGAGGTCCTTTAATATCTCCAATATGAATGGCATCGTCCTGATAGGATGCTACAAGTGAAAAGCAGCTTTCCCCTCTATAAGCTGTTTCACAATCCGTGAGCATAATTTTGCATGTTTGGCCATCATCAATCGAGGAAACAATCATCCAATCTTCATCTTTCGATTGATCAATACCAAGCACTCTGGCATCTTTCGATAGATCCTTTATATTTTCCTGCATGCGATAAAGTTGAAATTCTAAATGATTCAGCTCTTCTTCAAGCTCTTGGCGGTTTTTTTCCTTAATGGTAATCAAAATCAAACCCCTTTCAAAAAATAGTTAGAAACACAGTAACCAATTGTAGTAGATAGAAGAGGCGTTTGTAAATGATAAATCCATAATTGCTAGAATTTAGCGCAAGTAAGGTTTAGTCGGTTTTAAGAGAGGAAAAAGAAAAGTAACCCGTTGCAAAAGGAGGAAGATGAATGCCGATTGATTCATTGATTAAGAAATTGCGTTATGTCCAATTGGAACCCCCTGACAAAATTCTTTCGTTATATCTCAACACAGATATGAGGGATCCAGAGCAACAGGGGGGAGAATGGAAAATTACCCTTAAGTCAGGGTTCGGGAGATTAAAAGAATATCTGGCAGCAAGTGACCCGGAGGAAGAAAAGTGTCTGAATGCAATCAGTGACAAAATCTATCAGCACCTTAACGGAATAGGAAAAAATATGCCGCGCAGCCTTGTATTTTTTGTTTCAAATAGCGGGATATGGGAAGCGATCACGCTTCAGATTCCTGTTGAAACAACATTTTTCTGGGAGGAGACAGCTGTACTTGACCAGCTGGAAAATTTGCGCAAAACGTATCCAAGTACAGCTTTTATTTTAACGCAGCAAAATGAAGTGAAAATTATAGAAAACGTTCTAGGCAAAATTGAAGCGGTCGAACATTATGAATATGACGCAATCAATGAGTCTTGGGAGAGCAGCCAGTCTTCTAAAACCAAATCGGCATCATTAGAAGAGGAACACCTGAAGAATCATGTAACGGAGAATCAAACGAGACTGTACAAGCGGCTGGCGGCCAATCTCGACCAGAAAGCCGCGGCAAAAAAATGGGAGCGAATGATCATTGCCGGTGATAAAAAAACAGCTGACATCCTGGATCAGCATATGAATAAACCCATTCATTCGAAAATCCAAAAGAATTTGCTGAATGAAAATGAACATAAGGTCGTTGATCATTTAATGCAAGAGGCATAAACCAAAAGGCTGGTGCTTTTTAAGCATCGGCCTTCTGAAGTGTGTCTAATTTCTGACGAAGCCATCGAAAACGTTGACATCTCCGTTGAATTTGCATACGATTTGGATAGCCAGTACAAATTAGGAGAGGTCACCAAATGAATCAAACAGAAAATAAACCGAAAAATTATACTGGAATTGTCCTTACGCTGACAGTTCTGATTAACGGTTTGATCGCAGTGCTGTTTTTTATGCCTAAATTAGATCAGTTCAGCCATGCGAATATTCACATTTTGCCAATGCTGAATGCGATATTCAACAGCTTTACGTTTATCTTCTTGTTGGCGGCATTGATTATGATTAAACAAAAAAACATTAAGGCGCATAAACGCTTTATTTTAGCTGCTTTTACGACAACATTATTGTTTTTGATTTGCTATGTCACATACCATTCGATTGCGGAGAATACGCTGTATGGCGGAGAAGGTATTATGCGTCCGATTTATTTCTTTATATTAATTACGCATATCTGCCTTTCTGCAATCATCGTGCCACTTGCGCTGTTTACGCTGATCAGAGGCTTCAGCATGCAGGTGGAGCGCCATAAAAAAATCGCCAGATGGACAATGCCGCTGTGGCTGTATGTCAGCCTTACAGGTGTTATTGTTTATTTGATGATATCACCGTATTATTAAAAGCCATACTCAGTATGGCTTTTTTGAGGTTTGTAAACATGACAAAAGCCCAAATATCGTTTTGGGCTTTGTCAGTAAATTAACAGGCTCCTTTAATGAGCCGTTGATTCCATGGTTTCAAGTGTTGCAACTTGTAAAGATTTTTCAACCGTTTTCGTTTTTTCTTTTACTTTTTCCGCGTACGTGTAATCACCGTAGCAATACGGATAACGGAAATTGTTTTCATTTCCTCCGCAAGTATAGAGCCCGGGATTTTTTTCGACTTGCTGCTCGGAGTATTGTTTTGCCAATTCCTCAGTATGCGTTCCTCCATGTTCAGCTACAAAATCAATATAACCTGCCCCCATGTTGTAGCTTTGAATAATCGTGTCCAAATCCACACCTTTTTCTTTACCGGTTTTGTACATGAGGGTAAATTGCTTGATGCCTTGTTTAATACTGAGTTGAGGGTCTGTTATCTCATTACGCTTTAACCCCAGAGATTCAGAGGACTGCATCGGATCATTGCCTTTTCCTTTTGACTCCTGATACATCATGCCGAGTATCAGCGATGTGTAATTGGAGAGTCCCCGGTTTTCAAGCTCGTCCTCAACCAGCGGTTTATAATCAGTTAAACGTTCGAGGACAATGGTTTTCGTGTCAATTGGAAGTTTTTTGATTAAATCGTGGTTGAACAAAAGCAGGACCAATAAAAAAGAGGCCATGACAAAGACAGAAATCATCATAAAACCCGCAGCAGCGAAACAGCCTTTTCTCTTTTTCTTCACTGTGTTTCACCCTCAATGTTTGCAGCAGTATGACTTTTTTATTATGACATAGAACGTATACCAGACCAAGTAAAAACCTGATTTGAAACATAAATTTAAACTGTGAGGTTGAATTGAAACAAGAAGAGACAGGTTTGCATGAAAGGTCATTTGTTATAAGATAAAACTATGAAATAAGAAAGGTGAGACACATGACTGAATTTCGAGAAGCGGACCGTGCAAATGAAACGGTGACCGATTTGGACGAAGAAACTTTATTCCTAGTCGCACAAACCTTCAAAGCGCTTTCTGATCCTACCAGAATCAGGATTCTCCATTTGCTTTCTCAGGGTGAACATGCTGTGAACGGGATCGCTGAGAAACTGAATTTACTGCAATCAACAGTATCCCATCAGCTCAGGTTTTTAAAAAATCTCCGGCTCGTGAAATCGCGCAGAGAAGGAACATCAATCTACTATTCTCCCGAGGATGAGCATGTTTTAGATGTGCTTCAGCAAATGATCCACCATACAAGACACGATTAAAAAAGACATCCTTGCTGCCGCATGTCGCGATTAAGCAAGGATGTCTTTTTCTTTACTGTGCCCATTTTGCTCCAGCCCGTTTCTGCTGATTTTGATGACAATAGAGGAAAAACCGATATAATAGACGGCGATCAGAAAACAGACGCCAATCGTGAAAGGATCAGTTCCGATAGACTGACTGTAAGATCCCAGGCTGTGTAAATCAGGCGCGGCAAGGTACAGCTCTGTTACACGATAAAGAAATCTCGATAGAAATAGGGTTAGCAGAATAAGCTCCACCCAAATATGAGTCCGAAAATAAATTTTTCCTTTGCGTTTTTCAAAGGAGAGATTTTTCCTGGCGAAAAAAACCAGCAGACATCCGCCGATAATGCCGATAATGAAATATCCGTACAAAAATGGATGAATGAGGCTGAAAATGGTGAGACCGAATGCAAACATTGAAAAAAGAACCAAACGAGTAAAAAGCCAGCGAGGCTTCAGCGGCTGATATCCGATGGAGCGCTTGATTTTTTTATACAGAAAAAAGACGATAATCATGACAGGATAAACGCTTTGAAGTGTAAGATGCATGATGTGAATCCCCTCCGTTGAGAAGTGTATGCTTATCCGTTTTGAAATAGTAGTCTAAATAAACAATGACCATAAAAAAAGAAGGGGAGGCCCCTGTTTTCATAATATATGCACGATGCCTTTAGGCTGCATAATAGATATGCCCAAGCCTCATAAAATGGTATGATAATATTGGAAAATAAAAGCAGGAGACAAGGTGCGAAAAATGAAACTGGAACGTATGTTAGCGATGGTGATGTTATTAATCAGCAAAAAACAAGTGCAGGCTGCTGATCTAGCTGATTTATTTGAAGTATCAGTCAGAACGATTTACCGAGATATTGATACGATCAGCAGAGCGGGCATTCCGATTGTAACCTCACAAGGCGCCGGGGGCGGGATCAGTGTGATGGAAACGTATCGGCTTGAAAGAGAGTGGCTGAAAGAAGAGGAGCTATTTGCTATTGCTTCCGCTTTGCAGAGCATCTCATCCATGTATGAACCCGCTTCTCACAGCGCGGCTTATCAAAAAATAAAACATCTCATACCAGACCAGGCCGCAGAGGCATTTAAGCGTGAAACGGAAAAATGGTTTATTGACATGACGGCATGGGGACAAACAGAGGACCAAAAGGCGCTTCGAGAAAACATCAGTGATGCAATCGATCGGTCGTCAACCATATCGTTTACATATACAAATGCAAACGGGGAAACACTTCTCCGTGAAACAGAGCCTTACACGCTGGTATGCAAGGCAGGCCGCTGGTATTTATACGCCTACTGTCTGGTTAGAAACGATTTCCGCTTTTTTAAATTAAGCCGCATAAAAGATATGACTATTTTACATCAATCATTTATGAGAAAAGACATACAGCTGGAGACTCTGCCCTGGGATGTGAATTGGTATCAAAAGGATCGTTTAACTGAGCTGGTCATTCTTGTTCAGCCCGGGGCGCGTCAGCGTATAAGTGAATGGTTTGGACATGATAGCCTTCAATTTGATGAAAATGAAGCCTGCCGAGCGGTGATATCCCTGCCCGAGGATCAATGGTTGATCGGTTTCTTGCTGCAATTTGGCAAGGATATTGAGGTCCTGGAACCTCTTCATATCCGGGAAAAGGTAAAAGAAACGATTTTTCATATGCAAAAAATATATGAAACCTGACACAATGCTGTCAGGTTTCTTCTTTTATAATCTAGGTAAAAAGGAGGTATCATATGAACTATTCACATGTAACACATTTAGAACAAAAGCGCTTTTCAGGACTATCCCAAAGAACAAGCAATGCACTAGAAATGACAGAAAAAAGACAAATTCCGCTCTTATGGAATCGATTTTGGCAGCAGGATACGAGCGTGTTACTCCCGCCTCATAAAAAGGATCAGAGCATTATCGCTTTATACTCTCATTACGAACAGCAGGAGAATGGGTTTTACACATTTTCTGTCGGCGCTTTTACCGAGCATAGCGACATGCTTCCGGAACCGTATGAAGATATATATTTACCGGCCTCCGCTTATGCTGTTTTTACTTCAAAAATCGGTCCTATTGAAGACGTTGTACTCGAGACGTGGAAGGAAATTTGGACTTGGGACAAGCGGCATTTGCGTACGTTTTCGGGAGACTTCGAACAGTATGATCAAAGTGCGCTTTCACCGCAGCAGGCGCAGGTGAAAATATTTGTCGCCATAAAACTAGCATAACACTCTTGAAAAACTAATGGTATTAGTTAATAATAAAACTAACACCATTAGTTTTTTATTCAGGAGGAGTTATCATATGAGAATGATTCAGAATCAAACTGTGCGGCAGCTGACGTTTTATCCGGCATTATTTCCGGTCAATTGTTACCTTGTAGAGGAAGAAAATGAAGTAACCTTAATAGATACTGGTCTTCCGAACAGCTATAAAGGGATTATCCAAGCAGTGAATCAGCTGGGAAAACCACTGCAACATATTTTACTGACTCATGCGCACGGTGATCATGTCGGTTCGTTGGATGTACTGTCCCAAGCTTTTCCTGATGCAAAGGTTGTCATTTCCGAGCGTGATTCATTTTTGTTAAAAGGTGATGTTTCTTTGCGGAAAGATGAACCGCAGACGCCTATAAAAGGAGGAATTCCAAAAAAAATCAAAACAAAGCCTGACGTTTTGCTGGCGGGTGGCGAAACAATCGGTTCTCTCCTTGCGATTTCAACTCCGGGTCATACCCCGGGAAGCATGTCGTTTCTGGACACAAGAAACGGAATTGTAATAGCTGGGGATGCATTTCAATTACGCGGGGGGATAGCCGTTTCCGGCCAAATGAGATGGACATTTCCTTTTCCTGCCTTCGCCACTTGGAATAAGGAGGCTGCTGTAAGAAGTGCGGAACGGCTCGTTGACAAGGCGCCGAGCTGTCTTGCGGTCGGACATGGTCATTTCCTTGCTTCACCTGAACAGTCGATGAAATTAGCCATTCAAAAAGCAAAGAAAGGGGTTTGAACATGTCACCGAGAGCAGGTCTACATCAAAAGATGATTATAAAGGCGGCGGCAGAGATTGCTGACCAGGAAGGAATAAACGGCGTGACGCTGGCCGCACTCTCTAAAAAAATGAATGTACGGCCCCCGTCTCTGTATAATCACATAAGCGGGCTGCAGGGAATCAGAACAGAGCTTGCTGTCAGCGGTTTGACAAAACTTTTTGATCAGATGGCTGATTCCGTCAAAGAACAGAAGGGGGAGTCCGCCTTGCTATCTTTAAGCGATGCATATGTTGGGTTTGCAGTTGAAAATCCGGGTTATTATGAAGCGACTTTGCTTAAAATTCAAGATGAAAGAGCTGAAAGCCTGTCAAACCAGATTGTCCGGCTTGTCGCGAAACTGCTTATTGACAGCGGTTATACAAACGAACAGAATGTGATTCATGCAACAAGAGGGCTGCGAAGCTTGCTGCACGGATTCGCGACTTTAATCGGAAAAGAAGCGTTTGAACTAAAGGAAGACATTTCAGACAGCTTAGCATTTTCAATTCGATTATTCCTATCGGGTCTGTCGATAAACAATAAAAATATTATGTAAACCAAATAATGCATGTCTTATATTTCTGAATATTGTATAATATATCTTGCAGTATAGATAAGGGAGAGGCAAGAGGCTATGCATGATATTTACAAAATTGAGCAATTAGCGGCAGCATCATGGCCGTCTTATATTCAAAAGAGAATGGGGAAATGGCTTCTTAGAGCGAATTTTGGCGTGACCAAACGTGCAAACAGCGTATGGACATCGGCGGATATGCCAGAAGGAGATTACCAAAAAGAGATCGAGCATTTTTATAAAAGTTTAGGCCTGCCTGTTTGTATTCAAATCAGTGACGCATCACCTGAAGGACTGGATGATGCATTGGCAGACAGCGGATATGAAAAGATAGATGAATGTTTTCAAATGACAGCATCATGCTGCGATATGTTAGAACGTACTTTTGACAGCAGCCGATTTACATATAAATGGGAGCAGGAGCCATCGTCTTTATGGATTGATGATTTTATCCGATTGGAAGAATTTTCACAAGAACGGCATTGCGGCTATTCAAGCATTTTCAAACGAATGCAGCCGTGTAAAACCTTTCTCACTATGTATGACCAAGGCAGCCTGACAGCAGTGGGCACGTCCTCCGTTATCGATGGCTATGGGGGACTCAGCAACGTTGTTGTAGCAAAGGAACATAGAGGAAAAGGGGCAGGGACTCAAGTCATCAGGGCTCTGACTGAATGGTCAATGAACAATGGAGCTAAGTATATGTACTTGCAAGTGATGAAAGAAAACTCAGCCGCCGTTTCTTTGTATGAAAAAATCGGGTTCTCGCCTATATCGGAACACCATTACCGGATCAAAAAGGAGGATGGCTGATGAATTCGCTTCAAGAGATTATCTGTGAAAAACGGACATATACACGCCTTTATTCCTCACATAAGCACGCGTACAGCCAATTTCTTTTTCCCCTTGAAGGGAATATCGATCTTGAAACAGAGGAGCGTCAGGTCAAATTAAAGCCGGATCATTTTTTATACATTCCGCCAGAGTGCGAGCATCGGTTCCGCTCTATTGGCAGAAATGAATGTCTTGTGCTGGATGTGCCGCTTCATGCGATGAAAATTGAGGAGTATCATGCAGCCGCAGGGGTTGAAGCTGCAATCGATCCTTTTTGGTCATCGATCAGGCACTTATTAATAGAGGAAGCAAATACACGCTCAGCACATACGCTCCATCTGCTTGTTCAATACATAAAAGAAAAACTGCAAACCCATACTCATGCTTCAATCGCATACATCCATAGCCATTTGTCTGAGCCGCTGACAATACAAAAGCTGGCGAAAATTGAACATTATCACCCAGCTTACTATTCAAGCTGGTTCAAGAAACAGACCGGAAAATCCCCTCAAGCCTATATAGCTGACCTCCGTCTCGAGGAAGCGAAACGGATGCTGATTGAGAAAAATGAAACACTGACTGTTGTGAGCCAATCGCTCGGCTTTCAAAACCTTTCTTCTTTTACAAGATGGTTTGCAAAATGTACAGGTGTATCGCCCCGAATATACCGGAACACCTTTCACTCGGATAAAAAAATATGAGCTTTTGGTTAAACAATTAGCAAGTGTCTCTTTTAAAATAGTAAGAAAAAGGAGATAAAATGATGGCTGTAATTGAGGATTTTGAAAAATTGGATATCAGAACTGGGACCATTATCAAAGCAGAAGAATTTCCTGAAGCAAGAGTCCCGGCGATTAAACTGTTCATTGATTTTGGAGAAGAGATCGGCGTCAAACAATCAAGCGCTCAAATCACAAAGCGCTATCGCCCAGAAGAATTGACCAACTCACAAATTATCGCTGTCGTGAACTTTCCGCCGCGCCGAATCGCAGGTTTTAAGTCCGAAGTGTTAGTCCTCGGCGGCATTCCCGGCCAAGGTGACGTCGTCCTGCTTCAACCGGGACAACCGTTACCAAACGGAACAAAAATCGGATAACACAAAAAAGACGTTTGCCTAAGAGGCAAACGTCTTTGCGTATTGAGGCGATGCACCACACGCCACATTCGTGTGTGCCGCAAAGGGCATGTACATCGGCTTACACAATTCAGCTCATCGCTATATGAATATAGCATGGTGGGGAAGGAATTGCAAGGGTTACTTTGCGTTATTGTGATTAAATTTGTTGTAAAAACGTGTCTTCTTTTGACGAAATTTGTCGAAAATAATCAAAAATCGACTATGATTACTGTATTATTGTTAATTTGTATGACAATAATTGGTTCTATCCTTGTCATCAACAATCGCAATGTGACTTAACTGTGACCCGTACTGTGACCTGAGTGTGATCTGAAACACCGTTTTGTGAAAGTGAATAAATGCTGTTAAATCAACGAAAACGTACTAAATGATAAGGTGAATACAGGGGAGTAGTGTGACCTGGATTTTTAATTCAGTTCTTTTTTTATATACAAAAAAATGCCTATCTAGAGATCATAGGCATTAAATATTTTTATCAATATCTTCATTTATTTTTTGGCTAAGTTTCTGAACCTTCTCTTTAACATTTGAAACAGCTCTTTTTTGAATTTCATCAAAGTTCTCCTGAATATAGTCCATGACACTTCTTATTAGAACTTCACTTTCAAAATTGAATATCTCATTTATTTCTGACTGTTCTTCATCTGTTAGGTGATGGTATTGAAAGTTGTTTAGCATTTACTTCAGCAGCTACATCAATCCTAACTTAGTTGTTCTGGTTGTACAATTTCATATTCACCTTCTGCATACTCTTGCTCCGCATAACGGCCTCCCCATTGACAGAGCTCCTGTAAGATAGGTTTAAGAGATTCTCCAAGTTCAGTGGATGAATATTCAACCTTCGGCGGTACTTGATTATACATCTTTCTGCTCACAAGTCCACTGGCTTCAAGCTCTCTAAGTGTTTGAATCACATTTTCTGAGTTATATTTGGGATAATACGCTTTAATTCACTCGTTCTCTTTGGTCCATTCATTAAAAAGTATAATACAAGCCCTTTCCATTTTCCGCCAATCACTTCCTTTGTCACTTCAAACCCACAGCTAAATTTTTTCATGTCTAAAGCTCTCCATTCCACATTTATTACTTTTTAGTTACTATATCACAAAAAAGTGGGTACTTCCGATAATGTGCTTACTGAAGGATACTATATCTTGTAAGTTGTTCTACAAGTACTTAAAGGTACTAAACATAAAATAAAATTAATTCTAAAGGAGTGTTAAGTATGGGTAAATTTGAAGGTAAAATAGCGCTTGTAACGGGTGGAACAAGTGGGATTGGTCTTGCTACAGCACAAAAATTTGTAAACGAAGGTGCATATGTTTATATCACGGGACGTAGACAAAACGAACTTGATAAAGCTGTTAACCAAATTGGCAAGAACGTAACCGGTGTTCAAGGTGATATTTCTAAGCTTGAAGACTTAGACAAACTATATGACATGATAAAGCAGGAAAAAGGTAAGTTGGACATTCTTTTTGCTAATGCAGGCACCGGCAACTTCCTTCCATTAGGTGAAATTACTGAAGAGCAGGTTGATAGAACGTTCGACATTAACGTTAAAGGAACCATCTTTACTGTTCAAAAAGCGTTATCACTATTCCCGGACAAAGTAGGTTCTATTATTGTAACGGGCTCTACTGCTGGATCAATTGGCAACCCAGCGTTTAGTGTATATGGAGCATCTAAAGCAGCATTAAGAGCACTAGTTCGCAACTGGATTCTTGACCTAAAAGGTACTGAAATCCGTGTAAATGTGGTTAGTCCAGGAGTTATTCTTACACCTGCATACGATGAGCTTTTTGGTGATGCACTTGAAGGAGCAATGGAAAATACCAGAAATACTGTTCCAGCTGGAAAAGTTGGGACACCTGAAGAAGTAGCAAACGCTGTATCTTTCCTTGCTTCAGACGAAAGCAGTTACTTGACGGGTGTTGAATTGTTCGTAGATGGCGGACTAGCACAGGTATAATTTCACTGCGCAGAGATTACAAATAGTCCCCAAAAAAGGTTAATGGGGATTTACTTGAAGAAGTCGTATAAAAAAGTCGTTTTCCTTAAAGGACAGGGAATTCGACTTTTTTATGTTTGAATTTGATTAACGTTGTAAATTCGCATTTTCCTGGGGCTACCACTAAATGACCTGTAAAAAAGATTACTTTGTGAATAAATGTACTTAAAGTAACGGGGGCGTTAATTGAAGAACAAACAACACCGTTGTTGTAGTAAATGAGGTCATTTGTTGTACAAAAAAAGGATAGTTGAATACAGGCATTTTCACCCTGTTCATCTATCCTCTCTTTTTGTTTATAAAATGTGTGACATTTTATTTGGTTGCTTAAACATTAATAATATTAAACATTTTCTTGACTTTTAATAAAAAATAATATCCCTGTCCTTGTATTCTAATACTTTTGAAAATATTTAAAGGAATCCTTCAATTGAACGATTTCCTAATGATCACAGCAAAATGGTTTATGACGTAAAATTGATTTGCGGGAAGAGGTTAGGAGAATTCAAGGATCTAGATCCAAGCGATGTTGATAAAGCTGTATTGTTTCACGCACCTTATGTGAAAGATGGGGCAGCATTTTATGACTCAGAAGAACAGTATCAAACTGAGGCTTCTCTTCATTATTTGATTAGAGATTTAGAGGATATTAGTGAGTTTATTGTTAAAATGGCTGAGGATTTAAAAGATAAGGATAATGAATTAGCAAGCTGGTTACGGTTGTAAGGGGGATTTAAATTGCCATATGGAGTTAATATGGATGCAGATGAGTTTTACAGACGGTTGCAACAAAATGAAGAATTAAAAAACCGGTGGGTACAAGTTTAAAAACATATTGTCAAAACCTAAAGGAAGACGCAAAAAACGCATCAGACTTTCAACAGGTTATAGCTGAAGTGTATGTTGCTTTACTCTCTTCATTTGAAGGTAAAGCTAAAGAAGCATTAGTACAAAAACTCAATGAAAATGCAACAATGCTGACAAACGCCACAGAGAACAGAAGTGCTTTTCTGAGAAGTATTAAAACTAAATAGTTAAAATAACCCCTTCACAAATTGTGAGGGGGTGTTTTTATTTTTTTTTTGACATTCTAAATTAATTTGGGCTGCCGCTTAACATTTTCATCTTTATGGAACCTAGAATTCTAACAGCAGGAGATACGAAGCATAAGCCCGAATTTGAATACATCTCGAATAGAAAGTGCCCTGTATATGTATCATCGTTGGTGCCACTTTGGTTAGAGGGTTTCCCCTTTGGTTTTTTGTTTCGCTTTTGAAATGACAGGAGGACAACGCTGTGTGGAAAGCTTTAAGACAGTTACTCAAGAAACAGAAAGATCACAGTCAAATAGACGAACGTTATTTACAGATTCCAGAAAAGGATTTAAATCTTGATTTGAAACAAAAGGTAATTGAATTGGAGAGATTAGGGGATGCAGTATCCGAAAAACTGCAAAATAAGTATACAGATGCTTTTGAAATTCAGGGTAAATCAAACCTTAGCATCCAGATTTGTAGGGACATAGATGGTGACATATTGAGTGATTTAACAGCTGAGAGGTGTTTTGAAAAAGAATACCGTTCACAAATAACATTTAACTATGGAGCTACGAAAGCCTACAATGAAGATTTGGACTGTTATACAATTGAATTATGGTATTTCTACGGTGGATATAAAGGAACCGGTTGTGGAACATTATTCGATTTAAATAAAAATGATTTAGAAATAGAAATTGAAGAGACACTATTATTTTTACTCAATGATAAACAATCCGAGAAATAAAAAAAGAGAGCCGCAAAGGTCTTTCATTCATCGTTCAAATGCATAGTTGTCAAGATCCCTGTCCATTTTAGATTGGTAAGCAGGGTGAGAGCTCCTTCTTCAACTTCATTTTCCTTTCTTTATATTGGTAGACCATCAATAATTATAATCCTGTATCCAATTATTGAAAGTTTAATTTTTTCATAATACTATCAAGCCCAATTTAATATTTCACACGTTATGTTAAAATTTTACTGATTCATAATCGAAAGGGGAATGAGATTATGCTAGGGATTAAAGTTGAGAAATCAAACGAAAACTTAATTATTCATTGACAACTTTCCAAAGTTGAAATTCCAATAAGAGAAATCAACGATGTATTCTTTGATCCAAATTACGGGGGAGAGGAGAAACGTGCAGTAAGGATAGGGTTTCCTTATGGCTCTACGGAGAGGGTAGTGATTAAAACAGCTAATAGCACTTATATTTTGTTCACCACTCATGCAGCTATGATTATGAATAAAATTGTTAATGCTTAAAATATTTAAATTCATTCACCATGTATTGGCAATGATAAATAGGTACTTACATTTGGGGTGAGTTATATGACTAACTTTGTTCATAAGACTGTAAACGGTTTGAAAAGTCTCTTAGATGATAAAGGAGCCATTACATTGTTTTGTTCTGAAGGAGATACCATGGAATGCCTTGTTACTTTTTCACCGGACAAAGCAACCCTTAACGAGATTCAAAGCTTTGAAGCTAAACACCAGCTTACCCTTCCAGCGGATTATCAAAAGTTTATTACACTGCATAACGGTGCGAAAATTTTTGAGATTCTTTCTGATGGGGAGAATATAGGTGGAGGACTTCAGCTATTTAGCCTTGAAGAGATTGAAGAGGAACTAAACTATGAGGATTTGTTTGAAGGTATCAATGGTATCCCAATTGGCTACCTATTGGAAGAATGCCATTTAATGATCGATAAAGATAAAATTAATCAAGGTGATCCTAACTATCTCTATATATTTGAAAGTGGTTTAGAATATAATCCATTAAATTTAAACTTTGAAATATTTTTAGACCGGTATATATTGGCTAATGGGGAACCTTTTTGGGATTGGCGCTACTATACCGCAGAAAATTATTATAGAACAAGATAGTGTGATGTATAAGACAGTCATTTTGGCTGTCTTTTTCTGTTATTCAAATAGATGATTATGGTAAAATTTACATATAGTGGGGCTAGGAAGGAGAATGATATGAAGGTATTTGAGGCTGATTCATTACTCTCTGAAGCGGATAAAAGAACCAAAGAGTACAAGGAACTAAGGTCGCAAATGGTGAAGCTCAGAAACGCGTTTAAAGACGTAGCCGACCTAGATGACAGTGAGCTTTCAGGTAAGGGTGCTAACAACATTAAAGCATTTTATCATGATCATGTCGGTGTTACCGATCAATGGATTGATTTAATTGACATGAAGATTGCCTTCTTAAGCAGCATTTCTGCAAAACTTGAAGATGCCAAGATGTCAGATGCATATATAGAAGAATCTTTTCTTGAACATGAGTTGGCGAACGCTTATACAAAATCAAAATCCATTATGTCTGAACAGAAAAAAGCAATGAAAGACATATTAAACGACATCAATGATATTCTTCCACTTGAAATATTCTCAACAGAAGACTTCAAAGACAAACTTTCTTCTGCAGATGACAAACGTGAAAAAACAATCGATAAGCTGAACAAGCTTGATGAGGATTTAAAAACAGAATACGCTGAAACAGAACCAAACGAACAATTTATTCAGCAAGACTTTAAAAAGCTGCAGGAATCAACAGGCAAAGGGAAAAACGCCACACCAATTCACTATAACGCCAAAGCGTATAGAGAAAGTGACATACATAAGAAAAGAGGCGATATTGAGAAGCATTCTGAAGCTTATTTAAGCGTGAAGAAGGAGGAAGCAAAAGAACGAGAAATTAAGGAATTGAAAAAGAAACTTAATGACGGTGTTTCTGATCCTGATGAGTATTTAGAGATTGCTAAGAAAGTAGGCTACGAGAATCTTGAACCGGCTCAAGTTCAGCTTGCAGTGCAAATTGAACAAGCGAAGCAGCTAGAAGGAGCAGGAGAAATCACCTGGGATATTGTAAAAGGTGTAGGAGTTGGTTTATACGATGTTGGAAAAGACACTGTAACCGGCATATGGGATTTCATCACCGATCCAGGAGAAACATTGTCAGCACTGGGCAATGCAGTTCTTCATCCGGTCAAAACATATGATGCTGTTTCAGCAGCAATAGAAGAGTCGTATCGAAAAGATATGGTGAATGGAGATGCCTATTCTAGATCAAGATGGGTTACCTATGCTGTTGGTTCAGTGGCTGTAGCTGTTTTTGGAACCAAAGGTGCAGGAGCCATTAATAAAGCAGATGCAGCGGGTAAGGTCATAAACAAAGCAAGTCAGGCAGGGAAGAAAATTAATGACGTCAAGATTCCAGATTTTCTGCCTTATAATCCTAAGTACGACCTTGCCATGGCAGGGGGCGTGCCATACAATGTAGTAAACGGAGAAAGTTTAAAAAATAGGCTACTCCAATTAATTCAATCTGCAAATCCAAGAACCAGATTGCCGAGAACTAAAGGGCGCTGGGAAGGTACTCCAGGTAACAGTAAATGGTACTCTGATAAACCAGAAGTAAATGCAGTAACTAAAGGAGAGCCTATAGTATTTAAAGACAATAGGCCAATTTTTACACCTTGGTCTAAGGGAACAATTAAGTTTAAAAAGGGCGAACTAACTGGAGAAAACTCTGACTTCGCTAAAGTTTATAAACGTATCAAAAAAATGAAAGGTTTTAAAACACAGGCCGAAGCTGAAGATTGGTTGAAATATACTGCAAAGCTTACTCCACACCACCTAGACAACAAAACTATTCAGTTGATCCCAACTGCACTACATAAGAATGTACCGCATATAGGGTCTGCATCGGACTTAAGGAGAGGTTATTAATATGAGCTTTCAAGATATCAATAATAAAATGAAGCAATTTGAGCTTAAGTACTATGGAGAAGGTTCTCATAAAAAAAGTAGCGAAGCAATTGAGAAATTTGAAAAAGACTTAGGGGTCGCAATAGATGATCTATTTAAGCAATTTGTACTGTACTACGGGGGTAGTAATATACTGGCAGACAATGTTGTTTTCCCAGTACTTGAGAAAAACCCATGGGCAGATGATAACAAACTTAGATTAGGTATATTCTATGGGTTTGGCTTGGACGATGACGACTTTAATATTGCAGCTCTTACTGATACATACGATGATCAAATGCCTGATTGGATAATACCAATAGCTGATGCTGATGGTGGAAACCAAATATGCCTTGGTATAAAAGGGGAAGGAACAGGAAAGGTTTATTTCTGGGATCATGAGTTGACGAATGGAGTAAAAGACACCTTTCTGATTGCTGATACATTTGAAGACTTTATTCAAAGCTTATCAGTTGAAGAGGATTCAGAGAAAGAAGATGACGGTATTCTTTTCATGGAATTAGATGATGATTTACTAAACAGTTAAGCAAAAGTATTGCAAAGATAATGTTTAAGCTCTCGATAGGAGAGCTTTTTTATTAAAGTACAAGGGTGGATTAGAATTTAGCCGAGATAAAAGGGGGCAGTTTTATGTCGGTAAATAATTTATTAGGAGAAATTCGAAAAAGAAAAGCAAAGTATGGAGATGAACCGAACTCTCCCGCCACAGAAAAAGAAATCAATAAATTTGAAGCGGAGGTTGTAGGCAAGTTTCCAATAAAGGAGATTCCAACAGGTTATAAGGAATTCCTTCAAAGTGTAAACGGATTAGACTACAATGGTATAGTGATTAACGGGATCGACAATGATTTATTGGAAGAAGAAAAAGATGAAGAGGTTTACGGCTTTCTTGAAACAAATGAACTTTGGCACGAAAATGATGAGCAGAAAAAATATCTGTTTTTTGGTGACTCAGATACAGCCTGGTATTGCTTAGATGTAATTGAAAATGAGTACCTAGAGCTTGATAAACCCTCTGGAACGCCTATGAACAAATTTGATGATTTTAACGCCATGCTAGCTGATGCATTGAAAGTTAGTTTAGACGACTAAGCAAAAGTATTGCAATTGTATGAGATTTTGCAGAAATAAGCATCCAATTCAATAAAATAATGGTTTTATCCATAAAGCAATTGTATTGCAAATAACATTGCCGTCTGGTTATAATTAGGGAAAGATAATATAATTATTTTTTGCATGTGCTTAATGGAAGTGCATAAAATAAAAAAGACTAGGGTGTTGGCGCACCCCGGTTTTGTACAAAAAGCTGCCCGTCAAGGGGCTTGCTCGATGTGGTTTCTTGGTAGACCTATCCCTTCAGGTTCTGAGGCTCAAGGGAGGTCTATTTTTTATTTATATACGTCAACAGGGCAATTATAAACGACCCGAATGCAAGCATCATTAATGCCTGGAATGTTGACATAGCATCACCCCCTTTGTTAGGGGATGAGTAAGACTCCCTTCAGTGAGCAAACTTAGTGTACAGGAAATATTATATTATACATAAATCCCCTTGTTGTTAAAAATTAACAATATACTGACAACGAGCATGTGAAAGAATTTCTATCAACATCATTTATATTTGAAATGACAGACACATATGGTAGTTTGCGACTCGCAAAATTCAATGTGCAGCCCTAATTCAACTATTGAGTAGGATTGTTAAAAAGTGTTGATTTGTTGTTTTCAGCAATCGGTCTATATTACTGAATAGAAATTTAATAACTGTAGGATTATTAAAAACGAAAAGTGAGGATTGTATATGAAGACTGTTAGTCAAGAAATCCAAGATTTATCCATTACATCCTTGGAGTCAACTTTTAGCAAACTTTCAAATGCTTATAAAAGCGCGACAGAAAAAGGTTCAAACACAACTCTTGTCAAAAAGAGACTAAACGCAGTAAAAATTGGTTTGGAAAGCCTAAAAGGTACTTGGAACGGCGACGATTTTTGTTATGAACAAGAAATCATATTGACCTCTAAAGAAGTTCTACAAGATATCATTCCTTCTATAGAAAAACAAATAGCAAAAGCAAAAGAAGGCAGTTCTCAAAAAACATTAAACGAGCGTCGCTTAACTGCACTAAAACTGGCAATCGAATCTTTAGAGAACCGTCTTATATAAGACAGTTAATTGTTCCAGAATCGGGTGCGTTACATAAACAAACAAGATTGGAGGAAACCCTGTTTTTTAATGTGGCTAATGGTAGCGGGAAATTAAAAAAGAACCTGGTGAAATTGCCCAAGTTCTTTTTATATTGCACAAAAATAGACACGGTGATATAATCATGCTACGTGCGCTTTATTAATAAAAGTTATAGTTATCCATCTTATATTTTCATTATATCATGCTGTAAAGCTCTTGTCAATTTTTATTTTTGAAGGGGAGATGTAGAATGAGTTCTTTGGTTCTTGGTTTTCACGAAATTGAAAAAACACAGCATTTGCTTGTTGGAGGAAAAGGGTTAAATGTAGGTGAATTATCAAAAATTCAAGGTATACAAGTACCAGAAGGATTTTGTGTCACAACAGTAGGATATCAAAAAGCTATCGAACAAAACTTAACGTTACAAGTGTTGTTGGATCAATTGGCCGTGTTAAAAGTTGAGGATCGAGATCAAATTGGTAAAATCAGCAGGAAAATTCGACAAATCATTATGGAAGTAGAAATTCCTTCCGATGTTGTGAAAGCAATTGCTCACTATCTCTCCCAGTTTGGCGAGGAACATGCCTATGCCGTGCGTTCGAGTGCGACTGCTGAAGATCTACCACATGCTTCTTTTGCAGGTCAACAAGATACCTATCTAAATATTATCGGCAAAGAAGCGATCTTGCAGCATATCAGCAAATGCTGGGCTTCCCTATTTACAGAACGAGCGGTAATCTACCGCATGCAAAATGGATTCGACCACAAACAAGTTTATTTATCCGTTATCGTTCAAAGGATGGTTTTCCCTCAGGCTTCGGGGGTTTTATTTACCGCTGATCCGATTACCTCTAACCGAAAGGTGTTATCCATCGATGCCGGTTTTGGACTTGGTGAAGCACTGGTTTCTGGCTTCGTATCTGCAGATTGTTATAAAGTGCGGGACGAGGAAATCGTTGAGAAGAGGATCGCAACCAAAAAATTAGCTATCTATGGAAGGGAAGAAGGCGGAACAGAGACTAAGCAGATTGAACCTGATCGGCAGATGTCTCAAACACTCACTGACGGGCAAATTCTACAGCTGGAACACATTGGAAGGGAGATCGAAGCTCATTTCGGCCAGCCGCAAGATATCGAATGGTGTTTGGCTGATGATACGTTTTATATTGTTCAGAGTCGGCCGATCACTACTTTATACCCGATCCCTGAAGCGATTGATCAAGATAATCACGTCTATGTATCTGTTGGTCATCAACAAATGATGACAGATCCCATAAAACCTCTTGGATTGTCTTTTTACCTGTTAATTACTCCTGCGCCTATGCATAAAGCCGGTGGAAGGTTGTTTGTAGATGTTGCACCTAGGCTGGCTACACCTGTCGGCCGAAAAAATTTATTAAATACCATGGAATCCGATCCGCTTATAAAAGGCGCACTTATGACCATAATAGAGCGAGATTTTATTAAATTGTTACCAAATGATCAAACGGCACCGATTTTGGGCAGAAGTCATACAGATATGCTGGCACAATTCGAGAACGATCCGACAATCGTTTCTGATTTGATTAAGCGTAGTCAAGCATCAATAAAAGAGTTAAAACAAAACATTCTAACGAAATCGGGATCGGATTTGTTTGATTTTATTCTGGAAGATATCCAGGAATTAAAGAAGATTTTATTTGACCCGCAAAGTTCGGCTGTTTTTATGGCTGCGATGAATGCCTCAGCATGGATCAATGAAAACATGAACACGTGGTTAGGCGAAACAAACGCAGCTGATACGCTTTCTCAATCTGTACCGGGTAATATTACGTCGGAAATGGGTCTGGCGCTGATGGATGTCGCGGATGTGATTCGCCCATATCCAGAAGTGATTGATTATTTGCAGCATGCAAAAGAAGATAACTTTCTGGATGAATTGGTTAAGTTTGATGGAGGAAGGGAAACCAAAGACGCTATCTGTGATTATCTAAGCAAATACGGGATGCGATGTGCCGGAGAAATCGATATTACGAAAGCTCGTTGGAGTGAAAAACCAATTACACTTGTCCCGATGATTCTTGGTAACATCAAGAACTTTGAGCCTAATACAGGCAATCGAAAATTTGAGCAAGGCCGCCAAGAAGCTTTAGAAAAAGAACAAGAGTTAATAGG
This sequence comes from Bacillus sp. FSL K6-1005, assembly GCF_038000225.1. Lineage (NCBI taxonomy): Bacteria > Bacillati > Bacillota > Bacilli > Caryophanales > Bacillaceae > Bacillus > Bacillus sp. FSL K6-1005. The sequence goes on from NZ_JBBOBP010000001.1 coordinate 1,445,273, forward strand.
TCGATTGAAGCAATTGCCAGATGGTGAACAAAAGGCTAAAGAAACCAAACGAATGATTGACCTCATTCGGAATTTCATTGGGTATAGAGAGTATCCCAAATACGGTTATGTTAGCCGTTTCTTCGTTTATAAGCAGGCTTTACTGAAAGAAGCTGAGCGACTCGTTCAAGCTGGCGTTATCCATGACAAAGAAGATGTGTACTATCTCACTTTTGAAGAACTTCACGAAGTTGTACGCGCAAACAAACTTGGTGATCAGATCATCAACAAACGAAAAGAGGATTACAAATTTTTCGAAAAACTAACCCCTCCGCGCGTTTTCACGTCTGATGGTGAAATATTCTCCGGTGAGTACAAGCGAGAAAATTTGCCGGCTAATGCGATTGTAGGTCTACCTGTTTCTTCCGGAGTGATAGAAGGAAGAGCGCGTGTCATTTTAAACATGGAAAATGCCGATCTGGAAGACGGAGATATATTAGTCACCTCCTTTACCGACCCTGGCTGGACACCATTATTTGTATCCATAAAAGGTCTAGTCACCGAAGTTGGGGGACTGATGACCCATGGATCGGTCATCGCGCGTGAATATGGCTTGCCGGCAGTTGTCGGAGTGGAAAACGCAACCAGACTAATCAAAGACGGGCAACGAATTCGCGTGAATGGAACAGAAGGATACATTGAAATATTGTAATGCTTAAATCAAATTAAAAATCACTGTCAAAGTGGACGGTTATTCTTTTATCTTCTTGAGCAGCGATAACGATACTTAGTGAATGATGAATATTGATGGTTTGCTACACACATTGAGGTCTTAGCTATTTTCGACAAGATCAGAGAATCAATGAAATATACACGAAATGTAAAAACATTACTTTAATATAAGCAAAGCCGGAACCCATGGAGTGGGAATCCGGTTTTTTTATGTGAAAAATACTTGGCATGCGAAATCCGCATTTTGTTGGCGGAACTCCTTTAATTGATGAATCTTTTTTAGATGCAGGAAAAGAAGATCCTGAAGAAATGGCCAAAGCAATCCAAAGCAGCATGTGGAGAGAATTTGGGCTTATGTGTACAGTTGGGATTGGTGACAATATGTTGTTAAGTAAGCTTGCACTTGACCTGGAGAGTAAGAAAACGAAGAGTGGCATTGCACGTTGGAGATATGAAGATGTGCCAAATAAACTCTGGAAGGTTCGACCTTTGTCTAAAATGTGGGGGATAGGAGGGAGGATGGAAAGAAACCTAAATCGGATGGGAATATCGACTGTAGGTCAGTTAGCCAAATTTCCATTAGAGCTACTTGAGAAGAAATTTGGAATAATGGGGAACCAGTTGTATTATCATGCTCATGGGATCGATTTATCTGAAATAGGTGCTCCATTGATGCAGGGTCAGATTAGTTTTGGGAAGAGTCAGATTTTGCTTAGGGAATATACAAAGAGAGAAGAGATTAAAGCCGTTCTTTTGGAGATATGTGAGGAAGTCGCAAGAAGGGCACGTACACACAATAAAGTTGGTCGAACGATCAGCCTGGGAATTGGGTACAGCAAGGATGAGCTTGGTGGTGAATTCCATCGATCCAAAACAATTGATCTTCCCACAAATATCACGATGGACATTTATAGATGCTGCTTGATGCTTTTTAATAAGTTTTACTCGGATAAAACAGTGAGAAGTATTGAGGATGATGTTCATCAGCAGTTGAGTTTATTTGAAGTGGATAACGAGAAGAGAAGGAAGCTTGGGTTCGTTATGGGTGGAATTAGAAGCAAATACGGATCGAATGCGATACTAAGAGTAGTCTCTTAACACACCCGCAGGGACAGCGCTTCATAGAGCTGGGCTTACTGGGGACATAAATCATAAAATAAAAGCCCACTCAAAGTATGAGTAGGGCTAGATTAATGAATCAACCTTTTTTAACCTCCGACAGGCCTTTCAGCTACCTGGATGTTAGATGGTGAATCTGTACTTAATTGCGTTAAAGCTACCCCACTTAAAATTACAGCTAAAATAGATACGCAAAGCACAAGTTTTTTCATAAGATTCCCTCCACCTGGTTCATTTTCTGTTCAGCCCAAATTTTCGCATTGAAAAAGCTTGTTGCTTCTTCAAAAGCACCTATTGATTCAAACCTTTTTGCAGCGATGTAGGACAATTCATCTACACTTTCAAGTTCATTTTGTTGTTTTAAAAACTCAATATTACTATTACAGTTACTAAAATTATTTTTTAATTCCCCACAATAAAGGTTATATAAGATGCTAATTTTGGCTTCGTATACTTTATTCTCCATTAATATGAGTCTTTCCTGTGCTTTATTGTAAAAATTAATGGCTTTCATTTTTTCGTCAATTTTAAAGAGTTCTTTAATCATCATGAATAAAGAATTTATATAATAAATTGAATGTAACCAAGATTCATATTCTATTGCTTTTTCAAGAGATTCAATGCATTTATCAGGTTTGCTCCAATCAGAATAAACGATACTAAGATTGTGGTATAATTGAGCTTTCAAAAATTCATCTTTTGTTTCTTTTGCAATATCAATTGCTTCTAAATAATATTTTTCTGCTTCCTCAAAACGTTTCATATCAGCATAGTTTGCAGCTGCAATCATTGTTGATGTAGCTAGTTTGCATTTATAATCAGGGTGTCGCTTATATATTGAAATTGCATTTTTTATATAGTGTTGTGCCACAATGCTTTGTTTAACAAGAGTGTATAAGTAAGAGACTTTAGAGTAAAATTCAGCTGCTTCAATTTCATCCGGAATTTCTGCAAGCTTTTTCTCAGCTAATCCATATAAGTTAATTGCTCGATCATAGTTTTTGTTGTATGCCTCATACATTGCTTCAAATAAATAAAAGTTGTATTCTAATTTATCATTTGTTTTTTTAATGAAGTTTTGATTGTCTTCAGTAAAATAGGTGTGCTTTTGCAAAGGTTCTCCTCGTGAGGAATGCAGCAACATTTTATGTCTTTCTTCTAATAGACTATAATACGCGAGAACTTCTTGATCTTCTTCCATATCATCAAAAAGTTTTTTTATCTCTGAATAATATTTAATTGATTCATCTACCTTTTGTTTTTTTATAGCAATGTACCAGTCATTCAGTGTAGTAGCGACAACTTCTGCAGCAATCTGACTCATTCAAACCCCTCTTTCTGAATATTTCAAAAATCTCTAGAAAACAATCATAACATAATCATTGAAAAAAATGTAAAAGGGTGTAAAGTTTTTGGCGATTTTTCATTTAAATACCCTCCTCAATTAAGAGAAGGGTAGGGGTTTTATCTCGGTGAATCGTATTCTATTGCTTGTTCCCTATCAGAATTTCCTGAGTTGTTTGTGAATAAGGGTAGTGTTTTAGAGGTTATTGATGTCTTTTTATCGAAATAAAGACTAAGTTTAAGTATTTTGAGGGGAGTTCCTTTATGCATATAACAACAAAAAGGTTATTAATACGTGAATTTAAATTCAAAGATTGGAAAGCTGTATATGAGTATACATCAGATATTAATGTTATGAAGTATATACCAGAAGGGATTTTTACTGAAGAAGATGCAAAAGAATTTGTAAATAAAAACAAGGGTGATAACGCTGAAAAATTTCCTGTAATACTAATAGATGAAGATTTCCTTATAGGGCATATTGTTTTTTATAAGTATTTTGGTGAACATACATACGAGATCGGGTGGGTGTTTAATCCGAATTATCAAAATAGAGGATATGCTTCTGAAGCAGCACAAGCGATTTTGGAATATGGATTTAAAGAAATGAATTTACATAGGATTATAGCTACTTGTCAACCTGAGAATATTCCCTCATACCGAGTTATGGAGAAAATCGGAATGAGAAGAGAAGGCTTTTTCAAAAGATGTATTCCACGAGGCAATGAATGGTGGGATGAATATTACTACGCTATTTTAGAGGAAGAGTGGAAATGAACGATTAAGGATTTTTAAGTATTGCTGATGGAGCAGTATCTAAGAGAGTTGTTGGATAAAGTCTGTACTTACTTAAACATTGAGATGCATGAGTTATTGATTTTCCAAAAAGCAAGATCATAACAATATCGATCACTCAGAAATAAATGGTATACTAAAGTTACAAGGTGAGGAAAGAATTACAAGTTTTCTAACAGTGTGCTTTCAAAAATTTAATATTATATAGTGAATATTTGGTGTAGTGTTAATCCCAATGTTTATAGCAGCTTATACTCCTGATATAAGCAACTTTATTAGAAATATATTTAAATAAAACTACGATTTAAAAGAGAACGGAGACTTGCCTTCAATATGAATGTTAAAAAAACTGCAGCTGTTTTTTCAATCACTATTCCAACTATCTCAGCTATCTTAATTATTAATTTTTTTACTGGAGTTATTTCAATACCATGGCAAGGTATGCCGGTGTTTTTTCCATTAATACTTTCCCCTATGGGATCATCTTGGCGTTGGTCTCAATAAAGGCAAATAAACGGTGTGCTGTATATGGAATAGTCTTAAATGCAATTATGTTTCCATTTCCTTTTTTCTGGTTTATAGGCGGGAATTTGTTATTTGGAGTTTGACGAAAATGGACGAAGATTGATCAATTGCATAACTGAATTACAATTCTTTTTAGAGTGAGTTATTTTTTTGGAGGTTAAGAGTTTTGAGTATTAATAAAAAAAATTTGGCTATATACGGTCTTACACTAGCGCTCTCATGCATTACATACGGAATTATCATTGGGTTTTATGGTTTTATTTACTCCAATTTCGAACCTTGGATGCTGATAACCATCTTTATCATACCATTATATGCATTTATCCCATATACAATATTTGCTGTTCCGTTGCAAATTTTACTTCGAAAAAAAGTAAAGAAATTCAGTGTGCAGTACTTATTAATTTATATCGTAGTAGCGCTAATCGCATTATTCTTGTTTTCCTTAGCGAGTGATCCATCTTATGTGCTTAGTGAGGTTAAACATGTGAGCTTTTATTATTTGAGTTTTGTAGCAGCAGCGGTTTACTGGTTCTGGGATTCAGTATTTATCAAGAATCAAATTAAATAATGGATTTAACAACGTTTACAACAAGTAAGAAGGCTGCTGATCCAAACAGTAAATATCCAGACAGTTTTTGTTTGTTTAATATCGCTTCAACTCCGACTACTGATAAAAGGCCTGCAACAAATAATTGAACAACCAGCAACAACAATTCATCTTGATTAAACAGTGAGTATACGCACAAGAATAATGCAATGCAAGAAACTGAAATTTTCACAACTTTTAGCAAAGTATCACTCCTTATGCAGTCATGAATTAACCTTAACACGATGACGGTCTTAATCCAAGACGCAGGCACTTCTGAAAAAAGATAGGCTCTTGTTGGTGTTAAAGCAACTGTGATTGGAATGGAGATTATCAATATTTTTGATGGTGAAGCAGTTGTTCCTACTATTAAAATTCGGAAATAGGCACAGAATTTAACTGAAAAGAGCATTAAATTAAATGCTCTTTTTTCATACCACAACGCCGGCATTCTCGCAAGAATACACCACTTTTTACGCTGAGCTTTTGAACAGAGTGTAATGGCGATTGTCGCATCTGCCATACTTTACAACAGGATACTCCTTGTAATCATAAACGATTGAAGTAACATACCCATTTGTTTCATACTCCTCTTCCCAAGATTACCTACAAAATATATCCAAATTTCGTTAGTTATAGGGAGGAACAAATGATTGGATTAGCTTATTTTTTAATTATCTAGTTTGGAGTTGACCGGCATTAAGTTCATTTTTGTTGACCAGGATTATGATGAAGAGTTTAAAAAGAGATCATGAACCAAAAACGTCAGATGGAATGGAAAGAGATTTGGCCAATCTGTTTTTCAAAAATAGGCTTAATGTGATTGCCTTTTTCATGTTAATCGGTTTGTTACCATTAACAATAAGGATTACAAAATTATTTATAAGAGGTTGATTTATGCCTTTGGTTGTTTATTTTTATGTACTGCAGTTTGAAAACAAGGAATACCTCAAATCATTTAAGTTAGATGAGGACGGTTATTTGACATCTAGCGACCTTCACGAAGCTTCTAAAATGCATAATATATTAGAAGTCATTGAAATAGCAAGTGAGCTCAAATGAAATGTAATGTGCAATGTGAGGTAAGGGAAATTCAAGTTGTGACTCGGTAAGGGGTGTTCATGTGTATTGGATAGAGTGGATTGAAGGTGAGGAAAAGAAAAGCATTGTTGCTGAAGGATGGATTGAATGGGCTGCTATACTTGAAGACTTGTATTAAAAGCGGTTTGAGTATGTTGATTGGACGGCTTTGAAAAGGAGTGAAATGACATTAAAAATTTAATTTTATTATCCAGTTTTTTCGGTATTACGCTATCAATTATAGGGCAATTATTTGGAGTCCTAACAGATTTCTTTATTCCAGGTATTGCACGGCTTATGGGGGTTTTAGCTGGTATACTAGTATTACTTAGCTTGAAGTCAAGAAACATAGAAATGCAGGCATTTATAGTGGGTTCAAGTACCTTGTTAGGAATAATGGGCGCAGGGATTTTATATTTTCCAGCTGCGATTGTCAATGTCTTAATAGGGTTCAAGCTAAACAAAAAGTTAAAAGATGAAAACACTAAGCAGCAGATCTGAATAGACTGCTTTTTTGTTTAGTGTGGCCATGGAAAATTGTAGTATAATAGTAATAAAATAATCATTTCATTCAGAGTTGGGTTTAGAATGTGCTTAAAGAAAGAGGTCAAATAGGTCAAGAATTTGACGCTGAAGAAATTGCCGAATATTTAAAGTCAAAGGGCTATAAACCAAAGCTTAATGTTAATCACTATCGAGATCACTTTGGTGGCTCTATAACCTTTTGGCCTAGACTTAGGAGATACTACATAGCTCTTATACAATCTGATAAGCAAGGGGATGGAGAACCGCTAAGCAGCAAAGGTGGCTTTACCCAATTAGGCATGGATTCAAAAGGAAAAGCAGAGAAAATAAATGATTCATGTGGTTGACCACTTTAAAGGATGGTATAGAACCAACAAAGAACCAAATACTTGAGAAGAGTATTTGGTTAATTTGTAATTGGCTATGATGATCAAATCTAAACACTATAAGGGGGATTAATAATGAGTGAAGACTTTTATTGCGATGAAGTATTAAGTGGAAAAACAAAAGTAAATAAAGTTTTAGAAACCGAGAATGTATTGGCGTATCATCATACAAGACCTTTTTGGCCCGTCCATATAGTTGCAATTCCTAAAAAGCATATTTCTTCTTTAATAACTTTGGAAGAAGAGGATAACGAGCTACTAGTTGAGTTGCTTGGTGTAATAAAAAAGGTTGCAGCTATGGTAACAAAAGAAAGCGGTTCTTGTAGAGTACTTACAAACTTGGGAAAGTATCAGGATTCGAAGCATCTACATTGGCATATAGCTTCGGGAGAGCCATTAAGATAAAAGAATCCTTTTAATCAAAAGGTGTGAAACTAAATGGATTTGTACACATTTATAATAGTTATTAATTGTTTAGCAGCTATAACTACCATTCTACTTACCTAAAATTCTACTGCTCTCAACTAGCATGGCGTTCTTGGAAAAAACAAGGACACGACATTGACAATATAAGTCCAATGGAATTAGTCAAATCAGACAATACGGTAATATTCCACCACAGAAAATGATGATTTAAACAAATCAGAAAAAGCCAAAACAATCGGATTAAAACCGATTGTTTTGTTGCTTCATAAGGAGGAAAAAATGAAAAGACTAAAGACCCTTTTTATTCTGGCGAGTATTCTTATAGTCACGTGTTCTTGTGATTTACAACCGACAGGAAATAAAACAGAAAGGAGCAGCAATCATAAAACTGAATTAAAAAATATAACCAAAGGAGACTTCATTGTTGGCTTTTCACACACATTAAACAGAGGTGCTGAGTTTGCTATATACAAAGAGAATGGATCAATACAGTATAGCATCTTAATAAAGGATGCTGTTAATCTTAGCACATCATCATACAATAAAGATGATACGTTTTTTTCTTCAAACAGAAGCAATAACCATTTTATGGTCAATAACAAAACTGGGCGTATTAAGAAATTTAATGATAAAAGCTTGTCTAAAGCAACCGAAGATGAAGGAGCTTTTTTCATTAACACTTCAGAGAATTATGTGTTACATGATATAAACGTTGGGTACACTGACTCAGGATTACAAGGTGAATTGGTTTATTGGAAAGATGACAAACAAAAGAAAAACCAAATTAAACTTGATGGAGAGATTGTTTCGGCACAAGTCCTTGATAATAAAATTTACGCTATTACTAGTGATGAAGAGAATATGTCCATCATCTCAATTAATCCCAAAACGAACAAGCAGGAAAAGAAGGCCTCCATTCCAAATAAAACAGTTTATTTCACAGATGATAAAGATGAATTCCAAATTTTTGATGAAAGAACATTTATGTTAGCTATTAATGATAATGTAAATGAAAAAGAAGCTTCAAAAATACTGTTGATTGATAAGGAGACATTAAAAACAAAAAAAGAAGTTGTAATGGAGAATGGATTCATACCAACAAAATTAAAAAGAATAAATGATGAGATTGTTGCTGTCTCATACAATGGAAAAGTTAGCTTTTTTGATGAAAATCTAAATAAGAAAAAATCTTTCAAATTTTATGCAGGCAATAGCGAAATGTTATTGAATGATATTAAATTTGATGATAGTAACATGTACGTCCTTATCAAAGGGTTTGACATGCAAAAAGAGAAAGTCTTAGGGGAAATAACCTCCTATGACTTAAAATCAGGGAAAAAGGTTAATACAACACCATTAAAAGCGAAAAAAGAATGGGAAATTGCACGTTTTGAATTATTGCATAATGAATAAGATTAATACTGCTTGATGCTCTTTCATACGTTTTACTCGGGTAAGACTGTGTGAAGTATCTCAGTCACACTATCAAATATTGAGGATGATGTTAATCAGCAGTTGAGTTTATTTGAAGTGAATAATGAAAAGAGAAGGAGACTCAGGTTTGTAATGGATGGGATTAGAAGCAAGTATGGATCGAAAGCCATTCTGAGAGCAGTCTCTTATACACCCGCAGGAACTGCACTTCACAGAGCTGGACTTACTGGGGGACATAAATCATAAAAATAACCCCCTCAATTTGGAGGGGGTATAAGAAAAACATATTAAGAAGTATGTCCTCTGCTTGCAATTTCATACGAATGACCATCAGTAAAACCAATACTGGCTGTATGTCCTCTGCGTGCTTCTTGGACATCTTTTTGAGTGTTAGTTAAATAATTGCTTACAAATCCAATTAAAACAATGGCTAAAATAAAGACAGATGCATGCTTAAGTTTCATAAAGACAATCCCCTCTCTGAATTTGTTTACGGGCATAAAGCACTTTCTCATAATAAGCAACAGCCACTTTATGGTCTCCTTTTTCATTGTATTACTTCGCTGCATCTCCCTTCTATATTAAATATCTAAATATGTAATATTTTATCATATTTAAATGAATAAGGAAGATTAATATAACTTAAAAAACGGAAAAACAAGAGATGGATAGGGGGTTTTTTTTGGTGAATCATATTCCAATGCCTGTTCACTATCAGACATTCCTTGAGTAGTTGGGCCAACAATATGACCCATTGGTTAAAGCAGTTAGGAGGGCATTAAATTTCTCTGTCAAATCGTCACCATATACAGTCAAATCATATTTCCTCTACAATTAACAGGCTTATCATAAAAATTTAAAAAGAGCTAAAAAAGTAGTAAACATAAGGATTTTTGATGCTTTATAAAACATAAACATGATGTTCACTCGAACAGAGGAAGTTAAGGAAATTTAAATACTTGTGCAAAGGGAGAAACAATAATTTAGGAAGAGCATTTTTCTGAAGGGATTAAATAAAAAAATGAAGTTTTAATTAAATACATATGAATAATCAATCCAGAAATCAGGAAAATTAACGAAAAAATTGTGAGGAACTATCAATGAAACAATTTATTTTAGTTTTATCCTTATTAAGTATGATTGTTGCCTATCCCCTTCAAACAAACGCCAGTCCAATGCCTTGCAGTGTAATACTGGAGCCGGTAAATAAAAATCTTAAAAATGCTAAAGGTGTAGCATTAATCTATAAGGTGCAATTGAACCCGCCGAGTGCTGCCAGAACCAATATAAGCATTCTTGCTGTCCATCTTCCTGCTCCTTCTTCTTTTGGAAATTACGACAGTTACGAAGGATTTGCTACTATACCAGGTGAGATTAGTTGGCGGTTTAAACTGTATCCTACTCCTGAGGAAGAGAGCCCTAGTTGGGCGGGAAGGTATGACTTAATTACAGCCGAAATGAAGAATGTTAAAGTTCAAGTTCGTCTTACTAATTCTAGAACTCAACAGTTGGGACCAAGTGTGTTAACGGATAATATTCAATCTTGTGATTAGAAGTTACTTGAAGGCACAAACGTGGTCAAACTTGGTTTGGATTGAAGTTTATGATTAAATCGATTATTTTGTCTAAGAGAAACCGATAAGCGGAGGATCAAATAAAAAGGTAGTCGCAATTTATGACTATAGGAATGAACCAGAGGAAGCTTTTTGGGTGCAATTATCGAATGGGGACGATCTGCTGTTTTTAGACAATGATGAGGTCGTTGTTATATACGAATAAACTTATGGTTCGAGGCACAAATATTTCAATCATACTCGAGAAGAAGTTCTTGAGGTTAAAAAAGGGAGCTAGAAGCCCCCAATTGCAATCTTTATATTCGTACACCTTCGTAATGGCCAATCCAATGTCCTTCTGAGATTTTTGTAATTCCTTTTAAATACCAGCGGATTCCGTCTTTTTCAAATGTGTTGGCAAAAATACCTGTAGTGCTAGGTAGATCCCATGTGATAGCTTGGGTTTTAAATTCATCATTTGTAACATTTGCAATTCCCTGATCCGGGCTTGTACTTGCAGCGTACGCTGGAAATGCTGAAACAAGTTTTTTGGGTTGCGCAGCGAGAAACAGAGGAAATGGAACCTGAGAAATTTGATATTACTTGTGATTTCATACATAAGAGACCACAAGGCAAGAGTTAAAACTCTTTACCATGAGGCGTTTTCCTTAACCGATTTGCAATAAGCTTCATTAAATTCACTGCAATAGATACCAATACAATGATCAAAGCGATCTCAAGTAAGATGATAAGTCCAATATTTACATTGTGGCTATCAAAGTAATCACCGGTCAAGGAAAGGAGCTGATATATACCTAGCATTAGAGTTATAAAGATTGCTCCTAATGCTATTAGAGATTTTTTAGAGAAATCCTTAGCATGTTCGAAATTATAAATCATCAAGAATACAAATAGAGAAACCATAGCAATTTCATGAGTAAACGAATCACTTGCTGAAAACCCTTGAACAATTAAGGAAACAATTAATCCAATTATTCCGATTCTTTTATTTAAGATATCACCTGCTTTTATGACCTATGTGTCAGCTTACCAATTAAAGGGGAGTTTCTCAAGATGATACTCTTTAAACTTAACTTAAAATTGTGATGCTATTTAGATTTCAAGGAGCTGAAAAATGAACTCTCTTTTATATGGCATTCATATGGCTGCCTCATTAATAAAGATGAAATGAAACTTGGAATAAAACATTTATTTAATAGAGAGTAACTAATTAATCTATGTACTAAATTTTTATTCAACTTTAAAGAGCTTGGCAGTAAGGAGTTATGTAACGGAAAGATTAAACTCTCATATTCATCAGATTCAGACTTTACTTGTTTCATAGAGTGGAACTTACTTCGTTCTGCATGTGGCATGAATTCCATAAACCCAGCTGCAGTTCCATCAGAGTAAGACAGAAGAAATGTTATATCCTTCTTGGTGTAGTCGGTTATGAGTACTTCAGTGTAATCGTAATTGATCACTTTGAGCTAATTATATGAACGTTTATTAATTTCATAATGGGGATCAGCTTTCTTGAGCACGATTCCCTCTAAATTCTTTTCTTTGGTCAGGTTGAAGTAAGCGAGTCCGTTTCCTTTGACTGTCCGTCTTTGTAGATAACATTGAAGACACAGTAACCAATAAATGATCTGATTTTTTGGACACGAAACGTTCCATTACAGCTTCAAAGGCACCACCTAGGGCAGCTAAAATGACTTCACAATCTCTAATGTATATCTCCTTTATATGAAATGGTTCAAATGGGGATTAATCGCAGATATTACTCCATCAGATTTAGAAACAAGAATTGCGATTCTACGAAAAAAGGATTAGGTTATGGTGAAACAAGATTACTTATAATGTAATTTTTGGGCCCTTGTAATTAAATTACAAATATTTGTAATATTCACTCATAAATTCATGGTATTATATTGAAGGGAACGATCAGAAGCTTTGGGGTAGTAATTAAGGATGTTTTAAATAGATACGAGTGCTACCTCATGTCAAAGTCAGAAAAAATATTATAGGAGGTAACATATGTTTAAGTTTACAAAGAAATTCTTAGTTGGGTTAACGGCAGCTTTGATGAGTATGAGCTTGTTTTCGGCAAACGCCTCTGCAGCTAATACAGACTACTGGCAAAATTGGACTGATGGGGGCGGAACAGTAAACGCTGTCAATGGGTCTGGCGGGAATTACAGTGTGAATTGGTCTAATACCGGAAATTTCGTTGTTGGTAAAGGTTGGACTACAGGTTCGCCATTTAGGACGATAAACTATAATGCCGGAGTTTGGGCGCCGAACGGCAATGCATATTTGACTTTATATGGTTGGACGCGATCCCCTCTCATAGAATATTATGTAGTGGATTCATGGGGTACTTATAGACCTACTGGAACGTATAAAGGTACGGTTTACAGTGATGGGGGTACATATGACGTATACACAACTACACGTTATGATGCACCTTCCATTGATGGCGATAAAACTACTTTTACGCAGTACTGGAGTGTTCGCCAGTCGAAGAGACCAACTGGAAGCAACGCTACAATCACTTTCAGCAATCACGTTAACGCATGGAAGAGATATGGGATGAATCTGGGTAGTAATTGGTCTTACCAAGTCTTAGCGACAGAGGGATATCGAAGTAGTGGAAGTTCTAACGTAACAGTGTGGTAACAGATCATCTTTAATCAGGGGTAGCTAACGGGCTGCTGATCGTTCCTTGAGAAGTTTTATAATCATTGTGATTGTGAGTTACTAAGAGGCGACAGTCTTTTAGTTGGAATTCTAATATATGCCTCGGGCATGGTAAATGATTATTAAAATCGTTAGTAATGGTTAAAGGTCGTTTTCTACTAGGCGAACGGCCTTGGCATTGCTGGTAGGGTATTCTCCATCAGGTTTTATAACTTTCCCTATAAGTTTAATGGAATAGTATTAAAATGAGAATGCTTTCAATTTTTTGCTCTTGCTCTCAACATACACCTTCATATAATCCTTCTTCATCAAATATAAGCCTTAAGCAAATTAAAAATATCTCGGTAGTTGAACCAGATCCTCAAAACGTTATCCTCGTTAAAGATGGGACTGTTAAGAACAAAAAGTCTAACTTTTATAAAAAGTTATCGAGCTTTTATATCGGCAAAAATGAGTTAACTTAAAAAGAGTGGACAGAAGCAACCTCCTCACAATTCAAAAACGATAAATTGCAGGTAGAAATGGTAAGTTGGTATATGCCAATGAATACTGTAATAAATTCAGTATCCAAGGAGGCTTAAAACCCTATTACAATATAATTAAGAATAACAAAGACTCTCATATTAAGGGTGAGTACAATAATTTAAATATGAAGTATCTTGTCAGGCACTAGGGTTTGCATTGGTCATCGTATTTTGCTGGATCTGATAGCTTTCTCATTACAGATAGAGGTGACCCAAAGGTCGCTGAATAGAGTTTAAACAAAAATCCTCCCTTTCTGGGAGGCTTAAAACGATATATTTACTAATGTGTAAACCAACGCAACGATGAACAAGAAATATGAAATATAAGAAATTGCTTTTGACGAACTTGCTTTATGTTTTCGGAAAGTATATATAAGTGCAAAGCCCAAAAAGAAAACAGTCACAAACCAAGAAGTGTATGGAGGAAAGATTGCGACCAACAACACCACCATCGTTGAAAAAATAAATGAAGAGTAATGAGTACCTTTTTGATCATTATTCAAAGAAATCACCTTAATAAATTTTTACCCATTTTAATGTGTATCAACACAATTTAAAAAGAGATTAAAAAAATGCCAGACATTATTTCTGATGTGAACAAAAGAAAAGAGCATGTTTTGAAAAAAATTGATCAACACATGCTTTTATATATTGTAATGGGTTAACTTCTTTATAAAAAAGTTTGCTTACATTTGCGGGGGTTCCAAACCAAATGTTGTCCATTCCTCTTTTGCTGGACCATAAATACCAGGAACAGTTAATCCTGCTTGTCTCATAAGAACAGTCATTTGTCCTCGGTGGTGATTTTGATGTTGAATCAAAAACATCAAAAGTGAACCATTTGGCAATTGTTGACCAATAAAGTTGATGCGTTCTTGAAGTGTATGATCAGTCCATTGGTTTTTTAATGCCTGTACAAATGCATTACTGGCTTGATGATAGCTGTCTGCTATAAACTGAGCCGAAGTAGGAACAGGGTAATCATCAGCAGGGGCATGAAATGTTAAGTCTGTATTTGAGGTAATGATGCGAATGGCTGCAACAGTATGCCAAGCAATACGGCCTAAAGTCCAATTTTGTGAAGTGATTTCTTGTTTAAGTGATTCATCAGTTAGACTATTTAGCAGTTTCTGTGTAGCATCGGCTTCGAACTCCCATGATTTCAAAAAATGGTCCAAGGTTTGAAACACAAAAATCCTCCTTAAGATTTTTTTTGTTTTCTTTTTACAGTTTCATTATACCTGCCCGTTTAGGTAAAAAGAACAAAACTTTAGACAAGAATGATTCAAGTAATAAATTGGTGAATCACTTTAAGAAGATACAGAACACATATATCGAGCCGCATGGTTAAATGATGCTGCATATGATATGTGTTTTGGAGTTGCCAAAGCAGAGATTGAAGAGTGTTTGCCATCAAAAATAAAGAAGGAGATTACCTGACATATAATGAATTATTATATCAGGAAAGAGAAAAATGTTGCAGCAAAGGGAGGAATGAGTTGGTAATGAAGGGTTTTATCAAAGGTGCTGTTCTAACTGCTGTTCTAGGTGTTGGTGCTACTTTATTTGCAGGTGATGTATCTGCACACGGGTATATAAAAGAACCTGCTAGCAGAGCGTACATGGGATCATTAGAAAAACAAATAATTGGTTGGACGGCAGCTGCACAAAAATATGGTTCCGTAATTGATAGTCCTCAATCGGTAGAAGGACAAAAAGGGTTTCCATCCGCGGGTCCACCAGATGGGAAAATTGCATCTGCAAATGGAGGTTCTGGTCAAATTGACTTTGGGCTAGACAGGCAGACTGCAGATCACTGGGTAAAACAAAACATACATGGGGGCCTAAACACCTTTACTTGGCACTATACTGCTCCTCACGCTACATCAAAGTGGCACTATTATATAACCAAGAAAGATTGGAATCCAAACAAACCATTAACAAGAGATGAGTTTGAATTAATTGGAACAGTAGATCACGATGGTTCAACGGCGGATACTAATCTTTCTCATAAGATTTATGTACCAACTGATCGCAGTGGTTATCATGTCATTCTAGGGGTGTGGGACGTTGCGGATACCTCTAATGCCTTTTATAATGTAATTGATGTAAACCTAATGCAATGATGTTAGCCTCCAACGACAAAACTTAATCCCATGGACAAGAATATGAGGCTTCATCAGAAAATTGCCACCGCATCTGGCACAGTGTTATCGCTGAGGTTTTAATAGCTGCCAATAGTTATGACTATACCGGTAAAAGCGATGAGTATATCCGATAAGCCATCACCAGCTTTACTGTAACAACGAAGGAAACTGTAACGAACCGGGAGGACACAGAGTGTTTGAGTGTGGAAGTTTCAGAATCATATACTGTGAAGCTACTTAGAGGAAGCTATACTATTGCCGATCGGTTAGATGTTCATGCATCTGCCGATCTTTTTTAAACTTTAATAGTTGTTTGCTCAATACATAGAATACTCAGATAAATTCACCATCTTCTCGAAATATACGGAAGAATTAATTTCATTGTTATCTGAAGCAACTATTGAAATTATTAATGACCCTAATGACGTGAAAATCGATGAAGATGTTGAACAATTCAATAACGGTTAAAAAGGATACATGGTAGGGGGTGCTGATTTGAGCCTCAATCAAAAGACGTTAAACAGTTATGTTTATACGCTGGTATTCTCAAGTTTGTCATATGGTCTAGTCTTTGGCTTGTATATGTTTGTTTATTCAGATTTTATGGCGATCGCATTAATCACAATAGGTATCATTGCATTCTACTCTTTTATCACTTACTTAATATTTGCTTTTCCTTTACAATTATTACTAAGAAGAAATCCCAGAAAGTTCAGTTTGATCCATTTTTTAATTTATACTGGCAGTAGCTTTTTTAGCTGTGTTCGTGTTCTTGTTTATTGATTATCCGCCTAGTGCTTTTACAGTGTTCAGGAGCTTACATTATTACATAATGAGCATTGCTGCTGCGTTAATTTATTGGTTCTGGGATTCCATATGCCTGCAGAAGTAGTTTATCTACAATTTAAATCATGTATTTCACAACGTTCACAACAAGTATAAAAGCCGCTGATCCGAACAACAAATACGCAGACCTTGTTTGTTTCTTTGAAAGTGTCTCCACTCCCATTAAAACAAAGAGAAGTGCAACCAATACTTGGAGAGAAAACAAGAGGAATGCACTTTGATGATATAAGGAATACACGCATAGGATTAAAGCTACACATGAGATCAAAATTTTTGAAGCTTTAAGCAAAGAACCACTCCTAGGAAGTTTTGTTAAACCATAACACGATATGAGCTTTTAGTGGGAGAGGCAAAGGGGTCATGATAAAAGAAGTGTTTTATTTAAAATTGGGGGATTTAACTTGAACATTTTTATTTGGATTGCCATGTTTATAGCTATTTTTGGCGGCTCTTATGCAGGTTACAAAAGGAATAAAAAGAAAGAACTTAAACAGGAAAAGTAAATGATATAAGTTTATGGAAATGGACTGTGAGATTCTTAAAGAGTATTAAGTTAAATGCTCTTTTCCATTCCACATCTCCGGCATTCAAGTAAGAATACACCGCTCTTTACAGAGGCTTTTGAATAAAACTAATCGCCTTTGTTGAGGGTAAGGAGTATTTATTTGTATAGGAATAGAGTGGAAAGAGGATGGTGAGTCAAAAAGCATGGCAGCTGAGAGGGTTTGTAGAGTGGGCTGCTATACTTGTAGACCTGTATCAAAAGCGGTTTAATAATGGAAACGGATTTAAAAAGGGGTGAAAAGCCATCAAAATATTAGTTGTGTTATCCAGTTTTATGGGAATTGTGTTATCAATGATTGGACAAATATTTGGAATCCTAACCGATTTCTTTATTCCAGGCATTGCTCGGTTTATAGGGGTATTAGCGGGTATTCTAGTGTTACTTAGTTTGAAGTCAAGAAATACAGAAATACAGGCTTTTATAGTAGGTTCAAGTACTGCGTTAGGAATAATGGGATCAGGAATTTTATATGTTCCAGCTGCGATTATCAATGTCTTCATTAGTTTCAAGCTAAACAAAAAGTTAAAAGAAGAGAACGTAAAGGAGCAGATCTGAATAGACTGCTTTTTTTAGGGCTACCATGGAAAATTGCAGGAATAAAATAATATTTTTATTCAAAGTGAGGTTTAGATTCAAAATTTTACAGGCTTCTTAGATATTAAACAAAATGGTATGAGGTACGATCATTACTTTGTCAGGTTTTTTTGAAGAGAATCATCAGGATATTTGAGAAACTGAGTGTATAAAAAAAGAAGGCGATCATCACCATTTGCTGCAGGGTGATTTAAATTTTCTGAAAAAGCATTGAAAAAGTGAATAGGATTATATAATATGAAGTCAAGTTAGTTTGTCCAATCAACAAACTAATGAAAGGTGCTTGTTTAGTTTCATAAGAAAACTAAGTATAAAGGGGGGGAATAAGAGGCTCGATCCAATTGGAGCTAAACAATATATAACACAAAAGAATGAATCTTTAAATTCTTTCCCGAGTATACGAGATATTACGAAAAAATGAATTTATTGCTTGCTGATACAGACCATTTTGTACGATGAAAAATGCTCTTTGAAATTAAACCACTTTGTGATTATTTGAAAGCGCTTTAATAAAGCACTTTCCAGCCGATGTGATTGAGAAATTTTTAAACCATTTCATACTGTTCCTTATTTAAGGATCGAAAAGGGAGGAAAAGTCATGATCAGTGAAAATTTAAGGAAGATTAGCATGACTGAAAAAGTTGGTTATGCTTCTGGAGATTTTGCATGTAATTTAATTTATGCAACGGTGTCTACCTATCTTTTGTTCTTCTACACCGATGTATTTGGTTTATCGGCTGCAGCAGCCGGCACCATGTTCTTAGTAGTTAGAATCATTGACGCTCTCGCTGATCCTTTTATTGGAACAATAGTAGACAGAACAAATAGCAAATTTGGACGCTTTCGACCGTATCTTTTATTTGGAGCTTTCCCATTTGTAGTACTTGCAATACTCTGTTTTACAACTCCAGATTTCTCAGATATGGGGAAATTAATATATGCCTATATGACCTATGTTGGCTTGTCGCTTACATACACAACAATAAACGTTCCATATGGCGCGTTAACTTCTGCAATGACCAGAAATAATCAAGAAGTTGTTAGTATAACATCTGTTCGTATGTTATTTGCGAATCTTGGGGGACTTGTCGTTGCATTTTTTGTTCCCTTATTGGCTGCTTATTTAAGCGATACTTCCGGCAACGAATCTCTTGGCTGGCAGCTAACCATGGGTATTTTGGGAATGATAGGTGGGTGCCTTTTAATCTTTTGTTTTAAAAGCACAAAAGAGCGTGTCACTCTTCAAAAGTCTGAGGAGAAAATTAAATTATCGGATATATTTGAGCAATTTCATGTGAATCGTCCACTTGTTGTATTAAGCATTTTCTTTATTATTATTTTTGGAGTGAATTCAATAAGTAATTCAGTTGGCATCTATTACGTAACATATAACTTAGGAAGAGAGGATTTAGTGAAGTGGTACGGTTTGATTGGAAGTTTGCCTGCTTTGGTCATTTTACCGTTTATTCCAAGGCTTCACAAATTCTTGGGGAAGAAAAAACTACTAAACTATGCATTATTACTGAATATTATCGGCCTCTTAGCTTTATTATTTGTTCCGTCAAGTAATGTATATCTTATCCTCTTCTTTCGATTAATTGCTGCTGCTGGAAGTATCACCGCCGGGGGATATATGTGGGCGCTCATTCCTGAAACAATAGAATATGGAGAGTATAGGACTGGGAAAAGAATGGGTGGGCTCATTTATGCTATTATCGGATTTTTCTTTAAATTCGGTATGGCACTGGGAGGGATTGTTCCTGGATTGGTTCTAGATAAGTTTGGATACGTGGCAAATCAAACACAAACCCCGGAGGCATTAACGGGAATTTTAATTACAGCAACTATCATTCCAGTATTCTTGCTGGTTCTAGCCATGATTGATATTAATTTCTATAATTTAGATGAAGAGAAATACAAAAAAATGGTACGAGAATTAGAGAATAGAGATAAAGTTTATTTGGATAATATCGAGGAATTCAAGGCTTAAATAAAAGAAAATGGCTGAGGAGGAGTTCAAATGAAGATTATTAATCCAGTACTTAAAGGATTCAATCCCGATCCAAGTATTTGTAAGGTAGGAGAGGATTATTATATCGCTGTCTCTACATTTGAGTGGTTTCCAGGTGTCCAGATACACCATTCAAAAGATTTAGTGAATTGGCGTTTAGTCGCACATCCGTTACAGAGAGTTTCACAATTAGACATGAAAGGAAACCCTAATTCAGGCGGGGTTTGGGCGCCATGTTTAAGTTATAGTGACGGAAAGTTTTGGCTAATCTATACGGATGTTAAGGTAGTAGAGGGCGCTTGGAAAGATTGTCATAATTATTTAGTTACTTGTGAAACGGTTAATGGTGATTGGGGGGACCCAATCAAATTAAATAGCTCAGGATTTGATGCTTCTTTGTTCCATGATACGGATGGAAAAAAATATTTATTAAATATGTTATGGGATCAGCGTATTGACCGGCATTCATTTGGAGGAATTGTTATACAGGAATATTCTGATGAGGAGAAAAAATTAATTGGTAAGCCGAAAGTTATTTTTAAAGGAACCGATAGAAAACTAACAGAAGCTCCGCACCTTTATCATATTGGGAACTATTATTATTTATTAACTGCAGAAGGAGGAACACGGTTTGAACACGCTGCAACAATGGCCCGCTCTACAAATATAGAGGGTCCATATGAAGTTCATCCCGATAATCCAATCTTAACGTCATGGCATGACCCTGGAAATCCATTGCAAAAATGTGGTCATGCATCCATTGTTCAAACACATACAGGTGAGTGGTATTTGGCTCATTTAACGGGACGTCCTATTCATCCTGACCATGATTCAATTTATCAGCAGAGAGGATATTGTCCTTTAGGCAGAGAAACTGCTATTCAAAAACTCTATTGGAAAGATGAATGGCCTTATGTAGTAGGTGGAAAAGAAGGAAGCTTGGAGGTAGAAGCACCTTCTATACCCGAAACAATGTTCGAAGCAACGTACCCGGAAGTTGATGAATTTGAGGATTCAACATTAAATATAAATTTTCAAACTTTAAGGATTCCTTTTACGAATGAATTAGGTTCATTGACTCAGGTGCCAAATCATTTACGATTATACGGTCATGAATCATTAACCTCGACATTTACTCAGGCATTTGTAGCCAGACGTTGGCAAAGTCTCCATTTTGAAGCGGAAACTGCTGTAGAGTTTTACCCGGAGAATTTTCAACAAGCCGCTGGATTGGTGAACTATTACAATACTGAGAACTGGACGGCTCTTCAAGTTACGCATGATGAAGAACTTGGCCGTATTCTTGAATTAACAATATGTGATAACTTTTCTTTTTCTCAACCATTAAAAAATAAAATTACTATTCCTCGTGAAGTAAAGTATGTATATTTAAGAGTAAATATTGAAAAGGAAAAGTATTATTATTTCTATTCTTTTAACAACGAAGATTGGCTCAAAATTGACATTGCATTGGAATCGAAAAAATTATCTGATGACTACATCCGTGGGGGAGGGTTCTTCACAGGAGCCTTTGTAGGGATGCAATGTCAAGATACCAGTGGTAATCATATTCCGGCCGACTTTAGATATTTTCGCTATAAAGAAAAATAATTTTTGCATGAAAAAAGGAGACTTCTATTTGAGAACTCCTTTTTTCATATTAGAGGGTGTCATATGCAAATATGCCTTCAGAAATACTCCTATTCAGCTTTAAAATAACAAAACAAAAGAGCTCATCTAAAGATGAGCTAGAACATAGGGATTTGACATTTTAATCATAAATTACATTGTAATCATATCTAGAAAATGATCAATAACAATGGAGGACATTCCTAATGCTGGCGCATTTTTTCCTAAGAAAGAAGGCAATAATTCATAGCTATTGCCTAATTGGGAATAAACCCTGGACGACACTTCGCTTCTAATTGAATTTAGTACCATAGGATGCGATTCAATTATGCTGTTTCTTAAAATGATGGCTTGTGGATTGAATGTATTTAGAATATTGGTAAGGCCTACTCCTAAATAAAATCCAAAAGACTGTAATGCATTTAAAGTGCCGATATCATTCAGATGGGCGAGGTCTATGATCTCTTGATAGGACACTTTTTTCTCTTTAGTCTGAAGAGATTTTAATAAAGCCTTCTCTGAAGCATACAATTCCCAGCAACCCCGGTTTCCGCAACTGCATTTAGGACCATTAAAGTCTATTGTCATATGTCCCATTTCTCCGGAGAATCCGCTTATCCCTCTATATAAATCATTATTGATAATAACACCAATCCCTATCCCTGTACTGATACTTGCATATATAATGTTATCGTGATTTTTTGCAGCACCAAATACTTTTTCTCCATATGCGCCGGCATTTGCCTCATTTTCAATAAAAACGGGCACATTGAACTTCTCTTGTATGAAAGACTTTAAGTCAATATCTCTCCAGTTGGAGTTCGGAGTGAAAACAATTTTTTGATTTTTATCAACTAGTCCAGGCACGCATATGCCTATACCTATAAGCCTGTACGGAGATTGTGGCATATGCGTAATAAAGTGATGAATCATATCAATTAAAACATCTTTGGTTATTTCTGGAGAATCCGTTTCCAAATGGTGGTGTTGATCAAGAACGATCGTTCCTTCAAGGTCTGTTAAAATGCCATTAATATAATCCACACCAACATCTATTCCTATGGAGTATCCCGCCTTTTTATTAAAAACAAGCATGACAGGTCTTCTTCCGCCACTTGATTGTCCTTGACCGATTTCAAATACAAGATTTTCTTTCATCAGGGTGTTTACCTGTGATGAAACAGTTGATTTATTTAATCCAGTCATTTCAGATAATTTTGCTCTTGAAATAGGTGAATTCTTAAGAATTTCTTTTAATAATAGCTTTTGATTTACTTTTTTGACAAAGGTTTGATCAGCGATATCCACTTCATCCACTCCAATTGTATAAACTTTATATTAAGTTACATGTTTTCGGTTTCAGTATGAGACATAGTACATAGCTAATTTACCTTTATTATATCTAATGTGTTCATGAAAAACTTAAAAAAATATTGAAAATACTGATGAGGTTATATAAAATTAAAATAAGTTAGTTTGTTTGGGCAACAAACTAATATGCAACTTACTTACTTTATGAAATAAAAATGCTGAATTGTATGATCATGTTTTGAATTTATTTTTAAGGGGGAAATAAGATGGCTCAAACTCATTCTAGTTCAGTCAACTATTTTGGAAGCGTAAACAAAGTGGTTTACGAAGGGAAAGATTCCACTAATCCTTTAGCATTTAAATATTATAATTCTGAAGAAGTAATCGGCGGAAAAACGATGAAAGAGCATTTGCGTTTTTCTATTGCCTATTGGCACACATTTACCGCTGACGGCACAGACGTTTTTGGGGCAGCTACGATGCAAAGACCATGGGATCACTATAAAGGAATGGATCTGGCGAAGGCGAGAGTAGAAGCAGCTTTTGAGATGTTTGAAAAACTGGATGCACCATTTTTTGCTTTTCATGACCGAGATGTTGCGCCAGAAGGAAATACGTTAAAAGAAACGAATCAAAATTTAGATATCATCGTGGGCATGATTAAAGATTACATGAGCAATAGCAACGTTAAGCTATTATGGAATACTGCAAACATGTTTACGAATCCCCGTTTTGTCCATGGTGCCGCAACTTCCTGCAATGCAGATGTGTTTGCGTATGCTGCAGCACAAGTAAAAAAAGGGTTAGAAACAGCAAAAGAGCTTGGCGCCGAGAACTATGTATTTTGGGGCGGCCGTGAAGGATATGACACATTGTTAAATACCGATTTAAAATTGGAGCTTGATAATTTGGCGAGATTTATGCATATGGCAGTGGATTATGCGAAGGAAATCGGATATACAGGACAGTTTTTGATTGAACCAAAACCAAAAGAGCCGACCACTCATCAATATGATACAGATGCAGCAACAACCATTGCCTTTTTAAAGCAATATGGCTTAGACAATCATTTTAAATTAAATCTCGAAGCCAATCATGCCACATTAGCCGGGCATACTTTTGAACATGAATTACGGATGGCAAGAGTACACGGTCTTCTTGGCTCTGTTGACGCGAATCAGGGTGATCCTCTTTTAGGCTGGGATACAGATGAATTTCCGACAGATTTATATTCTACGACATTAGCAATGTACGAAATCCTGCAAAATGGCGGCCTTGGACGCGGCGGATTAAACTTCGACGCGAAGGTTAGAAGATCTTCTTTTGAGCCTGATGATCTAATATATTCCCATGTTGCGGGGATGGATGCATTTGCAAGAGGATTGAGAGTAGCCCATAAATTGATCGAAGATCGTGTGTTTGATGATGTGATTCAACATCGTTATCGCAGCTTTACTGAAGGAATTGGTCTTGAAATTACAGAAGGAAGAGCTAATTTCCATACTCTTGAGCAATATGCGCTTAATAATAAATCAATTCAAAACGAATCAGGAAGACAAGAGCGATTAAAAGCTATATTGAACCAATACATTTTAGAAGTATAACAGATAAAGAGAATCACGATAAAAAGGTATGATACCCAAGTTACCTGAGGCTGCCCGTCATGATTTCTTACCTTTTGCTTATTGTTATGACGGGTACTTTCTATAATTGGGTTTTATTTTGAGTGAATGGATTTTTTATAAGGGTAAGGGGTGAAAAAATGAAGTATGTCATTGGAGTAGATATTGGAACGAGTGCTGTTAAAACGATTTTAGTCAATCAAAACGGTAAGGTTTGTGCAGAAACGTCGAAGAGTTATCCGCTCATTCAAGAGAAGGCAGGGTATAGTGAGCAAAATCCCGAAGACTGGGTGCAGCAAACAATTGATGCATTGGCTGAATTGGTTTCCATATCCAACGTTCAAGCCAAGGATATTGACGGGATAAGCTATTCAGGACAAATGCATGGGTTAGTCCTGCTTGACCAAGACTTAAAGGTGTTGCGTCATGCAATTCTTTGGAATGACACCAGAACGACACCTCAATGTATTTCGATGACTGAGAATTTTGGCGATTATCTGCTTGATATCACAAAAAACCGAGTTTTAGAAGGGTTTACATTACCTAAAATTTTATGGGTGAAGGAACATGAGCCTGAACTTTTTAAAAGAACAGCTGTTTTTTTGCTTCCGAAAGACTATGTGAGATTTCGTATGACTGGTGCCATTCACACCGAATACTCCGATGCAGCAGGAACGCTGCTTTTACATATTACTCGCAAGGAGTGGAGCGTTGATATTTGCAATCGATTTGGTATTTCTGCAGATATTTGTCCTCCGCTTGTTGAATCTCATGATTGTGTAGGATCGCTGCTTCCGCACGTTGCGGCGGAGACAGGGCTATTGGAAAAAACAAAAGTATACGCCGGGGGAGCTGATAATGCTTGCGGTGCTATTGGAGCGGGTATTCTTTCTTCCGAAAAAACACTATGCAGTATTGGGACGTCAGGGGTCATACTTTCCCACGAAGAAGACAAAGAAAGAGACTTTAAAGGGAAAGTGCACTTTTTTAATCATGGAAAAAAGGATTCTTTTTATACAATGGGAGTCACACTCGCTGCAGGGTACAGCTTGGACTGGTTTAAAAGAACGTTTGCACCAAACGAATCGTTTGAGCAATTATTGCAGGGAGTGGAATCTATTCCGATAGGAGCCAATGGACTGCTATACACTCCTTATTTGGTTGGTGAAAGAACGCCACATGCTGATTCTTCTATTCGGGGAAGCTTGATCGGAATGGATGGAGCCCACAAAAGAGAGCATTTTTTGAGGGCAATAATGGAAGGCATCACATTCTCTTTACATGAATCAATTGAGCTATTCCGCGAAGCGGGAAAATCAGTAAATACTGTTATTTCTATTGGTGGGGGAGCTAAAAATGAAACGTGGCTGCAAATGCAAGCTGATATTTTCAATGCGAGCGTGATTAAGTTAGAAAATGAACAAGGCCCAGCCATGGGGGCTGCTATGCTAGCTGCCTTTGGAAGTGGGTGGTTTGAATCCCTTGAAGAATGTGCAGAGCAGTTTATTCACAAGGCTTCTACATTTTATCCCAAGGAACAGAATGTTCAACAATATAAAACGCTATTCGATTTATATAAGAAAATTTACACTCACACTAAGGATCTCAATACAGCTTTGAAGGGCTTTCGAACAAACTAATGATTAGTGAGGGCCGGTAAGCGTTTATATTTTCCAGGAGATCAATGAAAGAACAATTAACGACGCATCATGATCATAAGCCCCTTTAATCACATAACTACAGCTGCATCATAGAAGTTGGGTTTATATATCTGTTAACAAAATTGAAAGCGGTATCAAATAATCTTTAATGCAATTCTATTGATAATCAAATAACACAAAGCTATTACATTACCAAGCTAAATTTTTAGGGGGATAGCATAGCAGGAAGAATATTATAGCTACTAGGCTGCTTTCTTTTGAAAGGTGGTGAGAACAAACATTACGGTAAGACTCAAATACAATCTAATCAAACAGGAGGTATACCAAATGAAACAAAAAAGAATGAAGTTTTTTTTAGTGGTTTTATTTAGTCTAGTGCTGACATTACCTGCATGGTCCGCACAGGCGGCAACTACAATCACCTCAAATCAAACTGGCTCCCAAGATGGCTATGACTATGAATTGTGGAAGGATTATGGGAACACCAGTATGACGCTCAATAGCGGCGGCGCGTTTAGTGCCCAGTGGAGTAACATTGGAAATGCTTTATTTAGAAAAGGCAAGAAATTCGATACAACCAAGACTCACTCACAACTTGGAAACATATCAATTCGTTACAACGCAACCTTCAATCCTGGAGGGAATTCTTATCTATGTGTTTATGGATGGACGAAAGATCCACTCGTAGAATATTATATCGTCGATAATTGGGGCACCTATAGACCGACCGGAATACCAAAGGGTACTTTTACTGTTGATGGAGGGACATATGACATTTATGAGACCACTCGAATCAACCAACCCTCCATTATAGGCATCGCGACTTTTAAACAATATTGGAGTGTCCGACAGACAAAACGCACGAGCGGAACCGTATCTGTCAGCGAACACTTCAAGAAGTGGGAAAGCTTAGGAATGCCAATGGGTAAAATGTATGAAACCGCGCTTACGGTAGAGGGATATCAAAGTAATGGCAGTGCTAATGTAACTACGAATGTACTGACTATTGGCGGTAAGCAATAAATCATCCTGATTTGGTAACCGTTCAAACTCTTGATTTACGATCAAATCGGAAGTATTGTCTACGCACAAAAAACCCCTCACAGTCATGTGAAGGGTTTTTTTAAATTAGCTATACTATCCTAATTGCTGTTTCTCTAGTATTCAACAACATCAATGTCCGTCATCAAAAAGGAATATAAAAAACGGAGGATTTAAGTGATACGATTCACTCCATACGCCGTTCGTATTCCGGATTCAATCGCTCCTTGCATCCATCCATGAGTAAGTGAGGCATGTTCTCCAGCGAAATGTATTTTCCCTTCAGGGGTAGGGATATATGGATACAGCTGTAATTCCTGTCCTGGTTCAAAAGCTGTGAACCCTCCGGCTGAATAAGGGTTGAGGGTCCAGCTAAAAGAAGCGCCGGTCACAAACTCTGACCACACTATATCACCATATATTTCTGATAAATTCATTAAAGTATAGCGGAGGCGCTCCCCCTCTGAAAGACTGTCCCATATCAGCGCCTCATCCGCCCATGTGTAACTCGCTACAATAACAGCATGACCATTCGAGCCAATGTCAATGCTGGGATAATATGAAAATCTTATCGGAAGATCAGTGATCGATTTGCCGCCGCGCTGCCCAGCTTTTTCCCAAAAACGACTCTTAAACTCTATTCCGATTTTTGTTGCGGCAATATAGTTGAGTTCACGAATGGCCCGCCGTTTATAATAAGAAAATGAATCATATGGTTCGACTTGGACAAAACGCAATGTTGAAAATGGGATGGTTATGATAGCGAGATCGCCTGTCACTTCCAAATGGTTTGCTGTCTGTTGATGAATGCAGTTGATCGTAACATTGTTTTGATTTTGAGTTATTTTCACCATTTTATGATGGAAGACAATATGTTCTTTTAATTGGGGAAGAAATGCTTGAGGAAGCCGGTCCATGCCGCCTGTTATTTCATAGAAGCGAGTTGGCGACGTATAGAAGATGGATTCCCGTAACACTTCAACAAGGGACATACCCATATATGCTTCCATATCCAACAGTACGCCGATCATATCGATTGCACCGTTTGAAAAATAAGTATTCAAGTAAGAGGCTAACGAATGGTTCCTGTACTGTGCTTCAACAACCCGCCAATTTCTCGCGGGATCTACAGAAATAAAATTGAGGATAGGCTGCAATACAGAAAGCATCAGCTCTTCGGCCGTTTTTCCTTGTTCAATTTCTGCAACTGGGTATCTTAAGATACCCGGATTGCTTTCAAAATGATGAAGACGTGTTTGAATGCCATTGGCGTAAATGATGTCCATTGGAGTTCTGTTCAAAAATACATTGGTTGGCAGGCTGAATTTTTTTATATATTCCCAGGTTAGAGTATGGATCTCCGGAATGCGCATTGGTCCAACATTGAAATACAGCCCGGCACTGAAGGGAGATCGCAACGTGCAAACTCTGCCCCCGACTCTATCACTCGCTTCCAGAATCGTCACATTATGTCCTGCGTTCTTCAGTAAAGATGCAGAAACAAGCCCAGCCAACCCGGCGCCAACGATAATAATGTGCTTTGGGTATTGTGATGAGTTAAGACCATTTCTAATAATCGCAATCATGTCTTCGTTCTTTAGTGGAGCATTCATTTATGTGAGGCACCCTCTTTTTTGATTTATTGCATTATATTCATTCAAAAGGGTGTCTATCACGAACTATATCCTTTTTTCACTTGTGTTTTTCAGTGGAGTGCTGCTTAACACAGCCTTTAAATCCTCTGGCATTCACATAACCGTTTTTACTCCAAATAGAACGTTTTTTCGTTTGTGCCTCCTGTTCATCTTTTCTAAACTGGTCTATGTATTTCGTATTTGGCTCATAAACATATGCTACTCTGGCTAATCCTTCTTTTAACAGTGTTTCTTGAACAGACTTGCCATCGACATAAACGTAAGCTAACAGCCTTCCGAATTTATCTCTGCGCTCTCCTTTATCAAATTCTAATTGCAGCTTGCTGCCACTAACCAATTCTTTGTTTCGTTTAGATGCATCCTCGCCATATGGCTGAACACATGAATTTGGCTTTTTAGTCTCTGGAGTATCAATGAGCAAGTAGCGAACTGTGTCAATATTGCCGTTATAGCTAACTTTGATCGTATCTCCGTCAACAGGCCTTTCTAACACAGCATCCACCAAGCCTTTTTTTGCTTCAGGTTGAGAATTCTTGGCAACTGGCTGTTTAAGATCTGAATTGCTTTTTTCAGCAGTATCATTTAATCCGCAGGCTGCCAACGAAAAACTCAAAGCTAATAGACTAAAGCATACCATTGCTTTCTTCAATTCGATTTCCCCTTCTTCTGTTTCTATCTCAATCAACCATCATTCATTATAATGATATCGCCATTTATTGTGAAAGTATTTTTCTTAACACGTTTATATTTGAGTACAAACTCTTAATCAATATTCAAATATCACAACAAGATTTCAAAAACGTAACCATGAATAGGCGTTTTATCTGGGAAATTCTACGATTGCTAAAAACTCAGAAGTTTTATAATTGACTGAAAGCACTTTTAAAATTATGATAATATCAAACCTAACTAGGATGTAACAAACATATAACAAGGAAATAACAATAAAGTGGATATGTTTCTCACGAAATGAATGAAAGCGATTTCAATTAAGTTTGTTCTTGCGAAAAGCCTCGTTCACCGCATTGAGTTTTTTTAATCTTCAGATTGACAAGGTCTCGGGAAATAAAAAACCTGGCTGAAATGAGTATTGCTCTTTTAAGAGAGCAAGGGTGAATTCAGCATATTCGGTTGACAAGAATGAAAAACATATAAAGCATTCTTAATAAAGGTGGGGAAAGGGTATGAAAGAACAACGAAATCCCAGGTCGTTTTTACAGTTGATAATGATCTCAGCAACATTTGGCGGGCTTCTCTTTGGATATGACACTGGAGTTATAAATGGAGCCTTACCTTTTATGGCAAGATCTGATCAACTTAACTTAACACCGGTCACAGAAGGGCTGGTTACAAGTATGCTTCTATTAGGAGCAGCGTTTGGTGCATTGCTGTGCGGCAAATTGGCTGACCGCTATGGCCGACGTAAAATGATCCTTAATCTATCCTTTTTATTCTTTCTGGCATCGCTTGGAACAGCATTTGCGCCGAATGTTTTAACGATGGTTATCTTTCGGTTTTTTCTGGGACTGGCTGTCGGTGGGGCATCTTCAATGGTACCGGCTTTTTTAGCAGAAATGGCGCCGTATGAGAAAAGAGGGCGTATGGTAACGCAAAATGAACTGATGATCGTCGGCGGGCAATTTTTAGCCTACGTTTTTAACGCGATTCTTGGTGTTGCAATGGCTGATACAGGGCATGTTTGGAGATACATGCTTATCCTTTGTGCCATACCGGCTCTCATTTTATTTGCAAGTATGCTCATGGTTCCGGAGAGCCCGCGGTGGCTAACTTCTAAAGGTAAAAAAAGCGAGGCGCTGCGCGTCCTTAAACTCATACGTGACGAGAAAAGGGCAGAAGCAGAATTTAAGGAAATACAAGCAGCGGCAGTTAAAGATTCAAATGTAGAGAAGGCATCGATCAAAGAGTTTACTACACCGTGGCTGCGCCGTCTTTTATTGATTGGAATCGGTGTTGCCATCGTTAATCAAATCACAGGTGTCAATTCAATTATGTATTACGGCACTCAAATCCTGCAAGAGTCCGGTTTTGGTACAAAGGCAGCTTTAATCGCTAATATTGGGAATGGATTGATATCAGTCATTGCCGTTATCATCGGCATTTGGCTGGTTGGCAGGGTAAACCGGCGCCCGATATTGATGATTGGTTTATCAGGAACGACCACAGCGCTTTTATTCATTGCCATATTCTCAATCGTGCTTGATGGATCAGCAGCACTCCCGTATATCGTGCTATCTTTGACCGTTTTATTTCTAGCCTTTATGCAGGGCTGTGTCGGACCAGTAACATGGCTGGTCATTGCAGAAATATTCCCGCAGCGATTAAGGGGGCTTGGTACTGGCATCAGTGTATTTTTCCTTTGGATTTTAAACTTTATCATCGGTTTTGCTTTTCCAATCATGCTTAGCTCAGCAGGCTTATCCTTTACTTTCTTTATATTTGTCGCTTTGGGTATATTGGCAATCGGTTTTGTATACAAATTCATGCCGGAAACTAAGGGACGAACACTTGAGGAACTAGAAGAGCATTTCCGTTCAATAGATGGGCATTATGACTCTGAAAAATCAATTCATGAAGCGTGATATCTGTACTAAAATGATATTGTAAACTCGATTAGGTTAATTAAGAAAGCAATTCTGCATCAGAAGTCTCCTAATGAAGTACGAGAAATATTGGATATGGAATTGTGGGAGAAAGCACTTTTTTAAGTCAACGATTACGTCTGAAGGCCACCATTCGTATTGGCTAAGGAAATGATGGGATAACATTGGATGTGCATATGGCATGCCCTAATCTGCTCAAACAAAAAGATTTTAATGATGATTTGTTGAAGTTCTTTTCGGTTGGGAAATAAATAACGGAACCTTTTGATATCACATTTTAATTTGCCTGAAGCTAGAATGTAGGTCACTAATACCTTTGGGGAGGCTATTTGATTTGAGTCAGTCAAGCATGCGCATTACTTTAGTGGCAGGGCCACATTGTGAGTTAGAATCATTTGCATTACGTTCCGCACTTGAATATTATGGTGCAAAAGTACACATGCATTGGGTTGGACGACCTAATGATTTAGTTAGCGTGCTTTCGGGCGAGAACCGGGGAGAAACCGACTATATGATTTTAAGTTTTCATGGAGAAGATGGAAAATTTATATTGCCGGAATTGGGACAAGACGTTTATGAAAAAAACGAGCCGCTTTCATGTTATTTCGGTCCTGAAGAAGTTCGGGCGTATGCAGATTTACGAGGGGTGCATGTGTTAGCAACTGGATGCACATTAGGTGACAAAAGGCTTGCAGAAGCGTTTAGACAATGCAAAAGCTCTTCTTACATAGCCCCTGGCGACTATATAGATGGAAACGCTTCGCTTATTTTCGTCCTCACATTCATATATGAACAAATGACAAATGCGAAATCTCTAAAGGCGGCATTTCAAAAGGCTGCTTCGATCGACAAAGAAACAAGCTTGTTTCAATTGTATTGAATCTAAACCATATACATAGCTATTATATTGCTATGTTGCAGAAAGTCCTGCTTAGATTCACACAGATTAATGAAATGAAATAGCATTTCAATTGTAATTGAAGCCCTCTCAATCAATGAGGGCTTTTTATTATACGTCATAGCGGACACCTATATTGGGGAAGCTAATGAAAAAGAAAGAAGGAGATACGAAGTGAAGAAGCACTTACTTTCCTTATGTGTTTTAATATTTGCATTGATTTTTGTTCAAACAAAGACTCAAGCCCTGACATTTACAGAGTTGCCAATTAAACAAAAAACAGAGCAATGGTCAGTCGAGATAACCGAAGCAAAAAATGCAAAGGAATTAGCGAGTCCAAAAAAGGGGGAATATAACGTCTATTCAATGGACATCCAAAACATAGGGGAAGCCGCAGCTACAGTAGATGTACAATTGTATAGAAATGATCCTGATTCAACCACGAGGTTTTCACTTTTTGGCTGTCCCAACGAAAATTGTGTGAGACAGAAGGAGGATTTAATAAGCTTAGCCGAAAGTTTAAACGATGGTACCCCGCTGAAGTTTACACATTTTATGGTGGCTGAAAAGGCATCTGAATTAGAGGTTGTTATTATTTGGACACAAAAAGGAAAAGAAGGACGACAATTAAAACAAACCTTTACATTCAGTTAGAAGAGGTTAATTAGGCAATATAGTGACCTACATAGGAGCTTGAGCATTAAAGCTGTTTGAATGTTGTTTCCATTTGGGTTAATACGCAGATAATCAACACCTGATCAGTCTTAAGGCAGATATAGCTGCGTTGCGAATCATATGAGCTGAGAACCACCAAGAAAGTCTAATATAGCTGCAAAATTTGAAAAGATAATTATTGGGCTGCTTGAACAGCAGCTCTTTTTCATTTTCAAGTAACATTTTGATCATTTATTCTACTAATTAAAATGAAGAAAGCGAGGGAAAACATGAGAAGCAAGCATAAAATCAAAAAAGTACTAATCATTACAGCTCCATTATTGATTTGTTTAGTAACGTTCTTTGCTATGATAGCAGGAGACAAAGTGAAATATGAGGGAAGCAGCAGGAACGGATTGTGGGTTTCTACCATTGAAAAATCAGATAAAACTTCGATTGGACCTAATTACTTCTTGAATTTATATTGGCAGGGGAATAAGAAAGAAGCGAAAAGAACCATTGTTGAAAAAATTACATTATACATAGATGGTAAAAAGTATGATGACAGAGAGAATTATGATTTATCAGAGTACACAGGTGAAGAAATGCCAGGCGGAGGACAAATGGAAGACCACATTGCTACGTTTGATTTTATGCCTGAAGATGAAGTAATCGGACATGATGTAGTTGTTAAGGTGGAGTGGAAGACTGGTAAGGAGAAACATACAGATCAAATGAGATTACAAGAGAAACCATGGTATAAAAGATAAATCTGCAATGGCGAGTTTAGGTTTAGGGATGAAACGTCCAACATATAGGTTTGCTTTCAAAAACATCTGATTGATAAGTACATGTCAGGATAGAGGCATGTTTTTATCCAAGTAAAATAAAAACATGCAAGTTTAGCTCCTTCCCTGTACATAAGACGCTTACATTTCTTTTAAATGCTCGTAAAGCAATCTAAAGCAAACAGTACCAGATATCAAAGGGACTGCAAATAAAATAATCACTGCTGTGATCTCCCAGCCGTTAAAGAAATCGTGGTTTTTAATGAATACCTGTCCTTCTATAATGATAAGAGCTACGATTCCTGTTAATACTAAAAAGCATGAAAACAGAATGATCATGAGTCTATTGGTCAACTAAATAGTTAATTTATCATATTGTACCATGTACTAAATATTCAATTGTTTTTTGTGTGCAGGCACTAGGGAATGATGTGTAACGGAAATGTAAAGCTGAATTGAAGGGAGTTTACCGTGTACATCTGTTCTGCAAATCTATAAATTTGTCCTGTCGTGATGGGTGCAGCACTTTTGTGTCACGTTATTATAAAGATATACACCAAAAAGGGAGAGAAAAATGCATAAAATCGCGATACTGGTCTTAGCGTTCTTTGCTTTTATTTCAGGCTGCAATGATAAGGAAGAAAATAAAATAAAAACGCCAAAGATGCAGAACCTTGTTGGTTTTATCCTTATTAAGGATGAAAAGTCAGCCATATTTCTTGAGGGCAAACATACTCCTGATAAAGAAGACTTTCAATTGTCTCAAGATAGACTAATAAAAAAATATAAAAGTCATGTTGTGATATTGGGATTAAGTCAAATTGAAAACAAAGAAGACCTTGTGACAGGTAAAAAAATGAAGGTGTGGTTCAACACTCTTAAAGAATCTGATCCTCCAAAAGCAACAATTAAAAAATTCAAAAGGTTATAACAGTTGGCATCCCCCACGTATGATCATTTCATAAAAAGCTCTCCAAACCATATATAACAATTTGAAGAGTAATAAATATAGCATGAAAAACAGCACTCACACGAAGACGTAGTGCTGTTTTAACGTTTGCAGAACATTGCATAAAAGGGTTATTTCCAGGCTGACAAATATTTCTTTCGATATTTGCTATCTTTCTCGAGCTCAATCAATTCCATTGCTATTTCCCTAATGTACTCATCTTTGTCTTCATCGTATAATTTTTTTAATCCTACAATCATATCGTAGCGAATCAATGTATAATGTTTTTCGTTTATTCCATTTTTAAAGCGATCAATAATATGAGTAAGCACCATTTCTTTTTGTTTTGGCCCAGCTAAGCCAACCTTCCAAATTGATTGTAAACTATGCCGAGCAGTTACAAATTTTGAATCCTTGGTCACTTCCCATAATGTTGGAAAGTCGCGCAGCATCCGTTTATCCGGATCACTGATTGCTAAACCAGCAAGAAACTGTGCTGCTCTCGCTCGCCTGTGGTTATCCGGATCGGTCAGCCATCCTATTAATTGGTCCCACACTTCATAAGCCCAGTCTACTTTCTCTTTTGTGGCGTTAATAATATGCTGAAAGGCTTCTAATTGCAGATTTTTGTCCTTTGCTTCTAGATGTTCAAAATGAGATTTCATTATACTGTCCATTTTCGTATCACCTTAAAATGATTAGTTATGTTAATTATATCCTTTCACTTGCGATCTTCCAATAAACATCATTTCTCGTGCTAGTGATGGTTTTTGATTGAACAATTAATTGACACCTTTTCGATCATATTTTGTGCTTGAGGGAGTTACATGTCTTCATTAGAAAGTGATTCAATGTTTATGAAAGAATCGGATTTTTTTATATAACGACGGAAGAATACAAAACAGCCCGTATCCTAGCGCAGTACCTGACGTATTAAGGATTAAATCATCAACGTCAAAACTTCTATAAGAATTTCCTAAATACATAGAAATCGAAAGTTGCGTTAGTTCTATAAACAATGAGATAAAAAAACCAGTTAATAAAATTCGTTTTAGGTTCCTTAACTTGTCAAATAAAAGAGGGAACAATAAGCCAACTGGCAGCAGTAAAATTAGATTTCCACCAAGAGATCTTATCACATAAAACTGCAAACCCAGATGATAAATATCTACCACGAAGCAAAACGGGATAAAGTTATTTCCATACAAAAATGGATGATAGGAATCGTTCCTCAAGTTCGCAATTAAATCGCGATCTATAGGTAAAGGAAATATTGTAACACTTATCAGTTCAAAGAAGTAAACAAATAAACAAAAAATAACAAGGTGCTTATAAATGGCCATTCGTTCTTTCTTATATATAAATCGCTTAATAATTCTATAAAGAATAAAACAAATATAAAGTACAAACATGAATATCAAGAGAAAAGTTGAGTCAAGCATAAATACACCACGATTTCTTTTTTGATCTATTCTAACATAATTAGGAAAGAGATTGAGATTACAATATTAGAAGACTTTTATCTAGAATGGAATGTGTTTAATTGCTTTCAAAAAGGGGCGTTCTTTTAAAGAAAGCCTAATTTCGTATGGACAAACGCATTTGGCTGTGAGGCAAAATACAATACAGTAAAACCAGAGGAACGAATGGAGGGTTCGATGTGTTTAGACAATATCCAGTTTGGTATACGCCTTACGATCTGAACTATCATGTGCCTCAACACCTAACAATCTCTTATGATCCACAACGATGTTATCAACGTTGCATGTATCAAACTGGCGGTAACTATGAGTTATGTGACAGATTATGTTATGGAGAAATACAAGTGTAAAAGAGGGGACTTTCTCCTCTTTAACACCACATAATAAAAACCAACATTAAGAATCTGATAATAAAAAAAGGAATTGAATAGGGATAACTCTATTTGAATGATGAAAAAGTGAACCAGGTCGATGAGCTCCTCTTCATCATTTAAAAAAACGACTTCATCACGCATTCTTTGGAATCAAGACCAAAATGGCATTACACCATACGAAATTCAATGGTATGTATGTTAAGCAAGAGAAACTACATTGAGAAGTATGACCATAACGATGACATAATAGCTCTTGGGAACCGCTTTAATGTATTCCTAATACAATGTAGTACAGCGCATAATGACTAAAGAAAACGGATAAGAGCTCGGTGTACATATCGTTACCAATGGTGTTGTCATGTTTACACACGTCATATAGATAAATCTGTATTATGGATCAATCCTGTAGTGATTTCAACTTGAATTAACTATATAATACAAGCTTTCTTTTGAAACAGCAGTTTAGCGATGTGGAAAAACACTGATTTGTTAAAATAAATATATCGTCACTAAACCTCATTTGGAAAGGGGAATTTTTATGACCAAGGTAGCAATAGTTACTGGTTCCGCAGGCGGTTTAGGGAGAGGGATAGCAGAGAGGTTGTGCAAGGATGGTTTTAGTGTCGTTCTGCATGACATTAACGAGGAACTGCTGCATGCAACTGTTTCAGACTTCAAAGAAAATGGCTTTCATGTTATCGGAATAAAAGGGGATGTATCCAAGCGTGAAGACCAATTCAATTTAGTTAAAGCAGCGGCAGATACCTTTGGTCGTTTGGATGTGTTTGTAAACAATGCTGGCATTGAGGCAGTTTCTCCATTTTTAGAAATAACAGAAGACCAACTGAATCAATTGTTCAAGGTTAATGTCAATGGCGTTGTGTTTGGCACTCAAGCAGCTGCCGACCAATTCATTAAGCAAGAAACAAAAGGCAAAATCATTAACGCATGCAGTATAGCAGGGCACGAATCATTTGAAATGCTAGGAACATATTCCGCGACGAAGCATGCTGTGAAATCTTTTACTCATTCAGCTGCTAAAGAGTTAGCCACATATAAAATAACAGTAAACGCATATTGTCCTGGTGTTGCAAAAACAAAAATGTGGGATCGCATTGATGAAGAAATGGTTAAACATAGCGATGATTTCAAACCAGGAGAAGCATTTGAAAAATTCTCTTCAGACATTGCTCTCAAAAGATATCAAACACCTGAAGATGTGGCCAATTTAGTCTCATTTCTAGCTTCAGATGATGCAGATTACATTACCGGTCAAGCTATTTTAACTGATGGCGGCCTGGTTTATAGATGATAGAATTATAAAAGAATCCATTTTGGAGATGGATTCTTTTTGTTCGAGATGAATCAATAATGACTCCTGTTGTATAATGAGAAAAGCAATTGAGAGGTCCATGTATTCATGTAAGAAAATTGAATGAACATTTTGGTGAAAAAATATTTGGTACGTGAGAGCATGTTTAACTTGTTCAGGAAACAAGCAACATTATGGCGCATGTGTGAGTTTTAGACACAAGCAAGACACACAATACATAGCCTTAAAAGAGAGACTTGGCGTTTTACGCAAGCCCTCTTTGTGTCAATAGCCAAAAACCAGTGTTGTACTTTGTGATCCGGCATATTTTGTGACAAATTCTTTTGTGTACTGCGGAGTTTGAACCCGGTAACTGTAATTGGAGCCTGGATTCCATGTTGTCAACGGAGAGGATTGCCTGTTCAAGGACGGATAGCTTCCTGTATCCTTAAAGTATCCGGTGCCCTTGTCATCAAGGATTCCTCCTTTTTCGCTGCCTTTTCCAAAATAATTGTATTCAGAGTATATTTTTGCCTTTGTCGCGATGGTAATCGCTTGGTTAAAATTGTTGCTGTAATTGTTTTTGACATGAAAGTAGCCATACCTCATCAGCCCAGGGCCTCTTACATACAAATTCTCAAAATAGTTGTTGGCGATGGTCATGTGCGGATAGCCGTCATATTGGTGCTGGGAATCATCAGGATATCCTAAAATTAAACCGTACTTATGATTTGCGAATTTTGAGTTGCTGATGGTGATATAATCAGCTGATTTACCGATATACAACAGCTTGTCCAGGTCACTTCCGCCAGCACTATAGCTGTGTCCTGAAAATGTCACATGGTCGATCCAGTAGTTGAAGCCTGAATCTAGATAAAGCTGAATATCGTTATTTCCGTTAATCTGCGGGCTGTGTTCAAAGGTCAGATTTTGAAAGATGACGTTTCCAGATGAAGATGATGTTGTTAAATAAATATTTTTCAGCGTTTTCTTAGCGTAAGAACCGACCAGTGTTTTATTTGAACCAATGGTTACCGTTGTTTTTGAGGAAGCGGTTAGATCATTTTGAAGCACTAAAATTTTAGGTGTTGACCCGCTCAGATGGGTTTTTAAATCACTTAGACTTTGGATATAGACGATCTGACCGTTTTTTCCGCCGGTTGTGCTCGCTTTAGAGACTCCTTTTTCATTTTTTGCATTTCCGGCAAAGCCTAAGATGCCATTCGTCGAAGTATTCGGAAAATCGACGGCGCCTAAAGCTTTTTCAGGCAAGAGAAGCAATAATAAACTTAACATGGCAAATAATAAAGAAAATCGTTTCAAAGCCACTCAGCTTCCTTTCAAATTTAAATAAATTGCATATGGATTATTATTACAGTTGGACAAAAGGAAGAATAGAGTCTATATTCCTGATCAAAACCGGGATTTTATATGTTTTTTGATGCAAATAAAAGAGTTACAGTTGGAACCACACGAAAGGATTGATACACCATTGACTGCTGCAGCATATCGAAACACTTTGCTTTCTCTTCTTTGTTTAACAGCGGGAATCGTGGATGTGATCGGTTATTTAAGCCTAGGACACGTCTTTACTGCTAATATGACGGGAAATATCGTTTTATTGGGATTAGCGATCGGAAAATCTCTTCAAGTCACTGTTTTTCATTCTTTAACTGCGCTAATCGGTTTTATCGTGGGAGTAATTGTTTCCACGATCATTGTTGGAAAGGCAGAGAAAACATTTTGGCCATCCCCTGTAACAAAAGCGCTGGCAATTGAGGCATTCATTTTATTTGTTTTTGCTTGTCTTTCAATATCTTCTGCTTTTGTTCCCGTGTACATCCTTATTATCCTTTTGAGTATTGCCATGGGGATACAAACAATAGCAGCTAAACGACTGGGGATTGCAGGCATTTCTTCAACTGTTTTAACCGGAACATTGGCTTCTCTTTTAGAGGATCTTTCCGGCCGGTTGTTTTTCTCCAAACAGAATAAAACATTCTTAAGAGATGCTGTGTTAAGGGCGCTGGCTATCATATTATATTGTGTCGGGGCTATTATTGTAGCTTTTGCAGAGCCGCATTTTCATTACATCATTATTTGGGCTCCGATTGTGCTCATTTTAGGTATTATACTTACTGCTCTGATCAAGTTGCAAAAAGTAAAGTAAAATTTTCCCGCTTGTGGAAGCGGGGATGGGAATTTTTTGAGCTTATACACTATGAATGAAATAAGAATTTTGGTTCATATGTGCATCAGAACATAAGGATTGCATTGTCATATAAAGTGCACCCTTTGCTATATATACAATAGTGAATTAGACATAAATCAATCTATGAATCTATGAATCTATGTCCTCTTTTAATCCACATTGATGAGTATTACAATGATAATGATTCTCATTTAAAGCTTGGATTAGGAGGATGTCTATGAAAAAGAAGATGAGTGCTGTAATTAGCGTAGTTATGCTGATGATCCTTTGCTTTTGCCCGCAAGCTTCAGCAGCCTATAACGACTTGCACGAAGGCTATGCAACCTATACCGGATCAGGCTATTCAGGAGGGGCTTTCCTTCTTGACCCAATCCCATCCGACATGGAGATTACGGCAATTAACCCAAAGGACCTGAATTACGGCGGTGTGAAAGCTGCTCTTGCCGGCTCTTATCTTGAAGTGGAAGGGCCAAAGGGGAAGACGGTCGTCTATGTTACCGATCTATATCCTGAGGGCGCCCCAGGAGCCCTTGATCTTTCACCAAATGCATTCAGCAAAATCGGTGCTATGAAAGATGGAAAAATTAAAATCAAATGGCGTGTGGTCAAAGCGCCAATCACTGGCAATTTCACATACCGGATTAAAGAAGGCAGCAGCCAGTGGTGGGCAGCAATTCAAGTCAGAAATCACAAGTATCCCGTTATGAAAATGGAATACTACAAAGATGGAAAGTGGATCAACATGGAGAAAACGGACTATAATCATTTCCTCAGCACCAATTTAGGAACGGGCTCTCTTAAAGTCAGAATCACTGACATTCGCGGAAAAGTTGTAAAAGACACGATTCCAAAGCTTCCTGAAAACGGAACATCTAAGTCATATACAGTTCCTGGGCATGTGCAGTTTCCTGAATAAAACAGGTTGTAAGAAAAATCTGAAAATAAATAAATTCATGAAAAGCAGGTTACCGATCCTGCTTTTTATTTTTATGGAAACTGAACATCATAGTTCGTTTTATTGGACTAATCGCTGTTACCTGTACAATAATAAAGCCCTTTCTGTATTGAGTCATACGAAGAATCAATCAAGTTGTGCATGAATTTGAATTGTGGTTTGACCGGTTATCCTTTCCCGAGGAGCGAAGTTTTGGTGGTGGCCAATCTATACTGCTGAGAATTATTACTGGCTGGAAGACAGCTGAATGGGGAAGAGCGGTGCCTGAAAGAACCGCTCTCCTGTAAAAACTCGTATTAATCTTTCGCTTGGTGTTCCTCTCCTAATGTTAATAGCCATTCTCTTAAGATATGTTTTTGCACATATCTTTTTCCGTTTATTTCAATATGAGGGAGGTCTGTGAGATCCTTCGCTAAGTGTTTCGCTTCCGCTTGGGTTATGCCTAAAAAATGCCCGATGTAAAAGTGAATATCTCGTTCTTTAATCAGCATGATGTCATTTTTTCCGTTAGCTTTTGGGTTGTTAATATGCTTTAATCCTTCTCCGATAAAATATCCAGCCAATGCAATACCGATTCCTAAAAAAACGTCCATGTGTCTGCCTCCATTATGTAATCGTCATGTTATACGGTCAATCCATATCATTGGTTTCATTTTTTTGATTGTGTACACAAAAAACCGCCAGAGCAAGCTCTGGACGGTTTCTATGCTTTCTCAATCTGCACTCGGCCTGAGAAAAAAGTGGCGCCTCCGCCCATATCAGACAAGCGGTCTGGGGTCAGGGC
Organism: Bacillus sp. FSL K6-1005; assembly: GCF_038000225.1. Taxonomy (NCBI): domain Bacteria; kingdom Bacillati; phylum Bacillota; class Bacilli; order Caryophanales; family Bacillaceae; genus Bacillus; species Bacillus sp. FSL K6-1005. The sequence goes on from NZ_JBBOBP010000001.1 coordinate 1,487,097, forward strand.
GTTAACAAGCTGATTTTTGCCTGGTTCATCTGCCCATAATCCTTGGCTGACGACAACACCGGGCAGCACTTGTTCTCCGACTGCGGCGGTTAGTTCACACTCACCTCGGCTGTTCCAAATCCGTACAGCTTCACCATCAGTGATGCCGTGTTCTTCGGCATCTATCGTGTTGATAAAGAGTTTCGGTGTTTTTTCAAGTTTGACGTGCTTTGCATTGTTGGAAAACGTTGAATTTAAGAAATTATGATTCGGCCCCGGAACATACATAAACGGGAATTCTTGATCCGGCGCAAGCGGCGTATGTGTCGGTAACGGCGGGAAACCGGCTTGTTTCATTTTTTCTGAATATAATTCTATTTTTCCGCTCGGTGTCGGCAGTTTACCCGGGAACAGCGGCTTTTCACGCTTCGCCTTCATAAACGAACGTTCAGTGAGTGATTCATAACGAATCTCTGCCAAATAAGGGTTATCTGGATGGTGAAGCGCCTGGCGGATTAAGTCTTCATCTGAATCTTTCAGCTCCTGATCCGTAAAACCCATTGCCTCAGCCAATAACCGGAATACCTCGGTATTAGACTTACTTTCTCCGTATTTCTCAATCACCGGCTGCTGAAGCTGAATGTAATGGTGCCAGTATGAGGTGTAAAAATCAGTATTTTCAAAAGCAGATGTAGCAGGCAGTACAATGTCCGCATATTTGGCTGTTTCTGTCAAAAACAAATCATGAACCACGGTGAACAAGTCATCCCGCAGGAGGCCTTGTCTGACTTTGTTCGCTTCTGGCGCCACAACGGCTGGGTTCGTCCCATAAATAAAGAGGGAGCGAACAGGAGGGTCTGTTTCCAGAAGGACTCTGCCCAGCTGGTTCATATTAAACGATCTCGGTGTGCGGCCTTTCAGTAAATCAGGACGCTGAAGCGCGTTGGTGTTATATTCTAAAATTCCGCTGTTATGCTTGATGGCGCCGCCTCCTGTATGCATCCATTGACCGGTAATCGCCGGAAGACAGGCAATCGTTCTAACAATTATCCCACCGTTGTCGTGATGCTGAAGGCCGTTTCCGATTCTGATAAAGGAAGGGGAGGTTTCACCATACATTTTTGCCAGCTGATAGATATCGTCGGTACTGACACCAGTGATCAGCGATACCTTTTCTGGATGATACTGTTTCACATGCTCGCGCAATTCTTCATAGCCGACTGTATATTCTGATAGAAACGCTTCATCGTAAAGGTTTTCTTTAAATAATATGTGCATGATTCCAAGGGCAAGCGCGCTGTCGGTACCGGGTTTTATAGGAATAAACCAATCTGCGAGACGCCCTGTCTGATTTTTATGCACATCAATCACAACAATTTTTGCGCCTTTTTTCCGTGCCTTTTGTGCGATTGTAATTTGATGCATGTTTGTGCTGACTGCGTTAATTCCCCAAAAGATAAACAGTTTTGTATGAATCGTTTCTTCAGGATCGATTCCAGCACTCACACCCATGGTATATTTATAGCCTTCTGAACCGGCTTTGCTGCAAATCGTCCGCTCAAGCTGGCTTGAGCCCAGACGGTAAAAGAAGCGGCGGTCCATTCCTTCAGCTGTTAATTTTCCCATATTGCCGTAAAAGCTGTAAGGCAATATGCTTTCAGCTCCTTCTTCATCAATCAGCTGTTTCCAGCGAGATGTGATGGTGTCAATCGCTTCTTCCCAAGAAATTGGTTTAAACTCTGCCTCGCCCTTCATACCTATTCGTTTCAGCGGAGTCGTCAGCCGCTTCTCATCATAGATGCGCTCAGCCATATTTCGTACTTTGTTGCATATATTTCCGGCTGTCACGGGATGATCAGGATCACCCTGCACTTTCACAATTTTCCCGTCTTTTTTATGTACCAGTAATCCGCACTGGTCCGGGCAGTCCAGTGAGCAAACGGATTTAAAAATGCCGTTTTGTTGAGTGGCAAACGATTTCATAGCCCAGTTCCTCTCCCTAGTTAGATATATTGTAAGAATTATAACATTTCGAATGATAACGTCAATTCTGAAAAAAAGACATTGACATCAATCTGGGTCTTCTTTATGATAAACGTATTCTTAATTCTGAAAATTGCATACAAAACATTTTCTATCAAGAGAGGTGGAGGGACTGGCCCTATGAAACCTCGGCAACATTATTGTGCCAATTCCAGCAAGCGACAGCTTGAAAGATAGGAAAGTAAGGTTTATACCGGCTTCTGTCTGTGGCAGAGTGCGCCTATACATGAATCTCTTTCCATCTTTGGAGAGAGATTTTTTTGTGTGAAAAATAACGATGAAAAGGATGTTTTGCATCATGACGGTTTTGATTACAGCACCGTATAACGAAGAAGGACGAAAAGAGCTTGAAAAATTGTTCGGTTCCGTTGTTTATCAGTCTTGGAAAGAAAACGGCCGGGCATATAGAGAAGAAGAATTGATTCAGCTATTACAAGAGTCAAATGCGACGGGGTTGATTACTGAGCTTGATCAAGTGACAGAAAACGTGTTTGCATCAATGCCGGAACTTTCATTTGTGGGAGTATGCAGGGGAATGCCTTCCAATGTTGATGTGACAGCAGCGTCAAACAGAGACATTCCGGTTTTCTATACGCCTGGGCGAAACGCACAAGCTGTTGCTGAAATGTTTATCGGAAATGTAATATCATTTCTCCGTCATACAAATACCTCAAATCAATGGCTAAAGGATGGAAAATGGAACAGCGATTATTTGCAGGCGTATGCCAAATTCAAAGGTAATGAAATAACAGGAAAAACCGTGGGTATGGTGGGTTTCGGAGCGGTTGGGCAAAGGATCGCAAAACTGTTGACTGCATTTGACTGCAAGGTTTTGTATTACGATCCATACGTACACCACGATCATCCGCTATATGAAAAAGTATCTCTGGAGAAGGTTTTTTCAGACAGTGATATCGTTTCTGTTCATCTGCCGCGTACAGATGATACGCTTGGCCTCATTGATCGTTCGTATTTTGACTTGATGAAAGAGAGCGCCATTTTCGTGAATACATCACGAGCTGTCGTGGTAAACCGAGAGGATCTTTTATCTGTACTGAAAGAAAGTAAAATCAGGGGTGCAATATTAGACGTTTTTTATCACGAGCCTCCAGAGGAATCGGATTATGAATTTATTTCATTGCCTAATGTTCTGGCAACACCGCATTTAGCAGGAGCAACATTTGAAGTAGAGGATCATCACGTTACCATTCTGAACGAAGCGCTTAAAAAGTGGAGGGATGAAAAAACTCTCAATATTCCGACTTTATATAACAAAAACGATCTTACAGCAGAGGTGTAAGAAAAGGAGGGCATCAGGATGACGAAACAAAAAGGTCATCTCGTATTTGACATTGGCACTGGCAATGCAAGAGTTGCAGTCGTAAGTGTGTCGGGCAGCGTTCAAACGGTTGAACGGGAGGACATTGTATATACGGCCGAGCCGCTTTATCCGGACAGCCGCTATTTTTCTCCACAGGCGCTGTGGAATCAAATCATGAATCTGGCTAAACGTGCGATGTCTCGTTCTCATCATATTGAAATTATTGGTCTCACTTCAACAAGTCAAAGACAGGGGATCGTGCTGCTCGATCAAAATGGTGAGTCTTTCCTCGGTCTGCCGAACATTGACAATCGGGGCAGGGAGTGGGAGGGAAATATATCGAATCGTGAAGAAGTATACAGCCGAACAGGCCGTCTGCCGACTGCGCTTTTTTCAGCGCTAAAGCTTTATGGTTTAAAGCACCGGCAGCCCTCCTTATGGAAAAAAACTGCAAGCTTCACAAGCATCAGTGATTGGGTGACGTATCAGCTGAGCGGAGTATTGACATATGAACCGTCACAGGCGACGGAAACGCTGCTGTTTGATGTAAAACAAAATACATGGTCAGAAGAGATGTGCAATATATTCGGTTTCTCGCCATCTATTCTTCCGCCTCTAGTAAGAGCGGGAACAGTCATTGGATCGATAACTGATGAGTATGCGTCAGAATTGGGACTGTCACATCATGTGAAGGTTATAGCGGGTGGGGGAGATACACAGCTTGCTGTCAAAAGCACTGGCGCTGCTCTGGGAGATGCAGTCATTGTATCAGGTACGACAACACCGATTACCAAAATGATTGATGAAATTCATGAGGACAGACATCATAAAGCCTGGCTGAACTGCCACACAGATCAAGGACAGTGGCTTGCAGAGACGAATCCCGGGATAACAGGTCTGAATTTTCAAAAATTAAAGGATATTTTCTATCCGAATGAACCGTACGATGTGATGGAACAAGAAATTGCTGCAATAGCTAAGGAAGATCATTCCTGTGTGTCGTCCCTTGGTTCATATTTATCGGCAGAAAAAAACAATCTAACGAAGGGCGGCTTTCTCTTTGATGTTCCGCTTTCAGCCCATTTAAGCAGAGCGCATTTTGTACGTGCGGCATTACAGGAGATTGCATGTTCAATCAAATGGAACTTTGACATTTTAACAGAGATCACTCCGTTTAATCGTGACTATGTGTGGGGATGCGGAGGCGGTTTCCAAAGCAGAGCATTTACACAATATATCGCCAATCTTCTTCAGAAAAAAATCTATGTCAAAGAAGGATACAGTCAGGCATCAGTCGTTGGTGCTGCGGTGGTTTGCAATGAGGCCTTTCGTTTGACCGAAGAAATGTCTGGAAGTGTTCGGGTGATAGAGCCACAGGATTGCCGGATAGAAATGGCTTTATACGAGGAGTGGAAGCAGGTCCAGCGCTTCTTTTCAGGATTAGAGCCGTCATCGGGAAACAAGGTATTAGCATAAGGCGGAATTTGCCGCCGTTTGAGGAATTATACATGTTCTTACTTTATCGAGGTAATACGGTAATTGAGATAAGCATCTAAGGAGGATACAGATATGTTAGATCAAATTGGTATACCAAAGCGGCTGGCCTGGGGGTTTTTAGGGGTTGTGCTGTTTATGATGGGAGACGGCCTTGAACAAGGATGGCTCAGTCCTTTTCTGATTGAAAATGGGCTCACCGTTCAGCAATCTGCTTCGATTTTCAGTATATACGGCATTTCACTGGCCATTGCTTCATGGTTTTCAGGTGTATGTCTGGAAGCATTTGGGGCAAAGCGAACGATGTTTATGGGGTTGTTGTTTTATGTGATCGGTACAGCTGCTTTTATCGTCTTCGGATTTGAACAGCTAAATCTGCCTGTCATGTATGTGACTTACTTTATTAAAGGCTTAGGATACCCGCTATTTGCTTATTCCTTCTTGACATGGGTCATCTACAGAACACCGCAGAACAGGCTCAGTACAGCTGTCGGCTGGTTCTGGATTGCATATTGTCTGGGCATGTTTGTTTTCGGTGCTTGGTATTCAAGTTATGCCATTAAAACGTTTGGTTATTTAAATACGCTGTGGAGTTCTATTTTCTGGGTATGCCTCGGCGCAGTCTTCGCGTTGTTTGTTAATAAAGACCGATTTGAAAAGAAGAAAAGAAAAAGATCAGAAACGGCGGAGGAGCTTTTAAAAGGCGTTACCATTCTCGTTACCAATCCGCAGGTGCTGACAGGAGGAGTGATTAGAATCATCAACAGCATCGGCACATATGGTTTTCCTGTGTTTTTGCCGATGCACATGGCTCAGCATGGCATTTCAACTCATGTGTGGCTGCAGATTTGGGGAACGATTTTTCTGGGCAATATTGTATTTAACCTCATTTTTGGAATTGTCGGTGATAAATTCGGATGGAAAAACACCGTCATTTGGTTTGGCGGTGTCGGCTGCGGCATTTTCACCGTTTTATTATACTATGCGCCTGTTTTTTCAGGCGGGAATATAGCGGTTGTGAGTATTATCGGCTTTGTATGGGGCGGTTTGCTGGCAGGCTACGTGCCGATTGGTGCGATTGTGCCGACAGTTGCCGGAAAAGACAAAGGAGCCGCCATGTCCGTTTTGAACCTGGCAGCCGGCTTATCGGCATTTGTCGGACCTGCTTTAGCTTGGATGTTCATCGGACTCGTCGGTGCACAAGGCGTTGTCTGGATTTTTGCGGTGCTTTATCTTGCAAGTGCAGTCATGACGAAATGTATTAAGATACCTGAAGAAAAAGAAGGACAGAAAGCAATTTCCCCTCAATATGCATCCTGATGAAAAGCGCCCCTGGAATAGGGCGCTTTTTTCAGCAATGGTTTCAGTTACAGAGTGCTCCGGAATGTTTGGTCTGAAAGGGGCTTCATCATCACCAGTCCTCCCAATAAAGAATGATAGTTTGAGCGATCGCTTCTTAACTCTCCTGATTGTATGTCTATTTTCTTCAAATGTATCTTTGTAGGGCGCGCGTTCAACCATTGTAGTAATGTCGCGGCATTTAATGGTTTTCTGTATTTCTCTTCAATTAAATCTTCAAAAAAGCGGATTCCAATGCTTTTTCCTTATCAAATTTACGTTACCGAACCATGATATACCTTTTTCATATTGATCAATATGATATTGTCGTATGATTTGCAATAAAATAGACAATATGTTGACAAAGTGACAAAAAGTGCTATGATGATAAAGACAACAAATTGTCTTTTTGAGGAGGGTTATAATGGATTTTTCTAAGGAACTAAAAGATTTATTTTTAATGCAGCAGTCTTACGCTACACTTTTTTCTGTTTTAAACAAAATTCAATCACGAGGTGATGAGTACTATGAAAGCTTAACGACTAGGCAATTTATGACAATGGTCTCCATACTGCATTTACCGGAAGAAGAAACCACTTTCAACAACATTGCCAAAAAATTAGGTACGTCGAAACAGAACATAAACAGGCTGGTCAGCAGTATTGAAAAAAGAGGATATGCCGTTACTGTGCCAAGTAAACGTGACAAGCGTGCGGTTAATGTGAAAATTACCGATTCTGGAAAACGCGTTTTAGAGGAATGCGGTGAAAAAGCTGTGTACTTTATGGCAGATATATTTCAAGGATTTTCGACGGAAGAATTAGAGACACTGTGGAATTTATTGAAAAAGCTATACAGTTTTGACGGAGAAGAGCAGGATGGTTTCGAAGAAGATGCTCGTGACTTTGAAATTGAACAAGAACGTGATGATCTGAAAATAAAAGTTCTTCAGGAATTCGCAAAACGGAGAATGTAAAAGGAGATACGTATGAACAGCGTGGCATCAATTGAAAATTTGACAAAGCAGTACACGAACAAAGCTGCGGTAGACGGCATTTCATTTGAAGTAAAGGAGGGTGAAGTTCTTGGGCTTCTTGGCCCAAACGGAGCAGGAAAAAGCACAACGATTCATATTTTATCCGGAGTACTGTCGGCCACTTCCGGAAATGTTACGATATTGGGCCATAATGTAAAAAACGGCGCAAAAAAAATGAAGATGGGCATTGGAATTGTCCCTCAGGATATCGCCATCTATGAGGATATATCCGCTGAGAAAAATGTTCGCTTTTTTGCCAGTCTATACTCTCTTAAAGGAGAAGGTCTGAAAGCCCGGGTTAAGGAGGCTTTGGAGCTCGTACAGCTATATGATCGTAAAGATGATAAGCCTAAGACTTTTTCAGGTGGGATGAAAAGAAGATTAAACATTGCCTGTGCTATTGCCCATCAGCCGAAACTGATTATTATGGATGAACCGACTGTTGGAATAGATCCTCAATCCAGAAACCACATTCTGGAGTCTATTAAAGTGCTGAAAGAAAAAGGAGCAAGCATCATTTACTCAACACATTATATGGAAGAGGTGGAGGCTATTGCTGATCGGATTATGATTATGAATGAAGGAAAAATCATTGCTAACGGGACGAAAGAGGAATTATACAAAAAAGTAAATAAAGAAATGACTTATTCTTTTCAGCTGGCGAATGCAGATAAATTAAACAAAAACATTCTAAAGGATATCGAAGGGGTTATAAAAGTGCTCTTTATAGAGGATGAATTGAAAGTTACAGTCCGAAAGATCCAAGATCCCCTAGGTGAAATCATAGCAGAATTAAGTGTTCAAGGATGCAGCATTCTGCATATGAGCAGTCAAGAGGCATCCTTAGAAACGGTATTTTTAGAGCTGACGGGAAGAAATTTAAGAGATTAGGAGAGGCATCATGAATTTAGTGAAAGTAATGTCATTTGATTTTAGGAATATTTTAAGGAATCCGGTTCTCATTTTAGCCAATACGATTTTTCCTTTCATTCTTATTCTGATCATGGGCTTTGTCACAAAAAATAGCTTTGGGGCAGGCCGTATCAGTTCCTACGATTATTACGGGGTGAATATGATGATTTTCTCAGCGGCTCTGATCGCGATGACCGCGTCCAACACATTTATGGAAGAAAAGGTGAAGAGAGGAAACATCCGCCTTGTATACGCACCCGTTTCAAAGACAAGTATTTATCTTTCAAAATTACTATCAACTTACATATTCAGTGTGATTTTGTACACCATGAATGTATGGACGGCTCAAACGATTTTTAAATTGAACTTTGGCGGTGAAGACCTTCCGTATATCTTGCTTTTACTGCATGTCTTTTTGTTCTTTGGCTGCTGTTTCGGCACCATGTTTTGCTGCATTTTCAAAAATGAAGAACGGGCGAATAGCATCATGCAAATTCCAGTTGCTTTTTTTGTTTTTTTAGGAGGCGTTTTTTTCGGGATTCATAGATTTGGAGATACCGTAAATGAAATTTCCGTATTTTCTCCGGTTAAATGGGTAGCGGAATGCTCATTTCGCCTCATTTATGATCATGATTTCAGTATTTTGCTGCCTGTGGTATCCATTCTTCTCTTGGCTTCAGTCGTTTGTATTGCCGTTTCCCATGTTGTTTTTAAGCCTGAGGGATATGTATGCTGAATCTATTCCGAAATAGGTGGGAACGAATACTGGCCAAGAAAGCCATTATTATCATTGCAGTGATCATCATTCCGCTGATGGTTGGAGCAGCCATTCTTTTTTCCGGTAAACCTGTCTTAAAAGAAACCATTGCATTTGTTACGGAGCAGGATGAGATGAAAAATCTCCCCAAAGATCCTGCCTTTCGAGTGGTTATGGTCCATCAAAAGCCGAGGTTTTCTGATCTTGTGTTAGGAAAATATGCAGCAGTTGTAGAAAAAAATCATCAAGACTATAAGGTAACCACTTTGAAAAGTAAAGCTGATGAAAAAATGATTCGGGAGCTTTTTGAGACTGGGAAAATGCCGATCAGCTATAAAGGAGAGGATAAAATAAGGACTGAAAGGGGGACAGGCACAAATATTTTAGGATTTATCGTGATGCTTGTTTTTATGCAAGGTGTCGCGCTCACTGCCTTGTATCCTGAAGATCGGATGCTTAAAACCTTCAGGCGGATTTTAGTGTCACCTGTAAACGAGAACAAATATCTGATTGTTCAATTTACCTTTACATTTTTATGTCTATATATACCAACCTATCTGGCCATTGTGATGACAACATTATTATTTCATGTGGATATTGGCTTTCGCTTGGACATTTTTGCTGAACTGCTGGCTGTTCTCGCAGTGCTTGCAGCGTCATTCGCTATTTTTATGTCTTCAGTTATGGATCGAAACTTAAGCTTGATGACGAGCGGAATCAGTGTGGTTACGTCTGTATTGTCAGGCTGCTTTATTTCTTTTACGCCTAATCTCCCCGTCTTAGATGTACTCTGTACCATTTTGCCGCAAAAAGCATTCATGACCTTTATCCATGGAATAGAAATGGGGCAGACAGTGCGGGAATTCAAATTTCAGCTTTTTTATATCTTTCTTTGGTCGGCATTATTTTATATCTTTGGAGGCTTTATTTCAAGAAGCAGGACAAAAAAAGGGATTTATTAATGGATGTCCCTAGATGTATAGAGCGCTATGAATCTTTTTTATATGACAAGGCTTCGTCTTCGTCAATGCCGTGATGATATGTAGTCTTTTTGATTGCCTCTGCTGTAAGTATTTTCAGCTATCATATTTTGGGAGGCAACCTTGAAGAGGGAAAGGCAGACGAGAGATAGGAAGAGCAGCAAGAGAATGTCTTATCATTCTCTTGCTTTTCATGATTTTATAATAGAATAAACATTTGTATCATAAGGCACACCGCTCTGGTACATATAGTGTCTTAATACGCCTGCTTTTTCAAATCCCATTTTTAGCAGCAAACGATTTGACGCTTTATTTTCCCTAAAAACAACTGCACCGATTCGCGTTAGTCCAAGGATGCCAAAGCCGTAAGACACAATTTCTAAAATGGCTTCTGACGCATAGCCGTTTCGCCAATTCGCCGGGCTGATTTCATAACCGATTTCTGCACGTTTATGCTTGGGAGCCAAAGCATGAAATCCAATCGTACCGATGAGTTCTTTGGTGTCTTTTCTTTCAATTCCCCACCGTATTCCTCGTTTTTCTTGATAATTGTCGGCAAACTGGTGAATCATTGTATTTGCCTGATCTATACTTTCAAAGGGATCAAGTCCGTAGTAGCGAGTGACGTCATGGTTTGAAAAACAAGAAAAAATGGCTTCCGCATCTTTCTCTGTCATCTCTCTTAGAATAAGCCTGTCGGTTTCTAATACAGGAAACACCAAATCCCTCCCTAATGATGTATGTAGGTTTATCATATCCCTTTTATTTCCTCTTTTCTATATGGAAAGCGAATTTGATGAAACAAAGGATCGAATTTGTTTTTCTAAATCCTCTTTGTTTTTCTTAAATTGTTTCATTCGATGACCGTTCGCGCCCGATGGGTGAGGGAAGCCATGAAGGCAGGTCAGCTGCCAGTTGCTGTTTTGCCTGATCAGTGTTTCACAGACTGTTTCGGCTGCTTTGCCTAGCGGGATAAGAAGAGCAGGGCCCGATAGCTTTTCAAGTTCAGCGGGGAAATACTTATATGCATAAGTGCTTAGCATAGATGAGCGGGGGATAACAGGACTATGTCCTGTATAGTTTTTCTGCTGAATGAAAACAGGGTATTTGATAACAGAAGTGGTGTGAAGCATATGGCGCAAGTCGCCGAAAAGCTGTGCGGCGCTTTGAATGCCTAAAACCTGCGGCAGTCCGCATTGATCCAGCATCGTTATCAGGTTATGTCTCATAGTTCCAGAAAGTCCTGCCGCTTTTTTGGTGTCTAAAGCCATCTGTTCTAGAGAACGGCCTTTGTGCAAGCTTTCGATGGCTGTTTCATAAGCTGTTTTCATTTGTGAAAAACCCGGCGTTATGCCTGAAATCACAATCGAAGCAGCTTGATTGATATATTCATTATGAGGTGAATAGTACATTTCAAGCGCGTTTTCTTGGTGTATGCGAAATGGGGAAGTGAGCAAATCCGTTTTCGAAAGCGGTCTTGATACCGGAAGAGTATGTAGTTTCTCTGCAAATGCTGCTAAACCGCTGCGGTTTTCAATCATGGGCTTAACCTCCCTAAAAATGATATCCCATTGTCCATTTTAAACGTAACAACGGGATATCATTCATATTTAACCTCTATTAGCATGCCACACCTCTTTAACTGCTTGAGGCGCTTCTTTCACTTCAGCAACAGTCTGCTGCAACGCGGTTTTTTTCATTTCAACATCGTATTGAATCATTTTTTGCTTTTGAGACAGCTGCTGTGCTTCCGTTTTTACCACTTCAACTTGTTTTTGCATCGATTGCGTAACTGCAGTGAGTTCCTTCATGGCGGGATCTATTTTTTTCTTGTTTTGAATCACATTTATCCCTAAGTAAATGATTGAAATGGCTATTACTGCAATACTGATATAAACGATAACCATATATATGTTCACCCCTTTTCTAATGTCATACCCTATTCCGCCTATTATAATCAGGTGAAATGTTATCTGCGCAGTTCATATGATTTGCGTATTGGTTTTCATGTGCTTATAATGTGTTATCGTACATATGTAAACAAAGAAAGGGTGCTTCAATTGCAAAGTTTACAAAATAAAACTGCTCTTATCACAGGCGGAGGCAGAGGAATTGGACGCGCTACAGCTCTTGCGCTTGCGAAAGAAGGCGCAAATATCGGTTTAATCGGACGCACTGCCGCTAATGTTGAGAAAGTCGCAGAAGAAGTAAAAGCACTTGGTGTGAAAGCTGCGTTTGCTGCTGCGGATGTAAAGGATGCAGCACAGGTTGATCAAGCTGTGGCTTCTATTAAAGAGGAGCTTGGCGAGATTGATATTCTTATTAACAATGCCGGAATCAGCAAATTTGGCGGATTCTTAGATCTATCGGCTGATGAGTGGGAAAATATTATTCAAGTGAACCTAATGGGTGTATACCATGTTACTCGTGCGGTGCTTCCTGAAATGATTGAACGCAAAGCTGGTGACATTATTAATATTTCTTCTACAGCCGGCCAAAGAGGAGCAGCTGTCACAAGCGCTTACAGCGCATCTAAATTTGCCGTTCTTGGGTTAACGGAATCTCTCATGCAAGAAGTGAGAAAGCATAATATCAGAGTCAGCGCGTTAACGCCGAGCACTGTCGCAAGTGATATGTCGATTGAACTGAACCTGACAGACGGTAATCCTGAAAAGGTTATGCAGCCTGAGGATCTTGCTGAATATATGGTGGCTCAATTGAAATTAGATCCGCGTATTTTCATTAAATCTGCAGGATTGTGGTCTACAAATCCGTAAAACGAAAGCCTGTCTAGTGACAGGCTTTTTTTATTTGAATTCAATCCGCACAGGTAAATGTTTAACGCCAAACACGAATGGACTTGGTATCGCTTCAAGTCTCTGTTCATCATCAGCTTTTTCAATATAAGCTGACATAGACAAGAGGGAGGAAAGAGCGATGTTTGCTTCGAGTCTGGCCAACGGTGCCCCGAGGCAAAAGTGAATTCCGAACCCAAAGCTGAGATGGGGATAGGAGGGGCGGTTAATGATAAAACGATCAGGTTCAGAAAATTTAGCTTCATCCCGATTGGCTGACGCGACCCAGCTGATAACGGAAGATCCTTTCTTTATCAATGCTCCGCCAAGCGCTATATCTTCTGCTGCAACTCGTCCGATGGCTTGAACAGGCGGATAATAGCGGAGCGTTTCTTCTATTACATTGGGGACATAGTCTGTATTTTGTCTTATCTGTTGTTGCATGGCTGTGTCTTCCGTGATATAGCGAACAGCATTCGCGATTAAGTTAGTAGTCGTTTCGTTTCCCGCGACAAGAAGAAGAATGCAAAAACCGAGCAGCTGCTCTTCTGTTAGATATTCTCCATCCACCTCTGACTGCAAAAGCATTGTAATCAAATCTTCTTTTGGCTGAGCTCGTCGTTTTAATAGAATGTCTCTAAAATAGTTGCTTAAGAATGCGTGGCCGTCCCGGCGTTTTTGAACCATGTCATCAACAGATTTGTCTGAACTGTCCTTCGCTCCGGACACGAGTACGTCGGAGTATGTTTTGATGATGTGCCGGTCTTCAATCGGTGCTCCAAGCATTTCAGCAATGATAATAACAGGAAGGGGGCCTGCTATATCATCTATCATATCGATTGTGTCTTTTTGCCGCACCTCCTGTAAGAGGAATGCTGTAACGTCTTTTATGCGGGTTTCGATTTGTTTCACTGCCTTTGGAGTAAACGATTTGTTGACGAGTGCGCGTAATTTGGTATGTTTCGGAGGGTCCATTGTTAAAATGCTTTCTGCCTGTATGCCGCGTTTAGATGAAAAAAGTTTGGGATTTTTCAGGATGAATTGAACGTCATCATATTTAAAAACATCCCAGCAATCACGCTGTTTGTCATAGCGGACAGGAGACAATTTCCGAAGCTTCTCATAAATCGGGAAGGGGAAAAGACGGTCTTTTTCGAATTGTAATTCTTTCATGGGGATTAAGTTGGCGTAACGTTCATCTTTGGCAGGACGAGCTGCTTGCTTTGTCATTTTATCATCTCCTTTATCCATACGTTATCAAAGGCTGTTTTTCAATTCAACGGACATATATTGAAGAAAATGTGAATCGAACAATAGTTTTAAATTGAAGATAATAGTGAAAACAAGTTATAATGAACAAAACAAACTGTGTACCAAATGTTCACTTTATCTTTTATTCTCTCTAGCCATATAAACATCAATCACAAAATAACTTGATTAACCAGATCATTAATAGAAAGCAGGAGAACAATAGGAAAAATTGAATATTTAGTACATAGTATTCTCAGTTTACAGAGAAGGGGTGCAGACGATGAAAGAAGAAAAAAGAAGTTCCACTGGATTTTTGGTCAAACAGCGTGCGTTTTTGAAACTTTATATGATTACCATGACTGAGCAGAAAAGACTCTACGGATTAAAGCTTCTGGAAGTGCTTCGATCAGAATTTAAAGAGATTGGTTTTAAACCAAACCATACAGAGGTTTACCGGTCTTTGCATGAGCTCCTTGATGATGGGATATTAAAACAAATCAAAGTAAAAAAAGAAGGGGCTAAACTTCAAGAAGTTGTCCTCTATCAATTTAAAGATTACGAGGCAGCCAAGCTGTATAAAAAACAGCTGAAAGTGGAGCTGGATCGCTGTAAAAAACTGATTGAAAAAGCACTGTCAGATAATTTTTAACATAGAAAAAACCCGGTATAGCCACGAGTATCGGGTGTTTTCTGTTTTTCATTATACATATTTGTCGAAATGAAACAATACAAATCAATAGTGACCTTCAAACTTGACATCATTTCCTCACGTGGTAACATTTTAAACGTGTGAAAATACGAACAAAAAAGCGAACAAAGGAGATGTTACCGATCTTTGATCAAAAAAAGGTAGCTTTTATTGGAGCCGGATCTATGGCGGAAGGAATGATATCAGGTATCGTTCGTGCCAAAAAAATCCCAAAACAAAACATCTGCGTTACAAACCGCAGCAATACGGAGCGATTAGCTGAGCTTGAACTTCAATATGGAATCAAAGGCGTGGCGCCGGATCACTTATGTATTGAAGACATGGATGTGCTCATTTTGGCGATGAAGCCAAAAGATGCTGAAAACGCTCTGTCATCATTAAAAACACGTATCCAACCCCATCAATTAATTTTGTCGGTGCTAGCCGGCATAACCACCTCTTATATTGAACAATCATTGCATAATCAACAGCCGGTTGTCAGAGTAATGCCTAACACATCAAGTATGATCGGCGCTTCTGCAACTGCCATCGCGCTTGGCAGGCATGTGACAGATGATTTAGAAAAACTGACGGCGGCTTTGCTCGGCTGTATGGGTGAAGTGTATACCATCCAGGAAAATCAAATGGACATTTTCACGGGAATTGCCGGCAGCGGCCCTGCTTATTTTTATTATTTAATGGAATTCATTGAAAAGACGGGCGAAGAAGCGGGACTCGATAAACAATTATCACGAAGCATCGGTGCACAGACACTCTTAGGTGCTGCAAAAATGCTGATGGAAACAGGAGAACAGCCTGAGGTGCTGAGAGACAATATCACCTCGCCAAATGGAACGACTGCTGCCGGATTGCAGGCTTTGAAGAAGAGCGGCGGCGGAGAAGCGATTTCTCAAGCCATTAAACATGCAGCTAAGCGTTCAAAGGAAATTAGCGATGATCTTGAAAAAACAGCGGCACCGCTATAAAACAGGAGTGATAAAGTGACGTCTGAAACAGAAATGAAAAGAGTTGTCGTGAAGATCGGCAGCAGTTCATTAACAAGTCTTCATGGGGAAATCAGCATTCGGAAACTGGAAGCTTTAGTAGACCAGGTTGCCAAACTAAAAGACGCCGGATATGAAGTAATCCTGGTTTCTTCCGGCGCAGTAGCTGCAGGATATCGCAAGCTCGGATTTCTTCAACGACCAGAAAATCTGCCTGAAAAACAAGCGTCTGCTTCAATCGGTCAGGGATTGCTGATGGAGGCTTATTCAAAGCTGTTTTTGGCGCACGGTTACGTGGCTTCCCAGATTTTAATTACGAGAAGTGACTTTTCTGATGAATACCGATATCACAATGTTCGGAACACAATGAATGTACTGCTTGAACGCGGTATTATCCCGATAATTAACGAAAATGACACAGTGACCGTCAATCGGCTTAAGTTTGGCGATAATGATACACTCGCGGCGAAAGTCGCCGGATTAATCGATGCAGACCTGCTTGTGATTTTATCGGATATCGACGGTTTATATGACGGCAATCCGCGAAATAATCCAAAAGCGAAAAGGGTGCAGTGGGTCAGTGAGATTACACCGGAAATTGAAGCGTGCGCAGGCGATACAGACAGCGAAGTCGGCACCGGGGGCATGAGATCCAAATTGGATGCGTTTAAAATTGTGATGGCATCTGGCATTAAAGGATTTCTTGGCCAGGCAGACGCCGCCGATATATTATATCAAGCTGTTCATGGAGAGGCGGAAGGCACCTATTTTGAAGCTGAGGGAACGCTTCCGTTGAATCAAAAAGAGCAGTGGATCGCTTTTAATTCCGGACCAGAAGGTGAAATTGTGTTATCAGATGACTGTTCCGGCCAAATAGCTGACGGTCAATCGAGTATATACCCAGATGGTGTAAGGGAGATTAAAGGAAAATTTAAAAGCGGCGCTGTTGTCCGCCTGACTGATTCTCATGGTGAAGACATCGGCCTCGGGATCGTCAATTATTCTTCCACGCAGCTTGAGACACCCGAAAAAAATAAAGGTATGAAAAACAAAGCTGTGATCGATCCGGAAGCGTTTGTATGCCATTTGGATTTATCTTTACCTGTATATTAAATAGGAGACATACACGAAAAAAACCCGAACTTCCGCACAGAAGCTCGGGTTTTTTTATTGATACTGTTCCAATTTCGAGAAAAACTGTATGACAAACTCATAAAAATCCTGCGCTGACGGTGCAAGCTCTCTGTTTTTCGGCTTAATTATTCCGACAGTCCGTTTAACTTGAGGAAACTCAATTGGAATTTTCACTGTAAATCGGGGTGTCGTTTCAGCAAAAGTGCTCTCCGGCAGGAGGGTGACACCCATACCTGCGGACACCAATCCTTTGATAGCGTCCAAATCCTCACCCTCCGTAGAGACAAGAGGGGCAAACCCGGCCTGTTTGCAAGAGTCAATCGCCATTTTTCTGAGCACAAACCCTTCCGGAAACAACACAAATTGATCGTTGCGCAAATCGATTAAATGCACCGTTTTTTGTTTGGCAAGCGGATGATTTAATGGTACAAGCGCGTAAATTTTTTCTGTGAATAGGATATTTCCTGCTATATCTGGAAAATTCGTCGGCACAGGGCCTAATAACGCTAAATCGATATCGCGGTTTCTGACAGCTTCAATCAGAAACTTATAAGAGCCTTGGCGCAGCAAAAACTCGACGTGCGGATATTCTTCTTTAAATGCCGAAACGACAGTCGGCAGAAGCTGACTGGCGAGGCTTGTAGGAAAACCAATTTTTACTGTTCCGCGATGCGGGTCAAGGTACTCATCAATTTGTTCTTTTGCATAATCGATGGCTTTCATCGCTGTTTTGACATGAATTAAAAATTCTTTTCCAATCGGAGTGAGTTTGATATTTCTCCCTTCACGCTCAAATAAAGTGACATTTAATTCTTCTTCAAGGTTTGCAATTTGTCTGCTGATGGCTGATTGGGCCACATGCAGATAATCAGCGGCTTCTGAAACGTGTTCTCGCTCAGCAACCTCCATAAAATAGCGCAGTTGGCGCAGCTCCATGTATGTTTCACATCCATCTATCTCATTTTGAGATTCTTTTGATCTAAATTATATATTGTTTATATCGTTTTGAAAACCTACAATAATATTAGAGTTGTTAGATTTTATGACCGGTATTATCGGAAACTGATCGGGGGAGAGGAATTATGACTTACAATCAAATGCCAAAAGCTCAAGGTCTCTACCGTCCTGAATTTGAACATGATGCGTGCGGAATCGGCCTATATGCGCACTTAAAAGGCAAGGCGACACATGACATCGTCAAACAGGGACTGCAGATGCTTTGCCAGCTCGACCACAGAGGAGGCCAAGGCAGTGATCCGGATACGGGAGACGGCGCCGGCTTACTGGTTCAAATCCCTGATGCTTTCTTTAAGAAAGAGTGCAAAGATATCAATCTGCCGGAAAAAGGACGTTACGGGGTAGGAATGGTCTTTTTCTCGCAGAAGGAAGATGAAAGAAAAAAAATCGAAAAGCAAATCAATGCACTGATTGAACAGGAAGGCCACGTAGTGCTTGGATGGAGAACTGTACCTGTAAATGTCGGAAAAATCGGAACAGTAGCACAAAAAAGCTGTCCTTTTGTCCGTCAAGTATTCATTGGCGCAAGTTCTGACCTGAAGGATGATTTGTCGTTTGAGCGAAAATTGTATGTCATTCGTAAACAGGCTGAAAACTGGGGAGTAACGGAAGGTCTAGATTTTTATTTTGCCAGTCTTTCAAGCCAAACTATTGTTTATAAAGGCCTTTTAACACCTGAACAGGTTGATGCGTTTTATTCCGATCTGCAAGATGAGGCATTCGTATCCGCTTTTGCACTAGTTCATTCACGCTTCAGCACAAATACCTTCCCTACATGGGAAAGGGCACACCCAAACCGCTATTTGGTTCACAATGGTGAGATTAACACCCTTCGAGGAAATATCAACTGGATGAGAGCACGTGAACAGCAATTTGTGTCTGAAAGCTTTGGTGAGGATCTCAATAAAATTCTTCCGATTCTGAATGCTGACGGCAGTGACTCTTCCATTTTGGATAACGCATTTGAGTTTTTCGTTATGGCGGGACGCAAGCCGGCACATACGGCGATGATGCTGATTCCTGAGCCATGGACAGAAAATACGCACATGTCTAAAGAAAAAAGAGCGTTCTACGAGTATCACAGTTCATTAATGGAGCCTTGGGACGGTCCGACTGCCATTTCATTTACTGACGGAAAACAAATCGGTGCAATCCTTGACCGTAATGGTTTACGTCCGGCTCGTTATTATGTGACAAAGGATGATTATATTATTTTCTCATCTGAAGTCGGCGTTATTGAAGTTGAACAGGAAAACGTCTTATATAAAAACCGCCTTGAACCAGGAAAAATGCTTTTAATTGACCTGGAAGAAGGCCGCATCATTTCTGATGAAGAAATAAAGACACAAATCGCAACTGAATATCCATACCAAAAATGGCTTGAGGAAGAGCTCGTGCAAGTGAATCCTGATCCGGAAACAAAAGAGGAAGAGCAGTTCGCGGATCTTCTTACGCGTCAGAAAGCGTTTGGATACACATATGAGGATATTCAAAAATATTTAATTCCTGTTATTAAAGAAGGAAAAGATCCTCTCGGCTCAATGGGGAACGATTCGCCGCTTGCTGTTTTGTCTGATCGACCGCAATCGCTGTTTAACTACTTTAAGCAGTTGTTTGCACAGGTTACCAACCCGCCGATTGACGCGATTCGCGAGCAGCTCGTGACTTCAACAATGACTTGGCTCGGAGCAGAAGGCGATCTCCTTCATCCAAATGAACGAAACGTTCGCCGAATTAAGCTGTATACACCCGTGTTATCAAATGAGCAGTTTTATGCACTGAAAACAATCGTCCATCCAGATTTAAGAAGCCAAAAAATTAATGTCCTGTTTTCAGAAGATCTTGAACGCGGGTTAAAAGACATGTTCACCCAAGCTGAGAAAGCAATCAGCCAAGGCGTAAGTCTTTTGATTCTGTCCGATAGAGCAATGAATGAGCAATTAACGCCAATTCCGCCGTTGTTAGCAGTCAGCGCACTGCACCAGCATTTAATCCGAAAAGGATTGCGCACGAAAGTCAGCATTATCGTTGAATCGGGAGAAGCACGAGAAGTTCATCACTTTGCAGCTCTAATCGGCTATGGTGCTGATGCTGTCAATCCTTATCTGGCATATGCAACCTACAAGCAGGAGATTGACGAAGGCCGTTTGGATATCAGCTATGAAGAAGCGGTCAGCAAATATGGAAAAAGCATTACCGAAGGTGTCGTAAAAGTGATGTCAAAGATGGGAATTTCTACTGTACAGAGCTACAGGGGCGCCCAAATCTTTGAAGCGGTGGGAATCAGCCATGACGTAATTGACCGTTATTTTACGGGAACAGCATCACAGCTCGGCGGCATTGACTTAAATACCATTGCAGAAGAGGCGCAGCGCCGCCACCAGGAAGCGTATCAAGATGATTACAGCAAAACGCTTGAACCGGGAAGTGACTTCCAATGGAGAAACGGCGGAGAGCATCACGCGTTTAACCCAAAAACGATTCATACCTTGCAGTGGGCGTGCCGCAGAAATGATTACAATCTGTTTAAACAGTATACGAAAGCGGCAGATGAAGAACGAATCGGATTCCTGCGAAACCTGTTCTCATTTGATGAAGACCGCAAGCCTCTAAAAGTGGAGGAAGTAGAATCTGCTGAATCGATTGTCAAACGTTTTAAAACAGGTGCGATGTCATTTGGATCATTAAGCAAGGAAGCCCACGAAGCATTAGCGATTGCGATGAACCGCTTGGGCGGAAAAAGCAACAGCGGGGAAGGCGGAGAAGATCCAAAGCGCTTTGTGCCGGATGAAAACGGCGATGACAGAAGAAGTGCGATCAAACAAATTGCATCCGGACGATTTGGTGTAAAAAGCCATTACTTAGTCAACGCCGATGAGCTGCAGATTAAAATGGCGCAAGGCGCAAAACCGGGAGAAGGCGGACAGCTGCCGGGCAATAAAGTGTATCCTTGGGTTGCCGATGTCCGCGGATCAACACCAGGGGTCGGATTGATTTCACCGCCTCCGCACCATGACATTTATTCAATCGAGGATTTAGCCCAGCTGATTCACGATTTGAAAAATTCGAACCGTGATGCAAGAATCAGCGTGAAGCTGGTCTCGAAAGCGGGTGTCGGAACAATTGCTGCAGGTGTTGCTAAAGCAACTGCAGATGTCATTGTGATCAGCGGTTATGACGGAGGTACAGGTGCTTCACCTAAAACAAGCATTAAACATACAGGGTTACCGTGGGAGCTGGGCCTTGCAGAAGCGCACCAAACCTTAATGCTGAACGGACTCCGTGATCGTGTTGTATTAGAAACAGACGGAAAGCTTATGACAGGCCGGGACGTCGTCATGGCCGCATTGCTCGGCGCCGAAGAATTCGGTTTCGCAACTGCTCCGTTAGTTGTTCTCGGATGTGTTATGATGCGCGCCTGCCATTTGGATACATGTCCTGTCGGGGTAGCGACTCAAAATCCTGAACTTCGCAAAAAGTTCATGGGAGATCCTGATCATATTGTGAACTACATGCTGTTTATTGCTGAAGAAGTCCGTGAATACATGGCTGCATTAGGTTTTAAAACGTTCGATGAAATGATCGGCCGCACTGACGCACTTAACGTGAGTGAGCGGGCAAAGGCGCATTGGAAAGCGAGCCAACTTGATTTGTCCACTCTTCTTTATCAGCCGGAAGGCGTACGGACATTCCAAACACCGCAAAACCATAAAATTGATCAATCGCTCGATATCACAACGATTCTTCCTGCTGTAAAAGATGCCATTGAATTTGGGAAAGAAGCTGATATTTCAGTCGAAATCAATAACACAAACCGTGTAGCAGGCACTGTAACAGGCAGTGAAATTTCGAAACGTTACGGTGAAGAAGGACTTCCGGAAGATACGATTAAGCTGCAATTCACAGGATCAGCCGGCCAAAGCTTTGGAGCGTTCGTTCCTAAAGGCATGACGCTTTATTTAGACGGAGATTCAAATGACTACGTCGGAAAAGGTCTGTCTGGCGGAAAAATCATTGTCAAATCACCGGAAGGATTCAACTCCGCATCACATGAAAATGTGATTATCGGCAACGTGGCATTCTATGGCGCGACGAGCGGAGAAGCATATATTAACGGCCGTGCAGGTGAACGCTTTGCCGTTCGGAACAGCGGTGTGAATGTTGTTGTTGAAGGCATCGGTGATCACGGCTGTGAATACATGACAGGCGGAAATGTTGTCGTACTGGGTGATGTCGGCAAAAACTTCGCGGCTGGTATGTCCGGCGGAATCGCGTATGTATTGGCCGAAGATGTAAAAGCATTTAAACGCAAATGCAACCTTGAAATGATTTTGTTTGAGTCATTAGAGGATGAAAAAGAAATTCAACAAGTTAAAGCAATGCTTGAAAAGCATGCTGCGTATACAAACAGCCAAAAAGCTGCAGACCTGCTTGAACAGTGGGAAGACAGTGTGAAAAAATTCATTAAAGTGATTCCGAAAAACTATAAACAAATGCTTGCGAGCATCGAAGAGCAAAAAGCTGCGGGCTTATCTGAGGAAGAAGCCGTTATGTACGCGTTTGAAGCCAATACGAAACCAAAGCAGAAAACAGCGCCGGTGGGACAAAAACAAGCGGTAGTGCAGTAAGGAAGGGGAGAGGAACATGGGGAAACCAACTGGATTTATGGAAATCAAACGAGAAAAACCAGCTGAGCGAGACCCTCTCACTCGCTTAAAGGACTGGAAGGAATATTCTGCTCCTTTTTCAGAAGAAGCGTCGAAACGGCAGGGGGCACGGTGTATGGATTGCGGTACACCGTTTTGCCAGATCGGTGCTGACATTAATGGATTTACATCCGGCTGTCCGATTTACAACTTAATTCCTGAATGGAACGACCTTGTCTACAGAGGCAGATGGAAAGAAGCATTAGAAAGGCTTTTAAAAACAAACAACTTTCCTGAATTCACAGGGCGGGTTTGTCCCGCTCCTTGTGAAGGCTCATGTACACTAGC
Organism: Bacillus sp. FSL K6-1005; assembly: GCF_038000225.1. Lineage (NCBI taxonomy): Bacteria > Bacillati > Bacillota > Bacilli > Caryophanales > Bacillaceae > Bacillus > Bacillus sp. FSL K6-1005. The sequence continues at coordinate 1,509,840 of NZ_JBBOBP010000001.1, forward strand.
GATTTCCGACCCGGCCGTATCGATTAAAAATATTGAACGAACCATTATCGATAAAGGGTTTGAGAATGGCTGGATTCAGCCTAGAATTCCGAAAAAACGAACAGGCAAAAAAGTTGCCGTCGTTGGGTCGGGCCCAGCCGGACTGGCGAGTGCTGACCAGCTGAACCAGGCTGGACATTCTGTCACTGTATTTGAACGCGCAGACAGAGCGGGCGGACTTTTAACTTACGGCATTCCAAACATGAAACTTGAAAAAGGAATTGTCGACCGCCGCATTAAGTTGCTGACGCAAGAAGGAATCGATTTTGTTACAAATACGGAAATTGGCGTTGATATAACGGCTGATGAGCTGAAAGAGCAATTTGATGCCGTGATCCTTTGCACAGGAGCTCAAAAACAGCGCGATCTATTGATCGAGGGACGCGAATCAAAAGGTGTTCACTACGCGATGGATTACTTGACGCTTGCTACAAAAAGCTACTTAGATTCTAACTTTAAAGACAAGCGATTCATTGATGCGAAGGGGAAAGATGTTATCGTGATCGGAGGCGGGGACACAGGAGCTGACTGTGTGGCTACCGCTTTGCGCCAAAAAGCCAAAAGCGTGCACCAATTCGGCAAACACCCGAAACTACCTCCAGCTCGCACGAATGATAATATGTGGCCTGAACAGCCGCACGTCTTTACGCTTGAATATGCGTATGAAGAAGCAGAAGCAAAATTCGGAAGAGATCCGAGAGAATATTCGATCCAAACAAAAAAATTGGTTGCCGATAAAAACGGCAAATTGAAAGAGCTCCATACGATTCAAATGGAGAAAGTGAAAAATGAGCATGGAAAATACGAGTTCCGCGAACTGCCTGGAACTGAAAAAGTATGGCCTGCTCAGCTCGTCTTTATCGCTATCGGCTTTGAAGGCACAGAACAGCCGCTTTTAAAACAATTCGGTGTTGATTCTAATAACAACAAAATCAGCGCAGCATATGGGGATTATAAAACAAATATCGATGGTGTTTTCGCCGCAGGGGATGCAAGAAGAGGGCAAAGTTTAATCGTATGGGCGATTAATGAAGGCCGTGAAGTGGCGCGTGAAGTTGATCGGTATTTGATGGGGAGTTCCGTTCTACCGTAAATAAAGGGGATTATATAAAAAAAGAAACCGGACTGTTTGTCAGCCGGTTTCTTTTTTAATCTATTGTGATCCCGATGTTCCCAAATTGGCTACCTTCCTGCATTCTGGTATATGCTTCATGTGCTTGTTCTATAGGATATGTCCGGTCAAGCACGGGCCGAAGTTTATGTTTTTCCATAAAATGCAGCATTTCATGAAATTCATCACTGCTTCCCATTGACGTTCCCAATAGATTGATTTGCGGAAAGAATAAAGAACGCAGTGGAAAACTGAGATTATCACCCGAACTTGCACCAAAGCTGACAATACGGCCGTTTGGTTTCACATGATCAAAGTATTCTGAAAAGAGGGCCGGCCCTATGCTGTCGAGAATGACATCAGCTTTTTGTCCTTGAAGATGTTCAGACCAATTGCTGTAACTGTCAAAAGCATGGTCAGCTCCTAATTGTATTGCTCTTTTTCTTTTCTCCTGGCTTCGAGAAGTCACGCTGACAGTTGCTCCAATTGCTTTAGCCATTAATAGCGCGTAGGTTGCAACGCCGCTTCCAATTCCGGGTATCAAAATATGCTCGCCTTTTTTTAATTGGGCCTTTGTAAAAATTGCTCGATATGCGGTCAGAGCTGATAATGGCAAAACGCCTGCTTCCTCCCAGGATAGATAAGAAGGTTTTTTCACTGCGTTTTGTGAAGGAATGATCACATATTCAGCAAGTGTTCCGTTTGAAGGGCCTCCCAAAATATCCGGAACAGGAGGTACATCATCTGTTCCTTCCCAATTCAATGTCGGTAAAATCACCACTTCTGTATGAACAGCCAGATCATTTACACCTTCACCGACCGCTTCAATCATGCCAGCACCGTCAGAGCCCAGAATAAACTCAGGATCTTGTTCGGTTTTATTTTTCATGAGAAACAGGTCCCGATGATTTAATCCTGCCGTTTTCAACTTTACTTTCACTTCTCCGTATCCGGGATTTTGAGAAGGGATGTCCTGATACACTAACCCCCGAAGTCCGCTTTTTCCGTTATGAACAACCGCTTTCATGCCGTCTGCCTCCTAATTCCCTCGTAATCTATGACCTTCACATATTTTACACAGCGGTTTTCTTCAAGTAAAATGAACAAAAATGATTGTCGGTATCACTTTTAATCATAGCAAGAAGGTGACAGCGTGTGGAAAGTGGAGAATTAAAGATATTCCGGGCTGTTGCCCGTGAAGGAAGTATATCAAAAGCAGCCCGGCAGCTGAATTATGTTCAATCTAATGTAACAGCAAGAATCCATAAGCTTGAAACAGATCTGAATATCAAGTTATTTCACCGGACAAATCGTGGAATGAAGTTAACGGCTGCGGGGGAAAACCTATTACAATACGCAGATCAAGTGTTATCATTATTAGACGAAGCTGAGAAATCAGCACAATTAAATCAGCATCCGAAAGGGCCGTTGCGGCTCGGAGCATTGGAAACAACAGCGGTCACTCATCTGCCTGAACATGCAGCTTCATTCCTCAGACGTTTTCCTGAAGTTGATTTATCAGTGAACACAGGTGATACGCACAGTTTGGTTCGGCAAGTTCTAGATCATAAGGTGGATGGCGCTTTTGTGTACGGTCCTGTTGAATACACGGATATCAAACAAATTCCTGTTTCCCGTGAGGAATTGGTGTTAATATCACCGGAGGAAGGGGCGATAGAGGACATGCTTCGGTTGCCAATGCTCTTTTTTGGAACCGGCTGCTCTCATCGCGATAGGGTCAAAAGATTACTTGAGGAAGCAGGTATTCAACAGCAAAAAATCATAGAATTTGGCACATTGGAAGCCGTTATCAGAGGTGTTTCCGCTGGTTTGGGGACGGCGCTGCTGCCAAAGTCGGCCATTACCTGCTCAGCCTATCGCCAAAGGGTTTACGTTCACCAGCTTCCCGCATCATATCAGGATATGACGATCGTATTTATTTACAGAAAAGACTTTTTTATGACCAGTGCATTTCAGCGGTTTATTGCAGAATTGAATGAGACCAAATTTATTCCATCAGTCTAATCAAAAAGAGAAGATTCAGAGGGATGCTTGGATAGATTTTTGTTTTCGTAAGCTGGAAACTATTTTCAAAAAAGCATTAAGGGATTTGAATTGATTAGCTGATAAACCTTTATGCGATTCGATTTGTTGTCTGGCACATGTCTGGATGTTATATTGAACGGTATTCGTACCTTAAAGAGTTTGCGAGGACCGCGAGCATGATTAATCGTCCATAGAAAAAAACTGTACTCGGCAAAAATGAGTACAGTTTTTCTTTTTTATTTATGCTTTAAATTAATTCCAATCGCTGCACCGTTTCTGCTTGAATCGGCTACTCCTTTGAAGGTGCCGTTTTCACGGTCGATAAAAATGCTTTGCACGTTTCCGATGTCCACTGGACTTGTGCCGAATTTATGGCCCATGTCTTTTAATTTGCTGAGTACATTCTCTGGAACTCCGTCTTCGTATCTGTAGGAGCTCATACTGTTTGTGTAAATTCTCGGCTCTTCAACCGCTGCTTTTAATTCCATTCCATATTCGATATTATAGAGGATGGTTTGCAGCACGGAAGAAATAATCGTTGCCCCTCCAGGAGATCCGACGGTGAGAACTGGTTTGTCATCTTTAAACAAAATCGTCGGAGTCATGCTGCTTAAAGGCCGCTTATTCGGCTGAACTTCGTTGGCTCCGCCTGGAACCGCATCAAAATCTGTTAGTTCATTGTTTAAAATGACCCCGTAATCAGGAACCATAATGCCTGTTCCAAACAGCTGTTCAATTGTTGTGGTATAGGAAACAACATTGCCCCAGCGGTCCGCGACGGTAAAGTGTGTCGTTTGGCCGTCTACTTTATCATTGGGCTGTTCGACTTGCTTATAGTTTGCGGTTCCTTCTTCGTATTTCCAAGGATCACCGGCTTTTGGTTTTTTGTTGACTTCATCTAAACTGATTAATTGCTGGCGCTCTTTTATATAGTCGGGGTGAAGCAAACCTTTGAGAGGAACATTAACAAATTCGGGATCGCCTGCATAAGCCGCACGGTCAGCGTAAGACAAATGCATGGTTTCAGCGAGCAGATGGTATTTTTCCCATGAGCGGATATCATATTGTGAAAGGTTAAAATCATCGAGAATGTTCAGCATTTGCAGTAAGAAAACGCCGCCAGAGCTTGGAGGAGGAGTCGTTGCAATTTGATAGCCTTGATATTCCCCCCAAATCGGTTCGTCAATTGTAATATCATAATTTTCTAAATCTTTTTTGGTCATTGATCCCCCGAAATCCTGAACCGTATCAGAAAGGGCTTTGGCGAATTTGCCTTCATAAAAGGCGTCTATGCCTTTCGAACGAATGAGCTTAAAGGTTTTGGCCAAATCTTTTTGAATGAGAGTATCACCTTCTTTAAGCGGCTCGCCATTCGGCAGAAATACATCCTTTGCGGCAGTCCGTGATAATTTTTCCTGATAATCAGAAATCGCATTTGCTAACACTGAATCAATCGGAAAGCCTTTATCAGCGAGTTTAATAGAGGGGGAAATTAATTGTTTCATCGAACGGGTTCCCCATTTATCCAAAGCTTTTTCCAGCCCTTTTAGAGTACCCGGAACACCAACGGCAGTACCTTTTGTGACACGTTCAGAGAAAGGTATCGCTTTGCCGTTTTCATCGAGAAACATATCCGGAGTTGCGCCTGCGGGAGCGCGTTCGCGGCTGTCGATGATCGTCGTATCTTTTGTTTTTCCGTCATACACCATCATAAAACCGCCGCCGCCAATGCCTGACATCATCGGTTCTGTGACATTAAGCGCAAACTGAATGGCAACCGCCGCGTCAATGGCATTTCCGCCTTTTTTCAAGACGTCAGCCCCGATCTCTGAAGCGAGAGGATGCGCAGTTGCAACCATTCCGTCTTTGCCTACATCTACTTGCTTGTACTCGTCATAGCCTTTGGGCGGCTTTTTAGCTTCCGCGTGAAATGGAGCACTTCCAGCGACTAACAGAACACTAAGCAGGGCTGCTAAACAGACGTTCCATGTTTTTTTCATGTTCTCCCTCCTATTAAGCTGTTATGTTACAATCTTAGCGTAAAAAAAATACAGCGGTTTCACAAGTGACAAATGGTATATTATCTATAGCATTCAGCCATATTTCTGTGTGAAATTGATTATATTGGGGTGAGTCATGTGCTATAGTAGAACCATCGATTGGATCATTGAAACAGAAAGGACTCCCCATATGTATCTAACCATTAAAGAAACAGCAGAATATACAAATCTTTCAGAGGATTATATTAAAAATTTGGTACTCGAAGGAAAAATACGCGCCGTGCATGACGGTGATCAATTTTTAATTTATAAAGGACAATTCAAAACACATCTTGAACAGCTGGAAAATTATAAAGCGCTCGTGCAGGAAATATTAAATGAGCCGATTCCGGAAGATGTCGATGTGAAGGATGAAGACTAGGACACAATTTCAAATTGTGTCTTTTTTTGTATATTTTTTTTAAGAGCATCTCAAAAAGTGAAGCGTCAGATTGCGTTTTAAGGACCTTTTTAGGAAGGGATAGAGTAATTTGTCTCAATGATCGGAAAAGCTTCATATAAGGCTGAAAATGCCTTTTAAGAGGATAGGGTGTTTCAAAAGATCTTCTTCCCGCTTATGTAACACTATGTATATTATGTTACATAAGTGCTCCCGGACTTTGACATTCAACGTTTTTCCGCTATAATAGTAACATAGACCTCAAAACGTTACATAACGGTTTTTAAGGAGTTTTTTGATGCATATTGTACAGCCGATCCGCAGTTTAGAGAAAATTCAAGATGTAAAACATTATTTACGCAGCAAAAACAAGCGTGATTATTTTTTGTTTATTTTCGGCATTAACAGCGCGCTCCGAATTTCTGATATTTTGCCGCTTCAAGTGAAAGACGTCAGAAATAAAGACCATTTATGGGCGACTGAAAGCAAAACTAAAAAGAAAAGGAAGATTCTCATTTTAGAATCTTTGAAAGCAGAAATACACGAGTATACGAAAGATATGAAAGAAAATGAATACCTATTTAAATCTGTCCGAACCAGAAAGCCAATTTCACGCATTCAGGCATACAGAATTTTAAGAGAGGCAGCCGAAGCGTGCGGACTTGAGGAAATAGGGACCCATACGCTCCGGAAAACATTTGGCTATCACTTCTACCAGCGGACAAAAGATATCGCTGAGCTGCAGAGGATTCTTAATCATTCATCACCCTCAATTACAATGCGTTATATCGGAATCGATGAAGATACAACAAGAGCTGCTTATAAGGTATTTGGAGGGCTGTAAATCAAATGGCTTGAAAATCGTGACAATCGGAGCTACTATATAGATATTAAAAAAGCTCTAGTAGCACAGCGGATAGTGCAGCAGTTTCCTAAACTGCAGGTCGGGAGTTCGAATCTCTCCTAGAGCGTAATAAAAACAAAAAGGCAATGGTGGTTGATACGTCCATTGTCTTTTTTATTCTCAATATAAAAAAACGCCCGGGAAACGGGCGTTTTTTCTTATATAACTGCGTCAAAGCGATTTACTTTCCACTTTTTGTTCTCTTTTACAAATGTCACTTTCCGTTTTGCTGAAGGGGATCCGTCCAAAGTAGGAACGGTAAATTCATATGTGACTGTGCCGCCTTTTTTAGAAATGAGTTTAGCGGTTGATTTTTTCCAATTTAAGAGATTGTCTCCGTCACCGATCGGAACAGCCAGTTTCCCTTTTGAAACAATAAAATGATAGTCTTTAAAGCCTTTTTCAATCGCTGATTTTGAGAAAATAGGTGTTAAGTAATTCACAGCTTTTTCTTTTGTGCCAAGGTCACTGCACATGTATACGTACTGAAGATTTTGATGCTCAAATGTGCCTGATGGGCAAACTGCTTTCTTCGCTTTTGGATTGTGTCCGCTCATTGTATTCCAAAAATGCTCTCTAGCTGTTAGGGCCAGCTGCAATGCTTGTTTTTGTGATAAATCCCCGGATGTGTTTTTTGCAAATGCATTTGTGTTTAATGACAGAATAAGTGCAATAGTGGTTAGAAACAGAAGATATTTTTTCAATGTGGCTCTCTCCTTTAAAATCTCTTTCTCTTATGTTACAAATGTTACAATAGTTACGTTTAGATTACAATACTTTTGCATAAATTATTTTTTATTCTTTCATCTCACCAAAAGACTATGCTGTATCGTGCTAGCTTATTCTTGATGCTTCAAAATGTGTAAAAATAGGAGAATCGGGAAGGGTTTCATAAGTACTGTGGTGAATAGTTACATGTTGCGTGTCGTGTTCATTTCAAAAGAAACGGGAGCACGTTAGTGAAACGAGTTTAAATAAAGGAGTCATTACATATGGAAACATTACAAGAAAATCCCGTATCTAAGAAGAAGAGCAATCCATCTGTTTGGCGGTCCATGTCACTATTTTTAGTGCCGCTCCTTCTGAGCAATGTGCTGCAATCAGTCGGCCAGTTAGTCGGGATGGTCGCTGTGGGCAGATGGCTTGGTGTAGATGCGCTTGCAGCTGTCTCATCCTTTTTCCCGCTGTTTTTTCTTCTCATTTCATTTACGATCGGCATCGGTTCCGGCAGTTCCATTCTTATCGGGCAAGCCTATGGGGCAAAAAATGAGGAACGGTTAAAGGCCGTTGTCGGAACAACACTGACATTCACCTTTTTATTAGGAATTGTGTTAGCTGTGATCGGCAGTATATTCACCTTAGATATTCTGCGTCTCATGGGAACCCCGGAAAATGTAATTGATGTAAGTGTTAGGTATGCGCGTATCTTATTTTACGCAATGCCATTTATGTTTTTATATTTTGCCTATACCACATTCTTGCGGGGAACAGGCGATTCTAAGACACCGTTTTATACATTGATTGTAAGCACAGTCATCAATATAGCACTTTTACCGATCTTCATTCTCGGCATGTTCGGTTTGCCGAAGCTGGGCATTTACGGCTCTGCTTACGCAACCGTTATTTCTACAATTGTGACCTTTATCGTATTATTGGTGTATCTGCGGAAAACGAAACATCCGCTGCAATTTGATAAGACAGTGCGGCGTTATTTGAAGATGGATAAGGAACTGCTGGCGCTTCTGCTGCGTCTTGGAATTCCGTCAAGCATCAACATGATTCTCGTGTCACTATCGGAAATAGCGGTCATTTCATTCGTCAATCATTATGGTTCGGATGCGACAGCAGCATATGGCGTGGTCAACCAGGTAGCCAGCTATGTGCAAATGCCGGCTGTCAGTCTGGGTATCGCGGTGTCTATTTTCGCTGCTCAATCTATTGGAGCGAATGAGTTTGACCGGTTAAAGCAAGTAATCCGAGTCGGCATTTGGCTGAATTATATCATTGGCGGTGTGTTGATTGTCCTTATCTATCTTTTTGCACATCAGATTTTAGCGTTATTTTTGACCGAGAAAGATACACTTCATATTGCACACAAGCTTTTAATGATTACATTATGGAGCTATTTGCTGTTTGGAAATGCACAAATTATTTCTGCGACGATGCGTGCAAGCGGAACGGTTTTATGGCCGACTCTTATCAGTATTTTTGCCATCTGGGGAATCGAGGTGCCGGTTGCGTTTGTTCTGTCCCACTACACCAAGCTTGAAATACTCGGCGTCTGGGTTGGCTATCCGGCTGCGTTTGCCGTCAGCTTGCTTTTGATTTACGGGTATTATCAATTCATTTGGAAAAAGAAGCAGATTACACGTCTGATTCAATAAACTCCAAAAAAACACTGTTCATTTTTAGCAGTGTTTTTTTGTTTACGTAAAGACTAAAGGGAAAACATAAAATGGAGGAAATATTGCGCACAGAATTGAATGTATTATATAAGCATTGAACTAAGGAGAGGTTGAGTACATATGACAAATTATATTGAAAAGATGACGTATTTAGGAACACCAGCTGTCAAAGCGGGTAATGAGCACTTGGAAATGATAGTTGTGCCTGAGTGGGGAAGCAACGTCATTTCTCTCGTAGACAAGGAAACAAAGCTGCACCTTTTACGTGAACCGGAAACAACCGATAGCTTTCATGACACACCTACATTGTATGGAATCCCTATTTTGTTTCCGCCTAACCGCATAAGTGACGGAACGTTCAGCTTCCGGGGCAGAACCTATCATTTTGATATCAATGAAAAAGATAAACACCATCACCTTCACGGCTTTCTCTATGATAAAAAGTGGGACATCATTACGATGAAACAAACAGATGAAGAAGTGATTATAGAAACTGAAATTGATCTATCGGACATTCCCCATGTTTATAAACAATTTCCGCATCATGCCGTTGTACGGATGAGGTACATTTTAAATGATAACACTCTTCATAAGCATGCAACGATTATGAATAAAGGGGAGGACGCATTTCCTTGGGGGCTTGGTTACCATACGACATTCGTTTTCCCGGAAGAGAGCTCTTTATTTTCTCTCACAGCTGATCAGCAATGGGAATTGGATGAACGTTTATTGCCGACCGGAAAGCTGGTAGATATACCGAATCAGGAAGCTTTACACGAAGGAATGCTCTTGCGGCAGCAGCTTGATGATGTCTATTTATCTTCTTATCAGAAGAGAGGGGGAGAAAATCAGGCTGTCATTTACCATCAGCATGCACATCTGAATATGATCTACAAGGCGGATGAACAATTTAAGCATTGGGTTGTGTATAATGCTGATGGAACACAAGGGTATTTGTGCCCAGAGCCTTATACATGGGTGACAAACGCAGTTAACCTTGATCTCCCTTCGTCACTCACTGGCCTACAAGTGTTAGAGCCCGGTGAAGAGACGACAGTCAAAAGCAGCATCACGATTGAACGTAATCATCAATAGCCAATCAGGAGAGGCGGGATAAGAAAATGGGAAAAAGCATAAAGCTTTATTTTGTGATATTGCTGCTTTTCACCTTTGCTTCCGTTCCATATATGCACCATGCTGCACAAGCGGCTGAAGAACAGGATACACTTGCCGGGCAGATTGAAAACATTTTAGCCAATGAACCTGCTTTAAAAGGCGCAACGGCCGGCATTACCATCCGTTCTGCCGAAACAGGCGACGTCATATACGAGCATTTAGGGGATGTCCGGATGAGACCCGCCTCTTCTCTGAAGCTTTTTACAGCCGCCGCGGCACTTTCTGTTCTCGGTGAGGATTATTCTTTCACGACAGAAGTGCGGACAGACGGCCGCCTCAAAGGTCAAAAACTGAATGGCAACCTTTATCTGAAAGGAAAAGGAGATCCAACACTTTTACCATCGGATTTTGATCAAATGGCCGAAAAGCTGAAAAAATCCGGTATTAAGGTCATTAAAGGCAATCTTATCGGCGATGACTCATGGTATGATCATATCCGCTATTCGCCAGATTTGCCATGGAGCGATGAATACACTTATTACGGCGCCCAAATTTCAGCACTGACAGCGTCTCCAAATGAGGACTATGATGCAGGCACTGTGATAGTAGAAGCAAGTCCGGGAAAGAAAGAAGGACAAAAGCCAGCAATATCAATTTCACCAAAAACGGATTATGTTGCAATTGAGAATGAGGCGAAAACAGTTGAGGCGGGAAAAAAGAAAGAGCTTTCTATCGAAAGAGAACACGGAACCAATACTATTTCGATTAAAGGGAGCATACCAGTTGATGCAAGCAAGACAAAAGAGTGGATTTCCGTCTGGGAGCCGACAGGATATGCTTTAGATTTATTTAAGCAAGCCCTCAAAAAACAAGGCATTACAGTAAAAGGGAAAATCAAAATGGGCACAGCGCCCGACTCTTCTGCCGTACTGGCCACTCATTACTCAATGCCTTTGTCAAAGCTATTTCTTCCATTTATGAAATTAAGCAATAACGGACATGCCGAGGTACTAGTCAAAGAGATGGGGAAAGTGGAAAAAGGAGAGGGCAGCTGGGAAAAGGGGCTTGAAGTGCTAAACAGTACGCTTCCAAATTTCAGCGTTGATCCCAAAACACTTATTTTGAGAGACGGTTCCGGGGTTTCTCATATCGATGCCGTATCATCAAACCAAATCACAAAGCTGTTATATGACATCCAAGGTGAAAAGTGGTTTCAACCTTATCTACATGCTCTGCCGGAAGCGGGCAACAGTGACAGGATGATAGGCGGAACGCTGAGAAACCGCATGAAAGACACCCCAGCACAAGGAAAAATAAAGGCAAAGACCGGATCGTTAAGCACTGTCAGCTCTCTGACTGGCTACGCAGAAACAAAGAGCGAAAAAACGCTGGTTTTCTCTATTCTTCTAAACGGTTTGATTGATGAATCGGATGGAAAAGACATTGAAGATCAAATTGCTGTTATTTTGGCAAATCAATAAAAAACCTGTTTTCCACGAAAACAGGTTTTTTTATATGTTTTTACATTATTCCGTTTATGTATGGGACACTGAGGTGGAGAACGATTTAACATTAGCCATATAAAATCAAAAGAATAAAGAAAAATTCTAGTGATGAAATACTATTAAAAAAAGCTACTTTTATAACTTTACATTTGGAATCCTCATAAAATTAATCAAGAAAAATAAATAATTAATACTATATTCAAAAAAATGTTATAAAAATTTTATATTTTTTATTGTACTTTAAAAAAATTCGGTTAATATAATGCATATATGGATGATATAGACATATAATTTCTTTTTATTGTAATTATTTCAGTTTCTTATCCTCTTATAATGAGAATTGGAGGGAATTCGTTGAAAGAATATACTTATGGTTTAACTCATGCCCAAAGGAGAGTTTGGTTTACTGAACTGTTAGAGCCTGGTACAAGTATCTGTAATCTGACCGCCTGTGTAAAATTCAGGGGTGATGTTGATCTTGATGCTCTTCAGTTGGCTCTGAACCTTTCAATCTCCCGTAATGATGCAATCAGGTTCCAGCTGACAGAAGGAATTGAATCGGAGTCAGAGCCTCGTCTGTACCTTGCAGAAAACAAAGAATTATCACTTGAAATAATAGATTTTACAAATGCTGAAATGACAGAAACAGAGCAATGGATTCATGATCAAGCCAGAATTCCGTTTACGCTGCTTGACTCGCCTCTGTATCAATTTTATCTCCTTAGAATCCACCCTCATGAGATTTGGCTATATGCGAAATTCCATCACATTATCATGGACGGCATCTCTTTAAATTTGATGGGAAATCAAATTATTGATCTGTATCAAAAAATTAAAAAAGGGGAGCCTATACCCGATCAAAAAGAGCCGTCTTACCTTAGCTACATAGAAAAAGAGAGGCAGTACTTACAATCTTCACGTTTTGAAAAAGACCATTTATTTTGGACGCAAACCTACCAACAGCCGCCGGTGTACCACTCACTAACCGGACAGAGCACTTTACAAAAGCAGAGTACCTCCGCATCGAGAGATACCATCACACTTTCACCTTACCTAGCACATTCCATCCAAGCTTTTTGCGAAGAACAGAAAATCAGTATGATTTCCTTATTTATGGCTTCATTTTACATATGTATCAGCCGCCTCACCTCTAAAACGGACCTTGCAATCGGAACCTACTATGGAAACAGGGGGTCAAAGGCGGAGAAAGAAATGCTTGGCATGTTTGTCAGCTCCCTTCCAATCAGAAAAACGGTTGATTCTGACGCCGATTTTCTTTCCTTTGTGCGCAGTGTCGGCAGAGAACAGCTTTCAGTCATGCGCCATCAAAGATTTCCTTATAATTTGCTGGTGAATGAATTAAGAAAAGAACACAAGGATTTACACAACCTGATTGGTATATCTATGCAGTACCATCCGCTTCAATGGAAAAAAGCGGATGATTTGAACTATGAGACGGCGCTTTATTTCAGCGGATACACCGCGAACGAGCTTTCTGTTCAAATACAGGAGCGGATAGACACTGGAGCCATTCAATTAAATTTCGACTATCAACATATATTATTTTCTCTTGAGGACATTAAACGGATTCAGCACCACCTGCTTACGTTGCTGGAAAACGCGCTTCAAAACCCTCATCGTACTATAAAAGAATTAGATATGGCAGAAAAACGTGAGAAAGAAAAAGTTTTGTATGAATTTAACAGAACGAAAGCTGTTTCGCCTGCAGCTCCGACGCTGCACGGGCTGTTTGAACGTCAGGCGGCTTTGACGCCGGAGCGGACGGCCTTACGCTTTTCTGGCGGCTCGCTGACTTACGCGCAGCTTGACATGTACGCCAACAGGCTGGCAGCGCGCCTTACGGCGCACGGTGTCACGAAGGAAAGCATTGTCGGTGTTCTAAGCGAGCGGTCGCCGGACATGCTGACAGCCGTTCTCGCCGTATTAAAGGCAGGTGGAGCTTATTTGCCTCTTGATCCTGTATATCCAGAGGAGAGGCTGAGCTATATGCTGAAAGACAGCGGGGCAGCCCTTTTACTGACACAGCCGGGATTAAAGGCACCTGATTTTTCCGGAAAGACACTTGAAGTGGATCTGACGGCTCTTGCGAATGAAGAATCCGAATATCACTCTCTTCATCAAGCGGACAGCGATTCTCTCGCCTATGTGATCTATACGTCGGGCTCCACTGGACGGCCGAAAGGAGTCGCCGTTGAGCACCGCCAGGCGGTTTCCTTTCTGACCGGCATGCAGATGCAGTTTCCTTTAGAGGAAGACGACATCATTATGATGAAAACGTCTTTTTCCTTTGATGCCTCTGTCTGGCAGCTGTTTTGGTGGACGCTTTCAGGTGCTTCGGCCTATCTGCTTCCGTCCGGCTGGGAGAAAGATCCGGCATTGATGGTAAAAGCCATTCGAGAGGAAGGCGTTACAACGGCCCATTTTATTCCGGCCATGCTGAACAGCTTTTTGGACCAAGCGGAAATCGAAGCGCCGAGAAGCCTGAAGCGCGTATTCGCCGGAGGTGAACCGCTGGCCCCTCATACGGCAGCCCGTTTCGCTTCTTTGCTGCCCGAGACATCGCTCGTTCACGGCTACGGGCCGACAGAAGCAACTGTTGATGCGGCATTTTACACGTGTGATCCGGAGCTTGACAGGGATCGCTTGCGCCTTCCGATCGGAAAACCTGTGCCTGGCGCGCGTCTGTATGTGTTAGATCCGCTTGTAGCCGTACAGCCTGTCGGCGTAGCGGGAGAATTGTATATCGCTGGAGCCGGCGTCGCCAGAGGCTACTTGAATCGTCCGGAATTAACAGAAGAACGTTTTCTTGATGATCCATTTTATCCGGGAGAGCGCATGTACAAAACAGGGGATTTGGCGCGCTGGCTGCCAGACGGACAAGTGGAATTCCTCGGCCGTCTGGATGACCAGGTGAAAATCCGAGGCTACCGGATTGAGCCGGGAGAAATCGAAGCCGCGCTCAGAAGCATAGAAGGCGTGCGGGAAGCGGCTGTGACTGTTCGTACAGAAAGCGGCGAGGCGGAATTATGTGCGTATGCAGAAGGGCTCGGAAGAAACGAAGTGCGCAAGCAGCTTGAGACATTGCTTCCAGGCTACATGATTCCTGCTCATATCATTGAGATGGAACAATGGCCGGTTACCCCGAGCGGAAAGCTCGACCGAAAAGCGCTGCCTGCTCCTGACGGAGCGGCAGATCGGGAAATCTACTCAGCACCGAGAAACCTGACAGAGATGAAGCTTTCCCAGCTGTGGGAGGAAGTGCTGAAAAGCGGCCCTGTCGGCATTCACGATAACTTTTTTGACCGGGGCGGCCATTCCTTAAAAGCCACCGCGCTTGTCTCCCGGATCGCCAAGGAATTCGGCGTCCAAGTGCCGCTGAAGGAGGTGTTTGCCCATCCGACGGTAGAAGGTTTGGCTTCTGTCATCAGCGAAGGAACGGAAAGTCCGTATGAAGCCATTAAGCCGGCAGAAAAACGCGAGACCTACCCGGTTTCCTCCGCCCAAAAGCGGATGTATGTGCTCCAGCAGCTGGAGGATGGAGGCACAGGCTACAATATGCCGGCAGTCTTGGAGCTGGAAGGAAAGCTGGATCTTACAAGAATGGATGTCGTATTCAAAAAGCTGATCAAACGCCACGAGTCACTGCGGACGTCCTTTACAACGGACACAGACGGCGAGCCGGTTCAGCGCATCCATGAAGAAGTGCCGTTTACATTCCACACCTCTGTGCTCGGCGGACAAACTGAACAGGAAGCCGCGGCAGCGTTTATCCAGCCGTTTGATCTCAGCCAAGCTCCGCTGTTCCGAGGGGGAATCGTCAAGATATCAGACGGGCGGCATCTATTACTGGTCGATATGCATCACATTATTTCTGATGGTGTTTCAGTCAATACGCTCATTCGGGAATTCGGAGAGCTGTACGCCAATCAGGAGCTTCCTCCGCTTCACATTCAATATAAAGACTATGCCGTATGGCAGGAGGCCTTTAAAAAAGGAGACACGTACAAGACGCAGGAGGCGTACTGGCTGAAGCAGCTCAAAGGCGAGCTGCCTGTACTGGACCTGCCGGCTGATTACGCCCGGCCGCCGGTGCGAAGCTTCGCGGGTGATCAAGTCTCATTTACGCTCGATCAAGAACTCACAGCCGGGCTTCACAAGCTCGCACGCGAGAATGGAAGCACCCTATACATGGTGCTCCTGGCTGCTTACACAGCGTTATTGGCGCGCTTAAGCGGACAGGAAGACATCATCGTCGGGTCACCTATCGCCGGACGTCCTCACAAGGATCTTGAGCCGATACTTGGAATGTTCGTCAACACCCTGGCGCTTCGGGCACGCCCGGAGGGCGGGAAGCCATTTGCGCAATTTTTGCAGGAAGTTCGCGAGATCGCATTGGCAGCTTACGAACACCAGGATTATCCGTTCGAAGAGCTTGTCGACAAGCTCGGCGTAACGCGGGATATGAGCCGAAACCCAGTGTTTGATACGATGTTTATTCTTCAAAATATGGACAAGCAAGACATTCATCTTGGAGACATAAAAGCCCGGCCTGCAAATGTCATTCATCAAATTTCTGTATTTGACATGACGTTGATTGCAGCTGAATCAGATGGAGTCATCAAATGTGACATGGAATTTAGTACCGACGTATTTATGAGAACGACAATTGAACGCTGGGCGGCTCATTTTACCGAATTTTTGCGTGCTGCCACGTCAAATCCTAATACCACTCTCTCACAAGTGAATATACTTAGCGAAAAAGAAAAACAAAAGATTTTGATAGAACTCAACAAACCTCACGTTGAATGTTCTCAAACTGATACCGTTTTTCATCGCATGTTTGAAAAGAGGGCTGAAGAGACACCGGAGCATATAGCTGTTATTGACGGTGAAAAACAGATCAGCTATCGCCATCTCAACGAAAAAGCCAATCGTCTGGCGCGCACACTGCAAGAAAAAGGAAAAGAGAAGCAGCCAATCGTTGCTGTTTTAGCGGAGCGATCCATTGATGCTATTGTTGGTATTTTAGCCGTTATGAAAGCCGGCGGCGTGTATATTCCGATAGATTCTCATTACCCAAAAGCCCGGATTGAATATCTTCTCAAAGATAGCGGGGCTGAAATTCTTCTTTTACAGAATGAAGTAAAGCATTTGATTTCAGGCTCAGATATAGGTGATATTTCTCGTGTCTGTCTTGATGATGAAAGTTCCTATGAAGCAAAAAGTTGCAATCTTGCTTCGTCTCCTGTCCCGGAGGACTCGGCATATATCATTTATACGTCAGGAACAACCGGTGCGCCTAAAGGCGTTATCGTTACGCACCGAAACTTTGCTCATGCTGTTCTTGCTTGGCGCAGAATATATCAGCTCGATCAAATGCCTGTCAGGCTGCTTCAAATGGCGAGCTTCTCCTTTGATGTCTTTTCAGGAGATTTGGCGAGAACGCTGGCCAACGGAGGGACTCTAGTCATTTGCCCTGATGACACAAGGCTTGAGCCTGCTGAATTATATGCATTGATGAACCGCCAGCGTATCACGATCATGGAGTCAACGCCGGCACTCATTGTCCCATTTATGGAATATGTCTACCGCAATCAGCTTAGTCTTTCTGACTTAGACATTCTTATTCTTGGTTCGGATATGGTGAAAGCTCATGACTTCCAAACAATGGCGGAGCGTTTCGGAGGCAAAATGCGGTTAATCAATAGTTACGGGGTTACAGAGGCCACGATCGATTCAAGCTACTATGAAATGAATATGGGTGAAGAGTATTCGGGAGACAGCGTACCGATCGGCATCCCGCTTCCCAATGTAAAACTGTACGTACTCAGCCAGACTGATCAAATACAGCCGATCGGTATTGCCGGCGAGCTTTGCATCGGCGGAGCCGGCGTTGCCAAGGGCTATCACGGAAAATTTGAATTAACGGAAAAGAAATTTACAGAGAATCCATTTGTGCCTGGAGAAAGACTGTATAGAACAGGGGATCTGGCCTGCTGGCTTCCAAACGGCACTCTCAGACTTCTTGGCCGGATAGATCACCAAGTAAAGATAAACGGGTACAGAATCGAAACAGAAGAAATTGAAAGTGTGCTCCTCCAAACAGGACTTGTGAATGAAGCGGTTGTTACGGTTCAAAGTGATACGAATGGACAGGCTCGTTTGGCAGCTTATATTCTGCCGTCAGATGCCGATACAACGGTTCTCCGCGGTGCTCTATCAAAAATGCTGCCGGCATATATGATTCCTGCACATATCATTCCTTTGGAAAAGATGCCGCTGACATTAAACGGGAAGCTGGACAGAAGAGCCTTACCGGCACCAAATGAAGCTTTCTCGCGGCCATATACTGCACCGATTAACGAATTGCAGGGAATGACAGCGCAGATTTGGGAGGACGTGCTGAGCGTGTCTCGAGTTGGCATTCACGACTCCTTTTTTGAGCTTGGAGGAGACTCTATTAAAGCACTGCAAGTGTCCGCCCGGCTGGCAGCTGAAGGCTGGAGCATGACTATACAGGATTTATTCCGCTATCCAACAGTTCATGAGCTGAGCGGCCATATCACACCATTGACATCTCAGGCTGAACAGAGGCCTATCGAAGGTGAAGCGGATCTCACACCGATTCAGAACAAATTTTTCGATCAGCGTCATGCTTTTCGTGATCATTACAACCAATCGGTCATGCTTTTCAGCGAAAAGGGGTTTCATGCCGACGCGCTTCGTCAAGCGCTGCGCAAATTGACTGAGCATCATGACGCGCTTCGCATGGTGTTTACACAGAATCATGCCGGGCGTGTCGTTCAGTACAATCGCGGCATTCAGATCACTGAAAACGAACTGTTCGGATTACACGTGGCAGATTGGACAAAAGAACAGGCGAAAGGCACACTCTTGGAAGAAAAATTTGCTGCTGAGGAAATCGTGCTTCAAAGCAATATGAATGTAAAAGAAGGACCTTTGCTGCAAGCAGGCTTGTTTAAAACGATAGAGGGAGACCATTTGCTAATTACGATCCACCACCTCGCTGTAGATGGCGTTTCTTGGAGGATTCTGCTTGAAGATGTAGCTGCAGCCTACCAACAGTCTTTGGAGCAAACAGAGATCAAACTGCCGCCGAAAAGCGATTCTTATTTATCATATGCCAATGGTCTGGCACAGATAGCCGGAAGCCGGCAATTGTTATCAGAAATAACATATTGGCAAACGACTTTGGATGCTCATAACGTTTTTCTGCCTAAGGACAGGGCTGAATCGGACAGGCATCAAAGCAGTGCTGAAACAGCTGCGTTTGTATTAGCCAGTGACTGGACTAAAAAACTGCTGTTTGAAACGCAGCAAGCCTATGGGACTGATGCCAACGAACTTTTGCTGACTGCCTTAGGAATGGCGCTTTACGAATGGAGCGGACACGAACAAATTGTAATCAGCACTGAGGGCCATGGAAGAGAAGGACATGTTCCGAATATTGATATTTCACGAACAGTAGGCTGGTTCACTTCTATTTATCCTATCCTTCTGGACATGAGTGTACCGCATTCATCCGAAGATCAGCTCGGTTACAGAATCAAAGCGACAAAGGATAGGCTGAGAAGAGTGCCGCATAAGGGAACGGGCTACGGCTTATTAGTCCAAAAGGGAGCCATA
Organism: Bacillus sp. FSL K6-1005; assembly: GCF_038000225.1. Taxonomy (NCBI): domain Bacteria; kingdom Bacillati; phylum Bacillota; class Bacilli; order Caryophanales; family Bacillaceae; genus Bacillus; species Bacillus sp. FSL K6-1005. The sequence continues at coordinate 1,529,073 of NZ_JBBOBP010000001.1, forward strand.
CAGCATAAAGAGCCTGAGATCAGCTTCAATTATCTTGGACAATTCAGCGAAGATGAGAGTTCGGATTTGTTTCAACTGTCTTCTTATCAGCCTCGTTACGAAATAGCTGGGGAGAGAGAAAGAGAGTATGAGCTCGATATGAATGCTTTGATAACAGACGGTCGTCTGCAAGTCAAAGCAGTTTACACCCGGGTGTTCCACGAAAACACAATTCAGAGTTTGATGGACAGCTTTCACAGTCATCTTATCGAGATCATTGAGCATTGTACAAAGAAAAAAGAACGAGAAAAGACGCTGAGCGATTTCAGCAACAAAGAATTAACGCCATCCGCATTATCTAGCATCGAAAATCTCGTTAAAGGTCTTTAACTTTTGGAAAAGGTGTGTGGAATTGATGACGCAAGCAACACAGATCCAAGATATTTATCCGTTATCGTACATGCAGGAAGGGATGCTGTTTCATTCACTGCTTGATTTCAGCTCTAAAGCTTATGTGGAGCAAACCTCGTTTACCATTACAGGCAGCCTGTGTATCGATTCGTTTCAAAAGAGCTTAAATCTTCTTGTTTCCCGATACGATATTTTCAGAACCATATTCATTAAGGAGGTGCCGGATCTCACTGGGCCGCAGCAAGTTGTGCTGACAAACCGTGAATTAACCGTACAAAGGGAAGATCTTTCTCACCTGAAACATGGTGAGCAGCTTGCTCTGATAGAAGACTTTATGCAGCACGACCGGGAAAAAGGGTTTCACTTGCAAAAAGATCCGTTAATGCGGCTTACGCTTTTTGATAGAGGAGACAGCACATATACATGTGTCTGGACACATCACCATATCATCATGGATGGCTGGTGCTTGGGCATCATCCTCAAAGAATTCTTCAGCATGTATGACTCAATTAAAAATAACAGGCCTGTGCAGCTCGGCAGCACGGTGCCGTACAGCCGTTATATTGAATGGCTCGGAGAACAAGATAAAGAAGAAACCGCTGCATACTGGAGAGATTATCTGCAGGAGTACGGCAAGACCGCTTCTATTCCCAAGCTAAAAAGCCGCTCAGCGAACGGGGAATATGAACCCGCACATATCCGTTTTTCTTTGGATCAAGCTATCGTTCAGAAATTGACAGCAGCTGCCCAAAATTGGGGTGTTACATTAAACACTTTATTTATGAGTCTATGGGGTGTTCTTCTCCATCGGTACAACGGAACCGATGACGCGGTCTTCGGCTCTGTTGTTTCCGGACGTCCGTCTGCAATTGACGGGATCGAGTCAATGGTCGGCTTGTTTATTAACACGGTTCCGGTGCGTATTCGATCTGCAGAGAAAAAGGCGTTTTCTACGCTTGTCAAATCCGTGCAGGAGGATACTTTACATTCTGAGCAGCATGGTTATTATCCGCTTTATGAGATTCAAAACCGCAGTGCTTTGAAGCAAGGATTGATTGATCATATTCTTGTCTTTGAAAATTATCCCGTACAGCTTCAGCAGGCAGTCAATAGGCAAAGCGAAAATGACGAAAACGCATTGAAGCTTGATGACATTTCTATGTCAGAACAAACCAACTATGACTTTAACGTTGTCATCGTTCCAGGTGAATCATTTTATATTAAATTCAGCTACAATGCCGCCGTTTATGAACGGGAAGAGGTGCTTCGGATTCAGGGGCACCTCATGGAGGCAATGGATTGTATTTTGTCAAATCCGGATATTGCTGTCGGAAACATCAACATTGTGCCTCCTGAAGAACAAAAGCTCATTCAATCGTTTAACGAAACGGAGTGCCATTATCCAAACAATACGGTATCTCAATTGTTTGAGGAGCAGACTCTCAAAACACCTGATGCGGCTGCTTTGAGAATGGGAGATGAGTGCCGGACATATCGGCAATTAGATGAAAGAGCCAATCAGATTGCGCACGCCCTGATAGAAAAGGGAGCTGGACCTAACGGGATTGTCGCAGTGATGATGGAACGGTCAATGGACATGGCTGCTGCCCTGCTTGGAATTTGGAAAGCCGGCGGCGCTTATCTGCCTCTTGACCCAAGTTATCCGAAAGAACGGCTTTCTTTTCTGCTGCATGACAGTCAAGCAGCTCTCTTACTGACAGAAGAAGAACTTATTTCTTCCATCCCGTCAGGCTATGAAGGCAGTATTGTGACATCAGAACATACAGCACATTACAAAACGGACTCTCCTGATGTATCGATTGGTAAGCTTGCCTACCTGATCTATACGTCAGGAACGACAGGACGGCCAAAAGGTGTGCTCGTTGACCATCAAGGAATTGCAAATACCTTGCAGTGGAGACGGGAAGAGTACGGCATGAGGAAAGGGGATACAGCACTTCATCTGTTTTCCTATGTTTTCGACGGCTGCGTGACGAGCTTGTTTACTCCGCTTCTGTCCGGTGCATGCGTGCTGCTGACAACAGAGAACGAAGCGAAGGACGTGCTCGCCCTTAGACGGAAAATAGCTCAATACAAGGTCAGTCATATGCTTATTGTTCCTTCCTTGTACCGGGTGTTATTAGAAGTGCTGACAGCTGAAGATGCACAAAGTCTTCGTATCGTGACATTTGCGGGCGAAGCAGTGACTCCCGACCTGCTAGAGTCTAGCAGAAAGATTTGCCCCTCCGCTGAACTTGCAAATGAATATGGACCGACAGAAAACAGTGTGGCAACAACAATACTTCGGCATCTGAACGAAAAAGAGAAAATCACGATTGGACGCCCGATTGCCAATACAAAAGTATATATTTTACAAGGAGATCAGCTGCAGCCGATAGGCGCGGCGGGTGAATTGTGTATTTCAGGCGCGGGTCTCGCACGGGGGTACTATAAGCGGCCAGAGCTAACAGAGAAAGCATTCACAGGCCATCCATTCCTCAAAGGGGAACGCTTATATCGAACCGGAGATGCAGGGCGCTTCCTGCCTGATGGCACGATTGAATATGTTGGACGTTTTGATGATCAGGTAAAAATCAGGGGATATCGCATTGAATTGAGTGAGATTGAAACTGTTCTTCGGCAAGCACCTGGAGTGAAGGAAGCTGCGGTGCTTGCCCGTGATGTGTCTGATGAGGAAAAGGAACTCGTTGCTTATATCGTTCCGGAAAAGGGAAACGGCCTTCCGAATCTGCACCAGCATCTAGCCGGTACATTGCCGTCCTATATGATTCCCGCAAGCATCATCAAAGTCACTCAAATGCCGTTAACATCCAGCGGGAAGCTCGACCGTTCCGCACTTCCGGAACCAGAAAACACAACTAGCTTAACGTACATGCCGCCACACACTTTAATGGAAACTAAACTGGCACGCATTTGGGAAGAGGTACTGAACAGAAATCAAATCGGTATTCGCGATGATTTCTTTCAATTAGGCGGACAGTCCTTAAAAGCAGCCACACTCGTATCGAGAATACATAAACGGCTGAATATCGAGCTGCCGCTCAGCGACGTTTTTTCTTATCCGACCGTGGAAAGCATGGCAGCCAAACTGATGAGTTTCCATGAGCATGCTTTTACGCAGATTGAACCTGCGGATTATAGAGATGTTTATCCGCTGTCTTTCTCGCAAAAAAGATTATACGCTCTTTACCAGCTGGCAGATGACAGCACAGGCTACAACATGCCGGCAGTACTGGAACTGCGAGGACATTTGGATCGCGGGAGATTGAGAAAAGTTCTCACAGAGCTTGTGATTCGGCATGAATCATTGCGTACTGCATTTGAACTGAACAACGGAGAGCCAGTGCAAAGGATTCATCCGGCGCTGACAGCTGATCTGAAAGAGCTTGAAATTGAATCAGAACAAATGCTGCAGTCTGCGATCTCGTCCTTTATCAAACCGTTTGATCTAACGGTTGGACCGCTTTTTAGAGCAAGCTTGATATCTCTTGAAAAAGAAAGAGCCTATTTGCTGCTCGATATGCATCACATCATTGCTGACGGAATCTCTATGAGTACACTCGTCCAAGAATTCACTGATCTTTATTGCGGAAAAGAGCTTCCAGCTTTAAACCTGCATTATAAGGATTTTGCGGTTTGGCAGCAAGAGAAGTTCCCGAAAACGCATTACAGCAAACAGGAGGCCTACTGGCTGAAGCAGCTTGGCGGCAGCCTTCCAGTATTGGAATTGCCTCTTGATAAAACGAGGCCGCTTCTGCCTGATTTCAGCGGCGGGACATTTGAAGTAAACATTGATAAAAGAACGGCGGAAGAACTGCACCGCTTGATGTTTGAAACGGGAACGACGATGTATATGCTCCTTCTGGCTGTCTATTCCATCATGCTTTCCAAACTGAGCGGACAGGAGGATATGGTTGTCGGCTCGCCTGCTGCCGGGAGACCGCACGCTGATCTGGATCGGGTCATTGGGATGTTCGTCAATACATTGGCTATGCGATGCCAGCCTGAGGGCCACAAAACGTTCAGCTCTTATTTGCAGGAAATTCGCGAACTTGCTCTGACTGCATACGAGCATCAGGATTACCCTTTTGAAGAGCTCGTCAATAAGCTTGAAACGAAACGAGAGATCAATCGCAATCCGCTGTTTGACGCGATGCTCGTGCTTCAAAACAGCGAAGATTTCCAGTTTGAAGTGCCCGGTTTATCTATCTCGTCTGTAACCCCGTCACACAATGTATCTAAATTCGATTTGACATTACACGCCGAGGAGCATTCCGATGGCATTCGCTGCCGCTTCGAATACAGTACCGCGCTGTTTGAAGAAGAGACCATTGCTAGATGGGCCTCTCATTTTATTGAGCTGGTGAAAGGAATAACCTCTGACATTCATATGAAGCTTTCGGAAATGCAATTGCTGTCTGCTCCAGAGCGCGAATTGCTACTTGAAACGATGGGTCAGTATGCTGACTATCCAAGAGAAGAAAGCATCGTTCATTTATTTGAAAAACAAGCAGCTGAACATCCCGAACATACCGCAGTGGTATGCGATCATATACGGCTGTCTTATCGTGACTTGAATGAAAAAGCAGAACGGACAGCGGCTATACTGATGAAACAAGGGATCCAATCCGGGGATATCATCGGTTTATTGTTGGATCGATCGCCTGATATGGTGATTGGCGTTTTATCTATCCTAAAAGCCGGAGGAGCATACTTGCCGATTGACCCTGAATATCCTCAAGAACGCATCAGCTTTATGCTGAATGACAGCGGGGCAACAATTCTCCTGACAGAGCCCGGACACAACAAACCGGCGGATTACCATGGGCAAATTTTATATCTGAATGACGCCGAAAACGAATTGATTTCGCCTGATTTGAAAGCTCAAGAAATATTAGCAGACCAGCCAGCTTATGTGATTTATACATCTGGAACCACTGGGCAGCCAAAGGGCGTCGTTGTCGAGCATCGCAATGTGATGAGTCTATTGAAGCATCAGGATTTGCCTTTTGATTTTGACAGTGAGGACGTTTGGACTTTATTCCATTCATATTGCTTTGATTTCTCAGTATGGGAAATGTTCGGAGCGTTGCTGAATGGAAGTACGCTGGTTGTTGTCTCCAAAGAAACAGCCCGCGATCCGAATGCATTCCGCTTATTGTTAAAAAAAGAAGGCGTCACAGTACTCAATCAGACTCCAACTGCTTTTTACGGACTCATTCATGAAGAAGAAAACCATACAGACCGATTACATGTGCGATCCGTTATTTTCGGCGGAGAAGCTTTACAGCCCGGCATGCTTGTAACTTGGAACGAGAAATACCCTGATACTGATCTGATCAATATGTACGGCATTACTGAAACAACTGTACATGTGACATATAAGAAATTGTCCTCAGCTGATATAGAAAAAAATAAAAGCAATATCGGAAAACCGTTGGCAACCCTTCAAGCTTATGTGATGGACGCTCATATGAATCTTCAGCCTACAGGAGTTCCAGGAGAGCTGTATATTGGCGGAGAAGGGGTAGCCCGGGGGTATTTGAACAGAGATGATTTGACCGGGGCCCGATTTGTACCTAATCCTTATCTTCCGGGAGACAGATTATACCGAACCGGAGACCTTGCAAAGCGTCTGGCAAATGGAGAGCTGGAATATATGGGCCGCATTGATGATCAAGTAAAAGTGAGAGGACACCGCATCGAGCTCGGTGAAATCCAGGCGTCTCTGCTTCAGCTTCCAATAATTAAAGAGGCGGCTGTCATTACAAGAGCTGATGAACAAGGACAATCCGCTGTCTATGCTTACATGGTTGCGGCAGATGGACAGGCTGTAAATGAAGCAGATATCCGTGCTGCCCTGAGAGCCGTTCTGCCTGATTTTATGGTGCCTGCCCGTTTGATCCAGATTGACAGCATCCCGCTGACGGTTAACGGCAAGCTCGACCAGAAGGCCCTGCCGGAACCAGATAAGCGGGCTCTAGCTGAGAATGATATCAGCCCTAGAAATGAGATTGAAAAGGCGATGGCTGACATTTGGGAGGAACTGCTCGAAGCGGAGAAGATAGGTGTCAGCGCGAATTTCTTTGAGCTTGGAGGGGATTCAATAAAAGCGTTGCAGGTGTGTGCGCGGCTGAAGCAGCGAGGCTATGAAACGACAGTGCGTGAGATGTTTGAGCATCAGACGCTTGGTGAACTGTCGGCTCGCGTTCGCAAAGCTGTTCGCGTAATTGACCAAACGCCCGTTGAAGGTGAGCTGCCTTGGACACCTGTACAGCAATGGTTTTTCTCACAATCATTGGAAGCCCATCATTTTAATCAATCCGTTATGCTCTACCGGGCTGAACGATTTGATGACATTGCACTCAGAAAGGTACTAAAAAGTTTGGTGACTCATCATGACGCACTGAGAATCATATGCCGTTACAAAGATGGCAAGCCTGTACAGGTTAACAGAGGACCAGATCTTCCAGATGAGGAGCTATATGCCTTTGAACTGTTTGATGTAAGAGATCATCACTCAAATACAGCAGGTGATTCACAGGGCTTATCAGCAGAAGCACGCAAACAGATTGAAGAAATGGCAAACCAAATTCAGCAAACCATTCGATTGGAGACTGGCCCTTTGCTTCATGCTGGTTTGTTTAAAGCCGAAGATGGAGACCATTTGTTTCTGACGATTCATCACTTAGTCATTGATGCCGTTTCATGGCGCATTTTATTTGAGGATTTTTCAATTGCTTACGAACAGGCAGTCTCAGGAAAACCCATCGAACTGCCGGAAAAAACAGATTCATATTTCACCTATGCACAAACATTGGCTGACTATTCAAAAAGCCGACGTCTGCAGCGTGAAATCGCGTATTGGAAAGAGCGGGAGGATCGGCATATTGAACCAATTCCCAAAGATCATTCGATCATATCGAACTCATTCAAAGATACAGAAGTAATTGATTTCGAGCTGTCCCGTGAAGACACAGAATTGCTGTTAACTGCTGCTAACAACGCATACAACACGGAAACAAATGATATCCTTCTGACTGCTTTAGGCCTAGCTTTGCTGGAATGGACGGGACTTGACCATTTCAAAATTAGTATGGAGGGCCACGGCAGAGAAGATTATCTTGACAATATTGACATGAACAGAACAGTTGGCTGGTTCACTTCAATTTATCCTGTATGGCTTGATATGAGTGATTCTGACTATACGGATGAAGGTGAGCGGCTGGGGCGATACATTAAACAGACAAAAGACATGCTGCACCGCATACCGCATAAAGGCGCAGGCTATGGAGTGCTGAAATATATCAACAAGATATGGGATGCTGAGTACAGCAATCCGGAAATCAGCTTTAATTACTTAGGCCAGTTTGATCAGGATGTTCAATCAAAGACTTTTGAGATTTCTGATATTAAGACAGGAAATGAAATCAGCCCGGATTGGGAGCGGCCTTATGTGCTTGATATCAGCGGAGCCGTTTCATCAGGGTGCCTGCACATGCACATCATTTATAACGGACTTCAATTTAAGAAACAAACCATACAGGCATTAGCCGATCATTTTAAACATGCGCTTGAAAACATAATCCAGCATTGCGCGGGCAAAGAAAACCGTGAATGGAGTGCCGCTGATTTTACTGATGAGGAATTAACGCTGGAGGATTTAAGTGAAATTATGGGAGCCGTCAACAAACTATAGGAGAGGAGATTCATTGATGCCGCAGCAACCCGAAATACAGGATATATATCCCTTGTCTTTTATGCAGGAGGGGATGCTTTTTCATTCGCTGTATGATGAACAGTCGAGAGCTTATTTTGAACAGGCTTCTTTTACAATCAATGGGCAGCTTGACTTAGACCGTTTCCAGAAAAGTATGGACGCTGTTTTTGACAGGTATGAAATCTTTCGAACGACTTTTATCTACAAAAATGTAGCCAAACCTCGTCAGGTGGTGCTTAAAGACCGTTCTTGCCGTGTTCATTTTGAAGATATTTCTCATCTTAATGAGAGAGAGAAAGAACATTGTACAGAAGCATTCAAGGAACAAGATAAAAAAAGGGGCTTTGATCTTCAGTCGGATGTACTGATGAGAATATCCGTTTTAAAATGGGCGCCTGAGCGTTACGTGTGCATCTGGAGCCATCACCATATTTTAATGGATGGATGGTGCTTAGGCATTATCATTAAAGACTTTCTCCACATTTATCAAGCGCTGGGAGAAGGGCGGCTTCCATATTTGCAGCCAGTTCAGCCGTACGGAACGTATATTAAATGGCTGATGCAGCAGGATCGTGAAGAGGCAGCTGCGTATTGGAAAAAGCGACTGCAGCACTTCGAGAAAGCTTCTTCTTTGCCAAAAAGAAACGAGCAAGTATCAGAAGGTGAATTACAGCAGGTCACGTTTACTATCTCTGAAAAAGAAACGTCCGATTTGCAGAAAATCGCAGCAGCATCCGGTGCAACGCTTAACACCGTTTTCCAAGCTTTGTGGGGGATTTTGCTGCAAAAATTCAATCGCTGTGACGATGCCGTGTTCGGATCAGTCGTCTCAGGCAGGCCTTCTGAGCTGAAAGATGTAGAAAATATAGTCGGCCTTTTTATTAATACCATTCCCATCCGGGTCCAAAGCAAATCTCTTTCTTTCTCTGACCTGGTCAGTCGGATGCAAAAGGAAATGACTGAAGCAGAAGCATACAGCTATTTCCCTCTATATGACATTCAAGCGCAGAGTGCTCTTAAACAAGAACTCATTGATCATATTATCGTGTTTGAAAACGTGCCGACCCAGGAAGAAATTGAAGGATTAAACCAGACTGGATCGTTCGGTTTCTCAGTGGAAAACTTTGCGATGGCGGAGGAGACGAATTATGGATGCAGCGTCAAAGTGATTCCAGGCCGCACATTGTTCGTGCGCATCAATTTTCATACAGGTTTATATGAGCCTGGCATAATTGCCGAGATAAAAGATTATTTACTGCATATGATTTCAGCTGTCATCTCTGATCCTTCTCTTCCTGTTTCAAGGATGACGTTACTAGATAAAGACAAAACACAGAAAATGGTTGCTGAATATAATACGACGGGGGCTGTTTCAGCGTTAGCTCCGACGCTGCACGGGCTGTTTGAACGTCAGGCGGCTTTGACGCCGGAGCGGACGGCCTTACGCTTTTCTGGCGGCTCGCTGACTTACGCACAGCTTGACATGTACGCCAACAGGCTGGCAGCGCGCCTTACGGCGCACGGTGTCACGAAGGAAAGCATTGTTGGTTTTCTAAGCGAGCGTTCGCCGGACATGCTGACAGCCGTTCTCGCCGTATTAAAAGCAGGCGGGGCTTATTTGCCTCTTGATCCTGCATATCCAGAGGAGCGGCTGAGCTATATGCTGAAAGACAGCGGGGCAGCATTGTTGCTGACACAGCCGGGATTAAAGACACCTGATTTTTCCGGAAAGACACTTGAAGTGGATCTGACGGCTCTTGCGAATGAAGAATCCGAATATCACTCTCTTCATCAAGCGGACAGCGATTCTCTCGCCTATGTGATCTATACGTCAGGCTCCACTGGACGGCCGAAAGGAGTCGCCGTTGAGCACCGCCAGGCGGTTTCCTTTCTGACCGGCATGCAGATGCAGTTTCCTTTAGAGGAAGACGACATCATTATGATGAAAACGTCTTTTTCCTTTGATGCGTCTGTCTGGCAGCTGTTTTGGTGGACGCTTTCAGGTGCTTCGGCCTATCTGCTTCCGTCCGGCTGGGAGAAAGATCCGGCATTGATGGTAAAAGCTATTCGAGAGGAAAGCATTACAACGGCCCATTTTATTCCGGCCATGCTGAACAGCTTTTTGGACCAAGCGGAAATCGAAGCACCGAGAAGCCTGAAGCGTGTATTCGCCGGAGGTGAACCGCTGGCCCCTCATACGGCAGCCCGTTTCGCTTCTTTGCTGCCCGAGACATCGCTCGTTCACGGCTACGGGCCGACAGAAGCAACTGTTGATGCGGCATTTTACACGTGTGATCCGGAGCTTGACAGGGATCGCTTGCGCCTTCCGATCGGAAAACCTGTGCCTGGCGCGCGTCTGTATGTGTTAGATCCGCATGTAGCCGTACAGCCTGTCGGCGTAGCGGGAGAATTGTATATCGCTGGAGCCGGCGTCGCCAGAGGCTACTTGAATCGTCCGGAATTAACAGAAGAACGTTTTCTTGATGATCCATTTTATCCGGGAGAGCGCATGTACAAAACAGGGGATTTAGCACGCTGGCTCCCAGATGGTCAGGTTGAATTCCTCGGCCGTCTTGATGACCAGGTGAAAATCCGCGGCTACCGGATTGAGCCGGGAGAAATCGAAGCGGCGCTCAGAAGCATCGAAGGCGTGCGGGAAGCGGCTGTGACTGTTCGTACAGAAAGCGGCGAGGCGGAATTATGTGCGTATGCAGAAGGGCTCGGAAGAAACGAAGTGCGCAAGCAGCTTGAGACATTGCTTCCAGGCTACATGATTCCTGCTCATATCATTGAGATGGAACAATGGCCGGTTACCCCGAGCGGAAAGCTCGACCGAAAAGCGCTGCCTGCTCCTGACGGAGCGGCAGATCGGGAAACCTACACAGCGCCGAGAAACCTGACAGAGATGAAGCTTTCCCAGCTGTGGGAGGAAGTGCTGAAAAGCGGCCCTGTCGGCATTCACGACAACTTTTTTGACCGGGGAGGCCATTCCTTAAAAGCCACCGCGCTTGTCTCCCGGATCGCCAAGGAATTCGGCGTCCAAGTGCCGCTGAAGGAGGTATTTGCCCATCCGACGGTAGAAGGTTTGGCTTCTGTCATCAGCGAAGGAACGGAAAGTCCGTATGAAGCCATTAAGCCGGCTGAAAAACGCGAGACCTACCCGGTTTCCTCCGCCCAAAAGCGGATGTATGTGCTCCAGCAGCTGGAGGATGGAGGCACAGGCTACAATATGCCGGCAGTCTTGGAGCTTGAAGGAAAGCTGGATCTTACAAGAATGGATGCCGTATTTAAAAAGCTGATCAAACGCCACGAGTCACTGCGGACGTCCTTTACAACGGACACAGACGGCGAGCCGGTTCAGCGCATCCATGACGAAGTGCCGTTTACATTCCACACCTCTGTGCTCGGCGGACAAACTGAACAGGAAGCCGCGGCAGCGTTTATCCAGCCGTTTGATCTCAGCCAAGCTCCGCTGTTTCGGGCGGGGATCGTCAAGGTATCAGACGGGCGGCATCTATTACTGGTTGATATGCATCACATTATTTCTGATGGTGTTTCAGTCAATACGCTCATTCGGGAATTCGGAAAGCTGTACGCCAATCATGAGCTACCTGCGCTTCACATTCAATATAAAGACTATGCCGTATGGCAGGAGGCCTTTAAAAAAGGAGACACGTACAAGACCCAGGAGGCGTACTGGCTGAAGCAGCTCGAAGGCGAGCTGCCCGTACTGGACCTGCCGGCTGATTACGCCCGGCCGCCGGTGCGAAGCTTCGCGGGTGATCAAGTTTCATTTACGCTCGATCAAGAACTCACAGCCGGGCTTCACAAGCTCGCACGCGAGAATGGAAGCACCCTGTACATGGTGCTCCTGGCAGCTTACACAGCGTTATTGGCGCGCTTAAGCGGACAGGAAGACATCATCGTCGGGTCACCAATTGCCGGACGTCCTCACAAGGACCTCGAGCCGATACTTGGAATGTTCGTCAACACCCTGGCGCTGCGGACACGCCCGGAGGGCGGGAAGCCATTTGCGCAATTTTTGCAGGAAGTGCGCGAGACCGCATTGGAAGCTTACGAACATCAGGATTATCCGTTCGAAGAGCTTGTCGACAAGCTCGGCGTAACGCGGGATATGAGCCGAAATCCGCTGTTTGATGTGATGTTTGTGCTTCAGAATATGGACCAAGAATCCATGCAGCTGAAGGACCTGTGTCTCCGGCCCGCAACAAATATGGGACATCAAGTATCGAAGTTCGATTTAACCCTGTATGCGTACGAGGAATCTAATGGATCTATGATGTTTCAAATGGAATATAGCACGGATCTCTATCAGAAAAAAACGATCGAAATGTGGCTTCACTATTTAATGAATTTGCTACGCGCCATCATCCAAGACAGCAAAGCAGCACTTGGAACAATACATGTATTGGACGAGAATGAAACCCATTTCCTTATCCATGAACTCAACTGTACAAAAAGAGAGTATCCGAGACATGAAACCATCAGCAGGCTGTTTGAGTTACAGGCTGCACAAACGCCTGATGCCATAGCAGTGGCCGGCGATGAACAAACATTAACGTATGAGGAACTGAACAGCCGGGCAAACAGGATTGCTGCTGTTCTTCGGAGAAAAGGAGTCGGACCTGAAACTGTAGTTGCATTATTGACAACACGAACTCCAGAACTTGCAGCAGGAATGCTCGGCATTTTAAAAGCTGGAGGAGCCTATCTGCCTATTGCTAAGGATCTGCCCGCTGACCGAATATCATATATGCTGTCAGACAGCGGTGCAAAAATACTCCTTCGATCTGAAAAAACAAATAGTCAACAATTAGACTTAGAGCATAATTGTGAGCAAATCGTCATTGAAGAGATTCAAGGACAAGGAGAAGCGAAGAACTTTGAATCTCCAGCAGGACCACATTCACTCGCTTATATCATCTATACATCAGGATCAACCGGCAAACCGAAGGGTGTCATGATTGAACAGCGAAGTGTGATCCGTCTCGTTAAAAACAGCAATTACATTGAATTTACACCTGAAGACCGGCTTCTGCTGACTTCTTCACTCGGTTTTGATGTCGTTACATTTGAAATACTCGGGCCGTTGCTAAATGGCGCTGCTTTGCATCTCACAGATAAAGAAACATTTCTGGATTCCCATCAGCTTAAGAGATACATAGAACAAAACGGAATCACCACAATGTGGCTGACTGCATCTCTTTTCAACCATTTAACAGAACAGAATGAGAAAATATTTTCCCGGCTCATAAATCTGATTATTGGCGGAGAAGCTCTGTCAGCCAGTCATGTCAATCGAATCAAGCAAGCATGCCCGGAATTGTCAATCTGGAACGGATATGGGCCGACTGAGAATACAACATTTTCGACTTGCTTTCACATTGAAAAAACGTATGATCATTCCATCCCGATCGGCCGGCCGATTGGTAATTCAACCGCATTTATCTTAAATAAATGGGGAATGCTGCAGCCAATCGGAGCTGTCGGTGAACTGTGTGTCGGCGGAGATGGTGTGGCAAGAGGCTATCTTGGTCGCCCAGACCTGACGAAAGAGAAATTTGTGCCAAATCCATTTGCACCCGGCGAACAAATGTACCGTACCGGTGATCTGGCACGCTGGCTGCCTGACGGCACAATTGAATACGTAGGCCGTGTCGATGATCAGGTAAAAATAAGGGGCTACCGGGTTGAGCTTGGTGAGATTGAATCTGCGCTTCGTCATATAGACGGTGTCAAAGAAGCAGCTGTATTGGCGCGAACAGGACAATTAGGCAGCAAGGAGCTTTGCGCCTATATAAGCGTAAAAGAGGGTACAGATGCTGAACAAGTGCGTACTCACCTTTCTCAAATGCTGCCTGGCTATATGATGCCGGCCTATATGATAGAAATGGATGCTCTCCCGCTCACGGCCAACGGAAAATTGAACCGAAAAGCACTGCCTGAACCAGATATCACATCTAAACAAACGTACGTCCCGCCTCGCAATGACCTTGAAGAACAGCTTGCGATCATATGGCAGGAGGTTCTCGGGACACAGAGGATCGGAATAGAAGATTCGTTTTTTGAACTAGGCGGAGATTCAATTAAGGCTCTTCAAGTATCCGCGCGCCTCGGACGTTATGGATGGAGCTTGCATGCAAGCGATTTATTCCGCCATCCAAAAATAAAAGATTTATCAGCAGTCATCCGGAAGACAGAAAGAGTAATAGACCAAGGATCTGTTCAGGGAGCTGTTCCATGGACACCCATTCAGCATTGGTTCCTCTCTCAGGATATAGAAGATAGGCACCATTTTAACCAGTCTGTCATGCTGTTTACTCCTGATTGTTTGTCTGAAGATGCACTGCGAGCGTCATTGAAAAAACTGGCAGAGCATCATGATGCCCTGCGGATGATTTATCGGGATGATAGCGGACAACAGCTGCAAATCAACCAAGACATTCATGAATCCAAACTGTACAGCTTAAGGACTTCTGATGTTTCAGATCCGGGTATCGATTGGGAAACGAGCATTAAAGAAGAAGTTGCAAATCTTCAGCAAAGCATTAATCTCGAACAAGGACCATTACTGCATGCCGCTTGGTTTAAAACGCTGTCCGGAGATTATTTATTTCTCACGATTCATCATTTGGTCGTTGATGGGGTATCATGGAGAATTTTACTGGAGGACCTGTCAGCGGCATATCATCAAGCAGCTTCAGGACAGGCTATACAGCTTCCGCCTAAAACAGATTCCTATCTTGAATACGCACGGCGAATTCAAGATTATGCCCAAAGCAGCAAGCTGATTCGTGAGGAAACGTACTGGCGGACAGTTGAAGAGGAAAAAGCAGCGGAACTGCCATATGAAATGCCTTATATGGAGAATATGAACAGCAATGAAAGGGAAACATTGCGCTTTTCACTCACTGAAGCAGACACCGCGGTCTTGCTGCAAAAGGTAAACCACGCTTATGGCACTGATACACAAGATATTCTATTGACGGCGGCTTCCTTAGCGATTTGTGACTGGACAGGGGGCAGCAAGCTCCGTATGGCAATGGAGGGACACGGAAGAGAACATATTCTTCCAGATTTAGACATCAGCCGCACGGTTGGCTGGTTTACATCCATTTACCCCGTCCTTATTGACTTTGAAAATCAAGCGGATGAGCTTGGAACCGCAGTTAAAACCGTGAAAGATACATTGGGCCGGATACCGAACAAAGGGGTAGGCTACGGCATCTTGAAATATATCACACCTCCCGAATATAAAAGTATGGTGTTTTCAAAAACACCTGAAATCGGCTTTAACTATTTGGGGCAGTTCAACGACATAGGAAGACAAGACCGTTTCCGCCCGTCCGGTCTTGGGAGCGGTAAGGACATCACTCCTACTTGGAAGCGGGAACAGCTTATTGAAATGAGTGCGATGGCAGCAGAAAATCAGCTTCATTTTCAGCTCAGCTATGCGCCAGCACGGTTTCACAGGAGGACAATGGAGCGTCTTATCAACCTAATTGAATGCTATCTGCAGGATATTATGAAACACTGTGCTGAAAAACAGAACACAGAAAAGACGCTGAGCGATTTCAGCAGCCAATCGTTAACGGCAGAGGATTTGGACAGTATATCCAGCTTGGTGGAAGACTTGTAGAAAATCGTGACAGGGAGATATGAACATGACAAAAGCGAATTCAATTCAGGATATTTATCCGCTGTCTTATATGCAGGAAGGAATGCTTTTTCATTCCCTCCTGCATAAAGATTCACGGGCATATGTTGAACAAGCCTCTTTTACAATAGAGGGAGATGTTAATTTACAGTTTTTCCAAGAGAGCATCAATGCTTTAGTAGCAAGACATGACATTTTCAGAACGATTTTCATCAGCCAAAATGTCTCTTCACCTCAGCAGGTTGTTCTGAGAGAACGGACTGTCAGTGTACTGGAGGAGGACATTGCTCATTTAGATGAAGCGGGCCAATCTGCGTTTGTCGAACAAATAAAAGAAAAGGACCGCGCCAAAGGGTTTCATCTGCAAAAGGATATGCTCATGCGCATCACACTTATTCGAACCGGAAAGCGGGAATATACTTGTATTTGGACCTTTCACCACATCATGATGGACGGCTGGTGCCTCGGCATTGTACTAAAAGAATTCCTTCAGATTTATGCATCAAAAATAAAAGGGGCTCCATTATCACTGGAGCCCGTTCAGCCATACGGAACTTATATCAATTGGCTGATGGAGCAAGACAAAGAGAAAGCTGTTTCCTATTGGGACAATTATCTTTCCGGCTATGAGCAGCAAACCCTGCTCCCGAAGCAGAAAAAAACAAAGAGTACAAGCAGGCAGGAGCAAATTACATTTTCATTTTCAAAAGAAGACAGCAGCAGGCTGTCAGAGCTTGCCGTAAGAGAAGAAGTCACACTCAGCACGATTTTCCATACCCTGTGGGGGATTCTCCTTCAAAAATATAACAATAGTGATGACGCGGTATTCGGTTCTGTCATGTCAGGAAGGCCCTCAGACATTGAAGGAATTGAACAAATGGTTGGGCTTTTCATCAACACAATTCCCATACGGCTACACGGATCAAAAAGGCCATTTTTACAGCTCGTAAAAGACATGCAAAAGGATCGCCTTGCTGCAGAAGCGTACAGCTACCATCCTCTATACGAGATACAGTCCCGTTCAGCAGTCAAGCAAGGTTTGATAGATCATATTCTTGTATTCGAAAACTATCCGGTGCAGAAAGAAATAGAAATGCTGAACAGCCAGGAGCACGATTCCGATCTTTTTCAGATTCATAACTTCACAGTGGCGGATGAAACCAATTACAGCTTTTATCTCATGGTCGCACCAGCGGAAGAAATCCATATAAAAATGAGCTATGATCCAGCACTGCATGACCGATCCTTTGTGCTTTCTGTTAAGGAGCATCTGTTGAACACTGTTTCTCAAATCTTAGATCATCCGCATCTCTCACCAGCAGACATCGATATCATAACAGACAATGAAAAGCTGCAGTTGATTGGGGAAATCAAAGATCACACACCAGCTTATGAAACCATCCATGCCATGTTTGAAAAACAGGCAGAAAAGACGCCTGACGCGCAGGCTATAATTGATCAAGCACAATCTCTGACCTATAAAGAATTGAACGAATCCGCCAACAGATTGGCACGGCATTTGCGGAAAAAAGACGTTATGAGGCAGGAACCTGTCGCAATCATGCTGGAACGCTCAGCTGAGTTCATTACCGGTGTTCTCGGTATATTGAAGGCTGGAGGCGCCATTGTTCCAATCGATCCCCATTATCCGTCTGACAGAATCCATTATATTCTGAATGACTGCGGCTGCTCTCATGTCGTTTCACAAGCGCGTTTTGCACCTTTGCTTGAGACTGGCCTGAATGTTACCTATATGGAAGATACTCAAATCGAAGACGGCAGCTGCTTACATTCAGTGAATAGTGCTGACGATCTGCTCTATATGATTTACACATCAGGCACAACAGGAAAACCAAAAGGCGTTCAATTTGAACATCGAAATATGGCGAACTTGCTACAGTTTGAATTCACTCGCTCTGGCATTGACTTTCAAAATAACGTTTTGCAATTTGCTACTCCTGCCTTTGACGTCTGCTATCAAGAAATATTTTCAACATTGCTGGAAGGCGGCACACTTCATATCGTACCTGAAGCTATAAAAAGAGACGTGCCTCAGCTGTTTGCATTTATAAAAGAGCATCAGACGGCTATTGTGTTTCTCCCAACAGCTTTTATCAAAATGATTTTCAGCGAACAGGAATTTGCGAACGCGTTTCCTCGTGATGTAAAACACCTAATTACAGCCGGTGAGCAATTAATCGTTTCCAGTCTCCTCCAAGATGTTTTGCGTCAGCGCAGCATGTGCTTGCATAATCATTATGGACCTTCAGAAACTCATGTAGTGTCGGCATATACCATATATCCGGGTGACCAAATTCCTGAGTTTCCTCCGATTGGCAAACCGATTGATTGTACTGATATGTATATTTTAAATCGCCAAAAACAGCTGCAGCCTCGGGGAGTATCAGGAGAACTTTATATTTCCGGTTCAAGTGTCGCCAGAGGTTATATCAATAACGATAAACTGACGCGAGAGAAATTTTTACCCGATCCCTTCAGGTCCGGAGCGGTCATGTACCGAACGGGAGATGTAGCGAGAATTCGTGAAGATGGCAATTTTGAATATATCGGTCGAGCCGACGATCAAGTGAAAATCAGAGGTTATCGAATCGAGCCGCAAGAAATAGAAATCGCGTTAATGAATCATCCGGAGGTAAAAGAAGCTGCTATTCTTATCCGGCAAAATCAAAGCGGAGAACATGAATTATGCGCCTATTATAGCAGTACGCACAGGCTGGATTCCTCGGCTTTGCGACAATATCTGGCAAGTGAGCTCCCAGAATATATGATTCCGGCCAAATGGGTCTCGGTTGACAGCATCCCTTTGACGCCGAACGGGAAAGTCGATCAATCAGCTCTTCCAGAACCGGAAGCTTCAATCAGCAGTCATACATACGCTGCTCCGCGGAACCTGTTAGAGGTAAAGCTTTCACAGCTGTTTGAAGATGTGCTGAAGGAAGGCTCAATCGGCATTCACGATAACTTTTTTGACCGCGGCGGACACTCGTTAAAAGCAACGGTGCTTGTGTCGCGAATCGCCAAGGAATTTCATGTGCAAGTCCCGCTGAAGGACGTATTTGCCCATCCGACAGTGGAGGGATTGGCTCTTATTATTCGAAATGCAGAGGAAAATCCCTATGCGGCGATTGCACAGACAAAAGAACAACCGACGTACCCAGTATCATCAGCTCAAAAGCGGATGTACGTGCTCCAGCATCTAGATAATGGCGGTGTCGGCTACAACATGCCGGCAGTTTTAGAACTTGAAGGGAAGCTTGATCGCGAAAAATTGGCTGCTGTATTCAAGGAACTGATCAGCCGGCATGAGCCGCTTCGAACGTCCTTTGTGGCGGGAGAAAACGCCGAGCCCGTACAGCGTATTCACAGTGAAGTTCCGTTTGCGTTAAGTGAGGAAGCCTCTGCTGCTGGTTTTGTCCGTCCATTTGATCTCAGTCAAGCGCCGTTATTCAGAGCTGGCCTTGTGAAGCTTGCGAACGAGAAGCATTTGCTGCTGGTGGACATGCATCATATCATTTCTGATGGTGTATCCGTTCAGCTGTTAATCCGCGAATTCACTGAGCGCTATGCAAATCGTACGCTTAGGCCGTTACGAATCCAATATAAAGATTACGCCGTTTGGCAGCAGGAATTTCAAAAGGGAGACACATACAAAAAGCAGGAGACTTACTGGCTGAGACAGTTTAGCGGTGAGCTGCCGGTGCTTGAGCTCCCAACAGACAAGCGCCGACCGGCAGAACGGAATTTCTCAGGCGGAAAAATGTTATTTCAAATGAATGAAGAAATCACGTCCCGCCTGAAGCAGCTAGCCCGCAAAAATGGGAGTACGTTGTACATGACGCTGCTGGCATTGTATTCAGCTTTTTTGTCGCGGTTAAGCGGTCAGGAAGACATCGTGATCGGTTCGCCTATTGCCGGACGCCCGCATGCCGATCTTGAATCGGTCCTTGGCATGTTCGTCAATACATTAGCGCTCCGGACGCACCCAGCCGGCAATAAGACATTTACGGATTTTCTGAAGGAAGTCAAGCAGACTGCCCTGGAGGCCTATGAGCATCAGGATTATCCGTTTGAGGAGCTGGTTGATCAACTCGGTGTGCAGCGGGAAATGAGCCGGAATCCGCTGTTTGATACAACACTTGTGCTGCAAAATATGGAAAAGCAAACACTGAAAATGAATGATTTGCTGCTTAGATGGAACGATTTGCAGCATCCGATATCTAAGTTCGATATTTCCCTGTATGTCACGGAGCATGAAGCTGAGCTGTACTGTCAGTTTGAATACAGTACCGCTTTGTTTGAAAAAGATACCGTTCAAAGATGGGCCGACCTTTTTACGACACTTGTGGAAAACACAGTTTCCAGTCCTGAGATGGAATTGGACGATATCCCGATCCTGACTTTAGAAGAAGAAAGGTCTTTCATTGACTCATGCCGGCCGCTTGAAGGGACAGGCTATCGGTTGAAACAGACCCTGCACCATGCACTCGAACAGCAAGCAGCAAAAACACCTGACCAACCGGCTGTAATCTTTGAAGACGGAGCGATAACCTACAAGGAATTGAACGAACGGGCGAACCGTGTAGCCTGGGAGCTGATCGACCGCGGAGTAAAAGCCGAAACGACTGTTGCCATTATGGGAAGGCGTTCCCCTGAAATGCTGATCGGGATTTATGCGATTCTAAAAGCAGGCGGCGCTTATCTTCCTATTGACCCGGATTATCCAGAGGAACGGATCCGCTTTTTGCTGAAGGACAGCGATTCTGGGATTCTCCTTATTCAATCTGACAATCTAGACATTCCGGCTTTTAATGGAGAAATCGTTCATCTCAGTCAATTAAACAGCGGGCTGACACATCGTGTATCCAATCCAAATGTTGAAGTCTATCCGGATTCTTTAGCCTATATGATTTATACATCCGGCTCTACTGGAAGACCTAAGGGGGTACAGGTTGAGCATCAATCTGCAGTGAATTTTTTGAATTCCCTTCAGTTCCGCTATCCTTTGAATCAATCGGACGTCATTTTGCATAAAACGTCGTATTCCTTCGATGCTTCGATATGGGAGCTGTTTTGGTGGCCGTACGCTGGCGCCTCTGTTTACCTGCTTCCTCAAGGAGGCGAAAAAGAACCGGACATGATATTGAAGGTCATAGAAGAACAGCAGATTACCGCGATGCATTTTGTGCCTTCTATGCTTCATGCGTTTTTAGAATATCTAAAAAATGGCCCTGTACCGATCAAAACGAACAGGCTGAAGAGAGTGTTTTCTGGAGGCGAACAGCTAGGGGCTCATCTTGTCTCTCGGTTCTGTGAATTGCTGCCAGATGTTACATTAACCAATTCCTATGGGCCTACCGAAGCTACTGTAGAAGCGGCATTCTTTGATTGCCCGGTTGATGAAAAACTTGAACGCATTCCCATTGGCAAACCTATTCATCATGTCAGATTGTATATTCTGAACCAGAAGCAGAGGGTGCTGCCTGCTGGATGTATCGGAGAATTGTATATCGCCGGAGCCGGTGTCGCCAGAGGCTACTTGAATCGTCCGGAATTAACAGAAGAACGTTTTCTTGGTGATCCATTTTATCCGGGTGAACGCATGTACAAAACGGGTGATTTGGCGCGCTGGCTGCCTGACGGACAGGTGGAATTCCTCGGCCGTCTGGATGACCAGGTGAAAATCCGCGGCTACCGGATTGAGCCGGGAGAAATCGAAGCGGCTCTCAGAAGCATAGAAGGCGTGAGGGAAGCGGCTGTGACTGTTCGTACAGAAAGCGGCGAGACGGAATTATGTGCGTATGCAGAAGGGCTCGGAAGAAACGAAGTGCGCAAGCAGCTTGAGACATTGCTTCCAGGCTACATGATTCCTGCTCATATCATTGAGATGGAACAATGGCCGGTTACCCCGAACGGAAAGCTCGACCGAAAAGCGCTGCCTGCTCCTGACGGAGCGGCAGATCGGGAAATCTACTCGGCGCCGAGAAACCTGACAGAGATGAAGCTTTGCCAGCTGTGGGAGGAAGTGCTGAAAAGCGGCCCTGTCGGCATTCACGACAACTTTTTTGACCGGGGAGGCCATTCCTTAAAAGCCACCGCGCTTATCTCCCGGATCGCCAAGGAATTCGGCGTCCAGGTGCCGCTGAAGGAGGTATTTGCCCATCCGACGGTAGAAGGTTTGGCTTCTGTCATCAGCGAAGGAACGGAAAGTCCGTATGAAGCCATTAAGCCGGCTGAAAAACGCGAGACCTACCCGGTTTCCTCCGCCCAAAAGCGGATGTATGTGCTCCAGCAGCTGGAGGATGGAGGCACAGGCTACAATATGCCGGCAGTCTTGGAGCTTGAAGGAAAGCTGGATCTTACAAGAATGGATGCCGTATTCAAAAAGCTGATCAAACGCCACGAGTCACTGCGGACGTCCTTTACAACGGACACAGACGGCGAACCGGTTCAGCGCATCCATGAAGAAGTGCCGTTTACATTCCACACCTCTGTGCTCGGCGGACAAACTGAACAGGAAGCCGCGGCAGCGTTTATCCAGCCGTTTGATCTCAGCCAAGCTCCGCTGTTCCGAGGGGGAATCGTCAAGATATCAGACGGGCGGCATCTATTACTGGTCGATATGCATCACATTATTTCTGACGGTGTTTCAATCAATACGCTCATTCGGGAATTCGGGGAGCTGTACGCCAATCAGGAGCTTCCTCCGCTTCACATTCAATATAAAGACTATGCCGTATGGCAGGAGGCCTTTAAAAAAGGAGACACGTACAAGACGCAGGAGGCGTACTGGCTGAAGCAGCTCAAAGGCGAGCTGCCTGTACTAGACCTGCCGGCTGATTACGCCCGGCCGCCGGTGCGAAGCTTCGCGGGTGATCAAGTCTCATTTACGCTCGATCAAGAACTCACAGCCGGGCTTCACAAGCTCGCACGCGAGAATGGAAGCACCCTGTACATGGTGCTCCTGGCAGCTTACACAGCGTTATTGGCGCGCTTAAGCGGACAGGAAGACATCATCGTCGGGTCGCCTATTGCCGGACGTCCTCACAAGGACCTTGAGCCGATACTTGGAATCTTCGTCAACACCCTGGCGCTTCGGGCACGCCCGGAGGGCGGGAAGCCGTTTGCGCAATTTTTGCAGGAAGTTCGCGAGACCGCATTGGAAGCTTACGAACATCAGGATTATCCGTTCGAAGAGCTTGTCGACAAGCTCGGTGTAACGCGGGATATGAGCCGAAATCCAGTGTTTGACGCCATGTTAGTCGTACAAAATACAGAGCAACAGACTTTGGAGCTGGATGACATACAACTCCAGCCGGCCAGCGTTTCTCATCATGTTTCTAAATTTGACATCACATTGCAGGCTTCTGAGGGTGACGAGCAAATTCATTTACAATTTGAATATTCGTCTGCTCTTTTTCAAAAAGCAACGGTAAAACAATGGACATATCATCTGACAAATTTGCTGAGCCATATCGTCGAAAACCCGAACACCCTTCTTAACGATATCGACATTCTGACTCATGAAGAACGAAACAAACTGCTGAATGAGTTTAACAGCGGCCAAGAAAATGAACATAAAGGGCAAACAATCGATCACCTGTTTGAAAAACAAGCAGCGCTGACTCCGAATGCTCCTGCACTCGTCAGCAGAGAAAACACGCTCACCTATCAGGAACTGGACGAATGGTCCAATGGCATTGCATGGGCACTGCGTGACCGCGGGGTTAAACCGGACACACCAGTCGGAATTATGATGCCTCGTTCGTTCAGCATGATTGCAGCCATTCTGGGCGTTTGGAAAGCCGGCGGCTGTTATGTCCCGATTGATCCGGAATACCCGGCGGAACGGAAACGCTATATACTCGGCGACAGCAGAACCAAACTGCTCATCACTTTACCTGCTGCGGACCAAGAAGCACTTGAAGATTTTGAAGGTGAGATATTCGCCCTAGAGAACGCGGAGACATACGACGGATCACCGCTTCCGCAAGTGTCACGCCCTCAGCATTTGGCTTATATCATTTACACTTCAGGAACGACAGGCCAGCCTAAAGGAGTGATGGTCGAGCATAAAGGAATAGCCAACACCCTGCAGTGGCGCCAAAACGCTTATGCTTTGAATGAGACAGACACAGTCCTTCAGCTCTTTTCTTTTTCGTTTGACGGCTTTTTAACAAGTATGTTCACACCGCTTTTGTCAGGTGCAAAGACAGTGCTGCCTGATGAAAACGAAGCGAAAGATATTTTGTCCATTAAGCATGATCTATCTCATCATCGAATTACACATATGATTATCGTCCCTGTTTTATATCGGGCGCTTTTGGACGTCCTACAGCCGGAAGATGCAAAGACGCTTAGAGTAGTCACGCTTGCAGGAGAAGCAGCTGACCGGGAATTGATAGACCGCAGCATGGCAATATGTCCGAATACAGAGCTAGCAAACGAATATGGGCCGACAGAAAACAGTGTGGCAACCACAGCCATGAGACATATGGAACGGCAGAAAAACGTATGCATCGGCCGGCCGATCGACAATACTGAAGTGCTGATTTTAAACCGGGATCAGCTTCAGCCAATCGGCGTTGCCGGCGAGCTTTGCATAGCAGGAACAGGGCTTGCTAGAGGGTACGTCAATCTTCCGGAACTGACAGCAAAAACGTTCGTTCAGCACCCATTCCAGCCCGAAAAACGCATGTATCGAACAGGTGACGCAGCCAGATGGATGGCAGACGGTACGATCGAGTACTTAGGACGATTGGACGATCAAGTCAAAATCAGAGGCCACCGTGTAGAAACGAAAGAAATTGAATCGGTTATCCGCCGTATAAACGGAGTAAAAGAGGCCGTTGTCCTTGCTCGCGAAACAGCGCCTGCTCAAACCGAATTATGTGCTTATATTGTGGCAGAGCAAGACTTCAATACAGAAATGCTGCGTGCTGAATTAAAAAAACAGCTGCCTTTATATATGATGCCGGCGTTTATTCAAACGCTGGACACGCTTCCTTTGTCACCAAATGGCAAGCTGGATCGCCGGGCACTTCCAGAACCGGCATTCAATCAAGTACGGACATTTCATGCACCGAACAGCGAGATGGAACAAAAACTGGCAGATATATGGGGTGAAGTGCTCGGTGCAGAAAAAATCGGAATTGACGCTTCGTTCTTTGAGCTCGGAGGAGATTCCATTAAAGCGTTACAGGTGTCAGCACGGCTTCATCGAATCGGGAAACAAATGTCGGTTAAAGATTTATTCAGTCATCCGACAATTAAAGAACTGGCAGCCTATATTCGTGATTCCGATACTATTGCCAGCCAAGCTCCGGTTGAGGGTGAAGTACAATGGTCACCTGTTCAGAAATGGTTCCTTTCTCAAGATATAAAAGAGAAACACCATTTTAATCAATCTGTTATGCTGCATCGGAATACCTCTGTCCAAGAAGACGCGCTGCGCAAAACGTTAAAAGCCATCACCATTCACCACGATGCGCTGCGAATGGTGTTCACACAGTCTGAGCAAGGCAAATGGGTTCAATATAATCGGCCGGTCAGTCATTCAGACGACGCGCTGTACAGCCTTCAGATCATCAATCTTAAAGGTTCAGAAGTCAATGCATATGAATCTCTTATGAAACACCATGTACGTGGCATTCAACAGAACATAGATTTGGAAAAAGGGCCGCTATTGCAGGCCGGACTTTTCCGTACAGATGACGGAGACTTTTTGTTCCTAACGGCTCATCACTTCATCGTTGACGGCATCTCATGGCGTGTCCTGTTGGAGGATTTGGCAACCGGATATCGTCAGGCTGTAAAGGGAGAAGGCATTGATTTGCCGCCTAAAACTAGCTCTTTCAAAGCATATACGGAAAAACTCGCCGACTATGCTGAAAGCCGTCAGCTTATGAAACAGCTCGCCTATTGGCGCGAAGCTGAAGAGTATCAGGCAGAAGCACTGCCGTTTGATCAAATAAACGATCAAACGTTAAATCAGAGAAAACGGGAAACAGTTTCATTCTCTCTCAATACAAAAGAGACGGAGGCGCTTTTAAAAAGCATCAACCGCACATATAACACAGATACGCAAGATATGCTGCTGGCTTCCGTAATTCTAGCTTTGCGGGATTGGACGAAACAATCCGCCGTCAAATTGTCATTAGAAAGCCACGGACGCGAGGATGTGTTAGACGGCATAGATGTCAGTCGCACGGTTGGATGGTTTACCGCCATTTATCCGTTATTCGTCAAACTAGATTCAGACTTGACCGACAAGGATCAAGAAGAATACTTGGTTCATGTGTTAAAAACAACAAAAGATACACTGAGACGCGTACCGGACAAAGGATTCGGCTACGGTGTACTCAAGTATTTGACCCCGCCTGAGAAAACTGACGTCGATTTCAGCGGCACAACGGAAATCAGCTTCAACTATCTGGGTCAATTTGAAAACAGCCGTACAACTGAAGCGCCTGATGAAAAAACCTTCTCGTTTTCTCCACTCGGGACCGGAGAAGATATCAGCACCTCTTGGAACCGTGAGCAAACGCTTGATATCAGTGCGATGGCAGCAGAAGGAAAAATGACAGTCAACATGACGTATGAAACATCCCGTTTCCAGCACAAAACAATTGCACAGCTTTGTGAGAATTGCCATCACTACTTACTGAAGCTGATTGATCACTGTCTGAACAAAACAGAAACAGAAAAAACCATCAGTGATTTTGATGATCATGAACTGACCGAGGACGCACTCCAAGAGATCGCTGATATGCTCAGTTTTCACTAATGAAACCGTATAGAAAGGTGCAGGCCATATGGGGAAAACCAAAAAAATCAAGAACATATATCCTCTGAGTTATATGCAGGAGGGCATGCTGTTTCATTCCTTCCTCCAAAAAGAGGAGGGAGCATATGTTGAGCAGTCGCTCTTTACGATAAAAGGAAACCTTAGCTATGAGATGTTTCAGCGCAGTATTCAAGCCATCATCGACCGCCATGATATCTTCAGAACCGTATTTCTGCCGCACGTCCCCAATTTATCGGGGCCTCGGCAGGTCGTGATGACAGAACGGAAATTCCATTTGCACAATGAGGACATTTCCAGCCTGCAAACGAATGAGCAGAATGATTATATTGAACAGTTTAAAGAGATAGATAAGGAAAAAGGGTTTGATTTGCAAAAAGACATGCTGATGCGGATTTCTCTGCTCAAAAAAGCGGATAATGAGCATGTCTGTGTCTGGAGTCATCATCACATCTTAATGGACGGCTGGTGTCTCGGGATCATTCTGCAGGAATTTATGCAAATCTATCAATCTATCCATACAGGAAATCACCTTTCTATGGAGCCTGTCCGTCCCTACAGCACCTATATTTCTTGGCTGACAAAACAAGACAAAGAAACGGCAGCGGACTACTGGCGTGCTTATCTGAAAAACTACAGCACCCCCTCACCGCTGCCTCGGGTGACGGACAGAGAAGCAAAAGAAGGGTATTACCGCGAAGAATTAATTTTCACTCTACATCAAAAGCTGACGGACAAGCTGAAAGAGACCGCCAAACAAACAGGCGTCACGCTTGCCACCTTTATTCAAACGGTCTGGGGTGTCATGCTCCAGCGCTACAACCGAACGGACGATGTCGTTTTTGGCGCAGTCGTTTCAGGCAGACCATCTGAAATCCCGGGTGTTGAGTCAATGATCGGATTGTTTATCAATACGGTTCCGGTTCGTGTTCAAACAGGCAAAGAAGAAACGTTAGCAGAACTGCTCACCCGCTGTCAAAAAGATATGCTGGACGCCGAGCCGTTTACCTGCCATCCTTTATTCGATATTCAGGCAAACACCGCCTTAAAACAGGAACTGATTGACCACATTATTGTCTTTGAAAACTATCCATTACAGCAAAAAATGGCTGACTCAGCTGATCGGATTGATTCACCTCTGCAAATAGACAATGTAAACGTGTCTGAACAGTCAGGGTACAATTTTAACCTTGTCGTTGCTCCCGGTGATGAACTCGTCATCAAGTTCAGCTATAATGCGCACGTGTATGATGCTGCCTGGATGACCTGCATCCAAAGACAGCTTACACAAGCGTTACAAGTTGCTGCAGATCACCCTGACATTCCCGTTGCAGACTTTTCCTTTCTTGATCCGAAAGGAAAAGAGCAGATGCTGACACAATGTAACGACACTTCGACGGAGTATCCGAAAAACAAAACAGTAATAGATCTATTCCGCGAACAGGCAGCAAAAACACCAGATCAAACGGCGCTAGTTTACGGAAATAGGTCCATCTCTTATCGTGAGCTCGATCAAAAA
The DNA here is from genome assembly GCF_038000225.1 of Bacillus sp. FSL K6-1005. NCBI lineage: Bacteria > Bacillati > Bacillota > Bacilli > Caryophanales > Bacillaceae > Bacillus > Bacillus sp. FSL K6-1005. Next base: position 1,557,223 of record NZ_JBBOBP010000001.1, read on the forward strand.
TCGGATGCACTGGCCAGAACATTGTATGAAAACGGGCTGCGCCGAAACGGGACAGCGGGTATTTTGGCTGGTCATTCTCCTGAATTCATCATTAGTGTACTGGCTGTTTTAAAAGCAGGGGGGACATACCTTCCTCTTGACGCGGAGCTTCCGCCTGAACGGATCAGCTATATGCTCGACGAGACAAAAGCCGCTATGCTTATTGTTCAAAAAGGACTGGAGCCAAACACAGCGTTTGCAGGAACCTTCATTTCTGCAGATGCAGAGGCGCTGATTGAAGAAGATACGACACCTTTGGAAATCGTCACTGGCCCGGATGATCTCGCGTACATCATGTATACTTCCGGTTCGACAGGCCGGCCTAAAGGCGTCATGATCACCAATCGCAATGTCGTGTCCCTTGTTTGCAACAGCAATTACACATCAGCTTCTGTAAATGACCGCTTTATCCTGACAGGATCCATCAGCTTTGACGCCGTCACCTTTGAAATGTTTGGGGCTCTTTTAAAAGGAGCAACTTTGCATATCATTGATAAATCAACAATGCTGACACCAGATCGTTTTGGCGCGTATTTGCTTGAAAACAACATCTCAGTGCTGTTTTTGACAACTGCTCTTTTTAATCAGCTGGCACAAGCTCAAGCTGACATGTTCCGCAGGCTTCATACGCTATATGTCGGAGGCGAAGCGCTGTCGCCCGAGCTTATAAATGCTGTCAGACACGCGTGTCCGAAGCTTTCGCTTTATAATATCTATGGACCAACGGAAAACACGACGTTCTCAACCTTTTTTGAGATTAAAAGAGACTATGTGACTCCAATCCCGATCGGGAAACCGATCAGCCATTGTACCGCTTTCATCTTAGATGCAAAAGGACGTCTCTTGCCAATAGGCGTTCCCGGAGAGCTATGTGTCGGCGGTGACGGGGTGGCAAAAGGCTATTTGAACAGAGATGATGTAACAGCTGCCGTTTTTTCTCCTGATCCTTTCATACCTGGAAAAAAAATATACCGTACCGGTGATTTGGCGCGGTGGCTGCCAGATGGGAATCTAGAATATATCAGCCGGATTGACAGGCAGATTAAAATTCGCGGAAAACGGATTGAACCCGCTGAAATTGAAGCGCGGCTGTTAGAAATTGAAGGGGTCCGTGAAGCAGCAGTTACATTGGTGGAAACAGACGGAGAGGCGCAGTTATACACGCATTATGTTAGTGATGACAGCAGAAACGAAAAGGAAATTCGCGCTGCATTGGCACGTGTGCTTCCTGACTACATGATTCCGCAGCGCTGGGTCCGGGTTGACCGTATGCCGCTTACTGGAAACGGAAAAATCAATCGCAGCGCACTTCCTATTCCTGAAAACGAGTCTGAAAATCGTCAAGATCTTACACCGCCCAGAAACTGGGTCGAACAGGAATTGATGCAAATTTGGAAAAGCGTACTCGGTGTCAAAACGATCGGAATACATGATGATTTCTTTGCTGTTGGCGGACATTCACTTAAAGCGCTTCAAGTGATACACATGCTTAAACATCATCAGCATATTGATATACCGATCGATATCTTATTCGAAAATCCGACGATCGCCCAGCTTGCGGAAAAGCTTTATTCTAATCAGCTGACAGCGGCTGGCGAACAGCATGTGATCCAACTGAACGAGCAAGGCGGAAACAACCTGTTCTGCTTCCCGCCGATTTCAGGATTCGGGATTTATTTCAAAGACTTGGCACTACAGCTAAATCACAAAGCAGCCGTATATGGCTTTCATTTTATTGAGGAAGACAGCCGCATCGAACAATACGTCAGCCGCATCACCGACATACAGCCAGAAGGACCGTACGTTCTATTAGGCTACTCCGCGGGCGGAAACTTGGCTTTTGAGGTCGTACAGGCTATGGAGCAGAAAGGATTAGAAGTCAGTGACTTCATTATCGTAGACGCCTACAAAAAGGATCAGTCTATAACAGCAGATACCGAAAAAGACGACTCAGCCGCATACTTGCCGGAGGCAGTCAGAGAAACAGTGATGCAGAAAAAAAGGTGCTATCAGGATTATTGGGCTAAGCTAATAAATGAAGGCCGCATCAAGTCAAACATTCATTTCATTGAAGCTGGCATTCAGTCGGAAACAAGCGGCCCGATGGTATTACAGAAATGGCAAGACGCCGCTGAGGAAGGCTATACCGAATACACCGGGTACGGCGCGCACAAAGACATGCTGGAAGGTGAATGTGCTGAAAAGAATGCAAACATCATACTTGATATATTAGACAAGATTACGTCAGATCAAAAAATGCTGCCATACAAGCATTAAACAAATGCAGGCCGGACAGAAGCGATTCTCTGTCCGGTTTTCTTTTTGCCAGAGAGTCGCGCATAAGAATGGATGCAAAAATGCGGGGAATGATAACAACATCCTTTTTCTTGGAGGCTTGTTATGGAACATCTTTCTTGGCTTACTTTTTTTATGCTGATACTGGCGAGTTACAGGCTGACACACTTAATTGTATTCGACAAAATTACTGAATTCATCCGAAAACCTTTTATGAAAAAGAAAAGGACTGTTGATGCAAACGGGCACGTGAATGAAAAAAACGTGCCGGCCTCAAACTTTGGCTATATGCTTAATTGCTACTGGTGCGCCGGCGTTTGGTGTGCCATCCTAATTGGGCTGGGCTATCTTTTTTTACCTGATATCGCTGTTCCGGTGATTTTCATATTATCGATCGCAGGCGCACAGGCCATTCTTGAATCAGCTGTCGGCGTAGGCGTAAAACTCGTTGACGTGTTAAAAAGTGTCCAAATACTCATAAATGATAAAAAGTCCTAAAGCAGATAAAGATGCTTCGGGACTTTTTTACGTTCACCCGGTGATAATTCCGGTTTCTTCAATCGATTAAGCACCCTTTTACAGCCCGGGAATACCGTAATAACGAAATAGTGAAAGCGATGTAATGGGGGAGACGAAATACAATGAAGGGTTGTCAAAAGCCGATCGTACGTATTCTTGTCAGCTTGCTCATCGGAACGTTGATCATAACCGTTCCATATCTGGCCAAAGCACAAACGGACAGGGAACTGAGAGCCGTATGGATTGCATCCGTATTAAACCTTGATTGGCCATCAAAAAAAGGGCTGTCGATTGAAGCGCAAAAACAGGAGTATCTCAGCCTGCTGGATGACGTTCAGTCAATGGGAATGAATGCCGTCATTGTTCAAATTAAGCCGACGGCCGATGCCTTTTATCCGTCCGCTTACGGGCCTTGGTCTGAATATTTGACTGGTGTTCAAGGAAAAGACCCAGGTTATGATCCGCTCGCTTTTATGATTGAAGAAGCCCATAAACGAAATCTTGAATTTCACGCTTGGGTTAATCCTTACCGCATTACGATGAACCATACAGATCTCAATAAATTGTCTGAGGATCACCCGGCAAGAAAGCATCCTGACTGGGTCGCTGCTTACGGAAAGCAGCTTTATTATAATCCCGGCATTCCTGAAGCGAGGGATTTTATCGTCGAGGGCATTGAAGAAGTCGTAAAGCATTATGATATTGATGCCGTTCATATGGATGATTATTTTTACCCTTATAAAATAGCCGGACAGGAATTCCCTGATTCAGAACAGTACGAACAATACGGGAAAGACACATTTCCTGATATTGATGACTGGCGAAGAGACAATGTAAACCAGCTTGTCAGCCAAATCAATCAAACAATCAAAGCTGAAAAACCATATGTTAAATTCGGCATCAGCCCATTCGGTGTATGGAGAAACATAGAAGACGACCCAACCGGATCAAATACCAAAGCAGGCGTAAGAAATTATGATGATCTTTATGCAGATACGAGACATTGGATCCAGCAAGGCGACATCGACTATATTGCCCCGCAAATTTACTGGAGCATCGGCTTCAACGCAGCGGCTTATGACGTGCTGGCTGATTGGTGGAGCAACGAAGTCAAAAACAGACCCGTTCATTTATACATCGGGCAGGCAGCTTATAAAATCAATAACAATTTTGACCCGCCATGGTCCGATCCTGAAGAATACGCCCGACAAATCAACCTCAACCGTCAGCTGGAGCTGGTGAAAGGAAGCATGCATTTCAGCCTCAAAGACCTCAATAATAATCCGCTCGGCATCAAAGACAGACTCATAACCGACCTGTACAGTAAGCCCGCACTGGTACCCGAAATGCCTTGGCTCGACAGCAAAGCGCCAAAAAAACCCAAACTGACCAAAGTAACCGCAGACGATAACGGAAATCTCCTGCACATACAAGACCACCCATCAAATCGAAAAACAAAGGAAACAGCCTATTATGCGATATACAGATCTGAAGGAAAACAGAAGCAAGCATTACTGGCCACCGCAAGAAAAACAAACGACAAGCAAACCTTCCTGGATGACACGGCAAAACCAAATAAAACCTATACGTATTATGTCACGTCAGCAGATCGGCTTCACAACGAAAGTAAGGCCTCGAAAAGAAAAATAAATCAATAGCCCTTAGAGACGGCTATTTACTAGCCGTCTCTTTATATTGCATTTTTTATGAATAGACAGGAAACGTATGGCCGGTGCTGAAGGACTAAGAGAAACAAATAAAAGAAATACAAATGGAGGAAAGAACGTGAATTTGGAAATGATTTTTACCGATTTCCTGTATTGGAATCCGAGCATTTAGTATTAAAAAAGATCGAAGAGACACACTTGCAAGCTGTATTTTCAATCTATAACAATGATAAAGTATTTGAATACTGCGGCATCATTCCGAAACATAACATAAAGACAATACATAAAATGATTAACCATTTTTAGAGAGATTATCAGAAAAAAAGCAAAATTAAATGGGGGATTTTCGAGAAGTATCAAGGGACTGCATCGGTTGGGATCATTGAAGCAATGGATTTTAACCAAAAAGTAAACATGATAACCATAGGATACTTTCTAGGAAAAGATTATTGGCGTAAAGGCATTGCAACTGGCGCCGTCAAAATGCTGGTCACTTTTTTATTTAAAAAAGTCAACGTAAACCGAATTCAAGCAGAGGTAATGCCTGCAAATGAAGCGTCAAAAAAAGTCCTCTTGAAAAATAATTTTATGAGAGAAGGCTTAATTAGACAGGCTTCTTATTGGGCCGGCAAAGGAGTTGTCGACTTAGAAATATATAGCATTCTCAAGGAGGAATACATCTGAATCTGCAGCTTTTGATGTATGAAACGAGAAAAATGGGGGCAGCGGCTTGTTTATTGATACGTTTTTCCTTTGGAACCATGCCTTCATCCTCCCGGCACTTTCTGAAGGGCAAGAGATTGCTTTTCAATATGGATGGTATGTGCTTACGCCATATATTTGTTCATTCCATTGCTGCTGTCATATAGAAAGTGGTTCCGTTTTAATTTTCAGACTTCTTTTGTCAGGGAATGATTACTGAATTCACTTAATAGGATGTTACAAAGATGTGAAGGAGGAAACCAAGTGAATTTTGAGCTGACAAAAGAACAGCAAATGGTACGTGAAATGGTAAAGGATTTTGCAAAGAGAGAAATTGCTCCTCACGCAGAACATGTGGATCAAACGGGTGAATTCCCGATACAAACGTTTCAAAAAATGGGTGATCTGGGGCTGATGGGCATCCCCTTTCCTGAGGAATATGGAGGCTCAGGCGGAGATACGATTTCCTATGCCTTAGCTGTTGAAGAAATCGGCAAAGCATGCGGCAGTACAGGATTAAGCTATGCAGCTGCAGTTTCACTCGGTGCAAGCCCTCTATACTACTTCGGGACAGAAGAACAAAAACGGGAGCATTTGATTCCTCTAGCATCCGGAAAAGCACTCGGATCATTCGGTCTGACAGAACCAAATGCCGGCTCTGATGCAGGAGGCACGCAAACGAAAGCGGTTATAGATGGTGATGAATATGTGATGAACGGCGAAAAATGCTGGATCACAAATGCCAGCTATGCACGTACGGTGATTGTAACGGCAGTGACAGGCAAAAATGAGAGCGGACATAATATCATCTCCGCATTGATTGTTCCGACTGATACACCCGGCCTTACCATAACGAGCCCGTACGATAAAATGGGTGTGCGCGGGTCAAATACAGCGGAAATTTTGCTAGAGGATGTCCGTGTACCCGCAAATCACCTGCTCGGCGACCCTTCAAAAGGATTTAAACAGTTTCTTCATACCCTGGATGGCGGACGCATTTCAATTGCCGCTCTTGCAGTCGGCATTGCCCAAGCGGCACTAGACGCATCCTTAGCCTATGCAAAAGAACGAAAGCAGTTCGGACAGCCGATTTCTTCCTTTCAGGCCATTCAGTTTAAACTTGCCGACATGGCGATGGAAATCGATCTGGCCCGGCAAATGGTATTAAAAGCGGCCTGGCTGAAAGATCATAAACGCCCGTTTACGAAAGAAGCGGCTTATGCCAAGCTGTTTGCCTCTGAAATGGCAACAAGGGCATGCAACCAAGCGATTCAAATCCACGGCGGTTCCGGCTACATGAGGGAATACGCGGTTGAACGGATGCTGCGGGATGCAAAATTGATGGAAATTGGAGAGGGCACATCAGAAATTCAGCGTATCGTGATCGCCAGACAGCTTCTGAAATAAAATGTAAACGCTTTCTGATCTCGTGAAAGGAGGACCGACACATGGCCGAACTCATCCATTGCACAATCGGCAGGCTGCTGGAACAAACGGCAGCAGCCTATCCTGATCAAGAAGCGGTTGTCTATCCCGACCGGAATCTCCGCTACACGTACGCGCAATTCAACAGGCTGTGCCGTCAAACCGCTAAAGGGCTAATGGGGATGGGGATTGGAAAGGGAGACCACGTGGCCATATGGGCTTCGAATATACCGGAATGGCTTGCTGCTCAATTCGCCACCGCAAAAATCGGGGCCGTGCTCGTTACCGTGAATACGAATTACCAAGCCCAAGAGCTTGATTACTTGCTGAGACAATCAGATGCGGATGCGCTTATCGTCATGGATTCCTATCGCGGCACTTCTTATACAGGGATCCTCAACAGCTTAATTCCTGAGCTGAAGGATGCAGAGGCAGGGCAGCTGCAATCAGAACGCTATCCGTGTTTAAAAACACTGATTTATATCGGTGAAAAACGTTTACCTGGTATGTATCATTGGGACGATACAGAGATGCTGGCACAAACAGTGACAGATGCCGAGCTGGAAGCAAGAATGAACAGCCTTGAAAAAAATGACGTGATTAACATGCAATACACGTCAGGAACGACAGGATTTCCTAAAGGAGTGATGCTGACTCATTTTAATGTCATCAACAACGCCGTAAATATCGCTGAATGTATGAAATTAACCTCATCTGACCGCATGTGCATCCCGGTTCCGTTTTTCCATTGCTTCGGCTGCGTGCTTGGCGTTTTGGCATGTGTGTCCGTTGGTGCAGCCATGGTACCTGTTGTAGAATTTGAACCTGCCACAGTCCTTAAAACGGTTGAAAACGAGAAATGCACAGCGCTACACGGCGTACCGACCATGTTTATCGCGGAGCTTCATCATCAGAATTTTAATTCTTATGATCTGTCATCGTTGCGAACAGGCATCATGGCCGGATCATCCTGTCCAAGCGAAGTGATGAAAGCAGTCATTGAAAAAATGGGCATGACAGACATCACAATCGCTTATGGACAAACGGAAGCTTCGCCGGTGATCACACAAACAAGAGCTAATGATTCCTTCCAAAGAAGAGTGGAAACAACCGGCCGAGCCTTGCCTGAGGTCGAAGTGAAAATTGTGGAGCCCGGCACGTTTCATGAGGTTCAAAGAGGTGTACAGGGAGAGCTTTGCACCCGTGGCTATCATGTCATGAAGGGCTATTATAAAGACGAAGATGCTACCCAAAAGGCAATCAACCCAGACGGATGGCTATTTACCGGTGATCTCGCTGTTATGGATGAGGACGGATACTGCCGCGTGACCGGGAGATTAAAAGACATGCTCATCAGAGGCGGTGAAAACATTTATCCGAGAGAAATAGAAGAATTTTTATACCGTCATCCAAATATTTTAGATGTACAGGTAGTTGGTGTGCCTGACGAAAAATATGGGGAGGAGGCTGCTGCCTGGATTAAGCTGAAAGAGGGGAAAACAGCTTCACCCGAAGAGCTGAAAGCCTATTGCAAAGGGAAAATCGCCCGCCACAAAATTCCGCGCTATTTCATCTTTACAGACGAGTATCCTATGACAGCCTCAGGCAAAATTCAAAAATATAAGTTGCGTGAAAAAACGATTCAGCTGTTTCACTTACCATCAAGTTAATGAGGGGTGAATTCATTTGTTTACAAAAGTGCTGATTGCCAATCGGGGAGAAATCGCAATGAGAATCATTCGTACGTGCAGCCGCCTTGGGATCAAAACGGCAGCCGTATATTCTGAAGCAGACAGAGATGCGCTCCATACAAAAGCAGCAACAGAGGCTTATTATATCGGAAAATCGAGAGTCAGTGAGAGCTATTTAAATATTGAGAGAATCATAGAGGCAGCGAAAAAAGCAAATGCCGACGCCATCCATCCGGGATATGGATTATTGTCAGAAAACAGCCGTTTTGCGCAACGCTGCAAAGAAGAAAACATTGTGTTTATCGGCCCTTCACCAGCTGTCATTGCCAAAATGGGAAGTAAAATTGAAGCAAGAAAGGCAATGGAGGAGGCAGGTGTTCCTGTAGTGCCCGGCGTTTCCGAATCCCTTGGAGACATTCAGGCAGCCTGCCTCGCCGCGAGTGAAATCGGCTACCCCGTTATGCTGAAAGCTTCAGCAGGGGGAGGCGGCATCGGAATGCAGCTCGTTCCTAACGAAGAAGCATTGATAAAGGCGTATGAAGGAAACAAAAAGCGCGCAGCAGATTTTTTCGGAGACGGATCCATGTATATAGAAAAGGTGATTGAACACGCCCGCCACATTGAAATTCAAATTCTTGCAGATCACCACGGGCATGCCGTGCATCTGTTTGAACGTGATTGCTCTGTCCAGAGACGCCACCAAAAGGTCATTGAAGAAGCCCCATCTTCATTTGTTGATGATGAGCTGAGATTGAAGATAGGAGAAACGGCAGTGAAAGCAGCCAAAGCGATCGGCTATGCCAATGCGGGAACAATCGAATTTTTAGTCGATGAGAATAAAAACTTTTATTTTCTGGAAATGAACACGAGATTGCAGGTAGAGCATCCCGTGACTGAAGAAATTACAGGTTTAGACTTAGTTGAGCAGCAAATAAGGGTTGCGGAGGGACAGACTCTCAAATTCGCTCAGCAGGACTTAAACCGAAACGGGCATGCCATAGAGGTCAGAATCTATGCGGAAGATCCGAAAACCTTTTATCCGTCACCGGGAACAATCACCACTTTTTCTCTCCCGCCACAAAAGGGAGTACGGCACGAATGTGCAGTAGCAGCAGGGAGCGCGGTCACGCCTTTTTATGATCCAATGATCGCCAAAATGATCGTCAAAGGCCAAAACAGAGAGGAAGCGATTGAGAGACTAAAGGAGGCGCTCCGTGATTATCGGATAGAAGGGATTAAAACGAATATTCCGCTTCTTTTACAGGCTGCTTCATCAGAAGCATTCAAAAAAGGAGACGTCACAACTGATTTTTTGAAAAACAACTTATAAAGGAGGCAGCTGTCATGACCATACACATTCAAATGGCAGGAAACCTGTGGAAGGTACATGTTAAAGCCGGAGACCACATCGAAAAAGGCCAGGAAGTCGCCATTTTAGAATCAATGAAAATGGAAATCCCGATTGTTGCAGAGAGAAGCGGAACAGTAAAAGAAGTCAAAAAAAATGAAGGTGATTTCGTGAATGAAGGTGATGTGCTGCTTGAACTGAACGATCCAACTCAATAATCAGGGAGGCAGAGCATGTCCTATCCTAAACAAGTCATGTTAAGAGAAGTCGGCCCTCGGGACGGCCTGCAAAACGAACCGGTGTGGCTTGCAACAGAAGATAAAATCGCTTGGATCAACCAGCTGTCCCAAACAGGACTCTCCTATATCGAATTGACATCCTTCGTTCATCCAAAATGGATTCCCGCGCTTCGAGATGCTCTAGATGTGGCAAAAGGCATCAGCCGGGTAAAAGGCGTCACGTACGCAGCACTTGTCCCTAATCAAAAGGGACTGGAGAATGCGCTGGAAGGGGGTATTGACGAAGCTTCTGTCTTTATGTCCGCAAGCGAAACACACAACGTAAAAAACATCAACAAATCCACTGTTGACACTCTCCAAGTCCTCAAACAAGTAACCGACGACGCAAAAAAAGCAAATCTTACAGTAAGAGCCTATCTCTCCACAGTTTTCGGCTGTCCGTATGAAAAACGTGTACCGATCGAACAAGTGATTCGCCTAGCAGATTCTTTATTTGAATTCGGAATTTCTGAGCTATCGCTTGGAGATACGATCGGAGCGGCAAATCCTGTACAGGTTGAAATCGTACTTGAAGCGCTTTTAAAACGGTTCCCGGCAAGCCAGCTCGCACTCCACTTTCATGATACAAGGGGAACGGCTCTCGCCAATATCCTCACCGCACTGCAAATGGGCATCACAATATTTGACGGCTCAACAGGCGGGCTTGGCGGCTGCCCATATGCTCCAGGTTCCTCAGGAAATGCTGCAACAGAAGATATCGTGTACATGTTTGAGCAAATGGGAATCGAAACAAACGTAAAGCTCGCCAAGTTGCTTCCAGCAGCCAAATGGATCGAGGAGAAAATCGGGAAACATCTTCCGAGCCGAAATTTACAGGTGTATAAATCATCTTTATAAAAGAAAGGAAAAACCAATGGGAGAATCTATCCTTTTTACGTCAAAAACAGAACACATTGCTGTCATCACCCTTAACAGGCCCCATGCGGCAAATGCCCTTTCGGCAGAAATGCTTAGAGACCTGCAATCCATTGTCCAAGAAATCGAATTCAACCCGAAAATCCGCTGCGTCATCCTGACAGGCGCCGGCGAAAAAGCGTTCTGCGCTGGAGCAGATTTAAAAGAAAGAATAAAAATGAAGCAAGATCAGGTTCTCAGAAGTGTATCCTTCATTCAGAGAACCGCTTCTTTACTCGAAGCCTTACCGCAGCCGGTGATAGCAGCCATAAACGGAAGTGCTTTAGGAGGCGGGCTTGAATTGGCAATGGCATGCGACATCCGGATAGCAGCCGAGAATGCTACATTAGGCCTTCCGGAAACGGCTTTAGCCATTATCCCAGGCGCAGGAGGGACACAAAGACTTCCCCGTCTGATCGGCAGAGGAAAGGCAAAAGAATTAATTTATACAGGCAGACGCATAACGGCCCATGAAGCCAAAGAGATAAACCTTGTAGAGCATGTTACGGCTTCTAGTGAGCTTATGGCCAAAGCAGAGGAACTGGCAGTAGCCATTTCAGCCAACGGACCAATTGCCGTCCGCCAGGCTAAATTCGCGATCAATAAAGGATTGGATACAAATCTGGCAACGGGATTATCAATTGAACAAAAAGCATATGAACACACGATCCCGACAAAGGACAGGACAGAGGGACTTCAAGCCTTTCAAGAAAAAAGACGTGCCGTATACACGGGAGAATAAAGAGCGGAGGGAATGCCTTATGGATTATGAAAAAGAACGAACAGAACGGGCGGAAAGGATACAAAAAGGCGGAGCGGAGAAGTATCATCGCAGCAACCAAGAAAAAGGCAAGCTCTTTGTAAGAGAGCGGCTTGCCCTCTTATTTGACGATGACATCGAGCTTGAGGACGCTTTTTTTGCAGAATGTATGTCAGACGGGCTTCCCGCCGACGGAGTCATAACCGCCATCGGTAAAATCGGCGGCCAAACCGTCTGCGCCATGGCGAATGATTCTACAGTGAAAGCAGGCTCCTGGGGAGCAAAAACAGTCGAAAAAATCATCAGAATTCAAGAAACAGCAGAAAAATTAAACTGTCCGCTCATTTATTTAGTCGATTCGGCAGGCGCCAGAATCACCGACCAGATCAATGTATTCCCGGGCAGAAGAGGCGCAGGGAGAATTTTTTACAATCAGGTCAAATTGTCAGGGCGCATTCCCCAAATCTGCCTTCTATTCGGCCCGTCCGCAGCTGGGGGCGCTTATATTCCTGCCTTCTGCGATATTGTCGTCATGGTAGACGGCAATGCGTCCATGTATTTAGGCTCGCCGCGCATGGCGGAAATGGTGATCGGCGAAAAGGTGTCACTTGAAGAGATGGGAGGCGCCCGCATGCATTGTTCAGTTTCAGGATGCGGAGATATTCTCGCAGAAACTGAACAAGAAGCCATTCACTTGGCACGCTCATATTTATCTTACTTCCCGGCAAATTATAAAGAAAAAGCGCCTGTACAAGAAAAACGGCCGCCAAAGCCCTTTGACATACCGCTTTCCGACGTTATTCCGCAAAACCAAAATGCACCTTTTAATATGTTTGAGCTGATCGATCGTGTAATAGATGAAGACTCTTTCTTTGAAATCAAAGCTTTATTCGCACCAGAAATCATTACAGGTCTAGCGAGGATTCACGGACAGCCTGTCGGAATTATCGCGAATCAGCCGAAAGTAAAAGGCGGCGTCTTGTTCCACGATTCCGCTGACAAAGCCGCTAAATTTATCACATTATGTGACGCTTTTCATATTCCATTGCTGTTCTTAGCGGACATTCCCGGCTTCATGATCGGAACAAAGGTAGAACAGGCCGGAATCATCCGTCATGGAGCCAAAATGATTTCAGCGATGTCAGAAGCAACCGTCCCCAAGCTTTCTGTGATTGTGAGAAAAGCCTATGGAGCGGGGTTATATGCAATGGCCGGACCGGCTTTCGAACCGGATTGCTGCATAGCGCTTCCAACCGCACAAATCGCCGTAATGGGCCCTGAAGCAGCCGTAAATGCTGTCTACGCCAAAAAAATCTCCGAGCTGCCAAAAGAGGAGAGAGCTGATTTTATCAGCAGCAAACGTGAGGAGTACAAAGAGGACATCAATATATACCGCTTGGCTTCAGAAATGATCATTGACGCGGTAATCCCAGCCAATTCATTGCGCGAAGAATTGCACAAACGGCTTAGGGCATACATGACAAAGAAAATGACATTCACCAATCGAAAACATCCGGTTTATCCAGTTTAAAAAAGAAGTACCAGGAGCGTGAATAAGCGCTCTTTTTATTGTTTCTGATAATCTTATTATGTAAACTAATCAGCTGTGCATAAAACCATCCGTTTTTTACAATAGTAAATAAAGGCTGCCGCACACCTATAGCGGCAATCTCCAGTATGATAAAAAGGGGCCTTTATTATGTACCATTTATATTCACATAACGACTTGGACGGAGTAGGGTGCGGGATCGTTGCAAAGTTGGCTTTCGGGAAAGAAGTTGAGGTCCGTTATAACTCTGTCAACGGCTTAAATGCTCAAGTCCAATACTTCTTAGAAAAAGCAAAAGAGACCAGCAGACACGATGCCTTATTTATCACGGATCTTGCTGTCAATGAAGAAAATGAAAAAAGGCTGAACGAGTATGTTCATGCTGGCGGAAAAGTGAAACTGATTGACCATCATAAAACAGCCCTCCATTTGAATGAGCATGAGTGGGGATTTGTTCAGGTGGAATACGATGACGGACGTCTTGCATCGGCTACATCTCTTTTATACGACTACCTTGTCCAAAATGATCTGATGAATCCGACAAACGCATTAGATCAATTTACAGAGCTCATCCGCCAATACGACACTTGGGAGTGGGAGCAGTACGATCAAAAACAGGCAAAGCGGCTTAATGACCTTTTCTTTTTGCTTTCAATTGATGAATTTGAACAAAAAATGATCCAGCGGCTTTCTGCCCATGACGAATTCTTCTTTGATGAGTTTGAAGTAAAACTGCTTGATTTAGAAGAAGAAAAAATCGAGCGCTACCTTCGCAGGAAAAAAAGAGAAATGGTGCAAACCTTTGTTCACGAACACTGTGTAGGTATCGTTCACGCAGAATCGTACCATTCTGAACTCGGAAACAGACTCGGAAAAGACAATCCGCATCTTGATTACATTGCCATTTTAAGCATGGGATCAAAACGAGCCAGCTTGCGCACCATTCATGATTACATTGATGTTTCAGAAGTAGCAGGCCGGTACGGAGGCGGGGGGCATGCGAAGGCTTCCGGCTGTTCCATAACGGACGAAGTATACGATTTGTTTGTAGCTGAAGCATTCCGAATGGAACCGGTCCGCCCAGATGCATTCCGTAATTTCTATAATTTGAAAGGATCTGCAAACGGCTCATTATACGAAAATCGAGAACAAATGAGATTCTTCCTGTTTCCTTTGGACAACGCATGGAATATTCAAATTAACGGGGAGACACAGGACGAAACCTTTGCGGCTTTTGAGGAAGCAGAATGGTTTATTAAAAGGAATTATGCCGCATCTCTTGTACGGGATGAAGTGTTTGTCGCATTTTTAGCGGAACATATGAAGCTTTCTAATCATCATCGAAGATAACAAAAAAGATGCATAGGGGAGAGTCATCCCTATGCATATCCATAAGCTATCGTTTAAAAATGGCTGTGCGTTTTTTTATGACAAAATAAAGTGCAATGACCACAATCGCCAATATCATAATCGGCGTTGTATAGGTGCCCGCTATGTTCTCAACGTCATCCCACTGGCTTCCGAGCTGAATGCCTAAATAAACAAAGAGGATAGACCATGGAATGATAGCAAGCACAGTCAGTATCACAAATTTGAGAAACGGCATTTTGGCAATGCCTGCAGGAATGGATATCGCATGTCTGACAACCGGTATAAAACGTGCCGAGAAGACAACCCCCGTGCCGTACTTTTGAAACCAGCTTTCTGACATGTCAATGTGATGCTTTTTAATCAATAAGTACTTCCCGTATTTGTCCAAAAAAGGTCTGCCGCCATAGCGTCCAATCCAATAAATAAAGATCTGGGCAATGGTGCCCCCGATAACACCCGCAATGATTGCGCCAATAAATCCAATCGTGCCTTCTGATACCATATAGCCGCCATAGGCCAATACAATTTCACTCGGTATAATTTCGATCATCAAACCAATCGCAATGCCCGCATATCCCATATTCGTCAGCCATGTTAAAATTTCGCTTATCAAACTGCCCACATTCTTCACAACCTGTCCTTTTCTTTTTCACTATTATATGACTGATTGACCAGCAAGATGGTTACAAATTTTTTAATTGCAGCACTTCTTTTGTTTCCCGTTCAAGTGTTTCCCGCTCGAGCAATTCTTCTAGATAAGCTAAAAGCTGAGATCGCATTTCAGGACGCATTAAGCCGATTTCAGTGCTTGCTTTAAAACAGCCCAATTTATCGCCAATGTCATATCGTTTTCCTTTTAAAAGCCGCGCATGAATAGGCTGGGTGCGGCAAACCTCACGAAGTGCATCTGTTAATTGAATTTCGTTGCCTGCGCCTCTCCCAATCGACTTCAACACAGGGAAGATAGAAGGGGTCAGTACATATCGTCCCATCACGGCGATTTCCGAAGGCGCTTCTTCAGGAGAAGGCTTTTCAACTAAATCCTTCACTTCATACACATGCCCTTTAGAGCCTGATGTATTTATAATACCATATTTACTGACATCCTCAGGGAGAACTGACTGTACACCTACAACCTCTGTGCCGTAAGCATCGTATACATCCATTAATTGACGAAGAGCCGGTTTTTCAGACACCATAATATCATCGCCTAAAAGAACGGCGAAAGGCTCATCTCCGATAAAATGCTCCGCACACAGCACCGCATGACCTAATCCGAGCGGCTCTTTCTGGCGGATGTAATGAATGTTGGCCAAATCGGCAATCTGCTGCATTTCCTTAAGCGTCTCCGTCTTGCCTTTTTCTCGCAGATTGAATTCCAATTCCGCCGACCGGTCAAAATGATCTTCAATCGAGCGTTTGTTTCTCCCTGTAATAATCAGTATATCTTCAATTCCTGACTCTACAGCCTCTTCTACAATGTATTGGATTGCTGGTTTGTCTACGATCGGGAGCATTTCTTTCGGCTGCGCCTTTGTCGCCGGCAGAAATCTCGTTCCTAAACCCGCTGCGGGAATGACCGCTTTTCTCACTTTTGTTCTCATTCATTTTCACTCCTGATTCTGTATGTTTTTCAGCGAATCTCCAAATACCCAGATTCGGTTTCCGATAAAATTCATCATCATTCCGCCGATAGTGGCGGCGAGCTTACTCACCAAAAGCGAACAGCCGCCTCTTTGAAACAAATAAAGCAGCAAAAAGGTGATCCCCGACGCGGCAATATTAATCATGAGAAAGCGCACGATCTCTTTACCGTCAGCCTTACGTTTTACCTGAAACGTCCAATTCCGGTTCCACACATAGCTGTTGATGATACCTGCCGAATAGGAGCAGATCTGTGCCGGCAGATAAGGGATATGACAAGCGGTGAGGAAAAAGAAGACACCAAAATCTATCAGCGTATTACCGACGCCCACGGTGCAAAAACGCCCTAATGTTTTTATTTTTTCTTTCAACATAACGGCACCCGGTTTTGACCTCCCTTCATAAAAGATGCATATGGCTGTCATATTGGGTGATATGGATTACTTTAGCGGAGAGTATTGAATAAACAATTACTAAAATATGAACAAAACATGAAAAAGTAATGAGGCCTTGCAGATCCATTAAGTTAATAGTTTGATCGTTTAGGTTGACGAATATTACGAGGAACACTAATATTCTGCACAATTATTAACCTTTAATAATTTTTAGTTAACATTCATTTTCAAGGTAAGAAAGGAGGGGAATATGATGCAGGAAGAAGCATATTACAGCGTCAGAATGAGAGCTTCCCAGGACGCCCCGAAAAGGCGGAGAACGGGTCATCACTTACAGCAGATTACAGGAAGGGGTGAATGGCTTATTACATAAAGGCTTCTCGCGCTCAAGAGGGACAGCGACAAAGTAAAAGGCATCACAGGTCAGGCCGTAGTCATGGACGGCGGATATACCGCTCAATAGTTCTTATCCTCTTGAAAAAAACAGCCGCTCTGAACGGCTGTTTTTTTTGTGCCTGTAGACCTTGAAGGCACAGTCTAAGGAAGAAGAGTTGGTAACAGCCTTCCATCACGGCTCTGATCATCTCTCTTTAAGACTGATTTTTCGGTGTCAGCCCCACTTATATATTTAATGAATAAATGTATCCAGTTTCTTTGTAAAGCCGAACAATAATTCCTCCGAAAGTATTCTATACACATTTATTATAATCATGCTAGGATGTTAGATAAAGGATACTTTGTATAATATTGTATCGCTGTTCATTGTGATCGGAGGGAGCTGATGTAACTTGCATGAATTCAGACCAGCAGCAGTGTTGTCCGGACATCGGCAAGCTGTGAAACGTGTCATCAGGATGACGAAGGAAAAGGGAGCTAAATATACTTATTTGAATGTCAGTGCGCCTTTTCACAGTTCGATGATATGATCAGCATCCGAACAATTCCAGACTGTATTACACCAGTATTCCTTCCGGGATGCCGCATGGCCGATCATTTCCGCTTTTCAAATACTGGAGGCTGATAGGGAATCAAGGCTAGGAAATTAACGGTTTACTCTAGAAATTATCTATTTTTTGCGTTCTGGACCTGTGTCATCAATTTTTAAAAGAACCCCCTTCATTTTAACGAAAAAGGAGGATGTTTAGTTATGGGTAAAAAGTGTAGCGTATGTTTATGGGTTCTTGCTTTATTATTGAGTTGCTTATTTGGGGAGTCTGCTTATGCTGCCAGTACTACAATTGCAAAACATATAGGAAATTCAAACCCGCTTATCGACCATCATTTGGGAGCAGATCCGGTTGCGCTGACCTATAACGGAAGAGTCTACATCTATATGTCAAGTGATGACTATGAATATAATAGCGACGGAACGATTAAGGATAATTCATTTGCCAATTTGAATAGAGTATTCGTCATCTCTTCAGCGGATATGGTGAACTGGACAGACCACGGAGCCATTCCGGTAGCAGGTGCCAACGGGGCTAATGGCGGCCGGGGGATTGCGAAATGGGCAGGTGCGTCCTGGGCCCCGTCAATTGCAGTTAAAAAAATAAACGGCAAGGATAAATTCTTCCTTTATTTCGCTAACAGCGGCGGAGGTATCGGGGTTCTCACCGCAGACAGCCCGATTGGTCCATGGACCGACCCAATTGGAAAAGCGCTCGTAACGCCAAGTACGCCAGGAATGTCTGGTGTTGTATGGCTTTTTGATCCGGCAGTATTTGTAGATGATGACGGCACCGGTTACCTGTATGCCGGGGGAGGCGTTCCTGGCGGTTCAAACCCAACGCAGGGACAATGGGCCAATCCTAAAACAGCAAGAGTCATGAAATTGGGCCCTGATATGACCAGTGTTGTTGGAAGTGCAGCTACAATTGATGCGCCTTTTATGTTTGAAGATTCGGGAATGCATAAGCATAACGGAAAATATTACTATTCCTATTGCATCAATTTCGGGGGCATGCACCCGGCCGATAAACCCCCAGGTGAGATTGGCTACATGACCAGTTCAAGTCCCATGGGTCCCTTTACATATAGAGGGCACTTCCTGAAAAATCCGGGAGCATTTTTCGGAGGTGGCGGAAACAACCACCATGCTGTTTTCAATTTTAAAAACGAGTGGTATGTGGTGTACCATACTCAAACTGTCAGTTCCGCCCTGTTCGGGGCCGGCAAAGGATACCGTTCTCCCCATATTAATAAGCTGGTGCACAATGCAGATGGATCCATTCAAGAGGTGGCGGCAAATTATGCAGGCGTAACACAGCTTTCCAATTTGAATCCATATAACCGGGTAGAAGCTGAAACGTTTGCCTGGAATGGACGCATTTTGACAGAGAAATCCTCAGCACCAGGCGGGCCGGTAAATAATCAACATGTAACAAGTATTCATAACGGAGACTGGATTGCTGTTGGAAATGCAGACTTCGGGGCGGGCGGTGCCAGGACATTTAAAGCAAATGTAGCATCCACTGTAGGCGGGAAAATAGAAGTGCGCCTCGACAGTGCAAACGGTAAGCTTGTAGGAACCCTGAATGTACCTTCCACAGGTGGAGCGCAAACTTGGAGAGAAATAGAAACTGCGGTAAGCGGTGTAACCGGTGTGCACAAAGTATTCTTTGTATTTACCGGAACAGGTACAGGAAACTTGTTTAATTTTGATTACTGGCAGTTTACGCAACGATAGCACCTGTAATGGCACCGCTTAAGAAACGAGAAGGGTGCAGAACTGACCAACGCCGGAGCAGCCAACATTGATAACTCTAATGCGCGTGCGGCTTGGGCGAAAAAATGGTCCAGGTAATTATAACGGGTTCAGCTGAAAAGTTTGATATATCGCATGAAAGCAAAGGGCTGTTTCAAAAGAGATAAAAATTTTTTGTTTGCAATATAAAAAGAGACAGAAAAAGACATATGAAGGAGAGGAAAAAATGATGTCATGCGTAAAAAAACCAATTTGTTTATTGTTGGTATGTTTCACTATGCTGTCAGTCATGTTAGCCGGCCCAGGTGCTACTGAAGTTTTGGCAGCAAGTGATGTGACAGTTAATTTATCTGCAGAAAAACAAGTGATTCGCGGTTTTGGAGGAATGAACCACCCGGCTTGGATTGGAGATTTGACAGCTGCTCAAAGAGAAACCGCTTTTGGCAATGGACAGAATCAGTTAGGCTTTTCAATTTTAAGAATTCATATAGATGAAAATAGAAATAATTGGTACAGAGAAGTGGAGACTGCAAAGAGTGCAATCAAACATGGAGCAATCGTTTTTGCTTCTCCCTGGAATCCTCCAAGCAATATGGTTGAAACCTTCAATCATAATGGTGACGCATCAGCTAAACGGCTAAGGTACGATAAATACGCCGCATACGCGCAGCATCTTAACGATTTTGTTACCTACATGAAGAATAATGGCGTGAATCTTTATGCGATTTCTGTTCAAAACGAGCCTGATTATGCACACGAATGGACGTGGTGGACGCCACAAGAAATACTTCGTTTCATGAGAGAAAATGCCGGTTCCATTAATGCACGTGTCATTGCACCAGAATCATTTCAATACCTGAAAAATATATCGGACCCCATTTTGAACGATCCACAGGCGCTTAGGAACATGGATATTCTCGGAACTCACCTGTACGGTACTCAGGTCAGTCAGTTTCCTTATCCGCTTTTCAAACAAAAAGGAGCAGGGAAAGAGCTATGGATGACGGAAGTATACTATCCAAACAGTGACAACAATTCAGCGGATCGCTGGCCCGAGGCATTAGGCGTTTCAGAGCATATTCACCATTCAATGGTGGAGGGAGATTTTCAAACTTATGTTTGGTGGTACATCCGCAGATCTTACGGTCCTATGAAAGAGGACGGTACGATCAGCAAACGCGGTTACAATATGGCTCATTTCTCGAAGTTTGTGCGTCCCGGCTATATAAGGGTAGATGCAACGAAAAATCCTAATGCGAACGTTTACGTGTCAGCCTATAAAGGTGACAACAAGGTCGTTATTGTTGCCATTAACAAAAGCAACACAGGGGTCAACCAAAACTTTGTGTTGCAGAATGGATCTGCTTCTCAGGTATCTAGATGGATCACGAGCGGAAGCAGCAATCTTCAACCTGGAACGAATCTCAATGTAACGGATAATCATTTTTGGGCTCATCTTCCAGCTCAAAGCGTCACAACATTTGTTGTAAAGCGTTAAAGACATCTGATTGTTCAATTAGATCATAGCAATAAGCCAATTTTCTCACACGAAAAAGAAAATTGGCTTATTTTCTGTGGTAGAAGAGAAGTGTTGATTTTTTAACAATGCACGGACATTGGGTATAACAGCTACACAACAAAGTATTAATAATAGTGACGAAAAAGAAATTTTGGAACTGACCAAAACAGTATTAAGAAGAGAAGGTATTGAGCGTGTGATCACAGCTTCTACTGCCCGTGATGGATTGGCTCAATTTCATCAAGAAAATCCAGGTTTGGTTTTACTGGATATCATGCTGCCAGACGGTGAAGGCTATGATATCTGCAAGCAAATAAGAGCATTCGCCACTTTTATTAATGAAGGGGGAACAAGAAAGTGAAAACTGATGACGCATTTCCAGAACCAATTGGCGGCTATGCTGTTGGTCGAACCCAGATGGATGTTGAGTACACGGCATCAGATCACTCAAAAAGAGAACTGACGGCGTTTGTGTATTATCCATCTGACAGCAGCGAAGGGAAGACTACATCAACGTACATGTTTTCTGAAGTCTATGAGATGCTTAATGATCAGCCACTTGTCACTGAGTATCTTAAAAAGAAGGATTTTTTCTCTATCGATATCAAGACCCAGTGTTACGACGACCTTGCTCTCTCCGGGAAGGAAAAGCGCTATCCGGTGTTATTCTATGTTTGCGGCGGGGGCGGTTCTCCAGAATGGGGTACAGTGATCTGTACAGACTTGGCAAGCATGGGATATATTGTGGTAAGCATCGGCCATCAGAATAGCACGATGTATAAGCGTAAAGATGGGCGCTTGTTTAATGTATCAAAGGATTTTTCGGATGTCATTATGGCGTTTTCTGAAGATCCGGAGATGCTGGCGTTGGCTGGTAAGATGGAGATGCGGCCTGACGATGAAACTGCCATTGAGATGTGCCATAACGTGCTTACACTGCCGATACTTGCCAAGTTAACAGAGTATAGTGAATTACAGACAGAAGATGTAAGGTATGTAGCCGATTATCTTTACAAACTGGACTTTGGAGAGCTGAATTCCATCTTTAAGGGCAGATTGTTGCTTGACATCGGCATGGGCATAGTCGGACATTCTTATGGAGGGCCTACGACGGCGATTGTTTGCCGGGACGACGAACGGTTCGCCTGCGGGATTGGCTTGGATAGCGGTGCGTTCGGCCTTCTCGACAGCGACCTTAAGAAACCTTTCTTGCTACTGTTTTGTGAACCTAACTATAACATGAATGCGATAATTGGCGCTAACAATAGCATGGAAACCTATTATTTCTCTGTTGATCGTGTTGCACATTTAGATTACTGCGACATCGTGTTTACCAGTGTGAATGAGGAACTCAGAGGCGAACGGGATGCTATGGAGATGCGAAATCTTGTTACAGACTATACGAAGAACTTTTTTGATCATTACTTACTGCAGAAGGCTGCAAGTGTGGAAAGTCTGGCATACGATGGAGTGAACTTGATCAAGAAGACCAGCAACAAGTGACATAACCGAGAGGTTGCTGATAAACGTATATCAAAGAGCTAGCCATACAGACACAAAGCCGATAACTCTAAGAAATCCAAATATGAATTTCATTTTGTTAGTTTACATAATATATATTCTAGGAAGTAATTAATTTTAAAGAAATTCCGTCTCAATAACAAAGTATACTTAAGTTAGTGAGACGTAATAAAAAAATGTTCTGAGCTTCAGCAAGTCTTATTAAGAAACTTTAAAATGGCGAGGTCAACCCATAATAAACGGCTTCCAGCTCTTCTAATGTCATATCACCGTATGCGCATTTGATCACCGAATCAGCAAACTCATCATAATCGTAATCACTGGTAAAACCTTGCTGCAGAAGTTTTTCATAGGCTTCAATCTGTTCTTTTTGGTTTTGGATATCTTTTTCCTTATTTGGATAGTCCGGTCCATTAACCAGGTCGTTGTTTTGTTTGAATAGCAACATATACTGTTTCAATGTTTCGTCCACAGCTTACACCTCCTTGTTCTGCTGCTTATTAGATAATGAAAACGGACACCAATTGTGATGTCCGTCAATACAGTAACTATTTGGGTTCAGTTCCCCAAATTAGTTTTCCGTTATTATATAATGTGATTTTTTTTGTATCTTTAAACGTATTTGACTGAGAAAAAGAATAATCCCCGATTTGTGAATAATTGCCCCAATCCTCATTGTGAAGACGAATTTGGATTTCTCCAGTGCTTGCTCCCGGTGACAGTGTCCCGTTTTTAAACCCGAGTTCCAGATAGGCATCTGCACCTTTTACAGGTTTTTGTAATGTCACAAACTTGTGCGTCACATTGCTGCATCCGATCTTCGCGTAGTCACAGTCGAAGTTTTGGCCTTTGTTTTTCGTGTTATACCAGTAGCGGACAGTTACATTTTTTAAATTAACGGTGGTCTTGCTGTTGTTTTTCACATGGATCTGAGGACGGATTTGGTTGCTGTTCACACTTCCATCCCCTGTTCTGTATTGCACAGATAGGCTGTTTTCCTGTACGGGTTTATCTTGCTTTGGTGTCTCAGATCTGTCTTCAGTCGAATGTTGGGAGCCACGGATCTTTTCCCTTACAAATGTCCCTGAAGCGGATAAATCTGATAACGGCCAGCCGCCTGTTTTAGATGCCCCCGGCTTTAAAGCTGAGGAAGATTCCTGCTTATCAGAAAGGTTCCAGTTTACCCAGCTGATTTTCTTGTCGTCGAGATAATTCAGCCATTCCCTCGACTGGTCAAGGAAGACCCCGCCATTTCCGGAAGCGTCACTCGTCCCCCATTCCGTTACAAAAATCGGCGCTCCTTTGCTGAGCGCATAATCGGCTTTATCCCTTAAATACTGGCCGTGTGTACCGGCATAAAAATGAAGCGCGTACATGACGTTTGCATCCTTAAGCTGATCATCCGCAGCATCATTTACATCCTGGCTCCAAGTGCCTGTTCCCGTAATAATGATGTTATCCGGGTCATTTTTACGGATAACGGAAATCACTTCCTCCGCATACGGTTTGATATCGCGCTTCCAATTTACATCACCGTTCGGTTCATTAGCAATTTCATAAATAACGTTTGGTGTGCTTCCGTAAAGGCTTGACATTTCCTTAAAGAATTCTTTTGCCTTCTCTTTATTTTGATTTGGATTGCCGTCATTTAAAATATGCCAGTCAATGATGACATATATCCCGAGCTCTTTTGCAGCTTCAACAGCTTCTTTGACTTTATTTTTCACAGACGGATTCTCTATATAACCGCCTTCAGCCGTGTACATTGCCGCTCGGAAGACCGTAATTCCCCAATCGTCTCTTAGCCATTTTAAAGAGTCTTTATTGACATAATCGCCGAACCACTGCAAACCGTGTGAGCTGATCCCCTTCAGCTGCACCGATTTTCCGTTTTGATTGACTAGCTGAGTACCTTTAATGCTAAGCTGGCCATTAAGGGCTACAGGCGTTTTCGCCCCTGCTGCAGATGCTTCTGGTGCCGCGACACCGCTAATTGTTAATACTGTCATTACTAAACATGCGATAAAGATAGAGACTGAACGTTTCATATAGCATTCTCTCCTCCTCCAAATAATCATGTAAAACGTATGCCTATTAGCTGCCGCACTCCCTCCCTTTCGTTTTTTAAACACGGACTCATTGTAAAAATCTTTCTTATGTTTGTCTATCAACCTAATTTCTTGTTTTTAGGCGGCTTAAAAGCCTGTCTATTGACTCTTTTTGTGTTGTTTTGTATACAGCTGATACATGTGTATCAGGGATAAAAGTGTCTGATCAGGACTTTGCACGTTATTATTTAATGAAATCAAAAGATTCCGCTTTTTTTCGGCAAATAAAAAGCTGCATTCAAATCATTGAATGCAGCCGTTCTTTATCATTTATGCTTCTTGTTTCTCTTCTTCCCAAGTTTCAGCGTGTTTCAGTCCTGGGATATTTTTAGCTTTAAACACAGGATCAAGTCCTTGTTTGCGCTGTTTTGCGTAATCTTTATAGACTTTGTATGCTACGTTTGATAGCAGCGTGATTACAACTAAGTTAATCAGCGCCATAATCCCCATAAAGAGATCCGCCATGTCCCAAACAATTTGGAAACCTGCTACACATCCAAAGACAACCATAGCAATAACCGCAATACGGTAAATGTTCAGCCATGTTTTACTTGTTTTAATAAATTCAATGTTTGTCTCGCCATAATAGTAGTTTCCGACAACTGAGCTGAAAGCGAATAAGAACATTGCGACTGCTATAAAACTAGGTGCCCATCCTCCAATATGGTGGTTCAGAGCAGCCTGTGTGACTTGGATGCCGTCACCTTTTGGTGTTAGACTGTACAGCAAAATAATAAACGCTGTGGACGTACATACGATAAATGTATCGAAAAACACGCCTAATGTCTGGATAAAGCCTTGCTTTGCCGGATGCGAAACATGAGCTGTCGCAGCAGCGTTTGGCGCGCTACCCATTCCTGCTTCGTTAGAGAAAAGTCCGCGCTGTGCACCGATGACGATGATCGCTCCTATTCCTCCGCCGACAACTTGTTCAAATCCCAAAGCATTTTTGACAATGGTCGCAATAACGCTTGGAAATGCAGAAATATTAGTGAATACAACATATAGAGCTATGAGAATATAAAGACCAGCCATGACCGGAACAATCAATTGTGTCACTGCAACTACACGTTTTAAACCGCCGAAAATAATAAAAGCCGTTAAAGCAGCAAGAACAATAGCTACAACTGTCTTGTTCACATGAAATGCGCCATCTAACGCTCCTGCAATTGTATTGGATTGAACAGCGTTAAAGATTAAACCGAATGATACGGTAATTAAGACAGCGAATACGATGCCGAGCCATCTGACTCCAAGACCTTTTTGAATATAGTAGGCCGGTCCACCGCGGAAATCGTTTCCGTCCTTCACTTTATAAAGCTGTGCCAACGTACTCTCAACAAAGCTTGAAGCCATACCTACAGCAGCTACAACCCACATCCAAAATACAGCGCCCGGTCCGCCTGTCGCAATTGCTAAGGCAACACCAGTCAAATTTCCTGTACCGACTCGGGATGCGGCAGAAATAAAGAATGCCTGCATAGAAGAAACACCTTTATTTCCATCAGGTTTCTCTCCTACTATTCTGAACATTTCAATAAAATAACGAAATTGGATAAAACCAAAACGAAGTGTAAAAAATAATCCAAGTCCTATTAAAATATAAAATAAATATTTCCAGATAAAATCACTTGGAATATTAATCAAACTGTTGAAAAAAGACTCCATATTTACCTCCCGTTTTCATCAATTCATAAAAAATTTAAATTTGATGTTAGATTTTTTAACATACCGAGTCTTATTATATCACATTATGTCGAATTAGGAAGTTTTTTCGGGAAGAATATTGTTCTAGATTGAAGTTACTCCTTCGGTCTCCCTCTCTATTATTTTTCTATGAATAAAAAATTTCTTAATAAGCTTGTAAATAAGAGTCCTCTCTTGCCTGACATTTTCTGTTTCCTTTGATTCCAAAAGTTATAAATTCTAAACAACCAACATATCTTTTAAGATGTGTTTTTATTCACACCTTAGACCGGGTATACATACACTAATAAAAGAAATTTCTCTTTCAAAAATAAGCAAAAAGATATATACTTAACAAAGTGAAATTTATTTTTAAATTTAATAAATCAGGTTTACTTTCAGGATGGATTAGGGTATTATTATAAAAATATTCAGTAATATTAAAAGGGGGGAGATCATTTGAAAAAAGTAACGATACTGAAAGCGTCCATCTTATTTTTGGCGATTGCCAGTTTTCATTTGTTCTCAATTCCCCACGCCTTTGATATCGGCCATCATTATAAAGCCGTAGCCGACCAGCAGGAAATGCATGAGATGAAAGCCGGCCAAAATGCTGATGATGAGAAGAAATCCATCACAGGGGCATTTGCGCTGACTGCTTTATGGGCAATGGCTGTACTGCTTCTGACCGCTGAAAGCAAAAGTACGGGATACTCCCGCAGGCGCCAGCGGAAAAAAAGCTTTATACTGGCCAAATTTTATCAATCGTCTTATTTCGACAAACTTCATGTTCAACATCACCCGAATATATAACGAAAATATGAGGAGGCTGTTAACATGTTGTTTATCTTAAGAATGGTGATTTTAGGCTTATTCTCTTTCACAGCGCTGAACTTATTTGTATGGCAAGGGATTGAAGTCATTCATGCCGTGACAGACTTATTCACCAGCCATGAAAGCTGATGAAAAACAAATATACCCGCTCACGATATGTGAGCGGGTTTTTTAATGATGATTATTCAGTTTTAAGACGCCAGACAGCTGTGATCTTGCCTGATTCTTCTTCATCAATAAAGAATGAACCATTGCTGTATCTGTCGTTTGTTCGCAATTCTTTAGCCTGCAGTTCTTTTCTGTCCCCTTTTTCCGTTTCTGCCATAAACCGCTCATTAAGTCCGCATGCAAACAGCGAAACGACACGATGTGGATTTTTCTTCAGCTCCCGCAGCATAACGACTCCCCGTTTTGCACGGGAGGTCTTTTCAAATTCAGAAAGACTCATACGTTTGACCGCTCCCCTTTGTGTGAACAATACAAGAGAATCGGATTCATGCAGAATTTCTCCTGACACGACAAAGTCTCCATCTTTCAAGTTAATTCCTTTAACGCCTGCTGCACGTGCACCCACAACATTCACTTCATCTTCTCCAAACCATAGGCCATACCCCAGATGTGTCGCCATCAAGATCTGACTGTCACCATTTGTCACGTGTACATCAATCAGCTCGTCTTCACCCTTTAGATTTAACGCTACAAGCGCTTTAGAATAACGCTGTGCTTTGTAATGCGTGAGTTCTGTCTTTTTCACCATGCCGTTTTTCGTGAAGAATAAAAGATAAGCAGACGGATCAAATTCTTTTATCGGGATGGCCTTAACAATCGATTCGTCCCGTTCAATCGTGATTATGTTTGAAAAATGCTGGCCCATGTCCTTCCATCTGATATCAGGCAGCTGGTGAACCGGACAATAGATGTAGCTTCCCTTATTTGTGAAAAGCAGTAGCACATCTGTCGTATTCATTTCAAACTGATGCAGCAGCCTGTCTGTATCCTTCATTCCGAAGTCCTGCCCGTTTGAAGCGGCAAAGGAACGCTGGCTTGTGCGCTTTAAGTAGCCATCTTTTGTAACGGTCACGTATACATCCTCAGAGGCAACCATGACTTCAAGATTAATTTTGATTTCCTCAATTTTTTCTTCAATGACAGAGCGTCTCGTGTCCGCATATTTCTTTTTCAGCGCTTTTAAGCTGTTTGTAATGACCTTTAACAGCTTTTTATCATTGCTCAGAATTGATTCAAGTTCTTCAATATTTTTGCTGAGCTCTTCAGCCTCTTCCTTGAGTGCTGTGATATCTGTATTTGTTAAACGATATAGCTGCAAGGACACGATAGCTTCAGCCTGAGGCTCAGTGAATTCATATTTCGCCATTAAATTGTTTTTGGCGTCACGTTTATCGCTTGAGGAGCGAATCGTTGCGATGACTTCATCCAAGATCGATAAAGCCTTCATAAGACCTTCTACAATGTGATGTCTGTCTTTTGCTTTTTGAAGCTCATAAACAGATCGGTTTGTGACCACTTCTTTTTGGTGGCCGATATATGCATCTAAAATAGCAGGCAGACTCATCAGCATTGGACGGCGGTTATGGATCGCCACCATATTAAAGTTATACGTAATCTGTAAATCAGTATTTTTATATAAGTAATTCAAAATGCCCTTGGCATCTGCTTCTTTCTTTAGTTCTACGACCACTCTAAGGCCGGTTCGGTCTGTCTCGTCTCGGACCTCGGAGATGCCTTCAACCTTTTTATCAATACGGTATTCGTCCATTTTTTTCACAAGGTTGGCTTTGTTGACTTCAAATGGGATTTCGGTAATCACAATTTGCTCTCGTCCGCCTCTGATCGCTTCGATCTCAGCTTTTCCGCGGATAATAATTTTCCCTTTTCCGGTTTCGTAGGCTTTTCTAATGCCATCAACGCCCTGGATAACTCCGCCTGTCGGAAAGTCAGGCCCTTTGATCACTTCCATGAGATCGTCTACAGAGCATGACGGCATTTGAATGCGTTTAATCACAGCATCAATGACTTCTCCTAAATGATGAGGCGGTATATCAGTCGCGTATCCTGCAGATATACCGGTAGATCCGTTGACCAGCAAGTTAGGGAACATAGCCGGAAGTACAACGGGCTCCTTGCTTGTATCATCAAAGTTCGGGACAAATTCAACTGTATTTTTGTCAATATCCCGCAGAAGCTCTGATGCAATCGAAGATAACTTCGCTTCTGTGTAACGCATGGCCGCCGGAGGATCTCCATCAATACTTCCGTTGTTCCCGTGCATTTCAATTAAAACATTACGCACTTTCCAGTCTTGGCTCATCCGCACCATTGCTTCATACACCGAACTGTCCCCGTGCGGATGGTAGTTACCGATGACGTTACCGACCGTTTTGGCCGCTTTTCTGAAATTTTTATCAAATGTGTTTCCGTCTGTATGCATCGCATACAGAATTCTGCGCTGTACGGGTTTTAAACCGTCGCGCGCATCAGGCAGCGCCCTGTCTTGAATAATATATTTACTATAGCGTCCAAAACGGTCGCCGATCACCTCTTCTAATGGTAAATCATGAAATAATTCTGGCTGTGACAATCATTAAACCTCCTCAGCGACCGATAAGTTTTCATTTTCTAAAATATTGCTTTCTTCGTCTAAGCCGAAAGCTACGTTTTTCTCAATCCACTTTCTGCGCGGCTCTACTTTATCGCCCATCAATGTCGTCACGCGTCTCTCAACACGTGCCGCGTCGTCAATTTTGACCCTTACAAGCGTACGGGACTCCGGATTCATCGTCGTTTCCCACAGCTGATCCGCGTTCATCTCACCAAGACCCTTGTATCGCTGGATTGTATAGCCCTTGCCGACTTTTTTCAGTACTCCATCCATCTCTTCATCAGACCATGCATATTCAATGATTTCTTTTTTACCGCTTCCTTTGCTGACCTTATATAAAGGAGGCAGTGCAATGAATACCTTTCCATTCTCAATGAGCGGCTTCATATAGCGATAGAAAAAGGTTAAAAGCAGCACTTGAATATGAGCGCCGTCAGTATCGGCATCCGTCATAATGATGATTTTATCGTAGTTAATGTCGTCGATTGAAAAATCAGCTCCGACACCGCCGCCGATTGCATGAATGATCGTATTAATCTCTTCGTTTTTAAAGATATCAGCAAGCTTTGCTTTTTCCGTGTTAATGACTTTACCTCGCAATGGCAGAACCGCTTGGAATCTGCGGTCTCTTCCCTGCTTTGCTGAACCGCCCGCAGAGTCACCCTCAACGAGATACAACTCATTTTTTGCCGGATTTCTTGAACCCGCAGGTGTCAGCTTACCGCTTAATGTCGCTTCTGATTTTTTTCGTTTTTTGCCGCTTCTGGCTTCTTCCCGTGCCTTACGAGCCGCTTCACGCGCCTGGCTCGCCTTTATTGCTTTTTTCACAAGAAGAGTAGCCGTGTCCCGGTTTTCCTCTAAAAAATACGCAAGCTGCTCTGACACGATTGCGTCTACGGCAGATCTGGCTTCGCTTGTGCCGAGTTTTCCTTTTGTTTGTCCTTCAAATTGAAGAAGTTCTTCAGGAATACGGACAGAAATAATCGCTGAAAGACCTTCCCTTATATCAGTGCCTTCCAGGTTTTTATCCTTTTCTTTCAGCAAAGACACTTTTCTCGCATATTCATTAAAGGCTCGCGTCATCGCTGTCTTTGCACCTGACTCATGAGTCCCGCCGTCTTTTGTTCTGACATTGTTAACAAACGACAGGATATTTTCTGAATAGCCGTCGTTAAACTGAAACGCAAAATCCACTTCGATGGAATGATGTTCTCCTTCAAACGAGACCACTTCAGACAGGGCATCTTTTTCTTCATTTAAGTAAGCAACAAACGCTTCTATGCCGTTCTCATAATAAAAGACTTCACGCTGGCCGTTCCGCTCGTCAATCAGTTCAATTTTTAATCCTTTTAATAAAAACGCTGATTCTCGTAATCGCTCAGAAAGCGTTTCAAAATTATAAGTTGTTGTGCTGAACATTGTCGGATCAGGCTTAAAGTGAGTAAGTGTGCCTGTCTTTTTTGTTTTGCCGATCTTTTCGAGAGATGTGACCGGTTTACCTCCGTTTTCAAAACGCTGCTGATAGACGAAGCCGTCCCGCTCAATCGTAACCATCAGCCATTCAGATAAAGCATTCACGACAGATGCACCGACGCCGTGAAGCCCTCCACTTGTCTTATAGCCGCCTTGACCGAATTTTCCGCCGGCGTGAAGCACCGTTAAAATGACTTCAGGGGTTGGTTTGCCGAGTTTATGCATTCCAGTCGGCATGCCGCGGCCTCTATCCTGTACAGAAATACTGTTGTCTTTATGTATTTTAACGATAATGTGATCACCATGGCCGGCAAGTACCTCATCGACTGAGTTATCTACTATTTCATAAACCAAGTGGTGCAAGCCTCTCGCGTCGGTTGAGCCAATGTACATACCCGGCCTTTTCCTAACGGCTTCAAGGCCTTCCAGCACCTGTATGGCATCTTCGTTGTAATCAAATTGCTGTTTTCTAGCCAAACGTACAAACCCCTTTCAAAAAACTAACATTCTCTTTTTCATTGTTTACCTGTCAATTGTATAAAAGTATTTTTCAAAATCCTTGTCCCGGTGCGCTTCTGCCTTGGACTCTTCATTATAACCAATGTAATCCCATTCTCAACATACAGCTAACGAATCATTCCGTATAACATCCAAAAGTGCTGTTTTTTCGATATAAGAACGTATGTTTGTTTATTATATATAAAGCAGCGGACCTTCGCAAATCGTACGGCCGGAACCCAGCTTAGCAAGGCATTCAAAAAAGCTGTTCAAGCTTTATTGTATCTGTTTCACAGTAATTCGCAAACAATATCTTTACATAAAAAAGCAAAAATCCTTGAATTCACAAGGATTTTTGCAGCTCTGCATCTATTTTGTTACAGCGTGTGCCACTTTTATGCACAGATCCATGATGACCGTTCTGCCTTCTTCCTTCAGCATCTGATAAGCCTCTTCGTTTACCAGGCCTTGCTGCGCCCAAAATACCGGGGCATCTGTCTCCAGAAACTCTTTAGCGACATCAGGAAGCTGTTCTGAACGTCTGAATACATTTACGATGTCAATCGGACCGTCAATTTCTTGTAACGATGATACGGCTTTTACACCGAGCGCCTCTTCGATCGTCGGATTTACCGGTATGATTTCGTATCCCGCATCCTGCATCGCTTTTGATACCATATACGATGTTCTTTCGGGACGATCTGAAAGCCCGACAACTGCTATTCTCTTACTTCCATCAAGAATTTCTTTGATTTCCGCTTTGGATGGGTTTTGCATGATAGACCACTCCTTTTTGTTTATTCTACAAGACCGATAAGGAAGAACGCAAAACATGATGTATGAATGATTAGATTTGTAAGCAAACTTTACAAAAAAACTTATCATCAGATCATGACATCTCATGTTAAAATAGAAATTAGGGACATTGAAAAAGGAGAAATGTAGATGTTAATTGCTTTATTGATTATTTTGGCCTACTTGATAGGCAGTATTCCATCTGGCTTAATCGTAGGTAAGCTTGCCAAGGGGATTGATATTCGGGAGCATGGCAGCGGAAACTTGGGCGCTACCAACGCGTTCCGTACACTGGGCGTAAAAGCTGGTTCGATTGTCATAGCCGGAGATATTTTGAAAGGGACACTGGCAGCTGCATTGCCTTACCTCATGCATGTTGATATTCATCCGCTCCTTGCGGGAGTCATAGCGGTTCTTGGCCATGTGTTTCCTGTCTTCGCCAAATTTAAAGGCGGCAAAGCCGTGGCAACTTCGGGAGGCGTTTTGCTGTTTTATGCTCCTCTGTTATTCATTACAATGGTTGCGGTCTTTTTCATCTTTTTATACTTGACTAAATTTGTTTCTCTGTCATCAATGTTAACAGGGATATATACTGTCATATATAGTCTCTTTGTACATGATAAGTATTTATTGATTGTCGTCACGCTGCTCACTGTTTTTGTAATATACCGGCACCGGGCGAACATCAAACGAATTATCAATAAAACAGAACCTAAAGTCAAATGGTTATAAATGTTTGAAAAACTTCTATTTTGACACGAGGTAGCCTAATACGTTTATAATAGAGAAAATCAAATGATAACAAAGGGAAAAGGGGGTTCTGTTATGAATATGACAGTTAACGAAGACGCGCTGAACTGGTATAAAGAAGAGCTTGATTTACAAAACGGCGACCAAGTACGTTTTTTTGTCCGCTATGGAGGCTGCAGCAACGTTCAAAAAGGTTTTTCTCTAGGAGTGACAAAAGATGCTCCTCAAGAGGCAGGAGTCACGGCAGAAGTCGGAGGCATCACCTTCTTTATTGAAGAAAGTGATCTTTGGTACTTTGACAACCATGATCTTCTCGTCAGCTATTCAGAGTCTGCTGATGAGCCTGTATTTGAATATCAATAAGAAAAAGAACGCATATCATATGCGTTCTTTTTTTATAAATGAAAACGTGTAAGATGATCGGTCAGGTTTTCTTGTTCTAAGATATATTTTTGCGTCTCGCCCAAAAGATCAAAGTGGGGAAATTCGCTTTTTTTATGTATCCATTCTTCCTTCAAACCGTACGCCGCACCCCATTGAACCAGCTTATCAATATCTGCACAGCCTGCTTTTGTCACGGTTTTAGATTCCGGGAAACGGTCATCCAGCCAATAATGTGTTAAAAATGCGATTTCCCCTCTTTTGACTGCCTTCTTCCAGCGGTTAACTTCCTCCCGTTTCACGCCAAATGCCATCTGTCATTCACTTCCCTATTTTTTGGCCTTTTCATATGCTGCGTGCCAATCTGGGAAAGCCTTACGAAACTGAATCGGTTTAAAACTTTCTTTATCCACACAAATATGAGATGATTTCGCTTCAATAGAAAGCTCACCGGCCGGATTATATATGTGGTAACCATATATGGTTTTAAAGCCGTTGTATTCCTCAATCCATGTGTGCACTACCGCAGTTTCTCCATAATGAAGGGGTTTTTTGTAGAAAATATTGATATCAACGACTGGGGAAAGAACGCCTTTCTTTTCCATATCACTGTACAAAAAGCCTAGGTCTTTAATGAGTGCCGTCCTTCCGACCTCCATCCAAACAAGATAATTCGCATGATACACGATCCCCATTTGATCTGTTTCAGCGTAACGCACTTCTATTTCTGTTTTTGATACATGCAAGATACTCTGCTCCCTTAATCAGTTTAGCCCCATTTTACCACATCCAAATCAGAAAGAAAAAAACCAGGTTTCCCTGGTTTTTAGGAACGGTATCCGTTTTCTCTCGCTTCGGATTCGTCTTGAATTTCATTGCGAAACGCCTCGATGCTCTCTTCCCGTCTCGCGTTTTTTTCTTTGATGCGCTGCTTATCTTCTCCGGAAGCAAACTCCATTGATTCTTCTGCTTCTTCTATATTTTCGATCGTATTTTGAACCATATCCTGCAGTTTCTCTACGTTGTCAGAACGGTCGTCAGGATTAGGCTGCTGATATTGATATTGATTTTGATTTTGGTTTTTTGTCATTGGGATGAACCTCCTTGAATAAAATCAATCCGGCTACTCGCCTTTCGTCTGCATGATAACTGGCTGTTGACCAGAAGTATCGTGCATTTTTTCCCCTTTATTGCGTTTATATTTAACAGGCTTTGTACCCAAGTGGCTCGGAGCATATTGAGGCTGACCGTTTTTCTTGTTGTTTCCCATGTTTATCCCTCCTCAACAAATAGGATTCTCAAAAGGAGGGGTAAACATGAATACAAATTAAAGGTTATTTTTGCTTGAATCTCTGTTCAAGTTTTTCCTCAAGCTGATTTAAATATTCCGTATTCGTCATCAGCTCTTTTTTGTTTTCCATGACGAGCTCATGAAAAGAACGTTTTCTCATCTTCTTCACTCTTCTCACCTCCGCGTATTCTTTTATTTTTTCCAATTCTGAAAATTTGTAAGCATGTTCGCACAAAAAAAAACTGAATCTAATGAATATCCAGTTTTTCTTTCATCTCTTTTTTTGTCATCGTCCCGATATGGATGTCTTGTATCACGCCTTTTTCATCTAAAATATAGGTAGTTGGGTATGAAAACACATTATAGTCTGCATTAATACCTTTTTTATCAATGAAAATGGGGAAGGTTAAATGATACGTATCTGCAAAGGCTTGCACCTGTTTTTCGCTTTTCTCAGCTGAAGTGAAATTAACTGCAATAACCGCTAAATCTGAGTGCTCTTTTTGCAGTTCCTCCATCGCCGGCATTTCCTGTCGGCACGGTTTACACCAAGTTGCCCAGAAATTAAGCAGAACTTTTTTGCCTCTGACATCTGATAAGGAGCTACCCTCTCCTGATAGCGTTTTCAAAGTAAAGTCAGGCGCTTGCTGTCCCTCTTCAATGCCTATTTCTTTTTTGCTAAATTGCTGATAGATGTTCCAGCACATGTATCCGGCAAGCCCAATCAACAGGATTCCTGCGACCCATTTTTTCAGCATATGTCATCCACCCCCGGAGCTATCTTATCTCATAAAAAGAAGAGAAAGCAGGGCGCCTTCTCTTCTTCATACGTCATGATTGCTTCATTTTTTCGCGAAGAACCATTTGCAGAATTCCGCCATGGCGGTAATAATCAATTTCAACTTCACTATCGAAGCGCACAAGTGCTTCAAATGTTTTTACATTTCCGTCTTCATCAATTGCTCTTACTGTAACGATATCACGAGGGCGTACGCTTTCATCAACATCCACCTCGATCGCTTCTTTACCGCTTAAGCCGAGTGTATCCGCATTTTCACCTTGTTTAAATTGTAGCGGGAGCACACCCATGAATACCAGGTTACTTCTGTGGATTCTTTCAAAGCTCTCAGCAATTACAGTTCTAATGCCGAGCAGGTTTGTTCCTTTTGCTGCCCAGTCACGGGAAGATCCCATACCATAATCTTTTCCGGCTAAGATAGCAAGGCCTGTTTTATCTTCTTTATATCTCATGCAGGCATCATAGATTGAAGTCACTTCACCAGTCGGCCAATACGTTGTATATCCGCCTTCTGTGCCCGGCGCGATCTGGTTTTTGATGCGGATGTTTGCAAATGTTCCTCTCATCATAACCTCATGGTTTCCGCGGCGTGAACCGTAAGAGTTAAAGTCACGAGGTGACACACCTTTTGATTGCAAGTATTTTCCGGCAGGTGTATCTTTTCCAATTGCCCCTGCAGGAGAGATATGGTCGGTTGTGACTGAATCGCCGAATTTACCGACTACACGAAGGCCTTTTAAAGGTTCAACCTTGCCTGGTTCAACTGACATTTCCTCGAAGAAAGGCGGGTTTTGGATATAGGTTGACTCATTATCCCATTTGTAAAGCGCTTCGTCTGTTGTCTCAATCTCATTCCAGCGCTTGTTGTCATCAAATACTGTTTCGTACTCCTTGCGGAAGAGCTCCGGTGTAACGGTTTGTTTAACAAGTGAGTTAATTTCGTCCATTGACGGCCAAATATCGCTAAAGTACACTTTTTGTCCGTCTTTGCCGACACCGATCGGATCCGTCTTCAGGTTAATGTTCACTGTTCCAGCCAGCGCATAAGCTACTACAAGCGGCGGAGAAGCAAGATAGTTACCTTTCACAAGCGGATGAATACGTCCTTCAAAGTTACGGTTTCCAGAAAGAACAGACGTAATCAACAGGTCATTTTTCGCAACTGCTTCTTCAATTTCCGGTGAAAGCGGACCTGAGTTTCCGATACATGTTGTACATCCATATCCAACGAGGTTAAAACCAAGCTCCTTCATGTATGGAAGAAGGCCTGAATTCACAAGATAACCTGTAACAACCTTAGAGCCCGGTGCAAGTGATGTTTTCACGTAATTAGGCACTTTGAGACCTAATTCAACCGCTTTTTTCGCCACAAGGCCGGCACCGATTAAGACGTATGGGTTAGATGTATTCGTACAGCTTGTAATCGCAGCAATAGCGATTGCACCTGTTTTCATGACTGTTTCTTCGCCGTTAAGCAATTTAAATTTAATTTCTTTGTCTTCCTCTTCGGCGTTTAATCCAAATCCTTGGTTACCCGCAGGGCTGACTAAGTGCTTTTTAAACGTTTCCTGCATATTAGAAAGCGGTATCAAATCCTGAGGGCGTTTTGGACCCGAAAGGTTGGCTTCAATTTTAGACAAATCAATTTCAACGACATCAGTAAATTGCGGGTCTTCTACGTCAGGAGTGTAGAACAAGCCGTTGCTTCTGCAGTATGCTTCTACTACGTCAATATGTTCAGCATCGCGGCCTGTCAGACGCAGATAATTAAGAGCTTCTTCATCTACAGGGAAAAATCCGCATGTAGCACCGTATTCCGGAGCCATGTTGGCGATTGTCGCACGGTCTGCTAGCGGCAGTTCAGCAACTCCCGGTCCGAAGAACTCAACAAATTTGCCGACTACGCCTTTTTCACGCAGTACTTGTGTCACTTTTAACGCCAAGTCAGTGGCTGTTGTTCCGTTCGGAAGCTTTCCGACAAGTTTCGCGCCGATAACCTCAGGAACAGGGAAATAAGAAGGCTGCCCGAGCATTCCGGCTTCCGCTTCAATTCCGCCGACACCCCAGCCGAGAACACCGATTCCGTTAATCATTGTTGTATGCGAGTCGGTTCCTACCAGCGTATCAGGATACGTAATCAGTTCTCCGTCTTCTTCGACTGCGTGGACAACGCTTGCCAAGAACTCAAGGTTTACCTGGTGAACGATACCTGTTGCTGGCGGTACTGCCTGGTAGTTATTAAACGCTTTCTTTGCCCAGCTTAAAAATTTGTAACGCTCTGCATTTCTTTCAAATTCCAAGTCCATATTAATAGCCAAAGCATCTTCTGTGCCCGCTTTATCAACTTGTACAGAGTGGTCGATGACAAGATCAACAGGAATCTCAGGGTTGATTTTGTCAGGATCTCCGCCGACAGCTGCCATTGCTTTACGTAATGAAGCAAGGTCAACTACTGCCGGTACCCCAGTGAAATCTTGTAAAATAACGCGAGATGGTTTAAACGGAACATCGATTTCCTTTAACTCGGCAGTTCCCCATTTTGCCAAATTCTCCACGTGTTCTTTTTTAATGACGAATCCGTCAACTTGACGCAGTACAGACTCTAAAAGAACTTTGATGGAGTAAGGAAGCTTCGATACCTTTCCGATCCCCAGATCTTCCAATGCTTTCAAAGAGTAGTAATGATAGGTTTTCCCATTTGTAGTAAACGTTTTTCTCGCTTGGAAAACGTCTTGTGCTACAGTTTTTTGCTCGTTTGCCATTCTCCAAAATCCCCCTTCAGATCAGTTCATTCTCAGATGAACGTTACATTCCATCACAATTTTCTCACAATTTCATATTAAAACAAAATCATACATAAGTAAATATCAATGTTTTTATTAAATACAATAAGATCGGCTTATCAGGCGAAAAAACGGGAAATTTTACTGTTTGCGCTCTCTCATATTCCTCATTGAAAGAAGCCATATTATGTTTGAGGTGATAATGATGGTCAAAAGAAAAGCAAATCACGTAATAAATGGGATGAATGACGCGAAAAGCCAAGGAAAAGGCGCCGGCTATATAGAAAACGATCAGCTTGTACTGACTGAAGCAGAACGCCAAAATAACAAGAAAAGAAAAACCAATCAATAACGTTGAACTCTTTTAAGGAGGTTCTCATTTTATGACCAATAAAAATACAAGTAAAGATATGCATAAAAACGCCCCTAAAGGACACAATCCGGGTCAGCCGGAACCTCTTAGCGGAAGCAAGAAAGTAAAAAACAGAAATCACACAAGACAAAAGCACAATTCAAGCCATGATATGTAGTAAAAGCAGACCTTAGTGTCTGTTTTTTTATGCGTTCACCCATTTCTGACCAACTGCATAAGCTAAAGCAAGGTTGATATATGGAGGAATGCTTCCATGACCCATTCAAAACGAAACGATGCTAATGATTTCGATGGTATGGAGGAATGGCTTCGGCAATTTTTTGAAGATCCGTTCGCCTGGTACGACGAAACATTACCTATTGATCTATATGAAACAAGTCAGCAATATATTATTGAAGCAGACCTATCGTCTTTACAGCCAACACAAATAACAATTACCTTGTCCGGATGTGAGTTCATCCTGACGGTTAAATCCTCGGAACAGACTCTTGAAAAACAAATGATGCTTCCTTTTTATTTGAATGACAAGTCGATTGAGACTGAATGCGAAAATCAAATTCTCACAGTTGCTGTCAATAAAGAGATGAATGAAGGCTCTTCTTTTTCTCTTCAATTTCCTCTCAGCTAAAATCAAAAGTCACTTTCATCCCCTATTATGAAAGTGACTTTTCTCCGTCCATTTATCGTCAAATACCCTCTAGTGACTCTCCCATGGCCAAATAGCAGATTCACTATACAATAGAATATGATCTATCATCTCTTTTGACTAGACGTCTATCATTTTTTTCTATTTTTTTTAACGTTGTTCTTCTATTCTTTCTTCATATACAATATGGTTAGTATAAGGGGGAATGATTGATGCTGGAAGGCTGGTTTTTGTGGTTTATTCTGTTTTGGGTGATCACGATGATTGTCTTGTTATCAATCGGCGGTTTTTTTATGTTCCGAAAGTTTTTAAAGCGTTTACCAAAAGAGGACGGCAGATCTGAGCTGGATTGGCAGGATTACTATATTGAAAACAGCAGACATCTATGGAGCAATGAAAACAAACAATTTCTCGATGAATTGGTTACACCTGTTCCAGAGCTGTTCAGA
Source organism: Bacillus sp. FSL K6-1005 (assembly GCF_038000225.1). Lineage (NCBI taxonomy): Bacteria > Bacillati > Bacillota > Bacilli > Caryophanales > Bacillaceae > Bacillus > Bacillus sp. FSL K6-1005. The sequence continues at coordinate 1,597,051 of NZ_JBBOBP010000001.1, forward strand.
GATATAGCGAGAGCAAAAATTGCCGGAAAAATCGGAGAGCTGGCATTAAAAGAAAACGTAGCAGCAATTGATCAGCGGCTTATTATTAAAGGTTATATTCTGGCTACTCCGAAAAGAGATCATACCTTTTTAAAGAAACATCTAAGAGACAAGAATATCGATATTGAACCTTATCAGGCCCTTCTTAAATAAAAAACCTTTCCCGCGAAGAGGAAAGGTTTTTAATTCATTTGAATGTCTGCTGACTGCAGCTCGCTTTGAAGTTTTCGATATGACAGATACATGGCAATTCTCCACGGCACAATCATACCGAAAGCCAGAATCCAAAACATACCGCTCAGTGCGCCGTAATCAACCGATGTGCTTAAAATTGATTTCATTACAATTCTGATCACCAAAAGGCCGATTAATATAAAGACAAATGCCTTAGACCGTTTCATGTAAATTTCATTATTTTTAATTTCAAACTTTGAAGTTTTTATAAGAAAAATAGAGAAAATCACGCCTAAAGTGATCGCTTCTAAAAACTCTTCACCTGTTACCCAAAAAACCGGAAATAAAAACATTAACGCCCCCGTACTCATAAAAATCGGCGGAAGAATGATTTTTTTCGCTGAAACAGGTTTATCGGAAGACTTAATTCTGACCACCATCACAGCTGCAGCCATTAAAATAGCAACAATTGATGAAACTATTATCATCATACTTATCATTCCTTTGTTTCTCGGAGTGTTGACACTATATACTATACTCCAAAACAATAAAAAAAACCATTTTGAAAAGAAATGACTTTCAATTTCCCATAACGCGGTTGACAGCTTCTAATACTTTGGACTCCTCAAACGGTTTGACAATAAAATCTTTTGCCCCAAGTTCAATGGCTTCCGTAACAATTCTTTGCTGGCGCATTGCGGTACACATGATTATCTTTGCTTTAGGGTCAAAGGATATGATCTCTCGAAGCGCCTTAATGCCGTTTTTCACCGGCATCGTAATATCCATCGTCACTAAGTCCGGCCGAAGTTTTTTATACAGGTCAGCCGCTTGTTCGCCGTCCGCCGCCTCGCCTGCTATTATGTAATTTGCCTCTTCCAAGATCTCTCTGATTTTTACTCTCATGAACTTGGCGTCGTCTACAACTAAAACTCTTGTCATATTCCCCTCCAAAAATCGAATTCCTCAGGTAATAGTCTTATTGTACCAAAAACAAAAGGATTAGTAGTAGTGCAAAAGTAATTTAACAGTCAGAAACCTGTAAAACCACCAAAAAGATCCGACAGCAAAATAATGATCAAGTTCATCCAGTTAAAAAATAGCAGGATCCCAATTACAATCATAAGTACGCCGCCCGCTTTCATGATCAAAAGCTGATTCTTCCTGATCCACTTCAGCTTCGTAATGAAGAACGACAATAATACAAACGGAACGGCAAATCCGAGAACATATAGCATCATATACGGTACCGCTGAGCCAGGATTCGTACCTGCTAATGTGATAACAGCCCCCAAAATAGGACCGGTGCAAGGCGTCCAGCCGGCAGCAAAAGCCATACCGATTAAAATTGAACCGAAAAACCCCCCCGGCTTATGCTTAAAATGGACTCTGCGCTCTTTCATGATAACATCAGGACGAAACACGCCAAGCGTGATAAAACCGAACAGAATAATGAGCAAAGCGCCCACTTGCCGAATAGCATCATGATAATCCCTAAACAAGGTTCCAATAAAAGATGTACCATATCCTAAAGCAATAAAAATCACTGAAAACCCCAGCAAAAAAAACAGCGTATGAGCCAAGCTTCTTTTTTGCAGCAGCAGTTTCTCTGTTTTCACATCATCCATGCTCACTCCTGTAATATATGACAGGAAAGCCGGATACAGCGGCAGGCAGCAAGGCGAAATAAATGATAAAAATCCCGCCCCGAATGTCAGAAGATAATTCACATCTCCCATGTCATCATCCCTTCATAATTTGACATTCCTTCAAGTTATGACAAAATCATTTCATTTTTTTAACACTTTCACTCGAAGGATTTCTATTTTCAAAAAAAACTTATATAATTTAATTTGACATTGAGACATTGTACTCCTTCTCATTTGAAAATTAGTATAAATATGGATATAATATAAACATTCACTTTTGAAGATCTAATGTATGAAAGGATACATCCCTGTGATTAGAGAGCATCTATTAAATGAAATTGAAAAAAAAAGAGCAGAGCTGCTGCAAATTGTCATGGCGAACGGAATGACATCTCATATTACGATAGAACTCAGTCAGGAGCTTGACCATCTTCTCATACAATATCAAAAGCAGCGCCTTCGAGCAGTAGCGGGTGATGAATGATTGCAAAATAAAAAACCCGATAAAGGGTTTTTTATTTTATAACCATGTTTCTCTATATCATAATCTTTACGTATTATTTCGTTTGATTATTCATGGCTTTCATCATTTGATTGATTTTCTTTTGAGAAGGTTTCATTCCCATTTGCATCATCATCATGCGTAACATTTGTTCATTAATAGGCGGATTCTTTTTAAGGTAGCTCATCATATATTTACGAGCAATAAAAAACCCGAGTGCAACACCTATGAGCAGTGCAACAACGCCCACTAGGATGCCAACCCATAAAGTCATTTTATTTCCTCCTTCATGTTGTCTAGTTTAAAGTGTACTAAACCAAAAGCTATTATACAACATTTACATCTCTTTTTCTTCGGTTTTAGACAAAATTTCTTTCTTTCACCGGATTTAACCACCCATACCGCTTCGTATTGAAATCCATTGCGAGAAAGCAAGGGCTTACTTTGCGAAGAACTTCAAAAAATATCGTTTCCGCCTCGTAATCTCCGTTAGCTACAATTTCAATCATGTGTTCCCTCATCATAAAAGACGCTTGTCCCTTTGCTTTTGGCAGAGATAATCTATAAATATAATCCAGCTGTGTATAGTTTGTATTATTCAAATTCATTTTTAACCGCTGATGCATATGTAAAATCGGAATAGGTTTCGTAATATATTGAATTTGTTTCTCTGTCATTTCATACTGCTGCCTCGTCAGGCTTGTCCAATGATAGTCTTGAAACAGCTCAAACATAACCGATTCCCGCCCGAAATAGTGATTGGCAAATTCCTCTTTGATCAGGTACGTATAGTAGTGACGTTCCATCTTCTCATCCCCTTTTCCAGCAGCATTTCATTTGCATTCTATTATACAAAAGAAGAGAAGAAAGAATTGTCTATTACTGTTAATCAGCCAATACTATTTTTGTCGGATAAACAAGAAAAAGAGGATGATTTGACTCATCCCCTTTGAAAACCTTATTTATTGATTAATGCTTTAACTCGATCCACAACGTTTGCAACTGAGAAGCCGTATTCATTGATGATCGTTTCGCCAGGAGCGGAGGCACCGAATTTGTCAATGCCGAGCACGTCTCCTTCAAGCCCTGTGTATTTACCCCAGCCAAATGATGCGCCCATTTCAATCGCAAGACGTTTTCTCACATCTGACGGAAGCACGGAGTTTTTGTATTCATCAGATTGTTTCTCAAAACGATCTACTGAAGGCATGCTGACGACAGAAACATCAATATTTTCTTTCGCCAATTCAGCCTGTGCTTCAATTGCCAGACCAACCTCTGAGCCCGTCGCGATAAGAAGAGCGTCCGGTGTTTCGTTTTTAGACTTAGAAACAACATAAGCACCCTTTTCTACACCAGCCAATGCCTCTTCAGCTGTTTGGTCGATTGTAGGAAGGTTTTGGCGTGTCAATACGAGTGCCGTTGGATGATCTGTGCTCTGTACCGCAAGCTTCCATGCCGCTGCTGTCTCATTACCGTCTGCAGGGCGAATTAAAGAAAGGTTAGGCATTGCGCGTAAAGAAGCAAGCTGCTCAACCGGCTCATGAGTCGGCCCATCTTCACCGACCGCGATACTGTCGTGAGTAAAGACATATGTCACAGGAAGACCCATTAAGGCTGCAAGGCGAATCGCCGGACGCAAGTAATCAGAGAAGACAAAGAATGTTCCGCCGAATACACGAAGTCCGCCATGAAGCGCCATACCGTTTAAGGCTGCACCCATAGCAAATTCACGAACACCAAACCAGAAATTTTTGCCTGAGTAATCAAGCGCTGTATAATCACCGGAATTTTTAATCGTCGTTTTGTTTGACCCTGCTAAGTCTGCAGAACCACCGACAAAGAACGGAATTTTATTCGCAAGACCGTTTAGAACCTCACCTGAAGAGGCACGGGATGCCAGACTGCTTCCTTTTTCATAAACAGGCACCTCTTGATCCCAGTCTTTCGGAAGTTCTCCTTTGATAGCCAGTTCAAGCTGTTGAGCGAGTTCCGGATAAATTTCTTTATATTTAGCGAATTGGTCATTCCATTCCTGTTCCTTTTTCTCGCCGGATTCTTTTACTGTTTTTGCGAAATGCTCATATACTTCTGACGGAACGTAGAAATCTTCTTCATACGTCCATGCATAAGCTTCTTTTGTTAATTTACTTTCTTCTTTGCCAAGCGGAGCACCGTGAACACCGGAAGTGCCGGCACGGTTAGGGGAACCGAAACCAATTGTCGTTTTCACTTCAATTAATGTAGGTTTCTTGTCGTTTTGGCGTGCTTTTTCAATTGCGGCAGATAATTCTTCAATATTGTTTCCATCCTCAACGTAAAGAACTTCCCAGTTCATCGCCTCAAAACGCTGTTTTACGTTTTCAGAGAATGAACGATCCAGATCTCCATCCAATGAGATGTCATTTGAATCGTATAATACGATGAGACGGCCAAGCTGAAGATGGCCTGCAAGAGAAGCGGCTTCAGAAGAAATACCTTCCATTAAATCACCGTCACCGCAAATGCTGTATGTATAGTGATCGACTACATTGAATGAATCACGGTTGTAAGTTTCGGCTAAATGGCGTTCTGCAATAGCCATTCCGACCGCCATTGCGATTCCTTGCCCAAGCGGCCCTGTTGTTGCATCAACACCGGCTGTATGTCCGAATTCCGGATGTCCCGGTGTTTTGCTGCCCCACTGACGGAATCCCTTAAGATCTTCAATACTGAGATCATACCCGCTTAAATGAAGCATGCTGTATAAAAGTGCTGATCCGTGTCCCGCAGATAAAACAAAACGGTCGCGGTTAAACCACCCAGGGTTTGCCGGATTTACATTCATAAATTTTGTCCATAGCGTATATGCCATTGGCGCTGCCCCCATAGGCATGCCAGGGTGACCAGAGTTTGCTTTTTCAATAGCGTCTATTGATAGTGTGCGAATGGTAGCAACTGATTTCTTTTCAATTGTATCCATAAAAATCCCCTTCCTTATATGTTGTACCCTTTCATCATAAATGTCTGACGACTTTTTCTCAACTGTTTCAGCTTAAATTTGAGAGAAACTTGATGAATTTTGTCACCTGAAGATAGCCCTGCTGTTTGTAGTATATACAAAAGAGGAATACGATATTGCCGTATTCCTCTTATATTAATGGAGTCTGTTATTTTTTTTTTCTCTTTTTAACTTTTCAGGTGTTACGTCATTGCCTTCAGGATCAATGATTTTTACACTTTTTAATGTGTTTTTCATAGAAGAACGAAATCCTTTTAGGTATTCTTGACGGAGCTTTTGCTGCTCGGCTTTTTCTTCTTCTGTGATAACGCCAGCTTTAGCTTTTGCGGCAAGTTCATTGATTCTGGCAATTTTTTCGTTTGAAATCATGATAAACTCCTTTATTGCATTTTGTGTATATACTACTAAAACACGAGGAGTTTTACAACTGATTCACTCGCCTGTCTGCTCATTCTCTATGTATTCTTGAAAACGCCGATGGACTGTCGCCTTTGACACATCATAGCCAAAACCTCTCAACGTAGCCGCGATTTCAGCAAACGTCAGTTTATTCGCTCTCAACCGGACAATCTCCGAGATCGGAACTTCTATTCTATCTTTTCCGCTGTTTTCATGCTGGTTTTTCAGGTTCTTTTGAGGCTTAAAACCATTTTTTACTGCGCGTTTCATTCCGCGTTTAATTTTCATGTTGTGAATTTTTCTCTGGTATTCCTCCACAATACTGACGATTTCCAGCACCATAGAGTCAGCCTCCGATAACTCAAGTTCACCTCTGTGAGCTGTCGTAAATACTTTCACTCCTTCCCTGTAAATACAATGAAGAAGTGCAATTTTCGCGTTTCCCCGGCCGAGTCTTGTTTCATCCTGAACTAAAATCACATCAATATTTGAGTTCTTGATATGATCAAGCAAATCAAATACACCATCCCGGTCCATTTCATATCCGCTGGCTTTTTCAGAAATCACTTTGACGACTTCTATGCCGTTCTCAGCCGCAATGGCCGTAAGCTCCTCCTCCTGCCGCTTTAATGAGGTTTCTTGCTGTTCTTTATTTGTGCTTACGCGGGCATAAATGAGTGCTTTCACCTTTCTACCTTTCCTCTCTATTTAACAGTAGCCAGTTCGTATGCAGCCGGATGTTCCTTTTTTAATGGAATCACCAATTCATCTCCCGGCTGAAGTTCAGACGGCTGAAGATTATTTTTTTCAGCTACCCATTCAATAAAATCACTTTTATTTATCTTTTTTGAGTCAGCCACCTGGTCGGCAAGCGACCACAGCGTATCCCCCTGCTGAACTTTTATTTTAACATACTGGTTAAGCTCCTGGTCGCTGCTTGTATATGACAACAGAAGGATAACCACGCTTAGAATCACAGTGAACAGGCCGACAAAAATAATAGATTCTTTACTCATGATAACAACCTCCAACAAGAATGTTTGTTCGTATTTTTATAATTTCAGTATATACGAACAAACGTTTCTGTCAATTGTTTTTTCGAACCTATGTTTGTACTGTCAGGAAAATCATGCTATAATCTACTTAAAATCGACGTTTAGAGGTGCAAAAAATGACGAAGCTTTCAAAAAGGCAACTTGATATCCTCCGTTTTATTAAAGCAGAGGTTAAATCAAAAGGATATCCGCCTTCCGTTAGAGAGATCGGAGAGGCTGTCGGCCTTGCGTCCAGTTCAACTGTCCACGGCCATTTGGCCCGTTTGGAAACAAAAGGACTGATTAGACGCGATCCGACAAAACCAAGAGCGATAGAAATTCTGGATGAAGAAGTAGAGATTCCAAAGAGCCAAGTCGTTAATGTACCGGTAATCGGAAAAGTAACGGCCGGATCACCTATTACAGCGGTTGAAAACATTGAAGAATACTTCCCGCTTCCTGACCGTATGGTTCCTCCGGATGAGCATGTGTTTATGCTGGAGATTATGGGAGACAGTATGATTGACGCAGGTATACTTGATAAGGACTATGTTATTGTAAAACAGCAAAACACGGCGAATAACGGTGAAATCGTAGTGGCGATGACAGAAGATGATGAAGCTACGGTAAAACGTTTCTATAAAGAGGATACACACATTCGCCTACAGCCTGAAAATCCAACCATGGCTCCGATTATACTGCAGAATGTCAGCATATTAGGAAAAGTAATTGGTGTGTTCAGAACTGTCCATTAAACTATCAAACTATCAGGTACAAAGAATAAACCCCCTCTCCCTTTACGGAGTGGGGGTTTTGTTTTAAAAAAAAGCAGGTTCGCCCTGGCTTAGGTGCGAACCTGAATAGGAGGAAAAAGAACATCATGTTTACACCATAATTATCCATCATTTAATTGTTGAAGTCAAGAAATTTTCTTTCCTTAACGAAACTTTTTCTTTAAAAAATATTGTTTAAAAATGTAGTCGTTCCTATCTTATAAATGTTTCGATCTTGGACGTGAAAAGATTAGTTATACTCTGCTCTTTTATCATGAGCGAGATCAAAAAGAATATATTGAATATTTAGTACATAGTTTATTTAGTTAATTTATTCCACAAAAAAAGCTCACTGCTTTTCAATAAATGTGAGCATCAATCAAAAGTAAAATATTCTACACCATAGCGCCCTTTTACATGAACACTTCCACAGTTTGGGGAATGTTCTTCAGCTACTATTCGATACCGATGATACGGTTCAATGGAAACCTTATCTTGAGCGCTAAAATCAAACCAATTACCGGTGAATTGTTTGGCGGTTAACGTAGTGTAATTACCTGTAAGTCCCATTCGCTGAAGCTTAATGTCAACTGAACAAGTATTCACTCCTCGTATCGTAAACTGGTACCCTAAAAAATAGTCAATTGCCGGTATATCACCAATGTTTTCTACATAAAGCGCTTTTGTTTCATCATTTAGAATGAAATCGGTTTTATATTCATAATGTAAAGTTGCTGCATGAATCGTCCCGGTTCCAAAAACACTTAGCAAAACAGCTGTCATCAGCAAGATTTTATATCTCAAATGCAATCCCCCTCCTCTACCATATATTACCCCCAAAAGATAAATATGTATATCCTCTGTTGCTCAGTTTCCCGTACTTTTTCAATCAGAAAAATCCATATGGGTTTTAGCTTGCTTATAATATCGAAGTCTGTCTTGAAGATTTCCTGTATGGAATTCAAATTTATGGCCGTCAGGATCGGTGAAATAAATTGATTTTCGATCACGCTCATCTCGTTCTCTCCCAGGCAAAATAGTAACTTGAAGATCTTTTAATTTTGCGGACATTTCTTCAAACTTACTTTCCTCAATTGTAAAAGCGATATGGGTATATGAAGCCTTAATGTCATTTCTGGGAATGTCACGCTCTTCGTTGAGAGCCAGCCATATGCCGTTTAAATCAAAATATGCAGTGCTCCTTCCTTTGGCCAACAATTTAGCATCAAAGACATTTTGATAAAACTCGATGGATGTCAGTAAATCAGAAACAGAAAATAACAAGTGATTGATCCCTTTGATCTCCACTGTGTCTCCTCCTCAGTATTTATAGATAGCTGTTTAAAAACTTAAATATGGGACTTTCAATAATGCAATACAGTTATTGTGATAAAGACGTTTTTTTAGTAAAAGCGTATAATTCTTCAAATTTTTACTCAGCCCATTTCAAAAGATTGAAAGCTGGATTTTTATTTTCAGACGCTCATCCCCACCCTTATGTACGGGCGCTCCAGTCAGAAAGTTTCAATTCAACAGCAAAAAATACCAGTGTAAACAAAAGCAATTTGCTCAAAATAAACCATATTACTTAAGAAGGGAATGACCGTGATGAATAACTACGGCCTTCATGAAACGTTAGAATTGCACGAATTGCTTACGTTTAAACATCTTTGTTTGACAAAATCTTCAACCATGACGGGACTTGTACAAGATGAAGAATTAAAGAGTATTCTTGAACAGGATGCTCAAAAAACGAAACAGCAGGTTGCACGTTTGCAGGAATTGCTGTCAGTGAGAGGTGAACAAGCGTGAATGAGTTCTTTCAAAAATTAGCCGGAATGGGCAGCATGACCGAACAAGTAATCGCAACGGATTTTTTAATATCGGCAAAGACAGGCGTAAGGAATATTGCAGCTGCCATCACAGAATCTTCTTCCCCAGAAGTCAGAGAAACGCTGCAGCAATATTTACATGACGCGATTAATACCCATGAACAAATTTATCTTTATATGGTTGCAAAGGGTTTTTATCATTCTAAAGATTTAACTCAGCAAATAAGTGTCGATCTTGAGGCTGCAGATACCGCTAAAGATTTGCCTCAAATATAGGTGATCAAATGAAACATATTATCGCTCTTGCTTCTAAAACAGCTTTAACTCTTGCCCTATTGTATGTGATTTTGGATAGAGTTTACCATGCTTCCTTCTTAAGTGTGCTGTTTATAGCATTTTTCTTAAGCTTTGTAACATACCTTTCCGGTGACATCCTGATCTTGCCGAGAACCAGCAATGTGACAGCTTCACTGGCTGACTTCGGGCTTTCACTCGTTATTCTTTGGGTCTTTCTTGAAACGCAAACGAGAAACGGTTTCTCGCCGTTTGCAGCTGCTCTTATTGCTTCTGTCTGCCTGACTGTTTTTGAATATTTTTTTCACCGGTATTTGCTGAAAAATGTGTTGGATGAAACATTCAGAAACGAACTGACTGCTAAAGATAACACTTTGCAATATCAAACCGAGGCATCAGATGAATTGTTCCCTGAAGCCCCTGATCAGAAGGATGAAAAATAAGGAGGCGCAAAGCCTCCTTATTTTAATAACTGTTTTGCATAAAATGGGTCAACACTTCCGTAAAATCATAAAACCTTTCATTTTGAGTCGTGGATCTGCTTTTTAAAGAAAAGATGCCAAACAAAGATTCTCTAAAACCTGTACTCATCTCTAACTGGATGCTCAAACCGGTTTTTGATTTATTCGCTATATTGTTTGGACTTACGCCTGCATGCGGATGATCCGTACCAAGCAATTCAGCTGGAAAACCGGCTTTCTGCAGTTCTGAAACCAATTCTGCCGCTCTTGATCGGTCTGTTCCGCCGATTTGTATCTGTTGGTCCTCTCCTGCATACCCATGCAATGAAATGACATACTCATGACTTGCTACAAGTTTCAGTGCCTGAGGTTCATCAAAATGTGTGCTTGTTATATGCAGCACTGAATTTCCAGACGTCTTCAAACCTTCAAACAAATACATGGAATACTGTTGGCTGAGCTCTCTCGCTAATTCACTTGTGCCGCCTTCAATACCTCCCCCGTGAATAGCTAAAACAAGCACAGGGCTGCCGATTTCTTTTGTGACAATGCTGTAATCAGAAGGATCTTCGTTATTCTTTAATTCCTCGAAATTCTGATAGATATCCTCTGCACATACCGAAGAAACCGGAACAAACAACAAAAAAATTAACAACGATTTTACATTTTTTAAAGTTGATGGAAAACGTTTGACTATGTTACAATCAACATGCTTCAAGGAATGGAGCAAACGGCGGAGCAGGGATACTTTGGCCGGTTTCATCTACTCCGCCTCAAAACCAAAAACACAGGATGCTGGATTCTTTGAGGCTTTTGCACGAATTATCTCGTCCTCCTTGTTAAATTTTTGTTAAATTCACAATATTATATACCATTAGCCCGGGCGCTGTTCTTCACATTTATGAATTTATACTCTTTAGCAAAAAAGTAAGATCGCACCGGCTTTCCATTAAATAAAAAAATGCACCCGCCTGCTGGCTTGTGCACCTTTTACTTTCTGTTATTCCCGCGTTTCCTTACTTTGTTCAGCTTATTAATGTCTTTTTCAATTTTTCTTATACTCCGCTTTTGCGGAATGGCTTTTATTTCACTGTAAACAGCAATAAACCCGCTTAAAGTAACTGCTGCAATATAAACGAAACGGTGTTTGATAAAACGGACAACAAGATCATGGTCACCTGCTTCTTTTTCAAGCCTTTCGATCACATCTTTATCAAACAGCTGATCGACATAAACTTGCTTCATCCCCACTGCAAATCCCGCAGCCAGCCATACAATCAGAAATAAACTGATATACAACATAAAAACCCTTCCTTCCCCGTCTGTATGAGGTGCAGAATTAAAATGCGTCGGTCCATTGTTTGCCGGACGAGCAACTGTCAGATGAACGCTTGTCTTTGTTTTATATTCTTCATTTGGACGGGCAATATGTAATTTCATAATTAACAGTTAGAAATTGAATCCCAAACAGCCACATTTCGTGAACAGCTGTTAACCTGCTTGCACACGGAGCTTTTATAAGAAAGGTTTCAGATAATGGAAGCGGGCATGTCCCGATTCTTGTTCTAAGATAAATTCCTTCATCCCCAGCACCGCTTTTTCTCCGCCTGCTGGTCAGAATCAGGTTCTCTTTGTGATGATAAGGCTTTAAAACGCCTGTCATGTTACTGAAAGGAAGCGGCAGAGAAATATTCATGTACCCCTCTCCTTTTGAGCGATATACAGAATACAGCGCGGTGAAAATAGTTTCGTTTTTTTCATTTGTTCTGATCCAGGCACGCACCTTTTTTCTTCCGTCTTTTTTTGAATGGACACCTTTTATTGTACTGTGCATCCTATACCAGTCAGGGTTCGTTGACAGGTGTATTTGTCCGGTTCTTTTGCTGATGTATTCATACATTTTCGCAAAGGGCTGAAACCAAGTGCTCCACGTCACTTTTGCTTTTACCTCATAATCTTTCGTCTGTTCATAAAAAGAAACAATCAACAGTTTCAAATGCTCCGGTGAAAAATCGTTTGAACGAAGGCTTCTCATATCATCCACAAGTCCGCTATATTGAATGTTATTCTCAGCGTGAATGTTGTGCAAAAAGTTCTTTCCGATTGTTCTCTTTCCGTATATTCGGCTGAAAACCTTGGCACTCGCATCCGAGGGCTGAGGATTTTCTTTTCTCCATCCTGCTAGAGCCGGCAAAATGACACCGAATGCGTTCACGACACCGTGTATCCAAATCATTTGGCTGATGGTCAGCGTGACTTCTTGCCGAAATACACCGAACGAGTAAACCAAAGAGAAACAGATCGTTATCATTAAAACGAGAGAAGACATTCGGATAAGCACTTTGCCTGTCTTACTGCGAAAAGCTGTCTTAAATATTAAGTATGAGTTGAGATAAAGTGCCGCCATATAGATACCAACCGCCAAGATATCAAGTGTTTTTGAGTATGTTATTCCGAGTGCGATAAGGAGCGGCGACAGTAAAATAATCCATGTCCCCCAACCGTACATAACCCGTTTTTCTCTATGGACTCTGCCAAGTAAACCATTAAAGATCGGGATAAGAAAAGCAGAATAGTGAAAATGAACAGCTGTGAGCAAAATAATGAGAGGACCGAAGTGCAGGATTTGTAAATGTGCAGCATAGGCAAAAAACCAAAATCCCCCTCCTCCCAAATAAACGAGTCCACATAAGATAGATGTTTCCTCTATTCTATGTATTTTTGTTTTCGAAAGCCGTAACATACCATACAGAGCCAACAAAGCAGTGTATATCCACCAGATCAGTGCAAAATACCCTACATCTGTCACAAGGGCTAATACCGCGAAAACAGCTGCTGCAGGATAGATGTGCATCAATAATTTTTCCAAAGATCGAATAGACCTGTGAACCGATTGATAAAAAACAAAAGGAAAAATTCCCGGCACAAAAAAGAGAATGGAAAACAAGACAAGTGCCTCCGCAACTGATATGTCGGGAGCTTCAGATGCAAGAAACCAGATGAAACAAAGCGCATGAATGATGCCGTGTCGTTTTAACATACTTCTCCCTCTGTTTCCTGAAATGTCCCTTTATAATAAAAAAGAGTGCCAAGAATTGCATTTTCCACATGAACTTGAATCGTGAAGCAGTTGTTGCTTTCATCAAACGTTTCGCAAACAGTGGAATTACCGCTCAGCCATTTTGGCAAAGGAATCCTTTTCCCGCATATTAATAGCCATTGCTTTCCTGATGTAATGTGGAGAGACCCGTCAGAGAGTGCTTCAAAAGTTAAAACGGACAGCAAAATATGAGGTTGGCCGAAAAAATCAAGTATTCGTTTTTCACTTTCGTCGTATACCATAACTGCATCAAAGAAACGCTTCTTATCTTTAAAGACAAAAGTCCGATTCCATTCAACCCCCGTATGTTCTTGCTCCGTAAGACATGTTCTATTTTTAATTGTAAAAGGGATGTCCTTTCCTCTCTCTGAAAAGAAACATCTAAAAAACACCCCGCACTTCAGCAGCATTCTGACCAAAAAAGAACCTCCGCTTATTTCTGACATCGTTCCTCTTCCGCTGAATGTATGTGACCGGTCTAATTGATAACGTTTCTGCAGCTTGGGATGTAATAGATGATAATTTATAATTGTTTTTTTATACATTGAACTCACCATTTCACTTCTTTCTTTTTTCGTTCCGTATGCCGAGCGCTTGGAAGCCGGAGACTGATCAAGCCGCTTGCCGCAGTAACCACACTTAATAATAAAGAACATATTCCGGCATCCAGAAAAGCGTAGACAGCAAAGATACAGGCCTGCACAGCATGAAGTATCCATTTTCTCTTTAATGGACTCAGCCATAAAATGCCCAAAACTATTATCGCTGCTCTTGCCATGTTGTTCGTTTCACGATCTGCAAATCCGTGGTAAAACCAAAACAGACTAAAAAACAAGCACGTCAGCATATAGACAAACGCATAACGGATCAATTGTTTCGGATGTTTATTTTGTTCAATCCAAAGTCCCAATGAATCAAAACTCCATGCTGTTGCCCAGCCCATCAGCGGCCGAAATAATAAACGGTCAATCCATCTTCCCAGAAAGCCATATGCCGTTTCATATTGATACTGCGTCATAAAGGTAAGCTTCCCGTTATCATGCTGTATGTATTTCCAATACCCGCTGCCTTTTTTAATCAGGGATAACGGATGGTTGGAGGAAAAGACCAGGGAGGATACTCTTTGAGAGGAATGCAACTTCGTTCCCGCGGTTTCCCCAGCACCTGACACCTTTAATCCAAAGCCAATTCTTGTCTCGTAAAGAAACCTCTGCGGTTCATTTACGCCTCTATGCAAATACGTAATGTCAGAAAACCGCAGATTCCATTCCTTATGTAGCGATGGGTTTTGCGTATATTCCCAAAGCTTGTCCAGGTCAGATGTCATCTCGATTTCTACATAAATCGGCTTCTGTTTCACAGCCCTCCCCCCTTCTTTTCAAGAAGTTCCTATATTCATATAGATAGGATAAAAATATGTTATCACTAAAATCTGAGTTCAAAGCCTTCTACATCATCTGAAACCTCCACAGGTATCCCCATAATGGTTTTAGGTTTGGAAACGCAAACAAAACGCATCTCTTCTTTTAGCTGCTGAAATGCGCTTTCATTAACTGCAATTTTGGCCGGTTTTCCCGGACTATTATCAATGGCCGCTTTAATTTTACCGAGCATGCAGAACCCTCCTATTTACAATCTCATCAAGTTAGAAAAAGCAGAGATATCAGCAAAATTACATTAACAACAGCCAAAATGCCTGAAATATATGCTATGCTCTTCCTTTTTCTCCAGAAAAACAGCACATTGGCAAATAACACAACGCTGATCAGTGCATCAAATACCCGCCATGCTAATTGATTTAAAAGAAATCTTTGTTCAAAAAAGCCTATTGCAGCCACACAAATAATGAAGAATGAAAAGATGATAATATATACTTTCCACTCTCTTGCTGTATTTTCGTATTTTCGCATGAGACTTCCACTGCCTTTCATCAATCAATATAACAATAAAAGGATACTCAATTCAATTTTAATCGTGGAATTTATCTATTGAAACACTTGCCGACAACAGGTTCAGCATCATTTATACACACTATGGATATGATTTCGTTAGATGATATAAAATTTGCGTGAAAGTCTAAATTGAATAATGAGGAGAAATATATGGATATCAAGAGAATACATTATGGGATATTACGAAACATATAACATTAGAGGGGCCTATTCAAAACATTTAGGAGACAGTCTCAACTTCATTCGGCATAGCCAAGTGGATTATGCCGAATGATTTTCAGCTGCAGGAAGGATATAAATTTCGCTTACACACCATTTGGACCATCTCCTTGCAAAGTTTGGACGGTTCATGCCCCCGGCGAGCTTTCTTTTGAATGGGATACCGCTGGATGAATTGCTACATTTCAATTAACAGACATAGGGAAAAAACAGAATTTACTCTCATCCTCAGCGGATGGAAAAAGCCGAACGAAATGATTGGTAAAGCTCGGGATAAGATGGATGACTGCTGGACAGGCATGGTGAATCCTTCGCATGGCGGTTCAAGAGTGAGATATTTCACTCCTCATACAGTATAAAAAGAGAGAGTCCCTCTCTCTTTTACTCTGACAAACTTATATTCCCTGTACTGTATCTCTCAAATCAATCGTAAAACGTCACTGTTTTTGATTTACCAGAGTAATCAGTAACAAAGAATTCTGCCTTGTTATTGCTTCCATCTACAAATTTTCCTATACTGCTAAAGGTATGACATTCTCCGGGTGAAAAATAATTAGAGCCCACATATTCATCGGGGTTGTCACCAGGATCATCCTCATATAGGTGCAGCGATACAGAGAAAGGTGTACTTCCTGAAAGACAAACTCTAAAATCGCCTCCGCTCGAGTATACCGTCGGACTTGAATAAGTATAGGTGTAAGTTCCAAGCTTATCCCACTCTCCGGCTCCAGTAGTTCCCGCTTTTTCTGCATGTGCCGATAATGGAAAAACCGCAGCGAACATGAAAACAGACAGGTATCCTATTAGCTTGTTGAATCTCTTCATTACGATCTCTCCCTTATGATAATCATAGCAAGTTACAGTTATATTTGTATCACCCCCTTTAAATAAAATCGCAGGTATGTGTAAGGCATTGGAAGCTTCATACGTTTTTATCATCAGCATTTTTTCCTGAAGAAACCACATCATTCTCCATTCGCCTTTGTTTACAAAACATTCAAAACAGACGTATTCTCATTTGAACCGCCATCTTTTATAATTTGTTAGTAAGGTTGTACTTCAAACAGGAGGAGGAAAAATATCATGGAATTAAGCGTCACAAAAATGTTAGTTATTTTATTTGTAGGCTTTTTAGTGTTTGGTCCTGATAAGCTGCCTGCGCTTGGCCGGGCCGCTGGAAAAGCCTTAACAGAATTTAAAAAAGCGACCAGCGGATTGACTTAAGACATAAGAAATAGTGGTTCAGAACACAAAGAAGACAAGCAAATGTAAGATAAAATGATTTGGCGGCCGATGAACATCGGCTTTTTATATTGATTTGTTTCTGCGCGATCCCTCAGTTTTCCTCTGATTACCCTCAATTTTTTTTGGACAGCCCTTTTTTGAGTTTGTGATTTAAACTGTCCAATCCGTAAAATCTAACTTCCATATAATAAAGCGTATGATCATAAAAGGAGGGGTATTTATGGGTTATTTCAAAAAATATAAAGAAGAGTATTATACGGTTAAAAAAACGTATTACAAGAAGTATTACGACTATGACAAAAAATATTCTGATCACCATGACAAAAAAGATTATTACTGTGATTATGACAAAAAACATTATGATCACGACAAAAAAGACTATGACTACGTTGTAGAGTATAAAAAACGTAAGAAACACTGCTAATACTCCATTTAATCTCCTCAATTTTGCTTCCCCGGTCAATGGCCGGGGGTTTTTTTGCAGAAAAAACTAAGCTTCAATGTCTATATGAATCATAGGTCTAATGTTATTTGCTCCTTAATGCCGATTTTTTAATAAAAATTGAATATTTAGTACATAGTTTAATTAGTTTTATTATAGATCTATGGTGTCAATTTATAAACATAACCCATTCATAAACATGAGATTTTAACGATTTTGTCGATTTATCTTAATAAAAGAAGTTCCAAAATAAGGTATAATAATTGCGAAACCACTTTTAAAAGGGGGAATTTTGTTGAAAAAAGTATTGATTGCAGGTGCAGTAGGAACATCTATTCTTTTCGGAACCATTTCTTCAGGTGTTCCAGGTCTTCCAGGAGCAGACACTCAAGTAGCAAAAGCGGCTTCCCAGCTGCCTAAGGGAATCGGCGGACGCGCCTACCTGAACAGCACAGGCGCTGTTTTCACGGCTAAAATTAAGCTTCCCGACACAGTGAACATCCAAGACTCTGTCTCTACCCCTTATATTTATTCAGGCTTTAGCGCAAAAAACGGAACTGAAGCAGATATTGGTCTTCAGTACAGCAAACAATACAACGTATGGAAACCGCTCATGAAAGTCGGTTCTAAAAATGATGAAACATATATCGAAGGAAAAGAGAAATTCACTTACAATAAAGGGTTTCGTCCCGGAAGCACAGTGCAAATGACGATCTACAAAAACTTGAACGGGAATACTCGCATGACCCTCTGGGGAACGAACAATGATGGCTATACCGGACGTATTATCATGGAAATCCAAGGAACGAACATTGGCACTCTATCGAAATGGAAAACACTTGCCACCGCTGCGGTTTCAACTGAAAGCCAGCGCTCTGCCATTAAAGCAACTTTTTCAACAACTTTTAACAATATTACAATCGACAATAAAGCAGTGACACCTGTCGTAGATACACAGGATTTTGCAAAAGTCCTCCCTTCTGGAAATAACGTTACGATTTCTGTTAATAAATAAAGAAGCATCAAAAGGCCGCTGGCAATGCCGGCGGCCTTTTTTTATTGTATAACCTGAAAAATAAATCCACATTAACTTACACTGACTAAAATGATCACTCCAATAATGATGTCCTCATTTACCGCAATTTCTCCTTACGATCTAAGATTTGTTAATTAAAAATTTCTTGTTTAACTCAAAAGCTATTAAAATGTTGAAAATGCAGATGGGAAATATAAACCGAATAGGTAAAGTGTATTCAAGTCTGTTAAGGAGTTGGGGTTCCATAAGCGTAGGAATCTGAGCCACTGGTTTTATAGACATAAGTAACCTCCTACTTTCCATCTGATTTCTTGTTCATGACTTACATTTCTTGAAAACTAATGGATTTAAAAGGAATTCTAGCTACAAATACAGAATTGGAAAGATAAGCGCAAAAGGTGCTACAGTAAACTTTAACTGCAATACTGATAACTGCGCTTATATTAAAAGAAAGAGGTGTCTTTAGAATGGTTCACTTTAATAACTACCCTGATCCTACTCTAAACGCCAAATCTGAGTCACACCCGGAGTATACATCTGACATTGAACATCTCAAGACGAGAATGCAAAATCTTATTAAGCATTCTGTAACAGAACAAAACGTCGAAGTTACTGACGCTCGGGTCATGGCTGAAGGAGAGATCACCTCTCTTTTAAAAGAACGTCTTGACAAAGAATACCATAAGCTTTTAAGCAAAATCACGCGGGAAGTAAATGTGGAAGACTTCGGAGCTGTTCCCGATGGACGAGACAATACAGAAGCTTTTCGAAAAGCAATCGGGAATGGCCGCGTCAAAGTATATGTTCCTGCCGGCGAATATCTGGTTCAAGGGATTAAACTTCCGTCCTGGACAACAATTGTAGGGCAAGGTAAAGGAATTACCGTAATTAAACTTCATGAAGACACTCCCGCTCATGAATGGGTAATCACAAATGATGATTACCAAAATGGGAACCGAAATATTTTTGTTAAAGGAATGTCATTAGACTGGAATCCAAATAGACAATGCGGTGTGAAAAATCCTGGTGGTCAATTCTCCAGCTGTTTAACTTTTGCTAAAGTTGAATATGGATGGATTAGAGATGTGGAAGCCATTAACGCAGGCCTTCACGGTATTGATATTACATCCCCAACGTACGATCATTTACCTGATACCGACTGGACTAAAGACGGCTCAAAATATATTTGGATTGATAACTGTGTGGCATATGGTTCAGGAGATGACGGCATTACTACCCATTATAGTGAATACATCTTTATTTCAAATTGCCATTCCGGTAATCCGCGAGGAACGGAGTTTGCAGAGGGTGTATCCAACTCCAACGGTATAGAAATCGACGATGGGTCTAAGCATGTGTGGCTTTTGAATAACTTTACAAGCGGAAACATTCGTGGAGTAGAGGTTAAAGCGCATGCAATGTGGCCTGCCTCTCAAAATGTCCATATCATCGGCCATGTTTCTTATCGTGATGTCCGGGCATTTGATCTTCGTCATATTGGTCATCATCAAGCCACAGATCCTGAAAGCACAACGGCTTATGATGTCACACTTATTGATTGTTCAGCAATTGAACCGGTGTTCAACTCTCTTTATGAAACTGTCACGCCAAGAGCGCTAGTTGTTTCAGCATATAAAAACGTTAATGTAAGCGGATTCACAGCAATTGGTGATCCCGACTATGACTATAAGGAAAATCCTGTCGTAGCATTGCAATACCGCAGTCAGAATATCACCCTTAACGGTATAAAAATTCGCGGATTTAAAAAAGCCGGTGTTGATATTCATTTATCAGGCGGGTCAAATAAGACTGATTATATTAAAATTTCAAACTTCGATATTTATCAATCTGCTCCAAAAGGAATTTCAATCGGTGGCGGTCTCTATAATGTGAATATACTAAACGGTACAATGATTGCTGATAACGGAGCAATCGGAATTCAGTCTCCAAATAACCAGACCGTTATTCTCGGTGTTCAGGCAGAAGGTTATAGTGCGGCAGTCTCCATTAAAGGTCAAACCTACCAGCATGTACCCATTAATTTAAAAGGTGGCGCACAGCTTGCAACAACCTCTGGCTTCGCCTTTAACCAAACGAGCGCAGTTATCGCTGGTACCGGAGACATTACGGCGAAGGGAGAAAGAAATGCGGTCATCGGCGCTTCCGGAGGCTCTAGCACAGAAGGCTCTCGGGCATTAATCGCTTCTTCAAACAATGCCCATATTAAAGGAAACAATGTTTCAAGAACAATATTGTCTTCTGAAAGTATTATACTGGAAGAACCCTACACCGTGGCAGGAGGCCATCAATCATTGAAATGGCTTCTTGACTCAGTTGGAGGAAACGGGACATTTGCAGGAGCGATCAGTTCTTCCTTAAATGGATATGGAGAGTATTTTGAGAGTTCAACTGGGCAGTTAATCCATACAGGTACAATCGTAACTTTAAGAGGTGAAAAAATAGCGCCCGCCCACGTGGGAGATTACATGCTTGGAGTTATTTCGGAAACAGCAGCTTTCATTTCAGGAGCATCCAGCTTCGTCTGGCAGGACCGTTATTTGACTAATGAGTTTGGCGGATTCATTTATGAAGATATGACCGACAAGGAAACCGGTGAATTGATACGTGTGCCAAAACAAAATCCAGAATATGATACAGTGCTGGAGACCGCTTATCATTCACGAGCTGTAAGGGACGAATGGCATGTGGTTGGACTGATGGGACAGCATTATGTACGTATTGACGAAACTGTGAGTCAAGGAGACTTTCTTACTGCGCGTAATGGCATAGGAACAAAAGCATCTGAAGGAACCTGGAAAGTAATGAAAATCACTACCGCTTACACTCCAAAAAAAGGGTATGGCATCGCACTCACCATCATTAGATAGTGCCTATCTGGGACAAGTTCTTTGTACTGGTGAGAGATTAGATGATATCTGTTTTTTTCATCTTCTGCTGGTTTAATATCAAGCTTTTTCAAGCTATAATAGCCCAAGATTCAGGCTCATTTTTCTTGAAAACTTGGGCTTCATGACCACTTCAATAGAAATCAAAATATGTAACAAACTAAAATACAACAATTTTATAGACATCCTTGTCATGTACGCATAAAACTAATTAGAGCATTAAAATGATTCCATGCATTCTAATTAAGGTTTTGTTCCTATTCCCTTCTTCCACTGATACTATCCAATACAAGATACTTACCTTTTTTATACATTTCATTTTCAACGTTGAATGTATCCGTATCTCTTTTTCCCTCAGTTCTTTTATTCAAATAATTCGTTCATCACTTGCTGCATCACAATCCCCTTTTTGATTTTCATATGCCAATCCAGTACAATATTCAAAAACCAAAAGGATGATGAACATGTGTGGCAGATTCACCTTATTCTCAGCATTTGAAGACATCATTGAGCAATTCAACATAGATCACTTCTTGCCTGAAGACGAATATCACCCAAGCTATAATATCGCGCCGTCACAAAACATTCTTACTATTATTAATGATGACTCAAGCAACCGCCTTGGAAAATTAAGATGGGGTCTCATTCCTCCTTGGGCTAAAGATGAAAAGATCGGTTATAAAATGATCAATGCTCGTGCTGAAACATTGGCCGAGAAACCCAGCTTTCGAAAGCCACTTGTAAGTAAACGTTGTATCATCCCAGCTGACAGTTTTTATGAATGGAAACGCCTTGATCCAAAAACTAAGATTCCTATGAGAATCAAGCTGAAATCATCCAATCTTTTCGCTTTTGCCGGCCTATACGAAAAATGGAATACACCTGAAGGTCATCCGCTCTACACTTGCACAATCATTACGACAAAACCTAATGAGCTTATGGAGGACATCCATGATCGAATGCCGGTTATATTGAGTTGCGAACATGAGAAAGAATGGCTGAACCCTAAAAATACAGATCCCGATTATCTCAAAAGCTTACTGCTGCCATATGATGATGACATGGAAGCATACCAGGTTTCATCATTCGTTAACTCACCTAAAAACAATTCACCTGAGCTTATTGAACCCCATTAAGCACCGCTGCCAGATTGCTTTATATATCACCTTCGGCCTAAGCTTTATAAAACGAACGTGTACATGATCAAAAAACAATCCCTTATGTGCCATGCGTTATTTTTAGACCAATGGTTCAGTTATCCGCACAATTTTTAAATTGAATCGATTAAAGATATTGAGCATTTCTCTGTAATGAGAAATGCTTTTTTCTTGCCCACAGTGAAAAAGATAGCTCTAAAACAACAAGAAAATCATTTATTTCAATATTTTTTTATTGTAAAACGATAAATAATGTGCTACATTCAAATCGACAATATTAGGTGAGGTGCTTTTTATGAAACGAGGATCAACACTCTTTTTAAGGATAGCTGTTATTCTGATTGGAATTCCAGTTCTTGCTTTGTGCATATTTTTGGTGCCAGAGATAGCGAACTTTGCAGCGGAATTGTATCCAGATATTTCTTATCTAAAATATCTCGTTTATATCGATTTGTATGCAGCGGCAATACCTTTTTATTTCGCTCTGTATCAAGCCTTTACACTTTTAAGCTATATTGACCGGAATAAAGCTTTCTCGGAATTATCAGTAAGAGCTTTAAAGAAAATAAAATACAGTGCAATCACAATCAGTCTTTTACTTGTGGCAGGCATGCCACTCTTCTATCTCATCGCGGAGATGGACGACGCTCCAGGTATCATACTAATCGGATTGGTCCTTATTTTTGCCTCAATGGTTATCGCAGTCTTTGCTGCTGTTCTCCAAAGGCTTTTGCAAGAAGCTATAGATATAAAATCAGAAAATGATTTAACAGTCTGAGGTGAAAACAATGGCAATTATAATCAATATTGATGTGATGCTGGCTAAAAGGAAAATGAGCGTAACGGAACTGTCCGAGAAGGTTGGAATCACGATGGCTAATCTTTCTATATTGAAAAATGGAAAGGCAAAGGCCATTCGATTATCAACTTTAGAGGCGATTTGTAAGGCTTTAGAATGTCAACCAGGAGATATATTGGAATACCAGAGTGATGAAGACACCCATGATTAATAAAGCAGGAATCATTATGAATGGAAAAGATAATGACTCGGCGGTGATTCTATGCACATAACCCTAAGTCTATTTAGCTAACTTTGGAGGCAAAAATTCATGAAAGCATTTAAACAGCTCATTTTTTTTGGCTGGGAGCAGGCCCTATCATGTCTGTTTCCTGTCGTTATTTTTGCCTCTTTGGCAATTACACAAATCATACCGCTTCCCTTCCTGCCACGGTATGACTGGCTGCTCATCATCTGCCTCTTCATGCAATTGTGGATGGTATATTCTGGACTTGAAACTCAGGATGAATTAAAGGTAATCACAATGTTCCACCTGATTGGACTTGCTCTTGAACTTTTCAAGGTACATATGGGCTCCTGGTCTTATCCAGAGCAGGGATATTCCAAAATTTTTGGAGTGCCTTTGTATAGCGGCTTCATGTACGCAAGTGTAGCCAGTTATCTTTGCCAGGCATGGAGAAGGCTTAAGGTTGAACTGGTTAAGTGGCCGCCGTTTTGGGCCGTGGTACCTCTTGCCGCTGCGATTTATTTGAATTTTTTCATCCACCATTATTGGATTGACGTCCGCTTTTGGTTATCCGGACTAGTCATGATCGTCTTTTGGCAATCATGGGTCACATACGAGGTGAATGGAACTCGTTATCGTATGCCACTCGCCCTTTCATTTATGCTCATCGGATTTTTTATATGGATAGCCGAAAATATCGCAACGTTTTTTGGGGCTTGGGAATACCCAAACCAAACCGATGCATGGAGTCTTGTTCATCTAGGAAAAGTGAGTTCATGGCTCTTGTTAGTGATTGTCAGCTTTCTTATAGTCGCAACGTTAAAACAAGTGAAGGGGAAAAATTCCACCAGGGTAGATACTAGTCCATTTTTATAATTGTTAAGAATCTTCTTTTATAAAAGTCGGATCCTACATAGTAAGGAATTGGCATACGAAATTCTGAATAAGATAAACTGTAAAAAGCAACGTTTCAATTGTTGCTTTTTTCTTTATAAATAGCTGCCGGAAAAATAGAGGGCTATTTCAGTAAGATTTCTACCAGGCAGTAATGATTTAATCAACATCAGCTCTCGTTTAGAGAGCTCAGTCGTTTGGACTTAATCTTATGTCTTTCTAACTCAACCTCCCATAAAGGAAGTCGTCAGGTTGAATAAGGTGAATGAATAGCTTATGTCATTTAACGCTCGGCATTTATTTCTTTTGGAAGCTGTGATGGCGCTTTGGGAACTTTTCGCAGTTTGTTATTGATGACATCAGAGGAATAAAGCGTAACAATCATACTTCCCTTATTTCGTTTGGCCCGAATTAAAACCGGTTGGTTATATTGATTATGAAAGCGAAAGTCAGGGCCTCCCCAGCTTACGGTGGCATCACGTCCGGACGGCACATATGGTACGCTTCTTGTATGAGAATAGCGCTGAACGATTTGCAGCCCCGCGCGATCGACAGCATTAAATAAAGTTGATGACACCTGACAAATTCCCCCACCTATACCTTCGGACAACTCACCCTTTACAATAATAGGCGCTCGCATGTATCCTTTATCCTGCGTTCTCATCCCAACAACTTGATTAAAAGAAAACGTCTCATTTGGAAAAACAACATGATTGTCAATTGCTTGTGCAGAAAGGGAAATATTGTGTGAACGGCTTTTATTGCTTGAATTAAAATAAGTTACATACTGGCCTAGCTGCTGCGTACTGATGTGAGCAAGCAACTCGCTGTCAACTTTCGGATAAATGTTCAATTCCGGCACTTCTATTTTGGATGGGCCATGACCAAAGAAATAGGCATAAAATTTCTCCTTAAACGCTTGTTGATAAAGTCTGTAACCCATTTTCCCCGGGATGATGATTCCTTGATCGTTAAGCTTGGCGTTTATGGGCTCCCGGTAAATCTGTTGATCAAGCCGTTTGATGAACTTACGGTATTTTTCATGATCAATCATTGGGGTACTGGGAAGAGGCATCGTAAAATCTTCGCGGTGAACAGTAGCAATCGTCCGTCCTTGTTGTGTGATTGTTAAACTGTCAGATGGCTCGCTGGGCTGAGCTAATAATAAAAGGCCGGTGATCCAAATTTGTATCATAAGTCGGCACCTCCCGACAATTAGTATGAGCAGGAGCTTATCCTTTGATGTATTTCAACTTATCATAGCGTTCTCAAGCGCTTGGTCTTTGTATGAACACAAAAGTCAAAGCAAACAATCAGTGCCTTCGCTAAGAAAGCTTGAACAATTGTAATTGCAGTTCTTTTGCTTAAGAGAGTTTAGTCAATGTCTGCTTCAGCATCCACCATATCTCTTCACTACCCATTGGCTGACATCAAAACAAACGTCAGAATCATGGGCACTATTTTTATTTAGCTGTACTATCTGATCCTCGGTCACCGTATCGATCCTCATCTCTTTACAAACCTTATGTATCAGTTGCTCGAAGTAAATAAAATCAAAATTGAACAATCCGCAAAAAAAGAATTAAAAACGAGAGTACTGACAGCTTCGGCCGTCGGTTAGCATCTACTCGTTAGATGAAGTGTTTGCTGTTGAATGATTTCAGTTAAGGTTGAATAAAATCAAATTGAAAGCATCCAACCATTGATATTAAGAATTTATTGAACGGTTAAATGCGCTATATACTACTCTATAAGAAGGAAGGAAGCGTCGATGACAAAGCTTTGCCGAGAAGTTTGGATCGAAGTAAATCTTGATGCCATAAAAAAAAATGTGCGAGCAATACGCCATCATATACCAAAAAAGAGCAAAATTATGGCTGTCGTGAAAGCGAACGGTTATGGTCATGGGTCAGTAGAAGTGGCGCGACATGCACTGGAACACGGGGCGAGTGAGCTCGCTGTGGCCAGCGTGGAGGAAGGAATCGTTTTACGAAAAGCGGGAATTACAGCACCTATCCTTGTGCTTGGTTTTACATCCCTTAGTTGTGTGAAAAAGTCAGCAGCTTGGAATATAGAATTATCAGCATTTCAGGTTGATTGGATTAAAAAAGCTAACAGAATATTGGAAAACGAAGAGAGTAATAGTCGTTTGGGTATTCATATAAATGTGGATACTGGGATGGGTCGATTAGGTGTACGCACAAAAGAAAAGCTTTTAGCAGTAGTGGAAGCATTAACAGAAAGTAAATTCCTAAGATGGTCAGGTATCTTTACACATTTTTCTACAGCTGATGAAGCTGACACCACACTAACTAAGCTACAGCATGAAAAATTCATCAATTTTCTCAGCTTTCTAAAGAACCGCGGCATTGAACTGCCCACCGTGCACATGAGCAACACGGCTGCAGCTATCGCTTTTCCTGAATATAGTGCTGATATGATTCGTTTAGGTATCGGTTTATATGGTTTATATCCTTCAGACTATATCAAACAACTAAACCTCGTTAAGCTCGAACCTGCATTAAGTTTAAAGGCGCGCATCGCTTATGTGAAAACCATGCGGACAGAACCCCGAACCATTAGTTATGGTGCTACATACATCGCAGAACCCGAAGAAGTCATTGCTACACTCCCGGTCGGCTATGCTGACGGTTATTCTCGCGCACTTTCCAATCGCGGGTTTGTTCTTCATCGCGGAAAACGAGTGCCGGTGGTGGGAAGAGTGACAATGGATATGATCATGGTTAGTTTAGGAGAGAGTGAAGGCAAACAAGGAGAGGAAGTTGTGATTTACGGTCATCAAAAGGGAGCTGAGATTCCCGTTGATGAAGTTGCTGAAATGCTTAATACGATCAACTATGAAGTGGTGTCTACATTAAGCCGCCGTGTCCCCCGTTTTTATATAAGAGATGGCGAAATTTTCAAGGTATCAACTCCAGTAATGTACGTGTAGATTTTTTCTTTCATTTTTTTCCAAATGAGAGGTCAATCCCTCTTTTATGCTGATTTAAGATCCTATAATAAGAGGGATTCAGTTTTACACACTTATCCCCTCCATCGTCTGCAATTTTAGAAAGAAGATCACAATACCAAATAAGAATTTTAGGTATTATTTCTCGATTAATTAAGAAGAAGTATTGTGAATACTTAAGCTACTTAGTCGCTGCCTTTTTCCCGTTTTGCAGAAAAACAGAGTCCCAGATCCAAAAGATTACAGCAAATGATATACTAAATAAGTAAACTTCGTATTCCATCAGAAAGTCTAAGGTGTTCCTTGGATCAGTAATTACAGCGAAGAATAACCATACTAATAAGGAAAAGAATACGTATATGAGTAAATATTTCGGGTTAAACCTCTTTGGATTGCGATTTACGAAATATTGAACAGGTGCAGCAAAGATTACATAAAAGATAAACAGAATAACACTTATGAAGAAGTATGGAATGTAGCCATCATAATCAATGCCAAAAACATAAACAACAGCAGCTGATAATGCAGACAAGACATGAACACATATGATCCTTAAAACTTGCATGTTTAAATCCCCTTTCATAATGTAAGCATCACTATGATGATCTCTCAATTATTGTTAAAATTGACATACCTACTTCCTGAATTAAATTTAGACTAGACTAAAGCTCCGTCACGTTCGAACTTTACAAATAGATTTACTTTGTTTCTTCAAATTGACAAGAACAATAAATTGAATTGTGATCTCTATCTATAAAGTATGTATCCCGGATGAAGAAATTTGTGTAGCCAGCTGTCTTGAGTATCGCTTTACTCATCATGAGCATATCCATCTGAATATCTTAATCAGTTGGAAAAGCCACATTAGCAGTAAATGCTGCATGTACTTCCAAATTTTTATATTAAAACACCTCAAAACACAATTGTCCCCTACTCTGACAAGGGATAAAGGCACTTGTTACACAAGATACTGCATCCGTTCAGCATTTGTCATATTCTTTAGATTATTGTTATACGCTAATAATTCTATACATATTATAGGTCAAAACCCAATCACTTTTTAACATAATGTTATCAAATGGAAAAAGCTCTCAACAGAGAGCTTTAAATCAAGTTTAATGATAAGTGCATTATTATATAAAGTAAGGATAAAAACAACAAAATTAGAACAGTGCCAAGAGTTCCAACAAAACACAAAGAATTAGACATAGAGTATTATATATATATTGAGATAACCCAGAAAAATTTTAAGCGAACTTAGAAAATTTAATGACTATTTTTGAAGTTTAGTTTATGATTCCTGATTTGAGTAGGTATAGGCTCTCTTTTTGGTTGGTGGTACAGATGCCGATTTATTTATTGATGTAACTCTATACGGTTTTAAAAAACAAAATAAAAGGTTTTTGAACTAAGGATAGCCTTCAAATGATTGGCTATTTCTTTTTAAATGAATTGGTTATAGCAACTGAACGAAAGGAATTAGACTTTAATATAAACAAATGAAAATAAAAGGTTGGCTTTTTACAAAGGAAGATTTGGTGAAGTTGAATACTTTGATGAAAAATTCGCTAAGCGAAAGTAACATTAAAACAAAGCTAAGAAAACTTAAAGATTATTTCCGAATCAATATAAGACATTTATCTCTGTACTCTAACATAAAAAAGCAAAAGAGCGTTTTATAGCACCTAACGGAAAGACTTTATGACAATAGGTTACTTAAGTACTTTCTCTACTCCTCAAGGAATCTTAGTTAAAATCAGAATATCATAAAAGTCTCCTTTCCAGAGTGGAGGGAGATTAAACAGAGTTTTGTTTATCCTCCCTCTAGTCTTGACTATAATTTAATAAAAAAGCCTTTTTAAGGTTCATCGTTAAGATAGTATGAACTTGGTGTATTCAGTTAAAAAATAAATAGTATAGCTTTGATTAGACGTAATACGGTGGAATAGTTGAACCCTCACCAGACTTATCTGAGTCAGACAGAGTTAAAGCTAATAATACAATTAATCTCGTCGGATTAAATAAAATTGTTACTGATGATCTAAAAAGCAATCCTCAAATAGCTGACAGACGTTCTTTAGAACGTCGTGAAAAATGGGAGCTAGCTAATAGTCAACTACTATCCCAAGCAAAAGTAGATAGTCTAGCATTAGAGATGTTTAAGCTTCTTGTAGAACAGAGTGGGATGTTCTCGGTTTGGATGTCTGTTTTTAAAGAACATAAATTCTTCTTGAAAGAAATTTTAGATGTGTTTCCAGGTACTGATTTACTAAGGTTACCATTGAATTCAATATATAACAAGCCTGTCAAGGATGAATGATATCCTTGTATTTTTTTATATTAAGAGACAAATTGATACGAATATACAGAATTCCGTCTGAAATCAACTTAATTTGGCTATACTTAAGCTGTTTATGTTTCAATCTTTTTACGGATGTGGTTTTTTGTCAAAAGCAGTTAATATTGGTTCAACACCTATCTTTCACTGTTGGAAAATCCCCATTGACTTCATACGATTTTACTTTCATCATGAATAGTCCCCTCCAAAAAGTTTAATCACACATTACCCAATAAACAGAAAAAATTATGCGTCGATAAAAATCTTTATTTTTCCATAAACGGAATAAATAATATAACTTATTCTTCAGGGCTTCCTATTCTCCTCCCTCATTGTTTGAACTCTTTTCCTGCAAGCATCCCCCGAAAAGGGGAATTAAGACAAAATATTCTATATTAGTTATAGACGAATTTAGGGTTCAGCCTTAGTTGTTCGATTTGTAACATTTTTTCTTTTTAAATTCTAAACTAGATTGTATTGAAATCAGATATAACAAAATACTGTCCCAAAAATAATTTGTCACAATATAAAACTTCTGTCTTTTTGTTACATTGATTGTTTATTGATTTATAACATTCTATTTTCTATTCAACATACAATTGGTGTTTTCGGTTCTGTTGCAAAGATTTTTAAACTGAGATAACCTGTAGAAAAAGTGTGAGCAGGAGAATGATATATGGGGTATATTAAAGGAAAACAGTTTAAAAAGGATATTATTTTGGTAGCCATCGGCTACTAATGCCGTTTTTCTTTAAGCTATCGTGAAGTATCCGAAATCTTGAAAGAGCGTGGTGTATCGGTTCACCCAACAACCATCATGCGCTGGGTTCATGAATATGGAAACCTTATCTATCAAATTTGGAAGAAGAAAAATAAAAACGTTCAATTATCTTGGAAACTAGATGAAACCTATATAAAAGTCAAAGGAAATGGTGTTATTTATATCGTGCAATTGATAAAGACGGGCACACATTGGATATTCAACTTCGTAAAAAACGGGATCATCAGGCTGCCTATGCCTTTATGAAAAGATTGGTTAAAACGTTTGGAGAACCAGCGGTTCTCACTACAGACAAAGCACCAGCATTACTTTGCGCATTTAACAAATTAAGAGAAATATAAACGAAACCGAAGTCTTGGCTCAGACTTCGGTTTTTCGACATACAATGAATTACAGGAGCTACTAACAATCGCATACAATGTACAACTTTTTGTTGGCACCACTTAACCTTAACAAAACTTCGCGACAGAACCCCTATAAAAATCAGAGCTTCATCTCCTTGAAAATATATTAACGTACAAAATCCGCGTTTTGCCGTCAGTACCCCTTTGTAATCGGGAGGAAGAATTGGATGTTCTAAAATACACCGTGAGGTGCTAGAGGAAGTGCCATCATGTATAGTGTGATGGAAACTGCAAAAGAGAACAATCTAAGTCCCTATCATTATATTCATTATTTGTTTGAAACGCTGCCTAACATCAATTTAAACACTAAAGAAGAAATTGATAAAGTCTTGCTGTGGTCTAAGTAATTGCCATCTAGCTGTAGAGCGCCGAAAAAAAGTGAAGTAAACAAAAAACTCCAAAATCAACTTTTATTGTATATTTCGGAATTAATTGACGTAAAGAAAGAGAACCGCAACACTTCCTAAAACCTGGGTGCTTACACCCACAAACACAAAAGATTAAGAAGCCTTCTTCATTCGTTGTTGCTCTTTAATTTGTTCAGCAACAGCTGCAACATGAATACATCCCATATATAGGTCGTCAGCATCTGTATTTTTCACGCTAACTTGTATACTCAAAATTCCTTTGATTTGTTTTTGGATGGTAAAACACGTTTCTCTACTCTTTCATATAGAGTAAGCAATTGCTTGATAAAAGAAAATTTCGGTACTAACCAATACGAAAATAACGCTGAAACACACCCTATTAAAGCCCCTATTGCAACATCAAAAGGATAATGAACCCCTACCCAAATACGAGAGATCGCTACACAAAATGCAAGTATAAGCCATAACCATCCAGTCTTTTTACGAACAAGCCAAAATGAAAAACAAATCGAAAAAAAGAGAATCGTATGGTCACTAGGAAATGAATTATCTACAGCATGATCGACAAGTTTATTAACATCAGGCAATACTGCAAACGGTTGATAATTCAAATGAAATTTCCCTGCTATTTTTCCAATCACCTCAGCAATCACAAAAGCAACCATCGCTTGAATAACCATCATCCTACTTTTTCTGGATCCGGTAAACCAATAAGCTATAATAATTAAAGCCAAAATATATACCATATATTCTGCCAAAAATACCATGGCTGAGTTTAGGAATGGATATTGTTTACCTAAATCATTAATTGCTCGAAAAATATCAATATTGAATTGAGAAAAAGACATTTTCAAATCCCTCCTTTATAGTAAGGTGTATAACTGATTGCCATATACCTTCATTACATGAATAGTTTTGATTATTGTACTCATCTAGAAATACCAACCTTCTTGTACGTTTATAATTTTATTATGGAAAAAAAGGTTTAAATGAGACTTAACTACTTCTTAAATATGTGAATGTACTGTTTCTTACTCTAACATGACGTTTTCACTTGAAAAATAAGCGGCATACGTACGTATATTTCGACTAATGTTTTTAAACGCGAGCTGAGAAAACATCATCTTACTTCCCCTCCCACGCTTTTTTTACTTTCATAAAAATAGGTATCACCATGAGTATGACATTTCCATCTCCTTCTTCTTTCTTTTTTTTCATTATAATAAAAAAAGAAAAAGGAAAACATCGAACTTCCTTACAAATATTCGTGTATTCTTACAATTTTGTCATTTTTCTCGTCATTTTGTAAATGTGTTCATCGCCTTGCCTTTCCTATTTTCAAAAACTCTTGTAACTCTGGGTTTATATTCAGGCTGTCGAGAAAATCTCGATCAGCCTTTATTTTCTTAAAATATCCATTCTCATGTAATAAAATAAAAGAAAGACTTACAAGGACGGTGTCTTTCTCATGTTGCACACAAGAAATTCTTCTCAAAACGCAGCTGAATTTGTTCTTCTCGACCAACTTGTCGAAGAGGATCATCTGCTTCGAAAAATTGATAAATACATAGACTTCTCTTTTATCATTTAAAAGGTAAAGCCGTACTACAGCGAAAACAAAGGCCGCTCCTCACTTGATCCGCTAATTTTATTCAAAATGATGTTTATCGGCTACCTCTACGCTATCCGTTCAGAAAGACAGCTCGAAAAAGAAATTTACTACAATATGGCGTACAGATGGTTTTTGGGACTGAATATCAATGTCCGGTTCCGCACCACTCCACCATCAACTGGAACAGACGCACACGCTTTAAAGATACAACCATCTTCCAAGACATTTTTGATGAGATCGTTCTCCAGGCCATCAATCATGACATGGTGGGCGGACGTGTCCTATTCACCGATTCAACTCATCTGAAAGCCAATGCCAACAAGCATAAATACACAAGAAAAACAATTGCGCAGGATACCCAAAACTATATCAAGGATTTAAATGAAGCCATTCAAGAGGATCGGGAGGAACACGGAAAAAAGCCATTAACAATCAAAGAGGAGGTGAAAGCTGAAAAAGAGATCCGCCATAGTACAACAGATCCGGAAAGTGGATATCTGTATCGTGAAAACAAACCAGAAGGTTTTTTCTATTTAGACACCGCACAACAGATATGAAATACAACATTATCACAGATACCTATGTCACACCTGGAAATGTCCATGATTCTATGCCCTATCTTGACCGATTGGATCACCAAATCGCACGATTTGGGTTTCAAGTAGAAGCCGTCGCCCTTGATTCCGGATATTTAACGACTCCGATCTGTAAAGGATTATCTGACCGACAAATCTTTGGTGTCATCGCACATAGACGTTATCACCCTATCCGAGGCTTGTTTCCAAAATGGAAATTTCATTATGACAGTGAACAAGACAGATACATTTGTCCAAATCACCAAACACTTACATACTCAACAACTGACCGAAAAGGCTACCGGGGTCATACAAATCAAATCCTGAAATATGTTCCTCATGCTTGAAAACTGTACAAAATCAAAGAATCGGCAGAAAGTGATTACTCGGCATGTATGGGAATACCATAAAGAAAAGGTCAGACAAAATCGCTTGTCTGTTTCAGGAAAAAACCTCTACAAAAAAAGAAAAGAAAAATAGAGCGAAGCTTTGCAGATTCAAAACAGCTGCATGGGCTTCGCTATTACAGGTTGAGGAGACAACGAAATGTGAGCGAACAAGTTCTCCTCACAGCCGCATGCCAGAACATGAAGAAGATTGCCACATACCTATCCAAACAGGGATAGATATGTGGGAGCCTTTTTCTGTATCTAAAATACAATAAGCATCTAAAGAAACAAAAAAGCTTGTAGAAAAAACATCGTTTTCTCTACAAGCTGGGTTTATATTCTTCTTTCTGTATGCAACGCCTAGTTTCGCAACAATTTTAAAATCACATATTTCTTTGTAAACAACTTCTGATTGATATAAATATTTGCAGACAACTATCCGCTGTTAATTAAGTTAGACTGACTTTAATTTAAAACCAACGGTAGTCTTTGCAAAAATAAAGTCCTAGACTGCTGCTGGTTTATTGGACTAGCGTAATCAATTGTCACTTATCATTATTGGCTACTTTCAGTTTCACATTCATTATTTTGTCTTCCATACAGTTATCCCAAGTATCGCCATAAATGACATAACTGTATCCTATTTTGCTCATTCTTAGCTCCGTTTTATGTTTAGTCTGCTCCTCTCTCTTTGACGAACAACCATAATCCAATTGCAAAGATAAACAAAATATAGGCGATATCTATCGCTAACGATATAGGTAAGCCAACTAATTCCGATTTATATTGTGACGTAGTCCAATAAACACTTAAATCATCATGATGAATGAATAGAATGTGTGTCCATGATGTAGATAAGAGACTACCTCCAAATATCATTTGTAAAAAGTATAGCACTAAGCTACCGCCTACTGCGATAGCAGCTGATCTCGTCCACACGCCAATCAAGGATGCTAGACTTGCATATAGGCAACATTGCAATACGATTGCTCCGATAGAGTATATAACATCCGTCATGTCGCCCCATTGTATGTTTTTTGGAGCCATCAGAAGATTCACTAACAAAGAAACAATGAATATATTAACAACACTCGTAATGATGAGCAAAATCATCGAAGCAATTTTTGCAACATACAACCGTGTGCGCGAGGACGTATGCAGGAACAGTTGTTTCAGAGTACCATATTGATACTCATCCGTCCAAATAAGAGGTGACAAAACAATCGCCCAAGGTAGAATAACAAGCATTCCCGATAAGCCAAGCAAAGCATTTACCATTTGAGCCACCGTATCATCAGCCTTGAGATTACTGGTGTATGCCCAAGAGAACAGTACCGTCATCACAATAAAACCAATGTGTGAAAGAATAAAGATTCTTTTATTCACTATCTTCAAACATTCATTCCATAACAATTTAACTCACCTCACCGCGCGCAGTTGTCCATTTTAAAAACTTATCCTCTAAACTCGTATGTGCCGACAACACCCGATGAACTTCCACCCCGGCATCACACAATGCCCGAATCAGCTTTGGAACTTGACCTTCATCAATAGCTACTGTCATAGTATGCAAACCGTTAGATAATTTCTGTGTCTGCATATAATCCAATGCATGATAATCATCCCCAAACAAGTTAACCACAACTTCGCTTGTAAGCTCAACATTATCAATGTGAAGAGTGATACAGAATTCCCCATCATTTAACCCATCATCAATCCGCTGCTCTGTCACTAAGCAGCCATTCTGCATAATAACCACTCGGCGTGCCATCTGCTCAATCTCAGACAATTGATGACTGGAAATCACAATTGCTACGCCCAACTCTGCCGCAATTTTATTTAAATAGTTCCGGGTTTCACGGACACCAGAAGGATCAAGTGCATTCATCGGCTCATCTAACACAAGCAACTTTGGCTTTCGCAGTAGTGCTTGTGCAATTCCCAAGCGTTGTTTCATTCCCATGGAGTACGTGCCTACTCGCTGCTTAAGCGCATGTTCTATACCGGTTAGATTGGCTACCTCTAGCAACCAATCCTTACTCGCATTTTTGTGCAAACGCTGATATTGACGTAAATTTTCGTATCCACTCAAATAAGGATAGAATGCAGGTGCTTCAATCACTGCCCCTACATTGAAGAGTGCTTTAGAAAACTGACTCTTAATACTGTAACCTGCAATCTGCACGTCCCCGGCACTTATTGTGCTTAGACCAACTATCATCTTCATAGTGGTTGTCTTGCCCGCTCCGTTCGCACCAAGTAGTCCAATAATCTCTCCCTCTACCACATCGAATGATATGTCTTGCACAATCAACTTGCCCTTGATTTCTTTCGTTAGGTGTTGCACCGATAGTACCGTTTTCAATTGTCCCACTCCTTACAATATAAGTACATAGTACAGCCTCATTTCATGAATTCATTAAGAACAGCCTGCAAAGAAAAATCAGCTATGAACTCATTTCTTTATAGTAATATTGATAATAATTTGAAGTATGTAACAACTGACTATGATTTCCTACATCGCAAACCTTCCCATTCTCCAAAACAATGATCATGTCGCTATTCATCACCGTCGATAACCGATGGGCTATCACTATTCGTGTACAATTAATACTAGATAAATATTCATCTACCCGCGCTTCACTTATATGATCCAAAGCGCTCGTTGCTTCATCCAATACTAGTACGGTTGGATTATTAAGTAGTGCCCTGGCCAAAGCTATTCGTTGTCTTTGCCCTCCTGAAATATTCCTGCCCATTTCAGCCAAAACTGTCTGATATTTCATCGGCATCGCCATAATTTCATCGTGAATATTCGCTGCTTTTGCCACCCGCACTACTTCATCCATAGTTACACCATCCTGGTGTAGGACAATGTTATCATAAATACTACGATTGAGTAATGATATATCCTGTGGCACTATTCCCATCTGTTTACGCACATATTGCATATCCAAATCCGAGGTTTCATGATTATCATAGTATATTTCCCCCGAGGTTGGTGTAAATAACCCAATCATCAAATGAGCTAAAGTCGATTTCCCAGAACCAGATTGTCCAATAATGGCTATCTTCTGCCCTAGCTTTATATGTAAAGAAATGTCGTTTATCACCTTCGGACTATACTTCGAATAGGAGAAGCTGACATGTGATAGTCTAATATCTCCTCTTACTTTTACTTGCAATTTACCTTCATTCTGCTCAATTGGAGATTCCAGCACGTCATGTGTTCTTTTCAAAATAGTAGTCGTAAGAATATATGAGTTTATCGTATTCATAAGACTTGATGATGTAGTGAAAAGTAGCGTCGCAATTGCTTGAAATGAGACAAGCTCACCAACCGTCATAGAACTGTATTTACCAGTAACTAACAGAACGCCGATACTTAGCACAATGAGTGGTGACATAAACTGCAATCCATTGCTAGTTGTTGTAATGTAGCTATTCAAATTTTCCTTACGGCGGTACACCTGCAATAAATGCTTGAATTTATTAAGCCATTGGGAGTAAACTTGCTGTTCTGTCCCTGATATTTTCACTCCCATAATACCGTACAACATCTCTGTCTGCACAGCTTGTACCTCTGTCGTTGCCACCACTTGTTGCTGATTAATCTCTGCTACATAGCGTTTAGTGAAAATGACCAACAAAATATTTATGCTTACCAGTAAAAATACAACCATCGCAAGCAATGGAGATATGAACAACATATAACCAGACAATACAAATAACATGAAGCCATCCAATATACCTGTAATCAGAGTGCCTGAGAGCTGATTTCGGATTGTGGCCAAGCTATTCATTCGAAAAAGCATGTCCCCATACGAACGTAATAAGAAGAACGGTAAAGGCAACTTCAATAAATGTGAGAAAAAGCTTGTCTGCATCTCATAATCCAAAGCATTGTGCAATCGAACCAAAACACGACTGCGCGCGAATGTAATTAACATGTATGCAAGTAGAAAGCTGATTATAGATATAAAAACCGTTATAGATAAACTCGAATTTTTCGGAATCATAATTTCGTCAATAACATGTTTCATGAATAACGGCATACCTACTATTATGACTTGCAAAGCCAGTGTAATAAGAAAAACATATACGAACAGATTTTTATGTGATTTTACATAGACTAAAGAATTTAACCAAACATTCTGATCTTTCTCAACGTCGAGTCGTTCTGTTAAATCCATTGTCATCAAAAATCCAGTAAATTGCTCGCTGAAGCTCTTTAATGACAGCTTGATTCTTCCAAAACGTGGGTCAACAATACGAGCATCATTGTTATCTATCTTTTCAAGAACTACAAAATGACCTTGGTTCCAATGTAGAATTGCTGGTAAAGAAACCTGCTTTAATTGATCAATATGTTCAATGCGATAAGCTTTAACACCAAAGCCTAGGCTCTCAGCAATTCTTTTTAATTGCAATAGTGTTGTACCATCCCGTCCAACGTCCGCCCTTTCACGTAGTCTAGATAATGAAACATCCTTTTGATAGTAGGCTGATAACATAGCAAGGCAACAAAGTCCACATTCCGACTGATGCATCTGCTCGACATACGGTACACGCCGACGAGCCATTACATTCTCTCCCTTCTACTTTGATTTATGATAACACAATTTATCCAGAAATAGCAGAGAAGAATTTATCATTCTCCAAGTTTAAAATGTTAGGAACTTTATCCGGAAATGCCTGCTTTAATAGACCAAATCCAATACCCGACAGACCACCCATTAATCCTTTAATATCAAAAGCGCGATGGACCCCCGTGTTATTCCATGGTTGGTCATTTAGAAGTCTGAGCAGATACGCTCTGACTACATTGATAGTATCCTCATTACGATCAAGAACTGAATTAGCATAAAGTAATATTTCTAATTGTCCAAAATCGCCGTGACAATAAACAGGTTCTGTCCCAAAACCTAATTTAAGAGTTGTTTCAAGAGCAATATTAATTTCTTGATCAATATGTGCGTCCCAATATCCATTTTCCAACAATCGTAGTCGAGATAATAATATGCCCGGCGCACCATGACACCATGTAACCCTTGCAGTATCATTAGGAGTAACCCAATTTTTCAATTCAGCACAATAGTTTGCACGCTCATACTGTAATCCCTTTTCAATATATTCAATGTACTCTGCACGTTGAGTTACCCTGTATAACGATGATAATGAAGCAATAATTCCAGATACGCCGTGAGAATACCCCACATAGAGCTTACGATTCGGTGTCGTAAACCAAGCCATACTACCATCTGGCAATGTTTGTGCATTCTGAAGCAAATGCTCCGCACATTTCTCCGCACCTTGCAACGCCTCTGTCCAACCCGTTCCATGATATATATGTAAAAGTACATCAATAGCTCCAGCTGCACCACCTATATAATCGAATGCGGTGTCTATATCAACGAGTTCACAATAATAAGGAAGGTATTCTTTAACAGTTTGTAGTAACTCTTCATCATTCCATAAGCGTGACAACTGATAAGTAGCAAATACGCCACCACCGATGCTACCAACTTCAAATGCTCCAATGTTTAACGATACAGCATTTGATCTGCACTTATCCCTCATAATTTCTAACAACGGCTGCAATGCTTTTCGAGCCATATTTTTATATTGGTTATTTGCAGTCAGTTCAGATAAATAACCCAAAAACAAAGCAATTCCACCCTTCCCATTATAAAGGTCATTTCCTACTGGAATTAGTCTCAGTTTTCTCTCATCATCACCACTGGCTACTAAACCAATCCATGTTATATCATCAGCTGCAGTATTCGAAGGTATAATTGCCGATTGAACCAAACTTTCTCCAATTGAAGTAGCTAATCGGACATACTCGGCTTTCCAATTAGACCCTAGCACATCGTTTGAATCTTTTAATTGAATTTCAGGAATACGATAGGAATAAAGGTCAGGCTTAGATGCTAAAACAGACATATTTAGTAATTGCAACTGTTCTTTTAAGTCCTTCTCGCCCATTTTATCGATTTTGTTTATTACAATGTCTATACCTGATTGCTCAAATAACTGCGGAATTCGTTCACCATTAGATGCCCAAGCATCTCTTTCAGACGGACAGGTGTAAAAGATAGGGATATCTCCGTCTTCAATATCGCGCATCTCGTAGGGAACAAATTTTAAATGTTTAGGATCAGCTAAGCATTGCAACCATAATCGATGCAAAACAACTTTACGATCTAATTCGTCTCGCAATAAATCAGGATGATATAGCGTACGCATTAGTTCACCATATGCTCTAGTATTTCGCACTATCACTCTAACTCTAACGTCATCAAACTCTCGAATCATTTCTTTCAGTCTGTGCTTATTCTCCATCATAATCCTGTATGCTTGAGCAAAACCCTGTTCAATGTCATTAATATATCGATAACTATCTACAACTTCATTATTATAATGTGGAAGATTATGAGTTTTTCCTGATTCCCCCATACTTCTTTCTAACCTCATTCGATCCGTTCCTCTGTCAACGAGACTCACTGCATTCGGTACTTTTTTTCCACCGGATCCAAAAATACCGCTAATGTCAAAACCTGAGTACGTCTCTGAGTTGTAAATATACTGTGGTAACATGCCAGAAGACATAACAGAATAATATAGAATTTCATAGGCATGACCATTGGCGTCATGTTCAAATTTCTTCGTACTTATATGACGATGAAACAAAGATTCTAGATCAATTACAACAGGGCTAGATCCATGCGCAATAATATTCTCATAATGGAAGTCCGTAGCGTTAAACATGTACATCATAGCCAAGTTTACGCCCATATTTTTATAGAATTCACTAATTTCTTCAAGGGATTTGCACTCAGAAAACTCCACAAACTCTGTCCAACCGTAACTTCCACAATCTATATTTTCTATTATTTTCATATACGGAACACCAAACTGTCGCATCCACGACAGAATTCGATAATATCCTTTATCAACCTTTAGTGAACGGGGTTTATATACCAATTTGCATCCTGTCGTAAACTCTAACATCGTTACACTTCGTCCATCGTGAGTATCGCCTACACCAATATGTAGCCGAACAAGCTTGCCAAACTGCTTGACCTCAGGCATATGTGAAACAATTTTCGAATAGTCAGCCGTGAACCTATTTAACACTTCACTAACATGGGCTGCCCATTTTTCAGTTATACGAAGCAATGTACGAATTAACTCAGGGTATTCATTGGCCAATTGTCTTAAATACTCTTTGTCATGTAGCAAATTTTCAAAGTACTGGTACCTCTTTTCTGAAGTTTCTCCTTGTAGAAGTCCTTGATCACTTAATACATTTAATTCCAATATTAAAGTTTTGTAACTAAACTCTATGATTCTTTGGAATAAAGAAGGTAGCAGACTTTTAAAAAAAGAATTACTTGTATGTAAAATATGAGAATCTAAACCACGAATTGTTCCCTGCTTTTCCAATAAATCAATAGCCAGTAATAAAAAACGTTCAACGAATCCTGAAAATACGGGCGGAGTAGTAGAAAAGTAGTCTTCCACCGAGCCTTTCAACAACTCTTCCCACTGATATTTCCATGTTAAATCATTTTTCTGCAAATTTATAATGGTCCCAACTTCTAGATTGGACACCTCTTTTAGGCTCTTTTCCAAATACTCTTCTTTATCATAGAAAAATTTTGACCAAAATTTTAACTTTTCACTAGTATTTATCACTATATAAAACAACCTTTCTATAATTTAGGTATACAGCCGAGATACGTGTAAAAATAGGTCATAGACTTACTTTTATTTCTAGAGGCGATTTAGTGAGCTTATAAATATTGTTTCGTCTATTTTTATTAAAGAATTTGTCTATTATGGGTTAACCTTAATCATCCATTAGTTAGCTACTGAAAACACTTCGTTTCAATTGTATATAAACAAGTTCAAAATTTATAGAGAAAACCTTGATTTTAAGTCAGTTTGAAAATATAATTAAGGTTATGACTCAAAATTACATGTATCTCGGCTGTATCCCAATTTAGAAGTAGATAATTGACACAACTACATGGATCGGAGGGCATTTCAAGCTATATACTCAGCAAGCACCATTTACAATGCTTCGATAATATTAGCAGAATGCCCTCCGATAGAATCCATGTCAAACCTAAACGGATCACTACTCCGTTACTACTGTGAATCAACTTGCTCTAGAATAAAGTAAGGTATTCCTTAAGATTTGCACTAACATCCCCATAGCCAAGGCGTACAATCAGCCGTAATGGTAGTAAGACAATTACCATCCGTAAAGCCTAGCGCTTGAGCACCACCAGCTACTGTATCCATCTCAGTATCTGTCAATTCAGATAATACACTACCTACCGGATTATATGTAGCTGCATTAAGATTTTCCATTTGATTTTTCCATTGCATAGTTATCACCTCCTTGTTACTACTGTGAATCAACTTGCTCTAGAATAAAGTAAGGTATTCCTTAAGTTTGCACTAACATCCCCATAGCCAAGGCGTACAATCAGCCGTAATGGTAGTAAGACAATTACCATCCGTAAAGCCTAGCGCTTGAGCACCACCAGCTACTGTATCCATCTCAGTATCTGTCAATTCAGATAATACACTACCTACCGGATTATATGTGGCTGCATTAAGATTTTCCATTTGATTTTTCCATTGCATAGTTATCACCTCCTTGTTACTACTGTGAATCAACTTGCTCTAGAATAAAGTAAGGTATTCCTTAAGTTTGCACTAACATCCCCATAGCCAAGGCGTACAATCAGCCGTAATGGTAGTAAGACAATTACCATCCGTAAAGCCTAGCGCTTGAGCACCACCAGCTACTGTATCCATCTCAGTATCTGTCAATTCAGATAATACACTACCTACCGGATTATATGTGGCTGCATTAAGATTTTCCATTTGATTTTTCCATTGCATAGTTATCACCTCCTTGTTACTACTGTGAATCAACTTGCTCTAGAATAAAGTAAGGTATTCCTTAAGTTTGCACTAACATCCCCATAGCCAAGGCGTACAATCAGCCGTAATGGTAGTAAGACAATTACCATCCGTAAAGCCTAGCGCTTGAGCACCACCAGCTACTGTATCCATCTCAGTATCTGTCAATTCAGATAATACACTACCTACCGGATTATATGTGGCTGCATTAAGATTTTCCATTTGATTTTTCCATTGCATAGTTATCACCTCCTTGTTACTACTGTGAATCAACTTGCTCTAGAATAAAGTAAGGTATTCCTTAAGTTTGCACTAACATCCCCATAGCCAAGGCGTACAATCAGCCGTAATGGTAGTAAGACAATTACCATCCGTAAAGCCTAGCGCTTGAGCACCACCAGCTACTGTATCCATCTCAGTATCTGTCAATTCAGATAATACACTACCTACCGGATTATATGTGGCTGCATTAAGATTTTCCATTTGATTTTTCCATTGCATAGTTATCACCTCCTTGTTACTACTGTGAATCAACTTGCTCTAGAATAAAGTAAGGTATTCCTTAAGTTTGCACTAACATCCCCATAGCCAAGGCGTACAATCAGCCGTAATGGTAGTAAGACAATTACCATCCGTAAAGCCTAGCGCTTGAGCACCACCAGCTACTGTATCCATCTCAGTATCTGTCAAT
Source organism: Bacillus sp. FSL K6-1005 (assembly GCF_038000225.1). NCBI lineage: Bacteria > Bacillati > Bacillota > Bacilli > Caryophanales > Bacillaceae > Bacillus > Bacillus sp. FSL K6-1005. The sequence continues at coordinate 1,640,257 of NZ_JBBOBP010000001.1, forward strand.
TCAGATAATACACTACCTACCGGATTATATGTGGCTGCATTAAGATTTTCCATTTGATTTTTCCATTGCATAGTTATCACCTCCTTGTTACTACTGTGAATCAACTTGCTCTAGAATAAAGTAAGGTATTCCTTAAGTTTGCACTAACATCCCCATAGCCAAGGCGTACAATCAGCCGTAATGGTAGTAAGACAATTACCATCCGTAAAGCCTAGCGCTTGAGCACCACCAGCTACTGTATCCATCTCAGTATCTGTCAATTCAGATAATACACTACCTACCGGATTATATGTAGCTGCATTAAGATTTTCCATTTGATTTTTCCATTGCATAGTTATCACCTCCTTTCATAAACTTTATCCTGCCGAGCAGGACAAAGTTGTTCACCTCCATAAGAGAAGCTGAATAATAGCACACTAACTACCCACTTCATATTCATCAATAATATTTAATCTCATATATTAAGAGATTAAATATATAAATAGAGGATTTCATGGTTCATATCTCTTACATGGTTAATATTAACATGGAACATTATGGTTAGTAAAGAGGGTTTGTATATTTATGGCATATTTTAGGGTTCTGGCGCGGAAATTTTAAGATAATTCAAGTAATTTCTAAATCTTGGACATACTGATACTATCACTTTTAAAAAGGTGCGTGATCAGTATGGAAAAGTGAAATTTATTTAAGTGGAAGCATTATCATCATGATATTATTTTGCAAACAGGGTTCTGTTGCAGAGATTTTTAAACTGAGATAACCTGTAGAAAAAGTGTGAGCAGGAGAATGATATATGGGGTATATTAAAGGAAAACAGTTTAAAAAGGATATTATTTTGGTAGCCATCGGCTACTATTGCCGTTTTTCTTTAAGCTATCGTGATGTATCCGAAATCTTGAAAGAGCGTGGTGTATCGGTTCACCCAACAACCATCCTGCGCTGGGTTCATGAATATGGAAACCTTATCTATCAAATTTGGAAGAAGAAAAATAAAAACGTTCAATTATCTTGGAAACTAGATGAAACTTATATAAAAGTCAAAGGAAAATTATGTTATTTATATCATGCAATTGATAAAGACGGGCACACATTGGATATTCAACTTCGTAAAAAACGGGATCATCAGGCTGCCTATGCCTTTATGAAAAGATTGGTTAAAACGTTTGGAGAACCAGCGGTTCTCACTACAGACAAAGCACCAGCATTATTTTGCGCATTAAAAAATTAAGAGAACAAGGCTTTTATATAAATACAACTCATTGTACAATCAAGCATTTGAACAATCTCATTGAACAGGACCATAGGGGGGTTCAGCCGAGATACGTGTAAAAATGGGTCATGGTGATACAATATTTACCAAACAACTGTTATTGAGGGTGCTTATATCAATATTAAGAAATAGATTATTAAGATTTTTGATTTAAATTTGGATAGCAACAAAAAATATAGACATAAGAGTAGGTAGAGAATATCAACTGACTACCTACTCAAGAGGAATTATTGTTTTAAAACATTACTCTTGTAATCAACTTGTCTTCTTCTCTTTCTTCACTGTTAGTTTGCTTTGAAACAGTGAAGAAAATAAATAGAATAATCCTGGTAAGATAATTATTAAACCGGCAATTCCATATGTCTGCCTTATATTCATATGTAAGAAAGATGACGATGCGAACACTATGCCTATTGGCATAGTAATTCGGAGAAAGAGCAAACGTACAGCACTAAGTTGGGGTAGGCGATCTTTAGGAGCTTCACGCTGAAAAACGGCTGCACTTTGAGCATTAAAAAGTGGAAAAGCAATCCCCTCCGAATAACTCACATATCCAAGCTAACGGTATGGAATGAACAAAGAATAATAGGACAAAGGAGAGACCTCCTCCTATTAAACCAAGATACATAGTTTGAGGTGTTTTAGGAACCCGCGTAAGTAAGACCATTCCGAGTGCATAGCCGATTGGGAAAGCACCAGAAAAGATGGCATATTCCCATGAGTGACCGTTAAGTTCTCCTTTTATAAACGGAATACCAATAACCATTGCTGTTCCTACTGCAAACTGGACGGTGGAGGAAAGAAGAGACAATTTTAAGAGAAAAGGATACTTGAAGAATATACGGTATCCTGTCTTCATTTCAGCCCACCAAAACCTTTTTGACCAGGTAGCCACATTTTTCTGTACTTCTTATAGGAATCTGTAATAGTGAAAGAAAACTGATAAAGAACATAATAGATGAAAATACATACATAAAATGTATAGGACTTACTTGTAGTAACAAAGATGTAGCTTCGGGAGCTATAAAGCTCATAAGGCGAATGGTAGCATCTAATAATCCATTTGCCTGAGTAAGTTCCTCTTCTTTACAAATATCAGGGAGCAGGGAAAAAGAAATGCTAGCATAGATGGGCTGCAACAGTCCCAATGTACATTTATGTTTCGTTTTCTCATGCATATCTAATTGGATGAGGCGCACTTCTTCTTGATTAAAGTAATGTTCATAAGCTTTAACAGTATCCTGGTGACGCCACATATAAACAATCAGCTGCTCTTTATACCTATGAAATTCACTTTCATCCTTTGCCCTCTCGTAAATCATTTTCATTCTGGTTGTAACAAACCAATGCCTTGCTTTATGGAGATTTAATTTTAGACCGTTGTATTTCATAGCCTTATTCCAATGATAAAACCATGCTTCTCTTTTCAAACCTGTTCCGCGAAAATTTACAAAAATTAGAACATTATCATTCAAGTCATTTAGTTTTTTAGAACATTTAGTGTATTTAATGCGTTCATGATTTATATAATGTTTCAATAATTTTGCTGTATTCGGACTAAACTGAATGTATTTCACACGTTTTCCATAACTTCCCTTGCTAAATGTCATTGCTTCCGTTTCTCTTTTTGCTTTTCGATAATCTCCAATCAAAAGTTCTACAACCTCAGATACTTTGGCACCTGTCTCGAAAAGCATGAGGGTAACAATTTTTTCTCGGAGTGTCCAACCTACTGCATGTCCTCCGGAAGATATGAATCATTAATTATGTGCGGCTCCCATTCACTTGCCCCCATTTTGAAATACGAATCAGTGATCTTTCTATAGGAAGTCGGTTCCTCTGTACCACTTATTTCCGGCATACGTGGAGCATCTAAATGTTCTCCACTTTTATTAAAATATGCCGAATTAATAACTGATTGAATATCAATTAAAGGGTTATCAAATTTATAAAGCCTTGCTCTACAAGTAAATTTATAAAATGATTTCGTTGCAGAAAGAAAGGACTTTACAGTTAATGGACTCTTGTAAGTGAGGTTTTCATATAAATAGAGTCCTCCGCAGCAACTTTACACCCCAACTTATCCATTAAATAATACTCCACTGCCACACGAACCATCTCAGGATTACTATCCCACTTCATCTCAAGTAATTGATTGGTACTTGCCACTCCCACCCATGTCATTAACCGATTTAAATATGACTTAGCAGTGTTCACAGAATATCTTTTACACAGTCTGCATAATATTCTGTAAGAGGCATAAAAGGATCATTTTTTTGATCGAACACCAATAACTCATATGAACTTTTAATGGTTTTAGGACATTTCACACAGTAGTACCTGTTAACCATCCCTCCTTCATTTTTTAATTTTCTGTCCTGCACAACAAAAAGAACACTCAAATAATATTATATTCACGAAAGTTATTTTCAGTAAAGTATGTATTTATTTCACTTTATTAGTAATCCATGTGCATATCAGAGTGAAATATTTTTTTATTAATATAATATCCACCCAGTTTTTAAGCCTCAAAAAGAGCACGCCCTTCATCAGCATGCTTACTTGGTTTTTCATCTTGTATAACAAGTGCCTTTATCCCTTGTCAGAGTAGGCTTATTCCAACATCTTTGATTTTAACCTTTCTGTTATAAAGTTTAAGATTTTCATGGCAATCTCTCCGTACTATTCCCTTTATTGTGCCAAGAGATTTATGTCTCATTAAAACTGCTGTTTTATTCAGAAATCAAACACCTTGGGTATCTTTCTTATTCTTAAACCATTGAATAGCATTTCGGCGAGTTATTGCAACAGATATTAATAGCAGCGTACCGACAATAAGCAACATAAAAAAGATCACAAACAGCGCTCCTGTTCCTGGAACAATTTCTTCATAGGTAATAAAGCGATCATCCTCCTGCAGAACGAAGAACCGAGAATTTTCGAGGAAGGCTAGATGAAAAGCGATTGACGCTTATAAGCTTCCTGTTACAATGCGCAGAAGTTGAAGGATGAATCCAAAAGACAACAATAAAACGATGTAATCTAATGTGATTTTTTTAAGTCCTTTTTAGTTTCCTATATTTCATTTCACTTTTTAATAATGAACGGCACTTCATACTATGCCTTTCAAGAGATTGTACATTTTGTCTCGGACGTGAAATGTAATGAAATTTCTTCTGAATTATTTTGCGAATTGGACTTTTTATAAAGTCATGGATTATACACTAGCTGCTGTAAGGTTTATATTCAAGTCCAAATCAAAACAGAATGAGTATCCAGATCACTTCGAAGAAAGACGCCGCCATAGAAACTAAATCATCCTTCTATGATCGTTATCGATACGTGTGTTTTTCCGATAACGATCCATCCTTATATGTTTAGTTAAAAAACTATCTTTTATTTAGACTTGTTCAGCTTGTCGTATAGTATCTAACAGTTTCTTTTTCAAATGTTTTTATGCGATTGCCTTCGAATCAAACCCTTACTCTTGTTTCGTTTTCAAATTCATTATTTAAAGCAGCTACCTATTCAGAGGATTTCTCTAAAAAATCTCTAATTGTCTTAGGAGCAATCTTTATAGCTCTAATGCTAGGTATTTATCAACTCCTTCATCTTACTTGAGATCGCTTTGATCATTGTTTTGGTATCTATTGCAGTAAACTTAATGAAGCTTATTGCGAATCGGTTAAGGAAAACACCTCATGGAAAAGAATTTTAACTCTTTTCCTTTTTTATGCTAAGTGCCCCTTTCTATTGGTCTCTTATGTATGAAATCAAATGCAATATCAACTTTCTCAGGTTCCATTTCCTCTATTTCTCGCTGCACAACAATAATTAGTTGGCCATTTTCTCGACGATCCATACTCTGGACTGAATATCCTTTAGCAGCATAATATTCACCAATAATCTCATTTACGTAGTTGCTATGCAGATTCGTCTTTATCACTCATATGCCATCCACATCTATTTTATTTTTATTCTTTATAGGTTTAAATGTATCCTATACTCAGCTGAAATAAGGAGATTGTCTTTAAGGAACAGTACTTCCTCTATCTGTTGACCATGTGATCCCAAAGTAAAAATCAAAAATCGCTATAGCTTCTTATTATTCATACTGTAATCGTCATTAAACCCCCCTTACAGATTTCAATAGAAATAATTCTATAAACATCTTAATATCCACATCCAAATGACATTAACCGACACACAATTTCCATATATATGGAAACAATTTCGCTACTTCCCTAATCCACAAAACCATATAATGTGGTTGTAGAAAAAAACTATAGAAATGGGGGATTTTACATGAGTTACAAAAAAGCATTAACATGTGTCGCATTATCTGTAGGTTTACTTGTTTCAGCATCTCCAGCGTTCGCTGCAAGTACAAGCCCGGATCAGAAAATAGCAACTGTTGTAAGTGATGATTTTATAGCTCAAGCTATCACATGGGATCTGCCTAGCACTACAGGTATTTTTGCCAACACATTTGAAAAAGACGGAATCCGCTGGATTTAAAAAGTATTACAATAGTCTCGGAAGGACATTGGATTGGCCACTACGAAGGTGTACGAATATAAGATCGTAATTTGGGGCTTCTGGCTCCCTTTTTTAACTTCATCGTCTTCCGCGTTCAGAACATTTGTAAATATCCATATGCCCATAGTTCTAATTCACTTTCGCCGCAGCTAGGACAAATAATATCTTCGACCGCGCCCTTCAATAACTCAGGATTTTGATAATATCGCCGATAATTTTGTTTGTTGCTGTCTTCGAAAATAACAGACGTGCTTCTTTCTTTTTCTCGTTAACGATGTACCATAGCCTTCCAGCAATCTTATTTCTCCGATGAATGTTCCCGCCCTGTATGGATTCCATAGTTCCGTTTCCTTCTGCTTGACGATTTCACCCGTATACATTATTTTCATATTTGCATATTACTCTTTGATTAGTTTCCGTCATAAGTGCCGCTGTAGAGCTGTTGGTGACACAAACCAAAACACCATTACACTGACGACGCAATACCCACTCACCATCAATGGTTAGGCTCCTTCCTTTATCATCCCGATAATGCATATGCTCGCCGTCCCATACTCTGAATGCTGTGTTCATTGCGCATCCTCCTATACATCTCTTTTGATCGTTTTTAAAACGAATGAAGCCATGTTTTTCATATCTACTTTGTGAAAATACTTTCTATCTTCTGTATCACACAGAGAATTTTTATAGCTATGTTGGATTGTTCATAGATTTTATATGTATCAGTTTTCTAAAGCATAATGCACATGGTTTACTTTCTGTTGAGGAGATCCTCCTATTTTCACGCTATTTCCTCCTTAACACCCTTGTGCAGCCGCATTTAGAGCAGCAGGCATCTGGGCGGATTTATATATTTAAACGAAGTTCACCAAATTTTAACAAAAAATCCCTTGGATATTTTTGTATTACATGTAAAAATACAAGTGTATTAAAAAACAAAAGGAGTGTTTAAAATGAGAATGAAAAAAGTTTTAGCTGGTTCTGCTTTATCCCTTGCTTTGCTGGTATCAGCTGTCCCTGCTTTTGCTGCTAGTCCAGATGGTGCACATTCTGAAAATAATAGTGTTGCTTCAAGTGATTTCAAAGCTAAACTTTATACAAAAGAAGAAACAAATGACTCCGGCATCTTTATTAATACGCATACCGATGCGGAAGGAATCACTTGGTTCCTGAAAAGAATCAATAAAAACAGCGATGGAACTTGGACAGCATATTATGAAGGTCGTAAACTTTAGCCATTAGAGAGGGAGCTTTGCTCCCTTCTATTATTCTTATTTAAAAAGAAAAGTTTTCCACTATGTGGTCTCATAAGTAAGAAATCAAATGCAATATCAACTTTCCCTAATTCCTTCTTTTCTGTTACTCGCTGAGATCCTCAATGGTCTCGACTGATTCACCCTTAGCTGCAATATAAGTAATTGATCATACCATTTACCATTGATGTGATTGCTGTATAAGGTTCGTCTTTAAAATACAAGCCTCCATACATGAAAAACGATGGACTCTCTATCTTCATTATTAAAGACAAGATTGAATATATGCAGTGCTTCATCAGAACAACTATTTCTTATAAAAGTATAAAATAAGTGTTCGTTTTCATCTTTCCTGTTACGAAAACTCTACTCAAGCCAGAAATCATTTTGTTTTTTTAAAAAGCATTCTTGATTTTCACATTTATATAAGCACTCATAAAACATCAGATCATATCCATTATATTTAACTAAAATGCAGGTATAAGAGCTATTATATGGAGATTTAACTACCAAATATATGGGGGCATATTTACATCTAAATACTCAAAAACAAACGTGCCTATAGCACTTTCATTCCACACCCTACCCAAATTTTCATTTTCCTAATTCCGCCTCAAAAAAATCACCCTATTCTACATCGTAATCGCTATCGTAAAACCGTATAGTGCCAATGTTTTTCTCTCTTATAATTCCTCCTATTTCTTCAATATTTACTTAAAGCAGCCACTTCCCTCTACTCTCTCTTATGTTTTACGATCGTTTAATCCCTATTCACCAATCAAATTAGCATATATCCTTATGTTTATCGCCTTTTTAAACTCTTTTTTAATTTTTACGATAAGCATGTAATTCGTGTACGATATATGACTTGATTGTATTTGTTGACAATTTGACAGAGAAATTTAATGCACTTCTAACTTTTTTAATTGCAATGGGAATTGTGGTTGACCCCACAACTCAAGGCATTTCTGACAGTGAACAAGCAATGGATTACGAATCTGCACAATAAACCCCTACGTTCTCTTAATTGAGGAGGGTATTTTTTCGTTTTTCAGATAACATTAATCTTCCTTATTCATTTAAATATGATAAAATATTACATATTCAGATATTTCATACAGGAGGGCTTGTGTTGGAGCAGATGATCTCTTCTTCTAATGTCGGAGTGAAAATAAATGAGTGGTATAAATACATAAGATTGTTTAGTGTCCCAGATTCGGAAATATTGAAAGCTGAGGTCGAGGAAGAAATAAGACATATGAAGGAAGACCAAGATTTATTGCTTTACTATTCTCTCATGTGTTTTCGCCATCAATTGATGCTGGATTACCTTGAACCAAAAACAATGAACGAAGAACGCCCTAAAATTTCAGATTTATTAGAAAAGATCGAAAGTACTCAAACTGATTTGAAAGGAATTCTTGAATATTATTTTAACTTTTTCCGTGGAATGTATGAATTTGAACAATACGAATATCTTAATGCCATAAGCTTCTATAAGCAAGCCGAGAGAAAATTATCACTTGTTGCAGATGAGATTGAACGAGCAGAATTCCACTACAAAGTTGCAGAAATTTATTATCATATGAAGCAAACTCATATGTCGATGCATCACATTGTTCAAGCAATCGATAGTTATAAAGCACATGAAAACTACACTGTAAGAGTTATTCAATGCTCATTTGTCATCGGTCTAAACTATTTGGATATGGACTTCCCTGAAAAAGCGATCCCTCATTTTAAAGATGCTCTAGATAAAGCAAGAAAAATCGATATGTCACGATTAATCGGATCATCTCTGTACAATCTTGGCTTATGTTCATTTGCTGAGGAAGCTTATGAAAAGGCGGCTGAGTACTTTAAGGAGGGTATTAGAGTATACCAGGATAATGGGTATGAGCACTCAAATCGTTTATTAGACATCTTACTTATGTTGACAAAAACCACATTTAAAATGAGAAATCATTCCGAGGGAATTTCTTGGTGTGCACATGGTCTGTCTTTGTCCGAAGATTTAAACGATGAGATCATGGCCAAAATGTTTGAATTCATTCATGCCCTATATGTAGATAACGACAAAGGAAAATTAGATTCGATTCTAAATTATTTAGAATTAAAGTCAATGTTTTCAGACGTGGAGGATTTAGCAGCAGATGCAGCGAAGTATTACAATGAAAAAGAAGACCATAAAGTGGCTGTTGCTTATTATGAGAAAGTGCTTTATGCCCGTAAACAAATTCAGAGAGGGGATTGTCTTTATGAAACTTAAGCATGCATCTGTCTTTATTTTAGCCATTGTTTTAATTGGATTTGTAAGCATTTATTTAACTAACACTCAAAAAGATGTCCAAGAAGCACGCAGAGGACATACAGCAAGTATTGGTTATTCCACTGACGGACATTCATTTGAAGTTGCTAGTAGAGGTCATACTTCTTAAATATGTATCATTCCCCCTTCAAATTTTGAAGGGATTATTTTTACGATCTATGTCCACCAGTTAGACCTGCTTTCTAAAGCGCAGTTCCTGCAGGTGTATAAGAAACTGCTCTCAGAATCGCTTCCGATCCATATTTGTTTCTATCTCATCCATTACAGACCGCTTACTGATTAGAGTTATCTTCAATATTAGACAGAATAACTGAGATACTTCGTACTTACATGATTCTAGTAAGAAGATTGTTATTATCATTATTTTGACCGATGTTCCCTTTTAAAAGAATCATGTATGATCGACATAGAAAACGCTTTCAAAAGAAAGGGGATACCAACATGTCTAATCGTATGAAACGAGTGTTGTTGCTTCTTGTTACTGGGTTGTTTATGAGTTTGTCTGCATTCACTTCTACTGCTTCGGCTCAAACAGGTGGATCGTTTTTTGACCCTTTTAATGGCTACAACTCTGGATTTTGGCAAAAAGCAAATGGTTATTCGAATGGAAATATGTTCAACTGCACTTGGCGTGCAAATAACGTATCAATGACGTCATTAGGGGAAATGCGTTTGGCGCTAACAAGTCCATCTTATAACAAGTTTGACTGCGGGGAAAACCGCTCTGTTCAAACATATGGCTATGGACTTTATGAAGTCAGGATGAAACCAGCTAAAAACGTAGGAATTGTTTCATCGTTCTTCACTTACACAGGTCCAACAGATGGAACTCCTTGGGATGAGATTGATATCGAATTTTTAGGAAAAGACACAACAAAGGTTCAATTTAACTATTATACAAATGGTGTAGGGAACCATGAGAAGCTCGTGGATCTCGGATTTGATGCTGCCAACGCCTATCATACGTATGCGTTCGATTGGCAACCAAACTCTATTAAATGGTATGTCGATGGGCAATTAAAACATACTGCGACAAGCCAAATTCCGACAACACCAGGTAAGATCATGATGAACTTGTGGAATGGTACGGGTGTAGATGAATGGCTCGGTTCCTACAATGGTGTGACACCGCTATACGCTCATTACGACTGGGTGCGCTATACAAAAAAATAATGCCAAATGTGATAAGAGCCTGTTGCCGCAATCTAGCCAGGCTCTTATGATTGTAATGAAAAGTGGATGCCGATTACACACTTCTGTAAGCTTCCGGATTGCCTTCGAACACGTATACATTTGTAAAAACAGAAAAATTTTTATAAAATGTTTTGCACATCTTGATAATTTGTTCTAACTTTTGAAAATTCATTTCAAAAATGAGAAAACTAGTTTCTATTTTCTTTGTCAGTTAAGCTTCTTAAGAATGGACATTTAGGTAGTTCTGTATCATTATCTCTCAGGAAATACTGTTTCCATTCGTGATTATCAACATTTCCGTAACTGTTTAAAGCAGGATGAATGGAAATGGTATCATATTTAGTAATTCTTTTTCTTACCTGTTCTTTAATTTTTTTAGCGTATTTTTCGTTCTTATTAAATTCTTGAAGAACCCAACGTGGAGTAATGGCCATCATCATATAAGGAAAATGCCTACTCTTTCTCTCTTCATGCTTAGGGGTGGCACAATACATAAAATACTGTTCCCCATGAAAACAGTATTCCCATTCATGTTCTGATGGATTTTGAGGAATATGAATGGGCCAATCCTTCTCATCTAGGTCATGTAACTTGTTAAGTTGCTCCCAGAACAATGATTCAAAATCCTCTACGCTGCTGTTATTAATAAGTTCTTGAGGTGTGTCAAAGAATATAATCAACGTTGTATACTTTCCGTAATCCCTACAGTTTATCGTGAACTCTTTTAGTAAATTGGCTAGTTCTAGGGATGTTTGATCTTTTTGAGGTTGGCCTACAAATCCATACCTGAGATGCCCAAGTGAGAAAGATTGAGTAGCTGGAATACATGGAAAAAGATGTTCTTTGTCTTTCATTTTGTTACGAAAAGCATTCAGTGCATCCCTTTGCCAAGGTAAAAGACATTCTTGGCAAAGGTCTTCACTACCTCTAATTAAGTTTGTCATACAATAGCCTGCTACCTTCAATAGACTATTGCAAAAGTGTTGCATAGGTGATTGTCCTATTAAGTAATTGGGCCACTGTTCTTATAACACTCCTATGGTTGTACGGTCTCCCACTTTTACATTAAAGAAGAACCAGAGTTTGGCTCGGTTCATCTCAATAATCCAGTATTTATATTTATGATTTGTGTCCACCAGTAAGCCCAGCTCTGTGAAGCGCAGTTCCTGCAGGTGTGTAAGAAACTGCTCTTAGTATCGCTTTCGATCCGTATTTGCTTCTAATTCCATCCATAACGAACCCAAGCTTCCTTCTCTTCTCGTTATCCACTTCAAATAAACTCAACTGCTGATGTACATCATCCTCAATATTTGACAGTGTGACTGAGATACTTCGCACAGTCTTACCCGAGTAAAACGTATGAAAAAGCATCAAGCAGCATCTATAAATATCCATCGTGATATTTGTGGGAAGATCAATTGTTTTGGATCGATGAAAACCACCACCAAGCTCATCTTTACTGTATCCAATTCCCAGGCTGATTGTTCGGCCAACTTTATTATGTGTACGTGCCCTTCTTGCGACTTCCTCACAAATCTCTAACAGAACAGCCTTAATCTCTTCTCTCCTTGTATAATCTCTCAGTAAAATCTGACTCTTACCGAAACTAATTTGACCCTGCATCAACGGAGCACCTATTTCAGATAAATCGATTCCATGAGCATGATAATACAACTGGTTCCCCATTATTCCAAATCTCTTCTCAAGCAACTCTAAGGGAAATTTAGCTAACTGACCTACAGTTGATATCCCCATTCGATTTAGGTTTCTTTCCATCCTGCCTCCTATCCCCCACATTTTAGACAAAGGACGAACCTTCCAGAGTTTATTTGGGACATCTTCATATCTCCAACGTGCAATGCCACTCTTCGTTTTCTTACTCTCCAGGTCAAGCGCAAGCTTACTTAGCAACATATTGTCACCAATGCCTACTGTGCACATTAGGCCAAATTCTCTCCACATGCTGCTTTGAATTGCTTTAGCCATTTCTTCAGGATCTTCTTTTCCTGCATCTAAAAAAGATTCATCAATTGAATACGTATGGACACATTTTTCAGGAACAAATCTGTAAAACAGCTTTGTAATCTCAGTCGAAACTCTGATGAAAAGCTTCATTTGCGGATTTACAATGTGTATTCTTGGATCTTCAGGTATCTCAAATAGTCTCGACCCTGTTTTGATTCCAAAATCTTTTTTAAGTGCAGGAGATGCAGCTAACACTACACTTCCCTGTCTCTCCGTATTCCCTACAACAGCAAGATAGCATGTTAAGGGGTTCAAACCCATTGTGACAGCCGATACAGAAGCATAAAAGGATTTCATATCGACACAAAGTATATTTTTACGTGGAAATTGTGAGTAATCAATCATTGTATGTGACTCCTATGATGTTATTCATGTTGATATAGACTGTATTGTCGTTCTGATCTTTAACGTGTAGCTTCTGTTGTTCAAAATTAATGTAATGGACTCTGCCGGTAACATTTTCAACGAATCCGTTGTTAAAAAGCTTCAATACCAGCTCTTTATTAAATTCTAGCGCTTCAGAGACGATAATATCCATCTCTTCAATTTGTTGAGCGTCTAAGGACGGCTTTTCAATTTTTGATACATCAAGTAAGTCTTGTTTAAGCTGTGTTAAGTGTTCTGGGAGCATCATTGATGTCCATTTGATTGTCCCTCGATCTCTAAGCAATTAGGCTCACTCCTTTATTGAACTAATATTAACAGAACGAATGTTCTCTATTCAATATAAACAGGAACAAAAGTTCGATGTAAATGTTGGTAATGCTATTTCCTATCTAAAGACACAAAAAATAACAAGGGCGACAAAACCCTTGTTATTTTTTGTGTGGCCGAGAGGGACTGGTTATTCACCCACTAGGGCCCTCAACATAATAAATTATGAAAGCTTGTTTTATTACAATCTCTATCTTCCTTTTTAACATTTCTATATGTTTTGACGAATTATAGATTAAAAAAGAAAAAGGTACCGTTTGGTACCTTTTTTATCTTTATTTCGTATTTCTTGTGAATTTTGGTAATCCGAATATAATGGCTAGGATGCCGCAGATCCCGATTAAAACAGGATAGAAAGAGTAATGCAAGATGCTGACAGGTGAAATATTTCCAAACTTCCCGGCCGATAACATCTGCGCGCCATAAGGAATTAGGCCTTGTATCACACAAGAAAAGATATCTAAGATACTTGCCGACTTTCTATTGTCGATTTTAAATTCATCAGAGATATTTTTGGCAATCGGCCCAGCTGCAATAATAGCAATCGTATTATTGGCAGTAGCTAGGTTCGTAACGCTGACCAATCCGGCAATACCGGCTTCAGCACCTTTTTTCGAACGGATTCTTTTAGAAATAAATCCCAGTAAAAAGTCGATCCCTCCGTTTTGTTTCATAATGCCGACCATTCCGCCAATTAACATGGAAAGGATAATAAGATCAGACATTCCGGCAATTCCATCCGTAATTGATTTAAAATAAGACTCAAGCGTCAAGCTATCGCTTGCAAACCCTATAATTCCTGTTAAGATCAATCCGCCAAAAATGACAGCCACCACATTAAAACCAATTAACGCAAAGACTAACACGGCAACATAAGGAAGTACTTTAAACCAGCTGTAGGATTCAGCCCCGATATGTCCCACATGTCCTGTCGGTATAAAAAATAATAAAATGACAGTTATGATAGCAGCAGGCAAAACGATCAAAAAGTTCGTTTTAAATTTATCCATCATTTGTGTTTTTTGTGACCGTACTGCCGCGATGGTTGTGTCCGAAATAAAAGAAAGATTATCTCCAAACATAGCTCCCCCGACAACAGCTGCAATAGCGATTGCAGTGGGCAAGCCAAGTTCTCCGCTCAAACCGGCGCTAATTGGAGTAACTGCTGCAATCGTCCCCATTGATGTTCCCATCGAAACAGAAATAAAACAAGCAATGATAAAAAGCCCTGGCAGTATAAACTGCTGCGGAATAATGCTCAAAGCAAGGTTGACGGTTGAGTGTACCGCTCCCATCGCCTCAGCTGCAGAAGCAAAAGCACCTGCTAAGATAAAGATGATAACCATAATAATAATATCAGGGTGTCCCGCACCGGAAGCAAACCATTCTATTTTCTGATTGAGCGATTGCTTCTGGTTAAATAAAAGCGCAAAAGCAGATGCTATAATGGCCGCAATCAATATTGGCAATTTATAGAAATCTCCAGTCAATACACCGGAGCCGACAAAAAGCCCTACAAATAATACTAGTGGCAATAGCGCCCAAGGATTTCCATTTTGTTTCATCTAAGTAGCCACCTCTAATTTCAATATCAAAGCCGTTAAACACAGTCTAAGCAACATTCCATACTTTAAAAGGCTACAGTAAAAAAGTCAAGCGGGAAAATAGTATAATAATTATTAATTTAATAACAGAATTGAAAGAAGGATTTTTCAAGGAGAGGAAAAAACACACCTCATCCACAGATTATTTGGAAGATCCTATACAAATAAGGTTAGGTCTACTTAGATTAAACAACGAGCAAGCCCTTGGATGGGCAGTTTTTTCGGGATGGCCATCCTCGCTTTCATGAAAGAAAAGCCACTGATTGTTTATTTCGGTCTGTTTAAGGAAGCTATGAAACTATTTGCAAATTGGACAAGAATCAGAAAAGAAATTGATCTGACTGAAATACGTCTATAATGTATACTGGGAGGAAAGAGAACTGATCGAGGACGACAGAAACAGTAGAATCAACAGTTATGAGATGAAATCGATATAGATTAAAACAGCTACACCTAATTGGTGCAGCTGTTTATTTATGTATCACTTGCTGTCATTTTATTTTGAAGTTATTTCTCATTGTCTGCTCTAAACCGTATTTATTAAAAATGGATATTCTGAAAAAGTGAGATGGTCAGAAGTAGTGTTGATAGGGTACCGGCAGACATTAAAGTTATTATTTTTCGTCCGTTATTCCCTTTACCATTCTCTTTTGAAGATTTTACTAGCTCTCGGGATACCGCACTCCATATAACTATAGATACTATAGCTACTATGGAAATCATTTCTGTAGACATATTTAAGCCTCCTTCATTTATGATTTGATTTTCTCTAATTTTAACATATATCATTCCATTAAATAGTCCTTTTTGATTTAGGACAGGTGTCAGCCTTCTGGTATTACCACTGTAACCAGAGACGAGGTGCGCCAGCATCTGCTATTACTTTATGGATAAAACGATTATTTTATTTGGAACACAGGACTTTATCGATGACCAAGTGATATTATCCATGATTCAGTTCAAATTCTTCTCTTGTCATCCCAAAGCAAATACCATCATAATAAGCTCCTTTAGTGAAAATGATATTTCTTAGTTGTCCCTCTTTCATGAAACCTAATTTTTCATGCAAACGCATGGATGGATTATTAAAAGAATATACAGTTATATTTACTTTTTGATAGGCTAGCTCTAAAAAGAAAAAGCGAAGAACCATCAAGATCATTTCTTTGGCGTATCCTTTACCTCTATATGGCTCAAATACAGCCAGATAATAATCGAAGGTACCATTTTTCCTGTCACAATCAAAGGTTTCAATCATACCAACGATATTATTATCTCTATCAACTGCAATAAAACGGAATTCATCTTTTTCTAATTGTTCTTCTATCCATTCTCTCATTTTATTAGCTGAACGAGGAAAATGGAGCGAGTCCATATTACGTAAAATTTCATCATCTAAGGATTCAAATATAACGATATCTTCAGGTTGAATCGCTCGTAATGTAAGATTTTCCCCTGTCCAATAAGTAACTGCCATTTTACCTTTTCCTCCGTTCATCTTCATATTTTGCTTCAATTTTCCGAATTTCCTCTAAAAATTTACCAACATAAAATTGCTCCTTATTTTTATTACTTCGTCAAAACCCATGATCGAAAAAGCTCCCTTAGCGAGAGCTTAACCATCAATTGTAATTTTTCTCACTTAATCTTCCTAATCTTCATCCTCATCCCAGTTTTCTTTTGCTTCTTCAAGCTCCTCCATGAAAAATTGCAGAAAGTTACCTGCAACCGTTTCTTTATTTAGCCAAGGGAGAGTTATTTCCTTACCTGTAAATGGCTTTCTGATCTCATCTAATTTCTTTGTATTAGTTAAAAGTTCATTTTTAATGATCAATCTATGTCTAATAATATTTGCCGAGTTATCTTTGAGTAACCAGAAAGTTTGTCATTCTTTATTAACCTTACCCAAAAAGTCTCTGCTATTTCTCACGTATGGATTCACTCGAAAAAATCACTAGTACCATATAAGGGAAAGGATCATGATTACAGAAAACCCTTTGTGGCTATCTTTTTTACATGGCGAGTTTATAATTTATAAAAAGTCTTTAAGTTGATCTAATATAATTTCAGTATCTTCATTTCTGGACTTTCCTAACTCCTGAGCAGCTTCTTGAACCATAGTTTTTAAATTATTCGACTTTATTTGGTGTGAGTATGAAGAAACAACTGACATCAATACGTCAGCCAATTCAAAAGCCATGTCACCTTCTGTCCCTATGGCATTATGTTTAATATTGTTCAGCAACCACTCTAGGTCTTCAACACTTTGGATTGGAAAAAGAGAAATCCTATGAATCTCCATAGGGTTCTTATTAGCAAGAATTTTTTCGACTTCTTCCTTCTGAATAGCATCCGGATCATCTGAATTAATACTATAAATTTGATCAAAATCTGCATTTTCGTCATCCTGAACCTCTTCGTACTCATGTATATAGAGTTTAGATAAAAATTCACCAAATGAATCTGAAATCTTAAAGTCATTATTTAATTCAAAGTCAAAGTAATGAACAGGTGGATTTTGATTAGTTTGGCGATAATCCAATGCAACCCAATTATGTCCATCCCCCTGTATTAACAATAATCTTTGTGGTAGCCCCCACTCTTTTATTAGATATTCACTTTCTAAGATCCCCAGATCCTTTCCTAGTCCTCTAATATGATCAACTTCGATATGATCGTCTGCCCAAGATGTTTCCTGATCTGTTGGGAACGCATTAAAATGAATCAATCCACCATTTTGTTGAATGATCAATTTTTTATATACTTCGGGCAAATTCAATTTCAACTTTTTTTCGATCTTTTTTATTTCTTCTTCTCTAATGTCTTTTAACCTAAAAGGATCATAATCACTGTTCTTCCAAATCTTACTCATTGTTATTTACCTCCTATGAGCTATGTGATTCTCTAAGACTTATACCTAATTAAATTTGGAAAGTTCCATTAAAGTTGTGATAAAAAAACAGGCGTTGGTGATTTTTCACTTTTGAGATGTGGCTTGAAACAGTCATGACAAAAGATGAAACACCGAGTTACAAAGGAAAGGTATTGACTTTATTGTTATACCGCCAGGTTCTAAAATATAGTTTCTAAAAGAGCATGCATTAATCCATGCATTTGTATAAGGCTTCCACTCTTTGAAAATAGGCATTGAACCCGCTCTTAAAGCCTGAGATACAACGTTAGTACAGTCTCCATTTTTATAATTTTTATTTGAGACAAAGCATAATTGTCCGCGTATTCCCTGGCTTTTCAACGATTATATCCTTTTACAGCAGATGCAGAGGCTTCCGACCCGTTGATCTTTTCTGATTATAGATTTTTGTTGCGTTGATAGTTCCTTATTTTCTTCAATTTCTTGCTTGTAATTCTTTATATTTGACGAATCGTCACCTTCATTCTCATAATGAAGAGTAGAAGTTTTTTTGTCTTAGATACCACTTTGCTTTCTGATGAAAGTCTTTGTTTCTTGGAAACATTATTATCCTGTATCTACTTTTTCTTCACCATAAACAGAATTTCTAACAATATAGGCCGCATAGGAGGAAAAATGAAAAAAAGGATCAAAACATTGCTATCTATTTTAGCAACAGTATTAATCATATTAATTTTAATGCCTCCCCTTTCACCAGTTTTGTTCAATACTTCTTCAGAAAAAGGAGCCATAAGACACGAAATCTATAAAATGGGATACCCCTATCAAAGCTATTTCACAATTCTTCAAAAAAGGGAAAGTGACAAATCATCAGGAAGTCTTTATTCTTTGATGTTATTTAATGCTTGGAAAAGTGAAACTGGTCAAACTCCTTATCTCTGTTATTCAAAGAAAGTAACAGAGGACGAATACAAAGTCGATTGCGGAACAGCACCTTAATTAGTTAAAAGCCCCTCTCTATGAGAGGGGCTTTTTCCACCATTTTTATGTTACATTAAAATATTCAGAAGCAATCAATCTATACTAGGAATTAACAAATAATATATTCCTGATTTCTAATCCACATGAGGGGTTACATTATATTCTGTCCTGAGTTTCATTTTTAAATCTTTTGATTTGTTAACTCCCACTATATAATTTATACTTTTTACCTAAATACAACCTTCCAGACGCATTATTACTTTCAATCAACGGTTGGTCATGCCCTCCGTAGCACTCATGCTGTTTGTTCAATAAATATTTACGAGGATTATATCTCCACAATTATGGAGTAATTTTTATTGTTTTTTTGTGGGTGTTTTGTGGGCACTCTATGATTTATATTAAGTTATTAAAATTGTTAACTAATCAAAAAAATCCCCTGACACCAATAGTGCCAAGGGATTGAGAGATTAATACTGAGACATATACTGTTCGCGCTCCCAAGGATGAACTTGTGTGCGGAACATATCCCACTCGATTTCTTTTGCTTCGATGAAGTGCTCGAATAGGTGCTCGCCCAAGGCTTTAACCATCACTGCGTTTGATTTGAATTCGTCTAATGCTTCAGCCAGTGTTGCAGGCAGGTCGACGATTCCGTTTTCCATGCGCTCTTCTTTGCTCATCACGTAGATGTTGCGGTCGATTGGAGCTGGTGCTTCTAGTTTGTTTTTGATTCCGTCTAAACCTGCAGCAAGCAATACGCTAAGAGCAAGGTACGGATTCGCAGCTGGATCTACGCTGCGCACTTCAACACGTGTGCTGATGCCTCGGGAAGCCGGAATACGGATAAGCGGGCTTCTGTTTTGCGCGCTCCATGCAACGTAGCAAGGTGCTTCATAGCCAGGAACAAGACGTTTGTAAGAGTTTACTGTAGGGTTTGTTACTGCTGTAAAGCTTGTTGCGTGCTTCACAATACCTGCAATGAAGTGTTTCGCTGTTTCACTTAACTGAAGATCTGCGTTTGCATCATAGAATGAGTTAACGCCATCTTTGAAGAGTGATAGATTGCAGTGCATACCTGAACCGTTTACACCAAATAATGGTTTTGGCATAAATGTCGCATGCAGACCGTGTTTGCGGGCAATTGTTTTTACTACTAATTTAAACGTTTGGATGTCGTCACAAGAGCGGACGGCACCGGCATATTTGAAGTCGATTTCGTGCTGGCCAGGCGCTACCTCGTGGTGAGATGCTTCGATTTCAAAGCCCATCTCTTCAAGCTCAAGAACGATATCGCGGCGGCAGTTTTCTCCCAAGTCAGTTGGAGCTAAGTCGAAATATCCGCCCTTGTCGTTTAATTCAAGCGTCGGTTCGCCTTTTTCGTCTAATTTGAATAAGAAGAATTCAGGCTCAGGTCCAAGGTTGAAATCACTGAAGCCCAGGTCTTCCATTTCTTTCAATATCCGTTTTAAGTTGTTTCGCGGGTCACCTTCGAAAGGTGTACCATCCGGATTGTAAATATCACAGATGAAACGTGCTACTTTACCTTTTTCAGCTGTCCATGGGAAGATAACAAATGTATTTAGATCAGGATACAGGTACATATCTGATTCTTCGATGCGAACGAAACCTTCAATGGAAGATCCGTCAAACATGACCTTATTATCAAGTGCTTTTTGAAGCTGGCTTACAGGAATCTCAACGTTCTTGATTGTTCCAAGAATGTCGGTAAATTGCAGGCGGATGTACTTGACGTTTTCCTCATTTACTAATTTTACGATATCTTCTCTTGTGTACTTTGCCATTTCGTAAAACTCCTCCTCTAAAAGGTAAATGTATATAGCAAAACAGTTGCTAACGGATTAATGAAAGAATCGAGACATGTCGCCTTGACGGAATGTATTTCCTCTTTGGAATCGGCCGGCTTGCATAAGCTCGTTTTTCAGGAGCTGTCTCAGTTCGTCATCAGACAGATCATGTTTCATTGGTTTCTTTGTCTTTTCATTTTGTTTCTGTTCTGGCTCGGCCGATGCTTTCGCCAGAATTTGTTTAATTCCTGCCATGTTTACACCTTGTTCAATCAGGTGTTTAATTTCTAACAGTTTATCTACATCGTGAAATGAGAATAATCGTCTATTTCCTTCGCTTCTAGCTGGAAATATCAGTCCATTTTCCTCATAATACCGAATTTGTCTTGCTGATAATTCGGTCAACTGCATGACAATTCCTATTGGAAATAAAGGCATTGAGCGGCGAATGTTATCACTCATCTCAATTTCCTCCTTTTCTTAACTTAGTTTCATTATAGGTGATGTTATATTTTGTGTCAACAAGATGTAAGGATTCTTAACATGAAATTCAGTGAAAATTTGAAACTATTCAAATTAATTTCTTATCCATTAAAGAATCCACTGCACTGCATATGGCGTTTTTCACGTGCGCATAGGTTAATCCTCCCTGAACATACGCTACATACGGCGGGCGGATAGGGCCATCAGCTGATAATTCAATGCTTGCTCCTTGTATAAATGTGCCCGCTGCCATAATCACATCGTCCTCGTATCCTGGCATGTAGCTCGGATAAGGAGTTACGTGAGCATTGATAGGCGACGCATATTGAATCGCCTGACAAAAGGCAATCATCTTTTCCCTGTCAGAAAACTCTACAGATTGAATTAAGTCTGTTCTTTTCGCGTTCCAGCTCGGGTTAGATGTGAACCCCAGTTTTTCAAGAAATCTGGCTGTAAACACCGCTCCCTTTAAGCTTTGAGATACAACATGAGGTGCCAAAAAGAAACCTTGGTACATTTCCTGGAGCGAGTACAGCGACGCTCCGGCTTCCCGGCCGATGCCCGGTGAAGTCATTCGATATGAACAAGCCTCGATCCATTCAGATTTCCCAACGAGGTACCCGCCTGTTTTGGCTAGACCACCTCCCGGATTCTTGATAAGAGATCCCGCCATGAGATCAGCGCCTACATGACAAGGTTCAAGCTCTTCTACAAATTCTCCATAACAGTTGTCCACAAAAACAATAAGGTTTTCATTGATTTCCTTTACAAAACGGATCATTTCTTTAATTTCACTAATTAAGAAAGAAGGACGATTGGCATATCCTTTTGAGCGCTGAATGCCGATCACCTTTGTCTTCGGATTGATAGCTGCAGCGACAGCATCGTAATCTACTTTTCCGTCTTCAGTCAGGTCAACCGCATTGTAGCCGATTTGGAAATCCTTTAGCGATCCAGAATTTTCGCCGCCTCTGACGCCGACAATTTCTTCCAACGTATCATACGGCTTGCCTGTCATATAAAGCAGCTCGTCCCCCGGTCTGAGGACACCGAATAAAGCAATGGAAATCGCATGTGTGCCTGAGATAATTTGGGGCCTTACAAGCCCAGCTTCTCCGCCAAACACATCTGCATAAATGCTTTCAAGTGTGTCCCTTCCGATGTCATCATAGCCGTATCCTGTAGACGGTGTAAAATGAGTGTCACTGACCTTGTGTTTCCTATAGCTTTGAAGCACTCTCCATTCATTGCGTTCACTGATTTCTTCTATTTGTTTATGAACGGCGGCAATTTCCGACTCCACTTCCATTGCTGTTTTTTTTAATAAATCTCCGTGTGTTAAAGTTTCGAACATGTCCTTGTATTCCCTTCTTACATATACTTCTTCAATTCACCGATGATGCTTTGCTCTTCTTGTACATATCCTGATATGTCGTACTGTTCGTTTTCTTCATTAAAATAAAAACGGTCAACCATCGTTTCGGATTTGATTCTGGAGAGAAGCTTGCCTTCACCTGCCGGTACCTGCGCTTCAAAAGGCGTTAGCAGCTCTTGGCGCAAATAACGCTGGATGGCTTCTTTAAACTTTTCAGCATCCTCCTCAAATCTCGCACTGACCATGATATGATTCTTCCCAACGGACGGGATAAAGTCAGGCAGCTTTTGATCGCGTTTATTGTAAGCCGTCAGCACCGGGATATCATCTGCTTCAAGCTCTTCCAGCAAGCGAAGCACTGTTTTTTCGTGCCCTGCGTAATCCTCATTTGAGGAATCAATCAGATGCAGAATCACATCCGCTTCTTTTACTTCTTCAAGCGTTGAGCGGAATGCAGCGATCAGTGTCGTCGGAAGATCTTGAATAAAACCGACCGTATCTGAAAGGAGCACGCTGTAGCCGCTTGGCAGTACCATTTTTCTGGTCATAGGGTCCAGTGTGGCGAACAGAAGGTCTTCTTCATAGCTGTCAGCGCTTGTCAGGCGGTTAAACCACGTTGATTTCCCCGCGTTCGTATACCCGACAAGAGCGATTTGCAGCACACCGTTTTTCTTTCTTCTTTCACGGTAGCGGCTTCTATGGCGAATGACGGCGGATAACTGCGTGTTAATTTCGTGAATGCGATTTCTAATATGGCGGCGGTCGGTCTCCAGTTTTGTTTCCCCCGGTCCTCTCGCGCCGATCCCTCCGCCTTGCCGGGAAAGGTTGATCCCCTGTCCCGTCAGACGCGGGAGCGCATACTGCAGCTGCGCCAGCTCAATTTGAAGCTTTCCTTCCCGTGTTCTTGCTCTTTTCGCGAAAATATCTAATATCAATTGCGTGCGGTCGATGATTTTCACTTCAATCGCAGTGGCCAAGGACTTTAGTTGGCTAGGTGACAGTTCATCATTAAAAATAAGGAGATCGGCTTCAAGCTCTTCAACGAGCGCCTTCAGCTCTTCAACCTTCCCTTTTCCTATATATGTAGCTGCGTCGGCCCGGTTTCTTTTTTGCGTGACGCTGGTCAATACCGTTCCCTCTGCTGTTTTTGTCAGTGATGCAAGCTCTTCCATCGAATTTTCAAAATGCTCATCTGTGATATGCGGCAGCTGACATCCGACTAAAATGGCCTTTTCCTGTCTTGTTTCTTGTTCGTTCAAATGGATGTTCCTTTCTATTGCATATTGTGGGCAGTAGTATTATCATACCAAACCCTGCATGTGTATACCACAAAACGATTCCTGCGCAAAGCAAGAAATACATTAGAAAAAAAGACCTCTCACAGCAAGAGGTCTATACCGAGCCAGCGGCGTCTTCTTTAATTGAGAGATCTTGGCTTTTAATGGTCATCAAATCGCTTTTTAAGTATTGGTCGCCCATTAGAAGTCTCATGGCTTGCGCTCTAATCGATTTTTCAATGACATTTCTGACAAAACGGCCATTGCTGAATTTAATGGGACTTGTTGTGCTTTTGACTGTCATTAAGTAATCCTTTAACTTCCATTCAGCTTCCTGACTGAGCTGGTATTCCCGTTCTGCGATCATTCGTTTTGCAATTTCCATAAGCTGGTTGACGGAATAATCCGGAAAATCGATGGAGATGGGAAATCTGGATTGGAGACCGGGATTCAATGATAAAAAATGCTCCATTTCCCGTGAATATCCGGCAAGAATTAAAATGAATTCATGCTGTTTGTCTTCCATGTGCTTCACGAGCGTGTCAATCGCTTCTTTCCCAAAGTCCTTTTCGCCGCCTCTTGCAAGGGAATAGGCTTCGTCTATAAATAATATGCCGCCTAATGACTTTTTGATTAAATCCCTCGTCTTTTGGGCGGTGTGCCCAATGTATTCCCCGACCAAGTCAGCACGTTCCGCTTCGATCAGGTGACCTTTAGACAGTACGTTCATTTCAAAGAACAGCCGGCCGATAAGCCGCGCAACTGTCGTTTTCCCAGTCCCTGGATTCCCTTTAAACATCATATGCAGCGCTTGCTTTCCCACCTTTAAGCCTTGTTCCGCACGTTTTTGATTGACAAAAATCCATGCGTATATTTCCTTAATGTTTCGCTTCATTTCCTCCATTCCAACCAGTGTGTTCATCTCTTTTTCTATTTCCTTCAAAATGCCGTGCTTAGCTTCGTTTTTTTGCAAAGCGGCTTGATACTCCGCTTCTGCCTCAGCATTTGTCAGCACCTGCTTTTGTCCGTTAAGAATAATGTTGATCTGTCCGTTGTTTTTATAAGTCACAGCGCGCTCCAACATTTTCACCTCTCAATTCTCTCTATATGATATTCAAGCGTATGCCTTATGTGACAAACGCCTATCATGTGTCGAAACAAATGCTTTTTTTCGGGAACCATGGGGAATCCTGCGCTTTCCCGAGAAATACTTTATTTCTTATTGTATTCACGGACACAGGGTGGACAAACCAAGAGATTTTATTTTTAGCAAATTTGTTAGAACACACAGCTATGAAGGTGATATTTCTTTGATGTATAAACCTCCGTCAGTATATTCTCGATGCCGGCCTCTGTTATTTCTATTTGTAAAACAGTATATTGCGCAGATATGCTTGGGATGAGCTGATGAATTTGTGAATCATCAGATGTATGAAAGTATAACGTGTCCCCTTTCACTTCAGTAGGTTGACATGAAAGTGAATTCCAGTCTGCATAACGGCGTTTACTTCAACAGCCAAGCTTCTCTTACTGTTCGTCAATTGTGACAGCTTATCTTTTGGTCCGTCGAATTTGATTTCTCCCTCATCAATCAGGATGATCCGTTTACATAAACGTTCAATGTCATCAATTGATGAGAGGTGAGAGAATCGTCGTTTTATCCTCAGTATTTACGCGATGAAGAAATTGCTGTGTCTACTTTTCGCAACAATATCTAAAACGATTGTCGGCTCATCGAGAAAGAGGATTTTGACGTGATGTATAAAAGCAGCTACAGCTTCCCCTTTCATTCGCAGTCCTAAGGAGGGCTGTCTGACCGGTGTGTCTAAGAAACCTTCCATGTCTAACATCGAAATAAAATCACTCATTCTTTCCTTATAATCTTTGTCCGGCACTTGGTATATCGCCTTTAACAGCAAACGAATTCCGAAATGGAGGATCGCACCATAGCTGTGTAAAAAAAGCAGACTTTTAGCAACCTTCCTGTCATATCCTGTTGATTTGTGCGCTTTCCCGAGAAATAATTTTACGGGTAACAGGGGTCATTTCCTCATTTTTCAGCCGGATGATAATCGTACAAGCAGAAGCCGTCTTTTTTCATATCCTGTAATGAGGTGATGGAGAATGGTTAAAATTTTTATCGATCCAGGTCATGGCGGGTCCGACCCAGGCGCAACTGGCAATGGTCTTCAAGAAAAAACGTTAACCCTGCAAATCGCTTTAGCTTTACGCACTATATTAACGAATGAGTATGAGGGTGTCACTGTGCTGTTGAGCCGGACAAGCGACCAATACGTCAGCTTAAGCGACCGGACAAATGCTGCAAATAACTGGGGAGCAGATTTCTTTTTATCCATTCACATTAATGCCGGGGGCGGAACAGGTTTCGAAAGCTACATTTATCCGGGAGTCGGAGCACCGACAACGACTTATCAATCGGAGATTCACTCTGAAGTCATACAAGCTGTCGACTTTTCCGACCGCGGCAAAAAAACAGCAAACTTCCACGTATTAAGGGAATCCTCAATGCCTGCCCTGCTTACGGAAAACGGTTTTATTGATACGGTTACAGATGCGAACAAGCTTAAAACGAGCAGCTTTATTCAAAGCTTGGCAAGAGGACATGCAAACGGGTTGGAGCAAGCCTTCAGCCTTCAAAAGACATCCGACTCAAGATTATATAAGGTTCAAATTGGCGCTTTTAAGGTCAAAGCAAATGCGGACAATCTTGCAAGCAGCGCAGAGTCTAAGGGCTTTGACGCCATTGTGCTCTTGAAGGGCGGATTATATAAGGTGCAGATCGGCGCATTTTCCTCCAAAGATAATGCTGACGCCCTTGCCGCCAGAGCAGATAATGCCGGGTTTGACGCTGTGGTCATCCAAGAGTCATAATATTGCTGTAGACGAGCATGCCTGATAAAAAAACCCGGTTCCTCTTCATGAGAAACCGGGTTTTTTTATTCAAGAATGTCAACCACAAATTGCGACCATGTTTCCAGTCGGTTATAAATGTCTGTTTGTTTTAGTTCCGAAATTTTCATCCATTTACCCGCGATTTGCTCTTTCTCTTTGACTTCCACATGTGAGCCGGGCTTTAATTGAAGCGCAGATAGAATACCGATATGCACTTTACCGACACTGTTGTCATCATCATTGATCAAACCTAATGTGATAATGGCCTGCTTATCCTCTTCTTCGATTTGCAGTTCTTCATCAAGCTCCCGGTCTGTGTTCAGCTTTAAGACCTCGGCAAAGGAAGCGGCTCCTTCAATATGATTCATATGGCCGCCAAAGCCAAGAGAAAGCTTATTGTGAAGACGTGATTCCCCGCCGCCAGCCAGCCGCTCATAGAGGAAAACTTCATCCTCGCGTTTAATGACGACATAAGGAATCGGCTGCTTATAATGAGGATCTTCTTCGGCGTCTCCCCTTCTCATTTCACGATAGGTTGCCTCAATTTGAGCCATAATTTCTGCTACTCGGGCATCTTCACTGTTTACGCCTTGAAAAGTCAATTTTTCTTTTTTAAACACTTCATCGCGCGGAGCGACCAAAATGATTTCGTCCATTTTTCCCATGATTACTGCGTCCTCCTATTTCAACCTTCAAGCCGAAAAGAGCAGATATTATATCTGCTCTTTTTCATCATCAAAGAAAAAGTCGTCGTCTTTGATCGGCTCAACGGTCGCCTTTTTGTACCCGTTCCCCTTCATGGAGAAGAAGTCATGTGATTTTGTTTTTGTATTTAATCCGTTTAAAACGATCGGATTAATATCTTCCTCTTCAAAGTACGCATCAAATCCAAGGTTCATCAGCGCTTTATTCGCATTATAGCGAATGAACTTCTTGACATCGTGTGAGAGTCCGACTTGGTCATATAAGTCCTCGGTATACTCAAGCTCATTCTCATAAAGCTCATTCAAAAGGTCAATGGCAAATTCGCGAAGTTCTGCTTTTGTCTCTTCTGTCTGCTTATTGTAGATTTCCTGAGCGAGAAGTCCGACATAAACACCGTGAATCGCTTCATCACGAAGGATCAGGTTGATGATTTCACCGCTTTGCATCAGTTTTCCTTGTCCGTAGAAATATAACGGATAATAGAAACCGCTGTAGAATAGGAAGCTTTCTAAATACACAGATGCAACCATGGCTTTGAACAGTGAAATCTCGTCATCTTTTTTAATCGCTTTGTAGAGTCCGACGATGATTTGCGCTTTTTTCTGCAAAAATTTGTTTTGTTTGACCCATTCAAATACTTCATTAATCGTTTCAGTCGGTGCCAGTGTCATGAAAATATTAGAGTACGATTTTGCGTGAACGGCGTTCTCCATCATCGCCATAAAATTCAGCACGGCTTTCCGCTGGTGGCCGTCTACGTGTTCAGCCACGATCGGCATTCCTGTATTCCCCTGCTCTGTATCAAGAAGAGTCAATCCGGCCAGTACCTTCATATACGTGTCTTGCTCGTTTTTCCCGAGGTACTTCCATGTGAGGAGATCGCCGTTTAAAGCAATCTCTTCCGGAAGCCAGAACTGTTTCACATTTTGGTTATAGAACATTTGGGTAAAGTCGTCTTCATGCTTTGACCAGTTTGCTGCGTCATAAATTTTCGTCACTATAAACTCTCCTTTAATCAAACAACACAAGAAAGGCAGCTGTCTTGCCCAGTATCTTTCGTTCTTGCATAGTAAATGGTTTTAATTCCTCTGTGATGTGCATACAAATCAATCCGGTTTAAATCACGAGTCGTCATTGTATCTTTTAGGAACAATGTAAAGCTGATTCCCTGATCAACGTGCTGCTGGATTGTCGCGATCATATCTACGACTTTGAACATATCCATATCATAGGCTTCTTTGTAGAAGAACCAGTTATTAGATGCAAGCCCAGGCATTGGGTAGTACGTTTTTGAGTTGCCGTATGTTCTTTCTTCAATTCGTTCCATAATCGGCATGACAGATGCCGTGCTTGACTGAACGTATGAAATCGAGCCTGTCGGCGCAATGCATAATCTGTAGCTGTGATACATGCCGTGTTCAGCGACAAATGCTTTTAATTGCTTCCAGTCCTCTGCCGTCGGGATATGCATACCTTCAAACAGATTTGCGATTTTTTCGTATTTCGGTGAGAAATCAGTTGAAACGTACTTATCGAAATATTCACCGGTTGCATAGGTTGATCCTTCATATTGATCAAACGTCTCGCCCTTCTCTTTTGCGATCTCCGCAGAACGCTGGATAGAGTAGAAGTTCACCATCATAAAGAATGTGTTCGCAAAGTCGCGCGCTTCTGGACTTTCATACGCGATGCCGTTTTGCGCAAGGTATCCGTGAAGGTTCATCGCGCCGAGACCGATTGATTTCATCGCTTTGTTTGCCCGTCTTACAGCAGGCGCATTACGGATATCAGTCGTTTCAGAAACGTGAGTTAAAGAATCAGTCGCAAGCTTAACAGTCTTTTCAATCGATTTGTGCTCCATCACGTTGAGAATGTTAAGCGATCCCAGGTTGCAGGAAATATCCAAACCGATTTCATCTTCTACATCGTAGTCTGTGTAAGAAGAAACTTGAGATGCCTGCAGCACTTCGGAGCAAAGGTTAGAAAATTTCACCTTTGAAATATGGTTATTCGCATGTACTTTGTTGACATTATCCTGGAACATGATGTATGGATAGCCTGATTCAGAACGAAGCACGGCCAGTTTTTCAAGCAATTTCCGCGGGTTGATTTTCTCTTTTTTCACCCGAGGGTTGTCGACGAACTTGTCGTACATTTCATTCATGTCCATTTCGTCCATGTGCTGTCCGTACTCTTTATAGATGGTATGCGGATAGAATACATAAGCCGCTTTGTCCTCACGCGCAAGCTCAACGAACTTGTCCGGAATGACCACACCGATAGAAAGTGTTTTGACGCGCACATCCTCGTCGGCAGAAATCTTTTTCGTATCGAGAAAATCATTGATATCACGATGGAAAATGTTTAAATACGCCGCGCCAGATCCTTGTCTTTGTCCCATTTGGTCAGCATATCGGAACGCGTTATCAAGAAGCTTCATGACGCCTACAACGCCTTTTGTGGCATTCTCAACATCTTTGATGGCTTCACCTTTTGCGCGAAGCTTGGACAGGTTAAGAGAAACCCCGCCGCCCAGTTTAGAAAGCTGCATGGAAATATCGATCGCTCTTGAAATGTCGTTTAAAGAATCATTGACTTCGAGCAAGAAGCAGCTCACAAGTTCTCCGCGGCGTTTTCTGCCCGCATTCAAAAATGTCGGTGTGCTCGGCTGATATTCCTGATTAATCATCAGGTTCACATATTCTTTTGCTTTCTCAGTGTCGCCGTTTGCGAAGAACAGCGCAACAATTGAGATCCGGTCCTCATAACGCTCGAGGATTTTTTTCTTGTCATTCGTTTTCAAAGCATAGTCATTATAGAATTTAAACGCACTCATGAAGGAAGGAAAACGAAACTTCTTAGCGTAAGCTGTCTTAAACACTTCTTTAATGTCTTCAAAAGAATAAAGGCTTAAAAACTCTTCTTCATAGTATTGATTTTCAATCAAATAATCCAGCTTCTCTTTTAAATCGTGAAAGAATACTGTGTTTTGATTGATATAATCTACAAAATAGCTATGTACAGCCTCTTTATCCTTATCAAACTGAAATTTTCCATCTTTTTGGATCATGATTTCGTTATTTAACTGGATCCATTTTGGCACTTGATTTTGTGACAACTCTTTCTACCTCCTGAGTAAACAATTCAACGTCTTTAGATGTGCCGCTGAGTTCAAATTTGTGCAAAATCGGCACCTGATATTGTCTTGAAATAGTATCGGCGCTTTTCGCAAAGTTATCGCCCCATACTTTATTGCCGCTCGCAGCGACGCCTAATAAGAGATGGGCGTATTTTTCGAGAAATGATTGTGTTGATGCCGGTACTTGGCCGAAGTTTGTCGTGTAGGTGACCAAAACAAACGGAGTGTCCAGATGGTCAATTTCGTCCACCTTGCGGATCTGCTGAAGGCCTATCTTATTTACAAAGCGCTGAACATTCCCTGTTTTTGAATCAAATATGATTTGTACCACGTTTTATCACGACCTATCAAAAAATATGAATCTCTCAACCACTAACACTATATATAGTATACTACCCTCTGGCAAAAACACAATATATAGATTCGTTTTAATAAAAAATTCATATTTTCTCTCTGGCACCCTCATCAGGGCCCAAAAAAGAGAGCAGAACGAGAATCATCTCTCATCCTACTCGAAGTGTCGTTTTTAAGCCGATGTATATCATAACACGAAAAAAAACTGCTTAGTAGTCTAGATTTTTTTTTCTTATACTGTCACAGCATTTTTCGCTTTCGACAGTTTCTTCTATTTCTGCGTCAGCGCCGATTTCTTCTAAAACTGCCTTCAATGCGCTTATAATTGAGGCTTCTCTGATTAATTCTTTTCCATTAACAATAATACTCGTTCCATATTCATAGCAGGAATCGTCTTCACAGATTTCTTCCCAGTGATTGACAATAATCTTATGCTTCATCATTTCACCCTCTGTATGTTCTGTGTCAGTATTCAGTTTAGCGGCCTGCGTCTGCTTTGTAAAATTCCATGCTTGTGAATTTTATTCAAGCCCATCAGATGGATACTCTTTTTTAAGCTTTACCTTGTTATCAGCCTCATTATACTCATAAATTTCTATATTGCCGTCATTTACGATTCCAAAATGGTTATTTTCGAGCGGAAATGAGCTTGGCTGGGGCGTTTCATAAGAATCTCCGCTATCCGTTTCAATCACTGTTTCATCTCTCCCGCACGCACCAAATAATAAAAACACGGCAATCCAGACAAGTGCAATTCTGATTCGTCTTAACTCCGCTTCGAATTCAGAAAACATTCATTAACTCCCCTAACATTCAAATTTTTTACATTATATACATTTCACCCCTTTTTATGTTCTCATTATCAAGTAGACCACGCAAGATAAAATAAACAAGAGAGGCTGCTAGTTTCTCAGCCCCTCTATTTCTTACTTCTGTACATAAATAGATACTGAACCCCCATTTACATGAAACTCTCCCCATCCATCAGAACCAATCGTAACAGGAGCGGAGCGGTTCCCAGTGATGTCATACCATGTCTCGCCGGCATTTTGCTTCCCGACGTACATCCTCTTTGACCCGCCGGAACCGTCTGTGATTAAAGCGGCCAATCCTGATTGGGCGGCCGATTGATCACCTTCCCTCGTCCAGCCAATCACATCCTCATGATCTAAATAATCATGCTGGGTCCCGTATGCATAATGTTTACGTGCTTTTAAGATAGGTTCTATTTTATTTTTGAGCACCGGAATTTCCCTTGATGATGATCCCTTTGTTCCATACATATCTCCATAGAAAACCTGCGGGTAACCAGCCTCTCTCGTTAATATGAAGGCATACGCGAGCGGCTTAAACCATGTTTGTACAGTCGACTCCAAAGATTGCCCCGGCTGTGTATCATGATTTTCCACAAAGGTTACCGCTTGCATAGGATGCTTCGCTACGACAGTGCCATCCAGCAAATGTCTCATATCATAGCCGCCCCCTTGTGAGGATGCAGCCTGCAAATGATAATGAAGCGGGACATCAAAAACGGATTGCTTAAAATCAGTTTTATTCAAATAGTTTTCGAGTTCGTTCAGGTTATTTTGCCAATACTCTGCAACTGTAAACATTTCCTTTCCTGTTGATTGCCTGACTGCCTTTACCCAATCACTCAGAAACGAAAATTTAATGTGTTTAACAGCGTCAAGCCGAAAACCGTCGAGTTGAAGCTCGTTCGCATACCAGGTACCCCATCTTTTTGTTTCTGCAACAACATCCGGGTGATCATAGTCGACGTCTGCATACATCAAATAATCGTAGTTGCCGTTTTCCCTGGATACTTCCCAATCCCATGCCTTTCCATCCCCTTGAAATTTATAGATGCGGTTCAGCTTTCGGGATTCGTCCCAATCTGCTCCGTCGAAATGATACCAATGCCACTTAAAATCGCTGTACGTGCTTCCGCGGCCTGGGTAATGAAAGTCTGTCCATGCTTTTATTTGATACTCTCCTGATATTTCCTGATTCCTATCGTTCGGATTCACTTCGACCGCCCTTACATCTTCTGTTGCATCCGCGCCCGCCTTATGATTCAAAACGACATCACCATATACTTGGATGTTTTGCGAATGCAGGGAGCTGATCGCTGACTGAAGCTCATGCTTTGTGCCGTATTTTGTCCTCACCGTCCCTTTTTGCTGAAATTCTCCTAAATCGTACAAATCATATGGGCCATATCCATTGTCAGATTGACTTGTTCCTTTGTATGCAGGAGGAATCCATACAGCAGTGATTCCGATTTCAGATAAATGCCCCGCATCTCCTTGCAAACGTTTCCAATGTTGTCCGTCATTAGGCAGGTACCATTCAAAGTACTGCATAAGCGTGCCGTTTATGCTTGCTGCCCAAGTTTTAGATACCGGCAGCGTGACAAACAGCAGTGTTAACAAAACCACCAGGCCGCATGATACGGCACTTTTTCGTTTGTGAACCATTTTCCTCTCCCCTTTCCAGCATAATCACAAATCATTGTACCTTAATATGAAATTTACACAAATAACCAAATTCCTATATTTTTGTAATCTCTATAGAAGCTTCTGCGACACAAAAAACCTCGGGCTGAAAGCCCGAGATTCTTCTATTTCTTTATATCTTTGTATGGTCTATTCTAATTCAAGCTGGACGTTTTTTTGCGGTGCAAAAGTCGAGATCGCATGTTTATATATAAGCTGCTGCTTACCTTCCGATTCTAGCAATACGGTAAAGTTATCAAAGCCTTTCACCTGGCCGCGCAATTGAAAGCCGTTCAGTAAAAAAACAGTGACATACGTATTTTCTTTGCGGATTTGATTCAAAAACTGATCCTGAATATTAATCGGTTTCATGTTTCGTCCTCCTTGATTCTCTATATCATACAGTTTCGATTAAAGTTGCAGTTTTCCTGCTATATGTGTGAAAATTTCCTTTTTTTTCAGCTCCATATCAACAGGCGGGGTCATATCGAACCACTCAATCGGCATTTTGTTGCGAAACCACGTCAGCTGGCGTTTCGCATACCGTCTGGAGTTTTGCTTTAATTGCTCAACAGCCTCAAAAAGTGTCACAAATCCGTCAAAATATGCATACAGCTCCTTGTAGCCGATCGCCTGTATCGATTGACAGTCTCTCAATTTTCGGTCGTAGAGCTGTTTCACTTCCGGAAGAAGTCCGGCTTCCATCATCAGGTCGACCCGCTGATTAATTCTTTCATAAAGCGTGTCTCTGTCCATTGTAAGCCCGATTAATACAGCATTGTACAGCAGCTCCCGCTTTTGCTCTTTTAAATGCTGCGACATCGTTTTACCAGATGTATGTAAAATCTCCAGTGCGCGAATCACTCTTCTTGTATTATTCGGATGAATCGCTTTTGCTGCCTCCGGATCAGCCGCGGCCAGCTTAGCGTGAAGGAATTCCGCCCCCTTTTGCACCACAGCCTTCTGCATTTCTTCCCGAAACGCCGGATCGTTCGCCTCTTCCGTAAATGTATAATCGTAAAGGACGGATTGAATGTAAAGCCCCGTACCGCCGACAATCATCGGAAGCTTTCCTCTTTTTGCAATTTCGCTGATTTTATTTCTGACCAAGCCTTGATAATCCGCGGTGGAAAACGAATCTGCCGGATCTAGAATGTCAATCAGATGATGAGGCACACCTTCTGTCTCCTGTTCAGAGATTTTAGCTGTCCCGATGTCCATTCCTTTATAAACCTGCATGGAGTCTCCGCTGATAATTTCCGCGTTCAAAGCCTTAGCAAGCTGAATGCTTAAATTGGTTTTCCCCACTGCCGTTGGTCCGACTAATATGACAACGGGCTGTTTCTTATTTTTCACTATGTATCACTCTCTTTTACAAATCTCCCCCCATTATAGCATTCATCATATATAATCACCTATCCATTTTGCCCTTTTTTTTGCAGCAGTAAACATCTCTTTTACCAGCCAAGAGGCTCATTTCCGACGATCTCCCGTGTCTTGCCTTTCAAATGATGG
Organism: Bacillus sp. FSL K6-1005; assembly: GCF_038000225.1. NCBI lineage: Bacteria > Bacillati > Bacillota > Bacilli > Caryophanales > Bacillaceae > Bacillus > Bacillus sp. FSL K6-1005. The sequence goes on from NZ_JBBOBP010000001.1 coordinate 1,675,105, forward strand.
CGGTGCGTCTTCCTGGTTTGATTTCGGGGATCGTACACAACGCCTCCGTAACGGATCTGAATCGGCTCGTTATAAGCGAGATAAGTGTTTTCTTCAATTTCGTGATAATGCGTGCCGTCAGCCCGTGGAATGGCAGGGCCTGAGATCCCGTAATAGCGGTGGAAATGGCCATTTTCAAAAGAAGTAATCCCAGTGAAATAGTGTGTATGGCGATCCGTATTCGTTCCGTTTGCCGGCTGAGTAAAACCTTCAATGATATGATAATGCCCCTCTTCGCTGGTCGTTTTCGCTCGATAAGCATGTACGTGAGGCGGCGCCTTGGCCCAGTCAGATTGATACAGGCCCAATCAGTTCACTCTCCTTCTTTTTGAGCTGAACGCCCAATCAAATTTAGATAGGCTGAATACACTGCATCATCTATACTTTATTATTGGAGGAAAGAAAAAATGAACGAAGTGGAGCATTTCATTGCTGGAAATGATGCAAGAATCTTTGGCAGACCTGGGTTTGGCTACGGATTTGGAAGACCTTGGGTTAGACCTGGGTTTGGCTATGGCTTTGGACGGCCATTTGGATTTTACGGAGGACCTTTTTTTGGCGGTTTGGTAGGCGGACTTGTAGGAAGCGCTTTATTTAACCCTTATTTTTATGGCGGATATCCATATCCTCCGTACCCATATTACTATTAAACCCGGCAGCCCCTTATAAAAGGGGTCTTTTTTATCCCCCGAACCTGAGGTAAAATGAATCTCTTGACTCATACATAGGTTTACACTAATATTTTTCTAGCTGATGATCTTTTCATTAACTTACATTTATCATATTTTGAGTGAGGGGGATTACGATGATGATCGGATACTTATTCCTCGCAATTGCCATATGCTCAGAATCAATTGGAGCAGCCATGCTGAAAGTGTCTGACGGCTTCAAAAAGTGGAAGCCGAGCGCATTGGTCGTGATTGGTTATTCCCTTGCCTTTTATATGCTGTCGCTGACCCTAAACCGCATCCCTCTAAGCCTTTCATATGCGACATGGAGCGGCGTGGGTACGGTGCTGACGGCCGTGATCGGGGCGAAATTTTTCAAAGAAAAACTGAATGTAAAAGGACTTATTGGGATTGGTCTATTAATTTCAGGTGTTGTGCTGCTTAATTGGCAGTAAGGGAGTGTTGTATATGAGAGGATTTCTTTATTTGGCTCTTGCCATATTATCTGAGGTATTTGGGAGCACAATGCTCAAATTCTCCGAAGGCTTTACACAATTCTGGCCTATTATCGGAGTGGCTGCCGGATTTCTGTCCGCTTTCACGTTTTTAAGCTTTTCTTTAAGAACCATAGACTTATCAAGCGCATACGCCACTTGGTCCGGTATCGGGACGGCGCTTACAGCGGTAGTCGGTTTTTTGCTTTTTGGCGAAACTGTCAGCTTGAAGGGTATATGTGGGCTAACACTCATCATTGCAGGCGTTGTGCTGTTAAATCAGTCAAAAGCCCCTAATAAAGAAAAAAAGCAGACGGCCTGTCATTGACCGTCTGCTTCTTTATGATTGCCCCGATATTTTCACAGAAGCTTCTAGCTGCAATTCGACGTTTCCTTGAATGGCTCGTGAGATCATGCAAGAAGACTCCGCTTTTTCACAAAGCTTGTGGGCTAACGCTACGTCTTCTTTTGAGGCATCGTGTCTGAGGACTACTGCGGGGCGGTGAATGATTTTTTTGTATGTAAAGATCCCTCTTGTCACATCAACTATGCCTTCTGATTCCATCTGCAGATCTTCTTTTTCCAGTCCGCTTCTTTCCATCATAGCAGCAAGTGTAATAATATAACAGGTTGCCGCTGCCCCGAGAAGCATTTCATCCGGGTTGGTCCCTTCCCCCGGTCCGTCCATTTCTTTAGGAATGGAAATAGACGTGATGAGATTGCCGCTTTCGATTGTGCCGACATCATTACGTTTTCCCGGCCAATTCGCTTTTAAATAAAAATGATGATCTGCCATATGATTGCCTCCTTCAATGGATTCCATTTCAGTCTACTGATCTTCCTTGATTTTGTCCTCTGATTTGCTTATTAGGAATATTCTTTTTCAAGTACATGTTTTATCGCGCGAACATAAGAGTAGAATTCACTGGTTTTCGTGTATTTCCTATCTTTATAGTAAAAATCATCAAAAAAGGCTTCTCTCTGTTCACGGCTGATTTCTAGCTGGATACTCAGCCCGGTTTCCCCCTGGTTATTAATGTTATCTGCACTTAATCCTGCAAGGCCGCTTTGAGAGGACGCTAATTCGGCGGAAAACCCTCTTTTTTCAAGAGCTCTGACAATCATTTTCGCCCGCTTACGGTCTGTGCCTCCGACAAGTGTATTTTTGTTTTCTCCTTTATATCCGTGAAAAGCGACAACGTACTGGTGCTCCTTAATCTTCTCTTTAGCCAATGGCTCATCAAAGTTGGTGCTTGTAATGTGCAGCGTTTGATTATCCTGTGACTTTAAGCCCTCAAACAGGTAAGTCGAGTAGTCATTGTTGAAATAACGCACAAGCTCACTTACTCCACCTTCAATTCTTCCGCCGTGCGGAGACATGATTAAAACTTTGCTTCCTTTTTTCTCTTGATACGAAATATCATAATCGGCAGGGTCCTCATTCTCTGCCAGGCTGCTGAAATTTGAATATGTATCCGGCTGGTTAGATGGTTCAGGTTCTAATGAGTAATGAACATATCTTATGAATAAGACTATGGCTAAGACGAATATGACATTTAGTAAAAATCTTCTCATGTTAAACTCCTTTCACAAGAATGGCAAGGTTCATTATATGAGGTGTAGTCAATAGGTTTTATCTTACCATTGTATACACTATATCATCAGTGAAAAAGTTCCCGGTTTCAAAAAATCAATTGAATGTCACATTTATCAGCGGTTATATACAAATATCAGTGAAAAAAGATTGAGAGGAAAAACAAAAAAGGTAGGAACAACCTCACTTGGTAATTAAATGTATAGAGGTATAAGGAAGGTTTTACTAAAAACCAGGCTGTCAGGGATGCTGAAGCCGACAGCCTGTTATAGTCCTGCGAACCGGGGTTCTTGCTTCCTTGTTCGCGCAAAGTCACAGGAGAGGATAGAGTCTAATAAAAACGTTCTGATCTGATGGTTCGTAAAACAAAAAGCTTTAATTTGTGTATTGCTTTTCTGCCTGACGATAATCGTTCTTTTTGTTATGGTGCCGTCTTTCTTCATATATATAATGCAGATCGGTATTTGATCTTCCAAAGACCGGCGTAAGAAAATATCCATACGATCTATCACTCCCTCCTGTTTGATATATATAAATGATAATACGAACAAACGTTCCTTTTCAATACCCAATGATTAACAGTACACATGATTCTTTCGTATCAGATTCAAAAGATTCGTAAAAACAAACTCTTGTCCGCCTCCTCTAAAGGACAAACAAACTTACCAAACATACGATCCACTCATAGAGTATACAGAGAACTTCTTAATAGGAGGAAAATCGATGTTTGGCTACTCTATGGTACAAATGGTGAGAGCAAACGCTCATAAGCTTGATTGGCCGTTGCGGGAAAGCGTCTTGCAGCTCTACAAGCCCTTCAAGTGGACTCCTTGCTTTTTACATCAGTTTTTTGAAACAAAGTTAAATAACAGAAAAAAAATGTCGGTCATCATAGAATTCGAGGAAGGCTGCCATGAGGCAGGCTTTCAAATGACGGGACAGGTTTTGCAAAAAGAAAAACGCAGCAAGCTAAAAAAACGTTTTAACAAAATCAATTGCTGCAGCGCAGAGGTTACCCCTTCAGCATTGCATTCTCTTCTTTCTGAATGCAGCGATATCCGCAAAGTGTATTTAAACCGCGAAGTCAAAGCGCTTCTTGACACTGCAGCCGAAGCAAGCCATGCAAAGGAAGTCGTCAGAAACGGGCAAACCTTAACAGGTAAAGGCGTTACAGTCGCAGTAGTCGATACAGGAATCTACCCGCACCCTGACTTAGAGGGAAGAATTATTGGCTTTGCCGATATGGTAAACCAAAAAACAGAGCCGTATGATGATAATGGACATGGCACACACTGCGCAGGTGATGTCGCAAGCAGCGGCGCGTCGTCTTCCGGCCGTTACCGCGGCCCTGCACCGGAAGCCAATTTAATTGGAGTAAAAGTGCTGAACAAACAAGGTTCAGGCACGTTAGCGGACATTATTGAAGGCGTCGAATGGTGCATTCAATATAATGAAGACAATCCGGATGAACCAATTGATATTATCAGCATGTCCCTTGGCGGCGATGCGCTGCGTTATGACAATGAACTAGAAGACCCTTTAGTCAAAGCAGTTGAAGAAGCTTGGAACGCCGGGATTGTCGTCTGTGTTGCTGCCGGAAATTCTGGTCCTGATCAGCAGACTATTTCAAGCCCTGGTGTAAGCGAAAAAGTCATTACTGTCGGTGCGTTTGACGATAACAATACAGGAAGCAGCGAAGATGATACAGTCGCTTCTTTCTCAAGCCGCGGACCGACTGTATACGGGAAAGAAAAGCCCGATATTGTAGCGCCGGGCGTAAACATCATTTCCCTTCGCTCACCGAATTCATATATCGATAAGCTGCAAAAATCAAGCCGTGTAGGGTCCCAGTATTTCACAATGTCAGGGACATCAATGGCAACGCCAATTTGTGCGGGAATCGCCGCCTTAATACTCCAGCAAAATCCAGACCTAACACCGGATGAAGTGAAAGAGCTGCTTAAAAATGGGGCCGATAAATGGACAGGCGAAGACCCGAATATTTACGGTGCCGGAGCAATCAATGCCGAGAAAGCTATTCCTGGTGAATAAGATTTCATGATCTTCGTGGACACTGCTGGTTCTTTATAAAAAGGGTCAGCAGTGTTTTTTTAGCGTACATAAGCCGCTATATCCAGCAGAGTGTAAAACATAAAACAATTGGGAATAGTACAGTATAGATCAAAAGGAGGAATGACTGATGACACTCAACAACACTGAGCTTTCCGAATGGTTGAGAGAGCGGATCGGCCAGACGCTTGATATTAGAAAAGGCGAGCTGACCAATAACCAAGACGAGATTTCAGATTTGGATCAGATTGTTCTTCACCTTCAAAAAGTGGGCATACGCAGCACAAACCACCCTGACGACTACGTTGCAAATGACGAACTCGTCCTGGAAGGGGAAGGAACAACCTTTACTGAAGCTGGAGACGTACCGCTTCCGCAGAACGCTTATGAAATTCCTTTATTAGGAGATATTCACATTCACCAAGAAAATGGCGGATTGAAGGTACTGACTGATCGTGCGGTATATACTATTGATGTACAAAACAAATGAAGAAACTTTCACCTGTCGAAAGAATACAGCGCCTTTGAAATTGCCCCAAAGGCGCTTGTTTGCATGGAATCATTTTCTTACCCGTAAGCCGATATTTTCGTTATGTTTAAAGGTAAAAGTATATTGTAATTCTGTTATTAGTATAAAAAGATGTATGTACCGCATAAGTAACCATTTTCACCATACCTATCAATATGAAGTTCTTTCATTCTCTCTTCCATTCCCACTTTACCAAACAATATGCGGCCGTTCCATTCTTCAATTCATTCTTGCAGTTACGCTTGATTCTCATAAAAAAGTTATTCTTTTTGGAGACTTGTCCATTCAGAATAACTTTTTGCAGTGACCTATTCACTCTTGGCTGATTCATCAACGCATATAGATTGTAAATGCTGCATAATAACACGTTTGATCCGTTCTTTATTCACACGGCGAGGGTCAAACATCGCATGTAAAGCCAAGCCATCGATTAAGGCGTACAGCCTCTCTCCTTCTATTTCTTTATCAGCATGTTTTTGCAGTAAATGAATCTGGTCCAAGTAGTCAATCAGATTTCGAATTGCTTTGTAAATCTCGTCATGTCCCGCGTCAAACATATTATCTTTATGTCTCGCATAAACAGTAAAAGCAAACCATACCTCCATCTCTCTAATCGTTTCAGCATTTGTCGGGACAATTTCAAGCAGTATGTGTAACACTTTTTCTTTAGGCGGCAAATCATGGGCAGCAATTTCATTAATGCGAGCTGTCACCTTTTCTTTCACAAGTTTCATTGCAAAAACAAGCAATTCATCCTGAGTCGAAAAATAATGGCGAAGCGCACCTAACGACAGTCCTGCTTCCTTGGCAATGTTTCTGACTGAGGCCCCCTCCATCCCTCGTTCTAAAATCACCCGCCATGTCGCTTCTGCAATGTGTTTTCTTCTTTTTTCATGGTCAATTTGTTTTGGCATGTCTTTATTTTACCAAGAAAAAAATCGGAGAGCAATTTTTATAATACAGTTGTTTTATAAAAACGCAGATGGTAAAATCATATTAAATAATACAACTGTATTGGAAAGAGGGGAACAGATTGAACAGTGTCGCTTGGATGATTGTCTTCTGTGAAATAGCATTTTGGGTTGTAATTGTGTTAGGCCTTGTCGTACGCTATCTATTCAAACAAGATAAATTAGGGCTGCTTCTTTTTGCCTTAACCCCTGTCATTGACCTGATTTTGTTAATAATGACGTCCGCGGACTTATACGGCGGAGCCGTTGCGACTACTGCACACGCGATTGCGGCAGTGTACATTGGCGTATCGATCGCTTTCGGCAAGCAAATGATCCAATGGGCGGATGAAAAATTCCGTTATTATGTAACAAAGCAAGGCTCAAAACCGCTTGTGCGCTATGGAATGGATCATGCGAAACATTATGCGAAAAGCTTGATCAGACATGTGCTCGCTTATCTTATTGGTGCCGGGCTGCTCGCCGGAATGATTTATTTTATTGATGATGATGCTCGAACCGAAGCGCTGAGCAGTATTTTAAAGCTATGGACAGTGATTCTCGGCATTGATTGCCTGATCACCGCCAGTTATTTTATCTGGCCGAAAAAAGCGAAAACTTCGAAAAATCTCAGAAGTTAAAATTAGTCTCGCAAAAAATCCTTTTTCAATAGAAAAAGGATTTTTTCACTTTTGTAAATATATGTTACACTTTATGCAAGTCATCTAGATAAGGAGCTTATATGAAAAAACCTCTGCTTTCTCAGTATACCTGTCGGATTTTCGCTTTTTCATTAGGCACTTGCCTAGGAATACATATTCTATTTTTATTAATATCGGTATATTCGGATGAGTTCCGCTGTATTGTGAATCATTAACATAAAGGAGTGTAATACGTGAGCCAGAAAGAACATGACACGCCATTTAAAGACTTAAAACCAAGCTCAAAAATAACAGTGATTGTATCCATTGGACTCCTTATCACAATTGCAGCCGCTGTGATTTTCGGCGGTTATTTCTTCGGCATAAAAGGGCTATTTACCATCCTCGGCATCACATACGATTCCAATCAAACCTTATTGTTTTTTATATTGGGATGCTTTGCTGCCGGACTGGTCATAGATCCTCTAACAAAAGTCGTTTCTCTGATCATGATCCATTCGCTTTCTATGAGAAAAACAGCACTTTTCGCATTTGTCCTTTATTTCATCGCTAATTTTATAACGATTTGTTTAGTAGATTACTTTATGGATTCTATTTATATTCCGGACGCATTACTCTTTGTCATATCAGCATTTATAGCGTTGATTGAACTAGCATTTGATCATCAGCCTAAATCATAACCTGATAAAAAACCGCTTGTGATTGATTCAAGCGGTTCTATGCTTTAAAGACATTTTCATCGCCTAACTTTCCTATATAGTCAACGAGAAAGTGTAAAACAATAAGAGGAATGATGGAACCTAGAATGATAGAAAGTGAGCAAAACAAAAATCCAAAACATGACGTCCTCACAACCCCCTGCCAAAACCCTTGATACGTGTGGGCTAATCCAAATATCAGAGAGGCAGCAAGGACAACAATCCAAATTGAAAGTGAAGGAAATAAGGCTGCCAGAGCAAACAGCAAAAATCCTCTGTAAATCAACTCCTCCGTTATCCCCGCATTTAAAGAAACATAGTTCCATATTCTTTTTTCCTTCAAGGTTATCGGCAATATGTCACCAATATCAGATTTCTTCATTTCTTCAGCTTTTTTCTTGGACAAGTCATGTTTTACCTTTTGGCTGCACCAATAGCCGATCATACAATACAGAACAAGCACAAAATAGAGAATACCCAGCCCTAGAAAAATATAAGACGCAAATGAACCAAGCGTTCCGGTACGAATGGCCGGTATCGTTATCCCCATTTGTTTGAGAGACAAATCGGTGCATACAGCTAAAGTGAGTATAAACAAAGCTGGAACCCACAAGCCGACCATTACATCTTTGTAATATTTTATCTTTGCACTTTCGCTTCTTTTCATATTCTGTTTAAACTTCTGAAAATGATAAAACCCAAAAATCGGCTCATAGGTTAACAAAAACAGAATGACAATCCAAAAAACGATCTCCATGACATACCGCCTTCCTCTATAAGAGTAAAACGTATCAGCATACCGAGAGCCGTTGAAATACCTTGCAGTATTACGACGACATCCTCATCTGCAGTAAATGTACTGAACAATGCACAGCCAAGATACACTAAAAAGGAGAATTGCTCTTTGTTTTGACCTGAAAATGATGATAAGTTTTTAAAAAAGCCCGCTTAAATCGCGGGCTTTTATCCTAACGTAAAGGCATTGAACATTTACTACATCACACGCTTAAACATCTTTTCCATCTCATACGTGGAATGATGAATCATAATCGGACGGCCGTGCGGGCATGTAAATGGGTCTGATGTGCTTCGGAGATCGTCCAGAAGCGCTTTGATCTCGTCGTTTCTGAGGTGGCGGTTTGCTTTGATGGAACCTTTACAGCTCATCATAATCGCCGCTTCTTCACGCAGCTTTTTAATATCAATGTTTTTCGAATCGAGCACCTGCTGAATGATTTCTTCTATCAGCTCGGCTTCTTCTCCTTTTGGAAACCAAGCCGGGTGGCAGCGGACGATGTAACTGTTCGAGCCGAAAGACTCTAAAAAGACACCTACGCTTTCGAGTTCTTGTTGATGCTGTTCGATAATGAGTGCCTCGTTCGTGGAATAATGGAACGTGAGCGGCACGATCATGTCCTGCACCTCAGGCTCAACCTCCCCGACCTTTTCACGAAAATATTCGTATTTAATACGCTCTTGGGCTGCATGCTGGTCGATAATATATAAGCCGTTTTCGTTTTGCGCCAATATATAGGTCCCATGCATCTGGCCGATCGGGTACATGATCGGAACACGTTCAGATGATGTCTGCTGCTGTTCCTGAGCGGGCTCCTGTTCGAATCCTTCAGACCATTCTTCTGTAACAGCATGCTCTTCCATCCTTTGTTTCGTTTCAGCCACAGAATGAGTTTCAAGCTGCTCTGAAGGCAATTCGTCTTCTATCTCAACTGGTTCTTTGACAACTGAGCTGAGTTTCATTGGTGAATACGAAGGCACAGGCGCTTTTTCCGGTATTTTTCTTTCAGCAGGCTTTTCATCAAAGGTTATGAACTGCTGTTCATTTTTGATGACAGGTGCTGATTTTTTCGGGAGCTGAGCACTCGGTATCAGCTGCTGGTGTTTAAATACATCTTTTATGCCGTCACGAATTAAGTCGTGCAGCTCTGTTTCCTTGCTGAGACGCACCTCAAGCTTCGAAGGGTGCACGTTGACATCGACTAAAATCGGGTCCATGGTGATTTCTATAAAAGTGATCGGATGGCGCCCGATTGGCAGAAGTGTGTGATATCCTTCGTGCACAGCCTTGACAAGCGGGAAATTTTTAATATAACGGCCATTAATGACAGACGACATGTAATTTCTCGATGCCCGCGTAATCTCTGGCAGCGCGATATATCCCTTTACTTCAAAATCCAGTGAGCTGACATGAAGCGGCAGCATTTTTTTAGCGACAGCCGTACCGTAAATCGCGGCAAGGACATGGCGCACATCTCCATTTCCGTTCGTTTGGAGAAGGTTTTTTCCATGATGGCGAAGGCGGATCGATACCTCTGGATGTGCCAGCGCAATCCGATTGACCACATCCGTAATATTCCCAAGCTCTGTATGAACGGTTTTCATATATTTCAAGCGGGCTGGTGTATTAAAAAACAGATTGGACACGACAATTTCCGTTCCCTTCCTGCTTGAGGAACGCGATTCAGAAATGATGTTTCCGCCTTGAAGCATGAGCTTCGTCCCCGCTCCTTCTCCCGTGCTTGTCGTAATCTCAAGATGGGAGACTGACGCAATACTCGGCAGTGCCTCTCCCCTGAATCCAAGCGTTCTCACTCTGAATAAATCATTTTCATCTTTTATTTTACTTGTTGCGTGGCGGCGGAAGGCACGCTTGCAATCATCATTTTCCATTCCTTCTCCATTATCCAGAACACGAATGGATGCAAGACCGGCTTCCTCAATGTCGATTTCAATGACTGTGCTGTCAGCATCTATGGCATTTTCTACCAATTCTTTGACAACTGAGGCGGGCCGTTCCACAACCTCGCCCGCCGCAATTTTATTAGAAAGTTCATCTGACAGCTGGATGACTTTTGCCACATTCATCACCCCGTTTTAATGTAATTTCTTTTGCAGCTTGTACATTTCATTCATCGCTTCCAGCGGTGTCATATCAAGTATATTCAGAGATTTAAAGACATCAAGTACTTGCTTTTCTTTTTTAGAAAGCTTTGGTGATGCAGCCGGTTTATCCGATTCGCCAAAGAAGGACAGCTGTGCCGGCTCTTCTTTCACCTCATGTTTCTGCACTGGCACTTCTGGTTTATTCCCTGAATGCTCAAGTTCTTTTAGAATGTCTTGAGCGCGTGAAATCAGATCTGCCGGCAGCTCAGCCAGCTGGGCGACATGGATACCGTAGCTTTTGTCAGCTGCCCCTTCTTTAATTTGATGAAGAAAGACAACCGTTCCATTATATTCCTCAGCACGAACATGGACGTTTTTCAGCTGCGGAAGCTTTTCTTCAAGAACCGTCAGCTCATGATAGTGCGTACTAAACAGCGTCTTGGCGCCGATATGGTCATGAACATATTCAATAATCGCTTGCGCAAGGGCCATGCCGTCATATGTGGACGTTCCCCGCCCGATTTCATCAAACAGAATGAGGCTGTTTTTTGTTGCATTTACAATCGCATTTTTGGCTTCAAGCATTTCCACCATAAATGTACTTTGTCCGGAAATCAAATCATCCGCCGCGCCGATTCGGGTGAAAATTTGATCAAAAATCGGAAGCATAGCTTTTTTCGCGGGCACAAAGCAGCCAATTTGCGCCATAATAGAGATGAGCGCGATTTGTCTCATGTATGTGCTTTTCCCCGACATGTTCGGACCGGTAATGAGCAGCATCTGTCTGTTGCCGCCCATCACACAGTTGTTAGGCACATATTCCTGGCTGTCCATTACTTTTTCAACAACCGGGTGTCTGCCCTCTATGACCTCAACTTCATCTTTAGAAAACTCTGGTTTTGTGTAATGACGATTTTCACTGATTGTCGCAAAGCATTGCAGCGCATCGAGCTCACTCATCTGTTTGGCGAGCTGCTGCAAACGTGGAATATACAATTTCACTTTCTCACGCAGCTCGGTGAACAGCTCGTATTCCAGCTCACAGATGTTATTTTCCGCTTCCAAAATGAGCGCTTCTTTTTCTTTTAATTCAGGTGTAATGTAGCGTTCTGCATTCGTTAGCGTCTGCTTCCGCTCATAACGCCCTTCTTCAAGAAGGTGCAAATTCGCCTTTGTCACTTCAATATAATAACCAAATACTTTATTGAAGCCGACCTTTAATGACCGAATGCCTGTATATTCACGTTCCTGCTGTTCAAGGCGGGCAATCCAGTCTTTCCCGTTTCTGCTTGCATCGCGGTATTCATCGAGCTTTTGATTGTACCCGTCTTTGATCAGGTTTCCTTCCTTTACTGATAACGGAGGGTTTTCGTAAAGGGCTTCTTCCAGTAATGCCAGAACATCACCGCACGGGTCAATCCGCTCCGCACGTTCCTTCGCTTTCTTATGAGCCAGCGAAGCAACAAGCTGTTTAATGCCGGGCACTTGCTTTAATGATTCCTTCAGCTGAATGAGATCCCGCGCATTGACATTTCCGAATGCCACACGGCCTGCGAGGCGTTCTAAATCATAGACTTCCTTTAAACGCTCGCGCAGATCCTCCCGTTCAAAGAAATGAGACATCAATGTTTCTACCATTTCCTGGCGCTCTTCAATTTGATTCACTCTGATAAGCGGACGGTCAATCCACTGTTTCAGCAGCCGCCCCCCCATCGCTGTTTTTGTTTCATCAAGCAGCCATAGCAGGGAGCCTTTTTTATTTTTTGAACGGATCGTTTCGGTCAGCTCCAAATTTCGCTTGGAGTATAAGTCGATTTTCATGGCTTCTTCAAGCTCATACACTTGTACAGGCTGAAGGTGATCTAAGCTCCGTTTCTGAGTCCTTTTCAGATACGTATATAAACGGAGAAATGTATTCGTTATGTCCTGGTTCTGTAAATGCTCAATAATCTGAACGTGCTCATCCGTTTGCCCATCTTCAATTGAAATGGTAGCGCCGCACCGCTCCTTCAGCTGAGCAACCGTTTTTTCATCAAGGCTTCCCGATACGACAATTTCCCGAGCGCCAACTGAATAAATTTCTGATATGACGTCTTCCAGCCGTTCAATTAAAACAGCCAAATTTTCACCCGTTGTTAAATCGGACAGGGCCAGTCCGTATCCGTTTGAGCATGACGAAACTGATGCAATAAAATTGTTTTCTGACTCATGGATGCCTTTTCCATCCATTACAGTTCCGGGCGTAATCAGCTGAACGACTTCACGTTTGACGACGCCCTTTGCAGCCTTTGGATCTTCGGTCTGTTCGCATATGGCTACCTTGTATCCTTTTTTAATAAGCTGCTCAATGTATGCCGAAGCAGAATGATACGGCACACCGCACATCGGTATTTTTTCAGCGGCGCCTCCATCTCTGCTTGTTAACGTTATTTCCAGCTCTTGTGACGCTTTTTTAGCGTCCTCAAAAAACATTTCGTAAAAATCACCGAGACGAAAAAATAAAAAGGCATCCTGGTGCTCTGCCTTTATTTTTAAATATTGCTGTATCATAGGCGTATAAGTAGCCATTGTTTAATCCCTCACTATGTATCAACGTTTCTATTTGCCAGCCTTCATTATAACATAAACAGAAAGTGTTAAAAGAATGATATGTCTATATAAAAAAAGAGACTTGGGGTACCGACTCCCCTAGTCTCTTTTTTATTCTTCAGGATCTCCAACTAAAAATTCAGGATTGATGTCCTCCAGCTCTTCATCAAGTTCGTCTTCCCAATCCTCTTCGTCATCCTCTTCCCAATCAGGATTTACTTCTACAACAACCTTTGTTTCCCCTACCACTTCCGCCAAAAACTCTCTCTCCGCTTGCACAACAATTTTATTGCCATTCGGTGAAATGGTCACTTCAAGACAGTTTGGCTGCTGAAGCACTTTTGCAATCACTTCATGCTCATCATCTAAGTAATTGTTATCTCTGTATCTGAGTTTAATCACATCCACGTACTTCACTCGTTCTGTGACAACCTCTGTTTTTGTATTGTCCGCGTAAGAGTACCATACGTTTATATCATAATACCCTTCAATTTCTACGGTTTTTCCGATTTTTTCTGCGTCATATTTGTGATTGATAATCCAACCGCCCAAAATGCTGCTCGGTTTTTTCTCAGGGGAGATGGTATTGGTGCACTGTGTAAATTTTCTGCCTTTCGCTACTACCGCCTTCGTGATAATTTCCCTGTATTCAGACATTCCGGCATGCCTCCTTGTTCTTCTTCGTGTTATCTTATGCTGGGCATTCGTCTAGTGTGCATTTTTATAAATAAAATATAAAAATACAAAGTTTCTGTTCCATTGTATGCAGGGGTGCCTAGAAACTTTACTTATAAGTGCGATAAAGTTTATTTGGCTAAAGGCAGCAAAACATATTGAATATTTAGTACATAGTTTATTTAGTTCTTTTATAGTTCAACATAAAAAAACACGGGCCTGAAAAGGCACCGTGTTTAAAGAGAACAGCTGTTATTTGAATGTTTCATCTTCGAACCGGTTTCTCCTTTTAGAAGATCGCCTCCGGTTGATGCAATGATTTCATTTGTGACCTGGTTGGAAATGGTGGTCGCCACGAGCTGCAGAAGGTCATTCACCTCAACCTGAGAGTCTCTGAATTCCTGGATGACAGGAATATCTTCAAGCTCCTCTTGCAGCGCATCAATTTTCTCTTCTACTTGTTTGAGCGCTTCGAGTTTTTGGTAATGCTTCAGATTAACGGCTTGTTTTTGCAGGGCTTTAATCTGATTAATGATTACAGACACTTTTGCGTTCTCATTAATTTGCGCTTCAGCACGTTTGAAAAAATCAACCTCTTCCGTTTCAGAGATCATTTTTGCAAGGTTTCGAGCTTGCTGCACAATGTCTTTTTTAGAGTAGAGCGTCATCTTATTTCACCTCGATTGCTTCTCCTATCATCTCTCCGTCAAGCGACCACGTTTTCGCTTGCTGGATTTTCACGCGAACGATTTTGCCGATCGCTTCCTTTGGACCTTTGAAATTCACAAGCTTGCTTTTTTCAGTGTAGCCGGCAAGAACCTCAGGATTGTTTTTGCTTTCGCCTTCAACTAATACTTCGACAACCTTGCCTTCATATTCCTTCATTTTTTTAGCGGAAATTTCATTAACCAATGCGTTCAGACGCTGCAGGCGTTCTTTTTTCACTCTCATCGGAACGTTATCTTTCATTTTTGCCGCAGGTGTGCCTTCACGCGGAGAGTAAATGAACGTATAGGCGCTGTCAAATTCCACTTCACGGTATAATGACAGCGTTTCTTCAAACTGTTCATCCGTTTCGTTAGGGAAGCCGACGATAATGTCAGTTGTTAAAGAAGCGTTTGGCATAGCCGCTTTGATTTTTTTGACGAGCTCCATGTAACGCTCTCTGTCATATTTGCGTGCCATCAGTTTCAAAACCTCTGAGCTTCCTGATTGGACCGGCAGATGAATGTGATCGAGCAGATTTCCGCCTTTTGCAAGCACTTCAATGAGATGATCGTCAAAGTCACGCGGATGACTCGTTGTGAAACGGATTCTCGGGATATCGATTTTGTGCAGCTCATCCATCAAATCACCAAGGCCGTAGTTCATATCTTCAAAGTCTTTTCCGTACGCGTTTACGTTTTGGCCTAAAAGTGTAATTTCCTTATAGCCTTCGCTTGCAAGTCTTCTTACTTCCTGAATGATCTCTTCCGGACGGCGGCTTCTTTCTTTTCCGCGTGTATACGGTACGATGCAATACGTACAGAACTTGTCACAGCCGTACATAATGTTGACCCAGCCCTTAATTTTTCCGTTGCGGACTTTCGGAAGGTTTTCTATGACGTCGCCTTCCTTGGACCAAACTTCTATGACCATTTCTTTTGAAAGGTATGCTTCAGACAAAAGCTCCGGCAGACGATGGATATTATGCGTCCCGAAAATCATATCGACAAACGGATGTTTTTTCAAAATCCTGTTAACGACTGATTCCTCTTGTGACATACAGCCGCAAACGCCTAAGATAAGATCTGGGTTATTTTTTTTGAGTGCTTTTAAGTGTCCAAGCTCACCGAACACCTTGTTTTCCGCATTCTCACGGATTGCACATGTATTTAACAGAATGACATTGGCATCGTCAACAGAGTTTGTCGCTTCATAGCCAAGAGCCATAAAGATCCCTGCCATTACTTCTGTATCATGTTCGTTCATTTGGCAGCCGTACGTCCGGATATAGAATTTTCTTCCTTCACCCATGCCTTTGAATTCTTCAGAAATTTTAAAGTCATTATGGTAAGTAACGGCTTCTTTGCCGCGTTTTTTCGCATCTTTTAAAGAAGGCGGAATGTAGACAGCTTCAAAGTACTTGCTGTAATCCTTCTCGGATTTTTTGTCCGATGGATTAACTTGTCCGCTCTCTAATTTTTGCTTTTCATTCATATGATATTTCTCCTTTCAAACCAAATTCCACCCTCCAGTATAAAGGTTATTGAAGCTCCGCACAACTGGCAACCTATCATTGTACACTCATTGAGAATAATAATCAATAAGGAATGAAAGGGAGAAGAGTGTTCCCTTCTCCCTACAATAGCTGAAGCTCCTTTGCTGCCTTTTCGATGGCATCAAGCGCCTGATCCAGTTCTTCTTTGGTGTGCTCGGCTGTCAGAATCGTACGTATTCTGGCTTTTCCTTTTGCGACAGTCGGGAAAACAATGCTTTGTGCAAAAACACCTTGAGACAGGAGCTGATCAGAAAATTGCTTTGCTACCCCCTCATTACCTATTAAAATAGGCAAAATCGGCGTTTCGCTCTGCGTGAGAGTAAAGCCCATTTGGATAAGCCTTGATTTAAAATAATGAGTATTCTCCCACAGACGCTCCATATGCTCCGGCTCTTCCAGCAAGACATCAATTGCTTCCATACAAGCTGCAGTTACAGCCGGAGGATGCGACGTGCTAAATAAAAACGGACGCCCTTTATGACGCAAGTAGTCGATTAACACCTTTGAACCGGCAACGTATCCCCCTAAGACTCCGATTGCCTTGCTTAACGTTCCAACTTGAATATGAACCCTTCCGTCAAGACCGAAATGATTTACCGTCCCTCTGCCGCTTTCGCCAAGCACTCCAGATGCGTGGGCGTCATCAACCATCACAAAAGCGTCATATTTCTCAGCGAGCTCCACAATGTCAGGCAGAGGAGCAATATTGCCATCCATTGAAAATACGCCGTCAGTGACAATTAAACGCATGCGGTAATTCATTGATTTTCTCAGCACCTTCTCTAAATCACTCATATCCACATGCTGATAAACCTTTTTATCCGCCTTTGTCAATCTGATTCCATCGATGATAGAGGCATGGTTTAATTCATCGGAAATGACAATATCGTCTTTTGAAAGAATGCTGGAAAGCACACCTTGGTTTGTTGTAAAGCCTGATTGAAAGACAAGTGCCGCCTCTGTTTTTTTAAAGGCTGCCAGCTTTTTCTCCAATTCTTGATGCATGGTAAACGTTCCGGCGATTGTTCGGACTGAACCGGTACCGGCTCCAAATTGCTGAGCAGCCTCCTGTGCAGCTTTGATGAGTCTTGGGTGTGAAGTAAATCCGAGGTAATTATTAGAAGAAAGCTGAATGACTTTTTTATGATTCACTGTAACAGAAGGGCCCTGCATTGATTCAACCTGTTTAACGTCTTGCCATGTATGGTTTTCTTTCATTCTTTCAAGCTCTGCTTTTAGAAACTCAAATTCTTTTGTCATGTTGATCCCCCTTTTATGGAATTAAAATAACCTTCCCGCACTGTCCGCTTCTCATCAGTTCAAACCCTTTCTCAAATTCTTCTAATGGAAACTGATGGGTAATAATAGGCGATAGATCCAGTACATTTGATCCAAGCAATTGTGAAACCTGCCGCCATGTTGTAAACATCTTTCTCCCTGTGATCCCTTGGATGGTAAGGCCTTTAAACACGACTTTATTCGTCAAATCGATGGTAACGGGATGTTCCGGCAGACTGAGAATATGAAATCTCCCGCCATTAGCAGCCATTGCAAGGCCTTGTGCAATAGCTGAAGGGTGACCCGACATCTCACAAACGAGATCAGCGCCTTCTCCCTCTGTTAA
This sequence comes from Bacillus sp. FSL K6-1005, assembly GCF_038000225.1. Classification (NCBI taxonomy): domain Bacteria; kingdom Bacillati; phylum Bacillota; class Bacilli; order Caryophanales; family Bacillaceae; genus Bacillus; species Bacillus sp. FSL K6-1005. The sequence goes on from NZ_JBBOBP010000001.1 coordinate 1,692,858, forward strand.
AGCGCTTACAATTTTGAGCGGATCTTCTTTTTCGATGCAGACCACCCTTGTGGCACCCATTTGTTTGGCGAGAGCTAATCTGTACTCATTTTTGTCAATGGCGACCACCTGCGCTGCACCTGCTGCTTTTGCGACCGCTACCGCCATAAGTCCGATCGGCCCGCATCCGATAATGGCTGTCGTTCCTCCGGCGTTCTGACTCTCAAGAACTGTATGAACAGCATTTCCTAAAGGCTCTTGAATGGAAGCAATCGCCGGGTCCATATCCGCGGGGTTCTTCCAAACGTTTTCGGCCGGCACTTTGACATACTCCGCAAAACAGCCTGCCGTGTCCACTCCGATAATGGCCGTATTTTTACACACATGAGGCTTTCCTGTTAAACATGGGACGCATGTGCCACATACAATGTGCGTTTCCGCAGAAACATACTCCCCGATTTTTACACTGCTGACATTCTCGCCTACAGCCTCGACAATCCCGCTGAACTCATGGCCGAAGACACAAGGAGTTTTTATTCTTTGCCGTGCCCATTGGTCCCAATTATAAATATGGACATCCGTGCCGCAAATGGAAGCTGCCTTAACTTTTATAAGAACTTCATGCTTATCAATTTCAGGAATGGGAACTTCAGCCAGCACAGCGCCGAAAGCACCGTGTTTTTTCATTACAGCTTTCATCTTTCCACTCTGCATGTACAATCCTCCTTTAAAAGTCTTGTTATAACCGGATTGTACCATGCTCTGGAATCATCGTAAACAGCTGTGTCCTCTCAGGAAATACAAAAGTATCCGTCTTGAAAAATGGGCTGAATTTTTTTTCAAAAAAAACGGGAATGCTTTTTACACGTGACATATGGTTCATTTATATTATCAAAATACTATTGAGAGAAAATATCACAATAAACGAAAAACAACCTGCTTGCATGATGCAAACAGGTTGTGAATACTTTATTTTTCTTAGCGAGGCTCCACAATTAATTTAATCGCTGTTCTTTCTTCACCATCGATCTGAATATCAGTAAAAGCTGGAATACAAATCAAATCAACCCCGCTCGGCGCCACAAATCCTCTGGCAATTGCCACAGCTTTAACAGCTTGATTTAAAGCACCCGCTCCAATTGCTTGAATCTCGGCGGCCCCGCGCTCTCTTAACACACCTGCAAGCGCACCTGCCACTGAATTTGGACTCGATTTTGCTGAAACTTTTAAGATTTCCATTTCTGCTCCCCCTTAGTTTTACAATGGATAAGTGAGTGTTCATTAGAACAATCATTATTAGATGTTGCTATCCAAAAAGCCATCCCCACAATGCTTTTCAAAAATAGCGGGCTACCTTCCATTTTTACTATATTCACTAAGGAGTTGCTATATTCCTGCTTTTCTTTTTAATATTTTTATAAAATAACCATGTGATTAATTATTCAAAGAACATGTGATCATCATTGATTAAAATACGTTCGATTTTAACGGCCTTTTTCGTTTGATCATCTATATCGATGACCACTCCGCTTAGGGTTGTTTTTCCTTCAGCGACAGTAAAGCGCACAGGAAGGTTTGTTTTGAAACGCTTGATAATCGTTTCTCTGTCCATCCCCAGTATACCGTCATATGGACCGGTCATTCCTACATCCGTAATATATGCCGTGCCCTTCGGCAAAATGCGGTTGTCCGCTGTTTGCACATGAGTGTGAGTTCCTACTACAGCAGATGCCCGTCCATCCGTGTACCAGCCGAGTGCGAGCTTTTCACTTGTCGCTTCCGCATGGAAGTCGATAAAAATGTACGGTGTTCTTTTAGCAGCTTCGGCAATTAATTCATCCGCTTTTAAAAACGGATCATCGAGCGGCGGTAAAAACGTACGGCCTTGTAAGTTTATAACGGCAAGTTCTTTACCGTTTGCTTTCACATATGTGATCCCTTTCCCCGGTGTGCCCTCCGGAAAGTTTGCGGGACGAACTAAGTTCGGGACATCGTCGATAAAATCGAAAATTTCTTTTTTGTCCCATGTATGGTTTCCCATCGTGATCGCATCCGCGCCAGACTGTATTAAACTGTGATAGATTTTTTCTGTTAAGCCTTTTCCATGTGCGGCATTTTCGCCATTTATAATAGTAAAATGCGGCTTGTATTTTGTTTTCAGCTTGGGCACATACTCTTTTACCATGTCGCGGCCCGGTGACCCGACAACATCTCCGATAAATAAAATTCTCATTTTGTAAATCCTTTCTATTCCTCAGCCGTCAAAAAAATAAAGTGATGCTTAGCGCATCACTTTATTTTGCATACTCTACGGCTCGAGTTTCTCTAATGACTGTCACTTTAATATGACCTGGATAATCGAGCTCGTCCTCAATTCGTTTGCGGATATCTCGCGCCAGGCGATGGGCTTCAAGATCATTTATTGAATCCGGCTTCACCATAATACGCACTTCACGTCCAGCCTGAATCGCAAATGATTTTTCAACACCTTCGTAGGACTCAGAAATTTCTTCGAGCTTTTCAAGTCTTCGAATGTAGTTTTCGAGCGTCTCACTTCTCGCGCCAGGTCTTGCAGCGGAAAGCGCATCTGCTGCAGCTACCAGCACAGCGATAATGGAAGTCGGCTCCTCGTCCCCATGGTGTGATGCAATACTGTTAATTACGACTGGGTGCTCTTTATATTTAGTCGCAAGCTCGACTCCGATTTCAACGTGGCTTCCTTCTACTTCATGGTCAATCGCTTTTCCGATGTCATGAAGGAGTCCCGCCCGTTTCGCAAGCTTTGCATCTTCTCCAAGCTCCGATGCCATCAGCCCAGCCAAGAATGCGACTTCCATGGAATGCTTAAGCACATTTTGACCGTAGCTTGTACGGAACTTTAAGCGGCCGAGAATCTTGATTAGATCTGGGTGGAGGCCGTGAACGCCAACCTCAAATGTCGTTTGCTCACCCATCTCACGAATGTAGTCATCGACCTCGCGGCGAGATTTTTCAACCATTTCTTCAATCCGTGCCGGATGAATGCGGCCATCCTGAACGAGTTTATCAAGAGCAATCCTTGCTGTTTCACGTCTGATCGGATCAAATCCGGACAGAATGACAGCTTCAGGGGTATCATCGATAATCAGGTCAATACCTGTCAGCGTTTCAAGCGTACGAATGTTACGCCCTTCCCGGCCGATGATACGTCCTTTCATCTCATCATTTGGAAGATTGACAACTGATACCGTTGTTTCGGCAACGTGGTCCGCTGCGCAGCGCTGTAAGGCGAGTGAAAGAATGTTTTTCGCTTTTTTATCAGCCTCTTCTTTCGCACGGTTCTCAGTTTCTTTTGTCATGATGGCGATGTCATGTGAAAGCTCGTTTTCAACCCGGTCAAGAATGATTTGTTTCGCTTCGTCACGAGTCAGACTCGAAATTCGTTCCAACTCTGACTGCTGCATACGAATCATCTCATCCACTTTGCTTTCCATCTCTTCAATATGTTGTTGTCGTTCATTCAGAGAATGATCTTTCTTCTCCAACATCGCTTCCCGTTTATCAATTCCCTCATGTTTGCGATCAAGGTTTTCCTCCTTTTGGAGTAAACGGTTTTCTTGTTTTTGAAGCTCATTTCGTCTTTCACGAACTTCTTGTTCAGCATCTATTCGAAGTTTGTGGATTTCATCCTTTGCTTCAAGCAGAGCTTCTTTTTTCAGTGCTTCAGCATCACGCTTTGCATCTTCAAGAATTTGCTCGGCTGCACCGCGTGCGCCTGCAATTTTCGCTTCGGCAATGGTTTTACGAACATAGTAGCCAACAACTAAACCGAGTAGAATCAGCAAAATGGAGATGAGAACCATCATAATTGGGGTCATACTTTCACCTCCTCTTGCTATGAACTTGGTTGTTGCTCAAAATAAGTGTCGGCATGTACATTGTCTAGTTTTCTCAACATACAGAACCTTCACAGGGAATGAAAGTTTCATCGCCCTTGTCAAGTTTAAATGGTTTAACAATCATGTTAAAAAAACAAATGTTACAACTTCATTGTAATTGTGTCGGAAATACTTGTCAAGCTTGCCAGCTTAACGTTTGCCGAGCCGCCCCCATTTACCGTGCCGAACATGAATCCGCCTATCTTTTAAAAAAACAGATCTTAAATTACTCCTGATTTAGAAGCTGGTATATTTTATTGTTCACTTGTCCAAGTTTAGCGTTATTTTGAATGTTTGACAACAAAACAACAACGGTTTGTCCGGATTTGCTGAAGCTGTTCAATACGTTAAAGCCAGGCATGACTCCGTGGTTTGAGTAGCTTCCGGGAGCAACATAAAACCCCATTCCGTATGTGGAACTGCTCCCTGGTGTGAACATTTTTTCATAGCTTTCTTGCGAGTAAAGCTTGCCGTCTATCAACGCTTTGTCAAATTTGTACATATCTGTAGCACTCATATATATATCGCCTGCTCCATACATCTGAGATAAATCGAGCATATACGGTGTAATGGCTCTGCTGCCTTCCAGCTTATAGCCGACAGCTGGATAAGGCTGCTTATCATATGTCTTGTAAAAACCCGAATGCGTCATCCCCGCCGGCTTAAAAATATGATTGGTTATGTATTGTTCATAAGACTCGCCGCTCACTTCAGCAACAAGATAAGCGAGAACTGAATAGTTAGAATCCTGATAGTCCCACATTCCAGGCTGACGTTTGATTCCTTGCTGTTCGATGTCTTTTATTAAGTCATCAGGAGTGATCGCGCCATTCCCTTCAACATGTCCGTTTATTCCCGATGTATGAGTAAGCAGATTCTTTAATGTAATATTCTTTCCGTTGGGAAAATGGGGTAAATACGTGCTGACCGGATCACTTGTCTGGAGTTTTCCTTTTTCCTCAAGCTGCAAAATAGCGGTTGCTATTAGCGCTTTTTGTGATGATCCGATATAAAAAGTTGTCGCAGGATTGTTTTTTATGTGATGCTTGCGGTCCGCATAGCCAAAACCTTTATTTAATTCGACTTCTCCGTTTCTGACGATCATGGCTGTCCCGCTGAAGCCAATCTCTTTTAAATAACTGCTGATTTTTGGATTGCGGTCCACAGTTTTGATTTGTTCCTCTGTTTTTTTGGCTTTGTTTTTCTTCTGATCAGCTTGCTTCTGACCGGTATCAGAAATCGCCGCAGCTTCTTGAGATGGTTCGGCTTCTTCATCCTCATGATGAACGGCATTCCAAATCGTGAAACAAATGATTACGGCCAACATACCAAACAAAAATTTACCTCTTTTATTTAGTTTTCTGCGTCTGCGCTTCGCAGTTCTTCTGCGAGTGGGGCTTGTCATGCATTTTATCCTCCCAATCTAATTTCAAATACACATTTTGTTAGACGTATGAAGCGCTATAAAAGTTGTTAAAAAAAGCAATTTATTTATCATTATTTTGCAGAAAAAAAGACAGAGTTTTCCTCTGCCTTTTTTATCATTTCAAATTCATTTTATTTTTATTCTTCAAATTCGAGTTCTTCCTGTGTCTCTTCCGCCTGCTGCTGTACTACTCCGTTATTATCTAAGCCGTAATGTTCACGAATTTGCTCCTGAATCATCAGCATGATATCTTTATTTTCTTTTAAGAATTGTTTGGCATTTTCACGGCCTTGGCCAAGACGCTCTTCTTCATAAGAGTACCATGAACCGCTTTTTTGCACGATATCAAGTTCAGTTCCAAGATCAATGATTTCGCCTTCTTTTGAGATACCTTCTCCATACATAATATCAACCTCAGCTGTACGGAACGGAGGAGCTACTTTGTTTTTCACGACTTTGATTCTCGTTTTATTCCCCATAACGTCGTTGCCTTGTTTCAGCTGTTCAGCACGGCGTACCTCAAGACGAACGGAAGAGTAGAATTTCAGCGCACGGCCGCCGGGAGTCGTTTCCGGGTTTCCGAACATAACGCCGACTTTTTCACGAATTTGGTTTATGAAAATCGCGATTGTCTTCGATTTGTTGATTGCCCCTGAAAGCTTACGAAGCGCTTGAGACATTAAACGCGCCTGCAAACCGACATGTGAATCTCCCATGTCGCCTTCAATTTCCGCTTTCGGAACGAGCGCCGCTACAGAGTCGACAACGACGATGTCAACTGCACCGCTTCGAACCAATGCTTCTGCAATTTCAAGCGCCTGCTCGCCTGTATCAGGCTGAGACAGTAAAAGCTCTTCGATATTGACACCGAGTTTTTGTGCGTATACCGGGTCTAGCGCATGCTCCGCATCGATAAACGCAGCTTGTCCTCCCTGCTGCTGAACCTCAGCAATGGCATGGAGCGCCACAGTTGTTTTACCTGAGCTTTCAGGACCGTATACTTCAATAATCCGTCCGCGGGGATACCCGCCTATTCCCAGTGCCGTATCAAGAGCGAGGGAGCCGCTTGGAACAGTAGAAATTCTTGTATCTGTCTTTTCTCCCAGTTTCATAATGGAACCTTTGCCGAACTGCTTTTCTATTTGTTTAAGAGCCATATCTAAGGCTGCCTGACGATCACTCATTCTATTTTTTCCTCCTTTATGTTACCACTACATATACTATACCCTGTTTGAAGGGATTTGCCAAGAAAAAAGCGAACGCATATTCGGATTTTTTCTTGGCCTGATTTCTACCAAAATATCATAATGAGCCGGAGAAATCATGTTTTTTGAGGAGGATAGTTTGCTGAAAACATTATTTTTGTTCTAACAGTTTTAAAATTAAATGGCAGCCATATTTAGCAGCACGTTTTCTAATTCCTGTTCTGGAGCCCGCAAAGTGAAACTCGTGAACCTCTTCTTTTCCATTTGCAGAAATACCGATAAACACATGTCCAGGTGCATGGCCTTCTTGAGTATCAGGGCCGGCAACACCGGTAAAGCTAATGCCCATATCGCTTCCAGTGAGCTGCTGAACACCCTTTGCGAGCTCAGATGCGCATTGCTCGCTGACTGCGCCGAAACGGTCTAATGTTTCCTTTTTGACGCCGAGCACATTTTGCTTCACTTCGTTTGAATAGCAAACGACGCCGCCGGAAAACAACGCTGAAGCGCCGCTAAGGTCTGTCAGCCATTCAGAAAACAGCCCGCCGGTAAAGCTTTCTGCGGCAGAAAGCGTGATGCCTTTTTCCTTACATGCTTTAGATAGCTCTTTCACAAGCGATGTATCGTCGTAGCCATAGAAAAATTCACCGACACGTTCTAAAATAACGGCTTCTGTTTCTTTTAACAAACGCTCTGTTTCTTTTTCATCAGCATGTTTCGCTGTCAGGCGCAGCGTCACCTCTCCATCCGCTGCCAATGGAGCAATCGTCGGGTTCGTCTGTGCATCAATGATATCTTCTAAATCAGCTTCTAGCTGAGATTCGCCGATACCGAAGAAGCGAAGAACCGTTGACACAATTTTTTCATTTGAGCCCATCTTTTTAAGAAGAAGCGGTTTAGCCTCATTTTCAAACATCGGACGCAATTCACTCGGCGGTCCGGGAAGAAGCATATAAAAGCGTGAATCATGCTCTGTAAGCATTCCCGGCGCCATTCCAAAGTGATTTGCCAGTACGTCAGATCCTTCGATGACAAGCGCTTGTTTTCGGTTATTAGGTGACATCGTGCGTTTTGTTCGTTTGAAATAATCCTCAATGGATTGAAACGCCTCATCATTTAAAACGAGCGGGCGTCCCAGCACATTAGCTATCGTTTCTTTTGTTAAATCATCTTTTGTCGGTCCGAGCCCTCCTGAAAAAATAATAAAATCAGAGCGCTCTTCAGCAATGCGGATGACCTGCTTCAGTCGCTCCGGATTATCACCGACTGCTGTATGGTAGAATACGTTTACTCCGATTTCTGCCAGCTGTTTGCTGATAAATTGAGCATTTGTATTGGCAATCTGACCAAGCAAGAGCTCTGAACCTACTGCAATAATTTCTGCTTTTTTTGGAAATTCCATCACGTATGTCCTTCTTTCTTAGTTAGATGTTTTTAGCGCTTCCCAGTTTTTAGCGAAATAGTCCCACCCAGATACAACGGTAAAGAATACGGCTACCCATAACGCCAGGTCAGCGAACGGAAATGACACAAGCTCAAACGGAAGATTGTGAAGAAGCAATGCAGATACTGCAATAATTTGTGCCCATGTTTTAATTTTACCAAGCATATTCGCAGCTACTACTTCTCCCGTTCCGGCTAATACAAGCCTTAAACCTGTTACGGCAAACTCCCGGCTGATAATCACAATGACCATCCAAGCGGGAGCAAGATCAAATTGCACAAGGATAATTAACGCTGCCGATACGAGAAGTTTGTCCGCAAGCGGATCGAGAAATTTCCCAAAGTTTGTAACAAGGTTCAGTTTGCGGGCATAATAACCATCTATCCAATCTGTCGTCGATGCAATAATAAACAAAATAGCGCCCGCTAAGTGTGTGACCGGAATGGATTCGTCTCCAAAATCGAGCCTGCCCCAGTCAAACGGCGCCAGCATGATAATCATGAAGATCGGGATTAATGCAATTCTTGCTAGTGTGATTTTATTCGGTAAGTTAAACATAAAGCCCCTCCAGTTTCATACTCGGACGTGAAGAAAAGTCATCTGGTGATTAAGATGACTTTTCTTCCTTTTTATTTACAATCTTTATTGTTTGTGCCATCACTTCTTTAGGATCAAGTTTATACGACAGAACCTCACCGTTGATTTTTATTTTCAGGTTAGGTGCATATCCTGTGCGGATTTCAACTTGTTTCTGATCAGTTATGTCTTTTTTATACGTTTCTTCTTTTTTCAGTGTACCCTCTTTGAGAGAGCTGCTGTTTTCGTCGCGCACTCGAATCCAAGAGCTGTCTGAAGCCTTCAGCTCTAGCTCGATTTTATCGGCGCCGGACACTTCATACGTTGTTACAGATCCTTCAGTGCCAGTTGCTTTCATCTCTAGTTTGTTACTGTCTTCTTTTTTATCTTCTTTGTCTTTCGTTTCTTTTTTTGTGTCTGTCTCTTTTGCAGAGCTATTGGTTTGATTCTCTTTCAGCGTCGAATCCTTAGGGATCTCATACTTGCTTTCACTTTTCGTGATTGATTTTTCTGATGCCGCGTTGCTATTATCATCGTTTTTATGATTCGCAAACTGAATTATAGCGTAAACAATGGCAATCACGACAATCACGCCGAGAATCACAAGTATTGTAGGCAGCAATTCCAGCGCCTTAGAAGCAGGCTTTGGCATTTCCTTCTGCATATTCATGCCGGAGATTTTTTCAGACACATCGTCATGATACGTATTCGGGATATCTTTTTTATACTCTTCAAACAATTGGTCAGCATCAAGCCCGACGGCTTCCGCATATTGTTTGATGAAAGCCCGGACATAAAACTTACCCGGAATAATGTCATAATTTCCTTCCTCCAAGGCGGTTAAATACCTTTTTTGAATCTTAGTTGCCGCTTGGAGATCATCCAATGACATTGCTTTTTCCTCTCTGGCTTCTTTCAGCCGGATTCCTAGTTCAGTCACAACAAACACCTTCCAATTTTAAAAATCAAAGCTTGAAAACCCGGATTGATCAAACATTTGGGGTTCTTCAGCATGTTCATATGTAATAACCTCATCAGGATCATTTCTCAGTTCAATAATATAATCAAAGTCATCTAGTGTATACTCTGTATTTTGAACGAATATGTCCGGATGCTCCACCACTTTTGTAGCAGGCAGCCTCATGATTTCCCTCACCAGCTGCAGATGGCGTTCAGACCCTCTTCTTGTCGACACAATCCCGTCAATGATAAAGACATTTTCAGTACTGTATTCATCGGCAATCAGCTGGCTTCTAATTGTTTGTTTCAGCAAGGTAGATGAAACAAACAGCCACCTTTTGCTGGCGCATACGCTGGAAGCTACAATTGACTCCGTTTTTCCGACGCGCGGCATTCCCCGGATTCCGATTAATTTATGGCCTTCTTTTTTGAACAGTTCGGCCATAAAATCGACTAATAGGCCCAGCTCGTCCCGTTCAAAGCGGAATGTTTTCTTATCATCGGCATCCCTCTGGATGTACCGGCCGTGTCGCACGGCGAGACGGTCGCGAAGCCTTGGTTCCCTCAGCTTCGTTACTTTAATTGTTTCCATCGTTTTTAAGATTGATTCTAATCGTTTAATTTGATCTATATGGCGGCACCTGAGCAGCATTCCCCTTCTGGAAAGATCGACGCCGTTTATCGTTACGATGTTTATAGAAAGCATCCCGAGAAGAGATGAAATATCCCCGAGCAGTCCGGGGCGGTTCACTTGAATTTCATATTCAAAATACCATTCGAGCTTTGCCAAATGATATACCCCCTTCATTGTGGCAAATTTTTACCTTCCTTTATCATAAAGCATTTTTCTCTAATTAGAAAGAAGAATGTTGCTGTGATGAGGAAAACATAAAAAAGAGAGGAAGAATCTCCTCTCTTCTTAATGAGTGCTGTTATTTTCAACAAGCTTAACCATCATATTGGCAATGGCATGCTGTTCTTCTTTAGATGCTACGCTCCAAAGATCTGCCAGCACTTTTTCCTGCTCGTTCTTAGAATCCACTTCATTAGCCAGGTAACCGCCGATTTCTGTAGCAAGGTCAGTGATGGTGTCCTGACTCATGCCTTTATCTTGCGCATAGTTCAAACGATCACCAAGGAAATTCTTCCAACTATCCCAGTTTTCTAATACTGACATGTGAGTTTCCTCCATTTCATGTGAAGTTACAAAATTATTTTGTCCTTCTTAAAAGAAACTATACACATTTTATTTTGCATCAGCAGTGCCAGCCCCCGTTAACAGACAGAATCTGTCCAGTAATATAGGAAGCTTTTTCAGACAGGAGAAATGCTACCGCCTCGGCAATTTCTTTCGGCTGTGCAAGCCTGCCGATCGGGATCTCATCAGCGATCTCTTCCAATTCATCCGGACTGAATTGATTCATCATGTTTGTATCTACAGCACCCGGCGCTACTGCGTTGACCCTGATACCGCTTGGAGCCAGCTCCTTAGCCAGTCCTTTTACAAACGAGTGCTGTGCTCCCTTTGCCATGCTGTACAGCACCTCACACGATGCGCCAGTCTCTCCCCAAATAGAGCTGACTGCCACAATCGCTCCCGTTTTGTTCCGAATCATGCCTGGAAGAAGGTTTCTCGTCAGCATGTAAGGACTTGCCACATGCAGCTGAACCATTTCCTGTACCGTAGCATTAACTACATCAGTAATCAGCCCGAAATGGCTTCTGCCGCTGTTTAAAACGATCGCATCCACCGGCTGAACAATTGCTTTTGTTAGTTCATCAGCGCCAGTGGGAGTGGAGAGATCTCCTTGCAAAATATTAGCATCTATGCCAAACGCCCGTTTCAGTTTTTCAGCAAGCTCTGCTGCCGCGTCTTCATTCTGATTGTAGTGCAAAAGCAGATCATACCCCTCTGCTGCAAGCGATTCACTTATGCTTTTGCCAATACCGCCGCTTGCCCCGGTGACTAATGCTGTTTTTTTCATCCTCTTTCCTTCTTTCCGCAGAAAAACACCCCTCACATTGGAGGGATGCATGTTAATTTAGGAACCACTTTGCAGACAGTCAGTCTATCCTCAGCAATTTCCTCTTGTATGATTTGCTGCACATCCTCAAGGGTGATCTGCTCAAGAACAGTTACGATATCAAACAGGCTCATCTCCAAAAATGCATAGCGAGTGAATTGGTTAGCGATGTATTCAGGTGAGTTTAATGCCTTTAAAAATGACCCGATTTTTTTCTTTCTGGCAAGTTCAATCTTCTCAGCGGTGATGATTTCACCGGCACGAAGCAGATTGCTTGAAATGTCTTCAGCCAATTTATCCGGTTCAGGCGTGTCCCCGCCAATGGCCGCAAAACCGAACCCATATTCAGCCGTAAAATCAAAGCTGAACGTTTCATCAATATACCCTTTTTCATAAAGGGATTCATATTGGGCAGAGCTTTTGCCGAACAAAGATTCCAGCAATAGGTTCATTGCAAGTTCATGCTTGAGCAGCTCTTTCCCTAATCTATACGGATGCTTTGATTTCAGTCCGACGAGACATTTCGGTCCCTGAACATTCATTTTAATTTCTTTTTCTTTCCGGAAAACAGCTTCTTGCTCTTTTACTTCTTCCCGTTTAATTTCCGGCTGATCTGTATACGGTTTTCTTCCCTGATTTTCTCTTACCTGAGAAATGATCGCTTCAGGATCAACAGGGCCGACTATAAAGAGGAGCATGTTGCTCGGATGGTAAAACGTCTCATAACATTCATAAAGAAGGTCCTTAGTGATATGGGATATACTTTCTACCGTTCCGGCTATGTCAATTTTGACAGGATGATCTTTGTACATGTTTTCAATCACCCCGAAGTACAGCCTCCAGTCAGGATTATCATCATACATGTTAATTTCCTGGCCGATAATCCCTTTTTCCTTTTCTACCGTTTTTTCTGTAAAATAAGGGTCCTGCACAAAATCAATCAGTGTTTCCAAATTGCGTTCCACGTTTGACGTGCTCGAGAAAAGATAAGCCGTTCTTGTAAATGACGTAAACGCATTGGCAGAGGCGCCCTGTTTGCTGAAATCTTGAAAAACATCTCCATCAGCTTTTTCAAACAGCTTATGTTCAAGAAAATGGGCAATCCCGTCGGGGACATGAACCATCTCGTCTTTTCCAAGAGGGACAAACTGATTATCGATAGACCCGTACTTTGTTGTGAATACCGCATACGTCTTGTTAAAGCCTTTTTTCGGCAAAACGTATACGTCTAGGCCGTTTGACATTTTTTCATGATACAGCGTCTCCTGAAGCTGTTCAAATTCGATTGGTTTTATCAAGATGCACCCTCCGTCCCTTTTAAGAAATAAGTCGTATCAAGCTGAATTTTTTCGCCGACTTTTATGATATCCTCTTTTGTCACACGCTCAATATTGGCAAGGAAATCTTCGATCGGAATATCGACTTGGGCAGCGGCCTGCTGATATAAAAATTCAGATAAACCATATGCAGTATCAATGGTTTCCAGCACCTGATTCCGAATCATGGCTTTCGTCTGAGAGATGTCTTGCTCACTGAACTCCCCGTTTTTCATAGCCTGAAATTGCTCGGCAATAATAGAAACCGCTTGTTTGTAGTTTTTCACTTCTATTCCTGACATCACCATTAATAAGCCTTTAAAGCTATCGATACGGGAGGCTGCGTAATAAGCGAGACTGGCTTTTTCCCGAACATTAATGAAAAGCTTGGAATGAGAAAAGCCGCCGAACATTCCGTTAAAAACTTGTAAAGCTGAATAATCCTGATCCGTAAAGGTAATATTGGTCCGATAGCCAATATTCAGCTTGCCTTGTTTGACGTCTTCTTCATCAATGACTTCTTTAGGCTCAGGTTGTTCAGAATGGTTGTTCACAAATGTTTCCAGAGCGCGTTCCTCTGTGTGAAAATATTGATCAATAGCAGCTTGCACTTGTTTCCTGTCAACATCGCCGACGACATATAGATCAAGCTGGTCTTTTTGGATCGCGTTTCGGTATGTTTCATATAATTGATCGGCCGTAATGGCATCAACATCGTCGATCTCTCCATTAACGTGCAGCGAGTAAGGTTCATTTTTACACATTTCCTGTATAAGCCTTAGATTAGAGTAACGCATTTTATCATCATAAACCGCTTGAATTCTCTGCTTCAGCGTTCGTTTTTCTTGATCCACATATTGCGATTGAAAAACGCCTGCTTCTAAAGCAGGTGAAAAGACGATTTCTGCGAGAAGCTGGAGCCCTTTTTCAAGGAGAGGCGTCTGATCTTTTAAATATTTTTCATTCGGAATTTCAAGTCTGAATGTAATCACATGCTGTTCACCTTTTTTCGAGAGATCAGCCGATACTGATGTGCCGTACAGTTCATCCAGATAAGAACGTAATTCTGCAGTTTTCGGACGGCTTTCTGTTCCGCGAAGCAGCACATGCGGGAACAGCGCTCTTTTCGTAACTTGCTCCTTTGTTAAGGGCGCCAGCATTTTAAAGATAAGCGAGACGGTTTTAAATTTTTCTGTTTCTACAATATGTGCGGTTAAACCGCCGTGCTTTGTTTTGACTTCATTGACATATGACATGTGAAACCTCCTTCGTTCATTTCTTATTAGTATGTATTATGACCAAATTTCAGCATTCGCAGAAACACTCTTTCATGTAATTATAGCAACTGTAGGATTTATAAGGAAACAATAACCTCTTGCGTATTAATTGTTCTTCCGCTGTTTATGCTGTCATGATCCTTGTTGCCTCTTCATGCTTTTACGAAATGCGAATCAATTACTTGTCTTACACAAGTTTTCTGCCAATTTTTCTCAGCAAAAAAAGACGGTTTGTCAAACCGTCCCTAAGTTTTTTTCTTCTTCACTTTTTTTAGCATCTACATTAAAGAGCACCAGAAATAAAGAAATAATCCCGCAAAACGCGGAGAGAATGAAGATAAGCCAGCTTGCATTAGACATCAATGCCGCAAACACAGGCGGCCCGAGAGCTACTCCAATAAAGCGCATACTATTGTAAAATGAAGAAATTGTTCCGCATTCCTCACTTTCAATCCCTTCCGTTATCAGCGCATCTAAAGCAGGAAGCGCCATACCGATTCCAATTCCCCCAAAACTTAAAAAGATAAATAAAAAATAAAAACTGTGGTTCCACCACAAGCCGATAAAAGACAGGCTTAACATAATCATCCCTGTAACGACGCAAAATTTCATTCTTCCCTTATCTTTGCCGATCTTTTTACCCGCTATAAAAGAACTGCTGGACAGGAATAAAAGAGGTATCGCCAGCAGCCCGCCTTTGGCCACTCCGTCAATTGTATATTTATTCTCTAGCGTATCTGATAAGTAAAATAATACGCCAAATAATAAAAACATAATGACGCATCCAATAATAAAAACTGTATAGAGCCAGCGTCCATCCTGTTTAAAGATTTTCCGCACATTCTTGAGGAACTCTGAAATTGTAGGTGCATCCTCATCTTCTTCAGGCTTCTCCACCAAAAACAATACAAGCAAAAAGCTGATCACACAGAAAAACGGAATAAACCAAAACGGGACGAACCAGTACCAGGATGCAAGTAAAGCGCCCAGTATGGGACTCAGCACTTTTCCCGAGGTGTTAGCGGTTTCAATATCGCCAAGACCGGCACTGACCTTTTCATCATCTCCCTTAAACAGATCGCCGATAAACGGCATGACGATGGGTGCTGCCCCTGCTGATCCGATGCCTTGAAGAACCCGTCCAGCCAAGATCATAGCATAAGGATTGTCTATATATGTCGAAGCAAAAGCAGCCACAGCTCCCCCTATTCCTGCAATAAGAAGGCATGGGAGCAGCACTTTTTTTCTGCCAAATCTATCCGACAGGTACCCCGCGATTGGAATGCAAATGATCGCTACCACCGAATATACAGTGATAATTAATGATACTTGAAATGAATTGACCGACAGCTTTTTCTCCATCATCGGAAGCACGGGAATCAGCATGGAGTTCCCTAATGTCATAACAAGCGGTACGGAAGCCAGAGCAATAATATTTTTCATTCCTATTTTTTCTTTCAACATTTTCACCCATTCACTTTGTCATCCTTTATATCTTGCGTTAACCACATTGAAAGTATGTACAAAGAAACATAAACCAGGCAATAAAAAAACAGACACATCACAGGCGTCTGTTTTAGAATCGTTTACGCAAAACATGGAATCTGAATTTGTCTGCTCTGAAATAATTTAATGAATAAAGCACCGGTTTATCATGCTGATCATAATGCGTTTGTTTTAACAGTAAAAGAGCTGTTTCCGGATCACATTCCAGCACTGGAGAAATCGTATCATGATAGCCGATCGGCTCAATATCGGTTACGGCATAGCTGATGACAGAGCCTGAATTTTTCTCAAGCAGGTCAAACATAGACTCTTGCTGGTGAGAAAAAGAATCCGGCAGTATATCCATCGGAATTTTGTCAATACAATACACAATCGGCTGTCCATTTGCCGTTCTGACACGTTCAAGATAAAAAACTTCCTGGCCTGATGTCAGATGAAATCTCTTGATATCATCATCAGTCGGCATAAGCACTTGAGATGAAAGAAAGATTGTTCCTGGGATCATATTAGCCTGTTCAATCATTTTGGTTACACTGTTCAGCTGTTCAATGCCCGAAAGAAATAACGGCTTAGAATGGACAAAAGTTCCTACACCATGCCTTCTGATAATCACATGCTCTTCTTCCAGTATCCGTAGTGCTTCACGCAAAGTCGCCCGGCTGACGCCAAGCTTTTTGGAAAGCTCAAATTCAGAAGGGAGCTTTTCTTTCTCAGTGTAGATTCCATTTTTAATATCCTCTTTAATTCGTTCAATTACTTTTAAATACAAGTGCCGATTATCAGCTTTTGTAGACATGTTTCCCCTCCGTAAACCACCTTCGATAAAAATTATTGAACAATTGGGACAACTATATCATGTTTTGTCGAAAAAATAAACAGCAAGGTGTACAGTTTACATAATGTTATTATTGTTACCGAACTCTCTTCCTCTAAGAAGAGAGTTCATCATGTTTTTCTTTTGATATTAAGACTTCCCTTGGTTTGCTGCCTTCATACGGGCCAACTACACCGCGTTCTTCCATTGCATCTATCAGACGTGCCGCTCTTGTATACCCGATTCTGAACCGTCTTTGCAGCATCGATACGGATGCAGTCTGCATGCCGACAATTAATTCGACGGCTTCATCATAAAGGTCATCGGTAACCTCAGTATGTGTTTCCGTTATTTCCTCAGGAATCATTTCTTCCTGATATTGAGCTTTTTGCTGCGTAATGACATGATCCACGACCTGCTCCACTTCTTCGTCTGACAAAAATGCTCCTTGTACGCGGACAGGTTTATTAGCCCCTACAGGTAAAAACAGCATATCTCCGCGTCCCAGAAGCTTCTCAGCGCCCCCCATATCCAGAATGGTCCTTGAATCCGTCTGTGAAGAGACACTGAATGCGATTCGTGACGGAATATTTGCCTTGATGACCCCTGTAATGACGTCAACTGACGGGCGCTGTGTCGCAATAATAAGATGGATGCCGGCAGCCCGCGCCATTTGGGACAATCTCGTAATCGAGTCTTCAACATCGGATGAAGCTACCATCATAAGATCAGCTAGCTCGTCCACAATAACCACGATATACGGCAGCTCTGGTTGTTTTGCCTCTCCCTCATTATTGGAGCGTTTAATATAATCATTGTACCCTTCAATATTTCTAGTTCCTGTATGAGAAAACAGTTCGTACCGCCGTTCCATTTCATTGACAACTTTTTTCAAAGCTTGTGAAGCTTTTTTCGGATCAGTTACCACCGGAGCAAGCAAATGCGGAATTCCATTGTACACATTCAGCTCAACCATTTTTGGGTCAATCATCATCATTTTCACTTCATGCGGTTTAGCGCGCATCAAAATACTTGTGATAATGCCATTGACACAGACACTTTTTCCGCTCCCGGTCGCGCCTGCAACAAGCAAATGAGGCATTTTGTTTAATTCAGCAAGCACGGCTTCGCCCGAAATATTACGGCCAAGTCCGATTAACAATTTTGCATCAGGTCGGTCATTAAGTTTTGACTCAAGCACTTCCTTCAGCGATACCATAGCCACTTCCGCGTTTGGAACTTCGATCCCAATGGCAGATTTACCTGGAATAGGCGCCTCAATCCTGATGTCTTTTGCAGCTAACGCAAGCGCTAAATCGTCACTTAGGTTGACTATTTTACTGACCTTTACTCCGACATCCGGATACACTTCATATTTCGTGACAGCCGGCCCGAGATGAACCTGTGTCACTTTTGCCTTTACGCCGAAGCTTTGGAAGGTGCGTTCGAGCTTCCTCGCATTTTCATAAATATTTTTTTTATCAGCCTGCTGGCCGGTATGCATCGGATCGGCTAATAAATCTAATGACGGCATCTGATAATCTTTATTTTCAAGTTCTGTAAAGGTCATTGGCGGAGCAACTGCCGTTTCATTATGGTCAGCCTCGGACTGATTTTCCTGAAGCGGTTCTGTGACCGGTTCAATTTGTTTTTCTGCAGCTGCCGGGGGCTCTTCCGATTCATTCCGGTCTGAAAAGCTTGAGATAATCGGCTCTGAATGAATGAGAGGTGATACCATCTCCTGCTCCTCTTCTTCAGCAGCGGGCTCTGGCTCCATTTGCTGTTTTCTGCGAGCCGGCTTTTGTTTTTTGCTGGTATTGGCTTTCGCCTTTTTCGATGATTTCATATTTGTTTTGACTGATTTCATGTCATCAATAAAAGCAAACCATTGTTCTTTGATGAAACGGCCGATCGGGCTCATCCACTTTTTCAACGTTTCTTGAAGAGAGCGCCCTGTGACCAGAATCAATCCGATCAAAATCATTACAATCGCCATAATTTGAGAACCAGTAGATGCAAACAAAAAGTGTGAAGCCGCAAACAGAAGCGCCCCGATCATCCCCCCGCCTAAATCAGGTGAAGCAGAGCTCCCATTCATGTCCATTAAAAATAATTCCCATGTATTACGGATCACGCTGGCAGACTCAATAGACCCTCTATTCGTCAAATTTTTAAACAGCTGCACATGAGAAAGCAGCAATATGCTTGCAATGATGCAGTACAGCCCCGCCTTTCGTCTCGTTAAAAGACTCGGCGTTTTTTTCTTCCAAAATAGTGAAACCCCTAAAACAAATAAGCCTAACAAGCATAAAATAAACCACTCACCAGCGAAAAAACGGAACAAGTAGATAAAGGTTTGTCCCACTACACCAAGCTGCAAAATGGCGATAATTGAGATAGCAATGCACAGCAATCCGTTTAATTCGTATTTTATGTTGAGCTGTTTTGCCTGTTTTTTTCTCGATTTTCTTTTTTTCTTT
Organism: Bacillus sp. FSL K6-1005; assembly: GCF_038000225.1. Lineage (NCBI taxonomy): Bacteria > Bacillati > Bacillota > Bacilli > Caryophanales > Bacillaceae > Bacillus > Bacillus sp. FSL K6-1005. Next base: position 1,711,782 of record NZ_JBBOBP010000001.1, read on the forward strand.
GCCACACTCATCACCTTACTGCGTTAAAAAATGTAAGTTCATACATAATGAAGAAAGCAGCCGTTAACTGGCTGCATTTTTTCTGTAGGATTCCCCTATTATAGCATATTTTGCCCTTAAAAAAGGGGAGGAATCTTATACGTTTAATTTTAGCTTTTGTCCCGGAGAAATATCCGGATGCAGAAAGTGCATGGGGTTTGTACTCATGACTTGTATAACCTCTGCTTCATTGCCTTTCATCTCGACAAGAAGCGGAACACCCCTATACTCGATTTGCTCGTGAGCACTTGGCTGTTGGTTCTGTTCCGCGAAAACAATTTCCTGCGGCATCGTGGTATATAAAATCATTGAATCATCCGTCCTTCTTCTTCTCTCGCTTCCTCGATCAGCTCATTTAATTTATTGATCGCTTGGCCGACTCCGCCGACGTGATCAATCAAGCCATACTCGACGGCATCCTTGCCGACGACATTTGTTCCAATATCGCGTGTTAAGTTTCCTTTTGAAAACATTAGCTCTTTAAACTTATCTTCATTTACATTTGAATGGCTTGTTACAAATTTAACGACTCTTTCTTGCATCTTATCCAAGTACTCAAAGGTTTGAGGCACACCGATCACCAGTCCCGTCAGCCGAACGGGATGAATCGTCATGGTAGCTGTTTCAGCGATATAGCTGTAATCACAAGATACCGCAATTGGCACACCGATGGAATGTCCTCCGCCAAGTACGATGGAGACGGTCGGTTTTGACAAGGATGCGAGCATTTCAGCAATCGCAAGACCTGCTTCCACATCTCCGCCGACTGTATTTAATATTATAAGCAAACCTTCAATTTTTGGATTCTGCTCAATGGCAACGATTTGCGGGATTACATGTTCATATTTTGTTGTTTTGTTTTGCGGAGGCAGCTGAACATGGCCTTCTATTTGTCCGATAATGGTCAGACAATGGATATTTGTATCTTGCGGGAGCTGCGGAAGTGTCGTTTCCCCTAGCTGCTGTATTTTATTCATAATGCTGTCTTTCGCATCATTTTTTTCAGGACGTTCTTCTTGTGTATTTTCCATACGATGATCCATTTCGCTTTCACCCTTTCCGAGTTTCTCTTTGTATTATGAACAAAGATCTTCGATTCAATCCCGGCATAATAGGCAAAAAAATAAAGACCGGAGCAGCTCCGGTCTTACGTTTTCCATTAGACTTCCATAATAATTGGGATGATCATCGGTTTACGTTTTGTTTTTTCATATAGGAATTGGTTCAAAGCATCTCGCATTGCCTGCTTAAGCGTTGACCATTCAACATTTGATGTTTCTGTTGCTTCAGTCACGATTGAGCGTACAAGCTCAGTAGCCTGTACGATAAGGCCTTCAGACTCTCTTACATAAACAAAACCGCGTGTGATAATCTCAGGACCTGATACAAGATGTTTCTTTTGTTTATCAAGTGTAATGACAACAATCAGTATGCCGTCTTGTGAAAGTAAGCGGCGGTCTCTCAGCACAATATTTCCGATGTCGCCTACACCTAAACCGTCGATTAAAATATTGCCGTATGGCACTTTATCACCGATCTTTACGTTTTGGCCGCGGAACTCGACAACGTCTCCTTTTTCAATTAAGAAGATATCACTGCGCTTCATGCCGATTTCTTCAGCGATTTTTGAATGAGCCTTTTGCATTCTGTATTCGCCGTTTACAGGAATTAAATATTTTGGTTTAAGCAGATTGATCATCAGCTTTAACTCTTCCTGTGAGCCGTGTCCAGATACATGCACACGCTTTTGGGCAAAAATGACTTGTGCGCCAGCTCTGGCAAGCAAATCTACTGTTTTAGAATAAATGAGTTCCTGTCCAGGGATCGGTGTGGATGCAATTACAACTGTATCCCCTTCTTCGATATTCAGCTGCTTGTGGGCTTTGTTTCCCATTCTTGTCAGAGCTGCCAACGGTTCACCATGGCTGCCGGCAGTTACAATAGCTACTTCGCGCTTCGGATATTTTTTGACATCCTGAACCGAAATAAACAGTTCATCATCTGCTTCAATATATCCAAGCTTTCTTGCAAGCTGAAGGATCGATTGAAGGTTTTTTCCGGCAATGGCAATCTTTCTGCCATTTTGAGCCGCTGCATGAATGACTTGCTGAATCCGGTTAATATTGGATGCGAAAACAGCAATAATTACCCGTTTCTCTGAATTGTAAAGCGCGTCCGAAATCTCTCCGCTGACAGCAGCTTCCGAAGGGGTGTAACCCGGACGTTCTGCATTTGCACTGTCAGAAAGCAGAGCAAGTACGCCGCTGTTGCCGATTTTGGCAATCTCGCCAATGTCGCACGATTGATTAAGTGCGGGTGTTTGGTCAAATTTGAAGTCTCCCGTGCATACAATAGATCCAAGTGATGTTTTTAAACTAACGCCTACTGAATCAGGGATACTGTGGATCGTATTAAAGAACGATACCTTTGTTGATTCAAATGTAATGACAGATTTTGAGTGAATTTCTCTTAAATCAGCTTTTCGGTTATGTCCGTATTGCTTTAATTTTTCTCTTAACAGTGCAAGCGTCAGCTTTGTTCCGTATACAGGAACAGACAGCTTGTTTAACAAGTAAAAAACGCCGCCGATATTCTCATCATGCCCATGTGTTAAAAAGATAGCCTTGACGCGGTCAGATCGTTCAATCAAATATGATATGTCAGGAATCACCACATCAATACCAAGCATTTCATTTTCTGGATGCATAAGGCCGGCATCAACGACAAATATGTCTGAATCAATTTCGATGACATAAAGGTTCTTCCCAATTTCTCCGACACCGCCAAGGGCGATAATTCTAACGTTTTCTGTATTTTTCTTTTTCAAAATCTATATCCTCCTAGTCTCATACCCGTCCATCATCACTTGTTCCTATTATAACTGAAAGTAATTTTAGAAAACAAGATAAAGCAGAAGGTTTAGGGAAAACCAATATGTATAAGAAACGGTCAAACTCAGGTGGAATGAGAATGACCGCGTTTGTTTCACTGTATGAATTTTTTCTTACAGTTCGCTGATCGCGCTGCTTAAGCTCAGACGTTCATCTTCGTTTAACGGGATAAGTGGAAGACGCACTGAACCGACATCAAGGCCTTTCAGCTGAAGAGCTGTTTTCACAGGAGCCGGGTTAGGCGCTTTAAACAGTTCCTTCATAATCGGCAGGAGTTTCTGGTGAATCAGTGCCGCGTTAGCTGTTTGCCCATTTGTATAATTTTTGATCATTTGCTGCATATCAGAGCCTACGATATGGCTTGCGACTGAAACGACACCTCTTCCTCCTACTGACAGAACAGGAAGCGTCAAGGCGTCATCTCCAGAATAAACGGAGAAATCTTCAGGCGTTTCCGCAACAATTTTTGTAATCGCTTCGAGGTCTCCGCTCGCTTCTTTAATCGCAACAACATTCGGAACATCTGCCGCCAAACGGATAGTCGTCTCAGGAGCAAGAGAAGCAACGGTGCGGCCCGGCACATTGTACAGCATAACTGGAAGAGACGTTTCAGAAGCAACAGCTTTAAAATGCTGGTACATGCCTTCTTGTGAAGGTTTATTATAATACGGTGTAACGAGCATGACCGCGTCTACGCCCGCTTCCTCAGCTTTTTTTGTGAGCTTAATGGAATCTTTCGTGTTGTTGCTTCCAGTACCCGCAATAACGGGCACCCGGCCGTTCACTTCTTTGACCGTATATTCAAATAGCGCTATTTTTTCTTCTGTTGAAAGGGTTGGAGATTCTCCTGTCGTTCCCGCTACTACTAAAGAATCTGTTCCGTTTTTCAACAAGTAGTCAATCAGTGTAGACAATTTTTGAAAGTCTACATTCCCTTTATTGTCAAAAGGTGTAATCATAGCTGTAGACACATTTCCGAAATTCATTTTTTTCACCTCATCATGATTCAATCACATTTACTTAGAAAGTTCAAACACTTCATGCAAAGCGTTTACAGCAGGAACCATGTCCTTTTCATGGACAAGCACCCAGATGGTCGTGTGGCTGTCCGCCGACTGCAGAATAGGAATCTCTTTCTCTGATAGGGCTGTCACAATTTTAGACGTTACACCCGGGACGCCCATGATACCGGCACCGACCGCCGAAACTTTTGCGCAGTCTCTCGTCACCATCGGGTCATAGCCCATATCCATTAAAATGCGCTGAGCTGTTTCCGTCTTGTTCCCAGCCACCGTATAAACAATTTCACTAGGTGTAATGTTAAAGAAATCAACGCTGATTCCTGCATTCGCCATCGCTTTAAAAACTTCAGTCTGAACGTTATACTGACCGAGTTTTGAAGGCACTTTGAACTGTGTAACATCTTTGACATGGGCAATTCCCGTAATCAGCCGTTCAAAAACATCACTGCCCACATTGGAAGAATGATGTGAAGTCACCAATGTGCCTTTATCTTTAGAATATGTTGAGCGGACGCGGATCGGAACCTTAGCCTGCATCGCAATTTCCACAGCTCGCGGATGAATCACTTTCGCTCCCTGGTACGCCAAATTGCAGATTTCCGTATATGTTACCACAGGAAGCGGTTTCGCGTTTTCCACTACTCTCGGATCTGCAGTCATCACACCTTCAACATCTGTGAAAATATCGATGTATTCAGCGTCAATTGCCGCCCCAAGTGCGGCTGCAGACGTATCGCTGCCCCCTCTTCCGATCGTTGTTGTATCGCCCTTTTCAGTAGCGCCTTGGAATCCAGCGACGACTACCGCGTCATGATTCGCAAGCACACTGAACAAACGCTCAGGCTTCATTTCAAGGATTTTTGCATTTGTATGCTGGTCATTTGTTAAGAAGCCGGCCTGAGCCCCAGTCAGCGCAGATGCTTTTACACCGTTATCCAGCAGCATGCTCGTAAAGACGACAGAAGAAATCGTCTCTCCACATGATAAAAGCAAATCCTGCTCTCTTGGGGAAATCGCAGACTGATCGCCGTAAAGCAGTCCCAACAGAGAGTCAGTTGCGTACGGATCACCCTTCCTGCCCATCGCAGAAACGACAACGACAACCTTATATCCTTCACTGATTGCTTCTTTAATGTGCTCTAAAGCCAGTTTACGGCCTTTGTCATCCTTTACAGATGTCCCGCCAAACTTTTGAACAATTATCTTCACTGTTTTCACTCCAAATTATTCGGACGTAACAGAAGAGAGCAGGCGATTTGCGCCTTACTCTCTTCTATTCGCACTTGGGAAATTCTCTCTTTTATACGAGGTTTAGTTTTTTCAGGCTTTCTGCAATTTGAACAGAGTTCCATGCGGCGCCTTTTAATAGGTTATCAGAAACTACCCATAAATGAAAACCGTTTGCTCTGTCCAAGTCTTTGCGGATGCGGCCTACAAACACATCGTTTTTGCCGACTGCATCGGCAGGCATTGGATAAAGCTGCTGGCTCGGGTCGTCCTGAAGTGTAATGCCAGGAGCTTCTTTTAATAGATTTTTAATATCTTCCACAGTAGCGTCATCTCGGTCTACCTCGATGTAAACGGACTCTGAATGGCCGGTTTCAATCGGAAGTCTCACACATGTAGCCGCTACTTGAAGCTCAGGCATGTGCATGATTTTTTTCGTTTCATTTATCATTTTCATTTCCTCAAACGTATAGCCGTTATCTTGGAATTTATCAATTTGCGGAATCGCATTGAAAGCGATTTGATAGTGTTTTTCATCACCTTTTACAGGCATAATCTCTGGTTTGATTTCTTCGTTGTTTAAAATCGCCTCTGTTTGGCTGTGCAGCTCTTTTACAGCTTCATTACCCGCTCCTGATACCGCTTGGTAAGTTGATACGATAACTTTGTTTAAGCCGTAAGCTTTGCGGATCGGTTCCAGCGCAGCCACCATTTGAATTGTAGAGCAGTTAGGGTTGGCAATAATGCCGTTGTGTTCATGCAAGTCTGCCTCGTTGACTTCAGGCACAACAAGCGGCGTATTTTCGTCCATACGGAACGCACTTGTATTATCTATAACAATAGCTCCGCGTTTTACAGCTTCGGGTGCCAATGCCTGCGATACGCTTCCGCCGGCGCTGAACAAAGCAATATCTACTCCTTCAAAGCTCTCGGGAGAAGCTTCCTGTACAGTCAGCTCTTGGCCTCTAAATGTGACTTGGGTACCCGCAGAGCGTTTTGAAGATAGCAATGTAAGTGTATCCATTTCAAAATTTCTGTCTTCAAGTGTTTTAAGCATTTGTTGTCCTACAGCTCCTGTCGCTCCGACAACAGCTACGTGTAAACCTCTTCCCATCTGTAAAACTCCTTCCGCCAATCAGCTTCATTGAATTGATTTGACTATAATTTTACGTTTTATTTTACCATAGAATATGCGGGTGATGACCGAAATTTTTTGTTTAGGAAAGATTTTCTGTATATTTAGTCATTTCCCTGATAATTATCAACGAGAATCGGCTGAAGCTGCTGATGCATCAGGGCCTTTTCAACAGTTTGAGGAAGCAGATCCATTTTGGCAACCATTGAATTCGGTTTTTTGTATGGATCATCTTGCCCAAAAGGAATGAAGAAGATATTTTTGGTAGACATGAGCCTCATTAGGTTGGTGCCATTTAAACCGAGAGCGTCATTTGTTGAGATACCGAGAACGACCGGCCGATTGTTTCTGATTGTTGCTTTTGCAGCCATCAGTACTGGGCTGTCTGTCATGGCGTTGGCCAGCTTGCTCATCGAGTTTCCGGTTAAAGGAGCTATTACCATGCAGTCCAATGGCAGCTTTGGCCCGAGGGGTTCAGCCTTTACAATTGAATCAATTACCTCATATCCGGTAAGATCTTCAATTTTTTTAACCCATTCCGCTCCTTCTCCAAAGCGTGTATCTGTGGATTTTACGGTAAATGTGACAACCGGCCGGACTTCCGCTCCTTCATTGACTAGCGCCTCAATTTGCGGAAACACCGCTTCATATGTGCAATGCGAGCCGGTCAGTCCAAATCCGATTCTTTTCCCTTTTAGTGACGACATTCTTATTTCCCCTCCTCAGCATGTAATTCAGCCAAAAGCTTGCTCAAGACATTGGCGAGGATCTGCCCGGCTGTTTTAGGAGCGACAATCCCCGGCAAACCAGGGGCAAGGAGTGCCTTAATCCCTTGTTTTTCAGCATATTTAAAATCGGTTCCACCGGGCCGTGAAGCCAGATCCAATATTAAGGTTTTCGGTGTCATGCAAGAAAGCACAGTTTGATTCAAAATCATGCTCGGTATGGTATTAATACAAATATCTATATCTTTGACATGCTCTTTGAGTTCATCAGTGTGAAACGGGACGAGCCCCATTTCGGTGATGCGCGCCAAATGCGCTGAACTTCTTGCGCCTACCTTTACATTCGCCCCAAGCGCGGCAAATGTACGGGCGATCGTCATTCCGGTACGCCCTAGCCCGAGAACGGCCACCTGAGATCCGTGTATCGTATAATCTGTGTGCTGAATGGCCAGCATAATGGTTCCTTCTACTGTCGGAATAGAATTATATATCGCAATGTCATCCCGCTCAAACAGCTTAACAAGTTTTCTGTTTGCTTGAGCTGCAATGTTTTCTAAATAGGCGTTAGAAATCCCTGAGAAAATGACACAGTGTGCAGGCGTTTGGTCGAGGTGCTCCTGTTTTAAAACAACTTCTTCATTTGAAAATACGGTTGATACGACACCTTCTCCTGTTGTTGCAGACACAGGAAGAATAATACTGTCTATTTGCTGATAAGGAATTTCATCAATGTTGCATTTTACAGCTCCGGTAAAACCGTGATCCAATTGGTCAAAACCGACGAGATAGATGTCAGTCTGCTGTTCAGTGAGCTTTCTAATAATTTCGAGCTGCCTTGCGTCACCGCCGATAACTGCAATTTTCAATCCGGTTAACATGTTAAACGTTCACCTTCTTTGTATATACTGGATCCCTAGTTGTTAAGCTCCCCTTCATCTTATGATCAAAAGGAAATAGCGGTGAATTAAAACATACGCTTTTTTCACACAAAAAAACATCGGCTGACTCAGCCGATGTTTGGATGTTTTCATGAGAGCCCATAACCTGCAGAGTTGGGCCTTTTCTATAGTTACTCTTGGTGAGGAGAAATCTCCTCAGGGACATCTAAAATGATCATATCTGATCCGATCTTTTGAATATGATTCCAGGGGACACGAATGTCTTGACCGTGTTTTCTCAAACCAAACCATTTGACTGTCGGAATGAGAAGCGCTGTGATCTGACCATCCTGTTCATTGATTTCTAAATCGGTCTGACCCAGTACTCCCAGCCGTTCAGCTCTTTTGATGTCGACAATTTCCTTCCCGGATAATTCACTGAGCCGCATCTCTGTCACCCCCTTGTACTATGTATGATCAAAAGGATAAAAAAATGCCTGCTCCGTTTTGGAGCAGGCATTTCGGTTTATGATGGCATATTGCCGGAAGGGCTGATAAGAGCCAGAGAATAGTCATTCGTAAACATTTGTCTGGCAAGACCGTTGACGCGTTCTAAGTTTACAGCGTTTAATTCATTAATAATTTCGTCTAATGTTTTGTGTTTTCCGAGCAGCAGTTCATTTTTACCGTTTCGGCTCATTTTGCTGTTCGTGCTTTCTAAGCTCAGCATCAAGCTTCCCTTCATTTGCTCCTTGCTGTTTTCCAGCTCTTTCACCGTTATGCCGTCGCGTTTTAATGTCGCAAGGGTTTCTTGAATGGTTTCTGACAGCTGCTGAAGCTGATTTGCACCTGTTCCGCCATAAATGGTGAGCATGCCGCTGTCCTCATATGAGCTGTGATAGCTGTAAACAGAATAAGCGAGCCCTTTATCTTCACGAACATCTTGGAACAGGCGGCTGCTCATGCTGCCTCCGAGCACATTATTAAGGACGATCAAATCATAAATCTTTTCATGACCGACTTCCAGCCCTTTAAAGCCTAGACATAAATGGGCTTGTTCTGTTTCTTTTTTTCTTGTGAGTTTTTCTGTATGGAATCCAGGCTTCTGAAGACCTGTCGCTTTGCCTTTTGCCTCGTATGATCCGAACCATTTTTCTACATCTTTTATAAAGCTTTCTGAAATATTACCCGCTACAGAAATAACGACACGGTCTGGCGTATAATAATCATGCATGTATTGTCTGAGAGAGTCGCCGTTAAAGGAATCAAGCGTTTCTTCTGTGCCTAGGATCGGATAGCCTAAAGAATGATTCCCGTACGTGGCTTTGCTCAGTAAATCATGGACAATATCATCGGGCGCGTCTTCGTACATTTTTATTTCTTCATAAACCACATTTTTTTCTTTTTTCAGCTCGTTTTCATCAAAAGTTGAATGAAAAAACATATCTGCTAATACGTCAAGTGCGTAATTCGCATGCTCATCAAGCACCTTTGCATAATAGCAGGTATATTCCTTTGAGGTAAACGCATTGACCTGACCGCCAATACGATCAAAAGATTCTGCTATCTCACGTGCAGATCTTGTGCTCGTCCCTTTGAAGAACATATGCTCCAAAAAGTGGGAAATCCCATTTATCTCCGGCGTTTCGTGCCGCGAGCCTGTACCAATCCAAACGCCGATCGCAACAGAACGGACTGTCGGGTTATTTTCAAGCACAACTCTTACACCATTTTGACATGTATATCGTTTAATCAAATTTGTTCCTCCTATTCAAAGACTAGCTGCCTGCCCTGTTACTTCAACAGTCTTGTTTCATCCATTAGTTCAGTGACTGTTCCAAGCGCATATCCTTTCTCTTTTATCTTTGTAATCAGCACTTCAAGACTTTCCGCCGTGGGATCTGTCGGATGCATTAAAATCATGGCGCCATTATGTATCTTGCTTAACACCCGTGTTTGAAGTGCAGACGGAGCCGGTTTTTGCCAGTCGATTGTATCAACTGTCCACATCACTGTTCCCATATGTTTGTCAGCTGCAATGTCAACAACCGCTTTTCTGAAACTCCCGCTTGGCGGAGCGAACCATTTCGGCTTGACACCGAGCGTTTTTTCTATCTGCTCATTCGTCTTGTCGAGCTGTTCGGAAATTCTTCCTGTTGTCAGTTTGCTCATATCCGGATGATTGTATGAATGATTTCCGATTTCATGTCCTTCTTCCGCAATCTTTTTAGCCAACTGTTTATTGTGTTTCACCCAATTGCCTTCCAAAAAAAACGTTGCCTTTACTTTATGCTTTTGAAGTACAGGGAGCATTCTTTCCAAATATTCGTTTCCCCATGCCACATTAATTAAAAAAGCCACCATCGGTTTTTCAGGATTCCCTTTGTAAATAGGCTCTGGCTGAAGAGACTCAAGATGAACGCTTGGTTTTACTTGACTGTACACTAAATCGTTTTCCCGAAACTCACCGTACTTTTTCATTTTTTTATAGGATTTTTCAATATTGACCTTTAAACCATTGTAACCGGGAATGCTTTTCCACACCTTATCTATTCTTGCATTCTGAGGCTTTACTTCATAATCTGGCGCCTTTTGAAGCAATTCTTCATATAACGGGTCTTTGGACGCCGAGACGGTCACCGTATCTTGTTTCATTGCCCCTATATAATCAAGTGTGTGCGGATTTTTCATCATCTCAAATGAAACAAAAAAAAGAAATAGAAAAACGGCAAACGGTACAAATTTTTTGTACATGTTTTGTCCCCCCTCACCTCACATTATGAAGGAGAAGGACAAGGTAGAACCCGCTTGCTTTTTAAAGCGTCAAAATAAAGAAGCCGGGGTCTCCCAGGCTCCTTTTATGTTTTCATTTAAGATTTTTGTTCTTCTTTTTCTTTCTCTTCACGGAGCACAGCTTTACGAGACAAGTTGACCCGTCCTTGCTTATCGATTTCAGTAACTTTCACAAGAATCTCATCTCCGATTTTGACAACATCTTCAACTTTTCCTACGCGGTCAAGCGCAAGCTCTGAAATGTGCACCAAACCGTCTTTTCCGCTGAAAATTTCAACGAATGCACCGAATTTTTCGATTCGTTTTACTTTACCTAAGTAAAGCTGACCGACTTCAACCTCTCTGACGAGGTCTTCGATGATTTTCTTCGCTTTTTGGTTGCTGCTTTCAACTGTCGAAGAAATAAAGATTGTACCATCCTGCTCGATATCAATTTTAACACCGGTCTCTTCGATGATTTTATTGATTTGTTTTCCGCTAGGTCCGATGACATCGCGGATTTTATCAGGATTGATCGCCATTGTTAAAATCTTAGGCGCATATTGGGAAAGCTCTTTTCTTGATTCGCTTAATGTAGCAAGCATACTGTTGAGGATTTCCATTCTTCCTTTTTTCGCCTGCTGAAGCGCTTCTTCAAGAATCTCTCTGGAAAGGCCATCAATTTTAATGTCCATTTGCAGCGCCGTTACACCCTTTGCAGTTCCGGCAACTTTAAAGTCCATGTCTCCAAGCGCATCTTCCATGCCTTGAATATCAGTTAAAACAGTATAGTGTTCGCCTGATTTGACAAGTCCCATTGCAATACCTGCGACTGGTGCTTTGATTGGTACACCGGCATCCATCATTGCAAGTGTGCTTGCGCAAATACTAGCTTGAGACGTAGAACCGTTTGATTCAAGCACTTCTGATACAAGACGGACAGTGTAAGGGAAGTCTTTTTCAGACGGAATAACTGGCTCAAGCGCACGCTCACCCAGTGCTCCGTGTCCGATTTCACGGCGTCCCGGTCCACGCATTGGTCCTGTTTCCCCAACGCTGAATTGCGGGAAGTTGTAATGATGCATAAATCGTTTCGATTCTTCAACACCTAAACCATCAAGGATCTGCACATCACCGAGAGCACCTAACGTACAAACGCTGAGAGCCTGAGTCTGTCCTCTTGTGAACAATCCGGAACCGTGTGTTCTCGGTAAGAGGCCGACCTCTGAAGAAAGCGGGCGAATTTGATCGACTCCGCGGCCGTCAGGTCTTACCTTTTCTTCAGTAATTAGGCGGCGCACTTCATTTTTGACAAGCTTGGACAAAATTTGTTTGACTTGCTTAATTGTTTCTTCATCATGCTCATCTTCCTCGAATTTTGCTACCACTGTGTTTTTCACTTCAGTAATGGCATCTTCGCGCGCATGCTTTTCATGAACTTGGATTGCTTTCAGCAGATCTTCTTCTGCTAAAGCCTTTACCTTTTCATTCAGCTCTTCGTCAATTTCATAGAGCTTAATTTCTGACTTTTCTTTGCCGACAGCTGCAACAATTTCTTCTTGGAATGCAATCAGGCGTTTAATCTCATCATGGCCGAACATAATCGCTTCTAGCATCGTTTCCTCAGGAACTTCGTCTGCTCCCGCTTCCACCATGTTAATTGCATCTTTAGTTCCGGCAACGACAAGATTGATATCACTTTTCTCAAGCTGATCAACCGTCGGGTTAATAACAAATTGATTATCAATGCGTCCGACAGTTACCCCTGCAATCGGTCCTTCAAACGGGATGTCCGATACAGAAAGTGCAAGCGATGAACCGAACATAGCAGCCATTTCTGAAGAGCAGTCTTGGTCAACACTCATGACGATGCTGATGACTTGAACTTCATTACGGAATCCATCGGCGAACAAAGGCCGGATCGGACGGTCGATTAAACGGCTCGCCAATACTGCTTTTTCACTTGGACGTCCTTCTCTTTTAATAAACCCGCCAGGTATTTTACCTACCGCATATAATCTTTCCTCGTAGTTTACAGTAAGCGGGAAGAAATCAAGCGGTTTCGGTTCTTTTGAAGCGGTTGCTGTACTGAGTACTGCTGTGTCGCCGTAGCGGACCATAACAGCACCGTTTGCCTGTTTGGCAAGCTGGCCGGTTTCAACAGTAAGCGTTCTTCCGGCCCAATCTATGGTAAAGACATGTTTTTCTTGTCCCATACGATTACGAACTCCTCTCTTCGTTGTGTGAAATAATCAATTACTCCTATTATGAACGAAATGGATTGAACATATCAATGTCAAAGTAGTATGTAAAAGGATTTCAATGATTGTTATAAAAATTTTCGCTTTAATACGATAAAAAAGCGGGAATCCTCCCGCTTTTTACGATTATCGACGTAAGCCTAGTTTGTTAATTAACTCACGGTAACGAGTTACGTCTTTATTACGCAGATACGTAAGAAGATTACGACGCTTACCTACCATTTTAAGAAGACCGCGACGTGAATGGTGGTCTTTCTTGTGTGTACGTAAATGCTCGTTCAAGTTGTTAATTGAATCAGTTAGGATAGCGATCTGAACTTCTGGAGATCCAGTATCAGATTCGTGTGTTTTAAACTCACTGATGAGTTGGTTTTTACGCTCTTGAGTAATTGCCATCCTGTTTCACCTCCAAATCATATTTAGCCCCAGTTACCTAGCAACCGTCGGTGACTTCGGATTGCCAAGCAAAGGTTTTAAGACTACGAAGACTATCATACTAAAAATCGAGCCTATATGCAAATATTTTAGATTAAAATTTGTGTGCGCTGCATGTTATTTCCGCAAATTGCTGAAATAACGGATCGCTTCCTGCTTATCTTTCTCAATTTGCTCTGTTAATTCTTGAATGCCGTTGAACTTGCGCTCGCTCCGAATTCGTTTATACCATTCAATTTTTATAGCGGCTCCGTATACATCTTGATCAAAATCAAATAAATTGACCTCAATCGAAGGCTGTTCCGGACGTTTTTCATAAAACGTCGGCTTATAGCCGATATTGCAAACGCCGTTGTAAAGCTCGCCGTTTATTTCCGCCTTGACGGCATATACACCGGTCGGCGGGACAATATAGCTGTTATTTAAGCCGACATTGGCAGTCGGAAACCCGATTGTCCGCCCTCTTTTATCTCCGTGAATGACAATTCCTTTAATAAAGTAGGGCTGTCCAAGCAAAACATTGGCCAGTTCAACGTCTCCGTTTTGAAGTGCAGTCCGAATATAGCTGGAGCTGATTTTTTTATCCTGCTCCGTCAATTTTTCTACCATCGTACAATCAGCTTTTCCATCTAAATCAAGCGGCATCGTTTCCATTGTTCCTTTGCCGTATTTGCCGTACGTAAAGTCAAAACCTGCCACTGCATGCTGTACATTAAGGCCTAAAATGTACTGATCAACAAACTGCTTTGGAGTCAGAGAAGCAAACTCTTCATTAAATTTAACGACATACAGAATCTCCGTGCCTAATTGTTCAATTTGACTGATTTTATCTTCAAGAGGAGTAATCAGATCCTTTGGTTCCTGATCCCTGCCCAGCACATGAGAGGGATGGGGGTGAAATGTCATCACGGCTAATGTCAGATTTCTTTCTTCAGCTATCTGTTTAGCTGTGCCGATTACCTTTTGATGCCCTAGATGAACGCCGTCAAAATAACCTAACGCCATCACAGATTCTGGCTGCTCCTCTTTTGTTAAATGATGCGGATGTGTAATATGTATCGTCTTCACAGAACGGTCACCTTTTTTCTATTGTTCGCTTTTTTGCATCAATACTTTTGCCGGCTTTAACAGCCCGTGTTTTGTAGGATGGGGGAAATAAATCGCCAGACAGCTTCCGGATTCCGTATAGACTGCGATACGGTCGTCGCTTGTCAGATCCGTGAATTGTTCAGGTGTTTCAAGCAAAGCCCCATTTTCTACTTTCTTAGCTAATGTATCACTTATGATCCATTTCGGCAAATGATTGAGCGCACGTTCAATAGAGACTGTATGCTCTGTTATAGTTCCGGATTCGGCTTGAGCTTCCAGCTCTTCGAACGTAAAGCATTCATCAAGGGAAAAGTCACCGGACGCCGTACGGATCAAATGAGACATATGAGCCGGATATCCGAGATTTTCGCCAATCATAACCGCCAGTGTCCGCACATAGGTTCCTTTTGAACATGTTACCGTAAACCGGAAACTCGCTGTCTCTCCATTATGTTTAACCCCTGTTGTGAGCGCAATGTCTTCAATGGTAATAAGACGTTTTGGCCGTTCTACTTCAAGTCCCGCTCTTGCATACTCATATAATTTTTTGCCGTTTACCTTTACTGCTGAATACATCGGGGGAATTTGTTCTTGTTTTCCCTTTAAGCTGTTTAAAACCTTTTCTACTTCTGCTGCATCAATAGCTTGAACTACTGGCTTTGTATCAACGGGTTCTCCGGTTTGATCCTCTGTCGTCGTTGAAATGCCAAGCGTAATTTCAGCATCATATGTTTTAGACTTCTCAGTTAAATATTCAACAATTTTTGTTGCCCGGCCTACACAAATCGGAAGCACACCTGATACCTCAGGATCAAGCGTTCCCGTGTGTCCGACTTTTTTTGTTTTAAGCAGCTTCCGGATCTTCATGACACAATCATGCGATGTCATGCCTACCGGTTTATGTAAAAGGAGAACTCCGTTAACCATATGCCTTTCACTCCTCCTGTTGTGTGGATTTTCTTTAAAACGCAGAAAAGAGGACAGACGACGAACGCCTATCCTCTTCATTTGTTATTCAGACGGGTTCTCTGAATTCAATTGGTGAATCAATGTTTCAATTCGGTTTCCGTAATCAATTGATTCATCGAACTCAAATTCAATCTCAGGCGTTTTACGAAGTCTGATGCGACTGCCGATTTCAGAGCGTATAAACCCTTTCGCCTTAGCCAGTCCTTTCAGCGCTTCTTCCCGTTTTTTCTCGTCTCCGAGAACGGAAATATACACCTTTGCAATTTGCAAATCACCTGATACACGTACATCTGTTACTGTCAGAAAACCAATTCTCGGATCCTTCAGCTTTCGGCTGATAATATCACCGAGTTCTTTTTTCATTTGCTCGCCAACACGGTTTGCTCTCATACTCAATTCAATCACCTCTAAGTTAAAACCACTCTGTTCTAGTGATCGTCCGTTCAATTTCAGGAAAAGAATCGATAAACGCAAGAACACGCTGCAATTCTTTTTCTGTTTGAACGCGAGAGGAAGAAACAGCGGCGATTCCAAAGCTGGTTCTTTGCCATGTGTCCTGATAGCCAATCTCCGAAATCGAAACATTGAACTTATTTTGAACCCTGGTTAAGATCCGCTTTAGAACGGCACGCTTTTCTTTTAACGATCCTGCATCATAAATGATGCATTCACATTCCGCAAATCCGATCACGTTCTTTCAATTTCTTGCATGACAAACGCTTCAAGGATGTCACCTTCACGAATGTCATTGTATTTCTTAATCGTTATACCACATTCGTAGCCTTGTGAAACTTCTTTCACATCGTCTTTAAAGCGTTTCAGAACGTCCACTTCGCCTTCGAAGATTACGACGCCGTCACGAATTAAACGGAGACCGCTATTGCGCGTGATTGTTCCTTCAGTAACATATCCGCCGGCAATCGTACCGATTTTAGATACTTTGAATGTTTGGCGCACTTCTACTTGACCAATTACTTTTTCTTCATATTCAGGATCAAGCATACCTTTCATAGCTGCTTCAATCTCGTCAATTACTTTGTAAATAATACGGTGAAGACGAATATCTACGTTTTCAGCTTCAGCCGTACTCTTAGCATTACCGTCCGGTCTCACATTAAACCCGATAACAATTGCATTGGAAGCAGATGCTAAAATAATGTCAGATTCTGTGATTGCACCAACGCCTGTGTGGATGATTTTCACTTTAACACCTTCAACTTCAATTTTTTGAAGTGCGGCTGTTAAAGCTTCGGCAGATCCTTGAACGTCAGCTTTTACGATAAGGTTGATGTCTTTTACATCACCTTGTTTAATTTGCTCGAATAAGTCGTCAAGACTCAGCTTTGCTTTATCGCTGCGCTGCTCTTCAAGCTGTTTGGAAGCACGGGCTTCACCAACAGAACGAGCTGTTTTTTCGTCTTTAAAGACAAGGAATTGATCTCCTGCTTGAGGCACGTCATTTAGACCAGTAATTTCAACCGGTGTAGACGGGCCCGCTGTTTTTACACGGCGTCCGAGATCATTGACCATTGCACGGACGCGGCCAAATGTATTGCCGACTACGATCGGATCACCGACATGCAGTGTTCCAGTCTGTACGAGCAATGTCGCAACTGACCCTCTGCCTTTATCCAGTTCTGCTTCAATAACAGTTCCTTTTGCCTGGCGGTTCGGGTTCGCTTTCAGTTCCTCTACCTCACTGACAAGCAAAATCATTTCAATAAGTTCATCAATGCCTTTTCCAGTTAAAGCGGAAAGCGGCACAAAAATCGTTTCTCCGCCCCAAGCTTCAGGCACTAGTCCGTATTCCGTCAGTTCTTGCATGACACGGTCAGGGTTCGCAGCTTCTTTATCAATTTTATTTACAGCAACGATGATCGGTACTTCAGCTGCTTTCGCGTGATTGATCGCCTCTACTGTTTGCGGCATTACACCGTCATCCGCAGCAACAACTAGGATCGTAATATCGGTTACTTCCGCACCGCGTGCACGCATGGTTGTAAATGCGGCGTGACCCGGCGTATCCAAGAAAGTGATCTTCTTGCCGTTTTCTTCGATTTGGTAGGCTCCGATATGCTGAGTGATTCCGCCAGCTTCTCCTTCAACAACCTTTGTTTTACGGATGCTGTCAAGAAGCGTTGTTTTCCCATGGTCAACGTGACCCATGATTGTAACGACAGGAGGACGAATTTCAAGATCCTCTTCTTTATCAGGCTCTTCGTATTTCTCTAATTCAGTTTCTTCAAGGACAATAACTTCTTCAGTTTCAACACCGTATTCTGATGCAATCAGTTCGATTGTGTCTTTATCGAGCTCTTGGTTAATGGTCGCCATAACACCAAGAAGCATCAGTTTTTTGATGAGTTCAGAAGGCTCTTTGCCTAGCTCTTCTGCCAGTGCGCCAACTGTTAAAGTGCCTGAGAACGTAATTTTTTCAGGAAGCTCTTTTTTCGGCTTCACAGGCTTTTGCTGATGTTGGTTTCTGTTGTTGTTATTGTTGCGTTTATTTTTTTTGTTGTTGTTATTCTTCTTGTTTTTGTTAAATTGATTATTCTGCACGTCATTCTTCTTTCCGTCTCGAATTTTATTTGGTTGATTTCCAGCAGACTGCTGATTTACCCCTTGCGGCTGTTTGTTTTTGTTCGTTTCCGCAGGCTTTTGAGATTTAACGGCTGCGCCGCCTTTTTTAAATTTGGCATCAAGCTGTTTAATGGCCTTTTCTTCAAGCATGGCCATATGATTATTCACTTCTAAATCCATGTTCTTCAGTGCGGTCAAAATTTCCTTACTTGAAACATTTAACGCTTTTGCATATTCGTATACTCTCATTTTAGCCATTCGTTCACCCCCAAAAATATTAATCGAGCAAGCTGATTAGCTTATTCGCAAAACCTTGGTCAGTGACGGCGACAACGACACGGGATTCTTTACCGATAGAGCGGCCAAGAACCGCGCGATTCGCGACTTTTTTATAAGGAACTTTATAATAATTGCACTTGTCGGTTACTTTCTTTGCTGTGTTAGATGATGCATCCTCTGTAAGCAGGACAAGCTTCGCACGCGCATTCCTGACTTCTTTAATAACCAAGTCTTCGCCTGACACGACCTTACGAGCTCGATTGGCCAGACCCAGCAAGGGAAACCATTCCATTCCAGACATTTTATTTTTTCACCTTTTCCGCCAGTTCCAGCAATTCTTCGAAAATCTGGTCATCGATTTGTGATTGAAATTGATTTTGCAAAGTGTTTTTCTTTTTTGCTGCTAAGATGCACTCTTTATCCAGCGTTAAATAAGCACCCCGCCCGTTCTTTTTCCCGGTCGGATCTACTGAGATTTCGCCTTCTTTTGAACGAACAACTCGGATTAGTTCCTTTTTAGGCTTCATTTCACCAGTCACCACACACTTGCGTAACGGGATTTTTTTGTGTTTATTCACCTAAGGTCACCTCTTATTCATCCGATTCAGCAGTTTCAGGCTCCGTAAAGAGCGGCTCTTCGTCGTCTTCTTCTTCAAGTTCTCTCGGATAGATTCCAAGCTCTCTTGCGTCTGTTTCGCTCTTAATATCAATCTTCCAGCCTGTCAATTTAGCAGCTAAGCGTGCGTTTTGTCCTCTTTTGCCAATCGCCAGAGACAGCTGGTAATCAGGAACAATAACAGTTGTCGCTTTTTCTTCTTCATTCACGATGACATCCAGCACTTTCGAAGGGCTGAGCGCATTCGCGACAAATTCTACAGGGTCATTCGACCAGTTGACAATGTCAATTTTTTCACCTTTTAATTCATTGACAATCACCTGAACACGCTGGCCTTTAGGACCGACGCAAGAGCCTACCGGATCCACATCAGGATCATCTGTGCGGACAGAAATTTTCGAACGGTCGCCTGCTTCTCTGGCAACAGATTTCAGCTCCACAGTTCCATCATAAATTTCTGGCACTTCGATTTCAAATAAACGCTTTAAGAGGCCTGGGTGTGTTCTTGACACATAAATCTGCGGGCCTTTCGTCGTTTTTTCTACTTTTGTGATATACACCTTAATGCGGTCATGAGGCTTATAGCTTTCATTCGGCATTTGCTCATTAACCGGCAACAAGGCTTCAATTTTTCCTAAAGACACATAGATAAACTTGTTGTCCAGGCGCTGGACGATACCTGTCATGATGTCTTCTTCACGGTCAATAAACTCAGAATAGATCACACCGCGTTCAGCTTCGCGCACACGCTGTGTCACGACCTGCTTCGCTGTTTGGGCTGCAATGCGTCCGAAATCCTTAGGCGTTACTTCAATCTCTACAACATCGCCCACCATATATTCCGGATGGATGCTTTGCGCCTCTTCGATTGAGATCTCCAGTCTTTGATCATATACCTCATCAACGACATCTTTTCTTGCGAATACACGGATTGAACCTGTTTCACGGTTCAAATCCACCCGTACATTTTGCGCCTGATTAAAATTGCGCTTATAAGCAGAAATTAAAGCAGCTTCGATTGCTTCAATGATAATTTCTTTGCTGATGCCTTTTTCTTTCTCAAGAATGGTGAGAGCATCTAATAATTCACTGCTCATGTTAACGGTCTCCCCCCTTAAAACTTATATTCATTAGAATGTTACAGCTAATCTTGCGTTAGCTATTTTTTCATACGGAATATCGATCCGTTTCTTTCTTGTTTTGATTGTCATCTCAACTGTCACTGTTTGTCCATCAAATTCAGCCAGCTCTCCTTCAAACACTTTTACACCGTCAATCGGCTCATAGGTCTTAATGTATACATTTTTCCCTAGTGATTTTTCAAAATCGGCTTTTTTCTTTAATGGACGCTCAGCTCCCGGGGATGAAACCTCAAGAAAGTAATTTTGGCTGATTGGGTCTGCCTCATCAAGCTTCTCGCTTAGAGCTTCGCTTACTTTGGCACATTCCTCAATATCCACACCGTCATCGGAATCAATAAACACGCGAAGGAACCAGCTTTGACCCTCTTTGACGAATTCAATGTCAACGAGTTCAAGCTGAAGGCTGTCTACGATTGGCTGAGCCATTTCTTGAACGGTGTCAGTCACTTTTTTGCTCATGTTCTTCCTCCTTGTGCTGTCGATATCATATTCGTCTCGTCACTCTGCATAAAAACCCTGCTTCAAAAGAGCAGGGGCTTTAAAGTAAACGATGAACATGTCGAGACAAAATTGTCTTGTTCAATACAAAAGAGCGGGTTTCCCCACTCTTTGCCTCGGTAATCGTTAGCATTTCCAATAAAACTATACCATAACCATATTTTTATTGCAAATGGATATACGTTTACCTTTACGCTGTTAAGCTGATCACAGGGGCTCTCATCATACGATTGCACTTTTGCCGCACATGTATGCATAAAAGCAGAATTTCTTAAGAAATTCTGCTTTTATATGCTAAAACAGCGATAATTGGTTTTGATCCGGCAATGACTCCAAACAGCCGTGACGATCTAAATACTCTAAAATCGTTTTTGATACTTTCCCTCTCTTTTGCAAATCTTCTTTTGAGAGAAATTCTCCTTCTTCACGGGCCTTTACAATATTTAGAGCGGCGTTCGTACCTAAACCAGGAATAGAATTAAACGGCGGGATCAGACTGTTGCCGTCAATAATAAATTCCGTTGCACTGGAGCGGTATAAATCGACTTTTTGGAACGAATAGCCTCTTTCACACATTTCCAGCGCTAACTCTAATACTGTGAGAAGGTTTTTTTCCTTCGGTGACGCATCAAGCCCTTTGGAGTTGATATCCTCCATTACAGCTTTGATTGCTGTGGAGCCTTTGATCATCGTATCGATATCAAAGTCGTCTGCACGAACGGTAAAATAAGCCGCATAATACAGTAGCGCGTGATGCACTTTAAAGTAAGCAATGCGGACTGCCATTAATACATAAGCCGCGGCATGGGCTTTCGGGAACATGTATTTAATCTTTTTGCAGGAATCGATATACCAGTCTGGGACATTGTTATTTTTCATTTCTTCTTCCCATTCAGGCGTTAAACCTTTTCCTTTACGCACAAATTCCATGATTTTAAACGCCAGTGACGGCTCGAGGCCTTGATAGATTAAATAAACCATAATGTCATCACGGCAGCCGATCACCTCACTCAGCTCACAAATATTATTGTGAATGAGTTCTTGGGCATTGCCGAGCCATACATCTGTTCCGTGAGACAGCCCTGAAATCTGAACGAGCTCAGAAAATGTTGTCGGCTTTGTGTCTTCAAGCATTTGCCGGACAAAGCGGGTTCCGAATTCAGGGATTCCCAAGGTGCCCGTTTTACATCCTATCTGTTCCTGAGTGACACCGAGTGATTCGGTTCCTTGGAAGATTTTCATTACTTCAGGGTCATCCGTCGGAATCGTTTTCGGATCAATGCCGCTTAAATCTTGGAGCATACGGATTACCGTCGGATCATCGTGCCCCAGAATATCAAGCTTCAGCAGGTTGTCATGAATGGAATGGAAGTCAAAATGCGTCGTTTTCCATTCAGAACCTGTCGCATCTGCCGGAAACTGAATCGGAGAGAAATCATAAATATCCATATAATCAGGAACTACGATAATACCGCCAGGGTGCTGTCCGGTCGTCCGTTTTACACCTGTACAGCCCTGCACAAGCCGGTCGATTTCGGCGCCGCGCATATGGAGATTATTGTCGCCGGCATAGCCTTTTACATAACCGTAGGCTGTTTTTTCTGCAACCGTACCGATCGTTCCGGCACGATATACGTTGTCTTCTCCGAACAATACTTTTGTATAATTGTGGGCCTGCGGCTGATATTCCCCAGAGAAGTTCAAATCGATATCAGGTACTTTATCTCCTTTAAATCCCAGGAACGTTTCAAACGGAATATCGTGCCCATCTTTTTTCAAAGGCGTTTTGCAATGAGGACACATTTTGTCAGGCAGATCAAAACCTGAGCCGACAGATCCGTCATTAAAGAACTCAGAATGCTGGCATTCAGAACATATATAGTGCGGCGGCAGCGGGTTCACCTCTGTGATCTCAGTAAGTGTCGCAACTAAAGAAGAACCTACCGATCCCCGTGATCCTACCAGATACCCGTCATCTAGAGATCTCTTTACGAGTTTATGAGAGATCAAATAAATAACAGCAAAGCCGTGGCCGATGATACTTTTTAATTCTTTTTCAATACGCGCTTCAACAATTTCAGGGAGCTGCTCTCCGTAAATGCTTCGTGCACGCTGATAGCTCATTTCCCTGATCTCTTCATCAGCGCCTTCGATTTTCGGCGTATATAGATCATCTTTAATCGGCTTGATGTCTTCGATTAAAGATGCAACCTTTTGTGTGTTGGTTACAACGATTTCCTTCGCTTTTTCTTCCCCTAAGAAGGAAAAAGCTTCAAGCATTTCATCTGTCGTTCTGAAATGCACTTTCGGAAGTTCATGTCTGTTCAGCGGATTCGCGCCGCCCTGTGAGGATACTAAAATCTTTCTGTAAATTTTGTCCTCATCATTCAAATAATGAACATTTCCTGTTGCAACAACAGGTTTATTAAGCTTTTCACCGAGTTTGGTGATATTCGTTATGATTTCTTTCAGCGATTTTTCATCGCGAACCAGTTCTAGCTCAAGCAAGTGGCGGTATACCTCAGGCGGTTGAACCTCAAGATAATCGTAGAATGCTGCAACATCTTCCACCTCTTCCGGCGACTTTTGCATCATGCCTTCAAAAACCTCTCCTCTGTCGCAGGCGGAACCGATCAGAAGGCCTTCCCTGTATTTCTCAAGCTGAGATCTCGGAATACGCGGCACTCTGTAAAAATAATGAATATGAGAAAGTGAAACGAGCTTAAATAAGTTTTTCAAGCCTGTGCTGTTCACCGCCAGCACCGTTGCATGATAGGGTCTTGACCTTTGATAAGCGTTGGATTGACCCATATTTTCATTCAGCTGATCATGATACTGAATACCCTTTTCAGCAGCATCCTCCAGCATTTTCATAAGCAAATAAGCGGTCGCCTCGGTATCATAGATCGCACGGTGGTGCTGTGTAAGTTCAATGTTAAACTTTTTACATAGTGTGTTCAGACGGTGATTTTTAAATTCCGGATAAAGGAAACGGCCGAGCTCCAGCGTATCAATGACAGGGTTTTTTGCTTTCTCGACTTGGAGAAGCTTTTTGAAAGCAACGTTTAAAAATCCCATATCGAAGCTTGCATTATGGGCAACGAGAATGTCATCGCCAATCCATTCTCTGAAATCTCTTATCACGTCTATTACATCCGGCGCGTCGACCAGCATATCATCAGTGATGCCTGTCAGTTCAATGATAGTCGCTGAAAGCGGACGATGCGGGTTGGCAAATGACTCAAATTTATCAATGATCTCCCCGCCTTTCACTTTTACAGCCGCCAGTTCAATAATCGTATCGTACACAGCGGATAGTCCGGTTGTCTCGACATCAAAAACAACATAGGTTTCTTCATCAAGCAAACGGTGCGCGGGATTATAGGCAATCGGCACCCCGTCATCCACGATATTTGCTTCCATTCCATAAATCATTTTAATTCCATGTTTTTGGGCAGCAGAATACGCATCTGGGAAGGATTGAACGACAGCATGGTCAGTCAAAGCGATCGCCTCATGCCCCCATTTTTTCGCCTGTTCGACAAGCTTTCCGATGCCTGTTACAGCATCCATTTGGCTCATTGGGGAATGCAGATGCAACTCTACCCTTTTTTCTCCTTCAGGCGCCGTGTCCTCACGGGTTTTTGCTTTTATTTCATTTACATCGTTTGCAATCATGACCAAATCTCGGACAAATGTGTCGTTTTGAATGCTTCCGCGCGCTTTTACCCACATACCTTTTTTCAGAGACTTCATGAGGGCCGCATCTTCTTTTTCTCTTGCAAACATTTTAATTAAGATACTATTTGTGTAGTCAGTAATTTTAAAGATGCACAGCGTGCGCCCGCTTTTCAGTTCTCTGGTTTCCACATCAAACACATAACCCTGAACCGTAATTCTCCGTTCCTCGTCCATTATGCTGTCAAGTGTTCTGATTTCCTCGTTATCTTTAATTTGATAGCCGATGACAAGGGGTCCTGAAGGAACTTGATCTTCATCACTTTCTTTATCTTTCTTTTCCATTTCAATTAACGCCTGCATCGCCCGCTCTTGGTCTTCAGCTAGCTTTTGCTCCCGAAACTTTTGTACTTCTTGATCAGATACAAATATTTCAGCATCAAGCTGAAAATCTGGAAACCCAAATTGACGGTATCCCGCTTGAATCATCGCACTGTATTTGTTCTTAAGAGCAGATGCTTCTGTATCCGTTTTTGTTTTGACAATCAGTTTGTTGCCCTTCAGCTTCGGTTTTTGCTGGCTTAAGAGACTGATAATCGGCGGTGAAATACCTTGCAGCTCTTCAATGCAGCGTGTCCAATAATCCTGCACGAGACCTTCGTCAACCTCGGCATCATGCACTGCGATTGAGGACGTCACTTTTGCAATATGGGCAAACGATTGAGTCAGCCTCATGGTTAACATGTCATATATTTGATAAGGCAGCAAAGATTTAAATTTAAAATGAAAATGCCAAGACTTAGACGCTTTGTGTATCGTCAGCTTTTCAATCTCGCCATCTTCAAAGTATGTCATGAAGGTATCATCTGTCATATTAATCTGCTGCAGAAGAATTTGAAACTGCCTTCTGTTTACTGATAACTGTTCCATTAAGACAGTATTCCCCCCTTAAAAACATCATAAGTGAAGGTACCTCAGGCAATGAGGTACCTTCTATTATTTCTATTTTAACATGTTTTTTGATAAATCGTTATGGTGTTTACTGCTTGCTGATAAAAGCAGATAACTCATCAACAGAAACTTCTGTTGACTCACCCGTTTTGCGGATTTTAACCTCTACAATTCCTTCATCAGCCCGTTTGCCGACAGTAATACGGATTGGAAGACCGATTAGATCCGAGTCAGCAAATTTTACACCGGCGCGTTCCGCCCGATCGTCATACAGCACTTCATAGCCTTTCGCTTTTAAATCAGCGTACAGCTTTTCAGCCAATTCTCTTTGCGCATCGTTTTTGATATTCAGTGCAAGAATATGAAGATCATACGGCGCCACGCTTTTTGGCCATATTAAACCTTTTTCGTCGTGATGCTGTTCAGCAATGGCAGAAAGGGTTCTGGAAACACCGATTCCGTAACAGCCCATCAGCATTGGCTGCGCTCGTCCGTTTTCATCTAAATATGTTGCATTCATCGCTTCAGAATAACGAGTTCCAAGCTTAAAGACTTGTCCGACTTCGATTCCTTCTGCAAAACGGATCGTGCCTTTACCGTCTGGTGACGGATCGCCTTCCTTAATAAAACGAAGATCTGCAAATTCTTTAATTTGCGCATCCCGGTTTACGTTAACATTTTTATAATGATAATCTCCTTCATTCGCACCGGCAACAGCATTAACCATTGCTTTAACAGCGACATCTGCATAGACGTCAATCTCTTGATTCACACCGATAGGTCCGACAAAGCCAGGCTCTGTTCCAAGCTGCTGAACGACCTCTTCATGAGAAGCAAGTTCCATAACCTCTGCATGCAAGAGATTCTTCACTTTAATATCATTTACTTCGTGATCCCCTCTTACAAGCACCAGAACAAAACGGTCATCCGCTTTAAACAATACCGATTTAATGCAGGCTTCAGCCGAAACCTGTAAAAATGCAGTCAGCTCATCGATCGTTTTCACATTAGGAGTGTGCACTTTTTCTAAAGCGATAGGCTCTTCATTTGAAGGGACTTCCTGATAAAGAACTTCAGCCATTTCGATATTGGCCGCATATTGGGATTCATCAGAGTACGCAATGGTATCCTCTCCGATTTCAGAAAGCGCCATAAACTCATGTGTATCTTTTCCACCCATGGCGCCTGAGTCAGCGATAACAGGTCTTACATTAATGCCGCAACGGGCGAAAACATTAGAATACGCGTTGTACATTTTTTGATATGTTTCATCCAAGCTCTCTTCGGAAGCATGGAAAGAATAAGCATCCTTCATAATGAATTCGCGGCCTCTTAATAAACCGAAGCGCGGGCGTTTTTCATCCCTGAACTTAGACTGGATTTGGTACAGAGTCAGAGGGAGACGCTTATAGGATTTAACCTCATCGCGAACGAGTGAAGTGATCACTTCTTCATGCGTTGCCCCTAAAGCAAATTCACGGCCGTGACGATCTTTAAGTCTCATCAGTTCAGGACCGTACGTATACCATCTGCCTGATTCCTGCCATGTCTCAGCCTGCTGCAGCGCGGGCATAAGCATTTCTACAGCGTCGATTTTTTCCATTTCCTCACGGACAATCTGCTGAATGTTTTGAATAACCTTATACGCAAGAGGCATATAGCTGTATACCCCGCTCGTATTCTGTCTGATAAATCCTGCTCTTAGAAGAAGCTGATGACTTTTCGCTTCGGCATCAGCTGGTACTTCACGGAGCGTAGGAATAAGCGTCAAGCTTTGTCTCATTTCTTCGCACCTCTGATTGATTTACTTTTCATTTACAAAAACAGCCGCTGGATATCGTTCCATGTAACGACCAGCATAAGAAGCATTAGGAAAGCGACTCCGATAAACACCACAAAGGCTTCTTTTTCTCTGTTGATCGGTTTGCCCCGAATCGCTTCTATAAATAGAAACAACAGTCTTCCGCCGTCAAGAGCCGGAATCGGAAGCAGGTTGACGATACCAAGGTTAATACTTAAAAACGCAGCAAACTGGAATAAATTAATGATTCCCGTCTTTGCCACTTGGTCTGTCATATCGTATATACCGACAGGACCTGAGAGCATATCAATTTTAAATTGTCCTGTCACTAATTTACTGAGATTCGTTAATATTGCTTTTGTAACATCAACAGTTGATGTTGCACCATAAGCAACGGCTGAGAGAACGCCTTTCTCAGTCGGCGCGTATGAACCAAAGCGGCCGATTGTTTTTTTGTTCTCGTCTTTAACGGCTTCCGGAGTAACTGAAATGTGGAGCGTTTTGTTATCTCTTTTTACCTCAACGTCAATTTCTTTATCCGGGTTTTCTTTTACCGCAGAGACAATGTCGGTCCAGGACCTCATCTTCTCTCCGTTAATGCTTTGAATGTAATCTCCTTCTTTTAGCCCTGCTTCGGCCGCCCGTCCGTTGTCTGTCAGCTGTCCAAGCATAGGCTCATTTGACGGAACACCCTGAATCAGCCCTAGCATCACTAAAATGACATAAGCCAAAATGAAATTCATAATCGGACCGGCGGCAATCGCCTTAATTCGCTGCCACACAGGTTTGGAACCAAATTGGCGGTTATACGGCGCGATCTGCACTTCTTCTCCGTCTACAATGAAAAAGGAGGTTTCACTCACAGTAAAGCTGGAAAGCTCATCCTCTTTCCCCTGTTCATAGCCGGTGATCTTCATGTCATGTTCTAGGTCCGCCGTTTCCACCTCGATGATTAAAGCATCCGGGTATTTTTCCTTTTGATTGATGATGACTTTTTCAACCTGATCCTCTTTGTTAAAAAGAAGCCCGATCGTGTAGCCGGGTTTCACCTCAATCATTTCCGGATCCTCTCCGGCCATGCGGACAAATCCGCCGACCGGAAGAAGTCTGATCGTATACACCGTTTCATTTTTTTTGAACGAAAAGATTTTTGGACCAAAGCCGATCGCAAATTCACGGCACAGAATTCCCGCTCTTTGGGCTAACAGCAAATGGCCCAGTTCATGGAAGAAAACGAGCGTTCCGAAAATAATGATAAACGCTATAACTGTATTCACGAACATACCACCTTATGTGAGTATTGAATTGACGTATCCCCGGGTATCTTTGTCCACTTCCTGAATGTCTGCCAAGCTAGGCTTTTGAATAAGCTGATGGCGGTTTAATGCCTTTTCGATACAGTCTTCAATCGCCAAAAACGATATCTTGCCGGCTAAAAAGGCGGCGACAGCCACTTCATTTGCCGCGTTTAGCACAGTCGGCATTGTTCCTCCTATTTTACCTGATTCAAAGGCAAATTGTAAGCAGCGGAACCTGGCAAAGTCAGCTTTCTCAAAATGAAGACTGCCGATTTCCCACAGCTCGAGTCTTTTGGCGTCTGGCAATGGCAATCGGTCGGGATAGGTGAGCGCATATTGAATCGGAACCCTCATATCCGGAGTGCCAAGCTGTGCAATCACACTTTTGTCATGAAACTCTACCATGGAATGGATGATACTCTCCTTATGTAAGACCACATCGATTTGTTCATATGGAATATCGAAAAGCCAATGCGCCTCAATCACCTCTAATCCCTTATTCATCATTGTAGCCGAATCAATCGTGATTTTTGCACCCATTGACCAATTCGGGTGCTGTAATGCATCTTCAATTGTAACTGATTCGAGCTGCTCCCGCGTCTTGTCCCGAAAACTTCCGCCGGATGCCGTAATGATGAGGCGATCAATGTTTTTAGCCTGTTCGCCTTGTAGCGCTTGAAAAATGGCTGAATGCTCACTGTCAACGGGCAGCAGCGGAACATTGTATTTCTTAGCATGTTCTTTAACTATATGCCCGGCAGTGACAAGAGTTTCCTTATTTGCAAGCGCAATTGTTTTTTTCTGTTCGATCGCCTTTAAGGTAGGGATGAGACCGACACTTCCAAGCAAGGCATTGACAACAATATCGACTTCCTCCATAACTGCCGCTTCAATCAGGCCTTCTTCTCCAAGCCCGATTTGGCAATCAAATGCAAAAGAAACTTGTTTTAATTTGTGATATGTATCCAGATCACCGACAGATACAAACTTCGGCTGAAAGGCCTCTATCATCGGCACGGCCTTATCAATATTTTTGCCGAACGACATAGATATCAGCTGAAATTGGTCTTGGTGCGTACGCAATACATCAAGAGTCTGTTCGCCGATTGATCCTGTTGCTCCTAAAAGACAAATATTTTTCAAAGTGCCACTACTCCTATTCTTTTTGCTGCATAATCAGTCTCATATTCATATTAGACTTTTTTATGAAAAAAGGGCAAGCAGAAAGTACAAGAAAGGCATGACAAACAAAAAACTGTCAAAACGGTCTAGCACCCCGCCATGCCCGGGAAGAATCTTCCCAGAATCCTTCACCTCGTAATGTCTTTTCAGAGCGGATTCTACTAAATCCCCAATCTGTCCGAAAACAGACAAAAACAGCGTGATCAAAAGCAGATAGAAATATGGGATCGGCAGGTTTGCGACAAGCTGAAAAATTGTCGAGAGTACAAGTGCAATGACAATTCCGCCTACAAATCCCTCAACTGTTTTATTAGGGCTGATTTCAGGCCACAGTTTTCGTTTACCAAGCGACTTCCCGACAAAATATGCACCGGAATCAGTCGACCAAATCACGACACAGGCATAAAAGATGTATGTCAGCCCGTGCTGATCAAGGTTTCTGATTTCAATAAAATAATGAAAACACATTCCGATGTAAATCGTTGCAAGGGTAATAAAGCCGACTTCATCAAAGGTAAAAGTGTTCTTCACCAATACTGTGTACGTCAATAAAATAAGTACTGCGAACAAAGCCGCTTCAATTTTCGAGATACCAATCGCTTCAAAAAAAGAATACTGGCTTGGCATTAAGAACATCCACAATAATAAAAGACTGATCAATCCCGGCAGTGACACAAGCTTAAGTTTTTTCATCCGCAAAAGCTCAAAAAGCGCTACACTGCCCATTGCATAAACTAATATGGTGAACGGCAATTCCCCGACAATAACTAAAAATAAAAATACAATTGCTGCCAGAACACCTGTCAAAATTCTTTGTTTCATGTCCACCATCCTCTAAATTCCGCCAAACCTCCGGCCCCGTTGCTGATATTCCCCTAACGCCTGCAAGAAATGATTTTCTTTAAAGTCAGGCCACAGGACGTCAGTAAAGACAAATTCACTGTAGGCAACCTGCCAAAGCATAAAGTTGCTTAGTCTAATCTCGCCGCTCGTTCGGATTAAAAGTTCAGGATCCTGCAAAGATTCAGTCATTAAATGTTTAGAAAAAAGCGATTCATCAATGTCTTCTATATTCAAAGAACCCTCCTTGACTTTTTCCGCGAGTGTTTTTGCGGCAGTGACAATTTCAGTACGTCCCCCATAGTTGAGAGCAAAATTAAGAATCAACCCGTCATTTTGCGCCGTATCCTTTACAGCCTTTTCAATCGCACGCATTGTGTGCGGCGGCAAGGCTGATTCATCTCCTATAATCCGGACCTGCACATTCTCCTCAACAAGCTCCGGGAGATACGTATTTAAAAATTCTTCAGGAAGCTTCATCAAAAAATCAACTTCCATTTTCGGCCGCTTCCAGTTTTCTGTTGAGAATGCGTACAAAGTCAGTACTTTGACACCCAATTCGTTAGCAAGCTTTGTCGTTCTTTTAACCACCTTCATTCCTTCATGGTGGCCTGCAATTCGGGGAAGAGAGCGTTTTTTAGCCCAACGGCCATTTCCATCCATTATAATGGCGATGTGTTCGGGGATTTCTCCCTTAAGTATGTCTTCTTTTGTATAGCGTTCTAAGTTGGAAGCCGCAGTTTGCTGGTTCTTCCAATTTTTGAGTATGTTGAGCATGAGATTCCTCCGTCACCCAAAAAGGTTGCATTCCCTGCTGATAACGATGTAATCAACAGTATTAACAAAAAAACCCCCTGTAAACATGAGAGGGTCTTTTCACTATTATCTATTGTACATAGTTTTTCATTAAACTTCCATGATTTCTTTTTCTTTGTCTTTTGTGACACTGTCAATTTTTGACACATATTCATCTGTCAGTTTTTGAACATCTTCAGTAGAAGCACGCAGTTCGTCTTCAGTGATGTCTCCGCTTTTCTCAAGTTTTTTGAGATCATCGTTCGCATCACGGCGTACATTTCGCACAGCCACTTTCGCGTCTTCAGCATATTTTTTTACAACTTTGACTAATTCTTTACGTCTTTCTTCTGTTAACGCAGGAATCGCAATGCGAATCATATTGCCGTCACTCGTTGGCGTTAAGCCTAAATCCGCTTTTAAAATTGCTTTTTCGATATCACCGATTGCTGACTTGTCGTATGGTGTTATAACCAGCATACGAGCTTCAGGCACGTTAATAGAAGACAGCTGATTTAAAGGTGTCTGTGCTCCGTAATATTCAACTGTTACTTTATCTAATAAAGATGGGTTCGCACGGCCTGCTCGTACAGTAGCCAGTTCACGCTGATAAGCAGCAATTGCTTTTTCCATTTTTTCTTTCGTTTGTGTTAATACTTCTTTTGACACGTTATTTCCCCCTCACGATCGTTCCGATTGATTCGCCTGTCACAGCGCGTTTAATATTTCCTTCTTCCATAATAGAAAAGACGATTAGCGGAATGTCATTATCCATGCATAAAGATGATGCTGTTGAATCCATAACTTCCAAACCGTCTTTTAAAACGTCAAGGTAAGAAAGCGATTCATATTTAACAGCTGATTCATCTTTTCTAGGGTCAGCATTATACACACCGTCAACATTGTTTTTAGCCATTAAAATAACGTCTGCTTCAATTTCAGCAGCCCGCAGTGCAGCTGTCGTATCAGTTGAGAAGTATGGGTTCCCTGTGCCCGCAGCAAAAATCACGACACGTTTTTTCTCTAAGTGGCGTATCGCTTTTCTTCTGATGTATGGTTCAGCAACTTGTCTCATTTCAATGGATGTTTGCACTCTGGACTGGATTCCGAGTGTTTCTAAGCTGTCTTGAAGAGCAAGCGAGTTCATCACTGTGGCCAGCATCCCCATATAGTCAGCAGTTGCACGGTCCATGCCCAGGTCACTTCCTGTTTTTCCGCGCCATAAGTTGCCGCCGCCTACTACAACAGCCACTTCGACTTCAAGCTCAGCGATTTCTTTCACTTGCTTTGCAATGGATTGAATGACAGTAGGGTTAATTCCGTTACCCTGTTCCCCTGCCAATGCTTCACCGCTAAGCTTTAATACGATACGTTTGTATTTTGGTTTTTCCATAATAACCTCCAAGTGTAAACATTGCCGTTTTCTATTATGCAAGAGAAAAAAAGGTTTGTAAATATAGTTTTAAAAATAGGGAACACAAAGTGTGTCCCCTATACTGCCTGAAAAGACGCGACTTGATCGCGAAATCTTTTCACCATTATTTTTTCACTTGGTTCATTACTTCTTCAGCAAAGTTTTCTTGACGTTTTTCGATGCCTTCTCCAACTTCATAGCGAACGAAAGTTTCAACAGTTGCGTTTTTCGCTGCAACAACTTGTTTCACTTTTTCATCTGGGTTTTTAACGAATGCTTGGTCTAAAAGACAAATTTCTTCGAAGAATTTGTTCAGACGGCCTTCAACCATTTTCGCT
Organism: Bacillus sp. FSL K6-1005; assembly: GCF_038000225.1. Taxonomy (NCBI): domain Bacteria; kingdom Bacillati; phylum Bacillota; class Bacilli; order Caryophanales; family Bacillaceae; genus Bacillus; species Bacillus sp. FSL K6-1005. The sequence continues at coordinate 1,744,637 of NZ_JBBOBP010000001.1, forward strand.
ACGATGTTTTCAGGTTTTCCTTCTTGAAGAGCTTGCTGAGTTAAGATTTGACGCTCATGGTCTGTTTCTTCTGCTGATACTTGGTCACGAGAAATGTAACGAGGGTTAACCGCAGCAACATGCATTGCGATATCTTTTGCAGTTTCTTCGTCAGTTGTACCGTTAAGAACAGTTAATACGCCGATGCGTCCGCCCATGTGAAGGTAAGCACCGAATGCAGAGCTGTCGTCTTTTGTAAGAACAGCAAAGCGGCGAAGAGTGATTTTCTCACCGATTTTAGCTACTGCACTTGTAATGTACTCTTCTACAGTAGATCCGTTGTCCATTTTTTGTCCCATTGCTTCTTCAACATCTGCAGGAGTGTTTGCAAGAAGGTGGTCAGCTAATGTGTTAAGAAGCTCTATGAAGCCTTCGTTTTTCGCAACGAAATCAGTTTCAGAGTTTACTTCTAAAATAACACCTTTGTTGCCGTCAGTTTTAATAAGAGTTGAACCTTCTGCTGCGATACGGTCAGCTTTCTTCGCTGCTTTTGCAATTCCTTTTTCTCTAAGAAGGTCAATTGCTTTGTCCATATCTCCATCAGTTTCAGTTAACGCTTTTTTACAATCCATCATACCCGCGCCAGTTTTTTGACGCAGTTCTTTTACTTGCTGTGCAGTAATAGCCATTTGTATTCCTCCTTATATGTTTAAACAAGATATGTATCATTACATTTTTCTTGAAAAAAGGTGATAAAAGGCAGTCCCTCTTATCACCTTTTGAATAGGTTACGCAGTTGTTGTTTCTGTTTCTGGTGCAGTATCTTCAGCAACTTCCGCTTCTTCTTCGCCTTGCTTCGCTTCTAAGATTGCATCTGCCATTTTAGAAGTTAGAAGTTTAACAGCGCGGATAGCGTCATCGTTCGCAGGAATTACAACATCGATTTCATCAGGATCACAGTTAGTATCTACAATTCCGATGATAGGGATGTTTAATTTGCGAGCTTCAGCAACAGCGATGCGCTCTTTACGAGGATCGATGATGAATAATGCATCAGGAAGATCCTTCATTTCTTTAATTCCGCCTAGGAATTTTTCAAGACGCTCTAATTCTTTTTTCAATTGAACGACTTCTTTTTTAGGAAGTACTTCAAACGTACCGTTTTCTTGCATTTTTTCAATGTCTTTAAGACGTTTAATACGTTTTTGGATTGTTTCAAAGTTTGTTAATGTACCGCCCAACCAGCGTTGGTTGACATAGTACATGCCAGAGCGTTGAGCTTCTTCTTTAACAGAATCTTGAGCTTGTTTTTTTGTTCCAACGAAAAGGATTCTTCCGCCTTCAGCAGCAAGATTTTTAGTGAAGTTGTAAGCTTCCTCTACTTTTTTGACTGTTTTTTGAAGATCAATGATGTAGATTCCGTTACGCTCCGTGAAAATATAACGCTTCATTTTTGGGTTCCAACGGCGTGTTTGGTGACCGAAGTGAACACCAGCTTCAAGCAATTGCTTCATAGAAATGACTGACATGTTATTTCCTCCTAATATAATGGTTTTTTTCCTCCGCTTAGGTCATTTTTGTGCAGAACTGCCGCCTGCAGCACCCTCTGCATAAATCGTTAAGCGTGTGTATTTAACACCAAGACATAATATAACACAGCTTTATGCGACAATCAAGAATCCTTTACAGCTTTGGACCGAAATTTTAGAAATAGCTCGATTTCTGTCTTTCCGCTCTTCAATTTCTGAGCAATTTTACCAGCTGAATATCCCTGCTCATGTAATGCCATAACTTGATCTTCAAATGATTGGGCATCGCTGTTTACGTTCTCTTCCGTCCTCTCAACCTCATTGATGAGACCTTCGATATGCTCGGGAAGAGTGTTGTCTTCTTCCTGAACAGCATTCCGCTCTGAATGTTGTTCTGCGTGCAGATGCTCCGTCTTCTGTTTTTCTTCAGTTTGACTAGAAACTGCATCCAAGTTGTCTATCAACTTCTCATTTTCTTCTTTTAATTCAAGAAGAAATGCCGCAAGTGTGTTCTCCGTCTCTTCCAGCATCTTCTTTTGCTGTTTTTCTGTTTCTTTCACAGCTGCGAGCCTCATATACAGGATAATGACAGCGTACAGAAGAACGCCGTGAAGCGTGAAGCTTAAAAGCCATAATAGTGTTGACATGTTTTTCACTCGCTAATCTGAGAATTCTTTATTGAATTACTTTTTCCAGCAGATTCTTTAATTTAAATAGTGCCTTTGAATGTATTTGTGATATACGGGACGTAGAAAGATTCAATACCTGTCCGATTTCTGTCAATGTCAATTCCTCTTTATAGAACAAACTGACCACAAGCTGTTCTTTCTCAGAGAGTTCGTGAATCTTGTCCGCAAGCTGCGCAATCAGTTCATCTTTCATGATCTTTTCTTCCGGCGGGACATTTTTGTCATCTCTGATCATGACCTGGATGTTTTCCCCGTCATCCTGATCATGAAGCTTTTCGTCAATTGACAGCAGGTTTGCAAAAAAACCTTCATTCATTGTTGACACTACATCCTGTTCCGTCATTCCGAGTTCCTCTGCAATTTCTGCGGGCGATACATTCCGAAGATAGCGCTGTTCAAGCTTTTCAATCGCCGCTTCTACCTTCTTTGTTTTTTCACGCGAGGTTCTGGGCAGCCAATCCTCTTTACGAAGCCCGTCAATAATTGCACCGCGAATTCTAAACGAGGCGTAGGTATCAAATTTTAAGTCCCGGCTAGGGTCAAATTTTTCAAGGGCATCATATAAACCAAGCATACCAAGGCTCATAAGATCGTCTTTATGCACCGATTTTGGCAGTCCGACAGAAATTCTGCCTACATGATATGTGACAAGCGGCATATAACGGCGCATTAAATCATCACCGGCCTTAGGATCTTTCCACTCTTTCCAGCGCGACCAAAGCACCTGATCTTCATAATTCAAGGATTGCATTGTTATCCCCCTAATACCTTAATTAAATCGTTTTTTCACCTTGTTTAACAGTTCGAATATGCAGCATGCAGGACTTCGGTTCAAATTCTATCGTCCGGCCGCTTGAGCCGCCCGTATCTTCACTGATAATCGGAATATTATATAATGACAGCTGTTCCTTTATCGCTAAGACATTTCTCGGTCCGATCTTCATCAAATCATTCGTCATTTTAAATTTAAACATCTCTGATCCACCGGCAAGCTTTGCTTTTAACGCAAACTTTCGGCAGCCCGCTTCTACCAGCATATCAATCGTAGCTTTTACAGCGGTATCGGCATATTTTGCCCGATTGAGTTCAGCTGTTTTTGATAACGTCGAATCCGGCAACATGACATGAACAAGCCCCGCCGTTTGCTTTTCTTTATCGTAAAGCACCAGCCCCACACACGACCCTAAACCAGACGTCCGGATCGAATCCGGGAAGCGGGCAATCTTCACGTCCGCAATTCCAACCTTTACAACAGCAGCCTCAGTCGTACTCATAATGAAGCACCCAAGGCGACAAAGAGCTTTTCAAATGAATCATAGTCCGGCAGCATAAACATATGCGCTTTTAGCTCCTGATGATGGCTCTGATCAAAAATTGACGTATCAACAACAATTGCATGTTCCCCAACCTGACTGAGCTCCATCAGACCTTCACTGATGACAGCACCGAACATGTCGAGTGAAACTTCTGGAACACTCGGGTAAAGCTGGAGTTTCGTCAAATCAGCCAATGCCGTTAAATATGATCCTGCTAAAATATTGCCCAGTTCATGCAAAGCGGAAGAACTCATATGATCTTCACCCAAATTTTCAATATCAAAATCCGGGTTGCCGATCAGCTCTCTGATAAACTGCTCCGCCTGATAAAAAGGCATTATAAAGAACATCGAGCCCGTCAAATCGCCTTCCATCCTTAAAAAAATGCTGGCGACCGGCATTTCTGCTCCGCCGAAAAAGTCTACAAGTTCATCAAACGATAATAACTTTGCAAACGGGACTTCCATATCAATCTTTCTATTTAACAGCTGGGCCATTGCAGAAGCAGAGTGGCCGGCTCCGATATTGCCGACTTCCCGCAAAATGTCCATCTGCTCTTCTTTGATTCCATTAAAAATACTCATGTCATAACCCCTTTAAGATTAAGCTTGATCGGGCACAGCGGACTGAGATGATTCTTTATCCAAAACCGCATTTGCATCAATAATATTTAAGAGCCTGTTCTCTTGTTTTACAATCTGTTTGATCGACACATACGTGTCTTTTTGAACACTTTCTGGAGCGGACTCTATTTCACTTTCCTGTACTGTTATGACATCATTTGCTTCATCCACTATCCAGCCGACTTCAATATCACCATAAGCAATAATGATAATTCGTGTTTCATCGGTAATTTCATACTCAGGCAAGCTGAGACGCTTTCTTAAATCAATAACTGGAGTCACCACGCCGCGCAAATTGATCACTCCGCAAATATAAGGCTCAACCCCTGGCACTCTCGTCGGCTTTTGCCATTTCTCAATTGATTTCACCTGAGTGACAGAAATGGCATATTCTTTGCCGTTTACCATAAAGACAATCATTTTTTCGCCTGTTTTAATTTCTGCAGTCATGTGAGACACCTCCTCGTATGGTTAAATAATCAGTGCGTTACAATCGATAATGAGCGCTACTTCTCCGTCTCCTAAAATAGTAGCTCCGGAAATTGCAAAGACGTTTGTTAAATAATCTCCGAGTGATTTCAGCACAACTTCCTGCTGGCCAATAAAGGAGTCCACCACAAATGCAGTAGGTTTGTCGCCTTTTTTCACGACAATGATATGGAGCTGTTCCGCATCTTGTCTAGTATCTTCTATTTTAAACTCTTCTTTTAAATAAACGACAGGGACAATATGGCCTCTAAAATCGATGACTTCACGGTCATGCGTTTGCAGAATGTCTTTTCTATCGATAACGGCCGTTTCAATTATAGAAGAAATCGGAATCGCAAATGTCTCTTCTTCTAATTTGATCAGCAGAACTGAAATAATGGACAATGTAAGCGGAAGCTGGATGCTGAATAGTGATCCTTGTCCTTCTGCAGATTTCACACTGACTGAACCGCCGAGTGATTCGAGTTTGTTTTTTACAACATCAAGTCCGACGCCCCGTCCGGAAATATCCGAAATTTGATCAGCTGTAGAGAACCCCGGAGCAAATATCAATTCATAAATTTCATTGTCTTCTAATGTTTCAGCTTCTCTTTCTGTAATGACACCGCGCTCAAGCGCCTTTTCAAGGATTTTTTTTCGATTAAGGCCTGCTCCGTCATCCTCCACTTCAATAAAGACGTGATTTCCGCTGTGATAAGCTTTCAGCACAACTTTGCCAGACTCAGGTTTCCCTTTTTGCAAACGCGTTTCCGGAGACTCAATCCCATGATCAATACTGTTTCTGATTAAGTGAACGAGCGGATCTCCAATTTCATCAATTACTGTTCGATCAAGTTCTGTTTCCGCGCCGATGATGGAGAGTTCGATTTTTTTATTCAGCTCTTTTTGAAGCTGGCGAATCATTCTCGGGAAACGGTTAAAAACGGTTTCAACCGGAACCATTCTCATGTTGAGAATAATAGACTGCAAATCGCCAGAAATTCTCGTCATTCGCTCTACTGTTTCAGTCAATTCATTGTGCTCAAGCTCTTTTGCAATCTGCTCAAGACGCCCGCGGTCAATGACAAGCTCTTCAAACAGGTTCATTAAAGAATCAAGTCTGTCAATATTGACACGAATTGTTTTAGATCCGCCGGCTGTATGCTTCGACTGTTCATCGTTTTTAGCAGGCTGCTTTTGTTTGTCCTGCTTAACAGGTGTCTGTGCAGCAGCTGGTATATCCGCCTGAGGCTCTTCCGGTTTTTCAGCTGGTTGTAAAGGCGAGCCCTGAATAATTTCAACATGCTCAACCTCTGAAACTCCGTTGATGATCTGTTCAACGTCTTCAGCCGTTTGATTCGTTAAGAAGCAAACCTGGAAGTCAGTGCCGAAATCTTCCGTCTCAAGCACTTCCGCACTCGGTATTGTTTTGGCTACCTCTCCGATTTCATTTAGCTTTTCAAAAACCATATATACACGAACTGCTTTTAACATGCAGTCTTCTTTCAGAGAAATTGTGATTTCATACCGTTTGAAACCCTGCTCCTCTGCTTCTTCTATTACTGTTCGTTCAAACTCATCATATTCCCAGTCCGATGCTGAACCCTTCGCTTCAACAGGTTCCGCTGAAGCAGCAGTCTCAGCATGCACACCGTTCACGTCAAGCTTTGCGCTCACTTCAGAGATGTCTCTTTTACCATCCCCGCCGTCAATAATAGACTGAACCATTGCTTCCAGATGATCCAGGGCTTCAAACAAGATATCCATCCAGTCTGATGTAACTGCCATATCTCCGTTTCGAAAAGCATCCAATACATTTTCAAGCAAATGGGTTAAATGGGCTAAATCCGTATAACCCATTGTTGCACTCATTCCTTTTAGTGTATGGGCAGCCCTAAATATATCGTGGATGAGCTGAAGATCTGTCGGGTCTTTCTCTAAAAGGAGAAGCTTTTCATTACATGTTTGTAAATGTTCTTTACTTTCATCAATAAAGACATCTAAATATTGATTCATATCCATTTGAATCACACCCTCTCTTTTTTCACACAGCTTGTGATGGATGCTGCGATATCTTCCACATGTTTAATTTCATGAACGAGGCCCGCCTTAACGGCTGCTTTCGGCATCCCAAATACAACACAAGATTCTTCAGACTCTGCAATGGTTTTCACATTGCCGGACGCAAGCATGTCCTTAAGACCGGCAGTACCGTCACTGCCCATTCCAGTCATAATGACCGCTACTTTTTCATAGTCTGCAAGTTTGCCGACAGAACGGAACAAGTAGTCTGCTGATGGTTTATGACGGCTTGGGGTATCGTGATTATCAAGCACGATTTTAAGGCTGCCGCTGTTTTTGATAACGGATATGTTTTTTCCCCCCGGAGCTATGTACACACAGCCGTTAATAGCTGCTTCTCCATCTTTTGCTTCCTTTACATGAATGTCAGACAGATGGTTCAGCCGATCAGCCAGAGAAGCAGTAAAGCCTTCAGGCATGTGCTGTACAACGACTACAGGCGCGTTTAAATCTTTAGGAAGCTTTGGTATTACCTTTTGAAGCGCCCTTGGGCCGCCCGTTGACGTGCCGATACAAACAATATGTCTGCTTGGACCAGATTTTGGCTGACTCCACACTGGCTTAGCGATGGGTTTAGGTTTAGGTTCAGGCCGAATGACCGTCGGAGCCGCAGCTTTTTGTTGAGTAGAACGTCCAGCCGCGATGACCCGCTCAACTAATTGTTCTTTAATTTTGTATAAATCTAAAGATATAGAACCAGATGGCTTTGTGATAAAATCAAAGGCTCCTATCTCTAAACAGTTAATCGTGCACTCTTTTCCTTGCTGGGTCTGACTTGAAACCATAATAACCGGCAGCTGATAAATCTCAATAATTTTCCGTAGTGTGTCTGTTCCATTCATCACCGGCATTTCAATATCAAGTGTAATAACATCCGGTTTCAGCAACTCTATCTTTTTAAGTGCCTCTTCTCCGTTTCTCGCAGTTCCGATTACTTCTATCTGCTTTTCCTCGGTTAGAAAATCACTTATCATTTTTCTCATAAATGCCGAATCATCAACTACAAGCACACGAATCAAATTAAGCCCTCCTCATTAAAAAAGAAGATAATTTCTCAATAAATGTCTGTTTTTCTTCTTTGTGTCTAGTTTCTTCTCTTTCAAACAAGGCGTCCGCTAAGAGACGGACTGACCGGCTGGCTTTTGCCTGAGGACTTTTTAATAAAAAAGGAACCTGTTCGAAAACTGCTTCGCTCACGATCACGTCGTCAGGGACTGAACCGGCAAACTGAACCGCTTCGCCTAAAAACATCTGAATGGTCCGGGAAAGGCGGGTAAAAGCGTCAAGCCCTTCCTTTTGACCACGGCACCGATTGACTGCTACTTTCATTGAAAGCTGATTTCCTGTCAGAGCGAGATGTTTGACAGCACTGTATGCATCCATAATGGCTGTAGGCTCCGGGGTTGTTATGATCAAAATGTCTTCTGCTGATAAAATAAAAGGCAGCTGGTCTTTTGATAAGCCCGCCCCCATGTCAAACAGTACATAATCGAACTGACTTAACGCATGAGAAAGCTCATTAGCAAAAAAGGTCCATTTTTCCTGGTCCAGCTGAAACATCACATCCAGCCCAGTTCCGCCAGATATATACCGTAGACCCTTTGGCCCTGTAGATATGGATTGCATAAAAGGCTTGCGCTCAGTTAGAACGTCAATAATCGTGGCGGAGGATGAGTTTCCCATTAATATATCAATGTTCCCCATTCCGATATCAAGATCAATAAGCAGTACCTTCTTACCTTTATCCTGCAGCGCAAGAGCCATATTTAAAGTGATGTTGGATTTTCCGACACCGCCCTTGCCGCTGATGACTGCAAGTGTTTTAGCTTTCTGTTCAAAAACAATCGGCAGATCGCGCTGACGGTTCTTCATTTTCGCCCGTAAAGTTGCTGCTTGGTCAAATCTGTTCATCTGCACAGCATCCCTACAAACTCCCGCGGCGAGACTGTCTGTATATCCTCCGGCACATTCTGGCCGTTTGTGATAAACCCGGCGCCTATCTTCGATTCTGCCAGTATACTGAATACAGAGCCTAATGAAGCAGTCTCATCTATTTTAGTAAAGATAAACTGATTGACAGGAACAGATGAAAAACGTCTGACAACTTGTTTCATATCTTCATACTTTGCAGTCGCTGACAAAACGAGAAATGACTGAATGCTGCTTTCAAAAGGAATCGTCTCTTTCAGTTCATCAATATATTGCTGTTCTCTGAAGTTTCTGCCTGCTGTATCGATAAATACATGATCATATTCAGCAAATAATTCTTTCGCCCGCTGAAATTCCTCTTTTGTATAACAAACTTCCAGAGGAGCCTGCAGCAGCTCGGCATATGTTTTCAACTGTTCAACAGCTGCAATCCGGTAAGTATCTGTTGTAATAAAAGCAATTTTTTTCTGTTTTTCAAGCAGAGAAGACGCTGCTAGTTTTGCAAGCGTTGTTGTTTTTCCCGCACCCGTCGAACCAAACAGCACGATATATTTCGAATGAATGGGCTCCTGCCACTTGTTTGCTGGAGGAAGTGCCTCGCACAGAATATCCTGAAGTTTACCGACCACATTTTCTTCCGTCAGTCCGCCCGATTCAACAGAGAATTGCAGTATTTTTTTCATAGTACTGGTCTTAATTGATTCATTAACACCGGTTTCATCCAAAAGCAGTTCAGCTTTTCTGAGCGATTCAGGAAGTACGGATTGATAAGCTGAAAAATCGCCTGGCTCAGATTGAGCAGGCATTTGAAGGGTTATCCTCTCCTCTATTTTCGGACTGCTGACAGGTGATTTTGACGTTTGTTTCGGCTCTGCTGCCTTTTCAGCTGTCTTTTTCTCGAGAAAATCTTGATCCAATACGGCAATTACTTCTACAGCCGGTTTTTTTAAAAGCCCGAACCATTTTCGCTTATTGATTTTTTTAGAATTTAGTATAACTGCTTCATTGCCTAGTTCTTTTCGGATAAGAAGTGCCGCTTCTTGCATTGAAGCAGCAGTAAATTTTTTGATTTTCATTAAATATCCACCACTCCAATGCTTTGAACTTCGACATTAGCCTCAAGCTCGTTATAAGAAAGAACAGGGAGATCTGGAAAATATCGTTCCAGAAGCTGTTTCACATACATCCTTACAGGCGGCGAGCAAAGAAGGATCGCAGTTTCTTGCCGTATTGAGAGCTGTTCGGCTTCTTTTGCAACAGAGCGTACAATGCTTTCCGACACATCAGGTTCAAGCGACAAATAGTTCCCATGTTCTGTTTGCTGTACGCCATCAGCAATTGCCTTTTCTACACGGCCCGAGCAAGTGATAACTTTTAACACTTCATTTTCTTTGGCAAACTGGGCAGTAATTTGCTTAGCAAGCGCCTGCCTTGTGTACTCTGTCAAAAGATCAGAGTCTGTTGTCAGTTTTCCATAATCGGCAAGCGTTTCAAAAATGGTTACCAAATTGCGAATTGAAACTTTTTCTTTTAACAGCTTAGCCAGCACTTTCTGAATATCTCCGACAGATAATGGATTTGGCGTAACCTCTTCCACCAGGACCGGATACGTTTCTTTCAAATGATCAATCAGCTGTTTCGTCTCCTGTCTGCCGATTAATTCATGAGCATGCTGCTTAATTTTCTCTGTAATATGTGTTGAGACAACTGAAGCCGGATCTACAACCGTATAGCCCAACATGTCAGCTTCATCCTTCACCGATTCACCAATCCATTTGGCTGGAAGTCCAAACGACGGTTCTACTGTCTCGATCCCTTCAATCAAATCGTCTTCAGGCGTAGGCGACATTGCTAGATAATGATCTAGTAATAGCTCGCCTTTCGCTACTTCATTTCCTTTAATTTTTAATCGATATTCATTGGGCTGCAAAGCAATATTGTCTCTGATACGCACGACAGGAATGACAAGCCCAAGTTCCAGCGCCAGCTGACGGCGAATCATCACAATCCGGTCTAATAAATCCCCGCCCTGATTAGCATCCGCCAACGGAATCAGGCCATAGCCAAACTCGAATTCTATCGGATCTATATGCAAGAGCTGTACAACACTTTCGGGGCTTTTGAGCTCGTCAACTTCAGCCTCTTCCTCAAGAATCTCATCCACTTCTTCTTTTTCCTTGCCTGTTTTAGATAGCGTATAACCGCCAAAAGCAAGCAGACCTGCAAGCGGCCCTGTTAGAAAAATACCAATCGGAGTAAACAAGCCAAGAAGCAGAATGGTTGCTGCTGTAACATATAAGAGCTTTGGATAAGCGAACAGCTGGCCTGTGATGTCATGACCTAAGTTTCCTTCGGAGGCTGCTCTTGTCACGACAATACCTGTAGCTGTAGAAATTAAAAGTGCCGGAATTTGCGATACAATTCCATCCCCTACAGTCAGCATCGTAAAATGAGAGGCGGCCTCTTGTATCGCCATGCCTTGCTGCAGCATACCGATAATGATTCCGAAAATGCTATTGATCATGACAATAATAATTCCGGCAATTGCATCACCTTTCACAAATTTGCTGGCACCGTCCATCGCACCGTAAAAGTCTGCTTCTCGAGCTACTTTTTCACGGCGGTGTTTCGCTTCCTGTTCATTGATCATGCCTGCATTTAAATCTGCATCAATACTCATCTGCTTCCCCGGCATTGCATCAAGCGTAAATCTTGCCGCAACCTCGGAAACACGTTCCGCGCCCTTTGTGATGACGATAAACTGAATAATAATTAAGATAATAAATACAACAAGTCCGACTAAAACATTTCCGCCGACAACGAAGTTACCGAAGGTCTCAACAACCTTCCCTCCTTCACCGTGCGAAAGGATCGAACGCGTCGTGGACACATTCAAGCCCAGACGAAATAAGGTCAAAAGCAACAGCAGAGACGGAAAAATCGAAAACTGCAGCGGTTCTTGCATATTCATTGTGGTGAGAAGCACGATCAACGCAAGAGAAATATTAATAATGATCAAAATACTTAACAGCCATGGAGGAAATGGTATCACCAGCATTGCCACAATGAGGACAACACTTATTAAAACGGATAAATCTCTTGTTGACATGCTGTTTTTTCTCTCCTTTTGAATCATAAAATTCAATTTACTTTTTGTTTCGTTTTAAATACGTAAGCCAGGATTTCTGCCAAGACTTTAAAAAACTCTTCCGGCACTGCCTGATCAATTTCAACCTGATCATATAACGCACGGGCAAGCGGCCTGTTTTCTACCATCATGACATCATGCTCTTTAGCAATCTTTCTTATTTTTAATGCAAGGTGGTCAACACCTTTTGCAACAATGTAAGGTGCGTCCATTTTTTCTTCGTCATATTTAAGTGCGATCGCATAGTGAGTCGGGTTTGTGATGATGACATCAGCTTTCGGCACTTCCTGCATCATCCGCCTCATTGCCATTTCCCGTTGTCTTTGCTTAATTTTAGACTTAATAATCGGGTCTCCCTCAGATTTTTTGTACTCATCTTTTATATCCTGCTTTGACATTTTGATATTTTTCTCATAGTCAAATCTCTGATATAAATAATCGAGTCCGGCAAGAATCAACAAAGCCCCTGCTCCGCTCAGCCCCATCCACAGGGTGAGTTTTGAAACAAAGGAAAGCGCTTCTTCAGGTGTCAAAAGCGGGAGACGGAGAATTTCTCCATAGTGCACCCAAAGCACAACAAACGCCGCAAACCCGACTACAGCAATTTTCAAAACCGATTTAAGCAGTTCTACAATCGCCCTCATGCTGTATATCCGTTTAAAGCCTTTTATCGGATCCAATTTTTCAAGCTTAGGCTGGATCACTTCCGTAGAAAATAAAAATCCAACCTGCATATAGTTGCTTACAACTCCTGCAACAAGAGCGACGAGCAGAATCGGAGCAAGTACGATGCCAGTATCCTTTAATAAGCTGATAAACAGGGTATGTACATTTGATTCTGAGAGCTTCATTGTGAGTGACTCCGTGTAAAATGTCTCTATAAATGACAGCAACCTGTCTCTCATATACGGGCCGATCGCAATTAACGAAAGGAAGATGACTAATAATGAAACGGCGGTATTCACATCAGAGCTTTTTGCAACCTGCCCTTTTTTTCTAGTATCCTTCCGTTTTTTCGGAGTGGCTTTCTCGGTCTTCTCTCCCGCAAAAAATTGGAGGTCAATTCTTAGCTTCATTAAGAAACACCGACCAATGCTAAAAGATTCCGCATCGTTTCAATCGTTAAGCCGAAAACATTCCGAACAACGACGAAGATAACGGACATACACACGATGAGCATGATAAAACTGACAGCGATCTTTAAAGGCAGACCGACAACAAATACATTTAATTGCGGAACCGCCCGGGCTACGATGCCTAATGCAAGATCCACAAGAAACAAACTGGCCACAACCGGTGCCGACATTTGAAATGCGATAATAAACATTGCATTAAAGCTTTTGGCGATAAGATAAGCAAACTTTTCATCGCCAAAATTCGGAAATGCCTGATCAACTGAAATATACTGAAAGCTGTAGTAAATACCGTCCAGCAGCAAATGATGCGCATTGACACTCAGCATAAACAAAAGAGCCATCGTATAGATAAACTGGCCAATCAATGGACTCTGTGCGCCCGTTTGCGGATCGATAACGTTCGCAATTGAAAAACCCATCTGAAAATCAATAAACGAACCGGCTATCTGAACAGCAGCAATCATCATATAAGCAATCAAACCAAGACACAGCCCCACCAAAGCTTCTTTAAACGCCAGCAGCATATATCGCTCGTCAACCTCCATAGACGGGGGTTTATCAATCGTGCTGAAACATATGACTGCAAGAAAAAAAGCAAATCCGACACGATGTACAGACGGTACGTTTCGGTGGCCGTATAACGGGACCGTTACAAAAAAAGCAGAGATTCTAATAAAAACCAATAAAAAAGCAGGAAATAAATCAATAATTGAATTCATCACTGTATTACCCTGCAAATCGATTTAAATTAGAAAACAGCTCTGTTGTGAACGAAAGGATCGTCGACAGCATCCATGGCCCGAAAAAAATCAGTGCCAACAGGACTGCCACGATTTTGGGAATAAACGCCAAAGTCTGTTCCTGGATTTGAGTTGTGGCCTGAAAGATACTGACGATTAATCCGACCAATAAAGCAATCGCAAGCAGAGGCGCGCTGATCATCAGCGTTACATATACAGCTTTTTCCGCCATAGAAATTACAAATTCTGAATTCACGTTTAGCACCTACCCTAAAAGCTCTGAAGCAAAGATTTCACAATTAAATACCAGCCGTCTACTAAAACAAAAAGTAAAATTTTAAAGGGCAGAGAAATCATAACTGGAGGGAGCATCATCATCCCCATTGACATCAGAACGCTCGCCACTACCATATCAATAATTAAAAAGGGGATAAAAATCATAAAGCCAATTTGAAACGCTGTTTTGAGCTCCGAAATGGCAAAAGCGGGAACCATCGTTGTAAGAGGAATATCTTTTAACGATTCGGGTTTATCCATTTTCGCGTAATTCATAAACAGTGCCAAATCCTTCTGCCTTGTATGCTTACTCATAAATTCTTTAATCGGTTCCTCAGCTTTTGTATACGCTTCTTCCAAACTGATTTTATTGTCCATCAATGGTGTCAGCGCTTCTTTATTAATCTCTGAAAAAGTGGGAGCCATAATAAAAAACGTTAAAAATAGCGCAAGGCCGATAAGGACCTGATTTGGCGGCATTGATTGCGTCGCCAGTGAAGTTCTGACAAAAGACAGAACGATGACGATGCGGGTAAAACAGGTCATAAGAATCAATATTCCAGGCGCCACTGAAAATACAGTTAACAATAATAGTAGTTTAACCGTTGAACTGACGTTATCCGGATCGCTTGAACTGAAAATATTTATAAACTCATTCATGATGACGTGGGCCTTTCTTTTTTCCTTCTGAACGGTTTTGTTTTAGCTCTTCAAGCTGCTCTTTTAATGCTTTTGAAAATGAAGTCAGCTTTTGCTGCGGCTGATTCCCAGAACCCTTTAGGGGTTTCGCAAGCTTTTGCCATTCTATTTTGCTTGACATCGCCTCTTCATGCTGACTGAGAATGTCTTCGATTTCCTTTTCATCCTCAATTTCTTTAAGAAGTTGGATCGTCTCTCCTACCCCAACGACGAGAACACTGTTGCCGACTTTAATCAATTGGATAGATCGGTTTTGGCCAACCGATGTTCCGCCGATATTTTCGACATATTGAAAAGGCTTTAGCAGCCGGTTTCTTTTGTTCATAAGCTTAACAAGCCCGTAAATCAGCGCGATGACAAACAATAAAGCGAAAATCATCTTCACAAAATCAAAGGCTGAAACAGAAGGAGCAGCAGCTCCCTCCGTCTCATCAGCAGTTTGTGTCGTTTTTTCTTTCTTTTGCTCTGACTTATCTGCGGTCTTTTCATCTTTCTTTTGAAACCATTCGTTTACAGTTGAATCTTCAGATGCCGCGGCATCAGCAGCAAGCGGATGTACACTGAATAAAATGAAAAAACATATAAAAGCAATGAAATATTGACTCTTTTTCAACAGTCGTACACCCTTTAGCTTAATGTTTTGTTGATTGCTTCAAGCACACGGTCTGCCTGGAAAGGTTTTACGATAAAATCCTTAGCGCCTGCTTGAATAGCATCGATAACCATTGATTGCTGTCCCATGGCAGAGCACATAATGATTTTAGCTTGTGCATCAATTTGTTTAATTTCTTTTAATGCAGTGATACCGTCCATTTCTGGCATTGTGATATCCATTGTAACTAAGTCAGGAGAATGCTCTTTAAATTTTTCTACAGCCTGAGCGCCATTTTCGGCTTCTGCAACTACGTCAAAACCGTTTTTCACCAAAATATCTTTGATCATCATTCTCATAAATGCTGCGTCATCTACAATTAAAATTCTATGTGCCATAATTTTTTCTCTCTCCTCGTGTTTCTTTATTTTAAATTATTAATGCGTTCTGCCTGGCTTAAAATGTCAGTGACCCTTACTCCGAAGTTTTCCTCAATGACCACGACTTCGCCTTTGGCAACGATACGCTGATTCACTAAAATATCTACCGGCTCACCGGCTAATTTATCAAGCTCAATAATACTTCCGGCTGAAAGCTCTAAAATTTCCTTTACGCTTCTTTTCGTTCTGCCGAGTTCAACAGTGATCGAAAGCGGGATATCCAAAAGCATATCCAGATTGTTGATAGGAGCTTGTGTGCTCTCACTCGGATCAAATGATGAAAATTCCACTGGTGAAACTTGAACAGGCGCTGCTTTTTTCGGTTTCCCCTGTCTTTTAGCCGGCGCATGCTGCTGTTCTATGTGCGGCTCAGGCGTTACAGGCTCTTGCGGCTGTTCATATGTAACGTCAGAATCCTGCGTTGTTTCTTCAGCTGGACTTTCCGTGGTCGTCATAAGACTCGAAATCAAATCTTTAGCAAATGTCAGCGGGTAAAGCTGCATGATGTTAGAGTCTATTAACTCGCCCACCTTCAAGCGGAAAGAAACTTTAACCAGCATTTCATCAGCAGGAATACGGTCTGTTCCTTTTTCTTCATTTACATCAAGCAGTTCTACACGCGGGGGTGAAATATCAATTTTTTTACTGAATACAGTAGACATTGACGTTGCTGCCGACCCCATCATTTGGTTCATCGCTTCTTGAACCGCGCTCAAATGAATCTCTCCAAGTGAAGGATCTGCCCCTTTCCCGTCTCCCCCGATCATTAGGTCCGCAATAATAGCCGCGTCACTTTGTTCGACGACTAGCAGGTTGCTGCCGCTGAAACCTTCCGTATAATTCACTTCAATTGCTACATACGGTTCAGGAAACGCATCACTGATTTTACTTCTTGGGATGACAGTTACGTTTGGAGTCGTAATATCAACTTTTTGATTCAAAAGCGTGGATAAAGCTGTCGCTGAACTGCCGAATGAAATATTTCCGATTTCACCGATCGCATCACGCTCCATGTCCGATAAGTCATGCACTTCCGGAGCCTCAGGCTCGTCCGGTGTGCTGCTCGTGCCATTAAGAAGCGCGTCAATCTCATCTTGAGATAATCTGTTATTCTCCATCTTGTTCACCTCTTATGTCGTGGTCTAAAATTTGCACTGCCTGTTTTCGATTCACCCGGCCGGCTTGTCCTAAAAATTTCGGCTTATCTCCGACCAATACAGTAAGAGGATCTGTTACTGATTTGTCCAAAGTTATGCAGTCTCCGACTTCTAAACTTAAAAACTCTTCTATTGTCAGTTCAGATGTGCCGAGTTCGGCCACGACAGGTATTTGTGCTGTCATGATACGTTTTTCAAGTGACTTTGTTTCCTCAGGTTTCGGTTCATTTCTTTCTGATTGCATCCAATAATGGACCGAAAGCTTTGGTATGAGCGGCTCGAGGACGATATGCGGGATACAAAGATTAATGACACCGCTGATTTCCCCGATTTGGGTATTGAGTGAAATAACAACAACCGTTTCATTAGGAGATACCATCTGAACAAATTGCGGATTCACTTCAAACTCAGTCATTTCGGGTTCAATATCAGCTATGGACTGCCAAGCTTCTTTATAATTTCCCAGTGCATTTTCAAATAAATTAGAAATAATTTTCGTTTCAATTTCTGTTAAACTATCAACCTTATTATGACTGATCCCGATGCCGCCCATCACACGATCCATCATCGTATAGGCAATCGTCGGGTTGACCTCCATCATAATTCTGCCTTCCATCGGATGGACATCGAATAAATTCAGAATCGTCATATTCGGTATGGAACGGATAAATTCCTCGTATGGAACCTGATCAACAGAGCTGACCGATATATGGATATACGTTCTGAGCTGAGCAGAAAAGTGAGTTGTAAGAAGTCTTGCAAAATTGTCATGAATTCTTGTTAAACTGCGGATTTGGTCTTTAGAAAACCGCAGCGCGCGTTTGAAATCATAAACCTTTACTTTTTTCTCTTTTTCTTCTTTTTTCAGCTCTTCAGCATCCATTTCACCCGTTGATATTGCAGAAAGCAGTGCATCTATTTCATTTTGGGAGAGAACTTCTCCTGACATTTTCCTCACCTCCGTATTCTGTCAAATTATGCTTTATTGCAGATTAAAAGAGGTAATATACACTTTTTCTACTTTTCCTTCTTGGAGGTAGCTATTTACTTTATCTTTTAGTTCCTTCTTAAAGGTTTCTTTTCCCTTGTCTCCCTCAATCTCATCAGCATTCGTATCAGCCAGCAGTGATATAACAGCATCTTTCACTTGAAAATCACGTTTTTCAAGCTCTTCTTTTGATTTATCAGAGTCAGTTTCAAGTTTAATCGCTAAGCGAATAATGTTATCGGACTTTAAATTCGTTGTGATTTCTGCTACATCAACAGAAGATGCAACGATTTCATCAATACTTCGTTTTGCCTCACTTTTTTCGGACTTTCCGCCTAAAACAAAATAAGCCGCCGCCCCGAGAGCACCAATTACGATAAGAATAATGAGTAAAATGATCAATAATTTTTTCTTCATTCCGGTTCCTCTATTCCATGGTCCATTGAAAATATTTGTATTTTTTGATAGAAAGACACAATCTTCTCCAGAACAGCTTCTTCATCTTCTTTTACTACAAACTTCTTACCGTTCGACAGTGTGATTGTAGTATCCGGAAAGCATTCAATCTGTTCAATAAATAACGCATTCAGCGTAAAGGGCTGCCCATTTAAACGGGTTACTTTAATCATAAAACAGCGGAGAAGCGATTACTCGCCTCCCCTCCCTCCTTAACGTTTAAGGTTAACCAGCTCTTGAAGGATTTCATCCGATGTTGTAATAATCTTGGAGTTTGATTGGAACCCACGCTGAGCAACAATCATTTCAGTAAACTCGTCAGTTAAATCAACGTTAGACATTTCTATAAATCCTGACTTCAAGGCACCTGTACCGCCATCACCAGGCTGATTAGCTGCACTAGCAGTTCCAGAGTTCAAAGATTCACGATATAAGTTGCTTCCGATTTTATCTAAACCGTCACTGTTTGCAAAAGTAACAACTCCAATCTGGCCGCCATCTTGCGGTTTACCGCCAGCATCAACAATTGATACTTTTCCATCAGATCCGATGCTAAAGCTTTGAGCATCAAGAGGAATTTTTATTGTTCCTCCGGTCATATTTAATACATGGTAGCCGTCACCAGTCACCAATGTTCCGGTATTATCTAAATAGAAGTTTCCGGCTCTTGTGTAAGCCGTTCCATCACCTGTATCAATTTGAAAATAACCGTCGCCGTCAATCGCTAAATCAAGCGTTCTTCCTGTGCTTTGTGTTGCGCTTGTTGAATGAATGGTATCAATTGTGCCAGATGATGAACCTAAACCGATCTGCTTAGAGTTAGTTCCGCCGATTGTTGCACCAGCAGCAGAACCGCCGGCAATCGTTTGACTCACCATATCTTTAAAGGTAACCCGACTCTTTTTGAATCCCACTGTATTTACGTTGGCAATATTGTTGCCGATAACATCAAGTTTAGTTTGAAAGTTTTTCATACCGCTGATTCCAGAATAAAGTGAACGTAACATAATATATTCCCCCAGATGTTTTTATTTAGAAGACTGTCCCACAGACATGACATTCGCCGGACTGATCTCGGTCCCATCATCAAGAACGAGATAATATTTTCCTTGAGAATGTTTAACAGAGCTTACTGTGCCTGTTTTATCTGTTGCACTTTTACCATCAGTCCAAGATACTTCTTTTCCCATCCAATCAACATACGTTGTAAACGGATCTTGGTTTTCAACGAATTTCGTCATCGTCGTATTCAGATTCATCATCTGTTCCAGACTTGAAAAAGTTGCCATCTGGCTGATAAATTCTTTGTCATCAACCGGATTAAGCGGATCTTGGTTTTGGACTTGAGTCATTAATATTTTTAAGAACTCGTCTTTTCCCAAGCTGCTGTTGCTTCCAGGCGCAGTGCTGCTTTTTTTTTCAGGCAATTTATATTCTGAGCTTATTGATGTCATTCTTCTTCCTCCAATTCAACCATTGACACTTCATCAAGCAAGTCTCCAAACTCGTTTGATTGCTTTTTCTGTCTTTGCTGCTTCTGACCCTCTTGCTGCTGTTTCTGTTCATCAGCAAGCTGGCCATATATCGGCTGGTCACCGCTTTGAATCGGCAAAGTAAAACGGTCAACTTGGACAGCCATATTGGGCAGTGATTGCTTCAGCTGAGGCAGATGTTGTTCGAGCAGCTCTTTTGCAGATTGGCTGGATGTAATGATTTTACTCTGGAACATTCCATTTTCATTTGTCAGCTTAATTGTGACAAATCCTAAATGTTCAGGGTTCAGCCGAATTGTAAAGCTGCCGGTTGATCTCCCAAAGGGTGTATATTTCATCTGCTTCCATGCACTGATCACTTGATCAGCAACCGTTTTTGTTTCTGCTGTATGTAAATCAGATGAGAGCTGCAAATCGAGTGTCTGAACTCCTCCGGTGCTCCGGTAGCCTGAAAACATCATTTGAATTCCTGACTTACTATCTATTGGCTGAATACTCACAGAGGAGTCTGTCGTACTTTTATTACCTGGCGTTGGAGCGTCCGGTGTAAGGGCACGTTTTGCGACATCTTGTGATGATTCGGATGATTTCGATAACAAGAAAGCTTTCAGCTGACTTTCAGTCATATTCCATTCCTTCGTCCCTTTTTGAGGAAGCAATGACATCTGTTCCATTAAGCTTTGAAAACTTTTCAGCTCTGACTTTGACATCGTATAAAGCTTTGAACTTGACTCATCTTTTGTAAATATCTGCTGTTTAAGATCCTGAATAAGCTGTTCAGATATGCCCTTTTTTTCTAATGCAGAAAGAAATTCATCTCCATTTTTGTAGACAGTATGAGCTTGATTATCACGGTCAGTCATTTTATTTCCTTCTAAAAGCTGACTGATAAGCATTTGGATATAGATAAGCGCTTTATCAACTTCTGCTGATGCCTCATGTTCCTGAACTCCTTGCTCTCTATCAGACTTGAGTTCATCAGTAGCGGCATCACCAGCTGAATTCTTTGCAGTCAGAGCCGTTTTATCTTCAGAAATGATTTTTCCAGCAAGTATTTGTCCCATATGCAGTTGATCAGTTTCGTCAGCCAATTTTAATTCAACTGCTTGCAGTAGGCTCTGTAATATTTGCTGAGCGGATTCATCCAGTTGCTTTCCTGTTAGTTTACTTAACGTTTGCAGAAGATCGGCTTTTTGCTTGTCTTGATTTGCAGGAGTTGCTTTTAGCCACCCACTGATCTTTTCACATGCATCTTTCAAAAGCTGATCGTCAGTCAGAGTCCCTTTTCCTTGTGATGAAGGTTCTTTCGAGCCGGCTTCAGACATAAGCCAATTTTGAAAAACTCCCTGGCTATTTTTGATTGTTTTAGCAGCTGTCCCTGCTGTAGTTTGCAGCCGAGGTCCGGCTAATTCAAGCAGCTTCACCTTTATTCCCCCTATTCTTGGCTGGCAGCAATTTTTTCTGTATATGTTGCCGCTTGCTCAGGAGTCATTTTTGCCAAAATTTCAGCAAGCTGCTTTTTGCTCAGTCCATTCAATATTTTCAGCGCTTCTTTCTCCTTTAATTGGGCAATGATTTTCGCAGCCTTTCCGCTGTCCATGCTTTTATAAACACTGATGACTTTATCATTAGAAGCTGTATCAGAACTTGATGATTCTTCTGAGTTATCCTTTGATGTCTTTTTTTGGTCTTCCGTTGTTTTTTCAAGAGAACGGATCTTTTGATTCAGCCTGTCAATTTCAGATTTGCTTGTTTCTAAATCTTTATTCAAAATACTGATCTCACTTTTTTGATCCTTAATGGTTTTTTCCAGAGCCGCCGTATTACTGTTAGTCTTAGCTGTTGATGATGTATCTTTTTTATCTTCGGTCTCAGGAACCAATTCTTTAAGCACTGGCGTTTTGGCTGCAGCTTCCTGTATCGGCTTTAAGACATTGACACCAGCCGCCCAAAGAACAATCCCCCCTGCTATAAGCAGAAAAATCAGCGGAAGGATAATGATCAGCAACACCGATCGGAATTTACCTGATTCTTTCTTTTTGCCGGACATTACATTCGCTCCTAATGGCCTTGAATCATAAACTGCTTGATCGAGATATCGTCCATTTCTTTCATCTCTGCAGCTTTGTCTTCAAGAGCAAACATTTTAAACTGTTTTTCACGCATCTTTTCAAACTTCTTCACTTCAATATTTTTTTCTGTTAATACTTCTTGCTTTTGGTTCATTTGATTCCTTTTCATAATGACAAGCTTTTGGTAGTGATAAATTGTGTTTTCAAGATTTGAGACAAATTGCTGATAATGCCTCATCTCTTGAACGCTCATCCCGCTTTTCAGTTTGTTTTCTTTATTCTGTTCAAGCAATTCCTTTTTGCTCATGTTCTCATATAGTTTCTCCGCTACAGTTTCGAATTCAGAAACTGATTGCTGATACTCAGATAAAGACTGGTCTTTCTCGTTCTCTTTTAGTTCCAGCAGCTTTTGGAATCTAAATTGATAGGCCACGTTCTATTCCTCATTTCCTGTCAAACTAGTTAATGCTGCAATGCTTTCTTCCAATGATGCTGATTCTTCTGTTCCCTGCTTCAGAAATTGAATAAGCTGCGGATAAAATTGTATCGCCTCATCAATTTCTCTTGAGGACCCTCTTTTGTAAGCTCCAATATTAATCAGGTCTTCAGAATTTTGATACGTTGATAAAAGTTCACGGAATTTATTCGCTGCGTCTAAGTGCTGTTTTGTCGAGATGTTTGACATCACCCTGCTGATGCTTTTTAGCACATTGACGGCAGGAAACTGGCCTTTATTAGCAAGAGCCCTGTCTAACACAATGTGTCCGTCTAAAATTCCGCGTACCGTATCAGCAATAGGTTCATTCATGTCATCTCCGTCTACTAACACTGTATAAAACGCTGTGATTGTTCCGTGTTCATTTGCACCTGTTCTCTCTAACAACCGAGGTAAAATAGCGAACACAGAGGGTGTATATCCTTTTGTCGTCGGGGGCTCTCCAGCGGCAAGTCCGATCTCCCTCTGAGCCATCGCCACCCTTGTGACAGAATCCATCATAAACATGACATTTTGGCCTTTATCACGAAAGTACTCAGCAATGGCTGTCGCCGTATATGCGGCTTTCAACCTCATTAATGCAGGCTGATCTGAGGTAGCAACGACTACAATTGACCGCTTCAGTCCCTCTGCTCCCAGATCTTTTTCAATAAACTCCCGAACCTCTCGACCGCGTTCTCCGACGAGTGCAATTACGTTCAAGTCAGCTTCGGTCTGTTTAGCGATCATTCCCATTAATGTGCTTTTTCCGACGCCGCTTCCTGCAAAAATACCAATCCGCTGGCCTTTTCCGACAGTCAGCAGACTGTCAATAGACCTGACTCCAACACCCATCTTTTCACGGATAGGCGGACGTTTCATCGGGTTAGGCGGTGATTGCTCCGTTGATACAGGCGAAAGTCCTTTTGGCAAAATTTTTCCGTCGAGCGGTTCGCCAAACGCATCAATGACTTGTCCGATCAGACCGGCTCCTACCTTTATACGAAGAGATTCACCGGTGGCTTCAACAATGCTCCCGGGCGCAATGCTTGCGGCCTCTAAATAGGGCATTAACAGAATATTTTCTTCCTGAAAGCCAACAACTTCAGCTTTGATGACTTTACCTGATTGACCCTTTGCGTAAATCAGGCATAGATCACCAATTGAGCTTGCCGGCCCCTTTGATTCAATCATCAGGCCGATTACCCGTTTCACTTTTCCATAACGCTTATACGAGTCTGTCATTTCTATGCAATCTATCAGACTCTGTGTCTTCATAGATCCGCACCTGCTTCCAGTGCTGTAAGGAGCTTATGCTTCAGTTGCACCAGCTGGGTATCAATGCTTGCATCTACTCTGCCAAAGGGAGTTTCTATATAACATGATCCTTTTTCAGCTTTTTCATCGGCGTATAAACCAAGCCGGCATTCTTTGTATAGAAGCTGCTGAATTTCGTCTTTATGCTGAAAAACTGTTTCATAGTAATAAGGATCTACATATATTGATATATCGTCATATTCCTTTACTTCGTTTACCACCTGTTTCACAAGCAGGATAAAGGCCTCTTTATCATCAGATTTTTGCTGCCATACTTTTTTAGCTAACGCAACGGCAAGCTCAACGATTTCTCCGGAGGCATCTTCAAGTTTATCCTCTACAGCTTTTCTGGACATTTCCATTATGCTGGTTGCTTGACTGATCAGCTCAGCATACTGTTGTAAGGCTTCAGTTTTCCCTAATGCCACACCTTGTTCGAATCCTTCTGCTTTCGCTTCTTCTATAAGACGCTGTTTTTCAGCCGCCCAATCATTTTTTTCCTGCTCAATTTGACGGCGGATATCTTCCATCTGGCTGTTCGCTTGATCGGAAATCCGATTAGCTTCTTCTTTGACCCGGGCCATTAAAGCTTCCGGATTTTCTTCAGTCTGTAAAAGATGTGAATGATCGATCCGAACCTCTTGTAAAGAAAGCTTCCTTCTTTCCTGCTGTGGGGAAAAAGATGATTCTTGTTTAATGATATTAGACAATAATATCGTCTCCTCCGCCTCTTGCTATCACAATTTCACCGGCTTCTTCAAGCTTTCTGACGATGCTTACAATTCTTGATTGAGCCTCTTCTACATCCTTCAAACGTACAGGGCCCATAAATTCCATTTCTTCTTTGAATGTTTCAACCATACGCTGTGACATATTGTTGAATACAATTTCTTTGACTTCCTCGCTTGCCACCTTTAATGAAAGGAGCAGATCGTCGTTTTCAACATCGCGAATAACCCTCTGAATTGCGCGGTTATCAAGTGTAACAATGTCCTCAAAGACAAACATCCGCTTCTTGATCTCTTCAGCAAGATCAGGATCCTGAATTTCCAAGGAATCCAATATCGTCTTTTCTGTTCCTCTGTCTACACCGTTTAAGACTTCAACAACAGCTTCGATTCCGCCGGTTTGTGTATAGTCCTGAGTGAATGCGGAGGATAATTTCTGTTCCAGAATCCGTTCTACCTCATTAATAATTTCAGGTGACGTTCTGTCCATTACCGCAATCCTTCTTGCGACTTCTGCCTGAACCTCAGGATTCAGCTCGGATAAAATTTGTCCGGCCTGCACAGGGTCAAGGTAAGATAAGATTAAAGCCATCGTTTGCGGATGCTCTTGTTGAATGAAATTTAAAATTTGTTCAGGCTCTGCTTTTCTGGCAAAGTCAAATGGTTTAACTTGCAGAGAAGAAGTCAGCCTGTTTAGTATGTTTTCAGCCTTATCTTCTCCCAGCGCCTTCTCAAGAACTTGTCGGGCATAGCTTAAACCGCCCTGAGAAATATAATCTTGGGCAATCGCTATATTATGAAATTCCTCTATAATTTCATCCTTTTTTTGATGATCGACACTTCTAACTCCTGATATTTCAAGAGTAAGCCTTTCAATTTCTTCATCGGTTAAATGCTTATATACAGAAGCTGACACATCTAAACCTAAGGAAATCATGAGAATGGCTGCTTTTTGTTTTCCTGTAAGCTTATCTTGATCACGTCTCGCCATTTCTAATCCCTCCTAATCCTCGGCCAGCCAGCTTCTCAGCAGTTTTGCAAAGTCTTCAGGCTTATCTTTCGCCATCTTTTCAAGCTGTTTTCGTCTGACTGTTTCCTCTGTTTCATTTTCCTCTTCATTTATATCAGGCAAATTGATAGGCTCCTGAGGCACTTCGTACGTGTATTCCTCAAATTCATCCTCTTGAGCGCGTTTCTTTCTGATAAACATAATGATCAGAATGATGATGACTGCGATCAAAACGCCCCCAACGATATATACCCACATTGGGATACCGGAGGATTTTTCCGTATCAGTATCAAGACTTACTTTTCCATCAAAAGGCTGAACGGAGACAACAATTTTATTACTGATATCTTCATCAGAAAGGTTCTGGTTCTGTGTTTCATCCTTATTCAATGATGTTCTGACAACAGTTGAAAGAATTTTTTGTATATCATCCTGTCTTTCGGTTGATAGCGACGCCGTGTTTTTGGCATCAGGCGGCTCTACCATTACTTGAATCCCTAAATCCCTTACCTTATAAGGGCTTTCAGCTATTTCTTTATGGATTCGGTTAACCTCATAATTGATTTTATTACTGCTTTTTTCGTAGTTCCCACTTTCGGTATTTTCGCCGTCAGCTTGATAGTTTGTTACATCTTCATCCCCGGTTCCGGCAGTTCCGCCATTAGCTGCGCCGTCTCCCTGATATGTTTCCGATACTTTTTCAGCACTAACCGCAATGCCTTCCATGTTTTCTTTGTCAACAGGCTCGACGATGTCTTCTGTCCGTTTTTCTTTTGTAAAGTCAATATCGGCCGTGACAGAAACTACAACTTTGTCCTGCCCCATCATCGTTCCAAGCAATGACTGAACATGTTTTTGAATGTCTTTTTCAACTTGGGATTTAATTCCCTGCTGTGAAGAATAACTATCAGCGTAGGACCCTGCACCGCTGTCTGTTTTGTCGTAGTATGTAGAGTTCTGGTCCATGATGACGATATTATCTTCTTTTAAGTTCGGCACACTTTTTGATACCAGATGATACAATCCGTTGATCTGGCTTTGATCTAGTGTGTATCCAGGCTGAATTTGCAGAACGATTGAAGCAGATGCTGCTGATTGCTCTTCACCGACAAAGACAGCGTCTTTCGGAAGGTTAATCATTACTTTTGAATTTTTGATACCGTCCATTTCATTAATCAGATTGGACAGTTCCGTTTGTGTGGCTTTGACTTTCACCATATCAAATTCATTATCTGTTAAACCAAAGCCGGCGTTCTGTCCAAAAAATGAGTAATCAATTGATCCGGTTTTAGGAAGCCCTTCTGCAGCCAGCTGAACTTTCAGTGAATCAACCTGATCTTCCGGAACCTTAATAACCGTACCGCCATTTGAAAGTTCGCTAGGCACCTTTTTCGCATCCAGTTCTTCTTTGATCTGTCCGGCTTCTTCAGCTGACAAATCTTTGTACAGCGGCGCCATTTTCTGATTAGAAGAAAAAATACTGATAATAATGGCAAGAATGATAATTGCCGCTAAAGCACCAATCATTAAAATCTTTTGTAATTTAGATCTATTTTTCCAAAACTCACTCGTTTTGTTTTTCATTTGCATTAGAGTACGATTCATGTTAACCCCCGGTCATTCCACTCTTTCTCTTTCTCGTCAGACCCCCTACATTTGCATTCTCATAATCTCCTGGTATGCTTCCACAGCTTTGTTGCGGAACTCAGTTGCAGCAGTCAGAGAGATGCTTGCTTTTTGAGCGGCGATCATGACCTCATCAAGATTCACATCTTTCCCTGCAGCCAAGGCATTAGTCATATTGTCAGAAGCTACTTGGGACTCATTTAACGAACTTATAGAGTTTTTTAAAAGCTCCGAAAAGCTTGTTTGATTTGAAGAATCTGTTTTTTGGCTATTGTTTACTTGATTTGTTGCATTTTGAGTGTTTTGAGTATTTTGAACCTGAAAAGGAGAAATTTTATTGATCACATTCATCACCTTACTTTCCGATTTCTAGAGCCTTCATCAGCATTCCCTTTGAGGCATTCATCGCTGTGACATTGGCCTCGTATGATCTCGTACTGCTGACAAGGTCAACCATTTCTTTTAATGGATCAACATTTGGCTTTTGCACATATCCTTCAGCGTTTGCATCAGGATTGGTCGGATCATAGACCAGATTAAAATCAGAGTTATCCTCAGTGATTTTTGTAACCTTTACCCCATTTCCGACATTGCCGCTGCCGCTCATTTTAGAATTCAAAATTGATGAGAACGATTCACCTTTTGACTGAAGCGAAACCATTTTCCTTCTGTAAGGCAACCACTCACCGTTTACCTGCTTGGCTCTTGTCGTATCCATATTCGCCAAGTTAGACGATACAACATCCATTCTGAGGCGCTGAGCTGTTAAAGCTGATGCTGAAACATTTAAGCTTTGAAAAGCTGTCATTACTTTCCTCCTGTTAGTACGGTCTTCAGAGAATTGAATTTTCCGTTCATTCTTTCAACTAAAGCTTGATAGTTAATCTGATTTTCTGCTAGTTCTGTCATCTCTTTGTCAACGTCAACGTTATTTCCGTTTTGCTGATAAGATGTATCTCCGCTCGTTACAATTGAATAATTTGAATCAGCATCAGAAAAATCAACATGCCGATAGTCTGTTTTTATAGATTCGAGACGAGAGGATTCTTGATCTAATAAATTTTGGAAAGAGACTTTTTTCGCCTTATAGTTCGGTGTATCTATATTAGCAATATTATTGGTTATGACTTTTTGCTTAATATTCGCTCTGCCCAAGGCATTTTCAAGATTTTGTATCGTTCCAGAAAATAGGCTCAAATCCACTTACCTCCATTTCAGTTTTTTTCACCCTCAATATCCTTGTCGAGATTTGTAAAACCATATGCTTATTGTAAGAAATAACAGGCATAAAGTCTATGAAGTTCGTGTAAAAAAATGTCCTCATATATATCTATTTTACAAATAGGTACATAGTCCTAGATTATTTGAACTACGTTTTTTACATTAATATAAGGCTGAAAATAGCTTAATTTCTGTATTTCCCCATTCATTTATCGTCTTTTTTCTGTTTTTATGAAGAAAATCATCAATTTTATTAACATATTACAGAGAAAGACTTTTCGCCCAGGAAATAAAGCTTATTGATTTCCTTTATTTGAATGCAAAAAAGAACCCCTCTTTTAAGGGGTTCTTCTGTTCATTAATGCGATTTCAGATTTTCTAATTCAATCAGGAATTTATTGTTCAGCACTTTGATATAAGTACCCTTCATGCCTAATGATCTTGACTCAATTACCCCAGCACTTTCAAGCTTTCTGAGTGCGTTAACAATAACTGAGCGAGTAATGCCGACACGGTCTGCAATCTTACTTGCAACAAGAAGGCCTTCGTTTCCGTCAAGCTCTTCAAAGATGTGTTCAATTGCTTCAAGCTCACTATAAGAAAGAGAGCTGATTGCCATTTGTACGACTGCTTTGCTTCTTGCTTCTTCTTCAATTTCTTCTGCTTTTTCTCTCAGAATTTCCATTCCGACAACTGTAGCGCCGTATTCAGCAAGAATTAAATCATCATCATTAAACTGATCCTGTAAACGTGAAAGAATGAGTGTACCTAATCTTTCTCCGCCTCCGATGATCGGCACAATTGTTGTTAAACCAGCTTGAAACAAGTCTCTGTTTTCAACAGGAAAAGCAGTATACTCACTATTGATATCCAGGTTAGAAGATGTTTCAGGGACGTTGAACAGATTCTTCGTATATTCCTCTGGGAATTGGCGATCCTCAAGCATTTTTTTCATGCGGTCATTTTCAATTTGCTGGTTGATAGAGTACCCGAGAAGTTTTCCTCTGCGGCTCACAACGAAAATATTGGAATCAATTACATCCCGAAGCGTTTCCGCCATTTCTTTAAAGTTAACCGGTTTCCCTGCCGCAGCTTGCAGCATGGAGTTAATAATTCTTGTTTTTTGTAATAAAGCCATGATAAATGATCCTCCTAAACATTCCTCTTATTAAATTTTCACAATATAAATTGACTTAAATCTTTGTTTTTAGCTATCGTTCCGAGCTTTTCTTCCACATACTGCGGTGTAATCGTTATTTTCTCCATTGTTACATCCGGGGCTTCAAAAGAAAGATCTTCTAACAGACGTTCGAGTATTGTATGAAGGCGTCTCGCACCGATATTATCTGTTTCCTGATTCACATGATAGGCGACTTCAGCAATCTTATGAATAGCTTCGTCAGAAAATTCAAGAGATATACCTTCTGTCTGTAATAATGCCTGATATTGTTTTAAGAGCGCGTTATCGGGTTCAACTAAGATTCTCACGAAATCGTCAACCGTCAGTTTGCTCAGTTCTACACGAATTGGAAAACGCCCTTGCAGTTCAGGAATCAGATCAGACGGTTTGGCCATATGAAATGCTCCCGCTGCGATAAACAATACATGGTCTGTTTTAACTGAACCGTATTTAGTGACAACGGTAGAACCCTCAACGATTGGGAGAATATCACGCTGAACACCTTCTCTTGATACATCAGCTGAAGATGACGCGCCACCGTTTTTTGCAATTTTATCAATCTCGTCGATAAAGATAATTCCGCTCTCTTCTGCCCTATGGACAGCTTCCTGGCTGACTTCATCCATATCAATGAGTTTGCTTGCTTCTTCATTCGTCAAGACTTTTCTGGCTTCTCTGACTGTCATTTTACGGCGTTTCTTTTTCTTTGGCATCAATCCGCTCAGTGCATCCTGCATATTCATGCCCATCTGCTCCATACCCGAGCCCTGCAGCATGTCAAACATAGAAGGCTGCTGCTCTTCAACTTCTACAGTAACATAGTGGTCCTCCAGCTCTCCTAATGCCAGCTGATGAGCCATGCGTTTTCTTTTTTCTTCAATGTTTGCTTCTTCCTGGCTTTCCGTTTCGTCTTCACCGTTTGGCTGGCTGCCGCCAAAAAACATTTCAAACGGGTTTTTAACGCCTGATTGTTTTTTCTTCCCTGGGACTAACAGGCGCACAATGCGTTTGTTTGCATTTTCTTCAGCCTGCTCCTTCACTTCGTTGATTTTTTCTTCTTTTATAAGACGTACAGAAGTTTCCACAAGGTCTCTGACCATTGATTCAACGTCTCTGCCTACATAGCCGACTTCTGTAAATTTTGTTGCTTCAATTTTGATAAATGGCGCACCTGAAAGCTTAGCGATTCGTCTGGCAATTTCAGTTTTCCCTACCCCGGTAGGCCCCATCATTAAAATGTTTTTCGGAACGACCTCGTCTTTCAGCTTTTCATCCAGAAGACTTCTTCTATAGCGGTTTCTTAATGCCACGGCGACAGCTTTTTTCGCGTCTTGCTGACCGACGATGTATTGGTCTAACCGATCTACAATCTGTCTTGGTGTTAACGGTGTTTTTTCCATGCGCCTCAAGTCCTTTCTATTCAAGCTCTTCCAGTATGATTTGATCGTTCGTGTATACACAAATTTCGCCCGCTGTTTCCAGCGCAGCTCTAGCAATCTCACTTGCAGTCATGCTGTCACCGGCATGCTTTTTCAGCGCTCTTCCGGCTGCCAAAGCGTAGTTGCCGCCTGATCCAATTGCCAGAATGCCGTCATCCGGTTCGATAACCTCACCAGTTCCCGATACGAGAAGCAAGGTATCTTGATTCATAACGATCAGCATGGCTTCAAGCTTTCTAAGCACTTTGTCGCTTCGCCATTCCTTTGCAAGCTCAACAGCAGCCCGTTTTAAGTTGCCGTTATATTCTTCAAGTTTCGCTTCGAACTTTTCGAATAGAGTGAAAGCGTCTGCAACAGATCCCGCAAATCCTGCGAGAACCTTGCCGTTAAACAGTTTTCTTACTTTTCTCGCAGTATGTTTCATTACAACAGCCTGACCAAATGTAACTTGACCGTCTCCGGACATTGCGCTTCGTCCCTGATGCTGTACTGCAAAGATTGTGGTCGCATGAAAAGATGACATAAAGGGCCTCCTTTAATTTTTCTTAAAAGCTCTTGGATGGTGAGACATATATGTGTTTCTCAGCATTTCCTTCGAAACGTGCGTGTATATCTGTGTCGAAGACAGATTGGAATGCCCGAGCAGTTCTTGAACGCTCCTCAAATCTGCTCCTTCGTTTAACAGATGAGTGGCGAACGTATGTCGAAGCATATGCGGATGGATATGTAAAGTGCCGGACGCTTTTTTGACAAGCCCGCTTAAAATGTGCCTAATGCCTCGGGCTGTAAGCGGTCCGCCTCTTTGATTCACGAATAATAGATCATGAGGTTCTTTTGCTTTTTTCAGCAAGCACTGTCTTCCGCTATTCATATATAACTTCAACGCTTCGCGGGCGTAAGACCCAAAAGGGATATAACGCTGCTTCTTGCCTTTCCCGTGAACAAGCACAGTGTCCATAAATAAATCAAGATCATGAACCGTTATGGAAGAGCATTCACTGACCCTCATTCCGGTGGCATAGAGAAGCTCTAATAGCGCTTGATCCCTCATGCCGGTCGGCTGGCTTATATCTGAAACTTCAAACAGTTCCTCAAGCTCTTTTTGATATAGAAACTTCGGTATCCGTTTCTCTTGTTTCGGCAGATGAACAAGCTGGAACGGATTATCATCAACAAGCTTTTCCCGCATCAGAAATTTGTAAAAACTTCTCAATGCAGAAATTTTTTTACTGATTGTTCTTCTTGATAAACCCTTTTCATAGGCTTCCGTCAAAAAAATTCTAGTATCTTGATATGCAGCTTCTTCAAATCCATTTATACCTTGAACACGCAGGAAAGTCTCGAATTCTTCAATTGAATCCACATAATTCACAATAGTATATTGTGAATAATTTTTTTCAATTTGTAAATATTCAACGAATAAGTTTACGAAATTCTTAACATTCTCCATGCCAAATACCTCCCCAGGAAGGGCTTTTAAATGGTATCACAAATCGCGTTCAAGTTGCAATCAATACCTAAATTGTTTTCGAAATTGTTTGAATTGTCTCGATCGCCCGATTTGCGTACTGTTCATTACGCTCTTTTTTATTTTTAATTTTAACAGGCAATTCTTTTAAAAGCCCAAAGTTTGCGTTCATCGGCTGGAAGTTCTTCTGGTTTGTTGTTGTAATATAGTGAGCCATACTGCCTATTGCTGTTTCCTGAGGAAAAGTGACAAGCTCTTCTCCTAAAACAAGTTTAGCCGCATTAATACCTGCTACAAGTCCAGAAGCAGCAGATTCCACATATCCTTCTACTCCCGTCATTTGTCCTGCGAAGAACAAATCGTTCCGTTTTTTAAATTGGTAAGTCGGCTTTAACAAGCTTGGAGAATTAATGAATGTATTTCTGTGCATAACGCCGTATCTGACGATTTCCACATTTTCAAGTCCGGGAATCAATTTGAGGACTTCCTTTTGGTCTCCCCATTTTAAATGAGTTTGGAATCCTACAATATTATAGAGAGTTCCCGCCGCATCATCCTGTCTAAGCTGAACGACTGCATATGGACGTTTTCCGGTAACAGGATGCTCTAATCCCACTGGCTTCATCGGTCCGAAAAGCATTGTTTTCTTTCCTCGTTTTGCCATTACTTCAATCGGCATGCAGCCTTCAAAGAAAATCTCTTTTTCAAATTCTTTTAACGGCACAGTTTCCGCCGAAGTCAAAGCTTCATGAAATCGGTCAAACTCTTCTTCTGTCATCGGGCAGTTTAGATAAGCCGCTTCTCCTTTGTCATAACGGGACTTCAAATACACTTTATCCATATCAAGGCTGTCTTTCTCTACGATAGGCGCCGCTGCATCATAGAAGTATAAATAGTCTTCTCCAGTAAGCTCTTTTAACTGTGCAGACAATGATTCTGAAGTTAACGGACCAGTTGCGATAATTGTTGGTCCTTCCGGTATTTCTGTTACTTCTTCATTAATAACAGTAACGTTGGGATGGTTTTTCACCCGGTTTGTCACACTTGCCGCAAATTCGTGCCGGTCTACCGCGAGTGCGCCGCCGGCAGGCACTGAGCATTCGTCAGCCGCAGCGATAATTGCTGAATCAAGCGCACGCATTTCTTCTTTTAATACACCTACAGCGTTAGCAAGTGTATTGGAGCGTAAAGAGTTGCTGCATACCAGTTCTGCAAATTTATCAGTATGATGGGCAGGCGTCTGTTTGACTGGGCGCATTTCATATAATCTGACTTGAATCCCCCGTTTGGCAAGCTGCCATGCCGCTTCACTGCCTGCAAGTCCGGCTCCGATTACATTCACTGTTTGTTGGTTCATCTTTCACATCTCCTAGTTTATTATTCATTGTCTTCTTTTAACACACAAAGAAGGTGAGCAAGACCCTGCTCACCGCTACTTCTGTGGTTCTTCCTTATAATCGCATTCCACGCATTGGACTTGTATGCCTTTTTTGAGTTTTTTCTCAACAAGCATTTTTCCGCATTTCGGACATTTTCGTTCAATTGGTTTGTCCCAGGAAAC
Source organism: Bacillus sp. FSL K6-1005 (assembly GCF_038000225.1). Taxonomy (NCBI): domain Bacteria; kingdom Bacillati; phylum Bacillota; class Bacilli; order Caryophanales; family Bacillaceae; genus Bacillus; species Bacillus sp. FSL K6-1005. The sequence continues at coordinate 1,778,473 of NZ_JBBOBP010000001.1, forward strand.
GAATTCACAGTCCGGATAACGGTCACAGCCGTAAAAAATCCGTTTCTTTTTCGATTTTCGCTCAACAATATTTCCTTCTCCGCAGCTCGGGCACTTCACACCAATTTGTTTGACAATCGGCTTTGTATTCCGGCAATCGGGGAAATTGGAGCAAGCTAGGAATTTACCGTATCGGCCCATTTTATACACCATAGGAGAACTGCACAATTCACAATCTTCTCCGGCATATTCAGGCTCAATTTCAACTTCCTTCATTTCTGATTCGGCTTTTTTCACGCGCTTTTCAAAATCGGTATAGAAGTTATCAATAATCTGTACCCATTCTATATTGCCTTCCTCAACATTATCAAGGTCTTTTTCCATTTTTGCCGTAAACTCAACGTTAATGATTTCAGGGAAAAATTCCATGATCAACTCAAGCACGATCTGCCCTAATTCTGTGGGAACAAACCGTTTATTATCCAGACCAACGTACCCGCGCCGCTGAATCGTATCAAGCGTCGGAGCATAAGTGGAAGGACGGCCGATACCTAGTTCTTCAAGCGTTTTAACCAATCGGGCCTCAGTATAGCGCGGAGGCGGCTGGGTAAAATGCTGTTCCGGTTCTATATCCTTAGATAAAACAGTGTCTCCCTCTTGCAGGTCAGGCAGCATCCGGTCTTTTTCTTCCAATTGATCGTCTTTGCCTTCAACATACACTTTCATAAACCCGGAAAACTTGACCTTACTTCCGTTTGCACGAAAAGTCAAACCGTTGTTTGTCAAATCAACACTCATTGTATCTAACACAGCAGATGCCATTTGGCTGGCAACAAAACGCTCCCAAATTAATTTATACAGTCTCAGTTGATCTCTGCCAAGGACTGCTTTTAATTCGCTTGGTTTTCTGAGAACCGACGTCGGGCGGATCGCTTCGTGAGCATCCTGAGCATTTTCATTCTTTTTAGCGGGCTTTCTTTTGCCGCCTAAGTACTCTTTTCCGTACGTTTGATCAATAAACGCTGCCGCTTCATCAACTGCTGTATTGGAAATACGGGTTGAATCCGTTCTCATATACGTGATCAGACCGACAGTTCCTTCTTTTCCTAGATCAATTCCTTCATATAATTGCTGCGCAATCATCATCGTTTTCTTCGCTCTGAAATTGAGCTTGCGCGCTGCTTCCTGCTGAAGGGTTGAAGTTGTAAAAGGCAAGGCCGGATTGCGTTTCCGTTCCTTTTTAGTTACTTTTTCAACTGTATACTTATTGCCTTTGAGCTGAGAAAGTATGTCTTTTACATCCGCTTCGCTCTTTAAAGGAAGTTTTTTTCCGTTTTTACCGAAAAAGCTCGCTTCAAACGTCTCCTGTCCTTTTAAGAACGTGCCGTCTATTGTCCAATATTCCTCTGGCTTAAAGTCGTTAATTTCCTTTTCACGATCAATAATTAAACGGAGGGCAACAGATTGAACACGGCCAGCGCTGAGCCCTTTTTTAACTTTTTTCCAAAGAATTGGGCTGATTTTATATCCTACGAGCCTGTCTAATATACGTCTCGCCTGCTGTGCATCCACCAAATCCATATTGATCATGCGGGGATGCTTAAATGATTCTTTAATTGCGTCTTTCGTAATTTCGTTAAACACAACACGGCAGTCTGAATTAAGATCCAGGTCAAGGCTGTGAGCCAAGTGCCATGCAATTGCTTCCCCTTCTCTGTCGGGGTCGGCTGCGAGATAAACTTTTTTCGCTTTTTTGGCAGCCGTTTTCAGCTCTTTTAATACCGGACCTTTACCTCGAATGGTTATATATTTTGGTTCGAAATTTTGTTCTATGTCAACTCCCATTTGACTTTTTGGAAGATCCCGGACATGTCCCATTGATGCTTTCACTTTATATTTTTTACCTAAGTAACGTTCAATCGTTTTCGCCTTAGCGGGCGATTCCACGATGACTAGATAATCAGACATTTTCATCCCCCTCAAGAGGTGTTCTCTCTCTTCAAGTATTTCAAATTTTATTTTATATTTGCAGCTGTCTTTATTTGGCTTTCAACATTTCATTCTTTATGATGAACGTCATTATTTAAATAGAAAACAATATGCAACTTTAAATCCTCACTATTATTAAATATTACAATGCTATTTGTCAAACGATAATTCAAAAGGGTTCCGTATATTGAACGTTTCTCTCAGGAAGCTCTGCATAAATATCCTCTGCTGACCATATGGCTTTAGCCCCCTCTTGGATCAATTTTATAGGACCTCCGGCGTAAGGATCAAATACAGAACCAGGTACGGCAAATACTTCTCTCCCTTGTTCCAGCGCTTGGTATGCGGTAATCAAAGAACCGCTTTTCTCTTTGCCCTGCACAACAATAATGCCCTCACTTAACCCGCTGATAATACGGTTTCTCATAGGGAAATACCATTTTTGGGGTTTGGTTTCAGGTGGATGCTCTGACAGAAGAAGATGGTGTTTAGCCATGTGTTCTGCTAATTGAAGATTTTCTCGAGGATAAATGTTCTGAAATCCGCCTGCGATGACTCCGATTGTCCGCCCCTTCGCCTTAATACTTGCCGCATGGGACAATCCGTCAATCCCAGACGCCAGCCCGCTGACAATCACCCACTTTTTATGGCAAAGCTCTATTGTAAGATGATTGACAACCTGGATTCCATAGTCTGTCGGATGCCGCGTACCTACAATTCCTATTTTACGCCCTTGAGAAAGAAGGGATATATCACCTTTTGCAAACAGCACAGGAGGCGGATCATAAATGGTTTTCAGCCAGAATGGATATTGATCTGAGGATATTGGGATGACTTCAATGCCTTGCTGATGGTATACAGAGAGTAAATGCTGAAGTTTGGGATATTGTTCTTCTATTTTATTTTTTAATGCCGCAGTCTTTACTTTGCCATGTGAAGCGGTTTCTAATGCGCATGAAGGATTTGACAGTGACATTGACGGATCAGCTTTCCACCATTTTAATAGAAGAGAAGGGGATAATAATTGATTGATTCTGCAAGTGATTAAACAGGCAGCGGCCTGATCCAATATGAGGACCTCCTTTTGACAGCAAAAGCAGGAACAGCCAAGATGGCTGTTCCTTCTCTATTAATGTGTTTTGCACGTTTCAAATAAATTCTTCTCTTTCAACACTTTAATTAATGTTTCACCCATGACAGAAGGTGTCTCTGCAACTTCGATTCCGCATTCGTTAAGTGTTTTGATTTTTTCATCAGCAGTGCCTTTTCCGCCGGAAATGATGGCACCTGCATGTCCCATGCGCTTCCCTGGAGGTGCTGTTTTACCGCCAATGAATCCGACTACCGGTTTTGTCATGTTGGCTTTTACCCACTCAGCAGCTTCCTCTTCAGCTGTACCGCCGATTTCACCGATCATGATGACAGCGTGTGTATCAGGATCTTCATTAAACGCTTTTAAAACGTCAATGAAGTTGGTTCCATTTACAGGATCGCCGCCGATCCCAACGGCTGTAGACTGCCCTACACCCGCTTCTGACAGCTGATGCACTGCTTCGTATGTTAATGTTCCTGAACGCGATACAACGCCTACATGACCCTTTTTATGGATATATCCGGGCATAATGCCGATTTTACATTCTTCAGGCGTGATGACGCCAGGGCAGTTCGGTCCTATTAATCTCGTTTTCTTGCCTTCCATGAAGCGTTTCACTTTTACCATGTCTAGAACCGGGATATGCTCTGTGATGCAAATGACCAGATCAAGCTCCGCATCTACCGCTTCCATAATAGCATCAGCCGCAAAAGGTGCCGGAACGTAGATAACAGACGCATTTGCGCCAGTCGTATGAACTGCATCAGCCACTGTATTAAATACAGGTACCCCTTCCACTTCTGTTCCGCCTTTTCCAGGTGTCACACCGCCCACGATATTTGTGCCGTATTCAAGCATCTGCTTCGTATGGAATAAAGCGGTAGAACCTGTAATCCCTTGTACAATAACTCTTGTATCTTTATTGATAAAAACACTCATTATTTGGTCCCCTGCCTTTCATTCTTTCCTATACTAAAGATACGATTTTCTGCGCGCCGTCAGCCATGGATTCCGCAGATGTAATATTTAATCCTGATTCACTAAGGATTTTCTTCCCTAGATCCACGTTTGTTCCTTCAAGACGGACGACAAGCGGCAATGTTAAACCGACTTGTCTTGTCGCTTCAACAACCCCTTCTGCGATGACATCACATTTCATAATGCCGCCGAAAATGTTGACGAAAATCCCTTTAACATTTTGGTCAGAAAGAATGATTTTAAATGCTTCCGTGACTTTTTCTGCGGTTGCGCCGCCCCCCACATCAAGGAAGTTGGCCGGCTCTCCTCCATAATGTTTAATGATATCCATCGTGGACATCGCAAGCCCTGCGCCGTTTACCATGCAGCCGATATTTCCATCAAGGGAAATGTAGCTCAGATCGTATTTAGACGCTTCAATTTCTTTTGGATCTTCTTCGTCCAAATCTCTATATTCCATAATATCTTTTTGTCTGTATAATGCGTTGCTGTCAAAATTTAATTTCGCATCAAGCGCCATCACATTCCCGTCTCCTGTTACAACGAGAGGGTTGATTTCGGCAATTGAGCAGTCTTTCTCCACAAACGCTTTGTATAGTCCAAGCATAAATTTAGCAGCTTTCCCAACAAGCTCTTTTGGAATATTAATAGCGAATGCAATTTCTCTGGCTTGATAGCCTTGGAGGCCAACAGCCGGATCAATGACAGCCTTTTTGATTTTTTCCGGTGTTTTCTCTGCTACTTCTTCAATTTCTGTTCCGCCTTCTTCAGAGGCCATCAGAACAATTCTTGAAGTGGCACGGTCAAGCACTAATCCCACATAGTATTCCTTTTTAATATCGCAGCCTTCTTCAATAAGTAAGCGTTTTATTACTTGTCCGTCCGGACCCGTCTGATGCGTAACGAGGGTCTTACCTAAAAGTTCTTCGGCATACGCTCTTACTTCTTCTAATGATTTTGCTATTTTTACCCCACCAGCTTTGCCTCGACCGCCAGCATGAATTTGAGCCTTTACGACATAAACCGAGCTGGATAAGCTCTTTGCTTTTTCAACTGCTTCTTCTGCTGTAAAAGCCACTTTACCTTCAGGAACAGATACCCCATATTTTCTGAGGACTTCTTTTCCCTGGTACTCATGGATATTCATTTCCCATCCTCCTAACTTATGTAACAAAACTAAAAATAGACTGCGCTTTCATTCTATATAATACTGGAAGAATTGTCTAGAGTTCGATGCAAAATCTTAAAATCCTTCTAAACATTCAAACTTTTATTTTATTAAAAACATAAATTTCAAGCGGAGAATGGGGAATATTTCGGCTATTTTTTATTTTTTACACTTTCGTCCAATCTGTAAATGAAAGAAAAAATCTCGGCTACCGTTTCATAAAGAGCTTCCGGGATCTGGTCATCCACAGTCAAATGGCGCATTAATTCGACAAGGGTCCGATCTTCTTGGATCGGGACCCCCGCCTTTTTAGCTTCTTTGATAATGTTGTCAGCAACATAGCCCTTTCCGGTTGCAATTACTCTTGGCGCCTTGTCTTTTTTTTCATCATAATGGAGAGCTACGGCTTTCCTTAAAGGCGTTTGCTCGTTCATATTTTCACATCCACTTCCTGATCACTGATGCTTGTTATGTATTGATCAATTGTAGCCATTTCATCAGATCGAAGGCGCTTTTTAGCGTTAACTCCTGAAAGACTGTAGCCCATTTCTTTGAGCGATTGCTTGAGGGTGGGCACCATTGGATCGATGGCAGGCTGAAGCTCAAAATCCGTCTCAATTGTAATCGTCATGACTTGCTGCTGTATCAGGCAGTCAACAACCGTTTCTTTTAACGTATCCAATTGCAGTAAAAACAGGAGCCGGCAATGGGAAGGATCGAGCTTTCCATCCGCTTCTTTTTTTCCTTTAAACAGAACAGTCATGTCCTGAACCCCCGATTTTGAAAACATCGGAAATGACATCACAATTTGGCTGTATGAAGGATGATCCTGCTGCATGAGAAGCTGACCGTTCAATTTATGAAAGAGCTGATCCGCTTCCTGTTTGACAGGTTCCGCTAACTCATGTGACGCTCTGGCGGCATGCAGAGCCATCTTGACTGATTGAATATCATCAGGCAGCACTGCGGTGCCTTGTTCAAACGCTTTAATAAATGCAAGCTCATCTCGCGCGCCTATTGCCATTTTTACTTTGGATAAAAAGGAAAGAACATCTGCCTTATCCGTTAAATTAGGAGCTGTCTGCTGAACAGCCTTTAAAAATACATCGGCTTCTTGATCCGTGACTCGTGCGGCCTGCAAAACAGAAGCTGCTGCCTCGGGCTTATTTTGACTAGAGGAAACAACAGCCTTTATCCAATTCGCTGCTTCTTTTACGATTGAATTGCCGTTTTTATCCGCAGCTTCCGTCAGTTTGGCCAGCAGCCTTCCTGCTTCTTTCATTGGAATGTCTGAGACAGTTTTAGCAGCACCGTCTCGTATGTTTCGCTGCTGCTCCTGCGGGTTTACAGGTGCCCAGTTTGCCTTTCCTGCGGAGCCGTCTGCTGCGCTAAGCTCCCGGTTTCCGGCAGTACTGACTGAAGAGGCAGATCTGGTATGATCCGTTAACGAGAAAAGCTTCTCGATAAGACGTTCTGCATGGACATCTGTTTCGCTATTAAATAGTGCTGTAACGGCTTCTCTTAGCTTTGTCAGCGCCTGGCTCGGCTTAGGATTTTCATGAATAGCCTGAATCAGCTGAGATAAGTGCTGATGGAGCGGTACAGGCGATTTGACAGCATGAACTCCGCTCAAAACATCGGGATGAACGGGGAGATCCCGCTTTAAGGCAAATAAAACTGTTTCAATGGCTTTTTTTGTGTCTGACGCAGGCAGCGTGTCCATCCAGCGGACAGCTGTTTTGATATCATTTTCTGTGATGGGTGTTTTGCTTTTCAGCATTGCGCCTGCCATCATAAGGGAGGTGTTTGACGGCTTCACTGAAATAGCGTTCAGAAGCTTGCCCGCTGCATCCTGAATTGTTTTGGGATTTTGATCAAAGCTTTGAACGACCTGGAGACGGCCTGTCTGTTCCGCTGGTTTTTTTTCGTAGGAAAACCAGTAATACGCCTGAGGACGAAGCTGGGTTTCAAGTTTGCCTTGAATCGTTTGATTCCCTACTTGGATCAGTGCATGCTGGTCCCCTAATAAACGAAGTACTTTTCCTAAAAGGAGACGCTTTACGGCATTTGATTCGTCGGTTGTTTGTGATGTTTCCCGCGAAGCTGCAGTGTTACCAAAAAGGTTTTTGAGCGTCTGCTGTACATCATTTCGTATGTTCATTTCAAAAAGGTGCCTCCTTGTTCATTAGATTATCTGTAAGATTGAACAGGAGCGAAAGTTTTCCGGTGCAAATCGGTCGGTCCGTAGGCTGCGAGCGCTTCAAGATGCTCTTTTGTTCCATAGCCTTTATTTTTTTCAAAGCCGTACTGCGGATACTTTTCTGCATATGCGCTCATCATCCGGTCCCTCGTCACTTTCGCAATACACGCACCTGCAGCGATAGACACGCTTTTGGCATCGCCTTTTATAATTGAAGACTGAGACGTATCGAGCGGCAGTGTCATCGCGTCAACGAGCAAATAATCGGGTGTATCGGACAAATCGCGGATTGCTTCGACCATTGCCAATTTTGAGGCTTCATAAATATTGATCTCATCAATAACAGCTGCTTCTACAATTCCTATACCGACTGCCACAGCTTCTTTCATAATGAGATCGTAATATTCCTCACGCTTCTTTTCTGTAAGCTTTTTTGAGTCTGTGAGTCCAAGTATTTCGCATTCCTCAGGAAGGATGACTGCGCTGGCGACAACCGGTCCTGCCAATGGGCCCCGGCCTACTTCGTCTACTCCTGCAATAAAACGAAACCCCTTGTTTCTCGCAAGCCTTTCATAGGAGGTCATATTCATCCACTGTTCTTTTAGCGCTTTTTCCTTCGCATGCTTTTTCAGCCATTGCTCTACAAGCGCTTGTACGCTTTTTCTCGGATCATTTTCACACTGGACAAGAAATGGGTCCTGGTCATCTTTTACCCCTTGCAGACGGTCTCTAATGTCTTTTACGGTTAATGTATTCACTTTCTCTTCTCCCTTACTGTATGTATCGGTCGGGTCAGGAAAAAATAAAGACCCGCATTTCTGCGGGTCTTTACATCGTCGGCTGTTCGAATGACAGCCTCCCGAACTTTTCTGTGCGGATATCACGAATAATCACTTCAGTCGTTTTATCGTAGTTAATAAGCCCCCCGCTCATGAGGCAGCCGCGTTTTTCACCTATCGCATCAAACAGCTCCGCGATGTCTTCGGGTATCTCATCGAGCCCGTAGCGCTCTTTAAGCCGTTCAGGATAATGTTCTTCGAGAAAACGGAGGCCAAACACGGCTACATCCTGTAGATTGATAATCGAGTCTTTAATAGCCCCCGTGACTGCCAGCCTCAACCCGACAAGCTCGTCCTCAAATTTAGGCCATAGAATCCCCGGAGTGTCTAAAAGCTCTAATTCTTTTCCGACTTTGACCCATTGCTGAGATGTTGTGATACCCGGTCTGTCTCCGGTTTTCGCAATATTTTTCTTTGCCAGCCGGTTGATAAGCGTTGATTTCCCGACGTTCGGAATGCCGATGATCAGCGCCCGGATCGCCCTTGGCTTCACACCTTTTGCCCTCATCCGGTCAAATTTCTCCTGCAGGATATCTTTTGAAGCCGGAACGATTTGATTTAATCCTTGGCCGTTTACAGAATTAATGGACAGAGAGCGGATTCCTTGGTTCTCAAAGTGCTCTTTCCACTGCTGTGTAACTGCCGCATCTGCTTTGTCAGCTTTATTTAACAGCATAATCCTCGGCTTATTTTTTAAGATGTCTTCAATCATTGGGTTTCTTGAGGACATCGGAATTCTGGCATCTACCAATTCATATACGATATCGATTAATTTTAATTTTTCGGTTACTTCCCGTCTTGCCTTTGCCATATGGCCAGGGAACCACTGGATTGTCATGTGACACGAACACCGCCTTTATCTTCTGAGTGTGCAAGATTCTTAGTTGTTCTTTATGTATTTTACGATGCCTGACCGGCATTTTCAAATTCTATATAAAAAAAGAGCTTGTTACTGGTAACAAGCTCTTTTCGTTCGTTATCATTATCGTCTGATTTCTTTAATACGAGCCGCTTTTCCGCGAAGTTCACGTAGGTAGTAAAGCTTAGCACGGCGTACTTTACCGTAACGTACAACTTCGATTTTCGCGATTTTTGGTGTGTGTACAGGGAAAGTACGTTCAACGCCAACACCGTAAGAAATCTTACGAACTGTGAACGTTTCGCTGATTCCACCACCACGACGCTTAATCACAACACCTTCAAAAATCTGGATACGCTCACGGTTACCCTCAACAACTTTTACGTGTACACGTAAAGTGTCACCAGGACGGAACGTAGGAAGATCAGTACGAAGCTGTTCTTTTGTGATATCTTCAATTAGTTTTTGCATCGTTTTCAACTCCTTCCAACAGATGCTCTTGGCCACAAAACCCGGCACAGCGGAACATCGTTTTCAAGCTTTCAACGGATAAGCCCGCTCAAGCCACAAGTAGTATCTTATCACAATTTCATAGCCTATGCAATAAAATCTATTCTTTTTCCCATTCAGAAATCCATTTTCTTTCTTGCTCTGTAAGCGGATAGTCTTTCAGGAGATCCGGGCGTCTTAAATAGGTTCTTCTGATCGATTCTTTATTCCGCCATTCTTTGATTTTAGCATGGTTTCCTGATAGAAGTGTTTCAGGCACTTTTAAACCTTTATAATCTGCCGGTCTTGTATAATGCGGATGCTCCAAGAGCCCCGTACTGAACGAATCCTCTATGTGGGAAGCCTCTTTGCCAAGCACTCCCGGAAGCAGCCTGACAACACTGTCAGCAATCATCATCGCAGGCAGCTCACCGCCTGTCAGAACGAAGTCGCCAATTGATATTTCATCGGTCACCAAATGCTCACGGATTCGCTCATCATAGCCTTCATAATGGCCGCAGATAAACAGCAAATGCTCTTCCTTTGCCAATTCCTCGGCTTTTTTTTGAGTGAAACGCTCACCTTGCGGGCAGACGAGGATAACGCGCGGCGGACTGTCTGCTTTTGAGGTCAGGTCCTCAACCGCGTCAAAAACAGGCTGAGGCTTCAGCACCATACCTGCTCCGCCTCCGTAAGGATAATCATCTACTGTATTATGCTTGTTATCAGAATACTCCCGGAAATTGACGATCTGGAACTGCACTGCTTCTTTTTCTTGGGCTTTTTGAAGAATGGATGAACCGAGCACCCCTTCAAACATGTCAGGAAACAGCGTCAAAAAATCGATTTTCATTCGTCTATTAATCCTTCCATGAGTTGAATCTCAATTTTCTTTTCGCTGACATCAATCTGTTTGACGACTGATTCAATGTAAGGGATCAGCGCGTCTTTTTTACCTTTACGCTCGATTACCCATACATCATTGGCTCCCGGTGTTAAAATTTCTTTCACCTTTCCGATCAGTTCGCCTTCTTCAGTAAAAACTTCACAGCCGATAATTTCGTGGAAATAAAATTCTCCCTCATTCAACTCACCCAAATCCTCTTCCGGAACTTTGATGATGGCGTTTTTCAGTTCCTCTACTTCATTCAGGCTTTGTCTTTCTTTAAACTGCAGCAGATGAAATTGCTTATGCAGCCTGTACGTGTTTACCGTTACCTCTATCGGTTCTTGGCGTCCGTCCATAAACAAATACAGCGTGTTGCCCGGCTTGTACCGTTCTTCGGCAAAATCCGTTTTTGAAATGACCCGCACCTCGCCTTTAATTCCGTGGGTATTTACAATTTTACCGACATTAAACCATCGCTTTGTCATATGATCACCTCTGGCGAATTTCAATTACTGTTCCGTCTTTTATGACGATGGTGTTTGCTGCTGTTTTCTCATGCCAGTCATCCCCGACTTTAATGGTCAGCAGCGCATCGATTTCCTTTTCTTTCATTTCACTGCCAAGCGGTAATGTATGTACTTGGGTAATTTGAAAATCGATCATTTTCATATTATCTTTTCGTTTTTCTATTGCCTTTTTAAATTGTTCAATCACATCTGGGTTCTGCTGTTCTTTTTCATGTTTTCTAAGCTGAAAATAGAGCTGGCTGCATTCTCGTTCAAGCATTTGTTTCTTATCTGTGAAAGTAGATAACAGCTTTTCTTTGCTGTGCTCGGTTAAGACTTGCATAACGGCTACACGGTGAATAATTTGCATCGCACCAAGCTCCCTGCTTTTAAAACTTTTTCAAGACCAGACGTTTCTATCTTGTCTTATCTTCTATCAGTTTACCCGTTTTTTGCGTGTAAAAAAAGGGGAGGTGCCGGCCCTCTCCCTTTTAGTCAAATATTTCAAATTGAACTTTCTTAGAAGACTGTGCGCCAGCTGCAAATACAGCTGTTCGAATCGCTTTTGCAGTCCGGCCTTGCTTCCCGATAACTTTACCGGTATCTGACTTGTGAACAGATAAGCGCAGCGCAATCTTTTGATCGGTTTCTTCTCTTATGACCCGAATGTCATCTGGATGATCAACAAGCGGTGTCACAATCGTGACAATCAAATCTTCCAAGTGTTGATCAGTCATTACTTGCCTTGTTTAGCGTTGTGGAATTTTTCCATGATTCCTTGGCTAGAGAACAAGTTGCGAACTGTATCAGATGGTTTCGCTCCAGTTTGAAGCCATTTAAGAGCAAGCTCTTCATCGATTTTTACTTCCGCTGGTTTTGCAACCGGGTTGTAAGTGCCGACTGTTTCGATGAAACGGCCGTCACGCGGTGAACGAGAATCTGCTACAACAATACGATAGAAAGGAGATTTTTTTGCTCCCATACGTTTTAAACGAATTTTTACTGCCATTTTACTAGCACCTCCGAAAATATTTCAACAAGATAGTATATTAACAATGATAAAAGTGTTTGTAAAGTGTTTTTTCTTAACAACGGTTTTATCATGTATAACCGATTACATAAAAGGTAACTTAAATCCTTTTTTCTTTCCTTTTGACATGTTTGTCATTTGCTTCATCATTTTTTTCATTTCGTCAAACTGCTTAAGCAGACGGTTGACTTCCTGTACGGACGTCCCGCTTCCTTTTGCAATCCGCTTGCGCCGGCTGGCATTAATGATATCCGGCTGTTCTTTTTCAAGAACAGTCATCGATTTAATGATCGCTTCCACATGATTCAGCTGCTTTTCATCAACTTGAATATTTTTCAAGCCTTTCATCTTACCTGCACCCGGCATCATTTGCAGAAGCTCATCCAGAGGTCCCATGTTTCTGACCTGCCCGAGCTGCTCGAGAAAATCGTCCAATGTGAAGCTCATTGTTCTCATTTTTTGTTCCAGCTCTTTGGCCTTGTCTTCATCGACGGTTGCCTGAGCTTTTTCAATCAATGTTAACACGTCACCCATGCCGAGAATCCTTGATGCCATGCGTTCAGGATGGAAAGCCTCTAATGCATCAAGCTTTTCGCCTAAACCGGCGAATTTAATCGGCGTGTTTGTCACCGCACGAATGGAAAGTGCAGCACCGCCGCGCGTGTCTCCATCAAGCTTTGTTAACACAACACCGGTTAAACCGAGCTGTTCGTTAAAGCTTTTGGCTACATTCACGGCATCCTGCCCGGTCATTGAATCGACAACCAGAAAGATTTCTTCCGGATTCGCGATTTCTTTCACTTGGGTCAGTTCATCCATAAGCTCATGGTCGATATGCAAACGGCCTGCTGTGTCCAAAATGACATAATCATAGTGTTCTTCCTTGGCTTTTTCAATAGCCTGCTTGGCTATTTCTACAGGGCTGACCTGATCACCAAGGGAAAAAACAGGCATGTCGAGCTGCTTGCCGAGCGTTTCCAGCTGCTTAATTGCAGCAGGACGGTAAATATCGGCAGCAACCAGCATCGGTTTGCGATTGTGCTTTTTGCGCAGAAGATTTGCAAGTTTACCACTTGTTGTCGTTTTACCGGCACCCTGGAGACCAACCATCATAATAACAGTTGGCGGCCGCTTCGAGACGGCAATTTTGCTTTCTTCGCCGCCCATCAGCTCTGTCAGTTCCTCTTTAACGACTTTAATGACCTGTTGGCCGGGCGTCAGGCTTTTCATGACGTCTTGGCCTACAGCCCGTTCACTTACTTTTTTCACAAAATCCTTTACTACTTTAAAGTTAACGTCAGCCTCAAGCAGCGCAAGACGAACCTCACGCATCATTTCTTTTACATCTTGTTCGCTGACTTTCCCTTTTCCGCGGATTTTAGAAATCGTCTGCTGCAGTCGGTCGGCTAATCCTTCAAATGCCATAGTTTGCCGCCTCCTAATCTAATTTCTCAAGCGCTTCAATCAGAGCTGTAATTTCTTCCTCTTCTTTAGAACCGGAAGCAAGCTCCTTCAGCTTATTAAACATCTCTTTACGCTCCTGAAACTTTTTCAAAAGGAGCAGCTTTTCTTCATATTGTTCAAGCATCGCTTCTGTTCGTTTGATGTTATCATAAACAGCTTGTCTTGAAACCTCATATTCTTCGGCTATTTCGCCAAGGGAGAAATCGTCCAAATAATAAAGAGACATATAGCTCTTCTGTTTAGACGTCAACAACGACTGATAAAAATCAAACAGATAATTCATTCTCGTTGTCTTTTCGAGCGACATATGAGCTCTCCCCTTTGTTAAGTCAAATCCCTTTACGATAACTTAGTTTACATGGTTTTAATGTGAGTGTCAAGTTTTTATCTTGTCAAAGGAATGATAACTTTTTCCAATATTAACTAAACAACATCCAATTTATTCCGATATTTTATATGAACCATATTTAAAAGGAGGATTTCACATGAAAAAAATCGGTTTATTGTTTATGTTATGCTTGGCTGCCGTGTTACCATTTATTTTTCCCGCCCAGCAAGCAGCTGCGGCCGGAGTCCCTTATAAGGCCTCCATCTCAAATATTAGCACGGACGGAGGCGTGTACGGCAAAATCAATTACGGACAGGGTCAATTTTGGCGAGTTAAGTACAATATTACGATAAGCGGTACATTGCTCGACGAAAATGGAGTGCCAGTGCCAAACACACCAGTCAGCTTCGAAGCAGATACGAAAGTCGGGAATACAACAAAGACAGCTGCAGGAACAACCGATGAAAACGGAAAGTTTGACGTTCCAATGTATTTAGGACCTGCTGCTGGCTACTATACGTATTACACATCTGTTTCCGTTCATTACTACGACATCATCCCACTCAGGGTTTATTCCGGTGATGCGAGATTGCTATCCACTGATAACAGCCTTTATCATTTCGCCTATCAAGTGAGACGATAACAATAACAGCCCCCAGGGTTTTGGGGGCTGTCTGTCTATAATCGGTGAACCCAAAAATATTAATCCTCCGCTTTTTCCACTAAATCTGAAAAGAGGCCGTATACGTAAGATTCAGCGTCAAACTCCTGAAGATCATCAACTTTTTCTCCTAATCCGACTAATTTAACCGGGATATGAAGCTCGTTGCGAATCGCAAGGACAATACCGCCTTTTGCAGTGCCGTCAAGTTTTGTTAAAGCAATTCCTGTTACGTTTGTTGCTTTCGAGAACTCCTTCGCCTGCGCCATTGCGTTTTGGCCAGTCGTGGCATCAAGGGCGAGCAGCACCTCATGAGGCGCTTCCGGCACTTCTCTTTCGATAACACGCTTCACCTTTTCGAGCTCCTTCATCAGGTTTACCTTGTTTTGAAGACGCCCTGCCGTATCACAAATTAACACATCAGCTTCTCTCGCTTTGGCAGCGTGAACAGCATCATAGATGACAGCCGCAGGATCGCTGCCGGCCGCCTGTTTAATGACAGGCACACCAGTACGTTCTCCCCATACTTCAAGCTGTTCAATCGCTCCTGCTCTGAAAGTGTCTCCGGCAGCAAGTACAACAGACTTTCCTTCTTGCTTTAGTTTATGAGCAAGCTTTCCGATCGTTGTCGTTTTGCCGACTCCATTTACGCCGACTAGAAGAATGACATTTAAACGCCCTTCCTGAATGTTCAGCTCAGATATTTGTTCGTCTCCGCTGTTATAAATTTCCACCAGCTTTTCAGAAATAACAGACTGCACTTCCTGCGGATCTTGAATATTTCTGCGCTTCACTTCTTTTTTGAGCTCGTCTATCAGCTCCATAACCGTTGTAAAACCGACATCAGCACTGATCAGAACCTCTTCAAGCTCTTCGAAGAAGTCCTCATCAATTTTACGGTAACGGGACACGAGATCATTCACTTTATTTTGAAAGGAGTTTCTCGTTTTTTCAAGGCCGTCCTTAAACTTTTCAGATACGGAATCTGTCTGCTTTGTGATTTTCTCTTTTAATTTTTTAAAAAAACTCATCTTATAACCTCTTTCCTCGTTACTGAACGAATTCTTTTGTCTCTTCCAGCTTCACTGAGATGACCTTAGAAACACCTGATTCCGGCATTGTCACGCCGTAAAGCACATCGGCTTCCTCCATAGTGCCTTTTCTGTGGGTAATCACAATAAACTGGGTATCGGCGCTGTATTTTTTCAAATACTGCGCAAACCGGAACACATTTGCTTCGTCAAGTGCTGCTTCTACCTCGTCAAGAACACAAAACGGCACAGGGCGCACCTTTAAAATTGAGAATAAGAGCGCAATAGCAGTAAGCGCACGCTCTCCGCCAGACAAAAGGTTTAAGTTTTGCAGTTTTTTTCCCGGCGGCTGCGCGATAATTTCTACTCCGGAATGCAGCAGATCATTCGGATCGGTAAGCCTTAATTCCGCTCGCCCTCCTCCGAATAAGGAGCGGAAGACTTGATCAAAGTGTGAGCGGATTTGGACGAATGTGTCGTTAAAGCGTTTCGTCATCTCTTCGTCCATTTCCTCAATCACTTGAAACAGGGTATTTTTTGCTTCTGTTAAATCTTCTTTTTGCTCTGACAAGAATTGATAGCGTTCGTTAACCCTCTCAAACTCATCTATGCTTCCGAGGTTTACCGTCCCAAGCTCTTCTATTGCGAGTTTAATCAGCTTCACGCGCTTTCTTGCTTCCTCAGGATCTGTTTCAAGCTGGTATTTCTCTTTGGCCCCCTCAAAGGACAAGCTGTATTCTTCCCGCAAGTATTGCAGCAAATTATCAAGCTCGACTTCCATTCGGCCTAGTTTTACTTCTTCGTCTTTTAAGAGCGTTGTTTTTTGTTTATACAGGCGCTTCATTTCTTTCAGCTCGCGCTCATACGTATCAAGCCCCTGCTGAAGTTTGATCCTCTGGTCGCGCCTTAACGCAATCAATTCAATTGTTTTTGTTTTGTCATTTAATTTATGTTTTGCGGCCTCTTCCAGTTTTTCTTCGCCGCTTGTGCTTGATGACATTTCTGACGTTAAGAAGCTTAGGTCCTCTTTCGCCTCTTTTAAAGCAAGCCCTGTTTCTTGGAGCTCTTTCTTTAATCTAGCGAGGTTGTCCTCTTCGCTCTGACATGCTTGCTCTTTTTTCGCTGCTGCGATCTTCAGCTCAGTCAGCTCATTGGAGAGAGACTCTTTTGTAGAGGACTGTGTCTGTTTTTGTTTTGTCAGTCTTTCAATATCCTCTTCAAGCTGTTTCATTCTTTCAGATACGGAAGAAAGCTTTTCTTCCAGCTCGCGTTTGCGCGCTTTCTTCTCTCGATCGCTATCTGACAGAGCTGATTTTTCTTGATCATAGAGCTCTAAGTGAGTATTGATATTCTTCTCAGCAACTTGAAGCTCATACAGCTGGCCTTTCACATCCTGCTGCTTCACTCTTAAGCCTTCCCCAGCCTCTCTTAAATCAGCCAGTTTTTTCTCCATCTCCTGAATGGATTGCTTAAGGGTTTTGACCTCTTGTTCAAGCTGCGCTGTTTTTTCTTCCATCTCAGCCAGCCGCTGGGTGACATCCTCAAGTTCCCGGCTTCTTCCTAACAGGGAGTTGTTTTTCTTTTTAACGGCGCCCCCCGTCATTGAACCTCCAGGATTTACGACATCGCCCTCGAGAGTTACGATTCGGTACCGGTGCCCAAGCAGCTTCGCAAGCTCGTTTGCGCCTTTTAAATGCTCTGTAATCAAAACGGTGCCGAGCAGGTTTTGAATGATACGGCGATACGCGGGATCAAATGTGACAAGATCACTGGCAACCCCGAGAAATGACGGATGCTGCTTCGCAGTTGCCACGTCCCTGCTTTGAAGCTGACGGTCTTTGATGACAGAAAGCGGCAGAAATGTCGCCCGGCCGAACGAATTCTGTTTCAAATATTGAATTGCTTTACGGGCGGACTGTTCATCATCGGTCACAACATGCTGTGCTGAAGCTCCGAGTGCTATTTCAATAGCCGTTTCATACTTTTGTTCTGTTGACATCAGCTCAAGGACAGCCCCGCGAATTCCGCCAAGCCGCTCTTTCGCTTTCAGCACCTCTTTAACACCCTGATAAAAGCCGGAGAAATCTCCCTGCATTGTCTCAAGCATGTCTTTTTTCGACCTCGCCTGCTGGACGTATTGGTATGCTTGGTAAAGAGCAGATTCATTTTTCTCATACTGACGCTTTTTCTGTTCGTATTTAACCTGCATTTCTCGATACGCGCCGACTTGGCTGTGAATCTCCTGCTCTATGCGGGCAAACTCGGTTTCACATGCAGCTTTTTGGGCGGAAATATCGCGCCGTTCCTGCAGATGCTTTTCATTATTATCAGCCAGCCTCTGTTGGATAACTGCTGATTGGGACATCTGGTCATCGAGCAGCTGGAGCTCATTTCGAATCGACGCCTGGCTGTTTAACAGCTCAAAGTAATCGCTTTTCAGCTGCTCAATTTTCTCTTCGACATTTTCATTGTGAAGACTGAGAGCCTGCTGCTTTTCCTTCACCTGTGCTTTTAAATCTCTGACTTCTGTCTGAAGCGCTTCAAAGACAGCTTCCTGCTTCGCAAGATCTTCTTTCAGCACAGCTTCTTTTTGCTGAAACTGTACGATGGCTTCTTCAAGCTGTTCGCGGTTTTGCACAGCGTTTTTTTTGCGTTCTTTCAGTACTTCTTTGCGCCCCTCCAGCTTTTCAAGCTCCTCACTTGTCACAAGCAAGACTTGCTGGAGCTCGTTCACTGATTCATCGAGCGCTTGAATTTTGTCGCGCGCATCTTCGATTTTCGCTTCTTTTGCAGAAATAGCAGACGATTCAGCAAGCTCTTCTTCCTTTGCGGCTTGCACTTTCTCCTGAAGGCTTGACCATTTGGCGTGCAGTTCTTCAATATCATAAGCGGTCAGCGCAATTTCAACGTGCTCAAGCTCTTTCTTTTTCTCCAGGTAGTCTTTCGCGATTGAGGCCTGTATTTTAAGAGGTTCAACCTGACCTTCCAGCTCATGTAAAATATCTTCTACCCGATTTAAATTATCCTGGGTTTCAAACAGCTTGGTTTCTGCTTTTTTCTTTCTCGTTTTGTATTTGAGCACCCCGGCTGCTTCTTCAAAGATACTGCGGCGGTCCTCCGCTTTGCTACTCAGGATTTCTTCCACTTTCCCTTGGCTGATAATCGAAAATGCTTCTTTTCCAAGTCCTGAGTCCATAAATAAATCAATAATATCTTTTAAGCGGCACGGCTGATTGTTAATTAAGAATTCACTCTCGCCAGATCTGTACACACGCCTTGTGACACTGACCTCGTGGAAGTCAATCGGCAAAAAATGATCGTCATTATCAAGCGTAAGCGTAACTTCGGCAAGATTTAACCGTTTTCTCGAATCACTGCCGGCAAAAATAATATCTTCCATTTTTCCGCCGCGAAGGGAACGTGCTGATTGTTCTCCAAGAACCCAGCGAATAGCGTCTGTGATATTGCTTTTTCCGCTTCCGTTCGGGCCGACAACCGCAGTGACGCCTTTTACAAAATCAACGGAAATCCGTTCTGCAAATGATTTAAATCCTATAACGTCTAAACGTTTGAGGAACATAGCGATCCTCCTTATGTAATAAGTATTTCAATTTTATCATAAACATGGATGAAATAAGACGGCAAACATACTGAAATCCCCCTTATAGCTTAGGGGGATTTTATTGTTTCGTATGGTGTTTTTGCAATTTAGCTAGAGCTTCCTGAGCAGCGTGCTGTTCGGCTTCTTTCTTTGAACGGCCGTTTCCGACTCCGAGTGGTTCACCTTTTAGAGATACGATGGCTTCGAATTCACGGTTATGGGCAGGTCCTTTTTCGTTGGATATTTTATACTCCAGCGAGCCTTTGCCGTCACGCTGCACGTATTCCTGCAGCTGGCTTTTAAAATCCATCACATGAGAAAAAGCACCATCGTTTATTTTAGGGAACACATAGACTTTTAAGAAACTTTCGACCGGCTCTAATCCCTGGTCAAGATACAAGGCTCCGATAAATGCTTCGAAGACATCCGCCAAAAGCGCAGGACGTTTTCTGCCGCCTGTCATTTCCTCGCCTTTCCCCAATAGGACAAGATCGCCGAATGACAGTTCGTGAGCCAATGAAACGAGAGACGGTTCGCATACAATCGCGGCTCTCAATTTCGTCAAATCTCCTTCACTCATAGCCGGATACTTGGCAAATAAGAATCTGGAGATCGTCAGTTCCAAAACAGCGTCACCTAAAAATTCAAGCCTTTCATTATCTTCATACGGCTTTTTCCGATGCTCATTCACATAAGATGAATGTGTAAATGCTTGATACAAAAGCTTTTCATTTTGAAAGTGAACCGAGATCCGTTCTTGAAACTCTTTAAATTGTTCTATTTTTTTATAGAACTTTTTCTTATCTTTGTAATGTGAGTGTTTTGACATAGTAACCTCCATAGGCACATCAGGTTCACCGCGCTTCTCTGACTAAACCGGATACAGCGCGCGTAAAAGCGGCATGCTGTAATAACTGCACGAATAAAGGGCTAAAGCCCCGCGTTTCGGCGGGACTTTTAGCATCAGCTTATTGCTGGTTTTGTATGTAGTTCACAGCGTCGCCGACTGTTGCAATCTTTTCAGCATCTTCGTCAGAAATTTCCATATCAAACTCGTCTTCAAGTTCCATAACAAGCTCAACTACATCTAGGGAATCAGCACCTAAGTCTTCCTTGAAAGAAGCTTCAAGTTTGACGTCTGCTTCATCAACGCCAAGGCGATCTACGATGATTTTCGTTACACGCTCTAATGTATCTGCCATAGCAATTCACCTCCCCTCAAGTATTATAGTGGATTCGTTTTTAAAAAACTAGAGTAACTATGATGAAATTTTCAAGAAAAAAACTTACATGACCATTCCGCCGTCAATATGAAGGGTCTGGCCTGTCATATAACGCGCTCCCTCTGAAGCTAGAAACGTCACGACGCTGCTGACATCGCTGGGATCGCCAAAGCGAGCGAGCGGAATTTGTTTCAGCATTTCATCTTGAACATCTTTTGCAAGCTTATCTGTCATATCAGTTGAGATAAATCCAGGTGCAATCGCATTAACGGTGATATTTCGGCTTGCAAGCTCTTTAGCTGAAGATTTCGTTAAGCCGATCACACCTGCTTTTGCAGCCACGTAGTTGGCTTGTCCAGGATTTCCGCTGACGCCGACAATAGATGATACGTTAATAATCCGGCCTGAACGCTGCTTCATCATTTGTCTTGTGACAGCTTTCGTACAGTTGAAAACACCCTTCAGGTTAATGTTAATGACATCATCCCACTCATCTTCTTTCATTCTCATGATGAGATTGTCTTTTGTGATTCCGGCGTTGTTCACTAGAATGTCGACCGTAGAGAAAACAGAAATCGCTTCTTTTATCATGTTTTGTACATCTTCAGGATTTGATACATCGGCTTTGACAGCAATTGCTTTTCTGCCCATTGATTTGATTTCATCTACAACTTCATTTGCTTTCGCTTCGCTGCCTGAGTAGTTAACGACAACATTTGCACCGTTTTTGGCCAAGTCAAGGGCGATTGAACGGCCGATTCCACGGGATGCGCCAGTGACAACAGCTGTTTTTTCATTAAGCATTCTCATTCTCCTCCTTAAGCGTTTGAATTGCCAGTTCAATCGTTTCCGGGTCTGATACGGCAATGGTTTTTAAGCGTCTGTTTACTTTTTTCACAAGGCCTGAAAGCACTTTGCCGGGACCGATTTCAATAAACGTCGTAACACCCTCTGCAATTAGCTTGTTAACAGTTTCCTCAAAACGAACCGGGGAGTACAGCTGCTCAATGAGTTTTTCTTTAATCTCTTCCTTATCTGTCATCACATCTGCAGAAACATTTGAGATCACCGGCACATCTGCGTTTTTCAGTTCACAGGAGTCCAAAACTTCTTTCAGCTTTTCAGCGGCAGGCTTCATCAGTTCAGAATGGAACGGACCGCTTACGTCAAGCGGAATCGCTCGTTTAGCGCCGTTCTCTTTAGCCTGTTCAGATGCAAGCTCTACTCCTTTTGACGTTCCGGAAATAACAATCTGTCCGGGACAGTTGAGGTTGGCAAGCTGCACAAGGTGGCCGTCCTCAGTGACTTTATCGGTTACTTGTTTCAACGCGTTTGCATCCATGCCGAGAATAGCAGCCATCGCTCCTTCTCCGGCCGGCACCGCTTCGTTCATGAACTCACCGCGTTTTCTGACAGTATAAACAGCGTCTTTAAAGCTCATTGCGCCAGCCGCCACCAGTGCAGAATATTCTCCAAGGCTGTGTCCGGCTGTGAAATCAGGTGTAATGCCTGATTCTTTAAATTTCTCAAGCACAGCAATGCTAGTCGTCAGCAAAGCAGGCTGCGCATTGTATGTAAGCGTTAATTCTTTGGCATCACCTTCAAAAATCAATGAGCTGAGCTTTGTTTCCAATGTTTCGTCAGCTTCATCAAACAGACGTTTTGCAGCAGGCACCTGCTCATAAAGCTCTTTTCCCATGCCGATAAATTGTGATCCCTGACCAGGGAATAAAAATGCAATCTTACTCATGATGTTAAAACCTCCAGACTATTCATCTGTTTTTTCTTCTTCTTTTACTTCTTCTTGGATGAGCGCAGCCACATTTTGGCTGACCATCTCTCTGGCTTGGCGGATCGCATGGTAAACCGCACGGGCATCAGACGAGCCGTGTGCCTTGATTACCGGCGCTTTCAAACCGAAAAGGCTTGCTCCGCCGTATTCGGAATAATCCATTTTCATTTTCATTTCTTTCATCTTCGGCTTCAGCACAGCTGCCGCAAGCTTAGATGTAAAGTTTGACGTGAGCGCTTCTCTCATCATTTTAAAAATGGACATCGCAGAGCCTTCAAGCGTTTTGAGTGTAACATTCCCGGTAAATCCGTCCGTTACTACGACATCTGCTACATCGTCTAAAAGGTCACGCGCTTCCACGTTTCCAATAAAGTTGATGTTTGCCTTTTTTAATAATTGGAACGCCTGCTTCGTCAGTTCGTTTCCTTTTTTATCTTCTGTTCCGACATTCAAAAGTCCGACTCTCGGTGAAGTTACACCCCGGACTTGCTGGGAATAAACAGAACCCATAATGGCATATTGAACGAGATGCTCAGGTTTGGCATCTACATTGGCGCCGACATCAAGGAGCAGAAATCCGCCGCCTGAAACAGTCGGCAGTGTCGGTGCAAGCGCAGGGCGGTCAATTCCTTTAATTCTTCCCACAATAAACAGGCCGGCTGTCATTAGCGCGCCGGTATTTCCTGCTGAAATGCAGGCGTCAGCTCTGCCTTCCGCAACTTCCTGCGCCATCAGGACCATAGAAGAGTTCTTTTTTCTCCGCACGGCGCGGACCGGTTCGTCCGTAGGCTCAATCACTTCATCTGCGTGCAGCACCGTGATGCGATCTGATGATGTTGTTAAATATGATTCTATTGTAGTTTTGTCACCGACAAGTGTAATATGAAGATCATCAAATGACTCTATCCCCTTCATAACTCCGTCAATAACAGCTTTGGGAGCGTGGTCTCCTCCCATTGCATCTACAGCTATTCTCATGCATGCTCCACCTTTATGAATGTTTTGAACGGTACATGTCAAAATGTCCAGAAAAAACAATTTCCTCTGCAACATAGCTGTTCACTTCGACAACCGTTCTTCCTTTTTCTTTATCAACCGCCGTTACTTTCGCTTTCGCAACGACACGTTCACCCTGCTTTACCTGCCTGGTAAAGCGGATGTCTGCGCTTGCAGTAAGCGCCAATTCGTCATCTATAATGGCAACGGCCAAGGAATTCGCCTGAGCAAATAAATGGTGTCCTCTCGCTATTTGATTCCGGCTAAATACATGCTCCTGTTTTATCTCTAAAATAGAAATCGCCTGATCATCCAGCTCAAGGTCAATAATTTCTCCGATGACTTCGTCTAATGACAGGGACTTCACTTCATCTTCAAGCGTTTTCTCTGCCACGTTCTTAATTCTTTCTCTCAGCTCCGGTATGGAAAGCTCCAAGCGGTCCAAACGAATCGTCTGAATGCTTACTCCGAATTTACCAGCTAATTCTTCATCTGTAATAAATGGGGTTGCTTTGATCGTCTGCTGAAGTAATTCCTGGCGTTCTTTCTTATTTCTTCTCATATCTAAACACCGTCCGGACAATTAAGACTAGGTACTAATAGTAGTATATAATTTCATAGATTGGAATGCAATGATTGTTTCTGGCTGAACACCAAAAACTTCTTACCTCAGCTCAATTTTTCCCCATCCATGACTCCGCTTTTCAGCAAATGCTCTCTTAGCGCCCCATATTCAGGGTCCTTCCAGAACACTTCCGAAGCCACAAGATTTGCAGCGTCCTGCCTTGCCGTTTCAAGCGCTCTGTAATCATGAACCATGTCCGCCACCTTAAACTCAGGCATTCCGCTTTGTTTTTTTCCAAAGAAATCCCCTGGGCCTCTCAGTTCCAAATCCTTTTCAGACAGTTCAAAGCCGTCATTGGTTTCCGACATGATTCTCATACGTTCTTTTCCTGTTTCTGATTTCGGATCAGCCATAAGAATGCAGTAGGATTGATGTTCGCCGCGGCCGACACGGCCGCGCAGCTGATGAAGCTGGGACAAGCCAAAGCGATCGGCGTCGTAAATGACCATAATCGTTGCATTCGGGACATTCACCCCGACTTCAACAACAGTGGTTGATACAAGAATTTGACACGTATTCGCGCTGAATTCTCTCATCACCTGATCTTTTTCATCGGGATGCAGTTTTCCGTGCATAAGGCCGACGTTCCATGTTCCTCGAAACACCTCAGAAAGCATATTGTACACGTCTATGGCGTTTTGCACATCAAGCTTGTCTGATTCTTCGATCAGCGGACAGATAATATACGCCTGTCTGCCCTGCTTTAATTCTTTTTCGACGAATGCCAGAATGCGGTCCAGCATGTCATGCTTCACCCAATAGGTTTCGATTTTTTTGCGCCCCGCCGGCATTTCATCAATGACGGAGACATCCATTTCACCAAAAACAGTGATCGCTAGGGTTCTCGGAATCGGAGTGGCTGTCATAAAGAGAACATCGGGATCCTGCCCTTTGTTCCGAAGCTTCTTCCGCTGTTCAACTCCAAATCGATGCTGCTCATCCGTGATGACAAGACTTAGCGCTTTAAACTCGACCTCATCCTGAATTAAAGCGTGGGTTCCTACAAGGATATCAATCTCTCCCTCAGCAAGCCGCTCAAGCAATTCTCTTCGGCGCTTTCCTTTTACAGAGCTTGTCAGAAGGGCGACATTGATATCCCACTTTTCAAACAGTGAAACAAGCGAATCAGCATGCTGTTCAGCCAGAATTTCTGTCGGAACCATAAGCGCTCCCTGATAGCCGGATAAGATTGCGGCATAAAGCGCGATGGCAGCGATTGCCGTTTTTCCTGATCCGACGTCCCCTTGAAGAAGGCGGTTCATTCTGTATGGAGAAGACATGTCTGCTGTTATTTCGCGAAGCACGCGGGACTGGGCGTTGGTGAGGGGAAACGGGAGGCTTTTGACAAATTTCATGAGTTCTTCGTTTGAAAAACGCTGCCGTATCCCTTGTGACTGCTCTCTTTCCGCCTTTCGGAACGCTTGCATTTTCAACTGAAATAATAAAAATTCTTCGTAAACGAACCGGCGCCTGGCCAGCTTTAATGCCTCTCTTGTTTCTGGCTGGTGCATCGCTTTTAACGCCTGATGATAGTCCGGTAGCTTATAGCGGATTTTAAGATTTTCTGGAAGAGGATCAGGTATTGAGTCCGCATATTGGGTCAGCCCGTGCTGAATAAAACGTCTCATCATTTTGACGGTGACATTTTCTTTCACGGAATAGACTGGTTCAATGCTCTTATCCTCTTGATGCGGCCCATTTTTCAATTCCTGAACAGAAATGGTCTGACGGTGCTTGTCCCATTTACCGGAAATCGTCACGACAGATCCCAGCGAAATCTTTTTCTTTAAATAAGGACGATTAAAACAAACGGCGGTGATTAAATAATGGCCGACAAGAAGGCGAAATGTCAGCCTGTTTCGTTTTTTTCCGTAATAGGTAAGAGAAGGCTCTGAATGAACCTTCCCTTCAACTGTGACTCTTTCATCATGCTTTACTTCTTCTAAATCCCTCAGCTCGTAGTCATCATAGCGATAAGGGAAATAATTCAGAAGATCAGAAATGTCATAAATACCGAGTTCATTTAATGTTTTTTCTGTTTCCGGCCCAATGCCCTTAATGTTGGCTATACTAGTTTGCTGATGTTGTTTCACTTGAACCCAGCGCTCCTCCGAATATTTTTTTCTCTAATTCTCTTCCCGTCGGGGTTGCCGCTAAACCGCCCTGGCCTGTTTCTCTAAGTGCAGTGGGCATCGTTTGGCCGATTTTATACATTGCATCGATGACCTCGTCACATGGAATCCGGCTTGTAATGCCTGCCAATGCCATATCAGCAGCAATCATCGCGTTGGAAGCGCCCATTGCATTCCGCTTCACACAAGGCACTTCAACAAGACCCGCAACAGGATCGCACACAAGGCCGAGCATATTTTTTAATGTAATAGCCATGGCCTCCGCACTTTGCTCAGGTGTTCCGCCTGCCATTTCAACAATTGCCGCAGCTGCCATGCCCGAGGCAGATCCTACCTCTGCCTGACACCCGCCGGCAGCACCGGAAATACTTGCATTATTTGCTACGACAAATCCGAAAGCTCCGGCCGTAAATAAAAAGCGGATCATTTGTTCTCTTGTCGGGTTCAGCTTCTCTTTCACGGCAAATAACGTACCCGGCACTACACCCGCAGATCCGGCAGTCGGTGTCGCACAGATTGTTCCCATGGCTGCATTTACTTCATTTGTTGCGACAGCTTTCGATACTGCATCTAAAATCAGCGGTCCTGATAAGCTTTTTCCAGATCGAATATAGGCTTGCATTTTAACTGCATCGCCGCCGGTCAGGCCTGTTTGACTCGTAACCCCTTCAAGCCCTTTTTGAACCGCCGCTTCCATAACAGTCAGATTGTGATCCATCTGCTGAAAAATCTCTTCTTTTGTTTTTTCTGTTACTTCCACCTCTTGAGCGATCATTACATCAGAGATCAATATCTGCTTTTCTTTGGTAATTTCAATTAATTCCTTTACATTACGAAACATAACTGGCTCCTCCTGACCCTTCGCTAGTCAGCAATCTTTGTCACTTGAATAATGTTCGGCAGCTTCGACAGCTCTTCGAGAACGTGGTCATCAATATTCTGATCGACCTCTATTGTCATCAGCGCAAGCTGCCCAATATCCTTGCGGGCAACTTCCATATGGCCAACGTTGATTGAGAATTTCGCAAGGACATTGGCAACACCTGCAATGGTGCCAAACTTGTCATTATGAACAACTAGAATGGCAGGGTGGTTTCCAGACAGACGGAGCTCAAAGCAGTTTAATTCTGTGATTTCAATTTTTCCTCCGCCTATTGAAATTCCTGTCAGTTCAAGTTCTCCCTTACCATCAGAAATACTGATTCGAGCTGTGTTCGGATGAACCGGAACAGCGTCTTCGACTCGAAACTCTATATCAATTCCTTTATCTTCTGCAATTTGTATAGCGGTTTTAATCCGTTCGTCAAATGTATCAAAATCAAGCAGACCGCCGATGATCGCCACATCTGTGCCGTGACCCTTATATGTTTCAGCAAAAGAGCCGTAAAAGGACACAACGATGCGCTCAGGCTCTCTGCCAAATAAACTTCTGGCCACTCTCCCGATTCTCGCCGCTCCTGCTGTATGCGAGCTGGACGGACCGATCATAACCGGGCCGATAATATCAAAAACGCTTCTGTATTTCATGCTACTCCTCCTTATGAAACAGAGCTTATAAGCGGCTTTGCTTCTAGACTAATTGATCGGATATAAAATGGCAAGCGGGCGCGTTACAGCGCTGCCGCACTTAAAAGCAGACATAAGAATAGAAGGGCAATTTGCCCTTCTATTCTGCAGAAACGATATACGAATACAGCGGCTGTTTTCCGTTGTGGATTTCAACCTCAATCTCCTCGTACTTTTCACTGAGATACGCTTCAAGCTCCTTAGCTTCTTCCTGGGATGCATCCTCACCATATAGGATAGTGACAATTTCGTCCTCTTCTCCGATCATTTCTGACAGCAGCATTTTCGCGGCTGTCAGCTGATCTTCAGCAGTGCCGATAATCGTTCCATTCAGAATTCCCATAAAGTCGCCTTTTTTAATGTCTTTGCCGTCAATATGAGTATCTCTGACTGAGTATGTCACCTGTCCGCTTTTTACTTGCTGAATCGCACTTAGCATATTGGCTTCATTTGCTTCAGGTTCTTGATCCGGATTAAATGCCAGCAGTGCTGACATCCCTTGCGGAACCGTTTTGGCAGGAATGACAAAAACCCTATCACCCATCACACTTGCAGCTTGATTGGCAGCCATGATAATGTTGGAGTTATTCGGTAAGATAAACACAGCTTCAGCATTTACAGACCTTACAGCTTCGATAATATCCTCAGTGCTCGGATTCATCGTCTGTCCGCCTTCAATCACAACGGAAGCGCCAATGCTTTTGAATAGATCAGAAATGCCTTCTCCCATTGCAACAGTCACAATGCCGTACGGCTGCTTTGCCGCTTTCTCACTGTGAGCAGGCTCGCTGTCCTGGCTGATGATGGAAGTGTGCTGCTCTCTCATGTTTTCAATTTTGATTTTAATTAATTCACCGTAGTTTTGGGCATAGTTTAACACGTTTCCCGGCTCTTCCGCATGAATATGAACCTTCGCCAGAGACTCGTCTGCAATAACCAAGAGAGAATCCCCAAATTGGCTGAGGTCATTTCTGAATGTGCCTTCATCGAATTCTCTTTTATTCTGATCGAGCCTTACCATCACTTCTGTACAGAAACCGAATTCAATATCTTCCGTGTTCATCATACTCTGCGCGCTCTTATGATGCTCCGCGCTAACCATGTCATCAAGTGACGGGAGAACGGTTTTCTCAGGAACGGTCTCTCCTTTTAATGAAGCGAGAAAGCCTTCATACACACAAAGCAGGCCTTTGCCCCCGCTGTCAACGACACCAACTTCCTTCAAGACAGGCAGCAATTCTGGTGTCCGGTTTAAGGATGCCTCAGCTTCCTTTGTCACAGAAGTCATCAGCGCAATGATATCGGTTTCTTTTTCCGCCAAGGCCACCGCTTGTTTCGCAGCATCTTTTGCAACAGTTAAAATGGTGCCCTCCACAGGTTTCATGACAGCTTTGTAAGCCATATCCACACCGGCTTGCAGCGCGGCGGCAAACTCTTTTGCATTAATTTCTTTTTTTGTTTCGATGCTTTTACTGAATCCTCGGAACAATTGGGACAGGATGACTCCTGAATTCCCTCTTGCCCCCATGAGCAATCCTTTAGATAACGCGGAGCCCACTTTACCGATATCACTTGTCTCCAAATGCTCCACTTCTCTTGCCCCGGAAGTCATCGACAGGTTCATGTTTGTTCCCGTATCACCGTCCGGCACCGGAAACACGTTGAGCGCGTCAACCGCACTCGCGTTTTGAGACAGATTCTGTGCTCCTGCAAGAATCATCTCGGCAAAGGTTTTGCCGTCTAATGTTCTGATAGACAATCCTACTCCTCCTAACTACGGGTTCGTCACTCGTACCCCTTGGACATAAATATTGACAGAATCCACTGCAAGTCCGACTGTTTGATTTACTGTGTACTTTACTTTTGTTTGGACGTTATGTGCCACTTCAGAAATTTTTGTGCCGTAGCTGACAATGATATACATGTCAATATGTATCTGTTCTGCTTCTTGGCGAACTTGAACACCTCTGCTGAAATTCTCTTTCCGAAGGATTTCAGTCAGTCCGTCTTTAATTTGGTTTTTAGAGGCCATTCCAACAATGCCGTAACAGTCAATCGCAGCTCCTCCGGCAACCATTGCAATGACATCATTCGATATATCAATCTGCCCGTATTTCGTTCTTAATTCAATGGACACACTAGTTCCTCCTTCGAATGCATAGAGTTACAGCTATTCTACTATATGAACTCCATTATGAAAAGAAAAGACGCGGCAATCGCTGCACGTCTCTTTACATATACTATAGCGCCGCTGTTTGTGCAAGATGTCAAGTGAATTTTCTTGAAAGATGATGAAACAATAGTTGCAAACGTTTTTTAGCTGTGGTAAATTATTTAAAGTATCCATATCGAAAGCATCTAAGAACATATGAAAGTGAAAAAGTAGATGTTTTGTGCAAGTGAGGAGGGAAACAAATGGCACGTAAATGCGTTATCACAGGTAAAAAAACAACAGCTGGGAATAACCGTTCTCACGCAATGAACGCTTCTAAGCGCACTTGGGGCGCGAATCTTCAAAAGGTTCGTATCCTTGTGAACGGAAAACCTAAAAAAGTATATGTATCTGCTCGAGCTTTGAAATCCGGTAAAGTTGAGCGTGTATAACAAAATGAACGCCTGCCCTGATATGTGGCAGGCGTTTTTATGTGGTGAAAGAGGGCTGTGAACCCCTGGGCTTTAATCTTTTCTAAATGAGCCCAGCATCGCCCGGACAATTCCTCCTAAAAACTTCGGCAATTTAATGGTGTAAAATTTCATTTTTGTCCCCTCCTATAAGTCCCGTAACCGCCTGTTCATCACTTTAAGGTTCATTAATTTCAACAAATGAGTGAAAGCACAAGCTAATCCGTGCTTCTTACCATTATTAATATGCCTTTCGCAAACGAAAAAGTACCTCGTGAATGAATGAGTTCGTTACTAATACATAGTGTTGAACCAAGCGTAATATGACACTTATTTAGCGGATATTTAAAACCGATGAGAGTCAGCTCATCCACTTCTTCTGTAAATGGAATGAAGGAGATATATCGTTTGTTTTGATCGATAAGAAGAGAATATTCGCCTGGAGAGAACATCTGAATATCATTCTGTTTGTCTATAAGCTTCATTTTCGAAGTTGTTTTTACTCCTCTGTACAGCAGCTGAATATTTCCTAAAAAGTGATCTGCTCTGCCGCCTGTAATACCGAAGATCTGAATCATATCCGGCTGCTTGTCCAGGGCCCAATCAAGAGCAAGGTCTAAGTCAGTTTGATCTTTTTCTGCCTGATACACATGGAGAGCGGGCGCGGCTTTTTCGATTTGCCGGCGTTCATGCTCTGTAATGCTGTCAAAATCTCCGAAGGCTTCATCAGGAATGATACCGGCATTTAAAAGCGTGACCGTTCCTTTGTCAACCCCGACCCAGATCGTGTCATCAGCCATATAATCAGTCAGGTCAGGGATTAAATCTTTTGGGCCTCCTGCAACGATATTGATTTTTCTCATCTCTTTTTCCTTTCTGCTTCTGGATACAGGAAAAAGAGCTCAGGCTAGATGCGCCCGGCTCTTTTTCGTGCTGCTTATTTGCTTCCCCTTATCTCAGAAATAGCTTTTTCGCGGTCAGTTTGGCCATAAACAGCAGAACCGGCAACAAGTAAGTTTGCGCCCGCTTCGATGACTAGCGGGGCTGTTTCTTTGTTGACGCCGCCGTCCACTTCAATTAGCAGATCATGTTTCCCTTTTTCCTCTGCCATACGTTTCACTTCTTTTATTTTCGGAAGAACAGAATGTATAAATTTCTGTCCGCCGAAACCAGGGTTCACCGTCATTAAGAGAACAAGATCAAGTTCTTCAAAAATATGCTCAATTATCTGAACAGGTGTATGCGGATTCAGGACAACTCCGGCTTTTACACCCTGCTCTTTTATAAGCTGGATTGTCCGGTGAAGGTGCGGACAGGCTTCAGCATGTACAGACAGGATATCGGCACCAGCTTTTGCGAAAGCCGGGATATAACGATCCGGCTCTTCAATCATTAAATGTACATCCAGCGGCAGTTTCGTCACCGGACGAATGGCTTCTACAATCAGCGGTCCAATCGTGATATTCGGGACAAAATGGCCGTCCATGACATCAACATGAATGTAATCGGCTCCGCCTTTTTCTACATCTTGAATTTCTTTGCCTAAAGCGGCAAAATCAGCGGAAAGAATAGAAGGTGCAACCTTTACCATGATCTAATACCTCGGCTTTCTGTCTTTGATCTCTGTGATAAATTCAACATAATGGTCGTAGCGGTACTGCTTTAATTCCCCTTCTTCAACGGCTTGTTTGACTGCACATTTCGGCTCTTTCAAATGCAGACATCCTCTGAATTTGCATGATGCGCTTTTTTCTCTGATGTCAGGGAATGTGAAGCCCAGCTCTCCTTCTTCAATGTCTGTAAACTCAAGAGAGCTGAAACCCGGCGTATCCGCAACCAGACCTCCGGACGTGTGTATAAGCTCCACGTGGCGGGTTGTGTGCTTCCCGCGGCCTAAATGCTCGGAAATTTCGTTTGTTCTCAAACCCAGCTCCGGGCTGATCGCGTTGAGAAGCGAGGATTTCCCAACCCCCGACTGGCCGGCAAAGACTGTTGTTTTGTCGCGGAAATGCGGGATGATCTCCGTTAAGCTGTCTTGGTCCATAGAAGAGGTAAGATATACGTCATAGCCAATGTTCCGGTAGTCTTCAGCATACGCTTGAATGCGTTTTTGTGTATGTTGATCTTCAATTAAATCCATTTTTGTAATACAAATAATCGGCTGGATGTCATTCGCTTCTACGAGAACCAAGAAACGGTCGAGCAATGCTGTGCTGAAAGATGGCTGCACCGCCGAGAAAACAAGCATCGCTTGATCAACGTTGCAGATCGGCGGCCTGATAAGTTCATTGGTTCTTTCTTTAATCTCTAATAGATATCCTTCTTTATTATTTTCAGCTTGATAAACAACATAATCACCGACCAAAGGGGTGATTTTATTTTTTCTGAAAATACCTCTTCCTCTGCATTGTATAACTTTTTCATTATTTGAACCGTCTGATTCATCCAGTACGTAATAAAAGCCGCTTAGCGCTTTAATAATTTTGCCCTCAGGCATATTTTCCCTCCTTGTTATTCATCTTTCGGATACTCAATTGTTTTGTAGCTGACGACTTTATTATTTACCATCACTTGATAGTACCCTTTTTGGCCAGGTTCAATCTTCAATTCGATCGTCCGTTCTACGGGCTCTTTCATCTTAAAATGTTCGTAAGTGTCAGAAATGCTGTGATCGGCGTCGTCAATCGCGATTTGCACCTCAAGCTCGTCCCCTTCGTTTTCCGGCTCATATGGAATCTTGACTTTTTCTTTCACTGTTTTCGCCGGCTTCTTCTCAGGTCCGAGAGAGAATGTCACTTCGACCTCATTTCCCGGCTTTAGCGCCGTTCCTGCTGCCGGTTTTTGTTTGACAACCTGTCCTTCCGGAACGTCATCTGAGTACGCTTCTTTTTCCACCAGTTTGAGCCCGTTATCTTCCAGATATCCCGAGGCCGCTTCTTTACTGTATGTTTTTAAGTCTCTGAGCGTAATATCTTCCGGCCCGATGCTGACTGTGAGCTTAATTTGATCTTCGTCCGGCACAAGCTCGGTCCCTGCTGACGGATTCTGATCTATGACAGTGCCGGCGTCTTTCTCATCATTTACTTCATCCACCGTTACATTTTTAAAGCCCTGTTCCTTTAACACTTTTTTTGCCTTGTCGACTGATTGGCCCGTCACATCACCGATCTGCTTTTTTGCTTTACCTGTGCTCTTATAAAGCGTAACCGTTGCTCCTTCTTTAATAGTAGACTCGGCTTTAGGATCGGTTTTGACCATCAGGCCTTCTTCGATCTTCTCATCTGAGATTTCCAATACGTCTGAATCTACCTGCAAACCTTCTTTTTCTAGAAGATCTGCCGCTTTTTCATATTCCATCCCTGCTACATCAGG
This sequence comes from Bacillus sp. FSL K6-1005, assembly GCF_038000225.1. NCBI lineage: Bacteria > Bacillati > Bacillota > Bacilli > Caryophanales > Bacillaceae > Bacillus > Bacillus sp. FSL K6-1005. The sequence goes on from NZ_JBBOBP010000001.1 coordinate 1,811,905, forward strand.
TATTTTGACATCCTTAGGCATAAAAAGAGAAGGAAAAACAGTGACGGCTAGAACTCCTGCCGTGATAAAAACCAGGCATATGGTGAGCAGTATCCACGGCCATTTTTTTCTCTTTGCTTTTTTCTTTGTTTGGGTTTCTTGAGGAAATGTCATGTCAGCTTCTTTATCATGAGAAGCTTTTGCAATCTCTTCATCCTTAATAATCGGAATCGCTTTCGTCATTTCTTCATCATCATGAATCGTAAATTTCTTTTCGTTGAGCCTGTCAGCGTCAAAAGCTGTTCGTATATCTTCTTCCATATCTTCAGCAGTTTCATAGCGGTGAAAAGGATCTTTGGCGGTTGCCTTTAATATGATGTTTTCAACGCTTTGGGGTACTGAGGGATTCCACCTTTTCGCTGAAGGGGTTTCAGCCTGAAGATGCTTTAAGGCGATACTGACAGCCGATTCACCATCAAATGGGATTCGGCCGGTTAACAGCTCAAATAAGACAATCCCAAGCGCATAAATATCTGATTTTTTTGTGGCCAGGCCGCCCCGCGCCTGTTCGGGGGATAAATAATGGACTGAGCCCAGCACAGAATTGGTGTGGGTGATTGTTGTCGAAGTCAGTGCAGTCGCAATTCCAAAATCCGTTACTTTGATATTGCCCATATGGTCGATCAAAATGTTATGCGGTTTAATATCCCTATGGACAATATGATTTTGGTGGGCATGGGCAATGGCTGAAACAATTTGCTCCATGATGCTGAGCGCTTCTTTGGGGTGAAGCGGCCCGTTTGCTGTTATGTATTCTTTTAGCGTCATGCCCTCTACGTATTCCATGACAATATAGTAAATATCATCTTCCTCGCCCAAATCATAAATGCTGACAATATTCGGGTGATCAAGGCTTGAGGCCGAATGGGCTTCTCTACGAAAACGCCTAATAAACTCATTGTCATTCACATAGTCAAACCGCAGGATTTTGATTGCGACTTCACGATCAAGAATAATGTCCTCAGCTAAATAAACGTTGGCCATTCCCCCGCCGCCTATGGCACGGAGAATCTGGTAACGCCCGCTGATTCGCTTGCCGATTAGCACTGATCTTCACCCTCTTCAACATGTAAAGCAAGCTCAAGCAACACTGCTGTAATATTGTCTTCCCCGCCATTCTCATTGGCTTTGTCCACAAGCAGGTTTACTTTTTCCTGAGGAGCTGAATCGCTTTGCAGGATGTCTTTTAATTCAGTGACTTCCACTTTATTCGTCAGTCCATCAGAACATAAAAGGAGTTTGTCTCCGGGTTCAATTTCGAAAGAACGTGCGTCAATACTGACGGATTGATCTGTTCCGAGCGCCTTCGTCAGCACATTTTTGCGCGGATGATGCTCAGCATCTTCTCTTGAGATTTCGCCGGTGCGAACCAGTTCATTCACCAGAGAATGATCCTCTGTCACCTGAACGAAGAGATCGTCCTGGAGCAAATAGCATCTGCTGTCGCCTATATGGGCAACGGAAACCGTTTTACCTGTAAAAAGAGCGCATACAATGGTAGTTCCCATGCCTTGGCATTCTTCGTGCGCTTGGGCATGATCGTAAATCTTGCTGTTTACCGCGAGAATCTGTTCAATGAGCCACTTTTCACATTCTGACGGCGCCGCAGGAATCGTATCTGACTCATTCCATTTCTCTCCCATGGCTTTCACAGCCATCTTGCTTGCAACATCTCCAGCAAGATGGCCGCCCATGCCATCAGCGACAACAGCTAATACAAAATCGTCTTTCCCCTTAAAAATACCCGCATCATCTTCATTATGCTGGCGGATTTTCCCTGTATCTGTTTTTAAGGCTGTTAACAACCCTCATCACCTCGTCTCGTCTTGACGCTCCTTCGCGCGAAGCTGACCGCAGGCTGCGTCAATGTCATGGCCTTGCTCTCTTCGAATCGTGACATTTACTCCGCGGGATTTCAGCGTTTTCTCAAAAGCAAAAATCTGCTCACGCGGTGTGCGGACATAATCCCGTTCAGGCACATAGTTTACCGGAATCAAGTTCACGTGGCATTTTACACCTTCCAGCAAGTCTGCAAGCTCTTCAGCGTGCTCAACCTGGTCATTTACGCCACCGAACAGACCGTATTCAAAGCTGATCCGGCGTCCCGTTTTATTAATGTAATATTTAACGGCTTCCATTAAATCAGGGAGCTTGTACGCTCTGTTAATCGGCATCAAACGGCTTCTGATTTCTGTATTTGGCGCGTGCAGAGAAATCGCAAAGTTAATCTGCATTTGCTGATCAGCGAATTCGTAAATTTTCGGGATGATTCCGCTGGTAGAAACAGTAATATGGCGAGCGCCGATATTCAGTCCCTTATCATGGTTAATGATTTTTAAAAAGGCAAGCATTTCGTTAAAGTTATCAAATGGTTCGCCGATTCCCATGATAACGACAGAGCTGACGCGTTCATCCGTTTCATCTAGGGCTTTTTGAACTTTCACCACTTGAGCGACAATTTCACCTGCTTCAAGATTTCGTTTTAAACCGCCGAGCGTTGACGCACAGAATGTGCATCCAATGCGGCAGCCGACCTGTGTCGTTACACATACAGAATTACCATACTCGTGTCTCATTAAAACAGTTTCGATTGTATAACCATCGTGAAGCTCGAATAAAAACTTCATCGTACCGTCTTGAGAAGTTTGTTTAACAGCCGTTTTCAGCGTCGTTAATACAAAATGAGTGTTTAATTTCTCACGCAGTTCCTTTGATAGGTTTGTCATTTCATCAAAAGAAGTTACTCGTTTTTCGTATAGCCATTCAAAAATCTGTGCCGCGCGGAACGGTTTCTCCCCGTTGTCTGTCAGCCATTGTTTGATTTCGTCTAATTCAAAAGAATAAATCGAAGGACGTTCTGTCCGCAATTCTTTTCTGATCTTTGTTTTTTTTAGTTCTGTCATTGCTTATCCCTTCTTTCTCATGCTGCAAATAAAGAAACCATCTGTTCCGAAATAATGCGGAAGGATTTGAAGCCTTCCATCCCGAACAAAGGGTCTCGCCTTTTCGGGCAGCCGCTTTTCAAGAGACAAATCGGGTTCAAAATCAGGATGTTCTTGTATAAACGCATGGATAACTTCTTCATTTTCTGTCCGATCCATTGTACACGTACTGTAGACAAGAGTGCCACCTTTTTTTACTAATGGCGCAATTTCCCTTAAGATAGACAGCTGGATTTCAGCAAGCCGGGAGCTGTCATTCGGGGTTTTGGTGTATTTCATATCCGGCTTTCTTCTGATCACGCCAAAGCCTGAGCATGGAGCGTCAACCAAAATACGGTCAAACTGTTCACTTTCAAATGTTTCTCCCGCTTTTCTCGCGTCCATTGTTTTCGCATCAATAATGGAAAGTCCAAGCCGTTCTGACGCTTCTTTGATCAGCTTTACCTTATGTTTGTGAAGATCAAGCGATGTCACACTTCCCTTGTTCTCCATTAATTCAGCGATATGGGCTGACTTTCCGCCCGGCGCTGCGCACGCATCAAGCACCGTTTCACCTGGCTTAGGGTCAAGGGCCCGGGCAACCAGCATGGAGCTTTCATCCTGGATGGACACTTCGCCTGTCTGGAAGAAGTGAGTTCCGGCAATAGTTCCCTTTACAAGCTTCACAGCGTCCTCGGCGAGATCACCTTTTTCCGCTTCGATTCCTTCAGCTGCCATTTGATCAAGTATCTCCGCTCTATCCGTTTTCATTTGGTTGACACGCAGCGTTTGCTTAGGCGGAATGAGATGGATGCGGCAAATCTTTTCAGCCGCATCAAATCCGTATGCGGCTACCCACTCTTTCACGAGCCATTCGGGATGGCTTGTTTCTGTCGCAAGCCTGAGAACAGGATCTTCGATGGCGTCAAAGGAAGGGACTCCTTCGCGCTGAATAGAGCGAAGCACGCCGTTGACAAATGAGGCAATGCCTTTATGTCCGCGGTTTTTAGCAATCTCTACCGCTTCATGGATGACTGCCCGGTCGGGAATTTTCTCTAAATATTCCATTTGATATAAGGACAGGCGGAGAAGCTGGATAACCCACGGCTTCACCTTTTGCGGCTTGTTGATAAACGGCTTGAGCATATAATCCAGCGCGATTTTGTTTTGCAATGTACCGTACACCAGTTCAGTCAAAAGCCCGCGGTCTTGATCGCTCAGTTTATTAGATTTAATAACCGATTTCAGGAGCAGGTTACTGTATGACTGATTTTGTTCTAATTTGACCAGCGCCTCCAGCGCAATATCGCGAACGCTATTTGTTTTCATTGTGCACTCCTAACATATCACCTGTCTCAACATGAGCGCCACGGACAAAGTCTTCGCCTCGCATGCGTTTTTTGCCGGCAGGCTGCAGCTCCGTTAATAACAGTGCCGTATCGTTTCCTGTGGCGACGATGATTCCTTCTTTTTCAATAGCAATGACTGTGCCGGGTTCAGCTTTTGCCGGCGCAGCTGTTTTCTTCGCTGCCCACACTTTCAGATTTTGACCATTTAAAGTCGTATAGGCAACAGGCCATGGGTTTAAACCTCGAACTTGGTTATAGAGCTCTTCTCCCGCTCTGGACCAGTCAATCAGCTCTTGTTCTCTTTTAATGTTTGGCGCATACGTCGCTTTCTCGTCATCCTGCTTTTCAGGTGATATGTCGCCGGCTATGACTTGAGGAACTGTTTCAGACAAAAGCTTCGCGCCAGCAACGCTTAATTTATCGTGCAGGGTTCCAACATTATCGGTTTCTTCAATGTCTACTTCCACTTTTGAAATCATATCGCCTGCATCTAATTTTTCCACCATGTACATAATGGTAACTCCGGTTTTTTTCTTACCTTGGAGAATGGAATAATGGATAGGGGCCCCGCCTCTCAGTTCAGGCAAAAGAGACGCATGAACATTAATGCATCCGTACTTAGGGCTGTCGAGTAGCTCTTTAGGCAGAATTTGCCCAAACGCTGCCGTCACAATAAGATCCGGCTGTAACGCCAGCACCTTTTCTATTTCTTCTGTCAGTCTGACTTTTTCAGGCTGAAGAACCGGGATGCCGTGACGTAAAGCTTCTTCCTTTACAGGCGGAGGCGTGAGCACTTTTTTTCTGCCCTTCGGACGGTCAGGCTGCGTGACGACCCCCACTACTTCATATCCGTCATCTATCAGGGTTCTTAAAACAGGAACTGAAAAATCGGGTGTTCCCATAAACACGATTCTCGTCATCAAATCATCCTTCCATATCCGCTAGTTCATCTTCTGTATAATATTTGCTTATTTTTGATGTAAACAGCACGCCGTCCAGGTGGTCCATTTCATGCTGCACGGCTCTCGCGAAAAAGCCTCTCGCTTCAAGAATGAACGGTTTTCCTTGACGGTTATACGCCCGCACTTTCACATAATCGGCACGCGTGACCTCTCCATAGACGCCGGGAAAACTCAAGCATCCTTCAACTCCGGTTTGCTCGCCGCTTTGTTCAAGGATTTCCGGATTCACAAGATCAATTCTGCCGCTTTCCTCTCCGATATCAACAACAGCCGCTCTTTTTAAAATACCGATCTGCGGCGCTGCCAGTCCGACTCCATCCATTTCAAGCATGGTATCGTACATATCGTCAAGCAGTTTTTTTAGCTTTTTATCAAAAACAGTCACGGTTTCCGCAGGCGTTTCCAAAACCTCCGCAGGATGTGTGACGACCTTTTTCACTGCCAATTCATTACCCTCCAAGACGTGAGATCTTACATCATCATATAAGGATTCATATCAATTGAAATCATTACATGCTTTTGTTCAATTTCGCGTTTATAATGTTCCAGTATCTTCTTCAATAAAGCTGATATCTGGGTTTCCTGTTTGTATTTTATCACGCATTGATAGCGATATCTATCTTTGATCCTGGCGATCGGCGATGCGCTTGGACCGAGTATTTTCGTATCTGCCCCGCAGTTTGCTTTCAGAAAGTGTGCGATTTTCTCAGTCGTTACAGCCGCTTTCGCCACTTCCTCGTGGGAAACCGTCACAAGAGCCAAATAGTAATACGGCGGGTAGGATTGCTCCCTCCTGTGTGCCATTTCTTGCTGATAAAACGTTTCATAATCATGCGTCTTCGTCAGCTGGATGCTGTAATGGGACGGTGTGTACGTTTGAATAATGACATTGCCGGGTTTTTCATGTCTTCCCGCGCGGCCGCTGACTTGCGTTAGCAGCTGAAACGTTTTTTCGGCAGATCTGAAATCAGGAATGTGCAGTGTTGTGTCAGCGCTTAAGACTCCGACAAGTGTCACATTCGGAAAATCAAGCCCTTTCGCAATCATTTGCGTTCCAAGAAGTATATCTGCTTTGCCTTCTCCGAAAGCAGACAATAATTTTTCATGGGCACCTTTCCGAGAGGTCGTATCAACATCCATCCGTATGACTCTTGCATGTGGCAGCACCTTTGTTAATTCTTCTTCCACTCTTTGTGTTCCCGTTCCAAAAAAACGGATATGCTCGCTTCCGCATTCGGGACAAGTATGCGGAACAGGTTCTTCATGTCCGCAATAATGGCATTTCATCCTCTGGCCGGAACGGTGATACGTCATGGAAATGTCGCAGTGAGGGCATTGCGGAACATAACCGCAGTCCCTGCACATCACAAAGGAGGAATAGCCCCTTTTATTTAAAAACAGCACAGCCTGTTCACCCTTGGCAATCGTTTCTTCAAGCTTTTCCATCAATTCTATTGAAAACATAGAGCGATTGCCGTTTCTGAGCTCCTCTCTCATATCCACAAGCGAAACCTCAGGCATCACTTGGTGATTGACGCGGTGTTTCAGCGAAAGCAGCTCGTACACTCCTTTTTGCGCCCGCGCATATGACTCTAGCGTCGGTGTAGCACTACCTAACACAACCGGACAGCGATGGTGCTCCGCCCTCTTGATCGCTACTTCTTTTGCATGGTATCGCGGCATTTCCTCTTGTTTATAGGACGATTCATGTTCCTCATCGATGATAATCATCCCGAGATTTTCAAACGGGGTAAAAATAGCGGACCTCGCGCCCACGACAAGCCGCACTTCCTTGCGGTGGATTTTGCGCCACTCGTCATACTTTTCACCAGTGGATAACCCGCTGTGCATCACGGCTACCTGAGAGCCAAAACGCCCTTTAAAGCGATGAACCATTTGCGGCGTTAACGATATTTCCGGTACAAGTACGATGGCTTCTTTTCCTTTCGCAAGCACTTTTTCAATCGATTGGAGATAAATTTCCGTTTTGCCGCTTCCCGTCACTCCGTGCAGGAGAAACACTTGATGTTCATTGTTGTCTAACGTCCGTCGTATCTGCTGAAAGGCCGCGCTCTGCTCATCTGTCAGCGGCAGCGGTTCTGTTTTTTTGAACATTTTGTCCTGATAGGGGTCTCTGTAAACCTCTTCATAGGTTTCTTTCAGAAGCCCCTTTTGAATCAGAGTCTTGATGGTGGCCGAGCTTGCGTCTGTTTTTTTGCACAGGTCCGCAGCAGGTATTTTCGTGCCTTCCGGTTCCGTCATGAAAAAGTGCAGGATCGCCTGCTGTTTGGCCGCTTGTCGGGATAAACCCTCAGCCTGCTTGGAGAGCTCTTCTTTACCGGCATTGGCCTGAATATACCTAACCATTTTTTTGTTCGCTTTTTGCGCCACTTTATAAGTTACATCGATATGGCCTTTTTGAATCTGCTTCTGGATGATTTTCAGCGTATCGTGATCAGGTATATCGGAATACAGCAAGCTCTTTGTTTCAGAAAACAGCCGTTCTACCTGCGGCGGGATATCCGCACCCTCCGCGATTTTCAGCTCTTTTTCGTATTTCGCTTTAAGTGCGGCAGGCAGCATCGCTTGAAGCGCCGTTATTTTAAAAGACAGCGTTTTGTCTGACAGCCATGCCGACAAATTCATCAGCTCTTCTGTCAAAACAGGCGTAAGATCTAATAAATCCTCCACTTCTTTAACAGATTTACCTGAAAGATCAGACGTTTCTTTGACAGCTGTCACAAACCCTTGAATTTTACGGGGGCCAAACGGAACAATGACCCTCATTCCCGTTTTGATCATACCTTTAAGATGGTCTGGGATTTTGTAATCAAACGGCCTGTCTATATTTTTGGTGCTGACATCTACGATGACTTCGGCAAAATTCATGAGGGCTCTCCGGTTTGTTTTAAGAGCGCTGCGATTTCTTCAAAAATGTCAAAAGAAACATCGAGCTTAGACATCTTCGGAAGCTCGCGTTTGCGCCCGTCTTTGAAAAAGAGCGTCACGATATTCGTATCAGCACCAAAACCGGCCCCTGCCGCTTTCACATCATTCGCCACAATCATGTCAAGATTTTTGGCAGAAAGCTTTTTGCGGGCGTAATGTTCCACATCTTGTGTCTCAGCAGCAAAACCGACTAACAGCTGATGCTGTTTTTTCTCGCCCAATTCTTTTAAGATATCGACTGTTCTTTTTAATTCAAGGGTCATTCCGCCGTCTTGCTTTTTCATTTTTTGGTCAAATACTGTTTTTGGCGTAAAATCGGCAACAGCAGCTGTTTTAATGACGACGTCGCTTCCCTCATACACAGAGAGCACTGCATCGTGCATGTCCGCAGCCGATTGGACCGGGATAAACTGAGAAAGCCCTTTAGGGACATCAAGCGAAACCGGCCCTGAGATCAAGGTCACGTTTGCACCGAGTCGCACCGCAGCCTCAGCTAATGCGTATCCCATTTTACCCGTCGATTTATTCGTGAAAAAACGTACAGGATCAACTGCCTCCCGTGTCGGGCCTGCTGTAATCACAATATGTTTCCCTTCTAAAGGCGCGTTTTTTTCCTCTGCAAAATGCTTTTCCGCAAGCTTCACGATGTTTTCGGGTTCTTCCAATCTTCCTTTTCCGACGTAACCGCATGCTAAATAGCCCTCGCTCGGCTCAATAAAACGAAAACCATCCTGATATAGGACAGAAATATTGCGTTTGACTGCCGGATGATCATACATATGCACATTCATGGCTGGCGCAATCCATACCGGAGCTGTTGCCGCTAACAAGGTTGTTGTCAGCATATCATCTGCAATGCCGTTGGCCAGTTTTCCAATCACATTGGCCGTAGCCGGCGCTACGATAATCAGGTCGGCCCAGTCAGCCACGTCTATATGAGAGATGACGCTTGGATTTTGTTCTTTAAATGTATCTGTATATACTTCATGGCGGCTCAATGCCTGAAATGTCAGCGGTGATACGAACTGGCACGCAGATTCAGTCATAATGACTTTAACGTTTGCCCCCGCCTGCACCAGTTTGCTTGTCAGTGCACAGGCTTTATAAACAGCGATGCCTCCGCTCACGCAAAGTAACACATTTCGATTGTTCAGCAATGACTTCTCCCCCTCTGCAATATAAAAACAGCACGGAAAAAAATAACAACCTACATGATATAGGTTGCTACTTGTGCTACTATTCGCGGTCTTCCTTTTCAAACGAAAGCAGGCCTGCATCAATTTCTTCTAAAGCTTTGCCTACATATTTGTGTGAAATCGTATGTTCAATCATCTGGTCTTTTTTGATTTGCATTTCACGCGCGCGTCTAGCAGAAACGGTTACGAGCGTGTATTTTGAATCCAATTTATTCATTAATGAGTCAATTGACGGATCTAACATCAGTTATTCAACCTCCAGCATTTTCTTATATCTTGGTGCAACGCGCTCACGCTTCAAATGTTCAGCGAGAACGATTGCTTTGATTTTGTCGCAAGCCGTTTCGATATTATCATTTTCCACAACGTAATCATATGCGTCCATCATTTCGATCTCAGCTTTTGCGGCTTTCATGCGATTTTCAATCAGAGCATCTGTTTCCGTTCCTCTTGTCACAATTCTGTTCTTCAGTTCAGAAAGACTTGGAGGCGCAAGGAAAATAAACAAGCCTTCCGGGAAAGCATTTCTCACTTGAAGAGCGCCTTGAACTTCGATTTCTAAAAAGACGTCTTTTCCTTCTTGGAGCGTCTGTTCAACATAATCGACCGGAGTGCCGTAATAATTGCCTACATATTCCGCCCATTCAAGCAGCTTATTGTCTGCAATCATTTGCTCAAATTCTTCTCTCGTTTTGAAAAAATAATCGACTCCGTTCACTTCGCCCTCTCGCGGGTTTCTCGTTGTTACTGAAATCGAATACTCGAATTTTGTGTCTTCCTGCGAAAAAATCGCTTGCCGAACCGTTCCTTTACCAACTCCTGAGGGACCTGAGAGAACGATTAATAACCCTCTTTCTTTCATGCGGCAATTACCCCTGCCCTTCATCCATAATTTCTTCTTTAACAGAAAGTCTGTGTGCAACTGTCTCAGGCTGGACGGCAGATAAGATAATGTGATCACTATCCATGACGACAACTGCACGGGTTCTTCGTCCGTATGTAGCGTCAATTAGCATTCCGCGGTCTCTTGCATCCTGGATCATCCGTTTGATTGGCGCAGACTCCGGGCTGACAATCGAAATCATCCGATTGGCGGAGATAATATTGCCAAATCCGATATTAATCAGTTTAATCGTCATCTTCTACGTTCCCCCTGTAAAATAGACGTCTCTAGTTTAACCTAGCAAGTCCGTCTGTAAACAATACGCACAGTTACTATTCTATATTTTGCACTTGTTCTTTTATTTTTTCAATAGAACTTTTCATTTCGACGACAAGCTTTGTGATCTGATGATCATTTGCTTTTGAGCCGATTGTATTTGCTTCCCGATTCAGCTCTTGGACAAGAAAGTCGAGTTTGCGCCCGACAGCTCCGCCTTCAGCTAATATATCACGAAACTGAGCGAAGTGGCTCTTCAGCCTTGTAATCTCTTCTGTAATATCAGAGCGATCTGCAAAAATAGCGCATTCTGTAACCAGCCGGCTCTCATCCAACACGTCTTCGGTCCATTCCTTTATTCTGGCGTAAAGCCGTTCCCTGTAACGAGATACCGCATCGGCTGCCAAAGATTCGGTCTTTTCGGCCAGCTCTTCAAGCTGGTCAATATGCATCAGACAGTCTTTGGCTAGAAGCAGCCCCTCTTTTTCGCGCATCTCACAGAGTCCTTTTACAGCTTCCTCTGCAGCAGCTGTTAGTAACTCCTCAAGCTTTTCATTTTGGGTCTGTTCCTCATGAATCTGGACGACATGTTCAAGCTTGAAGAAGTCCATGACATCAGGCTCTGCGGACAATTGATATCGCTTTTTCATATCCTCTGCAGCTGCGACAAACTCATCGAGCAGCGGCCAATCAATGTCCAGCCTTCTCTCTACGAGTATATCACTGTCAACGGAGACGAAAAGCTCAATTCTTCCGCGCTGTATGTACTGCAGAATCGTCTGTTTCAGCTTATCTTCTAAATATAGCAAAGGCCTTGGCAAACGAGCGTTCACTTCTTTAAACCTGTAATTCACAGATTTAAGTTCAACGCTTACAGAGAGATCATCTTGTGTTTTGCTTGCACTGCCGAAGCCTGTCATACTCCGTATCATAAATAAAACACCTAATTTCTTCCCTGTTCTCAAAATAAAAGGGCAATAGACATGCTATTACCCCTAAGATTATATCATATGAATTTATTTTTTTCTTGTCAAAAGTGACCCCGCCAGCAAAAAAGTAGGGATGGCCGACATGCCGATGACAAGCATCCAGTCTCCCGGCGTGATGGCAACCGTGTGGAAAATCGGCTGGAGCGGCGGATAGTAAATAACCACCAGCATCAGTAAAATTGATGACAATACAGCGCCGATCAGATACAAGTTTTCAAACGGATTTCTGGAAAAAACAGATGTTTCGCTCCGGCAGTCAAATACGTGAATAAGCTGAGCCAGCACCAACGTCGCAAACGCAATTGTCTGAGCATAAGACAAATTCTCAGGATTGCGGTGATACACGATGATAAAAGCCAAAATTGTAGCAGCACCAATTAAAAATCCTCTGGAGACCACCTTCCATCCAAGCTTGCGGGCAAACACCCCTTCTTTCGGGTGACGCGGCTTCCGCTTCATAACGTCTCCTTCAGGCTGATCCATGCCGAGCGCCATCGCCGGCAATCCATCTGTCACCAAGTTGACCCACAAAATCTGAATCGGCACGAGCGGCAACGGAAGGGCAAGCAGCATGGCGAAAAGCATGACCAGAATTTCTCCTACGTTAGAAGCCAGCAGGTATCGGATAAATTTTCTAATATTTTCATAAATATTTCTGCCTTCTTTAATCGCCGATTTGATGGTTGCAAAATTATCATCTACGAGAATGAGGGATGATGCTTCCTTCGCCACATCCGTTCCTGTAATCCCCATGGCAACGCCAATGTCAGCCTGTTTGATAGCGGGAGCGTCATTGACGCCGTCTCCTGTCATCGCAACGATATGTCCGTTTTCCTGATACGCTTTAACAATTTTCAATTTGTGCTCAGGAGAAACGCGGGCAAACACATACACATCCTCCACTACGTCAGAAAGCTCTTCTTGTGAAAGCTCATTCAGCATCTGGCCGTCCATGATTTTTCCGTTTTTCGGGAGGAGACGCAAATCTTTCGCTATAGCTTTTGCTGTCTCAACATGATCCCCTGTAATCATGACGGTCTTAATTCCCGCTTCACGGCATTCTTTAATCGCCTGTCTGACTTCAGGCCGCGGCGGATCAATGATGCCTGAAAGGCCAAGCATTGTCAGATCTTTTTCCGCCTGCTCCATTGACGGTGTTTCCCCTGCTTTTACCGGTCTATAGGCAACGGCAATCGTCCGGAGCGCCTGGGAAGCCAGCTGCCGTAATACTGCCTCTGTTTCTGCTTTTCTCTCATTTGAGAAAGGGGCGGCAGAGCCGTCATAATAAATACGGTTGGACCGCTGCATCAGGACATCCGGCGCGCCTTTCGTAATGATATAGCGCTTTTTGTCCTGATCCTCTACAATGACGGTCATCATTTTTCGTGCTGAATCAAACGGAAACTCCTCAACCACCCGGTAATGAGATTCCACAAACTCCTTTGAAAAGCCGCCTTTTCTTGCCGCAGTGAGCAGCGCCCCCTCTGTCGGATCTCCGTCAAGCACATAGTCACCGTTTCTTTTCTCAATATTTGAGTTGTTACAAAGCGCGCCGAATAACAGCATTTGCTCAAGCGGCTTATGCTGATTCACACTGACCTCTTTATCGTTCAGTGTGAAGCCTCCTTTCGGATCGTAACCCGTGCCTGACACTCTCCATGTTTTTCCTCCGGACCATACATGTGTGACCGTCATTTTGTTTTGCGTCATCGTTCCTGTTTTGTCTGAACAAATAATAGATGCACACCCAAGCGTCTCAACCGCTGGAAGCTTTCTCACGATTGATTTTTGCTTGATCATACGCTGTACACCCAATGACAGCGCTACTGTCACAATGGCTGGAAGCCCTTCTGGAATGGCGGCTACCGCTAGTGAGACACCGGCTAAAAACATACTGTACAGATCGTGTCCCTGGATCACGCCGACAGCGACAACGAGAACGGTGAGCAGCAAAGCGACAACAATTAAAATTTTTCCGAGCTGCTCGAGCCTTCTTTGCAGCGGGGTCGACAGAGTTCCCGCCGATTCAAGCATGTCAGCGATTTTCCCCATAGCCGTGTTCATTCCTGTACCGACGACAACACCCACACCGCTGCCGCGGGTGACGATGGTTCCCATAAAGGCCATATTCGTAATATCCCCCAGCGACACATCGGGTTTTTTCAATTTATCCGCATGTTTCACAACTGGGATTGACTCTCCGGTTAACGCTGATTCTTCAATTTCCAGGCTTTTCGCTTCGACAATCCGGACATCTGCTCCAATCCGGTCGCCGCTTGTAAACTTCACAATGTCGCCCGGCACCAGTTCTTTAGAAGGAATCTTTGTCCAGCTTCCTTCCCTGAGCGCCATCACATGAGGAGTTGACAGCTCTTTTAATGCCTGAAGAGATTGCTCTGCACGCCGTTCTTGAAAAAACCCAAGTATGCCATTCACAAACACAATCGCAATAATCGCAACCGCATCCACATATTCACCAAGAAACCCTGAAATGAGTGTTGCCGCAAGCAGCACAAGCACCATAAAATCTTTAAACTGGGCTAAAAACAAAATAAGCGCTGATGTTTTTTTCCCTTCTTGAAGCTCGTTTGGCCCATGCTTGTCGAGGCGTTTTTTCACCTCTTTTTCAGTTAATCCTTGTTTCATGGACGTATTTGTTGCCTCTAATAAATCTGTTTGTCCCATTTCATGAAACTTCATTCCGCTCGTCCACTCCCCTGCTCTCTTATAGAGATATCACTCTATAAGCATGCTTATTCTGACTCGTCCCATTTCATGCTATAATTATCGAATGCAGGAAGAATGAGAGGGTGTATTATAGATGTCGTTTGATGGCATGTTTACATACGGAATGACACACGAACTGAACGAGCGAATAATGGGCGGACGGATCACGAAAGTCCATCAGCCTTATAAGCACGATGTGATTTTTCACATCCGTGCCAATGGAAAAAACCAAAAACTTTTATTATCGGCACACCCAAGCTATTCACGGGTGCATATCACGGCCCAAACGTATGAAAACCCGAGTGAACCACCGATGTTTTGCATGCTGCTGAGAAAGCATATTGAAGGCGGATTTATTGAAAAAATTGAACAGGCGGGGCTTGACCGCATTATGATTTTTCATATTAAAAGCCGCAATGAAATCGGTGATGAAACGCATCGAAAGCTTTATGTCGAAATTATGGGCCGCCACAGCAATATCATTCTGACGGACGGAGAGGAAAATGCGATCATCGACGGGCTGAAACATTTATCCCCGTCAATGAACAGCTACCGTACCGTACTGCCGGGCTACGATTATAAGCTTCCGCCGGCCCAGGATAAGATCCCGCCGCTTGAAGCAACTGAAGACGACATTTTGCGTCATCTCAGTTTTCAAGAAGGGCGGCTAGATAAACAAATTGTTGACCATTTTTCCGGTGTTTCTCCGCTGTTCGCAAAAGAAGCTGTCCACAGAGCGGGCCTTGCCAACAAAGTAACACTTCCAACAGCGCTGCTGGAGCTCTTTAGAGAGGTAAGAGAGCACCGCTTTATCCCTAACATTACGACTGTTAACGGGAAGGATTATTTTTATCTGCTGGAGCTGACTCACCTTAAAGGAGAAGCACGCCGCTTCGATTCGTTAAGTGAGCTGCTGGACCGTTTTTATTTCGGAAAAGCTGAGCGGGACCGGGTTAAACAGCAGGCCCAGGATCTTGAGCGGTTTGTTGTGAATGAACGGAAAAAGAACGCCAACAAAATCAAAAAACTGGAAAAAACACTGGAGTATTCGGAAAATGCTAAGGAATTTCAGCTTTACGGGGAGCTGCTGACTGCAAATTTATATATGATGAAAAAAGGCGACAAACAGGCTGAAGTCATCAACTACTATGATGAGGAAAATCCGACAATTACCATCCCGCTGAATCCGAACAAAACGCCTTCA
The DNA here is from genome assembly GCF_038000225.1 of Bacillus sp. FSL K6-1005. Lineage (NCBI taxonomy): Bacteria > Bacillati > Bacillota > Bacilli > Caryophanales > Bacillaceae > Bacillus > Bacillus sp. FSL K6-1005. The sequence continues at coordinate 1,827,400 of NZ_JBBOBP010000001.1, forward strand.
GAGAATGCGCAGGCCTATTTCACTAAGTATCAGAAGGCGAAAAACTCAGTTGCCGTTGTCGAAGAACAGATCAGGCTGGCACAGCAAGAAATTGAATACTTCGACCAGCTGATTCAGCAGCTGTCGTCCGCTTCTCCGCGTGATATCAGTGAAATCAGAGAAGAGCTTGTGGAGGGGAAATATTTACGTCCTAAGCAGCAAAAAGGGCAGAAAAAACAAAAACAGAACAACCCTGTTTTAGAAACATACGAATCCTCTTCCAGTATCACTATTTTAGTCGGCAAAAACAACCGCCAAAACGAGTATTTAACGACCAAAGCAGCAGCCAGAGACGACATATGGCTTCACACGAAGGATATTCCGGGCTCCCATGTCGTCATCAGAAGCAGCGAGCCTGATGAACAAACAATTATAGAAGCCGCCACAATCGCAGCTTATTTTTCAAAAGCAAAAGATTCAAGTTCTGTGCCTGTTGATTATACAAAAATCAGGCATGTCAAAAAGCCGAACGGCGCAAAGCCAGGCTTCGTGACTTATGACAGCCAGCATACCGTCTTTGTCACACCTGATGCGGATACTGTCATCAAGCTGAAAAAAAGCTGAGCAGCACAAAGAAAAGCCAGAGCATTGTATGCTCTGGCTTATTTCTTTCTTCTTACCTGATAAAGCCTGTCAACTTCAGCGACAAAATCGCCTTCAATCAGTTTATCCACTTTTTCAGCAAGCTCTTTTGTGTGCTTTGGACTGGCTCCGCTTGTAGAGACAGACACCGTTACATGCCCTCTTTTTACGATTTTCGGCATATACACATTACCCAACTCAGCATTACTGGCACAGTTGACAAGCTGGGAAGACGATGCGTTTTGAGCAATCTCTTTATTCACAGCGGCATCATCCGTTGCGGCAATAATCAAAAAAGCATCGAGATAATCCTCTATCTCAATCTTTCGGCTCAGCCACTTGATCTGGCGATTGTCTGCCATCTGCCTGATTTCGGGTTCCGCAACCGGACTGACAATCGTAATATCCGCTCCCTCTGATAGCACCGATTTCAGCCTTCTGAGCGCAATGTTGCCGCCCCCTGCAATCACAACCTTTTTCTTCTGCAAACTAATGTGAAGCGGGAGCATATAAACCTCCGTCAAAATCAAATTGCCCCTCATGGTTGTCGGCCGTTTCTTTCACACGATGTAAAAACGCCTTTTTCACATGCGGATGGAAACCGATATAGGAAGAGAGGTAGACATTTGGATTTTCTGCCTTCAATTTCTGGACCTCACGTTCAATCTCATTCATCAGCATCCCGGTAAACAGCAAATACGGAACAATAAAGGTCGTCACGCCGTCATCTTTTTTCAGTTCAGAAAAAATCTCTTTGTAATTGGGACCGCATGCTGTCATAAAACATGGAATCACTTCGCTGACGGGCATGATGTTTTGAAGCAATCCGGCAATGCCGGTTACGTCTCTTTTTACATCTGGGTCTGAGCTTCCCCTGCCGATGAGCACAACCCTGGCGTTTTCATACGGAACACCTATGTCTTTAACACGATGATAGACCGCTTTGACCACTTCTTCGTTAATCCCGATCGGACTTCCGTATGAAATACGGACTGAAGGATAACGGGACGCGGCACACGCAATTTCTTCCGGAATATCATGTTTGGCATGTGCAGCCGTTAAAAGAAGCAGAGGCACCACTGCGATATGAGTGGCGCCTTGCTTCACACATGCTTCAAACCCTGTCTCAATTGCCGGCTCCTGCAGCTCTAAAAAACTGATTTCCTGAACAGGCGCAGAGATGTGCGCTTTGCATCCTTCCAAAAATGCAGCGGCCTCTTGCTGCGCCTTTTTTACCCGGCTGCCGTGGCCGACATATAAAATCGCTTGTTTCATTTACAACGCCTCGCTTAAATCTTGTTTTTTCAGCTCAGATTCAAACCATTCCAGCTTATAGTGATAATTTACAACATTTCCTACGACAATTAAACTCGGATTTTTAATGTCTTCTTTTTTCACCGTTTCTGAAAGAGTGTCAACTGTACAAAAAACAGATTTTTGCTTGTCCGTTGTTCCCCAATGAATAAACGCTGCCGGAGTAGCACCGTCCCGGCCGTTTTCCAGGAGTTTTTTTTCGATCTGCTGCACATTTTTAATGCCCATATAGATGACAAGTGTATCAATCCCTGTGGCCAGCGCTTTCCACTTTTCCTCAAAATCCTCTTCTTTTTTATAATGCCCCGTTACAAAAGCCACGTTAGAGCCCGCGTCCCGATGAGTGACAGGAATCCCGGCATAAGCAGCTGCCGCGATTCCCGATGTAATACCGGGGACAATTTCAAACGGAATGCCATTTTCAGAAAGGCATTCCGCTTCTTCTCCCCCTCTGCCGAACACAAATGGGTCTCCGCCTTTCAATCTGACAACGGTTTTCCCTTTTTGCGCATACTTCACAAGAAACCGATTGATGGTTTCCTGCTTCATTGTATGAAAATCTGGAAGCTTCCCGCAGTAGATCAGGTCCGCCTGCTCCTTGGCATATTGCAAAATCTCTTTATTTACTAATCTGTCATATAGGATTACGTCAGCTTTTTCAATGGCTTTCAGCGCTTTAATTGTCAGCAGATCAGGATCTCCGGGACCTGCTCCTACAATATATACTTTCCCCATCGTCTTTCCCCCGATCTATTCGAGTTCTTCCAGAACGTTCGCTGCGATGTTGTTCTAGTTTGCATTTTTTCGGCATCTGAGAAGAACACAGCTGAGCGGCGTTTAGCTCAATTGCTGCTTTACAAACTCGATCAGCTGATTTTTGCACTCTTCACGATCATATTGTCCTGAGTCAAGGACGAGCTCAGGGGCTTCCGGCTCTTCATAAGGAGAATCAATGCCCGTGAAGAACGGAATTTCCCCGTTTCTTGCTTTTTTGTAGAGCCCTTTTGGATCTCTTTGTTCACAAATATCGAGGTCGCATTTAATGTAAACTTCGTTAAATTCGCCTGCTTCCACAAGCTGGCGAACCTGGTCTCTGTCCTCACGGAAAGGAGAGATAAAAGCAGTAATGACAATGGTGCCCTGCTGCACAAAAAGTTTTGCTACCTCTCCGATTCGGCGGATGTTTTCTTTTCGGTCTTCGTCAGAAAAACCGAGATCTTTATTTAAACCGTGGCGAATGTTGTCACCATCCAGCACAATAACTTGGTAGCCTTGTTCAAAAAGTTCTCTCGCAGCAGCATTGGCAATGGTTGATTTGCCTGAACCGCTTAAACCCGTCAGCCAGAGAATGGAGCTTTTATGCTTGTTTTTTTGCTGATACTCTTCTTTTGTAATAGAGGCTTCATGCCATACAATATCGCGATTTGTCACTGCCAGTCCTCCTTAAGAAACGCCTGCTTCTTCTTTTTTCTTCATGCCTTTAATTAACACTTCAACAACTTCTGCGCGGCTGAATTCTGCAGGCGGCAGCACACCGTCTCTCAGCATCCCTCTCACCTTGGTGCCTGATAAAATTACGTGATACTCTCTGCCATGCGGGCACGTTTTTGCAGTTCCCATATTTCCGCATTTTTCGCAGAAGAAGCTGTGCTCGAATTTCAGCGGTGTAATGCCGAGTTCTTCTGGTTTAAATGTGTCAAACAGCTCCTGGGCTTCGTACGTGCCGTAATAGTCACCGACACCGGCGTGATCGCGGCCGACAATGAAATGTGTGCAGCCGTAGTTTTTTCTGACAAGCGCATGGAAAATCGCTTCTCTCGGACCGGCATAACGCATTGCAGCCAAGAAAACACCAAGGAAGACACGGTCTTTCGGGTAATAGTTGTCAAGAAGCACTTGATAGCTTTCCATCCGGACATCAGCCGGTATGTCATCAGATTTTGTTTCGCCGACAAGCGGATTTAAAAACAAACCGTCCACTGTCTCAAGAGCTGTTTTTTGAATATATTCATGCGCTCTGTGAACAGGATTTCTTGTTTGGAAACCGACAATTGTTTCCCAGCCTTTTTCTGCAAACTGGCGTCTTGTTTCCGCCGGTTCAAATGTAAACTCAGGGAATTGTTTAGAAGCTTTTTTAATCAATGTGATCGGACCGCCGATATATGTATCGCCGCGGCTGAACAGCTTTTTCACACCCGGATGAGCCTGATCATCTGTTTTATACACGTTAACAGCTTCTTTTTGTTTGTCAGGCACGTATAAGTCTTCGATTTGGATAACGCCGTATGTTTCTCCGTCATACGTTAATTTTACTGTTTCGCCGACTGACAGTTCGGCTGCTTTTTGTGCATCTACCGGCAGCGTGATTGGAAGAGACCATACAACACCGGAAGCAAGACGCATGTTTTCAACAACAGATACGTAATCCTTCTCATTAAAGAAGCCTTCGATCGGGCTGTATCCGCCGATTCCGATCAATTCCAGGTCAGCAAAAGAAATCAAATCAAGTTCAATTTCTTTCTGAATGCCGCTTACATTATATGACTCATTTACTCGGTTTACCAGTTTTCCTCCATGTGGTGCTAAACTCATAATATTCATTTCCTCCTAGTTAACAGATAAAATAACTCAGATTAATAGTTAAATTCCCCCGCCTTGATCGTGGACAGAGCGTCTCTCTTTACGAATGGCTTTTGTCAGGCTGACGGCACCGCCTGCAGCTAAAAGCACACTTACCATGATAAAGATTGAATAATAATCCGCCTTTAAAAACATAGAGACAAGCAAATAAGAGATGGATAAAGATAAAAACGGCGACACGATCCATACTTTCAGCATCGTTTGAACGACCTGTTTATGAAATACGTTTGGGCCGTTTTTCGCCATGCCTATTCCGATAATAGACGATGACGTTACTTGCGCCAAGGGTACTGGCATTCCAAATATAGAGCTGATGATCACCAGTCCTGCTCCTGTTCCGGATAGGAGGATGCCTTCTCCTTTTGAAAACCTTGTAATTTTCTTCCCGTTTGTTTCTAATACCCTGCGGCCTAATATCAGTGCGCCCAGAGCTACAAAAGCCCCCCCATACAGGGTTCCTTTCTCTACATCCAGTACGCCGGCAGCCACTAACGGGCCAACGGCATTCGCCACATTGTTCATGCCCGCAGAGAACGCTTCAAAAAAACCAGCGCATAGCAAAAGGATGCCAAGGACGTTTTGTTTTCGGGAAGACGTAATTTCAATCTTAAAATAACGAAACAGCTTTGCTACAAAAAATGTGAAGCCGAAAGCGAACAGCGGAACGAAAATCCAAAATGAAACAATAATCAGAAGATTGTTTACAAACAACACTTTGTACGCCACGCCCACGCCGACAACTGCCCCGACCGTCACTTCACTTGTCGATAAAGGAATGCCGAGCAGATTAGCTGTAAATAGCGACAGCGCAGCAGCCCCGATAATGATGCAAACAATCGTCAGCGTGATCGTCTGTTCGGGGATAATCCCAGAGCTGATGGTTTTCACAACTTCGCCCCCGCCAATGACAGCCCCGGCCAGCACACCAACGGCGCATATGATCAAAGCGTAGGTTTTCTTTTTGATGGCCCCAGATCCGTAAGCAACTCCCATTGAAGCTGCAGCGCCGCTTGCGCCAATATTCACTGCAAAAAACAAGCTAAATAAAATAGCGGCTAATTCCATTTTGCAGCTCCTTATTCATGCAGTCCGCATTCTGTTTTCGCCATACCGTTCCATCTTCCTGAGCGCAAGTCCTCTGCAGTAAATGCAGGTGACGTACAAGGCGCGCAGCCAATACTTGGATACCCTTGGTCGTGGAGCGGATTGTAGTCCAGCTCATTTCGAGAAGTGTATCTCCAGATGTCTTTCCATGTCCAATGGATAAGCGGGCAAACTTTTACTGATTTGAATTTCTCATCTTTGTTCAAAAAATTCGTATTGGCACGGCTTGGCCCTTGATCGCGGCGCAGGCCGGAAAGCCATGCCGGGTGGCCGGAAAGCGCCTCTCTTAAAGGAACGATCTTTCTGAGATAGCAGCATTGATTCGGCTCTCTTTCCCACAGTTTATCACCGTGTTCTTCCGCCTGTTCCTCAAGAGTAAGGTTCGGTTTCTTCAGGATGATATGAAGGCCGGGATAGCGCTCCTTGACGCGTTCTATCGTTTCATAGGTTTCTTTAAAATGAAGCCCTGTATCGAGAAATACAATCTCTGCGTCTTTTTTCACTTTATAGATTAAGTCAATCAGAACGATTCCTTCAATTCCAAAACTGCAGGCATAAACAAGCTGATTGCCGTAATGGCCGTAAGCCCATTTTAAAACTGACAGCGCCCCTTTATAAGGATCGTCCTCTGGAAATGTAATCGTTGGTTCTTCCCAATTATCGTACGTTAACATTTCTTCTTTCCTCCTTTCGGAGACAAACAGTAGCTTTCTGCCGGTTGTCTTTTCCCATTGTAATGTGATGCGGCTGCTGTTTTCTCCGTAAACAGCCCCTCTTAAAATAAAAAACTTTCAATCCGGCGGAAAGAAAGACAGGAACTGCATGTAGCCCTTATCTTTCAAAATGGAATACATTTTGCTGGAAGTAGCACCTTACACATTGTGCAGGTTGCCGGGCTTCATAGGACCAGTCCCTCAGCCGCTCTTGATAAGTTTTTCAGATTTGTAGTAAATTTTAGCACAATTCTAACATAAGTCAACCCGAGTTTTTTTATAGGATTAATAAAAAAACAGACCCAAAGGCCTGTTTTCAATCGTGTCAAGGCATTAAAGCTCTTCAATTTATTTTTTAATTTTTAAACCAATCTTTTGACTCGGGATTCATTTTCCATGTTTGCAGCTTCTTCAGGTCGTCTGTATGAATATTTCCATTTTCAAGTGCAACCTCTGTCAGTGTGTCATAATCAGTTAACGAGTAGTATGGAAGATCAGCCTCAGCAAACGCTTCCCGCGCTTTAGGAAGTCCGTACGTAAAGATTGATACCACACCAAGCACTTCACAGCCAGCGGCTTTTAGAGCTGCTGCAGCTTCGAGTACGCTGCCACCTGTGGAAATTAAATCTTCAATGACAACTGTTTTTTGGCCTTTTTGAACGGCACCCTCAATTTGATTGCCTTTTCCGTGTGCTTTTGGTTTGCTTCTCACATAACACATCGGCAGGTTCAAACGGTCAGCCGCCAATGCCGCATGAGGGATACCTGCTGTCGCTGTTCCTGCGATCATCTCAGCTTCCGGGAAATGCTCCTGGATAAGCTTGCTGATGCCTGCAGCAACATCATTTCTTACCTCTGGGAAAGAAAGGGTAAGGCGATTGTCACAGTAAATTGGCGATAAAATGCCGCTCGCCCATGTAAACGGATCGTTTGGGCGTAAAAATACAGCTTGAATGTCTAATAGATGTTTTGCGATGATTTGTTTCATTGTTTGATTCCCTCCCATTCGAGTTTGACAGCTTCATAGGCTTTCAGCGGATTTGCAGCTTTTGTAATAGAGCGTCCTACAACAATGGCTGATGACCCTTTTTCTCTTGCTATAGAAGGCGTTGCGACACGCACTTGATCATTCGCAGTGTCTGCTGACATACGGATACCCGGGGTCACCGTCAGAAACGACGGCGACACTGCTTCGTAAATGGCTTTTGCTTCATGGACGGAGCACACCACTCCATCAAGTCCGCTATTCTCCGCCAGTTTGCTGTAGTGCACTACCGTGTCAATGAGAGGCTTTCTGATGAGCAGCTCCTCCTTCACCATTTGTTCAGAAGTGCTTGTCAGCTGGGTTACTGCAATAAGTGACGGACGTTTTTTTCCTGCCGGCGTGCCTTCCTCTAAGCCTTCCAGGGCTGCTTCCATCATTTTTTTACCTCCGGCTGCGTGAACATTGACAAGATCGACTCCGAGGCAGGCAAGACGCTTCATTGCTTTATTTACTGTGGTCGGGATGTCATGGAGCTTCAAATCTAAAAAGATCTCACAGTTTCTTTCTTTTAATTGTGCAATGATGGCCGGGCCTTCTTGATAAAAAAGCTCCATCCCGACCTTCACAAATAATGGTTCTTTGTGAAAAGGCGCTAAAAACGACAATGTTTCTTCAGCTGATGCAAAATCAAGCGCGATGATGGGCAGGTTGTTTTTCATGATTCCAGCTCCTTCCGATGCATTCTTCAACAGATTCATAGCCGTATTGGCGTAAAACAGCAGGGAGCTGTTCAATGATGTCAGGGCATGCGAAAGGATTCACGAAATTTGCTGTTCCGACAGCGACCGCACTTGCTCCAGCCAGAAGAAATTCCAGTGCGTCTTCGGCTGTCTGAACGCCTCCCATCCCAATAATCGGAATGCTGACAGCCTGGCTGACCTCATACACCATGCGGATGGCAACAGGTTTTACAGCAGGACCCGAAAGCCCTCCTGTTTTATTGGCTAATATCGGCTTACCTGATTTTAAATCTAGCCTCATGCCGATTAATGTGTTGATCATCGTTAGACCATCCGCACCAGCCTCTTCGATCGCTACTGCAATTTCTGTGATGTTTGCCACATTCGGAGATAGCTTCACATATACAGGCACATCTGACACTTCTTTAACCGCTTTCGTTAAATCAGCAGCCATGGCAGGATTTGTGCCAAAAGCAATTCCGCCTGTTTTGACATTCGGACAGGAAATATTCAGTTCAAGTGCGTGTACATTAGGCGCTTTACTGATATGCTCTGCCACTTCAACATAATCCTCGACCTGCGAACCGGCGACATTGGCAATAATAGGCGTATCAAATTGTTCAAGCCATGGCAGCTCATTTTCTAAGACGTTTTCCAGACCTGGATTTTGCAAACCGATCGCATTGAGCATTCCAGCGCCAGTCTCAGCTACCCTAGGCGTCGGATTCCCGAAGCGGGGCTCCTTTGTCGTAGCTTTGATCATGATTGCTCCAAGACAAGACAAATCATAAAAACGCGCAAACTCTTTTCCAAAACCGAAGCAGCCTGATGCGGGAATGATTGGATTTTTCAAATTCAGCCCCGGCAATTTCACCTCTAGCATTACAGCGCCACCTCCTGAGCTTTAAATACAGGCCCGTCAAGACATACCTTTACATAAGCTGTCTCACTTTCGTTTGTATGGCACACACAAGCGAAGCATGCACCGATACCGCAGCCCATTCGTTCTTCCATGGAAATGTAAACCTCTTTGTGGGCGTATTCTTGTTTGAGCGCCTTTAGCATCGGTGTCGGCCCGCAGCTGAGGAGGATGTCAAATTCAAGACTTTTCTGTTTGATGACATCTGTGACAAACCCGGTTTCCCCGTAGCTTCCGTCAGCTGTTGCCACATACGTATCGCCATACTGTCGGCATTCTTTTTCGTAAAAAACATCCTTTACCGATTGGAATCCTAAAACGTGTATGACCTTTACGCCTTTTTCCTTTAAACGTTTCGACAGTTCTTGGAGAGGCGGCACTCCTACACCTCCCCCTACCAGCAAAGCCGTCTTTCCGGGTTGGACTTCATCTACTGGAAAGCCATTGCCCAAAGGCCCGAGGACATCCACCAGATCTCCTTTTTGCTTCAGCGACAAGAGTCTTGTTCCTTCCCCATCTACTCGATAAATAATGGTGACTTCATTTTTTCCAAGGTTAACATCAGCAATGCTGATTGGTCTTCGCAAAAGAGGCGTAACCGCTTCGCTCACTTTCAGGTGAAGGAACTGTCCTGGGACAGTAAACCCTTGGACAAGCTCCCCTTTTAGGACCATTTGATACACCCGGTCTGCAATTTGCTGGTTAGCACACACCGTCAAATACGCTTTTTTCATATAGTGATTGCCGCCTCCTGATTTGAGTTGACTGCCGGCATTTGATCGGCACGGAACGTCATGCTTTCCAGCACCCGCAAAATCGCTTCTGCCGTATCTAAAGATGTTAAGCAGGCAACACCGTTTTCTACTGATTCACGTCTGATTCTAAATCCGTCTCTTGCCGGCTGCTTTCCTTTTGTCAGCGTATTGATGACAAACTGGGCTTCTCCATTTCTGATCACATCAAGCAAGTTCGGTCCGTCCTGGCCGATTTTTCCGACGACCTTCGCTGGAATTGATGCTTCCTTGAGATACCCTGCCGTTCCTTCGGTCGCTAAAATGTTATACCCGATCGCATGGAATCGTTTAGCGATGGCAAGCCCTTCTTCTTTGTCCTTATCAGCCACTGTTAAAAGCACGGAACCGTAGTTAGGGATTTGAATGCCTGAAGCTATCAGGGCTTTATAGAGCGCCTTTTCAAGGGTGGAATCTTTCCCCATGACCTCACCTGTTGATTTCATTTCAGGCCCTAACGTAATGTCCACTCTTCTCAGCTTCGCGAAGGAGAAGACCGGTGCTTTTACAAATACACCCTGCTGTTCAGGCTGCAGGCCTTCATTGTAGCCAAACTCAGCCAGCTTTTGCCCGAGAATGACTTTTGTCGCGAGGTTCGCCATCGGAATGCCCGTGATCTTGCTTAAGAACGGCACCGTTCTGCTTGATCTCGGATTGACTTCAAGCACGTATACTTCACCTTGTGACAGGACGAATTGGATGTTGAGCAAGCCGACAATATTCAGCCCTTTCGCAAGTGCGATCGTATATTGTTCAATTTTTTCTTTAATGTCCTCCGTCAGGGACTGCGGCGGATAGACCGCGATAGAGTCTCCAGAGTGCACGCCCGCACGCTCAATGTGCTCCATGATTCCCGGAATGACAACGGTTTGGCCGTCAGACACCGCATCCACTTCGATTTCTTTTCCAGTCAGATATCTGTCAATTAATACTGGATGCTGCGGATTGATTTTGACTGCGTTTTTCATGTAATGAAGCAGTTCTTCTTCATGATACACAATCTCCATCGCCCGGCCGCCAAGCACATATGAAGGGCGCACCAGTACCGGATAGCCGATGTTGCTCGCGATGTTTACAGCCTGATCAACTGATGTCGCAGTTTTGCCAAGCGGCTGCGGCACTTGAAGTTCTACCAGCGCCTGTTCAAACTTATCCCGGTCTTCCGCACGGTCTAAATCTTCTAATGACGTTCCAAGGATTTTGACTCCGCGTGCAGAAAGTTCGTCAGCAAGGTTGATTGCAGTTTGTCCGCCAAATTGCACGACAACGCCCATCGGCTGTTCGAGATCAATGATATGCATGACATCTTCGATCGTAAGCGGTTCAAAGTACAGCTTGTCTGAGATACTAAAATCAGTTGACACGGTTTCAGGGTTATTATTGACGATAATTGCCTCATAGCCTGCTTGTTTAATTGCCCACACGGAGTGAACTGTGGCGTAGTCAAATTCAACCCCCTGTCCGATTCGAATCGGGCCGGAGCCAAGTACGATCACGCTTTTCTTATCTGTAACAACAGATTCGTTTTCTTCTTCATATGTGCTGTAGAAGTATGGTGTTTCTGATTCGAATTCCGCCGCGCACGTATCTACCATTTTAAATACCGGTGCAATTCCCGCTTGTTTTCTCAAGCTGTAAAGCTCAGATTCTTTCATTTTCCACTCGCGGCTGATGTACTTATCAGAAAATCCGAGTTCTTTTGCCTGTCTCAGCACACCCGTATCGCCCGCATTTGCTTTCAGCTCTTTTTCAAACTGAACGATTCCGAACAGCTTATGCAGGAAAAAGAGGTCGATGGCAGAGAATTCATGAAGCTGCTCAACTGTGTAGCCCCTTCTGTACGCTTCAGCCAGGTAGAATAAACGCTCGTCTCCGGCTTTTTTAATCCGCTTCTCGAGAAGCTCATCAGGTATATCGGCGGCATCTTTTAATTCAAGATGATACACATCAGCTTCCAGTGAACGCACAGCTTTCAGCAGCGATTCTTCAAGCGTGCGGCCAATCGCCATCACCTCTCCCGTCGCTTTCATCTGGGTGCCGAGCCTTCTGTTTGCTGATTCAAACTTATCAAACGGCCAGCGAGGTATTTTAGATACAACATAGTCCAGCGCTGGTTCAAATGCAGCGTATGTCTTCCCTGTCACCGGATTCATCATTTCGTCTAGTGAAAGGCCGACGGCGATTTTAGCTGCGAGCTTTGCAATCGGATAGCCTGTCGCTTTTGATGCAAGGGCAGATGAACGGCTGACACGCGGGTTCACTTCAATGATGTAGTATTGGAAGCTGTCTGGATCTAAAGCGAGCTGTACGTTACATCCCCCTTCAATTCCAAGCGCACGGATCAGTTTTAAAGATACATTCCGGAGGAGCTGATATTCACGGTCGCTGAGCGTTTGGCTCGGTGCGACGACAATACTGTCTCCTGTATGGATTCCTACCGGATCAATGTTCTCCATGTTACAAACGACAATCGCATGATCTCGGCTGTCCCTCATAACTTCGTATTCGATTTCTTTATAGCCGGCAATGCTTTTTTCAAGCAAACATTGGTGCACCGGGCTTAATTTTAATCCATTCTCAACAATTTCTTTCAGCTCGGCTTCAGTGGAGCAAATCCCTCCGCCTGTGCCGCCTAATGTATATGCAGGGCGGACAATGACAGGAAATCCGATTTGGCTGACGAAATTCTCGGCTTCTTCTAGCGAGTGAATGATCTCACTTTCAGGGACGGGTTCATTCAGCTCATTCATTAATGTTCTGAACAAGTCACGGTCCTCAGCCTGCTGGATTGCAGACAGCTTTGTGCCGAGCACCTCAACGCCGCACTCCTCCAACACACCTCGCTCAGAAAGCTCAACCGCAAGATTCAAGCCGGTTTGACCGCCGAGTGTAGGAAGAATGGCGTCAGGACGCTCTTTTCTGATGATCCGCGTCAGAAATTCAGGTGTCAGCGGTTCGATGTAAACCCGGTCAGCCATTTCTGTATCGGTCATGATCGTTGCAGGGTTTGAGTTGACAAGAATGACCTCATAGCCTTCTTCTTTTAATGCAAGGCAGGCTTGCGTTCCCGCATAATCAAATTCAGCTGCTTGGCCGATGATGATTGGTCCTGACCCGATTACTAAAATTTTGTTAATGTCTACGCGTTTTGGCATACCGCTTCCCCTTCTTTCTCCGTTGTTTCAATCATTTCGATAAATCTGTCAAATAGATGATTAGCGTCCTCAGGACCAGGTGATGCTTCTGGATGATATTGAACCGTAAATGCCGGCAGTGTTTTGTGTTGCAGCCCTTCAATCGTATCGTCGTTTATCGCGATGTGTGTGACTTCAAGCTCTGTTTCATTGATAGATGAAACTGTATAGCCATGGTTTTGTGATGTTAAGGCAACTTTTCCGGTTGCAAGCTCTTTTACCGGATGGTTGGAGCCCCTGTGACCGAATTTCATTTTCTCAGTATTGGCTCCGCACGCCAGCGCAAATAACTGGTGGCCGAGACAAATTCCGAATAATGGCACTTTTCCAAGAACACCTTTTATCATTTCAATTGCTTCAGGCACATCTTTCGGGTCTCCAGGTCCGTTAGAAAGCATGATGCCGTCTGGCTTCAGCTGAAGGACTTCTTCTGCTGTTACGTTGTAAGGCACAACGATGACATCGCATTTCCGTTTGTTCAGCTCTCTTAAAATGCCGTGCTTCATGCCAAAGTCCACCAGGACAATGCGTTTACCTCTTCCCGGGCTAGGGTATGCTGTTTTGGCTGACACTTGGGATACTTGATTTCTCGGCAGTTCAGTTTCGTTCAGTCTTTTCAGTACCGATTCGATATCTTCATCAGGTGAGGCAAACGTTCCTTTTAGCGCGCCGGCCGTGCGGATCATTCTCGTCAGCTTTCTTGTATCAATTCCTTGCAGTCCCGGAATGTTTTTCATTTTTAAATACTCATCCAATGTGTACGCTGAACGCCAGTTGGAAGGCAGTTCACATAATTCTTTTACAATCAATCCTTTAACAAAAGGCGTAATGGATTCAAAGTCATCACGGTTAATGCCGTAATTTCCGATAAGCGGATATGTTAACGTAACAATCTGCCCGCAATAAGAAGGGTCTGACAAAATTTCCTGATAACCAGTCATACCGGTATTGAAAACGACTTCCCCCATGCTGTGCTCCAAGCTCCCGAAGGCTTTGCCCTCAAATACCGCTCCGTTTTCCAGTACTAATCGTCTTTTCATTTCACAAGTCTCCCTTCTTCATAAGCAAGCGTTCCTGCTGCAATTGTAGCGACTGGCCAGCCGCTGCAGCTGAGGCCGTTAAATGGTGTGTTTTTACCTTTAGATAAGAATGTTTCTTTGTCTATCACTGCTTCTCTTTCCAAATCGATTAATGTGATGTCAGCTGCTTGTCCCGGTTTCAGTGTTCCATATGGGAGACCAAACGCTTGGCACGGCTTGATTGTCATATAATCAATCAGCTGTTTCAGCGTCCAGCTGCCGTTTTTGACAAAATGTGTGTAAAGAAGCGGGAACGCTGTTTCCAAACCGACAATACCGAACGGCGCCAGCTTCATTTCTGTGTTTTTCTCTTCTTCTGTATGCGGCGCATGGTCGGTTGCTATAAAATCGATCGTTCCGTCCAAAAGCCCTTCAATCAGTGCTTCTCTATCTTCCGCACCGCGCAGCGGCGGGTTCATTTTATAGTTTGTGTCCAGCCCCGGAATGTCCTCATCACAAAGCAGCAAATGATGCGGTGATACTTCTGCTGTCACTCTGATTCCCGCTTTTTTCGCATCGCGTACGACCCTGACAGACTCTTTCGTGCTGATATGGCATACATGATAATGGCAGTTTGCCGCCTCAGCCAGCAGCACGTCGCGTGCAATATGAACCGATTCACACACAGAAGGAATGCCGTTGAGCCCGTTTGCTTTGGAGAATGTCCCCTCATGTACGCTTCCTCCATAAATTAAGGAGTTGTCCTCGCAATGTGCAACAATCGCTTTGTCTATCGCGGCTGCGCGTTTCATTGCTTCATACATCATTCCTGCTGTCTGTATACCGACGCCGTCATCTGTAAATGCAAATGCCCCAGCTTCCTTTAATGCTTCAAAGTTTGTCATCTCATCACCAATTTGTCTGATCGTAATAGATGCATAAGGAAGGACTCTGACACATGATGTGTCTTTAATGCGCTTTTGCACCCATTCCATCTGCTCCTTCGTATCAGGAACCGGCCGTGTATTCGGCATGGCCGCTACGGTTGTATAACCGCCGCGCGCCGCTGCTTTTGCACCAGTTTCAATGGTTTCTTTTTTCTCTCCGCCAGGCTCTCTAAAGTGTACATGGAGGTCAACAAACCCCGGTGAAACGAGCAATCCTTTCGCATCAATAACCGTTTCTCCATCTGCTGCATCAAGCTTGCCGATTTCGGAGATGACCTCTCCTGTCACTCGAATATCCTGTTCTGTTTTTTCACCATTTTTGTTAAGTATCCAGCCGTTTTTAATGAGATATGACATACGCTGCTTCTCCTCTTTTCGCATTGGTTTGTAAGGCTCGCTGTAACACTGCCATTCTGATGAATACACCATTTTGCATTTGTTTGAAGATTCTTGATTTTTCGCTTTCTACTAAGCTGTGATCAATCTCCACTCCTCTATTCACAGGGGCGGGGTGCATAATAATCGCATCCTGCTTCATACGTTCAGCCCGTTCTACAGTCAAGCCGAATTCATTTAAATAGCCTTCCTGGCTGACAGCTGACTGATGTCTTTCATTTTGAATACGGAGCAGCATGACAACATCCGAAGTCTCTACTGCTTCTTCCATTGAGACATACACGCCAAACGTATTTTCTTCATCCTGCCATTCCGGCGGACCGGAAAACAGAACGCGGGCACCGAGTCTTGTCAACACTTCAGCATTAGATCTTGCGACCCTGCTGTGCTTAATGTCGCCGTGAATGGAGACGGTAAGGCCTTTGAACGTGTTGAATTCTTCATTGATTGTCATTAAATCAAGCAATGATTGTGTCGGATGCTGACCGCACCCATCGCCTGCATTCAGAATCGGGATATTTACATGTCCGACAAGCTCTTTGTAGTACTCATCCTCACTGTGCCTGATAACACACGCGTCAACACCGATTGATTCGAGCGTTCGGATTGTGTCATATAAGGTTTCACCTTTTTGTACACTTGTGCTTGTTCCGTCGAGATTCAGGACATTCATGCCCAGTTTCTTTTCAGCTACCTCAAAGCTGAATCGTGTTCTGGTGCTTGGTTCAAAAAACAGATTCGCTGCAAATTTCCCTGGCAGCTGATGGTCTGTTTTTCCGTTTTTGAGGTCTTGCGCAGTTTGAAGCAAATCTTTGATTTCCCCAGTGCTGAGTTCACTCATCGTCGTTAAATGCTTCATTTTCTTTCCCCTCTCATTTCAACTTTTTAAGGCTGAAAAAAACCCCGGTCTTGGATAGACTCGGGGTACGGTTAAATAGAGGAGCAGCGTGAAGCTTTCTTCTCTTTATAACCCTTCCAAGCCTCTCTGGACTTTCATTAAAAGGTTTAGATATGATGTTGTTCGGATGTGTCTGCCTGCTCTTCCTTCACTTGCGGAAGAATCAGGTTTAAGATGACACCTACAATTGCCGCAAGCGCCATGCCTGACACTTGGAATCCTCCTTCAGACACCTGAATAAATGCGCCGCCTACGCCGATTACAAGGATGACTGATGTGATGATGAGGTTTCTGTTATTTTCATAATCAATTTTGTTGTCAATCAGCATTCTCAAA
The DNA here is from genome assembly GCF_038000225.1 of Bacillus sp. FSL K6-1005. Lineage (NCBI taxonomy): Bacteria > Bacillati > Bacillota > Bacilli > Caryophanales > Bacillaceae > Bacillus > Bacillus sp. FSL K6-1005. The sequence goes on from NZ_JBBOBP010000001.1 coordinate 1,844,017, forward strand.
CCGCTGGAAGCGATGATGCCGAACAGCAGGAAGGAAACGCCTCCCATAACCGCTGACGGGACTGAACTGATAAGCGCAGATATTTTGCCGATGAAGCCGAAACAAAGGGCAATCACTGCTGCGCCTCCGATAACAAAGACGCTGAACACTCTCGTAATGGCCAGTACGCCAATGTTTTCTCCATAAGTGGTTGTAGGCGGGCCGCCAATCAAGGAAGCAAGGATTGTGGCCGCGCTGTCGCCCATTATTGAGCGATGGAGACCCGGTTTTTTAATGAAGTCTTGTCCGACAACTTTGCTCAGCACCATCTGGTGGCCAATATGCTCTGACATGGTAACAAATGCGACAGGGACCATTGCTGCGGCAATGCCAAGTGTCACTGACGGCGTATAATCTTTGAACGGGATGATGAATTCAGGGATTGCAAACCATTTCGCGTCAAGCACCGGCTGGAAGTTGACAATTCCTTGAATCAGGGCAAACAAGTATCCGCCAATGATCCCGATCAAGACCGGGATTAAGCTTAAGAATCCTCGCAAGAAAATCGCGCAAATGATCGTGATCGCTAAAGTGACACCTGCAACACTGAAATGTTTTAAGCTGTAAACCAGCTCACTTGCATTCGGATCAGCATACATGGCCATATTTACCGCTGTACCTGCCAGACCCAGTCCAATGACGATAATAACCGGACCTACGACGACAGGCGGGAGAAGCTTCATCAGCCAGCCTGTTCCAAGCTGTCTGATCAGCAAGGCAATCAGCCCGTACACAAGCCCTGCCAGAAACGCACCAACCATTGCCGCTCCCGGTCCGCCGGTCGCTTTTACCAAGATGATCGGAGAAATAAAGGCAAAGGATGAACCGAGGTACGCTGGTATTTGTCCTTTCGTGATCAGAAGGTAAGCAAGTGTTCCGATACCGCTCGTCACCAGTGCAACAGCAGGACTCATTCCGACCAGCTTCGGAACCAAAATCGTTGAACCAAACATCGCGAATAAATGCTGCAGGCTGAACGAAACCCAAGAGAAAGGTTTCGGGATTTCCCCGACTCCTAAATTAACTTTTTTCTTACTCATGATGATTTTCCCCCTGATTGATGACTTTTCATATTAGGATGACTTAATAACTGTATAAAAAAACCTCTTTGCTATTTTTACGCAAAGAGGCATACAAAGACCGGCCGCATACTTTCGGGGCTTCGCTGTGCACCTCTTTGCAACCTCTCTGGATTGCGTTTAAAAAGGTGATACATTATTCATTTTCATAAATGGCGACGAGATCGTTTTTGTCAACCTCATCAAGCTGCACCATAACCTTTTCAGCTTTTGAAGTCGGAATGTTTTTCCCGATGTAATCTGCTCGGATCGGCAGTTCTCTGTGCCCTCTGTCAACAAGCACAGCCAGTTGAATTGAGGAAGGCCTGCCTACATCGACAAGGGCGTCCATAGCGGCTCTGACCGTTCTTCCTGTGTAAAGAACATCATCTACGACAATTACTTTTTGATCTGTGATGTCTACCGGTATATCTGCACCTTTCACAAGCGGTTCTTCATTGCTCGTTTTTTTGGATAGATCATCTCTGTAAAGGGTGATATCAATTTCTCCAACCGTTACAGGATTTCCTTCAATCTGTTCTATCCGTTCGGCGAGGCGTTTTGCTAAATAAATGCCTCTTGTCTTGATGCCGACAAGGATGCAGTTGTTCATCCCTTTATTGCGTTCTATCATTTCGTGAGCAATTCTGGTCAGCGCACGTCTGATTGCCTGTTCGTCGAGAATGATAGCTTTTTGATTCATTATGTGACACCTCACATTTCATTTAGAAGAAAAAACCCCTCTTGCCATTGGCAGAGAGGGGTTTAGGACAAGGTGCGTGCATATACACGTATCCCGTCAATCCGTTATCCTTCTCAGCCTCTCTGGACTGTTTTAAAGAATCTATTCAGCTTCGTTTATTATTTCAGAAAAGAGACGTCCTGTCAACGGGTTTTTCTCAGATTTTCGATTAAAGCAGACATATCCTCAGGAAGCGGTGCCTCAAATTCGATATATTCGTCAGTGCGAGGATGCTGAAAACCTAAAATTCCGGCATGAAGCGCCTGTCCGTTAAAATCGATCGTTTTTCTCGGCCCGTATTTCGGATCTCCCGCTAACGGGAAGCCGATATACTTCATATGAACACGGATTTGATGCGTTCTTCCTGTTTCAAGCTGGCATTCTACAAGCGTAAACTCCTGGAAGCGGTCAAGAACATGAAAATGAGTGACGGCGTTTTTGCCATCACGTGTTACGGTCATGCTTTGCCGGTCTTTCTTATCCCGCCCGATCGGCGCATCAATTGTACCGTCATCATGAGAAATAATTCCGTGGACAACCGCCGTATATTTCCGCGTGACCGTTTTGTTGACCAATTGGTTCACGAGAGACTCATGTGCCATATCATTTTTCGCCACCATTAATAATCCGGACGTATCCTTATCGATCCTGTGAACGATCCCCGGACGCATCACGCCATTTATTCCGGAAAGATCCGTGCAATGAGCCATAAGGCCGTTTACAAGTGTGCCCGTAAGATGCCCGGGTGCTGGGTGCACCACCATTCCGCGAGGTTTATTGACAACCAGCACATCTTGATCTTCATAGTATATATCCAGATCCATCGGTTCTGCCAGCACGTCGAGTGCTTCCGGCTCAGGTACAGTGACGGTCACCTGATCACCCGGCTGAATTTTATAATTCGCTTTCACCGGGCTTCCGTTTACGACAACTTGTCCGTCCTTCACCCATTGCTGAACCTGGGTTCTCGACCAACCATTTTCAGTCGATGCCAGAAATTTATCAATCCGCTCACTTTTTTGTTCTTCTGAAGCGGTTATGTCAAATTGATTCATTCTATTGCTCCTTCTTCTTTTTCCCGCTGTCCAACAGCATTTGTATAAATAAAAGCATTACGCCGACACATAATGAAGAGTCCGCGATATTAAAGATCGGGTAATTGTAATTGACGATAATGACATGGATAAAATCCACCACTTCCTGTCTGACAGCCCGGTCGATAAAATTGCCGATGGCGCCGCCAAGCATGAGTCCAAGGGAAACACCAAGAAGCTTTTGCCCTTTCGTATATCGCTGTATGTAATAAACAATACCAATAATAACTGCAGTTGTGATGAGGTAAAAAAACCACATCTGACCGGCTAATATCCCCCACGCCGCACCCGTATTGCGATGGGAGGTGATATAGAATACCTGATCAATGATCGGTATGCTTTGTCCAAGTTCCATGTTCTTGACGACAAGCCATTTTGTCAGTTGATCAGCTGCGATAATAAGTAGTGCGATAACGTAATACAGCACAAACGTTCCTCCATTGTACGGTTACTTTAATCCATTATGCATTTTATCAATAAAAAGCACAGGAGTAAAGAAATATCAGCCTCTGTACAGACTTAATTGGGAAGGCGCTGTTATTCATACAGCGCCTGATCATACTCAATATCAGTTGATTTCCACAGAGGAAGCGTTTTTTTTTCAAATTGGACTGAATACAGAAAATCGTTTGCTGTTCGCGCTGTCGGCAGCACCGCCAGCTTTGAAAGAGGAATGGGAGACCCAGTTTCTTCACAGTATCCGAATGTGCCGTCCTCAATTTTTGACAATGCGAGAAGAACGTCCTGAAGCTCTTCTTTAATATGATAGATCAGAGTTGCTTTTTGTTTATGATTGATTGCTGCCTGCGGGCTTGTTGAAACCTGAAAGCAAGAATACTCAAATAATCTCGACTGTAATTCTTCTTTCATCAGAAGAAGTTCCGTATAAATTGCGGTCAGTTGATCATTCATTCATCACAACTCCTGCTCTTAACGTAATACCTATATTGTTACCTGTGAATGATGATCTAAAGCCCATAAGATTTTTCCTGCCATTCTAAACGATGTCACTCTTGGCACAAAAAAAGCCCGGCTTGTGCGCCGGGCTCTTTCATTAATTCTGATAATACTTTTCAACGATTTCAGCGTTGCGCAGTGACAGTGTAGGATATTTCGGGTTTGCACCTACATCTTTAGAAATCACCCGGGATCTCTCACACATTTCGCCTTCAGCTTTCTCGACAGCGATTTTCCCTGTCTCAAAGCTTTGCGCATCGTTTGGCGCTTCATTTTCTTCACTGATGGTTAATTCAGAAACAATAAACAGCTGAGAAAGATTTTCTTTAATAGAAGCTAATAGCTCTTTGTTCTCTTTATTCGGATACAACTTCAGGCTTGCTTCCAATGATTTACCGATGATTTTTTCATTTCGCGCTGTTTCTAACGCTTTTAGCACATCATCACGAAGAGACATAAAACGGTCAAACTTATCTTCTGTGGCTTCGCTGTTTGGAACCGCAATCGTTTCCGGCATATCTGTCAGCTGAACGCTTTGCTCGTCAACAAATGTTAAGTGAGACCACAATTCGTCAGCAGTATGAGGCAGAATCGGTGCTGTAAGCTTCACTAATGCCAGCAGCGTTTCATAGAATACAGTCTGCATGCTGCGTCTATCCGGATGATCCGCATGCTCAATGTATACAATATCCTTAGCGAAATCCAGATAGAATGAGCTTAATTCAATTGTACAGAAATTGTGGATGCTGTGATACACAACCGCAAATTCGTACTCGTCATACGCTTTTTTCACTTTATCAATCAGTTTGTTTAGCTTAATCAGCATATACTGATCGACTTCACGAAGATCTTCCACAGCCACCGCATTTGTTTTTGGATCAAAATCGAATAGGTTGCCGTGAAGGAAACGGAACGTGTTGCGGATTTTACGGTATACTTCAGCAACCTGCTTCAGAATCGCATCAGACACGCGAACATCCGCCTGGTAGTCAACAGAAGACACCCATAATCTTAAAATGTCGGCGCCAAGCTGTTTCATAACTTTTGCTGGAACCACAACGTTACCGATGGATTTACTCATTTTGCGTCCTTCTCCATCCAGTGCAAATCCATGGCTGAGCACACCTTTATATGGCGCTTTTCCTGTTACGGCTACTGCTGTTGATAGAGATGAGTTAAACCAGCCCCGGTATTGGTCAGAGCCTTCAAGATATAAATCAGCCGGCCGAACGAGATCCTCGCGCTCTTCAAGCACCGCTTGGTGGGAAGAACCAGAATCAAACCAAACATCCATGATGTCCTGTTCTTTTGTAAATGTGCCGTTCGGGCTACCAGGATGCGTAAAGCCTTCCGGAAGAAGATCCTTCGCTTCTTTTTCAAACCAAATGTTAGAGCCATGTTTTCTAAACAATTCTGAAACGTGCTCAATCGTTTCATCTGTGATGATTGGCTCACCGTTTTCAGCATAAAATACCGGAATCGGCACACCCCATGCACGCTGTCTGGAAATACACCAGTCGCCGCGGTCGCGCACCATATTGTGCAAGCGCTGCTCTCCCCATTCAGGAACCCATTTAGTTTCTTTAATGGCATCCAGCAGGTCTGATCTGAAATCTTTAATAGACGCAAACCATTGCGCAGTTGCTCTGAAAATGGTTGGTTTCTTTGTTCTCCAGTCGTGCGGATAGGAGTGTGTAATGAATTCAAGCTTTACGAGCGCGCCCTTTTCTTCGAGCTGCTGAGTGATCGCTTTGTTTGCATCATCATAGAACATACCTTCAAAGCCAGGAGCTTCGCTTGTCATCACACCTTTTTCATCAACCGGACAAAGTACGTCTAAGCCGTATTTTTGGCCGATGATAAAGTCATCTTCCCCATGTCCCGGTGCTGTATGAACACAGCCTGTTCCGGCGTCAGTTGTCACGTGATCGCCAAGCATAACGAGTGAATCTCTGCCGTATAGCGGATGTTCAGCGATAATATTTTCGAGATCTTTCCCTTTGATCGTTCTTGTCACTTCATACTGCTCAAAGCCGCATGCAGAAGCTACAGCTTCAACCAGTGCACTTGCTACAACAAAGCGATCATCACCGACTGCAATCACGCTGTATTCTAGATCAGGATGCACCGAAATGCCGAGGTTTGCAGGGATCGTCCAAGGCGTTGTTGTCCAAATGATGATGCGCTCACCGTTTTCAAGCACTCCTTTTCCGTCTTTCACGCCAAAAGCGACGTAAATAGATGCTGAGCGTTTGTCTTGATATTCGATTTCCGCTTCAGCTAAAGCAGACTCACTTGAAGGTGACCAGTTAACCGGTTTAAGGCCTTTATAAATGTATCCTCGTTTTGCCATCTCACCGAAAACGCGGATTTGCTGTGCTTCATATTCCGGTTTCAGTGTCACATATGGATTTTCCCAGTCACCGCGGACTCCGAGACGCTTGAACTGCTCACGCTGACCCTCAATTTGCTTCCATGCATATTCTTCGCATAGCTTGCGGAATTCAGCTACTGACATTTCTTTGCGGTTCACTTTTTTGTTTTTTGTAAGAGCTGTTTCAATCGGCAATCCATGTGTATCCCAGCCCGGTACGTATGGTGCGTTGTACCCGCTCATTGATTTGTAGCGGACGATGAAGTCCTTTAAAATTTTGTTAAGCGCGTGGCCCATGTGGATATCGCCGTTTGCGTACGGAGGTCCGTCATGTAAAACAAATTTCGGGCGGTCCTTCGTCCGTTCCTGTACTAGACTGTAGATATCCTGCTCCTCCCATTTCTTTTGCATGTCAGGCTCACGGTTTGGCAAATTGCCTCGCATCGGAAAATCTGTTTTCGGCATTAAGAGCGTGTCTTTGTAATCCATTTTCATTCCTCCACCAATTTTTTCAGAAAATAAAAAAAGCCCTCTCATCCCATAAGGGACGAGAAAGCTTATCTCGCGGTACCACCCTTTTAGAAAAAGCGAGGCTTACGCTTTTTCCTCTCGAGCATCGTAACGTGATGAACGTCCTAACCTACTGTGAGTTCAGAAAGGAAACTTAAGGGCTGATCTACATGATTCCGGCCATCCCGGACTTTCACCATCTCCGGGTCGCTATAAAGGCATGATGGAAACATGACTGTCCCTTTCAACCGTCTTTTCATCTGAATTTATGAACGTATTATATTCGACAAGCTAAGAAAATGTCAAGGTAATCAGAGAATTTATTCCTTTTCCTCAAACACAGCGTCGACTTCATATTCGAGCAGATGATCCCAATCATCATTTTTCAGAAGATCAAGCTGCGCTTCGATTAGCATTTGGAAACGTGTTCTGAACACTTTAGACTGTTTTTTCAGTTCTTCGATTTCCATTGCGATTTTTCTTGATTTCGATAAAGACTCATTGATGATGCGGTCAGCGTTTTTCTCCGCTTCCCGAACAATCAGCTTTGCTTCCTTTTGAGAATTGCGCTTTACGTCCTCAGCTGCTTCTTGGGCAACCAGAATCGATTTATTCAGCGTTTCTTCAATGTTGGCAAAGTGCCCGATTCTTTCATCCAGCTCATTCACTTTCGCTTCAAGCTCTGTTTTTTTACGGAGAACAATTTCGTAATCTTTTCTGACTTGGCTCAGAAATTCATTTACCTCGTCTTCATCATATCCGCGAAAACTTTTTGTAAACGTCTTATTGTGAATATCATTCGGCGTTAATGGCATGATGCCACCTCCATTTTTTACATTTCAGTACGGTTATCTAGTTCACATTATAAAGCAAATTCCACACAGATGGAGAAAAAAACTGAAAAACCGACTATTTTTGTCGTTCAAACGTGACTCTCCACTTGTCTTTTTTGGTTTTCCCTTCGATTTTTGTCAGACTGCAGCGGCCAAAGCCCCTGATAGAGAGCATGTCCCCTTCAGCAACCTGGTAAGAAGGATCTTCAACAACCTTCCAGTTCACTTTTACAAGACCGTTTTTCACCAGCGTTTGTGATTTCTGGCGTGATTGCCTGCTCATAGAGGCGCAGACTGCGTCAAGCCTTAAAGAAGAAACGGTGTCATCTCTTATTTCGACATCTAATGCGGGAATTTTAAGGTCTGACAAGTCAATTTTCTCAAGCTTGACCGCGGCTTTTCCGGCTTGGGTAAGCTGAGCCGCAACAAAATCGGCTGTTTCAGCTGAGACAATGATTTGCACCGCCGTCTCTGAAAACACTAAATCTCCAAACTTTTGCCGCTTCAGGCCGATTCCCATTAATGAACCAAGAAGTGACCGGTGATCGACCGTCACAAATTTTTCAGCATAGCGGACGTCAAACGCCTGAAGCTCAAAATCCGATTCTTCCGGCTTGATGTACTCAGGATATAAAATAGCCCGTTTTCGCTCCGCTCTGCCATAGCCGCCGAAAAAAGCCAGTCCTACATCTGCCTGTCCCGTGACAGCAGCGAGAATGACCTGTTCCCGGGGATCTAAAAAGTCGGTCAGCTTCATCCGGTACTGCTCCTGGACAATTCTTTTCCATTCGAGCGCCTGATCGATAAAGGCACGCTCGTCTTTTCTGAAGTGCTGATAAATATCGCTCATCGTCTTTCCCTTCTATGTAAAGAGGCTTGGCAGCAGCCAAGCCCCTATCAAACTGTCACCTTAAAAGGCAATCATGCGATAAAGCCCCCACAAGCCAGTTGTCGCAAACCGCAGCACGAGAATGGCTACGATTGGTGAAATATCCAGCATTGCAATTGGGGGGATAATTTTTCTGAATGGCTCGAGATATGGTTCACAGATCGAAGCTAAAAAACGTCCGACTCCTGTTTCCCTCGTACTCGGCACCCATGACATAAAAATATATATGATCAGGGCAAATGAGTATATTGTAATTAATAAGCTTAAAACCGAAAAAACTTGATAAAGGATCATCTCGCTTTACCACCTCTGATCGTCTTCAGATATGAGCTCAGAAATTGTGCCTGATACATCTACGTTATCAGGCGTGCATAGGAAAATATCTGAACCAATTCTTTGGATATCGCCGCCAATGGCGTAAACGGTTCCGCTTAAGAAGTCAACAATCCGTTTCGCCTGGTCATGCTGTATCCGCTGAAGATTGACGACAACTGCCCGCCTGTTCTTCAGATGGTCAGCTATTTCCTGCGCCTCCGCATAAACGCGCGGCTCACTCAACACCACTTTAGAGGATTTCTGAACACTTTGCAAGCTTACCACGTTCTGTTTGGCTGCTGGTTTACCAGCATTATAAGCAGGTTTTTCTTTTTGTTCCTGTTCCTCATGAGAATCCCGCTCAGTTTCAATATATTCGTATTCGTATTCTTCTTCATCCATCGAGAAAAAGTTTTTCAGTTTATTTTTCATACTCATTGCTGTACACCCCCTGTTTCATTTCCGACTAACGATGAGCCGATTCTAATATAAGTAGCCCCTTCTTCAATCGCGATTTCAAAATCATTTGACATGCCCATCGACAGTTCTGTACATGGAGCGTTCGGCTGTTTCAGTTCTTGAACCTGATCACGAAGTTCTCTCAGCGCTCGGAAACAGCTTCTGATCTGATCTTGGTCATCAGTCAGAGGAGCCATAGTCATCAGTCCGGCCACAACGATGTGTTCAAAGCCGGAAAGCTCTTGTATGAAGGGTATCACTTCTTCTTTTTTCATGCCGTGTTTAGAGGGCTCAAGCGAGGTATTGACCTGCACAAAGCATTGGACAGCACCTTCAGCCCGTTTTTCAATTTCTTTCGCTAATGAAAGCCGGTCCAAAGAGTGAATATAGGAAACAGAATTGACGACAGCTTTTACTTTTCTTGATTGAAGGCTGCCGATAAAATGCCATTCCACATTTCCTTTTATGATTTCCTGTTTGCGAAGCAGCTCGGCGTCCCGGTTCTCTCCGAGGCACGTGATGCCCGCATCGACCGCCTCCTGTGCTCTTTCTGGCGAGACATATTTTGTGACTGCAATAACCGTAACTTCATCGGAGCTGCGGCCCGATCTGTTACATGCTTCGTTTATTTGTTGGTTTATATGTCGTAAATGATCAACAACACGCAAGATCTTTTATGCCTCCTTCATTCCGATAAAGGACATCATCCGTCCTGTTTTCCCCTGATCGCGCCGGTGGGAAAAGAAAAGTGACGGCTCACTTTCCGTACATAAACCGCTGACAGAAATCTGCTCATTTGCCAAACCGCTGTCGATCAGTATGAGTCGATTCAGCTCTTTCAGATCAAGCTGATACTGCCCCTGTCCCGTCTGATTTACGGCACGCTCTGCTGAAAACGGCAATGCGCGGACAGCATTCATCACACGATCATCCACCGTATAGCACGCACCGCAGATAGACGGTCCGACAACAGCGTATATATCAGAAAGCTTCGAGCCCTCCTGTTCGGTCCATTGTTTCACCATTTCTCTGCCAATCTGTTTGACCGTGCCTTTCCATCCGGCATGAGCGACCCCGACAAGCGATTTCACCGGATCGAAAAAGAAAAGAGGCACACAATCAGCAAAGCATAATGCCAGGAATACATTTTTATCATTTGTATAGAGCCCGTCTGTTGCTTTAAAAGCTGATTGATACTCACGGGTGCCTTTGCCCCTGTCCCTCTGCGTCACTTTTTGGACGCGATTGTCGTGTGTCTGGTCAGCAAATACCCAAGACTGCAAATCAATATTAAACATATCGGCTATATATTCACGATTTTTAACCACATCTGCATCTTTGTCATGAACGTGCAATCCTGTATTTAACGACTCAAAAGGTTTTTGACTGACACCGCCGTTTTTCGTAGTAAATCCGGCAATGATTTCTGCATGATTTTGATTCGTTTGTTTCCAGTCTTGTATCATGAGTGTCGAGGGGGTGGTGAGACTGAATGGGTGATATGTATTCATGATGATCCAACCTTTCGACAAACATTTATAAGGCGTAATTTCCCACTTATTTTACCACATCTTTCTGCATTCGTTTAGCGCCGATTTGCATATTTCATAAATGAAATGTGCCGGAAGAGTTCAGACTTCCGGCATTTGACAATCAGCGGCAAAAAAGCTAAGCATGGGATTCACTTAATCGGACTAAAATGACATCTTCACCGATTTTAACTATATTTCGCCAAGGAATGACCATTTCCTCTTCCTTTCCAAAAAAACCGAGAACTTTTCCATTTCCCCCTAGTATAATCGCCTGAATTTTTCCTGTAGTGACATTGATATCAATATCGCCGATGCTCCCCAATTTTTTTCCGTTAGAGACATTGACGACATCTTTCACCTGAAATTCTGAAATGCTGATCATTCCCATCACGTCCTTTTTCGGTCCTTTTTTCTAGTATATGAACGGGCGGGCTGAACCTTGTCAGCAAGGAGAAATTTTCATGATCATTGTTCTTTTTTACGGCTGCACCATCTAAGGATGAATGTGAGCATGATTTTCGTATAATCTACGAGCTGCTCAATCGATACCTCCTCATTAACGGAATGAGCATTATATAAATTGCCAGGTCCGTAGATCACGCTTGGGATACCGAAATTATAAAGCCATCCGCCATCGGTTACGGTCTGAGAGACGTCAACGACCGGGCGTTCCCGTTTGATTTCCTCGTGTGACGCTGTAAGGGCTAAAACGCCAGGATGAGCCGGATCAACTTCCAAGGCCGGAAAAATTTCTCCTCTATCCTCAATCATTGAAGAGCCTCCCCATTTAAAGACAGGACGGTTTTCCCTCAGCCAAATATCACTGTCACTCAGCCGGTTGATGTAATCTTCTATTTCCGCTGCCACTTGTTCATGCGTTTCATTCGGGTAAAAATGGACTGTGATCCACAGCCTGCACTCATCCGCTATAAAGGCCGCATGTCTGCCTCCTTCTATAACAGCGGGATTAATTGTGTTTGTACCGGGTGCAAAGCCGGGATAACGTTTCATAATGGCCCAATGGCGCTCAAGCTCACCGAGTCCAGAAATGATTTTTGCCATTTTTTCGATCGCGCTCGCCCCGAATGTTCCTCCGCCAGCGTGGATCATATTGCGTCTTGTTCCATCGTGAAACGTTTGACTGCTTTTGATTTCGATCCAGCCTGTAATCACTCCGCCTTGACCTTGAATATGCATATCGCTCGTATCCGCCACAACTGCAAAGTCTGCGTGATGGCCCTTTTTGCAGCATTCAAGCGTGCCGGCCTCTCCGACCTCCTCCCCGATGACCGATTGCAGAATCAAATCGCCCGGGAGCTCAATGCCTGCTTCACGAATCAGCTTTACAGCAAACAGCACACAGGCCATTCCGCCTTTCATATCTGAGGCGCCCCGGCCGATTAAGAAACCGTTTTTCTCAATAGGACAAAACGGGTCATGCACCCATTCCTCGTCCTCTCTTACCTCTGCCACATCGACATGCCCATTGATGATTAAACTTTGATAGGCTGCTGAATTTGTTCCCTTTAAGACACCCACAACATTGGGATCTCCTGGATAAACGTCCCATTTGTCGATGAAAAATCCCCGCTCACGCAAAAACTGTGCAATCCATGTTTGGATGCTGTCTGTGTTTCTCGCAGGCGGCGCCGGTGTTTTAAAAGAAATCAGCGTTTTCGCAAGCCCAATGAGCTCGTCCTTTTGTTCTTCCGCTTTTTTTAGTAAAGATTCTACTTGATCAATCATGTTATCCGCTCCTATTTTTAATAGAAAAAAGCCGTTTCATATTCATGAAACGGCTTAATAAAGAAAGCAGAGTGCATGCTGCTGCATTCTCCGCTTTTTTCACCGCTTCCCTCCGCTGGTATGATCCAGATCAGGTCAATAAGGGTTGAGACAAGCGTCTCTCTCAGCTTCTATAGCACCCCTAGGATGAATCGTATGTCGTTATGCATTTGTTACCGTCTCAGCTCTTGTTAAAAACGGACGATCCTGATTCCATAATACACGGATCGGCGTATCAAAAAAAGAAGAAAGTGATTCATCTGTCAGCATGTCTTTCATTTGTCCTGATCTAAAGACTTCTCCCTTTTTTAACAAGAGGGCTTTATCAAAAATCGGCAAAATTTCTTCCGCATGATGCGTAACATAAAGAATAGACGGCGCATTTTCCCTGCTTGCAATATGTGTAATCGTATCTAACAGTTTTTCCCGGGCAATAAAATCAAGTCCTGTAACTGGTTCGTCCAGTATAAGCAGCTCCGGATCAGCCATTAGCGCTCTTGCGATTAAAGCTCTTTGTTTCTCTCCTTGAGAAAGAGTTTCATAGCGGCGGTCAGCATAATCGATGGCTCCTAAGTCCTCGAGCAGGGCAATTGCTTTTTCTCTGATATCCGCACTTGGAGTTTCATACAAGCCAATTGAAGCATATGCCCCGCTCAGAGCAATTTCAAAAGCTGAATCTGCCGGATACAATTTTTGCTGAAGACCCGCTGAGACAAGGCCGATTTTTCGTCTGAGTTTATCTCCCAGCTCCGTTTTTCCGAATACATGACCAAGCACCTGCATCTCGCCTGTTGTCGGAAAATAGTAAGAGCATAGCATATTTAACAGCGCGGTCTTCCCTGCTCCATTTAATCCGTAAAGCACCCAGTTCTCCTTTTCTTCTACTTTCCAATGAATATCCTTTAGTATCCATTTTCCATTCCGTTTTAGTGAGACATTGTCAAGCTGCAAAATCATTGTGGTCCTCCTCTTTCCAAACCGAATAATTGTTTTAATTTTCACAAAACTGTGTACGGACTAGGATACCTTACTTTTTCGAAAACGTAAACCGCCCGCTTCTAAATAGAAAAGCCTTTAAAACAATTTCTGTTTTAAAGGCTTTCCGCGTCCATGCTATTGATGAATATTCTTATTCATTTGTTTGATTGCTGCCTTTTCCAGTCTGGACACCTGTGCTTGAGAAATCCCGATTTCTTCGGCTACTTCCATTTGCGTTTTTCCTTGGAAGAACCGTTTTCTTAAAATCATTTTTTCCCTCTCGTTCAGCCTTCTCATGCCCTCTTTCAAAGCCAGCTCTTCAATCCATTGTGTATCTTTGTTGCGTTCATCACTGATTTGATCCATGACATAAATCGGATCTCCGCCGTCATTGTAGATCGGTTCAAAAAGAGATACCGGATCTTGAATGGCGTCGAGTGCAAACACGATTTCTTCGTGCGGTACTTCAAGAACTTTGGCGATATCCTCTGCCGTCGGCTCCTTGCTTGTCTCACTGATTAACCGTTCTCTTACCTGGAGTGCCTTATATGCGATATCCCTGAGTGATCTCGAGACTCGTATCGGGTTATTATCGCGCAAATACCTGCGGATCTCTCCGATAATCATAGGTACAGCGTATGTTGAAAACTTAACATTGTGGCTTAGATCAAAATTATCAATGGATTTCATTAGTCCGATGCAGCCGACTTGAAATAAGTCATCAACATACTCCCCTCTGTTATTAAATCTTTGAATGACACTTAAGACAAGACGCAAGTTCCCGTTTACAAGCTTTTCTCTGGCTGAATCATCACCTTCGTCCTGCAATTGCCTAAACAGCTTTCTCATCTCTTCATTCTTGAGTACGGGTAATTTGGACGTATCCACCCCGCAGATTTCGACTTTATTTCTCAACACTTTTTTCCCTCCCTATAGGAGCTGCTGTACAACGTTAAGTATCTCCTCGGGTGGGAAAAATATGCACTGTACTCAGACCGAAAAATAGTCATAATTGGGAAATCCTTGTAGAATCAAGGGATTAACCCGCAAAAATTTTTTACACCATTTTGTTGAATTCTTTTCGCAATCTTTTAATGATTCGTTTTTCCAGACGGGAAATATAGGATTGAGAAATCCCCATCATATCCGCAACATCCTTTTGGGTTTTTTCCTCTTCGCCGACAAGCCCGAAACGAAGTTCCATGATTTGTTTCTCCCTCTCATTTAACTGTTCGAGCGCTTTTTTTAGAAGCTTTTTATCCACGTTTGCTTCAATGTCCTTTGTGATGATATCATCATCCGTGCCCAGCACATCAGAAAGCAGAAGCTCATTGCCGTCCCAATCAATATTAAGCGGTTCATCGAAAGATACTTCTGAACGGATTTTGTTGTTTCTCCTTAAATACATCAGGATTTCATTCTCGATACAGCGAGAGGCATATGTAGCCAGCTTGATTTTCTTTTCCGGATTGAAGGTATTCACAGCCTTGATTAATCCAATGGTGCCGATGCTGATTAAATCTTCAATATTAATTCCCGTGTTTTCAAATTTCCGGGCGATATAGACGACCAGCCGCAGGTTGCGTTCGATCAAAATAGCGCGGGCCGCCTGGTCACCGCTTGGGAGCTTCATTAATAGAACCTGCTCCTCGTCTTTTGATAATGGCGGCGGCAAAGCTTCACTTCCGCCTATGTAATACACTTCATCGCTTTTCAAGCCCAGTTTCATCAGCAGCTTATACCAGAGGTGCGTCAACCGCAATTTAAGTTTTTTCATCTTCCTCTCCCTTCTAAATGTCACGTCTTATGAGTATGATAAATAACGGACATTTGCGAACATTAGGACACGTGTTTAATGGCTTTTCCTGACAGCATTTTCGGATGAATAATCGCGTCAAAATCTCCATCTGCCGACAGCTTTGACGTACTGATGCCAATTAAGCATTTATCCGCGGAAATCATTTCATCTTTTGTCATAATCGTTACATGATCCGGTTTGATACATAATAAGAATTGATGCTGCTGGCCTACTCCCCGGTATGGGATCAGCCTCATTTTATCTAAAAAACGAAACGAATCATCAAGCTGTTCAATCGCTTCCATCGGGTCTGCATTTCGAATAATCATCGTATCAGCCTCTCCGAAAATCGGTTCAAGCTTATCAATGTGAATTATCATGACCGGTGTTTTTGTGAGCGGGTCGTACAGCTGGTTGCCTGAATCCACCAGGCCTCTTGCGTGCAGTGTTTGGCCGCCCAGGTCCGCCTGTACCCTGACTCGTTCCTCATATTGAATGTTTTTTGTTTCAATATCTTCGATTCTTCTCTTGGAAAAAAACCATAACGCGGGAAAGCCAGCCACGATAAACATCCAGCTGATCGGGTCCCCAAATCCGGTTTGATTGGTGATCATGACACCGTTACTGACAATAGAGTTTGACTGCAGCAATGAGTGTGCTCCGATTATTCCTCCTCCCATTAGAAAAGTAGCAAAATAAAAGGAAAACAAATTTTGAAAGAAATAACGAAACCTCTTAAAACCGAATGTTACGAGTACAATGACAACCGAAAAAGCGAGCTTTCCGGCCGGGTTCTCAACGATCGGCGAGAAAGGAGTAAACATCAAAAGGACAATACTTGAACCGATAAACGCGCCGCCTATCAATCTTCTTTTTTTCACATGGCGTTTTAAAATAAATGCCGTCAGTAAAAGCAACAGTGCGTCAAAACAAAAGTTTAACAGCCAAATGACATCTAAATAGATTTTCACACCTGACCCCTTTCTTTCTTGCATCACGCTGTTCCCCTTCTTGTTTCATAAGTATAAAGCAAGCTCTGTGGGAAAGTCTGTCAATTAATGTTGAGAGGCCCATACAATTTTTCAGGGATAACTGCTTAATTTGTCGAGGGAATGAATGCGAGTATATAGAAAAAAAGCTGCCAAGGGCGGCAGCTTTTTTACACTTACTTTTCAGTATTGATATATAGTTTTCCATTCGCTGTTTTTCTAGTTTCATTGCCGTAATTGTCTCGAACGATAACCTCTACTTTCGCTCCATTTGCTTTAATAGAAGATGTTGCTGTCCAATAGCCTTCATATCGTCCCGGAGATATTTCCCTTAACGGCAGCTCGGTAGCGTTTTGTACATTCGCTCTTGCATTTGTGAGCGGAAGACGAATGACAAACGTTGCATCTGCCCCTTTCGTGCTTGAAAAAGCGATTTTGACCGATTCACCAGCTTTTAAGATTTTGTCCTCACCAGGAATTAGTCCGTTAATAACTGGCTTGTCAAAATTCACATCGACGACAGCTTTTTTCGTCGTCTTGTTGCCTGCTAAGTCAGAGGCTGTCACCTTTACTTCGTTGCTTCCGTTTTCCAATAGGATACGGGCGGAATAGGAACCGTCTGTGACTGTTGCTTTTTTGCCATTAACCTTTACTTCTTTCAAGTTGTCATCTGAAACAGTGCCTTTAACAGTCAGCGCTTCTTTATTGATTTTCTCGCCATCCTTTGGATTGTCGAGCGTCAGTTCAGGCTTGTCTTGATCAAGTGTGACCGTAACAGGACTTGAAGCATCTGTCGTTCCGGAGTCTGTTGATGCAGCCGCTGTCAGCTTGTTTTCCCCTTTGCTGAGTGAAACCCCTGCCTCGAACGTGCCATCTGCGGCAGTTTTCGTTTCTCCTGCTTCTTGATCACCATTATAAAGGGTTATAGTCGTCCCGGGAGATGCCTTTCCTTTTACAGTGACGCTCTCCTTATTGGTGTATGATTGGTCTGCAGGAGAAGTAATGTCAGGTACGGCAGCTTCATAATCGACTAATGCACGAATCATATAGTTGCCGTCTTCTTTATCCCCTTTTTGCCATGTTCCGTCAACATACTGCCAGTTGCGATCTGAGTACTGCCCGGTTTCATCCATTGCCAAGCCTGGTGAATATGGATCAGGTTTTGACTGGATATAGACAAGATAAAAGTCTTTATCGACCATAATCCCCTTCGAGCTGAGATCTACTTTCGTCCATTCGCCATTACGAAGAGCTTCAGCTTGATATGGTCCCGCAATTTTTTTGCCGGGTGCTCCATCTTTCCCTGTCGCATCGTAAACCTCGACCTTAAACTCTGTGCCGCCAGGATCAGGGAACTCCGTATCCCAGAATCTGAATAGCCCTCCTGTCAGCATGCCTTTTTCCTTGCCGTCAGCCAGTGACATTTTAACCGCCCATCCGTTTCCGGCCGCAAAATAGGAATTTGCATTCTCCGCTGTTCCATCATCGTATCCGATCTCGCCTGGATAACCGACGAAAGGCTTTAGCACAGTTTCTTTTGTGATATCACCTTTTAATTCAACGGAAAATTCATCGCTGTAATAGCCCGGCGCAGCTACTTTAATGGTGTAAGAGCCCTCATAGGCTTCAAGTGTATATTCTCCTTTGTCGTTTGTAGTTGCCGGTTCAACCGCGGCATCCTCAATAACATAGACGGAAGCCCCTTTTACAGGCTTTCCTGTTGTTTTATTGATGACAGTGCCTTTTAATGTGCCTTTCTTTAGTTCTTCTAACGTAAAATTAGCTTGGGTTGTCTGATCTGCCTGCAAAGACACTTTTTGCGTTTTCGATTGATAGCCATAAGCTTCTGCCATAAGCGTATAGTCTCCTGCTTTATGCGTCAGCTTGTACTGTCCGGTTGATTGATCTGAATAGGTTGATTTTCCTGTTTCAATCACTCTGACCTGTGCTCTTAGCGGCAATGCTTGCGGCTGTATATCAGCGCTATGTTCTGTTTTGGCAGCTGTATGTGTTGAAGGCTTAGCCTTTTTTGGATTAACCGCTTTTTTCTTTTGCTTTTCTGCCGTTTTTTGTACGCCCAGCTTATTCTTTTTAGCTGTTTTTCCGGCAGATTTGTTTGAAAGCTGAACATCATCAATGTACCAGCCCTCTTTCGCAATGCTTTCATCAGACTGAAGGTTGAACATCACTCGAATGTTTTGGCCTTTGTATGCGGATAAATTAATTTCTTCGTTGATCCAGTTTGAAGTCTTTCCATTATAGACCCCAGCCTGCTCCCAATTCGTTTCGCCTTCCGGTAAAACAAAAACGTAGCCGTAATCAAAATCACTTTCCAGGTTGTGCCAGCTCTTGAATTGAAGAAACAGGTTCCCTGAATCCGGCACATCAATTGGAGGCATAGTGAGATTCATATTCGCTCCATTGGCATAATTTCCAGTCAGGTTTGTCCCATATACTTTTTCTCCTGATGCAGCTGCATGAGGTCCTGATTCCGGAACTCCCCACTCCCAGTTATTGTTTGTTCCGCTCATAAGCCAGCCGCCTGGTTCTGTCTCAAAATCCTGCTTGTATCCAGTAGTGATGCTAGGTTTTACGGTTACATCATATATGTCAGACTCAACAACATGGCCGCCAAAATCCTGAATGATCCACTTATAGCTTAATGCGGTCCCCTTTATACTTGGGATTTCCGCCTGGTACGTCCCCTTCAAATGATCTCCGCTGATTCGTTTCGCATTGACCTCGTTCCATTCGCCTTGATCCAGCTTATAGGCCAATTTAACGGCAGTCACACTCACATTGTCTTCAGCTGTCAAGGTAAGCGGAAGGCTGGCACCTTCATAAGCTTCATTTACTTTCTCATGTTGATAGACAGGCATCTCTTCATCTTCCCCATCGACAGAAACTTGCCCTTCTGCTTTTCCTAAACCGTCTGTAACGGCTGATACAGCGTCTAAAGCATTAACCAAACCATGACCGTATCCGTTATTCGGAGAGTCAGGGAATGTAGAGTCTGTTAATGGCTCAGCCGTGCTTGTCAATATATCCTCCATCTCATCGACAGAAAGTGAGGCGTCTGCCTGCTTCAACAACGCGGCAACAGCAGAAACATGCGGTCCTGCCATCGAAGTGCCATCCCATCCGTCTTCATATGTCTGGCCAGGAACTGAAGACCGGATGTTTACGCCTGGAGCAGAAATTTCCGGCTTTGTTTCATCGTATGGCGACGGTCCCTGGAGTGAAAAATCGCCAAGCTTTTTGTTAATATCAGTCGCTCCGGTCGCAAATGCTTCCGGATAATTGGCAGGATTAGCGATAGAACCAGGTCCTCCCGGGTTAAAAAGATCAGCATTTCCCGCAGAGAATTCCGGGAAAATGTCGGCCGCACGCCAGGCATTGACCATATCCCTGTACCATTCATCAAGGCCGGAGCCCCCGCCCCAAGAATTATTGACGACATCCGGAGCCATTTCCGGGTGAGGATTGCCCTCTGCGTCCTTTGGAGCTAAAATCCATTCACCGGCCTCCAAAATGTCAGCATCTGTCCCGCCATCTTCTGAAAACGCCTTAACGGCAATCCATTTTGCGCCAGGTGCGACACCAATTTGATTCGTGCCATCAGGCTCAGAACCAACCATTGTACCTGTTACGTGAGTGCCATGAGCAAGATCATCATAAGGACTTGACTCGCCCGCTACAGCATCAAACCAGTTCATGTTATTATCAGGCTCATTCGGGCTTTCCGGATTAAACCCGCGATATTTTTCTTTTAATGCAGGGTGTTCCCATTCAACCCCTGTATCAATTGAGGCGACAACCGTACCCGTTCCGTCATATCCAAGCTCCCAAGCCTTCGGTGCATCTATTTGGTTTATATTCCATTCTACACCGTCAGTCGCTTTTATCGCTTTTTGCGCTTTTTTCATATTGAATGGGGAGGCGGATGACTTAAAAAGCTGCCGTTTTTCATTTGGAAGCACCTTTTCTACTTCAGGGAACTGAGCCACTTTCTCCATGACCTCTTTAGAAGCATGTACTGCAATTCCATTTACCACATAATAGGAATGAATATCATCGGCATTCCCTTTATTTTTCTGGCTGTTTAAATATTTCAAGACATCCTTCTGAGCTTCATCAGCTGTCACTTTTAACGAAGACACAACGGCGGAACGCTTTTGATATTCCGTTTTAGCAGCGGTAAGCTTTTTAGATTTCGCTCTTTTGACAGCTGATTTTGCCGCTTTTTGAGTGTCAGCTTGATCTTTAAATTTGATCAGAAAGGTAGTTTTTTCTTCTTTTTTAAAGCTTTTCTTTAATGAGCTGGATATCTTATTTTGAATCGTCTCTGAAGATTGAAGCTCCTGTTTTACAGAAGAAGCGGCACCTTTGCTGCTTGCCACGGCTGCACCCGGAAACAGCAGTGAACTGACGACAACTGTACTCAAAACAGAACTGATCAGTCTGTTTTTCGTCTTTTTCCTCATTTTTTATCCCCCTTTTTTAAACCACTTTGTAAAAAAATGTCGTCCCTCCTTTAAAGTTCAATTTGTTTGTCAAAACTTTGCTGTATGTTAACTGTAGACAATCTCAATTACAGATATTGTCGTTTCCTGTCATTTCATTTCCATATAAATGAAAATGATTAGATGGTCATGAAATATCGGTAGGTATAATAGGTTGATTTGTTGATCTGTGTAGGAAGACATAGTTCAAAAGACATGATAGATGGATGGAAATGATTGAGGAAAAAATAAAAAAAGGACAAAATCGAAAACGATTTTGTCCTTTCAATTAGCCGCGTTTATTGCGATTTCTTAAAAATGTCGGGATATCAAGCGTATCGTCAGCCGGCTGTGAGGTTTGGCGGCTGACTGTGTTTTGATGCTGCGGTTCCTCTCGTTTCGGCTCACGTTTTGGAACACTCTGATTATGTGATTTGATATTCTGGTTTAATGATGGACGCTGGGGTTTCGTAACATCTTTCTCCTGTTCAATAAAACCAGTGGCAATCACAGTAACCACAATCTCGTCTTTAAGATTTTCGTTAATAACAGAACCGAAAATCATGTTTACATCCTGGTCAGATGCAGAAGCGACAATATCTGCTGCTTCCTGAACTTCATATAGGCTCAGATTTGTTCCGCCAGTAATGTTCATTAAGACGCCTTGCGCGCCGTCAATTGCTGCTTCAAGAAGCGGACTGGAAATGGCTTTTTTCGCAGCTTCTGCAGCACGGTTTTCTCCAGTCGCAATACCAATACCCATCAAAGCAGATCCTTTGTTAGACATGATCGTTTTCACATCAGCAAAGTCTAAGTTAATGAGACCAGGAGTAGCGATCAGGTCAGAAATACCTTGAACCCCTTGACGGAGTACGTTATCAGCTTCACGGAATGCTTCAAGCATCGGCGTGTTTTTATCAACAATTTCCAAAATACGGTCGTTCGGAATCACAATCAGTGTGTCCACCGCTTCTTTCATTGCAGAAATTCCGCCCGCCGCCTGCAGCTGTCTCTTACGGCCTTCGAACGTAAACGGTCTTGTAACGACTCCGACTGTTAATGCTCCTAAATCTTTTGCGATTTGCGCAATAACCGGTGCGGCACCTGTTCCTGTTCCGCCTCCCATACCAGCTGTTACGAATACCATGTCAGCGCCTTTTAGCGCTTCTTCAATCTGCTCCTTGCTTTCCTCTGCGGCTTTTTTACCGACTTCCGGATTCGCACCTGCTCCCAATCCTCTAGTCAGCTTTGCGCCGATTTGCATTTTCACTTCCGCTTTTGACAGGTTAAGAGCTTGAGCGTCCGTATTTACCGCGATGTACTCTACTCCTTGCACTTCATTCTCAATCATTCGGTTGACCGCGTTGTTACCGCCGCCTCCTACTCC
The DNA here is from genome assembly GCF_038000225.1 of Bacillus sp. FSL K6-1005. Classification (NCBI taxonomy): domain Bacteria; kingdom Bacillati; phylum Bacillota; class Bacilli; order Caryophanales; family Bacillaceae; genus Bacillus; species Bacillus sp. FSL K6-1005. The sequence continues at coordinate 1,866,258 of NZ_JBBOBP010000001.1, forward strand.
GATTACTTTAATTGATGCTAAGCCGTCTATGTTTGTTTCGAACTCCAACATGCTAAATCCTCCTAATCTGCCGAATGACTATCTATCTATTCCCAAAACATGCTTAATAGTTTTTTCATTTTGCTCTGTTTGTTATGTTCGGCTTGTGTTTTTTGTTTTCCTTTTGGCCGTTGCTGCATCTCATTTTGGTGATGATGCTCTTCTTCCTCTGCTGATGAGACTGCGATTTCCTGTATCGCTTCTTCAGGCATCTTGAAGCCAATTTTTCTGCCTTGAATTCTAGCATTCCGGCAGGCGAATTGAATCATGCCAACTCCCGTCATATACTGAGGATCTCTTACACCGATATAATTCGGGCTCGCCACTCTGACATTGTTTTGCAGCACATCCTGCGCCAGTGACATGACACCAGGCATCGCTGCTTGTCCCCCTGTCAGCACGAAGCCTCCCGGCAGATCGCTAATTCCCATATTGCGAAGTTCTTCTGAAGCAATCTCAAGGATTTCTTCGACTCTTGCTTCAATGATATTCGCTGCTTCCTGCTGTGTAAATGTTTGTTTTTGATTGGTGCCTATAACGGTTACTTCAAATACTTCATCTTCTGAAGCCTCGTTATAGTAGGCATGTCCAAATTGTTTTTTCACACGTTCCGCTTCTTCTGTGGACGTTCTCAATCCGATGGAGATATCTTTGGTGATATTTTCGCCTCCGAGAGGAATGACACGGGTAGAAGTCAGGTGTCCGTTCTGGAATACGGCAATGGTGGTTGACCCTCCTCCTATATCAATGAGAGCCACACCGAGATTTTTCTCATCCTTTGACAAAGCAGCAGAACCGGCTGCCAGCGGCTGTAGACAAATATCAGTTATTTCAACACCGGCTCTTTCAACGCAGCGAAGCAAGTTATGTAATATTGTTTTTGAACCGGTGATCAGTGTGCCCTCTACTTCTAAACGCACACCAAGCATTTTTTTCGGGTCGGTAATTTCATCTCTTCCATCAACGATAAATTGTTTAGGAATGACGTCGACTATCAGCTGTTCATGCGGTATTGAAACAACCTGGGCCGCTTCCATGACGCGGCGGACATCTTCTACTTGAATTTCTTTATTTTCACTAGAAACTGCTACAACACCGTTTGTATCTTGAATATTGATATAATTTCCATTAACGCCGACAATAGCTTTTCTAAGCGGAAAACCTACCATTCTTTCAGCTTGGTCAAACGCTTTTCTTATAGAATGAACGGTCTCATCTATATCAACGATTGAGCCTTTTTTCAACCCTTCAGACGGTACATTTCCCACACCGATAATATTAAGGGAATCATCTGTCATTTCTCCGACGATCACTTTTGTATTGGACGTACCGATGTCAAGACTGACGTAAAGTTCATTGTTGTTCATTCTATGGCACCTCCTCACATTTCGATCATTTCTATTCTATTATTTGCGGAACAACAATACAATGAATGTGGCTTTACAAGTGTGTAACAAAAAATAACAACGGAATATTCTTATGTGCTTTTCACATTTTATGTTTATTGAAAATATTCGTTATATCCTATGTATATCCTCTTTTATATCACATTTTTTTTATTTTTTTTAGAAAGAGTCCACTTTGTTAGTAGATTTCTTCTTATAACGGCTATATTCTGAAATAATCTGACTCCAAATGCGAATATACCTGCTAAATACAAGTCTACACCAAGATGAACTCCCAGAAAAGCTAAACTTATTGCCAATATAATATTAAAAAAGAAACCGGAAACAAATACCATTTCATCATATGTACCTTGTAAATGCGCCCTGATTCCGCCGATTAGAGTATCAAGTGCAGCAAGCACAGCAAGTGATAAATAATTTGAGTATTCACTCGGTATTGTTAAGTTTGTCATCAGTCCGATCGTTATTCCGAGCACGAGTCCAAGCACGGGCAGCCACATGACAATTCTCCTCCCTTTTAGTCTTTAAGCGGTTTTAGCTGTTGTACGTCCACTGCTCTGTCATAAGCTTTTAATGTGAGGCTGCTGTCAGATTTACCTGCTTTTAACGCTACATTTTCAGAAGCAAAGATATCCTCTAGATCGGACCCCTTTACCCTGCTGTACAGCTTGTCCGGATCTTCAGCAAGCACTTTTACTGTTAAAGGATAATCATCTAGGCTGTATCCGTCTATTTTTGTTGTGCCGTTTATGTCCCGTATCACTGAAGAATTCACAACTCTTCGCTCATTTATTGAGATATGCTCAGCACCATAAGAGTTGAGTTCATTAATCAGCTTCTTTAGTAAATCCGGCGGTGGATTTTTGATCGCCTCTCCAGTTACGCTTTCAGAAAAAAGCGGAGAAAGGGTGATGACAATTCCGCTACCTGTAATATCGGTCATGCCGGCTGTTTTTTTTAAGGTTTGTAATGTATTATTGAGTGCTGTTTCTTTTGTCAATTCTTTGTTTTGCGTATAGGTATTCAGCAATTTATCATACTTATTAATTTCAGCCAGCAGCTCTTCCTGCTTCTTCTGCTCTGATGTAAGCTCTTCTCTAATATCCCACATATCTCTTGTATCTCGGACTTGAGGATGCTTTAAAGAATTAAATTGAACAGATATCATAAGGCCGAATATGACCATAAGCACGCTGATGCTAATGAAGGAACGCTTTATTTTCAATCACTTCACCCGCTTTTCCAGTCATTCCTTCGTTTTCAGAATGGGCTCCATTTGTACATTTTTCTTTTTTTCTGCGGTAACAGAAATATGATCCATAGAAAGCTGATCGATCAGGCCTCCTGCTATATTTAACGAAGGAAGCAGGACATCGGGATCTCCAATGGCCGAAACGACAAATGGGGCGGGGTGCTGCACCCCGTCAACCGTTACGACCGGCCCGTTGCACTTGATGTAGGAATTATGGGTCAGCCGCTGGCCGTTGATGGAGACGGCTGCCGCGCCAGATATATACAGTTCATTTATGACTTGAAAGAGATGGCTTTCGTGAACGATGTAGCTGTTCACATTCTCTCCTTCCGGTATGTAAGAAGCATCTTCCACAGTCACTTGAACGCCCTCTCCTTGTACACCGACTTCCCCAATATACATTCTGTACTTTTCTACATCTTCCAGAACGTTATAGTATTCTGTTTTTTCGTTTTTCAGCTTATTTTCAGTCTGACGGACTTTGTTCTGCTTTTGATACAGTTCTTTTTCAAGGTCCTTGTTTTCTTTCTCTTGCTTCAGCAGTTCATCCCGCAGGGCATATTCTTTTTTCCAATCTTCCGTCTCTGTCATGCTTTTGTGGTTTTCTCTTGTCGTCTGAAAGGAAAAAGAAATTAAAAAACCTGCGATTAGCATAATCAAAGAAAGAAGGACGGCTGATTTGCCCCTCAATTTTCATCTTCCTTTTTGGCAGACGAATCGCTTTTTCCAAACTCTTCAAAATAGGTAGCAACTTCTAAATGAATAATCCCTTTTTTACTGCCGTTGAGCTGTGAGATAATAGAAGGATACGTTTTCATTCGGTCTGCAAAGGTTTTGATGGAAGCAGTAACGACATACCCGTCGTTCATATATAATTTAATACGGTTTTGATCCATTTTGACAGGAGTATAATACACTTCTGAAATCGACTGTTTTAAAGAATTTGACAAAGCATCGAGCTGCTTGGCCATTTGAACACGTTTTTTAGCGTCTGTCCAATTCACCAAAATGGGTCCCGCATCATCCGGCGTTACTTCGTTTGGCAAAACTGAACCGTTTTCAAGGATTTCGTAATACACATTGTCTTTTTCTAAATAGGCAATCGCTTTATATTCTTCGATCGCAATGTTAATTTTATTAGGAAGGGATTTGCTGATTTCTGCTTTTTTCACTAATTTATTTTCCTGAATCTTTTTTGCTGTTTTTTTCTTATCCAGACTCCAAAATTCAGTATCTCCGCTTTTGATATCGGAAAGATCAATTATCTCCTTTTTGGAAACATTCTCATTACCGGTAACAGAGATTGATGAAATTTTACTAATCGGTGTCTGCAAATACACGATGATCAGCACCATCATAAAAAAGAGCATAATAAATGAAATAAGCCTGCGGTTTGCCTTCTGTTTTCTCTGCTCTTTAATTTTAGGGATCCGCTCTTCAATATTTACGATTTTTTCTCGGTCATGACCCGGATTCATTGCCTGTTCACCTCATTCAACTGAAACAGCCTTAAAAGTCTGCCTATTCCAAAACAAACGGCATACTATGATGCCGTTTGTCGTTTGCTTACAGTATATCATATGAACAGCTTCAGTTCAGAACTTGAATCAGCGATTTTCACCGATAATTTCAACCTCTGTGTGCATATCAATCTCGTATTTTTCACGGATTGTCTTTTTCACATGATCAATGAGATCAAGCACATCTTTTGCGGATGCTCCGCCCGCATTGACGATGAAGTTTCCGTGCATCTCCGATATCTTTGCACCGCCGATTTGATATCCTTTTAAGCCCGCTTTTTCCACTAGATTGCCGGCATGGTTCGGGAGCGGGTTTCTGAATATACTTCCTGCACAAGGGCTTGAATACGGCTGAGTATTCTTTCTGTAGTCTTTATTGCTTTGCATTTGCTGAACGATTGATTCTTTATCCTTCTGTTCAAGCTGGAGAACGGCTTCAAGACAAACACCAGGGCGTTTCTTTTGCAATACGGACGTTCTGTAGGTGAATTCCATCTCCTCATTTGTCAGCCACTCGATTGTGCCGTCTTCAAATAAAATATGCGCTTTGACAAGGATCTTACTCATATCAGACCCGTGAGCGCCTGCATTCATATAGACAGCCCCTCCGATGGATCCCGGAATTCCGGCAGCGAATTCTAATCCCGACAAGCCCTTTTTGCTCATCGATGTAGCAAGACGCACAACTGAATAACCGCCACCGACAGTGACTTGTTCCCCGTCAAGCTCCAGGTGGTCAAGACCCGCGCCCAGCTTGATCACCACACCTCTGATCCCTTCATCTAATACAAGAAGGTTTGATCCGCGGCCAATGACTGTCCACTTTACTTCATATTTTTTCACAACATCCATGATGTCCTTGACAGCATCTACACTGCTTGGAATGACCAATACATCCGCAGGACCGCCGATTTTCATTGTTGTATGATTTGCGAGCGGTTCATTTGCAAGCACCTTGCCGACTTCGCGTTCTTTTAATTCTTGTATCACTTTCTCCATCGTAAACCTCCGCATTCCATTTGCTTTTCTATTATTTTTTCAAATCTTCGAGTACGCTGTATAAACGGGCAGCCGCATCAGGAACACCTAGTGACTTTGTCCGTTCGCTCATATCCTTTAATGTTTGTTCATCGAGCACAATCCGGTCAAGCGCTTCAATCAGCTTTTCCCCGCTGAGTTCTGTTTCTTTCAAAACAATCGCCGCATCATGCTGACCGAGAGATCTCGCATTGACCTCCTGGTGATTCGCCGTTACGTACGGACTTGGAATCAGCACACTTGGAATTCCGAGTGCCGTAATTTCCGCAATGGTCGTCGCACCCGCTCTTGCTACAATCACATCAATCGCCTTTAAATACTCTGGCATCTGATGAAGAAACGGTTTTGTGACCATATTGTCAGCTGCACCCTTGTTTTTCAGCTCAGTCATTACTTTCTCATAGTGAACCTCGCCCGTAATATACAGTACTTGATACGCTCTTGATTTCAGCGCATCCTGCATATCAATGACCGCACGGTTAATCGGAGCGGCGCCTCTGCTTCCGCCGAAGATTAATACGGTTTTTTTCTCTTCAGAGAGCCCGAATTCTGCCATCGAGCGGCCCGTCTTTATTGAGACGACCTCAGAGGCTCTCGGGTTTCCCGTAAATACAACTTTCTCACTTGGAAAATGTGATTTTGCTTCCTCAAAACATATTGCTACTTTATCAACATATTTTGAAAGAAACTTATTGGTGATGCCCGGCAGGCTGTTTTGTTCATGAACGATAGTCGGAATCCCCATTTTTGCAGCCGCGTATACAACCGGCCCGCACACATAACCGCCCGTTCCAATCACGGCATCCGGCTTAAATTCCGCTAAATACGACTTGCTTTTTTTAACGCCTTTTAGGAAACGCATGACCGTTTTTACGTTTTCAAATGAAAGCTTTCTTTTAAAACCTGTAATTTCAATGGAACGAAACGGTATATTTTCCCGTTCTACAATTTTTTTCTCTAATCCGTTTTCTGTTCCGATATATAAAAATTCTACATCAGGATGGCGGCGCTGCACCTCTTTGATAAAGGCAAGTGCTGGATAGATGTGTCCCCCTGTGCCGCCTCCGCTTATTGCAATTCGCATATCTCTTCCCCCAGTCTCAGTCTCTATAACATAACGATAACCCTGTTTTTATGGACAGGGTTATCGCATCAATTGTTTCCCAGCTTCCTGTTTCATAGGATCGCTTCACGAATAAAATTTCATTAATACCTCGAGTACCGGCTCACGTTTAGCAGCACACCGACAGCCATCAGCATCAGCGTCAATGATGAACCTCCGTAGCTTAGAAACGGCAGCGTGATGCCAGTTACCGGAATAAGGCCCGTCACAACACCGATATTGATCATGACTTGGATCGCGATCATTGAAATAATCCCTACAGCGACAAAGCTGCCATATAGATCTGGTGCACCGAGCGCGATCCTGATTCCTCTCCACAGCAGCACGCTGAACAGAAGCAAAATAAGAGATCCGCCGATAAACCCAAGCTCCTCTGACAAGATGGCGAAAATAAAGTCCGTTTGCGGCTCAGGCAGATAAAAGAATTTCTGTCTGCTTTGGCCGAGCCCCATTCCGAACAATCCGCCAGGCCCTACCGCATAAAGCGATTGAATAATTTGAAAGCCGCTGCCGAGCGGATCTTCCCACGGATTCAAGTAAGAGGTAATCCGTTTAATTCGATATGGAGCCGACAGTACGAGCCCAACAAATCCGCTCAGGCCGATCAGCCCGAGAAAGACGAAATGGGCAATTCGCGCACCGGCTACAAAAATCATGACAATACAAGTACCGACCATTACCGTTCCCGTACCGAGGTCAGGCTGGCACATAATAATCAAAAATGCGGAAAACACGATGCCGAGCGCCGGAACGAATCCACGTCTGAACGATGTTATGTTTTTTTGCTTTTCAGAGAGAAATTTAGCAAGGAATGCTATCATCGCAAGCTTCATAAACTCTGAAGGCTGTATGCTGAATGCGCCGACACCGATCCAGCTTCTAGAGCCGTTCCGCACCATGCCTACGCCTGGTATTAAAACAAGCACCAGCAAGAAAAAACAGATAACCATCAGCAACTTGGACCATGTCCGCCATGTCCAATAATCAACATTCATAATAAAGAACATGGCAATAACGCCGATGCCCGCAAACAGTAGCTGCCGTTTCGCGAAAAAGAATGAGTCGTCAAATTTATAATCCGCCCATACCGCACTCGCACTGTACACCATAATTAATCCAATTGTTAATAATAATAACGTAATGATGACCAATAACAAATCAGGCGATGTTTTTTTAGTAGTCAAAGCAATCGACACCCCAAGCTTAAAGTCATTAGGGCTGCCGATTTCCAAGACAAGCCCTTACTTAAGCATATGCACGGCGTCTATAAACATGTCACCGCGTTCTTCAAATGTTTTGAATTGATCCCAGCTCGCACACGCAGGTGAAAGCAGAATGACATCTCCTTCATTTGAGAGCGCAAACGCCGCAGATACTGCTTGTTCAACATTATCGACACGTTTGACATGTTGTATTCCCAGATCATTTCCGAGCTTTTCGAGTTTCGGCGCTGTCTGTCCGAATGTAAGCACCGCTTTGACATGCTTCATGTAGGGTTTTAAGTCGTCAAAGCCGTTTCCGCGATCCAGTCCGCCTGCAAGCAGGATGACAGGTTTTTCAAAAGCCGAAAGCGCTTTGCTTGTCGCCAAAACGTTTGTTGCTTTGCTGTCATTATAAAACTTACGGTTCTTCACTGTTGTGACATACTGGAGACGGTGCTTTACGCCGGTAAAGCTTGTCAGCACTGTTTTGATGGCCTCGTTGGACGCTCCAGCCGTTTTCACTGCCGCAATCGCGGCTAAAATGTTCTCCAGATTATGCGCACCTGGCAGCACAACCTCTTCCAGAGGAAGAATAGCTTCGCCGTTGTACATAATCATGCCCTCTTTTACATAAGCGCCGTGTTCAAGCTGTTTGCTTACTGAAAAAGGAACAATTCCGGCTTCTCCGGCCTCAGCCAGGCGCACGACTGTTTCATCATCCTGGTTGACAATTGCTTTATCTGAAGCTTTCTGATGCAGATACACTTTTTGTTTCGCTTTTTCATAGTTTTCTCTCGTATGATGATAATCCAGATGGGCATCAAACACGTTTAAAATCAGGCTGATTTCAGGCCTGAAGTCGTGCGTTCCCATCAGCTGAAATGACGAAAGTTCCGTTACGATCCATTCATCTCCATCAGCGTGATAGGCAACCTCACTTGCGACTGTACCGATGTTTCCGGCGATCAGCGCCTTTTGAGAGTCTGCCTTCAGCATTTCATAAATCAGCGTTGTCGTTGTCGTTTTCCCATTCGACCCAGTGATCCCAATAAATTTGGCATTCGTCAGATGGTAGGCAAGCTCAATTTCCGTCCATATCGGGATGCCTCTTTTTTCTGCTTCCTGAACCATAATATTTTCATATGGAATACCCGGGTTTTTGATCAGTACAGTAATCTGATGCTGATCGAACAGAGAAACAGGGTGCTCTCCGCAGACAACTTCGATCCCTTTTTCAGAAAGTTTCTGGGCTGGTTCGTTCTCATCAAAAGGCTTTTGGTCGTTGACTGTAACATAGACACCTTTTTCATGAAGAATAGAAGCCGCCGCAAACCCGCTTTTGGCGAGTCCAAGGACTAAAAAATGCTGATTTTGCAAAAATAGATCGTTTTCCACTTATAACCACACCTCGATGTAAATTCCTAATACGGCAAGCAAAAGTCCCGCAGCCCAAAATGTTACAACAACTCTCCATTCAGACCACCCGACAAGCTCATAATGGTGGTGAAGCGGACTCATTTTAAAGATTCGTTTACCTGTCGTTTTAAAGCTGATGACCTGCAGAATAACGGATAATGTCTCAATGACGAATACACCGCCGATAATCACCAGCAGGATTTCTAATTTCGTTAAAATGGCAATGGTGACGATTGCTCCTCCCAATGCAAGTGATCCTGTATCTCCCATAAACACTTTGGCTGGATGCGCATTGAAGACTAGGAAGCCCAGCACCGCTCCGACAACCGCAACTGAGAAAATAGCAACATCATATTGGGATTGATTCCATGCCAGAATGGCAAAGGCGCCAAAAGCAATGGCTGCCGTACCTGATAATAGACCGTCAAGACCATCAGTCAGGTTGACGGCGTTTGATCCGCCGACAAGCATAAATAGCACAAGGATAAAGTAAGCCCATCCAAGATCAAATGACAGATCAGTCCCAGGAATGCGGATATCCGTCGCAAAATTGTAGTAATGATACACCGCATAAAACACAATTGCGATGATAATTTGTCCGATCAGTTTTTGCTTTGACGTCAGACCGAGATTTCGTTTCATTACGACTTTGATGTAATCATCCAAAAAGCCGAGTAAACCGTAACCGATCGTGACAAACAGCAGCAGGAACATTTCCGGACTTATTTCTGAAAACTTCTGAGTCATCACTATTGTTGTCACAATGATAGACAGTATGATCATGACCCCGCCCATTGTCGGTGTCCCTGATTTTTTCTGGTGTGATTTCGGTCCTTCTTCTCTAATACTCTGGCCGAATTTTAATCTTCTTAAAAACGGAATAAGAATCGGAGAGAGCAGAACACTGATTAAAAAACCCATTAAAATTGTAAACAGAATGACTTGCTCAAGCATTGTCCTTTTCTCCTCCTGTTTCTTTCAAACGACATACGTAGTTATCATATTCATGTTTTTTTTCCATATGAAAAATCTTTTCAAGCTCCATCATGCAATAACATCTCTTTCCTATGAATTCGTCTTATTTTTATTCAGTTCGACAATGGCTCTTGCCGCCACTTCGGCATCGTCAAAGTCAAAGGTTTCGTTTCCAATCTGCTGATAGGTTTCATGTCCTTTCCCAGCAATGAGGACAACATCGCCTTTTTTGGCGTTGGCAATGGCAAAGAAGATCGCCTGCTCGCGGTTGGCAATGCTGTGGTAGTATTCGTTCTCTACCCCTGCTTCCATATCTCTTAAAATGGCACGCGGATCTTCGCTTCTCGGATTATCTGAAGTGAAAATCGGTTCGTCAGCCAGCTCAACAGCGATTTTCGCCATTTTCGGGCGTTTTGTCTTATCTCTGTCTCCGCCGCAGCCGACAACAACAAAAAGCTTTCCTTCCGCCATGTCTCTGCATGTCTTCAGTACGTTTTCAAGGCTGTCCGGCGTATGCGCGTAATCAACAATAACCGGAAACTCCTGCTGCTGATTAACCAGTTCAAAACGGCCTCTTACGCCATGCAATTCTTCCACGGCTTCTGTAATGGTTTCAAACGGAATGCCTGCCGCAATACAAGTCGCAACAGCAGCGAGCACGTTATACACGTTAAACTGTCCGACGAGCGACATCGTGATGTGCTTCGTGCCTTTGTTCGTCACCAGTTCAAAACTTGTGCCCTGTGCAGTAGTTTTGATATCTTTCGCCATTACATCAGCATTGTTTTTAATTCCATATGTAGAAATATGTGCCGCAGTGACCTTTTCAAAATAAGCGCTTGCCTCATCATCCGCGTTTAAAACAGCCCGTTTTGGATTTTCATGGTTGAATGCCCCGCCAAGCTGAGAAAACAGCAGGCTTTTTGCCTGTCGGTATTCATCCATCGTTTTGTGATAGTCAAGATGATCCTGTGTTAAGTTCGTAAACACGGCGATGTCATAATCACAGCCGTGAACCCGTCCCAGTGATAAAGCGTGAGAAGAAACCTCCATGATGGCCGTGTCGACATGCTTGTCATTCATTTTTTTAAATGTTTGCTGTAACGTGACGCTTTCCGGTGTCGTGTTTTTAACGGGTAGTGTTTCGTCATCGATTTTAATGTACATCGTGCCGATTAAGCCTGTTCGCTTCCCCGCTTTTTTGAGAATCTCATCAACCATATGGGTCGTTGATGTTTTTCCGTTTGTGCCCGTTATTCCGATCAGCTGCAGTTTCTTTGTCGGCTGTCCGTAAAACGCATCAGACAAAACGCTGAGCGCCCGCAGTGACTGCCGGACAATGATGACAGGCACATCCACATCGAGCTCCTTTTCAGCCACAATAGCCGCTGCGCCGTTTTCAACTGCTTTTTGCGCAAAATCATGGCCATCTACCGTATACCCTTTTACACATACAAAAAGACTCCCTTTCTTTACTTCCCTGGAGTCCATCTCAATTGAAGTTATTTCAGGGTCTTGTGAATCATTTACAGAAGGTTCGGTTGTTAAGTATGTAAGCAGCTTTGTAAGTTTCATCGTATCAAACCTCTCAACATTCTATTCGTTCTTTTTATCATTGAAGTCACATCAAATGATGTGATAATGACTTTTAAGCATACAGTTCATATTTTAGCGTAAAAAAAAGGATACATCCAGCTAATCTTGAAAGATATCAGCATTTTTCTGCAATAAAATAATAGGCAGCCCGAATTAATCGGCTGCCTCCTTTTTTTCATCTTCTTCAGTCAAATAAACACGTATCTTAGAGCCCTCTTTTACTTTTGTTCCTGCAGCTGGTGATTGTTTGACGATTTTGCTTCCTTTTCCGGAAGCATCTATATTCAGATTCACCAAAAGTGACTCAAGATCTGAGACAGACATCCCTACAACATTCGGAACTTCTACTGTTTTTGTGTCGTTCCATTGGTATTTTTTTTCGATTTGATTTTTCCTAGGCTTCACACCAAGCTCCGGCAGGCTGTCTCTCATAATACTTCCCACAATAGGCGCTGCAACGGTTCCGCCAAACTGAATTGTGCCTTTCGGGTTATCGACCGCGACATAGACGACAAGACTCGGGTCGTCGGCCGGCGCGAAACCGATAAATGATACAATATGGTTGTTTTCGAGGTATTTTCCATCTTTCACCTTTTGCGCTGTACCTGTTTTCCCGCCGACACGATAGCCTTCGACAAACGCATTGCGTCCGGTGCCTTCTGCAACGACGCTTTCTAAAGCATAGCGGATTTGTTTTGATGTTCCCTTAGAAATGACTTGTTTCTTGGCGATTGGCGATTGTTTTTTGACTGTTTTTTTGGTTACCGGATCAATCCACTCTTTTGCTATATAAGGTGTGTAGAGCGTGCCGCCGTTAACAGCGGCAGAAACGGCTGCAACCTGCTGAATCGGCGTGACGGATACCCCCTGTCCAAAGGCGGTTGTCGCTTGCTCAACCGGGCCTACTCTGTCAAGCGGAAATAAAATCCCTGTTCCTTCACCTTGCAAGTCAATCCCGGTTTTTTGGCCAAATCCAAAGCCTTTTATATATTTGAATAGCTTTTCTTTGCCCAATCTCTCTCCCAATTCAACAAAGCCGGGGTTACAGGAGTTTTGCACAACTTCAAGATACGTTTGCAGTCCGTGGCCGCCCCTTTTCCAGCAGCGCAGTCTTGCTCCGTCTACTTCTGCATGTCCTTTATCATAAAATTGGTCGCGTTTTAAGTTGACTTTTTGCTCCTCCAGAGCCGCCGCAAGTGTAATAATCTTAAAGGTCGAACCCGGCTCGTACGTGCTCCACACAGGGAGATTCCGATTGTAAACGGACGGGTCAACAGATTGGTAATCAGCCGGATCAAAGTCAGGTCTGCTTGCCATCCCAAGTATTTCTCCGTTTTTCGGGTTCATTGCAACTGCAATCATACCGTCTGGATGATATTTAGCTTCAGCGTTATCAAGCTCTCGTTCCATTATGGTTTGCACCTTCGAATCTACAGTCAGCTTCATATCGAGTCCATCCTTAGGAGGCGTGTAGTCATCCGCTTCATCGGGCATTTTCTTCCCTTTGGCATCTGTATAAAACTTAACAGAGCCTTTTTCTCCTTTTAAATCATCATCATAATAGGCTTCAAGCCCGAGGAGGCCTTGGTTATCAATGCCGGCAAACCCAAGAACATGGGATAAAAAGCTGCCGAACGGATAATGGCGGATACTATCCTCCGCTACATACACCCCTTTTAAATCGAGCGCTTTGATTTCTTTTGCCTTCTCATTTGAAATTTTTCTCCCTTCCGGCGTAATCTTTTCTATCGACGCTTTTTTTGTGACGTGCTTATATACTTTTTCTTCAGACATATTTAACACCGCAGCCAGCTGTTTGCTCGTTTTCAGTGGATCCTGGACTTGGCGCGGCACGACAAATACGGTCGGAGCACTCTTATTTGTAGCAAGCTTAACGCCGTTCCGATCAAGGATCTCTCCCCGTTCCGGCTCAAACGGCAGGTTCCGGCTCCAGGAATCCTTCGCCAGAGAAGTCAGTTTCTCCCCCATGACAAACTGAACATACCCCAGCCTTGTATCAATGATCAGAAATACGATCACTCCAAAAAGCAAAACAAATAATAAACGTTTTCTAACCGTTACATTCGAGACGCGCAAGGCACCGTTCACTCCTTATTTAGGCTTGTTTCATTTTATGCCTGCGTGTGGACAGGTAGAACGGCGCTCCTCTTTGGAGATAGAAAAAAAGAAAGCTCACCCAACAGGGTAAGCTTTCTTTCTATTTAATCAGGATTCTTAAACTTCACCTTGATCACGGTTCCGTCTTTTATTTCTTTGTCCTTCTTAACGCTTTGGCTCACAGCGTAACCTTGTCCGCTCACTTCTATATGAATTCCTGCCAAATCGCCGTATTGAAGAACCTCTCTTCTCGACCAGCCTGTCATATCAGGCATCTTGATTTTGCCCCCCGTTTTCAGGAAGACCTTCTGATTGGTCAAAACTTCCTCACCCGCTTTTGGATATTGCTGTTTTACTGCAATATCACTGCCGATCACAATCGGTGTGAGGTTTTCGTCTTTCGCTTTCTTTTGAGCACCTGTTACAGTTTGATCTGTTAAATCAGGCATCGCCTGCGCTTTCGTTTCTTCCTCATCTGAATCTGACGTTTCAGTCGGTTCAATGTTCAGATAATGCAAACTGTTTTTCATTGTCGGATTGAAAATTTCAGATACTGGATTAGAGCCTGTTTCATCATTTTCTAATTGCGGCTGCTGCACTGCAACATAGATCAGCAGCTCAGGATCATCTTTAGGCGCCATTCCCATTACGGAAAATACGTAATTATCGCGTCCAGATAGATAACCGTTTTGTCCGGCAATTTGCGCTGTTCCGGTTTTAACAGCCACATCAAAACCTTCAATTTTATATGGCTGTCCAGTACCGATATCAGATGTAACGACATCACCTAAAATTTGACGAACCTTTTTAGCGGTATCCGCAGAAATTGGGGTACCGGCGGACTGAGGTTTATTTTGATAAATGGTTTTTTTCTTGTCAGGATCAACAATATGGTCTATGACATAGGGTTTCATCATTTTACCGTCATTTGCTATTGCAGTTGCAGCCTGCAGCTGTTGAATTGGTGTAACAGCAGAGGCTTGGCCATATGCAGTCGATGCTTTGTCAAATTCATATTTAAAATTGATTTTACTTGATGCTTCACCCGGCAAATCAATGCCTGTTTTTTGATAGAAATTGAACTTATGAAGATACTCATTAAACCGGGAATAGCCTAATTTTTCATTAGCCAGTTTGGCAAAAGCAACATTAGAAGATCTCACTACACCGTCATGGTATGTTGTTGGCCCCCAGCCTACACCATCATTATGGTCCTTTACAGGTTCTCCGCCTACTTTATATGTTCCGGACTTGTACTTTTCATTGCCGTTATACACATTCTCCTGTATGGCAGCAGCAAGTGTAAAAATTTTCATCGTTGATCCAGGCTCATACGCATATGAAATTAAATCATTATAGTAGTTCGTCACATCGCGCATATTCGGGTCAAAGCTTGGACGCTGACCCATTGCTAGCACTTTGCCTGTTTTCGGATCGACGACTGCTGCCATGATTTTTTTCGGATTATACTTTTTCGCCACTTTTGTCATGCTGTCTTCCAAAAAAGTTTGAATTTTTTGATCAATGGTTAAATATACATTGTCACCATTTTTTGGAGCTGTAATTTTATTTTTGCTGTTCGGGAGTTCCCAGCCGGATTTGTCACTTTCGTATGTTACGTATCCGTCCCGCTCCCTCAAATACTTATCCAGCACTTTTTCTAATCCCATAGCGCCGGTGATTTCATTTGTTTTTTGGTCAACCTCGGCATAGCCAATCAAGTTGGACGCAAATATGCCGTTCGGGTAGTAGCGTTTTGTATCACGCAAAAATGAAATTCCCGGGAGATTCAACTTTTCGATTTTTTGCTTTTGTGAATACGTAATATCCCGTCCCGCTGAACCGAACTCGACTTGTTTTGCCTTCTTCTTATTTAAGATATCAAGGATATCAGCCTTGTCCATGTTTATCATTTTAGACAATTCTTCAGCTGTTTTTTCCTTGTTCTGGACATGCTGCGGATGCTTTTTGTCAGTAGTCATTTTTTCATCAAGAACAGCGATCAGCTTATACGTAGCTGTATCCTCAGCAATTACTTTTCCATTTCGGTCTAAGATGGAGCCCCTGCTCGCTTCGATTGACCGTTTCTTTTCATGCTGCTCTGTCGCTTTTGTCGCAAGCACTTCACCGTTGGCTTTTCCGGTTATTTGAATATATGCCATTCTCCCGAGGATGACAAAGAAAAAGAGAGCGAAACAAATACTTAGAATCGCTGCTCCTCTGTTCATAAATTTATTCTTTTTTGGCATTTGAATCATTCCTGTATGTTTTTCACTTTTTTATCTTTTAAATTCAAGCCGTTCTTTTTCGCAATATCCATAATGCGCTGCGGCTTGCTTAAATCAGCAACGCTTTTTTCGAGGTCACCAATCTGCTTGTTTTCGGAAGAAATTTGCTCCTCAAGCTTTTGCACCTCTATATTTGTTTGGTAAGCCGCATAAGCCTTCGACACGATCAAAAGCGATACGCTCAGCACTGCAGCGGCGAAGAGGACGAGAAGCACCTTTTCTCCGAGAGTAATGGAAGCCCTTTTCTTGACAATCACTTTTTTCTCAGGACTGATCGCATGCCGTTGCTGTTTCTCTGGTTGATAAGCTAAATTGTTCATAGGCTGATGACCTCCTTTTTAGGTTTGCGTTCGCGTTTGTTATTTTCTTTTTTCAGCAATTCGAAGCTTCGCAGAACGGGCACGATTGTTTTCTGCCAATTCTTCTTCAGATGCCGTGATCGGTTTTCTTGTGATAAGCTTGAGCTCCGGTTCAAACTCTTCCGGTATAACAGGAAGACCCGGAGGAAGATCCGGAAGTGACGACTTCTCTTTAAACGTTGATTTGCAAATTCTGTCCTCAAGTGAGTGGAAGGTAATCACTGATACCCTGCCCCCCGGCTTTAACACATCAATTGCTTGCTCCAAAGCCTCTTCAAAAACCTTCAGTTCATCGTTCACAGCAATCCTGATTGCCTGAAACACGCGTTTTGCGGGATGTCCTCCGCTCCTTCTGGCCGGAGCGGGAATCGCGTCTTTTATTAGATCGACCAGTTGGCCCGTAGTTTGAATAGGAGATTTGCTTCTGGCCTCCTCAATTTTTCTGGCGATCTGTTTGCTGAACTTCTCTTCACCGTATTTAAAGAAAATACGGACAAGATCCTCATAGCGCCACTCATTTACGACCTCTTTCGCCGTAAGCGTGGCCGACTGGTCCATCCTCATGTCCAAAGGTGCGTCATGATGGTAACTGAATCCTCTTTCCGGTGTATCCAGCTGCGGGGAAGACACCCCTAAATCAAATAAAATACCGTCTACTTCAGTAATGCCGTGTTCATGTAAACATTCTTTTAAGTACCTAAAGTTGCTTTTAATCAGAATAAGCTGTCCTTGATAATCGGACAATGCTTCTTCTGCATGCTGTAATGCCGTGTCATCTTGGTCAAAAGCGATTAAACGCCCTTTCTCGGATAACTGCTGTAATAAATATGTACTGTGCCCAGCTCCACCGAGTGTGCAGTCTACATATGTACCGTCCGGTTTAATATTTAGGCCGTCAACGGTTTCACGAAGAAGTACTGTCTTGTGTTGAAACATTTTGTGTTGGTCCCACCTTTTATCAGGATGAATTGAAATTGTTTTTAGAGTGTTATACACGAAGATTCATTATATATCAAATCCAATCATGTTTTCAGCAATTTCAGCGAATGAATCTTCTTGCTCTTCTGTGTATTGTTCCCAAATTACCTTACTCCACAATTCAATTCGATTCGAAACCCCGATAACAACACATTCTTTTTCCAGTTTAGCGTAATTCAATAGAGATGATGCGATATTTACCCTGCCCTGCTTGTCCAGTTCGCACTCTGTCGCACCTGAAAAGAAGAAACGTGTAAATGCGCGGGCATCTTTTTTTGTGAGAGGAAGAGCTTTTAGTTTTTCTTCAATTTGTTTCCACTCGTGCATAGGGTAGCCGAAGAGACACTGATCAAGTCCTCTTGTCAGCACAAACTGCTCACCGAGGCCTTCTCTGAATTTAGCGGGTACGATCATGCGGCCTTTCGCATCAATTGTATGCTGGTATTCACCCATAAACATGATCTTTTGCCCCACTTTCTCTCCTTAACTCACCACTATCCACCACTTCTCTCCACAACTTCATTTTACACTGTTTACACATAAAAAAAAACCCTGAACTATTCAGGGTTCTTTAAAACTTTATTTCAAAGTTTGACAACTTGATGTTGATTTTGAAAAGAAAATGGCAGATTCTTGAATGATATGAAGAATTTTGGGCCGTACCTGTTTAGATAATACATGATATTCCAAATTCGCTCTTGCGGTGCGAGCAGCGGCTTAATGCTATTTTGAATTCTCTCATAATCCCTTAAGACATAGCCTTCTTTTTCCTCAATTCGTTTTGTCACTGTTCGCTCTAAAAACTGAAGCTGATCCTGAATAAACGCCGCGTTCTTCAGGAGCAAAGGCTCCATGCTCTGATCAACCTTAAGCGCCTCCTGCCGGACGGTTTTATGAATGGCTTCAATCTGGTTTTTCGCTTGCTCAATCACCGCGGTAAACTCTTCAGGAATCTGGTGTTCAAAGTATTTCTCTTTTTGGTTTTCCGTTCCGCCTTCTATCGCCTCTTGTAATGATATCTTTCGTTCAATCAGTTTTTTCTCAATATGGCGTTCAACTATCGTGATGTTCAGCCTCGGCATAACAGGAGGCATTTTAAAGCCCATCACTGCAAAAGCCTGTTTGAGCTCACCCCAATAATTGATTTCACCGGGTCCCGCGATAAATGCCAAGGTAGGAATCAAAAATTCCTGCATTAATGGTCTCGTTACGACATTATTGCTGAAGCGCTCAGGATGTTCTTCCATATGTGTATAAAGTTCATCCATCGACCATGCCAGATCAAGTTCCTTAATCACAAAACGGCCGTTGTCTTTCTCAATTAAAAAGCGTTCCTCTTCATATTCATAAAACAGATTTGCCTGCTCTTTTCCAGACTCGATAATCGGCTTGTAACCCGCTTCGCGCATGAAGTCCTGCTGTTTAGAAACAGCTTGTGCAAGATCATCATTGTCATGGAGGATCTTTTGGAACATGGCGGTTTCCAGCTTTTTAATTCCCGGGTCTCCGGAATTCAATAATACTAAGCCTTCCTCTTGAAACAGATCCGCAATCAGCTGTTCAAAGAAATCGGTAAACGTAACAGATTCTCTTAAACATCGTTTTACATGTTCCAGAAGTGTGTTCGTATGGTCTGTTTCTTCAAAAGCCGCAAACACATCGTCTATCCATGCGGCGCATTTTTCTTGGTCAAGCGGTGTATTGGCGGCAGATGACTTTTTCCAGTAAGACTGTGGAAGCTTTTTTTTCACCGGACCGCTTTCTTCTGACGTATGGACAAAATTAATTTCATCCAAATCATGGTCTTCTCCGGCAACCCAAAAAATCGGTACAACAGGCACCTTTAGCTGTTCTTCCTTTTCCTTTGCTAAAACAATAATTGAGATGATTTTATGTATGGTGTAGAGCGGTCCTGTTAAAAGCCCTGCCTGCTGTCCGCCGACAACAGCAACACTCGAAGGATCCTTCAGCTTCTCAATAGAATGCTGCATAGCGCTTGAGCCGAACTTGTTGTGATAAGAGGATAAATAGGCTGTCAATTCCTCTCTTGCGAAAACCCGCGAGGATAAATCTTTCAGTCTTTCTTGCCACATATCCTTATGATGAATGCTGTAATCAAAAAAAGAAGACATTTCTTCTTTACCATCTATATAGTGCTGTACAAACACATTCTGATTTTTGATGGAAAGTTCAGTTAGCTGCATCTTCTAGAACTTCCTTTCTCCAATAAATAGTTAGTTATCCGAAATGAGTATAGCATGTTACCAGAAAAGCTCAAAAGACTTTGTTTCGATTTCGCTCCAAAGCTTTGATGCTGCCATGTAAAAACGCAAGGTGAACAGCATCGCGACCTTGAAGCTGTTCTTCTTTCAGCAAATATCCAAGGATGGCATCAGCCTCCGTCTGCCGTCCGGCGGTCACATCGACCAGCATGGAAGAGCGATTGTCTTTCGTTTGCTCACAAACTGCACGTACACGCTCCCAGGCTGCCTCTTCATCTTCCAGCCGCAAAATGCTGCATGCCTCTTGAAAAACGAGCTTCATATAAGAAAAATAAGCAGGCACTGTCAACAGCTCTCCATTTTTCACACGCAGCAGCGCGGTTAACGGATTAATGCAGGCGTTTACGATCAGCTTGCCCGTCAGCAGGCGATACCAATCCATCTCATAGCGAATTGGAAATTCGGAATGGTTATGCTGGAGCATCGCGTTCAGCCGATCTGCTTCAGCATGCTTGAATGTGCTCCATTTTATCGCACCAATGCCTGTATGTTCAACGGCTGTATCCGATTTCCTTACAGCTCCGTGCTCAACAACCCCAACATAAACGGAATGGTCAGCCCCCCAGTCTTTAAGGTCGTGTATATGACCCATACCGTTTTGCAAGAATAAAATATTTGTTTTTTTGATTCGTTCAAGCATTGGAAAAACAGTTCGAAGCTGATGCTGTTTCACTGTCACGACAAGAAGGTCAAAACATGAATCAATAGCTGTACCCGCACTGCAATGAGCATTGAACGCTTTCCCGGCTTTATAAAGCCGAACCCCTTCAGATTGAATCGCAGCGGCCTGTTCATCCCGCCTCGTCAAAACAGTCACCTCATGATCCAAAGATAAATAATAGGCACATAAAAGACCAACGGAGCCCCCGCCGATAATTCCAATTTTCATGATGTCACACCCAATTTAACATTTACGTATTATCATAGCAGAAGTATGAAAAAAATACTTCGCAGAGATTTCAAAACACTTAAATTAAAGTTTAAATATTTGGATTTTTTAAATAAAGCGATTACAATATATGTAGAGAACAACAAAGGGGGAGATTGGTTTGATTAAGGTAGAACGTCTGCTTGTCAACTATAAAACGCTTGAAGAATTCAAGAAATTCAAAGAATATGGTATACAAGAGCTCTCGATGCTTGAAGATCTTCAAGCTAATATCATTGAAAATGACAGCACTTCGCCTTTTTATGGGATTTATTTTGGGGATAAACTGGTAGCGCGTATGAGTCTGTATCAAGTAAATGGCAAATCAAATCCTTACTTCGACCAACACCAGGATTACTTAGAGCTTTGGAAGCTTGAAGTCCTTCCAGGTTATCAAAACAGAGGCTACGGTACAGCCTTAGTTGAATTCGCCAAATCATTCAGAATGCCGATTCGAACAAACCCTCGGATCAAATCAGCAGAGTTTTTTAGTAAAATGAACTTTGAACCAGTCAAATATGACATGGCGCGGGACAAAGGGGAAAACCCGCTCATCTGGCATCCGGATATAGCTGGCGAAATGACACCGGGTGAATCAGCATAAAAATGAAACAACCGGCCTTTGATGACTCTAGGGCCGGTTCATTTTGAGGGTTCATTACGTTTCTTGAGCTGTTTTTTTCAGTCTCCCGTCTTCCTTTGAAACAACCATTTTTCTGGCTCGGTCCATAATATCGATCAGTGCCTTGTAGTCCTCTTCTGTCATCTCCAGCTGGTTTCTCAATGTTTGGTTTTCACTCCGCAAATCCTCGAGTTCTTTTTGCAGCGACTGAATTTGCTCCTTCATTTTTTCCTTTTCAACGTGGAATTCTTGCGCGGACGGTGCCTCTTTAAACTGTTCGAGAAACTCAATCACATCCTGAATGGACAAATCTCTTTTTCCCTCTGAAGCTGCCGGGGCAGTCTGCCTGACGGAATTCGGCATATTGACGGAATGAACCCCAATTTGTTTTCTTAGTTCTTTCCGCTGTTTTTTTGCCAGTTCTATGCCTGATTGGTATTGCTTTCTCACATAAGAGTTCCACCTGAATCCGCAGGCAGCGGCTGTTCTGGTCAGCGCCCTTCCGACCTCCTCAAAGGCAGAAAGCTGTGTTCCGCCCTCGCGAATATGACGAAGCACTACTTCTGCCAGCAGCAAATCCTCATCCTGTGTCCAAGCATCTTGTCTTGTAATGGTCAAATCAATCTCCCTCCATGTCAGCTTATTTATCTCATACATATGCCGGTAATAGATTAGATAGACTATTTGCACTCACAAATTTTCTACAAGCTGACAGGAAGAAAAAAAGAAAAAGCGCAGGGTTTTCACCCTGCGCTTTTCTAATTAGTTACTTTTTACATTTATGTCTTTGCCGTTGTATGATCCGCATGCTTTGCATACACGGTGAGACAATTTCATCTCTCCGCATGACGGACATTCTGTCATACCAGGTACATTAAGTTTGAAATGTGTACGGCGCAATCTTTTTTTCATTTTAGAAGTTCTTCTAAAAGGTACAGCCATTATTCCCACCTCCTTAAAGAGTTAAGATTCATCATCTTGTTTTAAGAGCTTTTCAAGGGCAGCAAGTCTAGGATCGACTTGATTCTTCTTGTCTTCCTCTGAAATGACTTGCCAGTCCTTTCCTTCTTGAGGAGCAGCTCCTTTTTCTTGTTCAGATTCACAAAAGATTTGCATAGGGATTTCTAAAAGAATTTCTTCTTTCACGATCGGAGTTAAGTCGATAGTATCGTCCTCAACAATGTGAACGTCATCATCTTCTATATCATCCGTCTGATGAAATATAAACAGTTCTTTTGTTGAAATTGTAAATGGATACGGAACATCAACGAGTGTTCTTGAGCATGGCAAAATCATTTCGCCTGAGATCGTAAAATCAAACGAAACCTGCTTAGATTTGATATCCGCTCTGCCTTTCACCCTTACAGGAGAAATGCGGCGAATGTCAGAATTCAGCTTTGTCAGCTCATGTAACTCAACTGTCTCATCAAACTCAAAACTCGGGTTTTTCATTTGATGCAACTGATAAATCGTCCATTTCATTTGTATCACCTCAGGAAAGCAACAAACATGATTATAGCTTTTAAGAATGTTTTTGTCAATATTTTTTCTTTACAGCATAATGCTGCCAGCCAAGCATCGTTGACAGCTGAATATCCTATGCATACACTTAAATCAAAAAAGACGTAAGAGTTTTCAATTGCAAATGTACCATACGTTTTTAAACATAGCAAGAAAGGCGGAAAAAATATGAAAGCTGTCGGATTGGTGGTTGAGTATAATCCCTTTCATAACGGACATCTTTATCATGCCCAAACAGCCAAACGGCAAACCGGATGCGACACGGCTGTTGCGGTGATGAGCGGACATTTTCTGCAGCGCGGGGAGCCTGCTGTTGTATCCAAATGGGCCCGCACAAAAATGGCGCTTCAGAGCGGAGTCGACCTCGTAGTCGAACTGCCTTATCTTTACGCGGTGCAAAAAGCGGAGATTTTCGCACGCGGCAGCGTCTCCACTTTGAATAAACTGGGATGCGAGGCACTGTTTTTCGGAAGTGAGAACGGACAGATTGAGCCGTTTTTAGAATCCGCAAAGGTAATGGATGAGCATATAGATTCGTTTGATCAATGTATAAAAGAAGAGCTTAAAAAGGGTGCCAGTTATCCATCAGCAGCTGCTATCGCCTTCAAATCCATTTTACATACAGAAAACGGACTTGATATGTCGAAGCCGAACAACATTCTGGGGTACCATTATGTAACATCGATTCTTTCCGGCGGATATGAAATGAAGCCCTATACGACAGCGAGAATCTCCTCGGATTATCATGATGCTGACCTTCCTGATGAAGATAGTCATATTGCCAGCGCGACCAGCATCAGAAAAGCCCTGATTGAAAAGCCTTTTGATGACTGCGTTCCGTTTCTTCCCAAAGCAGCTGCACGGGAATTAGCCGATTACCGCAAGACTTTCGGACTCTGGCATACACCAGAAAGCTATTTTTCTTATTTGAAATACAGCCTTTCGACTCTCACAGCCTTAGAATTACAGCAAATATATGAAGTTGAGGAAGGACTGGAGAACAGAATCCTCCGTTCGATCAGAAAAGCCAGCTCCTATCAGGAATTTATGGAGCTTCTCAAAACAAAGCGATATACGTGGACGAGGCTTCAGCGGATGAACACACACATTTTAACGAGAACGAAAAAACAGGAGATTCACCGGCTGATCAATGACGAGGAGGTTCCTTATATCAGACTTCTTGGGATGACGAAAAAAGGACAGGCCTTTTTATCAAAAAAGAAAAAAGCGCTGTCCGTTCCGCTTGTCAGTAAGCTGTCTTCCTTTTCCCACCCTGCTCTCGATCTTGACATTAAAGCAAGCAGAATCTACAGCCTTGCGATAGAAGAGCCCCTTAGAACCGAATTTGATTTACAAGAATACGGACATGCCCCGATACGATATGACGAGGATGAACACCGTTTTTTGAGCATATAAAAAAAGCACCTGAATTTCAGGTGCTTTTCGCTTTCAGCTTATTCAAATAATCAATCGCATCCTGCATCGTATCAACAGGTACAATCTTCATGTCTGAATCAATGTCTTTCGCTGTTTTTACTGCGTTTTGATAATCAGAATTGCTTGCGCCGTTTTGGTTCGGGGCAAAGAAAATGTCTTTACCTGCTTTGTCTGCGGCGACGACTTTTTGATCAATGCCGCCGATCGGTCCTACTTTTCCGTCGACATCAATCGTACCGGTGCCTGCAATGTCATAGCCTTTGGTTTCATCTGTTTTTGTCAGCTGATTATAAATTTCAAGCGACATCATTAATCCCGCTGATGGGCCGCCGATATTTTCGATTTCGAAATCAATATCAGGCTTCACCTTGACGTTTCTGTCCGTATACAGCGAAACTCCTATTCCAGCACGGCCAGGGTCATCAGGAAATTGTTTTAAAGCAAGGGTGGCCGTCTTTTCTTTTCCTTCTCTTTCAATTTTTAACGTTACTTTATCCCCGGCTGTTTTGCTGCTGATATAGTCGATCAGCTTTTCAGCAGACTGATAGGTTTTTCCGTCTGCACTGATGATTTTATCGCCGACTTCTATTTTGCCTTTCGCCGGCATGCTTTCTACCACTGAGCTTGCGTAGATGCCGTTAAAGGAATAGCTTACTTTTTTTCCTGCCTTTTGATATGCGGCGATGACGGCATTTTCCTGTGAGCTTTTCATCATTTGAAGCTGCCGTTTCATATATTCCTTATCTGATTCGCCTTCTTCCTTGATGCTTTCATCAGGAACGATTTCATAATAGGGATGCATCTTAGCCCATGCATATGTAAATGGATTAGCCGGTCCCACTTTGACAGTCATTAAGGAGAGACTCCCTGTTTCCGAGTAGCCTCCCTCCACTTTTATTAGTGAACCAAGCTCTGTCGCTTCTCCCGGTTTTGTAATATAGTATGGCAGTTTTATAAATGATAAAACGGCAATCAGAATGAGGATGACAAGCATCCAGCTAAAATGTTTTTTGCGTAGCAAGTTATTAGCCCTCCCAATTCTCTATTTCTTTTTTTATCTGGCTGATCATTCGGTTTGTTGCCTGCTCGCCTGCTGTTATCATCTCTTCTATATTGGCAAACGAGCTGGAGCTGTATGTTTCAAGAGAAGGGCGAATCATGATATCAGCGGCGATCGTCTGATGTCGCACCAATTCATTTTGGAGTATATCCATACTTTGCATGATTACATCAAAAATATGCGCCGCCTTTTCGGTTTTTCGAACCCTGGAGACATCTGAGGCGATGATAATGTCAGCCCCCATGTCTTTTACAACAGACACTGGGATACGGTCGACGACCGCGCCGTCTACAAGAAGCCGTCCGTCCAGCTTCTGCGGAATAAAAATGCCTGGTATGCTGATGCTTGCCCGAACCGCATCTGACACTGACCCTTTGCGGAAAACAATCTTTTCTCCTGTCTGCAGATCACACGCGACAATTCCAAGAGGGATTTTTAGTTCCTCAATCGGTTTGCCGAATGTATAAGCATGCACGAGCTGCCTGACACGGTCACCTCTCAAAAAACCGAGTCTCGGTACCGTATAATCAGCATAGAGCCGCCGTTTGAAAGCCTTGGCGACTTTCTTCATCGTTTCCACGTCATGCCCCGCGGCGTAGAAACTGCCGACCAAAGCGCCCATACTGCTCCCCGCAATCATATCCACTTCAATTTGGTGCTTATGTAAACTGGAAAGCACGCCGAGATGAGCCAGTCCTCTGGCGCCTCCCGATCCTAACGCTAACCCGATTTTAGGTTTGGCCAACGTGTTAACCTCCTGCCTGAATTCCCTGTATACCGAATTCTATGGTCTAAACTGAACCCCTATGCTCGTATATTAGTACAAAGGGTCAAGAGGACAGGTACTGCTTGGCCGTTTCGAGCCATACCATATTTTATCATGATATACATGTCATTGTGCATTTTTAGCGTCGGGGAGGTAAGAATGAACTTGTCGAAGATTCATACACTTTTGATTGCTGCGTTTTTTATTTTTTTAACAGCGACTGTTATCTCACATCCGCAGGCCTCATTCGAAGCCTCTAAAACCGGGCTGTCCATGTGGTGGGAGGTCGTATTTCCGTCTTTGCTGCCGTTTTTCATACTGTCTGAGCTATTAATTGGCTTTGGTATTGTAAGGTTTGTCGGTGTTCTGCTCGAGCCTTTTATGCGCCCTATTTTCCGCGTGCCGGGTGTCGGCGGCTTCGTTCTGGCCATGGGTATGGCATCAGGGAACCCCGCCGGCGCAAAACTGACGGCAAGGCTGCGGCAGGAAAAACAGATTTCAAGAGTAGAAGCAGAACGGCTTGCTTCCTTCACCAATTCATCCAACCCGCTCTTTATTTTTGGAGCTGTCGCCGTCGGCTTTTTTCAGAATGCGTCATTAGGTATTTTATTAGCATCTGCACACTATTTAGGAAATTTGGCTGTCGGTTTAACGATGCGCTCCTACGGGCGTAAAGAAGAGCGGCAGCTCATGAGAAACAAAACCATCTCTTTGCCTTCAATCAAAGATGCTTTACATGCTCTTCACACTGCAAGACTTGCGGAAAAAAGACCTTTAGGAAAAATTTTAGGCGACGCTGTAACGTCATCTGTGCAAACCCTTCTAATGGTGGGCGGCTTTATTATTTTGTTTTCTGTCTTTAATCGTTTGTTATCTGTCGTACAACTGACCGATATTCTCTCTATTCTCACAGAAGGCGCACTGACCTTGTTTCAGCTCCCCTCTCAGCTGGACATTCCTTTATTATCAGGGATGTTTGAAATTACAATGGGAAGCAAGCTTGTCAGCGAGACAGATGTCTCCCTTTTGCAAAAAGCCGTTGTCGTCAGCTTTATCCTCGGGTTCAGCGGCTTTTCCGTTCAGGCTCAAGTGGCAGGCATTTTATCAGAGACGGACATCAGATTTAAACCTTTCTTCATCGCGCGTGTGCTGCAAGGCATTTATGCCGCCGTTTTTGTCATTCTGTTATGGAAACCTCTTTACACCGCGTGGAATGACCATGATCAGTACGTTTTTAAATCTCTTGATACAGGTGAGCTGCCGACAGCTCTTATCAGCGGATGGAATCTGCTTGTAGAGATTGGCCCTGCTGTCACGTTATGTGCACTGTTTACGTACATTTTCATTTTTTCATACAGACTGACAAACGGTACAAAAAAAGGATGAGCTCAAAACACTCATCCTTGTCTGAATTTTTCCTGAAGCGCCTTCTCGACTTCAGGCGGTACAAATTCTGATACCGCGCCTTTATACTTAGCCACTTCTTTTACTATGCTTGAACTTAAGAAAGAATATTGGTTATTTGTCATCATAAAAAAGGTTTCAATTGATTCATCAAGCACACGGTTTACGGATGTTCCCTGCATCTCGTACTCAAAATCAGACACCGCTCTCAAGCCTCTTAAAATGGCTTTTGCATTTTTTCTTTTGGCATAATCAATTAACAGCCCTTGTGACGTCTCAACTGTTATGTTCGGAATGTATTTTGTCACTTCTCTCAAAAGCTCACAGCGTTCTTCTACACTGAATAACGGCTTTTTTGAAGAATTGTTCAGCACACACACATACACTTGATCAAATATATTAGCCCCCCGTTTAATGATATCCAGATGCCCGTAGGTCACCGGATCAAAACTGCCGGGACAGACAGCTATACTCGTCACATCACAACCCCCTCTTTTTATAGATCGCCACCCCTGTCAATCCGTAGGTTTCTTTTCTTGTTATCACTAAATCACCTACTGCTTCGGGAAGCTCGACGTCTTTGTCATGCTCTGCGACGATAAAACCGTCATCTTCCAGCATTTGTTGTTCGTCTATCACACTTAAGAGCGCTTTTAGTTTTTGTTCCTTATACGGAGGATCAAGAAAAATCCCGTGAAAACCCGTTTCTCTTTTCGCAGCTGCGTGCAAAGCACGTTCCGCATCATTTCGGTACACATCTGCATACGCTGTAAGCTCTAATGTTTTTAAGTTCGATTTTACCGTTTGAATCGCTTTATAATCACGGTCAACGAATATACAATGGTCAAACCCTCGCGAAAGCGCTTCAATACCAAGACCTCCGCTTCCAGCGAATAAATCAAGTCCCCTGCCCCCGTCAAAATAAGGGCCAATCATATTGAAAATAGATTCCTTCACTTTATCGGTTGTCGGTCTCGTTGATGTTCCCGGCACTGCCTTTAGTGAACGGCCTTTTTTTGATCCAGAAATTACTCTCATGTTCCACACCACTTTTTCTAAAAGCTATTTTGTTACCTTGTTCGGCCGGACGCCGTTATGTATAAGAAAAAAACCAATCCTATCTTATCATAAAGCATTCTTTCAAACAATGAGCGCTAAACTTCATTTACAAGTGTATAAGCGGAAGGATCATTGTCCATACTATAAGCAACAGCATCCAGAGGATGTTGTTGCCAACCGCGGAGAAGACTTACGTTTCCCCATAAGTTCTTCCTCCGGTTTCTCCTCTCCCTTTGCCTTCTCCTTAACAAGTTAAGGAATAGAAGGACCCCGCAGAAACCTGCGGGGATTTTTTTATACAGCTATATTCCGATTTTATAATCATATTCTTTCGCTTTATCGAGCTTTGACTCAAATTCCAATTTTAAAAACGGTTTATAAGAAGGCACAACTTTCTTAACAAAAGAATATGACGAGATCTTGTCCATTGTTTTTTCAATTTGATCCATATCACAATACAGCACGACATATTTTAAGCGTTTTGACACATAATGCACATTTCCAAACTTTCTCAGCATTTTGCTTTGCTTTAAAGAATGAAGATACACAATCATGCCCTGGCGTCTATTCTCCAATACGTTCACCTGCCTGATTTCTCTTATATGTAAAAGACGAGACGGCCAGTCTCGTCATGACACTTTGCATCCGCAGCCGCCGCCTGATCCGCAGCCGCCTCCGCATGAAGACAAACCGTCAAAATAAGGATTCCCAGTCGGAACTTTTATATGCTCTGAAACAGCTGTCCCAATTTCAACGCTGATTTCATCAAGAATAGACTGCAGTTCGGTCTCTGCTTTTTTGAAGTCGGCCACCTTATCGTTCAGGTCGAGCTCCCGCTTTATCTCCCTCATTTTCCGGGATATTTCTCTATAGTCAGGATGATATTTGCCAAAACGCTGCACATCCTCATATTGCTCTTTTATTTTGATAAAAGAACGAATAATCCGCCCTGCCTCTTCATCTTCCTGGAGACGCTTGTAACAATTGCGGTAGTTCTCAGCCGTCTCCGACTGCAGAATCATCTCGGCAAGCTGCTGAGCTTCACTTTGAAGCCGCACGGATTCCATCGTCGCATACATAGCACGCACCTCCAGTTGTTAGTTTACCATGAAACCTGCCAATTGGAAAATGCTTAACCGCCCTTAAAAATGGAGTTGTAAAAGCCCACACTGGTTTACACAATGAAAAAGACCCATTTTCGGGTCTTTTAATCTTTTGTCCGCATCGCTTGGAACATTTGCATCATCATTTGTGCCATTTGAATCCCGTTCGTAAACTGATTCACCCGATGCGGAATGGTTTTTTCATAAAAATTCATCATCTCAAGCTGAAATGAAGCCAGGTCATCCGGCTTTCTCGCCAGCCTCCGGTACCAAATCGGCTGTTCTCTTAAGAATCGTTTTCGTTCTTCATCTGCTAAAATAAATTCCTGAACGTCTTTGCGCATATAAGCTCTCCTTTATTAATCCTTCCGAAAAGAAAAAGGATGCTGTCCGGGTCCTGGCTGAGATTGCTTATGTCCGCTTCCGGAAAATGTGTTGAGAAGGCTTTGCAACGATGAGATCGACTGGCTCATTTTATTGATCTGTTCATTCATTTGATTGACATCCATCTTTTTCACAGCTGTCACCATTTTAGAAACAAAATCATTTCTTTCTGATGTGTCGGTTACCGCTTCTGCGGCTGCCCCCGGTTCTCTGTACGGATCCCAAATCGGGTCTTTTTCTCCGAAGAGAACCCAATTTTCATATACGTCCTGCCAGCTTCTTTGTTCTTTGCGCACTTCTTTGATTAGCTTGGGATGTTTTTTAACGAATTGTTTAAAGTCATTAATTGAATGATTGGCATGTTGATTCGCCACAATCCTCACCCCCTCCGAAAAATGTACCTACTACAATGTATC
The DNA here is from genome assembly GCF_038000225.1 of Bacillus sp. FSL K6-1005. Taxonomy (NCBI): domain Bacteria; kingdom Bacillati; phylum Bacillota; class Bacilli; order Caryophanales; family Bacillaceae; genus Bacillus; species Bacillus sp. FSL K6-1005. The sequence goes on from NZ_JBBOBP010000001.1 coordinate 1,896,550, forward strand.
GGTTTATGAGCCATAGTGTTCGCCTAATATTTACAGAAAATTTTTTAGGCATTTCCCCTTAAAACAAGAAGTGCAGAACAAACTCCGCGTAATTTCTCAATGCGCTTTCAGGTCGAACAACAGAAGCTTTATCCCTAGCCGAGACCTTAATCGTTTCTGAAACCAAGATTCCAGCCTTGTGTAAATGTTTGGATGCGGCATGTACCGAAACCGTCAGAACAAGATCCCTTAATTGGCTCCGGCCGTCTGTCAGTCTCCTCATCAAAAAAGAGCTGGACAGCAACTCGTTGCAGCTCTTTTTTTGGTCCCGTCGTCACTCACAGTATCCATCGAGAAAGGTTCATCTGAGTCTTTGCAGAAACAATAAACAGCCGCGGTACCTGTGGCCCGCGGCTGATCTATCAGCGTTTAATAAAGTTTTGAGTGTAATACTTCCGGTCTACACCGACGCCAAGATGCGTGTAATCTGAATTTAGAAGCGCTTTTCGATGGCCTTCACTATTCAGCCAGCCTTCTACAGCAGCCGGACCGTCCACATAATTGTACGCGATATTTTCTCCCGCTTGCTCAAAGTCGACATCACCTTTTTCCAAGCGGTCCTTCAGCGTGCCATATTTCTTCGATACATGGGAGAAATAGTTGTTTTTCTTCATATCCTCACTGTGGCCAAAAGCCACTTCGGCCGTCGGCTGATCCCACTCAAGCTTAGCTAACCCATGTTTGACACGAATAACATTGGTCAAATCGAGTATTTGCTTTTCACTCGTTGATTGGATCTCATTCCACTTATCTTCCGTAACGGTTTTCGGTTCTACTAACTCACCGCGGTACACTACCTCATAAGGTCTTTGCTTGACAAAGGTTTGCGCGTCAAACGCCCTGATGCTGGATAGCTTCCCTTCAAATTTGTCCATATACAGCTGGACGTACATCTTCCCTACTTTTACAGTCGGTCTGGTGTTAATGTCCTCTTCAGAAAACTCAAACCGATAGGAATTTCCTTTATATTCTACATTTACAAACGGAGCCACCTGGGTTGTCTTAAATACTTCTCCCGTTGACTCACCGATTTTGAAGGGCTTTGCGTTAATATCATTTCCCGCCGCAAATAATGTGACCACTTTATTGTTCAGCATCCCGATTTGCACATATTGGTCTTTTCCCTGATTGTAAACCCACCATTCGTAATCATAAGCCGAGGGGTCAATACGTTCCGGTTCCCCAAGTTTTTTCTTTACATCGTCGTCGGATTTGCCCATAAAGGACAATAATCCTGAAGTCGGCATATGTATTCGTTTGCCGCTTGCCGCTTCCTCGTTAGAGACTTGAGGCTCGCTGTCATTTGATTTTTTTTCAGGAACAGCCCCATATTGAATAAACAGAACATAAGTTCCGCAAATGATCAAGAGGATAACCATAGCTCTTAATATATTTTTCAATCTATCACCCCCGTGATGTGAATTGCATGTCTTGCCTTATTTTTTATTACAATACAGCCTATTTAACATGTCAAAGATTTATGTGTTAATGCAAAAAGCCTTGCTCTCTGTTTTCGTCCTCTGAAATATCTGATAAAGCACTGCCGGCACGTTCATTAGTTTGTTCAGATAAGGAAAGATCACCAAGCGTGACAATACCAGTCAGCTTGTTGTTTTTGGTTACAGGTATCCGTCTGAGCTGATGGGATGCCATTAAATGAAGTACCTCATCAACTGGCGCGTCCTCTTCGACACTCACAGGTTTTTCGGTCATAGCGTCAGTGATTTTTTGGGAGTTGGGCCTTTTTGAGGCGATGCCTCTTAACACTAGATCACGATCAGTTACGATGCCGACCAGTGTTTCTCCATCCTCATCAACTACCGGAATGGCACCTACATCCGCGTCTTTCATCTTTACCGCAGCTTCATATACATTATCTAATACCGTGCAATATTGCAAGTCAGCTGTCATCAGATCTTTTATTTTTGTCATCCGTAAAACCTCCTTTTATCTAGTGATATTTTCGTCAAATTTTCATTTTTGCATACTTTCAAAAGAAGAAGATTCATTGAAAGTTTAACGCTTTCATACTATGATTGTCAGGAAAGGTAATTTTCATAAGGAGGGGTCAGTGTTGAAGTTTACTGATAGCGGACTTGAAGGGGTAAAGGCTGAGCTCAGCCTCTTGGACGATTTGATGGAAAGCAAGGGACTCATCAGAGCCGGTCAATGGGATTATGAAAGAGTGACCTATGACAGAAAGTTTTCGACGATTGAGGGAACGTTTTACCTGCGGATTCAAGGCAATGCAACAGAGGGCGATGTCGGAAGCGGCCGCGCCGTTATTCAATTAATGCCCCCTCTATTAGGAAAACACTATTACCCGCACGGAGTGGAATACGGAGAAACAGAAGAGTTCCCAGTGCAGGTTGTGACCAAAAGCAAGGCACTCATCCAGGACATCTCCGACATGCTGAAAACCGTTCAAATGTAATAAAAAAGGTACAGCCAATTGCCGCTGTACCTTTTATGATATCGTCTGCTGAATATAAGGCGGCTCCTCCTGTCCATCCTTTTCCCTTTCCTTCTTCACCCATTGAAAAAAGACAATCGCCAAAAAAGCGCCGTATACAATTTCCTGAATGATTTTCATCATAACGGCCCCGAGCTGCTGATCCTCTAACAAAGGAAGTGTATTAAACATTTCCGGTCCTGTTAACGGAACCTGTCCCAGCATATCCGCAGGAACACAAAGCTTCATGGCTTCCGCCCAGGCAGACGGATCTGTATAGGTGGCATATAACGGCGTTCCGCTAAACATGATCAGGGCGCAAGCAGGCGTCAGCAGTATACCGTCCGCCATAATATAGCCCAGCTTCATCAAGCCGCTGAGCTGTGGAAGCCGAGCCACCTTATGGACGAGCGGCCACCACATAAAAAATGCTAACACGAAAATGAGCCAAGTCATTACCGTATGGTAAAGCGTATCCGTTTTGACAGTATCAAATATTAGCGGCACATGATAAAGAGAAAAAATGCCGTTAAATAAAAGCAATGCAATTAAGGGTGTTGAGAAAAAAGTAAAAAACGGCTTAATAGCAGGCCGAAAAATCATTTTTTCCCAGGCCCATGCAGGAATTCCTGCGATTAATAAAGGCGGAACCACTAAATACAAAACAGCCATCTGCACCATATGGGCGCTGAACATAATATGTCCGAGCAGATCAATCGGGCTTCCTTCGGCTGCATATAAAAACAGCATTGCCGACAGAAAACAGGCCATTTCTTTACCCGTAAGACGGTCAGGCTTTGAAGACATCCGTCTGTAAAAAAAGATGTAAAGCACCGTGATGCCTAAAAGGATACAAAAAAGATAAGGGCTCCACATAGCGCGAAACCCAAACACGTCTAACTGATTCATGTCTTCACCTCCGGCGGCTGCTCAAATTACCACCATATAATTGTAACAAACGCAAGCACCGTAATGAACGCGACAAACATACCTGAATACAGAAACAATGCCGGCGCTTCATGCCCTTTCTGATTCATATGCATGAAGTAATACAGCTGAAATATCACTTGAATAGCCGCAAGCAGTATTATGAAAGGAATCGTAAACCAGCTGCCGATGCCGTCTGTTGCCACAGTCAGAAACGCAACGAGCGTAAGGCCGATCATCAGGCCAAAAGACATGACTTGATATTTCATCTCCTGAGCATGCTTCTTTTTCTTATATTCAAGGTCGCCGCTGATATGTCCTCTGCTTTTTTTATCGACCATGTTTATCCCACCATCCCCATTAAATATACAACGGTAAAGATAAAGACCCACACGACATCAATAAAATGCCAGTAAAGACTGGCCACGTAAAACTTAGGCGCTGTATATAAGCTCAAGCCCCTCTTTGCATTGCGAATCATCAGCGCGCTGATCCACAAGAGGCCAAACGCCACGTGCGCACCATGTGTGCCGACAAGCGTATAAAACGATGAGCCAAGCGCCGAGCTTGTGATGGTAAAGCCAAACTCATGTGTGTAATGCTTAAATTCATAAATTTCCAAGCCTAAAAATCCCGCACCCAATAACAAGGTAATCCCCAGCCAAAGCTGCATTTTCCCGAAGGAAAAGTTTTTCATATGATACATCGCATATACACTCGTTAAACTGCTCGTTAATAAGAGCATTGTGGCGATAAAAACGAGTGTGACATCAAACATTTCTGTCGTAGGCGGGTCACCGGCGTTTGAATTCCGGAGTGCAAGAAAAGTGGCGAAGAGAGACGCGAACAAAACAGTCTCTCCCCCAAGAAAAAGCCAAAAACCTAAAAATTTATTTTTCCCTTCCAGTGTTGCTTTTTCGGGAGAAGCTGGAAAGGTCTCTGCGGTGAATTTTTCTTCAATTTGCATTACGCCTTCACCCCTTTATCATCGTTCGGCAGTTCCTCTTTGTGAATATGATAACCGTGATCATCAATCAATGAACGGAGCAGCATTGTAAAAAATGTGATGCCAAGTCCGATAAAGATCACCGGCAGACCCCAAGCGTGCTCGGTTCTATACAAGAGACCAAAGGCAGCGACAAAGAGGCCGAAGGAAATGATCAGCGGCAGAATTGAACCGTTTGGCATATGGATATCTTCAACCGGTTCAGCCGGTGTCATTGATTTGTGTCCCGCCTGCTTCTCAATCCACAGCGGGTCAAGCCCTCTGACAAATGGAAGCTGTTTAAAATTATATTCTGGCGGTGGTGACGAAACAGCCCATTCAAGCGTACGCCCGTCATGCCATGGATCATCTCCGACATATTCGCCCTTCACCGAGGTCCAGATGACATTGACAAGCAGGAGGATAACGGCTGCTGCCATAAAAAACGCCCCGATTGTGCTGATCAAGTTGCCGGTTTCAAGCCCCTGGCCTGGCAAGAAGGTATACACTCGGCGCGGCATGCCCATTAAACCGACAAAGTGCTGGATGAAAAAAGTAAGATGGAAGCCGATAAAAAACAAGACAAATGATATTTTCCCCATTGTTTCATGCAGAATTTTACCGAACATTTTCGGCCACCAGAAATGAACACCGGCTAATAGCCCGAATACCACTCCGCCTATAATGACATAGTGAAAGTGCGCCACAACAAAATACGTGTCATGGAACTGGTAATCAGCAGCTGCTGCCGCCAGCATGACACCTGTCACACCACCAAGCACAAAGGACGGGATAAATGAGACGGCATACAGCATGGCTGTGGTATATTTCACATTTCCTCCCCAAATCGTCAGCAGCCAGTTAAAAATTTTAATCCCGGTCGGAATAGCGATCGCCATTGTAGCAACTGCAAAGATTGCGTTCGCAATCGGTCCGAGGCCTGTCGTAAACATGTGGTGCACCCAAACCATAAAGCCAAGAAAACCGATAAGCACGATCGCAAAAACCATTGAAGAATATCCAAACAAACGCTTTCTGGAAAACACCGGGATGACCTCTGAGAAAATGCCGAAAGCAGGCAAAATCAGAATATAAACCTCCGGATGTCCGAATATCCAAAATAAATGTTCCCAAATAATCGTGTTACCGCCAAGCTCAGGATTAAAGAAATTTGTGCCAAACAGCCGATCCAGCATCATAAGAGCCAAGCCAACCGTTAGCGGCGGAAACGCAAACAAAATCAATGCCGACGCCACAAATGTCGTCCATGTAAACAAAGGCAGCCTCATGTACGTCATGCCGGGAGCCCTCATGTTAATAATCGTGGCCAAAAAGTTAATCCCGGCTATCAGCGTCCCCAGTCCTGATATTTGCAGTCCAAGGACGAAAAAGTCTATGCCGTGCCCTTTGGAATGAAGCGAAAGCGAGGCATATGACGTCCAGCCCGCATCTGGCGCTCCTCCCAAAAACCAGCTTAAGTTTAAGAAAATGCCCCCGAAGAAGAAGAGCCAAAAACCAAGCGAGTTTAAAAATGGAAACGAAACATCCCGCGCTCCGATCTGCAATGGAACAACCGCATTCATCAAAGCAAATAAAAGCGGCATCGCAGCCAAAAAGATCATTGTCGTCCCGTGCATCGTCATCACTTCATTGTACGCTTGAGCACTGAGAAAAGCATTTTCCGGCTTTGCAAGCTGGATTCTGATAAACATCGCTTCAATTCCCCCGACAAGAAAGAAGAATCCTCCTGCGATTAAGTAAAGTATTGCAATTTTTTTGTGGTCCACCGTCGTCAAATAATCCCAAAGCATAGATCCGCGCGTCCGCTTTTCTGTAAGCGCATTCAACATATGTGACCTCCCCCAATATCTCCCTTTCTTCCCTACTTGCTTTCTGCTTTCAAGCCTTTTAAGTATTCATAAAGCGCGTCCATTTCACTGTCTGAAAGCTTCGGATATGTTCCTGTCATTTTGTTCCCTGGCTTTATGCTCTCAGGGTCTTTCAGCCAGGCTTTCACATTTTCTTCATTGGCATCCTTTACCCCTGCCACTTTTGTCCTTTCACCGAAAGTCGCCAGATTTGGTGCCGTTCTTGCTGCCTCCGCACGCTTATCATTCGGCTCCACTGCATGACAGCTCAGGCAGTTTTTCTCTTTGAACAGCTCTTCCCCCTGCTTAGCCAAATCATTTTCTGCTGTCGTCTTATAGTTTTTCATATCTTTTGTCCATGCCTGAAACTCTTTCGCAGAAAGGGCCTTTACTTTAAAATCCATGAGTGCGTGTGAAGGCCCGCAAAGCTCAGCACACTTTCCAAAGAACGTATCTCCCGCCTCTTTGCTGCGTTTTGAATCGAACGTTAAGAAGAACGTATTTTCGTTATCAGTATTGGTATCAATTTTTCCTCCAGCTGAAGGAATCCAGAAAGAATGTTTTACATCAGAAGCTTTTAAACTGAAATAAACCCGCTGGTCTGTCGGTACGATCAGCTCCTGGCTTGTGATAATGCCGTAATCAGGATATTCAAACTCCCACCAATATAAATTCGCTCTGACATTGACAACGAGAGCATCCTCGGCTTTGCGGTTTTTCTTATCCATAGGTGATGTATCTGCGAGTTCAAGCGTATATAATACGACAGGGATAACAAGAATGATGAGCAGCAAAATAGGGATTACTGTCCATGTGATTTCTAAAAATTTATTTCCTTCCACTTGTTTTGGTATCGTGTTTTCCCCAACCCGTGACCTTCTGAATCTTACAATCACGTAAAAGAAGATAACAGATACGACTGCTACGACAACAACCATAATCAATGTACTGAGCACTGTCAGGTCATACTGTTTATCAGCCACCTCGCCAGCAGGCTTGAGCGTGGATAAAAAAGGTTTTCCACATCCGCTTAACAGAAGCGGCACCAAGGCTAATAATAAGATAAGACGCCAATGCTTTACCATTTCACCCAACCCCTTTTCTGGTCAATACAGCGGCGGAAAATAGATTAATTCCATCGCAATCCGGCCGCCTCCCAATAAAGCACTTACATTTCCTCTTCTCTTAAATTATGAGTTTTTTTACTCAAAATGCCATCTATGTATAAAAGTAAAGCCGCCTGATTAAACAAAAGGTCAAGGCGGCATTCACTAGTTGTCATCGGTTATTTTGAAGCGATAAAACAAGCAATGTATCTATTTTTTAGAAAAGCGTAAAGACAACCATTGCAACGAAATAGATTGTCATGTAATTCAGTGAGTAAACGAACATCATTGTCGCCCACTTCATGATATTTTTTGAACGGAAACCCATCAACCCAAGAATCAGCCAGCCGATATTTAACAGCAATCCGAGAATCACAATCGGTAGACCTAGGCTTCCTAAAAAGAATGGAAGCGGCATCAGGCACGCAACCCATACAATAATTTGTCTTTTCGTCACTTCAAATCCATATACGACTGGAAGCATTGGAATATTTGCGGCTCTGTAGTCCTCAGTTTTCTTAATGGCAAGCGATAAGAAGTGAGGAATCTGCCAAATGAATAAAATCATAAATAATACCCATGCCACGACGCCGATATTTCCTTCTACTGCCGTCCATCCAATCAGAGGCGGCACTGCTCCGGAAACACTCCCTACTACTGTGTTAATCGTATAGCGGCGTTTCGTCCACATTGTGTACAGGACAACATAAGTAAATACTCCGATAAAACCAATAACAGCAGCCATCACAGTGGTCATCAGCAGCATGATCAATCCTAAAGCAACAAGCAAAATTCCAGACCATAAAGCCTGATTCGGCTGAATTTTACCCGTAACCGTCGGTCTTACTTTTGTACGCTCCATGATATGATCAATGTCCCGGTCATACCAGTTATTGATCGCACAGGAACCCGCAATAATCAATGATGATCCAAATAAAGTAAGAAGAACGGTGTTTATATTGCCTAAAAAGCTTAAACCGGAAATATGAAAAGCAAGCCACATTCCAGTAAAAGTTGTGATGAGATTAGAATTTACGATCCCTATTTTAATGAGGGACAGAAAATCTTTCCATGCCGTTGTTTCTTCAATTTGTCCGTCTATAGCTGTATCATTTAAGATTCTGGAGTTAGCCATAACGTAAACCTCCCTTACAAACCTAACGCAGGTTCATAATAACCTGCAACTCTATCATACAAGATAACAACTTGTAAAAAAACATCCTATTAAATATTAAACGAGAAACAGGAATTTATTTGTGAACTTTTTATGAATTTTACCAGAGAAAAAGGCAATCGCCAATTCGCCAATGCGTTTACCTTATTTCTATCAGACCCGGCATGAATAATCAAGTATACATTTCCAGAAGTCGTAATTCTATTATATTTTTGTGAACAAAGGGCTCTAAGAATTGCCACAAAACACATATTCGCTTACACTTGGTACGTATAAAAAATTGCAGCAGTTTGTTAAGAAGGTGGATATTGTATGAATAAAGCATTAAAAGCTCTCGGTGTTTTGACTACATTTGTGATGCTTATTGTTTTAATCGGGGGAGCCCTCGTTACAAAAACAGGTTCCGGCCAAGGATGCGGCAGACAGTGGCCGCTGTGCCACGGGCGCTTCTTCCCTGAACTGAATCCCGCTTCTATTATTGAATGGAGCCACAGATTCGCAAGCGGCATCTCAATTATTCTTGTATTAAGCCTTGCCTTTTGGTCATGGAGAAAAATCACACCTGTTTTCCGTGAGACAACGTTTCTTGCCATCATGTCCATTATCTTTTTGTTTCTCCAGGCACTGCTTGGCGCGTTAGCTGTTGTATTCGGTTCAAACGCGCTTATTATGGCGCTTCATTTTGGGATTTCACTGATTTCCTTTGCGTCTGTTCTAATATTAACATTGCTGATATTTGAAGCTGATAAATCAGCCAGAAAACTTGTCAAACCGCTTCAAATCGGCAAGAAAATGCAATTTCACATGATAGGTATTTTGATATATTCCTATATCGTTGTGTATACTGGCGCATACGTAAGACATACAGATTCCAGTCTGGCGTGTCCTGATGTGCCGCTGTGCAGCAGGCTGAACAATGGACTTCCGACCCAATTTCACGAATGGGTGCAAATGGGGCACAGAGCTGCAGCCTTGCTCCTGTTTGTATGGATCATCGTTGCCGCTGTTCATGCGATTACTTCCTATAAAGAACAAAAGCAAATCTTTTGGGGCTGGATTTCGTGTCTTATTTTTATCACGTTACAGGCACTGTCCGGCATTATGATCGTATATTCTGAACTGGCGCTGGGCTTTGCGCTTGCGCACTCATTTTTTATTGCCTGCCTGTTTGGGGTTTTATGCTACTTCTTATTATTGATTGCACGCTTTCGTTACGAATCAAAACGGGCATAAGACACAGGACCAAAGCTCTTATACGCTTTGGTCTTTTTTATCCTTCCAACTTGATGATTAATATAAGGTTTGGAACATCTCGACCGATGATGAATGCTAAACGCGCTGTTCAGTCGATGTTTAGGACAGGATCTTAATTAAAATAACTTTTCACCAAGAAGTCCAAACATTCTTACCAGAAAAGAAGCCATCATCATACGAAGCTTATTAAGCATCCCTCCTTGTTCAGCTTGTCTCATTCCTGCACCTGTGAGCAGACAACCAATGCCTCCTTTACACACGTTTGAATCAGCCCCTCGATTTGCTGCACTTTCATGTCTTCATATCTCGTTCTTCACTAAAAAAGAGTGTATATCAGCTGATATACACTCTTTTTGATTATGCTTTTTCAATTTCGAGAAGCAGATCTCCCGTTTGGATCGGCTCTCCATTTTTCACATGAATCTGTTTGATTGTTCCTGAGAATGGCGCCTGAACCGTTGTTTCCATTTTCATGGCTTCGTTGATCATCAAATGATCACCTTTATTGACTTTGGCACCCGCTTCTGTCAGTACCTTGATGACAGTTCCAGGCATAGAAGCCGCAATATGATTTGGATTTGTACGGTCTGCTTTTAATCTCTCCTGAACGGAAGACTTAATGCTTTCGTCCTTTATGACCACTTCGCGCGGCTGGCCGTTCAGTTCGAAATAGATCACGCGAGTTGCATCCGGCCGAGGTTCACCGATTGAAATTAGTTTGACGATCAGCGTTTTCCCGCGTTCAATTTCCACTTCTATTTCTTCTCCTAATGTCATGCCATAGAAGAAGGTCGGAGTATCTAATACTGAAATATTTCCATAGCTTTCAGCAGTTTTCACATAATCAGAGAAGACTTTAGGATAAAGGGCGTACGCCACAGCATCCTGGTCTGAAATCTCTAGGTTATACTGCTCTTTAAACTCCTGTTTGATCGCTTCAAAGGATACCGGCTCAAGCAGTTCTCCCGGTCTGACTGTGATCGGCTCCTGCCCTTTTAAAATGAGCTTTTGAAGCTTTTCCGGGAATCCGCCATGAGGCTGTCCAATATTTCCTTTGAAAAGCTCAATAACAGAATCAGGGAAATCTAATGATTCGCCTTTTTCGTAAATGTCCTTTTCAGTCAGGTTATTTTGCACCATGTACAGCGCCATATCCCCGACTACTTTAGAGGAAGGCGTAACCTTCACAATATCACCAAACATATCATTTACGCGTCTGTACATCTCTTTGACTTCGTTCCAGCGATCGCCCAGGCCTACGCCTTTCGCCTGCTGCTGCAGGTTGCTGTATTGGCCACCAGGCATTTCATGCTCATAAATTTCAGTATGCGGAGACTTCATCCCGCTTTCAAATTCACTATAATATTTACGAACTGATTCCCAATACTGGGATAGTAATTCCACGCCTTGCACGTTCATTTCCGGACGGCGGGAGTTTCCTTCCATCGCATGGTAAAATCCGCTCGCACTAGGCTGTGATGTTAAGCCAGCCATTGAGCTGACCGCCACGTCTACTATATCAACGCCTGCTTCTACTGCTTTTGCATACATATAAATTCCGTTGCCGCTCGTATCATGCGTATGTAAGTGAACCGGAATATTGATCGTTTCTTTCAACGCAGACACCAGCTCATATGCGGCTTGCGGTTTTAACAGACCTGCCATATCTTTAATTCCGAGAATATGGGCTCCTGCAGCCTCAAGCTCCTTCGCCATAGATGTATAATAAGCAAGATCATATTTTGTACGGGTTTTGTCGAGAATATCACCTGTGTAACAAATTGCCGCTTCAGCCACTTTACCTGAATCCCGAACGGCATCAATTGCTAACGTCATCCCTTTTACCCAGTTTAAGCTGTCGAAAATACGGAAAACATCAATGCCGGATTGAGCGGATTGCTTTACAAATTCTTCAATTACATTATCTGGATAATTCGTATAGCCGACAGCGTTTGAGGAACGAAGCAGCATCTGGAACAGCGTGTTCGGCACTTCCTTGCGGAGGTCCTCCAAACGCTTCCATGGATCTTCCTTCAGGAAGCGGTAGGCTACATCGAAGGTCGCGCCTCCCCACATTTCCATGCTGAACAGCTCCGGCCATAACGCAGCCGTCGGATTAGCGATTTTTTTCAAATCATGCGATCTGAATCTAGTCGCCAGTAGAGACTGATGGGCATCCCGGAATGTTGTATCAGTTAATAGAACAGATTTCTGTTCCTTAACCCAATTTACAAGCCCTTCAGCGCCTTTTTCATCTAAAATCTGTTTTGTTCCTCTAGCAGGCTGCTGGTCGACGTCTACTTTGATAGCTAACGGTTTGTCAAACGCAGGTTTCTCTTTTTTGCCGATTCCAGGGAAACCATTCACTGTTACATTTCCAATGTAAGTAAGCATTTTTGTTCCGCGGTCTTTCTGTTTAGGGAAATTAAACAACTCAGGCGTTGTATCAATGAAAGACGTATCATATCGCCCTGTCAGAAACTTTTCATGCTTTGCGACATTTTCAAGGAACGGAATGTTTGTTTTAATTCCTCTGATTCTAAACTCCTGAAGGTTTCGAACCATTTTGGCCGCCGCCTGTTCAAACGTTAAAGCCCAAGTTGATAGCTTAACGAGCAGTGAATCGTAATATGGCGTAATAACGGCGCCTTGGAAGCTGTTTCCTGTATCAAGACGAACACCAAAGCCTCCACCCGAGCGGTAAGCCATGATTTTCCCTGTGTCAGGCATAAAATCATTTTGCGGATCCTCAGTCGTTACCCGTGACTGAATCGCATAGCCGATTGTAAAAATGTCCTTCTGCTCCGGAATGTTGACTTTTTTGCTGTGAAGGCTGTGGCCTTGGGCAACAAGGATCTGTGTCTGCACAATATCAACACCGGTAATCATTTCCGTAATTGTATGCTCAACTTGAACACGCGGATTTACTTCTATAAAATAAAACTCGTTGTTCGCGACAAGGAATTCAACCGTACCAGCATTTATATAGTTCACGTTTTTAGCAAGCGCAACCGCCGCTTCACAAATTTGATCTCTCAATTCAGTTGACAGCGAAACGCTCGGCGCTACTTCAATCACCTTTTGGTGGCGTCTTTGAACAGAACAGTCCCGTTCAAAAAGATGAATCACATTGCCCTGATTGTCTCCAATCACCTGGACCTCAATATGCTTAGGGTTTTCAATCAGTTTCTCTACATATACTTCATCATTGCCAAAGGCTGCTTTTGCCTCTGATTTTGCACGTTCATATGCTTCTTTGACTTCACTTTCACTTCTGACAATTCTCATGCCGCGTCCGCCGCCGCCAAGCGAAGCTTTAATAATAATCGGATAACCGTGAATTTGTCCGAATTGTTCGACTGCTTCAAGCGTTTCTGCAGGGCCGTCGCTTCCTGGAATAACAGGAATTCCTGCTTTTTCCGCCTGTTCACGCGCTTTTACCTTATCACCAAACATATCTAAATGTTCAGAAGTCGGACCGATGAACACGATGCCTTCTTCTTCACAGCGCCTTGCAAAATGTATATTTTCAGATAAGAAACCATATCCCGGATGGATCGCATCCACCTTGTTTCTTTTCGCAATATCAATAATACCTTCAATATCCAGGTAGGCGTCAATTGGTTTTTTCCCTTCGCCCACCAGGTACGCTTCATCTGCTTTGTAACGATGATAGGAACCGGAATCTTCTTTTGAATAAACCGCAACTGTACGAATATTCAATTCTGTACAAGCACGGAATATACGGATTGCAATTTCTCCCCTGTTTGCTACTAACACTTTTTGTATCGATTGCTGTGACAAACTTTTTTCCCCCTTACCCGAATGGAATATAATCTATCATATCGGAATACCCTTTACGTGTACACACTTGTTTTTTACAGATAAACAGTTTTTTCAAGCTGTTTCTTTTTCATTCCCTTTGGCGCCAAGGACTCTCTCTTTTTCTTATTCTCTGAATATTTCACAAACATGCTGATATTGACTAATATCCCCATGCTTCCCAATAAAAGCAGTAAAGAAGAGCCTCCATAGCTGATGAATGGCAGCGTAACACCCGTAATCGGGATGAGCCCGCTGACACCGCCAAGGTTAATAAACGATTGTACGGCAATCATGCTTGAAATGCCGATTGCCAGAAGACTTCCAAACGGGTCCTCGCATTTTCTCGCAATATAGAAACCTTTTAATACGATAAAGCCCAACAGGAAAACAACAAACAATACCCCAAAAATGCCAAGTTCTTCAGAAATCACGGCCATGATAAAGTCAGTATGTGATTCAGGAAGATACCCGTATTTCTGGATACTTTCTCCGAGTCCAAGACCGAAAATACCTCCCGACCCAATCGCATAATAAGAATTGATCACTTGCAAACCTGATGTATTCGCATATTTAAACGGATCTTCCAGACTCTCAAAACGAGCTAAACGCCCTTCAGTTAAAATGTTATCCTTATTTAAATAAATAAGAGGACTGACCAGAATTAAAACAATTCCGCCCAGCAAAACAAGCCTTGCCAGCGTCTTCCCGCTGAAACCCGAGCACAAAATCATGCACGTAGCGATGATGGCGATAATCATCGCTGTACCAAAGTCAGGCTGCATGGCAATTAAACCGCAGATAATAACCGTCATCACCACAGGAGGCGCAACTCCTGTTAACAGGTGATCAATATAGCTTTGTTTTTTTGCATAGACAGCTGCTAGATATAAAATCACTACCAGCTTGACAAATTCACCCGGCTGAATACTCATTCCGCCGATTTTAAACCAGCTTTGCGCATTTCCGGCAACATGCCCGAATACAAACAGTGAGATAAGCGCAAACACTGAAACAAGCAGCATCACCTTTTGAAATTTTTGATGAGCCAGTGCTTTGTAAGGAAACACGGCCATAACAATAAAAAGGATGCCTCCTGCGATTAAAGCAAACAGCTGACGCATGAAGAAATAATTACTGCTTACCCCATACCGAGAAACAGCCGTAATCATACTTGAGCTGTACACCATCACTAAACCGAATCCGCATAGTAAAACAATTGCGAATATCAGTGAGTAGTCATAAGATTTTAGCATTTTTTTTAACATAACATCCTCTTCCCTGCTTCCAACTTCCATTACCTATGGTTTTTATGTATTTATATTTTTTATTTTACTACAATTTATCAAATGACACGAAGATTCTCTATACGATTCGGATGAAATGCACAAAAAGAGACCGTCATTATACGGTGAAAAAGCAAGCGGTTATAAAAAAACCCAAACTGTTAATTAGTTTGAGTTTTATCATTTATTTACCTGTAAACGCGTCGTGCAAAGCAGACAATTCGCGTTCTAATGTGTATAAAAGGTCTTTTCCATCTTTTTCGTCAACCAATCCCAGGCGGACAGCAAAATCGATTTCCCTCGAAAGTCCGAACATTTGAGTATCTAATACCTCTTCATATAGAGGACATTGAGGCATCGTTAAGTTATCCATTTGTACTCGGATCAGCTTCAAAATCTTCTCAGCGTCAACTTTCAGTAGCTCAAAAGCTTTTTGCCGATGGTCAACTATCATCTCTGAAGCCAAAAGTATCCCTCCGTTCCCCAGGCGAGTACCTAATTCTTCTATTTATCATAAAGGGTATCAGCAGAAAATGCAAGAGGATTTAAACAGATGACATAAATTAAAAAATACTCAGCCTATACGTTTCAGACATTATTTTCAAAAGCTTTACACCTGCAATGCTGTTCCCTTTTTCATCCAAAGCCGGGCCGAAAATGCCGATCCCAAAATCATAGGGTGAAATGCCCATAATCCCTCCTGATACGCCGCTTTTCGCAGGAATTCCGACCTTAATCGCAAATTCTCCGCTTGCATTATACATTCCGCAGGTGACCATAAACGTCTTGCAAATTCTTGCGACATCTTTTGAAATGACTTGTTCTCCTGTTTCTGGATGCCTGCCGTTAAGCGCAAACACAGCCCCGATTTTCGCTAAATCAAGACTGTTCATCTCAATCGCACATTGCTTCGTATATAAATCCATTACTGCTTCAACATCATCCTCAAAAATCCCGTACTGCTTCATATAATAACACATTGCCCGATTAATCATTGATGTGCTGTATTCAGACTCAGCTACGTCCTGGCAGTAGGTGATGTCTTGGTTGTTTGTCAGTTTTCTGATAAAAGAAAGCAGATAATCGAGTCTCTCTTTAGACGTTTGTCCTTTAATCAAGCTGGTTACAACCAGTGCTCCGGCATTTATCATAGGATTTAGCGGCTTGCTCGGATTCATGGTTTCAAGCTTAATAATTGAATTAAACGGATCACCGGTCGGCTCCTGGCCGACATAACTGAAGACTCTGTCCTTGCCGTATTCCATTAACACAAGGGCAAGTGAGAGCACTTTCGATATACTTTGAAGGGTAAATGTTTTTTCTACGTCACCCGCTGACAGACAAGTATTATTGGAATAATAAATCGCTACTGAGAGATCGTGCTGATCAGCTTTTGCTAAAGCGGGAATGTAGCTGGCCACCTCTCCCTTGTCTGTCACCTTTTTTGCTTCTTTCACTAACGCTTCCAGTTCGTCATTATGCCGGCATACCATGCGACCACCCTCGCTCCCTGAGCATCTCAATACACATAATTTGTTACACAAAGTGACAATTCATGCGAAAACTTTTATAATTTTGAGAGAAGGGGGTTATACCATGAGCGTTATACAAGTAAAAGGCAATGTTACATATCCAATTACGATTGATCCGAGCGTATGGATTTTTGATGATCGTAAATTTTCATTTGATCGTAAAGGGGACGGCCAAGAAATCAATTTACATTCGGCTGAGAATGAATCTGGCCTGGATACTGAACGTGTTATTAGAGAAGGACAGATTGCGCCGCCTACATTAAAGACAGAAAAACAATTTGAGAAACAGAAATTGATGAACGGCAGCTTCGCAATGAAATTGGGAAGTGTGCTGAAAAATGCTGAGCCGCTCAGCTCTGCATCACAATGCGTATTTATTACAAGTTCCGGTAAAGCCGCCGTTCCTCTTGATACCGCGCTGAACAGTATTGTCCATTTCAGCCAGGCAGGCAAGCCGATTCAGGAAGGCGGCCCGGTTCATATTTATTTTGAAGATCCAGTTGATCACGTCCAGCCAATCACCAATATAAAAGAGATTGAAATCATTTAAATCATCACAGCAAGTCAGCGGCAAGCTGGGCAAGCCCGGATCTCTCACCTTTTAAAAGCTTCACACTGCCTGAGATGGGTTGTCCTTTAAATCGCTCAACGACATATGCCAGACCATTATTCAGACTGTCTAAATATGGGTGATCAATTTGTTCAGGATCGCCCATTAAGACAATTTTACTGCCTTCGCCCACTCTTGTAAGAAGTGTTTTCACTTCATGCCTGGTCAAATTTTGCGCCTCATCAATAATAATAAATTGATCAGGAATGCTTCTCCCTCTGATATAAGTCAGCGCCTCTACTTGGATCGAACCAATCCCTGCCAAAATCGCCTCGAGCTCTCCCGGTTTCTTGGCATTAAACAGAAACTCCAAGTTATCAAAAATCGGCTGCATCCAAGGCTTTAGCTTCTCCTCTTTTTCACCCGGCAAGTATCCGATATCCTTGCCCACAGGTACAATCGGCCTTGCCACGACCAGCTTTTTATATATCCCTAAATCTTCTGTCTGTAATAGCCCCGCTGCCAAAGCAAGCAATGTTTTCCCGGTTCCGGCTTTTCCGATCAGCGTCACCAGCGGAATATCTTCTCGCAGCAAAAGCTCTAACGCCATGGTCTGCTGAACATTCCTTGGTCTGATTCCCCAAACGTGTTCATCATCAAACACAAGCCTTTTTAAGACCTTACCCGTTTTATCCGCAATACCGACAGCTGAGGAGGATCCTCCTAATTCATCCTTCATTAACGCGAACTGGTTTGGGTAAAAAGCATGCTGCTTTATATCCTGAACTGAAATTTGATTTTTTCCGTAAAAAGAGCTAAATAACTGCTGGTTAATATATAAATCCTTATAACCGCTGTACATCTCATCATTGTCCACAACCCGGTCATTTAAGAAATCTTCAGCAAGAAGGCCGATGGCATCCGCTTTGACTCTGACTAATACATCCTTGCTGACAAGGATCACAGGCCTGCCGTTTTCCTTCGTCTCTTCTTCGAGGCTTAAGTTTTTAGCAACGGCTAATATACGATTATCATTCGTTTTTTCGATAAAAATTTCTTGAAGCTGGTGAAAGGAACGGTGGTTTAATTCAATTCTGAGCGTCCCCCCTGTATCAAGCGGAACCTTCTCATGCAGTCTCCCCTTCAGTCTTAGCGCGTCTATCAGCTTAGATACGTGCCTCGCATTCCTCCCAACTTCGTCCATATATCGTTTCTTTGAATCAACCTCTTCTAAAACGACAGCAGGGATGACAACTTCATTTTCTTCAAAAGAAAAAATAGCGTTAGGATCCTGTAATAACACATTCGTATCTAACACATAAATTTTACTCAAGTCTCAGCCTCCTGATATAAGGGTCAAAGTTCTTCCTGCTTCTTTTACGATGAAAAAGGTGAACGCCTGCTAAAATATATGTTTTTGTGAATAAAGATAGAAGGTTAATTCAACAATAAAATTAATGAATGCATTTCAAGGAGGGAAACCGCAAGTGCGAATTCTTTTCATTATCATACAGCTCACACTCATTTTGTCCGCCTGTGCTGTTCAACAGGGAAGACAGGAGCAAAATATTGAAAAAGAATCAACGAGACAGCAGGAAACAAAACCGATTCACGTAAAGGACACATCTCAGGAAACAAAAGACAATGGAACTAGAACCGATATTGCCAAGCATCTTGTCGGCGTTGCTGAAAAAGTGCCAGATGTCAAGGATGCAACAGCTGTTGTGCTCGGGGGATATGCTGTAGTAGGAATTGACGTTGACGATAATCTGGATAGAAGTAAAGTCGAAACCATTAAATACTCTGTGGCACAGGCTTTAAAAAATGATCGGCACGGAGCCAATGCAGTCGTGGTTGCTGATCCTGATACCGTCAGCCGCCTCAATGAAATGGGAAGAGAGATTAGTGAAGGCCGTCCTGTTACGGGGATTTTAGATGAACTGGCCGCAATTGTCGGACGGGTGCTTCCGGAAGTGCCTAACGATGTGATTGACGATGAAGATGAACCGCAAACCAAGCAGCAAAACGATCAATTAAACGAAAAGCAAGAGAAGGAAATGGAAACGGAACAAAACGATCAATCTGATCATCATATGAAAAAGAACAATAATGATTAAGCTATAGCCCTTGGGCTTTAGCTTTTTCTTATTTTGGACAGCATCTGATCCATGATATAATACATAGTAGAGTGAAAGAGGTGATATGATGAGGGTCCAATGTTCTATTTGTGATAAAATTGAAACAATTGATGATGAAACCCTGATCGCGAAACGGCTGAGAAACCGTCCGATCCATACATATATGTGCCAGGAATGCCATGACCGAATTGCCCAAAAAACAGAAGAACGGCTGAAAACCGGAAAGTTCACGTTTCACCCGGGACAGCAGAAGAAAGAAAAAGTTAAAAAATAAAGCGGCAGCTATTCATACAGAATAAAAAAAGACTCAGCGAGATGCTGAGTCTTTTTTCATGATTTTGCCGACTGCTCCTTTTTCGACTGATACAGCCGAATTTTGTAAATGATTAAAATCAATGCAGCGACAACCAATCCCTCTGCCACAGGCAAAAATACACCGAGAAAAGTCAAAACAGTGCAGCCTAAAGCCAGAAATAAGTATACCACTGCTGATTTTAATACCGGAAGCCGTTTTGCAAATCCAAGTTTAAACACAATAACAGCTAAAACAAAAATGGTGCCGTATAGCAGCCACATGCCTGCTGCGGGCTGCCGGTCCACTTGATATAGAGCGGCGAAGAACGACAGGCGTTCGCTTACGTCATTCAAAAAGATTCCCTCCCCTGTAGCGTACGGGTTCTATCTTTTCAAATTCTGCAAGGGATTAAGACAATCCTGCTGTTTTTTTCTTTTTAGCCGCTTTTTCACGTTCGTTTTTGTTGAGGATTTTCTTTCTTAAACGGATGGATTCAGGCGTTACTTCGCAGTATTCATCTTCGTT
This sequence comes from Bacillus sp. FSL K6-1005, assembly GCF_038000225.1. Classification (NCBI taxonomy): domain Bacteria; kingdom Bacillati; phylum Bacillota; class Bacilli; order Caryophanales; family Bacillaceae; genus Bacillus; species Bacillus sp. FSL K6-1005. The sequence goes on from NZ_JBBOBP010000001.1 coordinate 1,916,503, forward strand.
TAAGTACTCTAAAGATTCTTCTAGAGACATGATGCGCGCTTTTTTAATTGTTGTTGTTTGATCTTTTGTTGCAGAGCGGACGTTTGTCTGCTGTTTCATTTTGCTGACATTGACAACAAGGTCGTTGTCACGGTTATGCTCTCCAACAATCATTCCTTCATAAACTTCAGTACCAGGCTCAACAAAAATCACACCGCGGTCTTCAATCCCTTGAATTCCGTAAGATGTCGCTTTTCCGTTTTCCATTGACACGAGCACACCTTGACGGCGTCCGCCGACTTGGCCCGCCTGCATCGGCTGGTAGCTGTCAAACGTATGGTTCAGGATACCGAAGCCGCGTGTTAATGACAGGAACTCTGTTGAGTAACCGATCAATCCGCGGGAAGGCACTGTAAAGATTAAACGGACTTGGCCGTTACCGTTGTTAATCATATCGATCATTTCACCTTTACGCGCTCCCATTGATTCCATTACAGAGCCTGTATGCTCTTCCGGAACATCAATTTGCACGCGCTCTACAGGCTCACAGCGTACACCGTCAATTTCTTTGATGATAACTTCAGGTTTTGACACTTGAAGCTCATAGCCTTCACGGCGCATGTTTTCAATTAGAATAGACAGGTGAAGCTCACCGCGGCCAGAAACCACCCAAGCATCCGGAGAAGCTGTAGGCTCGACACGCAAGCTGACATCAGTCTGCAGCTGTGACTGAAGGCGTTCTTCAATTTTGCGGGCAGTCACATATTTTCCTTCACGGCCGGCAAACGGGCTGTTATTTACGACAAATGTCATTTGAAGTGTCGGTTCATCAATGCGAAGCACCGGAAGCGGTTCTTGATGCTCTACAGGACAGACTGTTTCACCAACGTTGATATCTTCCATACCGGAAACCGCAACGAGGTCTCCCGCTTTTGCTTCTTCAATTTCCACCCGTTTTAAGCCTTGGAAACCAAAGATCTTTGTCACACGGAATGATTTAGCTGTACCGTCAAGCTTCATAAGAGAAACCTGCTGACCGACTTTCATCGTACCGCGGAAAACGCGTCCGATTCCGATACGGCCTACATAGTCGTTATAATCAAGAAGTGCAACTTGGAATTGAAGCGGCTCATCTGCATTCTCAACAGGCGCCGGAACATGCTTAATAATCGTTTCATATAAAGCTTCCATGTTTTCATCTTGCTGCTTCGGATCAAGGCTCGCTGTTCCATTAATCGCGGAAGCATATACCACCGGGAATTCGAGCTGTTCTTCATTTGCATCAAGCTCGATGAACAGGTCAAGAACCTCATCGATCACTTCTTCAGGGCGTGCGAAATCACGGTCGATTTTGTTCACAACAACAACCGGGTTCAAGTTTTGCTCAAGAGCTTTCTTCAGAACGAAACGAGTTTGAGGCATACAGCCTTCATATGCGTCAACGACAAGCAGTACGCCGTCAACCATTTTCATAATCCGTTCTACCTCTCCCCCAAAGTCTGCGTGTCCAGGGGTATCCAAAATATTGATACGTGTATCTTTATAGTTAATCGCAGTATTTTTCGCCAAAATTGTAATGCCGCGTTCGCGTTCAAGATCGTTTGAGTCCATTGCGCGTTCAGCAACTTGTTCGTTGGCACGGAATGTACCAGCCTGGTGTAAAAGCTGATCGACTAGAGTCGTTTTCCCATGGTCAACGTGGGCAATAATCGCGATGTTGCGAAGATCATTTCGAAGTTTCACTTTTTCATCTCCTAAAAAAATTAGATAACTTTCATATTATACCACACATCCTCTTTAAAAGCGTCACGTTTTTCTGTAAACTTATCATAAGACGTAAAAGGGGATGGAAATATGAAAAAAATGAATTGGCTTTTATTATTATTTGCATTTGCAGCGGTTTTCAGCATAATGCTGATCGGCGTCTTTATCGCCGAAAAAAGCGCGTGGGGCATTATCGCCAGCATTGTGCTCGTTTGCGCCGTGATGGGAAGCGGATTTACGTTAAAAAAGAAAATGCGTGAGCAAGGATTGCTCGATTAAAAGCTTATCCTTGCTAAAGACATTGTAATCAAAAACACCGCAAATGAATGCGGTGTTTTTTCGTGGCGTAAGGCTTATCTCCCCTGTTTCCTAGGCGGGAAGAAGCAAAACGATATCCATTCATGGACATTCGTTCTAAATATGACATCTTTAACCAAACAAAAGTGGTTCGACATTGATATACATAAACTACCATAAAGCCTATTTTCCTGACACCAGCCTCTCCCTATAATGGGAATTGCACCACAATTCACAAAGGGAGAGACGAAACATGAAAAAAACATTTGTAAAAAAAGCCATACTTACAACCGCCGCACTGACCTCAGCCACCCTGCTAACTTTCGGACCTGATGCCGCAAGCGCAAAAACAGTTAGTCACAGCACACCTGCTTTGCAGGAGACAATCACACATAAAGACCTGAATGCATTTTTAGATTTATTAAATCAATGTATATATGAAGAAGACGGGGTTTATTATTTTGACAGTGAAAAAGCTGTCGAGTTAGGAATGACACAAGAAGAGGCTCAAATCATTGCGAAATTGTGGGAATCGACCTCTGAATTTTTTGATGTTGTTTCACAATGTGTGTATGTTGAAGACGGCAGCTACAAATTTGATACAGAAAAAGCTGTTGAGCTCGGCTTCACAGAAAAAGAAGCACTCGCACTTGACCAATTTTTCGCCGCTGTTTCCCTTAAGATTCATATTCTGCAGGCATCCATTGTTTCAGAAGATGGAGCGTACAGCTTTGATAAAAATACAGCTTTAGAAGCTGGTGCGACAACGGAGCAGGCAATTTTTTATGAAAAGCTCTTTGGCGCTCTGTCTCAAGAACAGCTTGCAGCCATCTACCAAATGCTTCATCCGCAGGCTTAATGTAATAAAAGCGCTTGTCCGTCAATCCGGCAAGCGCTTTTCCTTTAGATCAGCAGTTTGAAGATCAGCATCACAGCAAACACTGCTCCAAACCAGAAGGCTGCTTTAATAATCAGCATACCATAGTACCTTTGTTTAAAACGGATTTCTTCTTCAGGCAGAAAAGCATCTTGAGGTGCTTGTTCATCTTTAAACTCAAAAGGCTCAGACATCTGTTTATACATGTCTCTGCAGCTGCCGCAGGTGTTCATATGCTTTTCAATGAAGTTTTCCGTTTCTTTTTTGCAATCACCTTCAATATACAGAGGGAGAAGGTCTCTTACTAGAAAGCAGGTCATATCCGCTCCTCCTCTCTTCTTTTCGTCATGTTTTTCTTGAGTTCCAATCTTGCCCGGTGAAGTGTGGTTTTCACTTTTGAAAGGCTCCAGCCTAAGATTTCGGAAATTTCTTCATAAGAAAGCTCTTGAAATTCTCTTAAAATCAAAACGGATTGGTGCTGACCCTTTAGCTGCAGCAGCTCTTGCCGCAACGTTTCGCTTTTAACCGTCCGGGAAAGATACTGTTCAGGCTGTTCATAGGTCGTTTGCTTTAATCCTTCACTAAAGCTGATATCAGTAAATTGGTATTTAACTTCCCTGCGATACCAATTAATAAATGTATGGTGAGCAATCGTATATAACCACGTTCTGACGGAGGAGTGCCCTTTAAACGAAGCAAGCCCGTTAAAGGCTTTCACAAACGTGTCCTGAGCTAAATCCTTGGCTGTTTCGAGTTGATGAGTTCTCCGGAATAGATAATTCAAAATCTCCGGGTAATACTGTCGATACAAATTTTCAATCGAATCCTTCTGTTTCATTAAAAATAAAACCACACCGTCATCCAAATGGCCAATAAAATGAAACAGGTATACATGGAAGATATATATACCTTCATATGTCTGATTTGACTCTCATCTTCAATACTCTTTGAACAAGATTCACTCTTTAAGCCTTCCGCATTTTTTTGATATAACGGCTCATGCTGTTTCATCCATTCCATTGATTCATCTTCTAGCTCTCTTTCTTTATATAGGTCGTATAAATCTAAAAACACAGACTCTTTTTCTCTATGATTCATAAAGACTTTTCACCTCTTGAGTTTCTGTATCCACCACATAAGCATCATGCCGGTTTGAGCCGAACGGCTGAATAATGATCAGCCATGCATAATAGTGTTCATTCCCTCTTTGAACGATAATCGGACGCATGCGTTTTTTGTAAATGACATCCTTATATACAGAAGCTACTTTTTTATAAGCCAATTTGCCATCAAGATACGTATACGGGAATGAATTATCGGGTGTATCGTTGTAAACATAAACATTTAACAACCCTTGATCTTCAAAAAACTCATATGTTTTAGAGGAATCAGAATACACAACCTTATCACTCTGCCTGCTTTTTTTCTTTACTTCTGATACATCCGCTTCAAAGACCGATAAAATCTGCTGGTGCAGTTGGCTGTTTGTCAGTGAAATTTCTCTTTTAATTGGAAGTGAAAGACTTTGTAAACTGCCGGTTTCAGCCTCGAAATAAAAAACCATTCCTTCTTTTGTTTCAACCCGCACCAGGCTTCCAAGCAGGCTGTTACTTTCAATATCTGTAATTTGATAAGGCTGTCGAGGTATTTTCAAAGCTGTAAATATTTCCTTCACTATGTCGTGTATGTCTTGTTCTGTGATATGAACATGCCGAAGGGAATCAAGCTGATAAATTGAAGGGTCTTCACTAAAGCCCATTAAGGTTTCCTTTTCCCAATAAAATACTGTGCCATCATCATCGGTATCTTTTTTATGAAATTGATTTTTCAGGAATATACGAACGACTGTCTGTCCATCTTCTTTAGATACCTTTGTTTCAATATGATCCTTACTTAACACTCTTCCGTGTCTCTCAAGAAAAGCGATTGACTTCCGTACGTATTCCTGATCATCCAGGTTTTTCCCATGTGCCTTTTTCAAGTACTGATAATTACTTATCATCTGAGATACTTCATCAACCTCTGCCTCATAGCTCATGCTTTCAAATGAGTAAAAATAATGCACATCCATATTTGTATTATGTAAATATAATGTCTCATCCGTAGGAAAAAACGACTTTAAAATCTGTTCCGCTTTTTTAGATGAAATGTGCTCTCCTACAAAATTGAATGTATCGGTGACATTTGCTGGCTTTGATATAGCGAAAGCAACCGTTCCTAAGTTATATATCGGATTTAAGAGCAATATAAAAATCATAACGACAGCGACCGTCAGCCCCTTTTTTATATGTGTATTAGCCTTACTTGACTTTTGGAACAGATGATAACTCATCAAAAACCCCGCCATTGTCAAATAAATCGTATAGGGCATTACAGCGCCATAGTCAATCGAATTATGCTCGGGATATGGAACAAGCAACAGTACAAGCAGTCCGATAATCAGCGTGTAAAATAAACCTAGTAAAATCTTATTTAGCCTCCAATACAGTTTGAAGAATAGCACATTCAATACAATAGGAAGAATGATCATTAAAAACAGTAAACCGTATACAATTGGCTCGATCTCATCAGGATATTGCTTCCAATACGAAAAGAAACTGAATATCATTTGCACGATCGGCAAGCTGACAACAGCCAGATCAAACGTAAAGAACATCCCTTTTCCTCTGTGATCACGAAGCATTAATATATAATGAAAAGCCGTCAGCAGCACATACCCGTATAAGAAAAAATGCAGCAGCGGCAGCAGTTCATTCCCCTCGTCCCTTAAATAGGCACTGGTAAAGTTCGTTACCTGCACCTGATGAACAAGTTCAACAGACACGCCCGCCAGCAAAACAACCCGTAATAAGACTCCAGCAAAAAACAATGTATGGTACCGATTGATTTTCGGGTGACATGCCAATATATACAGTGCTGCAAGGGCAACAATTGACCATTGAATCAGCAAAGTGCTTTGCCTGCTCAAAATAAAATAACGTTCAAAATGCAATACATAATGACTGAACAATTCCAACACGTACAACAATCCTTTACTTCTTATTAAGGCCTCATCCGGTTAGACAAGCCACTTGTTAAAAAGTTTCAATAAAAACCAAAAATTTCTCATCTCCCCTTTGATGAAAAGACGGCATAACTCTTGCAATCATCCAGCACATGACACTTGACTCATCTTGATATTATTCAACAAAAATAAACACAGGACAATTCTATCAATTTTGTCTAGTTATGTTAGTTTTTGTTGAGAATGCTAGATTGCTCGTTTAATATAACGATATAAAGATTTTTCAGTATTTTCAAAAAGGGGGATTTATTGTGGGTTTAGGTAAAAAATTGTCCGTCGTTGTCGCTGCTTCGTTTATGAGTTTATCAATCGGCCTTCCGGGTGTTCAGGCTGCTGAGAATTACCAGCTTAAGGAGAATCAAACAAACTTTCTTCCCAAAAGCGCCATTGCACAAACAGAGCTCTCTGCTCCAAATGACAAAGCTGTCAAACAGTTTTTGAAAAAGAACAGCAAAGTGTTTAAAGGCGATCCCGCCAAAAGACTGAAACTTGTGGAAAGCACAACTGACGTTCTTGGGTACAAGCACTTTCGATACGTGCCTGTCATTAACGGAGTGCCTATTAAAGATTCGCAAGTGATCGTTCACGTCGATAAATCTGACAAAGTCTATGCGATCAATGGAGAATTGCACAATCAGTCTGCTTCAAAAACAAAAAACAGCAAAAAGGTATCCTCTGACAAAGCATTGGCACTCGCTTTTAAAGCCATTGGCAAATCACCTGACGCCGTTTCTAACGGAAGCGCCAAAAACAGCGATAAAGCGGAGTTAAAAGCGGTAGAAACAGAGGACGGCAGCTATCGTCTGGCTTACGATGTCACGATTCGCTATATTGAACCTGAACCTGCGAACTGGGAAGTCTTAGTGGATGCCGAAACAGGCAGCATTATAAAACAGCAAAATAAAGTAGAACATGCAGCCGCAACAGGATCAGGGACCACACTAAAAGGTGCAACAGTTCCTCTGAATATTTCTTATGAGAGCGGCAAATATGTTTTAAGAGATCTGTCAAAACCAACCGGCACTCAAATTATCACGTATGATTTACAAAACAGACAAAGCCGCCTTCCGGGAACGCTAGTCTCAAGCACAACAAATAAATTCACAACTTCATCACAGCGCGCAGCTGTAGACGCCCACTATAACCTGGGTAAAGTGTACGATTATTTTTACTCGACGTTTAAACGGAACAGCTATGACAACAAAGGCAGTAAAATCGTTTCTTCTGTTCACTACGGCAGCCAGTATAATAACGCCGCTTGGACAGGGGATCAAATGATTTACGGTGACGGAGACGGCTCCTTCTTCTCCCCGCTTTCCGGCTCCTTGGATGTGACAGCGCATGAAATGACACACGGTGTCACTCAAGAAACAGCCAACCTTGTCTATGAAAATCAGCCTGGAGCATTAAACGAGTCGTTCTCTGATGTTTTCGGTTACTTTACTGATACAGAAGACTGGGATATCGGTGAAGACATTACGGTCAGCCAGCCGGCTCTCCGCAGCTTGTCCAATCCGACAAAATATGACCAGCCTGACAATTACGCCAACTATCAAAACCTTCCGAATACAGATGAAGGCGATTACGGCGGTGTACACATAAACAGCGGAATTCCAAACAAAGCCGCTTACAATACTATTACAAAACTAGGCATTTCTAAATCACAGCAGATTTATTACCGTGCGTTAACAACGTATCTTACGCCTTATTCCACTTTCAAAGATGCGAAGGCCGCCCTCATTCAGTCTGCCCGTGACCTTTATGGCTCAACTGACGCCGCAAAAGTTGAAGCAGCCTGGAATGCCGTCGGTTTGTAATTTCTAAATGAAAAGCCTGAGATATCTCAGGCTTTTTCTTGATTTTCAAGTTTTTTTGAAAATCAGCAGCTGTTTCACGATAACCGGACATATGTTAATGTTCATATGTGCGGACTGCCTACCTTACCTCTGAACAAATCGCAGACTGCGTACATACTAACCCGGTCATTATCCGCCGGCCAATTGTTTAAAAAAGCGGGTTTAGTGATGTCAAAAGAGGTTCCGGCGGGGCTTACCTATTAAAAGATGCAGAAGTCATTTCTACGACATTTATAAGGCGATTGGGTAGAAGGCGACTTTTTCCACACCATGAAAATCCTAATCCCGACTGCTGCGTCAGAGCAAATTTACATGAGATTTTAAAGCTAGGCTCAAGCCGCTTAAGTTCATCGCGAGGAGCCACCGATGCTCATGATGCACGGCGATCATGATGACGTTGTTCCGTATGAGCAAAACGGATTAATATAAGACTCTCACACAAGCAGGTCATGTTGCAGTTATGTATCACAAGTAATAGGTAACAAATAAAAGAGAAAAATCTTACTCTTCCAACCCAAATATATTGACAAAATTTTTTATTTGTGCTATAATTTACTATTAATATTTTTGTGTGTATAATAAGATTCTCCTAGCCGGGGGAATCTTATTTTTGTTTATCAGGAGGACATGATATGAAGGAAAATGAGTCCAGTTTAACAGCTTTACTATCTGCTTTTAGCCGAGCCTATCACAGTCAATATGACACACCTAAAATTTTTGACGATTATATTGCAAAAGACCTTATTTCTGAAAAAGAGTTTTCCGACATTAGTCAAAATATGATACAAGGCATACAGTTTTTCAATAAGGATATTGCCTTGAAGTTTCAAGATGACCAAGAGGAAATGCTGAAGTGGATTACACAAGTCCAGCTTTCCCCTACGCCCTTAGCTCGAGCAGCATATTGTGAGAAAGTATTGCGCAACGAAGTGGTGCTGGGGGCAAAACAGTATGTCATTCTTGGCGCCGGGTTAGATACTTTCTGCTTTCGGCATCCAGAGCTGGAAAACAGCTTAGATATATTTGAAATTGATTACCCCGCTACACAGCAATTGAAAAAGAAAAGATTGGATCATGCACAGCTGACTATCCCAACGAATCTTCATTTGGTTCCTATGGACTTTACCAAAACGTTTTCATATCAGCCTCTCTTAGATGAAGGCTTTGATAACAAAAAAACGTTCTTCAGCCTTTTGGGAGTTTCTTATTACTTGACGAAAGAAGAAAATAAGAACCTGCTTAACCATTTATTTGCCCATGTTCCCTCGGGAAGCTCTATCGTTTTTGATTATGCAGACGAAACGCTCTTTGAAACAAAAGGAATGTCTAATAGAGTTGAACATATGGTGAAGTTGGCTTCAGCAGCCGGTGAACCGATGAAATCGTGTTTTACTTATCATGAAATCGAAAAAGCATTAGATTCAGCTGGTTTACTCATCTATGAACATGTCACACCAGCTGAAATCAATGACCTTTTCTTCAAGAAACGAACGGATTATTTGTCAGCGTTTGAAACCATTCATTATATACACGCCGTAAAAAAATAAACCCCTTGGTTCATCACCAAGCTCGCCTCTCAATCGATGGTTAAAGATTGGGAGGTTTTTTGTGCATGAAAATAAGCTGCCGTCATGTATACGGCAGCTTAAACTAAAGGCTTTACCATGATCATGTATGACTTGTCTGCCTCATCTTTCTCCGTCTTGAGCTGTTCAAAGCCGCACTGGCTCAAAAACCGGATCCATTCATTCCGGTCAATCGGAACCGCTGTAAATAGCGCTCTGTGTTTTTCCTTCAGCGATTGGCCGATCTGTTCAATGATCTCTCTGGCATGTCCCTTTCTTTCTTCAGCAGGATCAACCAGCACTGTTCCCAGCCATGGCTTTCCGTTGGAAGGAGCCCATTCGAGATGATAGCTGACGGCAACAGGCAGGCCGTCTTTTTCCCATACAAGCCATGATCCGTTATACATCGAGTAGGAGATCATATAGCTTTCTGCATCTTTTTCCCCAAACTCTTCCTTTTTCCAAACAGGATGAGCCTCCGCAATTTCCTCAAACCAACTGAGGTCATTCTGTTCAAATGGTCTATTTTTCAGCATGAAGATACTCTTCCAATATTGTTTTATGTATAGATGGGTTTCCGGCCAGCACACAGTGATTTTCTAAAAAGGTGAACGGTTCACCTTCAGTCGTTGTATAGATGCCCCCTACTTCGTTTAACAGCACACACCCGGCTGCGTAATCCCAAGGAGCAAGCCGCATCGTAATGTAAGCGTCAATTCTTCCCGCAGCGACGTTTGCCAGTTCTAAAGCGGCAGAGCCATAGGAGCGTGTTCCTCTCACCCTTTTCACAAGCGGCGCCAGCACACCCGGGTCAATTCTTCTGTTTTCCGTCACCCATGTTGCATTAATGGCAAGAATCGCTTCTTCAATAATGGTTTCCTTTAAAGGAGACAGCTCCGTTTCATTCATATAAGCACCTTTACCGCTAAACGCGTGATACAGTTCATCATGCACCACATCGTAAATTAAACCGATTTTGCCTTTTCCATTTTCAAAAATACCAATTGAGATTGCAAAATTTCTTTGCTGGTGCACAAAATTCATCGTGCCGTCAATCGGATCGATAATCCAGACGACACCCTCCAATGAGTGGATTTTATCTCCTTGTCCTTCTTCTCCAAGTATGCGATGCCCCGGAAAGGTTTCTTGAATGCGGTCAATAAAAAACTTTTCCGTTTCCTTGTCAATATTGGTGACTAAATCATTCGGATTTGATTTTGTTTCAATTGTCAGGCTTTCGTGCATCGACTGTTTAATTCTTGCGCCTGCTTCTTTTATCCATTTCTTTGCAGTCTCATCAATTTCCGTCCAATTTGTCATTCATGCGTACCTCTTTTCTATGTAGACCTTTATTTTATAGGATACTGATAACGGCGGTGAAAAAGCAAGGAAAATGAAAAATATGCCTTCTCACGTAAAAACGAACCATTCACGCGGTTCGTTTTTACTATAGCTTTTTACCCGTTGAGGCGAATCCATTCTTTTCTGAGACGTTCAAGTTTGTTTTTGCTTAGCTCAATTTGTTCGTCATTTTCCTTTTGCATTGCCTCATAAAGGGTTGCCAATTCATAATCAACCTCTAGTCTCCAGACAGCTACACGGTTGTTTTTCTCTTCCCTAAATCCCTCTTTCACAACTTGCCTCATTGTCTTTCGCCCCTTCCAGAGATCATTTGTTTTAAAAAAGCATCCCATTTTGCCATTCAACAATGATACTTCTTATATCCTATGATTCTTCTATTTACCTGTAACATGATTCTGAAAATTGTGTGTTTACCTATTCGTTTATTACCACATTCCCCCTCTCTTCAAACGCGTGCTCATCTTTTGCTGCGCGTTCTAACTGTGATAAAATATGTATACTTAGCATGAAGGAGGAAAATCATGACACAAATGCGTTTTACTGAAGAAGACTTTCACACATTTACAATAGACGGCTTAGACGCGCGCATGGAGGTGTTAAAAGAGCGGGTTCGTCCGAAGCTGACTGCTCTAGGCGAGCACTTTGCCCCGACATTATCTGCTTTAACCGGAGATGAAATGTTCCCCCATGTGGCCAAGCATGCAAGAAGATCAGTCAACCCTCCCGCAGACAGCTGGGTGGCTTTTGCCAATAGCAAAAGAGGCTATAAAAAACTGCCGCATTTTCAAATCGGCTTGTGGGAGAGCCATGTTTTTGTATGGTTCGCGATCATTTATGAGTCCCCTATAAAAGAAGAATACGGCAAATTGCTTGAAGCGAATCAAGACAGCGTAACAAATCACATTCCAGACAGCTTCGTTTGGTCTGCGGATCACACAAAGCCGGGGGTCCATAAGCAGTCAGAAATGGACAAGGAACAGCTCAAGACATTGTTTGAACGTTTGCAGACCATAAAGAAAGCCGAACTGTTATGCGGTATACAGCTTTCAAAAGATGAGGTGCTGAGTATGAATAACGAAGAATTTCTGCAGCGAATCGACGATGCCTTCCAGCAGCTTGCATTTCTGTATCGCTTAACCCAAAAAGTATCACTAGCATAAAAAAGAGCCGGAATCTTTCATCCGGCTCTTTTCCTTTTACATCTTAATCTTTGCCTGGTCAGATTCCTTCGCCTGCTTGACCGTACGATAAGGAGAGTATGTACTTTGTTCCTCAAACTCGCCGCATAGCTTTTTTTCTTCAGCTTTTCCCGGCACAATTTCTTTGAAACGACGGTACGCCTTAAGCAGTTCTTCACGATCGGCTCCCTTTTCATAAGCCTGTTCAACCTGCTGGAAAAATGCAATCACATCCACTGCTTCTTCGGTTGTCCAATCTTCATTCATGGGATATTGGTATTCCATTTTCTTCACTCCTTATAAATTCGCTTTCCTTTTACAAAAAGCATCTTCATTTGATCATAAATTGTTCTTTACATTCTTTCAAGTTCATAATATAATTCATTTGTTTTACGTCTAAAAAACGGTTGAGAAACTGATTTTAATACACACTAATATGCATAGGTATTACTACAAAGGTGGGAAAACAATTGTCGCAACATGAAACACCCTTATACACAGGCCTGAAAAAGCACGCAAGCAGACAGCCTGTTCAATTCCACATTCCCGGCCATAAAAAAGGGGCAGGAATGGATCCAGAGTTTAGACAATTTATCGGTGAAAACGCGTTAAGTATAGATTTGATTAATATTGAACCATTAGATGACCTGCATGCGCCTAAAGGCATCATTAAAGAAGCGCAGGATTTGGCGGCCGAAGCCTTCGGCGCGGACCACACCTTTTTTTCTGTTCAGGGCACAAGCGGCGCAATCATGACAATGGTGATGGCTGTCTGCGGACCTGGAGATAAAATCATCATTCCAAGAAATGTGCACAAATCCATTATGTCAGCTATTGTATTTTCTGGAGCTGTCCCAATCTTTATTCATCCTGAAATTGACAATGAACTGGGCATCTCTCACGGCATTACACTTGAATCCGCTAAACGGGCGCTGAGTGAACATCCTGATGCCAAGGGGCTTCTAGTGATCAACCCGACATATTTCGGAGTAGCTGCTGATTTAAAAAGCATCGTAGAATTAGCCCATTCCTTTAATGTGCCGGTTCTGGTCGATGAAGCACACGGCGTTCATATTCATTTTCATGACCAATTTCCGCTTTCAGCGATGCAGGCAGGTGCAGACATGGCCGCGACAAGTGTGCATAAGCTAGGCGGATCACTGACACAAAGCTCTATTCTAAACATGAAAGAAGGCCTTGTATCTAAAGACAGAGTGCAATCGATACTCAGCATGCTGACAACCACGTCTACTTCTTATTTGCTTCTAGCCTCTTTGGACGTCGCCAGAAAACGTCTTGCGACAGAGGGCTATCAGCTTGCTGAAGAAACGTTGAAGCTTGCCAACCAGACGAGAGAACGTCTGAACCAAATTGAGGGCATTTACTGTGTCGGTTCTGAAATTCTCGGTTCTAAAGCAGCTTACAATTATGACCCGACAAAATTAATTATTTCAGTTAAAAATCTTGGGCTCACAGGACATGATGTCGAGAAGTGGCTGCGGGAATCCTTTAATATTGAAGTAGAGCTTTCAGATCTTTATAACATCTTGTGTATCTTCACGCCTGGTGACAGCCAAAACGATGCGGATCGCCTTGTTGAAGCTTTAAAAGAGATTGCGCGCCAAATGTCAGCAAATGATGTTACGCATAAACAGACAAAGGTACTGCTTCCAGAAATCCCGTTACTGGCGATGACGCCGCGTGACGCTTTCTATGCGAATACAGAAGTTGTTCCATTAAAAGAAGCAGCAGGACGGATTATCGCTGAATTTGTAATGGTGTATCCGCCTGGAATTCCTATCTTTATCCCCGGCGAGATTATTACAGAAGAAAACATCAGCTACATCTTCAAAAACATTGATGCCGGACTTCCAGTTCAAGGACCGGAGGACTCTACTCTAAGCATGATTCGAGTTATAAAAGAGCAAAAAGCTATTCAATAAATACAAAAAGCATGCGGCTTAGCCGCATGCTTTTTCTTACTCTTCATCAAGAGGACACTGACATTGTCCGCAGCATGTTCCGTATAACGTTGTAACCTTCTCATCCTCGAAGTAATGAATGGCTTCGTTACAATCTTGGCAAACAATCGTACCCATCTCTCATTCCCCATTTCTTTTAATTTTGAAAACGCTTAATTTCTTTTATTGGTATTATATTAATATGTCACATTTAAAATGTCAACAACAAACTGTATAACACATTTATTTGGAAAAACTTTTAATGTAACATGTTTTTTCTTTTCGGTTATATGAATTATCATCTTCATAACAAACGCTTTCATTCGATACTTATGCTGAAAAGACATGGTGATTTCATGTTTTCTTGAACTTTTTTTGAATCGTGTAACGAAATTGCAAATGATTCGCGATGAATAAAATGTGTGTTCAGAGTATTGGGTTTAAAGGAATGTTATCTCTCTTTAAAAACGGTTTCAATTATATAACAATTAGGTAACAAGAAGCAGATGACACGGTTACTCGTGATAAACTAAAACTAGTTTACTATGGTTTATACAGAGGAGAAGATAGATGCGATATCGCGCGGTATTTCCCATACTGATGATAATATTTGCTTTATCGGGCTGCACCCTTTCCACAATCAATCCAATACAAAAAAGCCGAATTGACAGCATTCATCATACTCAAATCCTATTTTTTTCTGATGAAAATCAAATTGATCAAGAGGCGTCATATTATGATGCTCTGCTTGATTTAGAAAAGGATTATCCTGATCAAATAGATAAAATGAAGGTATACGATAACAGAAAAGGCTGGGAAGATGAAATCGAAACCGTCCCTACTCTCATGGTAGTTGATCAGCGGCATGTCGTTGTGAAAATAGAGGGATGTGTGAAAAAGAAAGAAGACATTATTAAACCATTACAGCATGTACTGTCTAAATAAAGGAAAACAGCCCTCGCTTAAAGCAGGGCTGTTTTTTATGTTATCTCTATTATTTTACGATGTGAATCGGGCTTCCGATTGCCACTTCAGCAGCTTCCATTGTGATTTCACCCAATGTTGGATGCGCATGAATTGTCATAGCGATATCTTCAGCAGTCATGCCGCCTTCGATAGCTAAGCTTAATTCAGAAATCATGTCAGAAGCGCTTGCGCCGGCGATTTGCGCACCGATCACAAGGCCGTCCTCTTTACGAGTGATCAGCTTCATGAAGCCGTCTGTTTCGTTAAGAGAAAGCGCACGGCCGTTTGCTGCAAATGGGAATTTAGCAGCAACAATGTCAAGGCCTTCTTCTTTCGCCTGTGCTTCAGTGTAACCGACTGATGCAAGCTCAGGCTCAGAGAAGACAACCGCAGGAATACCAAGGTAATCGATTTCTGCAGGCTCTCCAGCGATCGCTTCTGCAGCAATCTTACCTTCGTAAGATGCTTTGTGAGCAAGCGGCGGTCCTTCAATGATATCACCGATTGCATAGATGTTAGGGACGTTTGTACGGCACTGTTTGTCAGTTTTGATAATACCGCGGTCAGTCATCTCAATACCGACTTGATCAAGACCAAGTTCATCAGTATTTGGACGGCGTCCGACAGTGATCAATACGTAATCAGCATCAACGGTTTTTTCTTCACCTTTTACTTCGAAAGTGACTGTTACGCCGTCAGCCTTTTCTTCAACGCCTTTAGCCATCGCGTTTGTATGGATTTCAACATTGCCTTTTTTCTTCAGTCTGCGAGTAACAAGGGAACTCATTTGTTTTTCGAAGCCTGGGAGAATTTCATCTCCGCCTTCAAGAATGACAAGCTCAGTTCCGAAGTTTGCATACGCAGTTCCAAGCTCAGTTCCGATGTATCCGCCGCCAATGACAACGAGTTTTTTAGGAATTTCTTTAAGAGCCAAAGCGCCTGTTGAATTTAAAACACGCTCAGTATATTTGAAGTTTGGCAATTCGATAGGACGAGAACCAGTCGCAATGATTGCGTTTTTGAACGTGTATGTTTGAGCAGAATTCTCATCCATTACACGAACTGAATTGCTGTCTACGAAGTAAGCTTCGCCTTTTACTACATCTACTTTGTTGCCTTTAAGAAGACCTGCTACACCGCCAGTAAGCTTGTTAACAACAGAAGTTTTCCACTCTTGAACTTTTGTGAAATCAACTGTTACGTTCTCAGCAGTGATTCCCATGTCATCAGAATGCTTAGCATTCTCATAACGGTGGCCAGCATTGATCAGCGCTTTTGAAGGGATACATCCAACATTCAGACAAACGCCTCCAAGAGTTCCTTTTTCAACGACTGTTACTTTTTGTCCAAGCTGTGCAGCGCGGATGGCAGCTACATAGCCGCCAGGTCCCGCACCAATTACAAGAGTATCTGTTTCAATAGGGAAATCTCCTACTACCATAACATTACGCCTCCATTAAAATTAATTGTGGATCGTTCAGTAAACGCTTGATGTGATTGAGTGCATTTTGCGCAGTCGCTCCGTCGATCATACGGTGGTCGAAGCTGAGAGAAAGAGCTAAGACTGGAGCTGCTACGATTTCGCCATCACGAACAATCGCTTTTTCTGCAATGCGTCCGATACCAAGAATCGCAACTTCTGGATGGTTGATAACCGGAGTGAACCATTGTCCGCCGGCAGAACCGATGTTTGTAATTGTGCAAGATGCGCCTTTCATTTCAGCTGGAGCAAGCTTGCCTTCACGAGCTTTTGTTGCAAGGCTGTTGATCTCATCAGAAATTTCAAAGATCGCTTTACGATCTGCATTTTTTACAACCGGCACAAGCAAGCCTTTTTCAGTATCAGCAGCGATACCGATGTTGAAATAATGTTTTTGGATTACTTCATCTGTTTTATCGTCAATTGACGTGTTTAAAACAGGGAATTTTTTCAGTGCAGATGTAAGAGCTTTTACAACGTAAGGCAAGTATGTCAGCTTGATGCCTTGATCAGCAGCAACCTGTTTGAACTGTTTACGATGTGCAACAAGGTTTGTTACGTCCACTTCGTCCATTAGTGTTACGTGAGGAGCAGTGTGTTTAGAGTTAACCATCGCTTTTGCAATTGCTTTACGGATACCGCTCATTTTTTCGCGAGTTTCTGGGAATTCGCCTTCTGGAGCTGGTGCAGCAGCCGGTTTAGCAGCTGTTTCTTGAGGTGCAGCCGTTTCTTGCGGCGCAGCTTCTTGTGCTCCTCCGTTTACAAAGCTGTCGATATCTTCTTTCACAACACGTCCGTTGTTGCCTGAACCAGTTACTTTGCGAATATCTACGCCTTTTTCACGAGCGTATTTACGTACAGAAGGCATAGCGATCACGCGTTTGTTCGGGTCAACTTCAGCTTGATCCTGCTGTCCTGCGCCAGTTTCTTTAGCAGGCTCTTCAGCACGCTCTTCTTTCGCAACATCTTGTCCAGCTTCACCAGTAGACTGAACTTGCGCTTCAGTTTTTGCGTCACCAGACTCATCGCTGCCTTTAAATTGAAGGTCTTCGTAACCAGGTGCATCAAACGTAATGATCGTTTGTCCAACAGTTGCAACTGTTCCCTCTTCAACTTTTAATTCTAATACTTTTCCTTTAACAGGTGAAGGAATTTCTACTACTGCTTTATCATTTTGGACTTCCGCCAGTACATCATCTTCGTCTACCTCATCGTTAGGCTTGACAAACCATTTTACGATTTCGCCTTCGTGGATACCTTCCCCGATATCTGGAAGTTTAAATTCAAATGCCACAGTTCTCGACCTCCTAGTTTGATTAAGCAATTTTAAAGTTTACATCGTAAGCATTGAAAACACATATATAATGGAGGGAAAGCGTTTCAGCTCCCTCCCGATTATGCAATTTGATTAAAATTCAAGTACTTTTCTAGCTGTTTCAAGAACGTCTTTATGGTTTGGAAGCCATACGCTCTCCGCTTGAGAGAAAGGAAATACTGTATCAGGCGCAGCAACGCGAAGTACAGGCGCTTCCAAGCTCAAAATCGCACGGTCATTGATTTCAGCTACTACGTTCGCAGCAACGCCGGCTTGTTTTTGAGCCTCTTGAACAACAATCGCGCGGCCTGTTTTTTCCACAGATGCAATGATTGTGTCGATATCAAGCGGGCTGACTGTGCGAAGGTCAACAACTTCAGCAGAAATGCCGTCTTTTTCAAGCTCTTCAGCTGCTTTTAATGATTCATGAACCATTGCGCCGTAAGTGATGATTGAAAGGTCAGTACCTTCACGTTTTACGTCAGCTTTGCCAAGCTCAATTGTGTATTCTTCTTCAGGAACTTCCTGACGGAAAGAACGGTAAAGCTTCATGTGCTCTAAGAAAACAACAGGATCGTTGTCTCTGATCGCAGAAATCAAAAGTCCTTTGGCATCGTAAGGAGTTGATGGAATAACAACTTTGATACCAGGCTGCTGTGCAACAAGACCTTCTAAGCTGTCAGCGTGAAGCTCAGGAGTATGAACACCGCCGCCGAACGGAGAACGAATGGTTACAGGTGAAGTCCAGCGTCCGCCAGAACGGTAACGCATACGAGCCATTTGGCCAGAAACTGAATCCATTACTTCGTAAACAAATCCAAAGAATTGGATTTCCATTACCGGACGGAAGCCGTTTAAGCCTAAACCAAGGGCAAGACCGCCGATACCAGATTCAGCAAGAGGCGTGTCAAACACACGGTCTTCACCGAATTCTTTTTGCAATCCTTCTGTCGCACGGAATACGCCGCCGTTAACACCAACGTCTTCTCCGAAAACTAAGACATTTTCGTCATTTTTCAGTTCTGTGCGTAACGCATCCGTGATTGCTTGAATCATTGTCATTTGCGCCATGGCTTACTTCGACTCCTTCTGTGTATAAATTTCAAATTGCTCCTCAAGGTTATGAGGCATTTTTTCAAACATGATTTTCATTAAATCAGTTACTTTTTGCTTAGGCTCAGCATCCGCTTTTTTGATCGCCTGCTTAATTTCTTCTTTTGCATCCTCGATTACTTTTGTTTCTTCTTCTTCAGACCATAGGCCTTTGTTTTCAAGGAACGCACGGAAGCGTACAAGCGGATCTTTTTGCTCCCACTCGTTTTCGATTTCTTTTGTGCGATATTTAGTCGGATCGTCACCAGCCATTGTGTGCGGGCCATAACGGAATGTCAGTGTTTCAATCAGTGTCGGGCCTTCGCCGTTAATCGCCCGTTCGCGTGCTTCAGCAGTTGCAGCGTATACAGCAAGCGGATCCATTCCGTCTACTTGTACACCCACAATACCGGCAGCTACTGCTTTTTGTGCAATTGTGCCTGCTGCAGATTGTTTTTCAACTGGAGTTGAAATCGCGTAACGGTTGTTTTGCACCACGAAGATCGCAGGTGCTTTATAAGCGCCGGCAAAGTTAATTCCTTCGTAGAAGTCCCCTTGTGAAGCTCCGCCGTCACCAGTGTAAGTGATTGCGACAGCTTTCTTACCGCGTTTTTTAAGACCTAGCGCAACACCGGCCGTTTGAATGTATTGAGCACCGATAATGATTTGTGGAGAAAGGGCATTCACATCATCAGGCATTTGGTTACCCCGGAAATGTCCGCGAGAGAACAGGAACGCTTGATATAATGGAAGGCCGTGCCAGATTAACTGAGGCACATCACGGTATCCCGGAAGAACGAAGTCTTCTTTTTCAAGCGCGAAATGTGTAGCAATCTGAGAAGCTTCTTGGCCCGCAGTAGGAGCGTAGAATCCGAGACGTCCTTGACGGTTTAATGAGATAGAGCGCTGATCAAGCACACGCGTAAATACCATGCGGCGCATAAGCTCTTTCAATTGATCATCAGTTAAATCAGGCATCGCCGCTTCATTCACGACTTCTCCCTTTTCATTTAAAATTTGGAACGTTTCGAACTGCTTTTTAATGGCATCAAATTGCTTCTTACTATCAACGATTACTTTTTTCGTTTTTGCAGCCATACTAAGTCACCTCTTCCTTTCTTTTAAACAGTCATTAGACGTGCATTCCTTTTATACATACAAACTTAGGGTACCCTAAAGTATCAGCAGTAAGTCGTATATATTTTAGCCGATCCCCAGTTTGCCGAAACCATTTATGTAGGATAGTTACACTCTGCTTTGAACTGTATTATTTCGAAGTTGTAAAAAACTAATACAACACCGCTTAACATGGATTAGTTTACACCATATAAAGAAGAACCGTCAATCGTTTTCATCGCTGATTTTCAATAAATGTATTCGCTTTACATTTTCTATAAAAAAACAGATGCAACCTGCACCTCAAACTGTACTAGTATAACCTATCACACTGTACTACAATAGAAATTTAAATTTTGAATAGAATTTAAAAAAGAGCTGATCATAGTCAGCTCTTTTTTATGTGATAGCCTGCGGCGTCATATAAATCTTCGCGGGCTTTATTATATTTCTCCGTTTGCACATCAAATTCTCCGCTTTGTTTAAGGACTTTTTTATAAGAAGCATTTGCTTTTTCGATCTGCTGTTCAAGCTTATCCAGCGTCAAGTCTTTGTCTTTCAGAAGCTTATACAGTTCTTTATCAAGTTTAATGGCTTTTTCATATTCTTCAGACATAGAGCTGTATGCTGCATATCTTTTTTCCATATGATCTGCCGCAGTCTCAGCCTTTTTCTTTATGTGTCTATCCTTAATAGTTTCAGCGGATTTTTTTGCTTCCTCAAATTCTGATTCGGATTTCTCGATGCTCTCATTTTCAAGCTTCAGATGTTCTTCACGTTTATTTACATTCTCTAGCGCTTCATTTGATAAAGAAACGATTTTTTTATAATCATCCATATTAAGCTTGATGACATCATTGTAGAGAGCATGTTCTTTTTTCTCTAATTCCTCGAGCGTTTTCTGTTCTTCTTGAAACGGCTTTTCTAGATCAGCGACTTTTTCTAATGAGTCATGAAGTGAGTCCAGCGGATCCTGTCCCACACACCCGGTTAAAAGTAAACTCAAAGCGCAAAAGGCTCCGATTTTCACACCGTGTCGCCGTTTTATTCTGTCTTTCACGTTAAATCCCCCAATCTTGACATTTTCTACTATAGAATCCATAAAGATATTTGACAATAGCCAGATGGTTATCTCATGGTTTGCTGAACAAAAAATCAAATCTAAATCGTGAAAAATCAGGACAGATGACCATACAACTTTTTTGTTTTTACATAGGTTATTGTAGACGCTATGCCTACTACAAGGCTCTGGCGTAATTAAAAGAGGAGGTTATGTTCATGTACGGTTATGGATATGGTTACGGCGGAGGCTGCTGCAGTTATGGTTACGGATATGGCGGAGCAGGATATGGCCGCACATTTGCGTTAATTGTTGTTTTATTCATTCTGTTAATCATTGTCGGAGCTGCTTATTTAGGCGGAGGCTGTTAATCATTACACAGTAAAACACTGACCAGCCATTTACGGCTGGTCATTTGTTTCGTTGCACCTTTACGAAGAAATCCGATATAATTTACATATTAAGCTTTAGGAGTGAAGTTTCTTGATTACTATGGAAAACATCGTGCGCGACGGCCACCCTGCCCTAAGAGTGACAGCAGAGCCTGTCGGGCTGCCTGCCACAGAAGAAGAAAAACAGCAGCTGGCAGATATGATTGAATTCGTAAAAAACAGCCAAAATCCGGAATTAGCTGAAACATATAAGCTGCGTCCCGGCGTGGGACTCGCGGCTCCTCAAATTAATATTAATAAACGGATGATCGCAGTCCATACAGAAGATGCTTCCGGGAAGTTATACAGCTATGCATTGTTTAATCCAAAGATCGTCAGCCATTCCGTTGAAAGAAGCTACTTAACAAGCGGTGAAGGCTGCCTGTCAGTTGATGAGGCAATTCCCGGCTTTGTTCCGCGCTATGCTCGTATCAGAGTGAAAGGAACAACACTGGAGGGTGAACAAATCGATATTCGTTTAAAAGGATTTCCGGCGATTGTATTTCAGCATGAAATCGACCATTTAAATGGCGTTATGTTTTATGATCATATCGATAAAGAAAATCCTTTTAAAGAACCTGAAAATGCGATTGCGATAGACCGCTAAAAGAAAATATGCGGCTGACACTCTAAGTGCCAGCCGCTTTTTTATTTTAGCAGGCCTAATTCTTTGACAGCATGAGCAATTCCATCCTCGTCTACAGGCTTTGTTACAAAATCCGCAACTTCTTTTAATTCAGGAACGGCATTCCCCATGGCAACGCCTGTTCCGACAAACTGAATCATTTGCAGATCATTTAATCCGTCGCCGAAGGCATATGTATCGCTGATATCAAACGGAAGACGCTCGATTACTTTTTTAATCCCCTCCGCCTTTGATCCGCCGCGCGGCAGAACATCAGTCGAAAGCTCATGCCAGCGCACAAGATCGAATTCAGGAAAAGCCGCATAAACTTTTTCTTCTTCATCCTGGCAAAACAACAGAAGCTGAAAAATGTCTTTTCCTTCATAGAAGAGGTCATCGGTTTCAGGATAGTCGGTCTTCAGGCTGTCGATTCCCTCCAAGATATGAGGATGGTCTGCAACAGTTGCTTTCATTGTATCTTCAGCCATAAACACAACCGGGTGGCTTCCTTCTCCCGCCTGCTTTAACAATCTTCTGATAGCCTCTTCAGGCAGCGGATTCTTATAAATCACTTCTTTTTCAAAGACGACATACTGACCGTTGTAGGAGATAAATGAGTGAATGCCTAACTCCTCTAAAATCGGTTTCACCAGAAACGGGGACCGCCCGCTGGCGATAAACACATGGTGTCCCTGCCGCTGAAGCTCTGCTACCGCTTTTCTTGTACTTTCCGGTATTTTTTTGTCATGATCATATATCGTGCCGTCAATATCGAAAAAGATTAATTTTGAGTCCATCGTTATTCCCCTTTATGTCTTAATCTGCAATTCCCACACTCATCATACAAAAAGATTCCGGTTCAGCAAACCATTTCCCTCAAAAACTAAATAAAATTCCATTAATATCCACGAAAAGTCCGTGCTAAACTCCGTATACTATTTGTATACAACAACCTTGGACAAGTAACAATTGAAGGAGGGACCTGCGTTATGCTTAGGAAATTAAAAAAGAAGCTCAGAAGACAATGGAACGGAATGCTCCGCAGGAAAGTCATTGCCTGATAAGGGATCTGTCACTTTTTCAAAGGTCCTTATTTTGCTCAAGACTTTCCTTATATTCCGTTTTCGAATATAATAGAGTAAGGCGAGTCTAACATACGGCATTTAAGGAGAGATTTGGATGATTTATAAGGTATTTTATCAAAAAAAAGCTGAGGAAGTACCTGTTCGGGAAAAAACAGATTCACTTTATATTGAAGGCGTATCAGAGCGTGACGTCAGAACAAAACTGAAAGACAAGAAATTTAATATTGAATTTATCACACCTGTTGACGGTGCTTTTTTAGAATATGAACAACAGAGTGAAAATTTTAAAGTATTGGAGTTATGAGCGGTATGAAATTTGTAAAAAATGATCAGACTGCTGTTTTCGCCCTCGGAGGACTGGGCGAAATCGGTAAAAATACGTATGCGGTGCAGTTTCAGGATGAAATTGTGCTGATTGATGCGGGGATTAAGTTTCCCGAGGACGAACTGCTCGGTATTGATTACGTCATTCCCGATTACACGTATTTAGTCAAAAACGAAGATAAAATTAAAGGGCTTTTTATTACGCACGGGCACGAAGACCACATCGGCGGCATCCCGTACCTGCTTAGACAAGTCAATATTCCCGTTTACGGCGGTAAACTCGCGATCGGCTTACTTCGGAATAAACTTGAAGAGCATGGATTATTAAGACAGACTAAGCTTAACATCATCGGTGAGGATGATATCGTAAAATTTCGCAAAACGGCTGTGTCATTCTTTAGAACAACACACAGTATTCCGGATTCCTACGGTATTGTTGTAAAAACGCCGCCCGGAAACATCGTACATACTGGAGATTTCAAATTCGACTTTACTCCAGTCGGCGAACCGGCAAACTTAACGAAAATGGCCGAAATCGGCAAAGAAGGCGTTCTGTGTCTCCTTTCAGACAGCACAAACAGTGAAAACCCTGAGTTCACTATGTCTGAACGCCGTGTCGGAGAAAGCATTCATGACATTTTCCGCAAGGTGGACGGCCGAGTTATCTTCGCTACATTTGCGTCGAATATTCACCGCTTGCAGCAGGTAATTGAGGCTGCTGTATTAAATGGAAGAAAAGTTGCCGTATTTGGACGCAGTATGGAATCGGCTATCGAAATCGGACAAACTCTCGGCTATATTAACTGTCCTAAAAATACGTTTATTGAACATAATGAAATCAATCGCATTCCTGCCAATAAAGTAACGATCCTGTGTACAGGAAGCCAAGGGGAACCGATGGCGGCTTTATCCAGAATTGCAAACGGCACACACCGGCAGATTTCAATCAATCCTGGAGATACAGTCGTATTTTCTTCATCCCCTATCCCAGGCAACACAATCAGCGTGAGCCGCACAATTAACCAATTGTATCGTGCGGGGGCCGAGGTTATTCACGGACCTCTTAATGATATCCATACATCAGGCCACGGCGGACAGGAAGAACAAAAGCTGATGCTGCGTTTAATCAAGCCAAAATTCTTCATGCCGATTCACGGTGAGTACAGAATGCAAAAGATGCATGTCAAGCTTGCAACAGATTGCGGCATCCCTGAAGAAAACTGCTTTATCATGGATAATGGTGAAGTATTGGCGCTTAAAGGCGATGAAGCTTCAGTTGCCGGTAAAATCCCATCCGGTTCAGTATACATCGACGGTAGCGGTATCGGTGATATTGGAAATATCGTGCTTCGCGACCGCAGAATTCTTTCTGAAGAAGGTCTTGTAATCGTCGTTGTCAGCATAGATATGGATGACTTTAAGATTTCAGCGGGCCCTGACTTGATTTCCAGAGGGTTTGTTTACATGAGAGAATCGGGCGATTTGATCAATGACGCCCAAGAGCTCATTTCAAACCACTTACAAAAAGTCATGGAACGAAAAACCACTCAATGGTCAGAAATCAAAAATGAGATTACGGATACGCTTGCTCCGTTCTTATATGAAAAAACGAAACGCCGCCCAATGATCCTTCCGATCATTATGGAGGTTTAAAAAAAGATGCACTCACTTAGGAGTGCATCTTTTTTATTGCAGTGCTATATGCTGAAATGACTTTACATCAAACAACCCTGTTGTCGTCATTTTGATGTCAGGAATGACAGGCAAAGCCAAAAATGAAAGTGTCAAAAATGGGTTAAAGCGGTCTTTGAAACCAATAAATGAGAGCTTTTCATGAAGCGTCATTAAACTTTGATTCACCAATTCTGCAGATTGGTCGGATAATAATCCCGCAATCGGCAGAGGAACAGAGTGTAGTTCTTCCCCATCTTTTATAACTGTTAATCCGCCGCCAATTTCCTGCAGCTTATTAACTGCGGCTGCGATATCGGCGTCATTTGTCCCGACAGCAATGATATTGTGCGAATCGTGTGAAATGGTTGTTGCAATCGCTCCGCTTTTCAAACCAAATCCTTTCACAATACCGAGTCCCGTTTCTTTTAATCCCTTATGCCGTTCAACGACTGCAATCTTTAACAAGTCAAGTTCAATGTCAGGCTGAAAAATGTGTGCTTCTGGAGCCGGAACACTCACAAGGCGTGTTTCAAGCTGATTTGGTATGATTTGAATGACATTCATCTGCTGCTGGGGATTAATCGGCATATGAAAATCCTGTTCGGAAAGAGGAGCAGCAAGGTTAACGGAATCAAGCAGTGCCGGGTCTGGTGTTAGCGTATCAACTTGTGCCTGACCGACTGCTTTATTATCTTCAGCAACAGTTTGTCCTTTTACCATCGTCTTTGTGACAGTGACATTTTCCACATCTGAAATAAAGAGCAGGTCGGCGTCAAATCCCGGAGCAATTGCTCCCTTTGTATCTAGTCCGTAACATTCCGCTGCATTCAGGCTTCCCAATTGGTATGCCAAAAACGGGTCGAGGCCTGCTTGAATGGCCATTTTCACCTGATGATTCACACTTCCCTCTGACAATAAATCATCTACATGTTTATCATCAGTACAGAAGAAGAAACGGCGCGCATTCTTTTCATTAACAGCCGGCAGCACTTTCAATGTGTTTTTTGCCACTGACCCTTCTCGCATCATGACATACATCCCTCTTCTGATACGATCAAGCGCTTCTTCCTTCGTTGTTACCTCATGATCGGTCAAGACAAGAGCGGTCCTGTATATATTGATGAGATCAGTTGACAAGCCTGCTAAATGCCCATCAATCCGTTTCCCGGCACTCCGGGCATCTAACAGCTTATTAACCATGTCTGCTTCACCCTGCTCAACCGATACATAATCCATCACTTCAGCCAGACCCAATACCTCTTTTTCTTCGTAAAATGTCTTCAAATCGGCCGCCCGGAGTACTGCACCTGATCGCTCAAAGCTGGCGGCAGGCACACTGGAGGGAAGCATAAAATGGATATTCAGCGGTGTTTGGCGGGCCTGTTCAATCATAAATTTGATTCCTTCTTGACCGGACACATTCGCTATTTCATGCGGATCGGTAATAATGGTCGTCACGCCATTCGGCAATACGGCTTTGGCAAACTCGATCGGTGTCACCATTGATGACTCAATATGTACATGACCATCGATAAACCCCGGCACAATGATTTGCCCCTCTGCATCAATGGTTTCTTCACCTTCATACTGGCCGAGGCCTACAATGACTCCGTCTGTTATCGCAATATCTTCATAGATCCACTCATGATTATATACGTCCATGATTTTCCCGTTCTTAATGACGATGTCAGCTTTTTGTCTGCGGGCTGAAGCATTCAGCCTTTTGACCAGCGCTTCTTTATTCAAATGGCCCCCTCCTCTTTTTTATTTATATGGTACAATATGCTATCGGAACGCTTATCCGTAGTCAATAAAATTTTAATAAATTGGCACTCAGTTCATTAAAGTTGTTATATTCTGATAATATGAAAAAACCGCCCCTAAGGACGGCTTATATTTCTTCTATTTCGTATGAAGAACTCTTTTCTCAAAACGTGAAATATCCGTAACCGATCCAATAACGATGAGAATATCTTCTTGGTGTATCACTTCAGTTGCTAGCGGCGACACGATGACTTCCTTGCCCCTTTTAATCGCTACAATATTAATACCGTATTTCGCCCGTATATCTAAATCGAGAAGAGTGTTTCCGGCAAGACGGCTGTTGGCTACGATCTCGACAAGACTATGCTCTTCTGACAGCTCCAAATAATCAAGTACATTGTTGGAAACGATATTATGTGCAATTCTTTTTGCCATATCTCGTTCCGGGTGGACAATGTGATCCGCGCCGATTTTGGACAGCACTTTTTCATGATAATCGTTCTGAGCCTTAACTGTAATCGTATTGACACCCAGTTCTTTGAGGATCAGAGTTGTTAATATACTCGCCTGAATATTTTCACCGATCGCAACAATGACGTGGTCAAAATTCCTCAAACCTAAATTTTTCAGAACAGATTCGTCGGTCGAATCTCCGATGACGGCATGTGATGCAATTTTGGCATACTCGTTGACTTTATCTTCATCAATATCCATCGCCATGACCTCGACGCCCTCTTCGCTCAATGCTTTGCAAATACTTCCACCAAAACGGCCGAGTCCAATTACCGCAAATTCTTTTTTCATAGTGGTGCTCCTTTACCTAACATCATATTGATCAAATTTTATCATATTCTTTTGAAGCAGTGTTAATTTCATCAACCCTTTGGCAGCGAATTCATATGCTGCTTAAGCCGTTCAGTAAAGCCCGGGGTCAAATAAAGCTCGGCTCCCCGTTCAATCTCGGTTTGATAATGCTGAGGAGGTGCTGTTTCTGCTTCTTTTCGGAGGACGAGAAAGGTTAAACAATCGGTATAGAGCTTTCCCCCTGCTTCAACGTCTACAAATGCCGGCCGATAGGTAAGAGATTCAACCCCTTCTCTTTTATACAAATAGGCGACAGCTGAAAAAGGAAGACGATACAATACCCCTTCTGTCGTGCCTCCGTCTTCAGTGATATCCGCTCTTGAGCCGTCTTGTCTTTTTAACGTAAAGCGGGTTGTATACCCTTTTAAAACAGCTCCTCCTACTGGATCTTGAAAATAATGATCAACCCCTGCTTTTTGAAAACGGGCATTGTCCATACAAGATCCGTAGGCAAAATAGTACACGGGTCCTTTAGATTTGCTGATCATCTGATGTTCTTTCCAGTCACCGCTGCCTATTTTCACAAAGTCAGCACAATCATCTTTTTTCATATCATACACAAGTGCTTTCTTAATTCCAGCATCAGTTTCTACATGTACAGATTTCTTGTAATAGCCTTGATAAAAAAGATCCAGCTTATGTATACATGATTCATCTGCTTCATAAATCTCACCGCAAATATAGCCATCAGCCTCTAAGACGGCCGCAGGTTCCTCGGCTGCCGTATCAAAAAGACATCCCTTTGTCCGTGCCTGCTCACTGATACAAGCCGACTGTGATAACAGCTGATGATTTTTTTCATGCTTCCTTAAGATTCCATATACAAACAGAAGCGAGTTCATCTTGTTTTTCCCCTCTCAGCTGTCAGATTTTAAAGGCAGAACAACTTGAAAGATGCTGCCTTTTCCAGCTTCACTTTCAATCTTCAATTCCCCGTTATGCTCCTTTAATATTCTCAAACAAATCGCGAGCCCCAGTCCTGTGCCTTTCTCCTTTGTTGAATAAAAAGGTTTTCCGATTTGTTCAAGCTTTTCCTGTGACATGCCGTTCCCTTCGTCTTTTACGCTTATTACGACGTGTGAAGCTGTTTTAGCAGTGGAAATCGTAACGACACCGCCTTTTGGCATTGCTTCAATTCCATTTTTGATTATATTGATAAAAACCTGCTTCAGCTGGTTTTCGTCCCCTTTAATCATACAGGTTTCCGTCTCATCAAAATTCTTTTCTATAGCAATATTGGACAATATGGCATTTGTATCAAGCAATGTTGTGACTTGTTTCAAAATTTCATTAATTGGGTGCGTTTTAAATGTAATTTCCTGTGGCTTCGCCAGCAGCAAAAGCTCGCCGAGCACCAGATCAATTCTTTTAATCTCTGAAAAGATGATATCAAAATAATCTTTTCTATCCGGATATGATGTTTTCATAATTTGAAGGAATCCGCTGACGGACGTTAAGGGATTTCTGACCTCATGGGCAATGCCGGCAGCCAGTTCACTCGTGATCGACAGTTTCTGCGACTCTCTCGCAAGCCGTTCATTAATCTCCAGAAGCTCATCTTCAGCCTCTTTTCGCTCAGTGATGTCTGACATTGTACCTAAGCTTCCGGTAAATTGCTCATCTCGGTCATAGTAAAGTTTATAGTGGACCTCACCCCAAAAGATCGTCCCGGTCTTTGTCACATATTTTGCCGTAAACATTCCCGAGGACGCTTTGTTTTTGATTTGAGTATTAATGTGATCAGCTACATGCTTTTCTTTTATGAAGTAATCATTATACATTGTTCCCATACATTCACTGATCGAAAAACCTGTGATCGCTGCCCACGCTTGATTTAAGTATGTAATTTCGCCTTTTGCATTTGTTTGGAAAACAATCTCCTGTAAATTATCCATGATGCGGTTCTTCTCATCAGAAAGCTGTTTATACTTCCATTCATTATCTTTCATTTTCTTGACCAGCTGTTTCTTCTCATCGACATAATACGCCAGCATCCAGACACTGAAAATCGTGACTGCTGTATACACAATGTCAACAGGCCAATTAATCGGGTTTTTGCCTATAAAATAAAATAAATAATCCCAAAACATAATAAAAATCATTGCCAAAATAATGGAAATGATACGTGCTTGATATTTTCTCATATGACCACCTGCCGCTTGTGTTTCTCTGTTTATTGTACCATTCTTCGACAAATAATTGAGTAAAATATGTAAAGTATCCCAAATCATTCATTACCTTTTGTTCATGATGTCATATCTTAGGCGGCGGTAATCAGAAATTGGCACGCAAAAAAAGGCGGAGATTACACATTCCGCCTTTTAACATATATTATTCTTTTAAAGCGGCTTGGATTTCCTCGAGAAGCAGCTGTGCACCTTCAGGGCTTAACGTAATTTTACCGTTGCCGTATTCTTTATTTTCTGAAGTGATTTCCCCAGTCATTAAACAAACGCCATGAGGTTTGTACTTTTTCAAAATAATTTTATCACCGTCGACAAAAAACTCAATGCTATCTTTAATAGCAATGTCCAGTGCCCGTCTTAACTCGATCGGCATAACAATACGGCCTAATTCATCTACTTTTCTTACAACACCTATTGATTTCATAAAAACCCTTCTTCCTTAAACGTTTCTTTTTTCATGTAATATTAAAGGTTGTCCCTCAATATATCGTAGACGTACGAAACTTAGAAAAAGTTTCCCGCTTTCTTGAAGAATTGCTCGAAATTTTTTCCATAAAACCGATAAATGTATTACTTCTGTTACACCCTTCCGCATTTTTTTACAAAAACATTTCTTTCCCGACGCACACCCCCACAAATCACTTCTTTTCTTAGAAACTTTAAATGTAGAATCATATTAAATCAGGATAAAGATTGGGTGAAAACATGTTTCAATCAACTGAAATTGGAATTGACTTAGGAACAGCTAATATACTTGTTTACAGCAAAAATAAAGGAATCATCTTAAATGAACCTTCTGTTGTCGCAGTAGATACAACGACAAAAGCAGTGCTTGCGATCGGGACTGACGCGAAAAATATGATCGGTAAAACACCAGGAAAAATTGTCGCTGTCAGACCGATGAAAGACGGCGTTATCGCTGACTACGACATGACAACTGATTTGTTAAGGCACATCATGAAAAAAGCCGGAAAGAGCATCGGCATGTCGTTTAGAAAGCCGAATGTCGTTGTGTGCACACCATCAGGCTCAACTGCAGTGGAACGCCGCGCCATCAGTGACGCGGTGAAAAATTGCGGAGCGAAAAACGTCCATTTAATCGAAGAACCGGTGGCAGCTGCGATCGGAGCGGATTTGCCGGTTGACGAGCCGGTTGCTAACGTGGTGGTAGATATCGGCGGCGGGACGACGGAAGTCGCGATTATTTCCTTTGGAGGCATTGTCTCCTGCCATTCAATCAGAATCGGCGGAGACCAGCTTGATGAGGATATCGTTGCATTTGTGCGGAAAAAGTACAATTTGCTGATCGGTGAACGCACAGCTGAGCAGGTTAAAATGGAAATTGGCCATGCATTGATTGAGCATGTGCCGGATGCAATGGAAATTCGCGGACGTGACCTTGTAACGGGGCTACCAAAAACCATTCTGCTTCAATCAAATGAAATTCAAAATGCGATGCGTGAATCTCTCCTTCATATTCTTGAGGCGATTAGAGCCACACTTGAGGACTGTCCTCCTGAATTAAGCGGAGACATTGTCGATCGCGGTGTCATTTTAACAGGCGGCGGGGCGCTTCTTAAAGGAATAAAAGAATGGCTGTCAGAAGAAATCGTTGTACCCGTACACGTTGCGCAAAACCCGCTTGAATCCGTGGCAATCGGCACCGGACGTTCCTTAGAGGTGATTGATAAGCTCCAAAAAGCGGTTAAATAATCCTTTTCTCGCAAAATCTCAGAAAGTAATTGAAATTCCTGCTTCTTTTTTCCTCTCTCTCTTCATATTGTGAGAAATGGAGAAACGATAAGGAGGAAACAGATGCTTAGAGATTTAGGAAGACGGGTAGCGATTGCAGCCATTTTGAGCGGAATCATTCTTGGAGGCATGAGCATTTCACTGGCAAACATGCCTCATGCGCCTGAAGGCCCTGTAAAAATGAATCATCCATAAGTATTGAAAAGCCCAAGACAATTTTGTTTTGGGTTTTTCTCTTTGCACTCCTTTCTTTTCTTTATTGGAGATTATTTGATATGATGAGAAAAAAGCACGAGGAGGAAAGATTGATGGATACATTTTCAGAGAAATTAAATACATATGCCCAGCTGGCGGTTGAGGTCGGCGTTAATGTTCAAAAAGGCCAGTATGTGGTTGTAAATGCTTCAACGGAGGTACGTGACTTCGTCCGTCTGATTGTGAAACATGCATATGAAAAAGGCGCCAAAAATGTAATAGTGAATTGGCAGGATGACGAAGTAGCCAGATTAAAATATGAATTGGCGCCATTTGAAGCCTTTGAAGAGTATCCTGAATGGGAAGCAAAAGGCAGAGAAGAGCTAGCCAAAAAAGGAGCTGCTTTTATTTCAGTCGTATCCTCAAACCCAGACTTACTGCAAGGTGTAGATTCCAAACGGATTGCCGCCTTCCAAAAAGCAGCAGGAAAAGCGTTACATACATACAGACAATACATTCAATCAGATAAAGTGAGCTGGACTGTCGTCGGTGCTGCATCAGCAGGTTGGGCTCAGAAAGTGTTCCCTGACAAATCAGAAGAGGAAGCGACACAGCTTCTGTGGGAAGAAATTTTTAAAGCAACACGCGTAAACGAAGAAAATCCGGTCCAAGCGTGGATCAATCATGATCAAAACCTTCATGAAAAAGTTGATCATTTGAACCAAAAACATTACGCCGCTTTACATTATCAAGCAGAAGGAACTGATTTAACAATCAAGCTTCCGAATAAACACGTTTGGGCAGGAGCCGGAAGCGTAAATGAAAGCGGACATGAATTTATGGCTAATATGCCGACAGAAGAAGTATTCACGCTGCCGCAAAAAGACGGGGTTGACGGGTTTGTATCGAGCACAAAACCGCTCAGCTACGGCGGGAATATTATCGAAAACTTCACGCTCACATTCAAAAACGGCCGTATTGTTGATATCAAAGCTGAAAAAGGAGAAGACATATTAAAAGAATTGGTCGAAACAGATGAAGGCTCTCACTATCTTGGTGAGGTAGCTCTTGTCCCTTACGATTCAGCTATCTCACAATCAAATATTCTTTTTTATAACACTTTATTTGATGAAAATGCATCAAATCACCTGGCAATCGGCAGTGCCTATGCTTTTAACATTGAGGGCGGAAAACAGATGTCTCGTGAAGAGCTTGTCAAAGAAGGCTTAAACGAAAGCATTACCCACGTAGATTTTATGATTGGTTCTAAGGATATGAACATTGATGGAATTACTGAAGACGGAAAAAGAGAACCGATTTTCAGAAATGGAAATTGGGCTTTTTAAAATAAGAAGGAGGCTTTCGCCTCCTTCTTATTTTTCTGCTTCATACATTTGCAGATTGGCATAAACCGTTTCTAATACTGGTGTTGAAAGAGATAAACGCTTTGCTTTATCAAGCAAAAAGCCATGCAGATGATCACCTTCAGTCGTTTGGCCATTTTCCATATCACGGAGCATGGAGGATTTCATATGATAAGACATGCTTGTCATTGTGCGGAAGCTGTCTTCTTCAAGTTCTGGATCAGCCGGAACTCCTTCCTTGCGCAAGATCATGCCGATTTCCCCAATGAGTGTTCGCGCAGTGTGCCGGCCGCTCTCTGTTTCAAGGATTGGTCCAAGCGGTCTTTGAAATAAGGTTGTCATTCCTGCTTGCGCTGCAATAAACAGATATTTTTTCCAGATGTCTTTCTCGATATGCTCGCTAATGATGACCTCCGCCTTCACTCCTGCGAATGCTTTCTCAAGTTCTTTTATCCGTTTCGTACGCTCACCGTTCCATTCACCAAACACAAAACGATGCGACGCACTTGTATGGTTGATTTCTCCCTGCTTGTTTAAAGCACTTTCTATGAAACACAGCCCGCCCAGCACCTGATCTTTCGAAAATGCCGTAAACAACTGCTCATAGTGGCGATAACCGTTCAAGAAAGGAATAATGACTGATGCGCTGTGGACATAAGGTTTGACATCGTCAATCACCTGACCGAGTGAATATGCTTTAGAAGCGATGATGATCACATCAAACTGTCCTCTTTCTCCTGCAGTGATTACTGCTGGGTCCAAGGACACGTAACCCTTTTCACTATGAATAACGAGTCCCGTTTGTTTTAGCTGTTCAGCTCTTTTTTGGCGGACAAGAAACGTCACCGCATTCCCTTTCTCTGCAAGCCGTCCGCCAATATAACCGCCTACTCCACCTGCTCCAACAATTAAAAATTTCAAGTGAATGTCCCCTTTCTTTTCTATGTACAAAAAAAAGCAGAGAATTCTCTGCTTTTTTATTACGCGTATAGTTCAGCCAGTTTTTTCTGCACATCAGCATTTTCAAGGAACTCATCATAACTCATTTGCTTGTCAACGATGCCATTAGGCGTAATTTCTATGATTCTGTTGGCAATCGTCTGTACAAACTGGTGGTCATGTGATGTAAACAACATAGCGCCTTTAAAGCTGATTAAGCCGTTATTGAGCGCTGTAATGGATTCTAGGTCTAAATGGTTGGTCGGTTCATCCAAAATTAAAATATTGGCGCCAGAAAGCATTGCTTTCGAAAGCATGCAACGAACCTTTTCTCCCCCAGATAATACATTTGCTTTTTTGTGTACTTCTTCACCGGAAAACAGCATGCGACCTAAGAAGCCACGTAAAAAGCTTTCACTTTGATCATGAGGAGAATATTGGCGAAGCCAGTCTACAAGATTTAAATCACTGCCTTCAAAATATTCGCTGTTGTCTTTAGGGAAGTACGCTTGAGATGTCGTCACGCCCCATTTAAACGTTCCGCTGTCAGCTTCCATTTCCCCGGAAATGATTTTGAACAGAGTAGTAACAGCCAATTCGTTACGTCCTGTAAATGCAATTTTATCTTCTCTATTCATAATAAAGCTGACATTGTCGAGAACTTTTACACCATCAATTGTTTTCGTTAATCCTTCTACCCGGAGAACGTCATTACCGATTTCTCGTTCCGGTGTGAAGTTGACGTAAGGATAACGGCGTGAAGACGGTTTAATGTCATCAAGAGAAATTTTATCAAGAAGTTTCTTTCTTGAAGTCGCCTGTTTTGATTTAGACGCATTCGCGCTGAATCTGGCCACAAACTCTTGCAGCTGTTTAATTTGCTCTTCTTTTTTCTTGTTCGCTTCTTGTGAAAGCTTCAAAGCAAGCTGGCTTGATTCATACCAGAAATCATAGTTTCCAACGTAGATTTGGATTTTGTTAAAATCAAGGTCAGCAATATGTGTACACACTTTGTTTAAAAAGTGACGGTCATGGGATACAACAATCACAGTATTGTCAAAGTTAATCAGAAACTCTTCCAGCCACTGAATTGCCTGAAGGTCCAAGTGGTTCGTCGGCTCATCAAGAAGCAGGACATCAGGTTTGCCGAATAATGCCTGGGCCAGGAGAACCTTTACTTTTTCGGAACCTCCAATATCTTCCATCTTTTTCGTGTGAAGATCTTCTGAGATGCCGAGACCTTTTAAGAGGATCGCAGCTTCACTTTCTGCTTCCCATCCGTTCAGCTCTGCAAATTCACCTTCGAGCTCTGCCGCACGAATTCCGTCTTCATCCGAGAAATCAGGCTTCATGTAAATTGCGTCTTTCTCCTGCATGACCTCGTATAAACGCTTATGTCCCATAATCACAACTTTTAGCACTTCATACTCTTCATATTCAAAGTGGTTCTGTTTCAGAATGGCAAGACGCTCGCCAGGGCTCATATGAACATCGCCTGTCTGAGGCTCAATTTCTCCTGATAACACTTTCAGAAACGTTGATTTACCAGCACCATTGGCACCAATTAACCCGTAACAGTTGCCTGGGGTAAATTTAATATTTACATCTTCAAATAACTTGCGATCAGCAAACCGCAAGCTCACATTATTTACAGCAATCATTTAATATCCTCCATCATGTCTATCATCATTAAAAGTATACCATGAATGGAAGACAAGAGAAATGCTTCCCTGATAAAAGCAGGCAGAAACACTTCTACACTAAAAGGGAGAAGCTGTGGTACAATTAAAGGCAAAGAGGATGCATCCAGATGGAAAATCATACATTCTTACTCGGAGGAACACATTGAGGCTTTTAACACTGACTGAATATTGCTTATTGATCTTTTTTACAGGCTTTTATCTTGCCGTAACTGGCTTTACCGCCAAAGATATCGGCTTATATATCGGGATCGCCCTGATTTATATCTTCTCACATATCTTCTCTAAACGGTTATTAGAAAAACGCGGCAAAGAGAACAAGCAAGTGCACCTTTTCTTCAGTGTGCTGGCTATTATCGGTTCAGTATTTGTCACTGTATTATGCATTGCATTGGTCGCTTCTTTTTCCAATTAAAAAACGCCTGCTGTCCAAAGGCCAGCAAGGCGTTTTTATTTGGTTTGGCGCATTTCATTAAACGGGAAAAATACAAACTTCGACGTACCCACAATCCGATCTTCCGCAATCAGTCCGAGGCCATTTCTGCTGTCCATGGAGTTTAGCCGGTTATCCCCCATGACGAAATATTTGCCTTTCGGTACTTTCACCGGGCCAAAGTCGCCTGTAAGACTGACACCAAGCTTTTCTGCCTCTTTTTTGTTTTTAGACAAATAAGGCTCGGCAACTTTTTTTCCGTTTATATAAAGCGTGTCATCCTTCATTTCCACGGTTTCTCCAGGCTTACCGATCAATCGTTTGACGTAATGGATTTTTGAAGTCTCACCATTGATAATGACGATATCTCCCCGCTTCAGCTCACCGATATAGTGTACCGTTTTATTGACAAACAGCCTTTCGCCGTCATGTAAAGTGGGATACATAGATGAACCTTCGACTAAATACGGTTCAAATAGGAAGTGGCGGATAATGAGTGCCAGCAGGACAGCAATGACAATCGCTTTTCCCCATTCCCAATACGTATTGGTTTTTTTCTTCCCCGCTTTTTCAGTTTTTATTTGATTTTCTTCGGTCAAAGTGTTTCCTCCTAGACGATTGCTATATCAGTTGTTTCCCTTCTTTTACTTTATCATAATTTATTATAAAATACATAACTTAACCGCGCTGCTGCAAGAAGATAGAGAAAAAGCGTCCTTTAGTAACAGGACGCTTTTTTCCTTATTTATCAGTTACAGGTTTTTTCACGATACCTAGGATAATCGCCATAACCACAGCACCAATTACAATACTTAATAAGTAAAGGAGCGGATGGTTTGTAATAAAGGCTACGAATATGCCTCCGTGAGGTGCAGGAAGGGTTACACGGAAGAATTCAGTTAATCCGCCGGCAACCGCTGCACCGACCACAGCAGCTGGAATGACGCGAAGCGGATCAGCCGCAGCAAACGGGATTGCGCCTTCTGTTACGAAAGCCGCACCCATGAAGTAGCACGTAATACCTGCTTCACGGTCACGCTGAGAGAACTTGTTTCTGAAAATTGTTGTTGCAAGTGCGATACCTAATGGAGGAACCATACCGCCGGCCATGATCGCTGCATGAGGCGCATAGTTGCCTGCATCAATCATCGCGATACCGAACGTGAAGGCTGCTTTATTAAGCGGACCGCCCATGTCGATCGCCATCATACCGCCTAAAATAATACCCATTAACACCAGGTTTCCTGTACCAAGGCTTTGAAGCCAGTCTGTTAAGAAATTCATAAATGCTGCCACAGGTGTATTGATTACAAATTGCATTAATACGCCAGTGATAAAAATACCAAACAGCGGATAAATCAATACAGGCTTCAATCCATCAAGTGACTGAGGGATAAACACAAATACTTTTTTCAATAAAATTACGACATAACCAGCAAGGAATCCGGCAATCAGGCCGCCTAAGAATCCCGCATTCGCTTGAGTGGCCATAAACCCGCCGACCATACCAGGAGCAAATCCCGGACGATCTGCAATACTCATCGCAATAAAACCGGCCAGAACTGCAACAATCAGTTTTAATGCGTTGTCGCCGCCGATAAAGTTCAATGCTGCAGCAAACGTATTGTAGCTAGGATCATTTGGATCTGAAGAATGGATCCCCCAGAAGAATGAAATTGCAACGAGTATACCGCCGCCCACTACGAATGGAAGCATGTTGCTGACACCGCTCATAAGGTGCTTATAAAACGCGTTTCCAATACCGCCGGAGCTGCCTTTTGCTTCATTTTCATCACTCTGAGCAGAAGAACCGCCGCCGCTGCCTTGATAAATCGGTGCGTCTTGGTTCACCGCTTTTTCGATAAGCTCTTGCGGGCGTCTGATACCTGCCGTTACCGGAACTTGAAGCACCCGTTTGCCTTTGAAGCGCTCCATTTCAACCTGCTTGTCCGCTGCGACAATGATTGCAGGTGCATCTTCAATTTCTTGGGCAGTTAGCTTGTGCTTAATACCGCTTGAACCATTTGTTTCAACCTTAATCTCAACACCAAGCTCTTTTGCTTTTTCTTTAAGGGCATCCGCTGCCATGAAAGTATGGGCGATACCTGTCGGACAAGCTGTGACCGCTAGGATTTTTCCTTTTCCGGCTGGTGCTGGTGCCGTTTCTTCTTCTTCTTCTTCCTCTTCATCATCATCTTTATCATGCTGATTGATAATGTCAATAATTGCGTCTTCTGATTCAGCTTCAAGCAGCTGTTTGCGAATTTCTTCACGCATTAACAGAGTAGACAGTCTTGACAGCGCTTCAAGGTGGGTGTTGTTTGCGCCTTCAGTCGCTGCAATCATGAAGACCAAGTGAGCCGGCTGGCCGTCTAGTGATTCATAATCGACACCGTCTTTTGAACGCCCAAAGGCAATCGCCGGGTTGATAACGCTTGCCGTTTTCGCATGCGGAATAGCGATTCCTTCACCGATACCCGTTGAACTTTGGCTTTCACGATTTAAAATGGCTTCTTTGTAGGCTTGTCTGTCATTTAATTTACCAGCCTTATCAAGAACTGTGACCATCTCGTCAATAACGTTTTCTTTTTCTTTGCTTTCAATATTAAGCTTTATCGTATGCTTCGTTAAAAGCTCAGTTATTTTCACTTTTGTTTCCTCCTCTATAGACGTGTGACCTTAACTTCAGGAAGAAGCTGCTGGACAAATTCTTCTGTACCAAGTTCCTCAGAAAACGCGGTAGCGCTGCCTGATGTAACTCCTAAGCGGAATGCCTCTTCAAGCGGCAGCTGCTTGGAAACACCGGCAAGAAAACCTGCAACAACAGAATCTCCTGCTCCGACAGAGTTTACCAATTTCCCCTTTGGTACGTTTGCAAAGTAGACGGCATCCTTTGTAAACAGAAGCGCTCCGTCACCGGCCATGGATACGATTACATGCTCAGCGCCTTGTTCTACAAGCTTTTTCCCATAAGGAACAGCTTCTTCAACAGATGAAATTGTCGTTCCGAACATTTCACCAAGCTCGTGATGGTTCGGCTTCATCAAAAATGGTTTCATTTCTGTTGCTTTCATAAGCGCTTCGCCAGAGATATCTAACACAACACGCGCGTTCTGCCGTTTGCAAGCCTCTGCGATTTTTTCATAGGTATCTTGAGGCAGTGAAGAAGGAATGCTGCCAGCAAGAACGACAATATCCCCCTCTTGCAAAGATGTAAACTGTTCTAAAAAGGCATTGAAATCTTCGTCTGAAATCGTTGGTCCCTGACCGTTAATTTCCGTTTCATCACCAGTTTTCAGTTTTACATTGATGCGGGTATCTTCTTTTACTTCAGAAAAAGCTGTTTCCAGATTTTCCTCCCGCAAAAATGTTTTGATATATTCTCCTGTAAATCCGCCGACAAATCCGAGCGCTTTTGACTGAACATGATGTCTTTTCAGCAGTCTCGATACGTTGATGCCTTTTCCCCCTGGATACTTTGTATCATATGCGGAACGGTTCAGGCCTCCTACAGTAAAATCTTCAACGTGAACAATATAATCGACAGATGGATTAAGTGTTACAGTATAAATCATGGTTTCACTACCTTTACGACAGTTTTTTCTTGGTAATTATCGAATGTAAGCTCTTCAGCGTCAGTCGTAATGATTGTTGCGTCGCCTATGCCGGCAAAAGCCGAAAATGAAATTTCTCCAAATTTCGAAGGGTCCGCTAAGACGTAAGCGTGTTTTGCCTGTTTGACAGCCTTCGTTTTCAAAAGGGCTTCATCAGGGTCAGGCGTTGTGAAGCCAGCCTCTGTATGCACACCGTTTGCCCCCAGAAAACTCTTATCGAATCTGTACTGATCCATGGCAATCAGTGAAGTGCCCCCGATAACCGCGCCTGTTCTGTGCTTTACATATCCTCCAAGCAGATAAAAAGATATTTCTTTCCTTATCAATGCGTCGATGTGCATAACCCCATTCGTGACCACAACGATATCTTTGCTTTTATCCATAAAATCAATCATGTGCAAAGTCGTCGTGCCCGCATCGAGATAAATGCAATCCCCATCCTCCAAAAGTGAAGCGGCTTTTTCAGCAATCTTCAACTTATCGTGAAGGTTTTTGGATGATTTTTCAAGCATATCGGGTTCAAGTCTGATATCGGAAAGCTTGGCAGCTCCCCCGTGAACACGCTTTAAAAAACCGCGTTCTTCAAGCGTCGATAAATCTCTTCTGATTGTTGATTCAGAAGCATTTGTTAGATTTATGAGCTCTTGAATCTTTACCACATCATGCTTTTCTATTTGATCAATAATCAATTGATATCTTTCAGGAGTTAGCATGCTTCACCTCCTAATGAAAACGTATTCATTTTGAATACAATTTCATTGTAAACGCTTTTTTTACAATAGGCAACTGAAATCATTCAAATTCATTCAATAACTATCAAAATCTTTCACGTTTCTCCATATTAACGTATGTATATAGGGTTTGTAAACTGTAAATTCGACAAAAACAAGGACAATTGTATGACTTTTTCTCCTTATCTTAATGTAAAAAGTCTTTTATATTCATAGTAAAAAACACCAAGCATTAAAAAACCTCATGCATATGCATGAGGTTACTCGTAACGCAGCGCTTCAATCGGATCGAGCTTAGCAGCTTTATTTGCAGGAAGCATTCCAAACACTACGCCAATAAGCATACTGAACAGCACGCCTACGCATACGACCTGCCAGGATACTAATGACGGCCAGCCGGCGATGGCAGAAACCAGCGCGGCCCCTCCATATCCGATCCCGATCCCAATTAGTCCGCCGATGAGCGTTAATACCACAGATTCAATTAAAAACTGGGTCAAAATTTGTCCTCTAGTCGCTCCGAGAGACTTCCGAATTCCGATTTCCCGCGTTCGTTCTGTCACTGACACAAGCATAATATTCATGACTCCGATTCCGCCGACTACAAGCGATATGCCTGCAATTGAGCCGATAATTGTGGTCATGATTGTTGTGATCTTTCCAATTCCTGCTGCAATCTCTTCCATGTTCATTACTTGATATGAATCCTCAGTGCCGTGATTGTCATTCATCAGCTGTGCCGCTTCTTTTCCGATAGATTTTATGTCATCAGCCGATTCGACCTGCAATGACACATTACTGAAGTCACTTGTACCAAAAGACGATTTCATCATATTAAACGGCACATACATTTCACTGAGTCCGAAAGACAGCAAACCTGTTTCCTTCTTCAGTACACCAATAATTTCAACAGGCTGTCCGTTTACCCAGACAACTTCACCGAGAGGAGAGGATTTATCAAACAGCTCTTCGGCCATTTTTTGTGATATAATGCCCGCCCTTTTTCCTGCAAGAAAGTCATTATCAGTAAAGGTTCTCCCGCTTTCTATTTCTAAGGAATTCACATTCATATATCCGTCGTTGATTCCGTTAATGGTTACATCGGTTTCTTCCTCATGATAACGCGCCTTCATGCTTTCAGAAGTGGATGCAACTACTTGTCTTATCCCATCTATCTCTTTTAATCCGCTAATATCGTTTTCTGTGAAAGTTGACTCCGTTACGGCGTTCGGATTGCTTGCAAGCTCTTCGTCACTCGGCATGTAGTATAGTTCAACCGTATTCCCCGGACCGCTGATGGACTGCTTAAGCATCTGCTCGCCGCCCTGCCCTACAGCAACGACAACAATAACAGAGCCAACACCAATGATGATTCCGAGCATCGTTAAAATGGAACGCATTTTATGTGCAAGAACAGAGCTCAAAGCCATTCTGATGTTTTCTAACAGACTCATTCTCCCACGCTCCTTTGTCCGGAGCCCGGAGGAACAATTTCTCCATCTCGCACCATGATGACCCGGTTCGTGCAATCTGCAACTTCAGGCTCGTGGGTAACAAGTACAATTGTTGTTCCCTCTTCGTTTAACGCTGTAAATTGGTCCATAATCGCTGCACTTGTTTTTGTATCCAACGCGCCCGTCGGTTCATCCGCCAAAATTAATTTTGGTTCATTGACAATTGCCCTTGCAATGGCCACACGCTGCTTCTGGCCACCGGATAACTCATTCGGCATATGAAGCATTCGATCGGCTAATCCGACCTTTTCTAAGGCTCTTTCAGCTCTCTCTTGGCGTTCTTTTTTTCCAATGCCGGAATAAATCATTGGCAGCTCGACATTTTTTTTAGCGTTTAGCCGCGGGAGAAGCTGGAATTGCTGAAAGACAAAACCGATGGATTTGTTGCGGACCGCGGCCAGTTCTTTGTCTTTATAAGAAGAGATGTCTTCGCCGTCCAGCTTATATATACCGGAAGTCGGACGATCCAGACAGCCGATAATATTCATAATCGTTGATTTTCCCGATCCTGACGGCCCCATGATCGAAACGTATTCCCCTTGATTGATGTTCAAATCAATCGAATGAAGAACATCAAACGTTTCTCTGCCGATCTGGTAGCTTTTTCGCACTTTAGAAAGCTGAATCATTTATGCTTTCACATCCGTTCCGTCAGCCAAATCATCAGCAGGATTTAAAATGACTTGGTCATCCTTAGAAATTCCTTCTTTGATTTCCGTTACGTCGTCTGTTACTTCACCGATTTTGACATCGACTCGCTTGGCTTTCCCATCCTTTACTGTATACACGTAATATTGATCATCTTCTTTTTTAACTGCCTTAGAAGGAAGCGTATTGGTTTTCCGCTTATCCGTCTCAATGTTCATAATGAATTTAAAACCCGGCTTTCCTTCTGGAAGATCGCCTTTTATTTTAACTTGAAGCGGGTATTGAACCGCCTGATCTGTGCCAGCTGCTGCCGCGGCATTTTCCTGCTGATCCGGCACCAGCCCGACAGCGGAAACTGTCCCTCTCCATGTTTTATCCTGAATGACATCTGAAGTGAGTGTGACCTTTTGGCCTTTTTTGACTTTAAGTGTATCGTATTCAGACAATTTCCCTGAAACAACAAGGTTTTTAGGATTACCAATATGTATGACAGGTTCTTGAATATCTGATTTTTTTGATGCCGCTTCTTTGTTGACTGAAATTACAGTGCCATCGATCTCGCTTTTCACTTGAAGATCTGACATTTTATTAGCAAGCGACTGCCGCTGAAGCTCAGTTTGCTTTAATTCAATTTGAGCCGTTTTTTCCTGCATTTCAAGCTCTGTGCGCTCAGATTCAATTTGTTTTTCTGCTTCTTTCTTTCCGAGCTGTTTTGTCAGTTCTTTTTCTTTATTGTCCAACGCTTGTAACTTTTCTAGAATCTGATCGATTTGCAGCCGGTTCGATTCAGCAGTTAATTCATTTTGTTCTTTTTCCAGACTGAGCTGCTCATTCGAATAAGTGACTAACGGCGTACCCTTTTTGACTTTGTCGCCTTCCTTCACTTTAATGTCGTGCAGAGTTCCTTTATCCGCTTCATAAAACACATATTGTTCATCTGAAAATTTAAGTGTGCCTGGAACCATAACCGTTGACGATA
Source organism: Bacillus sp. FSL K6-1005 (assembly GCF_038000225.1). Lineage (NCBI taxonomy): Bacteria > Bacillati > Bacillota > Bacilli > Caryophanales > Bacillaceae > Bacillus > Bacillus sp. FSL K6-1005. The sequence goes on from NZ_JBBOBP010000001.1 coordinate 1,960,257, forward strand.
TCTTTTTTTCTTCGAGGCTTCCCGTCTCCACCTTCTGGCCGGCGCTGCCGCTTGCAGGAGCGGCAGACCGGTAAATATTAATTCCAATAAAAAGAGCGACCAATGCTGCAATCCCAATTCCGATCCAGACTTTTTTCATCTAATTATGCACCTGCCACAGAGCTTATTGATCCTGAAATAAACGAAAATGCGACCAAAAGGACGAAAAGAATAATAACGGATATCCACCCTGCTTTTTTTGAGATGCCTCCCGTTTTGTGAAGACCGATCGCTAATAATACATAGCTCCAAATGCTGAAGATTTCAAATGTATTTAATACGTTTGCTAAAGGCATGTCTGAATGAATAATTCCAGCAAGTGACGTCATGCTGTAAAGTGAACTTGCATCAGTTGTAAAAGCTACAATGCCATTAACCAATAATCCTAAGCTGCTGATTAAGGAGACAAACAGACCGAGAGAAAGCATTTTCTTATACGTCGTTACGCCTCCTGATATTTTCACGCAGAGCCAATAAATGAGAGGCGCAATAAATAAAGCTGCAATTCCGCCAAGAATCGAACCTGCCATTGCTCCAAATTTGGTAATGGTTGCGACAGTTGAAATTTGCTCAGGCGATAAACCTTCAGTATCGGTCGCTTTAAGAAGCTCGCTATAATCCGTTCCGAGCCCCTGCAATACAGCACCAACTATGATGATTGCCGCAACAATCAAGAGGGGGCCCCATACAACTGGCCTTTCTCTTATTCTCTCAAATTGAATTCCAGGACTTGTGATCACGCCAAAAAGGGATGGCTTTTCAGTTGTTACTCCACCGTTTTTTTCTACATTTGCTTCCATATATAAATCCTCCTTTAACATATCTAGCTGATAATACGTAAGGACCTAAAAAAAGTTTCATATTTTTTAAAAAATATCCAAATCATACAAAAGACCTTCCTGATGTTAAAACTGAAGGCTTTTATTCTGCAGCGATGCTGTACTGCGATTTCACCAGTCCTGCGTAAATACCTCCTTTCCCAAGCAGCTGTTCGTGATTCCCCTCTTCTATTTTCCTGCCGTGATCTAGAACGATGATATGGTCGGCGTCGCGGATCGTGGACAGTCTATGGGCAATCATGACGGCTGTACGATCTTTCAGCAATGTTTTTAAAGCCTGCTGGATTTTGACCTCTGTCTCTGTATCAATGCTTGCCGTGGCTTCGTCAAGAATGATAATAGCAGGATCTGCGAGCAGCGCTCTTGCGAAGGAAATGAGCTGGCGCTGACCGGCGGATAATACGCTTCCCCTTTCTTCCACCTCTGTTTCGTATCCTTCTGCTAAACCAGAAATAAACTCATCCGCTCCGACTGCTTGAGCAGCTTTTATTACTTCTTCGTCTGAGGCATCCGGCCTTCCGAAGCGAATATTTTCCATAATCGTTCCGGAGAAAATAAACGTGTCTTGAAGCACAATGCTGATTTGAGAGCGCAAACTGGCAAGGGATAGGTCTGTTATCGGAATGCCGTCTATTTTAATGGTTCCTCCTGTTGCATCATAAAAACGGCTGATTAAATTGGCAATCGTTGTTTTCCCGCTCCCTGTGTGTCCGACAAGTGCAAGTGTAGAGCCTGCAGGAATGGAAAAGGAGAAAGAATGAAGAGCCTTTCGTTTTTCATCATAAGAAAATTCAACCTCTTCGAAGCTGATATGGCCTTTTATATTTTTCTTATGAATGGCTTCCGGTTTTTCCTTGACGTTCGGCTGTTCATCTAAAAATTCAAAAATCCGCTCTGACGAGGCCATCCCCATTAACAATTGGTTATAAACCTGGCCTAATCTTGAAATAGGCTCCCAAAACATGCCTAAATAGAAGGCAAAAGATACGAAGACACCTATCGTAATGGTTTCGTTCATGATGAGTGTGGCGCCATACCATATTAATACGGCTGTTCCTATCGCATTTGTCATTTCTACCAGCGGACGGAACACAGCATTTTTTCTTGTTGCTTCCCGCCATGATTGGTAGTTTTCTTGATTGACTCCGTCAAAATACGTCATGTTTTCTTGCTCCTGCGTGAAAGCCTGCGTTACGCGGATACCTTGGATGCTTTCGTTTAAATGGGAGTTCAGCTTTGATTGCTTCAGGCGCACCGTTTGCCATGAACGGCGGATTTTTTTTCTGAGACTTGTTGAAATAAAAAACATAATCGGCAGAGTCACCATGATGGCTATGGTCAGTTCAGGACTTAGCGTGAATAAAATGATGACGACTCCCGCCAAAAGCAATAAATCTGTTAATAAGTTAATTACGCCGCTTGTGAAAAGCTCCTGAAGGGAGTTAATGTCATTCATAATTCTGACGAGAATAGACCCTGCCGATCTCTGATCGAAAAATCGATGGGACAAGCGCTGCACATGGGTAAATAAATGCTGGCGCAAATCGTAAATGACATGCTGGCCAAGCTGGTTCATCCATCTGATCCTTAGCATATTGGCTGCATAATTAACTGCGTATAAAACACTGATCAAAATCATCAGCTGCATCAGCAATTCCGAATTTTTTGCTGTAATGGCTTGATCGAGAACATAAACACCGATCAGAATGGGAATGACAAGCTTCACAGCAGTCCCAATCAAAACGGTGAGAAAAGAAAGCGGCAGAATTGTTTTTCGATACGGTTTGACATAGCTTAACAGCCGCCACATTTGAGCCCAGTTAAACGGTTTTTCAATGATTTCATCTGAAGAATAATAGAAACGCTCCAAAATCCCCTGTTTTTTTGCTTGTTTCATATGTTCCTCCCTATCCGACCTGATGCGGCTCATTTATCATATTGGCATCCCGGTATTGCAAATCGTATATCTTTTTGTAATAGCCGTTTTTGGCAAGAAGCTCGTGATGAGTGCCTCTTTCACGAATGCTGCCTTTATCGAAGACGAGAATTTCATCTGCGTGTTTCAGTGATGAAATGCGGTGAGCGATGATAAACGTTGTGCGGTTTTTCATGACATCTTTTAACGCAAGTTGTATGCTGTGCTCCGTTTGCATATCTACTGCACTTGTAGCGTCATCTAATATTAAAATGCTTGGGTTTAAGCAGATGGCTCTGGCAATAGCAATCCGCTGCTTCTGGCCGCCTGAAAGCCCCATCCCCCTTTCTCCAAGCATGGTGTCATATCCGTCAGGCAGTTCCATAATAAACTCGTGAGCCTGAGCCCTTTTTGCCGCAGCTATAACGTCCTCCATCGAAGCATCCGGCTTCCCGTATGAAATATTTGATCGAATAGTAGATGAAAATAGGAATGATTCTTGAGGTACGACTCCAATATTTGAGCGAAGGGTTTTTAATGAATAATCTGTGATAGGTTTATGATCAATCGTGATGATTCCTCCTGCCGGACTGTAAAATCTAGTGAGGAGCTGTGTGACTGAGCTTTTTCCAGATCCCGTAGGGCCCAAAAGTCCGATCATCTTTCCGCTGTTTGCTTCAAAGCTTACATTGGAAAGCGCGTTCGTTTGCTCATTTTTGTATGCGAGAGTCACATCTTTGAATGAGACATCTCCGGTTAACTTTGGCTGGTGTAAAGCATGAGCATGGTCTTTAATGTCTTCCTCTTCATCAAGAATGTCTAACAGACGCTCTCCTGAGGCTTTTGCCTGAGAAAACATATTAATCACAAAACCTAAGTTCATGATCGGCCACATCATATAACTGACAAGACTGAAGAAAGCGACAAGCTCACCCGGATTCAGCTGATTTTGCATGACCAAATAGCCGCCGTATGAAAGAAGAGCCACAATACAAATATTGCCGATAAATTCCATCAGCGGAAAATACGCAGACCAGATGAATGACGTTTGTAAATATGTTGTTCTGTAGGCCGCATTTGCCTTATTAAAGGCGCTAATTTGAAAATCTTCTCTTGATAGTGACTTAACTGTGTTGATGCCGCTGATATTTTCCTGCACCTTTGTATTGAGCTTCGCAAACGATTTTCTGATATCTCGGAAGGCAGGGTGTACTCTTTTGTCAAATTGATATACTGTGATCGCCAGAAAAGGCAAAGCAGCGATTGTTACCAGCGTAAGAGGGACCGAATAGTAAAACATGACTGATAAGCTGATCGCAACCAGCAAGCCGAATCGAATAAACTCAGCAAGCCCATAGGATAAAAAAAACCTAAGCCCCTCAACATCGGCTGTCAGCCTGGACATCAAATCACCTGTTTTGGCATTGTCATAGTAAGAAAAAGAAAGCCTCTGCAGTTTTCCATACAGGCCATTTCTCAGCCGATAAACAGATTTGATTCCAAACATATCACCTAAATACTGATGAAAAAAAGTGGCGGTTCCTTTTACAGCCATTACCGCAATAAATCCCAGACTGACCCATACTGCAAGCTGATACTGTCTCCCCAGTACGATCTCATCAATCGTAATTTGAAGAATGATCGGATAAACGACCGTTATCGCTGTCATCAAAAACATCGCCAGAAGCGACCACATAAACACCTTTCTGTACGGCCAATAAAATGATTTTAATCTTTTAAATGTCTCCATATCCAGCACCCTTCCAGTTTTTTCACCCTTACTATATCGATTCCCGAAATAAATTTCTATTATTTTTCCAAAATTCAATCTAATGATGGAGATGGTCTCTTACTTTATATGGTGGGACTATGTAAAATAAATGCTTACAGAAAATCATTGTATGCAGGATGAGGAGCAGGATATGCAAAAAACGAGAGATATGGCTTCTAACGCAAAAACCGGACGGCTTTATCGCCGTCCGGTTTTCATCCCCCGCTGACAGGAGGAATAACAGCCACCGTGTCACCGGAAGATACAGAAGTATTTTCTTTGACGTAGCTTTCATTTACGGCAATCATAGCCGTATCAATTGATTCAAGTCCGTATTGTTCCTTTAATACTGCTTTTACATCATCGGTTGTTGCTTGTTCCATATCAATTTCAAGCGTTGACATGCCGGCCTTTTCAGCAAGTCCCGCAAACAAAAGAATTTTAATCATGCTGCTCTCCCTCACTTAGATCTGGTTTTCCATTCGGATAAGCTGTTGTCTCAAGCTGGTCACCAATCCATTGCTCTCCGTCTTCCCAAATTTCTTTTTTCCAAATAGGCACTATTTGTTTAATGCGTTCGATTGCATACTCATTGGCTTCATAAGCAGCTTTTCGATGGGGAGAAGATACAGCGATGACAACTGCCGCTTCGCCGATATCCAGTACACCGATCCGGTGTGTGATAGCAGCTGAGGCACCTTTCCATTTCTCTTCTATTTCAGCCCCGATTTGGGCCAGCATCTGCACAGCCATCGGTTCATAAGCCTCATATTCCAGCCTGATTGTTTTTTTTCCGTTTGTCCACTCCCGAACCGTCCCGATAAACGTGGTAATAGCTCCAGCTTCCCGTTTCTCTACCTTTTTTATGATATCTTCAGTAACGATGGGTGTTTTCGTGATCTCAAATCGACCCATTACACAGATTCCCCCTTCAGCTGTGAAAGCACATAATCAACTCCTGCTGGATCATCCGCGTGAAAAACGGGTAATCCTTGGTGCGAAGCCATTTGTTCTTTTTCTCTGTACATGATTGCGATTATATTTACTGCCTGCAGTTCGGCCAGATCATCCTTATCTCGTACTATAACGACTTTAGGGTAAGGAGCTTTTTTAAAGCCTTCTATGAGCAGGCAATCCATATCGAGAAAGCGATATAACTCGATCAGCTGCGGGAGATCCCATTTACGGCGGGCCGTAAGCTGTAAAACACCCGCTCCTTCTACTGCTGTTATATAAGCTCCTGCGGCTTGGTAACGGTTAGTGTCTTTTCCTTCAGTGAATGCTTCCGGTTCGCCTCCATGACCATGATGCTTCAAACAGCCTGCATGCAGCCCCTGTTGTGCGGCTTTTTTAAGTATACGCTCTATCAACGTTGTTTTTCCGCTGTTTTGGAACCCTACAATTTGGACGATTGGGAAAGGACGGACCAAGGCCACTCACTTCCATTCTCTTCTCTGATCAGCAGCACGTGAACCGTTCTGCCCGATTCGTAACCTCTCGTACCGCCCGGCAGGATGATAAACGCATTCGCCTCTGCAAGTGAAGTGACAGAGCTTGACTTATCCAATCCAACGGGAGCCGCTAACAGCTTTCCTTCCTTATGGTGTACATAAGCACGTACAAATCGGGTAAAAGGATTTGGCTTAGGAAAGTCCTTAGTCAAAACAGCTTCTGCGCAAATGGGATGCGGTTTATCATGAAGCAGCCATGTCCGGATCATCGGTTTTACAAACAGTTCAAAACCGACATAGCATGCCGATGGGTTACCTGACAGCCCAAACAGCAGCATATCATTTGCATGAGCGACAGTCGTTACACTTCCTGGACGCATAGCAACTTTATTAAAGAGCACTTCCGCCCCGAGTCTTTCATAGATTGCAGGCAAAAAGTCAAAGTCACCAACTGACACGCCGCCTGTTGTGATTAGAAAATCAACCTTTTCCATTGCTTCTTTGACCGCAGCAAAGCTTTGATCAAGATCATCGGAAATTTTCCCTAAGTAAAGAGGTGAAGCGCCCGCTTCAAGGACTTGTGCATATACCATACTTGCGTTGCTGTTACGGATTTTCCCCGGCTCCAGCGGGTCACTGACATTCAGCAATTCTGTGCCGGTTGCGATGATCCCAACAACAGGCTTTCTCACGACAGGCACAGAAGCGTATCCAAAGGTTGCCAGAAGAGCTGTTACTCCCGGGGTAATTCGAGTGCCCTTTCTGACTAAAACGCTCCCTTTTCTAGCATCTTCACCTGTTTTTGAAATATTGTCCCCTGGGTGGAAGCGGCGTTTTAAAGACATAAACGGCTGACCATTCTCTTCAAAGGTTTGAGTCAGCTCAATCATGACCACGGCATCCGCGCCTTTTGGAATTTGCGCACCTGTCATGATTCGCACTGCCTGAAACGCAGCAAGTTCTTTCTCAGATACAGCCCCTGCTCCGATATGGTCAATGACCTCAAAGCGGACAGGGTGCTCGCGTGAAGCTTCAGCCGTATCGCATGCTCTGACAGCAAAACCGTCATATGGCGAACGGTCAAATGCAGGCACATGGTGATCTGCCGTTACATCTTCAGCTAAAAATCGGTGAAGGCTGTTTTCAAGCGCCACCCATTCTGTTTCCCCTCGTTTTTGAAATCGGCCGACACGCCGAACAGCTTCATCTACCGGTATCGGTGTTCTTTTCTCCAGCATTCTGAACCCTCCTGTTGTTACAATCCGATTACTCTTGCCAACACAGAATTGGCTTCTTTCACATCACTTGTTCCGTGAATCAGAGCCCGTCCGTCATTAAAAATGACGATTCTAAAATGTTCATAATAGATATGAAGCAAAAATGCATTGGCCTCTACCTTGCCGATTGTTTTCAGCCGACTGACGAGCTCCTGCTTCGGTATTCTTTTTAATGACTCTGATCTGACTTGAACCGTATCACGGCCGCACAGTACAGCGGCTTTTGGCGTGTTCCAGTCTTGAAGATAAGGATAAACTGCGTGTGCGCCGCATGACGGACAATCTTCGACTCGTACATCGCTAACGTTTATTTTCATATGTGAATTGTTCCAGACATCAAACGTGACAAAGCCGCGCTGTATCGCTTCTATGTTTCCCGTTAACAGTTTCAGTGCTTCTGCCTGCTGATAGGCTGAAACCATATGGACCGCAGGGGGAATAATCCCCGCTGTATCGCACGTCGCTCCGCCGACAGGAATTTGTTCAAACAAACAAGACAAACAAGGTGTCTCCCCCGGTATGATCGTCATGAACATCCCTTGACTGCTTACACATGCGCCATAAATCCACGGTGTCTTTGTTTTCTGAGCTAGATCGTTGATAAGCATACGTGTTTCAAAATTATCTGTCGCATCGATAACAATATCCGCTTTTTCAATCAGCGGTTCAAGTGTTTCAGCCGTCCCCTCTGTAACATATGCCTCAATATGTATGCCGCTGTTTATAGCGGATAAATGTTCTTTGGCAGCCATAGCTTTCGGCATGCGGAGTTCTGCATCGCTTTCTGTATAGAGCTGCTGCCTTTGCAGATTGCTCCATTCTACATAATCACGGTCAATGATGGTGACGGTTCCCACTCCCGCTCTCGAAAGCCCTTCAGCTCCGGCTGTTCCGAGCGCTCCTGCTCCTACGATCAGCACGCGGCTGTCTGCCAGTCTTTGCTGGCCCTCTTCTCCAATTTGCTTAAATCTGATTTGCCGTGAATAACGCTCCTCCATCAAACCTGATCTCCTTATCTTTTATGTCAATCATACCATGTTTTTCTCCCGTCAGTCCCAGCAGGAGAATGTTTTGAATTCTTCCAAACGCCTATAGTCATCGCGTGTATTAATATTCATAAACTCTTCGGGCACCGCCGCGATTTCCTCTGCCTGTACGTAACGAACTGAAATACGGTCTAACAAATCTGATATTCTTAATTTTTTCTCGGATAGCTGTTCATATAGAATAGGCATGATCCTTTTATGATACAGTGCTATCAATGGCTGCTCTCGTCCGCCTGATATCGGGATGACTGCGTCCGTATCGGCAGTCACCATGCGCCTGAGCTCCGCCATCGTCCTCCTACGTATTAACGGTGTGTCACAGGATAGAATCGTATAAAGGTCACCGTCTGTCTTTTCAAAAGCAGTATAGATACCAGCCAATGGGCCCATTCCCTGGAACGGCTCCGCGTCTTGATATACTTCGGTTTCGCCATTTTCTTGAAATCTATCGATAAACTCGGGACGGCTGATGATGACCGCTTGCTCACCAAGCGCCTTTTTAGCCCACTCGTAAAACATGTGGCCTTTCCATTTTACAAAAGCCTTTGGCTCCCCAAATCGGCGTGAGGCTCCTCCTGCTAAAAGTACATTTATATGTTTCATGCTCTCACCTCTAGTTACCAAAAGCATAGCAAAAGCAAGGCTCCAACGCCAATGCTTGTCTGTTTATTAAAGAGGAATAGCTGTTCAGTATTTGCATATTGTAATGTTAACATCATGAGGGAGATGGTTCGCTTGAAAAGATCAGGTCCTTTTTTCCATGACGTGTCACAGGAGAACCTTTATTTAAAATCAGAGCTGTCAAGGTGCCATAAACTTATTTCCGAGCTTGAGGCAAGCTACTTCCATCAGAAAAATAACAAACTGCTCAAAGAAAATACCAATATGAAAGAAAAACTTCAGCAGCTGTCTGCTGAGTTAAAGCAAATGTCAATGAAAGAAAAACACGCCTCCCATACGAGCCATACACTGCATCAAATGAGAGCCGAACTGCTCGATAAAATCGTCACCTTGCAGGAGCTTCTTTCCGCGGAAACCTACAAACGCAAAACTGAAATTGAAGAAAAACATAAGCTTCATATCGAAAAAATCAAAATTGAGGAAGAAAATAAAAATTTGCATAAACAAATCATTCATCTTAATACCTCTATCCAGCGAGAACAGCACGAATTGTTTCAAGCAAAGCAGCAAGCCGAAACGATAAAAGCCGAAAACGGACGCTTAAAAGAGCAAATGATAGAAAAAGAATACCAGCTAAAACATATCAAAATAGAAATAGATCATATGAAAGATCGAATCATAGAAACGAAAGAAAGGCTGCTTGAAATAGAAAAAACGAAAGAAAAACTATTTCAAGAAACTATTATTTCGTACAAACGGCAGCTTGATGAAAGTGATGCCTGGATTGCTTCTCATTTTGCCGATATTGATGGCGGCGCGAAACAGAAAGAAAAAACGGCAGAAGAAGCTCAAACCGTTTACGCACCGTCAAGTCATGTAGAGACCATCCTTGAAGATGTCACAAAACAAGTAAATGAGCTTCAAAAACAGCTGACCAGAGCCCAATCATCTGACCAGCTTATCAATCATAAAATTGAAGAGCTGAAGAGCCGCGCCGCCGAAGAAAAACCTTATCAAAAATGGGTGTATAAGCTTAATCTTGAAAAAGAAAATAAACCTTCCTCGAAAAAAACCCAATAATAAAAAAACTGCTTGAGCTCGCCAAGCAGTTTTTCTGTGTGCTTATTCTGTTGCTGATTCAGTTGATTCAACGGATTCAATTTCGCCCTCTAAAATGTACTGGCCGCGATACGGTTTTTTCACTTCAGGATACATTTTAATTAAGCTTTGCATAAACGTTGTCATATTAGGAATTTCCAGACCGCTTTCCTTTTCAATCTCTTTTTGAAGTTCGGAACTTTTAATTGCCGCGTTGTGGCGTTTTAATGTTTTAATAGCCGCTTCACGCAGTTTAGCTGCTTTTGACCCCGGTCTTGCCGTTCCTCTTCTTCTTCTTGTCGCTCCATCTGGTATACCGGCAGGAAGAGAGGAAATAGTTTGAAGCTGAGGCTGGGCGGACTGCTGCTGTGATGGCGGCTGATAGCTTCTGATTTCCTGAGCTGCAAGCTCGGCGAGAACTGGCAGAGAGTCGGTTTTTCTTTCAGAACGGAACTCTTTTTTCGTTTCGGAAGGGCTTCCATTTCTGTCCAGCTCTCTTAATTTTGCGTATATTTTATCGCGTTCAATTTGATATTCACGAATGACTTTCACTTCAGCTTCATTTAATTGTTCTAATCGCAAGCGCAAAGCTTCTCTTTCATTAAACATTCCTCAATGTACCCCCTATCAGAATTAACATCTTTAATTAAGATATTAGATTACAAAAGTAATTTTATCAACTATTATTTTAGCATTTTACTATTATATTTACTCTATGAAAAATTCCTTATTTTCTGAAAACGTTTTATTTTTCAACAGACCTCTTTATCCACAAGGGTTCAAAGCTTATGTCAATCATTTGGAATATTGTTGAAAATCTATCTTTTAATTACTTCTTTAATGAAATTTAGTGTAATATCTACAATTTTCGCGTTCTGAGATATGAAAAATATCTAAATTTGCAGAAAAACATAAGAAATTAGGTCTCTTTTTTAGAAGATAAGTCATTAAAAAAGGTTTTTCTTATACCCAAATATGGAAAAATAAGCTTCTTACTCTTTTCCTTTTTTCCGTAAATAAAAAAACCTGATAACCTCAGGTTTTTTTATTTGCGCAACATTATTCAGCTGCTTGTTCTGTTTCAGCCAGAACGCGGTTCACACGTTTTTCAAGCATTTTCATGCCGCTGCCGCCCGCTTGAAAATGACGAAGCTGGCCGGTTTTATCAAACACATAGTACGCAGGCACATACTCGTTTTCAAATGCGTCGGTTAAAGCGTGGTCGCTATCAACGAAAATAGGCTGAGTCATGTCATGTTCAGCAGCTACTTCCTTGATTTTGTCGAGATCCAGGTCGTCTTCGGAACGAGGCATATGAACAGCTACAACGTTCAGCTTGTCTTGATATTTGTCACGGAATTCATTCACCTGCGGCATTGCTTCTTTGCACAGGTGACAGCTGATAGACCAGAAATGAATAAGTGTCGGTTTTTCTCCAATCAGTTGTTCTTTTGTTACTTCACCGTTGAACCAAGCTTTTTCTCCTGTCAATTCAGGCATTGGCTGACGTAATTTCATCGCTTTTTCCTCCTAGTGAGCAGTAAGAGTCAAAAAGGCCTAACGAATTGTTAGACCTTTTTCTTTCGTTCTCAAAAAGAATTAAAGTGTTTTTTGACCTGGTTTCCAGTTAGCCGGGCATAGTCCGCCTGTTTGAAGTGCTTGCAGCACTCGAAGCGTTTCATCAACGTCACGGCCGATGTTGTTATGGAAAACCGTTTGATATTGTAGCTCGCCTTCAGGATTGATAATAAACAATCCGCGAAGTGCAACGCCTTCTTCTTCAATTAAAACGCCATATTCTCGGGATACTTCATGGTTAGTATCAGCAGCAAGCGGATATTTCAGCTGACCTAGACCATTTTCTTTGCGGTCTGTGTTGATCCACGCCAAGTGGGTATGGATTGTATCAGTTGAAACGCCGATCACTTCAGCATCAAGATCTTCGAATTCGTCATAACGGTCAGACATCGCTGTAATTTCTGTCGGACAGACAAAAGTAAAGTCCATTGGATAGAAGAAAAGAACCGTCCATTTGTCGTTTTTCATGTTTTCTTCAAGACTAACTTTGCCAAATTCCTTATTTGCAAGGACTGCTTCCATTTCAAAACGAGGAGCTTGTTTACCTACCATACGTTCTGCCATATGTATCCCTCCAATTGATAGTTTGGCTTTAAAAGCCAGACGGATAAGAAAATAAAGGAAAATATCCCTTATTTCGTTAATAACATCACAATGACCATTATATCGAAGCGCATTTTCACAGTCAATTTTTAACAAAGAATACATGTCTTTGCCTTCGACATTTTACGATAAAAAGTTTAACATGTTCATGAACAGGGAAACAACTTTTAACATGCTGCAACACATTCAGAAAGGAAGCTCCAACATGGATTTTATTACACACTATGATTGGGCAGGTCTTGTCACCAATGCGGGTGTTTTACTCATTAAGCTCGTCATTATGATTTGCCTCTATTTTATCGTTCGATCTGTAGGCATGAGAATTATTAAACATCTATTTGCAAAATTTGAAGCGCAAAACAACCTGACTATTGGACGGGCTCACACGCTCCGAAGCCTGACACTTAATGTATTTGCTTACATATTGATTTTTATTTTTTTCGTTATGGTTCTGGATTTGTTTCATTACGATCCGAGCGCTCTTTTAGCAGGTGCGGGAATTGTAGGTCTGGCGGTCGGTTTTGGCGCCCAAGGCCTTGTCAGCGACATCGTGACAGGTTTTTTTATTCTGCTTGAAAAACAATTGGATGTCGGAGATTATATAACGGTTGCAACCTTTAATGGAATTGTGGAGCAGGTCGGTTTAAGAACGACCCAAATCCGCAGCTTTGACGGCACACTGCATTATATCCCGAATCGGAACATCACAAATGTAAGCAACCATTCCCGCGGAACGATGCAGGCGCTGGTTGATATTAAAGTCCCTGCTGAAAGAAACCTCGATGAAACCATTCACATCTTACAACATGTATGTGACGAAACGGCAGCTGCTCTTCCGCAAATTAAAGAGGGCCCTAATGTTATCGGCATTCAAGAGCTGGGAACCTCTGAAATTGTGATCAGGGTCATTGCCAAAACAGAAAATATGGAACAGTGGCGGGTCGAACGCGTGCTGAGAAAAGAAATAAAAACCGCACTCGACCGCGCTTTTCCTAAAGAAACAGAATAACAAAAGAACCGAAGCTTTTGCTTCGGTTTTTACTTTACTGAATTCTGCTTTCAACTTCGCTGCAAATTTCTTCAGCAGTCATCCCGGAAGCTGTAATGACTGGTGCTTGTGTTACTGTATCGGCAATACCTTGCACATTGTTGTCTAGCCCTGTTACGACACAGCAGTCACAGCCTTTTGCATCTGCAGGACTTTTCATCATGACAACGTCATATCCTTTTTCTCTTAATGCAGCTTCTACATCTGATAACGACTGTTCAATTCCAATTTTTTTTGTCATAAAGAACACCTCCGTTAAATAGGGTGCTCATCATATGGCATTTTATTCTTTCCATTGTACTTAATTGGCATAAACAGAAAAATAACCTGTCATCACGTTAACCGCTGTTTCGATCGCATTTTCATCAGGATTCAGCTTCGCGTGATGGAGTCCGTGCGATGAATCAGCGCCGAGCCAGAACATGAAACCCGGATATTTTTTCAGCATGTAGCCAAAATCCTCTCCGGTCATCGCTTCTTTTGCTTCAATTACTTGTGCCAATTTGTGCTCAGCAACAAAAGACATAAATTCCTCTGTGAGCCCGCTTGTATTGTAAACTTGGTGATACACAGACGGATACGTCACTTTTCCTTTACAGCGAAAGCCGATTTCGATTCCTTTCACTAAATCTTCGATCCGTTCCTTTACCTGCTTCATGGATTCTTCAGAAAGCGTGCGGATTGTGCCTTCCAGGTGAGCTGTTTGCGCAATGATATTTTGCGCGGAGCCGCCCGTAATCGTACCGATAGTAATCACAGCGCTGTCCAGCGGGTCCGTATTTCTGGAGATGATTGTTTGCAGTTGAGTAACGAGTGTGCTTGCCGCTACAACCATATCCTCAGCTAAGTGCGGATAAGCTGCATGCCCCCCTTTGCCTTCCAGGTCAATGACAAGCTCTGATGTATTCGCAAAAAGCAAACCGCTTTTTGTCGCGATGGTTCCGACCGGCAGCTCTGGAGCAATATGAAGCGCAGTGATGAGATCAGGCTGCCACTTTTTCAAAACGTCGCTCTCTAGCATCGGTTCCGCTCCGCCTGGACCTTCCTCTGCCGGCTGGAATAAAAAGAGCAGATCCTGCTTAACAGGTTGATGAACAAAGTGGTCGATGATGCCCAGCGCAATCGTCATATGCAAATCGTGTCCGCAGGCGTGCATTTTGCCGTGATGCTCTGATGCGAATGGCAGCCCTGTCTGCTCTTCGATTGATAGCGCATCAATGTCCGCTCGGTATCCGAGCATTTTTTCCGGCGCTGTTCCGTTCACTTTCACAAAAAGTCCTGTTCTCCATTTCTCAATTTCAATTCTGTCTTTCGGATATTGCTCCAAGACGTTTAATAAATATTGCTGTGTTTTGAATTCCTGAAATCCAAGCTCGGGAATACGGTGTAGATCTCTGCGGATTGCAATAAGCTCCTCTTTCTTCATTTTCATGTCCTCCTGCCTATACGAATAAGGCGTGGATATATCATCCACGCCTTTTTGATCAAATCATTCCTTACAGCTGGCGTAATTCCTGCTTGATTTCAGTTTTGCCTTTTGTTTTCTCATCGATATCTTTAATTTTCTTAGCAGGTGTTCCTGCAACAACTGTGTATGGCTCAACATCGTTTACTACGATCGCACCCGCAGCTACAACAGCTCCTTTACCAACTGTTACACCTTCGAGCACAACAGCATTTGCGCCGATCACAACGTCGTCTTCAATGACAACCGGTTTAGCGGATGGCGGCTCAATAACGCCCGCAAGCACAGAACCCGCACCGATGTGACAGTTTTTACCGACAGTAGCTCGTCCGCCAAGGACAACGTTCATATCGATCATTGTACCTTCTCCGATAACTGATCCGATATTGATAGAAGCCCCCATCATGATGACTGCGTTATCGCCGATTTCAACTTGGTCGCGGATGATCGCACCCGGCTCGATGCGCGCTTTTACATCTTTAAGATCAAGCATAGGAATCGCAGAGTTGCGGCGGTCATTTTCAACCACGTAATCCTCGATTTTGCTTTGGTTTTCTTCAATTGCTGTTTTGATTTCGTTCCATTCACCGAAAACAACACCAGTGTTTCCGTTTAGAAAAGCTTTCGCAGATTCACCGAAATTGATTCCTTCCAGCTCACCTTTTACATAAACCTTTACAGGTGTAGATTTTGTACTATTTTGAATAAATGAAATAATTTCATTTGCATCCATCATTTTCATATGTATAGTCCTCCTCCTGATTTTCTACCTCATTACTGTATCAAAGGAAAGATACAAAGACAAGAAAAAAAGGAAACAGGCGCTCGGCATTTCTTCTTGCATCTATCAGACAGCACAGCCGCTTTTTCTAGCAAATTGTCTGCCGAATTCCTTTAATGCTTCCTCTTCTTCCCCTTCAGGATTCATTTCAACTTTTACGGAAGGAAGCACGATTTCGCCGCCTCGATCTTTTATTTTCTCTTCAAGTGTATCTACAGCACCGCAGAAAAATTCATATGCTGTATCACCGGAACCGAAAACGGCGCAGGTTTTACCGGTAAAGTCAAGTGCATCCATTTCTTCGGCAAGGTCGAGAAATTCGTCAGGCAAATCTCCGTCTCCCCATGTATAGGTTCCTAAGATGATATGTTCATAATCATTAAACAGCTCAGCATCATCAATGTCCATCGCTTCAAAACGGTCTACTTCCGCTTCCGCTTCCTGAAGTCCCTTTTCAATCAAATCAGCCATGGCTTCTGTGTTGCCTGACATCGTTGCGTAAACCAGCAAAATCTTCCCCAATTCCGTATTCCTCCTCTAATGAATCATTGCTGAAACTTCGTACGGCTGGACAAATTTACATTCATACAAACCTGCACAAAAGAAATTTTCTCTTTGATTGGCCACTCTCCAGCCATGACCTTTAATGGTATCAAACCATCTTAGCTCTCGGGCCTCAAGATCAGCCTGATAAATCCTCGAATAGCCATTTTCATCTTGAGCCGTTGTGACATAAATAATGCCATCATCCTCTGAAATATCAAGAAACGATTCTTCCTTTTTCATCATGCTGGAATGTATCGTGACTTCTTCAGCCGTTAAAATATGCTGTGCAATGACGGCTCCGCGTTTCCCTTTTACAGAGCCCATTGCAGCAACCAGCCATTTTTCATTGAACACTAGCATGGATGCCGTCATACGGTTGTCTTCTTTTTTTACCATTCGGACAGCGTCTTGTGTGAAATCGTAAGCCCAAATCCCTCCGAAGCATTCGTGTATTTGTGTACCAATATACAGATTACCACCGTGCAGACACAGTGAACGGATAACAGGCGGATGTTCAAATTCCGCAAAGGGTTTGGCAACCCGCCACGAAATACCGAAGTCTTCTGATACATAAACGCAATGTTTGCCATGGGCGCAAACAAATCCATCATTCCTGCCCGTAATCGCCCACACTGTCGCATTTGTCGGGAAGCTCGATATCGACCATGTTTTCCCCTCGTCAGATGAACGAATGATCGTTCCCTTTTCACCGACACCGAATAAATAAGGACCGATGTAACTGATGCAGTGTATTTTCGCTTTTAAACGAAAAAGCTTCTTCCAGCCTTGTTCCAAAGAATAATGAAAAATGCCCTCTCTTTTTACTGCCACAAAATAGCCAGAAAACGATGATGCCGCAACAGCTGTCGCACCTTTATGAAACATGGCTTTTTCCCTTGTTCACAAAATCTGCCCATGCAAGAAAACCTCTTGCAAATTCTCTGCAGCTTTCCACGTCCTCATCCGTTTCAGGGGCAAGCTCAATTTTAAGTGTTTCTTGATAGACAGCAGCTCCCGCCTCTTGCAGCATGTCACTGAACAGATTGACAGCTTCGCAAAATTTTGGATAAGAATAATCACCCGAGCCAAAGCAAGCTGTTTTCAAGCCGTTCAGCTCGAGCTGCTGAACCTCTTCGAAAAAGTCCTCTGCTTCGTAAGGCAAATCGCCATCCCCCCATGTATAGGTGCCAATGAGCACATAATCATAAGAAGTCAGAGCCGATGCTTCTGCGTCATCTATATCGATGCAATCAATGTCTAAACCATATTCCTGCAGCGTATCTTTTATAATTCCTGCAATGTCTTCGGTATTTCCTGACATGCTGGCATATGTAATCAAGGCTTTTGCCATGTTATCACCTCATAATTGATAATGATTTTCAATATCATATGTACCACTTTAAATGATAATGATTTTCATTGTCAATATGTAAATAAAAAAAGACAGCCTTGTGCTGTCTTTTCTCTTAAAATGGGTGTTCTTGATCAAGCATCTCCTTTACAACTGAAACAAAAGCTTGAACTTGCTTCAGTTCAAAAGCAGGTTCATAGCCTAATAACCACGTATCCCGCCCGATAGGGTTTCCTTTACCGTCTAACAGAGGCATTTTATTGACTTTGTCTTCGTTCTGAAGGGTAACAGACGGCAAAATCGCATATCCGATCCCGTGCAGCGCCATCTGTTTGCACGTTTCAATCTGATCAACCAATATAGTTTGTTTTGGCGACGTTTTAAATTTTTGATGCCACCAATGCTGAATCTCCTGAAAATAAGTGCTGTCGCTTTTAAATTGGATAAACGGCCGTTCTGTATGAGCAATATCTTCTATACAGGATATTTCAGTATCGACTAAATACAGATGGTCTGTCATTAAATAGTCTTTGCGGCCTTTCCACTCGGGGTTTCCTCTAATAATGCCAATATGAACCTGATCCTCATAAAGGCTTTTCAGCATTTCGCTGCTCCAGCCGGTAATAAGCGAAACCTTTGCATTCGGATACTTTTCCACATACGTTTTCAGAACTTTAGGAAGCCAATGCTGGCCGATGATAGAGGCGACAGCGAGCTTCAGTGTGCCGTGAATTTCTCCTTCGAGCTCATCGATATTTTCTCTAATTCTGTCCTGCTCTGACGTAACGTCATTCGCAAACTGAATGATTTTCTCTCCGGCCGGCGTTACCGTCAATCCTTTTTGGGATCTTAAAAATATCTTTGTCCCCCACGCCTTTTCAATGGTTTGTAAACGCTGAGATAAAGCCGGCTGGGATACAAAAAGCCGTTCAGCCGCCTTTCTCATATTTAACTCCTCAGCTAAAACTACGAGCATATGAAGCTCTTGAAGCTGCATGTCGTCCTCCTTTTTATTATCAATAAGTTTTTCTTATCTCCCATTCTAATAAAAACTTAGTTTATCATTCAAGTCCTTTTCACCCCAATTTATGTATGCGCTTTCTTTATTGCTCTGCAAATAATAATAAAAAATAGGCCGAGCAGCCTACTTGTTCAACGAGCGAATATGCTTATTCAATTCCTTCAAAACCACTCTTCTCGTGAAGATCCCCTCAAAGACCTGATCATCATTTTCAACGCAAACAAACCCGTTATCAATGACCATGCTGAATCCTTTGATAATCGGATCATTTATATGAAGACGCGGAATATCACTCAGCATGACTTCCTCTACGGTAATCTGGTCAAGCTTTTCGAATTCAATTCTTTCAAGACCAAAAATGCTGTTCATGATCATATTTGTCCCGATTAAGCCGTGTAAACGATAAGACGCATCCAGCACCGGGATGGCCGTGTATCCTGTTTTTGTCAGCACTAATAAAGCGTGCTCCAGGTTGTTCCCAACTTGAACGTGCGCTACTTTGTCCGCCTCAATCATAAATTGTCCGACTGTTGCCTCAAGAAGCTGATCTGATTGCAAGCTTATCATGTTTTCGACCCCTTTTCATTTTCATCAACACATACATTCCCTATACTACAATAATATAAACTTTATCAGTATTTGTCGAAAAGTTTCCTCAATAAAAAAGATACTCTTTTGAGGAGTATCAATTATAAAGTGTTCCATTAATTTTCAAATCGAAATCGGTCGTATAGCGTTACAAGTTTTTTGTAGGTGGTTCCGTCAACGTTTTTGGTTCCTGTCTCTATATCGTTGATCTCACTGCTTAAAAGCTCGATAGCATACTCATGATTGATCAGGATATTCAGCAGAAGTTTTTGTTCTTCTTCTGTAAATCGTTCACCGATAAGACTCATTCGTAATCAGGCCCCCTGTTTTATACTGAATACCTCTGAAAGCAAGAAAACTTACTTTCAGCTCTACCGCTAGAATAAGTAATCAGAAAACAATCGTCAACCGCATAATTCGACATTTCCCTCGGCTTGCGAGCCGGAATTATTTTGTGAAACGATTTGCATAGCTGAAGGCTGTGTATGAATCCGGTTTGATTTTAGCCTCAATCCCCATTGAAGTAATACGTCCTGTCATTTCTTGAATCAGTTCTTTTGTAAGCCCTTTTTTCCCAATATCCAAGTGAACCTCAAATGTAAGATCCGCCCCTTCACCTGTAAAAGGCAGGAGCAGATCGGTAATATCCATCAAGTGTCCATCCAGAATATAGGCGGCTGTTTCTTGACTGTACGCCGTTTCTAACGAAATCTTTTCACGAAGGCTATGTATGGGTCTGTCGACTGCGTGGTTTTTCAAGCAGCCCCAAGCTCCCTTGCCGGTACGATGCAAATGTAATGCAGTAATAAACTTTGTGTAATCACGATAAACCTGAGAATCGGTTCCGATCGATAACACATATGAAGAACGGGGGTCCTTTCGGATAAAGGCTTTAAGCCGCTCCATCACATCTTGAAAGGTCATCTGTGCTTCTGAAAGATTATAAAACAGAAAAGAATCGGCCATGACGACACTCCTTTTCAAGGATTTACAACCAAGAAACAAGTATGCTCCTTACCGTTTATTTCGATTACATGCTGCAAAGCGAAAGCTTGTTTCCCCTATATCAAAAGTCTTACTGCAGAAGTTCAAAGATTTCGATTGAAACCATGTCGATATTATCAAACGGATATGTGTTCGGCTTTTCACCTTTTTGGAAAACCGTCAGTTCGAACGTTTGATTTTTTTCGAAATATTTAACACTGCATATTTTTTCACCATTTACTTCGAAGTAGCGCTGCATTGGCTCGCTAGCCGCTTCCGCCGTTTCTTGCAGACTTTGCAGCCGTGTGATGATACCCATTAATTGTGACATTCTAAAAAAAGACTCCTTTCAAAAAACAACTTCAAATCAACAAGTATTTATTATAATACAAGTTCTATTGAGCATCATACCATAAAGTCGGACAGGATGGCATTTTCCCTGCTGAATTTAAGAAAAGAAAAAAAGTGAAAAAACTATTTTTACGTAGTTTGAGGCTTTTTTTGGAATGTCATACACACAATTATAGTTTTTTTGATATTCCGGCAGAATCCAACAGCCTTTTTGCAATTTTGTCAAAATCTTCTTTTGAATAACGGGATTCGGGATTGGATGCATTTTGCCGATACTTCCGCCAGTCGCAACCTCAAGCGCTTTGGCATAAGCCCCGATGTGAACGCCGCCGCACATGAGCAAATCCAGCAGCATCAGGTTTCCGCTGTTAAACCCATTTTCACCAGTCCAGACTTCCCCATCGAATCAAACGGATACGTTTAGCCGTTTCAATAAGATGCTGGGAATTGCGTTTATTTTTTGCATCTCTCATCGGTGTAAAACATCGGGATCACCTTTAAATGCCGAACCTGTCAGCATTAAAGACATAATCCTTCAGCCGTAATGCTTGATACGAGATCGTCGTAAAACGGTTTTACTTTTTTCTTGCAGCGAAAGTTACAGGATTGGAACATGTAATGATTGAGAGTGGACAACCAAATTTGCCGCCTAACAGCTTTTGAACCACGGCTAGAGCATTTGGGTCAGGATGTTCTGGGGTTGGAAGGTCAATGCGCAGGCTGTTGCTCCTTTTGAACAAGTTTTATCCTCCTAGTGGCGTTGTTTACCACTAATAAGGTTTATTGTTTTATGGTTTGTCTTATTCGTTGACAAATAAAAAACTTGGCGGGGGTAGCGCCAAGCTTTTCGGATCTTGATCTGATAGAGGGGTTGGGGAACAGAGAGTAGCTTCTCTCTATAATTAAATGATAATGATTCTCAGTATCAATGTCAATCGTTTTTTTGATTTTTTTTTTCAATTCATAAAAAAAACGGCTCTTCAGCCGTTTAAATCAAACCATCCTGCTCATATAAATAAGAATACGGCAGGTCTATAAATAAATACATATGATCATCCATCGGATACGAAAACGTTCTAATCATTTCACCTGTTTCCAAATCGCTGTACAAATCACTGAAAAATCCTTTTCTGAGGTTTCTCATTCTCATAATATTCTCTAAAAAATAAGGACGCCAGCTCCAGTTCTTCTCCGTATACTCCGGCTGGTAAATCCATTCTCCGTCTTGTTTAAAAACATTTCCAGTCAGCTGATCGCCTTCTTCATCACAAATATAAATTCTAAAACTGCAATCCGTCAGCTCTTCCGCCAGCTTTTTAATAAAGTCGTCATCATCCGGAGACTGGTTATATTTTCGCAATGATGTAACAGCCTGATGCACCCGTTTGTAAAACTGTTCAGAGTGCTCATAGACGGTTTCTAGTTTCTTTTTCTCATGTGTGATAAATTGGTGAAATTCAGTCTTAAGTCTTCGCTTCAATACATCTCTCTCTAAAAACGATTCTGACGGGGACACCAAATAAAAGCCCTGAAAATAGCGGCCTCCGTTTCTCCATGCATATTGAAGCTGAAAATTCGCCTCAATATCTTCGTAAAGCAGCGCCGCACCGATTTTTCTTGCTAATAATGAAATGCTGTACAGCACATGCTCATAAGACGGAGATGGCTGCGATATTTTCAGCGCCTGCAGATCAATTTTTAACAAATCTGGTGAAAGCAGCGCAATTCGGTCCAGATTGCTGCTTTCTTTTCCGATATTATCAACTGCAATTTTAATTCCGTATGTACGATAGTAGGCAAGCATATGGTAAAGCTGCTCAATATCCCCTTCAAAATTGTGCTCCGTAATTTCAAGCACGAAACGATGAAGTTCGATCCCTCTCGCTTCATACTCTTTCAGAAGCTCAAGAAAGCTTTCGCCGTGATCAAGCATTAAAAGATTGGCATCCTGATTCATAAAAATCAGCAGATCAGAATCCGCTTCTAAAAAGCGGTCAAGAGCCTGGCGGATAATTCTGTTATCAACCTCTAATTTATATTCTTCGGGTATCCCCGCATCTAAAAAAAAGGGTCCGAGACTTTGAATTTCTGAATCTGCCAATATACGTCCCAGCACCTCATACCCGACGATTTTCTGCTCCTCGGCACTGAAAATCGCCTGGTAATATGGGTGGACATCATCAATGTTCGTTAAAATATCAAGTGGATCCAACATGTTATCACCTGCTTCTCTATCTTTGTCTGATTATACACACAATTATATCTACACCACAAATTTTTTAAAAAACATAGCGGAAAAGTGGGTTGTATGGGAGTGTCTTAAAAGAAGAGGATAAAATTTTTTTGGGATTATAAATCTACAGACTTAATTAAGGATTTTATTCATTTGTTTCCCAATAACGAAGACAAATACATAAATAAGAGCATTAATACTAGCAGCTGTCCAAAAGTAATGATTCCAATCAGTGCCTTTAAACATCCAATCATTATCATGTTTCAAATTAAAGAAAGTTCCTTTTTTATCGTATGTGCCAAATGTAAGAGTTGTTGAACCACCAACACTCTTTGAAACATCAACTCCATACATTGAACCGACATTGTCAGTATAGTTTATTTTCATATACGTGTAATCGGATAAAATTTTTTCTACCCGTTTGGTTGGCAGAGACACATATAATACAGCAGACGTATCGCCTCCGGGCCCAGCCAAATACTCTCTAGCTTTAATAAATTTCGTTTCATCAGGAAAATCTATATGGTAAAGTTTTTCAAATCTTATTTTTTCATCAGATGTAAGATTTGTATTTTGATAATACTCTGGAGTAAAAGCACATATAATAAAGTACCAAATATTAAAGATGATAACTAAACTGCTTAAAAATAATACAGCTGACATTTTTAACAATTTCTTCAATCAACCACCCCTTAATCTTTAAAAATTATATCATAAATTTGAATAGAAAATAAAACAAGCGAACGACCAGCATTAACGTTCGCTTGTTTTGCAGTTTATTCAGATCTCATTTTTTTCTTAATAACATCTCTAAATGCTTGTGCTGTTATTTTTCCAATCTCTTCACTATAATCCTCAACATCAAAAGCTTTTTTAAAGGCTAACCTAATCGGAACAACAACTGGATCAAGATTTGTATTTAAATAATACTCTGCCTCAGAGAAAATTTTGTCTAATGAACCATCAAATCTATTATTTACAAATTGAGTGAACCTATTCATAAACTCATTATTACTATAGTAATCTCTGATTACGATATTCAGAGGTTGAGCATTAGCACCAACTGATGTCTTATTCGCCAGATTAATTGCATCTACATCACTAAATAAATCATCTAAGCTAAATTGATACATATTACCTATTATCTTTGTAGCCGCATCATAAGGCGAATTAAATTCTTGAGCATGTAATTTCATGTCCTGTACTGTTGTTAATAGATCTCCAGTCCAACCAGCAAAATCTCGTAAAGTTTGAGAGTAACCACCACTATAAATAATGGCATTATAAGTTGCCATAAGATGCTGTGTTCCTATGACAGTTTTCGATTTAGGATCAACAATTCCATTTACTAAATCTTCCCCTAGCGCTTTATCAGCCCATTCGCGATAAATAGGATCAATCTGGCCTGCAGTAGGCACCCACTTCCACCCTTTATAGTTATCCTTTCTTAAATACTGGGCAACCAACTCATTAGCTAATTGTGTTTTTTCTACTCCGTTATTTAAATCACTTTGCATTTGGGCATATTTTTCAGCTGTTTCGTATAAAACATCAATTTGGTCAAAAAACTTTTTATTCTCTGAAGAGACTTCATTTATAGTATTAACTCCAATATCCAAACCTGAACAAATATCATTATCAATTTGTATCATTCCAGAACCACTTCCAACAGTAATTGTTGAAATTTGGTCAAACGCCCAATTGTAAGGCAGGGGATATCCTAAGTTTCCACTAAAACCGGTAGACATACCACTTACAAAACTTGCAAATGCTAAACCTTTTTTAGAAACTGAAGTACATACATTTCTAGGTGCATAAATGCCAATTTTGTAAGTCGAACCTAAAAAACCATTCATTATTTCATTAATACCTTCGAAGTGTGGAATAATATTGTTGTTTAAATCGTTACCATAAGCATCATAATCTACTGCAAAATATATTACAGTGTTATTTTTAAACCCATATTCTTTTGCTGCCTTATAAGCTGCAAGCGCATCTTTTTTTCCTTGTTCTTTATTAAAATAAATTGCTTCTCCCCCATAGGTTTGATAAATCGGAAAAACATTTAAACCTGATTTTAAGATTGTTTCTAATTCACCTGGTTGTATTTTTTTATTTAGAGTACTCCCCGGCGCATTTGTGAGATATCGCCCTACAATCTTATAACCTGCTCTCTTAAGGGACTCCGCTCTGTCCGATGTAATTTGAGTAATTGAGTCACAAGCAACTCCTTTTCGATTGGGGTCGCCAGTACTTACTAGAAGCGAAGACCATGTTTGAAAGTCAGCGATACCACTCTGTTGCAATTTTACAAAAGATTGAAAATCCATTACTTTTGATTTTACGGATTCAGAGTATACTCCATCAAAAGGAACATTGTACCCATTAAAAATTAGAGCAGCTTGAAATAAATGAACAAAACTATTTCTTTCATCCGTGGATCCAATTCCCAATACAGGAATCAATCTTTGTGTAGTTGGTCCAAAATTCCCATTAGCTATACTATCATCTAATCCTTCCTCGTACTGTATTGCATATACAAGAGACTTTTGAGTATCCCTTGAATACTGACCATCACAGGGCATTAAATAGAAATTCTCTCTATGGTTAAATTTATTATTTAGCCATTGCTGTATTGAACGAACTTTCTCTGATGCTCCACTTAAAAGGATATAAGAGTCCATGTTCAATAAAGCCTTAAATACTTTAGGCGTTACTACACCATCTGCTTTAGAAAGACCCATATTCATTTGCATTTCTGCTATCGCGCCTTTCGTTCCCTGTCCAAATGTACCCGTTAATCCACCTGGACCATAACCTTTACAATAAAGGGCACCTTGAATAATTTTCACAATATTTTTTTTTGAATTAGATGACATAGAAATTGGACCTAATTCTTCAAGCTTTCTCAAAGTTGTAGGACCAAAACTGTCGGAAGTCTGTATAATTCCCAATTCTAGTTGTAACGCTCTAGTTAATGCATACATTGTTTCCCAGCCAGTTTTCCCATTTTCCTCAATGGGATTATAGCCACTTTTCCCCTTGTACGTTTCATTGAGCCATTCCTGAGTTAACAATACCATTTCGTCCATTATTTAACCTTCTTTCCATAATAATATAACCATAATTAATTCATTCCTATAATTCCTCTTTTTAGTTAACGAAGTAATTATATGAATGTTTTAATCTAAGTTCTTCATACTTCGCCTCCCCTTTTGAAATATAACTTTCATATATTAGGTGGCTTACGTATGACACCAAATCCTCTTAAACACTTAGAGTTTTATGTGTTATCTTAATAGGTTTAATGGGATAGGAAGAAGGTTAATTTTGGAGGTTAAACTTTTAAACATAAAAATTTCACTTAATAATTTCAATATTTACTGATAAATATTATTGTAAAATTAAAATGGATAAGGATTCAGCCATTGCCCCCCATCCAGAGTGACACATTCTCCATTCATATAGGAAGCTTCATCAGAAAGCATAAACGCTGCCAAAGCGGCAATTTCCTCGGGTGTGCCAAGCCGGCCGAGCGGCACACTGTTTATCGTTCGGGACATCGCTTTTTCTGATTCAAAAAGCTTCTCTGCACCGCCTGTTCGTTCAATTGGACCGGGTGCAATCGCATTGGAACGGATTCCGTATTGACTGCCCCACTCTACGGCAAGAGTTCTAGTGAGCGATAATACGCCAGCTTTTGCCGCAGCGGAATGAGCAACCCCCGCACCCGCTCCCCACGCATAAGTGGCGGCCATATTTAAAATAACACCCTTCTGCTGATGCTCAATCCAGTGCCTGGCTGTGGCCTGACTGCAAAAAAATGTACCATTTAATACAATTTCAATTACCGCTTTCCATCCATTGGGCGTGAGCTTTTCCGCCGGACAAATAAAATTGCCGGCTGCATTATTAATAAGTGCATCAAGACGCCCAAACCCATTTAGCGCTTCTGCAACCATTTGTGCTGCAGAAGAATCAGAACGGAC
Source organism: Bacillus sp. FSL K6-1005 (assembly GCF_038000225.1). NCBI lineage: Bacteria > Bacillati > Bacillota > Bacilli > Caryophanales > Bacillaceae > Bacillus > Bacillus sp. FSL K6-1005. The sequence continues at coordinate 1,986,852 of NZ_JBBOBP010000001.1, forward strand.
ATCCATTTGAAAGCAGGCAACTTGGCCCTCAAAGGTTTCAATTTCTTTTTTTGTTTCTTCAAGCGCTTCCTGGTTCCGCCCTGTTATCATGACGTTCCAGCCCAATTCGGCCTGTTTCTTTGCCATTGCTTTTCCCATGCCGCTTGACCCGCCAGTAATAATAACAACCTTTTTTTCCATTGTATGATCCCTCCTATTATGAATGATCATTCATTCAATATTATTCTATCATCATACACCATCTTCTGTCAGCACATGCTGAGATGAGATTTTTTAAAGGTACAGGTGATATAATAGAAAAACTCTATTAAAGGTTGGTTTGAAATGAAAAAGATGTCCAGAAGACAATTTTTAAAAGGAACGTTCGGCGTTTTTACGGCCGGGGTTTTAACGGCTGGCGGCGGATATGGCTATGCCCGCTATCTGGAACCGCATATGATTGAGACTACTAAACACACGATTAAAAACTCTCTCATTCCCCATGGATTTGACGGTTTTAAAATTGTGCAGTTCAGTGATACACATTTAAGCGATTATTTTACGCTGGATGACTTCAAAACTGTCATTCTGACAATCAATGAATCTAAGCCTGATTTAATTGTTTTTACCGGTGATATTATCGATAACCCTGATACGTACCACAATTATCAGGCAGTGATTCCTTTCTTGAGAAAGCTGCAGGCACCCTTCGGAAAGTTTTGTGTTTACGGCAATCATGATCACGGCGGCTATGGAACCGATGCTTATAAAAGCTTGATGACTTCAGGAGGTTTTACGGTGTTCCGCAACGCCTATCAAAAATTGACGCTCACAGACGGCAGCGAAATTGAGATTGCTGCGCTCGATGATTTAATGCTCGGGAAACCCGATTATGAAGGCACCCTATCAAAACTAAGCGAGAAGCTTTTTTCCATTCTGCTCGTCCATGAGCCTGATGCCGCCTTGAATACAAAAACATATCCTGTCAATCTGCAGCTATCCGGACACACACACGGCGGACAGATTCAGCTGCCCTTCTACGGACCGCTTATTACGCCTCCGTACGGAAAAGTCTATACCGAAGGAATGTATCAAACAGATGACACTCATATTTATGTGAACCGGGGCCTTGGGATGACGAGACTGCCTTTGCGATTTCTGGCTAAACCTGAGATCACAGTCTTTACATTAAAAAGCACAAATTAATGTAGCAGAATGGGTTCCTCATCAATACTTATAAATAAAAAAGGGAGGATGAGGAAATTGCTCACGTACCAGATTAAACAAGGCGATACACTCACCAGCATCGCGGCCGATTTCAGAATCAGCACCGCTGCTTTAACTCAGGCCAACCCTTCGCTGCAATCAGGAGTTATCGCCGGACAGCGCATTGTCATCCCCGATCTCCCGGACCCGAATACGATCCCCTATCATATTGCAGTCTCAATTGGGGCTAAAACCCTTACTTTGTACCAAAATAATCGGGTAATAAAAACATATCCGATCGCCGTCGGTAAAATACTGACACAAACTCCGACTGGCGAGTTCTATATTATTAACCGCCAACGCAATCCCGGCGGCCCATTTGGCGCTTTTTGGCTGAGCCTTTCAAGGCAGCACTATGGAATACACGGCACGAATAATCCCGCTTCGATTGGCAAGGCTGTGTCTAAAGGCTGTATCCGCATGCATAACAAAGATGTTCTAGAACTCGCTTCCATTGTGCCAAACGGAACAAGAGTCATGATTAACCGGTAATGTTTTCTTATTTGTTTCAAAAACAGGCGGTTTATAATATGATAAAGTGGGACCTTTAGGGTAAGGAGCGTTTTTATGGATATATTTAAAAATCGTAATTTTGTTCGTCTATTTTTCGCAGCACTCGCTTCTCAAATGGGCACGACAGTAGGCAACATGGCATTTGCTTTTTTCTTGCTGGACCGTTTCAGCAGCCAGCCTTCGTACACAACCTTGGCTGAACTGATGTATTCCCTTCCTACAGTATTTGTGTTTTTACTTGTGGGAGTTGTGGCGGACCGGTTTGACAGAAAAAAAGTCGCGGAAAACTGTGATTGGATCAGAGCCGCCCTGACTGTCGTTCTTTTTTTCACTTTATTTACCGGCAATATTCCTCTTGTTTTCTGTATTTTGTTTATCAGAAGCGCTGTAACCAAGTTTTTCTTTCCTGCAGAAAACAGTTTAGTACAAGCCATCCTGCCGAAAGAGCATTATGCGAAAGCGGCCGGGCTTAATCAGATGCTTTTTAGTATCTTTATGGTATTTGGGGTTGGAATCGGTGCTTTTATGTATAACACAATCGGAATTCATGGAGCGATTATTCTTGATTTTATCAGCTTTATTATTTCCGGCCTGCTGATCCGTACCTGCCGGATTCCGAAAGAAGCCAGACAGCCGAACGGTACATTTAACTGGAGACAAGCTTCTTTAAAGGATTCGATAAACGATTTTAAGGAAGGCATTGTCTACATTTTAAAAAACAAGCTGCTGGCCTCTCTGATTTTTGGTTTCTTTGTTTTTGGTTTTGTGAACGGAGGATTTGCTGTATTGCCGATGTTTACAATGAAGTATGGACTGGCCCCCGACCGTTATGAGTGGCATACATCCGTATTTACGATCGCGATCGGGTTTGGGCTTTTGGCAGGAAGTGTGATCGGCACGTTAATCTCTAAAAAAGTGAAGCCTCACTTTTTAATGTCGGTGCCGATTTTAATTGCAGGCTTGCTGATTTTTGTCCTTGGCTACACCAAAGTTTTATGGGTGTACTACGCGACTACTTTTGTACTGGGGATGTGCATCGGTCCGGTAAACATCGCCATCGGGGGGTGGATGCCTAAGATTGTCCATCCGAAGCTGATGGGACGTGTAAGCGGCTGGCAAGATCCTTTTATGATGTTTGCGCAGTCTTTGACACTTGGCTTAGTGGCGCTGTTATTCCCTAAGTTCGTATCAAACATTGATTATCTGTATTACGGCATGGGCGTTTTCATCCTGGCTGTTTTCATTTTCTATTTTGTGGCACTGCCAAAATACAGTGCGCAGGCTGTGGAAGTGAATGTACAGGAAACATTTCAGGCTCAGCCGAAAAAGAAAGCAAAATCTGTATAATATAAGTTGAAAATGCGCTTTTTTCCTCAGAAAAAGCGCATTTTTGCATTCAATATTTGCATTTCAACCTTAAAAAAGTATAATCTAATCATAAAGAATTTGATTAGAGCAAAGGAGAGAAATAATGGACGACCATGCATACTCGAAAGATCTGCAGCCAACCGTAGATAATCTTTCAAAAGCAGTTTACACTGTGAACCGCCATGCAAAAACCGCCCCCAACCCTAAATACCTATATCTGCTGAAAAAACGGGCTTTGCAAAAGCTTGTCAAAGAAGGTAAAGGAAAGAAAATAGGGCTTCATTTTTCAAAAAATCCAAGGTTCAGCCAGCAGCAATCGGACGTGCTTATCTCAATCGGAGACTACTATTTTCACATGCCTCCAACTAAAGAAGACTTCGAACATCTTCCGCATTTAGGTACACTTAATCAGTCGTACCGAAATCCTAAAGCTCAAATGTCTTTAACAAAAGCAAAACACCTATTGCAACAATACGTCGGCATGAAAGAAAAGCCGCTTGTGGCGAATCGCCAGCAGCCTGCATATCATAAGCCTGTCTTTAAGAAACTCGGCGAGAGTTATTTTTAATAAAAAAAGCCGCTGCCACTGGGGGACTGACCCCCGTTTTTGAGACAGGGATCAAAACACCTTTTACCCAGCCAATTGCCGATAGCTTATCGGTGATTGGCTGTTTAGTTTCGTTTGAATACAGCTTGTTCCCATACAAAAAACACCTCCAGTCTTATTTCGGACAACAACGATCCGTTTTCAAACTTGAAGGTGTTTTTTATTTGTCTCATCTTATGGGGTCAGTACCCACTTATGGCATCCGTCTTTTTATTAATCGATCACATACGTATCTACTTTTTTAATCAGATCGCCGATTTCCGGCTTGCTGATTTGCTCATCGGCACCGACCACTTCTCCCCGGTGACGCAAATCATCTGTAATTAATGATGAGAAAATCATAATCGGCACATCAGAACTCTTCGGATTGTCTTTAAGCAGCTTTGTCAGCCTGTGCCCGTCCATTTTCGGCATTTCAATGTCACTGATGATCATATCGATCTGTTCTGTTAAATCATTGCCGCTTTCAGCAAGGTTCATGATATAGTCATATGCGTCTTTTCCATTCTCAAACGCTGTAATATTGTTGTATCCGGCTTCTGTTAATTCATCCTTTAAGAGGCGCATCAGAAGCGGTGAATCCTCCACAATGATAAGTTTTTTATCAGCTCTTCTTTCATCGAAGCCCTCGGTATGCATATTATACGTATCAACACCTGAGTCTGATTCGATATCATAGATGATTTTTTCATAATCAGGCAAAAAGATCATCATGTCTTCCAGTTTGATAATCCCTGTGAGGTGTCGCTCCATTCCTTGATTTAAGGAAGTTGGCTTTTCAATCGCTTCCCAGGAAACCCTGTGAATTTGAGAAACAGATCCGACATGGAAAACAATTTTTCGCTGGTTAAATTCAGTTACGATATACTTCTCGTCTTTTGATCCCTCAGGCTCAACCCCAAAAAAGGAAAATAAGCTGATGACTGGGAGAATTTCTCCTCTTAGTTTAATCATTCCTTCTACATGCTGGTGGGAGTGAGGCACTGATGTGACCTCGACAGGCTGAATAATCTCTCTCACTTTCATGACGTTAATGCCGAAAGCATTGCCACCAACGCCAAACTTCACAATTTCTAATTCATTTGTACCAGAATCCAATAAAATTTCGTATTGTTGTAACGACAATTCAATCCCTCGCTATTCGCATTCAGTATTGTACTGTATATATCGGCGCAAATTACAAAAAATGAATGGTGAGGCTCTTCAAAATCCTATTCCGGCCACAGTTATGCTGACAATCTCAAAAAAAGAAACTTTTTTCCTAATGTCCATTGACATTCCGACTGACAGTGATAAAATAGTCAAGGATTTTTCCAAAGAAGGGTGTAAATAATGGGTACTTTAGTAATATTTAAAGAAGATGAAATGACTGTTTTAGAGGATATCAGTGAAGAGACTTATCTTCATATGAAGCAAGAATCTGCTGATTTTCAACAAGAGCATCCCCCGTACATGATTTGGCACGAAGACCTTCATTTTGACTATGGTTATTGATGAAATTGGCACATATAAACAATAATAGAACATGATACAATAAAGACAATCAAATCGCTGGTTGTCTTCTTTTTTTCTGAGAAGGAAGGTATGTTTAGAAAATAGGCGCATACAATCGAAATATATCGGTTAAAAAGGTGACAAATGGCCAGCTAGTGGTAAAATAGGATAAACTCATTATATATATTAAGGTGATGAATTATGGAACATTTGCTGAATCCGAAAGCCAGAGAGATTGAAATTTCAGGAATACGCAAATTCGCAAATCTTGTATCTCAACACGAAAATGTCATTTCACTTACGATCGGCCAGCCTGATTTTTTCACGCCGCATCACGTAAAAGCTGCCGCAAAAAAAGCCATTGATGACAACGTTACATCATACACTCCAAATGCCGGTTACCTGGAATTGAGACAAGCTGTTCAGCTTTATATGAAGAAAAAAGCGGATTTCAATTATGAAGCTGAAAGTGAAATAATGATTACAACAGGAGCAAGCCAAGCCATTGATGCAGCATTCCGCACCATTTTGTCTCCCGGCGATGAAGTCATTATGCCCGGTCCGATATACCCGGGTTATGAACCTATTATCAATTTGTGCGGTGCTAAACCTGTCATTGTTGACACGACGTCCCACGGTTTTAAGCTCACAGCCCGGCTGATTGAAGAAGCTCTGACTCCCAATACCAAGTGTGTCGTGCTTCCTTATCCGTCAAACCCTACCGGTGTCACGTTATCTGAAGAAGAGCTGAAAAGCATCGCGGCTCTATTAAAAGGCAGAAATGTCTTCGTATTGTCAGACGAAATATACAGCGAATTAACATATGACAGACCGCACCATTCGATCGCAACACATTTGCGGGATCAAACGATTGTTATTAACGGCTTGTCAAAATCCCACAGCATGACGGGATGGAGAATCGGATTTTTATTCGCTCCTAAAGAAATAGCAAAACACATTTTAAAGGTTCATCAATACAATGTGTCATGTGCGTCCTCTATTTCTCAAAAGGCAGCGCTTGAAGCTGTGACTAACGGATTTGACGACGCCCTGATCATGAGAGAGCAGTACAAAAAACGGCTCGATTATGTGTATGACCGCCTCGTGTCTATGGGGCTTGATGTCGTAAAACCTTCTGGCGCATTTTATATTTTTCCTTCTATTAAATCCTTTGGAATGTCTTCGTTTGATTTTAGTATGGCTCTTTTGGAGGATGCTGGTGTGGCGCTTGTGCCCGGCAGCTCGTTCTCAGCGTTTGGTGAAGGATATGTACGGCTGTCTTTTGCATACTCGCTGGACACATTAAGAGAAGGATTAGATCGTTTAGAATTATTTGTACTAAAGAAAAGGGAATCGATGCAGACGATATAAACAACGGCGTTTAAGCCGTTGTTTTATTTTTTTGGAAATGAGATCTTAAACGCTGTGCCTTTATCCGGCTGACTGTCTACATGGATAACGCCTTGATGATTCTCGATGATATTGAATGTTACCATCAGCCCGAGTCCCGTTCCCTTTTCTTTTGTCGTTAAAAATGGTTCTCCAATACGGTTGAGCACCTTTTCAGGTATGCCCTCCCCTTCGTCCTTGACGGTAACATGAACAGAATGCTCATCCTCTGTTACGATAATGTCTACAGTGCCTCCGTCAGGCATGGATTCTACGGCATTTTTTATTAAATTAATGAATACCTGCTTAAGCTGATTTTGGTCCCCGTTTATATAAATGCTGTCTTTCTCATAACTGGTTCTGATGAAAATCCCGTTCAAATTCGCCTGAGTTTCCAGCAGCGCCGAGACTTCACCAATTAGTTTTTTCAAGTTCAAATGCTTTTTAACCGCATTCTGCTGGGGCTTTGCCAGCATCAGCAGTTCACTGAGTATTAATTCAATTCGGCTGAGCTCAGAGAATACAATGTCAAAATAATGTTCATTTCCTTCCATCGTCGGTTTCATCAGCTGTAAAAATCCTTTGATCGCTGTCAGCGGATTGCGAATCTCATGCGCGATACCCGCTGCGAGCTGTCCTGCGATAGATAACTTTTCTGATTTAAGCATGAGTTCCTCTGTTTGTTTTCTCTCAGAAATATCACGCAGAATGACTTGAACAGCTGCTTCACCGAAAAAGGTCGTCGGAATGCAGACCATCTCCGTGTAAATGACCCTGTTCTGAAAGGTAAACCATGATTGCTTAACAATTTCTGATTCTGTTTTTTGCTCGGCAATGTTTTGGATTCTCTCTTTTACGTCCTCATGATCGCAAGGGTGAAGCTGATCGTATATATTTTTGCCGATTAAATCCTCATAGGTAGCCGCTTCAAACAGCGAAATTCCCGACTCATTCATAAACACCCATTTCCCATTATGAATCACAGCAATAGTATCGATTGAATTTTGAATCAGCAGCTGATATCGTTCACGGCTTTTTTGCAGGATGGTTTGGAATTTTTTCCTTGAAGAGATATCGATTAGCAGAAGCAGTTCAGCCTGCTGGTTTTTGTAGACGGTCGGGGACGCTTTCACTTCTAAATGAACAGGTGTGCCATCAAGTCTTTTCCACGTCTGTTCAATCATTCCGACTTCCATTCCTTTTTGCATTCGTATAATTCTGTTTTTGACGATATCATGATACTCTTCCTCAATAAATTCATAGGACCATTTACCAATAACAGCATCCTTGCTCTTTGCTCCCAGCATAGTAAGCATCGCGCTGTTCACATAGACGATTTTGCCGCTGACACTGATGCATAGCGGGCTTGGAAGATTTTCAACTAGCCGCTCATAATCATCCGTTATATATGTAGTTGATTCCGGGTTCGCAGGCTCAATTTCATGTTTTTCGCAGGTAAGAGGCTGATGCCCGGACTCTTCTTCGAGAATCTTCATTTTCAAAATGATTTCCCGTTCCGTCCGCTCAGCTCTCGTCGTCACAATTTCTACTGCAGCCTCCACCCATACAATCGTATGATCTTTTTTAATGAAACGAAAGGTGCACGGCATCAGATGATGTTCATTATAAAAATAGCTTTCAACTAAAAATTGGTCTTCCTCATGCAGAAATGTCTTGAGGAATGATCCGATCATTTCTCCCTGGAGATAACCCAGATACAGTTTGGAGTTGGCTGATATATAAATGATGCGTCCATTAGAAGCCAAGACTGCATGAATATCGGTTTTCGTTTGAAATGGCTTAACATACTGCGTATCCTGTTCCACAGAATCCCTCCTTTGCATGATTATCATGTTCGACATTTACAGATTGACTTTTACCTAGTATGATTCGCTAGAAAATGAGTATTCTCCTTCTATTCTTATAGTGATCTCTAATTTTTGAGGAAAAGAAAGGGCACACAATCTGTCAGATGTGCACCCTGTTTTTTATTTTTCGCTATTTTTCTTTTCAAGCTCTGCGTAAGCGTGTATGGCTCTTTTGGCGATTAACTTATTGATCGGATCGTGATCGTTTGCTACTGAAGGTACAACCACACTAAATGCAACTTTTGGATTTTTCGATGGGTAATAGCCGACAAATGTTAGATTGTATGGGCTTTTTCCCCACCAATTTTGATTTGTGCCATAGTAAAATGTTTCCGCTGTTCCCGTTTTTCCAGACACGTCTTCTGTAAAAGTATTTTTAGCGGTCCCCGAAGTTGTAACTAATTTCATTCCAGTTTTTACTTGCTGAATATCACTTTCCGTATTATTGATTTTATTCAGGATGTTGGGCTTTCTTTGCTCAATTGTTTTTCCAAGCTCCTCTTCACTGCTGGGTTTATGGATACTTGTGACGATTCTAGGCTGTATGCGGTATCCGCCATTTGCGATTGCCGAAATGTACTGCGCCATCTGAAGCGGTGTATATGTATCATATTGACCAATTGCCAAGTCTAAAATTAAGCCCCCTACAACATCAGGTGTCGTTTGCATTCCTGCAGATTCCTGCGGCAGGTCAACACCAGTCTTGACTCCAAGGCCAAACTGGCTGTAGTAATTTCTCATTTTGAGCAGATCCTTCTGATCAGCAGGAAGCGGTCCATGCGGCTTATACGTTACCCCAGCAATATGCATAGCAACATTAAACATATAAACGTTTGAGCTTTTTTGCAAAGCCGTTAATTCATTGATGGTTCCCATATTTGTGTAAGATTTTTTTATGAGGTTCCTTCCTAAATACATCGGCGCATCATGGAAATATTTATAATGCGGAATCCCATCCTGATAGCCCGCGAGAACGGTTGCGCCCTTTACTGCTGATCCCATTTCATATTGGGTTGTAAAAGCACCGATCGCATAATCTTGAATCTTATTTGTTTCCAAATCTATCTTTTTTCCTGCCATCGACAGAATATCGCCGTTATTCGGATCCATCATCACAACAAAGGCCCGGTCAAGCATATAGTTTCCGCGTGCGCGGCTATTTCTCACTTCTTCTTCCACAATCTTTTCTACCTTTGCCTGCAACTCCATGTCAAATGAAAGACGAAGATCATAGCCCCGGCTGCCTTTGTCGATTGTTTTCTGGCTGACGACATTTCCTTTATTGTCTTCCACGTATTCCACTTTTTCTTTATGAGAATTTAAATAGTCCTCATATTGATACTCCAAATAACTTTTGCCGACTCTGTCATTACTCGCATAGCCTCTCGTAACATAAAAGTCTTTCCGGTCGCTGAGCAGCCCTTGATCAGGTGTTGTGACACCTCCAAAAACGGAATAAAGTGTTTTGTCATAAGGGTATTTTCGTGTCCAATCGTTTACGACATCTATCCCCGGCAGCTCTTCTAAATGCTCAGACACAATAGAAATTTCATCATATGTTAAATCATTTTTCGGTCTTTGCGAGGAGTCTTTCTTTTCATCAAGCAATGATCCATTCTTGCCGTTGCCATTGCTGTTATTTGGGTCCATCGCTTTTACAATCTGAGGTTCATACGCATTCCCGCTTGAAAATCTTGTGTATATGGCCGCGGTTTGCATAGCTTCGTCATCCCGCTGAATGGCCTTCAATTCTTTAGCCGGGACGCGTTCCACTTGAAGCTTGTAAGCCTGTGTCCCCTTCAGATTGCTTTCAGATTCCTTTAACAGGCGGGCGGCTTTTTTCGGATGAGAAGCGAGCCAGTAATCACGTAAATCTCTATCCTTTAAAAATTCGGTATCAATATCGATCAAAGCAGCAAGCCGTTTAGCTGTTTTGATTTTGTCCTTTGTTTTTGTGCTTGATGTTGAGACATACACAATTTCCGGAACGCTCTGGTTATCAACAGCCACTTTCTCGTTTCTGTCATACATCTTTCCCCGAGGCGCTGGATAATACGCTGTTTTCGCATTAGCTTTCTCAGCGTTTTCTTCATGCTGTTCGCCTTCGACAATTTGAACAACGCCAAGCTTAAAGATTAATGCAGTAAATAGAACAAAGACCGCTAGGAAATACAGATTCATTCTGATTGCTCTGCTTCCTTTTCGCTTTTTCTTTGGTTCACGTCCTATTTCAGTCACTTCTGGTTACCCCTCTCAAATCATTCAATATATTTACATATACTGTTTTTAATTGTAACACCTTTGTAATAGTTGTTACAGCGAAAAGGGATAAAAAAAGTTGTCAATAATGAAATACATTAAAATATAACTAACGATTCAAAAAATAGGAAGCTATGTAACTGTGAGATAAAATCACTACATACGCATGACTCGCTTGTCATCAGCGGTTCAGTGCGTTTTGATTACAAAAATGACAATCATCATTTGTCAAAGGAAAGTGATGGATTCTTTATGACAAAAAAGCTATGTTATGATTTTTTTGTAGAAAACAAACAACTCTAGGAGGTTACGAACTAATGAAAAAAGCATTTATTTTATCTGCTGCCGCTGCGGTTGGATTATTCACATTCGGAGGCGTACAGCAAGCATCAGCGAAAGAACTCTCCTGCCAGCCTGTGGTAACGGTCAAAACGGGGAACACAGTGCAAAACCTTACGCTTAAGGATGTAGTGAAAAAGCTACATATTAAAACAAATATAAAAACACTAAACGCGGCGAATGAAAAAGAGCTTGAGCAGCTCCTTCAAAAGCATGCGAAACAATCCAACATGAAGATTCAGGATGTTCAAAAACCGGAAGCAGTAAAGCCAGCTCAAAAGGCTCCTGAAAAAGCCGCTGATCAAAGCACTGCTGCTAAAGCACCGGCTACTGCTGAAAAAACCAGCAATAATACAACAACAGCTGCACCTTCATCTGTAAGTGCATATGAGAAAAAAGTTGTTGAGCTGACAAATGCTGAAAGACAAAAACAAGGTTTAAAACCGCTTCAAATTGATGAAACATTAAGCAAATCTGCACGTGCAAAATCACAGGATATGAAAGACAAAAACTATTTTGATCACCAAAGCCCAACTTACGGCTCACCGTTTGATATGATGAAATCTTTCGGAATCAGCTACAAAACAGCTGGTGAAAACATTGCTAAAGGACAAAAAACACCTGAAGAAGTAGTAAAAGCTTGGATGAACAGTGAGGGCCACAGAAAAAACATTCTTAACCCTAACTTTACACACATCGGTGTCGGTTATGTTGAATCCGGCAGCTACTGGACACAGCAATTCATCGGAAAATAATAAAAAAGAGATTGCCTGTTTTGGACAGGCAATCTCTTTTTTATTATTTTCCCTTAAAATATCCATTCTCCTGTAATAAAATAAAAGAAAGACTAAAACGGACAGTGTCTTTCTCATGTTCCACACAAGAAATTCTTCTCAAAACACAGCCGAATTTGTTCTTCTCGACCAACTTTTCGAAGAGGATCATCTGCTTCGAAAAATTGATAAACACATAGACTTCTCTTTCATCATTGAAAAGGTGAAACACTACTACAGCGAAAACAAACCAGAAGGTTTTTTCTATTTAGATCACCGCACAACAGATATGAAATACAACATTATCACAAGATACCTATGTCACACCTGGAAATGTCCATGATTCTGTGCCTTATCTTGACCGATTAGACCACCAAATCGCACGATTTGGGTTTCAAGTAGAAGCCGTCGCCCTTGATTCCGGATATTTAACGACTCCGATCTGTAAAGGATTATCTGACCGTCATATCTTTGGTGTCATCGCACATAGGCGTTACCATCCTGCCAGAGGCTTATTTCCAAAATGGAAATTTCATTACGACAGTGAACAAGACAGATATATTTGTCAGAACCAGCAAACCCTTACATACTTAACAACTGACCGAAAAGGCTACCCATCATATAAAACAAATCCTGAAATATGTTCCTTCTGCCCGCTGCTTGAGAACTGCACAAATCAAAGAACCATCAGAAAGTTATTACTCGGCATGTATGGGAAGACCATAAAGAAAAGGTTAGACAAAATCGCTTGTTTGTTTCAGGAAAAAACCTCCTGTTGAAAAAATGGCTGAGACGGCGCAAAAAGTGCTGAAAACCAGTGAACCCGGAGACGGCAAAATCTTTATTTAATACTTTTTATAATAAAAAAGTAGAATTTACCTATTTTTTCGTTGAATACTTCTTCAAAATTTATTAATATAGTAAATAGGTTTCTAAATAAAGGAAGAAAGGAAGTTTAAATTGAAAAAAATTGTAATGACACTATTCATAGCTGCTCTTTTGACATTAGGGATTTTCTCAAACAGTTCAGAAGCGTTAGCCATGACTTCAAAAGGAGCAATTAAATTTCAAACAGATGCCAATACTTACTCAAAACACGCTACTTCTATTGTCGTAACAGGTACTATGTCCGGAAGGCATGCTGAGCTAAACAACGGTGTTGTAGTTGCTCTTATAAATAAAAAAGGAAAATTAGTAAAAAGAATAGATGTTGATCGCCGTAATATTCGCAGTTTTAGAGTAAGCTTTTCAACAAAAAATATTCCAGCAGGCAAGTATGATGTGCTGGTATCAACGACTTGGGGACATCAAACCTTTACAGGAGAACTGAAGCACTATATTACTGTACAACATTAAAATTCATATTATTACGTTGATTTCATCTGGAATTCTCAAAAACAGCATGTAATGATGAAATCTCTGAATCGAGGATGTTTTCGTAAATCTCTTGGATTTTTACGATACATCCTCTTTTATTTTCAGTTTTGCTAGAAGGCTAATCTGTAGAGTTTCAATTTCGGATCCAAATTATTATTGTTTTAATTGCGGGAATACGAACTCGATTTTTTTGCTATGTACATTTGGGTTACTCGAATTTACTCGAATTCATAGTTTGAATCAAACATGATAAATCTTACTGTAGTAAAGTTGTATTAATCCTAATGATTATTCGGCAATCCCCCTTTTGATTTATAATAGACAGTCTGCATCAAATAAACGAGGGGAATTTTCAAAATTATTCACAGTAGAACATTATAAATGGATACACGTTAATACATTATCCTGCCATGTTCCTGTCTTCATTAAGGCCCTAAGAATACAAGGTTTGCAGATCATTGTTTACAAAACACCATCAACAATACCGTAAGCCTTCGCTTCCTCGACATCCATAAAATAGTCGCGTTCCATGTCTTCTTTTAGTTTTTCCAGCGGCTGACCCGTCCGTTCATGGAAAAATTGCTAGATTTTTTCCTTCTGCTTAATGATCCGTCTCGCAGAAATCTCCATGTCCATCGCCTGTCCTTTGACACCGCCAAGCGGCTGGTGAATCATGATTTCGCTGTTTTTAAAGGCAAACCTCTTTCCTTTCGTTCCGCCCGCGAGAATGATCGCTCCCATCGAAGCCGCCATCCCGACGCAGATTGTGCGAATATCCGGTTTTACATATTCCATCGTATCTAAGATTGCATATCCGGCAGAGGTTGATCCACCCGGACTGTTGATATAGACCGAAATGTCCTTTTCATTGTCTTCTGCTGACAAAAATAACAATTGGGCGGTTATACGGTTAGCGAGATCGTCCGTAAATTCAGAGCCGATCATTATGATACGGTCTTTCAAAAGCCGTGGAAAAATATCGTAGGATCTTTCTCCTGCCGCTTTTTTTTCAATTACATAAGGAATTGGTGTTCATGCCTTTTAACCTCCTAATGCTTATGCAGGACGGCTGTGAAGCGCTCGAAAGTGAGGTCCGTTTCGCGTATTCAAACAGGCGGCCCGGATCATGCAGTACAATCGCGTCGATCAAAAGGCTGTCGTGTTCTGAGCCGCTCTCGAGTTGGTCACCTTGAAACAAGAGTTAGCTAAAAACTATCAACTATTTGAAACCCCTGAACAAGAGTCATTTGAGTTTACTTATTTTTTCCCCGAACAAGAAGAACAGCTCAAAAAAGAAGCTCTCTTTTTAACATTGGGTTCCGAAGCTATCATTGAAGCGGTTAGACAAAAATGCGGGAATTTACAAGTGCTAACTCACCAGACAGAAGATTGCCCCGTCGGGCAATCTCAGACCGTTGACAAAACAGGTCGGATCTCTCTATGATCCGACCTGATTTTATCCAATTTATTCTATTTTTCCGTCGAATAGGCTGGCGTATTGGTCCTTTCCAAGTCCAATTCGCCAGTTTTTTAGATTCATGGCAGCGAAAACAAGCATCGCCTGCATGGAAAATTTTTTTTTCCCCGCAGGGTTATCCAGCGCAGACCATGCTTGTGCTTTAAATCCGCAAAAACCCGTTCGATCGTTTCTTTGCGTTTGGCATAGATTTGCCTATTCTCGTCCGTGTGCCGCAAATGATCGACCTCATCTAAATGATCTTGCCAAAGATGCCGATTAATTATTTTTTGGTGATTTCGACTTTCCATACATTGATTCAGTAATGGGCAGTTCACATCGTTTTGGATCTGACGCATATACCCGGTAGCCTTCTCGGTTGGTTGTGCGATAAGTCAGAACGTGGTTTTCAGGACAAATGTAAGCATCGTAGTATTCATCGTAGACATATTCGTGTTTTCTCATGAATCCTTTTTTCGTTTGCGGTCGGGTGTAGGGCATGACAGGGCGAACATTTTCATCACTTAGAAACTTCGCGATAAATGGTGTCTTATATCCAGCATCAAATGCGACTGTATCAGGCTTGGCAACACGTTCTTTTATTTGTTGGAACAAAGGCGCAAACACTTGACTGTCATGAATATTCGTCGGCTCAACAACCGTCCCCAATACAAACCCGTTCCGATCACAAGCTGTATGAAAACCATAAGCAAAAAGGCGTTCCCGTTCACCCTTCACAAAATATCCGCTTTCAGGGTCTGTCGTACTTTCTTTTATTTCTCGTTTCTCTGAGCATGTTCTGGGCTTCAAAGGTTTTTTACCGTTCGCTTCACGATTGGCGTTAATTTCTTGATCTAGCAGCCCCTGATAAGCCCTCGTTTCTTTTCGTTGGTTTATTGGATGTGGATTCTCTGAAAAAGTCCCTCATTTTTCAACCTTCAGTAAAAACTATGAACGTCGTTTTCATGACACCGATCTATTTGAAACCATCTTTTATTAAATCTTGCGTCAAGCCACATCGGTTTCAATTTGCTTAATGGTTTCGCGCATGGAGCGATGGCCAAACACGTATTGAATCAGGACTATTTTGATCAATACGACAGGATCAATGCTTGGACGTCCTTTTGAAGAATAAAGAGGGGTAACTTTACCATAAATAAACGAAAAATCCATGGCTTCTTCCATCTTCCTGACCAAATGATCTTCAGGGACAAGTTCACTTAAGGCAACGACTTCGGAGCTGTTCACGCTGATCTTTTGAGTGCTTGGACAACATGGTAAAACCTCCAAAAACTAGATTCATTTACATTTTAACAAAAAAAGCTTGTCGATGAAGCCACTTTTTGTGACTTTGTCGACAAGCTGAGATTGCCCCGTCGGGCAATCTTTTTTATTTCACCCAAAGCTTATAAATGCTTTGAGTTCCGCTGTTTTCTTCTCCTTGTGCGGCAAGTTGGTCATATAATGATTTCGCTAGCGACAAGCCTGGCATTTCTTCCCCCATTAATTCCGCTTCCTCTAAAGCAATTCCCATATCTTTAATAAAATGCTTTACGTAAAAACCTGGTTCGAAATCACCTTTCAGCATACGCGGGGCGAGGTTTGACAATGACCAGCTTCCTGCCGCTCCAGTTGTAATGCTCTTCAGGACGTTTTCCGGCTGAAGGCCTGATTTTTGGGCATAAGCCATCGCTTCGGCTACACCGATCATACCTGCTGCAATCGCGATTTGATTACACATTTTTGTGTGCTGCCCGCTTCCTGCCGGCCCTTGATATTGAATATTCTCTCCCATTAAAGAGAAGGTGGGCAGGCAAGCTTCAAACGCTTCTTTTTCTCCTCCGACCATAATCGCCAGTGTTCCGTTTTGCGCGCCGATGTCACCTCCTGAAACAGGTGCGTCTAAGGCAAATAATGATTTTTCTTTGGCTGCCTCCGCAATTTTTTTGGCTAACGATGGTTTAGAAGTCGTCATATCAATGAGATACGCGCCTTTTTTAGCATTTTCAATAATTCCGTTGCTGCCGAAATACACTTCTTCTACATCACTGGGATAGCCTACCATTGTAATAATGACATCAGCTTCTTTTGAAAGATCTTTTACGGTGCCTTTCCATACCGCACCTTTTTCCAGTATGCTGTCCGCTTTTTCTTTTGTGCGGGTGTACACCAATACAGGATGTCCATCATTAAGGATATGTGAAGCCATACTGTTTCCCATTACTCCAAGACCGATAAAACCGACTGTTTTTTTCAAGGCGATTCCTCCCAGACGTATTGTTTTCATTTAGTTAAAATTTATCATTTTCTAGACTACCATATCTAGTAATCATATAGTAGAGTCTAGAAAATGAAAAAACCCAAAACTTGAAAAAGTTCTGGGTATCCAATATTTATAATGTGAATTTCTCAATAGCGTTCATAAGCTCTTGGCTAGCATGTTTTAATGTATCAGTTGAGTGTTTGACTTTCTCAAGCGTGATCAGCTGTTCATCGGTTGAGGCGTTGACTTCCTCCGCTGCAGCAGCCGATTCCTGTGATATAGCTGAGATGCTTTGAATCGCTTCAGATATGGCAAGCTGTTCTTCACTCATTCTTTGTATGTCTTCGTAAATTTGATCAATCCCTTGTACAAGTGACTGCATTTCCGACGTGATTGTGTTTAATACTTCGCCAGTCTCATGGATTGCGCTGTTTTGTTCATCATTCATTTTACTTGCTTCAACCATTGCATGGGAAGCCTCTTTTGTTTCAAGCTGTATCAACTTCACTGTCTCACTGATATGCTTGGTGGAAAGTGCTGATTGCTCGGCAAGCTTCCGCACCTCTTCAGCCACGACTGCAAATCCGCGTCCGCTTTCACCGGCTCTGGCTGCCTCAATACTGGCGTTTAAGGCAAGTAAATTGGTTTGATCCGAGATATTTGAAATCGCAGTAACCACTTCTTCAATATTCTTGGTTTGATTTTCTAAATCCAGCAGCATCGTTTCGACTTTCTTTGTTTCCGTATTGGCTTCGTTTGATTTCATCAGCAGCTGGCCGAGAGCGTCAAGCCCTTTATAGCTTGCATCCTCTGAGGATTTTGAACGTGCTTTCATGCCGCCTGCCTGATCCGCAATTCGTCTGATTTTAGCAGATAGGTTTTCCGATTTTTCGTTAATGGTTTCAACCTCTGAAGCCTGTTCTGTTGCCCCTGCTGCCACTTCTTCGATCGCTTTCGCAATTTGTCCGCTCGTTTCATTGGTTTCAGCGGAGACAGCTGTTAGTTGTTCAGAGGTGTCAGACACTTTTCCTGAGGAATATCTGACTTGTTCCACCATTTCCTTCATGTTTTCAACCATCTGATTAAAGTCTCTTGTTAACATGCCGACTTCATCCTTAGTCTTTGACTCTGCGTGGACTGTCAAATCGCCTGCAGAGACAGCCTTTGTTTTCGCAATCAGCTGCTGGATCGGCCCGGTTATTGTTTTGGCGAGGAAGTAGCTGAGAATAATCGTCACCGCCAGCGCGATGAGTGAGATGAAAAGGTTCGCCCGATTCATTTTATCTGAAATCCACATTAATTGATTTGTGTCAAATTGTGTTCCGACTTTCCATCCCGTTTCTCCAACCGTTTGATACACAATCATTTTTCCCTTTGCATCTTGTATCCCGTTTTTGTCAGATGCAATGGTTTTTAATGTTTGGTCCTTGGAGATATTTTTTCCTTGGTTTGAGGGATGTGCTAAAAGATTGCCGCTTGCATCAGCTAAAAAAGCAAAGCCATTGTATGGCACCTTTTGCTTATTTACCATAGCTTGGATGGAAGATAGTTTCAAATCATAACTGGCAACCCCTATCACCTTCTGCCCGTCAAGAATTGCTTTTGAGGCTGTGACGACCATTTCTCCCGTCACGACATCTTTATAGGGTTCAGTCCAGACGACTTTATCCGGTGTTTCAGCCGCGCGCTTATACCATGTTCTAGAAGCCGGGTCATAATCTTCTGCGAATTCGGCTTTCGGATATGTAAACATTTCTTTTTTTGCGGTGCCAATATAGGCCATCGCTACATAATCATCGTTTTCTTTAATTTGTTTGATGTCATCATTAAACAGCCTGGCAGCTTCTTTACTTGAGTTTGTCACAAACGCACGGGTTAACTCTCCATTTGCCAATCTTAACAGCGAAATGTCATAACTCTTTAATTGCAGTTCAATATTTTGTTCAAGCGAGTTTGTTACGTTTTGTGTCGTGTTTTTCCCATCCTCTGTAATCATCGGTTTTAACGTCAGGTAAGAAGAAAGCATTAAAAGAACAACTGTAACGATTAACATGATAGAAACAAAAACAGCAATTTTCATGTGAAGTTTTTTAAACAAACCAATCCCCTCCTAATTTCTATATCGGCCTTTTCACCCAAAAAATGAATAATCATAAAATAAATGATATTGAAAACACAGAATATTCATTGAAAATTGTGTTTCAGCAGTTTGATTGCGATATAATAAACAGCATGAGAGGGAGTGATTGTCATTTTTAAACAGATGTATGTCCATAATGGCATTAAATTTGAGCGGCTGACGATCAGAAATTATTCAAAAACAGACATTAAGGGATTGCTTTCTCTTCAGAAAGAGTGTTTTCCCCCTCCATTTCCGCAGGAATTACTGTGGTCAGAAGAACAGCTTGACAGCCATATCAACACCTTTCCGGAAGGGGCTTTATGCGCGCTGGTTAATGGTGAAATCGTCGGTTCGATGACTGCCCTTATCGTGCATTTTGATCCCGATGCTCCCGAGCATACATGGGCGGAGACAACAGATAACGGCTATATTACATGTCATGATCCGCAGGCAAATACATTATATGTAGTTGATATTTCAGTTTCACCGCATTACCGGAAGCTTGGAATAGGAAAATGGCTGATGAATACGATGTATGAATTAGCCGTTGAAAAGCGAATGGAACGGTTACTCGGCGGCGGACGTATTCCTTTTTATCATAAGTACGCCCACGAGATCAGCGCTTCACAATATGTAGAGGATGTAATAGAAGGAAAAAAGAAAGATCCTGTACTGTCATTTCTCCTGCATTGCGGCCGTTCACCGCTCTGTATCGTCAGCAATTATTTAGACGATGAAGAATCGCTGAATTATGGAGTTTTGATGGAGTGGAAAAATCCCTTTTATGAAAAAACGAGCTGTAAAACTGACAGCCCGTTTACGTGAAATATTCAATTTTCGCATTAGGAAAATACGTATCGATATAAGATTCGAGTGTTTCCCGAAGCACATGTTCTTCATCTTTCTGATAAATATATTTTCCGATTCCGTAACGTCCCCATTTATAACGACGTTTTTCTTCATCTAATTCTAGCTTCGTCTTCGGATAATTCTTCTCTATCACTCGTTTGGCCGGTTTTGTAAAACGATGCTGAATTAATTCAAAGGTAACATCATGTCTGACGTCCTGCGGCAAAGCAGCATCCAGCTTTTCAAACAGATGTCTGTATCCTTCCTCCCAGCCTTCGTGAATGTATATCGGCGCAACAATAAAGCCTAGCGGGTAGCCTGCTTTCGCTACTTTTACAGCCGCTTCAATCCGTTTATCGAGAGGAGAGGTTCCCGGCTCAAAATTCTTAATCACATAGTCAGCATTTATGCTGAATCTGAATCTTGTTTTTCCGTTATGTTTAGCATCCAAAAGGTGGT
Source organism: Bacillus sp. FSL K6-1005 (assembly GCF_038000225.1). NCBI lineage: Bacteria > Bacillati > Bacillota > Bacilli > Caryophanales > Bacillaceae > Bacillus > Bacillus sp. FSL K6-1005. The sequence goes on from NZ_JBBOBP010000001.1 coordinate 2,007,233, forward strand.
CAACATGGTGAAACTTTGTGACAAACCTGAGCTTGCCAAGCTCACTCTGTCCGAAATGTTCAATGGCGTGCTTGAGCGTGTGTGTCAAATGGTCGATGCCCACAATATCAGAGGTACATGAAGCCTCAAACCTTGTAAACTCCGGTGCACGTTCTTTCATATACTGATCCGCCTGATCCAATATTTCTTCGACGTTTACATAGGTTCTGATATAGGGTTTTGTTCCCATTGTGGTTTGTAAATAGCAGTAATGGCAATGCCCCATACAGCCTGTCGCAAACGGAATCGCATATTCAGCTGACGGTTTTGAAGAATCAAACTTCAATGTTTTTCGGACACCAACTACTAACGTTGATTTTGCATTACGGTATTGCTGAAGATGGTTTTTACCAGGAATATTGCGCACTTGGTTATGGGACGTCGTTTCTCTGATTTCGATGCCCATTTTTTCAAATTTATCATGTAATTCCTGTGCCAATGGATATTCCATTGCTCTCGGTTCAATATAAACGAGCTGCGGAACAAATGGGTTCTGCATGGTGCCACATCCTTTTCCTTTTCCTTTTCTACCGTTACTTTTCTCATAAGACGGAAAGGATATGAATTGTAATGTTTTCCTTGTTACTCGTACGGATCGATATCAAACAATTCTTTGTAAAGTGTTTTTGCTTCTTCATAGCTTGCAAAAACAGCATCATCCTCGGCAAACGGATGGTAGGTTTCAAATATAAACAGGGAAAGCTCACCCTCATGGTATGGATGATGCACAATTTCAGCTTCCTTTATATGAGCAACATTGGCGGCGTGCGGATTTCTGTAGATCACGTAGACTGTATCTCCTGCGTTAAATTCGTTTGACATTCTATCCCTCCTAGCCATGTTATTGTGCCCCGCTGCAACCCTGATTATGAAAAAAAACCAGACAGGCCGGAGGCCGTCTGGTTTTTGCACATTACTTGAATGTTTCTTTTACGAACGCGACAACTTCTTCTGTCGTGCTCATAGATAAGATTTTCTCTTTGAATGACTCAGCTTCTTGTTTAGACAATTTGCTGATTTGAGTTCTTGCCGGAAGAATAGAAGTTGCGCTCATTGAGAACTCATCTAAGCCTAAGCCAAGAAGAATCGGAATCGCAATTTCGTCTCCTGCCATTTCTCCGCACATGCCGACCCATTTTCCTTCTTTATGTGCTGCTTCAATTACGAGTGTAATTAAGCGAAGGATTGCAGGGTTGTATGGCTGATACAGGTAAGCTACACGTTCATTCATACGGTCAGCTGCCATTGTGTATTGGATCAAATCATTTGTTCCGATACTGAAGAAGTCAACTTCTTTAGCAAACTGATCAGCGATGACTGCAGTCGACGGAATCTCAACCATCATACCGACTTCAATATCGTCAGATACAGGTTGTCCCGCTTTGACAAGCTTTTCTTTCTCTTCAAGAAGGATCGCTTTCGCTTCTTTGAATTCGTTAACTGTCGCAATCATAGGGAACATGATTTTCAAGTTTCCGTATGTACTTGCACGAAGCAGCGCGCGAAGCTGTGTTCTGAAGATCTCTTGCTCTTCAAGGCAAAGACGAATTGCTCTGTATCCCAAGAACGGGTTCATTTCTTTAGGAAGCTGCAGGTAAGGAAGCTCTTTGTCTCCGCCGATATCAAGTGTCCGCACGACAACTGATTTTCCTTCCATACGCTCAAGAACCGTTTTATAAGCATCAAACTGTTCATCTTCTGTAGGCAGCTGATCTCTTCCCATGTAAAGGAATTCTGTACGGTAAAGACCAACTGCTTCTCCGCCGTTTTCAAGAACACCCTTCACATCATCTGGAGTACCGATATTCGCTGCAAGCTCTACATGATGACCGTCTTTTGATACAGTCGGTTCATTGACCAGCTTCGCCCACTCTGCTTTTTGAGCTAAATAAGCGTTATGTTTTTCTTCATACTCTTTTACAGTTTCCGCAGAAGGATCGATAATGACATCCCCATTAATACCGTCAACGATAACAGTCACGCCGTTTTGGATCGTGCCTGTAGCCGCTTTCGTTCCAACAACTGCCGGAATCTCAAGAGAACGCGCCATGATGGCAGAGTGAGATGTGCGTCCGCCGATATCAGTTGTGAATCCTTTAACGAACTCACGGTTTAATTGAGCTGTATCAGACGGTGTTAAGTCTTCAGCTACAATAATAACCTCTTCTGAAATCATGCTTGGGTTTGGAATTTCAACGCCAAGCAGGTGGCCGGTTACGCGTTTTGTTACGTCGCGGATATCTGCCGCACGCTCTTTCATATATTCGTTGTCCATTGATTCAAACATGGTAACGAACATAGAAGACGTTTCTTTTAAAGCGAATTCAGCGTTCACAGAATCAGAGCTGATTTTTTCTTTCACAGGATTCAGAAGCTCAGGGTCACTGAGGACTAAAAGGTGAGCAGAAAAAATATCAGCTTTATCCTGACCCAGTTCTTTCAAAGCATGCTCTTTGATTTTTTCGAGCTCTTCTTTAGAACGTGCAATCGCTTCTTCAAAACGGCTTACTTCCGCTTCAGAATCAGAGATGTTTTTCTTTTCAACCGTTAAATCTGGCTCTTCAAGCCGGTACGCTTTTGCAATCGCGATGCCGGCTGAAGCACCAATCCCTTTTAATTCTTGCATTACTCGCCGAGTCCTTCGCTTTTCATTGTTTCTTCTAAAGCGTTAAGAGCATCGTTTTCGTCAGCGCCAGCTGCAGAAATTGTGATTTCAGCGCCTTTAGCGATTCCAAGAGACATAACACCCATGATTGATTTAAGGTTTACAGTTTTGCCGTTATATTCCAAATTAACGTCAGCGTCGTATTTGCTTGCAGTTTGTACAAGAACTGTCGCAGGACGAGCGTGAATTCCAGAATCTGCAGTTACTTTGAATGTTTTTTGTGCCATTTTTATCATTCTCCTTTTAACTTAAAGCTTTATTACTTCACAATATTATATCATACAGCCGTACTTGTCATCTGACAAGCACAGCGTACTATATACCCTTATTTTTCAATCTTCACAATGTCTTCTTGCTCTCTGTTAACTGATCCGCTTGCCTTAATGCTGACTGTTTCTCCTTCAGCAAGGTTCGTAAATACGATCGGTGTCATCAGAGACGGTACATTCGGTTTTACTGCGTCCAAATCAACTTCAAGAAGCTTTTGTCCAGGCTCAACGCGGTCCCCTTCTGATACGAAAGACGTAAACCCTTCGCCCTTGAGGCTGACCGTATCAATGCCGAAGTGGATCAAAATTTCTTTTCCTCCGTCGGATTGCAGGCCAATTGCATGTTTTGTCGGGAAAACATTTAGTATTTTTCCTCGTACCGGAGAAACGACGATGCCTTCAGAAGGAAGGATCGCAAAGCCGTCACCCATCATTTTTCCTGAGAAGACTTGGTCAGGAACATCAGTAATCGGGTGAATTTCACCAGCAATCGGAGAAACAAAGACTTCCTCGCCAATTTCATTTTGCAGCGGTTCTGCAATGACTTCCTCAACCTGCTGCCCTACTTCTTCCTCAGCGGATGTTTTCGGTTCAGGTCTTGGTTTGCGTCCCGCGATGATGTCCTGCATTTGTGTTTTTAAACCGTCGGAACGCGGTCCGAAAATCGCCTGAATGTTGTTGCCCACTTCCAGCACCCCGGAAGCGCCAAGCTGTTTCAGACGGTCTTTATCAACCTTTTTCTGATCGTTTACAGTTACGCGCAGACGAGTGATACAAGCATCAAGGTGTTTGATGTTTTCTTGGTCACCCATTGCCTGCAGGATCTCGTAAGGAAGGTCGCCTGCTTCTCCTGTCTTCCCAGATGCTGCTGTTTCAGCTGAAGCATCTTCACGGCCTGGTGTTTTCAGATTAAATTTGCGGATCGCAAATCGGAATCCGAAGTAGTAAATAACCGCAATCCCTAAACCAACAGGGATGACAAGCCACCATGCTGTCCGGTTCGGTAAAATACCGAAAAGGAAGTAGTCAATTAAACCGCCGGAGAATGTCATACCAATCTTCACATTCAACAGCTGCATGACCATGAATGAAAGCCCTGCAAACACACAGTGGATCGCAAACAGGACAGGGGCAACGAATAGGAATGAGAATTCCAATGGCTCTGTGATCCCTGTCAGGAAGGATGTCAGTGCTGCTGAACCCATAATACCTGCAACAAGTTTTTTGTTTTGCGGTTTTGCTTCATGATAAATCGCAAGTGCCGCAGCAGGAAGACCAAACATCATAAATGGATATTTACCTGTCATGAACGTACCTGCTGTTAACTGTACGCCGTCTTTAATCTGTGCCATAAAGATACGCTGATCCCCGCGGATGATCTCTCCGGCTGCACTTTTGTAGCTGAAGAACTCATACCAGAACGGCGAGTAGAAAATGTGATGCAGACCAAATGGAATAAGTGAACGTTCAATGACCCCGAAGATAAATGCAGCAAGGGTTGGATTCGCTTCCACTAATCCAGTTGAAAAGGCATTCAATCCATGCTGGATCGGAGGCCAGATCACTAACATAATAAGACCCAGAATCAGTGCGGAAATTGACGTAATAATCGGTACGAAACGTTTACCCGCAAAGAAACCAAGATATTGCGGCAATTCAATTGTATAAAATTTGTTAAACAGCAATGCCGCCAGCACACCGACGATAATACCGCCGAATACCCCTGTCGCCAAGGTAGGTATGCCGAGCATGTTTACATATGCCGGGTGGTTTTCCGTGAAGAACTTGGCTCTTTCGATTGAATCGGAAGGAATGGTTCCGTTTGCAAGAAGAACCGCACTCATGGATACGTTCATCACCAGATAACCGATAATTGCTGCTATCCCGGCAACTCCATCTCCGTTGGCAAGCCCGATGGCTACACCTACTGCGAAAAGAAGCGGAAGGTTATCGAAAACAATCTGTCCAGCGCTTTCCATCACACCCGCTACGAGCTGAACATTGTCATTGCTCAGGAAATGCAGGACTTGGATCATGTCCTTGTTTTGCATTGCATTCCCGATCGCAAGCAAAATACCCGCAGCCGGAAGGATCGCAACTGGAAGCATAAGCGCACGCCCAATTTTTTGAAGAACGCCGAATAATGCTTTAAACATAAGAATTGACCTCCTCTTTTTACTAGTCTGACCTTACAGCTAAAAATCATGACAACGAATTCACAGGCGTAAGTCTTCCAGTTTAACCGTTTACATTTGCCCTTTTACACAACAAAAAAGGCATGAGCAAAATAGGGTGCGCAAAAGAACGAGAATGGACTTCCCGTTTTTTCCCCTCAATCACTCATGCCTGATCGGATCAGTAACACGTTTTTAAAGGATAAACTGAATTTATGAAATTTTATTGGTTAATCGGTACAGATGAAGCGTGAGATAAACCGCTTCCGCCTCATGAACTGGTTTCTTCAATGTTTGCTGCAAGATTTTAATCAATTTCCAAGCTGTATTGTAGCATAGCGGATATTCATTTTTCAATAACAACATTAATTTTTCTGGTTCTTTAGTCGGTTCCTCTTTTTTAATTCTTTCTATCGTAAATCTGATGTGCCTGATAAGCCGTAAATAGTTGACGCTTTCTTTATTTACTTTCATTTGAAACGAGTCTTCAATCACCTCTACAAGCTGCGCCATCAGCTGTGAGTGCTTGTTGACTTCTGACAGCGGGCGATTCGTCAGAGCTGAATGAATGTGCAGGGCGATAAAACCGATCTCCCCTTCCGGAAGGCAGATTCCCGCTTTTTCATTGATAATGTCAATGACTTCTTGGGCTATTTGATATTCATCCGGATAAAGTGACTGCGTCTCCATTAAGAAAGGATTTTTCATGTCAAAGCCCTGCTGCTGCCTCTTGATTGCAAATGCAATATGGTCAGTCAGTGCAATATGAATATGTTCATTTAGTGAGCGGTTTGTCCGATTGCTGATGTGATATATGACATCGTTTGAAATATCAACGAGCTTTTCATCAACATAGTCGAGGAGCTTTTTAAACTGCTTCTGTTCCTTTTCATCCTTTAAAATGAACATTTTATCGTACCCTTTATCTTCAATCACATCATCTTGTTTTTTTCCGAAACCAATTCCTTTTCCGATCAAAACTACTTCACTGTATTTATGATGAGAAGCAATTAATACATTATTATTCAGTACCTTTTTCACTGTAAAGGACCCATTCACGATCCTCAGCTCCTTTGTCATTCAATACCTCATATCGTACATAACGAACAGAATGCGCGTCAAACCTTTTTTCATGCTTTCACTAAACAGTTGATCTTTCAATGAGACGGTAATCAAGAACCCTGCTTTCAATCGGCTGGCCCTGAATCCTTTTTTCCAGCATGGCAAACGCCTGCTTGCCCATTTCCTTCGCTTGAATATCAATGGTCGATATCCCAAGCAATTGGCTGATTTCATGGTTATCAAAGCTTAAGATCGCAAGTTCATCCGGAACAGACACTTGCTGAGCTCTCGCTTCCAATATAAGCCCTGCCGATACCTGGTCATTGGCGACAAAAATAGCCGTCGGCCTTTCCCTCCAGCTGTTCCATTTATGAAAAAGCGCTTTTCCGTCGTTCATTGTAATCGCTTTCTCAATCACCCATTCTTCCTTGAATGTTTCTCCGATCTCTTCCAATGCATCTTTATATGCTTTGATGCGAATATGACTGTTCATTCCTTTTTTTCTTGCTAAGCAAATCGCTATTTTTTTGTGCCCTTTGGCGATTAAGTAGTCGAGTCCGTCCCGGAATGCGGCTTGATGGGGAATGCTGATTGTGGAAAATCCCTCCTTGTTTGAATTCTGACAAAGCAGTATCGGGCCTTCCCACTCCTTGAGCTTGTCATCAGACAGTGCCTTCGAACAAAAAATCAAACCGTCAACCTGGCGCTGTTTTAACTGGGACAGTGCAAAGATTTCTTTCTTCACGTCATAATTTGTCTGGAACAAAGAGAGGTGAATGCCCGACTCTGCGGCAGCGTCTGCGATTCCCGCCATCATCTCCGCAAAATAAGGAAGGCTGATCGTCGGCATCACGACACCGAACATGTTTGAAAACCCCTTCGACAGATGCACAGCGTGGACATTTCTTGTGTACTCCAAAACTTCCATTGCTTCAAGCACTCTTTTTCTTTTCTCTTCACTGACATAAGGATGATTGTTTATGACTCTGGAAACCGTCGTAACGGAGACACCGGCTTTATCTGCAATGTCTTTAATATTAGCCATAAATTCCCTTCTTTCTGATTTCCCTTGATCTGGAATGCGTTTCATACAATACGATAAGAACGTACCGACAGATTAGATGGTTTTTGCTGAAAGGAGAAGATATACATGGGTTTCTTCATTTTAATTGGATTATGTCTGGCCGTTCTGGGCGGAAGCTGCCTGGCTGTAAGACCGCTCAATCAAAAACATGAAGTGAAACCATTTCGGACGTTTGATGATTTTTTTATTTAAAGCAGATAAAAAAGGACGATGTCGAGAACAAAGTCCTTTTTTATCTCTGCCTTGTTACGGCAATATCGTTAATTCCTTCGGATATTGAGTCAGCGTAACTGCCCCCTCTTTTGTTACGTGAACGTCATCTTCAATACGTACGCCGCCAACATCCGGCACATAAATGCCCGGTTCGATTGTGTAAACCATTCCTTCTTGCAGCAGCGTGTCATTGGCTTTGCTCATCGACGGGTACTCATGCACTGAAATGCCGAGACCATGGCCCAGCCGGTGAGGGAAATATTCTCCATATCCGGCTTTTTCAATGATTCCGCGGGCAGTTAAATCGAGATCTCCGATTCTCACGCCTGGGTTGCTAGCTTCTATCGCGGCTTTTTCCGCTTGAAGCACCGTCTCGTAAATTTCTTCCTGCTTCGGATTGATTGTTTTGTAGGCAAAGGTTCGCGTGATATCAGAGCAGTAGCCATCCATAATAACACCCAGGTCAAACAAGACAAAATCGCCTTTCTTTAATGTGGCTGTACCCGGATTTCCGTGAGGCTGACCTGATTTTTTGCCGAATAGCACCATTGTCGAGAAAGACATGCCCTGAATTCCTTTTTTCTTCAACTCATACTCAATCTGAGCAAGAACTTCCACCTCACTGATGCCTTCACGCAAAGCAGCTGTCCCGACTTCAACACCAAAATCGGCAAGCTTTGCCGCCTCTTTCAGCAATTTAATTTCATGCTCGTCTTTAATCAGACGAAACTGGTTAAGGGTTTCTTCTGCTGATACAAATTGTGCCCCTCCAGCTGAATGCTTCAGTTGTTCGGCACGCGAAAGCGAGATTGAATCCTTTTCCACGGCAAGCGTATGTATGCTGACATTTCGTTTTTTGAGAGCTTTTTCAATAAGCTCCCATGGATTTTCGTGATCGGCATAGCCAATAATTTCGTGATTCCATCCGGCATTTCGGGCCTGATCTGCCTCCATTCCCGGACAAACGAAAAATGGCTCCTCCTCTTGAAAGATAAACAAACCCATTACACGTTCATGCGGCTCTGTATAAAAACCGGTTAAGTAAAATACATTTTCTTTCGTATGAATAAATGCGGCAGTATGCCCCGCTTCCTTCAGCCATGAAGATATGCGTTGTATTCTGTTCATTTCTTGTTCCTCCCTGCCTTTTGCCATGCGTTGTTCTTTATATATTGTAACAGGTTTTACGGGTGTTTGCCTTTCACGGCGACTTTCCTTTATCCATCATTTTATTTCCTGCCGGTCATCTTGTATACTGAGAGGAGAGTGAAACGCAGGGAGTTGTTCCGTTTGCTGATGAAATTTTTCAGACGTAAGGCAGTTGTGCTGTTAACAGTTGTGGGAATTTCCGCTCCTTTTATCGGTATGAAGCTGGTGGATTTTTATTATTACAGCTCTATCATAGGCTGTGCAGCCGGCTTCCTTTGCTGCATCCTTGCTCTCATCATCGTGATGAAAAGGCCAGATCAAGAAAAAAAGCAAAGGAAAGTAAAACTTGATCCATAAAAAAACAGCTGTCCATTTGGACCGCTGTTTTTTATTTTAAAAGCCTTAAGCCGTTTAAAATCACCAAGATTGTACTTCCTTCGTGGCCGATAACGCCAAACGGCAATTCCATCACCTGTAAAAAGTTTGCACAAATAAGCAGGCAAATGACTGTGAGAGAAAATACGATATTCTGCTTTACAATCCTGTTCATTTTCCGTGATAAACGGCACATTTTTACGAGTTTTTTCAAATCGTTTTGCATGAGCACCATATCAGCAGTTTCAAGCGCCACATCTGTTCCGCCGCCCATTGCAATACCGACATCCGCCGCTTTTAGTGCCGGCGCGTCGTTGATTCCGTCTCCGACCATTGCAATCGTCCCGAACTCTTCTTTTAATCGTTTCACTTCATTTACTTTTTGGTCAGGCAGACATTCTGCTGCAACAGTTGTCATTCCCGCTTCCTTCGCTATCGCTTGAGCCGTGTCTTCGTGATCTCCCGTCAGCATGGCCGTTTTAATCCCCAGACGGCTGAGTTCATCCATGACTTCTTTTGCTTCAGGTCTGATTTGGTCTTTCAGAGCGATACAGCCAGCAATGTGGTCGTCCTTTTTCACAAACACAATGGTGTGTTGGCCATTTTGAATGATATCTGATGCAGATTGGTTCAAAAATTGAGCTGCCAATTCTTCCCCAATAAAGCCTGCTTTTCCGACTTTCCATTTGGCACCCGCCACTACAGCCATTACACCAAAGCCTGATGTTTCTTCAATTGATATGTAGCCGGACTTGTTGATGCCGCGGCTTTCAGCGTAGCCGGCAATGGCTTGCGCGAGCGGGTGGCTGGACTGCTTCTCAATCGCATAGACAGCTTCAAGCACTTCCGTTTCTTCGTATCCTTCCGCAATTTTGACCGTCTCAACTGCAGGCTGGCCTTTTGTTACAGTCCCGGTCTTGTCAAAAGCGATCATTTGCACAGATCCCAGCTGTTCAAGAAATACACTTCCTTTCACCAGCATGCCGTTGCGGGCGCCATTTGATATCAAGGACAGCGCTGCCGGCATGATGGACGCAACAAGTGCGCAAGGTGACGCAACCACCATAAATACCATCGCGCGATAAAAGGTTTCACTCCAGCTCCAGCCAAGTGCAAAATGTGGGACAAATAACAGCAGCCCCACCACGATCAGAACGCCTTTTACATATGCATTTTCAAACCGTTCGATAAAGGCTTGCGCAGGTGATACACTGTTTTGCGCAGATTCCACCAATTTGATAATCTTTCGGAATAAAGAATCTTCGTTTGCTTTTGTAACACGGACGGTCAGGGAGCCGTTGCGGTTAACAGTTCCCGTATATACAGCATCGCCGGCGTCTTTTTCTACAGGCATCGATTCGCCCGTTAATGCTGACTCGTCAAGGCTTGTAGAACCAGATTCAATAACCCCGTCAGCTGCCACCCGTTCCCCAGGTTTGATAACAATCTTATCACCGGCCTTTATATCTGCAACCGGTACCCTTTTGGTTTCGCCGTTTACAATCAGCGTTGCTTCTTCAGGTTCAAGCTTCATTAAAGAAGTTAAATCCCTGCTGCTTTTATTCATCGTGTATGTTTCTAAAGCTCCGCTTAAGGAAAAGATAAAGATTAAAACGGCACCCTCTGCCCAGTACCCAATCAATGCGGAACCCACGGCTGCAAAAATCATTAAAAGCTCAACATTCAGCGTTTTGGATTCAAGCGTTTCTTCGATTCCTTCTTTCGCTTTAGCAAATCCGCCGATGACAAAGGCCAGCAAATATAGCGTTACCGATAACAACTGATGTGCGGAAAGGAGCCAGCCTGCTAAAATAAGAGCACCTGACACCAGGGCTGCGATAAGTTCCGCATGCTGAGTCCAGCTTTTTTCTGGCTGTTCTTTCTTTAAAGGCTGATGCTGATCATGTTGGAGCATCACTTGTTCATCCATATCGAATTCTCCTCCCTAATTGAGAACGTAAATCATCTTCATTTCTCTTATAAAAACAAAAATCGCCGCCCAAAAGGCAGCTTCTTCGTTTGGTTATTTCATGATGTCTTTCTTAATTATAGCATGCAGAAAGAGAATTTCAATTATAATTATTTTAATTTCTTTTTGATAATAATTATCATTAATAATTGTTCCCTTTTCATTATATGACAAAAAAGCTGAAAGGCTACGCTCTCAGCTTATTCTTTCGTCCATTCTTTCAATTGTTCTGCCGTCATCGGCCCCACTTTTGTTTCCTCAATTTCACCCTTTTCATTCAGCAAAAACGAGGTAGGAATCGTTATAATATGATATTCCTTCATCAAATCCCCTTTTGTGTCGAGAACAATCGGAAAGGTCAGGTGGTTTGCTTTGATAAAGTCTTCAACGACTTGCTGATTTTGTTCTGAATTGACTAAATTGACCGTTACCAGCTTCACACTGTCAGATCGATGAGCCTCATAAAATGATTGGAACTGAGGAAGTTCCTTTTTGCAGGGCGGACACCATGAAGTCCAAAAATGCAGGATCGTTTTCTGCCCTTTATTGGGGATCGAGATATCCTCCCCTTCTATCGTTTTCATGAGAAAAACCGCAGGAACAGCAGGCTTTTTATTGGCAGCCTGTGCCGAAAGAGGGAGCCATGAAATCATAGCAAATAAAATTAGGCAAATAGTGAGGGTCAAGCGTTTCGTCAACATGGGATCTTCCTTTCATGCTTTTCAAATAGCTTGCCCCGCTAGTGATTTATCATCCTTCAATTCGCGGCGTTCGGTTTCCTCCCGTCAGAAAAACAGATACACGCAGCGCTTTGCAGATCGTTGTATAATGTAGGCTCGTCAGCAAAATCATACCTGTATTCATCCCAAGGATGATACCGAGCATTTGAAGGTTTTCCATTGAACCCAGCACATACATCATACTCAACGCAACGAGATGGCTCCACACGTTATGATAAAAAGCTTCTTTGACAAAGCCCATCCCGATTAAACATGCCTGAAGGGGCATCACAAATAAATGAAAGAGAAAGTACGGCCACAAAAGCTGCAAATAATATTGTGCTTCTGGAGAGTGAAAAAACAGATGGGTCAAGGGCTCCGCAAACTGGAACATGATCCAGACAGCTGGTATACCGTATCCAAACGTGATAAAGATCGACTGCTTCAGCCTTTTTAATACGATGTCATATTGAGAGAGAGAATAAGCTTCAGAAATACTCGGAATCATGACGACCATTAACGAGTGGGCGATAAAAGCAGGAAACGCCCCTATCGTCACAGCCACTCCGGCAAGCATGCCGTATTGATCGATTGCAGTTGTCCCGGCAACGCCCGCGGCCAAAAGCGCTCCTTTTACTAAAAAGGGCTCAATGGCATTGACCACAGCGTGAAAAATGCGCAGCCCGGTTGTCGGAATCGATACGGCCAGCAGTCTTTTTCTAACATCTTTCCCGCGTAAATGGATATGCTGCTGGCCCGATACCGCACGTCTGGCCAGAATAAACTGCGAATACAAGTATACAAGCACGATCACATCGCTCACGACAAGGACAAACAGCGAAATCAGCACAGCCATGTCCAGCTCAAACGAGTACCATTGAAAAAAGATGAACAAGCACAACAGCTGAATGATTTTTTTGAGTACATTAGCGATTGCGATCTTCCCCATTTTTTGCACACCCATGAAGTAGCCTCTGGCAATTGACGTAAAGGCGACAATAGGAATTAAGCCGATGACAATTCCTTTGATAAACGGGTGATATGTATCAAACACCGGAATAAAAGGAAGCGCAATACTGGCGGCGGCAGTGGAAAAGGCTGTGAAAACAGCTGTCATTCGAAAGGCGTGCCTCAGCATGCTTTCATGGAGCTTTGGATTTGATTCAGCAATAAATTTAGAAATTGATATAGGCAGCTCCAGGCTTGCGATGACAATAATTAAAAAGATGGTAGGCAAAATACTCATGTAAAGCCCCATCCCGTGCTCGCCAAGCTCGCGCGCCAAAATCATATTCACGACAAATTCAAGGCATTCGGCGAAAAAGGCGGCAATGGATAAAAGAATAATCCCTTTTACAAATCGATTCATGATGTCTCTCCTTGTCTCTTGTACTATCAACATCATATGAGACAAGTTCAAAAATTATTTTATTTTTATCTTTCTATAAAAAAAGCACAGCTGAGACGAATGTCTCTTCTATGCTTATATGGCAAAGACATGCCTGCCGATTTTTTCAATGATTTTCCTTGAGCGAATCCAGTCATCTGACGCCGTTTTCGGGTTATAAAAGAAAAGGGCTTCTGTTTCTCTGTCCTTAGATGACATCGCTTCTTCAACAGCCTCAATTGATTCTTTGTCAGGCTCTTGATTAATGCTTCCGTTTGCGACAGGTTCAAAGGCATTTTTCTGATAAATAACCCCTCTGATTGTATCGGGAAAACCCTTCTTATCCGTCCTATTCAGCACGACGCTTGCAACAGCGACCTTGCCTTCATAGGATTCGCCCTTCGCTTCTGCGTGAACGAGTCGGGAAAGCAATTCTTTTTCAGACTGAGAATAAGTTTCTTTCTTCTCATTCGTTTTCTCTGATTGTTCTTCTTTCTTTTCAGTGTTCGCTGAAAGCTTGATCGGCTTTATTTTTTTCTTGTCCTCATCAGCAGACAGTGAAGAGAAAGATATGTCTGTGTCATGATTTATATGGGTAAGCAGCTTAGCTTCTTCATGGTTTGTCTTCTTTGTGTTCAGTAGTGAAGCTTGTGTATGTTCAATTTTCGAAGCAGGCATGAAACAAAGAAGAAAAACAGCTAGAGCAGTAAATTTTGTCGTCATACAGTTTCCTCCTTAAAGTGCTCAAAAAACACTTCATAACCTTAACAAGAGATCAAATCAATTTCACGGAAAAAGATTTTCCAACTCTCCCAAACAGGTATCAGGATGGAATATACCGGGTGACGCACTGATTAATGGCAAAAAAACAGCCTCATTTTCTATAAATCTTGTCAATTCAAAGCATATTTTTCCACTTTTGCCGTTTTACATTTAATTTACGTATGTTACAACGTTTGTAATAAATAACTACTGTTCTGTCATATATGATAAAAAGGCTTCTCACTTATGAGAAACCTTTTAGCTTCTTGGCTGTTCTAAATATTGAAACACCACATCTCCGCCTTGCTGGGCAATGCCTCGGAAATGCTTAAAATCGTCCTGTTTCGATAAAACGGCTCTAAAATCAAGAAAGTGTTCCTTTTGGACTCTCAGTTCTTTTATTTCACCGGTACGCAGCTGCTCAATCTGTTCTGTTATATCTTCGGGACGCAATCAAAACTCCCCCTTTTCAATCTTTGAACGAAAATCAATATATCATTTTTCCTGCGTCAGGACAATTCCTTAGGACGATAAAACTCCTTATCGCTTTACTTCTCAATGAAAATACTGTTTAATACTTTCAAAAGGAATTATTATGTTTAAAGGAGAGGAAGCTTGTGAAAATCGCTAAGGTCGGAAACGTCATTGAATTTAAAAACGGGTTAACCGGTGTTGTTGAAAAAGTTAATGAGAATTCTGTAATCGTAGATGTTACCATTATGGATAACTATCGGGATCTTGAGCTAGATTCACTGACCGTTGTAAATCATAAAAATTACAAGATCATCAGAGACTCCTATTAAATCCTCCTTCATCCACACGCATTTGCAAAAACTGCTAGACAAACAATTAAACACCTTACATATCAAATTAGCTTTCTCAAAAGCTGCCGGCCGGCAGCTTTTTTCATCAAAAAAACACCAATTATAAATCGGCGTTCGCGTCTGTTTCCGTTATTTCGATATAAAATTCACTCACGGCTCCCGCTTCGTACAGGTTGGTCAATGACGTTGAATAATTTGTGATTTCACCGCGGAAGGCAAGATCTCTTTCCGGAACTTCGACGTTAAATGTCTTTTCATATAACAGCACAGCGATATCATGATAAGCCTCACTGGTAACGTGTAAGGTAAAGGCAATTTTCCGCTTCGGCTCGCTCTCTTCTTGAAATGCAGACATTTCTAACGTGACATCGTTTAAACGCAATGTTTTCACTTTGTACCACTCCTTATCAGTTCATGCATCTTAACATAACGCAGCTAACGTTTACAATGAATCTGTTCTGAACATTATTTTAACCATCTCTTTAAAGAAGACGCCTTTACAAACATACGTTCGATATTTTATAATAAAACAGACGAGCTGCCATCCAGCATCCCGTCTTTCATTAGAAGGTGACGAGTGGCATTCCCCCCGGATTCACTCGTCTTTTTTTGTATTATTCAATTCTAGAACACGGAGGATTTGCAATGTTGATTGGTGGAAGCTGTGATTCATAAGCCGATAATGCCGCCCTCTGTACCGTCATATCTTTTCGCGTAAAAACTATAAGTTCAACTTTATAGCGTACACCTACAGATATTTGTACGAACTTAATATACATTTGTCAATTTCATACGGGTCGGGTTCTTTTATTAATTACTAAATTGCATTTTATGTAATGAATAAATCAATTTAATATGTTTAATCAAAGGAGAAGGAGAAAAGCAGGATTGGCTGCTCTTTAGAGAAAGGGATTTATCTGTTAGAGTATTCTACTCCAATAATACATACGAGGCATACGTAACAATAACAGGCTAAGGTAAACATGTAGCTCGCGGACTTGAAAAATGGTTCACGATATCCGAGGCAATTGAAGGTATAATACAAAAATAAAGACGCCCACGCTGGCGTCATTTTAATAATCACAGTCTTTATCTCTACATTCTTTCTTTCTCACAGCATCTATAGTGTGCCCCATAATTTTGTCATTTGCCTTATCGTAAATACCGTCAAATTTATTTGATGTATCATCGTTAAAATATCCAAATACTCCCATACCGCCCATTGGATCTATTTCGTATTTATCTTTAAATGTAACGTTATGTATTCCTTCATAATTCGCTTTGATAAATTTCTCCATTCGTTCTTGAGCAATCTTTACCTCTTCTGCCTGTTCATTTTTATCATTAATATTCTTCAATATAAAACCTCCAACTGCTATAAAAATAATTATAAGGATAAAAATGTATTTTTTCACAGCATCACCCTTTCGATAATTCATTTTACATTATATGTGAGGAGTGGACTCAAGTAAGGCTATCCGAAGCATCTGGCGTAACACAAGGTTCAATATCGTGATTCGATAAGAACAGTCGCCACGAAAACCGATTGCGAAGGCGCTGGAAGTAGAAGTCTAGGAGATATTCGAAACAGAGGAAGCAGAAGAAGAGGACGCTGAATAAATCGGCGTCTTTTTTACGAAAATTTCATTGATATAACTAAATAAAAATTTCTTTTTATATCTAAAAAACGAACATAAAACAGTGAACGAAATTATTCACTAACAACACGACGAACTAACGCATGAAGATGCTACCGAGGCGCTATCGAATCAAATTGTTCGGTAAATATCGATTCTGACCTACACAATAATTAAAAATCACCTCATATAATTATGTTGAAAACTAAATCGAATCAAATAAAAAATCCCCGCCAAAAAGCGAGGATCGTGGTCACACATTTATATATTTTCGGTCACGGTATGGTCACAAGAGGGCCGCCAAATTGTGACTTGGTCACATTTCCGCCTAAAACTGACGCTAAATGTTCGTATTTTACTGTGACCTCACTTCGTTGAACACTGCGCATCACACAACGGAAAAATTAACGATTATCAATCGTCTCCGGATACAAGTCATGATTCATCATGCGGTACTCGGCCATTTTCTCGTACTTCGTGCCAGGTTTTCCGTAGTTTGTGTACGGATCAATGGAAATTCCGCCTCTTGGCGTGAATTTGCCCCATACTTCAATGTAGCGCGGGTCCATTAATTCAATCAAGTCGTTCATGATGATGTTCATGCAATCTTCGTGGAAGTCTCCATGGTTTCTGAAGCTGAACAAGTACAGCTTTAGTGATTTGCTCTCCACCATTTTTTCATCAGGAATATAGCTGATGTAAATTGTTGCGAAGTCAGGCTGTCCTGTTTTCGGGCATAAAGATGTGAATTCAGGGCAGTTGAATTTTACAAAATAATCACGGTTTACATGTTTATTTGGAAAGGATTCCAGCACGTCCGGCGCATATTCAAACAAATAATTTGTTCCTTGGTTGCCAAGCAGTGTTACACCTTCTAATTCAGATTCTTTTCTTGTCGTCATATTTATCTTCCTTCCTATTAAACTCCTCTTTTGTTGCCCCATAACAGGGTATGCAGCTGCGGAAGCACTCTGACGAGATTCAGCTCCGCATCGGCAGCGACCTGATCAACAAGCGCTTCATATTTTCCAAGTAAATGTGCAATGAGTGATTTGTCATCTGCCGTATGCACATCATCGTTCCCGACTTGCAGATAAAACGGTATTCCCGGGTAGCGTTTGTGTACAGTTTTGGCAAACTCGAGATCTTCATCATTAAAAATGACAACCTTCAAGCTGACAGCATGCTGTCTGTTATTCTCTTTCAGTGATGTCAAAATGTGATCCAGCTTATTAAAGTTCGTCACCATTTTCGAACTTGGCGGTTTAGGTGAAATCGTCAGATCATCGATCAGTGTAAACCAATCCTGATAGACTGTCCCCTGTGTTTCGAGAGCTGCACGGATATTGTTTTCCTTCAGCAGCTCTATCAAAGCATCCAGCTGTTTTAACAGCGCCGGGTTTCCGCCGGAGATGGTTACGTGAGAAAACGCGTCTCCCCCAATCTCCTTAAGCTCTGAAAAAATCTCCTCGGCTGTCATCCAGCGAATATCTTTTTTAGCAGACCCGTCCCAAGTGAAGGCGGAGTCACACCAGCTGCAGGAATAATCACAGCCAGCTGTACGGACAAACATTGTCTTCTGTCCGATCACCATGCCTTCCCCTTGAATCGTCGGGCCGAAAATTTCTAATACAGGAATTCCTTTAGCCATTCAAACCACCCTTTTTCGGACGGTAAACACAATAACTGGTCGGTGTTTCACGGACAAACACCTGCACACAGCTTGGTTTATTCTCCAGTGTGTTTAAATAAGCCTGCACTTTGTCATAGATCGTTTTTGCTACGACTTCAGTTGTCGGCAGCGAATACCGGTCGTCCTTAGAAAATTCTTCATGATCATTTAAAAGCGTATGATCATAGGAGCCGTGAACCAGTTTTTTGAGCACACTGAAATTCACGAGAAAGCCGGAATCGTCAAGCTCATCACCGGCAACGGTAATATTTACGGTATACGTATGCCCGTGCACCCTGCTGCACGCTCCCGCACTTTCACGCGGAATAAAATGAGCGGCAGAGATTTGCATGTCCTTATTCAATTCAAATGAATATGGATGCTGGACCTGTGGATATATTTGAGATAACAATTTATGCCCTCTCTCCTTTCATCGCCATATATTCATCATAGCCTCTGGAGCGAAGGTGACATGCCGGACATTCGCCGCATCCGTCTGCGATCACGCCGTTATAGCATGTGAGCGTGTTGTTCTTCACAAAATCAAGCGCGCCCAGTTCGTCAGCAAGTTTCCACGTTTCTGCCTTATTCAGCCACATGAGCGGTGTATGAATCACAAATGGCTTCTCCATGGCCAGGTTCACCGTCACATTGCAAGATTTAACGAATTCATCACGGCAGTCTGGATAGCCGCTGAAGTCCGTTTCACAAACGCCTGTGATAATATGACGGGCGCCAATTTGATACGCCAGGATAGACGCAAAAGATAAGAATACTAAGTTACGGCCTGGAACAAATGTTGATGGCAGCTCGCCGTCTTTTGCTTCAATTTCTATATCATTTCTCGTCAGGGCATTAGGCGCAAGCTGGTTCAAAAGTGACATATCAAGCAAATGATTTTTCACGCCAAGCTTATCCGCAATCCCCTTCGCCACTTCAACTTCCTGCGAATGACGCTGATTATAATGAAAAGTTACAGTTTCAACTTCTTCAAATTCCTTTAACGCCCACAGTAAACATGTAGTACTGTCTTGGCCGCCGCTAAATACAACAATTGCTTTTTCCTTTTTCATGATTCCTCTCCTTCTCCGCTATAAAAAACCTCGGCGAGAGACATCGCTACAACTGTTAAAATATAAAAAAACACCTTTCCGGAAAGGTGCTCTAGAAAAACATAAAAAAGGCCGTATCCAAGGATACAGCACGTCCTTAGTTTTTTATAGAGGGTGTAGCTAGAACCTCTCCCGCATATCCACGGATTTTCTTCAATTTTTTCACTTCTGCTATCTTACCATAATGTTGTTTTTCTTGACAATAAAAAGATAGCCAAAAGCCTGTCTCATTTCTTTGGCTTGATTCTTCTACACAGCAAAAACACATCAATTCCTGGCTAGCGCAGAGTTCAGCATAAACGTTTGCTTCATTATTATATACGTATAAACATTTTGACTACAAACTGTGCCGGGGAACCTTTTTACAGACCAAAGCGCCTATAAAGGCCAAGCTCACATAGCCAAACAATGGATAAATGGTTGAAATGAGCTTGCCGTAACCAATTTGACTCGTGATATAAGCCGTAATCATAATTGCCGCAAAGATATATTTACTTTTTATAGGAAGAAAGCTCTTCACTTGTTTTTCCAGCCCATAAAGATTTCCGATCACCGACGTGAACACTTCGCCGAATATAATCAACAAGTAAATCAAATGTACAGATCGCGCAAAGAGGTAAACCACTTGAGCCATTGGAATATCATACAAAAATACATCCGGCAGCATCGACAAAGACAAAAAACTCGCAGAAAGCACAATTGTCAACATTGTCCCTCCGATGAAAGCGCCTTTTCTTATCACTTGTTCTGAAGACATTTCATTCGCCAGCGGCACCAAAACAGCCTGGGCAAGCGATAAATTCAAAGCGCCGTACGACACCGCTGATAATAGCCAGTCCCATCGATGCGGCCACACCCACTGAGTTGTATTCCGCGTCTCACTGAAAATAAAAGAATCGGCCACCACAACCATAGAAAAGATAATCAAAAGCGGTACAACAAACACATTTACACCGAAAATGCCTTTTACTCCTCTTGTCATCACAATCAAACTTAATCCAATTGTGATCAGCATTCCAACTTGAGCTGACATGCCAAGCTGTTCCTCAAAAAGCGCCCCTGCGCCAGACAGCATGACAGATGTGACACCAAGGAGAACAAACAGCATAAAGACATTGATAATCCTTCCGGCAGCCTCCCCGAACAAGTATATATTCATTTCCTGATATGACTTGGCATTGATTCGCTTTGAAATGATCATCAGCTTTGCGCCTAAAAACGTGAACATCCCTCCGCTTATAATAATACCAAGCAATCCGAACCAGCCGAACTTCAGAAAAAACTCAACAATTTCCCTGCCAGTTGCAAATCCCGCTCCGACGACTGTGCCTACATACACAAAAGCGAGCTGATGTGCAGACCCTTTTGATTGTTCCATTTCTCCCCTCCGAACCAACAGCAGTATTGTCCTTTTAGCCTTTTTATAGCCTATGAGACAAGTTCCTTGAAAAGACGAACAAAACAAGTTTTACTGTGGAAACAACTCAAAAATATTTTTGAGCAAAAGGCTTGAAAGTCAAAAAAGGTCAGAGTATACTATTAATCAAAGAAGGTCAAACCAGCCGTCTTTTTTATTATTCTATTGGTCAAAGTTGGTCAAGAAAGACTGCTTTGAGCAAATGGTTTTGAAAGCCAGTGAAACTGGCGTATACTATTAGTCAAAGAAGGTCAATTAAATCGACCTTTTTTTCCAAGTTAATTGGTCAAAGATGAT
Source organism: Bacillus sp. FSL K6-1005 (assembly GCF_038000225.1). NCBI lineage: Bacteria > Bacillati > Bacillota > Bacilli > Caryophanales > Bacillaceae > Bacillus > Bacillus sp. FSL K6-1005. Next base: position 2,028,059 of record NZ_JBBOBP010000001.1, read on the forward strand.
CAAATTTTAAAAGGAGGTTTTGGCAAATGCGTTGTCAACACTGTCATCAAAACGAGGCGACGATTCGCCTTAACATGCAAATAAATTCTGTTCATAAACAAATGGTTTTATGTGAAACTTGCTATCACGAACTGACTCGTAAACCTTCAATGAGCATGGGTCCTCAATCTTTCGGTTTTCCCTTTGAACAAGCATTCCAGCCGAAAGAACAAAGCGCAGCTAAAGCAAGCGAGAAAAAAGGTTTGCTTGATGAGCTGGCGCAAAATATTACAAACGGCGCTAAAGCCGGTCTGATTGACCCTGTCATCGGACGTGATGAAGAAGTTGCGCGTGTGATCGAGATTCTAAACCGCCGCAACAAAAATAATCCGGTGCTGATTGGAGAGCCAGGTGTAGGGAAAACAGCTATTGCAGAAGGGCTCGCTTTAAAAATCGCTGAAGGCGATGTTCCACATAAATTAAAAAACAAAGAGCTTTACTTGCTTGATGTCGCATCCCTTGTTGCAAACACTGGCATCAGAGGCCAATTTGAAGAAAGAATGAAACAGCTGATCACTGAGCTGAAAGAGCGCAAAAATGTCATTCTTTTCATTGATGAAATTCACCTTCTCGTTGGCGCAGGCTCTGCAGAAGGCTCAATGGATGCAGGAAACATTCTCAAACCCGCTCTTGCCAGAGGTGAGCTCCAAGTCATCGGAGCGACAACACTGAAAGAATACCGTCAAATTGAAAAAGATGCGGCGCTGGAAAGACGTTTTCAGCCTGTCATGGTACAGGAGCCTACAATTGAACAAGCGATCAGCATTCTGCAAGGAATTAAAGACAAATACGAAGCATATCATGGCGTGACATTCAGCGATGAAGCATTGAAAGCATGTGTCACTTTATCAGCACGCTACATTCAGGACAGACATCTGCCGGACAAAGCGATTGATTTATTAGACGAAGCTGGATCTAAAGCCAATCTGTTAATTGATGATTTAAATGATGAAGATGCAGCTGAACGGCTGACTGCAATTGAAGCAGAAAAAACAAAAGCGCTGGAAGAAGAGAATTACGAATTGGCAGCAAAACTCCGTGATGAAGAAATCGCACTGGAGAAAATACTGAACAGCTCTTCCGCACATTCCGCCGTCACAGTGGAAGCTGAGCACATTCAGGATATCGTCGAACAAAAAACCGGCATTCCTGTGGGAAAACTGCAGGCAGACGAGCAAACAAAAATGAAAGAGCTTGAAGCAAAGCTACATGAACGCGTCATCGGACAAGAAGCGGCTGTTCAAAAAGTGGCAAAAGCGGTCAGACGCAGCCGCGCCGGCTTAAAATCAAAAAACAGACCAGTCGGCTCCTTCCTCTTTGTCGGACCAACCGGCGTAGGGAAAACAGAGCTTTCTAAAACACTGGCGGATGAATTATTCGGCACGAAAGATGCCATTATCCGTCTCGATATGAGTGAATACATGGAGAAACACGCCGTGTCTAAAATCATTGGTTCACCACCTGGATACGTCGGCCATGAGGAAGCTGGACAATTAACGGAAAAAGTGCGCCGCAATCCATACAGCATCGTGCTGCTTGACGAGATTGAAAAAGCGCACCCAGATGTTCAGCATATGTTTCTGCAAATTATGGAAGACGGCCGCTTAACGGACAGCCAAGGCAGAACCGTAAGCTTTAAAGACACCGTCATCATTATGACAAGCAATGCAGGTACCGGTGAAAAACAAACGAAAGTCGGTTTCCAATCAGAGGACAGCGTGATTGAAGAACAAACATTAATTGATTCGCTCAGCATGTTCTTTAAACCTGAGTTTCTCAACCGCTTTGACAGCATCATCGAATTCCGTTCCCTTGAAAAAGAGCATCTGGGCAAAATCGTCAGCCTTCTTCTTGGAGAATTGGAAGAAACATTGGCAGAACGCGGTATCAGCTTGAGTGTTTCAGATGAAGCAAAAGAAAAAATAGCTGAACTGGGTTACCATCCTTCATTTGGTGCGCGCCCGCTCAGAAGAACGATCCAGGAATGGATTGAGGATGAAATGACTGATCTGCTGCTTGACAATAACGAGATTGCAAGTTTTCACGTCACAGTAGAAGATGATAACATCAAAGTTCATGCAAAATAAAAATCAGCGGCTTCCTTTTCAGGGAAGCCGCTATTTATGTAAAATCCTTCTCTTGTCCAAGAACTGTCATTCCTTCGCTTTCTTAAGGAGGGATGGAACATGTTTATCTATAACGAATATCTATTTCTATTGACAAAAGCCGTTTAGAGAATCAGATACCCACCAATCTATCGCGGTACCGTTAAAACCCGCGGGCTTTTCCATGCTGAAAAGCCCGCGTTTGTTTATTTCTCCCTTCTATGTATCTTCCTTGAATATTTCATGAACAATTTCACAATGTCCCTAAAGTTCCAGACACTGATACCGATATTAACCATAGACAAGCTAGTAAAAAAGGATTTGGTGAAAATTATGGATAAAACTTCGATTATCGGTATTATTCTTGCTTTTGTTGCATTGAGTGTGGGAATGGTTCTGAAGGGCGTCAGTTTCGCTGCTCTTGCAAATCCCGCTGCCATTTTAATTATCATCGCCGGAACGATATCAGCGGTAGTCATTGCGTTCCCAACGAAAGAAATTAAAAAAGTGCCTGTGCTGTTCCGTGTGCTATTTAAAGAAAACAAACAGCTGACAATAGAAGAACTCATTCCTATGTTCTCTGAATGGGCTCAGCTTGCACGCCGTGAAGGTCTGCTGGCTTTGGAAGCAAGTATTGAAAATGTAGATGACGCGTTTCTGAAAAACGGCCTCAGCATGGCTGTTGACGGGCAAAGCGCAGAATTTATCAGAGATATCATGACTGAAGAAGTTGAAGCGATGGAGGACAGACACCAGGCCGGAGCCGCCATTTTTACACAGGCGGGAACTTACGCGCCGACACTTGGGGTGCTCGGTGCTGTTATCGGACTGATTGCCGCGCTTTCTCATATGGACAATACAGATGAACTTGGTCACGCCATCAGTGCAGCCTTTGTAGCCACCCTTCTCGGTATCTTTACGGGATATGTATTATGGCATCCTTTTGCAAACAAATTAAAACGCAAGTCAAAACAGGAAGTCAAGCTCCGTGAAATTATGATTGAAGGCGTACTGTCCGTTTTAGAAGGACAGGCACCGAAAGTGATCGAGCAAAAACTTTTAATGTACCTTCCTGCGAAGGACCGTTTGAAATTTGCAGAACGAGAAGGAGAGGCGCAAAATGGCGAGAAAAAAGAAGAAGAAGCATGAGGACGAGCACGTTGATGAATCATGGCTGGTTCCTTACGCCGATATCCTTACCCTTCTCCTAGCACTGTTTATTGTGCTGTACGCGAGCAGCTCGATTGACGCAGCTAAGTTTCAAATGCTTTCTAAATCATTTAATGAAGTCTTTACAGGCGGAACCGGCGTATTGGATTATTCCAGCGTCACCCCTCCTAAAAATGAGTCAGACGGAATCGATGAAGTGGAAAAGGAAAAAGAAGAGAAAAAGGAAAACAAGAAACTAAAGGAAAAAGCAGCTGATCAAGAAGAACTTAAAAATGTGCAGAGCCAGGTGGAAAAGTTCATTAAAGATAAAAAGATGGAGCATCAGCTGGAAACAAAGATGACTAAGGAAGGTCTTCTGATCACGATTAAAGACAGCATCTTCTTTGATTCAGGAAAAGCGACCATCCGCAAGGAAGACATTCCGCTTGCAAAAGAGATTTCAAACCTTCTCGTGATTAATCCGCCGAGAAACATTATTATCAGCGGACATACAGACAATATGCCGATTAGAAATTCAGAATTTCAGTCGAACTGGCATTTAAGTGTAATGAGAGCCGTAAACTTCATGGGGCTTCTGATTGAGAACCCTAAGCTTGATGCCAAAGTTTTCAGTGCCAAAGGCTATGGGGAGTATAAACCAGTGGCCTCCAACAAAACTGCGGAAGGCCGAAGCAAAAACAGACGGGTTGAAGTTCTCATCTTGCCAAGAGGCGCAGCGGAAACAAATGAAAAATAGTAAAAAAGGAAGCCTTATCTATCACAAGGCTTCCTTTTTTTACTTATTATGAAACTGTTTTGCGTTTAATCCTACCCTTTTTAACATTTCAGTGCACAGTTCAACTTCTTCTTCGCTTAATACACTGATCATTTCATCAATCTCAGCTGCATGATCAGGGAAAATATCATCCAAAAGACTGATGCCTTTTTCGGTAATTTGTGCAAATGTTACTCGTCTGTCTGTAGGTGATGCTTTCCGAATAAGGAGCTCTTTTTGCTCAAGCTTATCTACGACGTAGGTGATGCTCCCGCTGGCCAAGAGAATTTTATCCCCTATCTGCTGCAGCGGCTGATCACCTTTATGATATAACAGCTCCAGCACAGCAAATTCAGTAGGATTCAGTCCATGCTTATGAATATGCTTATTCATATGATCATTAATAGACCGATACGCGCGCGACAGCACGATAAATAACTTCAGTGATTTTTCTGTCATGTCTCAATCATCCTTTTAGAAACCGTTACAGAGAAACATTAATAAACAAATACCGAAATGTCAATAAAAATCTTTCCAATATTTCTCTTCTTTTTTATTATTCATGTGAACAACTTGTTTTTCTTAATTATTTTGGTTATTTTTTCTTATTAAACAAGAAGAAACAATGATATAATACCTCTAATCAGGTGTATGTTGGAGCGATGCAAATTGAAAATACTAAAAGGCGCCTGCGGGAGAATTAAGCTTTATATTGCACTAGTAGTGATTCCGGCACTCGTCATAAGCTTTTTCGTCTATGAAAAGGAAAAAGAAACAATAGCTGCCGAACATAAGCAAGAAGCCAGTGTTATGCTGAATCTTCACCGCAACAAAATAAATTATTTAATCGGCGAAACAAAAGCGAGAATGACTTCCTTGTCAATTGCTATCGACAGACCGATAGATATTAAAAAAATGAAAACTGTTTTAGAAAAAACGTTTGATTCCGAACCAAGGTTTTCCGGTCTTTATTTGCTCAATGCCAAAGGAGATGTCACTGCCAGCGCAACAGAATTAAAAACTAAAGTCAATCTGGCTGACAGATCCTTTTTTACAAAAGCAAAACAAACAAAAAAGACTATCATTACAGACAGCTATTCAAGCAGAATTACAGGCCAGCCGATTTTTACAATTTGTGTTCCCGCGCTGGACGAAAAGAAAAATGTCACAGATTACCTTGTGGCAGCTATACAAATTGACTATCTGCAAAACCTGATTAACTTGCTGAGCCCTGATGTCTATATTGAAGTTGTGAATGAAAATGACAAAATGATTTTCTCAAGCGGACAGGCTTCTCACGCAAAGGAGCAAAAACCTGTCAGCGGTTATCTCGATGATATCAGCTGGAATATGAAAGTATACCCGAATCCTGTCTCAATAGAGGAGCTGAGTAAAAGCCTTGTGCTTCCTCTTTCCTGTATTATCGTTTTGCTGAATATTCTTTTTATTCTTGTGCTTTATTATTTGCTGAAGCGGCGGACCCAACTGGAGCGCTCGGAAAATGAGCAGCAAAAATTAGAGCTGATCGGAACGCTTGCTGCCAGCACGGCTCACGAAATCCGCAATCCGCTCACCGGCATAAGCGGTTTTATTCAGCTGCTGCAAAAGAAATATAAAGGTGAAGAGGATCAGCTTTACTTTTCAATTATCGACCAAGAGATTAAACGTATCAACCAAATTGTGAGTGAGTTTTTAGTTCTCGGAAAACCGACAGCTGAGAAATGGGAGCTTAACTCGCTTCAGGATATTATCGAAGAAATTATGCCGATCATTTATTCTGAAGGAAATTTATATAATGTGGAGGTAGAGTTAACATTTTTAACTGATAAACCTCTAAAAGTAAAATGTACAAAAGACCATATTAAACAAGTCATTTTGAATGTTGCGAAAAATGGCCTTGAGTCTATGCCAGAAGGCGGCAAACTCACAATTTCCTTAGGAGCATTTGATAAAAAGGCCATTATAAAAGTGATGGATAACGGCGAAGGGATATCACAGGAAATGCTGGAACATATCTTTCTTCCATTTGTCACTTCTAAAGAAAAAGGAACCGGCCTCGGGCTTGTCGTATGTAAACGGATCGTTCTGATGTACGGAGGTTCCATTCATATAGAAAGTGAAGTACGAAGAGGAACCGAGGTTACCATTACCCTCCCCGTCTCCTCTTCCTAGCCCCCTGACAGTCTCAGGAGGGCTTATTTTATTTTCGGGAACGGGCATTTCCATTCCCCTTGCTTACAGCTCCTCCTGAAAAGAAGAATCGGATCAAACGCAGAAGCATTTTTAAAAGCAAAAAGATGACAAAGAACACCAAAAAGCCTTTTAACCCTTCTGTTGCATCTAAAAACTCCATATTTCCCCGTCCGGTCACTTTTTGCTGAATCTCAATTGCAAATACGATCACAATGATGACCGTTACGGTATAGATAAAGGACAAAGCCGTCAAGCTCCATTTAGAAAGCCATGTAAATACAGCGTGAGTGACAGCGAAAAAGAAGATGCCAAATATCCCAATTACCCAAAAATGCATTTCTTTGTCGGTTAATTGAATGCCAAGCACCCCGCATATCGAAATAAAAGCATCATGAAATTGGTTTATCATTTCAGTAATGACTACCGCCAGTTCTTTCATCAGTTCCCTCTTTCGTATGAAATTTTCCCAGAAAAAAAGAGCGCTTCTGAAAAGCTCTCTCTTTATATATGCATCAGATAGCGCCGCTATTTATGTGCATCATATGCAGGCATGACGTCTCTTCGGGGCCACAAGCCTAATTTCTTCACAAGGCCTTGAATTCCTTGGGAATGTTCGCTTTCTTGCATGAGCTGGTGGTATTCGTTCATTAAAGAATCCAGCTCCTGACTGTGTCTGATTGTGTCATGCCCTGTAAATCCCTGCTTACTAGCGGCGTCTATCATTAACTTTCTTTTTTCATCAATAGACACCAGCAATCTTTCTTGTTCAGAAGAACAGCCCATTCAATTCACCCCTCGCCGCTAAGAAATAGGAAACAAGTTTGATTGGGTTATTGTGCATTATTACAGATTATACTTTATTTGTAAACATATTTTTATTAAATAACTTAATTTTTCATTTATAATAGATATATTGATAGGATTAGAAGAACAATACCCAGACGAAGACCATCTTAAACACACCGGCAGGCAGGAGGAATGCTAAATGAAGAAAAAAAAAGCGATAATGCTCGGTGCAGCAGGCGGAAAAGCTATTCTGAAAAGAAAAACCCGCAAAAAATTAATCAATCATATTACAATCTTTTGCCAAATGCTCCGTGATTGGCGAAACGGTGACTATCCCCGTTCACAGATGAAAACACTTTTGCTTCTGACAGCTGCTGTCTTTTACATCATCATGCCGATTGATATGATTCCGGACTTCGTGCTCGGTTTAGGAATTCTTGACGATGCTGCCGTTCTCGGTTTGATTTGGACGCCGATCAAAAAAGAAATGTCCCAATACGAGGAATGGCGTTTACGATAAATTAAAAAGCCCCGCTTTTATAAACGGGGCTTTTTCTTCTTATTGGTTTACGCTGTCTTTTTCATAAATCGGAACCCAGCCTTCAGATGTAACAAAAATCCGCACCGCCACAACTTTGCGATCTTCTTGAAGCGTGAAGTAATGGCGGATATTTTCAGGTACTGAGATTAAATCTCCAGGATTTAAACGGACATCAAAAAATGTGCCGTCCTTGCCTTGAATGACGAAAATCCCGTGGCCGCTTACGATAAAACGGACTTCATCGTCTGTATGGTGATGTTCTCTTTTAAAGTTTTCAAGCAGTTCATCCAGTTTCGGATTAGCGTCAGACAAAGAGATGACATCTTGGGCTTTGTAGCCGCGGCGGGCTGAAATATCTTTAATTTCGGCGTCGAAGGTGTCAAGAATCTGTTGTTTTTCTTTTTCAGACAGGTCATATTTTTCTGAAATCTGCACAGGGAGCTTAGCGATATTCCATTGCTCATAGATTACCTCTTGACTGTCCAGAAAGCTTGCCACTTCTTCTTGATTTTCAATTGTTGTATTTGCCTCATCATGAATTCGAATTGTTGCCATTTGCGGTTCCCCCTTTTATTTAACCAGCTGATGCTGGAGTGTTTTCAGTTTCAAATGATAGCTGAATAAAAATTCATATGCTTCAAGCACTCTTTTCGCTTCAAACGCTGTTCTTCCCCAAGCCGTAATGCCATGGTTCCGGATCAGGACAGCTCCTGAATCTCCAGTAACCTGATCCGCGAAAAGCGTTGCGAGAGTCGGAATATGAGCCGGATTTTCTATAATTGGAATGGACACTTCTGCATTCTCTTCCCACAGGCCAAGCGCTTTTATAATTTCCTGTCCTTTAAAAGTGATTTGTTTTTGATCTCCATACAGCTCTGAGATGACGTTATTGTTTACCGTATGAATATGAAGGCAGCATCCGGCATTTGTTTTATTGTACAGGTGCGTATGCAAAAGCGTTTCCGCTGACGGTTTTAGATGATGTCCGCTTTCGGCAGGCTCTCCGTTCTGATCCACCAACAGGAAGTCTTCATCCGTTTCTTTTCGTTTATCTTTTCCGCTCGCCGTTACGAGAAATTGCAATGGCTCATCGGAAACCTTGATGGACAGGTTGCCGCTGGTCGCCGGAAACCAATCTCTTTCTGCCAATTCCCGTTTTACTTCGGCAAGCTCTCCCCAGCGCTCTTGTTTTGCAGCCATTTCTTTACCTCCGTTACGTCTTCAATTGCTTTCTTTATTTCATGAAAATCATGGTATGGCATATGATTCAGATGATGCTCCTTGCATTCATTTAATAAATAATCCCTTGCAAAGCAAAGATCAGACAGCTTTGCCGCCTCCACGTCGGTAACGGAGTCACCGATCATGATGATGTATTGATCCGGCTCACAAAGCTCGTTAATAACAGTTGGCTTGCAGCACCCGCATTGATTTGTGCATGTGCCTTTGCAAGAATGAGGCCAATCAATATGAATGAATTCGTTCTCAAATGAAGCACGGTTGCAATAAATATGATCTTTCTCAACAATTCCTTCAAGCAGCGGATAAACAAAAAAGTCCATCCCCCCGCTTACGACATAAAACGGGAGTTCATGCTCGTTAACAAATGCGACAAATTCCCGAAAGCCGTCCCTGATTTTTGCGTCTTCTATTACAAATCTCGTAATCTCCTCTTTTAAACTGCTCGGCAGAAGGCCGAACATCCGCCCGACGCCTTCTTGGATCGACATTGTTTTGGAGAGCACGCCGTCTTTTAACGCAGTCCACTCCGGCGGAGCGAATGTTTTCATAATGTTTATAATGTTGTCGTTCATCGTGATGGTTCCATCAAAATCACATATAATCAACGGTTTTTGAGACGTCATACGGCTTCAGCCTTTCCCCATTTATCAAGTGCAAGCTTCAAATCTTCGCATTGACCGGCTTTTTCTTCAATCGGCTGCGCCTCCAAAACCGCATCAATCATAGCTCTGAACGCTTTGCCCCCGCCTTGGGCGCCGTTTGGATGTCCGTGTATGCCTCCTCCGGCGTTAATAATATGATCAATGCCAAAATCACGCATTAAAAGCGGAACCATACCAGGGTGAATGCCAGCAGACGGAACGGCAAATGTCTGGTTAAAGGCATCTTCTTTTACGCATTCTTCATGAATCGCCAGCGCGTCTTCTCTCGGAAGCGCAACAGAACCGTATGGAGAAGGGAACAGACTGAAGTCAGCGCCGCAATATCGGTTTAATTTTCCGAGCAAAAGGGCATGGGAAAACCCATAAAACGGTGAGGACGTAAATGCCCCGCTGACTGCAGGGTGCGCCATAATGGGGATTGATATGTCCGGATCTTCCGCAAGGCTTTGCATGACGTCCAAACCGTAAGCGAAGACATTAAATAAAAGCGTATCCGCTCCCAATTCAGCGGCGCGTCTTGCTTTACCTTTAAGCTCTGCCGTTCTTCCAGTCAAATTCACTGCATACAGCGTTTTATGGCCGGTCTGCTCGTATGTTTCTTTCAAAATTTGTTTTCCCTCTGTAATTCTTGTTTCAAAAGGTGCTAAACCCGTCTCAAAGAAAATTTCATCGTCTTTGATTAAGTCAACCCCGCCCAGTGCCTGCTGCCTGAGCTGTTCTTTAATATCATTCAGGTCCCTTCCGATGACCCCTTTAAAAATGCTCATTAACAGCGGTCTTTCAAACTCTCCAAGCATCTTCCGGATGCCGTATACGCCAAACTTCGGTCCTGGAAGTGTACGCTTAAACGCTTCTGAAAATTCGAGATCTATTAATTTGATTTTTCCGTCCAGCGACAGCTTGCCAAACACAGTTGTCAGCAATGCCGGAATATCCTGTGAAAAATTCACCTCGGGATAAGCAATTGTGATGACCGCTTGTTTTCCTGATGCAAGATGTCCCTCTCTCTCCTCAACCTTCACAACCCGTCCCTTATGCTTTTGCATCTGCTCCTGCTTCACCAGAGGCAGATCAGTCCAAGAGCCCACCGTCAACCCTGTTGCGATTTGTTCTGCTTTTTTCACCGTGTCGGCTCCCGGATCGGTCAGGAGATATGTTGCTAATAATTCACTCATGCCAGAGCTCCTTTCATTTTTTAACCCATATAAAAAACCTCTTCAAACAGCAATGCGTCTAAAGAGGTTTCGTTTCTCGTCCGAATCTTATCTCTCAGCCGCCAGCTGCAAGAATTAGCACCGTGCTTTACAAGTCGGTTGCCGGGCTTCATCGGGCTCGTCCCTCTGCCTGCTCTTGATAAGAAAATATAGATTTTATAAATTATTTTGAATTATCCCACCGTTAAAGAATCTTGTCAATGCTTTTTTGGGTAAACAGGTTCAGTTTGCCAATTCGGTAAGCTGCTTCTTTGAGCCTAGCTTCACTCGTTAAGAGCCCCACTCTGACATACCCTTCTCCATATTCACCAAAACCGTTTCCAGCTGCCACCGCCACATTCGCTTTTTCAAGCAAGAGATCTGAGAATTGCTCAGAGCTATAGCCTTCAGGCACCGGCAGCCACGCAAAAAATGAACCCGACGGTGCTGTTACATCCCAGCCGATTTCCCGGCATGCTGCTACCCAAGTGTTGCGCCTGCTTTCATATCGGGCATTTTGCTCCGCTACGCAAGTCTGCTCTGATAGGAGTGCCGTCTCAGCAGCCTGCTGGGTTGCTCTGAAAAGACTGACAAACATATGGTCTTGATAAAGATTGATCGCTTCTATGACCGAGGCGTTTCCAACTGCAAAACCGACCCGCCAGCCCGCCATATTATATGTTTTGGACAGTGTGTAAATTTCAATTCCGATATCCTTAGCGCCTTCAGTCTGCAAAAAACTTAAAGGCTTGTGTCCGTCAAAGCCCACTGCCCCGTAAGCAAAATCATGGATCACACAGATTTCGTTTTCTTTCGCAAAACTCACCGTTTCTTCAAAAAAATCGGCGGTAGCGACGGCTCCAGTCGGATTATTCGGATAATTCAAGTACATCAATTTCGCTTGTTCTCTTATGTCAGCGGGAATGCTTGCGTATTCAGGAAGAAACGCTTTCTCCTTAGTGAGCGGCATCATTTCCATTTTCGCTTTCGCAAGCGTGACACCGGACCAATAATCCGGATAACCGGGATCAGGAACCAAAATCGTATCCCCAGGATTTAGCAGGCATTGCGGCAGCTCGACAAGACCGGCTTTCCCGCCGAATAATACGGCTACTTCAGTTTCCGGATCAAGCTGGACGCCGTATTCTCTGTTATAAAATGCCGCCGCTGCTGATTTTAGACTGTGCGAACCTCGGAATGACGAGTATTTATGATTTTCGGGCTGAGCAACGGCTCGCTTCATTTCCTCCACGATATGCTCGGGCGTCGGCTGATCGGGATTCCCCTGCCCCAAATTAATGACATCATGTCCTTCTTTCAGCTTTCGATTCACTTTCTGCACTAGAGAAGCAAAGAATTGTTTAGGCAGTTCCTGCAACACTTGAGAATGTTCAAATTTCATCTGTTTTCACCTTCTAAAAAAATCTTGAAATGATAGTCCAGTATCATATATGGTTAAATGAAAAAAGTAAAGAAAAATATGGGGTGTTAAAAAATGAAATGGACCATATCTTGTCTTCAATTTGATATTTCATACGGAAAACCTTCTGAAAATATAAAAAAAGCTGAATATTTAATCGAAAAAGAGAGTAAACATGCTGATGTTCTTGTTCTCCCTGAATTATGGACGACCGGTTACGACCTTGCCAATCTTGATCAGCTTGCTGATGAAGACGGGCACACTGCTCAAAGCTGGCTGCAAAGAACCGCAAAAAAACACGGGGTTCATATTATCGCAGGATCTGTTGCTGTCAGAAAGGGTTCTGATGTTTATAATACAATGTTCATCGCAGATAAGGAAGGACAAATCATTAAAGAGTACAGCAAAGCCCATCTTTTTCAGCTGATGGATGAGCATGTATATTTATCAGCCGGTTCCGAGGATGGATACTTCGAGCTTGACGGCGTCAAAAGCTCCGGATTGATCTGTTATGATATCCGTTTTCCGGAATGGATCAGAAAACATACGACAAAAGGCGCTAACGTGCTGTTCATTTCTGCGGAATGGCCTCTGCCCCGCCTTGATCATTGGAAAAGCCTGCTTATTGCGCGGGCCATTGAAAATCAATGCTTTGTCGCTGCCTGCAATTGCACAGGAGCTAATCCCGATAATGAATTCGCCGGGCACAGCCTGATTATTGACCCTTGGGGACGTATATTGGCAGAGGGCGGCCGAGAAGAAGGCATTGTCAGAGCGGAAATTGACCTCCAAGAAAGCGTTGAGGTACGGGGGAAAATCCCTGTTTTCGATGATCTCAGAAAAGATTTATATTAAAAAATATATTGACAATTAAAACAATCACCTGTTACTATGTTCATCAACTGATAAATTAGAATTGTTTAACAAGTGAATATATTCTCTTATCGAGAGTTGGGCGAGGGATTGGCCTTTTGACCCCAACAGCAACCGACCGTAATTCCATTGTGAAATGGGGCGCATCTTCATGGCGCCGAGACTGAGGTCTCGTAAGGCACGGTGCTAATTCCATCAGATCTGATCTGAGAGATAAGAGAGGCGGGACATAATTGTTAAGCCTCCTTCTCTCTGAGAAGGAGGCTTTTTTACGGCCATTCTGCGGCACACATATCAAGATGTTACATAATTGGAGGGAATGACGATGGCAGTCACAAAAACACCTTTATACGAAACGTTAAATGAAAGCTCAGCTGTCGCCTTGGCGGTAAAACTCGGCTTGTTTCAAAGCAAAAGCACGCTGACATGCCAGGAAATCGGCGATGGAAATTTAAACTACGTCTTTCATATTTATGACCAAGAAAATGACAGGGCTTTGATCATTAAACAGGCGGTTCCTTACGCAAAAGTTGTCGGGGAAAGCTGGCCTCTGACAATCGATCGGGCAAGAATTGAAAGCAGCGCACTGATTCGTCAGGGTGAGCACGTCCCTCACCTCGTACCGAGAGTTTACTATTCAGATACCGCATTGGCGGTCACGGTCATGGAGGACCTTTCACATCTGAAGATCGCTAGAAAAGGACTTCTCGAAGGCGAAAATTATCCAAACCTGTCACGCGACGTTGGAGAATTTTTAGGAAAAACGCTTTTTTACTCCTCTGATTACGCACTTGAGCCTAAGGTGAAAAAACAGCTTGTTAAACAGTTTACAAATCCTGAGCTCTGCGATATTACCGAAAGACTTGTATTTACAGATCCTTTCTTTGATCATGATACAAATGAATTTGAGGAAGAGCTTCGTCCATATGTTGAAAAGCTTTGGAAAAATGACAAGGTCAAAGTTGAAGCCGCTAAGCTGAAAAAGTCATTTTTAACATCTGCCGAAACCCTGATTCATGGCGATCTGCATACAGGAAGCATTTTTGCCAGCGAGCTTGAGACAAAGGTGATTGATCCTGAATTCGCTTTTTACGGACCAATCGGTTTTGATGTAGGCCAATTTATCGCCAACTTATTGTTAAATGCACTCAGCCGTGACGGTGCTGATCGAGATCCGTTATATGAACATGTAAAACAAGTTTGGAACACGTTTCAAACAACGTTCAGTGAAGCCTGGGAGAAACACAGCCTCGATGTGTATGCCAAAATCGAAGGTTATCTCGCTGATACACTCAGCCATATTTTTGAAGAGACAATTGGGTTTGCCGGCTGCGAACTGATACGCCGCACCATCGGCCTTGCCCATGTCGCAGATCTGGATACGATTGTACCGTTTGATAAACGAATCGAAAGAAAACGGCTGGCGTTGGAAACCGGTGCTGCCTTTATTGAAAAACGTTCACAATTAAAAACCATTACAGATGTTATTAAATGTTTTAAGTTACTTGTAAAGGAATGATTCAACCATGACCAATTCATTTGCTGTTCCCCGTTCTGTTGAATGGAAAGAAACAGCCATTAAGATTTTAAATCAGCAAAAGCTTCCTGATGTCACGGAATATCTGGAGCTGACAACGAAAGAAGAAGTATTTGACGCGATTGTCTCACTAAAAGTGAGAGGAGCCCCGGCGATCGGCATTACGGCAGCATTTGGGCTCGCGCTGGCGGCAAAAGACATTGAAACTGATAATGTGGCGGATTTCCGCCGCGAATTGGATCATATCAAAAATGATTTGAACAGTTCAAGGCCGACCGCGATCAATTTATCATGGGCGCTCGAAAGACTGAGCCAATCAATTCAAAACGCCATTTCTGTAAATGAAGCAAAAACCAACCTTGTCCATGAAGCGATTCAGATTCAAGTCGAGGATGAAGAAACGTGCCGGATGATCGGCCAAAACGCGCTTCAGCTTTTCAAAAAAGGCGACCGGATTATGACAATCTGCAATGCCGGTTCTATCGCGACAAGCCGCTATGGAACCGCGCTTGCCCCGTTTTATTTGGCCAAACAAAAGGATTTGGGGCTTCATATTTATGCTTGTGAAACCAGACCGGTTCTTCAAGGTTCACGGCTTACTGCTTGGGAGCTGATGCAGGGCGGTATTGACGTCACTCTGATTACGGACAGTATGGCAGCCCATACGATGAAAGAAAAACAAATTTCTGCCGTCATTGTCGGCGCCGACCGAATTGCAAGGAACGGAGATACTGCGAATAAAATTGGCACTTACGGTCTTGCTATTTTAGCAAACGCCTTCGATATTCCGTTTTTTGTAGCAGCACCTTTATCTACTTTTGACACTAAAGTAAAAAGCGGGGCTGATATCCCGATAGAGGAACGGGATCCTGATGAAGTCAGGAACATTTCCGGCGTCCGGACCGCTCCAGCTGAAGTGCCTGTCTTTAATCCTGCTTTTGATATTACACCTCACCATCTTATTTCTGGGATCATTACTGAAAAAGGGATTATGACTGGTTCCTATGAAGAAGAAATTGACAAGCTGTTCACAGGCGAAAAGGTTCATTAAACAACCGCTGAAGACTTTGCTCATAAAGGGCCGAGTCAGCGGTTTTTTTGTTTACTCATATTCATATTGATCATTTCATCTTTTTGAGCGCTGGATAAGATATGCAGTTTCACAAGCAGTTCGGCAAAAACGGCAATTTTCTCAGAGCGGCTCGGCTTCAATTGCTTTGTCCTCCTCTTTCATCAGACCAACTTTTTTAACTTAGTAAAATCATATGTCGGCAGCGAAAAAAGGGAACGTGCCATATGTTTTATTTTTCTTTGTAGGAGATTTGCTCGATGCTAAGCAAATAAGCTTTGATGTCAGTTTTGCTTCCGGCATACCCTGTTAACGTGCTGTTTTTGCCAATCACTCTGTGGCATGGGACAAATATCGGCAGGTCATTTCGTTTATTTGCCTGTCCGACAGCACGTACCGCTTTCGGACTGCCTACCGCAACGGCGATATCAGCATAGCTTCGTGATTCACCATATGGAATCATGGCAAGCGCCTCCCATACTTTTTGCTGAAAAGGCGTGCCCTTTTGGCTCAATGGCAGTGAGAATGTCCTTCTTTCCCCCGCAAAATATTCGTGAAGCTGCTTTTTCGCTTCTGCCAGAAAAGCAGTCTCTAACTGCTCCGCACCCTCAACAGATTCTTTCCACTCGATCAAATCTTCCTTACTGAGAAAGAGACGGGTGATGCGGCCTTCTTCCTCGACAATCGCGAGTTTCCCGAGCGGCGTTTCCGATGTCGTATAGTAATTCATTCGTCTAGCCTTCTTTCCTCAAAATTCTGCCGGACGGGCAGTGTAAGATGGAAAACAGTTCCCTTTCCTTCTTCACTTTCCACCATTATTTTGCCTTGATGTTCTTCAATAATTTTATAGCTTACCATGAGCCCGAGTCCAGTTCCCCGTTCCTTTGTTGTATAAAACGGTTCTCCGAGACGCTTTAATTTATCCTCTGTGATTCCGACTCCTTCGTCTTTTAAAGATATTAAAATATGATGTTGATCAGCTTTTTTGATTGTCACATAAATATTGCCGCCGTCAGGCATGACTTCGATGGCATTCTTTAATATGTTGATAAAAACCTGTTTCAGCTGATTCGGTTCACAGTATATCGGCGGAATGTCGCCGACTAAATCCAGATGCATTTGTACGTTGCTGAGATTGGCTTGCGCGTTAAGAAGGTCTAATGTGTCTTTCATAATTTGTGTCACATGTTTCTCCTCATACATGATAGCCTGGGGCTTGGCTAAAATTAAAAACTCTGTGATGATGGATTCGATGCGCTTTAATTCTGAGGTGATGACGTTGAAGTAAAGAGAATAGTCTCCCTCCACACTTCCTTTCAGGAGCTGAATGAAGCCTTTAAGGGCTGTCATTGGATTTCTGATTTCGTGAGCGATGCCGGCAGCGAGTTCTCCAACCACATGGAGGGTATCAGATTTGCGAAGGCGCTCTTCCAGTTCTTTTCGCTCTGTGACATCTTTAAAGATAGCCAGGTTCATATTTTGAATAATATTTCGTTTAAATGAAAATTCTAGTTTTCTATAATCATTGCTGCTAAGCAAAAATGGAATTTCATTATCCATTTCATCGAAATTAATTTGCCTTGCCGGCGATGCCAAATTTTCTATTTCATAGGAAGATATAATATCAAGCAGGCTGTGTCTTTTTAGTTCTTCATGCGGCAGGCCCAAAATCTCGCTCGCTAACGGGTTGGCGTCGATGATTCGGTACTGATTGTCGAATAATACGTTGCCGTCCATTGAACCGTTGAACACTTTTCTGAATTTGAGCTCGCTTTCCCGAAGCTCCTTTTCCATCCGCTTTCGGTCACTGACATTTCTTAGAATTGTTAAGTGCTGGTTTTCAAGGATTGTCCGCTTTGAAGTAAATTCAAGCTCTTTGAACTGCCCGTTTCCCATTTGAAACAGCATCTCTTCTCTGATCTCACCGTATTTTGCATATTTTCTCTTCGTCATGCTGTATTTCTTCGAGTCCACGAGAAAATCACACAGCTTTCTTTTTAACAGCAAATTCATCGGCAGTTCAAAAATTTTACAGGCTGACTGATTGGCCTTAACGATTCTTCCGTCATTCGACCAGATGATAATGGCATCCATGGCGTTTTCAAAAATTTCTCTGAAGCGCTCCTCACTTTTAAATAGCTGGAGCTCCATGGATCTCTTCTCAGTGATATCCCGCATAATCGACATATAAAAACCGCTGATGATGTTAGACGTAATCGTAAATTCAAACAGCTTCTGATCTCCTGAACGAAGCCTGACAGGCAGCTCGCCCTTTGCTTTTCCCTTTCGATAGAGCGTGTGCCAAATGTTATCGAAATCTTTTCGTGAGCCGCTGTCTATAAATTGATACAGCGACAAATGTGACAGCTCATTCTGATCGATTTCAAAGCTTTTGCAAAAGGACAGATTGGCATCAATAAAGCCGCCGTCTTTATCAAATAGAACGATTCCGTCAACGGCTCTGTCAAACAAGTCCTTAAAAAGTTGTTCATTCATGGAAAATTCCCGCTCCAGAATTTTCTTTGAAGAAATATCTCTCATAACGACAAAAAAGAAATCTTCACCAATCCCTCTTTTGGCAAGAAACTCAATATATTTTGTCGCTCCGCTGTCCAGCCGGATTGGAACCTCCTTCCACAGAAAACCTTTCTTAAAAAACTTCTTTACGGAAAGGTCCAGCTCATCCTTTGGAATAGAAAACAAAAAATCAATAACGGAACGCTCTTTCAAACCTTCCGCATCCACTTGAAGCATCCTTGCTGTTGCTTCATTTGCCTGCACGATTTTCATTTCATTATCACATATAAAAATAGCATCGAGCGTATTGTTCACAATCACTTGATGCTGATGTAATTCCTTTTTCAGCCGATCATTTTCTTCTTTGAGGCGCTTCAGTTCCTCTTTCAGACCTGAATTTGTCTCGACATCGAGAGTTTCCATGCGTAAACACTCCTTCTTCAAAACCTATCCCTCAATATTTCTACAAATTGCATGAACTTCCTTCATTCGCCCTATACATTTCAGAAAATTTCAGCGTCATTACATAAAGAAGACATTTTCAACGATCCTTACCGTCACTTTACATCGTCCTAACAATCAGCCATTTTTTCAAATCCTTTTTGATCTTTTATTTTAAAATAAATACCAACAGGGAATAATCTTTTAGTGACTGATTTAAAGAGAAGGTGATGCTATGAATAAATCGCGAGACAGTTATTTTGACAATGCAAAATTTTTATTGATATTCCTTGTTGTATTCGGTCATATTCTTCGATCTTTTATTCATGATAACAATTTTATGCTCTACCTCTACAAGTTCATTTACACGTTCCACATGCCTGCCTTTATTCTTGTATCCGGTTATTTCGCCAAAGGTTTTAAACGTGCCGGATATGTGAAAAAGCTGGCGGTTAAGCTGATTATTCCATATTTGATTTTCCAAAGCATCTATTCCGTCTTTTATTACATTATTCAAGACGAAAGCATGACAAATATGAATCCGATTGATCCGCAATGGTCATTATGGTTTCTGGTAAGCTTATTTTTCTGGAATATCCTGCTCTATCCTTTTTCAAAGCTTTCTAAGCAGTGGGCGCTGTTTGTCAGCTGCGGAATCGCGGTGTTGATCGGCTATCTCGACTTTGTCAGCAGCACACTGAGCCTCTCCCGGACATTTGTATTCTTGCCGATGTTCCTTGTAGGGTTTTATTTGAATAAACATCACTTTGATTTACTGAGATCAAAACGAGGCAAACAGATTGCGCTCGGTGTGCTCGCTGCTGTATTTGTCATCTGTTGGGGGGTCGACTTTGACTATTCATGGCTGTTCGGCTCTAAGCCGTACTCATCATTTGGCGATGTCACCTTGGCAAGCGGTCTTTCCCGGATCAGCTGGTATGTACTTGCCTTTGCGGCAACCTTCAGCTTTTTAGCGCTTGTTCCGCAAAAACGCTATTTCTTTACAAAGTGGGGAACAAGGACATTTTACGTATACCTGCTCCACGGGTTTATCATTAAAACACTCCGGCAGGTCGGGCTTGAGGATGGACTCACGGACTATCAAAACTTAGTCATCCTGCTGCTCTTAACTGCTGCCCTTACCTCCATTCTCTCAAGCAATTTCGTCAAAACGGTTGCTCAGCCGTTCATTGAACTGAGAATGACAGGCTTGCTGCAGCTAGTCAGAGGAAACAGCAAAAATGCCTATTTAAAATAGACAAACACCTCTTAAGCGGCATTCCGCCTAAGAGGTGTTTTTTATTTTTGTTTTTTCTCTTTTTTCTTTTTCGGCTTTGTTATTTCAAGAGTTTCAATTGTTTTCCCAGCGTTGTAATCCCCGAGCTCACTTGAGAATTCTTCCTCAAGCACCTTCTTATTCATCGGCTTTTTATGATTTTGCATATCTTTGCTATGCTGGTTCTTTTTCATGATCACGCGCCTCCTTGCTGACCTTGTTTGGAATTGCGATTGGCCCCACGGAAATTCGGGTCGTCGTGATATTGAGTCTTATATGCATTTCTGTCCATACTCTCAGTCGGTGTATTGTTGTTTTTTATGGCTTCATTGACCTCAGCTTTACGTTTCACAGAAATCCTCCTCGCCAGTTTTTCAAATTTTTATTTCTGCTTGAAAATGCAAGACCAGCTAATCAACTGCAGCTGTTTATGTTAGGATCTCCAACTGGTGCCGGGTCACACATCTTTTTTTTGGCAATAAAAAACACCGCCAGATGCGGTGTTTAATTATCCAATAATGACTCTTTCCTTCGGATAATGATAATTTGCTTCAATTTCTTTTCTTCCGATCAGATAAAGGAAGGTCAATATTCCGATTCGTCCGATAAACATGACGATCATAATGACACATTTTCCTACGTTGCTCAAATCAGCTGTAATGCCGAGGGACAGACCGGTCGTTCCAAAGGCCGAACATACCTCAAACAAGAGCTCCAGCAGAGAATGCTTCTCTGTTATCGTAAGGATCAGTGTCGCTCCAAAAACGAGCAAAATCGCCATCATTGTGACAACAAGAGACTTCATCAAATCTGCTGGGTGCAGCTCCCGTTTGAATACTTTTACCGCTTTATTGCCGCGCGCAAAATGAAACAGCGCAAGCAGGTTCAAAGCAAACGTTGTTGTCCTTATGCCTCCTCCGACTGAGCTTGGTGACGCACCGATAAACATCAGCGCACACATAAAAAACAGCGTGGGATCCGACAGCTGGCTGATATCAATTGTTGCAAGCCCTCCGCTTCGGGTAGCTGTTGATTGAAACAAGGAGAGAAACAAAATATCGTGCCATGCCTTTCCCGCAAACGAGTGGCTTGCTTCCAGCGCATAGATGCCAATGGCGCCAAACAATACGAGTGAGCCAAACATAATCGTCGTGATTTTTGTAAAAAGCGTAAACGGATACCTCCGATGCTTTGAAAACAAGAAGTCCTTTACTTCGACAAGCACCGGAAAGCCAATCGCTCCGAATATGATCAAAAGCATCGTAATAAACTGCACAAAATAATCATGGCGGAACGGAACCATAGAATTTCCTGTTATATCAAACCCGCCATTTGTGGTTGCACTGACACTTGCAAAAAACCCGTGTAAATAAGCTTCTTGAAAGGAATCATAGTAGGTTAGAAAATAAGTGCCAAGTATGATTCCTCCAAAAAATTCAATCCACAATATAAGGAAAAGAACCTGTTTCATTAAATTGACAATTCCTGAAAACTGGGATTGATTTTGGTCTACCATAATCAATTTCCGTTCTTTAAGGCCGATTCTTTTTCCCATGATCAGCCAAATAAATGTGCCGAGCGTCATAATACCGATTCCGCCAAATTGCAGAACAAATGCCAAAATAAAAATGCCTGTAGTGCTGAATGTATCAGCTGTATCAACAACCGTCAGCCCCGTGACGCTGACTGAACTGACAGCCGTAAAAAGTGCGTCAATAAAGGTCCAATCCGCTCCCTGCTTATGGGCAGCAGGCAGACTCAGCAATATCAGGGCCACAGTTACTGCGAGAAAATAATATAATGCAATCAGCTGGGCCGGAGATAATGCCTGTATCAATTTTCCAAGCTTTAATCTCATGTGAAATCCTTCTGCCTCTCCATTTAAAGTACGGTAATTATTCTAAAGATATTAGTTCCATTTTTAAAGGCTTTTGCGAAACATTTTCTTAACTTGCATATTTTTTTATTATTTTAGTCAAAGTGAAACAGAAAAAAAACCTCTGAGGGTTCTCAGAGGAAGGATGTTTTGGTTTTATTTAGCTTCTAACCGTCTGATTCTTTCATCTAAATCAGGGTGAGTAGAGAAAAGCGATGAACGTTTCTTGCCATTAATCTTTAGCGTTTGGACAGCTGTCTGGTCTTCTTCCATGATGCGGGAAGAATAGCTCTTAAGCGTTCGAAGAGCATGAATCATCTTATCCTTGCCGGCAAGATCAGCTCCTCCCCGGTCAGCATGGAATTCACGATGGCGTGAATACGCAAAAACAACGAGGCTTCCGAGAATGGAAAAGACAATCTGAAACACAATCATTGCGATAAAATGAACAATCGGCGCAAGATCTTCCTTAACAAAGCGGCTTGCGATCCATGCAGCGATACGTGATAAAAAGACGACAAAGGTATTCACAATTCCTTGTAAAAGTGTCATTGTCACCATATCACCATTTGCAATATGAGCGACCTCATGGGCAAGGACGCCTTCAACCGCAGCGTCATCCATTTGGTCAAGCAGACCTGACGACACAGCGACAAGAGAGCGGCGTTTTGAAGGACCAGTCGCAAACGCGTTCACTTCGGATGAGCGGTAAATTCCGACCTCCGGCATCTTCGTTAAGCCGGCAGAGCGGCTTAATTTATAAACACGGTCAACCAATTGCTGCTCTTCATAACTAAGTGTATGTTTTTCCGGATTCAGCACTCTGACACCCATCATTGTTTTTGCCATCCATCTGGACATCGCAAGAGACATAAAGGAACCGACAAAACCGACGACTAAACTGAATACAAGAAGCGCAATAAGATTTATACCGCCATCAGCTGTAATGTACGTCCCAACTCCAGTAACAGAGCTTATGACAGATAAAACAATTCCGATTGTTGTAAGCACCAAAATATTCGTTAAAATAAACAGAAAAATTCTTTTCGCCATAATAACCTCCGTTATTTTTAAGATCAAAAGAACTTGTATATTTAAATTATAAAACATCTGTTTGAAAATGCAAGGATTTAGACGTATGATGTTAATGTATTGCTGACGCTTTAATAGTGCATTTATACATAAAGATTATATCCGCGTCAAATTGTCTTGAAGAGGTGAACAATGAATATTTTTAAACTCACTCGAATTGAGATGGTACGGCTGCTCTATTCCCTTAAAGGCCTGGGAGACATTAGCCCGCTCGACATCCTCGTCAAATCAGCGAATATGCCAGCGGAAGAAGCTGCAAGCCATCTTCAGATTCCGGAATTTCTTACAAGATATGAACGAAAAAAACAGAAAAAAGAATACGGTCTGTCTACCAACGAAATCGTTGAGCTTGGCAATTTATGCGAGCTGACGTCGTTAAAGTCAACCGCGATTCAAAATTGGGTGAAACGCGATATCAAAGATCTCATTGGCCATCCTGAGCTGGGTAAAAAGTATTCAGTTGAACAGGCAGTGATTCTTTTAATTGTACGTGACCTAAAATCCATTTATGACTTTGAACACATAAGAGCTATCTTAAAAGTTGCTTTTAACACCATCTCAGACAGATCTGATGATGTCATCAGCCCGTTAGCATACTACGAAAGCTGCGCGCATGTGCTGCATGCCATTCATCACCAAGACACTCCTTCCATGAAGGATTCAAATCTCCAGCAGATCGTCGAACAGGAAACGGACCTTATCCGTCACCATTTTGAAGAGCTGAGTGACGCTCAATGGGTCAAAATCAGGCAGATTATTGCCATTACAGTTCTCTCCATTTTGACGTTCCATATTCAGGCGACCGCGAACAAAATGACCGCAGATATCCTATAATCAGGATGTACCCCGGCAGATTGCCGGGGGTTTTTTATTCCCCCACAACAATTGCCAGCATAAATAAACCCCGTACATTTCAAACTAAATACGCGTTAAGAATTTCTTACGAGAAAAAGGAGATGAAAAAAGATGGCGAGCAGAAATAAACTCGTTGTTCCAGGGGTGGAGCAGGCACTAGACCAATTTAAACTTGAAGTGGCTCAAGAATTCGGTGTGAACCTTGGTTCTGATACAGTTTCACGTGCAAACGGCTCTGTAGGCGGGGAAATGACAAAGCGTCTGGTTCAGCAAGCACAATCACAGCTAAATGGCACAAATAAATAAACTCAGGACTCTATTCGCCGGGGGCACTCGGCGAATCTTCAGTTTGAGCTGATTTATTATTGCTGCTGTAGCTATTTGGGTTACGGTGGTAAGAAGCATTATCCCGATTAGATGAGGAATGACCCTTTCCTTTTTCACCGTTATTCCAATTTTTTTGATTCTTGCTATTCTGTTCACCATTGTCTTCTTCTTCATTTCCGTTATCTTGAGGATCTTGTGTAGGGGTTTGCTCAGTATCCCCATCTTTTTCAGTTTTCGTGTTTTCATCTGATTCCTTTACGTCTTTATTCAGTTCACTATCGTCATTCTGCGTGTCTGTTGTATCTTCTTTCTCTGAGTCCGTATCATCCAGCTGTTCATT
The DNA here is from genome assembly GCF_038000225.1 of Bacillus sp. FSL K6-1005. Lineage (NCBI taxonomy): Bacteria > Bacillati > Bacillota > Bacilli > Caryophanales > Bacillaceae > Bacillus > Bacillus sp. FSL K6-1005. The sequence goes on from NZ_JBBOBP010000001.1 coordinate 2,052,367, forward strand.
TTCTCCTTGTTTGCTGTCTTGATCATCTGTTAGATCCGTGTTTTCTTCCTCGCTGCCGGTATTTTTTTGATCCTCTTCCCCGGATTTTTGAGAATCTTCGTTTGGATCTTTCACATTATTCTTTTCATTTGATTTTATGTAGCTTCCTGTTGATACGCCTTCCTTTTTTGCTTTTTCTCTCGTTTTCATATCGGTTTCGAGAGATTCCATGCGGTATGTCGTTTTATATTTTTCCGTTACATCATTCAGCTGTTTTTTTACTCCTGATTTATATGTATTGTCATCCGTATTTTCATAAACAGTGGAAATCAATATTTCTTTCGATTCCTTTACATATCCATGCTCGCTGCAATCCGTAATAATGTCATCTATCACCTTTTTAAAATCAGTCTCCTCCCAATCATCAATGTCACTGATAACCTTCTTGCCGTCATCATTGAGGGGCGTCAGTTCAATCACTTCGTAATCGCTGTTTAACGCCATTTCGAAGCTTGGATTGATATCAATTGTCATATACGCATAGGCCTTGTCATTAGAGAAAACGGGGAGAATAATAAAAATAAAAAGCATAATAGCAGTCATCGTAAAAATCCCCATTTTGAAAGGGCGCAGTCTTAAAAAATCAAAAAAGCTGGCCCTTCTGCCCATGCGTGTCTCACTCGGAAGCATGATTTCTTCTCCGATTTCATATGTTTGGCGATCATTTTTGGCTTTTAAAAATTGTCCGTCAGGGGTCAGCAACGTGACGAATTTTTTATTTTTCTCGACTATGATCCCTCTTCTCATGAGTGCAGCACCCCTTTAAGATAATCTTTTAAATAAATATAATCACCGGTAATGATAATGCACATGGCAATGATATATTTTCTGTTTCGCTCAATCGTTTTTCTGCTTACTGAAACGAGCTGTTCGAGCTGTTTAACAGGAAGCTGTTTCTTCGTATAAAGAATCGCAGCTAGTTCTTCATGCTCTACAAGGGTGAGCGCCACCTTTATAGCGTTTTGCCTTGCGTCTGCATGCTTTGGAGAATGTTCAAGCAGCTCTTGAAATGAAAGACCGTAGTCTTTAAGCTGCTTTTGAAAATACAGGATTTCCTCACGCCTCTGTTCCTGTTCTATTTGGCGGCGGTATTCATCAATAGAAAGCTCGGCTTCAATCAAGCTTTGTGAGGATTCCTGATCGTCACCCTCCTGTAAATCCATATTAATATTTTGAGCGGTTCTTGCTTCTTTTCTAATGTAATCAATAACTTTTCTTTTTATAATAAGCTCTGCGAATGCGAGCAGCGAATTTCCTTTTTCAGGTGAGTATTTTTCAATAGCTTCGTTAAATGCAATCAGTCCGATGCTAAACTCATCGTCTTTTTCATCTATATATCGTTTACAAACGGATGAAACCGTCTTTGCGATAAATGGCTTATACTGCTGTATCAACTCGTTTTGCAGATCTTTATTGCCTTTTTGTATACTTTCAACAGCTTTTTCAAGCGTTTGCTTCTTTTTTCCCAATTTAAACAAAAGGCTAAGCACTGGTTTCACCTCAGTTCCTCCCTATAACTACTCATTAATGATAGCTAATTTGATAGGGAATCGCAAAGGAGAAAAAGAAATATTGATTTCCAATGTCTCAATTGTGACAATACATTCTCACGTACTATACAGGATTTCGTGCCCTTAAAGAGAATTTTGGGGGTTTTATAAGAGGTTTTTGTAACAAAGCTGTTATAAAAATGTTATTTTATTTCGTCAGTGAAAACGCTTCAAACATGAAAAGACTCTGCTTTTCAGCAGAGTCTTTATGATTAAGCCCTTTCTTGGCTTCTGTTATTTTGTTCGTTTTGTGCGTCTTCCGTCTGTTTTTTTGAGCCTGACATAAACCAGCCGCTAACTGCGATCGCCGCTAAGACAACCCAGAAAATCAGCTTCCATGTCCCTGAATGAATAAAGTGCGAGGAAACAATGGCTATGTCATCATGTGCGAGTGTATATAAAGCAAGCTTTACCCCGACCCATCCGACAATTACAAAAGCTGCTGTTTCTAGGCTTGGACGTTCCTTTAAAAGCTTAACAAACATCGAAGCCGCAAAACGCATAATCACCAGCCCGATAATGCCTCCAGCCAAAATAACGAGGAATTGTCCTCCATCAAGTCCGCCGATCTTCGGAAGTGAAGTTCCAGGCAGCGTAACCGCCAGAGCGACTGCTGCTAAGATGGAGTCTACAGCAAAAGCAATATCTGCCAGCTCAACCTTTAATACAGTCGGCCAAAATCCGCTTTGCTTCGTCACCTTATGATTGTCTTCTTTCTTAAATACATATCTTTTGAGCAAGTGGCTTGCTGCAATATACAGCAAGTAGAGCGCGCCAATGGCTTGAACCTGCCATACATTGACCAAAAAAGAAATAGCGAATAAAGAACCAAATCTCAAAACAAAGGCGCCTGCCAGCCCGTAAAACAATGCCTTCTTTCTTTGCTCCTCCGGCAGATGTTTTACCATAACCGCCATCACTAAAGCGTTATCGGCGGCTAAAATACCTTCCAGCCCGATCAAGACGAGAAGAACCCAACCATACTCCAATAATAATGCTGCATCCATAAATGATACCCTCCCAAAAAAGTTGTTTTCTTTCTCTTCATCCGATCTTATGCCGGCCGGACATGCAAAAAAGACCTTTGCCGACATAAGGCAAAGGTCTTGCTAGACATGAATTCAGGCATGCCAACAAAGCCGATGGATATCACTATCCATGAAATGACGACTTTGTTTCCGGAAACATTCCGGACGCTACTCCCCTTTGGGATTTCAAGAAATATCATATTATAAGTCAATGATATGCGGAGCGAGCTTATTTGTCAACGCTTATTTTTTAAAAAAACTGAAAAATGTTCAGACTGCATTCGTTTTTTCCTCTTCTTTATCACTAAATAGAGAACAAACAAAATCAAAATGGCGATTCCGATCGGAAGCATATATTGGTCTAGAATAGAGCCAACGTCTTTCCAATTTTCTCCGAGCTTCACACCGAGATATACGTAAACAAATGTAATCGGCAGCATGGCAATAAATGTATAAAGAGAAAACACCCAGACATTCATTTTTGCGATGCCGCACGGTATGGAAATCAGGGTGCGGACCCCCGGCAGGAAGCGGCCGCTAAAAGCGACAAAACCGCCATGTTTTTTAAAAAATTCATCCGATTTGTCAAGAGCCTCAGGCTTGATAAAGAGATACTTTCCGAAACGTTCAAGAAACGGCCTGCCTCCATAACGTCCGATCCAATACAGGGTGAGCGGACCAGCGACTCCTCCTAATGATCCTGCCAGAACAGCGCCGGCAAGCGTCATGTCACCTCTCGATACCCAATAACCCGCAAGCGGAAGGACAATTTCAGCCGGTATAAATTCAATACAGAGCGCCAGAAAAATTCCGAAATAAGATAAGCTTTTAAATGCTTCTATCCATGACATAACCAATTCTTCGATCATCTTCACTTCCCTTTTCCCTGATCTATGTATACACATTTTTGTTTTTAACTCAAAACATCAAAATGATTTTAACATATTTTTGACGGTCAGCAGAACTAAAAACAGAGAATCTTCATTCCAAACGTTTTTCTGACAATTTCTCTAGGCTTATAGACTGAAATTCTTTAGCTGGCAGCCGATATTAAGGAGAGTCAACCAGACTGGAACACACGGGGGAATCTCCATATGGAATTACACGTAACATATAATACAGCACTCATATGTTTATCTATTCTTATTGCTTGTGCAGCATCTTTCACCTCCCTTGAACTATCAAGAAAAGTCACCATTCATACAGGATTAAAAAGCAAGGTGTGGCTGATTGCAGGCTCTTTCATCATGGGCTTTGGGATTTGGTCTATGCATTTTATCGGAATGATGGCTGTTCATACGGAGGTACCGATGCATTATGAACTGGTGCCTTTAGTTGCCTCGATTGCAGCTGCTGTTTCTGGATCATTTGTTTCTTTATATATTGTCAGCCGGTATATGCTTACCTTTTACAGGCTGCTTACAGGATCGGTGATGCTGGGTGCATCGATTTCATCTATGCATTATATCGGAATGTCTTCCATTTCCCGGGTAATGATGATATATGAACCGCTGCTTTTTACATTATCCATTGTCATTGCCATTGCAGCATCATTCGTCTCACTAAAGATTTTCTTTGACTTGTCCATGAAAAAACCTGCAGATCATTTGCTGATTTATAAAATAATCAGTGCCTTAATAATGGGAATTGGCATTTCGGGAATGCATTATACAGGAATGATGGCCGCTACATTTTATAAAGATAGTGCACCTCCCGACCATCATATGGAGGTCCATACATTCGATTGGTCTATTCTGATTGCCTTAATCATCTTCTGTATTCAAACGTTATTATTATTCAGTTCCCATGCCGATCGAAAATTCATGAAACAAAATGAACGCATGAAGGATAACGAACAGCGGTTTCAATCTTTAATTATTCACAATATTGATGCGATCTTTATCCTGTCATTAAAAGGAGATATTATTTCTTCTAATCATGCTGGTGAGGATATGATGAATAACTTCGGCCTAAACCATCAAAATTGGAATCACTATATGCCGACAAAAATCAATGCGCTTTTTAAGCAGGTCAAAAGCGAAAAACAAGCCATTAACAGCGATGCCACTCTTATGACGGACAAAGGCCAGTTTCACTTGAATATTACGTTTATACCTGTTGAGGTTAATCAAGAACTGGACAGCATATATGTCATCTGTAAAGATGTGACAAAACAGTACAGAGCCGAAAAAAAAATCCATAGAATGGCTCATTACGACTCACTTACAGATTTACCCAATAGAAGACATGCGATCTCCCACCTAACAAAGGTCTTGAACCGCGAGCATGCCCTGGATTATAACACCGTGGTATTTTTCTTAGATTTGAATCGATTTAAAGTGATAAATGATGCATTAGGCCACAATGTCGGCGATCAGCTGCTCCAGCTCGCGGCTAAACGGCTTTCATCTGTTATCCCAGATAATGGGTTTATCGCGCGGCTTGGGGGTGATGAATTCATTATTATTTTGACTGACGCCAATACCGGAACGGGTGAAGCAGACATTTTGGCTAAAAAAATCATTCAGCAATTCAAAAAGCCATTTAAAATTCAGGACCACACACTGATTACATCCGTCAGCATCGGTATTGCGATTTCTCCTAAAGACGGAACAGACGGCCCTGAATTGATGAAAAAGGCAGATATGGCAATGTATGCGGCCAAAGAGCGAAACAAAAGCAAATACAGATACTACTCTTTCTCAATCGGCAATAAAGAAACCGTCAAGCTCAATCAAGAAATGGAGCTGAGGGAAGCGATTGATAACAAAAGATTTGTCTTGCATTATCAGCCGCAATTCAGTTCAAAAGATCAGAAGATGACAGGTGCTGAAGCGCTCATACGCCTTGTCACTCCAGACGGCAATCTGCGTCAGCCTGGAGAATTCATCGGTGTTGCCGAAGAAACCGGCCTTATTATTGATATCGGAAAGTGGATTATTGATGAGGCGTGCCGGCAGGCAAAAGTGTGGCACGACAAAGGATTTGATCTTTCTGTCGCCATTAATATTTCCGCCAGACAGTTTCAATCAGAGGAACTGATTCCGCTCATCAAGAATACCCTTTTTAAATACAGGCTTCCCCCTCGCCTTCTTGAAGTTGAAGTAACAGAAAGCATGACCATGGATAATCTAGACCACTCCAAAAAGGTTCTATCTTCTTTAACCAAATTAGGCATCAGGATCAGCATTGACGATTTTGGCACGGGGCACAGTTCTCTAAGCTATTTAAAGGATTTTCCGATTCACAGACTGAAAATCGATAAATCATTCATCGATGATATTCAGACTCATCCGAAATCAGAACAAATTACCGGCGCCATTATTGCCATGGGCCATCAGCTGTCTTTACAAGTCATTGCCGAAGGCGTAGAAAACTCCGGCCAAAAACAGCTGCTTGACGAAAAAGGCTGTGACCATTTACAGGGCTTCTTTTTCAGCAGACCGATACCGCCGGAACAGCTTGAACACTTGATATTAAACCAGCCGCCGCATTAACAGCGCCGGCTGTTTTTTATACCCATAAGTTACTACACATGAATCCCCCCTCATATCTCCACAATAATGAAAAAAAGGTGGTTCATCGATATGCATACAATGTGGAAGGGATCCATCAGCTTCGGTTTGGTGAATATCCCCATCAAGCTTTATGCCGCCACAGAAGATAAAGACATTAAGCTGCGAAGTCTTCATAAAGAAGATCATGCGCCAATTAAATATGAAAAAATATGCACGAACTGTGAAAAAACGCTCAGTCCTGATGAAATTGTGAAGGGATATGAATACGTAAAAGGAAAATATGTCGTGCTGACTGATGAAGATTTAAAAAGCTTAAAGCAGGAGCATGAAGAGAAAGCGGTTGAAATTGTCGATTTTGTTCAACTGCAGGAAATAGACCCGATATATTTTAACCGTTCCTATTATGTCGGACCCGGTGATAACGGCACAAAAGCCTATACCCTTCTTCGCGAGGCGCTTCGATCCACCGGAAAGATCGGGATTGCCAATATGACGATCAGGTCGAAACAGCAGCTTGCCATTCTCCGCGTATATGAAAATTGCATCGTAATGGAATCCATTCATTATCCCGATGAGGTAAGAAGCGCTGCCCACGTACCCGGAGTGCCTGATCAATCAAATGTAAATGATAAAGAACTGCAGACAGCCATTACGTTGATAGATGAGCTGACAACTGAATTTCAGCCAGAACAATATGAGGATACGTATCGAAAAGCCTTGCTGCAAAGAGTCAATGATAAGCTGGAAAATAAAGAAACAGCCGTTACTCCTGACAAAGCGCCTCCTCGTGAGGATGTGATCGACCTGGTCAGCGCACTTCAAGCCAGCATCGACCGAACCAAAAGGCCGAATCGGGAAAAACCAGCGGCAGCACCAGCCGAAGGCGGAGAACCGAAAGGAGCCGGAGAAAAAAAGCAGAAAACCACTAGAAAAAAAGTCTCCGGCACATCATAGCCAATGGCGTTTACCATGCAGCCCGTCCTTACTTCTTCACCTCCAAAAGGAGCGGAATGGCATTACGAAGTAAAATATGACGGGTTTCGCTGTATTCTCCGCATTAATCCGTCAGGTGTGACATTAACGAGCAGAAATGGTTTAGAGCTTAACAGTAAATTCCCTGAAATTTCCACATTCGCCGAAACTGCTTTTCAGCATATAAAAAAGGAACTTCCGTTTACACTTGATGGAGAAATTGTTTTTTTGGCGAATCCATTCCGTTCAGATTTTGAACATATTCAAGTGCGGGGACGCTTGAAAAGGCCGGATAAGATACAGGAATCCGCAAACTCTCGGCCTTGCTGCTTTCTCGCATTTGACCTTTTGGAACGAAGCGGACAAGATGTATCCACTCATTCCTATATTGACCGAAAAACATCGCTGCATGAGCTGATGTCTGCTGCAAAGCTCCCGGCTGAGCCAAATCCTTACGCAAAGGAAACCATTCAGTATATCCCCTCCCACCAGCACTTCGATCCAATTTGGGAGAAGGTAATAAAGTATGACGGAGAGGGAATTGTAGCGAAAAAAATCAACAGCAAATGGATCGAAAAAAAACGGTCATCTGATTGGCTGAAATACAAAAACTTTAAACATGCCGATGTTTGTATCACAGGATTTAATCCTCACAATGGATTTCTGACGGTTTCTGTGTTAAAAAACGGTGTAATGACGCCTGTCGCCTCTGTATCACACGGAATGAGCGAGGAAGAAAAAAATGCCATACGCGCAATTATGGAAGAGCACGGACAAAAAACATCATCAGGTGAATACACACTCGAACCATCGATCTGCGCTACTGTTCAGTACTTAACGATTTTACAAGGCACGCTAAGAGAGGTTTCGTTTGTCAAATTTCAATTTCATATGGACTGGACCGACTGCACCTTTGCACAGCTCGTGCGCCGCTCAAAGCCGGTTCATCCAAAACTGCAGTTTACAAGCCTAGATAAAATCATATTTGAAAAGCATAAAAAAACAAAAGAAGATTTCATCCAGTATATGATTGAAATCAGCGACTATCTGTTCCCGTTTCTCAAAGATCGTGCTGTCACGGTTATTCGCTATCCGCACGGATCAAGGGGCGAATCCTTTTTCCAAAAAAATAAGCCTGATTATACGCCGGACTTTGTCCAATCCTTTTTTGACGGGAGCCATGAACATGTGGTCTGTAAGGACCTGTCTACCTTATTGTGGCTTGCCAATCAGCTCGCTTTGGAGTTACATGTTCCTTTTCAAACGATTGCAAGCAGGAGGCCGGCAGAGATTGTCATTGATTTAGATCCCCCGTCCCGGGATGACTTTCTAATGGCTGTTCAGGCAGCAAATGAACTTAAACAGCTCTTCGAATCCTTCGGCATCACATCGTATCCTAAGCTTTCCGGCAACAAGGGGATTCAGCTTTACATTCCCTTGTCACCAGAAGCATTTACGTACGAGGACACACGCCAATTTACACAGCTGATTGCCGAATATTGTACCAATGCATTTCCGGAGCTATTTACAACCGAACGCTTGATCAAAAACAGGCATGGAAAATTGTATCTCGATTATTTGCAGCATGCTGAAGGAAAAACGATTATCTGTCCCTATTCCACCAGGGGAAACGAGCTTGGCACCGTAGCGGCGCCGCTCTATTGGCACGAGGTGCAGCCATCTTTGACACCGGCGATGTATACAATCGATAACGTCGTTGACCGGGTCAAGAAACACGGATGCCCGTTTTATGAATTTTACCGCAATCCGCAGGATGAACCTCTTGCCGCTATTTTGAATCAGCTGAAGAAAAAGAGCTGACTTATTCGGTCAGCTCTTTGTGTTATTTTAGCTGTATTTTTTCTCCAAATGCTCACTTTCCTGCCGCTGGAGCGGGCTTAAGGGCTCATTATACAGATCGATATCAACCGCATATTTCGGCCGTCTTTTCACCTCAGAAAAAATCGTTCCAATATATTCGCCGATAATGCCGATTCCCATGAGCTGCAACCCGCCCAGAAACCAAATGGAGATGATGAGAGACGCCCAGCCTGCATTTGTGTGTCCGAGCATTTTTTGAATGACTGCGCCAATCCCCGCCATGGCGCTTACCAAAAATAATAGAAAACCCAAAAGCGTAAAAAAGCGAATCGGGGCCACGCTGAAGGATGTAATTCCGTTAAAAGCGAATGAAAGCATCTTTTTCAGCGGATATTTCGTTTTACCGGCAAAACGTTCTTTGCGGTCATACAACACTTCGGCTGATCTGAAGCCGATCATAGGAACGATGCCCCTTAAAAACAAATTGGCTTCCGGATAGCGCGCAAGTTCTTCAAGCGCCCTTTTATTCATTAAACGAAAATCGGCATGATTGTAAATTAACTTAATCCCAAGCTTATTCATGAGCCGGTAAAACCCTGTAGCCGTCGTGCGCTTGAAAAAGGTATCGGTTTTCCGGCATCGGCGCACGCCGTAAACAATTTCAAAACCATCGTGATATTTCAGCATAAATTCCCTGATAACAGAGATATCATCCTGCAGATCGGCATCAATCGAAATTACGCAGTCTGATTTTTGCTTTGCTTTATGCAGACCTGCTAAAAGCGCTTTTTGATGTCCGACATTGCAGGCTAATTTCAATCCGGTTACCTTCTTGTTTTTCACGCTTTCCATGGCAATCAAAGACCAGGTGCGGTCTTTGCTGCCGTCATCAACAAATAAAATTTTACTGTCTTCTGATATCATTTTTTCTTCCATTAAGCTGTTTACAACCTCCGTCAGCTGACGGCTTGTCTCTTTAAATACTTCCTCTTCATTGAAACACGGAACGACGATGGTTAACACTGGCTGTGGCTGTTTCAATCGATATCCTCCTTATTTTGTTTCGTATAAATAAATGCGCCAGGCGGAGTCTTTATGGTCAAATGTTTTCACGAGCGCCAGGTGGTTTTGATCAGCGTTCATGATGGGAACCGAAGAAAAAATATATCGTCCGCCCATTTGTTTAAACACATCTGTATTTAATTCAAGATGATTGATTGTTTTCTTTGAATTCTTTTTAAAGTCATATCGTTTGCCAAGCTCATCGACGAACAGATAGCAGCGGCTCCCCCATTCATCAAAGTACCGTTTCAATTGGGCGTTTTTTTCGAGCTCTTTTTCAATGATTTTTCTAAATTCATATTTATATGAGAGCGGGTACAGGTTGTTATATGTATCTAAGGTGTAAAAGCCGTTGTATTGGGCAATAGACGGATGCAGACCGATACTCGCCACCCTGTACGAATCTAGCGGGCGCCCGATATACTCCTTAATCTCTTTGAATTGGTCAGACGCGTAAAATTCGCGAAATGTCGGCGCGTTGTAGTGAACGCCATACGTATACTCCTCATTAAAAGGCGCCAGCACAATCAGCTGCGCAGTAACTGCCGCATATACGAGCCATTGCCACTTCTTCACCATTCGCCAAATGAGGTACAAAGCGAGCGCAAAACTCATGTAGATTACCAGCGGTCGCAAAAAATGAAAACGGGCAAAATTGAATTCGGCTAAAAATGCAAATTTCTGCTTTGGAATAGCCCATATTTTGTTGAACCAAAACGCATACCATAGTGAAAGCGCATAATTCAGCACGCAGAGAAAAAGATAAACGTTTTCTTCCCTTGTCCGATTTCGTTTGAACAGCACAGCAAAAAATACGAGTAATAAGATTGGAAGAATCACAACGGTATGAACTGTCATGACATGGTTATGGCCGTAGACAAAGTTTTTGACGGATAAACGCAGAGAGTGCCATACATCATGCCTTGATGAAATAAATTCAATCCGGTGCATCGGCGCGTGTGAAATCACCATCGAATAGACAAGCCGGTACTCGACAAAAAGATAAATACTTGTCATAAAAGCGATGCTGCCTAAAAAAATGAAATTCCATTTTCTTTTTGTGATGACATCATACAGCCAGAAGCATGCCATCCCAGCCAAGAAAAAGAAGAAGCCTAATACAAAGCTTGAATACAGCGGCAGCAAACCGAGCGTCAGCCATTCTCTCCATGAGATATCCCCTTTTCGGATATTCAAAAAAGCCCACAGCGCCAAAGGGTATCCAAGCGTGCTCAGCATTCCAGAAGGCCAAAAAGGCGTTAAAGCAAATGCGAGCGATACGCCAATTCGGATCAATGCCGCTTTCTGCTCCGGAATCACATGTTTCTTCAGCAGCACATACATTCCGAAAAAAGCGACAACTCTCGTAATGGTCTGGCTTACCGCATAGGCGGTCATAGAAGAAAACAACGCGTGCAGCCAAACAATGCCGCTCCACTCGGTGCCGAACGCATCCCGGGGCAGCCCGTTAATGATCTGCGGAATGGCCGCATCCACTTTGCCGATGATTTCTCCGCTGTCGGCCAGCACCTTATACCACGCGATATTAGAATCCAAATTATCGTGTACGCGAATATGGGCGTCTTCCTTCAAAATAAAAAGCGGGGACACATACAGCAAAAGGAGAAATAAAGCCATCAAAAGATAATAGGTTTCTTTTTTGTGTCGTCTTAATCGTAACATCCCTAACACATCCATCTGTTATTCTGACTTCTATCGGGCATGATCTGCCTCACGTGTCAAAATTTATTATCCCTTTTCCCTTCTAAAACATTCATCAAATGTCAATCCTTTCTGTATTTTTCAAACTGGTCTTCAACCCATTAATTCCCGCTATCCATAGGGCTGGACCACTTACTATACTGGTAGAAGGGAGGGGATACATGTGTCCATCTTACTTTCATTGGTCATACTGGCTGTTATGCCATTTATATATAAAGCAAACCGCAACACAAAAGATGTGAAGGTCAACACGATTTCAATTGATCAGCAAGACGGCCTTCCAGCAAGAAAAAAACTGAATATCCTTCATTTATCGGATCTTCATTTAGAAAATATTTCTGTATCGCCTGATGAGCTGTATCGTTTAACAAATAATCAACCTGTAGACATCATTGCTCTTACCGGAGATTTTCTGGACCGGAAACGAAATATTCCAAAGCTGGCCGGCTACTTGCAGGCATTGCAAAAACTGAAGCCTGCCTATGGCATGTACGCGGTGTTTGGCAACCATGATTATGTATTAAAAAAAAAGGACTTTCTAAGATTAAAGCGAGTGCTCGAGGAAAATGGATGCATGACGCTTCAAAATGAACATGTTCACATCAATACTGATGCAGGACCTGTTAATATTATCGGAATTGACGATTACAGTACGAATCGCAGTAAAATCACAAACTCTTATAAAGGTCTGGAGAATGGCTATCACCTTGTACTGACACATGATCCGAACATTATATTAGAGATGGAAGATATTCATTTTGACTACCTGTTATCAGGCCATTTTCATGGAGGGCAAATCCACTGGCCAAAGCCGTATCATTTGGTGAAAATGGGCAAGCTTGTACGCATGAATATGATTAAAGGCCTTCATTATCACCACGATAAACCGTTTTATATCAGTGAAGGTTTAGGACAAACTGGCGTTAATATCCGTGTAGGAAGCCGCCCGGAAGTGACTTTCCATCAAATTTAAAAAGACTGTGCTGACCATGGCATCAGTCTTTTGTTTGATAGGTGTGCTGAAGCTTTTCTTTCGAGATAAACAAATAGGATGAATTCGGTAAATTCCGCAAGCTCACTGGCTTTGCCGTTAAATATAAGATTGGCATATGGGTAATTTTTTTAAAAGATCTGTAAAAAGGATTGACCGGGGTAACCACGTCAAAGCCGAGTCTTTCTACGCCTTTATCAAGCATTGTAATGCCAATGATTCCTTTGATTTTTTCGCTTTTTTTATGATTGTTGATATACTCCAGCAGCATCGGCATTGATTGATATACTTTTTGATAAATGATGATTCCTTTTCTGACCGCGCTTTCAATGCTTTGCAGCTCTCTGACCAGCTTGATGTTGTGCAGATGGATTTTAACGAGCACATCGTTTTTTCTTATATGGGTTCCGTCACTCAGCACGACATGATGCCCTTTGTATTTTGTCAGTCTGACTCGAAAGACACATTTTTGCTCATCATCAATCAAGGTCAGCCTCGAAAAAAAGAAATAAATTGGGTCAATCACTCTCCAAATGGAAAGGAAACAGGTTTTCATCTCTTCACCTTCCTTATCAGCAAAAAAACACCCTTATATTTTGTGATGATTCTCCCCAAAATATAGTTGGCATATTTTTAAGGGGGACAGACATGACAAACATTCTCATTTTTCCTTTTTTAAGCATTTCCACAGGGCATCATCATGTCGCTGATACCTTGAAGACTGATCTGGAATCTAAAGGGCTGCATTCAGAAAAGATCGATATCTTCTCTCATACGTATAAACGCTTAGAACAACTGTCCTCCTCAGCTTATTTAAAATGGATTCAATATGTTCCGAAAACGTACAGCGGAATATACAAGCTTCTCGCTTGCGGAGATTGTAAGAAGGTCAGACGCTATGCCATGTATGAATGGCTGTTTATGCAAAGCATGAGACAGATTCTCAAAGAAAAACAGCCTGATATCGCCTTCTGTACGCATGCCCTGCCTTCTTACCTGCTGAACCGGCTAAAACCGGAATATCCAAACATAGCCATCGTAAATGTATACACGGATTTTTTTGTGAATCAAGTATGGGGGCGGGAGAACATTGACTACCACTTTGTCCCGATTATGGATATTAAGATGCAGCTCATGTCTGAAGGAATTAACCAGGAAAAAATATTTATGACCGGCATTCCCGTTCACCGGGCTTTTGAAACAGGAACCGCAGACACCTGTCAGCATCGTCCGCCTTATACTGTCATAATCACAGGCGGCAGTATGGGAGTCGGAGGTATTTTTAAGCTGGTTCAGGAGCTGTCGCCAGGCGGAAATATCTTATACAAAATATTATGCGGCAGAAACGAAAAGCTCTACCGCTATGTTAAAAGTTTACAGCATCCTTTTATTGAGGCGATCCCTTACCTTCACAGCAAAGCAGAAATGAACCGGCTGTACGCAGAGTCCTCAGGCGTCATGACAAAGCCCGGAGGCGTAACCATCAGTGAATGCTTAAAGAAAAGGCTTCCGGTATTTATCTATCATGCGCTGCCGGGTCAGGAGGAAATGAATGTGAACCTGTTAAAAGAACGGCAGCTTGTTACAGATATAAGAAACTGGGATATGAAGCGGGCAGAAGAGCGCATTTCCGCATTTTTTCAATCGAATGAACGGGCAGCAGCAGAAAAGCGTATCAGCAGGTATCTTGGCCAAATGTGCGACCTGAAGATTGAGGAGGTTTTAAACAGGATATTAGATGAATGTGAATATAAAAAAACACTCTCCTGAAAGAGAGTGTGGAATGGCTAACGAAACAGTAAATGCTGGCTGTGGATGCCAGCTTTCTTCAGCAGGAGGATCAGCTGGTCCTGCTCATCAGACGAAAGGCCTGAAAACGCTCTCGCTATACGGAGCGCATGAATTGGATAGATCTTATCCAAATACTCATTCCCTTTATCGGTGAGATGCGCGTAAACAGAGCGTTTATCTTTCGGGTCCTGCTCCCTGACTAAAAACCCGTTTCTTTCTAGCTTGTCAATGACATATGTGACGTTTCCGCTTACAAGCAGAAGTCTCGACCCAATTTGCTGTAATTTTTGCGGGCCTCTCGTATACAAAAGTTCCAGTACGGCAAATTCTGTGGGATTGAAGCCGTGCTCTTTGCTGTCACGGATGCTGTGTTCAGACACACTTTTGAAAGCCCTTGCAAAAACTCTGTACAAATTCATCGCACGCTCAACTTCTTCTTCGTTAAACGATAATCTCATCATATCTACCCCGTATATAGAATTTTTATAAAAAAATAATGAAAACCCTTACATATAATAAGAGTTTAATGCCCTTATTATTTTTATTCGCTATAATTCGAGAAATTCCTTTTCAGGAAACAAAAAAATCCTTATACGTTATTTTGTATAAGGATTTTTTTGGTGATATGGAATGCTGCGAAAGAAATATGCGTATTCCTTTCGCAATTCAGAAAGTGTCATTTTGTTCATTACTTCTTTATTATAAACTCCGATTTGAAAGAGTTTTTCTGAATAATGGCTTCGTTCTTTTTCTAATGCTGATTTCAATAAATTACTCATAGCGTCCTCCTTCATTTTGAGGTATCCTTTTCATAAGATACTCTTTTTAAATGAACGTGGTATGAATCTAGTGTAAAGAATTTATGTTTACGAAGATTTTCGGTAAAGTCCGTTTTGAACTGATCTTAAAAGCTGAAAAGCATGTTCTCCGGCAAGCTGCATAAACGTTTCAAGCATTTCATCCCGTTTCATATCCAACTCGATTATTTCCTTTGCCAATGAGACCGCTTTTTCTTCCTCCATGATTATCCTTCCTCCTCATTAATCTTTACATATAGGATAAAGCGCGCTTATCGGTTACGCATCATTCTTGTTAATTTTTCTGCCGTATTTTTTCAAAAATCTGTTATTTCATGTTAGAAAATATAACAAGCGTCAGGTTTTTTCTCTATGTTTTTTATATACTATTATCAAAAGACATCCAGGGGTGGAAAAATGACCACAGAAGATCATTCTTATAAAGACAAAAAAGTGATTTCAATTGGGATTGTCAGTGAATTGACAGGATTGTCCGTAAGACAGATCAGGTATTATGAGGAGCGGAAGCTGATTTATCCGCAGCGTTCTTCAAGGGGAACGAGAAAATATTCCTTTGCAGATGTCGAGCGGCTGATGGATATCGCCAACAAACGCGAAGACGGCGTGCAGACGGCTGAAATTCTAAAAGATATGCGCAAAAAAGAACAAATGGTAAAAAACGATCCGCAAGTGCGGAAAAAAATGCTGGAGGGGCAGCTTAATGCTCACTTTAGGTACAAAAACCGATAAACGATAAAAGTCCGCCTCGCAATCTGAGACGGACTTTTATCGTTTATAATGAGTGAATGAATGCAGTTGCAATACCAAAATAAATTAATAAAGACAAGATATCATTTAGCGTCGTAATGAGCGGGCCTGACGCAATGGCCGGGTCTACATTCAGCCTGTGCAGAATAATAGGGATGATTGTTCCGGACATCGTGCCGATAATCAAGGTCAGCAGCAGTGAAGAGCCGACAACAAATCCTAAAAGCACATTCCCCTGCCATATGATGGCGATTACCGTAATTAAGACAGAGCAGACCGCACCGATATAAATACTCGTTCTGAGCTCCCGAAAAATCAGTTTCATAATCGTTTTTTTATTCATTTCTTCTTTAGATAAACCTCTGATGACAACCGCGAGAGACTGTGTTCCTGTATTCCCTGTCATCCCTGACACCATCGGCATAAAGAATGCCAGCGCCACGACCTGCTTCAGCGTATCTTCAAAATAGCTCATGATGCTGCCTGAAATCAGCCCAATGAACAAGAGCAGGATCAGCCATGGAAGGCGGCGGTATGCTGCAACATATGCTTTTGTATCGAAGGTAATGGCTTTACCTGAAGCGGCGAATTTTTCGTAATCCTCATCGGCTTCCCGAATAACGACATCGATGATATCATCGACCGTCACGATCCCGACAAGCACATTGTTTTCTTCCACGATCGGAATCGCTAAGAAATCGTAACGTTCAATCAGCCGCGCCACTTCTTCCTGATCTTGAAGCGCGTCTGCTGCGATGACACGGGTAAACATCAAGTCTTGCACCTTTTCTTCCGGTTCCCCGAGAATCAAATCGCGATATGACAGAACGCCGACAAGCTGCTTACTGTCATTTATGACATATAAGTAGTTGATAGACTCTGCGATTTCCGCGAAACTTTTTAGTTTGACGACCGCGTCTTTTACCGTGTAATGCTGAGGAATCCACACATAACGGTTGGTCATCATGCGCCCCGCTGAATCAGCCGGGTAATTCATAAGGAGCTGAACGGCTTTTGACTCTGAGGCCTCCATGCTGGATAAAAGCTGATCCTTCAGCTCTTCATCCATTTCTTCAAGCAATTGAGCGAGGTCATCGTTGTCCATTTTGTTCATCGCGAGTGTTGCTTTTGTTTTTCCGACTTTATTTAAGACGGCTAGCTGAAATTCCCGTTCCAGTTCGCCAATCATATCAGTAATATCATCAACAGTTAAATAAGATAAATAGCGGGCACGGTGTTTTTCCGGCATTTCTTTAAAAATAAATGCCATATCATAGGGCTGAAGCTCATCAATAACACTTCTGAAATCCCTGATTTTTCCGTCTCGCAATAATATAATGATGCGTAAAATGAGTTCGTCATAGGTCATGTTTTGAACCATTGGGACTCGTACCTCCTCTACGGAGACGTGCCGGCCTCGCCAGAAGGTGCGGCAGATCGTCTCCTCATCGTGTGATCAATTGTCTCGCTGTCATAGTATATGGGTACTTCTTCAGATTGACTCGAATGGGGAGAATCCATACTCCGCACCTCCTTTTTGTTCAGCATTTCGTTTTCAAGGCATAAAAAAAGCCTTCTGGATTGAAGGGGAAAGAAGCACAGCAAAAAAAGCGTGCGGGCGCCTTCAATCGTAGAGCTTTAGCACTGTATGGCATAGGAGCAATATCCAGCTGCATTAAAAATCACCTTATGTCGATGATTTCTGTTGACCCATTGGCGTCTTTGGACATTTTTGGGCAGCAGCGTATCTCCATACAGGAGCCTCACCTAACGAAGTTCGTAATTGAATTGACACACTGAGATTACAGAAAAAAACAAGCTATGTCAACTTAAAAAAGTTATTAATGCGTTTACACCTCATCAGATGAAATAAAATAAGGGCTATAAGCCCTTATTCTGTTGTTTGCGTCTCATCATCTTCAGAAAGCAAATGATAGGTTTCATGAAGAAATAAGGCGTACTCCCCTTCCTTCGTCGGATGTGGAACATACTCAGCCTGATTGATGTATTGTTCTTCTTTCTTTTCCATGCGCTTCGCCTCCTTTACTCATTAGATTCTCCAAAAAACCGTTCGTTATCATGAAAAAAAACCCGCGTGTGCGGGGTTAGTCGTCTAATTCCTGTTTAATTATACGTCCGTCCTTTGCAGAGATGTCAAATTCTGCTTCAGTCCCTTGTTTCGTTTGAACCTCAATTTCGTAGATGTACGCACCATCGTCTTCATCCAGCTTGCTTTCTGTGACGGTTCCAGCTGTTTGCTTTAGAGCAATCTGTTCTGCTTCTTCTTTTGTCAAAACAACTTGCTCTTTTTTCTCTTTTAACGGGTCATTGAGAGCTTGTTTGGTCTTAATATCCACATAAACATCATAATCTTCGCCGTCTTTTTCGATTTCAACTTCATAGGCTTCTTTGCCGTTATAGATGTCTCTGTCGATGTCATCCACTGTTCCGTCAACAACTGTTTTGGCAATGGACTCCGCTTCTTGTTCAGTAAGTCCGACAGTTCCAGAAACAGACTGTGTATGTTCATTATTTTCTTTCGCAAGCGCGTTGTAGCTGAATCCTCCGGCCGCTAAACAACCTGCTAATATGCCTATCATCCATCTTTTCTTCAGCATATGTGATTCCTCCCTTGTTTTGTTATGAGTTCAGTTTACACACTCAACATGAAAGGAAAACGAGAGAAAGATGAGAATTTGATGAGAAAACCATTAGTCTTCATAGATAATATTAGAAACTTTGCCGGTATAGGCGTTTATTTTCACTGTAGCTTCCTTGTCATTCGGGAGATCAACATCTACTTCAAACAAGAGAGTGCCTTCGCTTTCTTCCAAATCGGCGTCATCTGCTTTTCCTCCAGCTTCACGCTCTGCAATGGCTTTTGCCTCTTTTTCCGAAATTGTTGTCTTTTGTTTGTCTTTGCTGCTGATTTTATCAGCGGACACCACCGCTTTTGTCTTCATATCTACCTTCACTTTGTATGTTTCCCCATTATTTTTTTGAATGGTATACGACGCAACTCCATGTTTTCGCGTGTGTTTTTTGACGGTGCCCGGCACCCGCACCAGAGCAAGCTGCTCAGCTTCTTTTTCTGTCATGTCAGATGTGTTCGTCTCTTTCACTCTGTTCATTGACAATATGTCACCCGATTTAGCATCAGCTTTCAGAAAATAAATTCCTTTTGGATTTTCCAGAGTCATATCATACGTTTTTTTATCATTAGATCGCGTCACTTTTGTGATGTCGCCTTCATAGGAGGCTTCTACTTTTTTTATGACTGCCTCCTTTGACAGCGCGTCCTCATGGGTCTGCTGAATGATAAGAACCGCGCAGATGACAATGGCTAAAACGGCTGCCGCCGCCGCAGCTCCTGTTTTCATTCGTTTTGTCATAGCGCTCCCCCATTCTGTTCTCTAAATTGCATTGTGACATTTGTTCCCTGTCCCGGTTTGCTTTTTACAGACAGGTCAATGCCATGCTCATCGGCAATATGTTTCGCAATGGATAGACCTAAACCCGTTCCGCCTGTTTTGCGGTTACGCGCCTCATCCGCCCGGTAAAAACGTTCAAACAGGCGCGGGAGATGCTCTTCAGGTATGCCGATTCCTTCATCCCTTACAGACAAAAACGGCCGGCTGTTTTTGGTTCCTGCGGAAATCACAATGCCCTTGTCACTATACTTTATAGCATTATCAAGCAAAATCGTCAGCAGCTGCTTTATGCGTTCTTCATCTGCCGTTACGAGCAAATGCTCTTTGCCCGCCTCGAGAAAAATGTCGCGTTTATAAACCGGCTGGAGTGTTTGTATGACGGCGCGCGACATTTCGACCAGGTCAACCGTTTTCAGATCAAGCTCCAGTTCTTTATGGCTCTTGGCCAGGGTAAGCAGCTGATTGGTCAGTTTTTTCATATGGATCGCTTCCGAATGAATGGCTTCAATGGATTCCTCAAGCACTTCAGGCCTTCTTGCCCCCCAGCGTTTCATTAGATTGCTGTAGCTTTCAATAATGGTGAGCGGGGTTTTCAGCTCGTGTGAAGCGTCTTGGACGAATTGCTGCTGTTTGTCGTAGTGCTCTTTCAGCATGCTCGCCATCTCATTAAAAGTCAGCCCCATTTGGTATAATTCGTCGTGCGACTGTCCTTCCAGAGAAATTGTTTTGAATGCTTTTTCTCTCTGGATGTCTTTCATCGTTGTCACCAATTGTCTGATTGGATTGATGATGTGGCGGGCGAGTAAGCTGCCGGCAAAGAAGGAAGCGATACAGACCGCTGCGCTGGCCGCAATTAAAATAAATTTTAGCAGAAAAAGACTTTCTTCTGTATGCTCCAGCCTTTCCACGAGCTGAAGAGATACGACTTGTCCATCTGTCCAAATGACAGGGACAGCTGCTGCTGCAAACAGTTTGCCTTTATGCTTTGTCACGTCTGTCGTCTCTCCGCTGTGAAAAGTAAGAGGGAAGTCTTTATATGCTTTTTCCTTGGTGATGGTCATAACGGCTTTCTGATCCGCATTCACTATCCGTACCATTCCGTTTGCCGGAAGATACGCCTGCAGCATATCCTGCAGAGCCACTCCTTGTGTTTCGGCGGTATGAAGAGCTTCGGCGATATTGTCCGTTTCATCAGCAAGACGGGCTGCATCCTTTGAGGTGAGTGCCGATGAAAAAATGAGATAGACCGCAGTATGGACCAACATTAATAAAATCAACAGCCAAATAGATGTATAAAGATGAATCTTAGTCTTCAGCTTCATCATTTACCCCTTAATGGTATAGCCGACTCCGCGCACGGTATGAATCAGCTGTTTTTCGTAAGGATAGTCCATTTTTTTTCTGATATACCTTATGTACACGTCGACGACATTTGTATCACCGATGTAATCAAACCCCCATACAGAGCTGAGAATTTGCTCCCTCGTCAGCACTTGTTGCGGATGCTTCAGCATATAGACGAGCAAATCAAATTCCCGGGGTGTTAATTCAACTTCTTTGTCTCCCCGTCTGACTTCACGTGTTTTTTCGTTTACTTGCAAATCGTCATATGTCAAAAATGTGCCGATATCCTCTGTTTTGCTTCCGGTTTGGCGAAGTGCCGCTCGGATTCTGGCAAGCAATTCTTCAATTTCAAACGGCTTGGTGACATAGTCATTCGCACCGATGTCCAGCCCTGTTACCTTATCTGGAATGCTGTCGCGGGCGGTTAATAAAATAACCGGTGTTCCTTGATCTGTTTTCCTCAGCCGGCGCAGCACTTCAAGCCCGCTCATCCCAGGCAGCATGACATCAAGCAGCAGCAGGGAATACGAACCTTCGGCGGCCGCGTCAAGCCCTTCAGTGCCATTATGTTTGATGGTCACGCTGTATCCTTCATATTCCAATTCAAGCTGAAGGACCCTGGCGATTTTTTCTTCATCTTCCACAATTAATATGTGCCCTTTTTCCAAATCCGCTCATCCTCTCATGTTCCTATATGAAAAAAATGATTTCATTGTTTACAAAATGATTCTTATCATCTATTATGATGTCAAAATAAAAAATTGTATACGGAAAGCACTAGGGGTGCTGTTATGGCTGAGATAAAGCGCGAACAAACGCGCTTTGATCCCTTATGACCCGATCTGGATAATACCAGCGTGGGGAAGTGCAGGTTGACCGAAAGGTGTATTTTTTCGTGCGCTTACTCGATCTATGACTGCATATTCCCTAAGGATATGCAGTTTTTTATTTTACCAAAAAAACAGGAGGTCAGAGAAATGGACAACTTATGCGGTACAAGCAGAATCGCCGGTTTTCGGTTCTCTTTATACCCAATGACGGATGATTTTATCAGTGTGATCAAGTCTGCGCTGAAAAAAACCGATACGTCAAAGGTTTGGACAAAAACCGATCATATCAGCACAGTTTTGCGCGGATCGATCGAGCATGTATTCGACGCCGCCAAAGCCATCTACCTTTATGCAGCAAATAGCGAAAAACACATCGTTATGAACGGGACGTTTTCCATCGGCTGCCCCGGCGATACACAAGGAGATACATTTCTGACAGCAGATGAAAAGCGTGTCAACGAAGAATTTGTCCATACCCTGAAAGCAGAGGCTCCATGCCAATTTGCACTTTATCCGATGAATGAGCCGGATTATATGGACATCATCATGAAAGCTGTTGAAATCGCTAAGGCTGACGGCACCTTTGTACAGGGTGTTCATTACGCAAGTGAGCTAGACGGAGATGCACACGACGTGTTCCGAACGCTGGAAGCCGCTTTCCGCATGGCAAATCAGCAAACAACACACGTCACAATGACCGTGAACTTCTCGGCAAACAGTCCATCAAGAAAACAGAAAGCAGGGATAAAATGAAAAGCTGGAAAGTAAAAGAAATTGTCATCATGTCTGTAATCAGTATTGTTTTTGCCATTGTTTATTTAGTATTCACTCATTTTGGAAACGTACTTGCAGGGATGTTCGGGCCCATCGCTTATGAACCGATATACGGCATTTGGTTTATCGTGTCGGTGATTGCTGCGTACATCATTCGCAAACCGGGGGCTGCCCTTGTATCTGAAGTCATCGCAGCTCTCGTTGAATGTTTGCTGGGAAATCCTTCAGGCCCGATGGTTATCGTGATCGGCGTTGTTCAAGGTCTCGGAGCGGAAGCAGTATTTCTTGCGACACGCTGGAAAGCATATTCCCTTCCTGTGCTGCTTTTGGCGGGTATGGGGTCTTCGGTGGCCAGCTTTATTTATGATCTCTTTGTTTCCGGTTATGCGGCGTATTCACCAGGCTACCTGCTCATTATGCTTGTGATCCGTCTCGTTTCAGGTGCGGTTCTAGCCGGACTTCTTGGAAAAGCTGTCAGCGATTCTCTCGCATATACGGGCGTCTTAAACGGAATGGCGCTGGGAAAGGAACTGAAAAAGAAACGGAAACGGGTATCTAATCATGCAAGCCTATAATACGTTACTTTCGGTTGACCGGCTTCGTTTTTCATATGAAGAAAACGAGAAACCGATTTTTCAAGAGATAACGTTTGAGCTCCTAAAAGGAGAATGCGCTTTATTGTTAGGGCCGAGCGGGTGCGGAAAAAGCTCGCTTGCCCTCTGTTTAAACGGACTTTACCCCGAAGCTTGTGACGGGGTGCTGTCCGGGCATGTATTCTTATTTCAAAAACCTATTACTGATGATGAAACCTCTGAAACGATCGCTCAGCATGTCGGAGTCGTCTTTCAGGATCCTGATCAGCAGTTTTGTATGCTGACAGTGGAGGACGAAATCGCCTTCGGATTGGAAAATTTGCAAGTTCCTCAAGAAGAAATGGCAAAGAAAATTGATGCAGTTCTGGATAAATTACACATCTCTCATTTAAAGAAAAGCACAATTTCTACTCTGTCAGGGGGACTGAAGCAAAAAGTCGCGCTCGCCTGTATTTTGGCGATGGAGCCTGAGCTCATTATTCTGGATGAACCGACTTCCCTTTTAGATCCTTATTCAGCGCGGGAATTCGTTCAAATGATCAAAGAGCTTCAGCAGGAAAAAGGCTTCGGCCTTCTCGTCATCGAACATCAGCTTGATGAGTGGGCGCCTTGGGTTGAAAGAACAATTGTACTGGATGGAGCAGGCAAGAAAGCCTTAGACGGGCCGACTACGGATATGTTTCAGCATCACTCAAACATGTTAAGAACAATGGGAATCGCTGTGCCAAAAATTTGTGACTTACAAGAAAATGTGATTATCCCGTTTACATTGTCAAAGGAAACGCTGTTCAAGGAACCCTTCCCTGCTGGGCATACTGAAGAAGCTGTGGTTCTTTCTGCTGAACATGCAGTGCAGGTCAAGAACTTATCGTTTTCAAGAGGACAGCAGACCATTTTCAAAGACATCAGTTTTTCATTGCGTGCAGGCTCTTTGACGGCACTTGTCGGGCCAAACGGCACAGGAAAATCTACGCTGCTATCTGTTCTCGCCCGTTTGCTCAAAGCGAATAGCGGCAAGATTTTTCTGCATGATAAGCCGCTGGAGTCTTACAAAGAAAAAGAGCTTCGTAAACAATTGGGGTTTGTTTTCCAAAATCCAGAGCACCAGTTTGTGACTGATACAGTATATGATGAGCTGCTGTTCGGCCATACGGCAAATGCCGAAACCGAGAAAAGAGCGCAGAATCTGCTGCAACGCTTCGGTCTTGCACATTTGGCGGACCACCATCCGTTTGCGATCAGCCAAGGGCAAAAACGGCGGCTGAGTGTCGCTACCATGCTGATGCATGATGTAAAGGTCTTGCTTTTAGACGAACCGACCTTTGGGCAAGACGCCAAAACAGCAGCTGAATGTATGGAGATAATTCAGCATATCCAGGCAGAAGGCACCGCTGTTCTTATGATCACACACGATATGGAGCTTGTATCTTCATATGCTGACAGCGTGCTTGTGCTTCACGACACACATTTGGCCTTTGACGGAACACCGGAACAATTATTTTCTAAGGAAGCCGAGCTCGTCCAAAAAGCAAAGCTCACCCTCCCCCTTCGATATGAATGGATGACATACCAGCAGGAGGTGCGCGATGAAGCAGCCGTTACATCTCATTAACCCGGCAGTAAAAGCAGCGGCGGTTTTTTGCTGTGTCGTCATGCTGTCGTTTATTTACAATCCTTACACACCGGCATGCTTTTATATCATAATTGTTGCGGGTGTCCTATTTGCGGCCAGAATACCGCTGAAAAAATGGCTTTTGTTCACGATTCCGTTTTTGATTTTAGCATTCGGCTGCGTATGGACAGCCGCTGTTTTCGGCAAAATTCCCACAACTGCAGATAATATTCTGTTCCAAGCCGGCCCTTTTTCGATCAACAGTGAAAATGTGGCTGTCGGCATCTCACTCGGGTTTCGGATTTTGTGCTTTTCTGCCTTATCGATGATGTTTGTTTTTACAACCGATCCGATTCTATTTATGCTGAGTCTTGTGCAACAGTGTAAGCTGTCCCCGAAGCTCGCATATGGCGTCATTGCCGGATTTCGTTTTCTCCCTCTGTTAAAAGAGGAGGTCCAGCTGATCCAGCAGGCACATAAAATCCGAGGCGGGGCGGCGGAAAATGGCTTAAAAGAAAAAATAAGCGCGTTAAAGCGCTATACAATCCCGCTATTAGCAAGTGCGATCAGAAAAGCGGAACGAACAGCTCTTGCGATGGAATCAAAAGGATTTACAGGCAGCCGAAACCGGACGTATTACCGGTCGCTTACCGTCAGCCTGCGCGACTGGCTGTTCTTTTTCATCGTTCTCTTGTTATTCGCAGGATCTTTTCTTGTGTCTTTATGTTTTACCTCATAAAAAAGCCGCTATGTTGAATAGCGGCTTTCTCATTATTGATGATAGTTCAATGCTTGGGCAAGATTGGTTTTAATATTAATGTTCGTAAAATCAATTCCAAGCTGTACAGCGGTTTGCGCGATTTCTGGCCTGATTCCAGACAATGTGGATCTGACACCGATTAAAGTAAGCGCCTCAATCAATTTAAAGATTTGATGCGCCACCATTGTATCCACAACGACGACACCTGAAAGATCGATTAACAGATGCTCAATGCGTCTTTTCGCACATGCACTAAGCGTGTTCTCGAGAATAAACTTTGCCCGTTCAGTATCAATATCACCGACAAGCGGCAGCAGAGCTGTCGTTTTGCTCAGAGTAATGACAGGCGAACTTAATTCCAGTATCATTTCTCTCTGGGCATTTAATTGCTGTTTTGCATTCGATTCAGCGTGATCGACGAATGTATAAATGGTAAAATCAAAAACTTTCACAATCAAATTAGCCCATTTTTGTTTTTCTCCCGGTCCAAATGCCGACTCGTTTTCTTTTGCGAATTTCTCAAAATACTTCGTATATAATCTTCGGTTTCTCATAAACTCACGGATGACGTATTGCACCGGGGTATCGAGATGTTTTTGATCATTCGTCAGCTCAATAACCCATTGTTGAAATTCATCGAGAAATTGTTTTTCCGGTAAAACATACATGTAATTCAGATGCCGGTAGAACTCTCTGTCCTGCTCTTTCAGCTCCTCGGTTACAGTTGCATTATGTAAGGCATAAATTGAATTCGGATCGCTTTCCTCCATTGTGTCAATCCATTCCTCGGCCATTTGTTCTACATGCTCAGAAAAAAACGCAAATATTTTTTCATTCAGTTTCATCACACTGCTCCTTTCCCAGCTTCTATTATAACTTGACTGACAGCTGAATCCCAGTCATACACGCTAAACCCACCCATTATTTTGAAAATGACTAATCCATTGGATTGTATCCTATTTTTTCAAAATGCTTCAAACGACTCTGTCCGAGCGGCTGTTTTTTTCATATAATGTGAGATAACACCCTTGTATCCACTTGCAGGCATAAAAAAGGAGGGCTTTTTTATGAATGGTGAAATCCGCTTGATCCCGTATGTGACGAATGAGCAGATCATGGATGTGAACGAGCTTCCTGAGGGTATTAAAGTGATTAAGGCGCCAGAAGTGTGGGCAAAAGGGGTTAAAGGCAAAGATGTAACAATTGCTGTATTGGACACCGGCTGCGATACAAGCCATCCCGATCTGAAAAACCAAATCATCGGCGGCAAGAATTTCACAGATGATGACGGCGGCAAGGAAGATGCCATTTCCGACTACAACGGACACGGCACTCACGTTGCCGGAACGATTGCGGCTAACGATTCAAACGGCGGCATCGCCGGAGTTGCGCCTGAGGCAAGCCTTTTAATTGTAAAGGTGCTTGGCGGTGAAAACGGCAGCGGAAAGTACGAATGGATTATTAACGGTATTAACTATGCTGTTGAGCAAAAGGCTGATATCATCTCAATGTCCCTTGGCGGACCGAGCGATGTGCCTGAACTGGAGGAAGCGGTCAAAAACGCCGTCAAAAACGGAGTGCTAGTCGTTTGTGCCGCGGGAAATGAAGGTGACGGCGACGAACGCACAGAGGAGCTTTCCTATCCTGCTGCGTATAATGATGTGATTGCGGTTGGATCGGTTTCAGTAGCGCGAGAATCGTCAGAATTTTCAAACGCAAACAAAGAAATTGATCTTGTTGCACCTGGTGAAAACATTTTATCCACTCTTCCCAACAAGAAATACGGGAAGCTGACGGGCACTTCAATGGCTGCCCCTCATGTCAGCGGAGCGCTTGCTTTAATTAAAAACTTTGAAGAAGAATCTTTTCAAAGAGAGCTTTCTGAATCTGAGCTTTATGCGCAGCTGATCCGCAGGACACTTCCGCTCGATATCGCAAAAACATTGGCGGGGAATGGATTCCTGTATTTAACTGCTCCTGATGAGCTGTCGGAGAAAGCAGAGCAGTCACATTTACTGACCCTATAATATTATTTTTCTCATATAATATATACCGTAATTTGTAAAATAAAATTTAAAATCTTTGTTGACAATGAATTTGACTTGCTGTTAAGATTACCAACAAATGATTCAACTTTTCAAAAAATTAATAACATTTTCTCTTATCGAGAGTTGGGCGAGGGATTGGCCTTTTGACCCCAACAGCAACCGACCGTAATTCCATTGTGAAATGGGGCGCACTGATTTTCGCGCCGAGATTTATATCTCTTAAGGCACGGTGCTAATTCCATCAGATTGTTTCTGAGAGATGAGAGAGGCTATATGTTTTGTAAAAAAGCCTCTTTCTCTCATGGGAAAGAGGCTTTTTAGTTGTGAGAAAACCTCTTAATAGCCTGTATCCGCGGGTCAACAAGAGTGTTTTACATATAAAGGAGGAGAAACAATGACAACAATCAAAACATCGAATTTAGGATTCCCAAGAATCGGACTGAACAGAGAATGGAAAAAATCGCTTGAAGCGTATTGGAAAGGAAACAGCGATAAAGATACGTTTTTGAAGCAAATCGATGAATTATTCTTATCCGCAGTGAAAACGCAAATTGACCAGCAGATTGATGTTGTGCCTGTTTCTGATTTCACACAGTACGATCACGTTCTTGACACGGCGGTCAGCTTCAACTGGATCCCGCAACGCTTCAGACACCTGACTGACCGTACAGATACATACTTCGCCATCGCCCGCGGAATAAAAGACGCCGTATCAAGTGAAATGACAAAATGGTTTAATACAAATTACCATTACATCGTGCCTGAATATGACGAGAGCCTAGAGTTCCGCCTGACAAGAAACAAACAGCTGGAAGATTACCGCCGAATCAAACAGGAGTACGGCGTTGAAACAAAACCTGTTATCGTCGGCCCTTATACGTTCGTCACGCTTGCAAAAGGCTACGAGCCATCTGAAGCTAAAGCAATTCAAAAGCGCCTCGTTCCTTTATATGTTCAGCTTTTAAAAGAGCTTGAAGAAGAAGGCGTAAAATGGGTTCAAATTGATGAACCTGCGCTTGTCACCGCTTCAGCAGAGGATGTACGCGGCGTAAAAGAGTTATTCGAGAGCATCACAAATGAGCTTTCTTCCTTGAATGTGCTTTTGCAAACGTATTTCGATTCTGTTGATGCTTATGAGGAGCTCATTTCTTATCCTGTACAGGGCATCGGGCTTGATTTCGTTCATGATAAGGGCAGAAACCTGGAACAGCTTAAGACACACGGCTTTCCGAAAGATAAAGTGCTGGCAGCCGGCGTTATAGACGGCCGCAACATTTGGAAAGCGGATCTTGAAGAACGCCTCGATGCCGTGCTTCATATCCTCAGCCTCGCACAGGTTGATGAACTATGGATTCAGCCTTCCAGCAGCCTGCTTCATGTTCCGGTAGCGAAACACCCAGATGAGCATTTGGAACAGGATCTGCTGAACGGATTGTCTTACGCAAAAGAAAAGCTGGCAGAGCTGACAGCTTTAAAAGAAGGCTTAGTATCAGGCAAAGCTGCCATCAGTGAGCAAATTCAGCAGGCGAAAGCTGATATTTTAGCGCTTAAACAATTTGCAACAGGCGCCAATTCTGAACAAAAGAAAGAGCTGGAGCAGTTAAGCGATAAAGACTTCAAGCGCCCGATTCCGTTTGAAGAACGTTTATCCCTGCAAAATGAATCTCTCGGCCTCCCGCTTTTGCCGACGACTACGATCGGAAGTTTCCCGCAGTCTGCTGAAGTGCGGAGCGCACGCCAAAAATGGCGGAAAAACGAGTGGTCTGATGAACAATACCAAAACTTTATCAATGCGGAGACGAAAAGATGGATTGATATTCAGGAAAAATTGGATCTTGACGTTCTTGTTCACGGTGAATTCGAACGGACAGACATGGTCGAATACTTCGGTGAAAAGCTGGCCGGCTTTGCCTTCACAAAATACGCTTGGGTTCAATCATACGGCTCACGCTGTGTCCGCCCGCCCGTGATTTATGGAGATGTAGAGTTTATTGAACCGATGACAGTAAAAGATACTGTATACGCTCAATCGTTAACATCCAAGCATGTAAAAGGAATGCTGACAGGGCCTGTTACGATTTTAAATTGGTCTTTCCCTCGGAACGATATCTCGAGAAAAGAAATCGCGTTCCAAATCGGGCTCGCCCTTCGCAAAGAAGTAAAAGCGCTTGAAGACGCAGGCATTCAAATCATTCAAGTCGATGAACCGGCGCTGCGTGAAGGTCTTCCATTAAAAACCCAAGATTGGGATGAATATTTGACTTGGGCGGCAGAAGCCTTCAGATTAACCACTTCTTCGGTGAAAAACGAGACGCAAATTCATACGCATATGTGCTACAGCAACTTTGAAGACATCGTCGATACGATTAATGATCTTGACGCGGATGTTATTACGATCGAGCACAGCAGAAGCCACGGAGGATTTTTGGATTACTTAAAAGAGCATCCGTATTTGAAAGGACTCGGTCTTGGTGTTTATGACATTCACAGTCCCCGTGTCCCGTCAACTGAAGAAATGTACAACATTATCGTTGATGCGCTTGCCGTATGTCCGACTGACCGTTTTTGGGTAAATCCTGACTGCGGTTTAAAAACAAGACAGCAGGAAGAAACAGTCGCAGCCTTAAAAAATATGGTTGAAGCGGCAAAACAGGCAAGAGCCAAGCAGACACAGCTTGTTTAAGATGAAAACCATCTGCAGATGCAGATGGTTTTTCTTTTAGAAAACGGAATTCGGTTTTCGATGCTCTCCATCCCCTTCTTTTAAAATATCGGCTGTTCCGTTTTTATCAAATGCCACAAGGCTCAAAGACGTATCATGTATGTAAGAGGAGTTCCATATGTCATGAATGCCTCTTCCCTTTATGATATTTAACAGCATCAATATAAAGACAGAATGGGTAACCAGAAGAACATTCCCGGAAGAATGGCTGTTTAAAATCGATTGGAGAGCCAGTCTTACCCGGCTTTCAAGGTCAAAAAAACTTTCACATCCCGGCTGGCGATATGCTTCAGGATTCTGAAAATAAGCATGAAAAAGATCAGGTTCGTCTCTTTCAATATCCTCTTGTTTTTTCCCTTCCCAAGGCCCCAGTGACATCTCTCTGAATATACGATCTTTCACCAGCGGCAGGCGGCGCGATCCCAATATAGCTTTTGCCGTCTCTTCTGTCCGCTTGCTCGGGCTGATGTAAACCTGATTGAATTCAATATCCTTCAGCCGTTTTCCAAGAGCACGGGCGTTGTACAGTCCAAGTTCTGTTAGACTAGAATCCAGCCAGCCCTGCATCCTTTTGTCTACGTTCCAATGCGTCTGTCCATGCCTGGCAATATACAAATGCAGCATATGCTCCCCTCCCTTTTTTCATCTTAGCAAATCCCCCAAATATTTTGTTTATTTTTCATTTTTTTGAGAATGTTTTTTACACTTCTTTTCGGCTATACTTATATCATTCGATCGACTGGGAGGGTTTGGGATGAATCATGAAGCGTTTTTAAAGCGGGCTGTCGAGCTTGCACGTGAAGGAGTGAAAGCTGGAATCGGCGGGCCTTTCGGAGCCGTTATCGTGAAGGATGGAATTATTATAGCCGAGGGACAGAACAACGTCACTACAAGCAATGATCCGACTGCCCACGCGGAAGTGACTGCTATTCGAAACGCCTGTAAAGCACTTGGGACATACCAGCTGGATGACTGCATGTTGTATACGAGCTGCGAGCCATGCCCCATGTGCTTAGGCGCCATCTACTGGGCCCGGCCGAAAGCCGTTTACTTTGCTGCTGAGCATACAGATGCTGCTGAAGCAGGATTTGATGATTCATTTATTTATGAAGAAATTGATAAACCTGCTGAAGAGAGAACGATCCCCTTTTATCACGTGACTCTTGCGGAGCATTTGTCTCCGTTCCAAGCATGGCGGGATGTTGACCATAAAAAAGAATATTAAAGGATCAGGCATGTACGGCCTGATCCTTTGTTAATTCGCTGAGCAGTTGCTGTGCCTGAGTACACCTCGGGTTTGCTTTCAGCGCTTTTTGCAAATATAAAACTGCTGTCATATGTTGATTCAATTCAGCGTGACAGACGCCCAGCCAGCAAAGGGATCGAAAATCAGCGGCTCCTTTCACCTGTACGTACTGATGGTTTTCACCTTGCGTTTGCAGACAGGATTCAAATGCTGTAATCGCTTCTCTGACTTTTTTAAGCTGATACATCATTATCCCTTTGTAGTAGTAAAGGGTGCTGTAATCCGGATAATGCCGCAGCGCTTCATCAATATCCCGTTCAGCTTCTTCATACCGTTCAGTATCAATGAGGAGTTTAAACTTGATATAATATATAATCGCTGGAGGAATTTGCTTTTTGCTGTTACATTCATTTATGAAATTCATTGCCAAGCGGATGGCTTTGCTCGGTTCGCCGCCTCTGTCGTACTCAGCTGCTTTTTGATAAATGAGAAGCGGGTCGGCATATGACGACGATAATTCTGTATTCAATATGCTTACATTGTGTTTATGCTTACACTTTGCCTCCTGCTCCAGATAGCCGTAATGGTGAATAACACAAGGGAGAGAGAAAGCGCCGCTTGCCTCCTCACCCACGGGCTTTTCGCAAATTCTTCCCTTAAAAGTTATCTTCCGCTGATTCCGTATCAGCCTGATCTGCATTTGTTCAAATGCTTCGTTTTCATCCCATTGCTTTCCCGTATAGTTTATAACCTTTACGTAACCAAGGGACTGCCTGCAGTCATTCAGCAATGAACGCAACAAGCTTCCCGTATCCAAGTCTAACTCTTCATCTGCATCCAAAATCAAAATCCACTCACCCTTGGCATGCTGTAAACTGATGTTTCTTGCCTGCGAATAATCCTGTGTCCATTGATGATGATAGACCTGAGCATGAAAACTTCTGCAAATTTCTTCTGTTTGGTCGTTTGATCCGGTATCAACGATAATGATTTCATCAGCAATATGCTGCACGCTTTCTAAACAGCGGACAATATGACGTTCTTCATTTTTAACAATCATACAAACTGACAGCTTCGGTCTTTTCATTTGCTCACCTTTTCTCTAGTCTGAATCCACCTATACTACATGTATTCACACTTCGAAAAGATCATAACCAATCCGTTATTATCCGCAAAAAAACATCCTGAGAACTCTCAGGATGCCGCAAATTATTTTAATTCCAATTTCACATCAACATTTCCTCTTGTTGCTTTAGAATAAGGACAGAATTCATGAGCAGCCTCGACAAGCTTTTGGGCCTGATCCCGATCCAATCCCTTTGTATTGACGACTAATGTGACTCCAATTTTAAAGCCGCCGTCTTTCTCATCCTTCATGAGGCTGACCTGACCTTCTATTTCTGAATCAATGTCAATATTTTGTTCTTTGGCCACGTGTTCAAGCGCGCCGCCAAAGCATGCTGCATAGCCTGCGGCAAAGAGCTGTTCCGGGTTTGTTCCGGTTTGTCCTTCTTTTTTTGCATTGGGCATGACAATGTCAAAATCGAGAACCCCGTCATCTGATTGAATATGTCCTGAACGTCCACCGCGAGCAGTGGCTTTTGCTGTAAATAATGCCATTTGTTTTCAGCCTCCTTATTTGTCTTTAGTTGTTATATTTCCCATACACATCTTTTTAAACATGTTTTGTTTGCCGAGAATAGGAAAAGTGGTGATTTTCAGCTACAATAGTATGTAATGTCAGAAAGAGTTGGTGAACACAGATGCAAAATGGATTTGATCATATGAAATTAGAGAATCAGCTTTGTTTTTTGCTTTATGCTAGTTCGCGGGAAATGACAAAGCAGTACAAGCCGCTGCTTGAAAAGCTGAATGTGACATACCCTCAATATTTGGCTTTGCTTTTATTGTGGGAACACGAAACACTTTCCGTCAAAAAAATGGGCGAGCTTCTGTATTTGGATTCCGGAACGCTGACACCGATGCTGAAACGGATGGAGCAGCAGGACTTGATTACCAGAAAAAGATCTGAAGAGGATGAGCGGTTGGTGATGATCAGCCTGACCGAGAACGGAACGTTATTAAAAGAAAAAGCGGCTGATATTCCGGGAACGATTCTGGCACTCTCAGGCCAGTCCGGCGAGGAATTAAAACACTTAAAATCGGCTCTATATACATTGCTTGAAACGCTGCACCAAAAAAAATGAGGATGCCCTATGTGAGGCATCCTCATTTTTTATTCAGCGACTTCCAATGTGACATCGATATTGCCGGAGGTTGCTTTTGAATAAGGGCAAACACCGTGCGCTTTTTGGACAAGTGCCTGTAATTCTGATGAGCTGACACCTTTTCCTTTCACCTGCAGCGTCACACCCAGTTTGTAGCCTTGATCTGCTTCATCCTTTAGCAGGCTGACATGCGCCGTAACCTCTGTCTCCACTTTTACTCGTTCTGTTCTTGCTACAAGCTGAAGTGCACTGTCAAAGCAAGCTGCGTAACCTGCCGCAAACAGCTGCTCCGGATTTGTCGCTTTTTCTAATTTCTTTGATCTCGGTGTTCCCGGCATTGCGACATCGAGCTCGAGAACGCGATCTGATGAAATCACCTTTCCTTCTCTTCCTCCTACCGCTGAAACAGACGCTGTAAATAATGGCTGACTCATTTTTGTATCCCCCTAAATATATTTTATACAATTTAATTGTACACAATCTAATTTATTGTGTCAATTTTTTAGCGAACAAAAAAAGCTTATCCCGTTACGAGATAAGCTTTTTCATCGAACATTGCCCCGCTATTCGCGAATTTGTCCTGTTCCTTTAATGATATATTTTGTAGAAGTTAATGCAGGAAGACCCATCGGTCCTCTTGCATGAAGCTTTTGTGTACTGATGCCGATTTCTGCTCCGTAGCCAAATTCAAAGCCATCGGTAAAACGGGTCGACGCGTTATGATAAACCGCGGCGGCATCGACAGCCGTTTGAAAGTAAGCTGCATGCTTATCGTTTTCAGTTAAAATGGCTTCAGAATGATTAGTGCCGTATTTCTGGATATGCTGTACAGCTTCCTGTACACTTTCAACCGTCTTTACACTAATGACAGGCCCTAAGTATTCCGTTCCCCAATCTTCTTCTGACGCCTGTTTGCTTGAAGAATGAAGTCCACATACGAATTCATCACCGCGGATTTCGACTCCCGCTTTTTCCAGCTGCGTCAGCAATTCTTTTCCGTGCTGCTCTGCCCATGCTTTATGGATCAGCAATGATTCAATCGCGTTGCAAACGGAAGGGCGCTGCGTTTTGGCGTTTACAACGATCCTTTCTGCCATTTCCGGATTTGCCGTTTCATCTATGAAAATATGACAGTTGCCTGCTCCGGTTTCTAATACTGGGACTGTTGATTCTCTAACAACGAGATCGATCAGTTTTTTGCCACCGCGCGGAATCAATACATCCAAGCCGTCATTTAACGTAAAGAGTTCTTTTGCTGTCTCTCTGCTCGTATCCTCAATCAGCTGCACAGCGTTGATGGGAAGCACTGACTTCTCAAGCGCTCTGTGAATGACACTGACGAGTGCTTTGTTGCTGTGAATGGCTGAGGAGCTCCCCCGCAGGACGACCGCATTCCCTGTTTTCAGGCAAAGGGTAGCTGCATCAACTGTGACGTTTGGCCTCGCCTCATAAATCATTCCGGCAACTCCGAGCGGCACACGGATTTTTTCAATAAACAGGCCGTTCTCTTTTTCAATTGCTTCAAGAGATTCGCCGACTGGGTCAGCCAGATCAATCAATAGCTCTACCGCGTCCGCGATGTCGCGTATGCGTTTCTCATCCAGCGTGAGACGGTCAATGACATCGGGTGTTAACCCATTTGCTTTTCCGTTCTTTATGTCTTTTGCATTTTCCGATAAGAGAAAATCCAATTCTTTCCGGAGTCCGTTTGCAATGAGACTGAGCGCCTCATTCTTTTCAGCCGTTGTTTTCATCATCATTTCAGCTGCTGCTTCTTTTGCCAGCTTCGCTTTTACAGAAACTTCACTCATTTTTCCGCCCCCTAGTCTTTTAAGTTGACCCAGTCATTCCTGTGAATGACCTCAAACGTTTTGTCAAAATCAAGCTCATTGCTTCGTTTGCCTTTTGCCTCCATAATTTCCTCAGATGAATAATGGGTCTGGCCTTTGCCGATCACACCGCCCGGTCCACGGACTTCCACGACAGCCCCTTTTGGAAAGCTTCCGTTCACGCCCACTACGCCAGCCGGTAAAAGACTGCTTCCGTTATAAACCATCGCCTCTTGGGCACCCGCGTCAATGACAATTTCTCCTGATATTGGCGAGTGGAATTGAATCCATTGTCTCGTATTGTTGACTGAGGATAGCTCCTTGTCGCCGATATAAGTCCCATCTCCCCTGCCGTCTAGAATATCCGCCAGCTTTTGTTCACCGCTGCCTGTTCCGATGAATACTTTGACCCCAAGAGACAGTGCTGTTTGTGCGGCCAGCAGCTTTGATTTCATACCGCCAGTGCCGACCTTTGATCCAGCTGAACCCGCGTATCCCAGCAATTCAGGGGTGATCTCCGGCAGGTAATCAAATCGCTTTGCATCAGGATTTTCATTCGGATTGGCATCATACAGCCCGTTAATGTCAGTGAGAATCATGAGCTGGTCCGCATGAATCAAACCGCTGACCAACGCAGAAAGCATGTCATTATCCCCGAATGTCAATTCTTCAACAGATGTAGAGTCATTTTCATTGATAATCGGAATGACGCCGCGCTCCAGTAATTCCATTATCGTTGCATACGCGTTTCGATACCGCTCTCTTTTCGAAAAATCATTTCTCGTCAAAAGGATTTGTCCCGGGGTAAGTGAGTATTGTTTAAATTGATTCATGTATTGCTGCATTAACAGTGTTTGTCCGACCGCGGCTGCCGCCTGTTTTCCCTTGATGGTGACGGGACGGGACGGATAACCGAGGCTGGAAAACCCCGCCGCTACTGCTCCCGAGGTAATCAAAATCAGTTCATGCCCCGCTTTTTTCAAAAGAGAAATTGCCTGAACGTGTTCTCTGATTTTTACCTCATCAATGCTTCCGTTGCTATTTGTAAGCGAACTGCTTCCTATCTTCACTACTATTCTTTGTTTTTTCATTTATTCTCCTCCGCGGCTTTTCGCCAGCCAACTTACAATAAAAAAACCCATTTCATCCTTATTGATAAGGACGAAATGGGTTTCCGTGGTACCACCTTGTTTGAACGCACTTCAGCACGTTCCGCTTCCCTGTAACGCCAGGTTATGCGCCTAGGTTTTCCCCCTAAGACTCCAAGGCAGGTTCGGCAGGTTTCATGCGGCAAAATGTTTCAGCCACTCATTTTGCTCTCTGTCACAGAAAGATCTGCTTACTAATCCTCTTCAACGCTCAATGATTTTTTTATATTATGCAAAGAAAAAGGCTTCTTGTCAAGGTTTTTTACACATCAAAAAAACCCGCATTACGCGGGCGCCTGGCAGTCTAGTTAAAGACAATTGTTTTATTTTCGTGAACGATGACACGGTCTTCTAAGTGCCATTTCACAGCACGGGCAAGAACGCTGCGTTCAATCGTTCTGCCGATATTTTTCAGCGCGTCGGCATTGTCGCGGTGGTCAACACGCTCAATGTCCTGTTCAATGATCGGCCCTTCATCAAGGTCATTTGTGACATAGTGAGAAGTTGCGCCAATCAATTTGACCCCCCGCTCATAAGCCCGTTTATACGGATTGGCACCGATAAAAGCAGGCAGGAAGGAATGGTGGATATTAATGATTCGATTCGGGTGAGCTGACACAAAATCAGGCGTTAAGATCTGCATGTAGCGAGCAAGAACGATCACATCAATATCATATTGCTCCAGCAGTTCAAGCTGCTGTTTCTCCACTTCCGCTCTGATATCTTTGTTCGCTTTTAAATAGTGGAATGGAATATTCAGCGGTTCAACAAGGTCTCTCGCATCTTCATGGTTGCTGATGACAACCGCGATTTCCGCCATAAGATTGCCTGTTTGCCATTCCCAAATGAGCTCATGCAGACAGTGAAGCTCCTTTGATACAAAAATAGCGACACGCTTCAGCTCGCTGGCCATCGTTAAGCTCCACGTCATGTCGAATGTATCCGCAATAGACGAAAACGCGTCCTGGAGTTTTTCTTTTTTCTCCTGAATGCCCTTGCAATCGAAGTCAATTCTCAGGAAAAAACGCCCGCCTTCAGGATCTGTCGTGTATTGATTGGATTCAATAATATTGGCGCCATGTTCCAATAAAAACGCAGAAACCGCAGCAACAATTCCCGGCTGATCGGGACAGCTGACCAAGAGGCGCCCTTTATCTTCATTTCCGTCACGGTATTCATTTAACCGCTGGGTCATATATGATTTCATGAATAATCCCTCTTATCTTTGTAAGTCTAGACTAATTATCCATTATACTGAAGATTTGATAAAAATCAATTTATGACAGAATTTTTAAACCGACGGCCGAGCACAAGATTAAAGCCATAAAGAAGATCCGTTTGGCGTCTTTCTGCTCATTGTAAAAGAGAATGCCGATAAGCGCCCCGCCCGCGGTGCCAATGCCTGTCCAAACGGCGTAAGCGGTGCCCATCGGAATGGTTTCCATAGCAAACGATAATAAGGAAAATGAGGCGGCAAAACCGATAATGATCAGCACCACCCATTTCGCGCTTTTTTCTTTCGCAAATTGATTCATAAGTGCGACGCCTGCCATTTCCAAAAAGCCCGCGCCTAATAAACTGATCCAATGAAGCATTATGCCTCGCCTCCTTTTTCATCAGCCTCATCCTGTGTCACAAGCTTCAATCCGATCACACCGATTAAGAGCACACCGATTAACACAAGCTTCGGCCATCCGACCGGTTCGTGAAACAGAAACATTTCACTCATCACCGTTCCTGCTGTGCCAAGACCTGTAAAGACGGCGTATACAGTACCGACCGGCAGGCTGCTTGTCGCCTTCATTAATAAATAAAAGCTAAATATGATACCGACGGCAGTGCCGCTCCATGTTAAGAGTGAGTCAGCATGCTTTAAGCCCACAACCCAAACAACCTCAAACACGGCGGCCAGCACAACCAATCCCCATTTCATATCACATCATTCCTTTCCTCCTATTATTGTCCGAAAACAAAAAAACCCCGGACAGTCGACTCTAATGAGCTTGACTCTCCCGGGCTTTTTTCCCTCCGTGTGCATATGCGCTGTTATGATGCGCATATGTGTTTTCTCTCGGACCAGTCCATGTCAATTAACATGCGGAACCCTAGAAAACTTTATCTGGTCTTATGATACTACACCTCAATGCTGTCTTCAATTGTAAGATTTTCTTTCATACACAGCAATCGGTTTATTCCATTTTCTGATCGTCCGGCTGTAAAGCATGCCGATTTTCTCCGCCACCCGTATAGACGCTTTGTTATCCGGGTCAATCAAAGCCGCAATTTTGCCGTACTGCCGGTGATTGAAGCCATATTCCAGGCAGGCTTTGGCCGCTTCTTGCGCATAGCCGTTTCCCCAGTGCCGGCGTGCAAACATATAGCCGATTTCCATCGCCGTTTCATTTTCAGTTTGCTGAGGTACGATTCCGCATTGGCCTAAAAAATCCCCCGACTGTTTGTCCTCAGCGATCCAGAGACTGACCCGGTACCCTTTTTCATTTCTTTTGTTCCAAGCGATCCACTCGCGGGTTTCCTGTTTATCTTTTAAACCGGAATAATACTTCATCACTTCAGGGTCGCTGAAAAGCTCAAGTAAAGCTTCTTGATCCCTGTCCTCCATACAGCGCAAACGAATCCGTTCGGTCTCAAGCTTCGTTTCAGCGCGCATTTTTGATTATATCCTGCTTCCATTCTTTTTTGAGGGCTTCAATATGGGCTTGATGATAGCGATTATGATCCGCCATATGCCAGATGCCCCATCTTACTGTTGCCTTGTCACCCTCGTAAGAAAGCGTTTGATGCAAATCGTTCTCGGTCAAGGTCTTACATACCGATTTCAGCTCGTTTACGACATGTTGGTGCCTTGTCAAAAGCTCTTCTAATCCCGGCTGATTCTTTGGTTCAGGCAATCGTCCGCTTTCATCTGTCATCGGGCCGTAAATGTCTTCAATATGGTCAGGGACCCGATTCTCCTTTATGCGCCACACCCATCTGATATCAACATTTGCGATATGCTGCAGCAGCTGTGCCGTGCTGTTTTTTGTTTGACAGCACCCCTTATCATATAGTTCTCTGTGAGTCATGCGGCTAACAATAGATGCCAAACGGAGTCTGTTTTCTTCCACTGCGGAATACAGCAGACTGACTGTCAGCTCCATGTCTTTTCTAATGAATAAGTCCCTCATGTTCCATTCCCTCCTTACCTAAGTGTACATTTGACGTAAGGGGGAACATTTCCTTTGCAGAAGGCACAATCTAATCTATCAAAAAAGCGCGAAAGAATGTCGGCACAAATTAATTGTTATTTCCAGGCTTGTATAAATACGGGTCATGGTGCGAATCGTTGGCTGTATTCAAATCGAGTGAGATGTCACCGCGGTCATTTAACGTGCCGAGCGTGATCAAAGACAGCTGTTTTGGGCTGTGCCCTTTTTCCTCAAGCTTTTCATACAGCCAGCTTCGGTTTTTTTGAAGGTACTTCAAATTGTGATCAAGGATCTCGCCGTCCAATATGAGGGGAATCGGGATAAAGTTCCGTTCAGCCTCCATATTCAAATCCCGCACCTGCACTGCTCTCGCTTCTTCTGTCGGGATCACGCTTACTTCTCCCGTTTCTTCAATGATGGCAAGGTCAATATCAGCCGGATCTGCATAGCCCTTTTCTCTCAGTTTTCCGAGCAGCTCATTGACGGTCAGCCTCTCTTTTTTGAGTCCACGCTCATCGATATCCCCGTTCCGGATTAACACTGTCGGACTGACCACCAGCAGCCACCTCCACTTATTAGAAAGAGCAAGCTTGCTCATCAGAAGATAAAGCAATAAAAAGGAGCACGCGTAATAAATAGACATCGGCAGTTTGGATGTGAGAATCGGCTCACTGATAATGGTTCCGATTGCGAAGGTCAAAAGCAAATCAAAATTGTTCATTTGTGACACGGCTTTTTTACCGGCAAGCCGAAACAAAATATAAGCAATCGAAAACACGATAACAGGCTTGAGTAAAAATGCCCATACCATCCATAACACTGATCATAGCCCTCCATCCGCTAGCCATAATGAATATATTGTTCCCTGGGACCGTAACGCTATGCATATCTTTACCTCTTCATCCAGCATCTAAATAGGCGAACGTGCAGAATGCAGGCACATAACATAGTAGAAAGCCATGTTGATTGGAGGGACAGCATGAAACATCAGCATAAGAGTGCCAATTGGCACTATGAAAGCATACAGCAAAAATCCCCAGCCTATCAGCCATACCATACAGCTGACAGGCTGGCCGGTTTAGAGCTTAAAATGGAACAATTGATCAGAGCTATCGAGGTGAACAATGAATTGCTGAGAACGATTCAAGAGCAGCAAAATCGCGTATGCACCAGCGGAGGCGGATCAGTCATTGTACGGATGTAGAAGAAGGCGCTCGTCCGCCTTCTTCTATTATCCTAAAAAGGGCTCTTCCCAATATTTGAGAAGAGCGGCGTGTAGTTAAGAAATAGACTTCGCCATACTTAATTGAGGACCGAACATTTCGTAATGGATAGACTCTGGCGCTGATCCGAGTTCCGATACAAGCTTATGCATGTGAGTGATAAATGAAGGTGAACCGCAAATATAATAATCCGCATCTGTATTGGCAATCAGAGCTTTGAGGTACTGCTGATCAATCTGCCCTTCATGAAATTGAATGTTACCTGCTCGGTCTTTTTCTGTTGGCTTGCGATACACAAATGCCGTTTTAACAGAAGAATGTTCTGCTGCCTCTTCTG
This sequence comes from Bacillus sp. FSL K6-1005, assembly GCF_038000225.1. Lineage (NCBI taxonomy): Bacteria > Bacillati > Bacillota > Bacilli > Caryophanales > Bacillaceae > Bacillus > Bacillus sp. FSL K6-1005. Next base: position 2,093,757 of record NZ_JBBOBP010000001.1, read on the forward strand.
CTTCATCGCGTAGCGCGTGGTATTCACTATTTTTCGCGGCATGGATAAACACAGTCTGCCGCTCAGGCTGTTTGGAAACAGACGTTTTCAGCATGCTGATCATCGGCGTAATGCCAACTCCGGCACTAAGCAGAACGAGATCTTTACGTGATGAGAAATCTAAAACAAAATCCCCTGCCGGTGCGCTGATTTCTAATGAATCCCCTTCATGCAGCTTATTGTGTAAATAAGAAGACACCACACCGTCTTTCTTAACTGAAATTCGATAATAGTCTTTTCCCGGCATATCGGACAGGCTGTATTGACGGATATGCGTATATTCAGAATCAGGAATCCGGACTTTGATGCTGATATACTGCCCTGCTTGAAATTCACATAACGGCTTGCCGTCTTCCGGTTTCAAATAGAAGGATGTAATTTCTTTGCTTTCACGCACTTTTTTCGCTATGACGAAAGACTTATACTCCTTCCATCCGCCGGTTTGATGTTCTGCCTGCTCATACATTTCTTTTTCAATTCTGATAAATGCGTCAGCTATTACCCCATACGCTTTCTCCCACGCCTGCATTATGTCAGGAGCCGCTGCATCTCCCAAAACATCTTTAATGGCAATCAGCAAATATTTGCCGACAATCGGATAATGTTCAGGCTTAATGCCGATACTGCGGTGTTTATGGCCGATTTGTTTGATGACCGGAATGATATGGCCAAGCCGGTCAATATTGGCGGCAGCTGCAATAACAGCATTCGCCAAGGCAGTACGCTGTGTTTTTTTCTTTTGGTTTGTTTGATTAAAAATGTTTAAAAGCTCAGGATGATTTTGGAACATGAGGTCGTAAAAACGTCCTGTAATGGATTCACCGTGCTGCTGTAATACTGGCACAGTACTTTTTATGATTTCGATTGTTTTATTATCTAACATCGTTTAACAACCCTTCCGAAAAGATGCATTTTAAATATACCTTTAAAATACATGATCCCGCCCTTAAAAGATATATTTTAAATGAATCTTTAAAAAAGTTGCCACAAAATTATCAATTTAACGTGACAATTGTTGCTTTTGCATAGAATTCCCTAGCAAAAACGGACTAATCTTTGTGGTTTATCAGCATCGGCAGCGAAATAATCCGAAGGCACAAAAAAACCCAAAACAAATTTGTTTTGGGTTTCATGTTTACCAAGGCTTGTCTGTTCCAAGCACATTTGCCAGCGCTTGACTGTGTTTTTTTCGGTTTTTCCGTTCACTTGCACGCTGAACCGCTGTGTTATGCAGCATGATTTCCTCTTCTGTCTCCGGTACAACTCTCGGCACAGGCACCGGCTTGCCGTTGGAGTCTAATGCGACAAAGGTCAAAAAGGATGTCGCGGCGAGTTCCCTTTCACCAGTCATCAGATGCTCTTTGATGACTTTCACAAACACCTCCATGGAAGATGTGCCCACCCACGTCACATAAGATTCCAAGCAGACAGACTCCCTTTGCCCGATCGGTTTCAGAAAATCGACAGAGTCCATCGAAGCCGTTACCGTATCACGTCTGCAATGGCGCGCTGCGGAAATAGACGCAATATCATCGATATAACTCATCAGTTTTCCGCCAAACAGCGTATTATGATTGTTTGTATCAAGAGGGAATACCCTGCTGGTTTTTACAACCTTTGACTCTTTACAAAATTTTGTTTCCTGTGCTTCCATACCTTTCTCCCCTTTGATGTCTGATCGATTAGTAAATGCACTCATATTCTCCTATTAAACAATATTCTCATCCATTTGTCTAAAATTTAAAATGGTTTGTCTGTGAGGTTTTCTTTCTGGAATGTTTAATGATCAGGATGATGAGGGAATAATATACGTATTTCACACGGTCAGGAGGAGAAACAAATGGATGTATCCGTACCAAAACATCAGCACAAAACCGTATGCCAAACAGAATATGGCACCTTGAAGAAAGTTATTTTATGCAAACCCGAGCATATGACAATTAAGGACGTAATTAATGAAACCCAAAAACAGTTTGAAGATGACAATATTCAGGTCAAAACCGCCAAAGAGCAGCACAGCCGCTTAGTAGAAGAGCTCAGGTCACACAGTATTGAGGTCATCCTTTTGCCTGTTCAACACGGACTGCCTGAGCAGGTATTTACCCGGGATATCGGTTTTGTCATCGGGGAAAAAGCCTTTCTTTCCAGCATGACTGAGCCCATTCGCCAAGGGGAAGAAGCTGTGATAAAAGAATTTTTCCACAATCAAGGGATTCCTTATACCCGGATGCTCGATACTAGCATTGAAGGCGGTGACGTCGTCATAGATGGTGATACCGTTTATGTCGGAATCAGCCAGCGGACGGACATCTCAGCGGTCGGCCAGCTGCAAGAAGAGCTTCCTGAATACACCATTATCCCAGTTCCGCTCCATGAAAAATTTCTGCATTTGGACTGCGTATTTAATATTATTTCTGAAAGCGAAGCGTTAATCTACCCTAAAGCCCTTCCGCAGCAGGAAGTCAATATGCTGGCAGACCGTTACAATCTCATTGAGGTACCGGAAAACGAACAATTTACACTTGGCACCAATGTCCTGTCTATCGGCAGAAAGACCATCATCAGCCTGCCGGGCAATCGTCATGTCAATCGTGAATTATCCAAAAGAGGCTATCACATCATCGAAATTGATTTGTCAGAAATTATCAAATCAGGCGGTGCCTTCAGATGCTGTACGATGCCGCTCATTCGAGGAGAATGAAGAATATTCCCCTTTTTCATGTTTTAAACAGCGTATTTCAGTAAGATACGTTAATATAGAGATGACATCATTTTTAAGGGGGAAATCGCATGACAAAGTACATAGGATATGTCGGAACATATACAAAAGGCGGAAGTGAAGGCATTTATTCATTTGAGCTGGATACTGACAAAAAAACACTCAGCGAGCCAAAGCTTGCTGCAAAGCTGGGAAACCCCACATATGTGACGCCGAATAAAGACAACACGATTCTTTATTCAATTGAAAAAGCAGACGGAATAGGCGGTGTTGCTGCCTATCAAATCGATAAAAACAGCGGCGAATTAACATTTCTGAATCATCAGTTAATCGATGGCCCATCGCCATGTCATGTAAGCGTCGATGATCATCAGCAATACGTATTGACAGCCAACTATCACAGCGGGAAGGTGCACGCTTTTCCGGTTCAAAAAGACGGAGGTTTGCAGTCCCCCGCTTCAGAAGCCGCCCATACAGGAAAGGGTCCGCATGAAAGACAGGAAAAGCCGCATACACACTATGCGGGCTTTACACCTGAACATAATTATGTTGTAGCGGTTGACTTAGGGACAGATAAGCTGTACACCTATCAACTAAAAGACGGTGAATTGAAGGAATCTGGTAGTCATTCCTTCGCTCCAGGTGCAGGCCCTCGTCATATCGCTTTTCACCCAAAAGAAAAGTACGCTTATGTCATGACAGAATTAAGCAATGAAGTAATTGCGCTTGAATACAATCCGACAGCCGGCGAATTCAGAGAACTTCAAGTCGTCTCTGCCATTCCTGATGATTTCACTGATAACAGCCAGGGAAGCGCCATTCATGTCACTCAGGACGGCCGTTTTGTTTACGTAGCAAACCGCGGCCATGACAGTATCGCTGTGTTTGAAGTGAATCAATATTCAGGCGAGCTGGCATTTGTGGAAAGAGTGTCGACTGAAGGAAACTGGCCTCGTGACTTTGTGCTGGATCCAACGGAGTCCTTCCTTGTCGTTTCAAACGAAGAAACAGGCAATCTCGTATTGTTTGAAAGAGACACAGAGACAGGCCGGCTGACACTGCTTCCTTCAACCGTTTCTGTCCCTTATCCGGTGTGCGTGAAATTTTTACAGCAATCATAAAAGAAAGCTGGCTCCTAACAACGGAGCCAGCTTTTTATTTATCTCACCTTTTCTTTCGTTTCAGCATTTCGATATAAATGGCAGGCAACGAAACGGCCGGCTTCGATTTCTTGAAGCAAAGGGCGTGATTCCCCGCATTCAGGCATCGCCTCCGGGCAGCGCGTCCGAAACACACAGCCACTCGGCGGATGAACCGGACTCGGCAGCTCCCCTTTTAAAATAATGCGCTCACGCTTGTCCTCTAACTCAGGGTCCGGAATCGGAATCGAAGACAGCAGCGCCTTCGTATACGGGTGCAGCGGTTCACGATACAATGTGCCGCTATCTGTAATTTCCATCATGTGGCCTAAGTACATAACGCCGATCCTGTCGCTGATATGCTTTACCATCGATAAATCATGGGCAATAAACAGAAACGTGAGCCCTTTTTCTTTTTGAAGCCGCTTCAGCAGGTTGACCACTTGCGCCTGAACCGACACATCAAGCGCAGAAATTGGTTCGTCCGCTACGATGAACTCCGGATTCAATGACAGCGCTCTGGCAATCCCGATCCTCTGCCTTTGACCTCCGCTGAATTCATGTGGGTAACGGCTGCCGAAATCCGGGTGAAGCCCTACTGCCTCAAGCAGCTCGTCCACAACGAGGAGCCGCGCTTTATGGGTATTGTAAAGATTGTGAATTTCCATCGGCTCTAGAATGATGTCTCGAACTGTCATCCTCGGATTGAGTGATGCATAAGGGTCCTGAAAAATCATCTGCAGTTTGCGGTTATAGGCAAACTGCTCTTTCTCACTGAGGGCGTGAAGATTGGTTCCGCGGTATTTGACGCTTCCTTCTGTGGGATGGTATAGACGCATCAGCACTCTTCCCAAGGTTGATTTCCCACAGCCGGATTCCCCGACAAGCCCGAACGTCTCCCCCTCATGAACCTGGAAGGTTACCCCGTCGACCGCTTTGACTGTTCGCTTTTTCCCTGCGTCAAAATGCATTTTCAGCTGACTGACCTCTAGCAGTGGTGTCATGTGTCTCCCTCCTCATTCTGAAAAACAGCGGCGTGCCGCACAAAGCTCTTTTTCATATTCTGTATTTTTCAGCGTGATGATTTCGATCGATTTCCCTGTCTTAGGAGAATGAAGCATTTTTCCGTCTCCTATGGACAGACCCACGTGATGAATTGCTCCTTTTCCTTCTTCATATGCAAAAAATAGCAGATCACCTGCACCGATGTCGTGAAGCGGCACTTCCTTCCCTGTTTTCGCCTGGTCTCCCGCATCACGGGGAATACTGTACCCATTGGCTTTAAATAAGCTGTACATAAAACCAGAGCAGTCAAATCCAAATCCGCTTATACCTCCCCATAAATAAGGAAGTCCAAGAAAACATGCCCCTGTCTGAATGATGTCTTCGGCTGTTCCTTTCTTATGCTGAAAAGACTCCGCATCAGTTTGTCTCAGAAGCCTATCTCCAAAAGGAGTCGCTACTTTGAAAAAGCCGTCCTCTTCACCAATCAGAGGCAGAGCAGTTAAGAAGCTCAGTTCAATTTCCTTTTCTCGGGTATCCCCATACAAAAAAGCTGTTGGTTTGCTGATCGACACGGTGTGATTCGATTGTGTGAGATTTGTGTTTATCAGCTGGTTCTTTTTCATCCAGCCCGGATATCCGCGTTTATCCTTGCGGGATGACTGGCCGGGCACAATGACAGACACCCATTCATCCTGTTCCGCCGTGACCAGCACCTCCTCGCCAAAGAGAACCTGCGTTTGGATCACATTATCTTTACATAACCCAAGCCGCTGATCATAGGTCATGCTCTTGAGCCATTCTCTGATCGACACGGTTGGATTGAGCATTGTGTGATCAAATGGACGAGGTGAATCAGGCGCCGTCCATATGTTGGCAACTGCTGATATAACAGTATGGTTCATGTCTCCGTTTCTCCTTTCTGAAGCACAACTCCTGTAATGCCAAGACCCGGTTGGTCTGGCAATGTAATCGTGCTGCCGCTGTATACAATTCCGCCCTTGATCAAATCCGTTTTCAGCATGAGCGGGGCATCAAAGTCAAAGCGCGTAACGTTTTTTTTGCTTGCCGCGAAATGCGCCGCAGCTGTAATGCCGAGCTTTGTTTCGATCATGCTGCCGACCATGCACTCCATCCCGCAAATCTCTGCCATGGCATTGATTTTCTCTGCTCCGCTGATTCCTCCTGCCTTCATCAATTTAATATTGATCAGGTCGGCGCTGCGGGTTTGAAGGACTTCGAATGCCTGTCGCGGAGTAAATACACTTTCATCAGCCATGATTGGCGTGTCCGTTGCATCCGTCACTTTCTTGAGCCCGGCAAGATCATCCTTATGGACAGGCTGTTCGACAAGCTCAATGTCCAGGCCGGCATCCTCCATTTTCCGAATAGCGGTTACCGCTTCTTTCGGCGCCCATCCCTGATTGGCATCCAAACGAAGCTTCGCCCCAGGCCCGACCCGTTTTCTGACTTCTTGAATACGGGCGATATCTGTCTCAATGTCATCTCTGCCAACCTTTATTTTTAGCGTTTGAAAGCCTTGTTTAAGAAAACGCTCTGCATCCGCCGCCATCTCTTCAGGCGGGTTCACACTGACGGTGTAGTCCGTTTCAAGCGTGCTTCGATATCCGCCGAGCATTTGGTAAAGCGGCTGCCCGCCCATCTGCGCCCAGCCGTCGTATACAGCCATTTCCACAGCTGCTTTTGCGCTTTGATTTCCTGCCAGAAGATGCTGGATGTCATGCAGAATGGCCTCGCAGCCGGACACGCTTCTTCCAAGCAGTGCCGGCTTTAAGACGTTGTGTATCGCACTTTCGATACTGTCCATGCTGTCTCCGGTAATCACAATCGTCGGAGGCGCTTCTCCCCATCCGATTGCGCCATTGTCATAAGTGATCGTTACGATCACAGATTCAGCTGTATACACTGTGCGAAGCGCCGTTTTAAACGGCTTTGTCAGCGGCACGGCGACCCGTTTTGTGTCTATTTTTATTATTTTCATACTCAATGCGCCCCTCCAGAAACGCCCGCCTCAATGACGACCGTTTTTTTTGCTGTATCCATGGCAGCGTGCACACCGATCGGAACGGCAATACTCGGCGAACAGTGGCCAATCTTAAACCCTCTAAGAGCAGGCCTTCCGGAGGACACAATATAGTCTTCGAGCACCTGCTCAAGTGTCAAAGATTTCTCCCGTTTCACCGGGATGCAGTTATGAAAATCACAAACAAGAATGCCGGCTGCGTCCGACAGCTTCCCTGCCATTTTCAGCTGATTCAGCATCCGGTCAATTTGATAAGGCTCCTCGTCAATATCTTCAATAAACAGGAGCTTTCCCCTCGTATCAATCTCAAACGGCGTGCCGAGTGTAGATGACAGCAAGGATAGATTGCCGCCGACAAGCTCCCCTTCCGCTTTTCCCGGGACAAGCACCGTCAGCGGTGAAAGTTTTTCTGTATAGGTGAATGCCGTCTCTTGAAACAGCTGCTGATACGACGCTTTTGTCAGGGGATGAACGTCTTCCAGGCCTATATCTGAGCTGAGCATCGGCCCGTGAAAAGTGACGAGGCCCGTGTTTTGATGGATGGCGGTATGTAAAAACGTAATATCACTGTATCCCCAAAAGATTTTAGGGTGTTTGCGGAGCAAGCTGTAATCAATGCTTGAGGCGATCCGTCCCGTGCCAAAGCCTCCGCATGCGCACAGCACCGCTTTCACCTCCTGGTCTTTGAACATCTCGTGCAGATCAGCCAGCCGCTCATCATCCTGTCCCGCTAAATAGCCGTGCTGGTTTTTCAGCGCCTTGCCCAGCTTTACCTGAAGGCCGAGCTCCTCTAAAAACAAAAGCGCCGTGTCAAGCTTTTTCGGATCAGGCGGGCTTGCAGGTGCGATGACACCGACTATATCGCCTTTTTTCAGTGCGTTCGGCTTGTGATTCAACTCCGATCAGCTCCCTTCATTTGCTCTGCCCCCTACGTATACGTATAAATAAGAGAAAAAATACCGCTCCTTCACATAAAGAGAGCAGTATTTTCTCAATCGCCGTGTTAGTTTTTATCGGCCCATTTTAAATCGATATAGCCGACAGGGTGCCGGACGATGTCCTTTACATGTTCGTTTTGCAGATTGACCTGATTATAGAAATAAACCGGAATAATAGGTGCTTCATTGATGAGAAGCTTTTCCGCCTTATGCATGAGTGAAAAACGCGTTTTTTCATCCGCTTCATTTTTCGCCTGCTTCATCAGCTGATCATATTCTTTGTTGGTCCAGCCTGTGCGGTTCATCGAATTTCCTGTTTGGAAGGCTTCCAGGAAACTGATAGGGTCCGCATAATCAGGCAGAAATGAGCTTTGTGAGAATTGGAACTTAAGCGCTTTTTGCTCCTCTAAAAACACGTTCCACTCCATATTGGCCAGCTTCACATCGACGCCAAGAGTATTTTTCAATTTTTGCTGGATGGCTTCAGCAATCTTTTTATGCTCCGGTTTCGTACTGTAAGTAAGCGTGACCGCAGGCAGCTTGTCATACTTCTCTTCCTTCATTCCTTTTTCTAACAGCTGCTTCGCTTTGTTTTCATTTGGTGTGATCAGGTCTCCGCCCGCTTCCCGAAAGTCCTTGCCGTCAGGCTGTGTAAACCCGGGCGAAACAAAAGCGTGTGCCGGTTTTTCATTGTTTTTCGTGACGTATTTTACGATTTCCTTCTGATCAACAGCCATTGCGAAGGCTTTTCTGATGTTTTCATTTTGAAACGGCTCCATATTGACATTAAAGCGGTAAAAGTATAAACCCGCCTGATCAACGATGTGCACGTTGTCTTGATCCAGCAGCTGGTCACTTAGCTCAGCCGGTACGTATGCGGTGTCCAATTCTCCAGACTGAAACATTTGGTAATCTGTATTTCTGTCACTCACCATTGCCCATTTCACTTTGTCAAGCTTAACAGTTTCTTTATCCCAGTACGTATCGCTTTTTTCCATTGTGATGCTGTCATCATGCTTCCATTCCGCCAGTTTAAACGGGCCGTTGCCGACAAATGTATCAGCTTCAGCAAACCACTTTGGATTTTCTTTATCGACTTTTTCGTTAACCGGAAAATACGCCGGGTTTGACACCACGCTCAGGAAATATTTTTGCGGCGCGGCAAGTGTCACTTCAAGGGTATGATCATCCTTTGCCGTCACCTTCACATCGTCTCTTTTCCCTTTTCCGCTGTTATAGGCTTCGCCGCCTTCAATAAAGTAGCCGAGAAACGCGGAAGATGCTCCTGTTTTCGGATCAAGCATCCGTTTCCAAGCATATTCAAAATCTCCGGCTGTCACAGGGTCTCCGTTCGTCCATTTCGCATTTTCCCGAATCGTAAATGTGTACGTTTTTTTATCCTTCGACACAGACCACTTCTCTGCCATCGCCGGCTCCGGTTCATTGTCTTTACCGAGGCGCGTTAACCCTTCCATGATGTTATTTAACGGCTGCCAAGACACATTATTAAAACCGATCGGCGGGTCAAACGAAGTCGGTTCATTTTCATTATTTAAGTACAGTACCTTTTCTCCGCTTGTCTTTGCCTTATCTTCTCCGCTTTCTTTTCCAGCCTGCTCATTTGCCGTGCATCCCATCAGCGCAAATGAAAGCCCCAGTGCAAGACCCATTCCCCATAGCTTCTTCACTTTCTTCATCCTCTTCCCCCTTTTTCGTTATTCATCCTTCGCTCCCGGCAGCACCACGTGCTCAGCCCGTTTATCCTGAAGCCAGCAGTGAACAGCGTGCGTGCCGGATCGAACGGTTTGATCAGGGTATACCCTGTCGCACACGATCATTCTGCTCGGACAGCGGGCGGCAAATGGGCAGCCCGGCGGCGGTGAAAATAAATCCGGCGGCGTGCCGTCAATCGGAATCAGCTCCGCGTCTTCAAGATCCAGCCGCGGGACGGAATTCAGCAGCCCTTTTGTATAAGGGTGCTGCGGCTTGTAAAATATATCTTTTCTCGTGCCAATTTCCGCTATTTTTCCGGCATACATCACTGCCACCCTGTCAGCAACCTGCGCAACCACCCCTAAATCGTGTGTGATCAAAATGACAGAAACCTTTGTTTTTCTCTGAATCTCTTTAAACAGTTCCAGAATTTGCGCCTGTATGGTGACGTCAAGGGCAGTTGTCGGTTCATCCGCTATTAAAATATCAGGCTCGCAGATCAGCGCCATCGCAATGACAATCCGCTGTCTCATGCCGCCACTGAATTGATGGGGATACTGCTTCAGGCGTGCTTCAGGATCTGGAATGCCGACCAATCTCAGCATAGAAAGAACCTCTTTCTCAGCAGCCTTTTTCTTCATCCTCTTGTGACGAAGAAGCGCTTCTGCCAGCTGGTCTCCGACAGTCAGCGTCGGGTTTAACGCCGTCATCGGATCTTGAAAAATCATTGAAATATCCGCTCCCCTTATGCTCCTCATTTCTCTGTCAGAGAGACGGCAAAGGTCTTTGTTTTTAAATAAAATGCTGCCGTCTGTCACCTTCGCTGAATAGGGCGGGAGCAGTCCCATAATGCTCTGAGAGGTGACGCTCTTGCCGCAGCCCGATTCACCGACAATGGCAAAGGTTTCGCCTTTGTACAAATCAAAGCTCACGCCTCTGACCGCCTGAACCGTCCCGCCGTAAGTCGTAAAAGAAACGTGCAGATCATTGACTGACAGAACTTTCTCCATACAGCTACCTCCTTAGCTTAGGGTCCAGTGCATCCTGCAATCCGTCCCCCAGCACATTAAACGCGTACATCGTTAATGAGATGAAAAAGGCAGGAAAGAACAGGCGCCACCAATGCCCAGATAAAATGGTCGGTAGGCCGTCATTCGCCATCACACCCCAGCTGGCAAACGGTGCTTGAATGCCGAGACCGAGAAAGCTCAAAAATGATTCTGCGAATATGGCGGTAGGTACAGTTAAAGTCATTTGTACGATGATCGCGCCCATTGTATTCGGCAGCAAATTTTTGCGAATGATGCGAAAGGTTTTCGCACCAAAGGTTTTCGAGGCGAGCACATACTCGTAATTTTTTATTTGCAGCACCTGGCCTCTTACAATTCTCGCCATGCCGACCCATCCCGTCACAGTCAGCGCTACGATAATGGTGCCAAGCCCCGGACCCATCAAGACCATCAGCAAAATGACAACAAGAAGATATGGCAGCCCGTACAGCACTTCAATAATCCGCATCATAACACTGTCTGTTCTGCCGCCTTTATAGCCGGCAATGCCTCCGTAAATGACACCGATCAAAAAATCAATCAGTGCAGCCATCACTCCGACAAATAACGAAATCCTCGCTCCGTACCATGTTCGTGTAAACACATCCCGGCCAAGCTCATCTGTACCGAACCAATGATCTGCAGAAGGGGGAAGGTTTTGTTCTGTCAGAGATTGGCGCGCGACACTATGAGGGGATAAAAAAGGACCGACTGCTGCCATCACAAATAGAAATAAAAGAATAAAAAGCCCGGCCATCGCTAGTTTATTTTTCTTCAGCCTCCTCCAGGCATCCTGCGCGTAGGACAAACTCGGCCGTTTGACTGAATCGGTCTCTTGGGTCTTTTCCTGATTCGTAACAAACCATTCGTCCGGCACCTGAACGTGCTGCTGCGGCTGGCGTTCATCTGTTTGTACAGGGAGATTCATACGCTTCACCCTTTCTTATGCAGTTTAATGCGCGGGTCCAGCAGACCGTAGGCCAAGTCGACCAAAAACAGCATCACGATCAAAATGACGCTGTAAAAAACGGTCGTTCCCATAATCACGGGATAGTCCCGCTGATTAATGCTTTCGACAAAATATTTTCCCATTCCGGGAATGGCAAAGATTTTTTCAATAACAAAGCTTCCTGTTAAAATGCTGGCAACGAGTGTTCCCAGTACGGTAATGACGGGCATGAGCGCGTTTCTGAGTGCGTGTTTTACGATAATTTTGAGCGGAGACAGCCCTTTCGCTTTCGCTGTGCGGATATAATCCTGTGTCAGGACTTCGACCATGCTTGATCTTGTCAGCCTGGCGATAATCGCCATCGGTCCAACTGCAAGCGCTGCGGTCGGAAGCACCATATGGATCGGGCTCGTCCACGTAGCGGCGGGAAATAGTTTAAAATTGACGGCAAACTGCTGAATAAGCAACGTCGCCATAATAAAATTCGGGATGGAAATGCCGAGTACCGCGAGGCTCATCGCAGCGTAGTCCAAAAAGCCGTTGCGGCGCAGCGCGGCGGTTACGCCAAGTATCAGCCCTGAGATCACAGCAATGACAATCGCTGCCATCCCAAGTTCGAAGGAAACGGGAAATCCGCGCTCCAGCATATCATTTACACTGTCTGACGGTTTTTTAATAGAAGGGCCAAAATCGAATGTAATGATGGATTTTAGATAGATGATGTATTGGATAATGAGAGGATCGTCTAAGTGATAGTAGGCTTCGAGATTTCTTTGAACCGCTTCATTTGTACCCCTCTCCTCATTAAAAGGAGATCCGGGAATGACCTTCATTAGAACAAAAGTCAGGGTGGTAATGACCAAAATCGTAGCTGCCATTGCCAAAAAACGCTTCATTATATATCTTGCCAAAGCCTTTACACCCCTTTAGCAGAATGATGTTCGCATCGCCAGTTCAGTCATGACAAGCATAGCCTGGTAGGCTTCAAGCATATCCTTCGCCTGAAATTGAACGATTGTGGTTCCCGGTTTGATTTCTGTACCCGGCATTAGATGAGCCCACTCAGCTTGGCCGTAATTGGAAAATTCAATGCTCAATACAGGCCTATCAGGCGGTGTAAGCGGTTTAACTTTATCCTTGTTCTGCAGGGCATATGCGGTTTTTTCTGTCAGCAGCCGGCCGGCTTTCGCAGGCGACATACATTTAACTGCAGATCTTGAAATCGTTTGTTTAACAGCAGCTGTTGTGACATTCGGGATGAGCTCTTCAGCTTCTTTGGCCGCCCGGTCATCACCGGCTACCATTAATACCGGGACATCGTAATAACCGGCAACGTAAGCATTTAATCCAAGCTCACCGACAGGCTGATCATTTATGTAAAAATGACGAACACCGAAAATCATGCTATGGGACATGACACCGGGAGTTGAAGCTCTTGCGTGATAACCGAGAAACAACGCGCCCGTGAAAGTATCATCCAGCCCCTGCACCATTGAAAATGGTTTAACATCGCCGGAAATCAAATCTGCCTCCGGATGAAGCTTTTCAACCATCAGATTATTCATTTTCGAATGGCTGTCATTCACCAGCACCTCCGTACACCCGCTGTTAAACGCTTCGGTAATACAGTAGTTTGCTTCTTCGGTCATGATTAGCCGTCCGCGTTCATAATTACGTTTGCCGGAATCAACAAAGGTATCATCCGGAAGACCTGAAATACCCTCCATATCTACTGACATGTACAGTTTCATAGCGCTCCTCCTTTTTTACTAAATTATGAATATTCTAACAGATTATATTAAAAAAAGAGGAAAAATGCAATATAGCTGGGAAAAATCGCTAACGGTCAGAGATAAAAAAGAATCCTCTTTCAAGGATTCATGTTTCTTTTGCTGCCTGTTCTGTCAGCTGCTCGTATTTTCCGAGTGTTTTTTCAAATACTTGATCAAATACATTCGGCACGGAGGCACGTATCACCGCCGCCCCCTCTCCTGTAATTCCGCCTTTCGTTGCAACACGGTTCAGCGTCTCCTCAAAGGTCATCTTCTTTTCAATCAGCAGCTTGCCTGTCCCATACAGTGAGTGTATCAGGAAATCAAAGGCTTCTTCTTTTGTCAGGCCGCTGTTTCTCACAGCCGCCAGCGCTAATTCTTCAAACACTGCGGCAATGAAGCCAGGAGCAGAGCTCGTCAGATTACTGGCGGCATCCAAATTGGATTCTTTTATTTCCCGCACAGTGCTGAAAGCCGATAACAGTTCATCCAAACGTTCTTTCTTCTGTGCCGCCAGAGCTTCACTGTGAACAACCAGCGAGATGCCGGCTTCTGCTTCAGATGTAATGGCCGGAATCACCCGTGATATTCCAGCTGCCGTTTCAGCCTCTAAAAGCCGCAGAGGCACACCAGCCGCAACGGATACAATATGAGTATTACGGTTCACATACGGGTGCAGCCGGCGCACTGTTTCAATGACATGGAGCGGCGGGACACATATAAAGATCAACGCGCACTTTTCCGCCCATACCTCGAGCGGTTTTGCCGAAACGTTTGGATAGTCAGCGAGCAATGCCTGAAGCCGATCGCCCTTAGTTCTTGTCTCAACAAACAGCTCATTTTCCTCTATTTGTTTATGCTTCAGCAGCTGTCTGGCGATCATATCCGCCATGCTGCCATATCCGATCAATCCGATTGGTTCCATCGTTTCAGCCCTTTCATGTACAATATTCCTTATAAAGTGTACCGGTTTTCGTACTTTTTCACAATTTCCCATAAAGTTTTCATTTTTATCCCACAGTTTTTGTTTATGATAAAATCAAGTCATAAAACTGCCATAATCAAGATGTAATGAGTTGAAAATAGAGAGAAACGGAGTGAACATGATGGATAACTATCGTGACGAAAATAGAACAGAAGGACAAGAGAATGAGGTTTTTTTAACGAAAGAGAATGATCAAAACCCTTCTTACTCAGCCCGCAATGTGATTCATGATCAAGAGAAGAAAAAGCGCGGATTCGGATGGTTCAGGCCGCTGCTTGGCGGAGTCATCGGCGGAAGTCTCGCCCTTGGCATTTATACGTTCACACCGCTTGGCGACCACGATTCTCAGAACGCAGCGAAACAGACGTCCAGCCAGCAGCAAACTCAATCTGTTACAGCTAAAAGCACCTCCTCTGAATCAAGCAAAAGCTCGACGGGCTCAAGCAGCTCATCTGCATTTAAGAGCGAGGATTCTTCTAAAATCTCAGATATGGTGGAAGATCTTTCACCGGCGATTGTGGGTATCACAAACCTTCAGGCTCAGTCAAACAGCTCTTTGTTTGGTTCCGGCTCTGATTCTAGCGAAGATACAGAAAGCGGCTCAGGATCAGGTGTCATTTTCAAAAAAGAGAACGGCAAGGCTTATATCATTACGAATAACCACGTTGTAGAAGGCGCAACTTCACTTAAAGTGTCCTTATACGACGGCACTGATGTGACAGCAAAGCTTGTAGGCAGTGACTCTTTAACAGATTTAGCGGTTCTTCAAATCAGTGATGACCACGTAACAAAGGTAGCAAACTTCGGTGATTCATCGGATCTCAGAACAGGCGAAACCGTCATTGCAATTGGAGATCCGCTCGGTAAAGACCTGTCTCGCACAGTAACACAAGGAATTGTAAGCGGCGTGGATAGAACAGTTTCATTGTCAACATCAGCCGGTCAAACAAGCATTAACGTGATTCAAACTGATGCCGCAATTAACCCGGGTAACAGCGGCGGTCCGTTGTTAAATACAGACGGCAAAATTGTCGGCATTAACAGCATGAAAATCAGTGAAGATGATGTTGAGGGCATCGGATTTGCCATTCCAAGCAACGACGTCAAACCGATAGCTGAAGAATTGCTGTCTAAAGGGCAAATTGAACGTCCATATATCGGTGTCAGCATGCTCGATTTGGAACAGGTGCCGCAAAACTATCAAGAAGGCACACTTGGCTTATTCGGCAGCCAGCTGAATAAAGGCGTATACATCCGTGAAGTCGCTTCAGGCTCCCCTGCTGCAAAGGCCGGGCTGAAAGCCGAAGATATTATCATCAGCTTAAAAGGCAAAAAAATCAACACAGGCAGCGAATTGCGCAATATCCTATACAAAGACGCAAATATCGGCGACACCGTCGAAGTGAAAATTCTCAGAAACGGCAAAGAAATGACGAAAAAAATCAAACTCGATCAAAAAGAAGAAACACCTTCTTAAGAAAAGCGCCTCAGGCCGCAAAAGCGGTCTGAGGCTTTTTGTTAGATAAAAGAACTATCTACTCTATGAAACTTTCTACCGATACACCCGTATATGATACAGGCTGATTTCATTCTAATCAGATGCTTGAAACATTGTTTAAAAGGAGGTATGACATGAAAACCATGGGATTGAGCATGATTTGCGCAGGATTGGCTTTTCTGATGCTAAGCTATCTCCTTCCTGCAGCAACATTGGCATGGGGAGTTACACTGGGGGCCAGTATTCTATTAAACATAACAGGTACGGCTGTGATCATGCGTTTCTTAAAAACCCCTCAATCTAACAGCTAATTTCGCTTGCCTGAACCGCAGTGCAAGCTCACAATCCCTTCTTCTCTCCTTCTCCCTTCCATATCAGCATCTTTACTTTGATACATAAAACCCCTGTCCGTAAAGGACAGGGGCTTCTGGTCAGGACATATGCTGGTCTCTATAGAGTCTTTTATTTTCAATCCCGTACGATTTCTGTACGATGTAAAGCGGCCGGTCTTTGGCTTCATCATAGATTCTGCCGATATATTCACCAATCATCCCCAATATCAGAAGCACGATGCCGCTGAACAGAAGCTGGATGACAAGAAGCGATGACCAGCCGGTAATGGTGCTGTCAGTGAACAGCTTCAAATACAGCACGATAAACATATACAGAAAACCTGCGCCTGACATTAAGACCCCGGCATAGCTTGCCAGCTTCAGCGGTTTATGTGAAAATGTCGTAATGCCGTCCATTGAAAGCTTCAGCATTTTCTTAAGCGGGTATTTCGTTTCTCCGGCAAGCCTTTCATCACGTACATACTCAACTGCCGTTTGTTTGAAGCCTACCCAGCTGACGAGGCCTCGGACAAAAGGATTTTTTTCCTTTAATTTTTTCATTTCATCACAGACTTTTCTGTCCAAGAGACGGAAATCCCCGGTATCTATCGGGATATCAATATCTGTCATGCTGCTGAGAAGCCGGTAAAACATGGCCGCTGTCTGTTTTTTGAAAAAGGTTTCCCCTTTTCGTTTTGTCCGCACGGCGTATATGACCTCATAGCCCTCCTTCCACTTTTCAATCATGTCTAAAATTAACTCAGGAGGGTCCTGCAAATCGGCGTCAATAACGACGATTGCATTCCCCTGTGCATAATCCATTCCCGCTGTAATCGCGATCTGGTGCCCAAAATTCCTGGAAAAATCAATGATTTTCACTCTCGAATCAATCAGACTGTGTTCCCTTAAAATCTCAATACTGCGATCTTTGCTGCCGTCATTGACAAAAAGCAGCTCATAGTTTTCCTTCGTCTGATCCATGACCTCTTTTAAGCGCTGATAGGTTTCATGAATGACAAGCTCTTCATTATACACAGGTATCACAATTGAATATTGAATATGTCTGCTCATGTTTTTTCCTCCTACTCATCAGCATTTAGTTCGTATAATGTAGCTGACTGGTTCATTCCGCCAGGCCCGCCGCCCATTTTGCCGGTTTGGCCTGAAGCGTTGCTCTTGCTTGCCGTACCTGATGAATCAGTCTGATCAGAGCTTGACTGCCATTTATCAGAAGAAACTTTCTTGCCGTTTTCTTGTACCCATTCGACAATTTCATTGTTTCCGCCTTTCGCCATTCCTGAAGCCAAGAAGTATTTTACTTTCCCTTCTTTTACGAGCTTTTTAAATTGAGTCAGCGTGATGGCCGGGTCAGAACCGCTGAATCCGCCGATCGTCATGACGGCCTTTTTCGTTTTGATAATATACGGAGCCGCTGTGTTTGAATCAGTTGTGGCGAATAAATATTCCGCTCCGGAGCTGTTTTCTTCTAAATACTCAATCAATTTTTCATTTACACTCGACTCGTTCATTCCCATGCCTTTTCCGCTGCTTGAAGCGAGCTGCGGCCCTGTTTCAGGAAGAGAGCTGTTCCCTCCGTACAGGAGAGGTGTGCTTGCCCAATAAATCGGCATCACAAGCAATACAAGAAGCCCTGCAAGTGATATATAATATGTGAGCGGTTTTTGGCGCTGTTTTAAAATCAGAAGAGCAATGGCAGATAACGCACCGATAACTCCTACGCCGATACTCCATCCAACACTGATTTGATCGTTGTAGTTTCTCAGAATAAACAATTCAAATCCCGTTGTGGCAACCATCGCCGCCGGCAAAAGCCAAGACTTCCAGCCTGTATGGCTTCGGTATAACTGAACGAGCGCACCCCACCCAGCTCCGACAAGTGCAGCAATCGGCGGCGCCAGCATAATGAGATAATAATGATGGAAAAATTCTGCTACACTGAAGAATCCGGCAATCGGCACAAGCCATGCAACCCAGAACACCGTCTCCTTCTGCTCAACAGATAATCTTCTTCTTTCTCTCGCGCCTGCAATCAGCAAGCCTGCCATTCCAAAAATCGCAAATGGCAGCAGCCAGCTGATTTGATCAGATAGTTCTTGTTGGAAGAGCCGAAGCGGGCCAGGTGTTCCCGTTCCGAACATTCCTGTACCTGATTGCATTTTCGATCCGCCTGAACCGCCCTTACCTCCGTCGCCGCCAGGTCCGCCTTGTCCGTCATCTCCTCCGCCGTTTGGAGGGCCTCCTTGACCGCCGCTTGGCATTTCCCCATTGAATGGCGGTGCCGTCATATTGCCATTTGCAGATTTGTCATCGTTGGATGAGCTGCTGCTTGTTGACTGATTAGGCGGTGCCTGAGCGTCAGATGAACTGTTCTCCGAAGAAGGCATTTCTTTTGCTGCGTCTTTGCTTGACCCGCCCTGACCGCCGCCGGAATTTTGTCCTGTCAGCCGCTGAATTCCGTTGTATCCGAAAGCCAATTCCAAAACAGAGTTGGTCTGGCTGCTTCCGACATAAGGACGTTTGCTGGCAGGGATATTGTCAACGATGAGCGGCCATGATAACGAAACTGCCGCTAATACGACTAATGCACTTCCTAGTGAAATGATTTTTTTCTTGATTGTGGCATTTGCGGCAATCAGGTAGAACAATAAGAAAGCCGGTAAAATCATATAAGCTTGAAGCATTTTTGTGTTGAAACCTGCACCAACTACGAAAAATGCTGCTAACAGCCAGATCAGCTTTCCTTTTCTGATGGCTTTAAAGAGAAGCCATGTAGCCAGCAATAAGAAAAATACCAGTAACGCATCAACATTATTTGTCCGGGCGACAGCCACCGCAATCGGTGTACATGCCATGATGAAAGAGGCGATCCTTGCTGCCGTCTTACCGAATGTCGGTTTTATTAACAGATACATTAAAAGGACAGAACCTACACCAGCAAGTGCCTGAGGCAGGATGACGCTCCAGCCGTGCATACCGAATATAAGGGCGCTGATGGTTTGTATCTGGAACGTAATAGGCGGTTTATCAACCGTTATAAACCCCGCCGCGTCGAATGAGGCATAGAAAAAATTATGAAAGCTTTGCATCATACTTGTGACTGCAGCGGTGTAATAAGGATTCACCGTATCGTCATTCCAGATGTTATAGATATTTAAGAATGCAGATGCGAGCAAAATGAGAATCAGGAAGATGTCCAGCTCGCGCTTTTTCTTTTCCACGTGTGTCTTCACTCCTTTTCGTCTACCTTTGAAATAGTGTAACAAGCAAATGTGAAAAAACTATTAATAAACAAAGGCAATAGTTTTGCCGAAACCAATTCATACGATCTGTCCATAAAAACAAAGGTTTTTGAGTCTTTATCCTGATTCAAATCTGATATTTTCTACCTAATCAGCATGCGGTATATGTCAAGATTTAAGATATTGATAAAAACACACCCGTTTTTGAACAAAAAAAGCCTTCCGGTGACGCCGGAAGGCAAAGAATCACAATATATCGTTATTGAATCGGCTTCAATCTTGCTTCGATTTCCTCTCTTCTATGCTCAAGATAAGGCGGAAGAGCGATGGTTTGGCCAAGCTCATCAATTTCTTCATCAACCATAAAGCCCGGACCGTCTGTAGATAACTCAAACAGAATGCCATTCGGTTCTCTGAAATACAGCGCCTTGAAATAGTAGCGCTCAACGATGCCTGAGTTGCTAAAGCCTTCCTGGCTGATGATGCGGTGCCATCCGGCAAGCTCTTCTTCATCTCTCACGCGAAATGCGACATGATGGACACTTCCTTTTCCTTGACGTTCGCGCGGAAGATCATTTCTTTCAATTAAATGGATTTCTGTGGCCGCACCGCCTTCTCCAGATTCTAAAATGACCGCTGTTCCCTGTCCTTCAACCGGCTCCCGGCTGATCTCTGTAAATCCAAGAATTTTGGTTAATACGTGTAAGGTTGGTTCAGCGTATGGCACTGTCAGTTCAACAGGCCCTAACCCGCGAAATGAAACTTCTTCCGGAATGCCGCTTTGTTTAACAGGCAGACCATAACCTTTGCCTTTCTCATCAGCAGTCAGCACAAGGCGCTGTCCTTCATGATCTTCAAACGCCAATATGTCACGTCCAGCTCTTTGGGCGATACCGCTATGCGCCACCTGATGCTCTTCAAAACGTTCTTTCCAGTAATGCAGCGCGTCTGTGCTTGGAACACGTAATCCAATCGAAGAAATACTGTTTGTTCCCGCATGAAACGGCGCAATGCGGGGAATCTCAAAAAACGTCAGTTCCGTTCCCGGATTTGCCACTTCATCTCCGTAGAATAGATGGTACATCGTCGGTTCATCTTGGTTTACGGATTTTTTGACTAGTTTTAATCCTAATACTTTACTATAGAAATCCAAGTTTTTTTGCGCGTCAGCTGTTAATGCGGACACGTGGTGAATGCCGTTGACTTTCATATGCTGTCCCTCCAGGTCAATTTATCTCGATTTCGAGATATTATATCAAAGCTGTCTATTTATTTTCCTAATTACAAGATATTTTATTCACATACGAAAGTCAACATATCAGCTTCATCTGGGTCCGGCATCCTGCTAAGTCCCGCCGCCAGCCATTTATTGTGTTCATTCTCCACTTGAACACCCTTCATAAAACACGAACAATACAAAAGATTACACTCACCTTTATTCGTTTAAAGAGATAAAAAATAGACGTTTTCACAGATTTCACGAATGTAAATATAGCAATTATCGAAAATCAGAAAATTTATTTTATTTCAGTTTTCTAAAATAGGGTTTACAATATGAAAAATAGATTCTTCATCACGAAGCTTCATCATAGGAGGTTAAGGACATGCATAATGAAGAAAACGGTTTGAAAAAAGAGATAGGCCTCTTGTTTGCCCTTACTCTTGTTATTGGAACCATTATTGGTTCCGGCGTTTTTATGAAGCCCGGCGCTGTGCTCGCTTATTCAGGAGACTCAAAGACTGCGCTATTTGCGTGGCTGTTAGGCGGTATATTAACGTTGGCAGGCGGACTGACGATTGCAGAAATCGGTACGCAGATTCCGAAAACAGGCGGACTTTACACGTACCTTGAAGAAGTTTACGGCGAGTTTTGGGGATTTTTATGCGGCTGGGTGCAGATTATTATTTACGGCCCGGCGATTATCGGTGCACTCGGTTTATATTTTGGATCTTTAATGGCAAATCTTTTTGGCTGGGGTTCAGGACTATCAAAGGTAATCGGTATTATAGCAGTTATTTTTTTATGTGTGATTAACATTATTGGTACAAAATACGGCGGTTTTGTTCAAACACTGACTACGGTCGGAAAGCTGATTCCGATTGCCTGTATCATTATTTTCGGTCTTTGGAAAGGCGATCAGCATATCTTTACGGCAGTAAACGAAAGCATTTCTGATATGAATTTCGGGGCAGCCATTTTGGCTACATTGTTTGCTTATGACGGATGGATCCTGCTTGCGGCTCTCGGCGGAGAAATGAAAAATCCCGAAAAGCTGCTGCCACGCGCAATGACGGGCGGATTATTAATTGTAACAGCAATTTATATTTTCATTAATTTTGCATTGCTTCACATCCTGTCTGCGAACGAGATTGTGACACTTGGAGAAAATGCAACAAGCACTGCTGCCAGCATGCTGTTCGGTTCAATCGGCGGAAAGCTGATCAGTATCGGAATTATTGTCAGCATCTTCGGCTGTTTAAACGGAAAGATTCTTTCTTTCCCGCGTGTGACCTTTGCAATGGCTGAACGAAAACAGCTGCCTTTTGCTGAGAGATTGTCCCGCGTGCACCCGACATTCCGCACACCATGGATTGCAATTTCTTTCCAAATTGCTGTAGCGATTATCCTGATGCTCATCAGCAACCCTGATAAGCTTTCTGAAATCTCTATTTTTATGATCTATATCTTTTACGTAATGGCCTTTTTTGCAGTATTTATTCTTCGGAAACAAACAAAGGGAAAAACGCGTGCTTACAGTGTCCCACTTTACCCGTTCATGCCGATATTGGCGATCGCAGGTTCATTCTTTGTATTGGGAAGCACACTCATTACAGACACATTAAGCTGCGGATTATCAATTCTCATCGGCCTGGCCGGACTCCCTTTGTATTATTGGATGCAAAAACGAAAAGCCAGCTAAAAAAAACGGTTCCCTTGTTTAGGGAATCGTTTTTTGGTGAATCAGAAGATAAATGTTGACAAAAAAAACACAACTTTTGATATACTTTTTACGTTAACCAGAAAGATTTTGCAAACTTGGTTCG
This sequence comes from Bacillus sp. FSL K6-1005, assembly GCF_038000225.1. Classification (NCBI taxonomy): domain Bacteria; kingdom Bacillati; phylum Bacillota; class Bacilli; order Caryophanales; family Bacillaceae; genus Bacillus; species Bacillus sp. FSL K6-1005. The sequence goes on from NZ_JBBOBP010000001.1 coordinate 2,116,241, forward strand.
TTTTTTTGAGATGAAGTAGGCCAAAATAAGGAGACACGTTTTACTGAAAAAGTCAAGCCGCGTTTTTTTCGACTTTTCCTGTTTTTTTTCGACAAAAGGCTATATAATAATTTGATGTGTGCATTGTTCATTCAAACTATGGAGGGTTTTTAATGATAAGAAGAAAAAAAGATAAGTTCTCACTCCTTTTAACAGAAATTGCAAAGAACATAGACGAAACTGCAGAATATTTTTTGAATTTTAAGGTCACTAACCAAACGACGCTTAAAGAGTTTGCAGATACGTTAAAGGAATATGAAACAAAAGGTGACAATCATGTTCATGTCATGATCAAAGAGCTTAACAAAGCATTCATCACTCCTATTGAGCGCGAGGATATCCTTCAGCTGACAAACAGCCTGGATGATGTGCTTGACGGAATCGAACATTTCTCTGCCATGATGGAGATTTTCTCAATTACTTCATCAGACGAGCATATCGATAAATTCAGCGGCTACATCAGAGAATGCGCGAAAGAAATTTTGATTACCATTGAGCTTCTGGCAGAAAACCGCTTAAAGGATATTCAGCCTCACGCGATCAAAATTAAAGAGTATGAGCACAGCTGTGACAACCTGCACAGAAAATCATTAAAGAATCTTTTCGGAAATGAAACAGATCCAATTAAAGTCATTCAATATCGTGAAATTTACGAAACGCTTGAGGAAATTGCCGATTCTTGCCAAAGTGTTGCCAATAATCTTGAAACCATCATTATGAAAAACGCGTAACGAGGGATAAAAATGGATATTCTATTTATATTAACGATACTAATTGTCATTTTTGCTCTGGCGTTTGATTTCATCAACGGGTTTCATGATACGGCGAACGCAATTGCGACTTCAGTATCAACAAAAGCGTTAAAACCGCGCCATGCCATTATAATGGCGGCAGTGATGAACTTTGTCGGAGCAATGACGTTTACAGGTGTTGCCAAAACCATAACGAAAGATATTGTAGACCCTTATACTTTGGAAAATGGCTCTGTTGTTATTTTGGCTGCTTTAATCGCAGCAATAGCGTGGAACCTGCTCACTTGGTATTACGGCATCCCAAGCAGCTCATCCCATGCCATCATCGGGGCGATTGCCGGTGCAGCCGTAGCGGCAGCCGGATTTACTGCGTTAAATTATAAGGGCTTCATTAAAATCATTGAGGCACTCATTTTATCACCAATTATTGCCTTTGTCCTTGGTTATATTCTTTACACCATCGTCAAGCTGATCTTCAAGGACAGCAATTTGGCGAAAACGAACAAGCAATTCCGCAGAGTGCAGATTATAACTGCTGCCCTGCAATCGTATACACACGGAACAAACGATGCGCAAAAAGCAATGGGAATTATCACAATGGCTCTCATCACAGCAAATTTACATACTTCTGCTAATGATATTCCAACCTGGGTGCAATTCGCCTGCGCGACAGCCATGGGTCTCGGAACTTCAATCGGCGGATGGAAAATCATTAAAACCGTTGGCGGAAAAATCATGAAGATTCGTCCGGTAAACGGTGTATCCGCTGACTTAACCGGGGCAGCCATTATTTTCGGCGCCACTTTTATTCATTTGCCGGTCAGTACAACCCACGTCATTTCTTCATCTATCCTTGGCGTCGGTGCATCACACCGGGTAAAAGGCGTAAACTGGGGCACAGCTAAGCGGATGCTCATTACATGGGTCATCACGCTTCCAATTTCAGCGACACTTGGTGCCATCGCCTACTTTATCTTAAATATGATTTTTTAATGTTTCACCGCTTCTGTCAAAGGAGCGGTTTTTTTGATGAAACAGGAAAACCAGCCGCATTTCTAGAATACAATAATCAGAACCTATTTCAGATGTGAGGGATTGATGTATGCTTTTATTCTTTCAAATCATGGTCTGGTGCACTATGGCCGCTTTAGGCTTTTACGTATACGCCACGTGGCGGTTCGAAGCGAAGGTCAAAGAAAAAATGTCCGCCATCCGAAAAACATGGTATTTGCTGTTTGTTTTTGGTGCCATGATATACTGGACATATGATCCCTCTTCCCTGTTCACAAACTGGGAGCGGTATGTGATTGTCGCTGTCAGCTTTGCTTTAATTGACGCGTTTATCTTTTTGAGTGCTTATGTTAAAAAGCTGGCCGGCAGTGAACTGGAAACAGACACAAGAGAAATTCTCGAAGAAAACAATGAAATGCTCCACATGTATCTCGATCGGCTGAAAACATACCAATATCTATTGAAAAACGAACCGATTCATGTTTATTATGGAAGTATAGAAGCATATGCTCAAGGAATTGATAAACTGCTGAAAACCTATGCTGATAAAATGAATCTGACAGCCAGTCTTTGTCACTATTCGACACAGTCTGATAAAGACCGGTTAACAGAGCATATGGAGGATCCCGCTGACGTACAAACGAGGCTGGATCGAAAGGATGTCTATTACGACCAGTATGGTAAAGTAGTGCTCATTCCCTTTACAATCGAGACACAGAGCTATGTCATCAAACTGACGTCTGACAGCATTGTAACAGAATTTGATTATTTGCTTTTCACATCATTAACGAGCATATATGATTTGGTGCTGCCAATTGAGGAGGAAGGTGAAGGATAATGGAAAACGCGTTTCAAAACGGATGCCATCCACGGGCAAAGAAACCGTTCAAAATCCTGAAAAAACGTTCAACCACCAGTGTCGCAAGCTATCAAGTCAGTCCGCACACAGCAAGAATCTTCAAAGAAAACGAACGGCTGATTGATGAGTATAAACGAAAAAAAGCATGATCACACTAAAAGGACAAGGGAAAACAGCTCTTGTCCTTATTCCTTTTCTTAAGGGGCTACATATAATAAAACAAACAGAGGATAATATCAGGTGATACAGTGAAAAAATTGGTGCGGCGTGTGAAGGTTATTGATTACGGGAGGTTTGGCTTGTCCGGTTATTCGCTTCGGGTGAGAGAGCGGAGTGCGGGAATTCTAAAAAAATTGAGGAAGAAAAAATAAATCCCGGAGCAACTCCGGGATTTTTATGTTCTTTCATCAGCTTAATTGAGCAGCGATCTTCGCTTTTGTCGCAGGTCCGTAGATACCGTCGGCGGTTAGACCGTTAACAGACTGAAAACGCGCAACCGCGTCAGCAGTTTTCGGCCCGTAAACGCCGTCAATTCCGTTGTTCACAGCTCCTTTATCAGGATAAAAGTAGAGAGCCGCCAGCGCTCGTTGCACCTGAAAGACGTGTTCGCCTGAGGTATATGGTGTTGTCAGTTGAATGATGCCGTCAGGGAGCGGATAGAGTTCTGGCTCTACAGCGGACGAGGGGGCACTTACAATTAACACTTGACCTACTTGAATGAAATTTGGATCTTCGATATTGTTCCACTCTTGCAGCTGAGCTACAGTGACACCGAACGCTCTCGCTATGGATGTAAGTGTGTCACCTTGTTTCACGATATAAGTTTGGCTGCCGCCACCGCCAATTCCCGCTTTAAACGAGTCCCACGTATCCAACAGTTTGCGAGGGCATTCCTTCCCTGACCAATATTTGTGAGGCACCACGTTAGCGAGGCTGATAGCGTGTTCAGCCATCAATGTTTTGATCAGCCACTGGGCATTAGCAGTTGCTTTTGCAAAGTCGCCATCCGCATTTTCACAAATTTCAATCCCGATAGAAGCTCGGTTGCCGCTTCCGTTCCCGTCTCCTGCATGCCAGCCGTTTTCATTTAACGGCAGATGCTGATAAATCTCTGTATCATCAACTGTAAAATGCCAGCTTGTTGCCGTATCAGGGTTTTTCAAATAGCGGGCATGCGCTTGGGCGTCGGCGCCTGCTGCCGTGTTCGCTGTATTGTGTACGGTAATATAAAGAGGTGTCATCGCGTAGCCTGGGCGGTTATTGGCACCGACCGGAATAAAGTCTTGAATAATGTTAACCATTTTCATCTCTCCTTATTTCGTCAGATTATTTTCCTTTAGCAAGTCGCGTTGCTTTTTCCCTTTTTCTGTTACATAGTTGTTTTTAAACCAAGCTGCTAGTGTTGTCCCAATTGTGAAGATCACTGATCCTGCTGAATACAGAGCATCTGCAAGCTGATTCACCTGCTCTTCCTGTATATCCAATGGTGATTTGCCAAGCATCAGCATGCTCTGGTTGATGAGCGCAAGCAAAAGAAGCACCGTCCTAGTGACCGTGCCTTTATCATACGTTTTCATGATAATCCCCCTTAATGCTGCAGCAGGTTGTACATAATGGCGATGGCTCCGCCGATGATCCCTGTGCACACTGCTGTGATGATGGCACCTGTGATGGTGCGTTTAATCCATGTTGTATTTTCTTCAATTTTGTTTAATTTTTCGTTGAGCGTCATGATTTGCTGGTCTTGCCGGTCAGACACTCGTTCTAATGCGGAAACCCTCTGCTCCAGCGCTTTTTGTTCACCTTTTATGTCTGCTAAATCCTGCTGAAAGACATTAACATCTATGTCTTGCTGCATCATTCACTCCTCCTTTACATATGAATCACCTCCTTTCCGAGGCCAATCGCAATGGTTAAGAGACCGCGGTTCCTTTAATTGATAGACTCCCGCCGGTCATGCTGGCAATCTCCATCACGATCTCCTTAAAGCCTTTAATATCAAAGGACCAAGCCTCATCCTTGCCTAAGGTGCTGCAAGCGGCAGAAGCATCATCCGATTTCACACCTTTAATTGGAAGTTTCTGTCCTGACAAAGATTTTCCCCAAAATTTCACCTCACTCGTTTCCGCTGTGCCGAATACTTCAACGAGTAAATGCGAGGCGCCTTCTACGGATAAGGCAGCACCTTCGCCAGCCGACTCGGCATTCTCATGAAAAACAAAATCAATTGTTTTGCCGGCCTCCACTTTCAGCCGTCCGTCATCTGTCTGATTTTCCTTCAAATCAATTTGCAAAGGAAGATTTTCATTTAAGCGTACGTCCAATTCACCTGCGCCGACTGATTGATATAACACAAACTCCGATTGCTGGAGATTTCCGTTCACATATCGGAAGCGGTAATAGCGTTTTGTGATATACACCCAGTCAGTCGCTGTCAGGACACCCGCAGCTACATTGACTGCTGCCGTCGTTGTCCAAATATTGTTATTGTCGCTTTCTTCTATAAAGAGCGTGCCTTCACGATCTGCATACGCACAGCCCTTTACTTTCGTAACCAGGACTGCACCAAGCCGGTCTTGTCCGAGCTGACTGTATGCCTCAGTGGCCTTAAGCGCGGCATTTGTTAAAATCTCCGCTACACCTGACAGATTCGAAACAGGTGTGACAAAATCGTTTTTTTCTCCTCTATACGGCTTCACAGCTCCAGCTTTTCCAGTCTTATCGAGAGGAAACTCATATTGATACTTGACCATTTTTATCCTCCTTTTCATGTAAAAACGAGCAAAATAAAAAAGCCTATATGGCTTTACCGGTTATTTCTTCATATTGGTCAACAGTGATCAGTTTTTTGTTCACGCCTTCTGCCAGATCCTCTTTAGAACAATCTTTGAATTGTATGGCCTGCTTCACCATATCTGTCGTCGCCCAATCATAATGTAAGGCAAGCACCCAATAATTCATACAGCACTCTCTCCTTTCAAAGATAATAAAGAAAGCTTTATATCTGACAGCTCGCTCCCCAACGTTTTGTTTAGCTCTTCAAGCTGCTTGCGTGCCAGCTTTTCCTGCGACAATTCCTGAGCAAGTAGCTCCACCTGATCAGGCGGCTCGTACGGCGGGTTTTTTTGCGATTCCTCCCACCAGGCTTCCAGCTCTTTTTGCGTCGGGATCGGGGCACGCAGGTTCCATTTTTCAATATAGGAACCATTTCCGTCATTCCGCAGCTCGAAATCCTTTCTTGGCACAGCGTCAGGGTATTTGTACATGATTGCGTCGTATAATATCATTTTGCACCTCCTATAGTGTAGGGAAATTTCGGCCTCCGAGTTCTAGGATATCAAAGTAATTTTTACTAATGGACGTATCATCAACAATATATCGAGTTTCTGTACCTGTGTACCCCGCATAAACGTAGATTTCAACATAATCACCCGCATTAAGGGATACCGTAACTGATCCCGTAACAGTTACATAAAAATTTTTTGAATCACTATTATCTTTTGGAGCTGGCGTTCTAAACTGATTCATTAATTTATATTGCGAACCATTCACATACGTATACAACTCAAAATTGGAATACTGTAATGTATTTTGAAAATATAAACTGGCATTAACCAAATACATACCAGCGTGACTTGCTACAAATCTACTGTTCGATGGATCATACAGGTTATTGCTATCCTTCAATACATTTTTAAATAATATTTTATTTTGTTCCCCTTTATTCAGCGCTTGTTTACCTGTTGTTTTTGCAATCATATGCCCGAAACCAGAGATTTTTTCCCAAGGTGTCCATCCTGAACCAGACCACCAGTGACGTATCCAAGTTCCGGTATTGTTTGCATATACACTTGTTTCATTACCTGTACCATAAAAATATTGTGTAAAACGATAATTACTATATTTTTCATTTTTCACAATTCCATAGCCTAGCGGATAACCTGTTGTATTTCCTTGGCCAATATCCATAAAGGTAAGTCCTGGCGGATAAGATTCTCCACCAGTTCTTGCGTCTTGAATTGCATTAGAACCTGTAAGAATGGTTAGTTTCTGATTTGAGTAGTTTGTATCTACATAGTTTTTTGCATCAGTTAAGGATTTATCAACCTTTGTTTGAGCACCACTTTCAGTTTCAACTTTATTCCATCCTTGCCAACCCAAATTAGCATCAAGATAATTTGTAAACATGTTATTCCTATAATCAATAGCGACTACGTACCCAAAAGTTCCATTCCCATTACTATCAGTAGCTGTAAAATGAAAAAATCCTCTTGTAGATAATGAAGAAGGTGCATTAGTCGGTTTTCCAGTAGAATAAAAAGTTCCAAACTTCTCCCCGTTTTGAACAATTTTACTAAGAAAATCATCTGCGTCGCCTATTGAGACTAGAACCCCGCCCGCATCGTTCGTAATTTTAGACAATTGACCAGCATTCCATTTATTACGTTCCTCTGTCGTAATATGAGCTGTTGAGTCCATGGCATGATTAGAAACTTTAGACTGTGCTCCCACAGTTGTTTCTAGTTCTGTCCACTCAGACCAGTTCCCTCCAGATATTGTCTTTCGATAAGTTTTATTTGTATTATCAAAAGCAATAATCTGGCCGTAATTTCCGGTAGCATTAACTGTCCATATGCCTCTAACTGCAGTACCAGGACCATTGATTGTATTAGAAGCAGATGTAAAATGAACCATTCCAGTGTTCTTTGGTACAATTTCATGGAAATCATCGGTTTCATTTAAGTATAGTTTTCCTTGACCATTATCCGCTGTTATTTTAAAAAGCTGGCTGTTGTTCCATTTATCCTTCTCCGCTTGTGTTACATGTATATCCGACTTGGCGGCATGAACGTTCACCTTTGTTTGAGCACCATTTGTTGTCTCCAATTCAATCCAATCTGACCAGTTGCCATTTGATAACGTTTTGCGATAGGTTCTATTATCATTTGTCATCACAATAACATGCCCATATAACTTACTATCACTGCAAGTCCAAAATCCCCTTCCTGATCCACCCGGAGAATTTAAAGGTGAGCCACTGTAAGAAAAATAAGTCAATGTAGGATAGTTCAACAGTTCCGTATGGAAATCACTCGTGATATTGAACATAGGTTGTCCATTATCATTTGTAATCTTAGATAACTGTCCACTGTTCCATTTCACCCTCTCTTCCTCTGTAATATGCCGCACCTGATCTTGCTCATGTTCATCAAAATCCTTCTTCGCCGCCTGCTGCACGTTATCCACGTTCCCCAGCCCAATTTGCGCCTTTGTTGTGTTGTGGGGGTTGTTCATGTCGTTTTTGTGGGCGGCCAGGTCTGTGTGGGCGTCTTTTATGCCTTTTTCCCAGCGGTTGACGTCATCTTCGTTAATGGGATCGTCCGGAAGCCAGTCTGTTTTTTCTTCGTATGTCATGTTTACACCACCTCAAAGGTAAATCTGAAATCAAGTGTTCTGTTTTCGCTGACGTCCAGGTCTGTTTTTCTTTCTGTAATGACATTGCCCAGTTCGTCAAAAATTTTTACCGTTTCGATATGTTTAATATCTTCCTCACGTTTTGTCAAAACAGTCACTTTTGCACCGTCAATGGTGAGCTCCACTATTTCTGTTTCTTGGCCGTTAAGCAGCACGTGATGAATCCTGCTTTTCAGATCGGCAGCTGTGCGTTCTCTGTATATGGTTGAAATCAAGTTAAGACCACCTCATTATTGTTAAGGGTGACAGAATATCCGACCTTCAGCTCACTGGCTGTTCGGTATCTTCGATGATTCAGGATGACTGTGTCCTTTATTTGGAGCGTCTCATTTAATCCGCCTCTGAGCGTATACGCCAGATGTGCCGGCTTCATATTTTCCAATGCTTCGATCAGCTCATTCATGTGCTGGAGATCATCAATATTGATGTCTACATTAAAGCGGTATTCACCGGGCAGCAGGCGGACTTGTGCTGACGGTTTTTTTAAGAAACGATTCACCGCTTGCTCAATGGCCCGGTATGTGATTGGCGGAATGTTCGACATTTTTGAAATGAGCCTCAATCGCCTGATTTCATCGGTGTCTCCCGATTCCCGCGGCACGTTTAAAATCTTTTCCCAGCGGCTGAGCCCCCATGTTGCTGTTGGCACGAATAACTGGTCTGTCAGATCAAATATGCTGTTATTTTGTTGTTCAAACTCAGGCGCTTCCGCTTTCAGCAGCTCCGACATTTCTTTAAGGCTGGTGAGAAACGGAGGCAGATAGGCTGTCATGTCATCTTGTTTGCTCAATGATCTTCACCTGCCCAAGCTTAGGGATTTCTACGTCGCTCAGCACTAAATTTTCGGAAGTGCCGTTGATTTTAATATTGGAATAATCACTGACAGACGGCGAATTATAGACGATATTATTAATTTGAGAAAGGCGGATGACATTGTCTTCAAACGCCATTTTCTTAAAGAGATTTAAAACGCCCTTCTCAATTTCTGACTTCACTTCATCAATTGAGTGATTGATCTCAGGCAGCACCTCGGCAGAAATCTCAACTTCCTTCCAGACCGCGCTTTCCACTGTGACAACGGCTCCGATTGGCGCCTGCCCCTCGCCCTGACCGGGCTCAGGGTCAATATAGTCTTTCACTTTTTGAATTAAGATTTCAGAAGCCGGCTCAAGGTTGGCATTCGTGACGACAATTTTAACCGTCCCGTCTCCGTTCCAAAGCGGAAAGATCTTTGCTTTTCCAACCCCGTCCACTTCTTCAGCCCATTCTTTGTAATGCATTTTGTTAGCGCTGACAGCCTCGCGACGAACCCTCGTAAAATACCGTTCTCTTAAACTATCGTCTCCTTCTTCTTCACGCCCTGGAATTAGAATCTCTTTGACAATCGCTTTTTCCAATCCCGGGATAGTATCCAGTGACAACAGATTGCGTCCGGTCAGATTGGCGTTTCCTGCTTCTCCCGGCGTTTCACAGACCAGCGTCCCGTCTCCTGTATATTGAAAATAAAGATTATCCACGTAGAAGCGGGAGCCTTCAGGAATTCTGACGCCAGCTGTGAACTCTCCTGCTCTCACTGCCTTTGTTGCAGCTGTCCGTTCAATCCCCGCTTCCGCAGCGCGCCGGTCCAAAAACTCTCCTTGCGCGGTATCAGAAAACACAAGCTCGAGCACGGTGTCCAGCCATATATACGACTTCGCAAGCTCGGCTGCCGCCGGGGCTAATGCGTTATAAATAACGCTGCCTTCTCTCGTGTCAATATCTGCGGAGATGCTGTTCAGCATGCGCTCCATTATCTCTTCAAAGGTCTGATTTTCAAACATCTGCGCCAATCACCTCCTCAATCTCAAGCGATCCTTCATCTGTCTCGACTACAAAGGAAACATGAAACGCATCGCCTTGTTTTTCTATCTCAAAATCTGTTACAGCCGAAATCCGGTCATCATAAACAAGTGCCTCTTCTATGAGCCTTGGAATCTCCATTTTTTTGTAGGCATCAGTCGTCTCATGATCTGTAAGCACGTCCTGCAGCTCATTTCCGACATTATGGCTGTATACGGAGTACGCATATCGTTCTGTTTGTAAGGCGATATACACAAACTGTCTGATCGCTTCAAGCCCGGTAATCAGCTCATTTGTAATTCTTCCGTTTTCAAAATCTATTTTGTATGTTTTAGAGGTTTCAATGACTTCGCTGTCATCTTCGATATCCTCAAACTCCACTTCTGGTGTCAGGGCCATGATGCCCACTCCTTTTTACAAGCTAAATAAAAACCCCTTCATGCCGAAGCGGTTTGTCTATACTTTATCTAAAATAAAAAACGATTGCCCGCCAGTCAGAGCCGCGGCCATGACGCGATCCCCCGGCTCGAGTGCATCGTCTCCTCCGGACTGCATCCGTTTTGGGATGATGAGGGCGTCAGCCGGTATGATCAGTTTGCTGTTTTCTTTTAATTTGATTTCAACAGGAGAAACCGAAACCACCTCAGCGGGGAGCAGCTCCACCGGAGATTCAGCATCAACCGCACCGACGGCCAAATGTTTAATGGCTTCACTCAGTCTCATCAGGAAACCCCTTCCGGCATCGTATTCTTTTCGACTACATCAATGGTCATCGTATGTTTCGTTCCTTTAAACTCGTGCCGATCTGTATCTACCCAGTAGGTTTTCTTAATCCCGGCCTCCGGAATGGAAATATAAACAGGCAAGCCGCTCTGCACTTCTGGAATGCCGACTGCCTGAATATTTTTCAGTTCTTTTTTTACGCCCTTTTTTTCGGCAAGGCGTACGTCAGCTCTCTGCTGAAGCTGTGCCTGGTTAATTTCGTCTGTTACAGTTTCCGTATATTGAAGCACGCCGTATTTGTTTAAGCCTGAACTATCCTTCGCAGACGCTTTATACGTCTTATTGTCCTTCTGCCGACGGAGCACCACCCGTGTTGCCGTGTCGTTTATAGAAGTGCTGTATTGGTAGCCCGTAATATTGACTCCGGTTTCCAGCACCCATACCTCTGACGGATCTGGCCAAGCGCGCAGGCCGAGCTTTCCTTTTTCCGAATACAGCTGATAATTCCGTCCTGTCTGGCTTTTCGTCTGTTTCAACGCTTTTAAGATGATGTCATACAGGGTCGTATCATTTTTAATGACAAGGCTTTTGATCGTATGGCCTGTGTTCGCAATCGAGGCTGTCGGTATCTGAAAATCATTGGCAATCCTCCTGATCATCTGGTCAGCACGCTGGTTGGAAAACACGTACACATCCTGATTTTTGACCAGATATTGCAGCATATCGTAAGCACTGAAGGCAAGCGTATGTTCATCAGGCGTTCGGGCGAAGACGGTCCCGCGGAAAAGCTCTTTTCCCTTCCATTTAAACAAGACGGTATCTCCTTCTGTGACGCTGTAATACGTCTGGTCGCCCTGTTTGGTGACGATGGTCGCTTCTATGGAGCGCGGCGCCTGAAAGCGGTGCCCCTCCAGCGACACGCTTTCCGCTACCAGCTCAAGCCATTCTGTATCTTTAATGACAAACAATTCTATCATCATACATCACCTGTCTCATTGCGGTATCTTTAATTTTTGGCCGGGAAAAATCCAGTGGCCCGGCTGCCTGATATTTCGTTTGCTTCGTTTAATCATGGCTGTTTTATTGGCATTCCAAATTTTGCGCCATTGCGTGCTGTTCCCGTAAAATCTGCCGGCAATGTCCCAAAGCGTGTCTCCCTTTTTCACTGTATAGGTTTTCGGAGACGCCTTCGACGGGCGTTTTGCCTTTGTTTTTTTCTTCTGCTTGATTTTTCGGGGGGAAGCGGTTTTGTATTCTTTCAGTACAATATCAAAATCCCTATCTCCTATCTCTTTGTCTCCTTCACTGTATTTAAGACTTTCAATGCTGCATGTCATATTGATTTTTGTTCCCGTAATTAAAAATTGGACAGGCTTTTTCGCCTTCATCCATTTTTCAATTTTAACAATGGCGTTCTCTGGAGAAGGGATATTATGATATTCAGCTATCGGGCTATACCTTTTTGGAAAAAAAGAAGAAAAAGAGATTTCTTTAGCTCCGGGCTCTTCAATAAATGTGATTTCACCCAGCCCTGTTATTTTTACTGAGTCATTTTGTAAGCTATTAGATACGTCAATTGTCTCGGGAAGAACGGGAAATCGTAGCTTTTCCTTCCCCTGTGATATCCAAAATTCATAGACAGACTTAGTCAAAAGCCACGACCCCCTTTGTTCCGGTGTTAATGTCTTTTTGTAATTCATCAAGTAATGCTTGCCTGATTTTAGCTACTAGACTGTCAGCATCCTGTCCGTTATGAAAATGCTGGTCGCCATTGAATTCAATCTTTATTTCTTTCGTTCCGGCTGTTTGTACCGTTTGCCGGGATCCGGAAGTAACGGCTGCTGAAACTTGTCCTGATGAAAGCTCAGACTGCTGAGTTTGTGATGGATCTGTTACTTCCATTCCTAAAGCTTGGGCTGCTCTCTGAAGGAGGTAGCGGCCGCGTATGCCTCGCTCCTCCGGAATGATCCATTCCCGCTTGTTTCCTTCACCGACACGGGCGATTTGTTCTTTTGTGATCAGTCCGCCGTTGGCATATCCAACATACGGTCCGCCACGTTTCAAGCTTTTAATACCAGGCACATTGTCAATTGATCCATATCTGCTTTTGATATAGCCGATTGCGGCAGCTGCATTGTGAATCGGGTTTCTAATGTTACCCATGCCTGGCGCTTTATGTGCATTAAATGTAGTCGGTATCGTCTGCATAAGCCCTTGTGATGGATTTCCCGCCTTCGCGTTACTATCCCACAGGTTAATAGAGTTTGGATTTCCACCAGATTCATACTTTGCAATTGTCATTAACCCTGGAAGCCAGTTTAATGGTGTCTTTGTGGCCATCATTGCAGCCATAAGCCACTGTTTCACATTTCCGCCTACTGCACCCATTCCGGAATAAGCAGCAGCCAGTGATCCAGCTTGTTTTTCAGCGTATTTTTTCACATCGACAGAATCCAAGCCTTTTACAACACCGACAGAGGCAAAGCGGCCGAGACTCATCATAACTCGAGAAGGCGAATGAATATCCAGCTCTTCACGGAATGCCTTCTCAACTCTTTTGGCCAGTTCCTTGGCAGCCTCATGGACTTCACTTGCTTTTGAAGTCATACCTGAAACAAAATTCCCTATCATACCGGTTCCCCAGCCGTTTGATGATTCTTTAGATCGCAAAAACGGCTTATTCACATGTGTATTTACATATTGATCAGTACCGGTTTGGGAACTATTTTGTCCTGAAGCAAACCCTTTGATTGTACTGCTTCCCCATGATGAAGATTTGTTTACAGTAGCTTGGAACGGTGTTTTGACTTTTGATTGTAAAAAGCCGTCTGTTCCGGTTGCTGTGCCATTCTGACCATTGGCATAACCATTGACCACTTGTTTTCCGTAATTCGGAGAGTAGGAAATCAAATTTTTCATAGGCTGGCCAACATTTTTTTGTTTCCAAGCGTCCATAGAAATTACATTATCGCCAATACCTTGATCGAAGCCTTGTGTGAACCGTTGGCCTAAAGAAGCTGCCTGTTCATTAAGACTCGATGTATCAACAGTAGGAGATACAGTAGCGGAAACTGTTGCTCCGCCGGCTAATGGTGAAACAGCAGTTTCTCCACCTGCAGATGAAGCAGAAGCCATGTCGTCAACAACGCTCATTCCCAGTTTAGAAGCAGCCTGAGAAAGAAGCATTTTACCACGGCCTTTGTTGTTATCAACTGGGATCACAAACTCTTTACCCGCTTCACCAATCCATGAAATGGTTGGTTTCGTAATATAGCCGCCCGTCGCGTTCGTTTCAGTTTCAAGAACGCTTTTTTGTTTAGGAAAAATACTTGTTGGCGCTGATGACTGCGACTGAACAAGACTAGAAATTCCTCCGCCACCGCTAGTATTTTTACTAGATGAAGACTTACCGGATTTCTTTGATGTCATTCCAGTAGCTTCCTCACCTCTCCCTATGATATTGCCTATGATCTCCCCTCCAGCGTCAGCTAATCCTTTTAGCTTAATGACCCACCAGAAGGTATCTTCAAACTTTGTCTTAATTCCGTCAGCAATATCACCTAATGGATCACCAACATTTTCAGTGAACCATTTTTCAACGCCTTCCCATGCGTCTTTAACTGCTGTTATAGCTGACTCAAATTTTTCCGAAATGGATTTTTTGGCATCTTCCACTTTTGAAACAATTGGATTCCACACATTTTCACTAAACCAAGCTGAAACTGCACTCCATGTGTCAGAAATCCACGTCCATGCTTCGTTAATCTTTGTCCAGATCCAGTTTGCTGCATTAGTGACAGCATCACTTACCGGTGTCCACACATTTTCCATAAACCAAGTTGAGACTGTAGACCATAATTCGGAAATAAATGTCCATGCTTCATTAAGCTTTGTCCATACCCACGTGGCGGCAGTCGTCACCGCATTACTTAGTGGATTCCACACATTATCCATGAACCAAGTGGAGACAGTGGACCATAATTCGGAAATAAATGTCCACGCTTCATTAATTTTCGTCCATATCCACAATGCCGCTGTAGTCACAGCATCACTTACGGGCGTCCACACATTATCCATGAACCAAGTGGAGACAGTGGACCATGTGTCTGAGATCCAAGTCCAAGCGTCATTTATTTTTGTCCAAATCCAATCAGCAGCATCCGTGACACCGTCAACTAATGGATTCCAGACATTATCCATAAACCAAGTTGAAACAATATTCCAGAGAGCTTGGATGCCATCCCAAGCAAATAAAAAGGCACCTACCACTAAATTTATGATCGGAACTGCCGTGTTATAAATAGGTGTCCATACGTTATCCACAAACCAGGATGACACGTCATTCCAGGTATCAGTCAGCCATTTCTTAGCATCCTCGAATTTTTCAGTGATCTTATCAATCTTATCGCCAGCCCAATCACTAACAGGGGTCCAGACATTATCCGTAAACCAATCCGAGAAATCAGACCAAGTATCGCTTATCCAATCGACAGCATTTTTTGCACCGTCAACAATTCCATCCCATGCTTTCGAAGCGCCACCATCATCAAACCATTTGCCAATGGATGATCCTATATCAGAACCCCCAATACCACCTGCGATACTGCCGACAACTCCGCCGGCAGCAGTGCCGACAACAGGAACAACAGAACCGATGGCTGCCCCTGCGGCTCCTCCTGCAGCAGCTCCGCCAAGATTCCCCGCAAAAGAACCGACTTTCTCACCCGCATTTTCTTTGTTCATCCCGAGTAAATCGGTTGCAGCTAATGCAGTTCCCACAAGAGGGATACCTTTCGCAAATTTCCCCAAACCTTTTAAAGGCGTTAAAACTTTCCCCCATTTTGATGAGTCGGTGGCAGCGGATCTCATGCTTCCGAGCCAATTTCTGAACTTAGAACCAGAATTTCTTCCGCTTGTGGCATTTTCTCCTGATGCACCGCTCTGACGTCTTCGTAATACCTCGCCTGGAACTCTCAGTGTTCGTCCTGAAGTCCCTGCACTTGTCGGACTTTTTCTTTTTTTATATCTTTTGTTGGCTTTGCTTTCAGAGCTACTACCTCCGCACCCACAGCAGCAGCAACAGCATCTCTGCCCAGTGTTGCGTTTATCAACTTTCTCATTACTCTGCGTATTCCCAGGCGCATGATCTGGGGTATTTTCTTCATTATCATTCTTTTTCAACCAAGGAATTTTTTCAAATAACGAGTCAAGTATCGTTTCTATCACTTTATCTTTAAAAGCTGTTCCGAAGTCTTCTAATGTTTGCATAAACCAATTCTTTTTTTCTTCCGGTTTCTTCTCGTTGATCTTATCAGCAGCTAATTTTTCTTTAGCGATAATATTAACTGTATATGTTTTTTCAAAATGGCTTAAAAGGGCTGTAATTCGATTAACAGTTTTTGTTATTTCATCAACCACTTTCAATTTAACTGTATACGTTTTTTCAAAATGGCTTAAAAGGGCTGTAATTCGATTAACGGTTTTTGTTATTTCATCAATCACTTTTAATTTAACTGAATACCCATTTTTAAGGTTCTTTTGCAAATATCCCAATATTCGTTTTGTAGCTGGGGTGATTTGATCATTGACGAAAAGACAGACTGAAAACTGATTATCGCTCAACATTTTTCTTATTTTTTTATAAGCATCTGTTACATGTTCAATTAAACTTACATTAATGTTTCTTTCTTTCGGGAGCCGTTTTAGCCTATGCTCAATAACATCAAGTCCGGCAGTAGCCTGGTCATCAAGAACTACTTTAACTTCAAGTGATTTTGCAAATTTTAAAACAATATAGTCATTGATCTTTCTCAATTTGTAAAAGGCTTGGTCCTCTGCCTTAATACTGATTTTGATTTGTCGATTAATGGTTTTCACCTTTTTTTCGACCATTTGAAACCCTTTATGAATTCGTTTTAACTTTTTAGAAACTTTATCTTCCAGGTCAAAACGAGCTGTCAATTTAGCGATATTATGTACCTCCTTTCCTCGATTCTTTTTCCATTAATTCAAGCTTATATCCAATCAGTCCATACAAAAGCGCCTTAAAGTTTCTGGGCGCTTCATACAGTTCTAATAAATCCGATGGAGAATAATGAAGCTCGTGCATCGCATAGTAGAGATACACGGCTTCTTTATGCCCATCCTTGATTAGTTTTTTACTTCTTCTTCCAGATCCTCTAATTCATCTTCGAAACCATTAATCTCAATCGCTTTGTTGAGCCAGTTTGCGTATTCGCCTCCAACTGAGAGGACGCGTTTCGCAACTTCTACCGGGTCGGCCGTTTTGTAAGCTTCTCGAAGCTCTTTTGAACGGAAGTCCGGATAAACGGTTGATTCAACTGCGATTCGGGCATAAAAGCGCTGGCTGTCTAAATCTTTTACACGGCCTCTGCCTTTGACATTTTTATAAGTTGTTGTTTCTTTCTCTAATTCATCAATGCGCTCCGTCGTGATCGCTTTAAATATAAATGGTACGATGTCCCCTTTTTTATCAACAAAACGCTTAGAGATCGGCACTTTGATTTCTTCGGCTTCGATTGTTTTTCCCGGCATAAAAAAGGAAAGATCATATACGTTTTCGTTCTTCTCGCTCATGTAAAAAACTCCCTTATCTTTAAATTGATTTCATCATTAAAAAACAGACCTTTCTGAGAAAGGTCTGCGTATGGCTTGTTCAGTTTTGATTAAAACGTGTCAGAAAGCTTTTCAGGCACGTCGAAGTCTTCAAATGTAAACGGAACTTCTTCCTCTAATGCTTCTGAATCAACATCGAGGCTGGCGATTTTGGCGGAATCGAAGTTTACGTCGTAAAGTGTGACTCGTTCTGTGCCTCTTCCGGAGGACTTATCATCCAGCACAGCTTGCAGCGTAAAGTAAGGATCACTGCCTTTTTTGACGTAGTCCATCATCAGGATGACAAATTTTGATGTGACTTTGTAGAATGTCGCTGTGCCTGTTCCGTTTGCGCCTGTTGTTTTATGGCCTGTCATGCGGCGGCCCATAATGTTTACTTCAGACTTGTTTTTCTCCACATTTGCTTCAAATGTTTTGATATGCGCCATTTCTTCGCCATCGAGAAATAAGCGTCCTTCTTTACCTGAAATCGTGTTTTGTGCTTTTAATGCCATATTAGTTTACCTCCACATTAAAGTAGAATTTTTCTGCTGCGTCGACAGGCTGTACAGCCAGGTCAATCAAGAAGCCGTCACGATCTTCATTCATTGAAATTGTGATATCTTCATCAGAATCAAAACCGGTAATGCCGCCCGCATCCTGAAGCGTTGTCATGTATTGCGTAATCATCGTTTTCACATACTGAAGTCCGTCTTCTGACGCCGGAATATCGCTTCCGCTGCCTTTTCTTGATTTAATTAAGGCTTTCAGCTCGCGTGTTAAATCGTTATTGACGGCGTCTAAGACACGGACGATTTTGTTTTTCGCAAACTTCTTGTTTTTCTCAGCCGTAAACGTGACAAGTGAGTTAATGTCTTTTTCAACGCTTACCGATTTATCACGGGCGTCAAATGTGAATAAAAATTCGCCTTTGCCTAAGCGTTCCACAATCGTGTCGTGGTCAAGGCGGTTTAAGACATCAACGGCTCCTTCATACTCCACAAATGTCAGCGATTGGTTAAAGGTTGCTCCCGCACTTGCGCCTGCTACCCAAGCTGTTGCTTTGTCCGGTGTCACTTCTGTTCCGTCTTCCAGCAGCACGCCTTCTGTCACGTTGATGATGCCTTCATAGTCACCGCTGTAGTTAGCTGTAACCCCTTGAACTTTTTGCCCTTGGCCGTCACGCAGACGCTTAATGAATGCGGCAAAGGTCGCCTTCAGCTGATCTCCTTCTGCAACCGGCAAAGCGATGACATCAAAGCTCTCCGTTTCAGCCGCAGCCAAGAAATCGGTATAGTCTGAGTTGACCGGGGCTTTATCTGTACCGCCGGATAAACGGATTCCCGCAGATGCGTTCAGCGTCTCGGCAGCCGTGTCTCCCTCTGATCCAGTCAGCGGAATTGAAGAGGAAAGATCTCCTGTTCCGGTAAATGTCACATAGCCGTTCGCTGTTAACTCTTCAGCTTTTTTGACAGTCTGTTTATCCACTTCTGATTCATCCATATACGTTGTGACATCAAATGCCGCTGCATCCAGTACGTTTTCATTGATGCGGATGATGATGTCATTCCCTTTTGATCCGCCGTATAAAGCAGTCGCTTTAACGCCTTCGGCAATATCGGCAGATGCTCTGACGCCTTCAGTGAGACGGTACATCAATACCGTTTTCGCGTTTTTCTTCGCTTCACGCAACAGCAATAAAGATGGATCGTCGATGCTGAGACCCACTTTTTTGTTTAAATCCTCCACGCTTGAAATAGAGACGAATGTTTTCGCTTCGCCCCAGCTTGATGCAACCGGAAGTGCGACCGTCCCCCGTTCACCAAGTGACACCCGTTCCTGTGCCGTCGTTTTAAAATTGAAATAAATGCCTGCACGTCCCTTTTCTGTTCCTGCTGTAAATGTTCCGCCATTCATTATTGCATGACCTCCTTAGTTAAAAATGTTTGTATCAATTGACTGGCCTCTGATTTCGCCAGACGTGTTTTGTCCACGCCAAATAAAGCCCCCTGAAGGATCTCCGGCTTAACGCCGAACAGCTCCTTTGCGTGCTTGATCAAATCCGCTGTATCAAAAAGAGCTTCCCGGCTCTCTGTATGTACAGCCTTCACTTGTTTCTGCTTTGCCACCGCTACTTCACCCCGCTGTTCATGTCGATATCCTGTAAGACAGGCTGTTCTGTTTTGTGATAATAATATCGGCTGCTCCACCTGATCACCATGACCGCCTCGCCCCTGTCTCCTACCCTCGTCTCGATACGGGTGATGCGAACCATATCCCCCGTCTTCTCACCGGATTCACTGAGCAGCGGAACCATATTTCTCGCTTCTCTGATGGCATCCGCGAGCCTGTCCGCTTCATCCAGCGCCTGCACGGAGTCAAGATGAAACAGCTTCACATTGAGACTGTAGGTTTTTTTAAATGTGGAGACCGTATCTGTTTCTTCAAAAACAGATGGCGCAGGGACATATAAAGACGGCACTTGAAACTGATCAGGCAGCTGGCTTTCATAAATGGGAACAGACCACTGGCTGTACAAAAAAGCCATGATCGATCCTGTTTCGCTGTTCATCCCGCTCCTCCTTTACATCTTTTTCAGCCACTGGCGCAATTTATGTTCCATTGATGTTGCAAATAGCTTTTCATATAGAAGCAGTGCATGCTCCCAATAGCCCGTACCGGGTATCCATTTTTTCTTAAGTGCCATGCCTGTGGAAGAAGCCGGATCATAGATAAACCGCGAGCCTTGAAAATGCCCCGGCACCCATCTCACATCGTCTCCTTTTGACGTCCAGTGGCCGTCATTGAGAAAAGAGGCATATTCAAGCTGGGTCCCGACCTCAAGTGAGAGTCCGCCGCTTTGTACCATCCAGAGGTTGTCCTCTGAGCCTTTCTGAAAGGAGCTGAGCAGTTTTTCTGTATCTATCGTTTGCGCGCTGAGGAGTTCAGATTGTACGATCTCCAGAAAATCTTGCCCGCACTCTTCAAGCCACCGGGAAGCCTCGCGGGAAAAACCGCCGGATGCCGCTTCTTTTAACGATGCGTTCAGCTGTTTAAGTCCCGCTATCTTCATAGACTTTCATCCCTGACAGCGATGACTTCCCAATGATGGTGTCTGATCTTTTTTGGCAGCTTCAGAATATAGCTGTTGTGTTGCCAAATGATTTTGTCGTTCATACGGATATCCGAAGACCCTGGAAAATGGACAAGAAAGCTGTGGTACACGGTTTGATCAGGCTCTTCCTGAATCAGCTGCTGCGTTTTTTCTGTAAAGTAGCAGGGGACATTTTCTTCATCGGGTGTATCCGGATATGAAAATACGGGCTGAAGCTTGTCCGCCGGAATCCCGAATCGTCCCGCCAGCGGCGACTGCGCTTTTTCATGATAAATATCACAGCGATGGATCAGCATCTGCTGATAGCTCATAACGACCGCACCTTCAATCTGGCGGACTCCGGAACATAATCCGGTTGGATAAACTCTTCCAGCAAATGATACACATCGGGCTTTTGAATACCGGCTTCACCGGAAACCGTGTAGGAGTAATCCCCCATTTTCTCAGACTGATAGCTTGATGCCGCTGATTCGTCGCTGTTTACTAGCGCAAAGTATTGGGCGAGCTTCAGCAAAGCTAATTTTGCCTTTTCAGGAAGCGGATCGTAGACGCTGTCTGTAAAGCTGTGCCCTGTAATGAGGGCAGCTTCCGATTCCGCCTCGATGATATCCTGCGCCAGCAGTTCTTCCGGCCTGTTTTTCACCTGGTCATAGACCGAATAAGAAACGATGTCAGTCGGTTCGATGAGCATATAAGCTGGCCACCCCATTTCTATTATTCTTTTACGTTAATTAATTTAGCGCAGGCATCCTCTTCCTCGAATTTGCTGTCCAGCTTGGCTGTTAAGACAATGATGAACTTACGGGAGCGGATATCCTTGTCGACTTCGATTCGAATATTGCGCGAGAAGCCGAGAATGATATTTTTCGGATGTGTCAGAATGATATCAGACGCATCATATTGCGCGTCTCCCTCTCCGACTGCGTACGGCTGGATATTGGATACCCCTTTTACCGGTACGCCGAATGCTGTGGACAAGCCGCCTTGAACAGCCTGGTCCCCAAGATTTGTCTGACGGTCCGCCACGCGGTCCTTCCATTCAATTTCTAAGCCGTGAGAGGTATAGAATCTGAATTCCTGAGGGATGCGCAAATATTTTGGCGGAACAGCCTTTAAGCCTTTTTTAAATGTCGCTCTGGACAGTTCTTCACCGTTCATATCGACGATGTGGGACACTGCTTGTTTACGGATCCCGTCAAGCTGCGCCAGGTATGGATCTTTTGATGCGGTATCTCCGTTTACGATCAGCTCTTCAATATCAACTGCCGCCCGCTCTGCTAAAATTTGCATGATCGTTTGCTGCAGTCCGCCTTTTTCGATATTGTTTTCGAGCGTGTCGTACGTAATGTTAATTTCCGCAATGACTTCCTTTGTGTTCAGCTGGACAGTGCTGGTCGTCGGAACCGTCAGCTCGTCTGTTGTCAGCGCCTTTCCTTCTTGAGCTGCACGTAAGATACGCTGGCCGAAGCCGATTTTCTCAAATTTTTGTGAATCGTTTTCCATTTGAATCACGCGGGATTCACTGAAAATGGTCGGCGTGTTTTGCACCATGCGGATAAAAGCTGATGCTTGTGCAGGGTTCATGAGCCCGCCGCTTTTTAAAGCAGAAAGCGACATTTCCGCTTTCCGAATGATCTCTTGATTTCTCAATTGATTTCCTCCTCTTTGACTGGTTTACAGCAGTCCGCTCCAGATTGTTTTTTTGACTTGCTCTGTATTGCCGGCCGCATCGTCCGCCGTCTGTTTAGAGGCTCCCCGAGCTTTTTCCAGGGCTTCAATGCGTTCGATCAGCGGGGCAATCATGTCCTCAACGAGCTTCTTCAGGCGCTCGTCATCTCCCGTCTGCTCCGGTTTTTCCTCTGTTTCTGTGTTTTTTTCAATGGTCTCCAGCCGTTTGAGCAACGGATACAGCGCATGCTCGATTGATTCCCTCATGTCTTCTTTCCTCATGTCTTCAGTCACCTTTCCTGTTTTGTCGGCCAGCAGCTGCTTGAACACGCTTAAGAATCCGGCTTTTTCAACCGGTTCTTCTTCATGTACATCCGCAGTGCCCGCCATGCTGTAGCCGGTGATGATGCCGGCTTTGATCTGTTCCCACACCTCATCTGACGCTCTTGTCACAAGCACCCACGAGCCCTTTGTAATCCGTTTTGTTCCGATGATAAAATCATCGGGCGCCACATAGGATTCAACGACCACGCCTGTGCCGCCTTCAAAGCTGTGATTGATATCAATCTCCCGCGCGTCTGCAAGAAAGCCATGCGCCGCTTTTTCAATTTCTTCTGCGGTCATATAGTCGCCGTGGGCATCTGGAACATCAGGCTCATACACAATTCCGTATACAAGCTTTTGTTCATCCTGCTCGCTTTTCGTAAACAGCCGAACCTTTTTTTCAAATGACGGAGGTTCGGCTGACTTCGTAAAGAAAAATTCTGTCTGGTTTGCCGCCTTGTCCACATAGCTGACAAAGCTGATTTTGGCATTTTTCAATTCCCGCGCCACCTGCTTGATTCACCTCCCTTCAGGACGTTTTGATATCTTCGATGCTGTCCTTCAGCTCCTGCATAAGTGCTGTCAGATTCGTCTTTTCAGCATCTTGTCCGGCAGGGCGTTTGTAAACGTCCTCCGGCCACTCCTCAAGCGTTTTGCCGAGCACCCGTCCGGCAAGGTCTCGTAAATCATTTGGCGAAACGGCTCCAGCCGTAATAAAAGGACCGAGCACTTTCGCAATCTCAAGCGGATCACGAAAGTCCGGTCCTTTTAACGTCAGCCTCACATCATGAAGATTCAGCTCCGGCAAAAGCAGTGTGTTCAATTTGTTAACAAGCGTTTTCCGCTCTGGCTGAAACACCTGCTCCTCCGTAATTTTTCTCGCTGTATCAGCCGTAGCCCGGTTGTATTCCTGAGCTTCTCCCGTATAAAGCGGGGGCAGACGGAAAGCAGAGCGCAGCTTATTTCTGCTTTTTTCATCATATTCAAGAAACAAGGCGTCGTTTTGCAGGATTTCCGCAAGAGATTTGATCTCCACAGAAACAGGCGTGATATCTTCACCGCCGTGTAGATCCTTCTCCTTCGCGATGCCTTCCGCCTCAATCAGAAGAAATTTATGGGCGTTTTCCACACCTTCAAGGTCATTCATGTACGCCTGCAGCTCCCGGTAAGACGCTTCAGACAGCATCCCGTTTTCCACTGTAATCGCAGCGGGTACGTGACGCCCCTGCTTAAAGTACATAAAATTGAGCTCTTCCGCTTTCCGGGCGCCGTATAAATTGACGATATTGCCTACCCAGCGGGGCACGCCGTATACGCCGCTTCCGATTTTAAGATGGATCACTTCATTTGCTTGGTGCTTTTCAGCCAGTGTGCTGACATATTCGCCCGTGCGCATGTCCATCTTTCGAGGATCGCCGTATTCTTTGAAAAATACTTTCTTTCCATTAATCATCTGCACAAATTTCCGAAACCGTTTCTGCCTTTTGATTCTCTTCACTTTTCCGTTTTCTTCATACATAAAAGATACTTCGACAGGCTCGCCGGCCCCGCATACGCGCATATATTTCACATCCAAATATTCAATGCCGGCCGGTTTTCCCATTCCGTCGCGAAGCACTTCCATAAAGCCGTTTCCGGTTTTTTCCCTGTCTTCAATGGCATAGCCTAAAATCATTTCAGCAGATTCATCAAAGTGAAGGCATTTGTAAAAGGCTTCAAGTCTAGCCCAGTCTTTTTCCGCCTTTTTCTTTTTCTCCTGGTCGACATCCGTGGCATTGACATCAAACGTGTACTCCACATCAAAACCAAAACCAGTAATATTCACTCTGTACGCATCAATGCATTGCTGAAGAATGGTTGAGTATTCAGCAATTGTTTTGAGCTCGGTGATATTGTAGGGCGGAGCGATGATATCCTCTCCGTACAAATCAGAAAAGTCGTCTTCATAAATTTGCTTTGTCTGAGGAGCAGATGCATTGGCTTTTAAAACGGTTGCTCTGACTGTTTGATTGTGCGGCATTTATGACCTTCTCCTTTCTCGGTTCGGACGGATTCGTTTTTGCGCTGTCTCCTTCACATCTGCGACCTCATAATCATCAAGCGCATACCAAATGGCAGAAAGCGTATGCGGATCGATCGTGAATTCATCCTCAATCAGCGCACCGTTTTTATCTTTGGCATACGTCAGTGTCTTGAGCTCATAGATGACATTTTCACAGCGGTCCGAACAGAAAATTTTTTTGAAGCGTTTGACCTTTTTGGTATATTGAAGCCTGGAGCCGGGAAACTTTCTGGCTCCGACCATCCGAAAACCCTGCTGGCGGAAATATTGAATGCTTTTCGGCTCAGCGGAGTCGGCTTTGATCATTTCCTGTGTTTCAACCAATTCCCGCAGCTCCTCAGCCGTCCTGTCATCTGTCATTTTGTTTTTATAATACTCCCAATAAATGTAGAGATATTTCTTATCGGGATCGACGGCGAGACGGACAACAGCATTGTAGGATTCTTCAAAACCAAAATCCATGCCCGTGCGAAGGATTGGCTGGCTGATGGCCGCAATATGCTCTTCGATAAGGTCGTGCGGGAGCACCTCAAACTGCGGCAGCACCCTGATTCCATTAACGCCGAACCTGCCTTTTCGGGCAATTCGGTAAAGGTCTGGATCATACTCCCTCAGTCCGTCAAGCTGCCTGATATAGCTTTCCGGGAGAAAGAGGTTGTCGTTTGCCGTGGAATGATGATAATACGTATCTCCCCTGACAAGTGTCCGCTTTTCGTAAAGCTCGCTGTCATCCAGCACAAACCGCTGATTGCGTTCATCCCGAAAAAAATGCCGGTATGTCCAATTGGAGGTGCCGACGGGATTGGTGGTGCAAATCATGTGCAGCTTCAGCTCAGGGTGGCGCAGACGGCCGATTAATTCCTTAAAGCCTTCATACTTCACCTCAGAGCACTCTTCAATCCATATTAATGAAATGTTGTGAACAGATTTCAGCTTCGCCGGGTTGTCCATTCCTTTGAACATGATCCGGCTGCCGTTTTGAAACCGCAGCTGAAGCGGGGAAGAAAGTGCTGCGGCTGCCTTCGTGAGACCAAGCTCTTCAATCACCTCTTCAAATAAAGCGAAGGTCGAATCCCGGTGGGTATCGAACACCTCGCGGACGACGAGCGCCGTCCGCTTTTCCTTCAGCAGCTTTAATACGATTTTCAATGCGGTATGATAGCTTTTAGATGAGCCGTAGCCGCCGACGAGAAACTGGTACGTCTGCTCCCAATTGAACACGTAATCTTCAAAATGAGGATTGATTTCTTTTACGATCATGCCTTGTCCTCTTTTCGTTTGATCATGATTTCAATTGGCTCGCGGCCGTCATCAGTTTTATCCACTTTTTGTTTCGCGAGCTTTAACTTCTCATTTTCTATTTTTTGCTTAAATTGATCCGGAAACAAATCAAAGTATAATGACAGCTTTTCAAGTGCTTTCATCTTATCGGCAAGCTTAATGGCGATGCCTTCCTTGCCGAGCTTTGCCTCCGTGACAATGGTGCCGTCAACAAGACCGGAGTCTTTGACATCGACAAAGCTGACTTCCTTCATGATCGGGTTATCATCTTCATCAAACAGCGGTCCTGATTTCCCGACGGCCTGCACCTCTTTTTTGCCAAAGGTCACATAATCCGTGATATCGGCGAACGCGATTTTGACATATACCTGCAAAACGTCCATCGCTTCAATAAACACTTCATTCACCATTTCTTTTTTTATCCGCCTGATTTCAGCGGCAACCTTTTCATTCTTTAACAGCCGGCAGCCCGTCACATGGGCGCTATCCGGAGAATAGCCCGCCTTGATCGCTGATTGTGTCGCATTGAAGCTTTTTACGTAGTACAAGCAGAACAGCCGCTGCCGTTCATTTAATTCATCGTTTTCTATGCGGCGCTGCTTATGTCCGTTTTCAGAAAACAAGGCTTCTTTCCATCTGTCCTGTTTTTTCCAAATGCTGATTGTTTTCGCTGAAACACCGATTGTGTCTGCAATGGCCCGGTTTGTGATATTTCCCTGATGGTGCTGATAGATTGCTAATGCTTGTTTTCTTTGTTGTGTTTTCATGCTACGGCATCACCGCCACCTCCAGCATAGATTTCTATTCATAAAAGCGGTCGGTAATGCCGGCCGCTTATGTGTCATGCTCTTTTCACTTATAGGTGGCAAACGTATGACAAGCTTCAGGCAAGTGATTGGTTCATTTCCTCCTGCTGTCTCTGCATCTTTAATAGAGCCCGTTTGATTGTCGTCTGCACAGTTGATTTTTTGACGCCAAGAAGATCAGCAATGCGTTCATAAGAAAAGCATTCTACCTTATGCAGCAAAAACATTTCTTTCTCCCTATCCGTTAAAAGGGATAAAGCTTCTCGGATTCTGTCCCTGTCTTCCTCAGATACCTGTCCGTCCGGCTCAAACATCATATTGCCAGAAAATGATTCTATGATTCTTGGATCTTTGATCATCAGCCGCTGATACGCATCACGCCGGTCAATCGCCCGTCTGATGCCGGGCTGTCTTCCTTTTTCAAGCCATTCTGTTACATATTCGAGGTCTGTGATGATGTTTCTGATAATCTTTTTATCCTTCATGTCTTCAGCTGAGAGCACTGATTCATCTGCTTCAGCGAGCGGTTTATAAAGTGTTCTTGTTTGTTTTAATGTGCGTTTATATTCAAATAATAAGTCTTGCATTCTATGTTTCCTCCTCATTTGTGCAATAAAAAAAGCGGACACCAATCAACGCACAAATGCTGTGCATGTTGATCAGTGTCCGCAGGCTTTCCGTCTTGGACGTATTCTTTTTTCGCTTTAGTTTAATTTGTAGCCGATTTCAAATTCTACTCGGGCAAGGTCTCCCTTTCTCGTTTCAACAAGCGTTTTCCCGTGCTCTGGAGCTTCTGTGATCCAGGCTTCATGCTTTATGCCGTCAACTATAATAACGCGGATTTTCCCATCCTCAAGCTGGCTGTCGAGCGTGATGGAATCAATATTTACGAGCTTTTTAGGGTTGATCATATGTCTTTTCCTTCCTTTCGGGTTCAGCGCTTTTGTTAGCTTTTTCTAATACCTTTATGATGTGCTCCTTGGAATGGGCGGAGTTCCCGTTCAGAAAATCCAGCGCCGCTTTAGCCGCTTCCTTCAGCTCAGGTGCGGCTGCCATCAAGTTGGCATTGCTTATTTGCGAAAAAGAGCTGAGGTCAAATACAGCGGCGATCAGCCGGCCGTTTGAATAAGGGAATCTCTCTTTTTCTTCTTCACTGTAAGCAGAATAGATATAAATTGGCTTCGTATCTCCGCTTGCGACAGCACGCCATGGCGCAGGACTCATTTCAAATTGTTTTGTTTCTTGCATCTGCTTCACTTCCCGTCATCCTTGTACCATTGTTCGATGTTTTTTTCTGTTCGCTTCGCCCGAAACAGCAAAGCGAAAAGAGCAGCCAGCTGTTTAATCACGGGCATTCAGCCCCGCTTTTCCGGCTGTCAGCATTTGTTCCAGCCTTTGAATAACCGGCGTTAAATCATTGCCGGACCGGCAGTTCGGACATGGATGAAAAACCGCTCCGATCCCGGTATGTTCAACAATTACTTTCTTTGCATGACAGAGCTTGCACATTATCTGATGCCCTCCAATCTATGATTCAGGTCATACGCTGTTCCTTTAATAATCACTAAATAATCACTGCACATTTCATAGATTCTCGTGCCGATCGCTTCATCAACCCGGACAAGCGTTTCAATCGTAAGCTCGCTTGAAAGCAGAATCGGTTTATGATTTAAGTAGCGGTAGTTCAAAACGGAATACATTTGTTCCAGCTGCCAATCAGTGGCGCGCGGTTTGCCGTTTACCGGTTTAAAGAGATCATCAATGAACAGCACGTCTGCCTGCTTTATCCGGTTCAGCTTAGCTTCCAAAAGATCAAAATCATTTTTTAAATCAGTAAAGCCTTCGACGAACGGAAAATAAATGACCGGCACATGGCGCTTTCTCATCAAGTCATTAGCCGCAGCAGTAAGAAGGTGTGTTTTCCCGGAACCGGGCTGACCCAAAAGGGCGATGCTGTTTTTCCGGCTGTCCTTGATGTGTTCATAATCCGCCACAAACTCTTTGGCGCATTCAAACGCGTCCTTGACGGCCTGTGGCTTCCCTTGGGTGCGGAATTCATGAAAGCCAAGCTGTCTGAAGGCAGGGGTAATTTCACTGGCGCCCAGCAGCCGTTTCACTTTTCGTTCTGCCATACAGCTGCACATTGTCCATACTTCCAGACCGTCTTGCCGGCTGAGATATCCCCCCTGATCCTTGCATCTCTGGCAATCATACCGGCTTGCGTCTGATTCGGCCGGTTTGTCCGCCAGTAATGGACGTCTCCCTTTTCTCAGCTCGTCTAAAATCTGCTCGATTGTATGTTTTGTCATTACTTTCATTCCTCTCATGTTGTTTTGCGGCGGTCTTTTTGGCTTGCTGCGCGAAAAATCGGTCTTCGATGAATTTCGAACAGTAGCGAAAGGCCTTTATCGTTTCAGAAGCAGCGGTTCGCCGGTTTTCAAAAGCTTGAAAACATTCCTCAAGCCATTTGATTGTTTGCGTTACAGGAACGCCGATGGCGACAATACGGGCGATGGCTTGATAATCTCTGGAGGAAGGATACACGGTGCGTCCTTCTTGAGCCGACCGTAATTGTGTAAACCGCTTCGCTATGTGATCCACTGCATCATCAGCAGCAGTATATGTTTTTGTTTTATCTATATTAGAGCGGTCTTCTTTGTCCAGTGCCAGCGGCGAAAATGACCGCTCTTTATCGCTGCGTTGTTCCGTTTTGTCCGATCTGAAGCTGAATTTTTTGGAATGCTTTACAGAGATCATGAGTCCGTATGGCGCGCGGGCAGCCTTTATGTATCCATGGCTTTCAAGAAGCTCCAGCCATCTTCTGACTGTTTTTTCACTAACATTGAATAAGGCTGCCATCTCTTTCGCTTTTAACGGCTTATGGCCGAGCACAATTCCCCAGTTCACGCCGTCCTTTTCAATTTCTTTTGTCGTTGAGCTGATAAACCAGAGAAACAGCCACAGAGCCGATCCTATTTTGTCATAATGTTCTGAATTCAACAGCCCTGAATACATCGGAAAAGGATAGCTTTTATCGTTTTTCATTGCGTTTCACCTCTTCTTTTAACAGCAAGTACGCTTGAAATTGTTCTCGATTTTCAAAATGGAATACCGGAAGGCCGCATGCCGTAAAAGAAATGGAGCCGCCGGATTGTCCGAGATGGCGCTGATCTATCGGATTTTCACTAAAAACGATTTGAATCGGATGCATGTGATCACTCTCCCGATTTGTTTTTGATACAATTCGTATCAACTGTTACCAAGTATAAACGATACATTCTGTATCATCAAGTTATTTTTGATACTTTTTTTATCATAACTTTATTTTGATACAGATTGTATCTATAATCGTAAGTAACTTAGGGAGTTAAAAAAAGAGAGGTCATAGTATGATAGGCAGCAGATTGAAGAGTCTCAGAGGGAAAAGGACACAGGAAGAAATCGCATCTCACATCGGTGTATCGCGCGCACGCTATTCTCATTATGAAAATGGGCGAAGCGAACCTGATTACGACACACTGCAAAAGCTGGCTGATTACTTCCAAGTGACAACCGATTACTTATTAACAGGAAAAGAAAAAAAATCTGATGATGATATGTTTTCTGATCCGGACTTGCAGCTCGCATACCGGGATATGCAGGATTTTTCCCCGGAAAGCAAGCAGCAGGCCATTGAATTTATCAACTATTTAAAAGAAAAAGAAAAGAACCGGAAACCGAAAAACAAATAAATATTTTTTCTGTTCTCTAAAACATATAAAAAGTAGACCGATATAAAGAAAAAAGTGTTTATTTTTTAAAGAAAAGGGAAAGATTTCAACACACTTTTTTAGTCCTAAACGGGCTTTTCTTTCTCGCTATAAACAGAACGTATGTTCGAAAGGGAGTATTCAATTGGGCGATTACTTATCACATCTGGAGGAATACGTAAAAAATTTATACAGCCGGCTGGGCATCACCTCTCCCCATCACATTGACATGCTGAAAATCGCAAACGACCTTGATATTTGGGTTCATTTCGAGGAGATGGGAAGCATGATGGTAAAATACGACGGCATGTACAGTATCATATTGAACCAAAAAAAGTCCCAGGAAGAGCAATGGGAGGATTTTGGCCATGAACTGTGCCACGTATTAAAGCATGCAGGCAATCATTTTCAGATGAACAAGCTCTTCAGGGAGCTGCAGGAATTCCAGGCGAACCAATTTATGTACCACTTCTGTGTGCCAACCTTTATGCTGTTGCAGATGGAACTGCCGCAATGGAGAAGTCAGGCTCTTGCAACCATTGCGACGGTATTCCGGGTGACAAAGGACTTTGCTGAGAAAAGACTTGAAATGTTTGAACGGCGTAAAGCAGGTATTCAATTTCAGAAGAGGCTTGCTTATTTATTATCACATAAGCGGCCAAATGCGTACGAGGAAGGCGATCAGCAGCACTTGCAGGTCGCTGAAGAAAAAGCGTTGTATCAAATCGGCAAATACAGCTAATCAAAAACGGGCTGGGGACATTTGCCCTCAGCCCGGCATAGATATTAATATTTCGACATCGGAGGCATGGTATTCTGCAGCCACATTGGCGCCGGTTTAAGATGAGGCGCAGATGCGAACGCAATCGGAGCCGGGATATACCTGAACTCGCCCCGGCCATCAAAGGCTTCGCCATGAGCCCACCTTCCCTGTGAGCTTTCATCCCCTCTGGAAAAGTTAAACAGATCATAGGATACTTCCTGCTTTTCTAGCTCACGCGGAAATGTCGTGGGAACGACAATATCCCGTTCTCTTTCTTCCAGCTCTTTAATCGCTGCATACCACATATTTTGATGATAAGTATCCCTCGCAATCAAAAATGACAGCATATCTCTTACCCCGGGATCATCAGTCATGGCATAGAGCCGCGTCACCTGAAGGCGCCCCTGGGCTTCCGCATTTAAGTTTGCGCGGAAATCCGCCAGCAGATTTCCGCTTGAGATAATGTATTTTGCATTCCAAGGATAACCCTCACTATCTGATGCCATCGCACCTAAGCCGGACACAATAGCGTGCTGAGGGTTCATCCCTGACATCACTGCTGCAATAGCGGGGTTGCTTTTATAAGCATTTTCCTGTACATCAGCGGGAGCACCATCCAGAAGCCTGGAAATCATTGTAGCCAACATTTCCACATGTCCGATCTCTTCCGTCCCCACATCACATAGCAAATCTTTATACTTGGCATCTGCCCTGCAGTTAAAACCCTGAAACAAATATTGCATCATCACGCTAATTTCACCAAATTGGCCGCCCAGCACCTCTTGAAGCTTTTTCGCATAAACAGGATCCGGACGGGAAGGCTTTGCCTGATATTGAAGCTCTTTAATATGATAAAACATGAGTTCATTCCTCCCTACGCATTCACACATTCACAGCGTATGAAGGAATAGGCAGTTATTGCAGGTCCTACTTGCTATTTCCATAAAAACCAAGCTTAACGGCATTCACATATTGAGAAAAAAGCTTGTTTTCTATGTACCGTCCTTTACGGCAGCCAAAATTGTGAAATAACGCGCTCCGCTGCGCCGTACTCAGTTCCAGCTGCAATCCCATCTCCCTTTTTGTCCGATTGACGATGTTTTGCGGATGGACACCTGCCAGCCGGTCTTTTACATTGACCAGTTCCGCACTGAACCCCGCCTCATTCAGCAACTCACAAATAGCTGCTGCTTTTCTCCGATCCGCGCCTCCGACCAATGTATGCGGCTTTTTCAGATCACGGTAGCCGTGAAAGGCCAGTGCGAATCGGTGGGCGTTTACTTTTTCTAAGGCAAGCGGTTCATCAAAACGAGTGCTTGTCAGGTGAAGCGAACGGTTATTGCGCTGCTTCAATCCTTCAAAAATATAAATGGAACATTGATCAGCAAATGCCCGCACCAGTTCGCTGACGCCCGGCTCAATTCTTCCGCCGTGAGGACCAAGAACAATATGCTCGCTCCCGCTGTTCTCTTCATATATAATCCGGTACTCCGATTCAGACGCAGAAAGGGATAAAAAACTGTCATACATATCTTTCATGCTAAGCGCTCTCCTTTATCAGTCAGCACCAGTTTACGCTACTCATCTATGAATGAAAACCTTTTTATCGTATTTACATTTCAGGAGATAGATAAAGGGTTTATTGGTAGATTGACTCTACAGCTGAGGCGAAAGAAAAGTTAGCTCTTCTTTTACTAGAGAGGAAAAAATGCGGCGTTTACATTGGAGTGTGATTCTGACACACGTCTTATACGGTCGATCAACAGGTGGATTACTCGGCAAAAAACAATCGTACACAAGCATATCAAGTTACAAGGCGGAAAACATGTTTACTCACACGAGGCTAAACTATTATTACGTTTATTCAGCAGACTTTCTATTTTATGTCTTCATGCTTGCCAAATCTTTCAACAAGCTGGCACGCTATCTATTATTATCAGTTTGTTTTTTAAAACAGCCTTTTTTTGTCGACGAATACATATGACCATACCATCTCTTTTTGAATTCATATAATAAAACTGATCAAACATTAAAGGAGGAGTAAGCATGGGTTATTATAAAAAATATAAAGAAGAGTATTACACTTACAAAAAGAAATATTATAAGAAGTATTATGACCATGATAAAAAGTATTATGATGATCATGAGAAAGATTACGATTGCGACAAAAAGTGCTATGACCATGATAAAAAATATTATGACCATGGCAAAAAGTGTTATGATCATGACAAGCATGACTATGACTACAAAGTAGAATATAAAAAGTATTACTAAACCTTTACCTTTCTATTTCTTTTCCCCGGTGATCACCGGGTCTTTTTATTTTCTATTTTATTGCTTGAAGGTTTTGCTTTTTTAGATTTCTTATTAACTTCATGCCTTGCAAATTGTTAATAACTCTTAACATCCTTTTGTGGCGCGGCGCTCTCCTGCTGTGCCAAATCAAAAGCTTCTCGCTGCCGTTTGTATGTAAGGGAAAAAAGGAAGCTCTATTCAATTGAAGCTTCCTTTTTTTCATTATAGTTTTTGTTCCATTTTGGCTTTCGTTTTCGGACCGTAAATGCCGTCTGCCGTTAATCCGCTGACAGATTGAAAGCGCTTGACAGCATTTGCTGTTTTTGGCCCATATACACCGTCCACCCCATGATTCTTCGCCCCTTTATCAGGATAAAAATATAGAGCTGCCAGTGCAGTTTGCACCTGCTTTACTTTTGTGCCTTTTGTCAGCGGGCTCGTTACTTTGATTATCCCGGATGGCAGCGGGTATGAGGATGGGGCATGGCTTTTAGAAGAAGCGGTCCCGGAAAGCTTGATCTCCTGTCCGACTTTAATGAGATTTGGATCAGTAATGTGATTGAAGCTTTGCAGTGTTTTCACACTCACACCATGTGATGCTGCAATGCCGGACAGCGTATCTCCTTTTTTTACATAATACACTTGCGCAGAAGATGAAGCTTTTTTCGCTGATACGCCACCGTTTAATTCCTTTTCAATTGCCGCCTTGACTTGCTCCCAGCGCCCCTCTGATAAAATGCGGTGCGGACAGTATTTACCGTTCCAGTCTTGGTGCTTTCTGACACGGTCAATTCCCCAGCCCCGCTCCTTCAAAAGCTGTGCCACAAAAGAGATCGCCAATGCCTCGGCTGCCTCGTACTTTGGGCCTCCCGATTTACTGTAGCAAATTTCTACGCCGATCGACTTGCGATTGCCTGTACCGTTTGTGCCGTCACCAGTATGCCAAGCGTTACGGTTAAGCGGCAGTCCTTGAATCACCTCTTTATCGTCAACCGCGAAATGAAAGCTTGTCGAGCTGGTGTTCCCGATCATGTAGCTGATTTCATTGGCAGCGGACGCGTCGTTGGCCGTGTTGTGAATGGTAATGTATTCAGCGGACATCGCATTCGGGCATTTCAGCGCGTACTTCGCCTCAGAAACCAAATTTTTCTTCACTTGAATGCTCACCTATCATCTCTCCTTTTTCTTTTTTCATTAATAGGTGGCATTCGTAGGACGTAAATATTGTGTCTTCCGTCACCTTCGCGCTTAATAATTTAGGCCCATTCAGCGACGCTACAGGCGGAGTTTTCGTCATCAAAGCGTGCTCACTGAAGAGGCGCCCGAAATATCGGACAAGCTGATCAATTGGTGTCCAGCGGGTCCTCTAAAGCTGGCCATTAAGGAATGGAAGCTAAAATAAAAAAGACCCTTCCGCAACCGGAGGGGTTTTTTTCGTTATCATCATGTTTGATTGCGTGCCGCAATATGAAATGTTTTTCCCTCTGTATCCGCTGTTTCTCCTGCATGGACCATCTCCTGAGTAAAGCTGAACACGACCGCAACGATTAACAAACCTGACATCCATTTAGATTTCATATAAACAATCTCCTCTCTGGATTTGTTTTTGTGCGTGCACCATTTTCTCATAAAAGGAAAGTGCTTTTTCAGGCTGTCCGTTTTCTATATAGAATTGGGCAGCATCATGCGCCAGCTCTTCAATGTAAGGATACAGCATATGTTCTTCGAGAAATTGAAAGGTGTGTGAGACTGATTCTGTGTCAATGTTTTTTCCGTATAACGCATGTAAAAATTGAAAAAGCTCCACGAATAATTCATCGCTATACTGACGGGCGATTTCCAATCCTTCACGATATTGCTTTTGCGCCTCGGCATCATTTTTTTGTTTATACAGAACTTGTGTTAATGAGTAGATAGAATGCGGAAGATTATCGAACTTTTCCGACTTGCAAATAGAAACAGATTTCTCAAAGTATTCGGCTGCCTTTTGCAGTTCACCCATTTTCTCGTAACAGTTTCCGAGATTGTAAAGGGCCGAACTGATCAGGCGGGGATTGCCTTCTTTCTTTGCAAGATCTAAAGCCAGTTCTAAATGGGGCAATGCTCTTTCTGGATACTGCATATCATCATAATTACCTGCAATAACGAATTCACATTGGATTCTGCGGACAGTGTACGTTTCATACATCTGATACGTTTCTAACGCCTGAACGGCATAGCTCATAGAGACATACGTCTGCTTTAAATTGTAAAAGATCTCAGCCATTTTAAAAGCAAATTCAGCTTTTTCAATGTCGTCTGACACAAGGGCAAGGTTCTTTTCTGCCCTCTTATAGTACATCATGGCACTGACAAACATTTTCTGCTTAAATTCATACATCCCGCGAAAAAAGTTAAAATAGTACTCGAGCAGTCCTGTCAGCTTGTACTGATTCCCTTCGATGTCTTCTAATAATTCTGAAAACTCTAGCTGTGAGGTGTCCTCTCCAAAAGGCTTAATGTAATCCAGCATAACACGGTGCCTAAATTCCATTAGAGAATAATACAGCAGCAAATCTTGATCTTCTTCCATATCCTCGATTTCTCTTTCTACTTCGAGCTTGACCCGTTCTGCTTCAGCTACGTGAAACTGCCGGATATGGGTATACCATTCATTAATTTTAAGCCCGACATAAGAGGACGGAATAGTCTGCTTCATCCTCAATTAATCCCCCCTTTTATATACCCGAGATATGTCATATTTTATCATATTTACAAGAAAAAGAAGAACGCAAAAAGACCGCAATTGTCGAATTTCGGCTAACCGCAAGAATAACAATCAATTCTTAGCATATTGCTTGTTAATTTATGCCCATTGATATAGGATTTCATTGCACCATTTATTTTGAATATGGAGGAGATTCTATTGACCCAATCCACTCAAATTGTGAGTCACTTTTTGTCACATCGCAATGTGACGATTGAGCTGACAGAAAAAGTCAGCAAAGACCATTACAGCTACAAACCGACGGAAACATCAATGTCAGCAGAAGAGCTGGTCAAGCACATCCTGACGTCTTTCTATCTGTTCGCAAATGTCATTAAAGAAGGCAATGCCTCACCTTTTCAAAACCAGCAGGAAGAAACGGAAACGGATCTCAATGTTTTGGCTAAAACGTATACAGAAAAAACGGCTGCCATCCTTGAACAGCTGACTGAGGAACACCTTAACAGAGAAATTGATTTGACAGCTGCTTTCGGAAGAAAAGTCACTGGAAGCGCATTGCTTCAGCTTGCGCTGGAGCATGAAATTCACCATAAAGGCAACCTGTTTGTTTATGTAAGAGAAATGGGCCATACGGAGCTGCCGTTTTATCAGCAGCGTATGTAACCTAAAAAAAGATACCTGACCTAAAGGTATCTTTTTTTATTGCCTTCGTTTCCTACCGCATCCAATACACACCTCGATTCCCAGTGACAGCCGGTATTGGCACATAGCTGGCTGAATGGTTGACCTAATTCAACCAAATACCGACCCGAATGACCTGTTTTAACCGGTCAAACTTACTCCCATCTCGTCCTGACACTCATTATGGGGCAAATGAATAAAGATATTGAGCATACAAAAATCAAAGAAGCATCCGTACAAATATTCAAAAAATTTAATTGATTAAAGCGACCTAATCATATATAATCTGATAAAAATAGTCGGGTTTTCAGGAGGCCTTTATCATGAGTGTTAGCATCATTTTGATGGGTTTGTTAGTCGGTGTCTTAGTCGGATTGACAGGTGTAGGCGGAGCTGCGCTTTTAACTCCTCTTTTAATAGTGCTTGGAATCAATCCTTCCATAGCGGTCGGCACGGACCTTGTCTATAACTCAATCACCAAGCTGTTTGGCGTTGCGTCCCATTGGCGGCAGAAAACAATCAATTTTAAATTGGTAAAATACTTAGCCATCGGCAGTATTCCGAGTGCTTCTATAGCCATTGGCATACTTCATTTGTTCCCCGCCTTCCACCAGCATCAGGAAGAGATTATTAAACACGCTCTTGGTTATGTTCTGACCCTAGTTGCCATTTCGATCATCGTCCGCCTGTTTCTAGACAAAAAACTTCGCCCGAACCGCTGGCAGCTGATGCCGCTAGAAGATAAGCGTATGCTTACGATTCTAATCGGTGTCGTGTTTGGATTTATCGTCGGCTTAACATCGATCGGTTCCGGCTCGTTGTTTGCGATTGCTATGCTGTACTTATTTAAAATGAAAACATCCGACATTGTCGGAACCGATATTGCGCATGCTTTTCTGCTCGTTACTGCGGCAGGTATTTTAAACGCAAGCTTCGGGAGCGTTGATTATTTGTTAGCGGCCAATTTGCTTATCGGTTCCATTCCGGGGGTGCTGGTTGGCAGTCATCTCTCACCTAGATTTTCACCCCGTCCACTGCAATTTATTATGGCATCCATTATCTTAATCAGCGGACTAAAGCTGATTTAATCAAGAAAGGCTATCCTTTACAGGATAGCCTTTCTTGTTATAGCGTCACACCCGATTTAAAAATAGCAAGCTCTCTGAAGTCATTTTTTTCGTGATTCACAAGCTCTCCGCTTGCAACCTTCGTGATATAATCGATAAACTCTCGAAGCACAAATACCTCATGAACATCATCCTCTGCTAAGAGACCTGCGTTAAAATCAATCCAGTGCGGCTTCGTCTCGTACAGCTGTGTATTCGTCGCCACCTTTACCGTTGGAACAAAAGTGCCGAACGGCGTGCCTCGCCCCGTCGTAAACAGGACAATGTGGCAGCCCGCCGCAGCCAATGCGGAGGAGGCGATTAAATCATTGCCTGGCGCGCTCAAAAGCGTCAGTCCGTTTGTCTTAAGCACTTCTCCGTATTTTAATACATCTGAGACAGGAGAAATCCCCGCTTTTTGCGTGCAGCCCAGCGATTTATCCTCAAGGGTGGAAATGCCGCCTGCTTTGTTGCCTGGCGAAGGGTTTTCGTACACCGGCTGATCATGCTGTATAAAATATTGTTTAAAATCATTAATTAAATCGACAATCTTATGGAATACCTCTTCATTGGCAGCCCGCTGCATCAGCAGCGTTTCCGCACCGAACATCTCCGGTACCTCCGTCAGAACCGTGCTGCCCCCTTGCGCGATGATATAATCAGAAAACCGTCCGAGCAATGGGTTCGCTGTGATGCCGGAAAAACCGTCAGATCCCCCGCATTTCAACCCTATTTTCAGTTCAGAAAGCGGGATGTCTTCCCGTTTATCCCCTTTGGCTGCTTTATGGATGTCCTTCAGCAATGCGACACCTGCCTCCATTTCGTCTGTCACCGACTGGGATTCGAGAAACTTCACCCGATCCTTGTTGACATCCTGAAGTGCTTTTTCCATGGCTGCCAGCTCGTTATTTTCACAGCCGAGCCCCAGCACCAAGACACCGCCGGCATTTGGATGGCGAATGGCGTTCAGCAGGATTTGCCTAGTATTTTCATGATCATCGCCAAGCTGTGAGCATCCGTATTGATGTTTTAACACTAATACATTGTCAAACGGGGCAATATCCCCCGTTTCTCTGACAAACCGCTGAAGCATTTTTTCGGCAATTCCATTGACACAGCCGACGGTTGGCACGATCCATAATTCATTGCGAACACCGGCATTTCCGTTTTCTCTTCTATATCCTTTAAATGTCCGGTTCTCATGCGTGTATGGATTTTGTTCAAATTTCGGTGTATAACTGTACGTTTGGATATCAGATAAGTTTGTTTTTGTATTATGAACATGAATATGCTCTCCAATAAAAATATCTTTTAACGCATGCCCGATCGGAAACCCGTATTTGATTATGCTGTCATTTTCCTTTATATGCTGCAATGCAATCTTATGCCCTCTTTTAATATCATCTTTTACTTCAATCATCACGCCGCCCGCATCCAGCCGCTCTCCCTTCTGAATATCACGCAAAGCAAGCAAAACATTATCCTGTCTATGAATCTTTATAAATGATTTCACAGCACTCTCCCCCTTTGCAGACAGCATTGTTCAAGAGCCCGCTCCATTCCCAGTTCATGAATATGATTCAAGTACTCAGCGACTCTCTCAGTCAGCTTCGGAATCTCATTCAGATTTGCTCCCCACAGCCATTGTTCTCCTAATAAGGCTGAAGCGATACGGAGCATATCTCCGGTCTCCTGATTCCAAACCTCTTGGAAAAATCGAAGAACAGCCGGGTCATCCTGCATTTCCCTATTCCGATAACTATACAGAAGCGCGCTGAATGAAAACACTAAACGTGCAGGAAGCTGTTCCTTCTGTTCAACAAATTCCTGAAGGGTCGGCAGGTTTCTCGTTTTGAATTTTGACACTGAATTCAGTGCGATGCTTTCTACATAATGTTTGATGTACGGGTTTTTAAAGCGATTCAGCACATCCTCCGCATATGGAGTAAGCCCTTCCATTTTCAAAACAGGAAGTATTTCATCATGAATCAGTTCCTCAACAAAGCGCCCCACTGCCGGATGTTCAACTGAATCACGCACCGTTTTCAAACCGTATAAAGAAGCCACTGGCGTCATTGCCGTATGCGCGCCATTTAAAATTCTCACTTTTTTCGTCCGATATGGGGTCAGATCGCTGACAACCTTTGTATGGAGACCGGCTGCCGCAAAGGGCAATTCTTCTTCAATCCAATTCGGCCCTTCAATCACCCATAAATAATACTGTTCTCCCACAACAATCAGTTCATCTTGATAGCCTAATTCCGCAGTGATCTCATCAATGCTGTCTACAGGATAACCGGGAACAATGCGGTCTACTAAACTATGACAAAACGTGTTGGCGTTCTGAATCCATTGCGTAAACCCCTCTTCCAGCTCCCATAGATCAGCATAATGCAGAACCGCTTCCTTTAGCTTTTGTCCGTTATTTTCAATCAGCTCACATGGAATCAAGACACACCCTTTTGTCTCGTCTCCAGCAAAAGCCTGGTAGCGAAAGTACAGAAAAGCTGTTAATTTCCCTGGAAATGTTTTTTGCGGCCTATCCTCTAAGCGGTCTTCTTTCTCACAAACAATACCAGCTTCGGTCGTATTAGAAATGATAAAACGCAGCTCTTCGCTTGAAGCCAGCTTTTTGAACTCGTCATAGTCGGAAAACAGATCAATCCCGCGGCTGATTGAATTGATAATCGTCTTTTCGTTTACCGCTTCCCCATCCTTCATTCCCTGTAAAAAAAGAGTATACAAGCCATCCTGGTCATTTAATCTATTGATTTTCTCTGAGCCTCTCGGCTGTACAACTGCGACACTTCCATTGAAATCAGTATGCCGATTCAATTGTTCAATTTGCCAATCGACAAACGCCCGCAGAAAATTCCCTTCCCCAAATTGGAGAATCCTTTCTGGATACTGTGTATAGCCTTCGTACAATTTTTTATTCAGCTTTTGCACCGTCATTGCCTCCCTTTCAGATTTATGCACACGTTAACATTTTTCTGTATAAAGAATGCCCGCTGGAAAAACGGGGCATCATGTCGTGACATTTTTTACAGAGTCACGCACCATAAACTCTGTGTTTTCAAAGATTTTTTCTGCTTTTGTATCAGGTGTGCTGATCAGCGCCAATAATTTTTTTGCACCGAGCACGCTGATTTTCTCGACAGGACGTTTCACTGTAGAAAGCCTTGGCGTAATATATTGCGAAAAACCAATATCATCAAATCCGATGACAGATATATCATCAGGCACGCGCATCCCCTTGGCAAATATGGCATTCATTGCTCCGATCGCCATGTCATCATTCGAACAAAAGACAGCGGTTGGAATGTTCGGAAGCGCCAGCAAACGTTCCATCGCCTGAAAGCCGCTCTCCATATCGTATTGCCCTTTTACACTGTATTCATGTTTAATCGGGATATGATGGCGAATCAGCGCCGCTAAGTAGCCTTCCTTTCGCTGCTGAGAGGATTTAAATCCTTCGATTCCCTCAATGATTGCGATGTCTTGATGTCCGTTTTTAATCAAGTATTCTACAGCTTCCTGAGAACCTTCCTTGTCATTGGACAATATGTTGGTAATGCCCCTGTCATCGATATCCCGGTTCAGCACGACGAGCGGGATCTTTTTTTCCTGAATATGATAAATAAAAGAATTATCAATATCACTTTGACTCATTAAAATAATGCCGTCATATCTCATTGGTGTTACAGAATCATAGCTTTTCAAATCATCAATGCCGCGCACATACAGATTGTACTCCTCGCTGATCGCCTGGTTTACGCCTTTTATGGTATCAGCGAAAAAACTGTGTGAGGTTCCGTTTGTGATGCTTGTAAAGAAAAGCCCGATCGTATGGGATTTTTGCATTGCAAGGCTTTTCGCATTCACATTCGGTGTATAGTTGAGCTGGGATGCAAGCTCCAATATTTTTTTCTTCGTGTGTTCTTTAATATAAGGGCTGTTATTGAGTGCTCTGGAAACGGTTGTATGGGATACGTTTGCAAGTTTTGCGATATCTTTAATGGTTACCATCTATTTCCCTTCCTTATCATACCGGCTGCGATTAGTTATTACATATTGTATCATCAAACACACCGCCTCTCCCACCATATTTCCAGATTAATAAGAAACCGTATCATCAGCATGCGTTCCGGCAGTGCTGCTGATGATCGGCCGCACAAAACGGATGACAGCCAGCGAAGCGAATACGGCCAGCCCTCCGGCAAGTAAAAATGCGCCAGAAAAAGTACCTGTCCGGTCAACAATAAAGCCAGTCAAAGCGGGACCGATGATGCCTGCGGTGTTGGCGAGAAAATGCATAAATCCGCCAACAGAACCGACATTCTTTTGATCGACTACATCCTGAATAACAGCCCAGTAGATCGCACCCGTCAAATATAAAAAGAAGACGGACAGAGCCACGAGCGTAACAGCGCTTACAGTTGTGGTGACAAGCCCAGCCAAACCAATCAATACCGCGGAAGAAAACAAACACGTGACAAGCACGACTTTACGCGAAAACAGCACGCCTTTCCGGACTGTTTTTTTGTATACATAATCAGAAATAAAGCCCCCGGCTGCCAGGCCGATAAATCCTAAAATCCACGGAATGACTGTAATGACACTCATTGACCCAACACTTAATCCCCGCTCCTCGACAAGATAGCTCGGAAACCACGTCAAAAAGAAGAAAAGGATGTAGTTGTAAGCGAAAAAAGCAAACGCCGTGAACAGAACTGTTTTTTGTTTCAGATAAAAGGTCAGCGGAATTTTTTCCTCGGAAGCGGCTTCTACTTTCATCGCAGGTGCATTGCCCATTGGCTCAGCCGGCTTTTCTTTTACGAATTTTAACCAGAGCAATGCCCAAATCAATCCGATGATCATGATCAGAACGAAGGAAACCTTCCAGCTGAATACAACGGCGATCATGCCGACAATTGGGCCGGAAATGGCTCCGCCAAGGGGCGTTCCGCTATTTGTGACTCCGACAACAGACGCCCGCTGAGTCGGCGGGAACCAGTTATTGACCATTTTATTGATGGTCGCCGAAAGCGGCCCTTCCCCCATTCCAAACAAAATTCGTATGATCAGCAGGCTGACAAAGCCAAAAGCCAAAGCAACTGCTCCGCTGAACAACGACCAAACGACCATGGCCACAAATAAGGTCAGTTTTGCTCCATAGCGGTCAGATGCCACACCGCCAAGAAAATTGAAAACGGCATATCCAATCGAAAAACTGCTGAAAATCAAGCCCATTTGTGTAGCGGACAGTGTGAGATCATCCTGGATGAATGGAGCTGCAATGGATAATGCCGAACGGTCCAGATAGTTAATTACACCAGCCAGGAACAAAAAAAGGATGACTGGAAGCTTATCTTTTGAAAACATCTCAACCTCACCCCTATGTTGGTTCAGTATCTGTAGCTGCTTTCGTCACACTCCTGAATAAGCCATAAATCCTCCGTCGACAGGAACGGTAATGCCGGTGACAAAGCCTGAATAGGAATCATCCGCCAGCCAAAGAAGCGTGCCGAGCAGGTCCTCTGGTTTTCCAAAGCGCTTCATCGGTGTTCCCGCAATAATCTTTTTAGAGCGGTCTGTAAAGCTTCCATCCTTATTGATCAGCAGATCGTGATTTTGGTTTGTCAGAAAAAAGCCTGGTGCGATTGCGTTAATCCGCAGTCCGGTTTCCGCAAAATGAACAGCCAGCCACATTGTGAAGTTATTGATTGATGCCTTGGCCGCACTGTACGCCGGGACCTTCGTCATAGGTGAATAAGCGCTCATTGATGAGATATTTACAATGGCCGGTGAGTCTGCCTTCAGCAGTTCCTTTCCAAACACTTGGGTAGCCAGAAATGCCCCAGTGAAGTTGGTTGAGAAAACAGTTGAAAAACCATTTTCATCCATGTCAAAGAATGATTGCCCTTCTCCCTCGTCATCATATGTCTCCACATCAGTAATCGCAGCGGGATGATTTCCTCCTGCTCCGTTAATTAACAAATTGACAGCGCCAAATCGGCCAAGAATTTCAGTCTTCGCCTTCTCAAGCGACGTCCTGTCCAGCACATCAGCAGAAACGGAATATGCCGTACCGCCAGCTTCTGTAATGTCCCGCACAACCTCTTGGCCTGTTTCAGCTGACCGGTTCAGTATCGCCACCTTCATACCATGGCGGGCAAGCTCCCGGGCCATTGCCGAGCAGAGCACACCGCTACCGCCTGTGATAACAGCAACTTTACCTGCCAGCCGATGATGAAGAGAAATCATAATTCCACCTCTTTTATCGCCATTGATTCGTACGCGTCCCACAGTCCGTTCAAATACATGATGCCTAAAGCGCGATCATATAAGCCGTAGCCTGGACGGCATTGCTCTCCCCAAATATGGCGACCGTGATCCGGCCTGACATATCCGTTGTAATCCTGCTTGTGCAGTTCTGCCATAACCCCTTGAATATTAATTGAACCGTCCTTTGTCAGATGAGATGTTTCAATAAAATCGCCATTTTCAAAGATCTTCACATTGCGGATGTGTGAAAATGGAGCGAGTCCGGCATATGTTTTAGCAATTTCCACCATGTCATTGGCGGGATTGGCTCCCATTGAACCGGTACATAAGGTGATGCAGTTAGAAGGTGAATCTGATATGGCCCGTAGCTTCTCATAGCTTGCCTCTCCTGTGAT
Source organism: Bacillus sp. FSL K6-1005 (assembly GCF_038000225.1). Classification (NCBI taxonomy): domain Bacteria; kingdom Bacillati; phylum Bacillota; class Bacilli; order Caryophanales; family Bacillaceae; genus Bacillus; species Bacillus sp. FSL K6-1005. Next base: position 2,160,794 of record NZ_JBBOBP010000001.1, read on the forward strand.
AATACGCGGCAATCCGAATATCGGCCAAGGCGGGTCATCCGGATGAATGGCCATTTGAATGCCGTGCGCTTCAGCAACCGGCAGAATTTCCTTCAAAAAGAACGATAAATTGTTCCAGAGCTGTTCTTCATCGACCGCCCTGTAGGCCTCAAACAGTTCTTTGATCTGAGCCATTTTTTCAGGCTCCCACCCCGGGAGTGTCAGGTCAGACGCGTCTTCCACCGTCCGGATCAGCTCTTGAGGCTCCAAGCTCTCCACTTTGGCTTTCTCAAAAAACAGAGCGGTTGAGCCGTCTTCCAGCGGACGGAACATGTCGGTGCGCGTCCAGTCGAAAATCGGCATAAAATTGTAGCAAATCACTTTCACGCCAAAAGCAGACAGATTGCGGATGGTCTGCTTATACTGTTCAATGTACCGGCCGCGTTCTTCGCTGCCCAGTTTAATCGCTTCATGAACGTTCACGCTTTCGACAACCTCCGCGTGAAAACCATGGGATTGTATATATTCCGTCTCGGCTTTGATTTCTTCTATTTCCCACACTTCCCCGACAGGTTTATGATGGAGGGCCCAGACGATGCCTTTCACCCCGGGAATTTGTTTCACATGTTCAAGTGTGACTGTATCGTTGCCTCGTCCATACCATCGAAATGTTATATTCATTCTGCACCTCCGGATTGAGCCTTTTAATCAAATGTAATCACTGCCTTCCGCACCTGGTCGGGATGCTCCTTGATAAATTGAAACGCGTGATGGACATCATCAACTGAAAACGTATGGGTGACGAGTCCGTTATGCGCTAACCGTCCTTCATTCAGCAGCTTTACAACCTTCGGAAACTGATTTGTCTGGAGTCTTGAGCCGGTAATCGTGACTTCTTTTTTTGTAATGGGGAGCTGAGGAATATGTGACACTCTCTCATCAAATCCAAGCACCACCACACGCCCTGCCGGAGAAACGACATCAACAGAAAGCTCAAAAGTCGCAGGGAGACAGACTGCATCAATGACTACATTGGCTCCTTCACCTCCCGTCCATTCCCGAACCCGCTCAGCCGCATGTTCTGTTTGAACATTCACAACTGCGTCCGCACCGTTCTCAGTGGCAAATGCCAGCCGCTCATTATTTAAGTCGGTTATCATGACGGAAGCACCCGCAAGCTTTGCCATTTTTAACACACAGATGCCGATAGGCCCCGCTCCCTGAATCAGAACGCGATCGCCCTTTTCTACCTGTCCACGCCAAACGGCTTGGGCACCTATCGAATAAGGCTCGGCCATCACTGCCTCCTCCCAGGGCAGCTCTTTTGAAACGACGTGAAGCTGCTTTTCAGGAAGCACAACATATTCCCGCATCCCGCCATCTTCATGAACGCCAAACACAGAAAGCTTCGCGCAAACATTCGGCCGGCCTTTACGGCAGGGATAACAGTTTCCGCAATAAGAAATCGGTTCAATTACAACATGGTCGCCGCCTTTCAGGCCTTTAACATTCGCACCAACCTCCTCCACCTCTCCCGTTACCTCGTGTCCGATTACTCTCGGAAGGGTCGCAAGCGGATTCGTGCCATGATAAATATGCATGTCAGAACCGCAAATTCCGACTCGTTTTACTTTGACGAGCACCTCATCAGCCTTTGAAAGAACAGGCTTTTTCATGTCTGCTGTCACCAAATCATACGCTTTTCGCACTTGAACCGCTTTCATTTTCTCACCTGCTTTTTAAAAATTCATACACGGTCCGAGCAATTGAAATCCCGTGCTTCCTGTTTCTTTCCTCATGCAGCTGCTCCAATTCGCCAGGCACATAGACGCGCTCGACTCCTCTAGCCGGAGGTGATTGCTGCAGTTCATCAAGCATGGCGTCCATCTGCTCTAAAAACATATCTTGTCCGGTAAAATAGGACGGATGGATCGCGCAAACATAATGTCCAAGCTTCCTATTTTGATCAAGATCGCCATACATTTTAGCGATATGCGGCCCAAAAGCCGCCCCAGCCAGCAAGCCTGAAAACACATCCACCACAACAGATAGCCCGTAGCCCTTAGGACCGCCGAAGGTTGAAAGTGAGACGACCTTATGAGGATCTGTTACCGTCTCTCCGTTTTCATCGACTCCCCACCCTTCTGGTATTTCTGTGCCCTCTTCACGCGCCTGCAGAATCTTTCCAAATGCCACTTTTGACGTCGCCATATCTAGGATAAACGGTTTTTTATGCTTTGCCGGCACCCCATAAGCAATTGGATTCGTGCCTAAAAAAGGAGACCTCCCGCCAAACGGGACTACAATACTGTCAGTATGAGACATAGCGATACCAATCAGTTTTTTCTCAGCCGCTTTTTGCACAAAATAACTTAACGCTCCGCAATGGCTGCTGTTTGTCGCAGTGACCATGCCAACACCATTTTTCATTGCCATTTCAATGGCATGAGCCATCGCCTTATCGGCAATCACATGGCCGAACCCGTCATCACCGTCTAGCACTCCTGTCACCGGACCCGTTTCTTTAAAAATGGGACGCGCTTTTGGATTGATGCCTCCAGCCCTGAGCCTGTTCACATAATGTTCTGTTCGCAAAACACCATGAGAATTTACATTGCGTAAATCAGCGTGTACGAGCACGTCTGCTACTTTTTCGGCATCTCGTTCATTCAAATTGGCGCCGATCAGCTTTTGCTGAACCAGTTCCTTCGCTTCTTCAGCGGAAATCGTTACCGTATTCAATAAAGAGCCTCCTTTCCTTCAGTTTCATCACTTAGCGAAAACCCTTACAAATTATTTTTACTTGCAAACTATTCAAAATATTCTATATAGGATTGTTTGATCAGTTTCTATGCTGAAGCTCCTCGACAATCTGGGCATGCTGCTGATCTGTTAGTTTATAAAGAAAACCGATAATAATCATAGCTAATGCCAAAGCAATGGCGGGATACAGAAGAAGAAGCGCTTTAATGCCGATCAGCGCCTGTGCCGTCTGGGCTACGTTCGGCATATATCCGACAAGTCCCAATCCGATCCCCGAGAGAAATCCAGACAATGACTGGGCAAGCTTCCGGGAGAAGTTAAAGAGGGAATACGTCGTTGCTTCTTTCCGCTCACCGGATTTCCACTCGCCATAGTCAATGATATCTGAGACAAGCGCCCACGTAATGCCATTGGGGATACTGATTCCAATAAACGCGATGCTTGCAAGGATGGTAAACACATATACATTTGAAGGAAGCATAAAGTTGATCAGGTCAGCGGCAACGCTGATGCCGAAACCAATCATTGCGGTTTGTTTCTTTCCAAACATCTTGACGAGCTTTGGCAGAAATACGACGCCCAAAAAGGAAGAACCAATAATGATAAAGTTCATATAAGCCATCAGTTCGACATTGCCTAGGTTATATTGTGCGAAGTATACGAGCATTGCGGATTTAATGTTGTATGCAGAAATCGAAAAAATGGTCATCAGGACAAGGGTTAGCAGCGGTTTGTTCGTTATAAACGTTTTGACGACAGATGAAAATGTTAATTTCTCTTTTGGCGCTTCCGCAATAACAATACGTTCCTTGCAGTTGCGATAGCAAATATAAAACCAAAGCACACCGAGAACAGCAAACAATCCCATGACCACCGGGTAGCCTACCTTCGGGTTATCAAACTTGACGAGCAGCGGCATGACGGCCACGCTTGTGATAAACAAAGCCCCGAGTGAGCCGATTTGGCGAAAAGTAGAGATAGATGTCCGATCTTCGGTATTTTGAGTCATCGCTGCTCCTAATGAGCCGTAGGGAATGTTTACAAATGAATAGCCCACGCCCCACAGCATATAGGATGCATACGCATAAATCAGCTTGCCTGTCGTTGATACATTCGGGGACAGAAAAATAAGAACAGTAAGCACAGCAAGAACAATACTGCCGATTAATAAATAAGGCCTGAATTTCCCCCGCCTGCCGATATTTTTGCGATAATCAATTGATGAGCCGACAATGGGGTCTGTTACAGCCGCAAACAGCTTGCTGACTAAAAAAATGCCCCCCGCCATTGCAGCCGGAATTCCAGCTACATCAGTGAAATACTTCAATAAATAAATCTGACCGAGATCAAACATAAAACCGTTGCCAAAATCACCAAAACCATAGGAAATTTTCTCCTTCAGCGGTAGCCTCTTCTCCGTTTCAATCGACACAACCTTATTTTCCAGTTCTGCTCGCATCTTCCACCTCTGTGTCTTAAGAATTTTCGGTGAGATATCCGCTCAGTATGACGCAGGCTATTCTGAGCGGAACCTCTTTTATACGTTTGCCTTTTCTTCTTGAAATTGAAAATATTGTTTCGCATTGTGATAGCAAATGCCTTGAACGATACCGCCAAGAAGCTCCATATCTTTCGGCACTTCACCGTTTTCAGCCCATTCGCCGATCAGATTGCAGACAATCCGTCTGAAGTATTCATGGCGTGTATACGACAAAAAGCTTCTGGAATCAGTCAGCATGCCGATAAAACGGCTGAAAAGCCCGACGTTTGACAACGCTTTCATTTGGTCGAGCATCCCATCCTTGGAATCGTTAAACCACCATGCTGTGCCGAATTGTATTTTCCCAGGCGTGATGCCGTCTTGAAAGCTATTGATCATGCTGGCAATGACATAGTTATCATTTGGATTGAGCGAATATAAAATCGTTTTCGGCAGCTGGTTTTTCATTTCAACGGAGTTCAGCAGCCTGTACAAAGGCTTCGCAATTTCTTCGTCATTCATAGAATCATAGCCTGTATCCGGTCCCAATTTCTTCATCATTTTCGTATTCGTATTTCTGAGTGCATTGATATGAAACTGCATCGCCCAGTCAAGCTCAGCATACAATCCGCAAAGAAATTGAAGCGTATATGTCTTGAATTTCTTCTCATCTTCGCAAGAAACCTGTTCCCCGTTTAATCTTGCGGTAAAAATGAGGCCCGCTTCCTCTTTGTCCGTTTCGGCATACACCATTGAATCAATCGCATGATCAGATACTCTGCCGCCGACTGAATGGAAGAAACGCACTCGTTCTTCAAGAGCCTTCAAAAACTCATCATAGGTTGTAATCGACAGTGACGCAGCCCTTTCAAGCGCCTGCACCCAATCCGGGAAGCCTTCGCGATTGATTTCCAGCCCTTTATCCGGCCGAAATCCCGGCAGCACACTGACAGGAAAATCTTTTTCCTCTTTTAATAAGAGGTGGTATTTGAGAGAATCGACAGGGTCATCGGTTGTGCATACTACTTTCACATTGGATTTCACAATGAAATCCCTTGCCCCGAAGCCTTCTCCTTGGAGCAGTTCATTCGTCCGTTTCCATATAGCCTGCGCGGATTTCTCATTTAAAATCTCATAAATTCCAAAAAAACGCTGCAGCTCTAAATGAGTCCAATTGTAGAGCGGATTGCCGATCGCCATCGGCACGGTTTTCGCCCAAGCCATAAATTTCTCCTCATCAGTCGCATCGCCTGTAATGTATGTCTCATCAATCCCATTGGCTCTCATGATGCGCCATTTGTAATGGTCTCCATACAGCCAGGCTTCTGTGATGTTTTGAAATCTCTTATTTTCATAGATTTCTTTCGGGCTTAAGTGGCAGTGGTAATCAATAATCGGCATGTCTTTCGCATAATGATGATAAAGTTTGACAGCGGTTTCATTTTTCAGCAAAAAATTTTCGCCCATAAAGGGTTCCATGTCCTCACCGTCTTTCATTCTATTTCAAAATGTTAACGTTAACATTTTGATTATGGTTTTATTTTACCTTTATATTCCTCTGGGATCAATCTCTTTTTTGAAAATGAAATGTTAACGTTAGCAAACTAAATAAAAAAGACATTGCCAGAAAGCATCCCGAAAGGAACGCTTTGGCAATGTCTGAACCACAACAAAGGATTAGTAAGCCAGGCTGAATAGTCCTTTAATGTGTGTCAAGTAGCGTACGTTACTTGCTTCTTTCATCAAGGAAGCAGGAAGACCTTTAAGCGGTGTAGAATTAGCACCAATGATGGCAACCGCATCTTTGCGTCCAAGACTTGCAAGTGTACCAGAGTTTACTGGCTGGAATGTTTCAAGTGTTTTTCCTTCTAAGTAAGCGAATAGGTTGTAACCGATCAGCTCACCCATTTGCCATGCGATTTGTGCAGTTGGCGGATATGGACGGCCGTCTGGACCAAAGTAAACTGCGCTGTCTCCAGCAACGAATACATCCTCATGTGATGTAGATTGCAGGAAGTCATTTACTGTCGCACGTCCGCGGTTCACTTCAAGGCCTGATTCACCTACTAATGGGTTACCTTGTACGCCGCCAGTCCAAACAAATGTGTTGGCAACCACTTTTGATCCGTCTTTCAGATCAATTACGTTTCCTTCTACATTTGTAACAGGAAGGCCTGTTAAGAACTCAACGCCGCGTTTTTCAAGACTTGCAGTAGCACGTTCGATAAGATCATCCGGAAGAACAGGAAGGATTTTCGGACCTGCTTCAACCAGTTTCAATTTGATTTCTTTATGATCTACGCCGTATTTTTTCGCAAGGTTCGGCATGATGTCAGCAAGCTCACCGACAAGCTCAACGCCTGTTAAGCCGCCTCCGCCGATAAGGATTGTTGCATCTGCTTCGTTTTTCGTTTTAGAGTACTCACGCACACGGTCTTCAACATGTTTGAAGACTTTGTTCGCATCAGCAGCAGATTTAAGAACCATGCTGTTTTCTTCAAGTCCTGGGATGCCGAAGTAAGCAGTGACAGAACCAAGGCCTACTACTAGCGCATCGTAAGTTAATGTAGAACCGTCAGCAAGCGCAACCTCTTTTTTATCAACAGAGAAAGAGCTGACTTCGGCGATTTTAAGATCAATGTCTTTGCCTTTGAAAAGTTTTTCTAACGGCATTGCAACCGCTTTTTCAGACACGTTGCCTGCTGCAAGACGGTGTAATTCCGTAATGATTTGGTGAGTTGGGTATTTGTTTACCACTGTCACGCGTGCTTGTTCTTTTGTGTAGTGTTTGCGAACTGTTAAAGCAGAAAGAACACCGCCATAACCAGCGCCTAAAATGACAATATGTTTTGACATCGTATATCCTCCGTCCTTTATATCAATTTGAATCTGAGATTATTTTTGTTTTTCGTTCATGATTTCAAGGTAGCTGTTAGCAAAACGGAACAGCTTTTGAGCTTGAGGATCTTTCAGCATGCGCAACAGGCCGAAAAGTCCAATCGTTTCGTTGCTAGCATCCGCGCGGTCTTTCGCTTCGATTGCAGTCGCAGCCACTTCTTTTGCTGTTTCTTTTACAGGCTCAAGAATTTCAGTGATCGCACCGACTGTATCGCTTTTCAATACTTCGTCAGTCGCAACAGACTGAGCGAAATCGTAAGACTTCGTTAAAATATTCACTAACTCAGTCAGCTTTGGAAGCTGGTCAACTAAAACAGTCAGTGATTCTTGAACTTCTGGCTTTAACAGCTGATCAATAAGATCTTGCTGGCTTTGGCTGACAGACGCATTTGTTTGATCGATTGTTTCTGGCATATCCAATTCTCCTTTACTATAAGCAGTATGCTGATTTTTTGGAAAGGGTAGTGCCTCTCCCTGATCTCATGTTTGAAAGCATGAGAAGAAGGATTGTGAATTCATGCACAATCATTCGCAAAAATAAATGTTTACTACCCAGTTTTTCATCTTGCCATATTCAGTATTATTTTTATCTCAAAAATAAACCATTGAATAAGTCAAAATCCTTTACTCTCTCTGAAAATAGCAAACATAAAAAACTCCAATTTGATTACCTTCTATATGATAACACTTTTTGAACAAAATTTGAACGTGAATTGCTTCGATTATGAAATTAATTTATATGGTGCCCGTGTCATAACATTTCTTCAGCACTAGTTATTGACAATCCAACAATTTTCTCCCCTGCGACTTACCCATATGTCCAATAGAGGTTCTCTTTTTCCTGTAACTGGATCCAATGCCGGAAGTACTGCTTGCTCTATATTCTCTATTGCAGCCGCTCTTTCATCCGGCTTTCCCGTCTTTATATCATACCGAGAACCTTCTGGATAAGCGCCGATCACGGTAAAATCCGGGCTCGCGCTTAGCTTTTTATGCCCGACACCGGCTGGAATGACCGCTGCGTCGCCCGTTTTGATAGGAATAGCAGCTCCTTTTTCTCCCCCAAATTGAATAACAGCCTCCCCTCGGACTGCGATTAGGACTTCATGCGTGTTGCTATGATAATGATGGTACGGAAAAACACTGCCCGACCAGCTGTTTAGCCAGCCATGCCGGTTGACGATCCGCTCTGCCAGTTCAGCACGTCCCATAAAAACATTTTTATAGATAACGAGCGGAAAATTAGGGTGATTTGGAATCCTTCCGTCATCCTGAAAAAAGTACGTTTCTGTTTCCATCATTTCGCCTCCCTATTTCTGTCTTCCACATCTATTGATCTGTAAAACATCATTATTTTCTCACAATTCCGTTGATCTGTATCATCCCGGGTAGTATAGTATAAAAAAATAATGCCAGAATGAGGGATTTGATGAAAGCAATTGTAATCGGAATATTGGCTTCTCTCTTTTTCGCCGTTACCTTTATTTTAAACAGGGCGATGGAATTATCCGGAGGCAGCTGGCTTTGGAGCGCCTCGTTACGCTTTATATTTATGGTTCCGTTTTTATGTCTGATTGTCATAATGAAAGGGAAGTTCGTTCCTCTTTTACAAGAAATGCGGAAAAAGCCGTTATTTTGGATAAAGTGGAGCTTTGTCGGCTTTGTGCTTTTTTATGCGCCAATCACGTTTGCCGCCGCATTCGGGCCGGGCTGGCTCGTAGCCGGAACATGGCAAATTACCATTGTAGCCGGTGTACTGCTGTCTCCATTTTTCTATGAGAAAAAAGACACGCCTGGAGGCACTATGCTCGTTCGGCAAAAGATTCCCCTTGTTTCACTGGGCACTTCCGTCGTCATTCTGATTGGGGCAGCGCTGATTCAGCTCCAGCATGCAGAATCGCTTTCCGGAAAAATGCTGCTCTTCAGCGTGCTGCCGGTTGTCATCGCGGCTTTCGCCTACCCGCTGGGAAACCGGAGAATGCTTGAGCAATACGGAGGCAGGCTTGATACATTTCAGCGCGTGCTGGGAATGACCCTTGCAAGCCTTCCATTCTGGCTTGTATTGGCAGCTTACGGCTGGTGGTCAGATGGCCTTCCGACAGCGGGGCAAACCGTTCAATCCTTTATCGTTGCCGTCAGCTCAGGCATCATTGCGACCGTTTTATTTTTCTGGGCAACAGATATGGTAAGGGATAACCCGCAAAAGCTCGCTGCTGTTGAAGCAACACAATCCGGGGAAGTGATATTCGCTTTGCTTGGTGAAATAATCCTGCTGTCAGGAGTTTTCCCTTCCATTTTATCGTTTGCCGGCTTAATGATCATTATTGCCGGAATGGTGCTACATACCTTCGCTTCCCAACAAAAACCCAAAAAGAAAACGCAGTCAAATCTGACTGCTTAGCAGCGGCTGGAGAATGGGCGAAAACCCGTTCTCCTTTCTTTTTTAACTCCTTCCAAAAGAGACCTGTTTCACGTTATATTTATGTAGAGTCTAAGCCCACTTAACTGAAAGGTGATATTTTAATGGAAGCAAACAATCAAAAAGACGATATACCAGCGATCTCATTCACATCTGTGCGAAAAAGCTATGAACAAGAGGGACAAACCTATGACGTATTGAAGGCTGTCACCGGAGACATTCAACAGGGAGCAATCGTGGCCGTTTTGGGTCCTTCCGGTTCAGGTAAAAGCACACTGCTGTCCATGTGTAATTTGATGAAAACACCGGATCACGGTGAAGTGAAGATTTACGGAAAGGAAGTCAGAGACTGGAATGTGAATAAACTAAGGCGGACTGCCGCACTCGCCTTTCAATCCGCTCCCGTCCTTGACGGAACGGTGCGTGACAATTTGAGTCTGGTACAGAAGCTGCATCAAACCCAGCTTTACTCTCCTGAAGAGCTCGCTTCACTGACAGGCCTGTCTCCAGAGCTGTTAGACAGGAGCGCCAAGGATTTATCCGGCGGACAGCGGCAAAGGCTCTCACTTGCCAGAACACTCGCAAACCCTTCCTCCATCCTATTATTGGACGAAATTACATCTGCCCTGGACCCTGTTTCTGCTCTGGAGATTGAAGAGCTAATCAAAAAGCAGCATCAAGAGAAAAAACTGACGGTGATGTGGGTGACCCATAACATGGAGCAGGCGAAACGAGTAGCCGATACCATTTGGTTTATGGCTGATGGCCGGCTGTTGGAAATCGCGGAGACAGACACATTTTTCTCGCGTCCTCAGCATGAAGCAGCCCGTGAATTTTTGAAGGGAGGCACACGGTAATGGATTACCTTTCTCTCTCATTAACCATGATCTTTGTGCTGATTGCCTTGTTTTTATCAAAATCCTTTAAAGCCGGCGTTGAAAAAGATATGATAATCGCAACGATCCGGGCGGCGGTACAGCTGCTTGTGATCGGTTATGTGCTGTCGCTGATATTTCATGAAGACCACCCTGTGTTTATCCTGCTGATGGTGCTGTTAATGCTGGGTGTGGCGGCTCAAAACGTCGTCAAACGAAAGAAAATGAAAATCGGTTCTTTTTGGAAGGTGTTTCTGGCCTTAGCGATTGTAGAAATCGTCACCCAAGGCATTCTTCTGGCGCTTCACATCATCCCGCTTACGGCACGGTATGTCATCCCGATCAGCGGAATGGTCATCGGAAATTCAATGGTGCTCGCGAGCCTTTTTTTAAACCGGCTCAACTCCGAGGTCGGGGTGCGTAAAGAAGAAATTCAATTGATTTTGTCGCTTGGGGGCACACCAAAACAATCCATACAGCACATCCTGACTTCCGCTATGAAAATGAGTATGATCCCAACGCTAGAAAGCCAGAAAACACTTGGGCTTGTCCAGCTTCCCGGCATGATGACCGGCCAAATCTTAGCGGGCGCCGATCCGATTCAGGCGGTTCGCTTTCAGCTTTTGATTGTTTTTACAACAATGGCGTCCGCCGCGCTGACATGTGTGATCTTAAGCGTGCTGACATACCCGTCATTATTCACCGCGCATCAGCAATTAAAGGAAAATGGATAACGACAAAGCCGCTTCCCATTTGGAAAGCGGCTTTTGTACTGGTTATTCCTTTTCTTCATAATACTTGGACAGCTCAATAATCATCGCGCCCATCCGCTCAATCTCCGGTGCAAGCAGCCTTGTGATGCCTTCTTCCCGCAGCGCTTCAGCAGTCACTTTTCCGACCGCCGCTGCGATGACACGCTCTTCGAATACAGCCTTCACTTCATTGATAAAGCCGCGCTCCTTGGCAAAATCAAACAGAGAACGAACCTGAATCGCCGTGGTAAAACAAACAGCATCCAATTCACCATTCAGCAGTTCTCGGCATAACTGTTCCACCGTTTCCTTCTCTGGCGGGATATGCTGATATGGAAGGATCGGCAAAACTGAAGCTCCTTTTTCTTTCAAAAATGCTATAAGGGCGGGTGCATTTTCTCCGTGAAGCTGCACCATTACTTTTTTTCCTGAAAAGTCGTAAGGCTCCAAGGACCGGATCAATCCGCTGGTTGTCCCATCTTCATCAGAAGCCTCTGCTGTGATTCCGAGCTTTTTTAACGCAGACAATGTTTTGTACCCTCGGCATGCCGCTTTAGCCTGGCGAATCGCCAGCAGGAACTCGTCCTTTACGCCGATTTTCTCTGCCATCTTCACAAGCGTCTCCGTACCGATGCCTGTCGTAAAGATCACCCAGTCGGCTTTTTCTTCCGCAAATTTGCGCAGCTCCGGCTCCACCTGTTCCTCTGCCAAATATACCGTTCCTTGGAGAGAACGGACGACAGGAATTCCGCCCTGTTTTTCAATGATTGTGCTGATTTCTTCCGTTTTCCGAGAACCGCCGATCGCAACGCGTTTTCCATGTAAACCTTTCCCCATATCCGTTCCTCTCCTCTTTGCCAGCTTAGGCTTTATATGTATATAACCTTTAATAAAGCTATTGTGTCGTAAATCAAAGGAGAAATCAAGATGAACCAAATGCCTCTCATTACCCGTTGAATACACCGGGTGCATGCTATAATATAAACAATAGACGCGTTTTTTTAACGGAGGATCGATTATGGAAACAAAAGAAGAATACGAAACAAAAGGCTACGACACATCGGTTATTTACGAATTCAACGAATATCCGGACGTCCACAGCGGGCGCTGCGACAATTGTGACTACACACTGTTCAAAAGCTCCGTAAAAGGCGGAAAGTTTTTGAGAGAATGCCGGAGATGCGGGATGAAAAAAAACATTTAAACAGAAAACCGAAATCAAATTGATTTCGGTTTTTATGTTACTGCGGTACAGCGGATTTTTTTATAAACGCTTCAATCTCAGCTGCCGCACGCTCCGCTCCGCCTGCTTCTTTTACATCCTTTTGCATATTCTTGACGCGGCTGAGCACCTCTTGATCACCGGATACCGCCTGAACCGCTTCCTGCAGCCTGGAAACAGTCACTTCCTCTTTCGGCAAATAAACGCCAAGGCCTAGTTCATCGACACGCTTTGCAGTGAGCTCCTGCTCATACATTTGCGGAATGACGACGAGCGGCACACCGGCATTCATCGCCTCCATCGTACTGTTCATCCCGCCATGAGAAATAAACAAATCGGCCTTCGCCAATACCTCAAGCTGCGGCACGCTTTGGCGAATGGTAAAGTTAGCAGGGATCTCATTCAGGCTTTCAGGATCAATCGTTTTCCCGACAGACATAATCGCTTGCCATGAAGAATTCCGAAATGCCTCGATGCACATCTTATAAAATTGCGGCCATGCGTTAAACGCCGTTCCCAATGAAATCAGCATAAGCGGGCCATCACCCTTTTCAATTTCCAAACTTTCTTGTTCCGGCCGTTTCCCAAGGGATGGGCCGACAAAACAGAAACGGTCATCGAACGTCTCATGCTGAATCTGAAAAGACTTCGGCATAAAGACAATATTTAATGCTTCCGGCACAGCTAACTGTTCAAATGAAACAGCCGGCAATTGCTCTTGCTCCAAATAGGCTTTAAATTCAGCCTCTGCTTCTTTCATTTTTAACAGCATGTCTTCACTTCCGAGCTGAAAGGATTCATTTTGGGCATATGAGGAACAAAGCTTGATGACCGGTATATGAAGCTTGTCAGCAAACAATTTTCCCGCTAGCGCAATAAAATCATAGATAATCAGATCAGGATGATCATTCTGATATAAATCCTCAAGCTGCGGAAGAATGCTAAGTGATTCTTTTAAGAGACTGATCGGCGTCTCATTTTTTTCTATCATCTCCCTGATTTGCTTAGGATCAATATTCAAGGATGTATGATAGATCAATGCTTCTGCACCGGCTTGCTGAACACTAGCGGCGAACTCCTCAGTCGTCGCATATGTGACACGATGCCCTTTCTCACAAAGCTTCTCCACTAATGCAAGCGTAGGATTGACATGCCCGTACGCCGGGATGTTGATAATCGAGATATGGTGCTTTTTCATGAATCTCCAGTCTCCTTATCTATTAAATTTTCACACGGAAGCTTTTTAATCCGTATATCACACTGTTTTTAATCGGAGTGATACTGACGCATTCCATATGAGGAAAAGCAGAAATCAAGGATGTTAACGCGATCTTTGCTTCAAGACGGGCAAGCGGAGCCCCGAGACAAAAATGAATGCCGTGGCCAAACGCAATATGCGGATTGGGATGGCGGTGAATATCAAACATGTGCGCCCTGTCAAACTTCGCTTCATCACGATTTGCTGATGCCACAAAAGCCAGAACCATATCACCTTTTTTCATCAGATGGCCCCCGATCTCCGTATCCCGCTTGGCAATGCGCCTCAAAACAGGTGCGGGCGCTCTGAAACGCAGAGCTTCCTCCACCGCCTGAGGCACCAGCTCTGGATGCCGCCGCAATTCGTCATAAACGCCCGGCGTGTCTAAAATGCTGTACATCGCGTTTGAAATCAAGTTCGTTGTCGTTTCGTTTCCCGCCACCAGCAGCAATGTACAAAACGGAATCAGATCTTCTCCAGAAAGCTTTTCGCCGGTTTCTTCCGCTTTAATTAAAATGGAGATGATGTCTTGTTCCGGTTTCTTCCGTTTTTCTTCTATGATGCCGGCAAAAAACGCGGCCAGTTCTTCCTCGCACTTGTTTCGCTCTTCCAGAAAGACTTTCTCCGCCTCCTCACTTCCATCCCTTGGTGTGCTCACCAATATATCAGACCATGTCTTAAACGCATCCATATGCTCTGAAGGCACGCCTAAAAGCTCGGATATCACAATGACAGGAAGCGGATATGAGAAATCTTGAACCAAATCAAACTCGCTTCGTCCCTGAAATTTTTGGATCAGTTCATCTGTGATTTCCTGAATTCTCGGTTCCCATTGCTTCATCACGCGCGGTGTGAACGCTTTATTCACAACAGAACGGATTTGCGTATGCCTTGGCGGGTCCATATTAATGATCGAATTCCCGATAGAACTTGTCTGCTCCGGCATATAACTGGAGAAAAGCTCTTTATCCCCAATGACTTTTTTGACATCATCATAAAGAAAAACGCTCCACACTTCATTTTCTTCATCAAAGGAAACAGGCGCTTCCTTTCTCATCGATTCGTACCACGGAAACGGATGATAAGCATCCTGGTTATTTTTTCCGTTCATCAATGCACGCTGCAAAGCTTGTCGCCGATTTACCACATTCATGCGTTTCCCCTCCCCATGAAAGAAAAGATTCAGCAATTGACGAACTTCACCACCTCCTGCTATCGAAAAAAAGAGGGATATCCATTTTGTCGTCTGAAACAGCAGGCAGGTTTTCAAGATGCCGGTGCAGGCATCATATAATCCCCCTCGAATGTTGTTCATCTTACCATAATCTTTCAATTTTTTTCTATTACGCACACCCGATTTGATTCACAACGTGACCTTAGGCATGCCCATCCATATAAGAACCGCAATCAATAGCTTATGAAAATCTCACACGCCATCCTCATTCGCAACATAAGCACTACTTTAAAAGATGACTTTTCCATTATGTAATCCAAGCGAAAGATATGATTAAATAGAAAGTAAAATGGTGAAGGAGAGAACAAATGACAGCACAGATCAACCGCAAGAAACTCGTTGTCGGCATCGTACTTTCACTTGCATTTGTATTGTTTGTGTTCTCTTTTTCTGAGAGACATTCAAAGCCGCTCGTTGAGGGATCAAAACAGGAAAACTGGCATACTGTCGTTGACAAAGCCTCTGTCGACATATATGGAAGCCGTTTAGTTGAAGAAAGCAAACTAAAACAAAGGCTCGGCCATAAACAAGCTGATTCGGTACTAACCCTTCTGAAGCTTGCCAGCCAAAAACATATTGTCTTGTAAAACAAAAAAGAGCCTCCGGCTCTTTTTTGTTTAATCAAATACGATTTTCTTATCCGGATGACCCTGAAAGTCAAAAAGCATGCTGAGCTGTGACTGAGTGTTTCGTTTCGGAGAAAGCGGCGGGAGCCTGTCTTCCGGAAAAAAAGCGGCATGGTTCGTCTCAATCCCGGTTTTCTGCTGCCCGCCCGTTATGCTGCATTCAATGAAGATCTTATAGTAATGATAAGGCTGAGGGGGGTGTGGATGCTTATGACTGTCCAGCACGGCCAGTAATCGAGAAGGCACTGTATCGTACCCCGACTCTTCTTTGATTTCCTTGATCACATTTTCAGCGGGCGATAATCCAATCTCACAAAACCCGCCCGGGAGTGACCACAAATCATCATGCTTCTCCCGAACAAGCAATATGCGATTCTCTCGAAATACCGCGCCGCGAACATCCGCCTTCGGTGTCGGGTAGCCTTTCTCGCCTTTCCATAAATCAGTGATGACTTCAATGTCCTTCTTCGAGTAATCCGCCATCATCTCTGAGCTGAGCTTCATCAGCTCTTCGTACCTTTCCCTGTCATACACATCCTTGGAAAAAGCAAGCCCCGACTGTGCGATCGCCTGAATCCGCTGGGCCCGTTCAAGCCACTTGGTTTGCACGTTTATCACTCGTCCTTTCAAGTTATTTTTCTCTATAAAAAATGCACGTTTCACTAATGAAAAACGTGCAGCTTTAAATCAAGTTCTAATCTAATTTCACCAAATAATCAATATCGTCCTTTACTCTCTCTTCAGTATTACTGCTATTTGTATCAGCTAAAAACGGATTATATACCAGTGTGTAATGTTTCTGTTCTCCTTTAGGGATGACATAACTGAGTACACCTGTAACCTTTTTCCCTGGTGTCAGTGTTCCTGTCATCAGGATCCTGCCCTTCTCTTCTATTGAAAAAACCGGCTGGACTGATTGATTTTTCTTGTCTTTTAAGTCTAACCCGAGAAAATTGTATTGCACTGAATCTTTCCCTGTGTTTTCTATCGTAACTTCTATAATGAGCCGTTCCTCATCATCTTTTATTGTTTTTGGCTTCGAGCCTACAGCTCCTCCAAATTTCGAATATTCACCTTTTTGCACTCTATCAACTTTATTCACTGTAAAATTCGTATGTCCCGCTTTAAACGTTTCTCCTATTTTATGTATTTGATCATCTTTTTTAATCTTCGGCTCACCGCCTTTTTTCAGTTCCTTATCAAGTTCCTTTTCAAGCTCTTCTTGCGATTTTTTTTCTTTCGGCTTTTCCTTTTCAGACGCATCGCTTGATTGGCTGCACGCTGAAAGCGCAAACCCGATCGTCAGTACAAATAATAGTAATAAGACTTTTCTCATGACTGTTCCCCCATCTAAAGTAATCGTTTTCTATTATAATCATATTTTTCCTTTTCTTAACAGGTAAGAAAGTAGCAAATTTATCTACATCATTCATTACAAAGTCACTTCTTTCTAGTATTTGAACATTTTTCACTAGTCCATTAGACCTTTTCATCAAAAAACCCGAGCTGGCAGCAGCCGGCTCGGGTGGGTGGTCAATCTCGCTTATCCATTCCCCTTTTCTCTCGGGGTTCCTGATGATGTTTTTGATGCTCCGGAGGCTGAGTTGTGCGTTCCAGCTCCTTTGTATCTTGTCCCATTCCTTTTAAAAAGGAGAACAGCAGCGTTACCGCTTTGTTGATTTCCGGGTCTTTAAGCGACCGGATGATATCAAAATAACCTGTTTTCTCTTCACTGTTCTTCTGTTCTACCGCGTTCGCCACACCGGCATTCACTTTCAAAATGAGCGGCTCCAGCTGTTTGACATCCAGCATGCCAAGCGTTCCAAACAGGAGAAGCAGGTTTTTAAGCATATTGGCCGTTTCCTCTGTATCTGCCTTTTTCACTAGGATGTCAAGGACTTTATCACCTTGGCCAAAAAGACCGCGGAGCAAGGGCAGTACGCCCCGATCGTTCATGTGCCCAAGCATTTGCAGCGTCTCCAGAATGGCTTCTTTGTTGTCGACTAAGGCATCTTCGATTTCTTCTAAATCACGTTTGCGCTGATCTTCTTCGGTCACCTGTACTTTCTGAATGCGTTTAATCGCTTTAGCCATTGTGCCCAAGCCCCCTTTTCACTGCGTCGCCAGGGAAAATGTAATCCTTCCGCGCCCATTTCTTATGAACCTGCACACCAATTTGCGGCTGCGGGTTTCCGTTGCGGTGATTGATTTTAGGCAGCGGATTGATTCCATCCTGCTTCAAGATTTCCATCTTCGCTGATGTTTCCTTGTAAGCAGGCGTGTCGGTATCCTTGTCCGCGTGGCTGCCTGTTAACAGGTTAATCGCCGCTTCCCCAGAATCGTTCATTGGCAGATACACTTCCTTCCCTTTGACCCGATCGGTGATCAGGCATTTCACCTTCACATTTCCAAAAGGCGATGTGAGTCTGACAAGGGTCCCGTCCTGAATCCCCCGTTCTGCCGCAAGCTCTGGAGAAATTTCTAAGAATACATGCGGCGTTTTTTCAGAAATGCCTTTTGATTTATACGTCAGGTTTCCTTCGTGGAAATGCTCCAAGAGCCTGCCGTTATTTACATGGATATCATATTCTTCACCGAACTCCTCGGGCTCAGTCCATTGAACCGGATAAAGAATCGCTTTGCCGTCCGGGAAAGGAAAACGCTCTGTAAAGAGTAAAGGCGAATCCTTCCCATCAGCACGAACAGGCCATTGCAGGGAATTGTAGCCCTCAAGACGTTCATAGGTTACTCCTGCATAAATTGGTGACAGCATTGCAGCTTCTTCCATTATGTCGGAAGGATGCTCATAATTCCAATTGGCCCCAAGCTTATTCGCTATCTCCATAATAATCTGCCAGTCCGGCTTTGATTCACCCAGAGGTTCAAACACCTGGTATAAACGCTGAATACGGCGTTCAGTATTTGTAAAGGTGCCTTCTTTTTCAAGGCTCGGGCTCGCAGGAAGAACAACATCTGCAAATTCTGCCGTCCGAGATAGGAAAATGTCCTGCACAACAAAGAAATCAAGCTTTTCATATGCGGCGTGCACATGATTGATATTTGAGTCGACAAGACCCATTTCCTCCCCTTTTACATACATCGCTTTCAGCTGTCCGGAATGGATTTTTTCAATCATTTCATGGTTGGTCATGCCCGGCTCCTTCGGCAGCTGCACACCCCAGGCTTGTTCGTATTTCTTGCGGACTTGTTCATCCTTCACTTTTTCATAGCCCGGCAGGCTGTCAGGCATGCTTCCGAAGTCACTTGCTCCCTGGACGTTGTTATGGCCGCGTAATGGATAAGAACCCGCACCCGGTTTTCCGTAGTTACCTGTGACAAGCAGCAAATTTGAAATCGCAGTGCTTGTATCGCTGCCTCCAATGTGCTGGGTCACACCCATGGCCCACAACGCGCACACACTGTCAGCCTCATGAATCATTTCAGCCATTTGAATCAGGGTTTGTTTATCAATTCCGGTTTTCTCCTCTGCATATTCAAGTGTGTACGGCGCAAGGCTTTTCACGTATTCATCCCGGCCGTTGACCCTTTCCTGCAAAAAGCGTTCATCAGCCTTGCCGCTTTCAATCAGATATTTGGCGATGGCATTCAGCCAGACGATATCTGATCCGGCACGCGGCTGGACAAATAGATCAGAACGCTCAGCCATTTCGTGTTTTCTGATATCGGCCACGATGACCTTCTGCCCTCTCAGCTTGTGAGCCCGTTTAATGCGGGTAGATAATACCGGGTGCGACTCTGACGTGTTCGAACCGATAATCAAAACTAGATCTGCCTGGGCGATATCTGTAATCGATCCTGAGTCACCGCCATATCCAACTGTCCGGAACAGGCCGGCTGTAGCCGGAGACTGGCAATAGCGCGAGCAGTTATCCACATTATTTGTGCCGATAACCCCTCTGGCCAGCTTTTGCATCAGGTAGGATTCTTCATTCGTACATTTAGACGACGTGATAAAAGCAAGTGAGTCAGGGCCACATTCTTCTTTCAATTCAGTGAACTTGCCGGCGATCAGTGTTAAAGCTTCCTCCCACTCTGCTTCCCGGAAATGGTCGCCTTCGCGGATGAGCGGTTTTGTCAGACGCTCCTCGCTGTTTACAAAATCCCAGCCGAACTTGCCTTTTACACAAGTGGAAATGCCATTGGCGGGCGCCTCCTCCTGCGGCTCCACTTTCAGAATATCTCTGCCCTTTGTCCAAACATCAAAACTGCAGCCGACACCGCAATAGGTGCAGACGGTTTTGGTTTTTTTGATTCGTTCATCACGCATGGAAGATTCCATGTCAGAAATGGCGAGAATCGAGCCGTAACCTGTCTCTACGCCTTTCGTGATCTCAATCATCGGGCGCAGTGACTTGTTATTGATGCCTGTTAAATATCCTGCTTCCCCTTCCATTCCTTTTTCCATCATCGCGTTGCACGGACATACGGTTGAGCAATGGCCGCACGACACACATGACGACTCGTTAATCGGCACGTCATGATCCCAAATGACGCGCGGGCGTTCCCGCTTCCAGTCAATCGTCAGTGTTTCTGTCACCTGTACGTCTTGGCATGCTTCGACACAGCGGCCGCACAAAATACATTGATCAGGATCATACCGGTAAAACGGATGGGATTCATCCTTATGATAAGGCTTATGATCAAACGGGATGCTTTGGTGATTGATTTTCATTTCCTTCACCGTATTATGTATTTCGCATCCTCCATTGTTGTAATCGCAAACTGTACAGTAAAGCTCATGATTATATAAGATTTTATCCATCCCGATGACCTGTGCTTTTTTCACATCAGACGAAACCGTATCAATGACATCGCCATCCTTTATTTCAGCAGAGCACGATCTCTTCAGCTCACCATTGATGCTGACGATACACGTATCACATGTTTCAATCGGCCCAAGGCTCGGATGATAGCATACTTGCGGCACTTCGATTGAACTGTTATTCAAAAGCTGCAGCACCGTCTGGTCTCCGGCTGTCTCTAGCTCAACGCCGTTAATTGTTACTTTTTTTGTGTCCGCCATCTCCATTCCCCTTTCTTGCGTTTATATACCGAATTACCCATTTCAGTTCCCTTACATGTGCTGATTAAAACATACAGAGCGCATAGGAATGTTTTAATGCACGAACACCGGGAAACGACATGTTAGACAAAAAGGGAGGGATAACCATGAAGAAGAAAACCATTTCCGCATTAACAGCGGCGGCAGCACTGTCATGTACTGTTTTTGGCTTTGGAACGGCACTGCCGGCTAAAGCTGCCGCTCAGGCAAATCCGCCTGCTAAAGAAACAACCTCCTCATCCGCTGAGCTTGTAAAAAGTCTTTATAACACCGCTTTTACAGGTGAAATGCCGCAGCAGGTACAAGGCCTTACGATGAACAAAAGCACAAAAGGGGATGTCCATGCCAAGATGGGAGAACCGGAAAGACCGGCTGGAGGAAACAATATGTTTGATTTATACAGCTGGAATATGGGAAATCCCGGTTACGGCTTTTCCTATAACAAAGACATGACCATTTCAGAAATCCGTTACTTTGGAACCGGAGTAGAACGCCATCTGAATCTTGGAGGGGTTACACCGGATGTACTGAGCGATCAAATTGGCCCCGCCGATCGAATTTTAACTGTCCCATTCACGGATGAAATCGACTATATCTATGATACAGGCCGCTATGAGCTTCATTTCGTCATTGGAGAAGACCAGACAGCCAACCATGTCAATCTAAGAGCAAGATAAAGTACCTGCGGCTGTTCAGCCGCTTTTTTTATGGACAAGGTGAGGATGGATTCCTTACAATACATGGGAGGATAAATACGAGAAGAGGTATCAATCATTAATGAGAAGGAACCGGTTCATATATGCGGCCTTTACAATCCTCATCATTGGGTTGGGACTGGGGTCAAGAGCGTTCTCCAGTTTTCTTCCGGCTAGCGTCAATGCCTATCTCGGAGATGCGCTGTGGGCCGCAATGATTTTTACGGGCTGCGGCTTTCTGTTTCAGACGACGAAAACCATCACGACAGGCATTATCAGCCTTTCATTTTGCGTTATTATCGAATGCAGCCAGCTGTACCATGCTGAGTGGATCGACCGGATCAGGGACACTTCGCTCGGCGGCCTCGTGCTGGGGTACGGATTTTTATGGAGCGATATCATAGCTTATACGATGGGAATTGTCACCTGCACACTCATAGAGCTGATCCATCAAAACATCAAAAAGCGCCGCTGACGTGACGCTTTTTCTTATGTCGAGAACAGTCCGCACTGAGACAGAATCGTTTCTGTATCCAAGAGCGTGGCCTCCTTTATATCGACCCGGTGTTTATGCATAAAAGACTGAACAGCGTGATATCCAACCGCATATCCGGCAAAAGCAGATAATCCCGCCGGCTCAAAGCCTTGCGCTTTCGCTATTTGATCTCCAAACATGTAACGGCTCACCTCTGAAAAGCCTTTTACATCAAGCACCTCTTTTATAACTTCAATGGAATATTGCAAATCGTCCCGATCAAAGCGAGTAACCCAAGGGCCTAATTGTTCTTCGCCAAAGAGCTCCCGCGCAAATGACTCAGCCAGCCCTTCAATGACAAGATAATCCCCGACTGACACAGAACCTCGATGAAAATCAAAATACGAAAACCGCAGATTATGGTGAAATTCATGGGCAATAATCGATGAAATCCTCAGAAGGTTATAGCTGTTCGGATACATCCAAACGTGAATAAAGCCTGGAATTCCCCCAAACCCGCAATACCCTTTTTGCAGCTTCAGCTTGTTTGGATCAGCAATGTAAAGCCCGAACCTCATTTCTTCCGCATTTACGCGCAGCTTTTCACGCTCGGCAAAATGTATGCACTGCTGCAGCGCAGATGCAGCAGTCTCGGCAATATGCAATTGCTGCAGTTTTCTCAATGCTTTCTGTCCGGTTTCAGCATCACACACATCCAAATAACCAAGCATCTTTACCGCCATCATCACATCATATCCATGCGGTGTCTTCGCTTTTAGCGGAACCTGTATGGCGCGCCACATTCTTTCAAACGGTCCCATCATCGTATACCGAAACTCGTCCTCTCTTTCGTGTTCTTCCATGGAAAACAGCTTTTCATATTGCTGAAAGGTCTGTTCTATTACGATATTCATCCTAATCCCTCCTTACGAAAAATATACGGTATGCCGCAGCGTAAGGGTCAACAGAAAAATTAAGCCTTTCTGCCCTATAAAATCAAAGCGGGCCGCCGATAGGATAGGCATAGGAGGTGTAGCAATGGATATTCCTGCATTATCAGTTGCCATGCATCAAGCAAATCTGGCCCAAAATGTTGATATCGCTTTAACGAAAAAGATGCTGGACACTGCCCAGCAAAATGCGGATCAAACCCTTAAGCTGATTCAGCATCCGACGCTTGGACAAAAAATTGACCTAAAAGCTTAGCTTCACGCTAAAGGCGGCCAAGAACACCATCTCCCGGCCGCCTTTGTTTTTCACAAAAAAGCATGCATGTTTTGCTCTTTCCTCCGTATGATTTATTGTTTGTCATTTTAAGGAGGTCAGGAAGAAATGAAAAGAATGATTAAAAAGGTGTCTTTGGCGTTGTTCGCATTCGTATTTATTTTTGCCGTCAAGGGAGCACCCGCTCATGCGGAAACGCATGCCTACGATGGAAAAAGCCCTTATTACAATGATTGTGCGTCCAGTGCCACCACAAAAAAATCTTCTAACCTAGTGAACGCAAACAATCAAGTCATCGGAGTCGTCGAGCTCAAGTTCAGCAGTACGTGCAAAACGGCATGGGCAAAAATCACGATGAACAACACCTTGACAACAGGCTATGAAGCAAATGCGGAAATTACCCGGAACACAGACAAAAAGAGATATAACTGTGACTCTGCAGGCGGCAATGGCAAAGCAGTGGCAGGCCAAAAATCTTGTTATACGCCTATGGTCTATGACTTAGACCCGAGAACCTCCTACGCTTTCGGTAAATATTCAGGCCCCAACCTGAATGTATGGGCAACCACAGGCTCTTATTAAAAAGAAAAAAGGCTGTCCAACGGGCATTTCCCGCGACAGCCTTTCCACATTTATTTCGCTTCCCTTTGTTTTTTTACCTCTTCAAGCTGAGTGACCGTCACCAATTGGTAGCCTTGATCGGTCAGTCTTTTAATAATCTCATCGGCCGCATCAGCAGAGGTGCCGTAAATATCGTGTACTAAAATCGTCTTACCGTCAGCCGCGTGGCTCATGACTCGGTTGACAATTGTGTTTTTATTTCGGTCTTTCCAATCTTCCGGATCAATGTCCCATAACGCGACATCCATTTTCAGTTTGCTTCGCAGTTCATCATTAATGCCCCCATATGGAGGCCGCACAAGCGCCGGACGATACCCGCTTATTTTTTCAATTATGTCCTGCGTGTCATTGATCTGCTTTAATGCCTCTTTCACTGAAAGCCTTGTGAGAAGCGGATGGCTCCATGAGTGGTTCCCCACTTCATTCCCTTCTTTCAGCATTCTTTTTAACGTTTCCGGATAATATTGAACCCTGCTGCCCAGCACAAAAAACGTTGCATGCCCCTCATATTTCTTCAAGGAGTCCAGAATCTGATTTGTTGTCGCAGGATTCGGGCCGTCGTCGAAAGTAAGCGCAATGACTTTTTTATTCGGATCAATTGTTTCTTCTTTGGGTAATGAAATGACTTCGTGCTTCGGTTTTTGTTCTTTGATTTTATTTTTGTTTTTCGCTTTATCAATATATTGTTCTTTCAATATATCTTTTAAAAGATGTTTCTTAATCGCAATCGACTGCTCTCCCAGATAGCCCGCAGCGACTTGATATGTATCAAAATAAAACTCGATATAATCTTCCTTGACGGCAAAACGGCTGAAATTGTCTTTTGCCGGTGCAGTTCCCTCTTTTAACAGTTCGTCGTCCGCTGCAATGTCCTTATTCTTTTTAAGCTCATGATAAGCGATCAGAGAAAGCTTTTGTAAATAATCCGATTCCTTTTTAAAAATATCATCAATAGAAAGAAAGGCTTCCTTACTAAAATCAAAGTTAAACGTTCTTTTCACGGTTTGTCCATGAGCGCCGCCTATGTATTTATATTCAGTAAAGACCACTGCCGCTGTCTGCTTGGCGTAATGAACGATTTCGTAATCGATGTTGAGTTCATTGCGCTTTTTTGTATGCTCCTGGTCAGCATCTTTCGTTTCCTTTTGAAATTGCCGAACCTCTTTCTCTGCGAAACGCTTTAATGCCGCATCCATTTTTTTATTTTTAAAAACAGGATAGTTGACCGCGTAATTAAATGTTTTCCCGTCATTCACAAGCGTTGCGATCTCTACATCTCCATACTGAGAATCGGTTTTCACTTGATTCATGACCGTTTCTTTTTTTGATGTATTATGGCAAAAGCCTATGACCCCTGCCACACAAACTACTGCTAGCAATAATTGAAACCATTTGATTCTTTTCCCCAACAAAACAAATTCCTTCTTTCGTAATCACTTCGATTTATATTCCATCAATAGATTCAGATAATGTTCTTTATGCTTTTTCTTCCCAATGAGAAATGTTTTTGTAACATTAAAGTAACATTTATTTCACATTTGTAATATTAGGAGATTTAGAAGTTCTTGTCAATCCCTTTCTAAGGATTTACTCATTAAAAAAACAATCTGGTCAATGGACATACACCTATTTCTCATATCAGGAATAAGGTAAACAGAATAAAAAATGCTAGGGAGGTAACCCTCTTGGAATTTCCTGTGAATTACGACCAGTATGAGCAAGTTTCCCCTTTTGATGAAAGACAGCCATATTACTACCCGCGTCCGCGCCCTAGACCGCCCTTTTATCCGCCTTATTATTACCCAAGACCGTTTTATCCGTTTTATCCACGTCCGCCTTACTACTACCCGCGCCCTCCTTACTACCCTTGGTACGGATACGGCGGCGGATACGGCGGCGGATATGGAGGATACAACAGATAGCAGGTTTATGTACCGAAAATGGGGGCAGTCCAGCTCCCCTTTTTTTGTATAAATATTGACAATATCATGACAAATACAGGAAATAATTGTGATCTGGCTGGCCTCTTGGTACGATAACAAAAGCATGCAGTTTTGGGGGAGGCGTCTATTTTTGGAGAATTCAAGAGTTTCTGCTCCGATTTCTGAAACAAAATACATAAAAGCCTCGAACCGGGTATCCGTTTACGATTTTATAAAGCTTGCAAAACCCGGCATTATCATATCAAACTCAATAGCAGCCTTCGGCGGATTTTGGATCGCATTTGTGAGCTCAGAAAAACCATTAACGGGACTCGCTTTTTTCATGACAATGGTGACGGCAATGCTTGGGACCGCGTTTGTCATGGCTTCCGGCACTGTCTACAACAACTATTTTGATCGGCATATGGACGCAAAAATGGAGCGCACCCGCAGCAGGGCCTCTGTCACAGGAAAAATGCCGCCGGCTTTAATCTTAACGTATGGCTCTGTTTTAGGAATAGCAGGTCTTGCCATGCTGTATTCCCTCAATCCTTTACCTGCAATTCTCGGACTGGCCGCCTTTATTTTTTATGCCATCATCTATACAGTATGGGTGAAACGGGCCTCGGTATGGAGCACATTTGTCGGAAGCTTTCCGGGAGCTGCTCCGCCGCTAATGGGTTATTGTGCCATCACAGGAGAAATCAGTGTAACCGCCGTCATGTTATATGCCATTATGTTTCTGTGGCAGCCCCCGCATTTTTGGGCCATTGGGATAAGACGCAAAGAGGAATATCGAGCGGCTGGTGTCCCGCTCTTGCCTGTTGTAAAAGGAAATCATGTAACGAAAGTAAAAATGATTCAATATATTGCAGTCCTGGTGCCGGTTACGCTATTATTTCCTTTTTCTCTCGGCACCGGCCATATCAGCCCATTTTATTTTTTAACTGCCTTGATTCTCGGAGGTATATGGATTAAAAAAGGCGTCCATGGATTCAAAACAGACGATGACGTAAAGTGGGCAAAGGATATGTTTGTCTACTCGCTCATTTATTTTTGCTTGCTGTTTTTTGTCATGATGGTTGATTCATTTGTAATGTTTTTAATCAGATGATTTTATGCAAAAAGAGCCACACATTAATGTGACTCTTTTTTGTTTGGAAAAATAGTCTCTAATAGAAATGTCATGATAAGAAACACAGCCGTGCAAATCAAAAATCGTATGATTTCCATCAAAATCCAGCTATGGGCAATACTCATATCATCTGTTTCCTGGAGGGCTGCACATATTGAAAAAATAATAAGTATGTATTTTAGAGATTCTTTTTTCATGGACACCATCACTTTCTGGATATGATCACCAATATCCAAAATAACACATAGCTGAGAGCGACAAAAGACGAAAGAGTAAAAAAGCACCCGCCCAGGCAGAACTAAAATCCCAATAAAATACATAATATCTATCCATTTTAAAATATGAAACTAAACCAGACTAAGATCTTTTCCATTAATAGTCCCAATCCGGAAATAAAGAAAAAATTGTCGAACTGCCTACATTATGGTGATATATGATTTGCTTTTCTCATGTTCATTGATTTGGAGGCATACGATGAAAGGGATTGTTTTAGTTGTTCAGCTTGGATTTTCATTCATGGCATTTCTGTTTTTAGCCGCTGTCAATTGGTATCAAGGAAGCGAGCTTGTTTCAGATCAATTCGAATGGAATTACACAGCCAAATTTACAAAGCTCCTTAACGGCATTGACACCATCACGAGCCCCAAACAAATTTCACAGCTGGACTTTTTCATATACTCTGCGAAACACTATCCAGTCATGAGTATACTGATGATCTGTTCGTTTTTATATGTGTTATTATCACTTGTTTTGCTGATCCGCGATTGCCACACGGCTCGGTAAAGAATATGTCATTTCCACAAGCCCCATTGAAACATCATAAAAGGAGCACCGTTATGATCCTTCCCCCTTTTTTCTAAATCGCCGGTTCATCTAGATGATAGGACAAGGCGTACCTCGCTCTGCGTTCTTGCTTCCGACCATTGGCTTTTTTGAAAATCAGCATCTCACGATTAGGTACTGGTCAATCAGAACTGTGTGAATATGATCAGAACTCGAATGTTCTTGAACCGTTAGTTATTTTCGGTATGTTCATCTTTTGTTTTCCCATCTTTCGGAAACTTTTCTCTCGCTCTTTCGTATAACCTTAGAGGAGGTATCACATGATGAAAGAGTATGAATTCGTTAGAGTCGAACTTAGTACCATGAGAAGAAGACCCAAAGAAGACTACCAACAAATCATCCGTGATTATGCTCAAAGAGGATGGAAGTTTATTCAGATTTTCGCCCCTAGTATAGACGGGTATGGAGCAGCTGCTTATTTTGAAATGATATTTGAAAGAGATGTCGAGGATGCTTAGTCTTTTGGCTAAGTATTCTTACATACATTTATAAAAAAGCTTACAATTAGTAAGCTTTTTACATTTTTCAGGTCCCACGCTACCTTACATTTAAAACTTTTTGAAGAAAGTAAACAAGAGGATTCCCCATCATTACCAAGGAATACTCTTGTTTATTTCAAACGTGCTTCAAACTTCGCTATCGTTTTCGCCTGATAACGTCCATGCATCAGTTGCACGCTTAATCATTTACTTTCCCCGTATATACATAGATCACCTGTCTTAGAAATTCAGCTAATCCCTCACCATGTTGATCATAATATCGTTTAAAGCGCTCATCTGATACATACATCTCCCCTAGACCTGCATGCGCTTCTTTGCTGTAGTCGCTCCAATGATAAAGAAGCCATTTTTTGTGCAATTCCGCCGCTTTCAATGCATTTTCACTTTTTGGATCTCCTTCTTTAAATGCTTTTTTAAGTTTTTCAAACATTTCTTTCTCTGTAGCGGTCAGCTCTTCATATTCCTCCTTTGTCATATTCAACACTTTTTGGTTAGCTTCTTCTACCACTTCTTTGCCGTACTTTTGGCGTATTTCCGCTCCGTATTTCCTCTCGTTTTCTTCCACAAGCTCTTTTTTAAATCCGGTAAATTTCTCTTCATCTCTCATTTTTTCATTTCTCTCCTCTGCATGAATTGTTTTCTCTACATTTTGGATAAGGCTATCAATCCGGGCTCTTTCTTCTAAAAGCTCTGCATGATGATCCTTTAATGCTTTCTGACGATCAAAAGATGGGGAAAAGATTAATTTTTTTATCTCCTCTAATTGGAAGCCTAACTCTCGATAAAATAAAATGTGCTGTAATTGGTTGACTTCTTTTTCCCCATAAATTCGGTATCCAGATGAATTAATCCGTGCTGGCTGTAAAAGGTTAATCTCATCATAATACCTAAGCGTTCTTGTGCTGACTCCCGCTAATTTGGCTAACTTCTGAACGGTATATTCCATTTCTTCTCCCTCCTTATACAGTAACCGTACACTTTAACGTAACGTGAATGTCAAAGCTTTTTTTAAAAAAAGATCTCCTTGAATGTTTCAAGGAGATGATGTATCTACAACTTGTCATATTCCGGATTATTTGGTGTCTTTATTAAGAAGTTCTTTTAAAAGTTGATTGAACTCCTCCTGTTGTTTTATATTTTTGCGGCCATTTCGATTAATTGCTGCTAGTTCGCAGACAATTCCAGCCGAAATAAAAAACAATAAACCTTCAAACATATAGCATCCTCCAACGTTTAAGAAATAGTCAACTGTGTTTGTTTATTTTCTAAAGATTGCTTATCATTTTTATCTTCCCTACGCTGAAAAATGTTATTTAGAATAAGTGCTGTCATGACAAGCAGTGTTCCTGCTACATCAAAAATAGTGATTTTAGATCCTTGTATCATCATGATCAACAATGTAGTAATGGGAACAAAGTTAATAAATAAAATCCCGTTAATGGGTGATAAAATTTTAACACCATAGTTCCAGCTAAGGAGAGCTACGATACCTGGTAAAGTAATCATAAATAATAAGTCATACTTAATTTCAGCAATCACATGTATACTAGGTATGGACACGTATCCTTGAGCGGTGAGCGCAGCTGTTAGAATACCCGTTATAGCTGTACCAAATAAACATGTCAATGTTGAATAGCGCAGTGTAGACCATTCTTGAAACATCTGTCCTCCCATTGTATAGATTACCCATCCCACAACACCCATTAAAATAAAGGTTAGCGAAAACAGATTATCTCTCAATGTATAAAAGAAACTCATATCACCTTTGGTAATAACAAATGCGGCACCAAAAAAAGCAATCATAATAGATAGAATCTTATATTTTTTCGGCTTCACATGTTTATACCCCCAAAGGATAAAAATAGAAATGATTGGCATCAGTGCCTCTGCAATAGACGCAGTCATGATTCCAGACTTCCCCATCAATCTTTGGCCCCAAAAAATAAAAACATTGTATACAGTAAACGCCATCATACCAAAAAAAATGAGCAATTTTGCTTTACCCTCTAAACGAAATGATTTCTTCCCCTCCCTCACCAATAATAAAATCACTAAGATAACTGCTGCCACACCGTATCGAATAGATGAAAAATAAAATGGATCAACAAATGCTAATGCATGATCCGCAACTGGAAACATTGCGCCCCACGACATACTTGCTACTAAACATGTGAGGACACCAATGAATAATTGGCCGTTTTTCATTGTCATTCCCCTCCTTTTCTTGTATTGACAATGAGAATTATAAAAAGAGGAATGACATCATGTAAAATGAATAAAAATGATGAAAAACATCATTTATAATGATATTTTAAATGAAGGAGGGATACCAAATGGAGTTGCGAGACTTACAAATTTTCCAAAGCGTTGCCCATCACAAAAGTATTACCAGCGCTGCAAAGGAATTAAGCTATGTACAATCCAATGTAACAGCACGTATTAAGCAATTAGAAAACGAACTCAAAACACCTCTTTTCAATCGGCATAAAAAAGGGGTAACATTAAATCCCGAGGGCCGAAAAATGCTTGAATACGTAAACAAAATCTTGATAGATGTTGAAGAGCTAAAACAAGTCTTTCTTGATAGTGATATACCGTCGGGAATATTAAAAATCGGGACAGTGGAAACAGTGAGGATACTGCCGACCATCTTAGCCTCCTATTATAAAAAGTATCCTAACGTTGATTTATCATTGCAGGCTGGCTTAACAGAGGAACTGATTGAGAAGGTAACTAACCACGAATTAGACGGGGCTTTTATATCAGGGCCAATTAAGCACTCCATTCTCGAACAATATGATGTCAATACTGAAAAACTTACTCTAGTAACAGCAAATAAAACGTTTCAAATAGAGGATTTTATGACGACGCCGATCCTTGTGTCTAATCAAGGATGCGGATATCGTTCTAGGCTAGAACATTGGCTCAAAGATGAAGGTTTGCTTCCAAAAAGAATTTTGGAATTTAACATTCTAGAGACCATTTTAAACAGTGTTGCACTTGGTCTTGGAATCACAGTCGTACCCGAATCTGCCATTACACATCTTTCAGCCGCAGGTAAGGTTTATTGTCACCCGCTGCCTGAGAAATATAGCATGATCTCAACCATCTTTATTCGTCACAAAGACGCTTACATGACAAATTCGATGCGCAGCCTGCTGAAGACGATTGGTGAGCATCAAAGTATGTGTATGTCTTAGGAAAGTCTGCTACTGCTTTGTTCTCACCGCCAAACTTATGCATATTCCTGTGAATGATAAATAATAAAGAGCAAGCACCAACTCTGCTCCCCCTTTACTCCGTGTCATCCATTTTTTCTATTTAATATTTAGATGCAGACGGTTTTTCTTACCATTTTGAAGGCATACTGATTTCTTAATCGTTTTCCTGTACCTAGTTAATGAATTTTTCTGGTGTGGCACATATGACGGATACGTTAAAGAGAGAAAAAATTATGTTATGAAGTGCCAATTCATTCTCGGGATAAATTAACGTAAAAAAGGATTCACAAGTATGGATATCAAGCAGAAGAGAGGCTAAAGAGATGGTTCTCCTTGAAACGGATCGGTTACTATTAAAAACGATTGATGTTAACCTTCTAGACGCTGCATCTAAACGGGATCATCAGGCTATTATAGACCTGGGTTATAAAACAAATGGGGAATGGCCAAACTCCGATTTTTTTGAAGCAATTCCTTATTTCCGCGAGATTTTAATGAAAAACAAAGGAACAAAAGGATTCGATTCATGGATCATTTTAAAGAAGGATGATTATGAAATTGTTGGAGGAATTGGATTTTTAGGCGACCCTGATACGGATGGCATGGTTGAAATCGGCTTTGCAACAAATAAAAGTCACCGCCGTAAAGGTTATTGTTTTGAGGCTGCTCAAAAGTTAATAAACTGGGCATTAAGCCAAGAGAATGTTAGCTGTATTACGGCTAGATGTGAACATGGCAATATTGGTTCACAACATATTTTGGAGAAGTTAGGGTTTAAACTGGACGCTAAAGAAAAAGACTTTATCCATTGGAGATACGCTAAAGTGTAAAAACATATAAGAAAGCAGGCTCTATGCCTGCTTTCTTAAGCTATTTTCCTCTATGCTTTTTTTTAGCTTTTTGCTTTCTGAGGAGATACTTTTGTTCTTTTATTTTTTCTCTTTGTTCTTTGGTTATTTGTTTTTTCTTTTGCTTGTTCGCTTCAAACTCTTGTTTCATGGCTTCCTGTGCCTTTAAGGATGCTCCGGCACGTTTTAATTCCTTCGAAACCTGACGTTGCAATCTTTTCGGATTTATCTTTTTCTGATCTTGGGCTTTTACACGAACCCCTTCCTGCTCAGACTGAGACAGAGTCTTTAAGAGCTGCCTATTAACAAAATCGAATACTTCAGAATCCTTCGGCTCATTGCCAAACAAATGCCGAGAGGCCTTTAGTTTTCCGTTTTTCACAACCTCGATAACGCCTACCCAAAACTGACCATCGTAGTAAATCGTTAATTTCATAACGATCCCTCCTCTTTTAAATGATGAAAGAATGACGGACATCCCGAGGAGGGGAAGGTTACTGACATGTAAAATGCATCCGGACTACCAACCGAATCGTGTTTTTTCATTCTTCTGCATAAATTTTATCAATTTTTCCAACTAGAGAAAAGAGATTGAGAGCATCTTTACGTTTTGTTTCATGCATCAGCATGAACCTTTTTCTCTATTCAAAATTAAGAAATCCAAAGAAGCCTGAAAAAGATTAAATATAATTGCTTGTTATAGCCTCTCTTGTAATGAGATGGGTTCTCTTCTTTCAAAAGATCATCTGGCTTCGGTTTCCTTTTCGTTTCGCAAATGCCGGCAGCTGTCAGGCCCGTTCACATAAACCGTGAATGCCATTATTTTCACACCTCTTTTGAAAAAGGCCTTAGAAGTAGCCGGCGATCAGATGAAAAATAAAAACGGAACTAACTCAAGTTCATTCGAGTCAGCTCCGCTTGATGATTAGTCCAAGTTTTGGTCGATGGTTCCCTCAAAATAGTCATCACTGACTTGTTCATGCGTTTCTGCCAAACCCTCTTCCAATTGCGTGCTTCCTTTGTAATCTGACGGTTCAAAATATCTTCCTGCCACATTCATATTTTCATTTACATCTTCTTTGTTATTGGTTTGTTCGTTCTTGTCTAATGTCTCCGACTTAGGATTGCCATGTAGGGTTTGATTAAAATCAAAGTCCTTGTCGATTTCAGAAAATCTTTTATAATCATCAGGTCTGTCTGCTCCATTTTTTTGAGTCACATCATCCACTCCCATTCCTTATCAATCAATACGACAGGCCAAAAACAATTGGCCTAAATCTTGTGAAACAAAACTTATTTTGTCCTCTTTGAATCTGTACCATGTTTTTTAGGATCATCTGCTTTGAATGCTGTTTCAGTCTCATGATCATTTCTCATTTGTTCAATACTTGAATTTTGAATCCCTTTTTTAGTCATGCTTTCACCTCTTTTCTGAAAACATTGGAATATCAGCTTCACCCTTATTCTGTCTTTTGAGCAGGCATTCATTCACCCCTTTTGACCAATAACAAAAAAACTCTTAAGAGTGACCATTCGTCATTAGTACTAGTTCTGTATCTGCCAAAGCATAATTTATCTTTCAGTCAACACAATAAGTTTAAAGAATGTAATATGACAGAAACTGTTCCGTTTACTGTAAGAAAAACACTCTTTATTTAGAGGATCAGCCAGCATGAAAACAAGTCTAGAATTATGTATTAAGACTAATTGCTGATGTGACTGCCGTTGGAACAGATACATTCATGCCTAGTGAATCTGGTTTTTTTCATTGAATCGGAAAAGCAGATTATTGAAAAAAGCCCTTCTCTGAGAAGGGCTAAGTAATGGTAATGACATTTACACAATCGGTTCACACGTTAACCCCCGCCATATTAATGAGGGCGGCGGGTGTATACGCAAAGGGTGCAGCCGGTTTCTATACACTCGCTGCTTATTTGATTACGAAATCACCGTATTCTGTTGAATGGATATTGATCGGTCCATTCAGATTGTAGTTGTTCGACTTAGCTATAGAGCGAAGCACATCCACACGGGCAACCGATTCTCTCCACTCATCACGGGTGTCCGGATCTGCTGGATTCATCAGGTCGTCATAGCGCACGTCCAGAAATTTATTTAACCATTTCTTCTCTTCTATTCCGTCTTTAGGTGAGCCGCCCGCCTTTTTATTCGTGCGTTTGATCAAGGCATAAAAAGAGTCAGGGTCATCACCATCGCCATGCTGAATAACTGTATCGTACATCACAGCTTTTGCCAGTGCCGTTTTCAATCCGGCATTCTCTGATCGTTTCATGGCAGGCTGATAATACAAGCGGTCATTTACCTTGTCTTGGGCAGCACGGAAATCTTTATCATTTCCAAGCGAGCGCCAGGCAGAAGCAAATCCCTTGAGGTTGCTTATGTCATCGCTTTCTTCTTCGGCCAGACGGCGCAATTCAGGCAGGTACTTTTTCAGTTTGTTATTCGGCACTGCCTTTGTGTATACTTCAACTACTTCCAATGCATCCCCGGTAGCCGTTGTAAAGCCTGCCCGTCCGCATGTATAGCCCCTTCCATCACCCAATGGTTCCACATATCCGTATTGGATTTCCGTCGTGCCGTTTTCAAAGATACTGGTCAGCTGTTCCGCCCGGCGCTTTTGATCCTTGTTCAGTCCGGCCGCAAAAACCGTATCACTCAGCATCAGGGTAAAAAACATGGTGAAAATAAGTGATGAAATCGCTGCCTTCTTCCAGAAACCTGCTTTTTTCTCCAAACTGATTTTCATTCTATTACCCCTTTCTTCATTGTAATTACGGACTCAGTATACATGAAGGGGCTGCCCTTTTGTTGAAAACACATCGATTTGTCAATATTTTGAACCTTAATTACTACTCTTAATGGTAAATAGATTGCGGCTTGAACCTTATCCTCTCTTTTAAAAGACAGACATCATTTTCACCACAGAGAGATTCTTGAGAGAAAAGGCTTTCCGACAAGGACTTCTCTTATTATCATTCGTTCCATTTTTTAAAGTAATCATTCCCAATCAGCTATTGTTTAGAAACTGCAACTAATAGAAATTCGTGTAAGTCAAAAAAAAGAATCCTTCTTTGTAAGGACTCTTCCCAACACCAAGATGTTTTTATTTAAACCATGCTTTCTTTAAATTGATGGTAAAGTTATTATCATTAAAAGGAACATTTGCTTTACCGAAATCAGTTGTATTTAATGCATTCCTTGCGGCAGGAGTTAAATCATCCCATCCGATTAACGGTTGAGTTCCGCCTACTACATCATCGCTCATACGTAATTCATGGTTCAGCGGCCAAGTGCTGTCATATGCAATCAAAGGATGATGATCTCTCATGTTGCTTCCACTCGGTGCTGCATTTGTGAATTTTCCGTGTCCGGAATATGCAATGGATAAAACTTTTGGGTTTTGATTTGCTGGATTATCAATCCATACAACGATTCCTTCCCAGTCATGTCTGTGACCTAATTCTGGCGAGGCTTCATCTTTTGGAAAATACCAGGAATACATAATTGCCCAAACCCCATTGTACCATGCAGAACGCGAATATACTTGTCCAGTATTTTTGCTGCAATGTCCTTCAGGCGCTCCAGTAGGCTCTAAACCTCCACTTGTATTGCCTTGTGCATCGACTGCAGGAAAAGGCACGCAGCCGCTATAAACCTTCAAATATGGCTGAAAACGTTTCGCCGCTTTTGGAGTAACAGTGGCAGGCGCTGCCTCTTTAAAGCCGACAACCTTGTCATGATCGATTACTGCTGCATTTGCTGTTGAAACAATGCTGACAGAAGTGAAAACGGATAAAAAGAGAGCCAAGAAAAACTTGTTCATGATTCCAACTCCTTTTGGCAATATAGACAATTATTAGTTATCAAAAATTCGAGTTGAAATCAATGATTCTGAAGTATTATTTGAATTTTTCTTATGTTTTAAATTCGGTAAATAATATTCATTTCAAAAACGTGTCACAAACACACAATAAGCCCCATCCACTAAGGACAGAGCTTTTTGTCATTTTAGAGCCTTTCACAAAGCATGGAAAAGAGTTATAAAACTTCTCTGCACGAAGAGTCGGTTCTTCTGCAAACAATGATGATGTGCTGTTTTCTTACTCATCTTTTTTATCTTTATCGGCATCTTCATTATCCTCAACCGGATCTTCGGGATCGGTCTCATTATCTTTTTCATCATCTTTATTGATCGTATCGTCCTCATCAACACCCGGCGCATTGTTACCGTTATTATCCTGATCGTTCTCCTCAACATCTGGAGTATTGTTATCTTGATCATTATTATTTTGATCGTTATTACAGCCCATTAATATAAAAGTGGATAGAAATAACGCAGTTATTATTTGCAACCATTTTTTACTCATTTCCACCCTCCTCTCTTCTTTTTAATCCATATAAGTTTGTCCATTAAGTTCACTTTGATTCGTTCCATTCTTAAATGTCTTCTTGATCAGCATATTAATTCAATCCTTTGCGAAAATTATAACAAAGGTGCTTAGGAAGTGGTTCTAAGTTAGTGGATAACAACTCTTTTTAATTGGTTTAAGAAGAAAAAATAACAACAACTATTCAAAATGCAGTTAACCTTTTTAAACAACATAATGTAAAATCATACATGCCGATATCTTACAGCACAACATTCTCTAAGGTTGATTTATTCCTCCCTCTTT
This sequence comes from Bacillus sp. FSL K6-1005, assembly GCF_038000225.1. Classification (NCBI taxonomy): domain Bacteria; kingdom Bacillati; phylum Bacillota; class Bacilli; order Caryophanales; family Bacillaceae; genus Bacillus; species Bacillus sp. FSL K6-1005. The sequence goes on from NZ_JBBOBP010000001.1 coordinate 2,197,561, forward strand.
GGTGAAGTTGTTCTCTATCTTGAATATTTAGTTTCCTTATGAGTTCTTCAGGCTATAAAAAACACCCCAATCGCTAAACTCGTTGTCTAACAATTGGGGCGCAATTTACGATTCATTTATAGCAGCCTTAGGATTTTCTCCATATTGATTAACTTTTGTTTCACTATCTTGGCAGTTAAAGACAAGCATGATAATAGGACCGACTACCGGAATAAAGCCTATACATATCCACCAGCCACTTTTGCCGATATCATGCAATCTGCGGATACTGAGAGCAAGCGACGGAAGAAAAACAGCTAACTGATAAAGAAAGATCAGAATATATGCCAGTAATCCCCCGCCATATCCAATTACGTATCCTACTTGAGAACTGGCATATCCTTCTGCAGCCAATGGGCCTGATGTAAATAATCCAACTAGTATTAATGATAATAGTAATAAAATAACACAAATGATGCCATTAAAAAGATGAAACATCCAGTATTCCTTTCGCCGAGCTCTGCCTTCAAAATTGACATAGTTCTTTAAGCCATTCCAATACCACTTCATATCATTTCCTCCGTTACCAATACTATAGTTTACTGCAAAACATATCCATTATATCATAAAAACAATGAAAAATAGGAGGTCTATAAAACTAGTCAATGGCAAAAAGATCTCATTATCAAATAGCTTGCTATACAAAAAATGAAGGCAGGCGTAAAACAAAAATAGACAAGTTCATGATCCTCACTCCTTTAGTTCCATTCTTAGTCAACGTGAAACAAAACAGGAATTAACGAAATATGCCAACATACACTTTGTATGAATGTAAACGAAGGAGTGGTTACTTTGTATCATTACTATTATGTTCCTGCGTTAATTCCTCACTTACCACCTGCTCATCACACGCAAAGAAATCAAGACTTTTCAGAAAGACAGCGAAGAAGAGAAATCACATTGAATGTAGATGGCTTTATACCGCCATCTTCCACCGAGGATCTTGGTGACGGCTTTTATTCTTACGCATGGACTAACCAACAGGTCATAGATCCTGGTGAATACCTTGTTTGTTATCTTGAAGGAAGAGAGATAAAGGTCATTAATGGCGGGTTTACTCCACGTGATTATGCTCCATTGTATGCAATAGGCAGCTATCCAAGGAGAAGAAACCAGTGGGTAATTACGATTCATAATCCTCTTCAAACCCAAAGAGCCATATCACTTTATCTCATTGCGAAAAGATAAAACAAAACTTTGCACACATTAAGCATCCAGATGATATTGAAATCGGGATGCTCATTTTTTTTCTGTTTTTACATGTACCAATACGTTGATGTTTGATTTTGTAAAGTTGGATCATTATTGAGCTGTTTGCCTATCCTTATTTTTTTCTTGAATTGTACGTTTCAGTGCTCAATGTATGTTGAGTACTAGCATAATCAGAGCAGGAGCAATGTTTTTTGCCCTTCTATTCCTCCCAGTATTGAACGTATATTTTACTTTTTGATTTCATTTCCCTCCCATCCTCTGTACATGTCGCTATATAAGCAGACCAAACAAAAATCGGCGGGAACGCCTTTTAATAGAGGATGATATATTAGCGGCAGAAAAGGAGTTTAGGCATAAAACGCTAATTTTTATCAGAGGAACAAATATTATATTGGAGTGTTTACAATGATTAAATTTTTTGAGTATAACTGGCAGGTAAGAGATGAATGGTTTGAATGGTGCAATCACTTAACTACTGAGGAATTATTAAAAAACCGCATTGGAGGAGTTGAAAGTATTTTATATACCCTCTTTCATATCATTGACGTGGAATATAGTTGGATTCGTGCCATTCAAGGCAAGAAAGACATTGCAGTGAATTTTAGTGACTACAATACCATTCAAAAACTTAAATCCCTTTCAGTTACTCTGCGTACTGAAATTAAGGAGTTTATTGACACAGACTTAGACAATTTAGAAGATGAACTTGTTTCAATTCCATGGATGAAAGAAATGTTCAAAAGGAGTGAGATATTACATCATATAGTTGCTCACGAAATTCATCACATTGGACAACTATCTGTTTGGGCAAGAGAATTAAACTTAAAGCCAGTATCTGCTAACTTTATTGGGAGAGGGATATAATTTAAAGATATGTGTAGGAACTGAGATTTAAATGGTGGAAATAATAAGATGCCTTTAAACAATTGAAACACTTCATCATTATCAAATGAACTTTTTCGTGCTACAGGACTCAAAAAGGTAAGGATATGATCATGAAAGTCTTTGAAGCTAAAACATTGCTATCTGAAGCTGAGAGCTGATCAAGAGAATTCAAGAGAAGAAGAAGCCAGATGGTCAATCTCAAGAAGCCTTCAATGCCGGAGCAGATTTAGATGACAGTGAGTTTTCCGGCAAAGGTGCCATAACATCAACCCATTTTATAAAGATTATGCGAGTGTTGCTGACAATTCGATTGATTTAATTGCTATAAAAATTGCTATTTTGATAAACATTTCATGTTCTTTAGAGGACGCCAGCTTATCTGTGCATACATCGAAGAATCCTCTTTAGAACACAAGATGCTAACGCTTACACATTATCAAAATCCATTATGTCTGAACAGAAGAAAACCATAAAAGATATCTTAAGTGCTATAAACGATATCCTTCCGCTTGACCTATTAAGCAGCTGGAAAAGCAATCCCCCTGACTACTCTCTCTAGATTAGGAGCATTTTGTGAATTGAAACAGATCTGGTTCAATCTAAAGCATGTTCATATTTCTAAAAATCCGTTCATTTGTCCTCCCTCTTCTCTATATAATTTCAATATCTCTTAAGTAAGCCGCAGCGTGAATGAAATGATTCCCCCGATCAAAGTAGGGTTCGCTCTCATGCCCGGCCTGTAATCGTGTTGGACATATATCCTAAAGCCGCATCCTATTAGTTGAAACAGTAGTATCCTGAGAATAAAAATCAACAGTGGTTAAGGAAAGCATTACTACTATACAAGCCCTACCGTAAAGTGAGCTAACATTAAAAAGAAGTACGGCCTAAAAGATGTTCGTCTTCATAACTTTCGGCATACAATAGTTCGTCTAATCACTGTGATCGAATTCTTTCACCTAACTGATTTTAAACAGCCCTATTAATAAAATATCAGTTAATTTGACCATACCATATAATATAAACTTCATATATTAATTTTGATCAAAACAATAGGAGGGTTTACATTGGGTTATTATAAAAAATATAAAGAAGAGTATTACACTTGGAAAAAAACTTATTACAAGAAGTATTACGACCACGATAAAAAGCATTATGATTGCGACAAGAAGTATTATGACTGCGATAAGAAGCATTATGATTGCGACAAAAAGTATTATGATTTTGATCATGACAAGAAGTATTATGATGATGATCACGATTATCATTACGATAAAAAGTATTATGATGACGATGATCATTATTATGATTATGTCAAATCGTATAAAAAACATCACTAAATCTCTTAACACCTATAAAAGTTTTATATAATTAATACACTTTATGGCAAGTGATGTAAAAATAGAAAAGCTCCCTATTCTGTGGGAGCTTTTCTTAGAAATTTGAGATTTTATGTACATATCCAGGTTGAAATTAACCACCGCTGAACTTTTCAATAATTTTGACCCTAAAACGAGACAGGAATAATGAATTTCTAAGCCGAAAAATCAAGTTTGTCCTTTTATTTAAAGGCATATTGAATTATACATCTGATGATTTCTGAATGAAAATGATGATTGTTGGCAGAGTTGGACATAAATCCGTCAATAATTTACAAGTGGCTGTGTTCTTAGTCATTGAATGGCTCTTTATAAGGAGCTTTTTAATCATTCACATTACTTTTCATTAACCATTCAACTTCCGTTAATTCTTGTTTTTGAACGTCTTTTGTGTGTTTTTGCGTGAAATGGGCTTTAACAGCTTCTTCGTTTTCCCAAATCTCCCAAAGCATTATTTTACGTTCTGATGGTTCAAGCGGATAAGCATGAAATTTGATACACCCTTCTTCTTTGTTTGTTTCTTCCTCAAGTTTTTTAAATTCCTTCATTATTTCATTAAGGTCCTTATCACTGATGATTTTTAAACATGCAGTTATGTAATGCACCGTAATCCCCCCTCTTTACATTATTCATGGCTTTTCATTATAGCATTTTCTCGGAAAATAAAAACAACTGCGAAATTTATATAATGGTTGCCCTATGGATTTACTAGCACTAGAAAACTGTGGAGTGTATTAAATAACAAGAAATAGCGGATAAGAATCAGCAGCTAACCTATTGGGGCTTCAAACTTCTCCATCTTATATGCGGGCAAACTTATTCTGAAGAAATATGTCTGAAATAAACAAATAATACTTCAAGTTTTGCTTTCGTTTTCGTCGATAAATGCAATCTTGAGTAAGCTGGAACAGTCTGACAGCATCAGCTGTTGAAAGCCCTTCTAAAAAAGAGGGCTTTTATTTATTTGTTAAGTAAACAGACAAAAAGGAATCGAATGAAATAAGATATTACGGACCAAGCTTTCTAAAGTAGGTAAAGTGGCTGAAGGTGGAACAGCCGCTGCTCATGTGAATAATGGGATTAAAAAGGGAACAGCCTATATTAATTCTATTGTTAGAAATAAGAATGATCTTGCACTTGTCGGGATTGCCCAAGACATCGATAATACGTATAACGCAAAAAATACTCCTCTATTAAAAAGGATTGTTGAAGATCAAAAAGAGAGTATTCTCAGGAAATCAGAGACTTCTAATTTCAATTCGGGAAATGGTAAGTATACTACAGGTACAATGAAGCACATTTACCGAAATAAATAAACGCGGAAAAGCAGTTGGTTATCACCATGAAAGTATGATGGGCGGAAAGATTATTCCAGGTACTGAAAAGAAACCTGATAAAAATGGAGTTTATATGGCAAAGGTTGAGGTTGATGGTGTTAAAAAAATAGCTGATTCTAGTTTCTTCCCTAAAGAGTGGAACCGTGCAGATGTATTAAAAGCTATTGATGAAGCTTATCAAACTAAAAAGCAAATCGGCTCAAATAAATTCAGGGGCATCTCTGCTTCGGGTATTAAAATAGAAATGTATCTAAATAAAGATGGAACAATCGCAACTGCTTATCCGTTATACAAAAAATAATCTTGAAGGTGAAATAGCATATGAAATATACATATAAATTTGAAAAAGATCCATTTGGTGATTTAGGAATGGTATTGCCAGAGAAAATCAGTATTTTCTCTGATTTTATTGAAAACATCGCTACAGAAGAACAAGCCAACGAGTATATAGATTACATTGAAAAGGTTTTAGAAGGGATATATGAAGATTTTGAGATTGAGTTAAATGCTACAAGTGTTCTCATCAAAAAAGATGTGACAATTGTTGAAAACTCTTTTAGGATAGAAGAACCCTATGAAAACTCAATTGAAACCGATCAATTTAGAGAGTTGTTAATAATATGGCGAGATAAAATTCCAGAAATATTTAATGGTTAAATAAAATTAAAACCCTTCTTACGTAGAGAAGGGCTTTATATCGAGGTGGGGATTTCATACGGTTGAATGGGATTTCGCAGAGCATACCAGTTGGCCGAATGTCTGGAGATAATAAAGTCCTTTGGAGATTAGATTATGACCCCGAAAAGGGGCCTCATATAAATATTGAGGATTATAGAAATGGAAAAGGAGATAAGGCAAAGAAATATTATATACCTTTTAACGGAAACGAAAATACTTATAAATCCCTTTTAAAACATTTAAATAAATAGGAAGTGTTAATATGACTTTATACGAAGAATGTCTAGAAGCTCTTGGAAATAACAAAGAAGTTCTCACTATTTCTGACACACGCAAATATCACGAACAACTTGGCGAAAGTTTCCCCTTCACATCATGGGGAAGAATTAAATGGGATGAAGTAACTACTCACAGATCTATTGATTACGCTGAAGATATCGATGAATGGTTAATTGAGAATAAAATAGATGATAAAACTATTATTCTCCTTTGGGCTTACGGTGATTATCCAGCTGTAAAAACCAGCTTAGACAATGCCTTAAACGTAATTGATGATGTAACTGCTGTAGGTTCAGATACTTTCATGTTCAGCGAATCTGGTTATGTTATTGAATTTTTCCATGATGGAGATGTAACAATAGGAAAGGCAATTTGAAAATAATAGCCCTTCTTAGTTAAGAGGACCAATATGAACTTAGAGAAAAAAATGGAAGCTATATTAATTAAAAGAAAAGAACTTAATCTTAATAATGATTATGGAATTCAAAAGAGTTGGGATGAACAAATTGAAGTACTCTCAGAAAATGAGGAAAATACAATTAGCTATTTAGAAAGAAGATTTATATTGGATCAGTGAGGTATTTGAAGATTTAGCTGAAAGTTTGCAAAGTAAAAAACTTATTAATTGTTTAAGAAATTAGATGAAAAATACCCTGACTTAGAAATGACAAACGATATTGATATAGCAGAAAGTTATATAGAATAAGATACGCACCATTTCTCAGATTTGAAGTTAACATTTCTTGGTGGTGATAAGTAATGATTGAAATTGAAGTTTCTGATCCTATGTTTAGATACCTTGGTGGGTTTTTCCATCAGGATATTGATACTCCAGAATCAGCACTGGACGGATACTTAGGAGAGATTCCAAAAGAAGAGCAAGAAACTGATATAGTAGCATTAAAAGATTTTATTAACAGTGATTATTCGGATGAAGAAAAGAATGATTTTATCGATGAAGCTGCTGACGGAGTGGACATTCTTAGTTACGGAGTATCTCCAATCATATGGCTCGAACAAGTTATTCAAAAAATCGAAAAGAATATTGAAACCTTATAATCCATTAAACCTAGCATAGAAACAGGGCTGATTTTGAATTCACTTCTTAATCAGCCCAAAAAAATTTTCGTCCTCAATTCGCCCCATGTAGACACAAAGCTAACAAATATAACTAAATACAAAAATAAAAACCCTTGCTGCGCAAGGGTTTAAGCTATGATTCCGACTGGGCTCGAACCAGCGACCTCTACCCTGTCAAGGTATCCGCAAGTGATCCGATAAGTCAATCGGTAAGTCAAACGTTGGTATATCAGCGTTAAGTCATGCAACTCATATTGAACGTCCTTATTCTGTTAATTCCGATTATAGACTAAGCGCCTCAACCGCGCAAGAAGAGTTTATTTTTTAAAAAAATATTACTTAGACATCTCAATAGAGACTCCGTTTGATTAGGGTTGCTCTCGTATTTCGACATCAGCAAATTCCGCAAGCTTTTGAAAAGCTATGTTATTCACTAACGGACCTGCCTCGCACTCATATCCGCAATCCTTAAGCTGCTCGACGATTTCTTTTAACGTTTTAAATTCCAACAATTTTCTCATCCTTTCGACTAGTTTTTGAAGGTATTTTGATCTTTTTTGCAGAAATATATACCAAATGGAGGTGATACTATGAACTTAGTCCCGGTTAACTCTTCAAATTTAAGTGCTGTTGGCTACGATTCCCAATCCAAAGTGTTACGGATTGTTTTTAAAAGCGGCACCTACGACTATTTTGATGTGCCTCAAGGTGTGTATGATGGCCTAATGTCCGCTCCTTCTAAAGGAAGATACCATCACGCTTTTATTAAAAACAGCTACAGATACGCAAGAGTATAGAAAAGTTTCTTATATTTTATATTTGGCAAACGTATGACAAACGAAGCTTAAAGGCGGCCTCCCAACCGCCCTGCTTCGTCTTCTAACGCCATCACCCCTGCATCAGATTTTTAATCGAAATTTTCCGTCCTTGTTCCGCACTTACAACGCGTTCTGTCCTGCGTCCGATCTCTTCGCTATCCATTACCGTCACAAGCTCGATGTGCATCGGCTGTCCGACGTTCGGCTCCGCAACTGACGCTTCGAAGGCGTGTTTAACCCTCGCCATCTTTCCGCCCGTCAGCGCCATTGACGGATTGTACGCGTAATCCTGTGCGTCGATCATGGCCGCGCTTGCCATTGCGTCTGCCGCCGACTGAACCGCTCCGATATTTCGTTCGATACCGACCGCCAAACCTAGCGGCAAAAACTTACCTACTTCGTCACGGAATACGCGTGAAGGCGAATGAATGCCGAAGAAACTTTTGATTCCCTCGGTGATACCGTCAGCGAAATCGCCAATTTTTCCGAGAATCCAGTCCTTTACGGAGTTGATTCCGTTCCAGAGACCCTTGATCAGATCGACCCCAGCGTCGAACACTTTACTCACGTTATCGCCGATCGCGCCTGCCAAATCCGTCACGATTTTTACGCCCATTTGCAGGAGCTTAGGCGCGGCCTGAATCAATCCGTTCACGAGCGCGACTAGTAACTTGATTCCGAGGTCGATTAGCTGCGGCATAAATCGGATGATCGTATCGACTAATCGCGTAAGTAACGTAATTGCTGCCGAAACTAATTGCGGAAGTGCCTGGATCAAACCGTTAACTAGCGCAATGATTAAACGGACGCCAGCGTCAATGATTTTCGGTAAATTATCGATCAGCGCTTGGACCAAGCTGACGATTAAGAACAGCGCCATTTCAATTAATTGCGGAAGCATCGTAATAATTCCGTCGACCAAAGCCGTCAGTATCTGAATGCCCGCTTCGAGTAATAACGGTAGATTCGTCACAATTGCGTTAATAAGCGCCATAATAAGCTGCAGCGCCGCTTCGATTAATTGCGGGAGTACCTGGATGATTCCGTTAATCAGCGCATTCAATATCTGGATGCCGGCCTCAATGATCATCGGCAATAACGTAACAATTGTCGTAATTAACATCGTTAGTAATTGCGTTGCCGCCGTAATGATTGCCGGAAGTGCCGTAACAATTCCCTGGATCAGCGACGTAATGATTAAGATTCCCGCGCCAAGAAGCATCGGCAAAAGCGTTGTGATCGATTGGATCAAAGTCGTTATAACTTGCGTAATCGCCGTTAGAATATTCGGAAGCGCCTGCGTAAATCCGGTTAGAAGTCCCGTTATGATCTGAACGCCGGCCTGCGCAAGCATCGGTAGATTCGTAGTGATCGCGTTTATGACAGAAGTTACGAGATTGACGAATCCGTTTAGGAACGTCGGCAAGTACGTCTGTAGGCCCTGCTCGATCGCCGGCAGAAATTTAGCGCCCGTAATGATCAAGCCCGGTATGCCACCGACTAACAAACCGATGATTGTCGGAATGTATTGCGCGATAGAACTAAAGTCGCCCTGAAACGCTTTGTTGACGGCGCTTATCAGATTCGTAATCGCGTTCTGTACGGCCGTAGCGCCGGCGATAATTAGCTGGACGACTGATTCCGGTAGAATCTGACGCAATTTATCGGCTCCGCTTGCGAAGTCGCCCGTTAAAACCGTTGCTAGTCCGCTGAAGAGCGTCTTCAGTGCCGCCAGGGCCGGAGCGAGCTTTACGCCGATTGTGTTCGCTAAAGCTTCGAACTTAGTACGGATGGCTTCGTTGTTTTTGATTAACAACGCGATGGCTGCGACTGCCGCTACGATTGCTCCGGCAATGAGTGCGGATTGACCGAGCAATAACAGTAAGGCTCCGCTCGTCATTCCCATCGTAGTTGCAAGTGCTGAAAATGCCGTTACTATGGTACCGGTTGCTGAAATAAGTGACCCGATGATTGCGACTGCCGCACCAGTCAACGCAATGAAGCCGGCTAATCCTCCGATAATTAGACCGCTTACCGCGACAAAGCGCTTTGCACCTTCACTTAAGTTATTGAACCAGTTAATCAGGTCGGTAATGTTATCCGCGAGAGATTGCACAAACGGAGCAAGCTCGTCACCTATCATAATAGTTAACGTTTCGAAGGCCCCGCCTAAGTTTTCAAGCGCGCCGCCGATTCCCTGTTTCATTTTCTTACCGGCTTCTGCCGCAGCACCTCCGGAATTCTCCAGGGCTTTCGTGAATTCTCCGAGTTTTGCAGGTCCGGCAGAAATAACCGCCATCATTCCGGATACTGATTCCGTACCGAATATCCGAGCGAGTGCAGCGCCTTTTTCTGCTTTTGTCATACCTTCCATGCTCTTCTGTAATTCCGCAACAATTTGCTGAAGCGTTTTAAATTTGCCGTTACTATCCGTAGTTGATACCCCTAGACGCTCAAGCATTGCGGCCGCTGCCTTCGGAGGATCTACGAGACGCAGCAAAGAAGCCCGTAATGTTGTACCGGCTTGAGATCCGTCAGCTCCGGCGTCTACCATGATACCGACTGCTGCCGAAAGTTCTTCCATAGATATGCCGAGTTGATGAGCCGGCCCCGCAGCGTATTTCAACGCATAAGACATGTCGCTCATACCTGCGGCCGACTTGTTCGCTGTGACCGTTAAAATGTCTGCAACCTTTGTAGCATCGCTGGCCTCCATACCAAACGCGTTTAGCGCGCTTGTTACAGTGTCCGACGTAAGCGCCAGGTCCTCGCCAGAGGCTTCAGCCGCCTTTATGATCCCGGGCATGGCCGCGATTACTTGATTGGCATCGAAACCTTTCGCAGCAAGTTCTGTCATTGCTTCTGCTACTTCCGAAGCTGATTTTGACGTGGTAGCGCCAAGATCTAGGGCCGCGTTTCGCATGTCGTTAAACTGCTCCTCGCTTGCTCCGGCAATGGCGCCCGCTTTTCTCATTGCCGTATCAAAATCAGCCGAAGCCTTAACCGCTCCTGCCAGTCCTCCGACGGTTGCTGCGGAAATCACTCCGAATCCCGCCGCGACCGTCGTTCCCATGCTGGCCATTCTCGATCCGAATTCCGTTAAGCTTTGCGTTGATTGTCTTAGCCCTTGCGTAAGATCCGTTATGTCTGTCCCAATCCGGACGATAATCGATTGATCTGCCATTATACGAACCTTCTCAAGTATTCGGCGTAAATTTCTCTTGCTCGGCGGTCATACTGTGCGCCTTTGTGCGCGTTACCCTTAGCTATATACTCAAACCCTTTGCGGGCTGTGCTGAAATACGATTTAATCAGACTAACGGGCGTTTCAAGATCTTTATCGAAATCCATTCGTTGAAGTCTATACTCAAGTTGTTTGATAGAAACTACGGCCTTCTTCACTGCTTTACGTAACTGCCCTCGGCTCTTGGCGTTTTCTATTCCAGGGGATATTTCCGTGTCAAAAATATCTGTGTAACTGAATAGCAATTCATTTATATCTTTTACTGTGTTCATCATCTCGCTCCTTTGTTTTTCAAAATAAAAAAGACGCCCGATAAAAGGCGTCTCGATATCTATTGAATTTCCCCGCGTCTCCATGCGCGATTTACTTCGAGTTCAATAATCCCATATTTGTTATTACCGTATCCTCTATCCGTATAGATTGGATGGTGGACATGGAAGCTAGGATTGTGTTCTTTCCATGTTCTTTCGCCAGCCCCAATCTCACGTACTAGGTCATAATACTTCTGCTGTCCATCGACCATCAGCAAATCGTGATATGCTTTCGCAGCTTCCAGATACTCTTGCTTTGCGGCTGCAATTCGTTCAAGTGCATCCCCTTCCTTCTCAGCTTTATTAGCAATGAGCTCCTTTTTTGCAAGCTTTAAGATTTCAGTCTGCATGTCGGTAATTTGAGCCGTTTTCGAACGGAAAACTGCGTCCCGACGTTCACTGGCACCGCCAGCTTCCAGACGTAGCTCCGTAACTTTCCGTCTAGCTTCTTTCTCTTTCGAGCGATTCTCCTCCGAAGGTTCCTCTGCCAGCGCTTCAATTGCCGCCGCGAGGTCCTGTTCTGCCGCGGTAAGTTCAGCGGACACTTTTTCGTTATGAGTGCGCATCCCTTCGTATTGAGTCGTGTACTTTTCTTGAAGCGCCTTTAATTCGGTCACCTTATCCGTAAGTTTCTTTGAAAATTTCATATTAATTCCTCCTACCGTATTGTTTTATGGATATTAAAAAATCGATCGCGAATCATCCGCCACCGTCCCTTGATCGTTCTATTCTGTTCGAGGACGTCCAACGCCTCGTCTAGCACCGCGACCTCCTGCCAAGCCGCATCGTCACTGACGAATTCACTCGCAGCCAGTTCATGTGATGCAAAACGTTTCAGCAGGCGGTTTGTCGTCTGGCATAACCCCGGATACTTTTGCTCGTCGATTCCCATCGTTTCGAACATGATTGGCTGCATTAACGGGTGATCAACGATTACCTTGAGCGAAATAACGCCTTCCGTTTTAGCCGCCGCCCTTAAAGCCCGCTGAAGCGCAATATGGCCGCAGTATGACGTGTCCTGCCGACGTCTTCCGGACGCAACGAATACGCCGGACATCTGCGGCCCTTCGTAATTGTAGAGCGCGTACGAATAAACTGTTGTGCGATCGTCGCTGGCCTGCGTTAAATACAGCGTATATTTCACTCTGCTTCCTCGCTTTCAAGCGCCTGGATACGAGTGTCGATTCGCATTAATTCCGCAGCCTCCTGACCAGAGCCAGCAAAGCCCCTATAATTCGCTTTCTTTTCCTCATATAGACTCCGCAGTTCCTGTACGGACATTCCTTCGTACGGATCTGAAGGTCGTCCGGCCTCGTAGTCGCCGTCTGATATCTGCGTAGCCAAGTTTATGACCGCTCGCTTTGCGTCCCGATACTCTGATTCGGTAATAGTACGGAAAGGCCTTAACGTACCTTCATACTTAATCACCGTTTGTTTAGCGTCAATTAGTTGCTGTTCTAGTTCAGATCGTTTTGCTTTCCATTCGTTCATTCTCCATCGTCCTCCTTCTCGGCTTTTAATAATTCGGCCTCGTACTCGTCGACCGGTATTTTCACTGTCTCATTCACCACGAACGCGTTCTTAGCACCGTAATGACACGCTGCGTCGGCTGCTACGTTAAATAACTGCCGACTAAATTCCAGATCCGTTGCTTTCTTACTGCGGGTAACAGTCGAAAACGCGATTACTCCGCCGTCCTGGTCCGTTACTTTATATGTGCCTCTTTCTTCGTCCAGCTCGATAAAAGCCTGACCGTCCGGAAATAAGTCGGAAAAAGGACCGGTTAGAGATTCGCGAATGTATGATGAGTCAGATTCACCGTAATTTCCGTAGTGATCTGTCATTTTTGATACGCAGTACATGCGATTTCCTCCCTCTGATAAACGATTTTGGGCACTTCGCCAGCATTTCGGCAGTAAAAAAGCGCCTGTGACACGAGTAAGTCCCGGTGACAGCCGCTAATCCTTCGCAATATCTCACCTGTTTCCACATCAACCGTAAGCACTTCGTCAGGCTTTACATAAACAACAACTCCATACAAGCAAATACCTCCTCGAAAATAAGTGTAATGAACATTTTTCGTTGAAAATGACATGAAAATAGCCGGCTGATTTTCTTTCGAATAGGAATAGTTGTGCCGACTAAATGAAGGCTTGTAGCCTCTTATTTTTTTAAAAATTTGATAGTCTCGTATTGAACATTCTTTCTGCTGCGCGCCTCTGTTCAATCGGAATTTTAAAATGCACACCGATTAACCGACCGTTTTTAATATAATCCGCAATAATATGCCAATCTTTTTTGTAACGTTTCACCCGACGGATAAGCTCTCTGTCTTCCGTATAGCCAGCGATCCACCCTTTCCGTAATTTCCATAGCTCATTGCGTTCCATACGTAAAAACCTCCATATAAAAAAGCCACCCTCCGCCCGGTAACGAGCATCATCGGATGACCTTCTCTAGTTTATTTAGTTAAAAAGCGCCTTGATTGCAGCTAATGTATTCCCTTTACCCGCATACACAACTCGCGGATTCAGTATCGTCTTCTTCTTTCTGCGATCGCCGCTGATTTCAAAGAAACCAAATACCGGCTTTCCATCGTATTCGATCTTGTTAAGTGCTGCCTTAAATCGGCTAGTATCTTTGTACCCGAGTAGCGCCGCTAATTTGTCGAGTGGAATAGGCTCGACTAAATCCTCGTTCGACTCATTCGGATTGTACGCGATAATATTAAAGTTAAAGTTAACAAACGGCAAAACAGCGTAAATAATTGCGAGCTGCTTTATTGTCCTCCCGTTATACATTTCGTATAAGTCTCGGACCGTATCGCGAAACAATCGCGTATATTGCATATCTCTCGTTATCTGTTTAATATCGGAGTGATTTCCGCGGTAGAATACCGCCGAATTCATAAAAATGCTGTCGCCTTCCTCGCGAAGAACGGCCTCTTTTTTAAGATTTTCATAGAAGTCTTTAAATTTATTCGGGCTCATGCCTACAAGCTTTTTAAGACCGGATCTATTAATCGGTTTCCCATTATCATACTTTAACTGGCCGTCTCCCCATCCTGTGTATGTCCCGATAAACATCAACCGTGCCAAGTCAGATTGATTAAGTGATTGAAATTGAGACTCCATAGTAACTCTTGCATTAAAAAACGCCGTCACAAAGCCGCCATTCTCGGACACATGCGCTGTTAAGTTGTCTTTTACTTGAAGCGCTCTGACTTGTTCTTCAGTTGTTTTAGTGACCACCTCTACAAGATGAGAAACGTCAGTTCCGTTTTTATTGTAGATTCTCCCGTCCTCGATTACCGCATTTTCCTTTACCGCAAAGATATCTCTCTTGGTCCCATTCGATAAGTTCATCCACTGGCGTTGTTCAGCAATTCGATTCCCCATCCTCAAACATCCCCTTTAGTCTTTGAATAGTTTCGATTTTATCTGCATCTAAATCAAAAACGCGCTCAAGCCGTCCTCTCATCCTTTTAGACAGCCTTCTTTCCCCTCTTTCAATCATTGCAATAAGTTGTTGCGAGCAGTCCAAACGGTCAGCAAATTCGTTCTGCGTCATCCCGTACGCAAGACGAATCATCCGCATTGTTTTTGGAGTCATTTTCGTCCTCCTTTCAAATTTGTTATAGTTTCACTACATTTTTATCAAATAAAAAAGCACCACTCGATCCAGTGGTACAAACTAATCCTCTTTTAAGGTATAGACAGCTAAAGAAAGAAATTATACGGTACTATCGCTAAGTCGTCGTATTAATACTTTCATAACGTAAGACAGCAAAACGGGGTAAATGTTGATATTGCCGTTAAGTTAACGTAGTTCTCATTACGTATAGACAACAAAACGGGTTAAAATGTAGGGTATGTACCTAACAATTTTCGCCTCCTATTACGTATAGACAGCTAAGGCGCTAAAATATGGGTATTTATCGTTAAGTTTCTGTTTTTTTTGTTCCCCTACGTATAGACAGCTGCGCGGAGAAAAGTTGACGCAATATCCAATCCCTCTATTACGTAAGACAGCATATCGGGATATTTAACAAGTATATAGTCGCTATATCAGAAACAACTCTAAAAACACCCTGCATTTCGGGTGAAAAATTAACTAAATATACTGCATTTCGGGTGATTCACATAATGATAACTACACTTAGAGCCACAAGGGATACAGCTGTTTTATTTCTTTCTGGTATATCTTAATCAGTCGTACTCAATTTAGATATAACGCAATCCATGACTAAACAACCGACATTTAAAACATAGCAACTCCTTCAAATTCAGTCGTTGCAGATTACTATAATCGCGATAAAGGTACTTAAATAAAATAACTGCGGACGCCAAAGCCACGTTTTTAAGTGGCGAAGGCGAGCCGCTATGGTTTACTTCTCAGCGTCTTACTTCGATTAATCTTTCCGGAACCACATGCGCAGCCCCGGACCGCCCTTCTATTACGTATGTGCCCTTGTCTACGTTGCGTCCTAGTATTCTGCCGGTAAGGGCTTCCGCTGATAGCCACGTCAGCCCGTCCGCCTTAACACCCCAATACTGAACCGTCTCGCCTACTTCATACATTGCCAGCGCCCCCGGTGAAGAACAGACGCACGAACTGCGCGACACTCATATTCGCTAATTCCCTACCGTCGAGCTGCGCCAATGCCGCAGTAGTCTTTGCGAACTCGAATGCGAAGGCTGCTGGGTGCGCATCGTCGTATAGGTGGTAACCGTCATCCTTCCGCGTCAGGCCGCCAGTGTCATAAAACGCAAACCTCCCGCCGCCTAACGCATCAAAATCCCATAAAGCTACCGTATCCGCTGCGATGAGATAGGCGTCATGAATTTCTTTATACGGGAAATCTGTCGATCCGTGTCGAACCAAACGTACTTTTTCCATTTCGTTTCCCCCTCGAATTTTAGTTCCGTCCGCAATCTTAGATATAAGGTACAAGAGCACGCTCTAGTTCAGTCCGTTCTTTTCTTAGTGCTGATCTATCTTCGTGTAATCGCTTGTTATCTGCGCAAAGGTCCGCTAAACGTCTGTTTAACGTCGCGGCTTCTTCGATACTTGCGTCAATTAATTGGAGGCGCACTTTAGCGATTTCGTAACTATTTTCGTGAAAAGCGAGTTCAGTTTCGCACCACTTGCGATGGGTCTCGTCTCTTCTCGCGATCAAAGTCTCTTTAGTCGACTCCTTAAGCGATTGGCGTACCTCTTCCGATAAGTTGTGCGGTGACTGCAGCGCGTAATCAATAGGGAAAACGTCTAATACGGTACCATTCTCGGCAATTACAAGACGCACTCTTTCGTTATAATTGTCGTAAACGGCTTGGCTGCCGCTTGTAGAACCGAGTGACCAAACGAATGACGCTCTTTGCGCGTATTTAATTAACGCGTTCGGTGCCTGCGTATTTGTAAGACCGAGACGGGCTATCGCCGTTTTCACTGCTGATTTAGAAACACTGTATTTATTCATCGTGAACCCTCCCTTTCTAGTGAGAAACCAATCCGAATGTAATCCATAAATGACATATTTGCGAGTTCAGGAAAATTGATTTTGGAAAGATCCGTGCCTACTTTCGACGTTCCTACCGTGAAAAAGCGTGGATGGTTATCTTCGTATAAATGAAAACCGTCATCCTGCCTCTCCAGGCTGTCAACTTCATAAAATGCGAGCTCATCGTCTCCCATATATTTTCCGATGATGTCAGGACTCATTAACCAGGCGTCAGATACCTCGTGTATCGGCAGCCCCGTATCAAAAGCGACTCCGTGCCAGTGAAGTTTCACCTTCTTCGGACCAAATTTTTTCATCATGCCGACCGCACCTCCTCACCGAATAATTCTTGCGCTGCCTTAAGATTTATATCTGCGCAACCAGCAAATGCTTTTCGGGATACCTGAGGCAAGAGCGTAAAAAATTCCTCTGGCGAAAGATTTACGAACTGCGCGTCTGAGCCTGCAGGATAAATATTCCACCAACCAACAACAGTTTTTTTATAGTAAACGTTCATTCTCCGATTACCTCCTTTAATTGTCCGCCAAGACGCAGTGCTTTGTAAGGCTGCGGATCGCAATGGAAGCAATCCACATTTTTTATATCAAATGTTTTCATTTAAAAGCTCCTCCCCTTAAAACGTTACGCTTTCAAGTACCACTTTGTTAACGATTATATGGTACGTTATTACGTATAGTCAAGAAAAAAAATACAGTTGGAGGTGAAATAATGAAAAAAGTTAAAGTTAATATAGGGGATCTTTTGGAAAAGCAGGATCTTTCGCTCAGAGCTCTCGCTGATAAATGTGGAATAAGACATGCAGCGTTAAGTGAGTTAATAAATGGTAAGAGGCAAAATATTAATTTCGGACATATTGAACGTATAGCAAACACATTAGACATTGAAGACATAAACGAGATCATAAGTTTAATCGAAGTAAAAGGAGACAATGATGCTATTTGACGGTGAAAAACAAGAATGGCTACTCTTTAGGGAGAGGGATCTATCGGTTAGAGTTTTTGAAGCCAATAATACACATGAAGCATACGCGACAATAGCAGGTAAAGGTACGCATGTAGCACGCGGACTAGAAAAATGGTCAACAATTTCTGAGGCAATAGAAGGTGTCATAAATAAAAAATAAAAAGGAGAGGTTCCTAATTGATTTTCAAAAGCAATATTGATATTTATAAAAATGCTTATCCTAACTGGCAGAAAACTTTCAGATCCCACGATGAACATTTAATACTATATTCCAATTACTTTAAAGAATCTGCCGATAAGTTAATTTCATCATACGAAGGCTTGAACAATCATTCCATTGATAGTACAATCATTCCAATTATTTATCTATACAGACACTCAATTGAGTTATGTCTAAAAGCAATTTTATATCATGCTTACATAAAAAGAAAATTAGACAAAACAAAAATCCAAGATAAATTAAATAGACATAACTTAAGTCCATTATGGGATATGGTTACCTCTGAATTACATAAAAGTTATTCATTTGCAAAAGATAACGAAAGCAAAAAAGTATTAAGAAAGCTTCATATATTAATAATTGAGTTAAATAATTTTGATCCATACTCCATTTATTTTAGATATCCTTTTGACCAACAGCTTGAGGAGAATGTTTATGGTGATGGTAAAGAAAACTTTGGCATTGATTACATTCATATGAAGAACGAGGTTAATTTTTTGTATGAAAAACTATATTACTGGATATATGATAAAGTATCCAAAGATAATTATGTATAACTAACATTTAAGCAGATTTTTTAAAACTAGACATTGTAAATCCTTTTTCATAAAGTGTGAAAATCCACTTATAAAACTCAGTATATTTTTGCATTGCTTATAATACAAAAAGGACGCCCGTAAGGCGTCTTCTTCATTTTTAAAGTATTCTAAAGTTACCCGCGTCTAATTGTTGAAATTTAACGCCCTTAGACTGCTTTAACGCTCCAATTATAAGACTAATATCACCTGAACAACCTCTTAATTTTATTAGGTACAGCAAAGCTCCAAAATAAAACACATCTGAAAATTGAGATAAATATGTCTTGAAAAGTAGTAAAAACAACAAAAATATTAATGAAAGCGTAATTGCAGGTGCAATTGCAATAGTAACGAAAGCAATCTTACCGATTTTTGCATCACCCTCAAATAGACAACATGGTTTGAAAAACTTTTGTCCATCTCTAAAATGTTTTTTATCTTTATTACGGTAGCTAATCTCAGTTTTGAATGAAAAGCAAGAAGCAGCGTATGCATGAGCTTTTTCGTGTACCACAGTGAGTAATACCTGCAAAAACATAAAGAAACTTAAGTTCAGTAATATATAGTAAGGAAGCGGGAACTCTCGCATGTAAGCAAAACCTAAGAGTAAAATTGGATAAATAAACCAACACAGTATACTAAGACACATCGCTAACCTATCAACAATTGGGTGCGAACTTTCTAAATAGCGCAATATATATTATCACCTCAAAATATAATATCGGTTGTTTTAAAAAATATTTAAGATCAAACACTTTTTGCGATAACATTATAAATTAAACGAAGGGATCTCCTATAATCCATTTTTCTTCTTAAACTGATGCTTTAGCTAGCGATCTGATCGCTTATTTTTCGCATTCTAAATCTGTGCTGAAAAACTGGATAAACTATCCGTTCTCTATTTAAATAAATTATAATAGTCACAGAGGTGATCGAAATGAAATTAAACGCAACACCACGCCTACATGCCGTAATGAAGGAAAAAGGATGGACGCAAGCAAGGCTCGCAGAAGCATCCGGCGTAACACAAGGTTCGATTTCGCGATTCGATAAGAACACTCGCCACGAAGATTGGCACGTTTTCTCGATAGCGAAGACGCTCGGCGTGAAAGTCGAGGAACTATTCGAAATTGAAGAAGCCGCGGAAGAGGACGCTGAGTAAACCGGCGTCTTTTTTCATAAGTCAAAGTGAATTTTTGAAATGCGCGTTTAAAATGCGCCTGGTGGCCGGGCTTTTCGTTTTTCCTCCCCCGCCCCCTTTTCGTTTTTCATACGGGTATATTTATACCGATTTAGCTCCTTCTAACTACTTAGCTCATTCGTATATCGCTGTATGTTATATTCAAAAACAGTTTACATAATCACCACTCGAGGAAGTTACAGCATTGGATAAACGTTGATATTACTAGGTTTGTGAACTCCCGTATTTACTCGATTATGCACGATTTTATACATCGTTGATATACCGCGCTTGATGGTGTTTCACATACGCTTTATCGCGCTAAAATATTGCATAAAATCCGACTTTACATCCGCTTGAATAAATGCGCGATATACTTGGACTTCCATTACTTTTACGTTGCTTTACGTAAAGTTTTGTAAAGCGTTTGGAGGGTCGCGCGTGAGACGGCGAAGGCTGACATTCTGCGTAGTTTTTCCGTTATAATTAACGCTGAGGTGATCGAAATGAAACTTACGGTAAAGCCTCGTCTTGGTGCGGTTCTTTCGCAGCTAGAGTGGTCGCAATCCGAATTATCGCGGAGATCCGGCGTTCCGCAGGCGTCGATATCTCGGTTTGATCATTCCGAAAGGCATTACGATTGGCATGTCGCATCGATAATGAAAGCAACCGGAGCCAAATACGAAGAATTATTCGAAGTGAAAGAAACGGAAGAGGGCGTCGAGTAAATCGGCGTCTTTTATAAAAATTCCCGTAGATTTTCCACTACTTCGTTCTTATCTAGATACAAATACTGTGTTGTTACGGAAAGGTCGCTATGGCCGAGCGCTTTTGATATATCTGTTAATCTAGCGCCTTTATCAAGTAATGATTTAGCGAAACCTCTTCGTAAAGCATGCGGATTAATATTTTTCAAGCCATACTCACGAGCGTACTTATTTAAACGCTTCTGTATGTTGTTGTTTGATGGTCCCGTTGCGATTGGTCCACCTTGTTTCGTAATAAAAACGTAGTTATTATCTTTTTGGTATTGACTTCGGATGGCTTTGTTTTGTTTCATCAAAACGTCTAACATGCGTCCAAGAACATCATCGAACGGTAGCAATAAAGATTCGCGACTCTTAAGAATATCTCCGTTCAATCTTAGTAATTTATCCGAGAGATCAATGTGTTTTTCCTCGAGGTTTGCCAGGGTACTTACACGAATCCCCGTTTTATATATAAGGAGAACAGCCGTAGCATCGCGCAATTGGACAAAATCTTTTAAATCTAGCACGGATAAAAGTATTTTTATATCCTGCTCCGTCGCCCCTTCTTTCACTCGTTTATCAACCTTTATATTAATACTCTTCCAAAACTTCGTTTCAAACCATCCATTATCAAAACACCGCGATAAAAAAGCTTTTAGACACTTTAGACGTATTAGTCTTGTTTGTGAGCTGACATCCATTTTTTCAAGCCATAAATAAATTGATTCAGTAGTTATTTCGTCCAAAAATGTCAGGCTCTCTGAGTCCATGAAGTCTGTTACGTGAAGACGATAATCACTCATGGTTCGCTTCCTACTCCCCGCAACCTCCATTTGCCTTAATACAGTAATAAGAGCCTTTTCAATCTTTGTACGGCCCTTAAAAGAATTGGATGAACTCAATTTATGTATTAAATTAGCTAACTCAGTTAAGTCCTCTTTGACAGTGAAAATATCCTTCTTTTTTGTCACTTTCAAACACTCCTTTCTAATGAAAGGATAGGCATTCAAATAATCATTTTCAACAAAAGTACGAAAATTAAATTGATATAACTAAAGAAAATTTGGCTTTTATATCTAAAATACGAACATAAAACAGTAGAATAATACTAATTTTAACGAAACACGAACGAAGCTATTCGCTAACAACACGACGAACTAACGCACGAAGACGCTACCGAGGCGTTAACGAATCAAATCGCGCAGCATACAAACGGTCGAGCATCCGATCCAGCACGCCGTTATAGTAGCCGGCAAGATTGCGTATAGCCTTCCGTTTAGTCGTGATAAATGTTTGCCGTACGGCTTCCAGTCCGATTTCTTGAAGTGATTCAGCAGCATAAACGCCTTTTAAATACGACGTATGCGCGAGATAGATGCCGTAAAGCTTGTTCGTTAACTTGCGATCGCTGACAAACGTATTGACCGCCGATTTAAACGCAGAATACGTATTATGTAGTAACTTATTTTCGCTTTGAGAAATAACAGCTTCGTCTTTCCGTTTCGGTACTTCCGCCTTTGTCTCCGTTGACTTTTCAGCAGCTTGGCGGGGTAACACGGACGGGGTAACATCGGTCTTAACAGCCGGCAGGATAACGTACATATTGGCGCCGTTGCCACCGGATACTGGCCGGTATTTAATTTCTTTGCGGATAATACCGAGATTAATTAGCCGTTTAATGGAGCGAATAACGGTTACGCGGTGCTTGCCGATTAGTTCTGCGATCGTTGCGAGCTTCAGATACGCCACGCCCAGCGTTTTGACGGCATGACGAGACAACACCTTTAGAACCTCGATTGCGGCAGGCGTTAGATCGGATTTATTGCGGTATATGTGCGTACGGATGGCGCCGTTAAGCTCGTCCACTGAACGGAACGAAGCCATTTTAGAGACTTCTTTCGTGTACATTCGGTTTCTCTCCTCGATAAGAGACACCGGTCCGTCGGAAAATTAGGCGCACTTAAATAAACGTAGACAAGTACGCTTTTTTTCGATAAGATAGACGTAGGGTTAGGACGTACTATCTATCGGATTTATTTCCGCTGGATGGCGTTCTTTTTTTGTTTTAGGACCTTTGTATCTTTCGCGGCATAGCTTGAGCTTTGATAATGTAATTCATCACTGTATGTTTGGCATGCGCCTTCGCTACCGATTTATCAGCCACGTGTGTATATCTCTGTATCATTCGCAAATCTAAATGACCGAGTAGCTTTTGAAGCATTCGGCTATCTCCTCCATTCTCCAAAAACATCGTAGCAGCAGTATGTCTAAATAAATGCGGATGCACCTTCTTTTTTACGTTAGCTTTTGCCGCAAAATCAACTAATCTCTTTCTAAAATGATTTCTGTCAAGACGAGCTCCATAGTTAGTCAGAAAAACATAATCACTTCTAAAATCTAATTCATTTTCAGCGATTAACTCTTGAACTAGCCGACATGTAGTAGGTAGTAAAGGTATATATCGTGTCTTTCGATTTTTTGCAATAGATGATCGAATCGTTAATATATGAGATTTAAAATCAAAATCTCGCTTTTCAACATGTGTTATTTCACCAATTCGCATCATTCCGTCTAACAATACGTTCATCAATACATAATCACGAAAATCTGCAAAGTTTTTCTTATCAGGCGCTTTTAAAAGACGTTGTAGCTCATCTGGTTGTAAAATAATAATATGCTCCTCTATTTCTTTTACGTTCTTAACTCCGTCCATTATATTATTGTCAATAAGTCCTTCGTTCTCCAGGGTGTTATACATCACTCGAAGTGTTTTTAAGCGCGTATTTATCGTGCTATCTGATAGACCTCGCTTCTTTTCCTCATCCGATATATAAACGTTCCCCTTAAATTGCACCCAATCATTGCGCATATAGTTTATGTAGTGTCTTATTGTATCTCGATCAATAACCGTAGGAGAACGAGGTATATCGAACTCATCAAGAAACGTAGTGAAAGATTTATAATTATCGCGATACTGTTGTAACGTTCCTTTCGCTTTTCCTTCGGCTGTCTTTATCGTGATGAACGTTTGAAATAATCCGTCCAAGTCACCGAGATCACGAAGTTTACGCCTGCGTGTTCGTTTAATCGGTTTCCCTTTTCGAATATTATCCATAAAAAAAGAACGCCTCCTATTCCGGTTTAATAGAATAAGAAACGTTCAACACGGTAACAGTCCACCGCTACCCTGCGCATTAATACGCCTAAGTCATCGACTAAGTCAACGCAATAAAAAACGGCTAGAAACGTTGATATAACGCCTCTAACCGCCGTGTATGATTCCGACTGGGCTCGAACCAGCGACCTCTACCCTGTCAAGGTAGCGCTCTCCCAGCTGAGCTACGGAATCATGATATGTATGTGTTGCTGGGTATGTTGTTGTCTTTCTGACAAGTTCTATTATATAACCTTCCATTCTATTCGTCAACTGCTTTTTTAGAAAAACTTTTTTCGGACTTGCTGTTATGTTCATCGGCTATTATAATATGTCTTAATTTTCTAACAATAGAGGTGATGAGGTTTTGCATTCTTTGATTTCTTCTGATGATGTTTGGGTACTGTGGGGGTTTATTGCGGTGTGGGCAGCAGTGAGCATCGGGCTGGAGCAGCGCTTTAAGTGGGCGTCCGCTGTGTCTGGCGCTATCATCGCGCTTTTAGGTGCTATGGTGTTTACAAATATCGGAGTGCTTCCTGTTGAATCGCCTGTATATGATACTGTGTGGTCATATGTGGTGCCGCTTGCGATTCCTCTGTTGCTGTTTCAGATCAATGTGCGGCAGATATTTAAGGAAAGCAGGCGTTTGCTGTTTATTTTTCTTATAAGTTCCTTAGGGACTGTGTTTGGCAGCATCGCCGCTTTTTTTCTATTAAAACAGCATATTCCCTATCTAGACAAGATCGGCGGAATGATCAGTGCCTCTTATATCGGCGGAGGGATTAATTTTGCGGCGATGGCTGCAAAATTTGAGACACCGGGCGAATATGTGTCGGCAACGGTTGTGGCAGATAACTTTATGATGGCGCTGTTGTTTTTTATTTTAATCAGCATTCCCGCACTCAAATGGTTTCGCCGGCATTATGCGATGCCGTTTGAAGATAAGGCAAAAGCAGAAGGAAACAGTAATAACAGCGCGGAAAGCTATTGGAAGCGGAGGGACATTTCATTAAAGGATATTGCCTTTAATGCCGGAGCTGCTTTTGCCCTTGTTGCGGTAAGCGTTAAGATTTCCGGCTATTTCAAAATTACGTTTTCCCATCCTCTTTTGACCGGGACGCTTGGCGATCAGTACCTTGTGTTGACGTCTCTATCTGTTCTCATCATCTTTCTGTTCCCTCGTTTTTTTGAAGGGCTCAATGGATCTCAGGAGCTTGGCACCTACTTGATTTATTTGTTTTTTGTGGTAATTGGTATTCCTGCAGATCTCCGATTAATCATTACAAATGCGCCTCTTATTCTCTTATTTGTCTTTATCATTGCCATCAGCAATTTAGCGGTTTCCTTAGCTGTCGGTAAATTGTTCCGCGTGCGCCTTGAGGAAATTCTGCTTGCCGTAAACGCCACAGTCGGCGGCCCTACGACAGCTGCTGCGATGGCGATTGCCAAAGGGTGGCGAGAGCTTGTTGCGCCAATTATGCTGGTCGGCACACTCGGCTACTTGATCGGCAATTATGTTGGCACCTTTATGGGAAATTGGTTTTCTTCCTTTTTATAAAGGATTTCCACACTTTCCTTAGAATATTATGTAAAAGAAATTGCTGACGAGAGAACGGAGAGATTACTGTATGTTAAAAGGACATACTATTTATATAAGACCTTTAGAAACAGAAGATGCTGAAGAGAATCTTCGGCTGCAAAGCGAAAACCGGGAATTTTTTGAACAGTTCTCCATGATTCGCGCAGACGATTACTATACGATTGAAGGACAGAGAAAAAGGATCGAACAATATCAGCAAAGGCTGGAGAATGACCAAGAGTATCACTTCGGCATCTTCACAAACACAGACCATACATTAATCGGGACGGTTTCCCTTTTTCAAATGATCCGCGGAGCGCTGCAATGCGCGTTTATTGGATACTTTTTAGACAAAGCTCATAACGGAAAGGGCCTGATGACTGAGGCCGTCAGATTGGTTGTTGATTATGCGTTCCACGAGTTAAAACTTCATCGCATTGAAGCCGGTGTCATGCCTCGCAATCTGGGGTCCATGCGCGTATTAGAAAAAGCGGGATTTCATAAAGAGGGCATTGCCCGAAAAAACGTGAGAATCAACGGAAAATGGGAGGATCATCAAGTACTGGCGATTCTCAATCCTGATGATGAAAAATAAAAAGAAGCCGGGCTATCGCCGGCTTCTTTTTTTAACGGACCGCCACTGGCGCGATTTCTTTCAGCGCTTCTTCAAAATCGCGCTCTAAATCATCTGCATGTTCAACTCCCACACTGAGACGGAGCAAGCCGTCAGTAATGCCTCGTTTTTCGCGTTCTTCCTTAGGCATTGCCGCATGAGACATCGTTGCCGGATAGGACAAAATCGATTCCACGGCGCCAAGGCTCACAGCAAAGACCGGCAGCGACACGTTCTCTACTAATTTCTGAACAGCTTCCTTGCTTTCTAGCTCAAAGGAAAGCACAGCACCCGCTCCCGACGACTGCCCTTTATGAGTTTCAGCGCCCGGATGATCAGACAGCCCCGGGTAATACACGCGTTTCACCGCCGGATGCTTCTGGAAAAATGCCGCAAGCCGCTGCGCTGTTTGGCTCGCTTTTTCTAACCGGACCTGTAATGTTTTTAAGCCGCGCAGCACGAGCCAGCAATCTTGCACACCAAGGACGGCGCCGAACGAGTTTTGCAGCTTATACAGTTGCTTCCCAAGCTCTTCATCTTTGACAGCAGCGAGGCCTGACAGCACATCGCTGTGTCCGCTCAGGAATTTTGTTGCACTGTGAAGCACAATATCCACGCCGAGATCAAGCGGACGCTGCAGTGCCGGTGTCATGAATGTATTATCCAGAAAGGTCAGACAGCCGTTTTCTTTTGCAAGCTGGACAACCGCTTTAATATCAGTAATCCCAAGTGTCGGATTTGACGGTGTCTCCATGTAAATGACCTTTGTGTTTGACTGGATACTCCGCGCCACTTCGTTGATATCTGTCATATCAACAAACGTGTGCTCAATGCCAAAACGGGTCAAAACCTCTGTCACCATGCGGAAGGTACCGCCGTATACATCTTCTGTCACAAGAACGTGATCGCCCTGTGAGAGAAGTAAAAATGCTGTTGAGATCGCAGCCATGCCTGAACTGAAAGCAAATCCTCTCGTTCCGCCTTCCAGTGCGGCAATTGTTTCTTCGAGTGCTGTTCTTGTCGGCGTGCCTGAGCGGCTGTAATCATATGCGCCAAACGCTTCAAATGAAGATTGGTGGAAGGTCGAGGCGTGCTGGATCGGTACACTGACCGCCCCGGTTGCGCCGTCTGTTTTAAATGGATTGTGCACGAGCTGGGTCTCCAGCGTCCAATTATGATTACTCATATGAAACAGCTCCCTCTTTGACCTGACATAACGCCTGTTTTAGGTCCTCTTTTAAATCTTCGGCATGCTCAATTCCGACCGAGAAGCGCAGCAAACGGTTGCAGACGCCGTTTGCGATGCGGATCTCTTCAGGAATGTCCATGTGTGTCTGTGTGGCAGGATATGTAATAAAGCTCTCCACCCCGCCGAGGCTTTCCGCAAAGCAAATCGTTTTCAGTGCTTTTAAAAATGGATTCACCCATTCTTCTTTTTGCAGACGGAAGGACAGCATGCCTCCTTTTCCCGGGTAAAGCACATCCTTGATTTCTTCTTGCTTCTCTAAAAAGGCCGCTAGCTCCTGAGCGTTCGCCTGATGCTGGCGCATTCTGAGACTGAGCGTCTTCATTCCTCTCATCAAAAGCCATGAGTCAAACGGAGGCAGGACTGCGCCGATGGCGTTTTGATGCTGAAACATTTCTTCTCCAAGCTGTTCATCCTTGACAACGACAAGCCCTGCAAGCAGATCGTTATGCCCGCCTAAATATTTGGTTGCGCTGTGAATGACAATGTCGGCTCCAAGCTCAAGCGGACGCTGCAAAACCGGTGTATAAAATGTGTTGTCAACAATCACCAGAAGATCGTGCTCTTTTGAAATCCGAGCGATTTTTTCAATGTCCGCCTCCTGCATCAGCGGATTTGTCGGTGTTTCCACAAACACTGCTTTTGTATTTGGTGTAATCTTGGAGCGTAAACAGCCCTCATCATTGAAATCATCATAATAAAAGGTCAAGCCGTATTTTTTCCATTCATTTTCAAACAGACGGTACGTGCCGCCATACAAGTCTGATGAAACGATCAGTTCATCCCCGCTTTTAAACAGCGCCATAATCGTTTGAATTGCTGCCATTCCCGAACTGAAGGCAAGCCCTCTCGCTCCATTTTCTAAACTGGCAATCGCGTCCTCAACAAGCTGGCGTGTCGGGTTTTTTGTCCGAACATAATCAAATCCGGTTGATTCACCGACCCCTCTGTGGCGGTATGCTGTTGATAAATAAATAGGGGGACTCACTGTTCCTGTTACTTCATCGCTTCGGTTTCCGATTTGGGCTAATTTCGTTTCAACGTGCTGTGACATATAGCTGACACCTTCCCTTTTCATAATAAAAACCCCTTCTTCATAAGAAGAAGGGGTTTAACGCTTCTTCTTATCTTCCAAGCATAATAAACGCTTGCTGGATTTAGCACCTTGGCGCTTTGCATATGCAAAGCAAGCCGGTTGCTGAGGTTTCTAAGGGCCAGTCCCTCCACCTCTCACGATAAGAAATATCGGTTTCAATTTTCTGATTGTTTTATATTAGCGCAATTTGCAGTTTATTTCAATACTTTTTTCTTCGAGTTCCGAACGGTTTAAAGAGAGAAATTTCTAATAATTCATGGTACAATAATTTCAAATGCAAGAAAGTCTAGTGATGTCCTGGAGGAATGTATTATGGCACCGAAAAACGGCACAGTTCAAGAAAAGAAGCTCTTTTCAAAAGAGCTTAACGAGGAAATGACAGTACTCGTTTATCTGCCGTCAAACTACTCCCCTCTTTATAAATATCATCTTATTATCGCGCAGGACGGCCACGATTATTTCAGGCTGGGGAGAATCGGCAGACAAGTGGAGGAATTGCTGTCTAAAAGAGAAATAGACCGAAGCATTATTATCGGTGTTCCTTACAAGGATGTAAAAGAACGCAGAAAAACCTATCATCCGGAAGGTTCTAAGTTTTCGGCATATAAACGATTTATTGCCCACGAGCTAGTTCCTTTTGCGGACCATGAATTTCCGACGTACCAAGTCGGCTACGGGCGGACACTGATCGGTGATTCTCTCGGAGCGACCGTTTCTCTTATGACAGCGCTTGATTATCCAAATATGTTTGGGAACATCATCATGCAGTCTCCCTATGTTGATCAACATGTATTAGATGCCGTGAGACAGTCAGACGACATCAAACACCTCTCTCTTTACCACCAAATCGGAACAAAAGAAACAGATGTCCATACGACAGACGGCAATATTTTGGACTTCACAGAACCGAATCAGGAGCTGAAAATGCTCTTGGAGGAGAAGCTTTCCGATTATTATTTTGAGCCATTTGATGGAGACCACAAGTGGACATACTGGCAGCCGCTCATTACGCCGGCTCTGAAAAAAATGCTCTAACATACTTTATTTTCAGGAGGGACATACTATGAAATACGGAATCGTTTTATTTCCATCAAAAAAACTGCAAGATCTCGCGAACTCTTACAGAAAGCGCTATGATCCGAGCTATTCCCTGATCCCGCCTCATTTGACGCTGAGATCTTCATTTGAATTTACAGAAGAGGAAGCCGGTGAATTGGTATCACAATTGAGAGAAATCGCTAAAGAATCTCATCCGATTGTTCTCAAAATGACCAAATACAGTTCTTTTGCGCCTGTCAATAATGTCATTTACATTAAAGCTGAGCCGACAGAAGAATTAAAAACACTGAATGAAAAACTTTACACCGGTGTATTAGCTGGTAATCAGGAATACAATTTTGTTCCGCATGTGACGGTCGGCCAAAACCTTTCCGACGATGAGCATTCTGATGTATTAGGGCAGTTAAAAATGCAGGAAGTATCTCATGAAGAAATCGTTGACCGTTTTCATCTCTTGTATCAATTGGAAAACGGTTCATGGACGGTGTATGAAACGTTCCTGTTAGGCGGAGGAGAATAAACGATTTGGAAGCTGTTATCGCAAAAAATGAAGAACAAATGAAAGATGCATTTTATGTAAGAAAAGAAGTCTTTGTCAAAGAACAAAACGTACCAGCTGAAGAAGAAATTGATGAGCTTGAAAACGAATCAGAGCATATTGTGGTGTATGACGGAGATCAGCCGGTCGGCGCCGGAAGATGGCGGCTAAAGAACGGATACGGCAAATTAGAGCGAATTTGTGTCTTAAAAAGCCACCGCTCAGCCGGTGTCGGCGGCATCATTATGAAAGCGCTGGAAAAAGCGGCAGCAGACGGCGGTGCTTCAGGTTTTATGTTAAATGCGCAAACACAAGCAGTGCCATTTTACATAAAACATGGCTATCGGGTGCTGTCTGAAGAGGAATTTCTCGATGCCGGCATTCCCCATTTGCAAATGATTAAGGATTAAACACCATCCGGGTCTTCAGAGATCCGGATTTTTTTGCATATAAAAAACCGCTCTCTCATGTGAACGGTTTTTTATACATATCGATTAATAGATGTGCCTATCCCTTTTTCTCGCAATCTTTTATAAAGAGAGCGCTTACGTTTTGCCTCATTTACTTTTCTTTCAGCGGCTGTCTGAATCTCCTGCTGTTTTTCAAGTTCCTTGTACATCCGCTGAAACGGGACGTATCTGACCTTCTCTGTTCCGGCATAATCCTGTTTATGGCCTATTGTGCGATTGGCATATTGAGCGTATTGCTGGTTCTGAATCTGACCTGCATATATCATTCGGTACCCACCCTTCTGCTGTCTCTTTTCCCTTAAACTTACTTTTTGAAACACGTTTCTTTTGATATGATAGTCTTTGTCTGTAATGAACACCTTTTTTTGATTGGGAGGACCCCTTTTTGAAATGCGCCCGACTGAATGATCGAACCATACATTTACATACATATTCGAGAGAACATTATCAATTCCTTTTTGAAGAAGGAATAAAAGGCCATTTATTTTGTTCTCATTGCGGAAAACCCGTTTTGTTAAGGCTTAATATCACCGATCCGCCGGAGTTTATCCACCGCCAGCCAGGCCATTTTCCGGCATGTGAGGAGGCCTGCGAAACGAAACCCGCTAAAGAAGAAAAGAAGGAAAACTATCAGGAATCCGGTGTTTTTCGATTACCCAAGGGGAAAGCGATTGCTGCTGACTCGTCTCCGGCTGTCACGGAATGGCAGCGGCCGAGAAGCATTAAACCCGGAACACCATTTGTTCAAAAAACATTAGAACCTGATACGAGCCTTTTTCCGACTGTCGGCTTAAACACAGATCAGCTGAAAGCTGTCACGGAAACGGAAGGTCCATTATTGGTGCTTGCCGGTGCAGGAAGCGGAAAAACACGTGTGCTGACCGCGCGCGCTGCCCACATGATCGAACACCTAGACATACCACCGGAACATATGCTGCTTGTCACCTTTACAACAAAAGCCGTCGCGGAAATGAAAGATCGCATGGCGAAGCAGTACGGATTACAGCCGTCAAAAGTCAGAAGACTTGTCACCGGAACATTCCACAGCTTGTTTTATAAAATCCTGTATCACTATGATTCTGCCAAGTGGAATGGCGAGCACCTGTTGAAAATGGAATGGCAAAAGGAACAATATATGAAAAAAGCACTCTATGAAGAAGGCGTAGATGAGAAAGAGTTCCCCGTTGATCAGGCCTTGCAGCAAATCGGTTTCTGGAAAAACACTTTTTTGCCGAATGAACGTATTCCTTTAAAGGATGACTGGGAAAAACAAGTCTACCGCCTGTACCAATATTATGAGCGCCAGAAAAAAGAACACCGCCAATTTGATTTTGATGATATGGCGTCTGCCTGCTATGAACTGTTCATAGAGCGGCCTGATCTTCTGAAGCAATATCAATCTAGGTTTACGTATATTTTAATTGACGAATTTCAGGACATTAATCCGGTCCAATATAAAATCATGCAAATGCTGGCGAGTCCGGAACAAAACCTGTGCTGTGTTGGGGACGACGATCAGTCGATCTATGCGTTTCGCGGCAGCAGCCCTTCTTTTATTCTGGAGTTTCAAAAGGATTATCCTGGTGCCAAAACAATCTACTTAACAGCGAACTACCGTTCAACACATCCGATCGTTTCCAGTGCTGATATTGTCGTGAAAAAGAACAAAAACAGGTATGCCAAGATGCTGGAAGCCGCTCGTGACGACTCGCAGGTCCCTGTGCTGTTTTATCCTTATGACGAAGAAGAAGAAGCGACAATGGTGGTTTCCGATATGAAAGAAAAAATTCAAAACGGCGCAAAACCTGAAGACTTTGCGGTTCTCTACCGGACAAACAGCGCCGGCCGCGCCATTTATGAAAGGCTTCATCAATCATCAATTCCGTATACCGCTGATCGCGGCGTCCAGTCCTTTTACAGCAGAAGAATCGTCCGCCAGATACTCGCATACTTGTACGCGAGTCAAAACGAGGATGATACTGAAGCGATTAAACACTTGCTGCCTGCCTTATTTCTAAAGCAGTCTGCTTTAAACACGCTGAAGGCGCTCTCGATTACCGAGGACTGCTCCATGATTAAGGCGCTGGCCAAACTGCCGGATCTGAAGCCGTTCCAGCTGGATAAAATCAAAAAAATCGTACCCTTTTTCGCAAGCATCCGCACCATGAAGCCTGTGGAAGCCATTACCTTTGCTGAAGGAAAAATGGGCTTCTCCGAATACTTAAAAAAACGGGGCAACGAAGGAAACAAGCTGGAAAAAGGCTCTGATGACTTGCGTGACGTCAAGGTTGTCGCAAAAAAATTCAAAACCATCCCTGACTTTCTCGCCCATGTGGATCACATGCGGGCTGCTGAGAAAAACAAAACAGATGAAAACGGTGTACAGCTGATGACCATTCACCGATCAAAGGGCCTTGAATTCAAAACCGTCTATGTATTAGGCACGGTAGACGGCTCCATCCCGCATGATTTCTCATTAGAAACAGCGAGAAAGGGAGACGAAGCTCCGCTTGAGGAAGAAAGACGTCTTCTGTATGTTGCAATGACACGGGCCAAACAGCATTTATATTTGTCTTGTCCCGCAAACAGGCGCGGCAAAACAGCCCACCGTTCAAGGTTTTTGTATCCTCTTTTGCAGCAAACGAGACAGCTCTTGCCCAAATAAACAGCCCGGCAGTCATACTGCCGGGTTTTTCACTGTAAAAAAGGCCCGTTGCCCAGGCCATCCGCTTATTTATTATCCAACATTTTAGAAATCGTTCCAAAATCAAGCTTTTCTTTTCCGCTTGTAATGGACTGGACAATCTTATCTTCCATTTCTTTCGGCACGCGTCTGTTTGCCAGCTGCGCCACGCGCTTAATGACGCTGCGGACTGTGTTTTCATCTTTAAAATTGGCGTTTTGAAGTGAGCCTGCAAGATTCATGACATCCTGCATGTTCACGCCTGTT
Organism: Bacillus sp. FSL K6-1005; assembly: GCF_038000225.1. NCBI lineage: Bacteria > Bacillati > Bacillota > Bacilli > Caryophanales > Bacillaceae > Bacillus > Bacillus sp. FSL K6-1005. The sequence goes on from NZ_JBBOBP010000001.1 coordinate 2,230,739, forward strand.
TTCTTTTCAATGTTCTTAAAAAATTGATTATCCATAATACGCCTCCTTTTGGCGGAGTAATACAGTATTATATGAACGCTTTACGTATAATGTGATGATTTGCAAGCAGAAATAAGTTACTGATTTAAATAGCAGCAAAGAATACATAAAGTAGGAAGAAGCACGGAAATCATCCGTACTTCCTCCTTCATTCATTTCTTAGTAGTTAAAAAAAGATGCACCTACGATGATGAGAAGAATGAACAGTACGACCACAAGAACGAATGTTGAACCGTAACCGCCTGAATATCCTCCAGCATAACCGCCGCCGTAGCAGCCGCCTCCGTAACCAAATCCCATAACTAAGCACCTCCTTTACTCTCTATACACTATGCGAGTCATCATGATTGGCTTGGATATCCGCATAGGGCGCTTGCGGATTTATAATGGATCATGCTGAGCCTGCCGTTTTTTCAGTAAGGCTTCCGTCTTTTCAGCCAATTCTTCAATTTCTTGTTCAAACGACAGGCCGGCTTCGTCAAATAAAGCCAACTCCTTTTCAATATGTTTGATCATCTCGTCATGCTTGTTTTGCTTTTGATCGTGCGGTTCATACCTGCCCTCTATGAATTTTTCAAACTCATTCATGAGATCCCCCCTCTCATGACATATGCTGAGCGAATCAGCATTGTTAAAAAAAACAAAAAACCGGACATCTCCGGTCTCTTGTCAGGGTCAGGCTATTGAGGTTTTTTCTTTTTACTGCCGCACCCGCAGCCTTTCTTTTTGATCTTTTTTGTTTGATACGATGAATCTGTATATGGAGTTTTTTGGGAAGGTTTGTTAATTTGATTCACTTTGATCCCTTCCTTTCCTTATGTCATATATGCTACTTTATGCGGATACTGACGGAAAGTTGCTGGTGGGAATGCCTCATTCCTGCAGCCATTTTGATACAAGGGTTTCAATTATACCGGCCAGCCCGGCGATCGCCAGCAGCAAAACCAGCCACTGGGCCACCTTTGGAATGAATGCCTGGCACAAAATCAAAAAGCCGGCGCACCACACGCCTGTGCACCAATAGCAGCTCAGCAATTCACCGATAAACGCCCTCACACCCGTTCCCTTTATGACAATATACGTTTCAATGTTCCCGTCCGCATCCTTTTCCTCCTTCTCTTCATGAAAAAGGCTGCGCAGCGGCGCCATAATCGTATCAAACACGAAAAGACGCGCGAGCCGGAAGACCGCAAGCGAAAGAAGGAAAAGAGACAGCCAATTGATAACCACTTGTTCACTCCTTTCATCATCCCCTTCACATATATGCAGAAACCCTAGCTTTCATGAATTTGTATCTTGTCCTGTTGAAAATTGGTTATTTTTCTTATTCCGCTCTGCACCTCTTCTGCATTATATACAGTATGGATAAGAAAGGAGTGAAGGTTATGTCATTTGAAGAAGAAGTTGAATCCCTGCATCCTGAAATATTTGAGCAATTATCAAGCGAATTCGAACAGCAGATCGAAGTCATTGATTGCGAAAATATCACAATAGATACGTCACATATAACATCTGCCCTTTCTATACAAGCCTTGGTTACAACAATGATTATCCTGGCAACACAGCTCGTCATCGCCGACGAGGACTTAGCTGACGCGGTAGCAAGCGAAATTCTTATTCTTGACAGCTCCCAAATCAAAAAAAGAACCATCATTAAAATTATCAACAGCCGAAATATCAAAATCACTTTATCTGCCGACGAAATAATAACCTTTGTACAAATTTTGCTTCAGGTGCTTAACAGCATTCTCAATGAACTTGACGTCCTTTAACCCTTTCTTTTCACAAACTCAAAAGTCGAGGTGAAATCAAATGTCAGATAACGACAAAATTAAAGAAGAGCTTGCAAAGCTTCCGGAAGTTGATCCGATGACGAAAATGCTGGTCCACAATATCTTTCTGAAACACGGCGTGACCAAAGACAAAATGAAAAAAGTATCAGATGAAGAAAAAGAAATGCTCTTGAATCTGGTAAAAGACTTGCAGGCTAAATCAGAAGCGTTAATTGAAAACCAAAAGAAGAAAAAAGAAGAAGGAACGGCGCAAGAGCAAAAGAACGAAAAGCCGTTAAGCCGCAGAGAACAATTAATTGAGCAGCTCAGACAAAGACGGAAAAACAATAACAATTCAAACCAATCATAAAAAATAGGGTTCTTCATCAGGATATATGCCTCAGTCAAAGTAAGAGGCTCGCTCATTTAATAACAGTAAAAGAAAAGGAGGAATAGATATGGAAAGCAGACCATATTCTTGGGTTGCACTTGATCCTGACTGTGACCATCCGTTAGACGAAAAAGATAAAAAAGAAGAAAGAAAATGTAATTGCGATATTTGCTGTAATGGCAATGGGGTTTTTGGCAACGACAATGCCTTCATCGACCAAGATCTAGCTCAGGCAAATCTCAACAAACAAGTCTCCGATGAGACGATTATTATTAGAGATTCTTGTGACATTAACGTTACATCTACAGACGTTCAAGCCGTAACATCAGTTGTAACAGCGCTTAATGCCGCTGTAGTTACAGCTACACTCACATCCATTGCAGACGGAGTCATCGCCGAATTAGTCGCACAAGATTTATTGCAGCTGACAGCTAACAAGCAAGTTAACCGCCAAAAACTTCTCATCGAATGCTCCCGCGGCGTAAACGTCTCAACAGTAGATGCCGATATCGCAACACTTATCTCTACAGCAACAAACACTCTCGTAGCCATCCTAGTTATCACTCTCGTCCTCTAGGACCTAAAAGCAGAGCTAAAAACGCTCTGCTTTTTCTTATTTTCCCGCATATGATGAATATATAGACGTTCACCCACACCAAGTGAGGCACGAGTACATATGTTGTTAAGGACTAAAGTCAAATACCCTATAAAGAAGGAGCTGAAATCAATGAGCTGCGGAAAAACCCATGGCCGACATGAGAACTGTGTATGCGATGCAGTGGAAAAGATTTTAGCAGAGCAGGAGGCAGTTGAAGAACAGTGTCCGACTGGCTGCTATACCAACCTTTTAAACCCTACGATTGCTGGAAAAGACACAATTCCGTTTCTCGTTTTTGATAAAAAAGGCGGGTTGTTCTCCACATTTGGAAACGTGGGGGGATTTGTGGATGATATGCAATGCTTTGAATCCATTTTCTTCCGCGTCGAGAAATTATGCGATTGCTGCGCTACACTGTCTATTTTACGCCCGGTCGATGTTAAAGGCGAAACATTAAGTGTTTGCCATCCTTGCGACCCGGATTTCTTCGGGCTTGAAAAAACAGATTTCTGCATAGAAGTGGATCTCGGATGCTTCTGTGCGATTCAATGCCTGTCACCAGAGTTAGTTGACAGAACATCCCCTAACAGAGATAAAAAGCATCATCACAATGGATAAACACTTGTAAAGAGGAATCCCCTTCCAAACTCTATTACAGGTGCAAATCATTCAGCTGCTTCGAAAGTGAGGCAGCTGACTCTCCATCATTTCGCCAGTCTCAAAATTACAAGGCAGGAGGGATAATATGAGCCAGAAAACATCAAGCTGCGTGCGTGAAGCGGTAGAACAAATTGAAGATTTGCAAAACGCGGTTGAAGAGGATTGCCCGACCGGCTGCCATTCCAAGCTTTTGTCAGTAAACCATTCATTAGGCGATACAGTGCCTTTTGCAATATTTACATCAAAATCAAAGCCTTTAGTCGCCTTCGGTAATGTCGGCGAGCTGGATAACGGACCTTGCTTTAATACAGTATTTTTTAGAGTGGAAAAAGTTCATGGCAGCTGCGCAACGCTATCCTTATTAATCGCTTTTGACGAACACAAACACATTTTGGACTTCACCGATAAAGACACGATTTGTGAAGTGTTCCGACTTGAAAAAACGAACTACTGTATTGAAGTGGATTTAGACTGCTTCTGCGCGATCAATTGCTTAAATCCTCGTTTAATCAATCGCACACATCATCATTCATGATAAGACGGAAAAGCTTGCAAGATTTGCAGGCTTTTCTCTATGTAAAAAAGCTGCCGGAACGATCTGCCGGGCAGCTTTTTGCTTTCATTAAAAACCTAACGGGTGCAGAGATGTTATCTCATCGATCGCCAGCTCAGTCGGAGCACCATTTCCGGTCGTCCGAAGCAGGACGGAATCATTTCTTCTTCCGACAATCACGCCTCTGTACGTTTTTCCATTGGCTTCAATCAGACAAAGCGCTCTCGGCATGTTATGCGGCAGTTTTGTTAAAAAATCGATTTTTTCATGGATGGACATCTTGCTCATCGGTTTTTTCACTTTTCTGGCCGGCGGTGCCTTTTCTTCAGCTTTAGCTGCATTATGCACGGCCTCCGGTTCCTTTTCAGGCTTACGGGCTTCAGGTGCAGGCTCTTCCTTTTTTTCCGCTTCCCGAGACTGCTGTTTGGGGATTACTTCAATTGCCTGCGGCTCTTCTAACGGTACCTGCTGCTTTTTCTGGTTCTCCGGCTCTCTTACCTCTTGTTTTTGCTGACGCACTGGTTCCTCTGCCTGTTTTTTCTCTGTTTGCTGAGCATCTTTTGCCTGAATGTCTTCCCGCTTTTTTTCCTCTGTTTCCACAGCATCTTTTACCTGAATCTCTTCCCGCTCTTTTTCATGGTAAACCGGCTGTTCCTCTGCTTTTGGCGGAGCCGGTTTAGCCTTTCTTTTAATGACGATCTCCTGCATGGACGAGCGTGTTTCCACATGGTCCGGCTGAACAATATACATGAGCGGTTTTTTATCCGCGTTTCTTTTCTTATTAGACATCTTCATCCCTCCGATTCTGTCATATTCTATCTATATGACAGAATGCTGAAAATCAGAAGAAATAAAAAAGCAATCCCTGTTTGGGACTGCTTGAAGGTGAAACTGCTTAGCGGGCAGTGATATGGAAACCTGAATCAACATGAAGATTTTCACCTGTAATGCCTCGGGACATATCGCTAAATAAAAATGCAGCTGTATCTCCCACCTCTTCAGGTGTGGTCGTGCGGCGAAGCGGTGCACGCTCTTCGATGTCTTTTAAGATTGAGTTGAAGTCACTGATGCCTTTAGCAGATAATGTTCTGATCGGACCAGCAGAAATGCTGTTAACGCGGATATTTTCTTTTCCTAAGTCAGCAGCTAAGTACTTCACACTTGCGTCAAGAGAAGCTTTCGCTACACCCATCACATTGTAGTTCGGCATAACGAGCTCTCCGCCAAGGTAAGTCAGCGTTACGATGCTTCCGCCTTCAGTCATCATCGGACGCGCCGCTTTTGTGACAGCGGTCAGTGAGTATGAGCTGATGTTGTGAGCTAGAAGGAAGCCCTCACGATTTGTGTTTAAATATTCGCCGACAAGCTCTTCTTTGTTGGCAAACGCGATACAATGCGCGATACCGTGGATCACACCGACCTGCTCCTTAATGCTTGCGAAACAAGTTTCGATTTCCGTGTCGTTTGTTACGTCGCAAGGAAGGATAATGGAATCGTTTCGCTCCAAAGTTCCAGCGAGTTCATGAACAGATTTCTCCAGGCGTTCACCTGCATATGTGAAAATCAATCGTGCGCCCGCTTCATGTAAAGAGCGCGCTATTCCCCAAGCGATACTGCGTTTGTTGGCTACTCCCATAACAACAATGTTGCGGCCTTTAAGTGAAAAATTCATATGTATAAAGCCTCCTATATTTGTTAAAGACATAGTATTAGTACCTGATCTTAATACCTATCATATCATAACCTTGTCCAGATGAAAAGCGCATACCAAAGTCAAACATGAAAGAGACCACCATAAGCAGGTGGTCTCATCAGTTTATTTTTATGCTGTTTCGTTTAAAAGCGAAATGATTTGTCGGCCCGTGGCCCGATCCGATGCCGAGCGTATTTTCTACGGCTTCGCGGACAAAGTTGGCAGCAACCTCGAATGCCTGATGGATGCTGTCTCCTTTAGCGGTTTGGGCTGTTAAAGCCGCAGCAAAGGTGCAGCCAGTGCCATGCGTATGCTTCGTATCGATATAAGGATGGCTGATTTGCATAAACATGTTTCCATCAAAAAGAAGGTCAGTAATGTGATTGTCCTCAGGCTGGTGCCCGCCTTTGATAATCACATGCTGCGCACCCATCTTCACTAGCTGTTCCGCAGCTTTCTTCCGGTCATCAAGCGAACGGATCACCATACCCGTCAGCGCTTCTGCTTCCGGCACATTCGGCGTGATCGCATAGCTTCGTGGGATCAGCAGCTCCTTCAGCGTAGCGATTGATTCATCGCGCAGCAAGGACGCCCCGCCCTTCGCGATCATAACCGGATCAACGATCACCCGGGTTAATTCGTATTGATCAATTTTCCTTGCCACTTCTTCAATCATTTCTGCATTCCAAAGCATTCCTGTTTTTACGGCGTCCGGTCTCAAATCCTCCGCCACAGCATCAATTTGCTCTCTCAGTGCCTCTGCAGTCAGCGGATACACGCCGTGAACGCCAAGTGTATTCTGTGCAGTTACCGCCGTGATGGCAGACATTCCGAATACACCAAGCTCCTGAAAGGTTTTAATATCTGCCTGTATCCCCGCGCCTCCGCCTGAGTCAGACCCAGCGATCGTCAAGGCTTTATATATACTCATCAAACTACACTCCTTTTATTACCCGATCCATTTATGATAGATGGATTTTGCCCTGGCAATATCATTTGTTCCATGGATCAATGCTCTGCCGTCCCGAAACAGCACCATTTTCATGTCATCCGAGCGGCAGGAAATTAAATACGGATTCGCTGCTACTTCCAGCCCCGCCTGCCTCAGCTGCCCCGCCATCACGTCAAGATCTGCTTCTTTTGTGAAAGAGGATCTGATTTGCACCGTGTTTCTGCCGCACAATACTGCTGCTTTCGTTTGGTTTTCGTATGATAAAAACGGAAAATCCTTTGTGCCGCAGCTTGGACACGAGTCATCTTTAAGTCCCGCTGCTCTTACTTCTGACCGCTCATTTTTCCACAGGTCAAAGGAGCGCAGCACGGGCTCGCATTCCTCTCCCGTCAGCAGTTTCAGAGCGTCTGTCACCTGAAGGACAGCAACCTGCAGAACAGCCGGGCTGATAATGCCGGCTGTGTCGCATGTCGCACCGCCAATCGGAAGGGTATCGAGTAAACAATGAAGGCAGGGGGTTACCCCCGGCAATACAGTAAACGTAAGGCCGTAGCTACCCACACAAGCGCCGTAAAGAAACGGAATGCCTTCTTTCACTGCAGCATCGTTAACAATAAGCCGGGTTTCAAAATTATCGGCGGCATCTACAATGATTGATGCGCCGCGAATCAGTTCGGATACGTTTTCTGCTGTGACATCCATGACAAGTCCGGTCACATCCACATCACTGTTAATGGAACGAAGGCGCTGCTCAGCAGCCGCTGCTTTCGGCATTTCCTTTCTGACATCATTTTCTGTGTAAAGCTGCTGGCGCTGCAGATTGCTCCATTCGACGTAATCTCTATCGGCGATTTTCACCGATCCGACTCCCGCTCTCACCAGCATCTCTGCGCTGGCCGTTCCCAGTGCGCCGGCGCCGATGATCACAACGCGCGCCTCTCTCAGTTTCTTCTGGCCTTCGGAGCCGATTGGAGCAAACAGCTCCTGTCTGGAGTACCTGCCCGTCATACAGGAAGACCTTCTCCCGGACTGCTTGCCGTTCCATATGACTTGACTGGAATGCGGCCTGCTTCATAAGATAGACGCCCTGCTTCTACTGCGAGCTTCATGGCGCGCGCCATTTTCACCGGATCGTTCGCACCTGATACGGCCGTATTTAGCAGTACGCCGTCCGCTCCAAGCTCCATTGCATATGCCGCATCTTTTGGCGATCCGATTCCGGCATCCACGATGACCGGCACTTTGGCCTGTTCAATGATAAATGACAGATTCAGAGGATTTAAAATCCCCTGGCCCGATCCAATCGGAGAAGCCCCCGGCATAATAGCATGAACACCAAGCTCTTCAAGCTTTCTCGCCAGCACCACATCATCCGAGGTGTACGGCAGCACAATAAATCCCTCTTCAAGAAGCTGTTCAGACGCTTTTAACGTTTCCACAGGATCGGGCAGCAAGGAACGGCTGCACCCGATGACTTCGACTTTAATCATGTCACAAAGCCCGGATGCTTTCGCGAGCCGTGCAATTCGAACTGCTTCTTCCGCCGTACTGGCGCCAGCTGTATTTGGCAGAAGCGTATATTTGGATAAATCAAGCTGTTCCAGAAAATTAGGCTGAGACGCTTCAAAGATATTCATTCTCCGTACAGCAAATGTTAAAATATCAGACTCTGAAACAGCCACCGCTTCCTTTTGAATATCAAACGATGGATATTTTCCCGTGCCCAACAGCAGCCTTGATTGAAATTGTTTCCCGCCAATTGTTAACATTCTCATCCGCCTCCTACAAAATGGACAATTTCGATGACATCACGATCACACAGCTCTACCTCGTGATATTGTTCTTTGCCGATAATTTCTTTATTTCTTTCAACGACAACGATTTTATGTTCAAGCTGATAAGACGCAAGCAGATCCTGAATCGTACCTGTGTCTCTATCCCATTCAACTTGTTTACCGTTCAGCTGAAGCATCATATCTGAACCGCCTCCTTGCGATCAATTCGAAAGGCGTGCAGCCAGTCCGCCTTGACCTCTTTATTCATAATGAGATCACCAATTAAAGCACCCGTTGCAGGAGCAAGCAGAATCCCGTTTCTGAAATGGCCCGCCGCAAATAAAATGCGGCTGTCCTGAGGGTGCTTGCCAATGTATGGCTTTCCGTCCTTTGTCCCCGGACGCAGTCCCGCCCAAAAACGATCAACCTTCATATTCTGAATCGCCGGCAGCATCGTTTTCGCTTTTTCCATAACCGACTGAAGTCCGCCAAGATCAGCCTTCTCGCTCCAGTCACCAGGCTTCATCGTCGCGCCGACAACCAGTCTGCCGCTTTTTCTCGGTACGATATAGCAATGATCATGATAAAGTGTTTTTGTCAGCGGAATGTCATCATTCCAAACAGACAGGCACTCTCCTTTTACAGGAAAAAATGACTGATTCAGCCCGAGCTGCTTAAAAAACATCCCGCTCCAGACCCCGCTGGCAACCACGACATAATCCGCATGCATGTCACCGGACGCTGTTTTGACCAAAATGGATTCACCGCCACGTGTCACATCGAGAACAGGAGCATGCTCAAAAATATCCGCACCAAGCGCTTTAGCCGATTTAGCGTATGCCTTGCATACAAAATAAGGCTCAACATGAACATCATCCTGAATAAAGCTCGCCCCGTAAATCTCACTGGCCGTATACGGCTCTTTTTCCAGCACTTCTTCTTTTGTATGCCAGCTGACAGAATCCAAATCGTCCATCCGTCTGAGGCGTGACACGTCTTCTTCGGAGAATGCAAGCTTAAACATACCGCCATCATGCCTTCTAATATCGATACCGGATAATGCAAATAGCTCCTCTCCAAGACCTCGGTACATACGCTGACTGTTCATGGCGAAATCAAAAAACGCATCCCGTTCCTCGCACTCGGCATGGGCGCCAAGCATCCCTGCCGCGGCGCTTGTTGTTCTGCCGCCGATTGTTCCGCTTTCAAGCAATGCGGTGTTTTTCTTTTCTTTTGCCAACTGATAAGCGATCGCGGAACCAATAATTCCGCCTCCAATGACAACTGCATCATAATGCCTTTTCATACTGAATCTCCTTTAGCTTGCGGGAATATCGTCTGGCAGCTTCCAAAGGATCATCGGAAGAAAAAATTCCGGACATGACAGCAATACCGTCTGAACCTGCTTGCTTCATTTCTCTTAATTTGGCAGGTGTCATCCCTCCAATTGAAATAACCGGAATCGAGATCCTCTGTTTGATTTCTGAAAGCAAAGACACGCCTCTGCCCTTAAGGCCTTGTTTGCAATCCGTTTCAAACACATGGCCGAACAAAACATAATCAGCATCATCCTTTTCTGCCTGAAGCGCTTCCTCCAGTGAATGCACTGATCGCCCAATGTGCAGGTGAGGAAATCTGGCTCTTACTTGTTTCGGTGAAAAGCTGCAGCTCGGCAGCTGAACACGATGAATATTTGAAAAAAGTGCAATATCAACCCGGCCATTCATCACCAGCTTTTGCTTATCAACACCGCCTTCAGAAATAAGCTCCAGCAGTTTCAAAATGTCAGCCGCCGATTTAGACCGTTCGCGAATATGGATGTAATCAACCTCATCCTGAATGGCTATAATGGATCTCACTAGATCTTCAACCGGCTTGCGGTCATCAGTTATGGCGTGCAGCTCCAAGTCCTTCCACCTCTTTTACGCTGCTGTCTGACCAGCCTTCTTTTCGATAAGCCATTCCCCAGAACTGATATTCATAATAGCTGGAAATAACAAAATTCTCTTTCATCTTGGCACGCACTTCCTCGGTGCTGTTTTCCGCCAGCTCATCCAAACGGTTAATTTGTTCTTCCACCTGCTGTCTGAACCAGTCACCGCCGTAGGTACCAATCCACTTCTGATAGATCGGATGCCCCGGATCACATGTCAGCAATTTCTCACCAACCTCATAATAAAGCCAATAGCACGGGAGAAGAGCTGCCAAGATTTCTGCAAAATTCCCGCTCAAGACCGAACGGTACATATGAGATGTATAAGAGTAAGCGGTAGGAGATGGCTTAAATGCCTTCTGTTCTTCCTCACTAATTTCCAAAAGCTCTGTAAACTCGCGATGAAGCGCCATTTCCGCTTCATATGTACCTTGAGCATGGCTGGCCATGCGTCCCGTTGTGTAAAGGTCCTTCGCATAAGCGGCGCCGAACGATTGCACCTTCGCAAAATGCGTTAAATAATAAGAATCCTGAAGCACGTAGTATTTAAAACGGTCAATCGGAAGAGTTCCGTCACCTATTCCCGTAACGAACGGATGGACAAAACTCCCCTCCCACCATTCTGCGGCTGCACTGCGGCATTCTTCTGAAAACTTCACACGTCATTCCCCCTGTCTGATAATAAAAAAACCACTTTCCCGCAAGGAAAAGTGGTTTGGAATTGGCATAGTTATATAACACAAATACCGCTCCACTTCCCTACGCAGGTCTGAACCTGTTCAAGTTATGAGGGTCTAAAAGTCACACTTTTATCTCAGCCCTTATAAAGGACACCCCTAGTGGTTTTACGAATACATATTGAATTGTTCTGCACCTCTATATTAACACGAATCCTTATTTGGTCAAGATTTTATCCTTCCAATGTTTTCTTAAGATCCGTTACATACCCGCGTGATCCGGTGACAATTAAACGGTCTCCGATTTTCAGCCTTGTATCGCCGTGAGGAACGATGCTGTCCACACCTCTGAAAATCCTGACAAAAATCACATCGCCTGTTAAAGGGAATTCACGGAGAATCACGCCGTCGTATTTGCTGTTTTCCATATTAATTTGATACAGCGAGGACTCTTGGTTCGTGAGCAGTTTCATGACGCCAGGTGCTTCTATCAGCGCGCGAAGCAGTGTTTTGGTCGACAGCAAGATGGAAAAGATGCCGATGCCCTGCTCCTTCAATTTCGCTTCGTTCTTCGGTGATCCGGTGCTGGCGATGACTCTTTCTGTCCCCTTTTCTTTGGCGTATAATGCGATTTCCGTATTCATGTCTTCATCCCCTGTCGCCACTACAAGGATATCTGTATCAAATATACCGAGTGATTCAAGGGTTTGATGCTCATAATCAGGAAGCGTTTCGACGGAAAATACTGAGTCTGACAGCTTTTCCTCAGCGTTTTCTTGATAAACGTGCACGACACGCACTTCATACTCACTCTCAGGCAATTCAAGTGTAACAGGCAGTGTCATTTGATTAGCGCCGATAAATGTGATCTTCTTTTTCTCCTCCGGCTGCTCCTGTTTTTTGTACAGCTTTTTAAATCCGACCGGCGTAAAAATGCTTGCAATAACCGCCACCAGCGTAAGCGCTCCTGACATATTCGCACTGATGACATGAAGCTGCTGGCCGATTGTCGCAGCGGCAATCACAAGAGAAAGCGTTGATGTCAGCAGGAAACCAGACGCCAATATTGTGCGGTTATCATACCATTTCTTCAAGTACAGGATAGGAAGAATCTTGCTTACTAACAGTGCCATAAGCAGCAGCGGAATCATCACTAAAATTTTCGGGTCCTGAAAAAGTGTCCAAATATCCAATTTTACGCCGACCATCACAAAGAAAATCGGTATTAAGAACCCGTAGCCGAAGGAATCGAGCTGCTGAACCAATTCCTTGTTCGGCGAGAGCAGGGAAACAAGCACGCCCGCTAAGAAAGCGCCGAGTATATTTTCTGCCCCCAGTGATTCAGACAGAGCCACCAGTACGATAATTAAGGTGAAAATAGCACGGGTGCCGATCTGGATCGTCCCTTTAGACATGGACTGAACAAAAGAACGGTGTTTAAAGATCCGACCGAAGAAGTAGAGCACTACTCCCGCTGCAAACAAGATCATTAAGAGCCACATGTTTCCGCTGTCCTCTCCGTATAGAGAAGAAAATACAGCAAGAAGAATCATAGTGACCAAGTCAGCAATCACGGCAACAAGCAGGATAATCTGCCCGATGTTTGAATCCATGATCCGTTCTTCCTTTAAGGTTGGAACGACAACACCTAACGAAATCGTAGAAATAATAAGCGTCATTAAGAAAGCATTTTGGATAAATCCGGCCACGACGAACCCATAAGACAGCAGCAATGATAAAATAAAAATACCGATAAAAATAATGGATGCTGTAGCAAATGTATTGGGTGCTTCCTTGCCGTTTTGCAGAAACTGCTTTTTCTTTCCCTTCTCAAAGGATGAAAAATCAATTTCAAGACCGCTTAAAAACATTAAAAAGATAAATCCGAGCATAGAGAGTGTCTGAAGCCAAGTATCACCCTCCACAACTAAATTAAGACCGCTTTTTCCTATAATCAATCCCATAATAATTTCAGCAACAACAACAGGGATGCTGAGTTTAAACCGATGCAAAAGGATGGGAGTCAAAAATGCAACGATAAGTACGACAACTAATGATGCGACAGATGTATGCGCCATAATCTGAACCTCCTTTTAAAAAAACATAACGCGATTTTAACAAGGGTGATGATGAAAAATAAAGTAATAAGGTCTCATTTTTTTCAGAAAATGATTCTTCTATAATTTGCACATAAAAGCCGGTGATGACTCACAGCAATTTGCTTCATAATAAATAAAATCATGAGTAAGGAGGATGCTGCATGGCCTACTACGATATCATCAGCGATATTCATGGCTGCTACGATGAAATGACAGCCCTAATAGAAAAACTTGGATACACAATAAAAAATGGATTGCCTGTACATGATGCAGGCAGGGTGCTTGTTTTTGCCGGGGATTTGACAGACCGTGGCCCTAAATCAATTGAAGTCATCCGCTTTGTAGCCGGAGCTTATGAACAAGGAGCAGTGCGCTATGTCCCGGGAAATCATTGCAACAAGCTGTACCGCTACTTAAAAGGAAATCCAGTTAAAGTGATGCACGGTCTTGAAACAACCGCGGCAGAGCTTAAAGCACTTTCTGAAGAAGAAAGAAGAAAAGTCAGCGAACAATTTATGAGGCTTTATGAAACTGCGCCGCTTTACGACATCTTACATAATGGAGAATTGGTTGTCGCCCATGCTGGCATAAAGGCTGACGATATCGGCAAAAACACGAGGAGAGTAAAGGACTTTGTGCTTTACGGCGATGTGACGGGTGAAACGTATCCGGACGGCAGACCCGTCAGGCGGGATTGGGCCGCTGCTTATAACGGGACAGCCTGGGTTGTATACGGACACACACCTGTTAAAGAGCCCCGCATAAAAAATCGCACCATTAACATTGATACAGGCTGTGTGTTTGGAAATCAACTGACGGCCTTCCGTTTTCCCGAACTGGAGACCGTCTCCGTTCCAAGCTCTATGCCTTATGACGAAACTAGATTTCGCCCCATATAAAAAAGGAGAGAATCGTTTTAATGATTCTCTCCTTTACATAATTCCTAACATATCGTGCGGCAGAGCCGCATGAAACGTCATTTTTTCCTGCGTCAGCGGGTGGATAAACGACAGCTGCTCACTGTGCAGCGCCTGCCTGTCAATCTTCTGTCTCGTTCCGCCGTACAACGTATCGCCGCACAGCGGGTGGCCGAGATAGCTCATATGAACGCGAATTTGATGGGTCCGCCCTGTCTCAAGCTGCAATGCCACCGTGGTTAAGTCATCCGTAAGACGTGTGACACGAAAGTGAGTTATAGCCTTCTGACCGCCCGGTGTCACTATCCGTTCAATGATACTGTCAGGATGTCTGCCAATCGGGGCGTCTACCTTTCCCTCTGTCTCTGCCATACGTCCATGCACAATCGCAACATATCTGCGTTTCACAAGGCCGTTTTTTTGCGCCGACGATAAAATGGAGTGGGCAAAGCGGTGCTTGGCAACAAGCATGACACCTGACGTATCCCGGTCTAGCCGGGTGACAAGATGAACCGTGGCCCGTACTCCGTTTTTTTGGTAGTGATGGATGATGCCATTCGCGATGCTTCCCGCCGGGTGCTCTCGCGACGGAATAGATGACACATACGGCTGTTTGTTTATCACAAGCACGTGTTCATCCTCATACATAATATCGAGCGGAACAGGCTCGGCCAAAAGCGTCTCGCTCACCTGTTCCTCAGGAAACTTTACAACAAGAAAGTCTCCTTCTTTCAATACGTATTTAACAGTCACATGTTCACCGTTAATGAGAAGATCTCCTCCGCCAAATTTGATGTCGGTCAGTAGACGCTTCGAAATTCCCAGATCGACCGTATATTCCTTTAAGGTCATTCCGTCTTCAGCGGTAGTGATCTTCTTTTCAAGAATAAATTGCTTCACGATACGTCCTCTTTCTACTCACCTTTTCCGATAAATGAATCCTGGACTCTTTTCCAAAACGGAAACGGACGGAATCTTGCAAATCTTACATTTTCGGATGCCACCTGACATCGGATGGACTTTACATCCTTATGAAGCAGGGTTAAATGGTCAATTGTTACTTGAAAGTCAACTTCGTTTCTCGGTTTAATCATGCAATCATGATGGGAAGGGAGAAGGAGCGGTGATCCGACCGTCCGGAATACGCGGTTATTGATAGATGCCATTTCCGCCAGCTGAATCGCTCTGATGGATGGGTGGATAATTGCTCCGCCCAGCGCTTTATTGTAGGCTGTGCTCCCGGAAGGCGTGGACAGGCAAAGGCCGTCGCCACGGAACGTTTCAAAAAGCTGCCCTTTGATTTCCACATCCGCCACAAGGCTTCCTTCTATACTTTTAATCGTACATTCATTTAACGCCAAATATCTTTCTTCCCGCTCATTTTCATGATAGGTTACTATTACTTCAAGGAGCGGATATTCCACAGTGTGATACGGTGTTTTTGCAATTGCGAGCACGAGTTTTTCAATTTCATGAGGAACCCAGTCCGCATAAAACCCAAGATGACCCGTGTGAACGCCGACAAAAGCTGTTTTATCTAATCTGTCGCTGTATCTGTGAAAAGCGTATAAAAGCGTCCCGTCGCCCCCGACTGAAATGACGATTTCCGGTTCATTTTCATCCAGTTCCATGTCAAAATCCAATAAATACGCCTGTATTTTGCTTTTCAGCGTATCAGAAACATTGTCTCCTTTTGACGATACGGCAAATTTCATGCTTTTTCTTCCCCTTTACCTATTGATGCTCGCTTCCTTTTTTCTTTCTAGAAAAGGCAGCTTGAGCTTCCTGTATTTCACCCTTGATCTCCGACATCTCTTCATCAAGCCGTGAAGCTGCTTCAGAAGCGCGCTGAAGCCTCAGTTTTACTTTTTCAGGAATGTTTCCGCTGTATTTATAATTTAATGAATGCTCAATGGTCGCCCAAAAATTCATCGCCAGCGTACGGATCTGTATTTCAACAAGAACATGTTTCTCTCCGGATATCGTCTGCAAAGGATACATCACGACAAGATGATATGACCGATACCCGCTCTCTTTATGTTCTGCAATATAATCTCTCTGATCCACAACGGTGAAATCTTTTCGGGCAAACAGCATTTCCTTTACAAATTGGATGTCATCGACAAATTGGCACATGATCCTAAGGCCTGCGATATCCTGCATGGTTTCAATTTTATGTAATGGTATGCTTTTCCGTCTGGCTTTTTCGAGTATACTCGCCACAGGCTTGACGCGTCCTGTCACAAACTCAATCGGTGAATGGTCATCCTCATATTCATAAAGCGTGCGGATCCCCTTGAGCTTCACTTTTAATTCTTCAACAGCCTGGCGGTACGGCACTAAAAAACGCTCCCATTGCTTGTCATCCATCATACATCCCCCAATTCAGCACCAGTTTCTATAGAAAAACGCGTTTCACTGTTTCTTCCATTTCTTCTCCGTAGTTCGCATTATCTTTAATATTTTCTAAAAGATACTCCAGCTCCTCATGCAGGCCTGACAGCTCAATGCTTTCATTCCCTGCCTCTAAAACGATCGGTTTTCTTTGATCATGAGCCTGCTTTAGTTCAGGCCATATATGTTCCTTTATCATGACATATTCAAAAGAATCAGCTAATTCAAGTATGTATACAAAAGCAATGTTGTCAGAATCAACTAGCATTTGACCTGACGGCTTGCGTTCTGCTTCGTTTCCTTCTGTCTCACAGGTTAGGCGAAGCTCATCATCCGATAGTGTTGCATTTAAAATTTCGATTCTGTTTTGCATAATGCTCTCCTTTATAAACAAAGTACAGATTCATTTTATCATATCAAGCTTGATATTGATAAACCTAACATCTAAAGAGATAATAGTAAAAATGAGATTTACAGAGCTGAAAGGAAGACCATCATGAGCCAAGAAATTGAAATTGAATTTAAAAATCTGCTTACAAAACATGAATTTGAAAACATAGCTGCGGCACTGGATTTGGCAGAAAAAGAATTTACAAATCAAGAGAATCACTATTTTGATACAAACTGCTTCGCACTGAAACAGAAACAGGCGGCGCTTCGAATCCGTAAGAAAAATGACGAATATGTGCTGACATTAAAAGAACCGGCTGAAGTTGGACTTCTGGAAACCCACCAGAAGCTTTCCGGCGTATCCGACTTTACACGTTTCACGATTCCGAAAGGCCCTGTCAAGGACCAGCTGAAGAAGCTTCACATCGATACAGACGCCATTCATTATTTTGGATCTTTAGCAACAAATCGCGCAGAAAAAGAAACAGAAAAAGGTTTAATAGTTTTAGATCACAGCCGATATTTAAATAAAGAGGATTATGAAATTGAATTTGAGGCGGCTGACTGGAATGAAGGCAAATTGGCCTTTGAAAAGCTGCTTCAGCAATTCAGTATTCCTCTGCGAGAAACCAAAAATAAAATTCAGCGTTTTTATGAAGAAAAACGAAAGTCTATATAAGGTGGAATGACATAGTGAACGTAACGAATTGGGCGGCTCTCCTTCAGCTTCAGGCATTACAGTCTATATCAAATGCAAGCAGCACGGGCAGTAAGAGCGCTGAGAGCCCGCTGTCAAACTTCAGCTCCTTGCTCAGCCAATATACAAATGGACTGTCCCAGCAAACACCTGTGTCAACAGCATCTTCAAGCCCGATCAGCCAGCTGAACAGCGCTTACGGGACATCGCCGTCACTGCTTTCAGCTTACGGGCTTAACTCCTATTCAAACGACAATGTCGGCCAATTTACAAAAGCGAGTGAAAGCACTGAAACAGCTGCTGTTGATGCCTCCTCAAACAAACAAGAGGATAAAAACATCAGCTCGGGTGACTTCTCAATCGACAGCGCTATAAAAAAAGCCGCTGACAAATACGGAGTCGATGAAAAACTAATCCGCGCTGTCATCAAACAGGAATCCGGCTTTAATGCAAAAGCCGTCAGCGGTGCAGGCGCAATGGGTTTAATGCAGCTGATGCCGTCAACAGCAACCTCACTTGGCGTTTCCAGTCCGCTTAATCCGCAGCAAAACGTTGAGGGCGGAACGAAATATTTAAAACAAATGCTGGATAAATACGATGGCAATGTATCCATGGCGTTAGCAGCTTATAACGCCGGCCCGGGAAACGTTGATCGATATGGAGGCATTCCGCCTTTCAGAGAAACTCAAAACTATGTAAAAAAAATAACAGCAACCTATTACGCGTAACCGGAGCGGCACTTGCCCTCCGGTTTTTTTGCGGAGTGAAATCTTACACATTCATGATTTGTATGTGATATGATATGAAATACAAACCCGGCGCTCAGCCGAACCCTGTCTTCAAGCGCATAAAAAGCGCTTAAAAGGCAGTTTGTTTGTAGAAATGATGCCTTGTTGCTAAAATAATTCATAGATGAATTGAAATAAATACAGAAAATAACTTTTTGCAATAGGAATTATGATTCCTATTAGCCATATTTAAAGGAGTAGTCAACATGGGACAATCGTTTAACGCACCTTATGAAGCGATTGGAGAAGAACTTCTATCGCAACTTGTTGATACTTTTTATGAGCGTGTCGCGTCTCATCCTTTGCTTAAGCCCATATTTCCGAGCGATTTAACAGAAACGGCCAGAAAACAGAAGCAATTTTTGACACAGTATTTAGGCGGGCCTCCCCTTTATACCGAGGAACACGGCCATCCCATGCTCAGGGCAAGGCATCTTCCCTTTCCGATTACAAACGAGAGGGCCGATGCGTGGCTCAGCTGTATGAAAGACGCAATGGACCATGTAGGACTAGAGGGCGACATTCGTGAGTTTTTGTTTGGCCGGCTGGAGTTGACAGCAAGGCATATGGTGAATCAAACAGAAGCGGAGGATCGATCATATTGACAAACTATCAGCATGAGCAATACTTCGCCCATTGCCACGGCCATCCAAAAAAACCGCTGGAAATCTACATGTTTGTTGACCCTTTATGTCCCGAATGCTGGTCCTTAGAACCTGTCATAAAAAAAATGAAAATCAGATACGGACGTTTTTTTACCTTACGCATCATAGCTTCCGCAAGCCTTACAGCGTTAAATAAGAAACGTAAAAAGCATCTTCTGGCAGAAGCCTGGGAAAAGATCGCAAGCCGCTCCGGTATGCCTTGTGACGGCAGCGTATGGTTTGAGCAAGATCAGCCGCTCTCTTCTCCATATATGGCTGCTCTCGCATTTAAGGCAGCAGAACTTCAAGGAAGAAGAGCCGGTATGCAATTTCTTCGGAATATGCAGGAGAGTCTGTTCGTTTCGAAGAAGAACATTACGGATGAAAACGTGCTTTTGGAAATAGCGTCAAAAACAAGCCTGGATCTAGAGGAATTTCAAAAAGACCTCCATTCCCAAAGCGCGGTCAAGGCGCTTCAATGCGACATGAAAATCGCGGCTGAGATGGATGTTACAGCCACTCCGACGCTGACGTTCTTTAATACGCAGCATGACGACGAAGGACTTAAAGTCCCCGGCAGCTATTCATACCATGTGTACGAAGAAATCTTATTTGAGATGCTTGGCGACGAGCCTAAGCCCTCGGAAACACCGCCTCTGGAATGTTTTATTGAATATTTCCGTTTCGTTGCCTCTAAGGAAATCGCTCTTGTATATGATTTGAGTCTTGAAGAGGTAGAAAAGGAAATGAAAAAATTGGCGTTTGCTAAAAAAGTTGCCAAAGTAGAGGCCAAGCACGGAATGTTTTGGCAGTCCCTCACCAGCAGTTCTGATGAATACCAATCATGTGAAAAATAGCCGCAGGCATGTATATGCTTGAGGCTATTTTTTTGCACAAAAATCAAACATACGTTCTGCACAAAGCACTAAAGAAACCGCGCCGGGATAAGCGCGGTTTCATATGTCTTAACGACAACAAAGGGGATGGGAGAAATTTTTCACGGTCAAACAAAGGGGTAATGTTTGTTTGTGATCAATTTCACATCCTTATCATATCAAAAGTTGTCGACTGTTGACAACCATTAAGTTTAATGTTCATATTTTTGTCACAAAACATAACTGACAGGTTTCATTCATATGCTTGTAAGGAACAAGGACGAGGAGGATCGCCATGCTGTTTAATGTGATCTCAATTGTATGCATTGTTGTTTTTTTCTGTTTAAATTTATTAGCTATGATGCATATGCTGCCTCTTTACATTACGTCCCCTCTGCTGTTTCTGTCTATTCTGTTTACCTTGTACCGTCTGAATCATCGGAAAACCTTTAAAGGATTTTAAAAAGCCTGTGCATCATTTATGCACAGGCCATTTTTTATTAAGACTGCTTTACTTTCAGCAGCAGTTCTTCCATTTCATCAAGCTTTTCCTCAAACATTTTGCACGCAGCTTCAATCGGTTCTGGTGACGTCATATCAACGCCGGCTTTTTTCAGGATGTCGATCGGATATTGTGAGCTGCCCGCTTTCAGGAAGTCAATATAACGGTCAACCGCAGGCTTGCCTTCCTTCAAAATTTGGCTGCTTAACGCCTGTGCAGCACTGTACCCTGTCGCATACTGATACACATAGTAGTTGTAATAGAAATGCGGAATCCGTGACCATTCGAGTCCGATTTCTTTATCAATCACCATGTCGTTTCCGAAATACTTTTTATTCAGATCATAATATACATTGGTCAGAAGCTCAGGTGTCAGCGGCTCCCCTTCTTGTGCTTTTATATGGATAAGATGTTCAAATTCCGCAAACATCGTTTGTCTGAAGACGGTTCCTCTAAAGCCCTCAAGCATGTGGTTGAGAATATATAAACGCTGTTTTTCATCCTCTAAATTGTTCAGCAAATATTCACCAAGCAGTGCTTCGTTTGTCGTAGAAGCAACTTCCGCGACAAAGATGCTGTAATTGCCGTAAGGATATGGCTGGTGTTTTCTCGTATAATAGCTGTGAACAGAGTGGCCGAACTCATGCACTAGCGTAAAGAGATTATTGACGTTATCATGCCAGTTCATTAAAATATACGGATTTGTGCCGTATGTTCCTGAAGAATAAGCGCCGTTGCGTTTCCCTTTATTCTCATAAACATCAACCCAGCGGTTTTCAAGCCCCTCTTTTAAGATAGAGCGATATTCCTCTCCTAAAGGTGCAAGCCCCTTCAGCATATAATCCTTAGCTTGCTCGTACGTAACCTTCATTCCCGCATCCTTCACAAGCGGTGTATACAGATCATAGATATGCACTTCATCCAGCTCAAGCACTTTCTTTCTCAGTGCAATATAACGATGCAGCAGCGGAAGATGCTTGTTAATCGTTTTGATGAGATTGTCGTATACCTCTTCAGGAATACTGTTGTTAGAAAGCGCAGCTTCACGTGCTGACTTGTATTTTTTCATTCTTGCGTAGAAGTTGTCTTTTTTCACAGTCCCGCTCAAGGTAGTCGCCATTGTATTTTTATATTGGCCGTATGTTTTATATACAGCGTCAAACGCATTTTTGCGGACTTCACGGTTTTCACTTTCTAAGAAATTAATAAAATTGCCGTGAGTGATCTGTTTTTCATTTCCCTCTTCATCTTTAATAGATGGGAATGTAATATCGGCATTATTTAACACGCTGAACGTATTTGACGACGATGACAGCACCTCAGAAGCTTCAGCCAGCAGCGCTTCTTCCTTCTCGCTCAGCACGTGCGGTCGTTCCTTTGTGATTTCCTCAATGGCATGAGAGTAAAGCTTCAGCTCTTCTTTTTCAAGAATAAACTGCTGCAGTTTGTCTTCTTCTATGGATAAAATTTCCGGAACAAGATAAGCTGTTGCGCTTGCGGCCTGTGTATACAGATTTCCAGCCTTATCATTAAGTCCCTGATAAAAGGAGTTCCCTGTATCTTGGTCTGAGCGCATATGCGCGTATGTGTAAAGTTTGCCCAAACGCTCCATCACCTTATCCTGGTAAGTAAGGGCTTCGTATAAATGATCGGCTGAATCAGCCAGCTTGCCTTTATACTTAGATAAATCCGGTATTAATTCTTTAACAGCTTGAAATTCTTTATTCCAGGCCTCATCACTAGGAAAAATATCCTCAAGTCTCCATGTGTCCTCTACCTTTACCTCACTTCGGTCAGGCAGTTGATTTGCTTTTTTTTCCTCAGCCATGGTGATCCCCCTCGTTTTCTTTAATTCAAGCCAATTGAAAAAACGGTTGTTTCTCAATAAACTTGTGTTGTGAATATCTTCCGGTTTTTCACTGCCATTTGTCAAATCATATGCAGTTATGAAGAGAACGAATGCCAAAAAAGCAGTAAAAACACGAAAAACCTTTCCTTTTGTGCTTCTCACAACCAGCCCACCACCTTTGTCTTAGGGTGAGCCAAATCAGGAAAACTCATTCGATAAAACAGCTTCTGTCTTTTTCAATGAGATCCTGTAATGATTGGCTGCGCTTTGCGGGCTGATTCAGCACATATACTTCTTTCTGAGTCTCTCTTAAAAATCCCTTCTTGCACAAAAATTCAATGTACTGTTTAACAGCCTCACTGAGACCCTGATCGCTGTATTCTCCTCTGAGTAGAATGTTCTTTTTATGAATGTGTAGTTTGCAGTGCTGCAAAATGGCTGAAAAGCGAATGGGCGCATGTTTATACCCAAGATCCGTAATAAACAGATAAAGATAACCCTGCCATACAAAAACGGGACTCTTGAAAACGGCTCCTTTCTGTACAGGAACAAACACCTCTGTCGGAAGAAAAGAGAGAGGCGTTTGCCGTTTTTCATAAAACAAAAGCCTAAGCCGATTTATATCTTTAGAGAGAAACCGATGAGTTTTGCGGCGAAAACGGAGAATGGCTCCTGTCCAATCTGTGTGCTTAAACGATGAATCCGATTCAGTGAAAAAGAGATCTTCTGCCGCTGCCTGACGGACTGGAATCGTTTGGACGGAGCAGTAAAAATGGGTTGTGTAAAACGGGATGATGTGGCTGAGCCTCAGGAAAGAATGTGTTTTGGGGCAGTAACATAACAGATTGCTGTTCTGACTGGTATTGATAAACTGCCAATGGAAAGCGGACAGCTGGTAAAAGGATGAAGATGTCCGTTTTAAGCGGTTGCCCCCAAGAATCCACCGCGGTATCATTCCTGCTTGTTTGAAACCGGCTGTTCTTTTTTGAAAGACATCAGGAGGGAGAGTCGCGCATTGGTATTCAACAGCAAGCGTATTTCCCTTAACTTTCGCCAAGATGTCGGGCCTTTGTTTAATCTCTTTCACATACGGCTCTAAGAGCGGTGAAGTCTTTTGCGTTTTCAGCCATACATATAGCTGCCGTTTTCCTTCTAAGTGATAGGCGCTCTCAGGTTCTATGTCTATCGTGCAGGACTTGTTCTGTTTATGGGCAAAATGCGGCGCTTTCTGAGACCCTAGCTTCACATCGAGCTCCTCTGCACACACCGGGCAAAAAAACCTGGTCTGCTTTAATTTTTCTCTGCTCTGCCTGCCTATGAGGTGAAAAACTTGACCGTCTTCTGTCACAGCACTAAACAATTGTCATCTCTCCTTTCCAGATTCATCACTCTTTCTGGAAATGACCGATGAACTCCTGTTTGCTGATGTTTTGCCTATATGTATGTTTTTGATTTTCCAGCTTCAATATGTTGTTTTGAAATAGAAAAAAACCGATTTCCGGCAAGAAATCGGTCTGCTATGATGCAAAGTGTTTTTTTATCGTTTCAAGAGCCTGCTCTGACACAACCAGCTTGCCGTATTCTTCAAGTCGGTGTATGCTGATTGAGGATTCAGACGCATACTCCAACAGGATGCTTAGCTGATTTTCAACCTCTTCATCAGTCAAATTGTAAAAATCCACATATAAATAATATCGGTTCTCAAACGAATATAAAGTCGTTTTACTTCCGTTAACGTTTAATTTAGATAGAGAAATTACATCTTCGAAGTCATCAAACCGCAAGACAAATTGTAGCTTTTGTTCCTTCTCTTCCTGATTGACTTCTTGCTCTTCTTTTTGGAAATCATCCAGCAAGGCGTCAAGATCCTCAGATGCTGGTTCTTGCTTTTTATCCTCAGGAATCGGCAGTTCGAGCTTTTGTCCGTCTTTGGAAAGCTGGGCTTTGGTGACGATAATTTCTAATCCTTTGTCCATTGCCTGAACTTGAATCCAAAGAGGGCCTTCAACAGCGAATTCCTCTTCCTCATGAACTTCATCCATAACTTCCCAGAACAGTTCTTCACTGCGCTCACGGTTATACCAAATTTCTTCTCTGTCAAAACCGCGATCTTCAATATCTCCATAAGACATATAAAATTTTACTGTATGCTCGTTTATTCTTTCAATTTCCATTTGCCAACCTTCCCTTCTATATAAGATGTTGAAGGGACATCTAAGCTCCCGATTAATAGTACTTTACTACACTTTACCCATTCCGTCCACATCTTAACCTTGAACCAAGGAAGTGTGAATTCCTTTGTATTTCTATTTTATGATAAATCAGTCACAAAAGAAATAAAAATGCATCTTCGCCCAAAAAATGGCTTGTCTTCCGGCACCGCTATCATAAATTGCGTCCCGCTTCATATATTAGTGGTACAAGCGATGGAACGAAAGCGAGGTGCCGATGCATGGAGCATGACTATCTGATTTCACTGCTGCTTATCGTCGGAATTGATCTGATTCTCGGCGGCGATAATGCAGTCGTGATCGCCATGGCCAGCCGAAATTTGCCGGACAAGCAAAGACAGCAAGCCATTATTCTCGGAACATTTATCGCCGTTGCGATGAGAATCGGATTAACAAGTGCAGCGGTTTATCTTTTGAATATTCCTTTCCTGCAATGTACCGGGGGAATATTCCTTCTATATTTGGGATACCAGCTATTAATTGAAAAAAAAGACGCCCAGCACGTCAAAAGCAGCACCTCTCTATGGAAAGCCATACGAACGATTGTACTCGCAGACCTGTTTATGTCATTGGACAATGTTATTGCTGTCGCAGGAGCTTCGCACGGTGAGCTTTCTCTCGTTATGATTGGTCTGTGTGTATCGGTGCCGGTTATAATTTGGGGCAGCAAACTCATCCACATCGCGCTTGAGAAAATACCGTTATTGATTTATGTGGGAAGCGGATTATTGGCTTATACAGGCGGAGAAATGATTGTCCGGGATCAAAAGCTGTCTTTTTTTATGGCTCAGCACGGCACGGTTGAAGCGCTTCTCCCCATTTTAACTGTCGTCTTTGTGATCCTTGCCAGCATTTATTATCAGCAGGTTGAAAAATAAAAGAAGGCTGATGTCTCAGCCTTCTTTTTAACGTGCGATCTATTAGTTTGCCAAACGCTGTGCTTCTCTTAATTGGAAAGAGCGGACTTTTCTTGGCAAGAAACGTCTGATTTCGTCTTCGTTGTATCCTACCTGCAAACGTTTTTCATCGATGATGATCGGACGGCGAAGCAAACCTGGGTGCTCGTTGATCAAGAGGTACAAGTCTTGCAGCGGCATTGATTCAACGTTCACATTCAATTTTTGGAATACTTTTGAACGGGTTGAGATGATCTCATCTGTTCCGTCCTCAGTCATTCTTAAGATTTGTTTTATTTCATCAATTGATAAAGGTTCAGAGAAAATGTTTCTTTCTACGTACGGAATCTCATGCTCCTCGAGCCACGCTCTCGCCTTTCTGCATGAAGTACAGCTTGGTGATGTGTATAATGTAACCATTCATCTTCACTCCTCTAATTAGTAGGATGAACATCTATTTTATTCTTAAATTGAAATTACTCTAAAAAAGGAATCTTTATAGGTATTATACTATAAAAAAGTAAGTGTGAACAGTGTCCTAAGAAAAAAATGTGTCAATCCAGCAAATTTTATTTTATTCATGTGTTTGCATTCTCAATTAGCTTAACTCATCGAAAATATTTTTTTGCTTTTCTTCATCAATGAGTGTCAGGACTTCATCCGTTTTTTCGTATGATTCCCCGTACCATTTCTCATCTTTATAAGTATGAATGTTTTCATATGTCTGTTTCATGGCTTCAAGAATCTCTTCTTCTGATTCTGTTTTCGGTGACCAGTACAGAATCTCCATCTTATTGACTTCATTCGTAGCCAATGACCGGCGCCGGTACCCAATTGACTGAGCATGCTTAAAATGCTCTCTTTGATAGAATCTCAGGCGTTTTTCTGTATCAGCATCATCTTCATCCACAGGCTCCACCTCAAGCAATATCGGCTTATTTTTCTTTTTCAGCTTGGCAATCAGTTTGCCGCCAAGCCCTTGCCCTCTTGCATCTTTTGATACATACAGATAATCAACGAAGATAAAAGATTCAAATTCCGCAAACATTAAAATATGATGCTTGCCTTCATCTTTATGATAAATATCGCTTCGCTCTTTCAAAAGAGCTTCCATATGCGCTTTTGATTTCAATTCTTCAATTGGAAAGTACTCGCTAAGCTTTTCGTACCAGTTCATTGATTTGCTCCTTATGAGTTCGTTGTCTTCATACTTTTAGATATACCCCATTTCTTCTTGTTTAAACAGCCTTACATCTATAAAGACGTACGAACTTTCCGCATGGTTTCATTTTTTTTCAGCAAGTAAGGCAATTCGTCGTTCCAACGGAGATGTTTGATCATGCTCAATTCGCGTGTCTCTCCCGTTTGTAATGACACAGGCCGGGCTGCGCCAACGCAATCAAAAAAGTCATGCCATATAATACAGCCGCCGAAATAAAAGCTGTTTTTGCACCGGCAGCATCAGTCAGCAGCCCCATGATGGAATAGGTAACACCAGACCAAGGAGTCAACAGCGCGTTTTTGGCAGCCATTATCCCGATGCGCTTATGTGCCGGAATGACCTCCTGCAATACGGTTTCCTGACATATATCTCTGACTTGATAAAAAGGGCCCATCGCCGCGCAAGCCAGGGCGCATAAAAACGGCAAGGGAGAAACCGCAAAGAGGAATGTCAGCACTGCCATCACAAGTGAGCTGAATATAATCGCGTACCCCATATTTTGCTCAAAACATGCAGAAAAATGGATGGCGATGACACTGCCGATCATAGCACCAATAAAATAACAAGCGTTAAAGATTCCCCACCACACTTCTGTTTCATGCAGAACCGCCACTGTAAAAGCCAAAAGAATAGCGGATGACCAAACTGAGCCGGCAAGAGCTTCTATCATGTCCATTGCAGTGATGTCTCTTACAATCGGGGTTGTCATCAAATCCTTCCATACACTTCTTGCAGATGCTGTTTCAGCTGTTCTTTTCGTTCTTGCATCGTTCACATGAAGCAGGCTGATGACAGCTCCGGAAAAGACAAACAGGCAAATGGCACTGCCGACAACAAACTCAAAAGGTGCAGCAAATGTCAGAAGACCTCCAAGTCCCCAGCCAGCTGTTAAAAACAATTGATTAGCGAGTGAAATCACACCGTTTGCTTTCACGTAATGCTCTTTTGAAACAATAACAGGCAGCAGCGCGAACCTTGCCGGCTGAAAAAAGGCGCCAGAAAATGAAAAACAAAAAACAAACAGCAGCGTCATGATATAGAAGGCAATTCCATCTTGGCTGACACTGTATGCGATTAGCAATGCAAAGACCGCTCTCAGCAGACTTGCACCGGCAAGCACCTTTTTAAAACCAAGCTTATGGAGTACACCCGAAATGCAAAAGCTTGCCGCAACACTTGCAAACGACATGAAGGATAAAATAAGACCCGAAAAAAAGACAGAGTCGGTCATTTGATAGACCCTTACCATTAAAACGATTGTCACCAGGACTCCAGCTAAAGATTGCAGAGATTGCGACAGAAGCAGTGCAAAGACATTTTTCTGACGAAGAATTTGAATAGTGTCCGCCTCCGTTTTTCCTTTAATTGTAAAAGATGTGACTCTTACTTTCTATCATCCTATATAAAAAATCCTTCAAAACATTTGTTTTGAAGGATTTTCAACTTATGAATAGGCTTTAAATTCTTCTTCCGTGCACATAACAAAATGACCTGGTTTTACTTCACGGAATTCCATCTTTTCTCCATCCTTTAACCGATGCACGGATACATCGTATTTTTGGCGGACACGATTTCTCTCATAATCCGGATCAGGAAGCGGAATGGCAGAAAGCAATGATTTTGTATACGGGTGTAGCGGGTTTTCGTAAAGTTCATCTGCCGGCGCAAGCTCAACCAGCTTACCGAAATACATCACTCCGATACGGTCGCTGATGTATTTGACCATCGATAAATCGTGGGCAATAAACAGGTATGTGAGCCCTTTTTCTTTTTGCAGTTCTTTCATTAAATTCACGACCTGCGCTTGAATGGATACATCCAAAGCGGAAATTGGCTCATCTGCAATAATGAATTCCGGATCTACAGCAAGAGCTCTCGCAATCCCGATTCTTTGCCGCTGACCGCCGGAAAATTCATGCGGATAACGGTTGGCATGCTCCTTGTTTAAACCGACTGTTTGCAGGAGCTCATGAACCCGCTGCATACGCTCTTTCTTCGTTTTCGTCAGCTTATGAATATCAAGGCCTTCTGCAATAATGTCTGCGACTGTCATTCTCGGATTCAGCGATGCATATGGGTCCTGGAAAATCATTTGCATTTTGCGGTTGAATTCGAGCAGCTTTTTACGGGATTTTTTACCGTGAACATTTTCACCGTTAAACAGCACCTCGCCATCGGTTGCTTCGTATAGCCGAATGATACTTCGGCCTGTTGTCGATTTACCGCAGCCGGATTCACCAACCAGACCTAATGTTTCGCCCCTATAGATATCAAACGACAGGTCATCTACGGCTTTAACCGTTCCTCTCGGCGTAACAAAGTGCTGTTTTAAATGTTTGATTTCTAATAGTTTCTCACTCAATTTATTCACCTTCTCTCACTAAGACAGGTTTTTGATACGTATTCGCCAGCGTCCGCATTTTCGCTTTAACCGCTTCAGGCGGCTCTACCTTTGGCGCATCAGGATGAAGCAGCCACGATTTCACATAATGAGTATCGGAAACCTTAAACATTGGCGGCTCCTGTTCAAAATCAATTTTCATCGCATATGGACTCCGGAGCGCAAAGGCATCTCCTTTTGGAGGATTTGTCAAATCAGGCGGCGTGCCAGGGATTGCTGTCAGCTGTTCGTCTCCTGAGCTTTCAAGTGTCGGCATAGACGCCAGTAGCCCCCAAGTATACGGATGTCTCGGATCGTAGAAAATTTCGTCTACCGTTCCGGTTTCTACAATCTGTCCCGCATACATCACGGCAACCCTGTCGGCTACGTTAGCAACAACACCGAGATCGTGAGTGATAAAGATGATGGACGTATCAATTTTCTTTTGCAATTCTTTCATCAATTCAAGAATCTGTGCTTGGATGGTCACGTCAAGAGCAGTTGTCGGCTCATCGGCAATTAACAGCTTCGGATTCGCCGCAAGTGCCATCGCAATGACGACACGCTGTCTCATCCCGCCTGAAAACTCGTGCGGAAATTGGTTGACCCGTTTTTCCGGCATTGGGATACCTACTAAATCCAGCAGCTCAACAGCACGCTTTTTCGCAGCTTCCTTTGAAATGTTTTCGTGTTTAAAAAGCACTTCTGTAATTTGCTTGCCGACTTTCATTGTCGGATTTAAAGAGGTCATCGGATCTTGGAATATCATTCCGATCTCTTTCCCCCGTACATTTTGCATCTCTTTTTCGGAAAGCGGCACTAAATCCTTGCCGTCAAATAAAATCTCACCGCGTTTAAAATAACCCGGGGGCATCGGAATCAGCTTCATGATTGCTTGAGATGTCACACTTTTTCCAGAGCCTGACTCCCCGACGATTGCCAATGTTTCGCCTTTATCCAGATGAAAATTCACTCCGCGGATCGCCTGGACCTCTCCGCCGTATGTTTTAAATGAAATCGCTAAATCTTTTACTTCTAATAGGCGTGTCACCCGTATCACTCCCTTATTTACGTAACTTAGGATCCAATGCGTCTCTTAATCCGTCGCCGACAACGTTAAAACCAAACATGGTAATGCAGATAAAACCGGCAGGGAAAAACAAACGCCACGGATAATAGGTCAATGCAGGCAATCCGTCAGAAGCCATCGTTCCCCAGCTTGCAAGAGGAGCCGGAACACCAAGTCCTAAATAGCTTAAAAAGGCTTCTGTAAAAATCGCGGTTGGAACAGTTAGTGTCATCGTGACTAAAATAGAGCCCATTGCGTTCGGCACGATATGTTTAAACAGCAGACGGGATGTTTTTGCCCCGAGTGTCTGCGACGCAAGCACGTATTCCTGATTCTTCAGCTGCAGCACTTGGCCGCGGACGATTCTGGCCATGTTAATCCAGCCCGTAATCGTCATGGCAATAATAATCGTTAACAGCCCTTTCGGAAGAACGACCATCAGCAGGATAACCATTAATAAAGAAGGAACAGCCCAAAGGATATCTGCGATACGCATCATAATCTCATCTGTTCTGCCTCCGCGGAACCCTGAAATACTGCCCCAAATCACACCAATCAGCAAGTCAAGAACAGCGGCTGCGACACCGATAAAGATTGAAATTCGGGCACCTACCCATGTACGGACGAAAATGTCCCTTCCAAGATCATCAGTCCCGAACCAGTGATCTTTTGAAGGCGGCTTATCCGCATTTAAGAGATTGGTAGTCGAATAATCATATTTTGAGAAAATAGGTGCAAAAATCGCCATTAGAATAATGAGAATAATAATAACAAGCCCGACCATCGCAAGCTTATTGCTGCGGAAACGTAGCATCGCATCTTTCCAGAGGGAAAGGCTCTTTTTACTTATTTTCTCAGCATCGCCGGCATTCGCTGCGGCTGGTTCAAACATGTTTTTTGGAATGTTCTGCATGGCCTAGGCTCCTTTCTTTGCTTTGGAAAGCTTGATTCTTGGATCAATAATGCCGTATAACACGTCTACGATTAATACACATAAAAGCAGGATGACACTGAAGAACACAGTTACACCCATAATGACTGTATAATCACGGTTTGTAATACTGTTAACAAAGTGTGCACCAAGCCCCGGTATACCAAAAATGGTTTCAATGATAAAGCTTCCGGTTAAAACTTGAGCGGCCATAGGGCCCATATATGTAACGACAGGCAACAGCGCGTTTCGGATGGCATGTCGCACTGTAACTGCAGGACGTGACAGTCCTTTTGCTTTCGCTGTGCGAATATAATCACTGTTTAACACTTCGATCATGCTTGAACGGGAAAGTCTGGCAATAAACGCCATCGGCATGGAAGCAAGAGCGATGGAAGGCAGAAAGGTGTATGCCCAGGACTCCCACCCCGCGACCGGAAACAGCCCAAGCTTCATGGAGAACACATATTGCAGCACAGCCGCCATGATAAAGCTCGGAACTGAAATACCAAAGATCGTTAAAATCGCGACGGTATAATCCTGCCACTTATTATGGTAAAGGGCTGCAATGACCCCAAACAATACACCTAATGCTAAAGCGAGGAGAATAGCTTCTGCTCCAAGAGTGAATGAAACGGGGAAACCTGAACTGATCAGGTCATTGACACTCTGACCTTTATATTTAAATGACGGTCCGAAATCCCACATTGCAACTGATTTCAAATAACTTACATATTGTACAAACAGCGGCTTGTCCAAGCCATAATGCGCATTTAAGTTTGCTTCAATTTCAGGCGGAAGCTTTTTCTCACCTGAAAATGGCCCGCCCGGTGCTGCTTGCATTAAGAAGAATGTCACGGTTACAATCACAAATAATGTGATGATCATATAGACTAAACGTCTTCCGATATATTTTAGCAAGGGGGAACACCTCCATGGTTTTTACTTTTTTTATATTCCATCAGTAAGAAAGAAAGGTATATGGGGCTTTTTTCCCCATATACCTTGAGGTCTTTTATTTTCAGATAAAGCCTTATTTAAAATATGCGTTTCTGAAATAAACCTCACCAGTACCTGGCATGATAACACCTTTTAGGTTTTCATCCTGTACCCATGTATCAGTGTAGAAATAGATTGGGGCAACCGGCATTTCATCAATGAAAATATTCTCTGCTTTTTTCAGCAGCTCTGCACGTTTTGTTTTATCTGTTTCAGTTTGTGACTGGTTCAGAAGCTTTTTGAATTCTGGATTTTCCCAGCCGGTATCGTTATTTCCTCCGTCTTTGTCACGGAACAGCTCAAGGAAGTTAATCGGATCGTTGAAGTCGCCAAGCCAGCCCATACGGCCGACTTGATAATCTTGGCTGTGAAGCTTATCAATATATACATTCCATTCTGAGTTATCAAGCTCAATATTAACGCCTAAATTTTTCTTCCACATTTCTTGCACTGCTTGAGCGATTTTTGCATGTGCATCATCAGTGTTATAAGATAATTTGATTTTCGGCAGGTCAGATGCCTTGCTTAAGCCCATTTCTTTCAGGCCTTTTTCAAGGTATTCTTTTGCCGTTTTGACATCGTTGTCTTTGAAGTAGCCTTCTTTGTTATCTTCAAATCCTTTCATTGTCGGCGGAACTGCGGCCATAGCCGGGATTTGCTCACCTTGTGTAACGTTTTTAACAATCGATTGGCGGTCAATTGCATATGTTAAAGCTTTACGGATATTTATGTTGTCTAACGGCTTCGCTTCAGTGTTAAATTTGTACCAATACACACCTGCAATCGGCTCAACATGTAAAGAACCGTCTTTTTTCAAGCTAGGCAGAGATTCAGTCGGAAGCTGTCCGAGCGGCATACCGGCCCAATCAAGTTCACCAGCTTGGAATTTTTTCAGTTCCGTATTGTTGTTGTTGATCATAACCATATTGATTTTCTTCAGTTTGACTTTGTCTTTATCCCAGTATTGATCATTCTTTTCAAGATCGATAGATCCGCTGTGTTTCCATGCCGTCATCTTAAATGGTCCGTTTGACACGTAATCATCTCCGGCATCTGTGTTCCATTTTTTGTTTTTCTCTGCAATCTTTTTGTTAATCGGCATATAAGTATAAAATGCTGTTAATTCAGTGAAGTATGGAGTCGGGTTGTTTAGTTCAACCTTTAATGTTTTATCGTTTTCAGCTTTCACTGCCACATCATCAAGGCTGCCTTTACCGGTATTTGCCGCCTCAGCACCTTTTATGTAGTAGAGCTGGTAAGCGTATTGTGATTCGTTATTAGGATCAAGCGCCCATTTCCATGCATATTCAAAATCTTGCGCTGTGACAGGGTCGCCATTTGACCACTTTGCACCATCACGAATCGTAAACGTATAGGTTTTTCCATCTTTGCTTGTTTCAATTTTAGAGGCTGCGCCTTCTTCAGGCTCACCATCTGCATTAATACGTGTCAATCCTTCAAAAGTCTGACGGATAACACCGCCTGATACCGAGTCATTTGCCAATCCCGGATGTAAGGAGAACGGCTCAGTTTTAATATTAATGTTAAGAGTTGTCTTCCCTTTGCTGTCTTTTTTCCCATCACCGTTTGAACCGCTGCCGCCAAAGCCGCATGCGCTCAGTACGAGAGTGAAAATGAGCATTAACGTGACAATCGACCAACGTTTTTTCATATCCACAAACCCCCTAATAATCATTTTTCAGCTCCTTACGGCTAAATCCTCAGAAATATCAGACAAATGAACCTGAATTTGCATAACTTTTATTCTGTTCCGTCTTTTCTGATTATTTTTGTAAAAAAGCTGTAACAATAGAGTGAACAAGTTCATTATAATGAAACAAATTCTTTATTGCAATATTATTTTATCAATTTAAAATTTTTAAACTTCGTTAGTTTTTCTGCCAATAACGCGATATCCTTCTACCGTTTAAAGCATAAATTGATTAAAAACTATTGTAGGAGTTTCCAATCCATATTGCTTTATACATATAATATCTAGCTGTTTAACCGCTGAGAGCAGTTATCATTTGGGCGATTTACGGCTGTTCTATTATTTATATCATTACAATTTTCATGCAAAAAGAATGTTTTTTCAGGATGACAATTGGTTATAATTGATTTATAATGAAGCAATCAAAAGAAAAGCTTGCTATGAAAAAGAGTAGTACACATTTCACCCGTTTGAAGAGAGTCTGCGGTGCTGGGAGCAGATAACGGGCAATGTGGAATGGACTTTGGAGCAGCTGACCGAACCAAAAAGTAGGCTCAGCCGGAGCAGTCTCCGTTACAAACGCCAGAGTGATTCCATTTTAATGGAATAATCAGGGTGGTACCACGGTTCATTCGTCCCTTTTTTACAGGGGAAGAATGAGCCTTTTTTATTATGTTTTAAGAAATGAGGTTGATTTTCCAATGAAACAGACGATTTTTTCAGGCATCCAGCCGAGCGGTTCCGTTACACTCGGCAACTACATCGGTGCAATGAAGCAGTTTGTCGAACTCCAGCATGATTATAACAGCTATTTTTGCATCGTAGACCAGCATGCAATCACAGTTCCTCAGGATCGGCTTCAGCTGAGAAAAAATATCCGCAGTTTGGCGGCGCTTTATCTAGCTGTCGGTCTCGACCCTGAAAAGGCAACGCTGTTTATTCAATCAGAGGTTCCCGCACATGCACAGGCCGGTTGGATGATGCAGTGCGTCGCTTATATCGGCGAGCTTGAGCGAATGACTCAATT
Source organism: Bacillus sp. FSL K6-1005 (assembly GCF_038000225.1). Classification (NCBI taxonomy): domain Bacteria; kingdom Bacillati; phylum Bacillota; class Bacilli; order Caryophanales; family Bacillaceae; genus Bacillus; species Bacillus sp. FSL K6-1005. The sequence continues at coordinate 2,265,403 of NZ_JBBOBP010000001.1, forward strand.
TAAGGACAAGTCAAATGGAAAAGAAGCAGTTGTCTCGGGCCTGTTAACATACCCGCCGCTGATGGCTGCAGATATTCTGCTGTACGGTACAGATCTTGTGCCTGTCGGCGAGGATCAAAAGCAGCATCTTGAGCTGACACGAAACCTTGCAGAGCGATTTAACAAAAAATATAACGACATCTTTACAATTCCCGAAGTGAAGATTCCAAAAGTAGGCGCTCGGATCATGTCTCTGACTGACCCGCTGAAGAAAATGAGTAAATCTGATCCGAACCAGAAATCTTTTATAACATTGCTGGACGAACCAAAGCAGCTTGAAAAGAAAATCAAAAGCGCTGTGACAGATTCTGAAGGTATTGTAAAATTTGATAAAGAAAACAAACCTGGCGTTTCCAATCTACTTACGATTTATTCAATTCTCGGCAATACGACGATTGAAGAGCTTGAAGCGAAATACGAAGGAAAAGGCTATGGCGAGTTCAAAGGTGATTTGGCAGAAGTGGTAGTCGGTGCATTGAAGCCAATTCAAGACCGTTATCATGAACTGATTGAATCCGAAGAATTAGACCGGATTCTTGATGAAGGCGCTGAGCGGGCGAACCGGACAGCGAACAAAATGCTCAAAAAAATGGAAAACGCCATGGGTCTTGGCCGAAAAAGACGCTAATCAAAAAACCGCTCTTGCGATTTGCAAAGAGCGGCTTTTTTTAGTTTACCTTTGATTCATTTTCCATTTCCCAAAGCTTCTCGAAAAAAGGCTGTCCTTTGATCAGATTTTCGCAAAAAGCCAAATGCTTGTCCGACCAGCCTTCAATTGTTTCGTTATACAGCATGTCCCAAATCTCTTCAAAGCTCATCCGTTTGATTTGTTCATACATATGCGGGTTCCACTCTGTGTACCAGTAGCCGATCTCCGCACGGTTTTTCAGCCCTTTTAATTGATCCAGCGCCATAAACATAAGCTGCTTAATTTGCCGCTCTTTTCTCGTTAATCCTCTGACGTGCTCTGGTGCCAATGATAAGATATGATATTCTTTTGAGGACTCCAGCTTCTTCGGCTCAAATTCATACGTTTCCGGCTCTACATCTTTCACCATTTCATACACAAGCTGCTCCTGCCGCGGGATAAGGCGGCTTTTTCTGACAGGGATCGTGTAGCCGATTGTATCAACAGCCAAAATGCCGATTCCGTCTGTCACAACAAAACAATACTCCAGCTTTGTGCGTTCATGATTTTTGCGGATGTACGATTTTTGATGAACCTCTTCAAGCAAATCTTTCGGAAGCTCTGACAAATCGTTTTCTATGTAATGAAACAATACTGACGGCACCCTTAAGAGAGGCACCTGATCCAAAAGCTCAACCGTATCTTCCTTGCGCCATTCATGAAAGTGGCATACATTGTAGCCATTTTCTTCCCCTTCAAACCAATTGACCCACACATCATGAAGAAATAACATCTCTAACCCCTCACTTTATAAAAACTGTTGTCCACAGTATAGGCAAGGTGCAGAGAAATTATTCCATAGAGATTGAGGAAATCTGGAATAACTGGGTTTCTGTTATGATCACAAAAAGCAGACTTCCTCGTATATTTTCTGACAAAGGAAATCTGCTTACTTCAGGAATTCGTTACATTTTCTAACGAACAAGATTTTCATTTTATTTAATATTTTTAGGATCAAGAGCATCCCGCAAACCGTCTCCGACAAAGTTGAAGCACAGCACAGTAATTAAAATAAATAGCCCGGGAAATAATGGGTACCACCATGCTTGAATCATCACCGTGAAATTTTGTGCGTCTTGAAGCATATTTCCCCAGCTTGCGATTGGCGGCTGAATCCCGAAGCCTAAGTAGCTCAGCGCGGACTCAGCGAGAATGACTGAGCCTACCTTTAATGTTGCTGACACAATAATCGGTCCTAACGCATTGGGGAGAATATGTGAAAAGATAATTTTGTGCGTCTTCGTTCCGATTGTTTTAGCAGCCAGAACGTATTCCCTTGAACGAAGCGATAGAAACTCTCCTCTTACCAATCGTGCCGTTGTTGTCCAGCCGGTGAGACAGAAAATTAAAATTAGTTTGTCCACGCCAGGCTTGAAAATGGTAACCAGCGTGATCAGCAAGAAAATATCCGGAATGGATAATACAATGTCGACTAAACGCATAATGACAGCGTCGACTAATCCTCTGAAATAACCTGCTAACGCCCCTAATACAGTTCCGATTAAAATAGAACCGACTACAGAAGCAAAACCGACCAATAAAGAGACTCGCGCTCCATACAAAATCCGGCTGAAAATATCGCGGCCGAATTTATCCGTTCCCATTAAATGTTCAAGGCCCGGCGCTTTATACTTATCAAGCAGGCTTTGCTGCTCTTGGGGGTAAGGTGCAATCAAAGGAGCGAAAACAGCCGACATAACAATGATAAATAGAATGACGGCACCTAGAATGGCCAGCTTGTTTTTCGAGAATTTCTCCCAGAAGATCTTGGTCATCGTCTCTGGTTTTTTCGAAATGTTTTCTTTTAGTCTGATCTCCGGCGAGGGAGTTGTTTGCAGCTCTGACATCTCTGTTTCCCTCCTCTTAATATTCGATCCGCGGATCAACAATCGCGTAAAGGATGTCTGCAATGAGGTTTCCGATCACGACAAGCACTGCCGAAATTACGGTCATTGCCATAATAACCGGATAATCACGCTGGAATGCTGAATCGACAAACAGTTTTCCCAGCCCCGGCCAAGTGAAAATCTGCTCTACAACAACCGCTCCGCCGATAAATGAGGGAATCATTAAACCGAAGATCGTAATAACAGGCAATAGCGCATTCCGCAAGCCATGCTTAAATAGCACGCGATTTTCTTTAAAGCCTTTTGATCTGGCTGTTCGGATATAGTCTTGATTTAACACATCAAGCATGTTTGACCTTGTATATCTCGTTAAGCCAGCCATATCTGCCGTAGCTAACACAAATGCGGGTAATAACAAATGATGAATCCGGTCTAATAAGCTAAAATCTGTGTTAAGAGTAGCGACTCCCCCAGTTGGGAACCAGCCGAGGTTCACAGCAAACACCATAATTAAAATCAGACCGAACCAAAAGTTCGGAATGGCTAAACCGATAAATGAAGTAAATGTAATGCCATAATCCAGTTTTGAATAAGGTTTTTTTGCAGAAATCACGCCAAATGGGATTGAAATGATCAGCGCCAAAATCGTCGACACCAGCATAAGGAGGAGTGTGTTAGGCAGCCTTGCTATAATCAGCTCTGAAACAGGCGTTCCTTTTCTGATAATGGACGTCCCGAAATCCCCTTGAACCATATTGCCGAGCCATTTTAAATATTGAACGTATTCCGGGTCATTCAGGCCATATTTTTCAATAAACTGCTCTCTGTCTGCCTGGCTGATGGTAGGGTCCATCATAAGCGTCATCGGATCTCCGGGAGCCGCTTTCATAATGACAAAAGACAAAATTGTAATTCCTAATAAGATAGGAATTGAAGCTAATGTTCTTCGAATGATATATGTAACCATATTCTTGTCCCCTTTGTGGTTCTTTTTCAATATAGAAGGGGAAGGAAATTCGCTCCCTCCCCTTCAAGGGAAAATTATTGGGCAAGCCACCATTTTTCAATCTGATATAGTTCACGTTTCGGATGATACACATAACCCTCTAAGTTAGCTGGCATCGCCATATGGTTGTTCGGATAATAAAGGAAGGTGTACGGCTGATCTTCAGCAAGCTTTTGGTAAATCTTCTCATAGGCTTTAGAGTATTCCTCACGGTCACTGATCGATTTTGCAGCTTTCAGAAGTTTATCGACCTCTGGATTTTTATACCACATGTTATTTAAGCCTTTTTCAGACTGGCTTGAATGGAAAATATCGTAATGATCCGGGAATGTGGACAGGCTCCATCCTAATACCATTGCGTCATAGTCCCAATTAGGGGCGCTGGTTTGCTCAACAAGCGCACTCCATTCCACGATTTGCGGCGTTACTTTAATACCGACTTTCTTCAGCTGCTCTTGAACAACAACTGCAATATCTTCACGCACCTTATTTCCTTGGTTCGTTTTCAGGGTAAACTCGAATTTTTTGCCGTCTTTATCTAAGATGCCGTCACCGTCAGTATCTTCCCAGCCGGCTTCTTTCAGCATCTTCTTCGCTTTTTTCACATTGTATTTAAATTTAGGCACTTCTACGCCTTTCGGATAGTTCCAGGAAGCCGGACTTTCCGGGATATAAGCGACCTCTCCGTCGCCATCCAATACAGTTTCAACCATCGTTTCACGGTCTAACGCAGTGGTAAGCGCCTGGCGCACTTTTTTGTCTTTAAAGAGCTCGTTTTTCTCATTCCAGCCGATATATGAATAGCTCAGCGCCAAGTCTGTTACAACCTTGACATTATTAAACGATTCAGCTGTCTTATAATCAGTTGACGGAACGTTAAAGAAATCAATATCCCCCGCTTGAAGCTGGGCAACCGCAGCATTGGCATCAGGAATGATTTTATACGTCACACTGTCTAAATACGGACGCCCGTCATAGTAATCATCATTGGCAACGAGCTTCACGTATTGTCCATCTTTCCATTCTTTAAATTTGAAAGGCCCTGAGCCGATCGGATTTTTTCTGTTAAATTCATTATCTTCAAGCTGCGCAACAGGTACATCTTTTAAAATATGCTCAGGAAGAATGCCGTAGCTGTCCAACGTATTGTTATAGAAGTTAGGGTCTTTGTATTTCAGGGTAAATAAAACCTCGTAATCTCCCTTTTTCTCTACTGACTTCAGCATCTCAAAGTTAGAGCCGCGCTCACCTTTGTAATCCTTGTTCAGCGGGATGTTAAACGTAAATACTACATCGTCGGCAGTAAGTTCTTCTCCGTCATGGAACTTCACGCCTTTTTTGATTTTTACATCATATTTCAGTCCGCCATCCAGCTCTTTGACACTCTCAGCCAATGACATTTTGACATTTAATTTTTCATCTGTTTTTGTTAAAAAGCTATAAATCATTTGTTCAATATCCGTACTCGATTCATCAGTTGAATATAATGAGTTGAAAAGTGTCGGAGCACCGATTGAACCCACAACCAAATCCCCGCCTTGCTGCGGTTTTCCGTTTGATTTTTTCTCACTGCTGCTGCTCGATTTTGATCCCGAGCAGGCCGATAAAAAGATGGCCATCACCATCAATACACTTAGCATCATCAGTGCGGTTTTACGTCTTTTCATTCCATATTCCCCCTCTTGAAATGGTCGTTCTTCTTAGCTGCTGTTTATGTAGTATGCATACCCCCTCTCAAAGCTGTGCGGGCGACAGTTAGCTATAAAGGTGACAAGCCACAAAATGGCTGGGAGCAGCTTCTTTGAATTCTGGTATTTGTTCCTTGCATATTGGTTTTGCAACGGGACATCTCGTATGGAAAACACAGCCTTTTGGCGGATTGGCTGGGCTGGGCAGTTCTCCTTTCAGGACGATGCGTTCGCGTTTGACAGATCCTTTTTTTCTTGTAACCGGGACAGATGATAAAAGTGCTTGGGTGTATGGGTGGAGCGGATTGTCATATAACTCGTGCTTATCGGTCAGTTCCATCATTTTGCCAAGGTACATTACCCCGACTCTGTCGCTGATATGGCGGACGACACTTAAATCATGAGAGATAAATAGATACGTCAGATTAAATTCTTCCTGCAATTCTTCCATTAAGTTGATGACCTGGGCCTGAATCGATACATCAAGTGCAGAAACCGGTTCGTCTGCAATGATAAGCTCCGGATTCAGCGTGAGGGCTCTCGCAATGCCGATCCGCTGACGCTGTCCGCCGGAAAATTCATGAGGATAGCGGGAGGCAAACGACGGATGAAGACCTACTCTCGCAAGCAGCTCTTCGACTTTCTCATTTCGTTCTCGCATCGTGTACATATGGTGCGTGTTAAAAGGCTCCTTAATAATAGAACGCAGCGTTTTTCTTGGATTCAGCGAAGCGAATGGATCTTGAAAGACCATCTGGATATTTTTGCGGACGTTTTTTCGTAAATTCTCCTCTGACAGATTGGAAATATCCTGCCCCTTAAAGAAAATTTGGCCTTCAGTCGGTTTGTACAGCCTGATCATCGTCCGGCCGGCAGTCGATTTTCCGCAACCCGATTCTCCAACAATTCCGAGTGTTTCTCCTTTTTTTAAGGAAAACGAAACACCGTCCACCGCTTTTACATCACCAACTTTTCTTTGAAAAAAGCCTGAGCGGATCGGGAAATATTTTTTCACGTCCCGAAGTTCTAAAATTGTTTCCTGATTAGCTGCTGTCATGATTGTTCGGCACCTTCTTCCTCATATAAAAAGCATCTCACTGACCTTCCGCTTTTGTGTGTCAAAAGCGAAGGCTGATGGGTCCAGCATTTATCCATGGCCTTTGGGCACCTTGGAGCAAAACGGCACCCCGGCGGCAGATTATCTGGTGTCGGCACGCTGCCTTTAATCGCATTTAATTTATCAATCTCTCCATCTATGACGGGAATCGACATAAGCAGTCCTTCTGTATAAGGATGAAGGGGCTCTAAAAATAACTCATCGACTGAGGCATTTTCTACGACTTGTCCGCAGTACATGACAATCACTCTGTCGGCTGCTTCCGATACAACACCTAAGTCATGTGTAATCAGCAAAATTGACGTATCAAACTTCTGGCAGAGATCCTTCATTAGCTCCAGCACTTGGGCTTGTATCGTCACGTCTAACGCCGTTGTCGGTTCATCGGCAATCAGCAGTTTTGGATTACAGCTGAGCGCGATGGCGATCATTACCCTCTGTCTCATTCCGCCAGATAGACGGTGCGGATATTCCTTCATCATTTGCTCCGCTCTTGAGAACCCAACCATCTTCAAGAGTTCGACGGCTCTTTGATACGCTTCTTTTTTCTTCATGTTTTTATGGTAAATCAGCACTTCGGTAATTTGTTCTCCGATCGTTAACACCGGATTAAGGGAGGTCATTGGTTCTTGAAAGATCATGGATACTTCGTTTCCGCGGATTTTGCAATAGTCATTTTCAGTGAATGAGGTGAGGTCCTTGTCTTCGAGTTTAATCGTACCGTCCATGATTTTTCCGCCTGAGCTCTGGACAAGACCCATAATAGACAATGAAGTAATACTTTTGCCGGAGCCGGATTCGCCTACAAGCGCGACGGTTTCGCCTTTTTTGATGTAGAAATCGACTCCGTCCACCGCAGGGATCGGCTCCTTTTTTCTAAAAAAATAAGTCTTTAAATTGTTCACTTCTAAAAGTGTGCTCATGCTAGCTCCCCTTTCCCCCTCTTGTCGTCAAACGTTTTCAAGAGAAAGTAATCCCTTTATTCAGAAATAATAAATAATATTGAATTATCGAAAAATTTTATAGTTGTATATTATTACAATCATTTTGCAAAATCAAGAATTTTTTAGGATAAATGTAATATTATTAACGAAATTCCATTATTTTATTCTATTAAAGCGTTGCTTTCAAAAAGGTTTCAGGAGAGATGGACAGCCCGTCTGCTGTATTGGCTTTGTTCTCTGTTAAATATTTTTTTACAATATTGAATCCGACTGCATATCCAAGCATTTTCGGATGGTATCCTTTGCCGTATAAAAGCTGATCGAACAATCGATGTTCCCGTTTGATGTTCAAATAGGGCGCAATCTTTTTTTCGTAAAAAACTTCAAGCTGCAGAGGGGTATACCAGTTGGTCCAGTCAGCCGTTTGGCTCTGGCCTAACCTCTCATAAACAGCATATTCTGCCAACCCCTCCATGATGATTGTATCAAGTAATGTGACGTCTTTTTCCTCTTTAGTCATATGATCTAACCGGCAAACATGATGATATTCATGTGTCATAAGGGCTGACACCGAGGATAATTCGATATCTGACGAGAAAAAGAGAAACATTTTATCAGGAAAGGCGAGCCCTGATTTTGATCCGAATTCTAAACGGATTCTTCTGTTTCGTTCATCAACCGGAAGTGCTACGATTGGCACGTCAGGTCCTTGCCACTTCTTTTTGAGATACTGCTCCTCTTTTTGTATATGCTGAAAAAGTCCTTTTTCTTTCAGAATGGAAGACGTGCTTATTCCCTCTTCTATGTTTTTAAACATTCCGTGATGCTGCAAATGTCTCAAGATGCCTTTCCAGTCTTCTTTCTCCGTTCCTGAAAAGTGCGGGACAATGTAATGCGCCAGATCATCTATTGAAGCGGCTTTTTCAAACCATTTGTATGTTTGTTCCACGCTCATGCTATCGCCTCCTCTTTTTTATCCTATGCGTACGAAAAAAACCGGATACCCTTTTAGGGCAGCCGGTTTGGCGTCATGATTACTGATATTTTTTGAAGATGAGCGTTGCATTATGTCCGCCGAATCCCAGTGAGTTGCTGAGAACATAGCTGAGATCTTGTCTGCGTGCTTCACCAGGCACATAATCTAAATCGCATTCTTCGTCAGGCGTTTCAATATTGATTGTTGGCGGGATCATGCCTTCTTTAATGGCAAGGATAGAGAAAATGGCTTCAATACCGCCCGCCGCGCCTAGAAGGTGGCCCGTCATAGATTTTGTAGAGCTTACCGCAAGTTTGTAGGCATGCTCGCCAAAAACAGTCTTAATCGCCATTGTTTCGTATTTGTCATTGTAATATGTGCTTGTGCCGTGAGCATTGATATAGTCAATCTCTTCAAGCGCAATGCCCGCATCTTTAATGGCTTCTTGCATCGCTCTCGCTCCGCCTTCGCCGTCTTGGGCAGGCGCTGTGATATGATAAGCGTCTCCCGTCGAGCCGTAACCGACGATTTCTCCGTAAATTTTAGCGCCGCGTGCAAGTGCGTGCTCAAGTTCCTCAAGAACGATAATTCCCGCACCTTCACCCATGACGAATCCATCACGGTTTTTATCAAACGGACGGCTTGCTGTTTTCGGATCCGGATTTGTAGAAAGCGCTTTGTTGGCACTGAAGCCAGCGAATGACATTCTAGTCAGCGGCGCTTCTGTTCCGCCTGTGATCATAGCGTCTGCATCGCCGCGCTGAATGACTTTAAACGCGTCACCGATAGAGTTTGTCCCTGTTGCACATGCAGTTACCGTACAAGAGTTAACTCCCTTTGCTCCTAAAGCAATAGAAATTTGGCCTGTCGCCATATCAGGAATCATCATCGGCACAAAAAACGGGCTTACCCGCCTTGGGCCTTTTGTTAAGAAGATTTCAAATTGAGACTCAAGCGTTTCAAGTCCTCCGATTCCGGAACCAACCCAAACACCGACTCTCGGCGCGATTTCATCAGTAATTTTAAGACCTGCGTCTTCAACCGCCATTTTCGCAGCGACAACCGCATATTGAGTAAAACGGTCCATTTTTCTTGCTTCTTTTTTGTCCATGTAATCTTCAACATTAAAGTCTTTTAATTCAGCGGCTACTTTAGCCGGATATTCTTCAGCATCAACACGAGTGATCGGACCAATTCCGGACACACCGTTGATTGCGTTATTCCAACTTGTATCAACGTCGTTGCCAAGCGGAGACAATGCTCCGAGTCCTGTAACAACTACTCTTTTTTTACTCATCTTGTGTGCACCTCACCTTTTTTTATCGGCCCCAGCGGATTGCAATGGCGCCCCAAGTTAATCCTCCGCCGAATCCTACCATGACGATCACATCGCCATCTTTGATTTTACCGGCTTCCAATTCTTCTACAAGAGAAATAGGAATGGATGCGGCAGAAGTGTTTCCATATTTATGAACTGTTTTAGACATCTTTTCGACAGGAAGCTCTAAACGCTCACGTGCAGCTTCCATGATGCGGATGTTCGCCTGATGCGGAATCAAAAAGTCGACGTCCTCTTTTGAGAGCCCTGCTTTTTCAATGACATTTACGCATGATTCACCCATTTGGCGGACCGCAAATTTGAAAACTTCACGTCCATTCATGATTGTATGTCCTTTTTCATTCAGATACAAGTGCTGACCGCCTGTGCCGTCTGCTCCTAGTTCAAATGAAAGAATTCCTCTGTCATCACTGACTGGCCCGACTACCGCAGCGCCCGCTCCGTCGCCAAACAGAACGGCTGTGTTGCGGTCTTCCCAGTCTGTAATGCTTGAGAGCTTTTCTACACCGACAACAAGGACATGCTTATAGGTTCCGGATTCAATAAATTGTTTGCCGGTTACAACCCCGTACATAAAGCCTGCACAAGCCGCGCTGATATCCATGGCACATGCTTTCTTTGCGCCGAGCTGCTCTTGAATCATACAAGAAACTGTAGGAAATGACTGATCAGGTGTGACAGTCGCAACGAGAATCATATCGAGATCCTCAGCGGACACTTCAGCTTGTTCCAGCGCTTTTTTTGCTGCTGCAACAGCCATATGTGATGAATATACGTCATCTGCGGCAATTCTTCTTTCTTCTATTCCTGTTCTTGTACGAATCCACTCGTCAGAAGTTTCAACCATTTTTTCTAAATCATGATTTGTTAAAACCTTCTCAGGGATATAACGTCCAACTCCAAGTATTCCAGCTTTCATAAGGGAAGACTCCTTTATATAGTTAATTTAGAAGATCAATCAGGTTATGATCAATTATTAGTATCAGGTACTAATTCTATCCTATTTTTTTTCACATGGCAATATATTCGTCTAAACTATCAGTTCAACTTACTCATAGAGTATGGTATATGGAAAAGGAGGCGTATGCAGGTGGATGTGTTTTCAAAAATGATGTTCGGCGATAACGCCAAACAAAAAACAGAAAAAGAAGAAGTGCAGGAGGAGGAGGTTTCCCCGACAAACGAAGAAGAGACGATTGATTACATGTATATCATGAACCAAATCGGTTCGATTATGAACTCTCTCGATCAAATCAAACCCGCTCTGAAGGAGCTCGCACCTATGGTATCCGCTATTAAAAAGAAAATCATGTGAAAAGCCACTTTCGAGAAAGTGGCTTCTTCTTATTCGGTTTCAGATTTCGCGTCGGATTTACCTAGCTCGTAGGCTTCCGCCATTACCGTTGTAAATAAATTCATAAACGGCTGAATGGCCTCCATCGACAGCTCTATTCCCGATTTTTCCAGCTGCTCTTTCGCTTCAGGCAGATATTTCATTGCGATTTGCAAAAACTCAAGTGATTTTTCGTGCTGCATGTGACGTCACTCCGTTACTCGTTTTTTGGCAGTTCACCTGTTTTGTTATACATTTTGACCAGTTTGGCGATTTTTTTCTGAAAGTCTTTGTCCACAAGCGGACTGAAGGTTCCCATTTCGACAACTCGGCTTTTCAGATCGTAATAGTGATCGCCGCCTTTTAAAGTGCCTTTGTCGAATTGCTCAGCTATGATTTCATAAGCCTTGTCCACATTTTGCACCGTGCTGGTTAACACGGTGTTCTCGCCAAGATCGGATTGATCTGTGACATAGCCGATCGCATATAGGCCGTCTTTTTTGATTTGCTGAATGACAGGAACATTATACCCGTCTCCGGCAGGATACACAACATCCGCGCCTTCGTTCTTCATTTTTTGATAAAGGTTAACCGCAGTCGAATCATCATCCCAGTGATCCGTATATTTTGTATTCACTTCTATATTAGGATCTTCATACTTAGCCCCTTTTATAAAGCCGTCAACTTCTGGCTGCCATGTAAAAGAAGCGATAACACCGACCTGATTGGTTTTTGACATATGGGCAGCAGTCATTCCGCCGAAAAAGCCGATTGCTTCCCCGCTGAGATGGACGCTTGTGACATTGTCCGCTTTTGCTTTTGCATTTGAAATCACAAACTGCATATCCGGATAGTCTTCACTGACCAAGTTAAATACTTCTTCAAACTCACTTCCATGGCCAAAGAGGAGATTGACGCCGCGCTTATGAAAATCTTCAATCGCATTTATAATATCTTCATCTGTTTTTACGCCTTCTTTATAGTAGACGTCCACATTGTATTTAGACTGTATATTCAATAATCCTTTATACCCTTTTGTGCCCCATACGAGGTCATTAATCGTATCAGGAAAGAGCATGCCGACCTTCTCAATTTTTCCTTTAAACGGAGTTTGTCCACATCCGCTTAATAAAAGGAGGACAGAAAAGATCATGACAAGCCTTGTGATCAAGTCATGTTCAACTCCTTTTTGACAAGCTATAACATGTATTAAAATGATATGTTTATTGTATCTAGAAAACTCGAAACATGGAAGGTTTTTCTTAATATTTGTCGAAAATTGATGGAAATTGTCTTTTCCACTCGAGAATTTTTGTTTTCGCTTCATCTTTGGAGGTTTTTTTAGTGATTTGCAAATCAAAAATGGAACTTTCGACAGGATCACGGCCGGGGTCTAGCAGGAATCTCAAAAGCTCTTCAGCTACATCTTCTGTATAAAAGCCCTCTTCCTCCTGTTCTTCTTTCCACGGCCCATACATTTTCGGAAGAATCACCGCTTTTTCTGAACCTGTCTTTTCACGTTTCTCCCACTCTTTTCGGTCTTGTTCATATACCAAAACATAAGCTGATTTATATTGATCCAAAGGCAAAAAGCCGCTGCCATATTGGATACAAATTGTATCATATAATTGATCCTCAATGTGCTCGAGCTTCCGAAAGTGCTCATTTCTCCCAAGCCACATGAGTCTTTCCTCTAAGTACATTTGTCTGCTTTCATCATCTGTTTCAGCCAAAACGACATCGACGTATATGCCTTCATCCATCATTCGCTCGCATAAAGAAAGGCCGAAAAATTCATCCGCCCCTACAATCAGCGTTGATTTCATTTCATCTGCCGCCCTTCCGGTTTTTCATTTTATCCAAAGCAAAACAGCCTCCGCAAAAGAGAAGGCTATTGTTATTGTATTCTTTATAGCTCTTTTTCATGACTGTGAAAGAATTTGCAGATTGATGCATAAATCCTGCTTGGGTGCTCAAATAAATGAAACGTTATATCAACCGGACAGCCTTGTTTTCGCTGCTGTTTTTCCTTAAATACCTCCGCATGCAGGCTGTACGGATACGGAGATCCGGTCATCCTCTGCCATATATGAACCGGTACGCTGCTCGGATAGGTTTCGATTGTTTTATAACGAAGTGAAGCCGCTTCTTTTTCGGGGATTTCGTAGCTTTCCGATACTTCCTTCAAAAATTGCTTATAGAAAAATTTATTTTCTTTTTCTGATTCATAATGTGCCTGAAGATCGAGACAAGGATTCAACATCGCGGCTGATCGGATATGATCCGGGGAAAAACGAAGCAGTTCATCGGCCACGAGAGCGCCCATTCCTTCTGCTAATATATGAATCTTCGGATTGAGTATTTCCTGCTTCAACACGAAATGTATCAGCTGCTTGGCATAGGTGACCGCTTTTTCCGCGCCCCAGTGCCTTCCGAACAGATTGCTGTTAAAAATGGTATAGCCTTCGTCCCTCAGCATATTTAAAAGCTGATTTCTGCCGTAATGCTGAAGCCAAAAGCTCGAATCATTACCGACAAAGTGGGTTCTGTCTCCGAGGACAAAGATACCAAAGCCGTTCGGACGATAGGGCAGATGAATCACGTTATGCTCCGTTCCCAATTGAAAATACCTTTCCGTTATTCCCATCGCTTGCCCGCCTCCTTTCACACTTCATCTCACGCTATCTTATGTAAAAAGAAAAGAAACGAATAAGGTAAAGTCCTAGCCTTTCTATGTTTTGGCTATTATACCAATTGACGATATTTATTTTTTATATTTTACCATTAAAAATGTGACGAATCAGACTCTTTTGTCACCTCACTTTCTTCTAAAATTAGATTCCCCCTTGGCTTTATGTATGGTATGATAACTTCTAGAATAGAATGAGAAGGACGAGGTGGAAACGTGCGATTTATTATTGCTTTTATTTGGACGTTCCTTTTATCGCATATGGCATGCTATTTGATTGCCAGCATGAACAGTGTAGCGTATAACTTCACAACATCATCCGTAATTGCTGTCGTTTTATATGTGCTGATCATGGCGCTAGCAGCAATCATGCCTATGAACAACAATGCCAGCCAGCATTAATAAGCCAAAAACCCAAAACATATATTGTTTTGGGTTTTTTCGTGATCACGGTTTTCTTTTATACGTCCACAGGCGGTTGTGATTAGATGTTTCAGGAAACATATCTCCTGCAGACAGATGGACCTTTTGCGGATTTTTGACCATACTCCCCGTCTCGCCGATTTCTACGTAAACGCCGTTGTTGGGCGCTTTCTGCCCGGGCCGGAATTGATGCTGCTGTCCCACTGTTTTTCCTCCTTTTCCTTTTTCGTGTAGTATGCGCCTAAGCGGGTGTGAATATGTTTCAATAAAAAAACTGCTGAGAGCCGGCTCAGCAGTTTTTTTGGTTATTCTCCGTTGTATAGGATCGCCTTTAACAGCGCTTTTTGCACATGGAGGCGGTTTTCGGCCTGCTGGAATACAGCGGAATTCGGACCGTCAATAATCTCCGCCGTCACTTCTTCTTCACGGTGTGCAGGAAGACAGTGCAAAAATGTATAGTCAGGATTAGCATGGCTGACAAGCGATGCATTCACCTGGTAAGGCGAAAAGACTGCGAGACGCTCTTGCTCTTCCGCTTCCTGTCCCATGCTAGTGAATACATCTGAATAAATGACGTCCGCATTTTTTACGGCTTCAATCGGATCAGCTGTAAGTGTAATGGAAGCACCTGATTGAAGGGCCGCTGCCTTGGCTGCTTCCACCGCTTCGTCTAACACTTCGTATCCCTCAGGTGAAGCAATCGAGATATCACAGCCCATTTTTGCGCAGCCGATCATCAGGGAGTGCGCCACATTATTTCCGTCACCGATATATGCGACTTTCACACCTTTGAGATCGCCTTTGATTTCCTTGATCGTCAATAGATCCGCAAGCGCCTGGCAAGGATGATATTTATCGGTAAGCCCGTTGATAACTGGAATATCAGCGTGTTCAGCAAGCTCCTCCACCTTTTCATGCTCGAAGGTCCGGATCATGATCGCATCTACATAGCCTGAGAGCACTTTTGCCGTATCAGCCACAGTTTCACCGCGGCCCAGCTGCAGGTCTTTCTGGCTTAAAAAGAGGGCATTTCCGCCAAGCTGCGCCATTCCGGCTTCAAATGAAACACGAGTCCGCGTGGATGATTTTTCAAAAATCATCGCAAGGGTTTTGCCTTGAAAAATAGGCTGAATTTTGTTTTGTTTCAGTTCACTGGCTTCAGCAAGCAACGCGCTGATATCCTGTTCACTGAGATCTTTTAGCGTTAATAGGTCTTTTCCGAATAGACTGGTTTGCGTTTCTCCCATATTCACTGTGTGCATGATACCACTTCCTTTTTATAAAGATCTCTGAGGGAAACAGGGTGCGGACTGCCTGATCCGCTTTGCAAAAACGCCCGTACGGTTTCCTCTTCAGTAAAGACGGTAATGCCGTGTGTCATGGCTTCCAGACGCTCTTTGCGTGCTTCTTCAGAGCCGTTTAAATTGATATGAAGAGCTTTTTCATCCTGTTCCATCCATGAGGCGAATGTACCTTCATGAACCGTAAAACCGGCGTTTTCCGCTAATGTCTTCAAATCTTCGGGTCCGTTTTGCAAATAAATGCTTCCTTTTTGATTCCAAACACGCGTGTAGATTTTTTTCAAGGCGCTGTCGGCGTCGTAAGCAACACACATGCCTTCTCCCGTCGATTTCATTTCCGGTCCAAGCTTCACATCTACATCTTGAATGGCATGAGTTGAAAAGACCGGGAACTTTACAGCAACGCCGTGGTGATTTTGAACTGCCGGGTTTACATCTTTTAGAGATGCCCCCGCCAGAAGCCGTGTGGCGAGCGGAATCATCGGAACGCCCATGACTTTGCTGACAACCGGAACTGTACGGCTCGCTCTCGGATTCACTTCAAGGACGAGAATGTTTTCGTTATCGATCACAAATTGGATGTTCATAATGCCTTTAAACGAAAGCTTTCGGGCAATTTTTTGTGCAGCATCTTTCATTCCTTGCTGCAATTTGTTTGTGACGGAAGGCCCCGGGAGAATGGCAAAGCTGTCCCCTGAGTGGACGCCCGCCCGCTCAATATGTTCGGTATATGTCGGGATAAAGACTTCTTCACCGTCGGAAATCAAATCAATTTCGACTTCTTTTCCTGACACGTACTGATCAATTAAAATGGGGTACGGCATGCTGTCTTCTCCGTCCAGCAGCTGAGAAAGCGCAGCTTCCGAGTCAACGATAATCATACCCATCCCGCCAATGACATAAGAAGGACGGATTAATACCGGATAGCCGATGCCGTTAGCTTTCTCTGCAGCCTCTTCTTTTGTATAGGCAATTTCTCCTTTAGCATGCTGCAATCCGAGTTCATCAAGAAGCTGATAAAATTGATCGCGATCCTCTAACACGTCAAGCGTTTCAAACGATGTGCCGAGAAGCGTGATTCCGGCTTTTTCGAGCGCTTCAGCAGCATTGATCGCGGTTTGGCCGCCGAACTGCACGATCGCAAAGTCAATGCTTTCCTGCTCCGCCACGTTTAAAATGTGCTCCGTTGTCAGCGGTTCAAAATACAGTCGATCCGCAATTTCATAATCTGTGCTCACGGTTTCCGGGTTGTTGTTAATCATAATCGTTTCGAACCCAAGCTTTTGCAGCGTTAACACCCCATGAACAGCACTATAATCGAATTCAACGCCCTGGCCAATGCGGATCGGTCCTGAACCGATAATCAGCGCGCGCTTTTTCTCTTTGCGGCTGATGTCTCCATCGGTTTCTCCGAAATACGTGGAGTAAAAATAGTTGGTTTTCGCATCAAACTCAGCTGCGCAAGTATCAACAATTTTGAAGGAAGGCGTAATCCCCTTCTCCTTGCGAAGAGTGCGCACTTCTTCCTCTGTCTTGCCGATAAGCGAGGCAATCGTTGCATCTGAAAACCCTTTTTCCTTTGCCTTTTTTAATAAATCATAAGAGAGGTCGCTCCCCGCTTCCATGATCTGATTTTCCAGCTTAATGATATTGTTAAAGGTATGGAGGAAAAACGGGTCGATTTTTGTTTTTGCATGGATTTCTTCTATCGATATCCTTCGGCTTAACAGCTCCATCACAACGAAAAATCTTCGATCGTCAGGTGTGATCGCCAGTTCCCAGAGCGCTTCAATTGATAAGCCGCCGAGCTCGGGCAGATGCGTGCCGACGTTTTTCAGTTCAAGGGAGGCTGCCGCCTTTTGAATTGCCGCTTCTATATTACGTTCAATCGCCATCACTTCTCCGGTGGCTTTCATTTTCGTGCCGAGCTTGCGGTCCGCGTTTTTGAATTTATCAAACGGCCAGCGCGGAAACTTGACGATGACATAGTCCAATGCCGGTTCAAAGCTCGCATAAGTGGAGCCTGTAAGCGGGTTTTTTAATTCGTCAAGCGTGTATCCAACCGCCAATTTCGCAGCCATTTTCGCAATGGGATAACCCGTTGCTTTTGACGCGAGAGCAGATGAACGGCTCACACGCGGATTCACTTCTATGACGTAGTATTGCTTGCTGAACGGATCAAGCGCAAACTGAATGTTGCAGCCGCCTACGACATCAAGTGCCGAAATGATCGTCAGACTTGCCGTCCGGAGCATTTGATAGTCTTCATCAGTTAATGTTTGTGAAGGCGCCACTACGATTGAATCGCCTGTATGCACACCGACAGGATCGATGTTTTCCATATTACAGACGGTAATGCATGTGTTGTTGCTGTCACGCATCACTTCATATTCAATTTCTTTAAAGCCGGCAATGCTCTTTTCTACCAGACATTGATTGATCGGGCTAGCCAAAAGGGCTTGCTTGATCATGGCGGTAAATGCTTCTTTCGTAGGCGCGATACCCCCGCCTTTGCCGCCTAACGTGTAAGCAGGCCGGATAATGACCGGAAAGCCGATCGATTCCGCAAAGCGAATGGCGTCGGTTTCGTTATCGACAATTTCGCTCTCTGGAACTGGCTGATTCAGCTCGTTCATTAAAGAACGAAATTTCTCCCGGTCCTCTCCTTTTTGGATTGTATCCACGGATGTACCTAGAAGTTTGACGCCGTGCGCCTTTAGGATACCCGCCTCTTCAAGTTCAACCGCTAGATTCAGTGCAGTCTGCCCGCCTAAATTGGCCAAAAGTCCGTCGGGCTTTTCTTTCTTAATAATGTCTGTTAAGCTTTCCGCCGTCAGCGGTTCAAAATAAATGTCATCCGCGAAAGCTTCATCGGTCATAATTGTGGCCGGGTTGTTGTTGACGAGAATAACCCGATAGCCTTCTTCCTTGAGCGCGATGCACCCTTGAGTGCCTGAATAATCAAATTCTGCCGCCTGGCCGATGATAATCGGGCCTGAGCCGATTACTAATATGCTTGAAATACTGGTGTCTTTAGGCATGGGCGATTTCTCTCCTTGCTGGTATCACATTCTTTAAATAATCATCAAAAATCCATTCGCTTTCCGCCGGCCCGGGATGGGCTTCCGGGTGGAATTGCACACTCATGACTGGCAGCTTTTTATGGGAAAGCCCTTCAACTGACGTGTCATTGACATGGTGGAATCTGATCGTCAGCTCTTCTTGGTTGATGGATTTTTCATCAACCACATAGCTGTGATTTTGGCTGGTCATGAAAACCCGCTTCGTTTCACGGTCGATGACCGGATGGTTTGCGCCTCTGTGTCCAAACGGCAGCTTAAACGTATTTCCGCCAAAAGCGAGCGCAATCAGCTGATGGCCGAGACATATGCCGAGCGTCGGAAAACGGCTGACGATGTTTTTGATTTGTTCCATATACGGTGTAATGGCTTTCGGATCTCCGGGTCCGTTGGATAACACGACACCGTCCGGCTTTATGGCGTAAACAGTTTCCATTTGCTGATACGGTATAACGGTGACCTTGCAGCCTCGTTTCACGAGTGATGATGCAATTGATTTTTTATAGCCAAAGTCAATGAGAGCGATATGTTTATTTCCTTCGCCGATTGTGCTGATGTCCTGTGCTGCCGCCTGTTCTGCGACGTTCTCAGGCTGCAGAGCAATCTCAGCCGCTTCTTTAGAGGCAGTGACAGACGCTCCCATCGTTCCGTTCGCACGGATTTTTTTGACGACAGCCCTCGTATCGACATGGGATAAAAGCGGGATGTTCCATTTTTTCAGATATTCCTTAAGGCTGTATACCGCTTCATGATGAGAAAAATGATCGCATGCCTCGTAAACAACAGCTGCTTTCACTTGCGGTTTTTTGCTTTCAAAGTCGTTTTCATTAATGCCGTAGTTGCCGATCAGCGGATACGTAAATACGATAATCTGTCCTTTGTATGACGGGTCTGTCAGCACTTCCTGATAGCCCGTCATTCCTGTGAAAAACACAGCTTCGCCCGTGCAGTTTTCATGTCCGTCCAGTTCGCCGCTGAACACTGTTCCATCTTCTAATACTAAATAACCTTCCATCTAAAAGCCCACCTCTTGATGAATAATTAATTATAAAAATGAATTTTTATGCTTTTATATCGAAAAAAATTTACAAATTGACAGCGGAATGCTGTGCAATCGCTTGTTTCAGCTTGCTGATGGCTTCTGTTATTTCATCCTTTGTCACGGTGAGCGGCGGCAGCAGACGAATCACGTTTGGTCCGGCCGGCAGTACGAGCAAGCCTAATGTCTGCAATTCAGTAATGATGTCTGCAACCGGCCCATCACACTCAATTCCAAGCATTAATCCTTTGCCGCGAATTTGCCTCACAAAAGGACTCTTCAGTTCAGCCTCCAGCTGTTCTTTCAAAAACGCACCCTTATCAGCAGCCTCTTGCAGAAATTCAGGCTGGAATACAACCTGCAATGTTGCATTGACGGCGGCCATCGCCAGCATATTCCCTCCGAAAGTCGTTCCGTGAGACCCAGGAGTAAACGCTGCTCCCAGCTCTTTCTTTCCGATTACCGCACCGACTGGAAAGCCGTTCCCCAATCCTTTTGCAGCCGTGATGATATCAGGTGAGAGGCCGAAGTGTTCGTATGCGAAGCCCTTTCCCGTCCGTCCAATGCCGGTCTGAATTTCATCTACAATCAGAAGCGCCTGCTTTTCCTTGCAAAACGACTGTACGGCTGTTAAAAATTCTGCACTGGCCGGATTGACTCCGCCTTCACCCTGTACGGTCTCAAGCATGACCGCGGCTATGTCGTCTTCCTCCCCAAGAGCGGCAAAAGCGGCTGGATCATTGTACGGGAGGTAGTGAAAGCCTTCCAGCATCGGGCCGAAACCTGTTTTGATTTTATCCTGTCCGGTAGCTGCCATCCCTGCATAGGTGCGGCCGTGGAATGATTGGAGAAACGTGATGATTTTCGTTTTTCCAGTTGCCTTTCGTGCCAGCTTAATCGCGCCTTCATTCGCTTCCGCTCCGCTGTTGCAGAAAAAAACGAGATCTCCGGCACTGTTTGCCGCTAACTGCTGTGCCGCTTGCTCCTGAAGACTGTTTTCAAACAGATTGGATACGTGCCATACGCTGTCGAGCTGTTTTTTAACCGCTTCTGTGACCGCTTCATGGCAGTGGCCCAGGTTGGAAACCGCAATCCCTTGAATGAAATCGAGGTATGTTTTGCCGTTTTGATCCTCAACGCAAGTTCCCTTCGCTTTCTTTATCTCGATGTTCCACCGACCGTAGGTTTGAAACAAGCTGCTCATGAAACAGCCTCCTTTGCTTTGACGATTTTTGTTCCTTGAAATGTTTGATCTGAGAAAAACGATCCTTTTCCATTTACGATCATCACTTCTGATACCTGATCCGATAATGCTGACAAGGCTGAATTGACCTTTGGTATCATCCCGCCTGTGATCACTTCCTGTTTAATGAGAGTCTGAATTTCCTCAGGGGTCAGGATGTCGAGACGCTGTTTTTCCTTCATGATTCCCTCTACGTCTGTGACGAACATCAGCTTATCGGCTTTCAGCGCCCCGGCGACCGCCGAAGCCGCAAGATCAGCATTGACATTCAGTGTTTTGTAGTCGCTCGTCAAGGACAGGGGCGCGATAACCGGAATGATGTCTTCATCCATCAGCGCATTTACCATAGAGGCATTAACCTTTTTAATTTCTCCGACTTCGCCGTATGTGTCCCGATCGAGATAGTCTGCTTCGAGAAGGCCTCCATCCTTGCCGGACACTCCCGCAGCCCGCAGCCCGTGTTTGGCAAGCTCGGCAACGAAAAATTTATTGACTGAGCCGGACAGGACCATTTCAGCCACTTCCAATACCGGTTTGGTTGTTTTCCGCTGTCCGCCTGAGAACTCTGTTTTGATGTTTAACCGTTTCAGCATATGTGTAATTTCCGGTCCGCCGCCGTGCACAATTGCCAATTTCCATCCTGATTCCATCAATTCTTTCAGGTTTTGAAAAAATTCTTCCGACAGCTCACGGATGACACTTCCCCCGCATTTAAAAACGATTGTTTTCTTCATTGTGCTCCCCTTTATTACGTGCGATAGCTCGCATTAATTTTGATATAATCATAGGTCAGATCACAGCCCCATGCTCTTCCGTTCCCGTCCCCTTCATGCATCTTGATGACAATGGCAATCTCGTCTCCTTCGAGGTATTGTTTCGCGAGAGATTCAGAGAATGGCTGAGGTTCGTTGTTTTTAAACAGGCATTGGCCCCCGAGATAAACCTCTACTTCTTCAGCCTTCACCTGGGCCGCGCTGTGCCCGATAGCCCCGATAATGCGCCCCCAGTTTGCGTCTGTTCCGTACACAGCTGTTTTTACGAGGTTCGAACCGACAATTTTCTTGGCAATTACGTTTGCATCAAGATTGTTTTTTGCCCCTTTTACTTGGGCTTCGATTAGTTTTGTCGCGCCTTCTCCGTCCCTGGCAATCTCCTTAGCCAAATCTTCGCAAGTCATAAGAAGCGCTTTTTTAAAGAGCGGCCAGTCCTTATGATCTTCCGTAAGGCACTCATTTTCCGCGCAGCCATTTGCCATGACCAATACCATGTCATTGGTGGAGGTTTCTCCGTCAACTGTAATTTGATTAAAAGAGACGTCAGTGATGTCGCGAAGCACTTTTTGCAGCGCTTTTTCTTCGATTGCCGCGTCTGTTGTCACAAACCCCAGCATGGTGGCCATGTTTGGGTGAATCATTCCGGAGCCTTTAGCCGCTCCGCCGATGGTGACTTTTTGTCCTCCGATTGTCAGTTCATAGCACGTTTGCTTGATGACGGTATCTGTCGTTAAAATCGCTTCCTCGAAATCTCCCGATCCCGCAGGTGTTTGTTTCAGGAGCTCGATGCCTGCCTGAATTTTTTCCATGTCTAAATATTCGCCGATGACGCCCGTTGATGAAACAGCGACAAACTCCGGCTCAATACCCAGCTGTAAAGCGAGGCTCCCCCGCATTTTGTATGCGTCCTCTAAGCCTTGTTCCCCTGTACAAGCATTGGCAATAGCGCTGTTGACAATGACTGCTTTCAGAGCTGATCCATGCTTTAAGCTGTCCTGTGTGACTTTAATCGGAGCCGCCTGGAAGTGGCTTTGCGTATAAACTGCCGCGCTCACTGCCGGTGTCTCGCTGATGATGACGCCAAGGTCTTTTTTCGAGTAGCGCAGTCCGCAATGCACACCCTTTGCCTGAAATCCTTTCGGCGAGGATATACCACCTTTTACTTTCACTATTTGATCTTCACTCAACTGAATCATGGTTCGATTCTCTCCTGTTCTATGGATAAATTGGTGTCATGGTCAGACCTGTCTCTTCGTTCCAGCCATTCATGATATTGAAATTTTGTACTGCCTGCCCGGCGGCACCCTTCATCAGATTATCAATTACAGATACGATCGTTACCCTGTTTGTTCTTTCGTCGAGGGTAACGGATACATCGCAGAAATTGCTGCCGAACACTTCCTTCGTTTGCGGATAATGCCCCATAGGCCTCACTCTCACAAAATATGAATCTTGGTAAAATTCCGAATATAAATCGTGCAGATCTTCTGCAGATAGATCAGATGTTAATTGCGTATACATCGTCGCCATGATTCCCCTTGTCATTGGAACCAAGTGAGCAGAGAATGTAATAGCCTTCAACTCTGGCTGCCATTCTTTTAACGTCTGTTCAATCTCGGGGGTGTGCTGATGTTCATTTACTTTATAAATTTTAAAATTGTCGTTAAGCTCAGAAAAATGAGTTCCCATGGACGCTTTCCTTCCCGCGCCGGAAACGCCTGTTTTCGCATCAACGATAACGAACGATTCATCAAGCAGCTTTTTTTGTGCCAAAGGCGCGAGGCCTAGCAGTACAGCTGTCGGAAAGCAACCTGGATTGGCGATGAGCTTCGCCCGCTGAATGTTTTTTTGATTCAGCTCTGAAAGGCCGTAAACCGCCTCTTGAATTGTTTCTTTTGGTGCCGCTGTCCGTTTATACCACTTTTCATATACAGCAGGCTCTTGTATCCTCAGATCACCTGACAGGTCAATAACCGGAATTCCCGCCTCTGCAAGCTGTGGAGTCAGTTCACTTGATACTCCCGGAGGCGCAGCAAGAAACATGACATCGATTTCTTGTTTGATTGTATTCATATCAATGGGCTTCAGCTTCTGCTCAGCCAAGCCGGTTAGATGAGGGTAAACATTACTATAGACCTTTCCTTCTCCGCTGGATGAATAAAGTATACATTCTTCTGCATGAGGATGATGTGTAAGAATCCTGACAAGTTCGGCGCCCCCATAACCCGTAGCACCTACAATTCCTATTTTCAAAACGAATTCACCTTCTTGGTCTTTGTGAAATTATTTAACATTATAACATGAATAAAAATTAATTCAATCGTATATTTAATATTTTTATTCATTTATAAATTTTCTGTTCAACAAAAAAATCCACTCTTAAAAAGCAAACAGAAATCGCTTCAAATTGTTGTTCCAGCGCCTTTTGCAGCTGCATAAAAAAACAGGCTGACCGTGTCAGCCTGTTTTCATCATCATCAATCCGCTTAGAAAATATAGAATAGAGCTTGTATAAAAAATCATTTGCACCGTAAAAAAGTCGGCGAGAAAACCGCCGAGCATAATAGCAGCCGCTGAAAAAACAGCGGTCCAAAAATGATAATTTCCAATCTTTTTTCCGCGTTCCCCAGTGTCTGTAAAGTCGGCGATTAATACTTTTTCTCCGTGCTTTTGCATCGCCCCAAAGAGACCTAACAGCACTTGCACGATGTACACTTGAAGAACGCTGTTAACATGCGGGACATACAAAAGCAGAACCGCCATGCCCCATGAGTTCGCAAGCAGATAATAGCGGCTGTCGATCCTTTCAGACAGCCGGCCGAGGAGCGGGTAAATGAGCGCTCCGCTCAGTCCGAATAATCCATAGGAAAACCCGAACTGCGTATAGCTTGAGCCGATATTTTTCACAAACAGAATGTAAAACGGAAAAATTAAACTGCTTGCGAAAAACACGCTGCTTTGTGAAAGTGTCAGCCATTTTAATTTGTTTTTCCCCATTATTTATACCTCTGATAAAAATAATTCATAAACCGCTCATCCGGATCGTACGTGCGTTTTTTCTGAAAAAACGCTTCGGTTTTCGGGTACGCCTGTCTCATTTGCGCTTTTGTCTGATATGTCATATACGGCAGATAATAGCTCCCTCCGTGTTTGAGCGCAACGTCTGTCATGCGCCTGATGATCCGAGCAGTGTCAGCCTGGTCTTCTTTTAAGAAGCCCTCGTTGATTAAGAGCACGAGCGAAAACATATCTTCCTTCGCATAAGACAGGTCGGCCTTTTCGTTTTTTTGCACATATCGGATCGTGATATTAAGCAGATTCAGGTCTTCATGTGACAGCGTTTGTCTCAGGTCATCAATATAGGAAGCGTACTCCTTCACCGGCACAAAGTATTCCTGCAGCACGTCTGTATTTTCATTGCTTTCGTATTCGAGAAATTTTGATTCTGACCGCATGACGTTATTGCGTGAGATCTTTGTTCCATTTTGGCTTAGAAAATAGGATTGCTGGGTGTTCCAGAGCCAGTTTCTGCCCCACTCGTACCGTCTTGACAGGCCGAGCGCGAATTTCGTCACTTGTGTATGCTCATCTTCTTTGAGATCGCTGTAAGATGTCAGCTGATTCTGCCCCTCTGCTAATGCGTAATTTGTGACATACATGTCTTTCAGAAATCCTTTTTCTGCTGTTGAGATGCGCGCCAGATGCATGCGGACACCGGGATTGCCTTTGACATGCTTTGCAAAATAGTCGGCGTATGTACTGTAGTTCATTTTTTCTGTTTGCATGACGTACAGCTCGTCATCCGTTAATTCAAGCTCAACATCGAGAATCACGCCAAAAAGACCGTACCCGCCGATGACTGCTGAAAACAAGTCATCTTTTGGAGTGACGGTGACAATTGAGCCGTCGGCTTTTAATAGGCGGAATGATTTGACTGTATCAATCAGCGATCCGTAGCGGATATCACGCCCGTGGGCATTGGCGCTGAGAGATCCTCCGATTGTAAAAATATTTTGTGACTGCATGACTTTTACCGCAAGCCCGTATGGATTCACGTATTTCTGTATGTCATTCCACGTCGCCCCGCTTTGGACCCTTATGGTTTTTTTCTCTTTATCGAAAGCGAGGATTTTGTTGTAGCCTGTCATGTCGAGAACGATGCCGTCCTCGTAATATGTATGGCCGCCCATCGAATGCTGGGTTCCGGCTATTGAGATTTTTATGTTTTTTCGATTGGCCTCTTTGACTGTGTCAATGAGGTTATTTTCTTCCTGCCCTTTCACTGTCTGCTTAATTTTCACCGGCATCAAACGGCTGACATCCGTCATCTCGCTGGAGTCGTTTTTTTGCTCCGAGTGAACAGAGTACGCAAACAGGGCAGCATACGCACCAGTGCACAGCGCGAATGCAAGCAATTTCTTTTTCATGGCGCTCTCCCTGTTTTTTATGGCCATTATACCATGTTTGCGTCCTCTTTTTTCCAGATTAACGTCTTGCCCGTTTTTCAGCGCGGCGGTCAGCCACGATAAAACAAGCGTGAATGGCGCCCGGCAGCCAAAAGATACATGTCAAAATGAGATTGAGCAGTGCCTGAAACGGCTTCCCCGTAAACAAAACAGCAAGCGGCGGGCATAGAACGGCAAGCAGGTACATCATTTCGCTTCACTCCTTTCAGTTTTAAAAAGGACAGCCTCACAGTAAGGCTGTCCTCTTTTGTTTTATTGTATGCCAAGCGCGATTTTTGCATATCTTGACATTTTGTCACGAGTCCAAGGCGGGTTCCACACAATGTGAACTTCCGTCTCTTTCACTTCTGGAATGTCCGCTAACGCTTTTTTCACTTCATCCACGATAATTGGCGCTAAAGGGCAGCCCATTGATGTCAGTGTCATCGTAACGTGCGTTAAGCCGTCTTCATCCATATCAACATCGTATACTAACCCGAGGTTCACAATATCAACGCCAAGCTCAGGATCGACAACCTGTTCCAGGGCGCCCATAATGTTTTCTTTTAATGCTTCTTCCACGTTCCCTCACTCCTTTTTTTATACAGTATAACGCAAATCCGGACAGTGTTAATACCTTTGTGCTTTATAAATGCGTTTCAAACCATTCAACGGTTTTTAACACAGCTGCCCGCGGCACTTTATGATCCGCTCGTTCATCCGCAATAAACTGGAGACGTTCCGGCTGCTCGCGATAATGAGATTTAATCGTGTCATAAAATTTCCGGGTCGGCGCGTAAGGCACGACTTGATCTTTAACACCATGCCAAAATAAAAGCGGACGCTGCTGCAGTTTCTCCGGCTGACGGCTGAGATCCCGCATTTTAAGGCGCTCCATGAGCTCCTGCACCCTTTCCTCCGGCACATCGATATCAATGCCCTGAGATTTGATGTGGTCGATCTGCTGCTGGAACAGTTCAACATAATTCGGGCTTCCCATCAGACTGACGCCGGCTTTTACCCAATCATAAACCGTTAAGGCGCCAAGCGTTGTAATGCCGCCCATAGATGTACCCGCAAGCCCAATACGGCCGCCGTCTATCAGGCCTTCTTTCTCAAAATGATTCTTAAGTACATCAAGCTCTTCAATCTCGTTTAGCACGATGTCCCAAAAATAGCCGGCCAGCTTCTCAACAGCTATATGCTCTCCGCGTTCGCCATGGTGCAGCGCCTCCGGTAAAACAGCTCTGAAACCTTTTTCTGCAAGAAGATAAGCAAAATGAAGGTTGTGTTCCTTGGCGCTTGCAAAGCCATGTATAAAGAAAACAAGAGGAACGGCACGGTGCCTGTTCTCTTCTTTTACAATATGTAAAAACGGAATGCCGGAAACGGTTTGATTTTCAATTTGAATCACAATGTCCCCTCCTTAGGATAACCATAATCATAAGTGTAACATGTAGACAATAAAGATGGTAAAAAGCTACACTGTCATTAAGGCAGCTTACGCAAAATCTAAGGTTAAAGGAGCTTTTCATGGAGACAAAACCCTATGTAATCGCATTAGATTTAGATGGAACATTATTAAAGGACGATAAAACAATATCAGAAAACACCCTTCAAACGATACAGCGTTTAAAAAATGACGGACATTACGTCTGCATCTCCACCGGCCGGCCGTACCGTTCAAGTTCCATGTACTATGAGCAGATGAAGCTGACAACGCCAATTGTCAATTTTAACGGAGCGTTTGTCCATCATCCGCAGGACGACAGCTGGGGACGATATCATACCTCGCTGCCGCTTGAAGTTGTCAAACAATTAGTGGATATCAGCGAAAGCTATAACGTACATAATGTGCTTGCCGAAGTCATTGATGACGTGTACTTTCATTACCATGACGAGCACTTGATTGATGCCTTTAACATGAATACAACAAATGTGACGGTCGGAGACTTGCGGGAAAATCTCGGTGAAGATGTTACATCCGTACTCATTCACGCAAAAGAAGAAGATGTACCGGCCATACGCTCCTATTTATCGGATGTGCACGCCGAGGTGATCGATCATAGAAGATGGGCCGCGCCGTGGCATGTTATAGAAATTATTAAAAGCGGCATGAATAAAGCGGTCGGCCTGCAGAAAATCAGTGATTATTACGGTGTGCCGAGGGAACGGATCATCGCTTTCGGAGATGAGGATAACGATTTGGAGATGCTTGAATTCGCAGGCTGCGGCGTTGCGATGGGAAATGGAATTGATGAGGTCAAGCAGATTGCCAACCGGACAACGGCTACAAATGAAGAGGACGGCGTGGCAAGATTTTTACAAGAATATTTCTCACTTTAAAGACCGCCCATTTTAATTTTTCCCACTCATAAACGTTACTTCGCCCCACCATACTATTGAAGACGACTCATCTCGTCAAAGTATGGAAGGGGGCAGTCTCACAATGGGTAAACGAAGCAAATCTAGAAGGTTTATTCACCAGGGTAAAGACTCCATCGGGCAACACGCCGCAAGATTTCCATATCGGTCTACTTTAGAAGAAGCTCACCAGCATGCCGCGGCACGAGACTCGGCTGAAAGGCAGTATGAATATTAATGAGAAACGAACTGTTTCAGCAGGCGAAATCATTTGTTCAACAGGCTGTCATGGTGACAAACGGCTTTGAGGAAGGCGATCAGGAGCAAGCGATTCTGAGGGCCAAAAATGCTGTGTCTTCTGCGTATGCCAATTCGACAGATGCGGAACGTCAACAGCTTCATCAATTTCAAGATCAACTGGATAAATTGCAATAAAAAAAGGCTATGGCGAATCGCCATAGCCTCTTATTTGACTTCAAATTGCTGAACAGCCTGAACCTGCTTGAGATTTTCCGCTTTGCCCTTAAATGTTACCTTCACCTCGTAAGTTCCCGGCTCAGGGACTTCCTTCCACTCATCAGTGAAATCATAGGTTTCTCCCGGTTCAAGCGTCAGGTTTTGAAAAGCCTGTGTAAACATTTTGTCTTTTGAATAACGGTATCTTTCTTTGTGATCTGAATCGTACACGACAAGTTCAAATTTTTGTCCCGTGCTGAATTGAAACTCCACACTGCGTTCGCCTTGGTTCTTCAGTGACATGTTAAACTTGATTTGTTCAGGCTCCTGAATTGCGTCAACAGATAAAACAACCTCTTGATTCTCCATTCCGCCTGATACCTCCTTATCGGGTTCTGTCCGCTCATGTTTCCCGCAGCCCATTAAAAGCACCACAGGCAAGAGCATCACAAGCAGCCGTTTCACGACTTCCACCTGCTTTCGTCAGTCTTTTCTAAAGAAACCAAAAATCCCGGTCGTTTGGACAATGTTTGTAAATGCTTTCGGGTCCACTTCTTTTACGATTTTTTCTAAATCGTACAATTCATACCTCGTGATGACGATAATCATCATTTCTTTCGGCTCGTTTGTAAAAGCGCCTTTGGCTGGGACAGTCGTTATGCCCCGCACCATTTTTCCATAAATGGCTTCTTTAATTTCGTCCGCTTTTTTCGTCACAATCATCGCTGTCAGTTTCATATGCCGGGTATGAATCGCGTCGATCACCCTCGTTGTCACATACAAAGTAACAAGGGTATATAAAGCTTTCTCCCAACCTTGCAATAATCCTGCCGTCAGAATGATAATCCCGTTCAGAATAAAGAAATACGTGCCGACGGGTTTATCCTTCCACTTGGCCAGTACCATAGCGACGATATCAAGACCGCCTGTCGAAGCGCCGTACTTTAATGTTAAACCGATGCCGACCGCGGAAATTACGCCGCCGAATACCGCGTTCAGCAGGATGTCATGAGACAGTCTCATTTCCGGCAGGATTCCCATAAACAACGTGGTCAGTGCGACACTCAAAATGCTGTACACCGTAAACGATCTTCCGACCTTCAGCCACCCTAAAATACCGACCGGAATATTTAAGAGGAACAAGAGCGTTCCCGTCGATATGTAGAAGGGGGCATATTGGTCAACGACGCTTGATAAAAGCTGGGCGACACCCGTAAATCCGCTGGCATATACATCTGCTGGAATCAGAAATAAGTTCAGCCCGGCCGCATTGAGTAAAGCCCCGATGATGACGATGAGTAATTTTTTTGTTTGATCTAGTACCATGGCATGTTCCTCCGCTCATTCTTCTTTATTATGTTTTCCCTTAAAACAAATATTTGAACACGATTTTGAGTAATTAATATGATATAGTTGGCTTAAATCACATGATAACGAGCGATAAATGGAAAGAAGGGAAGCAAAATGACAGTTCACCTCATTGCTGACAGCGCGGCTGATCTGCCTCGTTCTTATTTTGAGGAAAACGGCCTTGGCTTTATCCCGCTTAGAGTTTCTCTCGGCGACAAAGAATATGAAGATGCAGTCACGATCCATGCGGAACAAATATTTGAAGCGATGCAAAATGGGGAAGCGCCCAAGACGTCCCAAGCCTCACCGCAAACCATTAAAAATGTATTTTTGCAATATGCCGAAACAGGAGAGCCCGCTCTTTACATTGCTTTTTCCTCAGGGCTCTCCGGCACCTATCAGACAGCCGTCATGATCGCCAATGAAGTGAAGGAAGAATTCCCCGATTTTGATTTGCGGGTGATTGATTCCAAATGCGCTTCATTAGGCTACGGTCTGGCCGTCCGGCATGCACGCGAACTCTGTATCAACGGAAATACAATACAAGAAATCGAAACGTCTGTAAAGAACTTTTGCGCACAGCTTGAGCACATTTTTACAGTCGATGATTTAACGTACCTCGCCCGGGGCGGCCGAATTTCAAAAACGTCCGCTTTTGTCGGCGGTCTGCTCAATATTAAACCACTGCTTCATATGGAGGACGGCAAGCTTGTGCCGCTTGAAAAAATCCGCGGACAGAAAAAGCTGCTCAAACGGATTATCGAATTAATGAAAGATCGAGGAGACAATTGGAGCGATCAAACCGTCGGAATCAGCTATGCCGCTAACGAAGGAACAGCCAATGAAATGAAACAATTGATCGAAGACACCCTCAAGCCGAAAGACATCATCATGCACTCCATCGGTTCTGCTGTCGGATCCCATTCCGGACCCGGCACACTGGCGATATTTTTTCTGGGAAGGTCATAAAAAAACAGCCAGGCTGAAAATGCCCTGGCTGTTTTTTCATTTTTATTGGATTCCGACTGCGTCATATGCCTTTTCGACAGAAGCTGATTGCTTCGAGCCTTCACCGTATAAATCTTTGGCAGCTTCGATTGCCGCTTGCCTCATCATGCTGAAGTCTGAAGAAGGCGTGACGTAATATGTCAAAGCCCGATAATAAATTTGCTCACAAGCTTCACGCCCGATCCCCTCTACCCGCACATCATGGTGCACGCCGCCTTCCGCGAGAAGATATGCCGCTTTATTGTGGATCGACGAATTGATATGCACCCCGCCGTAATCCTCTGTGCCCGTATAACGGTTTGAATAATGATCCGGATTCCCCTGCTTGGAAGGGTCCTCTAACGAACGTAAAGCATCCCCGCGTACATCCGGCGTATATACATCCTCGCCGATTTCCCAGTCATCCCGGTCTGTCATCGCCGCCATAATATCAGAAATGGATTCGTTTAACGCGCCGGGTTCTCCCTGATATAAAAGACCGGCGGAATACTGGGTGACCGCGTGTGTCATTTCATGCGCCACAATGTCGAGCGATCCGGAAAGCGGCTTAAACTTTGCGCCGTCACCATCCCCGTACACCATCTGCACACCGTTCCACGCCGCATTGTTCCACTGTTTTCCCACATGTACGGTAGACGTAATTCTTGCTCCGTTTTGATCGAAGGAATGGCGGCCAAACGTGCGGCTGTAATAGTCGTAAACCGTTTGCGCGTTTGCATGGGCATCTACAGCCGCCGGGTCTTTAAATACGGACGTGCCACTGACCACTTCTTTGCCTGTATACCCGATCAATTGAGACAAAAGGGTAAATAAGGTTTCGTTCAGGTTCTTTGCGTCAAAAGTATTTATCCCTTTTCCCCTTGTTTCATCAGCCAAATAATAACGCCCATTCTGTTCAGTTACTTCAAAGCTTTTTTCTTCGCCTGATACGCCAATTCCTGTACCTGCTGCTTCATGAATGGCATTGAAAGAATCAATGACCTTTCCGCTTTTGGCATGAATGAAATAATGCCAATATCCAGGCTCAGGTTCAGACGTCGAAAGTCTTACAAGGTAGGCAAGATCATATGCGCCTTCGTGCGGATAAATATATAATTCAGCTTTTGGTTCCCCGTCAACATACTCGATTTTTCCAATAAATGCCTCAAGCGCACGGCGCGCTGTATGTATGGCTTTTTTCTTGGATACAGACGGTGTGGCAGATATGTCATTTAGTTGCGGATGCACCTTCCCGAAGAAACTTTTCACTTGTTTGTTCTCCTTCATCGCGACCGCCTGTCCAAAGCCGTAAACAGGAATTCCTTTATACACTTCCTCTAATTTAAAAAATGTTTGTTCTGTCTTTGGATCCTTTATGGTTTTCGAAATGCGAAAATGGCTGTTCGCATTTCCTTTGAGCTTAAAATGCGTTTGGTGCTTGTCCAGATATGAAAATAGCGCTTCTTTCTGCGTTAGGTTTTGAGCTGGCTGCCATGATGGCTGTGATTTTTCGATGATGTATGAAGGGGTTTGATACGTATGGTCGTATTTGATGCTTTGATCTGCTGAGGCATTTGATGCAAAAACACATTGAGCCGCCGTGCATAAGCCGGCCATGAACAGAGATGTCTTGAATAGTGTAGGCAAAACACCACATCCTTCCTGATTTGGAACTTATTTTTCGTTCATCCTAACAAAAAAACCGAAACTTGTATGTGGTGCTTCGTTCCTATTTTCAGGAAAAAGAAAGAAGGACAGAGATTCGCTCCGTCCTTCAGCTCCTATTCTACCAGTTTTTTATTCACATAAATAATAACCCCTGCACCATATGCCAAAATAAGCGGCGGAATCAGCTGCTCCTGGCCTTGAAATGAGATAAAGCTGTTCAGCAGAATGAACAAACCGGAATTCAAGAAAAAATAGCCTGCTATTCTGGCCAGCCGATCCTTATCCCGGATACGTGCCTCATTAAACCCCGCCAGCATCCACGTCTGTTTTTTGATCCCGACCAAATAAGCTACCACAAAGAATAAAAGCGAAATGACAATTAATAGATAATTGATGCTGATTTCCATATTACAGCCTCCTACAACATTACTTGACGTTCAAATAAAGAAAAAAAGCGGCACAGCTAACCACAATCAGCAGAAGGACGACGAATGCATTGATGAGCGGCTGCATAAGAAGCAGAACAGCCAAAAACAGCAGATACGCCGCACCGATCCTGGAAATCGTGACAATCTCATGTTGAGATCGCATTTTGTTTTTTCTTACACCCGCAAACATCATTACCTTCTTCCGCTTCCATACATAGCCTGCGAGCACCGCCAAATAAAGAGCCAATGGCACATATCTGTATGAGTGCGGCAGCAGCGGCAGGAGTATGATTACAGCAATAAGAAAGACCGAAAGTCCGCTTTTTCCTAACACAGAACCCCTCCGTTTCTGTTCCTCCCCTTCACCCATCATCGCTTCGGCAAGCTCTTTCGGATGAGAAAACTCAGTTTCGACAGCTTCCCGCAGATCCTCCACACTATGGCCCGCATTCATTCTGTCTTGTACAAAAGCGGTTAAATGGCCCTTCAATTCGGCTATCGTGTTTTCTCTCTCTACTTCAGGCATATTCGCCAGCTCAGCGTTTAGTTCCTCCGTATAGCGGTCAATGATGTGCTGTGCATTCATAGCAAATCCCCCGATAAGGACAATAAAGCTTGATGGGTTTCCAGGTATTTCTCCAGCCGTTCTTTTAACATCTCTTCTCCTTTTTGCGTCATTTTGTAGTACTTCCTTTTCGGGCCGTCCAAAGAATCTTGCCAAAAAAATTCGACCCAGTCCTTCTCCGTCATCCGTTTTAAAATCGGATATATCGCACCCTCCGAAATAGCCAGTGCCGGAGTTGTTTTTAAGGACGATGTCAATTCATAACCATACATCGGCTTTGAGCGCAGCAGGGATAAAATGGCCAGCTCGAAAATTCCTTTGCGAAATTGAACAATCCAGCGGTCGTTAATTTGATTCGTTTTCATGGTTTAAATATATCGAAAAAACCACTATATATCAATGACATATAGCAGTGAAAAATGTCCTGTTTTTTCATTTAACAAAAATGGAATTTCTCCTACTTTCTAACCTTTTTATTACAAAAATGTTTTTATATGATGAAAAGTAAGAAAAGTGAATTTCGTCAGTTTAAAAAGGAGCAGTCGAATGCAGAAATCGATATCATTTTTTATCATTTTTTCGGTCCTCTGGGGGTCTTTATTTCTGTTTTCAATCATTGGCAGCTTAGGGACAACCCCGATTCCGCTGACAAAGGACTCCAAATTTCTCATGTCCAGCGTCATTCCTCAGGGCTGGGGCTTTTTCAGCAAAAACCCCCGTGATACCGCCATCGGCTTATATGAGGATGGAAATGCCACCGCCAAGGTCAGATGGCCCAATATGAGGGCTGATAACCTATTCGGCCTGTATCGTTATGGGCGATCGCAGGGTGTAGAAATGGGTGTTATCTACAGCCAAGTCGGCAAGGAACAGTGGACAGAATGTAAAGAAACGGACCTGAGTGCCTGCAAAAGCAAAGCCAAAACCGTTCAGCTGCAAACACCGGCACCCCGCCCGCTGCTTTGCGGCAGCTATTATTTAACGAAAGAGGATATCGTTCCGTGGAGTTATTCTAAATATACCGCTTCGTCTTATCAGATAAAAAGCATAGTCAAGGTTGTGATCTCATGCTCGAAAACATAAAACAGACCATCACCGGATGGGACGAGAGAAACCCGTGGACAAATGTATACGGACTCGCGCGAAGCATCATTGCTTTATCCAGCCTGCTGACGCTGCTCGTCAATCATCCGAGCCTCATTATGAAGCCCGCCAGCGGAATTAGCAGTTATCCTGCTTGTAAAATGAATCTCAGTCTCTTTTGCCTCGGCGAAAATAACTATATGATGTTAAATCTGGTCAGATGGATCTGCATTGCCATTCTGGTGCTTGTTGTGATCGGGTGGCGCCCTAGAATCACCGGGATTCTTCATTGGTATGTCAGTTACAGCCTCCAGTCGTCGTTAATTGTCATCGACGGAGGCGAGCAGGCGGCCGCAGTTATGACATTTTTGCTCATTCCTATCACGCTGACCGATCCGAGAAAATGGCATTGGAGCGGAAGG
Organism: Bacillus sp. FSL K6-1005; assembly: GCF_038000225.1. Lineage (NCBI taxonomy): Bacteria > Bacillati > Bacillota > Bacilli > Caryophanales > Bacillaceae > Bacillus > Bacillus sp. FSL K6-1005. Next base: position 2,300,696 of record NZ_JBBOBP010000001.1, read on the forward strand.
CCTGATGATGCAGAGGGCCAAAGAACAATTGGAAAAATCACAGCATTTATTTCTTATTTTGTCATCAGGCTCCAAGTGGCAGTGCTTTATTTTCACTCTACTGTCGCTAAGCTGTCTCAGCAGGAATGGGTGGACGGTACAGCCGTCTATTATTTCGCCCAGGAAAAAACCATCGGCTTTAACGGCTTTTTTCAGGCATTAACGAAGCCGTTTGTGACTAGTCCGTTTGTGGTGATTCCGACATGGGGGACGCTTCTCGTCCAGATTGTCATCTTTGCGGCACTGTTCGCGCCGAAGAAGCATTGGAGATTGATTTTAATCATCGCTGTTTTTATGCATGAGATATTCGCGGTTATGCTGGGTTTAATCAGCTTTTCAATCATCATGGCCGGCATTTTGATATTGTATCTCACTCCAATTGATTCCACGTTTCAATTTACATATATTCGCAGACTGAAGTGGAATAAAAAAGAAAAGAAGGGAGAGGTTTCAGTTTGAAAAAGGCGTTTCTCGTATTTTTGTCGGTTGTATTGGTGACGACAGTGTTTATGGTGAAGCAGCAGGAAAGTGTAGCACAGGCAAAGCAGCTTGAGTATTCGGGTGAAGAGATTTTTAAAGGGTTTGTGTTCGCTCAGGGTGAAGTGGGCAAACAGCTTCCAGAGGTATTTAATAAAGCCATGACTGACAAACTCAACACAAAACAGGCAAAGGCTTTTGCCAATCAGGTTGTTGCTGATATTAAAAAAGAGGATGCTGACTTTTTTAACAATCTGAAGAAAGCTGTTTACAGCAAAGATGCAATGAAGGTGGATGAACTGCTGAAAAAAGCGGGTCAAATCGTTGAAGAAAAAGTAGAAGCTGCAAAGGAAATTGCCGCTTCCAAGGATGATACGTCCAGAGTTCAAGCTGAGCTCGTCAACACGGTCGAAACCGCTAACTATTTCTATTATGTTTCTTATGTTGCAGCAGCCGGTGCGCTGATTCTTGTCATTCTTGCCATTGATATTACTCCGATCGCAATTTCAGACAATGTGGATCGCGAAATGGCAATCAGAACGCTGGTTGATGAATTAAATTAGAAAATAAAAAACGGCTCGCTCCGCAGTTCTGCTGCAGGCGAGCCATTTTCATGCGCTATTTTTTCTCGTATGTCCAGCCGTCTTCCTGATACACTTTTCCGTTTTTCATTAAGTGGCCGAGCGCCCGTTTAAAGGCGGCCTTGCTCATGTTAAAACGTTCTTTGATATCATCAGGCTGGCTTTTGTCGCTGTACGGCATGGCGCCGTTTCTCGTTCTTATATACGTAAGAATATACTCGGCATCAACAGACAGCGCATCCTGCTTTCTCGGAAGTAGCGACATATTCACTGAGCCGTCTTCCTTCACTTGAATCACTCGTCCTGTCACTCTTGAACCGAGTCTTGGCTCTTCTTTTCTTTCTGATGAATGAATAAAACCGCGGATTCCGTCATCCGTAATGATGAACGATCCTGAAGCGATCAGCCTGTACACCGTTCCGGTCAGCTCTTTATTCATCAGGTCGTCTGAAGCGTCCGTAAACAGCTCGCTGATGATATCCTCCGGTGCGGGTTTGGCAAACATGCGCCCCCGATTCGTCACCTTCAGCATACAGTAGAGCTTATCCCCTTTTTGCGGCCAAACATCTTCATACGGCGGCAGATGCTCTGTTGCGACAAGCGCGTCTTTCGAGAGGCCGACATCGACGAATACGCCCATATCCTCTACCATGTCCACTACCTCTACCCAACCGTATTCATCCGCGCTGATGCCCGGAATTTTCATCGTTGCTGCGAGCCGTTCCTGCTGGTCAACGTATATAAAGACCTCTACCTCATCTCTGTCTTCTATATCCTCTGTCACTTCACTGTTATGTAAGAGAATCGTATCTTCTCCATCGGTTAAAAAGTAACCGAAGTCAGTTTCGTGATCTATACTCAAGGTTAACTGCTGCCCTGGTCTCATGCTATCGTCCTTCCTCTTCCCGCTGATTTCACTGCGGATCTTGTTAACATTTTTTCCAATCTTCACAAATTGATTCTTTGTTCTGTTGGAAGTTTCTCTTTATTCTACTATAATCAACACATAAGTTAAATGTTATGGAGGTTTTCATATGGCAAAAGAAAGTTCTTTTGATATTGTATCCAAGGTGGAGCTCCCTGAGGTGCAAAACGCGATTCAAATCGCACTGAAGGAAATCAGCACACGCTATGACTTCAAAGGGAGCAAAAGTGACATTTCATTAGATAAAGAAGAGCTTGTTCTTATTTCCGATGATGAATTTAAATTAAGCCAGCTCAAGGATGTGCTTGTCAGCAAATTGATTAAGCGCAACGTGCCGACAAAAAATATTGATTACGCCAAAATTGAGAATGCGTCCGGCGGCACCGTGCGCCAGCGTGCAAAGCTCGTTCAAGGGATTGACAAAGACAACGCAAAAAAAATCAATACGATCATCAAAAACTCCGGACTGAAAGTGAAATCTCAGGTACAGGATGATCAAGTGCGTGTCACCGGAAAAAACAAGTATGATCTTCAGCAGGTTATCGCAGCAGTTCGAGGTGCTGATCTGCCAATTGACGTTCAATTTATAAATTTCAGATAAATTTTTCTGATTCCTATTGATTATTGTCTTTATTTTCGGTAAATTTGGAGAAAGGGAAAATGCCAGGCATCTTTTGGCAGCTCCTGAACATTAAAATTTCATATCCGTTCTTATCAAGAGAAGCAGAGGGACTGGCCCGACGAAGCTTCAGCAACCGGTGTAATGGCGCATTTGCCATGACCAAGGTGCTAAATCCAGCAAGCTCGAACAGCTTGGAAGATAAGAAGAGACAATATCACTGACAAAGTCTTCTTCTTAAGAGGACTTTTTTTATTTCTCTTTTTTCCTTGCTGAATGTGAATAAAGGAGGCAGACAATGGGACTTTTAGAAGATTTGAAGAAACAGGTGTTAATCGGTGACGGCGCAATGGGCACGCTGCTTTACTCCTACGGAATAGATAGATGCTTTGAGGAACTTAATATTTCTAAACCCGAGGAAATTCAGCGTATACATAAAGCTTATGTCGAGGCGGGAGCAAACATCATTCAAACCAACACGTACGGAGCGAATTATATTAAATTATCGAGGCACGGCCTTGAAGATGACATCAAAAAAATGAATCAGGAAGCAGTAAAAATTGCGCGGGCTTCCGCAGACGATGCGTATGTGCTCGGGACAATGGGAGGCATTCGCACGTTTAACAAAAACGCATACAGCCTTGACGAAATCAAACGAAGCTTTCGCGAACAGCTGTATTTACTGCTGCATGAAGAACCGGACGGGTTGTTGTTAGAAACGTATTATGATTTGGAAGAAGCCCGTGAAGTGCTGAAAATCGCCCGGAAAGAAACCGATCTTCCGATTATGCTGAATGTATCCATGCATGAGCAGGGTGTGCTTCAGGACGGAACGCCGCTTTCTGATGCGCTGCGCTCGATTGCGGATCTCGGTGCCGATATCGTCGGTATTAACTGCCGGCTCGGCCCTTACCACATGATTGAAGCGCTCAGTGAAGTGCCGATTTTTGATGACGTGTTTTTATCTGTCTACCCGAACAGCAGCCTCCCCTCTCTCGAAGAAGGGCGGCTCGTATATGAAACTGACGATACGTATTTTCAAAACAGCGCAGCTGAGTTCCGCAAGCAAGGCGCGCGGATTATCGGCGGCTGCTGCGGCACAACGCCAAACCACATCCGGGCCATGGCAGAGGCTGTGGGCGGGCTCGCTCCCATTACGGAAAAGCATGTAAAGGTTCGGGCAAAGGAATTGGTGACTGTCCAGCACGAACGGACAGAGCCGGGGTTGGATGAAATCGCTGCGAAAAAGCGCTCCATCATTGTTGAGCTGGACCCGCCGAAGAAATTGAGCTTTGACAAATTTCTGTCCGCCGCTGCTGAATTAAAAGAAGCGGGAATCGACGCCCTGACGCTCGCCGATAACTCACTGGCAACCCCGCGGATCAGCAATGTTGCCTGCGGCGCCCTTGTTAAGCAGCAGCTCGATATGCGGTCTCTAGTCCATCTTACATGCCGGGACCGAAACATTATCGGCCTCCAGTCACATCTAATGGGACTCGACACATTAGGGCTGCATGATGTGCTGGCGATTACCGGCGATCCTTCTAAAATCGGTGATTTCCCGGGTGCAACATCTGTCTATGACTTAACGTCCTTTGATTTAATCAGGCTGATTAAACAGTTCAATGAAGGGCTGTCTCTGTCCGGAAAACCGCTCGGAAAGAAAACCAATTTCTCAGTGGCAGCTGCTTTTAACCCAAACGTCCGCCATCTCGATAAAGCCGTAAAACGGCTGGAGAAAAAAATGGACTGCGGTGCTGATTATTTTATCTCACAGCCCGTCTATTCGGAGCAGCAGCTTGTCGATATTCATAATGAAACCAAGCATTTGAAGACTCCGATTTATATCGGCGTTATGCCGCTGACAAGCAGCCGGAACGCTGAGTTTATCCATAATGAAATTCCCGGCATCAAACTGTCCGATTCTATACGCGAAAAAATGGCGCGTGCCGGCGAAGATAAAGAGAAACAAAAGGCGGAAGGCCTTGCGATTGCACGCTCCCTGCTGGATACTGCATGCGAGCTGTTTAACGGCATCTATTTAATAACGCCTTTTCTCAGATCTGACTTAACCTCGGAACTTACTTCATACATTAAGCAAAAAGATGAACAGCGTCAGAATATTTATTTGCATTAACATCCCTTTCTAAGACTGTCCGAACCAATTGGGCAGTCTTTTTCAAACCCGATTCGTGTTACGATATAGAAAATAAATTACATTAGAGGAGGAACATCATGCTTGAAGTGAAAACCATTCCCGCAGAGGATACTTATGAAATTCGGAACCGCATTTTGCGTCCCCATCAATCAATTGAACAATGCAAATATGATCAGGATCATGCAGAAGGCTCCTTCCATCTCGGCGCTTTTTTTGAAGAAACACTGATCAGCATCGCTTCCTTTTCTCCCGAGAATCAGCCGCTATTGACCGATTCACCCGCATATCGGCTTAGAGGCATGGCAACGCTCGAAGAATACCGTGATCAAAAAGCCGGAAGCACACTGATCAAATACGCGGAGCAGAAGCTGGCCGATATGGGCGTGCAGGCGGTCTGGTGCAACGCAAGATACCATGTGAAAGGCTATTACGAAAAGCTTGGCTGGAAAGAACTTGGCGAGCCGTTTGAGATTTCCGGCATTGGCACCCATATTGTGATGTACAAAAAACCAGAAACAAGCAGGTGATGACATGCATTCAGCGTTTGAGCTGATTCAGCTTACAGAAAAACATGTACCCGGTCTATTGCGTCTCTCCCGGCAAGCCGGGTGGCCGGATTACGGCGAGCGAGAGCTGCTGTTGCTCGTAAAACACGGACGATTATTCGGGTATCAAAACAGCCAAGGAGACATCATCTCCTGTATCGGTTTGTTTTCTTATGGCCGACTTGCTTCTATTGGACTTGTTATCGTCGACAGCGAGTACAAACGGCGGGGCCTGGGGCGGCTGATGGTGAACGCGTGTATCAGTCAAGTCGATGAAAACACTGCTATCATGCTTTGCGCCACGAAGGAGGGTTTACCGCTTTATGAAAAATCCGGTTTTCAAACAGCAGGTTCAATCCGCAAATACAGCTGTCAAAGCTTCAATCCGATTACAAAGCAGCACGACATTGAACTGACATCTTTTACAGAGAAGGATTTACCGGAATTAACAGCGGCTGATCAAGCCGCCTTTGGCGGAGACAGAGCAACACTCCTGCATCAATTGATCTCTCAATCAGGGGAATGTATAATTGCGAGAAATATGGAAGGTGAATTCATTGGCTATGGCTTATCTGTACAAACACCGGCCAATCTGAAATTAGGCCCGATTATCGCTCCGTCACCGGGTCTCGCTGCCGGATTGATCAACAGGCTGGCCGCAGGAAAACAAGGACCGATGCGAATCGACGTGCCTGGTGACGCCGCACCGTTGCATGACAGCCTGGAAGCAATGGGATTTCACTTAGACGATGAACCTCCGCTTATGATGTACCAAAAAAAGACGCTGCCTGTACGAAACGGACAATTATTCGCTGTCATCTCACAAGCGCTCGGTTAACCCTTTTTTACCCGGACAGGAAGATTCTGTTCGGTTTTTTTAATGACTTCAGGGACACTCTAAGCAGAAGAAAAGGAGTGTGCTTTGAGATGGAAACATCAAAACAAAATAACGGAATGACGATTGTAGCTATCGGTTCAATCCCTTTAATATTAACCCTTGGAAACTCTATGCTTATTCCTATATTGCCAAAAATGAAATCTGAACTTCATTTATCCCAATTTCAAGTCAGTCTCGTGATCACGGTGTTTTCCCTGATTGCGGCGTTTGCGATTCCGATTGTCGGCTATCTCGCAGACCGGTTTTCACGAAAAATCATCATTATTCCCTGCTTATTTTTGTATGGAGCAGGCGGATTGCTGGCCGGGTTTGCGGCAGGTTTTTTTGACAATGCTTATCCGTGGGTCATGGCTGGCCGGGCTCTTCAGGGTATCGGAGCAGCCGGAACGGGACCGATTGCGATGGCGCTGTCAGCGGACCTATTTAAAGGCGCGCAGGAAAGCAAAGTGCTCGGCCTTGTTGAAGCGTCAAACGGGATGGGGAAAGTTCTATCGCCGATTATTGGCTCACTTATCGCTCTGATCGTTTGGTATGGCGCATTTTTTGCCTTTCCTGTGTTTTGTATCATTTCAATCGTGCTGACTTGGATTTTTATTAAAGAAAAGAAAAAAGAAGAAGAGCCGCCTCCTATCGGAAAATATGCAAAAGGGCTGTTAAGTGTATTTAAGCATGAAGGCAGATGGCTGTTTACCGCTTATTTAGCCGGGGCTACCTGTTTGTTTACCTTATTCGGCATTTTGTTTTACCTATCAGACGTACTGGAAAAAACATACGATACAGACGGCGTCAAAAAAGGACTGATTTTGGCGATTCCGCTTTTGGTTATGTGTGTGACATCTTATACGACGGGCAGCAAAATCGGACAAAAGCAATCGTTAATGAAAAAGCTGATCGTCATCGGTTTAGCGTTTATGACTGTGTCTTACGCGGCACTGTCATTCATTGAAAATCTCGTCCTGTTTATCAGCGTTCTCGTGCTGAGCAGTATCGGTTCGGGCCTTGTCCTTCCTTGTATTAACAGCTTTATCACAGGCGCTGTCGGCAAAGAAAGACGGGGTTTTGTGACATCGCTGTACGGATCAGTGCGTTTTCTCGGGGTGGCGATCGGGCCTCCTATTTTCGGGCGCTTGATGCAGTGGTCAAGACCCGGCATGTTTTTAAGCATTGCGGGCCTAACGCTGGTTGTCAGCATTCTTGTGCTGACGCTGATTCATGTCAAACAAAATAAAGAAGATACGAATGAAAAAGAAGAGCCTAAAATGAATGGCAATCGGCTGCAGCCGGCTGAGGAAAGGTAGCATCCGGTTTGAAAATCGAACGAATTGAGACCTTCCCGCTTCTTCACCGATTAGAGAAGCCTTACGGAGATGCAAACGGATTTAAACAATATCGGACATGCTATCTGATCAGAATTATCACAGAAAGCGGCATTGACGGCTGGGGAGAGTGCGTGGATTGGCTCCCGGCCCTGCATGTCGGTTTTACAAAACGAATTATTCCCTATCTCTTGGGTAAACAGGCAGGCAGCCGCCTGCCTTTAGTGCGCACGATTAAAAAATGGCATCAGCGGGCGGCATCGGCTGTGAGTATGGCACTGACGGAGATTGCTGCGAAAGCGGCAGGTTGTTCCGTATGCGACATGTGGGGCGGACGGTACAGAGAAGAACTCCCTGTATATGCCTCTTTCCAATCATATTCAGACCATCCTCAGTGGATCAGCAGCTCGCTTACGAATGTTGAAGCGCAATTGAAAAAGGGCTTCAATCAAATCAAAATCAAAATCGGCGGGACAACCTTTGAGGAAGATGTGCGGCATATCACTGCCCTGCAAAACACGGCCGGCTGTTCAGTTTCCATTATTTTGGACGCAAACCAAAGCTACGATACAGCCTCAGCTTTCAAATGGGAACGCCATTTTTCGAAATGGGACAATATCAGCTGGCTGGAAGAGCCTTTGCCTTTTGACCAGCCGCAGGATTACACTTTGCTGCGAAGCCGTTTATCCGTCCCTGTCGCCGGCGGAGAAAATATGAAAGGCGCGGCGCAATTTGCGCCTCTCCTCTCACAGGGCTGCTTGGATATTATTCAGCCTGACGTCATGCATGTCAATGGAATCGATGAGTTTCGCGACTGCCTCCAGCTCGCGCGTTATTTCGGTGTGAGAGCGTCTGCTCATGCCTATGACGGCGCTCTTTCCCGGCTTTATGCTTTATTTGCTCAGGCCTGCCTGCCTCCGTGGCCAAAAATGGAAAACGACCAAATTGAACCGATTGAGTGGGATGTAATGGAGAATCCTTTTACAGAACTGATCAGCCTTCAGCCTTCAAAAGGAATCGTGCACATCCCGAAAGGAACAGGGATCGGCAGAGAAATCAATATGGAGATCATCAATCGGTATATGTGGGATGGTTCAGCGTTTTAAGCTGTCCTATCCCTTTATTTATAGACATAAATCATGGACAGCCTCATAAAATGGTAACAGCGGACAAGTCTTTTCATAAAGGAGCAAATGACTTAATGGCTGAACTGCTGATGAAAGCAAAACTCACGTTTATGATTGTCACAGGCGGTGTATTACAGGGACTCGGCATGTCCTTATTTTTATTTCCGCATGATATTCCGACAGGCGGGGCGGCAGGTATTGCGGTCTTATTGCACCATTTGTTTCACATTCCCCACGGCTTCTCGGTATGGGCTGTGAATGTGTCGATGCTTTTTACTGCTTTAAAATGGCTGGAGATGAGAACATTCACCGGCACTCTCGCCTCGATTACCGTCACCTCTGTTTCGGTATTGATTTTTGATGTCATTTTTCCGGACATTACATCAAACCTGTGGCTTGATTTGGCAAGCGGCGCCGTTTTATTAGGACTCGGCATCGGACTTTTATACAAATATAAGATTTCTAACGGAGGATTTGGAGCTCTTGCTCTCATGATCTCAATTTACCGGGGCGGAAACCCGGGAACCATCTTGCTCATTATGAATTGCATCATTTTTATGATTACCGCATCAATTATTGCCTGGGGCATTGTGATTCAAGCTCTGATTTGCCAAGTGATCTCAACAAGAGTCATCGACTTCATCTATAACATCCGCCTGACCTCTCTTCCCATACTTACGCCTATGTACCGTCATAAAAAGTAATAGGCAAGAGGCTCTCCCGATACCGAGAGCCCCGCAGCCGCTGTTTTACAAATAAAAAGTATCGGATCTTAACCCCAAGCGCAAAGTCTCCAGAGCAATCGCATCGTGAAATGAGATATTCGCCAGATTGACATTCGGCCCGATCCTTTGAATGAACCCTTGCTGGAGCGTTTTGTTCGGTGCTTCAAATATCATTCGGCTGATATCAATATGTGACGAAATGATATCATCAACGATTTGAAACCGGACATCTCCGCTGCTGGAACAGATACCTCCTGTTCCGCTTTCCCTTGCTTCCGTAATCACTTTCTCTGCACCTGCCTCCATATCTTCAAGAATATACTCAAGCCATTCCTCAGAGCACTGGCAGTTTGACACTTCTTCATCCTTGCTGCCCACCTCGCTGAGCACAAGAAATTCATCAGAAAAATCAGCAATGTAAGCCGCTTTTTCTTTATTCGTCATCGGGAGAGTGCCGTTTGAGATCTCAATATATTCGCACCCGAAATAGGTGCAGTACCGATGAAATTCATTGACTTTATTCTGGCTTACATATTTCTCAAACAGTGTGCCGCCGAAGAAAAACTTCACGTCATGCTCTTTTAGGGAGCTGATTTTTTCTTCAAGGTCTTTTGTAAGTAATGAAGTGCCCCAGCCGAATTTCACAAAATCAATATAGTCGGACGCCGCGCCTATCACATCTTTGAAAAACAGCAAGGGGTAGCCGTTGTCGATTAAAATGGTCTGTCCGTTTTCTCTCGGTTTACTTGTTCTCACTGGCAATTCTAGTGAAAAATCATTCATATCATGACCCTCTCTATCGTTGGAACTTCTCTTTCTTGTTTTACTTTCATCACGAAATCGCCCGTTATTTCTTTTGTACAGTACGCAATGTCTTCCGGATCAAATAACGGCTGGCTGCTGTCAAAAAACTTCTCCGCAACGGATGAGGTTTTGATTCTTTCAATCACTTCGGCCGCCGCGCCATTCGTCCCTTCTATGATGCTTTTGATATATTCCGCACATGCCATATCATCATCACCTGACGGATGGGAAGCCACAATGTTCAGCACACAATCTTTTGCAGTGAGCTTTTTCACATATTCCGCTGTTGTTCTGGCATTAGAAAATCCGGTCACAAAAAGATGCTTGGCCTTCAGCGCTCCTAACGCCGCTGTGACGCCGTTTGTCGTTTTCTGAATCAGCCGCTTATCCACCATATCCTGCTCAGCCATACGCTTTGGGGAATTATCCAAATCAAACCCCTTGATTCCGACCCCCTTTTCCTCTCCTGTTAATACATAATCCGGATAGGTTTCTTTCAGCTTGAAGGCTTCCTCAGTTGTCCGGACCAAGAGAATTTCTTTCGCCCCGCCGATAAAAGCAAAATGGGCTACGGTAAAGGCTCGAATGACGTCAATAACGATAGTGATATCTGCCGGGGCAAGTGAATGATGATGCCCCTGATAAATGGTAATCGGCATAATACCTCTCCTTGGGCATAAAACCATTTTGCTAAAAAGCATATTCAGCTGGTCTCTTATTGGTTCCGCCGCGCCTCCGTCTCCTCATTTTAGGCGGCTACCGCACGAACCTTTATCTCAAAAGTGAATAGTCTGCCTATAACTCGATCAATAGATAAAAAACAGACAGATGCAAAACGGGGGGAAAATATTGAACGAACACATCACGTTTGACACATGGAACGAAACGCTGTCAAAAGAGATAATGGACCAATTGATCGATGAGCTCGATGTATTGAAATGGGCTTACAGGACATACGGGGATAAGATTGTGTATGCATGCAGCTTTGGCGCTGAAGGGATGGTGCTTCTCGACTTAATTTCAAAGATCAACAAACATGCGCACATCATCTTTTTAGATACAGGGCTCCATTTTCAGGAAACATATGAGCTGATCGAAGCCGTCAAACAAAGATACCCGGCATTTACGATCCAGCTGCTTGAACCTGAACTGAACTTAAAGGAACAAGCGGAGCAGTACGGCGATGAATTATGGAAACACAACCCAAATCTTTGCTGCCAATTACGGAAAATCGCACCTCTACAAAAACATTTATCGGGCATGACAGCTTGGATTTCAGGTCTGCGCCGGGAGCAGTCGCCGACGAGAAAGCATATTCAATTCATCAATCAGGATCAGAAATTTAAGCTTATTAAAATCTGTCCGCTCATTTACTGGACATGGGATGATGTTTGGACGTACATCCGGCTCCACAATTTGCCTTACAACAAACTGCACGATCAAAATTATCCGAGCATAGGCTGTGAAATGTGCACATTGCCTTCTTCAATCCCAAATGATGAGAGAGCGGGAAGATGGGCCGGACGCGAGAAAACTGAATGCGGTCTGCACCAGGATTGAAAGAACGCTTGTCCTGAAAATGGAGCGCCAGCAGATTTTATTCTTATTCTTGAATGAAGTCTGTATGTGTTACGGTTTCACATTTTCAATTGAAGAAGAAGCCCGTCCAGACTGTTAAAAACAACGTAAATCGCAAAGATGGAGGTTAAGCACGTGAATGCAATCGAGCCCCATGGAGGGGTGTTAATCAACCGCTTCGATCCCGCATGCACTTTTGATGGCTGCACTTGCGAAGCTGAGCTTGATCAGCTGGCACTGAGCGACCTCGAGCTTATCGGGATTGGCGGCTACAGCCCGTTAACAGGTTTTTTGGGAGAAAAAGATTATCATTCCGTTGTGAAAGAGATGAGGCTGGCGAACGGTTTGCCGTGGAGCCTGCCTATTACGCTGCCTGTCAGTGAAGAAACAGCAAAACAGCTGTCTGTCGGAAATCACGTGAAGCTTGTGAAACACGGCGTGACGTACGGCATGATGACAGTGACTGATATCTATCAGCCAGATAAAACACTGGAGGCGCTGTCTGTTTATAAAACAAACGATCCCGCTCACCCCGGAGTGAAAAAGTTGCTGGAGCGGCCGGACTTTTATATTGGAGGGCCTATCCTTGTCAGCCGCTTTCCCGACAAGTCCTTCGAACAGTTTTATGCAGCGCCGGCGGAAACGAGAACGGCCTTTGAAAAGCTCGGCTGGAAAACGATTGTCGGCTTTCAGACGCGAAATCCCGTTCACAGAGCCCATGAATATATTCAAAAAACAGCGTTGGAAACCGTCGACGGTCTGCTGCTTCATCCGCTAGTAGGAGAAACGAAATCAGATGATATTCCGAGTGATATCAGAATGGAAAGCTATCAAGTTTTGCTTGACCAGTATTATCCAAAGGACCGGGTGATGTTATCGGTGTTCCCTGCCGCCATGCGGTATGCCGGACCGCGTGAAGCGATTTTCCATGCGCTCGTCCGCAAAAATTACGGCTGCACCCATTTTATCGTCGGCCGCGATCATGCAGGCGTCGGCAGCTATTACGGAACGTACGACGCACAGACCATTTTCGGATCGTTCACCGAGGAAGAGCTGGGTATCAAGCCGTTGTTTTTTGAGCATAGCTTTTACTGCCGGAAATGCGGAAATATGGGCACCTCCAAAACGTGCCCGCACAGCGCAAGAGATCACATCCATTTATCAGGCACCAAAGTGAGGGAGCTTCTCCGCCAAGGCAAAAAGCCCCCGAAAGAATTCAGCCGGCCAGAGGTCGCAAACGTACTGATAAAGGGGCTCCATCAGCAGCCTGTTGCCATTCAGAGAAACAGCGAGGGATCAGAATGACACATAATCCAAATATCGTTTGGCATCCCGCGGCGATCAAAAAATCTGACAGACAAAGTTTAAACGGACATAAAAGCTGCGCCCTTTGGTTTACCGGTCTGTCCGGCTCAGGAAAATCAGTCCTCGCCAATGCAGTAGATGAAAAGCTCTATCGCATGGGAATTCGGAGTTATGTGCTGGACGGCGATAATATCCGCCACGGATTGAATCAAGATCTCGGCTTTCGGACTGAGGACAGAATTGAAAACATCCGCCGGATTGGGGAAGTCGCGAAGCTGTTTGTCGATAGCGGCCAAATGATCTTAACAGCTTTTATTTCTCCGTTCAGAGAGGATCGGGATATGGTCAGAGCGCTGTTTCCCGACGGAGAATTTCTGGAAATTTATGTGAAATGCCCGCTCCAGATTTGTGAACAGCGGGATCCGAAAGGCCTTTATAAAAAAGCGCGCAACGGAGACATTAAACATTTCACGGGGATTGATTCTCCATATGAAGCACCTCTTTCTCCCGATTTGATCATTGAATCTGACCAAACGTCCATTACGGACGGAGCTGATTTGATCATCAAAGAATTGCAGCGCAAAGGCATTATTTAAAAAACCCGACATTGATCGGGTTTTTTTATTTAGCAAACTGCGCAATCAGGCTGTTGATTTTTTCTTTTTCCTCATAAAAGAGCCCGTGTCCATTGTTTTCAAATGGAACCAATTCCGACTGCTTTATGCCGCGTTTTAATTCTCTAGCAAAATCAAACGGAGCAATTTTGTCCTTTCTGCCGTGCAGGATGAGTGTCGGCACCTTGATGTCTGCCAGATCCTTTCTGAGATCCTCGTCTCTTAACGCAATGCCTGAGTGAATTGTCCCGTAAGAGGAAGCATCCAGCAAAAGGTTCTGAAACCATTGCTGGAACTCCGGAGAGACTTGTTTCTCGAAAAACTGCTTTCCCAGGTCAGCAAGCGTCTTCGGCCGATCGCTTTTGAATTGTTCAATCATGTCATCAATGTCCTGTTTCCTCATGCCGTACGGATAGCCCGGGCGCTTTGTAAATGCAGGCGCGGCAGCTGACAATAAAACCAGTTTATCGATATCGGCGCTCTCATGCCTTGCCATGTAGCGGATCGCAATTGCGCCGCCCATCGAAAAACCGGCAAGAACCGCGTTCTCAAGCTGCAGCGTATAAATGACGGCCTTCACGTCATCTGCCATCGTGTCATAATCGTAGCCTTCCCACGGACGGTCGGAATCCCCGTAGCCCCGAAAATCGATACCAATAAAACGGAAACCTCTTTTCGGCAGCTCATTCATTTGATATTCAAACATCTTATGATTCAGCGGCCAGCCATGCAAAAAAATAATCGGCCTTCCCTGCCCGATATCCTCCACAAACAGTGTCACATGCTCCTCGGTTTTTACGTAATGCCCCACTCCACATTCCTCCTGTTCCCTTTTCTTTCCGGTCTTGTAAACGCCTTGACGTGCTGGAAGCTTTGCATTTATGCTTACAAAACAAGCGGGCTTGCAGCACCCAGAAAAGGCCCTTCACGTTTTACTATATGTATCAATTCGCGTAAACGATCTATGAAATTGATCCTGATAGCTTTAGGTCATTCAGGAATGTAAAGGATGTCAGATGATGAATAAAACAGCGATTCAAAAACCGTACGTACCAGAAAACCTGCAAGTTGCCGATTTTCATGAAACGGCTGCAACAGATGATGTAATCAGCATGCATTTATTTGAAGATTGTTCAATTTCCGGTGAAGACATAGACAGGCTTTGTATTGAAAAAACCGTATTTCGGAATGTCATGTTTATCGATGTTTCCTTTCGTTTTATTGAGCTGACAGATGTGATTTTCGAAAAATGTGATGTATCGAACGCTGATTTCAGCGGGGCTGTTCTTCACAGAACTTTATTTAAGCAATCGAAGATGGTCGGGATGAACCTGGCGGACTCAACGCTGCGGAATGTGTCGTTCGAGGAATGTCATGGACAATTCAGTTCATTTTATTATTCGAACATGAAACACGTTCTGTTTCATCATTGTGTCCTACTGCAAAGTGAATGCAGCAGCATGGCGCTCCAGCAGACACACTTTGATGCATGCGAACTGGAGGGCGCCAACTTTACCGGTACGTCACTTCAAAACGTGGACATCAGCTCCTGCAGATTTGAACAGATCCATGTTTCACTAGACAAATTAAAAGGCTGCAAAATTGCTCCGGAGCACGCAATGGCCTTTGCGAGAGCGCTGGGGGCTGTCATCGTCTAGCTTAAGCCTGTGTCATCAGGCGGCGGGCTGTCTCTGCAGCCGCCTTAATGCCGGTTTTCAGATCGTGAAGAGACGCATAGGAATACGACAGCCGGATGCTGCGCCGGTCTTCGCCGTCATAAACGGAACCGGGGTTCACCAGCACATGCTGTTTCAATAATTCAAGAAACAGCTGCCTAACAGGCAGTTGTTTGTGGAATGTGACCCATATATAAAAGCCGCCGGCTGGAATGCGCCACTCGGCTATATCCCCTGCATACTGCTGAAGAAACTGAAGTGCCTCGTCTCTCCTTTTCTTCAGTTCCACTCTTACCCAAGCGAGATGTTCATCATAATAACCTTGTGACAGCCATTGCGCCGCTGCCCATTGAGACAGGCCGCTTGATCCGTAATCCGTCTGCATTTTAATGTCAGCCAGCCTTTCAATAACTGGTTCCGGGCCGACCAGCCAGCCGATTCGAAGACCGGGGCTTACTGTTTTCGAAAACGTGCCGAGATACAGGACATTGCCTTCCTGATCCATCGACTTTAACGGCAGCGGCGGCTGTTCTTCCAACCACAAATCACCGTACGCATTATCCTCAATGACCGGCAGCTGCTCTTTTTTTGACAAATTGACAACCTCTTCCCTTCTCCTCTCTGACATGACGATGCCAGTCGGATTATGAAACGACGGGATCGTGTAAAGCAGCTGGCCCCCGTATTGCTTCCGGTAAGCTGAAATCAGTCCCGGCTGCATTCCTTCTTCATCCATAGGCACGCCGCGAAGCCGCATCCCTGCGGATTGAAACACATGTAAAGAGTGAAGATAGGATGATTTTTCTGTCAAAATGACTGAATCCCGCTTTAAAAGCCCAATCGAAATGAGCTGGAGCGCCTGCAGTGCGCCGGATACAATTAAAATGGCGGAAGGTGACACATTGATATGCTTTGTTTTTAAATGCTCAGCCACCGCCTCCCGCAGGTTTATATTTCCTTTCGGCTGTTCGTATCCTAAAGACAGGGCAGGCGGATTGATTTGCTGAAACATCCTGCTCATCGTTTCAGCCGGCAGCAGCTCTGGTGAAAGCTCTCCCGTTCCCAGCCGAATGATATCCGCTCGCACCTCGTTTTTATTAATATCCTGAATGATAGAAGAATTGGGATGATGAATCCCTGAGCGGACATAGGTGCTCCAATCAAGCGGCGGAGCTGACGCAAGCACGCTCCATGTGCTGTTTACTACCTTCGTGCCGCCGCCTCTTCTCCCCTCTAACAGACCTTGAGACGCGAGTTCATCAATCGCCGCTGTCACTGTGCTCCGGTTAACCTGAAACATATCCGCCAGCGTTCTTTGCGACGGAATTTTCGTCCCTACAGCCCACTCGCCATGGAGAATTTTTTCTTTTATATATTGCTCGATTTGCCGATGAAGCGGAATGTCCGATTCACGACTCGGCTGCCAATGTGACAACGTTACGCCCCCTTTTTTCATCATTATACATTTGGCTGGGTTCAAAACCAACCAAATGGCCGGAGACATGTAAAATCTTCTCTATTATCATGAGAAAAACAGATGTGAAGGGAGTTTTTTCAGCATGAATGCAATGATTCACGGAATCGTGCTGGCCTTCGGCTTAATTTTGCCGCTGGGGGCGCAGAATGTGTTTATTTTTCAGCAGGGAGCGTGGCAAAGGCATATTTGGCGGGCACTCCCCGCCATCATTAGCGCTTCTATATGCGATACTCTGTTAATTGTTTTAGCTGTCGCAGGCGTATCTGTCATCGTGCAACAGCTGCCTATGTTTGAAACCGTCATCATGACCGGCGGATTTTTGTTTCTTCTCTATATGGGCTGGGTGACTTGGAACAGCCGTCCGAAAGCAAACCAAAATGAGAAACATACGTTCACAGCTAAAAAACAAGCTGCGTTTGCGGCCGCCGTTTCTCTTTTAAACCCACACGCTATTCTGGACACGATCGGCATCATCGGCACGAGCTCGCTCCAATATTCAGGGCTTGAGAAATGGCTCTTTATGACCGCCTGCATCGCTGTGTCTTGGATTTGGTTTATCAGTCTTGCGATAGCGGGCCGGCTGTTTCAGACAATGGATACAAGCGGCAGGCTTATGCTAATCGTAAACAAATGTTCTGCGGTGGTAATGTGGGCTGCCGCCGTCTATTTCTTGTTCTCGATCTTTCGTTAACTGAAGGAAAACACAGCCTAAACATCGAATTCTATTATTTAGAAAAGGGGGCGATGTTTGTGACTGATGCAAGACAGTTTTATGACTACCATTGCTGGGCGAACAAGCGAGTATTGAACCATATCGAAAACCTGCCGGAGGAAACGGCTTATCAAGAAGTAAAGAGCGTATTCCCTTCTGTCAGCGACGTGCTGCTTCATATGTGCAGGGCTGACTACATATGGCTGAAAACTCTTTCAGGAGCAACCTACAAAGAGGTGATAGACAGTGTCGGCAAATTCGAGGCTGCACATCGTAATATGGCAGCGATTAAAGAGCATGTAGCTGAACTGCAGGCACAGTATCATGATTTCTTCAGCCGCCAGACGGACTTTGAACAGCAAGTTTCATTTCAGCATCCGACACATGGAACACTAGAAACAACTTATGCAGACGTCATCCTGCATGTCGTCAACCATGGCACGTATCACAGAGGGAACGTGACCGCAATGCTGAGGCAGCTTGGCCATACAGGTGTACCTACCGATTATGTCTATTATCTATATGAAAAGACAGAAAGCAAGGGCTAAATTGTCCTTGCTTTTTTGATAAGAATTTGCAGGAATACGGAAGCTATAGGTATCATGATAAGGTTGACAAACTAGTGAAAGCACTCTTCTCATCCAACTGTACAGGCCTGCCGCTTCGATACGAATGGGTTGCGGCGATGCCGACTTCTAAATTGATCGTCGCATCGATATCTGTCACAATCGGCGCTTTACCACTCCGGACACACTCAGCAAAATGCTGAAGCTCCAAGCAGTAGGCTTCATGAAAACGAGTTTGAAAGTCTGGGATAATCTCATAGCTGCTCCCTTTAGCGGTCAGGATGGTCACATGTTGATTTCTCAATGTCCCTATGAAAATACTGCCTTCTGTCCCGATAATTTCTGCACGGATGTCATGTCCGTATGGAGAAGTTCTGCTTGCCTCAACGTCCCCAGCTGCGCCGGAATCAAATTCTAAATACGTCAGCGCTTGATCAACATCGCCGTATTGTTCCATAAACGGGTTGTTTAAAATCCGGCCGTGTCCGGAAACAGAAGTAATCTCCGCTCCGAGCAAATAACGGGCAATATCGTAGTCATGGATGGAACAGTCGATAAAGATCCCTCCGCTATGTTTGATAAACTCAGCGGGAGGCGCTCCCTGGTCGCGTGTAAAGCCTTTATAATAAATGGGTTTGCCGATCTCACCCGCATCTATCCGCCGTTTCGCATCCGCATATGCAGGATCAAAACGCCTCATAAAACCGACTTGGCAGATGACACCTGTTTCTTTTATTTTTTCAGAAACCGCCTTTGATTCCTCAAGGCTTAATGTCAGCGGTTTTTCAACGAAAATCTGCTTGCCGTTTTCCGCCGCTTTGATGATCATTTCCCCATGTGTGCTTGTCGGCGTTACGATGACCACTGCATCAATCTCGGGATCTGCTAAAATCTCATGCGGATCCTCCGACCATTTTTCAAGCCCGAATTCTTTAGCGACCTGCTCGGCTTTCCCTTTCATCGGATCACCGACACTGACAAGCTCAGCTCCCGGAACACTGGTCATAAGGTTTCTTGCATGATAGTGTCCCAGTCTCCCTAACCCTAATACCGCGCATCTTACTCGATTCCCCATGTCCTCATCTCCTCATATTCCTTTTTTACCGCCTAATGAAAACGTTTCACCAAAATGCTTTAAAAAAATAGCGGTTTACCCACTATTTGGCTGATATTTATTGCGCAAGCGCTTTCTCAAAAGGTGATTTCATTTTACAATGTCCTTTGTTCCCATGCAATATCTTTTTCGTCTTCTCTGTCAAAAAGAAAAGAACCCGCTGCATTATCGGATTCTTTTCTTGAACGGTGATGTAGAATGTCTGATCACTAGCTCAGGTGATAACACTATTTTTTGTTTTGTCTTTCGTTTTCCTTCGATTTCTTCCGCCAGCAGTTCAATGACGCGCTGCCCCATTTCTTTAATCGGCTGGGCTATTGTAGTCAGGGGCGGATCGACCATATCAGCGAGTATGGTGTTATCAAAACCAATGATGGACAGGTCATCCGGGACTTTCATGCCTCTTATTCTCGCCGCCTGAATGGCAGCACAGGCCAATACATCGTTAAAAGCGAAAATAGCCGTAGGCGTATCCCTGTCCAGCAATTTTCCAGCCTCTTCTTTTCCGCTTTCCAAAGAGAAGCGTGTCGGAATGATCAGCGACTCATCGACCGGCACATTCGCTTCCTCCATCGCCTGCCGGAATCCTTTGACTCTGTCTTTTTCACCTGTCGTTGACCCATCACCCACAATGCAGGCGATCTTTGTGTGGCCCAGTGATAGAAGATGCTTGGCAGCCTCATACCCGCCGAGCACATCATCCATTACGACGATATCCATCGGAAGAAGAGGCTTATCCTGAGAAATCATGGCGAGCGGGATATGTTCGTTAATGATTTCCTCTAAGGCGGCCATGCTGTCATGATTCTCAATTCCTGTCGCAAAAATGATGCCGTCTACGTTTTTTTGCTTTAAGACAGAAAAATATTTCGTTTCTTTTTTCGGATCGTAATCGGTACTGCAAATGATTATCTGAAAACCAAGCTCATCCGCTCTTTCCTCTATGCTTTTCGCGAGCTCGCCGTAAAACGGATTTGAAATATCAGGCGTCACAAGGCCGATAATATTGGTTCGCTTTCCCGTTAAAGCAGCGGCGTGGACATTGGGCGTGTACTCCATTTCCTTCATTACATTCATGACCCTTTGCCTTGTTTTGTCGCTGATACGGCCCGTATGGTTAATGACGCGCGATACGGTCGTGATCGAGACACCCGCCTTCCTCGCCACATCGTAAATTGTCGTTTTCATCTTCATCCCTCGTCTGCTTATTGGACTTTCCGGCTGACAATCTTCCGGTATTCAATTGGTGAAATGCCTTCAATTTGCTTAAAGAGCTTTGAAAAGTATGTCGGGTCCTCCATTCCAATCGTTTCCGCGATGACGCCCATTTTATCATTTGTCGAGGATAAAAGGCGCTTGGCTTCAGTCATTCTCACCCGATTTGTGTATTGGCCCGGCGTGACTCCAAGCACTTGCTGCATGCAGCGGGTCACGTAATCCTGATTATAGTGCAGGGCGAGCGACAGATCCTTGATTGTCGTTTTCTCCTTATAATGCTCCTGTAAGTATCGGGCCGCCTCCCATGCCACCCGCTCTTTTGCAGATGGAATTTGGAACGCCTCTTTTTGCAGGTGCAGCATCAGCTCCTCAAACAAAATTTGTTTTCTGAGCGGCAAATCGGAGTTTTCTGCAGAATAATCAATAAGTCTTTCAAATTGCTGCGCCATAAATTGCGGGCGCTGCACCTTGCCTTTTCTCGGCAATGCAAGTCCGTAGCGGGCCGGTTCCTCGAAGCTCCCCTTTTCCTGCTGAAGCTCTGCCCAATTGCTGCCCCCTTTTGCGGTAAATTCGTATCTATGTTCATCAAAGTGAAGCCAATAATAGGAGGTCGCTTCATCACTGCCCTTTGTCCCATAGTGTTCAAGACCGGGAGAAAGCAAGATATATTCGCCCCCTTCAACGGAGAACGATTTTTCATTTTCAGTGATATATAACGTCCCCTGCTTGACGTATATCAGATCAAATACAGAGAAAACACGTTTGACATGGGTTTCTCCTTTTTTAAAAACACCTTCTCCGGCTGCAATAAACACCGGAAAAGGCGGGACTGTAAACAGGATGCGAGGCAATTTGATCATCCTCCTTTTTAAGTCGGATTTTTGCAAGAAGTATCGTTTCTCTCCCTTTTTATTATAAGGAAATGGAGGTACACTTTAAAACGTTGATTTTATTTACGAAAGGGGTTAGACACTATGAAACAAGCTGTCTTCAAATCAACTGCTTTGAAAAAACCCGCTGACAAATCGTTCTCATTATTTTCGCTTACTTGGCCGATCTTTATTGAGGTCTCATTATATATGTTTATGGGTAATGCTGATACACTGATGCTCAGCCAATACTCAGATAACAGTGTGGCGGCAGTCGGCGTCAGCAACCAGATTTTGAATTTAATTATCGTGATGTTCAGCTTTATCGCAACAGGTACAACTGTTGTCATCTCGCAATTTTTAGGATCCCGGCAAAAGAAAGAAGCTATGGAAGTCGCTTATGTGTCAATCGCAGCCAACTTCTTCATCAGCCTTGCCATCAGCGCTCTCATCTTTTTTGCGGCAGTTCCTCTGCTTCAAATGATGGGATTATCAAATGAGCTGATGCCTGACGCTAAAGTCTTTTTACAAGTTGTCGGAGGTCTGTCCTTTATTCAGGCTTTAATCATGACATTCAGCGCGATCTTAAAAAGCTACGGCCACACAAAGGATACAATGTTTGTCACAATCGGCATGAACATTTTAAACATTGCCGGAAACTTTGTTGTCATTTTCGGTCTGTTCGGCTTCCCTGTTCTCGGCGTTGCCGGTGTTGCCATGTCCACATCTATCGCGCGTGTTATCGGATTAATCGCGATGATTGTCATTGTAAACAAACGCATTCAGCTGAAGATGTCGTTGAAAAAAGTATTTCATATGCATAAAGATCATTTGCGCAAGCTGCTGAAAATCGGCATTCCTTCAGCAGGCGAACAGCTCTCTTATAACCTTTCGCAAATGATTGTCACTTATTTTATTGCCATCATGGGTGCGCAGGCTTTAACAACCAAAGTGTATACGCAAAATATTACGATGTTTATTCTGCTCTTCGGGACTGCGATCAGCCAAGGCACACAAATTTTAATCGGCCGCTATATCGGCGGCAAACAGTTTGACGCCGCATATGAGCGCTGCATGAAAAGCTTGTATTGGGCGATCGGAATCGCTGCGGCCACATCTGTTTTGATGACCATCTTTTCAAAAGACCTTATCGGCATCTTTACGCAAAGTCCTGATATTATTGCCACTGCAAGCCTTTTGATTGCGATGACCATCATCCTTGAACCGGGCCGCTCGTTTAATGTGATTATCATTAACTCCCTGCGCGCCGCGGGGGATGCGAAATTCCCGGTCTACATGGCCATGATTTCCATGTGGGGCATCGGCCTTCCGCTTGCTTATCTATTCGGCATTCATCTCGGCTTCGGGCTTGCCGGTGTATGGATTTCTTTTATCGCGGATGAATGGGTCCGGGGAATTCTCATGTACAGAAGATGGCGCTCACGGATCTGGATTCAAAAAGGTATGGCGTAACACCCGGGCAGAACAAGCCGGGTGTTTTTTTACAGTTTGGACAGAATTAGTTTTACTTCGCTGTCTGTTAAGGCGTGCTTTTGTTCAAAAACATTGTACTGCTCCGCTCGGACTTTTTCCAGAATGGCTCGGTACAGCTGGGCCGCAGCTTTTACCGCTTTTTGAGAATACTGAGGGAAAAGCGGCAGGGCATCCAGGCACTCTTCAAGGTAAGCCTCCGCTTCAAAAGCGATGTACTCCCACGTCAACGTGAACGCTTTATTGACGGTGCCTTTTTGAAGATCGGCCTCTGTATAGCCGAATTGCTGCATCACCTGGCGGGGAATGCAGTTTTTTTGGTGCTGATCCGTGCCAAGATCGTTTAAAATTTGAATCAGCTGTATGGCCAAGCCGAGAGAGACGGCTGCTTGTTTGAGCTGATCTTGATTTCGGCGCGTCAGCATCGGCAGCAGCATTAATCCCGCGTTTCCGCCCGTCTGATATGCGCCCATGAGCAGTTCATCAAGGGTTTCATGCGTCTTCGATTCTTCTTTCTTTGCGGTAAGGAATTCCCGAAAAGGCTCGCTGTCTAATCTAAATGTCTGATACGCATGATCAAACGCCTTCCACAAATCGTGTTTCCCGTTACTTGTTCTTTGAAAAACATGTTCAGCCTCAGCTTCGAATACAGGTAACGCCTCCTCGTCCGCACTGGCTGTCGTATGACAAAACGCCAACACTGCCCAAACAGCTTGTCTTTGCTTCAGCGGGAGAAATGAGAATGCCTTAAAACAGGCTGGCGCGTATTCGCTGACAATCTGTCCGCATTGCTGATAAGCTTCTTTTATTTCTTTCATTCCTATTCACTCCTATGTATTCACTTCTTCAAGTCTATTATGTTTTTTCGCAATTGTATATGAAGAAAGGCCGATTCCTTTTTGCAGAATCGGCCTCTCTTTTATGCTTCTTCAATATCAATTCGATATGCCTCAAACCATGTATGAATTTGGGCAAGATGGGCGATCAGCTGCGGTCCTTTCATCAGCTGTCCGTACCATGGGACCTGAAAGGAGGAGCCTTCCGTCTCTAAAAGCTGATCCAATTGTTTTCTGTCCAGCAGGGTATGGAGCACGGAGTCCTTTTGGCTCCTGATCGCTTTCAGCCACTCGCTGACTCCTTTTGTATATTCAGGATGGTGGGTTTTCGGATACGGGCTTTTTTTACGATATAAGATGTCATCAGGCAAAATGCCTTCAAGTGCTTTTCGCAAAATGCCTTTTTCCCGGTTGTCATGCATTTTCATTTCCCATGGGATATTCCAGACGTATTCAACGAGCCGATGATCAGCAAACGGCACCCGCACCTCAAGGCTCGCCCCCATGCTCATGCGATCCTTACGATCCAAAAGATTGGTCATAAACCATAGCATATTCAAATAGAACAGCTGCCTTCTCGCTTTATCCTCACCTGTTTCACCGTCTAATAATGGCGTTTCGGCCAAGGTTTCTTCGTATTTTGCATATACGTATTCTTTCAAATTCAATTTTTTCTGCCACGAATCGGAGAGCAGCTTCATCCGCTCTTCTGTCGATCTCATCCACGGAAAACCGGACTCAACGTCCGCTGTATGGAACCAGGGATAACCGCCGAAAATCTCATCCGCGCATTCTCCTGACAGGCTGACGACAAAGTCCTTTTTGATTTCACGGCAAAACCACAATAGAGACGAGTCGACATCAGCCATTCCCGGCAGGTCTTTGACCAGAACGGCTTCCTCCAAATGATCGACGAGATCTTTTTGGCTGATGACACATTTATGGTGCGTCGTGCCGAAGGCCTCTGTCATTTTTTCAATCCACGGCCCGTCGTCATTCGGCTGAAAGGCGCTCGCCTGAAAAAATTTATCGTTTTCTTCGTAATCAATCGAATAAGTATGAAGCGGGGCTTTTCCTTCCTTTTCAAAATGACCTGCGGCAATGGCGGTAATGGCACTCGAATCAAGTCCTCCGGATAGGAACGTACAAACCGGAACATCCGACACAAGCTGCCGCGTCACCGCATCCTGAAACAATGATCTCACATTGGCCACACTGTCTTCAAAGCTGTCCGTATGTTTCTCGCTTTTGACATTCCAATAACGCCATATGTTCAGACCGTCTTTAGAAAACGTCAGCGCGTGGGCCGGCCGGACTTCTTTTATGCCTTTAAACACGCCTGTACCCGGAGTTCTGGACGGTCCAAGCCCGAAAATTTCCGAGAGACCCGTTCTGTCCACCCGCGCTTTCACCTCGGGGTGTGCGAGGATGGCTTTGAGTTCCGATCCGAAGAGAAAAGAAGAGCCTTGCTCCGTATAAAAAAACGGCTTCACGCCAAGACGGTCCCTCGCCGCAAACAGCAAATCACGCTTTTCATCCCACACGGCGAAGGCGAAAATGCCGTTCAAATGATCTACACAATCCTCCTGCCATTCAATGTAGCTGTGCAGCAATACCTCGGTATCAGACGTCCGCTCGAACTGATGACCCCGCGCCCGCAGCTCTTTGCGCAGATCTTCCGTGTTATACAGCTCACCATTGTAAATAATTGTGTACGTATCCCCTTTATAGGTGCATGCCATCGGCTGGCGTCCGCCTTCAATATCGACAACCGCAAGCCTTTTATGTCCGAATAAAACATGGTGCTCTCCCCAAACGTTAGAATCATCAGGCCCCCGTTTGGAAAGAGTGTCTGTCATTCTGTTCATCGTTTGTTTTTCTTGGACGAGCTGCTTTTTAAAGTCGACCCAACCCGTAATTCCACACATGTGATATCAGCTCCAATCCCGTTTCTATCGGTATCAAATTCGTTTCTTTCAGCACCTTAGTAAGTTTATGCATCTATAGACAGATAGTTGATTTGTCCACAAAAGAGTTGTATGGGACAGGCTTGTATTGGAAAGAAAAGAGAGGAACGAAGAAAAAAGGAGAGCACTTCATTTATGAAACGAAAACAATTTCTATATAAAGATGAACAGAAATGGGAATACGGCACCATACTGATCGAAGACGGCATATGTTTAATTGAAAACGAGGAAGGTGATGTGCTGCTGGCGGAAAGTCTTCAAAACAGACCGATCTGGATTCAGCGTGAAGGAAAGTGGGCGCAGGCCGGCTTCCAGAACAAATTGGTTCTGACATGCTGCGGAGAGGACATCTCCCTTTCCGGCGGAGAATGCATACGCTATGAAAAATCGGTAAAACGTCCGCTCATGGCGCTTCTGGATTCGCTGGATGATGAAACCTTTCTCGCTTTTTTGCAGCATTTACACAGCTTTGGTTTATCGGTATTCGATTGCGTGTTTTCTTATAATAAAGAGATCTTTTCAGATATCTCAGAGGAGCAGGGTGTTTCCTTTTATCACTTCTCAAACGACACCGCCCAATGCGCGCTGCAGCACCATTACAGCAAAGGAGCGGCTGGCGACCGGTTCGAATGGACGGCTTCCGATGGAAAGCGCTCCATTATGTATTCAGCGGTTCAGCGGGGACGCAAATAAAAAAGCGGTGCTTCGGCACCGCTTTTTCTTTATTTTTCTACAACAACCTTTACAGCCTTGCTTTCTTTTTTATCCGTATCAGCTGCCGTGACGTACAGCACCGTCCCGGCTTTTTGTTTTTTGATTTTTACCGTAAAGGCCCCTTTGGCGTCAGCTTTACCAGAAGCGATCACTTTTTTCGATTTGTCTTTCACTTTGATCACCGCTTTGCTGTTCGCCGTGCCTTTTACTGCTGTGTCTTTCGTTTTGACAGCCTTTACTTTTGGTGTGCCGGATGGTTTTCCTTTCACGACAACCACTTGTAAGGATGTTTTTGCATCGCCTTTAGAGGCTTTCACATGCAGGACTTTATCTTGTTTCTGAGTCGGAATGCTGACTTTGAATGCACCGTCTTTTCCCGCTTTGGCACTCCCGAGTTTTTTCTTGCCGCTCATCACCTCGATCAGCGTGCCTTCCTTCGCTTTTCCTCTGACGGCTGTTTGCGTGCTTTCCAGCTTATTGACCTTTACCTGTAAATCAACAGCACTGACAGCCTGCATCACATTCAGCCGGCCGTATCCGGAATGCCAGTCAACTCCTGGGATGCGGGGAATTTCAATTGGATCGCCATTATCGTCATACATTTCCTCTTCTCCGCCGTCGGCGCTTTCAAAGGAAATATCATCCGCTGTCTTTTTCAGAATATCCTCCACTTCTGTTCTTTTAAGCTTCGGATTTTGTGCAAACAGCAGTCCTGCCGCAGCCGCCGCATAAGGTGTCGCCATGGACGTTCCGCTCATGTACGTCACATTTCCGTTCGGCACCAAGCTCGGGATATCAGAACCCGGCGCACTGATGTCGAGACCTTTCCCGTAGTTAGAGAAGTCTGCTGTCATATCCATACGGTTCGTCGCTCCGACTGACATGACATATTTAGAGGAAGCTGGGTAAGATAAGGAATTGGCTCCGTCGTTTCCGCTGGCTGCCGCAACCAGGACGTTTTTGTCAGCCGCGTATTTCAAAGCAAATTCAAGCACGCGGCTGTAGCCCCCGCCTAAGCTTAAGTTAATGACCTTTGCTCCTTTGTCAGCTGCGTATTTGATGCCGAGTGCAATTTGTTCAGTATCTCCGGAGCCTGTTGAATCAAGCACCTTAACCGGTATAATTTTCGCTTTGGCGTTCAGGCCAGTCATGGAATAGCCGTTATCGCTTTGGGCGGCAATAATGCCGGCGACATGTGTTCCATGTCCCTGATCATCCATTGCATTGTTATTCCGTCCGACAAAATTGTGTCCGAGATCGGTTCTTACTTTCCCTTTTAAATCAGCAAGCGTACTGTCTACACCTGTGTCCACAACCGCAATCAATGTATCGTTCAGCTTTCGCTTGGACAACAATGTGCTGGCAGGCTCGTATTTGACATCTGCATTTTTGATGCCGCCGTTTTCACCATTGTTTCGAAGCGGCCACTGATAGGAGTACTGTATATCGTTAGACAGGCTTTTGTATTCCTGAACCGGTTCCGCAAACTCTACGTTAGACATCTTGGATAATGTCGCAGCAGCGCTTTTCACGCGTTTTGCGCTTGCCGTATATGTCCCGCTTTGCTTTTGATCCTTCGGCAGTTCAAAAGAGTACAGGTTGTCAAACAGTTTCTTTGCCTTTTTCACATTAGAAATGTCTTTTTTCGATTGCGCGCTGGCAGTAAAGCCCTTCATTTCGTTATGTACGGATGAGAGGCTTTTATTGTTCTTCACCTTGAAAATGACCTTTGTTGTCTGAACTTCGCTTTTTGCCGCAATCTTGTTTTCTGTTAAAATTGCTCCTGCTGTTTTGCCTTGCAGCTGCTTGATATTTAATCGTTCCGCCTGTTTCTTTATCTCCTCTTTAAGGAAAGACGGGACTGATTGTAAAGCTGTATCGTAAAGCCGATTGATCGCTTTTTGATCCTTTTCAGTCATCTTATATGAAGAAGAAGCTCCGTTTTCTGACACATCCTCAAACAGCGGCTTTAATGTCACAAGGTCCTGATAGATTTCATTTCTCGCTGTTTTATTGAGTGCTAGCTTTGCCACGATAAACGGCGCCGCTTTGTAGTAAAGGCTTGTCAGTTCTTTGCCTTCTGCTGTTTGGCTCAGCTGCTCATCACGAATCGCTCTCAGCTTGTCCAGGATGCTTTTTCCCGATTTTTTCTGATCGACACTCATTTCCACCGGACAAGCTTCTTCCTGCTCTAAATCTGACGGCTGTTTTTTGGTGCCTGTATATCCAATCGTATATTTGGCTTCCTCAGCTGCTTCGGCCGTTCCGCCGTCCTCTGGTTCTTCTTCTCCGAGGTATTCAACTTTCACATAGTAAGGACCGCTCCACGCGTATGGAAAAACAATTTCACTTTTACCATCCTCAGCTGTGTAGGAACGGTACATGTCAAACGTCTCATCCTTAAGCGCTTTTTCCTTGCTTGGGTAGACAGATACATTCAGAACAGCATCACTCTTAACAGTCAATGCCATATGAGAGTCTTTCTGAATATCTGCCTTTCCCGGATTCACTTGATACCATTTCGCCTGTTCCGGCTCCTTCATGGTTCCTGTTTGTTCCTTGCCTTTTTCCAGCACACCGGCAACATCAATGGTTCCAGCAGCTGCTGCTTTGATTCCCGGAGAAAAAAGGCTGAAGATCAGTGCGAAAATTAGCACTGTCGCCAAAAAAGAGCTGAATTTTCTTCGTTTCATGTTATCCCTCCTGTAAAATAATGAATCTTTTTGAAATGTATCATAATTTCATAGGCCGAGATACCGCTTACAGGGAATTTTAAGGTTATTTTAAATGATTTGGAATATCAGGGGGGAACCATACAAAAAAAACCCGACTCTCTTAGAACCGGGTTCAAGTTTTTCTATTAAAATAATCGGAATCCAATCGGCAGATGAAGACCGAGCAGCACTGTCAGCACAAGGACAATGATAAAGCCGATCCATAGGCCGCCAGTTGATTTTTCTTTTTTCTTGCGGATGAGGAGCATTTCCATCAGGCCGATGGTGATAATGCCAAGAATCATTTTCCCGGCGTATTCTCCGTTCCAGTTGGCGAAACGGACAAACAGCTCAGCTCCTGTCAAAATAATAAGGATATAGAATAGCCGCAGAATCATATGAGTGATTTTTGCGCCCTTCGCACTTCCTGACGAATAGAGCGAGTAGCTGACGAAAAGCAGTATCAGCGCCACCACCCATGTCGTAATATGTAGATGTGTCATACAGGTTCCCCCTATCAGATAAATTACCCCACTTATAGTACCATGAACTTGTCCTTTGCCACAAAGATGATCCACAGAAAAAGCGGGCGGTTCCTGTGCCGCCCTCCTTATGATTAGCCGATTTGATTTGACAGCGTTCCGATGGGTTCAATCGTGATGTCGATTTGATCGCCTCGCCGCAGAAATTTCGGCGGTGTAAAGCCTTTTCCTACACCAGACGGCGTGCCGGTCGCAATGATGTCTCCCGCTTCAAGCGTCATCCCCATTGAAAGGGTTTCGATTAATTCCGCGACAGAGAAAATCATATCGCTTGCCGAGCCGGATTGGCGCAGCTCGCCGTTGACCCTCGTTTCAACCTTAAGGCGCTCCGGATCGGGAATTAACGATTTATGTACAAGCACAGGTCCCATCGGACATGTCGTATCCAAACTTTTTCCGATAAAAAACTGCTTATGCCTTTTTTGCAGATCCCGCGCCGTGATGTCATTCACAATCGTATATCCGAAAATATGGTCATATGCGTCTTCTTTTGATATGCGGGTGCCGCTTTTTCCGATGACGACAGCAAGCTCTCCTTCATAATCAAGCTGAGATGTGATTTCTTCATGGCTGTTCACCGTATCACCATGGCCTGTGATTGTTACAGGCGATTTGGTAAATACCATCGGATGCTCCGGAATGTCAGCCTCACTGCCCATTTCAATTGCGTGATCCCTATAGTTTTTGCCGATGCACATGATATTTTTTGACGGCTTAGGAATAGGTGCATGGAGCTTCACGTCAGATAATGAGTAAATAAATGATCCAAGCTCATCATTCGGTTTCTTCGCCCACTCTGCCAGCTGCCTTGCATGCGCAACAAATTTATCCCCTTCTGCGATACATTCAATCAGCGATCCCGGAATCGTCTCAAGTTCAAACAGTTTTTTTTCAGCCCTTTGCAAATCCATAATTTTATCATCTTCAATGATCAGGCCGACAAACATTCGGTTGTAAAGTTCCCCTGTCGCAAATTTCATGTTATTCCTCCATCATCTTTTAAATCAGAGTTCTACTTCAGTTATTCTCTGTCGAATGCTGAAATTCCTTTTTATCAAATGCGTGTTTTCATTCCCGTTTCGGGACTGGCTCGCTGTACATATCATACAAATGGCGTCTGAAGAGGAGGAAAGAATATGGAAAGCATACATTTATTTTTTCGTCGGCAGCAGCTTAACAGAACGGGGACTGCCAAGGGACTGATGTTGACAGACAGAACCGTTTCTCCCATTCTTCTCACACAGCGTGACACCCTGCAAAAGGCGTCCTATGAAATAAACTGTGAACAGTCGCCGCTCAGCGAAAAAAAGTTTTATCTGAATGCAGAACAAGATGATCCTTCACTGATGCGGCGCAGGCTTGCTTATTGTTTTTTTCATCAACTTGGCGTCCCTTCCCAGGATGCTTCCTACATCTTCTTGATCATCAATGGTCAAAGAGAAGGCATTTATTTAAAAATTGATGCGCTCGATATGAATCGCCGGCTTCCGAAAGGAGCCATATATGAAGTGAAGGATACCGATCCGAGGGTTCCGCTGTCTGTTTTCAAACACGAAGCTTCCATTGAAAACAGACAACGGACCGCATACTTACGTGAATTTCTCACCTTGATCTGCACAGCGGAGGATGAAGAATTTGCCGAACGAATTAAAATGTATCTTGATGTAAAGCTGTTCTTTCTGTGGCTAATCGGCAGCGTTTGCACCCGCCAAGCCTTTTATTACGGCTTTTGTTTGAACGAGTCCGGCCGCTTTCACATCGCTCCCATGGAAACAAAAGCGCTTGCCGCATACGGATTTACTGAAGAGGACCCTCTATTGACAAACGGCCGTACACTTGCGTCAAGACTTCTCTCCATTCCAGCTTTCCGAGCACAATATCACACACTCATGAAAAATGTGCTGAGCCGGGAATTTACGATCGACCGTCTGTCTCCGTTTATCAGAGACTGGCATTTTGACATTTGTCAAAGAGCAGGCGATGATCCTCACATAAAAAAAAGCCCCTTACAGTTAGAAAAGGAACAAGCAAATATCCTGCGCGAAATCGAAGAGCGGCAGGACTTTTTACAAGTACATCTGGCAAGACTATAGTCCTTTCTCAACCAAAGCAAGTCAAAAAGACCGCAGCAAAAATTGTCGCTTTTTTAGTCAAATTGACGAAAGGCAACCTTTTCAGCCAAAATAGGTTATACTATCTATATCCTGTATGCACCACAATAAAAATCTAGAATTGGAGATTGTTTCATGAACAGAAAAATTGAAGAACTGAGAGTTATGCTAATTAAAACAGCACAAAAATACGGTATGAATTCAAAAGAAACGATTCAATGCAGCCAAGAGCTCGACAGTCTGCTCAATATTCGAATTAAAGAAGAAATCACCTCTTGGGGGCAAAACGCCCGTGTGTGATCATATGATATGTATTCAAAGGCTTCCCGCATCATCCGCCGCATATTGCTGAGCAACATCCTGAGACATGCCTCTGGGCAAGAATTTGCCGCCTGAAAACAGATTTTGAACAATTCAGCAGATCCTTTCTGGATCAGCATGAAACATCACGGCAGATAACACTCCAGCAGCACGAATTACTCCGAAAGACATTTCTGTACCTCTATTGCCCATACACCAACGCAAAACAATATACAATCACGCAGGCGGACAGCGGCACCATCGCCGCATTTCCGCCTGGCCCTATACAATAACCAGCTTTTGAAATGTTTAAGCCTTCACCTGAAAAATAAACAGATTTTTTTATCAATCTCTCCGACATGTCCCCATTTAATTTTCTCTCACACAAATGTGCGTTTGTCATAAGCTATCGTGAATAGCCCAGCAGAAACAAATCTTGTCCTTATTTCACCTGCCTTTTTTCAATTTAACAACAAAGGATGTGCTCGTATGCCGGCAATTGTCGGAGCGTTTAAAATTAATGCGGTCGGTACGAGCGGAGTCGTTCACATCGGAGACTGCATTACCATTTCTCCTCAAGCTGAGGTCAGAACGTTTGCCGGGGCAGGCAGCTTTAATACCGGTGACAGCCTTAAGGTGATGAATTATAAAAACGCAACGAATGTGTACGACAATGATGTGGTTGATCAGCCGATCGCAGGCAATGCTTAAAGGAGTGATGCTTCATGAATTTTTATATCAATCAAACCATCCAAATTAACTATCTCCGGCTGGAATCCATCAGCAACTCCTCCATTCTGCAAATCGGAAGCGCCGGATCTATTAAATCGCTTTCTAACCTGTACAATACAGGCAGCTATGTAGAAGCGGCTCCCGAGGTTTCCGCTCAGGGGCAGCCAGTCGAATTACAGGAGCCCGATACAGGTTCATTGGTTCCGCTCCAGCCTCCTGGCCGTTAATCATATGAAAGAGGTGAAAGACATGTATGATCAATCTGTTTCCTCTTACTTGCAAAACTTGAATTCCTTCGTTCAGCAGCAGGCGCTGCATATTCAGCAGCTCGAACGGCAGCTGAAAGAGGTGCAAACTGAAATGAATACCATGAAACAGCGGCCGGCCACAACTATTGAGCGTGTGGAATATAAATTTGATCAGCTGAAAATCGAACGGCTCGACGGCACGCTGAATATCGGTTTAAATCCGACAGACCCAAACAGCGTTCAAAACTTTGAAGTGAGCCAGACTACACCGGAAATCGGAATGATGCAGCAGGAAGAGAGCGCCCAGCTCATGCAGCAAATCCGGCAGAACGTCGACATGTACTTAACCGAGGAAATCCCGGCTGTTTTGGAGCAGCTAGAAAACCAATATGACAGCAGGCTTGACGATACAAATCGGCTTCATGTCATTGAGGACATCAGAAAACAAATAGACAGCCGGATTCACTATTATATGTCCCATATTAAGAAAGAAGAAAACACGCCGCCCAAACAATATGCGGAACATATCGCTGAGCATGTGAAGCGTGATGTGATCCGTGCTGTGGAACATTTTCTCGAACATATCCCCTCCGAAATAAAAGGAGATGAGCAAGCATGATCTTTACCGTCGTTAACCGCAGCCTCGAAGTCGGAGATATCCGAATGAATGGTGTATCCAGTTCCTCTGTTTTCCACATTGGAGACGCAGAATCCATCTATTTATCTTCCATTTTCGATACGCCGCCTGAATCTCTTATTATCGGTCCGTTTGCTCCGCTGCCGTCGAATCATGCTTAAGCGTCTATCTCACATCAGACAGATTAAATTTAACTCTCTCGGTATAGCAAGCGTATTTCAAGCAGGCGATACAAACGAAATCGATATGAAAATAAAAGTGCTCGCTGTTCAGCGCTCGCTTTCAACATTTTATGAAAATGAAGGCTCATTTAATAGAAAGGATTATCCTATTTTTGAGCAGCACGCTGTGAAGCTTCTTCCGGAAACGGGCGTGCAAACCGCTTTTTGCCATGAGGTGCCTGTCATTCATGTCCGCAACATCAAAATTCAGGGGGTCTCATCCTCTTCCGTTTTTCATGCAGGCTCAGCTTCGGTCGTACGCGGCGACGCGCGGATTAAACATATCCGCCAGATTATTCCCCCAAACTCACAATCGTCCGGCACGGGCATATAATAAACAGAGACTTCTATAAAGGGTGTCGTCTATGCCAGCAATTGTCGGGCCTATAGCTATCAATTCCATATCGGGCGGAGTCGTGAACTTTGGTGATTCTTTTTACCTTTCTCCGAAAAGCTCTTCAAAATCTGCGCTCGGTTCGGGAGCAGGAAACACGGGAGATTTCCTTCTTTTAAACAACGCAGTCAACGCGACAAATTATATAGACCCCGATGTCAGCGATCAGGATATGGTTGGAAACGGATAAAAAGCAGCCGCTCTGCAAGGAGAGGGCTGCTTTTTATTTTTTCTTTTTCCGTTCATTGGACTTCTTTGTTTTAATCAGCTTTTCAGGCGGCTGTGTTCTGATCCATTTGACAAACCGGGCAAGCTTTGGATCGCTTCTGAGCTCTTCTATACCGGACAGTCGAACTGCCAGTTCCTGATTTGTATACAAGGCATGGATCTGTTTATGGCAAGGGATGCAAAGCATCGCAGTCGGCAGGAACGTACCGCCTTCTTCCTTCGGTGTGAGATGGTGCTCTGTCAGCTGGACATCGCTCCGGCCGCATAGCTCACATATCCCGACAGTCTGTTTTGCCACATCCGCGTCCCCCTTACATCATCTCGAGTGTTACCCTTGTGCCGCGTCCGCTAGGTTCAGCCGGATGTACGATCAGCTTTTTCGGAAGCCGTGCCCGCAGTTCCTGCACATGGCTGATCACGCCGACAGACAGATTGTCTGACTGCAGTTTTTCCAAGGCAGTGACAACCGTATCTAGCAGATCTTGGTCAAGCGTTCCAAACCCTTCATCCAAGAAAAAGAACTGCAGCGGGTATTCACCGCGGAGCTGGATCTGCGCAGAAAGTGCGAGAGCAAGAGATAGCGAGGTGAGGAAGGTCTCCCCTCCCGACAAGCTTGATACCGGGCGCTTGACGCCTCCATTGGCATCATCCCGCATCACAAATCCGCCTTCTGAATCCACTTCCATGGCGTAACGCTGTCTTGTCAGCACGCCGAGCCGTGCTGACGCATCCCTTGCAACACTTTCAAGCTGTTCCTCAGCTAAAAATTCGACGAACGTGTTGCCTTTAAACACTGCTTGAAGCTTGTCCAGCCTGTCGATATGGGTCTGCCATTTCTTCAGCTCAGCCTCAATTTCATTGAAACGTTTGTGCTGGTCGCGGATCACAGCCAGTGCTTTAGCCGCTGCCCCTTTTTCTTCCAAAGCAGTCCCAAATGCCTCCTCGGCTTCTTTTAATGACGTGACGGTTTCGTTCCATTCACTCTCGGATAAGGATCTGCCGGCGAGCTTATCAGATACACGTTTTAAGTTTGCGGCATTTTGCTTACATTTATCCAAAAAATGGTCAATACTGCCTTTGATCTTTTCAAGCTCATCGGCTGGGATGAGGCTGTATTCTACCTCATCAGCCCGGATAAAGCGGGTGCTTTCCACTTGTTCAAGCCAATCCGCTTCCGCTTTTTTCAACCTTTCTTCCGCTTCCTTAAGCGTATGCTCGCTTGCTGAAGCGCGGCTTTTTGCCTGATTGAGCATCATTTGGGCGCTTTGCAGCTCTTCATATAGAGATTGCTCTTTTTCTTTTAAACACTTCAGGTCCTGCTGAACTGAGCGGAGCTTCGTTTGGATGGAATCCTCTTTTATATAGTCCCCGAGTTCCTTCTTATAATCTGCTATGGCACTCTTCGCCCGTTCTGCGGCATAGTGAAGCTCCAGTTTTTCCCTTTCAAGCTGATGGCTCGACTCCCGCAGCTGTTCCTTCTGTGACTCATGCTCAGAAAGAAAAGCGATGCTTCGTTCAATTCGTTTCTCGCATTCTTCCGCAGCCCGGTCCTTTTCTTCAATGTCTTGCTGCCATTTTTCCGCTTCATCCAGAGATTGGCCTTCAAATGATTCATGAAACATCTTCTGCTGGCTGTCCATCGAGGACTGAAGCTCTGCTATTATGCTGCCAATACGGTCAGCCTCTCTTTTTTCATAACTCATTCTTTCGTTTAGCTGCTCGGCTTTTTTTAATGATTCCTGATATGTGCCGATCATTTGGGTCATTCTTGTTTTGACTGACAGGATGTCCTGTTTGATTTGCTTCCATTCTATTTTTGCGGCATGAAATGCTTCCTGCACCGGCTGATTCTCGTAGGAAGCAGCTGCCTCAAGGGTCGGCGCTTGAATCGATTTCAAAAACGGACACTGCTCGAGAAAGCGGGCGGACTGCTCTTCAAGTGTGATTTTGGCAGAAAGAATCTCCTGACTGAGCGCCGCCGCTGCTGACAGCAAATCTTCTGTCTGTTTGATTTCTGCTTCAACATTGTGATCCGGCTCATATGTCCCATGTGCTGAGGCAGACGGATCATGTTCAGTTGAACCGCAGACCGGGCAAGGTTTTCCGTCCATCAGTTTTTCCGATAACTCCTTGGTAAGTGCCGCCATTCTTGCTTTCTCACGCTGAGTGTGAAGTGTGTGTTGTCTCTGTTTTGCCTGATCAGCAGTTCGCGTGAGTGATCGTTCCGTCTCACAGACCATATGATACACGGCTTGAACAGCCTCATATGCCTGTATGATTTTATTTTCTTCCGCTTCAGCCTTTTGTACGAGTGTATTCTTTTCCTCGTTCATCTTCTGTAATACAAGGTTCAATGCGTCAATTCGCTTTTTCTCTTTTGCCAGCTGCTCCTCAGTCTGTCTGATCCGCAAAGCCATTTCAGCGGCCTGCTGGCATCTTTTCCGCTCATCAGTGGTTACCTGCAAGGTTTTGAACTGATGCTTTAATTCAGCCTGTCTGTTTTGTCCCCTTATAAGACGGTCTGTCACGGTTTCTAAATCCTTCATGACAGATTGAAGATTTTCGGCCTTCTGCTGAAGTTCAGCCTGTTTGCGCTCTGCCTCCTGCTGGGCCTCTCTCCATTTGATTTCGATCTCCTGCAAGCGGAAGAGCTGTTCCTGCTCAGCTAAACGCTCTGGCTCTTTCTCGCTTTTATGCCGGCGCCACGCTTCATATTCTTCATTCTTTTGCTGAAAGAAAGCGGTGCGTTCTGTTAAATCCTTTTGGGCAAGCACTTCTTCGCTCGCAGCCTTCTCCTCATGCTGTACCGCTTCCAAGTACCGGTCCGCATACGGCTTTAGAGCGGCTGCTGTTTCCGCTTCCGCCAAGCGTTTATGCATGCTGTCGACATGCGGCTTCTCCTCTTCAAGCCGCTTTTTCTCTGCTTCATAAACGTTTTTTTCCTTTTGGTCATTCCAAATCTCTTGATGCTCAGCAAACCGGTCTTTTACTAGATCACGATTCTTCCGTACTGATTCCAGTTTGGCTTCCGCTTGTTCAAGCGCTTGTTCAGCTTGTTCAACCGCTTCTGAACTCGCCTCGCCGAGACCCGATTGCTCTGCAAGCATTTCGTTCTTTCTCGCATTGGCTTCCTGCGCCTGCCGTCTCAGCTTTTTCACAAGGCGGTCTCCATACTGCTCCAAATTGAATAAACGCTGAAGCATATGCCTGCGTTCCGCCCCTTTTAAAGACAGAAATTCAGCAAACTTCCCTTGCGGCAGCACAACCGCTCTTGTAAAGTCATCGATGGTCAGCCCCAAGAGCTCCTCGACTCTTTTATTCACTTCATTGGCCTTATCAGCAAGCACGGTTTGTTCATCCTTGATCTCGATAAAACGGCAAAGCGCTGTTTTCACCTTCATTTCATCCGTTCTCTTAAACACACGCTCGACCTTGTAAGAGGTTTGATGATTCGTCTGAAGCGCAAAGGTAAAGGAAACAGTCAGCGAATCTTCCGCATGGTTTAAGATCCCGTGCGTATTGTTCGCCGCCCGCTCTACCTTTCCGTATAAAGCAAGGGTCATCGCGTCAAGGATCGAGGATTTACCGCTTCCTGTCGGCCCGAAAATACCGAAGACACCTGCACCGGAAAGGCTGTCAAAATCTATCGTCTGCTCCTCCCTAAAGCTGTGGAGCCCTTTTATCGTTAAGGCGATCGGCTTCATCTTGCGTCCTCCTCATCTTCTGCGCCTGATGCAAGCTCTAAAAACAGCTTTACCATTTCAGCATCCGGCACTGCGCCGCCTGTCTGTTTTTCATAAAATTTCTTAAAACGGTCTTCGATGGACACATGCTTAACCTCGATCCGTTCGCGCTCAATGTTTTGTTCTTCAAAGACCGGCCTGATATGGACAAAACCCGGATGGGCTTTTCTGAGCCTGTGAATGTCTTCAAGTGACAGCTGGTCCGTTACACTGATTTCAAGATCAATCCAGGCATTCTGATCCCTGCCTTCATCGAGCCAGCTGTATACCTCGCTTAGTCCATTTTCCGCTTTCCATTTTACAAGAGACTTGCCGCTTGATAATAAAACCTCATGCCAAGAGGCTTCTTCGCCCGGCTTTGCGTCTACAATGGTCACTGATTTGGCGTAGCCTGCCTCAGAAAAGCTATAGGCCAGCGGAGATCCAGAATACCGCGCGAGCGTCCTCGCCCGTTTGATTGTTTGCGGGCGATGCAAATGGCCGAGCGCCACGTAAGCGGCCTCCGCCGGCAGGCTTTCAGCGGCCACCGTATAAGCGCCGCCGACTTCAATCGGCCGCTCCGAGTCCGTTTGGTTGCCGCCCGCAACATAAATATGGCTGGCAGCAATCTTTACGGCGTCTTTTCGGAAGCGGCTTGTGATCTGCTCAAATGCCTGCCTGATTTTCACATCATAGTGATCACGGAGAAGTTTCTCGTCAAATGTATCGGAAAGAACTTCATTTAACCTTGCCTCAGACGGGTATGCCAGCGCTCCGACAGCCAAAAGCTCCCCTGCTGAGGGCACTTCTATATGAAGCGGTTCAGTTGTCGGATAGCCGATTAAATAAATGCCGTTCTCATGTGTCAGCGGTGAAGCAGCGGACAATCTGTCAGGATTATCATGGTTTCCGGCAATGACAACGATTGGGCGCTTTCCTCTGTCACTGAGAGCGGACAGGCTTTCATAAAACAACTGCTCGGCTAAAGCCGGCGGGTTCACGGTATCAAACGCGTCACCCGCCATCACAATAGCGTCGATCTGCTCTTCCTTTACGATTGTATTCAGTTCGTCCAATACATCCGCCTGTTCACTCAGCCTACTTCTTCCTTCAAGGGTTTTTCCAAGATGCCAGTCAGCCGTATGTAAAATCCGCAAATGTGTTCACCTCTCTTTTGTATAGAAAACGAGATCCGCTCCGTCTGAATTCCCGGAGCTTATGGATCTCGTTATAAAGTCAGAATATGCCCTCCGTCAAAGAAATAAAGCGCACACCCTTTTACCTTCGTTTGAGCAATTTGTTCAACGGCCCTTGTGTACAGCTGAATTTGCGTTTCATATCTCTTTTTCAGGATCGGGGCTGCTCCTTCAAAGCCGTGCTGGAATTTCCCCTCAATCCGGTCTGTTTTATAGTCCAGCAAATATAAGCCATCCTCTGTTTCGTAGAGACAATCGATGATCCCCTGCACCAATAGCGGCTCATCCGCCTCTTTCGCATCAGGATAAATCTCTTTTGCCGGAAGCGCCAAACTGAATGGAACTTCACGGTCCTTCCATTTAGCGCCGATCAGTTTTTCGCCAATTTCCGTATGGAAAAATTGAACGATTTCCTCAATATCGATAGCGGATTGCTGTTCTTCGGTGAGCAGCTCTTTTTCATAAAGATGTCGCACTGTCCGTTCCGCTTCTTCTGTCGTCGGCACATGTGTCAGCGGAATATGCTGCATGACCGTATGCATAGCTGTTCCTTTCTCTGCTGCTGTCAAGCCTTTTTTCATCATGAAAGCCGGGCGTCTGTACAGAATGCTTCCATCAGCCGGTGTAACGGGTGCCCGTCCGCTGTATTCGTCCTCATACTCTCTTCTTCTCTTAATCTCAGACACAGACTGCTTCGTACGAATTTGTGTCACCTCGTGATGGGAATACGTCCAGGCCAGTTGCTCGCGAGCTTTTTCCTCATATGCAAACGGGCCGGGAACCGGTTCACCGCGGCGGATCGCTTCAAGACGTTCGCTTTTTTCTTCCAGTCTCTCTTCCAGCTCATCATCAAGCAGATCATATGAATGGATCATTTGAATAGCAAAGCGGGCCGGATGGCCTGATATATCAGAAACCGCTGCCGCACCGCCCTCAGCCAAAGACTCCAAGTCTCTGTGTCTGACAAGAGCAGGTCCGATGAAATCCAAATACGTTTTCGCCTGATAGCGGTCAAATTCCGGCAGGAGCCAGTCAGCTTGGGATGCCGATGCCTGCCATTTTGCCAGCTGTTTCTGATGATCCTTGCATGAGCCTACAAGAAACAGCTTCTCCTTTGCCCGCGTTAAAGCAACATAGAGCACACGCAATTCCTCAGACAGCAGCTCCCTGCGCATTTTTTTCTTCATCGCGATGAGCGGAAGCGTCGGATAGCTGATGCGCCATTCAGGATGGATAAATTTCGTGCCAAACCCAAGCTCCTTGTCCAGCAGATAGGATTTGTTGAGATCCATCATATTGAAATTCCGGCCAAGTCCCGCTGTGAAGACGACTGGAAATTCGAGCCCTTTGCTGCTGTGAATGGTCATTAAGCGGACAACATCTTCCTGTTCGCTTAACGCTCTCGCCGTTCCCAGGTCATCGCCGCGTTCCTGCATGCGTTCGATAAACCTCAAGAAACGAAACAGGCCGCGAAATGCCGTCGATTCATATTGGCGCGCCCGGTCATAGAGGACGCGCAAGTTAGCCTGCCGCTGTTTTCCGCCCGGCATTCCGCCAACATAATCCATATACTTTGTGTCGCGGTATACTTCCCAGATCAGCTCGGACACCGAATGGTTTTTCGAAAATGCGCGCCATTTTTGCAAATGCCCGTAAAACGTTTGCAGCTTTTGATAAAGCTCATCGTTTCGGTCGCCGGCTGCCAGATAGTCTTTCATTGCTTC
The DNA here is from genome assembly GCF_038000225.1 of Bacillus sp. FSL K6-1005. Lineage (NCBI taxonomy): Bacteria > Bacillati > Bacillota > Bacilli > Caryophanales > Bacillaceae > Bacillus > Bacillus sp. FSL K6-1005. The sequence goes on from NZ_JBBOBP010000001.1 coordinate 2,341,816, forward strand.
ATAGTATGGCGCCTTTTTGTTTTCAAGCCGGATCAAAGACAGTTCGTTCTCGTCAGCACCGACAATCGGTGAACGCAGAACGGAAGCAAGCGGAATATCCTGATACGGGTTATCAATCACCTTCAGGACAGAAAGCACGACAGACACTTCCACCGCATCAAAGTAGCCTGATGTTAAATTGGCGTAAACCGGTATGCCCTGAGCTCTCAGCTCTTCCATGATTTGCGGCGCCCACGGCATGGATCGCAGCAAAATCACGATATCACGGTATTGAATATTGCGGTGTGTCTTCGTTTTCCCGTCATATACCTTAAATGGCGATGAGATCAGCTTGCGTATTTCCTTGGCGATCGCTTTTGCTTCGAACTGTACCGTTTCCAGCTCTTCCGCTTCCTCTCCTGCGTCCGTCTCCTCGGACTTGTCAATCAGCAGCAGTTCTGTTTCCGTTTCATTGTTTTCCGGATACGCCGCGCCGAGTTTCAGTTCAGCCTGTTCATCATAATCGACCTCGCCGATTTTGCCGCCCATCAGCTGTTTGAACAAAAAGTTTGCGCTGTCTAAAATATCAGCCCTGCTTCGAAAGTTTTTGTTCAAGTCGATTTTCCGGCCCGACCCTTCTCCGCTCTCTGTAAACCGTTTGTACTTAGACAGAAAAAGGAGCGGCTCCGCTAGCCTGAATCGATAAATCGACTGCTTGACATCTCCTACCATAAACAGGTTTCCTGTCTCTTCCGGCCCGCTTGTGACGAGCTGAAGAATGGATTCCTGCACCAGGTTGGTATCCTGATATTCATCGACGAGCACCTCATGAAACTGCTCCTGATAAAATCTTGCCGCCTCACTTGGTTCACGTTCACCCTTTTCGTTCACAGCCGTCAAGATGGACAGGCAATAATGCTCCAAATCAGAAAAATCAATGAGCGATTTCTCCTGCTTTGCGGCTTCAAACCGTTTCCCGTAGCTGATGACAAGCTGTACGAGTGTTTCAATGACAGGCTTCATGTCAGCCAAACTCTTTAAATGCTGCTCCGGGCTTCTGGTGAAGTAATCGGTTTTGAGTTTTTCAAGGAGTTTTTTGGCGCCATTTCTCAAGTCTGTCGCTTCATCAAGCAAGACGGGGTCAAACTCGTCCCCTTTCACCGCTTTTGCACGCTTAAAGGAGACAGCGGGCACGCGCTTATAAAGTTCATTGAAGTCATCCTGATGCTGAATCAGGTCATCAATCTGCGCGAGATCATCGAGAAAATTTTCAGCGCGTGGCGCAGGTCCGCCCGGCGCTTTTGTCAGCTCAAGAGCACGCTGAAGCTTTTCCTTTGCTCCGTCCAGCACCATCGCAATATCTTCTTTGACATATGGATAAAACGGCAGTTCCTCGATCGCGCTCTTTTCTGTTACATCATACAAATGAACAAAGCTTTTCAGCCATGTTTCCGGATCCGGGTGGGAACGGGAATACTCATACACCTGTTTCACGAGATATTGCAGATCTAAGTCATGCCGGTCAGTTGTGTATCGGTCGACAAGCTCAAAAAACGCCTTATCGCCCTTTGCATATTCATCCTCGAACAGCTCATCAAGCACCTCGTCCCCGAGAAGTTCGCCTTCTGTCTGATCAGCAATCCGAAAGCCCGGATCAAGATCAATCAGGTAGTAATATTTTTTCAGCACCTGCAGGCAAAACGAATGAAGCGTTGAAATGCTGGCCCGGTTTAATAGAGACAGCTGGCGTCGGATATGCAGCGAACCTGGGCGTTTTACCAGCTCTTTTTCCAGTGCATCCGCAATCCGGTGTTTCATCTCTGCAGCTGAGGCGTTTGTAAAGGTGACAACAAGAAGCCGGTCTACATCAATCGGATGTTCTTCCGCCGTGATTTTTCGGATCATTCTTTCCACAAGAACAGCCGTTTTACCAGATCCTGCCGCCGCTGCCACAAGGATATCCTGGCCGGTTGAGACGATGGCATTCCACTGGTCATCTGTCCATGTGCTGTCTGCCGGTTTAGGAATGTTCATTGCCATCAGCCTCCTTCTTTATCCAATCAAGTACCGTCTTGTCCTTTTCGGCCTTTAACTGACGATACTCGTTTTCTTCTAATGATTCATCAAATTGACATACTGATTTAAACGCACAGTATGTGCAAGGTGTCTTGTTCTTCATTTTATACGGCTCAATGGATACGCGCCCGTCAGTGATTTGCTCGCCTGCTTCTTGGAAGGTGCGACGCACATGCTTCGTCAACAGCTCAAATTCTTTTTCACCGACTGCTGCTGAATCCGATCTGAGAGAGCCGTCTTTCTTCAAGCCCGCATTGATGATATTTGATCTTCCTTCTTGAAGGGTTGTATCCATGAGGCGAATCGCCTCCTGATCACCGAGGAGGAGGCCCTTCATCTTAAATTTCTTAAAAATTTCCCGTTCAATCTCATCAAGTCCAAGCGGAAGATTCGATTGTATCATCGGGTCATGAATATGGAAGTACAGAACCCCGGCCGGCGTGGCTTTCATTCCCAGCCAGTCTAACGAATGTGTAATCGATAAATCCAGATACGTCAGCATTTGCAGCGCAAGTCCGTAATACACTTCCGCCAAGTCAAGGCCTTTATCACTGGATTTATAATCGACAATCCGGAGGAGCAGGCCTTTAGAGCTTTCCGCTTTATCCACGCGGTCAATCCGCCCAACGAGCTCCATCGTACAGCCGTTTTTCAGCTTAAAGGTAAGCGGCGGGAGCGGGCCCTTTCCGCCGAAGCCCAACTCAAGGCCGATCGGCACGAATCCGCTCGCCTTCGCATGCTCGCTTAAAATGCCGGACACGCGTGTCACAATTTTTTGCAGTTTTTCTTTCACGTAATAATGCCGGTTTGAACTGAGCAGAATTTCTTTTTGCAGCTTTGGCGCCAGCCGCTCGACCGCGTCATAAGAAAACAGCTCGCACTGCTCCTTCGTTAGGTCGCGCCAATCTATTTTTTGCTCACGAAGCCGGTCTGAGATCAGTTTTAAACTGGAATGAAAGAGTTGCCCGATATCCGGTGCTTCAAGTTTGAAAAATTGACGTTCCTTCAGATGCAGCCCGTGGGACGCAAAATGGGAGAACGGACAAGCGTTAAAAGTTTCCATCCTCGACACGCTCCCTTGAATACGTTCACCATAGAGCTGTCTCGATACAGAACGTTCAAGCTGCTTGACTTCATTGCGGAAAAACAGGCTTGAGAAAAGCTTTTTCGACTCCAGCCTGTCAGGTTCATTCATCAGCGCATTGTACGCGCTCCACCAGACGTCGCTGATCTCATATTCCCTCGTCCATAATCTGAGCTGGCTAGCGGTGTATGATTGCGCCACGCTTTTATTGACAAGATACATAAGCTGTTCCTCATCGCTGACCTGCTCCGGTTCATTTGTCAATAGACGCTCGCGATGCTGCGGAAACAGTTCTTCCAGCCGCTTGATGACAATCGACGGCAAAAGCGTTTTTCCTTCCGCATCAGCAATCGGATACGTCACATAAAGGCGGTCAGATGGGCTAGAAAGCGCCATATAGATCAGGAAATGCTCATCAAGCAGACGCTCCCGCCCGCCGGAGGAAAGCTCAATACCTATCGTCTTCAGCCACTCACGATCATCATCCGACAGCACGCCATTTTCATCAGGGCGAGCCGGCAGGACGCCGTCGTTTGCCCCAACCACAAAGGTACATGAGGTACCGTATATTCTGGACAAATCCATATTGCCGACAAACACCTGATCAAGCGCCGGAGGAATGAGAGAGAATGTCAGTGACTCTGCACCGGTTTCCATCATCTGCTGAAACAAATCAAGAGAAATTTCATCTTCGCCCATCATTTCCACAAACTCCTCAAGCAGCTGAATGACAGCGTCCCATGCCTGCTGATGCTGCTGTGCTTCAATGATTCTGCCGTCTTCCTCAGCCCGCTGTCTTTCCTGATCCAGCTTCAGCGGCACATCCGTCTCTTCTAAATAACGGTAAAGCGCCTCCGCCTTCTCTTGAACCGTTTTTGCTTTTTTCATTCGTTTCTGCAGCTGGAACAGCGGCGGAACAATCCAATCGCGCGTGTCATTCAGCATGTTTTCCATTTCAATTTCTTGATCGGTCTGCGCAAATTCATCATCTAGCGACACAAAACGTCTGTAGTGGAAACGGTCGCCCTTTGTCCAGCGGTCGCCTTTGATGCCGTAAGCGATACAGTAATTCTCCAGCTGATCAACCTGCTCTCTTACCTTGGCCTTCGGCTCGTTAAGCGGGAATAACAGTTCGGTTTTCACGCAGCGGAACACCGCTTCATAACGCCAATTTCCCTTTAATACGTCAAGGCTTGACCGGATAAACTCCACTAACGGGTGGTTCATCATAGACGTTTTCCCGTCAATAAAATAAGGAATCTCGTAATCTGCAAATACTTCCTTGACCATATCCTTGTAGTCTTCCGGCTGACGCGCTAAAATCGCCACATCCTTGTAACGGTAGCCCTTCTCTCTGACAAGACTATGGATTTCCCGGGCAATACCTTCCAGCTCTGCCCGTCTGTTTGTGGCCTGCATCACGGTAAAAGCCTCTTGTTTCTCAGCAAACGGAATAACCGGACGCGCTTCATACTGTGCTTCCAAATGGGCTAATTCCGGTACGCGCTTGTGCCGCTTTAATTCATCATGCTCTTTATAGGTGATGTCCAGATTCAGTTCCTTTGCCGTCTGGTGCAGGCGATAATACGTTTTTCCCGTCATTCTGAACAAATCAAGTTCCTGCGGCTCCCCCTCATGTGACGGCTTGTCCGCTGTGAGTGAAAACGTGATATGCTCTGCCTGAAGCATAAGTTGCTCTAACACCCTGAATTCCTGCGGTGTAAACTGATAAAAGCCGTCTACATAGACATGTGCCCCTTTCAAATCTTCCGCCTGCGGGATATGCTCTGCCAATAGTGTCAAATAATCCTCAGAATGAAGATACTGACCTTCAAGGCTTTTTTCCATCTGCTGGTACAGGATCGATAAATCATGAAGCTTTTCAGATAAAACACGTTCCCCTCGATACTCGGAAGCTGTTCCGCTATCCGCCATCCGGCGAATATCTTCCGGTTCCAGACAGTATCTCTTAAACTCAGTCAGCATCCGTTCTACCTGTGCGGTAAAACCGCTTTTGTCACTTGCTTTTTGATAGACTCTAAACTCCTGTTTATGCTCTTCAATGAGCTTCCGCAGGAGCATCTGTACGCCCGTGCTCGTAAGAAACGGCCTGCTCATTCCTCCCGTATGCTGGAGGACGCGCCAGGCCAGTCGTGAAAAGCTGAAGACTTGAGCACGAATCATGCCGCCCGTATCAGGCGTTTTAGCAAGCTCGTATTCCATTAAAAACGTCATTTGATCCGGGACTAGAAAAATGATCGGTTTCCCGAATGGAGCCCGGCGCAGTTCATCTTGAATGCTGTCGATGATCAGCTTCGTTTTTCCACTCCCGGACCTGCCTACTAAAAACTCTGCTCCCAAATTAGAAGACCCCTCTCTTTTTATCTGTTTATATTTTATCGAACATTGACGAAAATGACCAATCTGATCTATTGGTAAAAACGGCCTTTTCACTTATAAGAAGCTGATTTTCTCCACCATGTGTACTGGCCTCACATATACTTTTACAGAAGCCCAATATCTTAAGAATGAAGCTGAACCCTCTTGTATTACAGCTATTTTCCTTATCCAGCGCAATCTCGGGAGGACCCTGTTTTCATTTAAAATCTCAGAAGGCCATCAACGGAGAATTCAGCGCGGTTCATTGCTACCTCAGGCTTGCTGAACTGGCCCACCCTGCTTAGGACAGAAAACAAATTGAAGAAATCAGGCGCGTTGAGATCCGACATCTACGTAATATACGGAGCCATTACGCAAACATATCATGCCGAAACAAACAGAGGAATGCGTGGACACTTTTACAAAAGGACTTGATGCCGCTTTTAAAGATGATCAGGAAACTATTGACTTTTACTTACGCGCAGCTGAGGAACCTCAAATATAAAGGCAAAGGGTATCTTTACGCGCGCCGCACGGGATGAACAAAATCACGATGTTTGGTTTCTATAATCTGATGTAACGTTAGATTTACCCAATCAGGGTACATATACATACCCCTTCCCCGAAAACACACTCCACTGTTTTTCTTACCATCAGCCGGGAAACATAAAATCATACACGAACATATGAGGAGGAATCAAGCATGCAGCAAACCATTGAAGCTTGTATCACATGTATGGAAGCTTGCAACCATTGTTTCACAAAATGTTTGGCAGAAAGTGCACACCACGATCTGAGCGGCTGCATCCGGCTTGACAGGGAATGTGCGGATATTTGCGTGCTGGCAGTGAAAGCCATGCAAACGGACAGCCCCTTTATGAAAGAAATTTGCGCACTTTGCGCCGATATTTGTGAAGCCTGCGGCACTGAATGCGAAAAGCATGATCATGATCATTGCCAAGCGTGTGCGAAGTCTTGCTTTGCCTGCGCTGAGCTCTGCCGCAACATGGCTGCGTAACAGAAGCATGAGAGGGGTCAAATGAGAGCCCTCTTCACTCCTTTGACAGCCATACAGAGTAAAAATCAATCCACCCCTCTTCATCCAGCATGAGATCCTCAACAGTCTCACTCGATACTACCTCAAGCACATTTTGATACAGCGGTATCGCGCTGAAGCTCCCTATAAGCTGACGGTCAATTTGTTTTACTATATTCATTCTGGAAGACCGGTCGGGTAATGAGAAAAACCGTTCTATCATTTCTGAAAATGTCTGTTTCTGTTCACCTGAAAGATGCTGATGCAAAAAGCTGTTCTCCGAAAGCAGCAAATGTAAAAAACCAAACTCACCTTCTTCATAAAACGTTGCGCTGTCATGAATGATGTCAGCCATTTGTACGATTTCCGGTCGGCGCAAATCGGCAGCAGTACAAAATTCCAGATTAAGCCTAATGCCGCTCCGTTCACAAATCTCTTGAATCCATGCTGCGTCCTCGCGATGATCCGTTTCAGAAAAAGTGAATAGTGACAACGTCTCTCCCGCATATCCGCTTTTTTTCATTAATTCCGCAGGTGAAGCATCTCCCCAATCAAAAGGCGCCCGGTGGAAAAAAGATGATACAGGAATGCTTCTGTGTCCTCCCGCCTCACGAACGAGCTGTTCAGATGAAATCAGCAGCCGAAGGGCTTTTCTCAAGCTTGGATGCTGAAGCGGCCCTTTCTTTCTGAGGTTTAGTGACAAGTATTGAACATGCCGTTCTTCAAAAACAGTTTGCCGCTCAGGAGGTTTCTGTTTTTCTCGAAGGGTAAAACCGTACATATCATCTGCTTGCTCAGAAAACACAAACTCAATACGATCTAAGAATGCCCGGCCCTTAAAGTAACGCTCGTTGGCTTGGAGAATGAGCATGTGTTCGTCATGCTGAACAAGGCAAAAAGGTCCTGTTCCATTCACCTCGCCGTTCATTTCTGCCGGCAGGATAGACAGCCGTTCATCACAAAGAATATATGGCAAAAGCTCATTTGGCTGATCGAGCTCAATGTCCACACAAAAAGGCCCTTTCTCTGAAATCCGTTCAACACCTTTCAGCAGCCATTTATATGGATTTTCATCATGATCCATAAAACGCTGAAACGTAAATACAACATCCCTTGACGTCAATGGCTTTCCATTATGAAAAGAAACGCCTTTCCGAAGAAAAAATCTCCACCGTTTTTTCCCCGCCTTATTCCACCCGTGGATTAAATGCGGCTGCGGCTCTCTCTTTTCCCGATCAAACCGGAGCAGTGTATCATATATCTGCTTGACAAAATGGCCCTCTGACCGCAGGAAAATCCTGCACGGATCAAAACTGCTTACCGCTGCTGGGGCTATAAACAAGCGCAGCACATCCTGTTCACCATCCTGTCCGGTTTCTGTTACAAAACCGAATACCTCAGAAAACCACATGTCATACACATTTTGAATCCCAGGAAACATCGGCTGATAATATTCAAGCAGTTCTTTTGCTTTTTTAAGCTTTCCGGCTGTTGTATATTCCTTGGCAGTTTGAAGCAGCAAATCTTCCGGCTGACGGAGAAAAGCGATTTTTGATTTATGGCCGCGCCCCGATCCGCTCTCGCGAAGGATCCATTTTTTGCTCTCCATCTTATGTAAAATCAGCTTCGCATTTCTCTCTGTACAATATAAACTAGCCGCAATCTCACTGAGCGGCATTTCCTTCATCTGTCCCGGTTCGCCGCTCTCAGCTTTTGCGAGCGCCACATAATGGTCAATCAGCTTCAATCCCTGCACCTCCTGACAAAAAAGGGGAATTTTTTTCACTAATTTTCTTCTCTTTTTGGCCCGCCGCCCCTTTTATACACTACCACTATATCAAACATCGAAAGGCGGAAATCACATGTTTCTCCTCTTCCAATCAATGAAATCCCGCTACACAGCACCCGTTTGGCTCCGGTTTTTCGGCGAAATGCTGACAAGCCTGACAGGTGCCATGATGGGGCCATTTATGGTGCTGTATCTGCATGAGCAATTAAACGGAAGCGTGATGCTTCCCATGCTTATCATCAGTCTTCAGCCCTTCGCTGATATTTGCCTGACACTCATAGCGGGACGTGTGACAGATCAGCTCGGACGGCGAACAGCGATCCTTACTGCCCTGCTTCTGCAAACAGCGGCAATAGCGGGGTTTGTTTTTGCTTATGATGCATATTTTTTCGCTTTCCTTTATATCCTCAACGGCATCGGCAGATCCCTGTACATTCCTGCATCACGCGCACAGATCGCCGAAAGCACGCCGGAAAGCAGACGTTCGGAAGTTTTTGCCGTCATCAATGCCATCTACTCAGCAGGATTGACGGCAGGTCCGCTGCTTGGGCTGCTGCTGTACGCTCATGATCCCGTTTGGATATTTGCATTAGATGCCGCGGCCCTGTTCGTTTATTTTCTTATCGCCGCCTTTAAATTACCAGAAACAAAGCCGCTAAAAGCCGATCATCCCGCAGCATTATCCGTGCGTTTCACAAGATATCGGCCTGTGATGATCCTTTTGCTGCTTTCTCTCCCAATCAGCATGTTATACGCGCAAACAGAAACGACATACAGGCTGTTCAGCAAAAGTGTGTTTCCTGATTACCTGTCCATGCTGGCAATCTATTCAGCGGCAAAAGCGTTATTAAGCTTTGTTCTTCAAGTTCCTCTAGTAAAATGGACAGAAAAGTTTTCGATGAAAACGATTTTTCTCATCACCTATATCAGCTACTCACTTGCGGCCGCCGGCTTTGCATTCTCAACATCTTTGACGCTGCTTATGCTGACTGCTGCCGTGATGACGGTTGGAGAAAGCATCGGACTCACTCATATTCAAACCTTTATTTCCCGGCTGGCGCCGCCGCATATGCTCGGCCGTTTCTATGCGATATACGGCTTGCATTGGGATATTTCAAGGTCAATCGGACCGCTGGCCGGCGGACTGATCCTGACTTCGTTTGGCGGAGAAATCATGTTCTACAGTCTTTCCGCTTGTCTTCTCGCCGCTGGTTTCTTGCAGTCCCATATCATGGAGAGGATTGAATATAAGGTCATAAGAAAAGTGAATGGCTGACAGAAAAAAATTCATAATTTCATTATCAACAAAAATATACTATAGTAATGATACATTCACTACATGAACAATTGGAGCTGTAAGTTAATAGGAAGAAGGGTTTTATATTGAAGAAAGACAAAAATCTCCTCACAGATGTATGGTTTATCGCAATCAGTGCAGCCGGGGGGTTTATTCTTTCGTTAACCGGAATATCGATCGGATGGATGATCGGAACGCTGATTGTCGCCTGCTGTCTCGCTATGCTACGGCCGGCTTGGCTGATGATGGCGCCAGATCAAAAAGGAATTAACCGCCGGTGGCTCGCTCTCGGGCAGATGATCCTCGGCATTGAATTGGGCCAAAAGCTGAACCTATCCGTTCTGTCTGTCCTCAAAGATCATTGGTTTTCGGTCGGCATCATGCTGATTTTATCGATACTCCTTGCCATGCTGTCAGGCTATGTGCTTTGGCGTTTCAGCAAAACAGATATGATGACCAGCTTTGTCGGCACGGCTCCCGGCGGACTGTCCGCCATGCCGAGTATTGCCCAGGAGGTCGGTGCCAATACCGCTATTGTCAGTCTCGTTCAAATGATGCGGGTGCTGCTCGTGGTCCTGTCTATTCCGTTTTTGGTTATCCTGATTTACGCTAAACAAGATGGTCCCGCAAATGCAACAACCCAAACGGTATCCGCTGCCACGACAGAAATCGGGCTCGCTCCCGTACTGTGGACCGGCGTTCTCATTTTCGTTGCCTGGGGAGCTTGCAAAGCGGCAAAATATTTAAAATTTCCCGCTCCGTGGCTGCTCGGCAGTATGCTCGGTGTAGCGGCCGTGCACATAGGCGGCGCTTCAATAACAGGCCATGACATGCTTGCATGGTGGCCGTCACAGGCAAACCATCTTTCGCAGATATTTCTAGGGGCTACAATCGGTTCTAAGATGTACAAAAGCATGTTTGCCGGCGTTACACGTATCATGATCGTCGGTTTCATTTCATCAGTCGGCTTAATTGCCGCTATGCTTTTAAGCGCGGTGATTGTTTCCAAACTGACAGGAATTTCGCTGATCACCTCTGTTTTGGCATTTGCCCCCGGCGGCATCGCGGAAATGGCGACGACGTCTGTTACATTGCATGCCGATTCCACCTTTGTCGTTGCGGTTCAGGTCATACGCGTCATCCTTGTCATTGCCCTCTTGCCGCCGTTTTATCGTCTGCTTCACCATCTTCATGGTGAAAAAAAAGGCAAAGAGAGTTCGATAAGCGGCAGCAATGCCTAGTTGAAAAAAAGGAAGACTTAGTCATAAAAGGGGGAGTCACTCTATTCTGCAGAGTATGGAGACTTCAAAATGGAGCAGGAAAGTGAAATTTCCTGATTGAAAAAAAAAGAGGTTATTATATGAATAACCTCTTTTTTCTATACAAAGTTATAAAATAATAAGGAAGTGAAAATCTATAGTTAAGTTGATTCTCTTATAATAAGTTTTGTTGGCAATTTAATAATTCTTCTGTTTAAAGAAGTGTTACCCGAAATATACTCGATCATTTTCAACACAGCCTGTTGTCCTAATTCTATTATAGGAATATCAATTGTTGTGATGGTCGGAGTCACTACTTGGCAAATCGATTGGTTGTCAAAACCAATTACCGCTAAGTCTTCTGGAACGTTAAAGCCATTTTTTATCGCCTGTTTAATAATCCCTGCGGCGACTTGATCATTTCCTGTAAATATTGCTGAGGGTCTGTCCTTTAGATCCTTTATCTTATGAAAAACACGAAAGCCATCCTCGATATTAAACAATTCACCAAATATCCATTCGTTTCTATGATGTAAATTGTAATCTCGTAAAGCTTTCAAGTAACCCTCTTTCCTCTGACATTGAGCTTCGCTGTATGGAGTATCAAAACAAAATCCAATTTTTTTATGTCCTCTTTCAATTAAATGTACTACCCCCATGTATGTCGCTTCAAATTCATCATACCCAATGATCGTGATGTCCGCTGAGTGATGATATTCATTACATAATAAGATAGGACCATACTTTAAGAAAGGAGATATCTTATCCCATTCATTTTCTAGAGTTCCAAGAATAATACCATCCACTTCTTTGTGTTTCAATAACTCTAATAGTTCCAGCTCTGTCTGTTTGTCATAAAAGGTTTGAAATACAATGACCTTGTAATTCTTAAACAGTGCTTCATGAGAAACCCCTTTTATTAATCGAGCAAAAAATGGATGGTCGATACTCGGAACCGATAAAGCTATCGTTTGTGTCTTATTTCTCCTAAAATTACGAGCCAAATAATTGGGAGTGTAGTCAAGTTCGTTAATAGCCTTTAAGATCGTATCTCTTTTTTCTTTCGACACATAAGGGTGATTATTCAACACTCTTGAGACTGTGGTTTTAGACACATTGCATAATCTTGCTATTTCATCAATTGTAGGCATATTTTCCCTTCCTCAAAAAAGTTATTGACATGTTATCGGTTTCAGAAATTAGGATAAATTTGTATCAAATTTTCCAGATTATAAATCATTGGAGGTACTGTTCATGCAAAAACAGGTTAGAGTTTCAGGTAAAAGTAAAGAAAACATGTTACTGCTAAAACACTTAAAAGGTGACGTACAAGGAAAAGAACTTGTTATTGAAGACAGTATTGTAAACGAGCGATTGAGACAAGTATTAAAAGAAAATACAGATATTGAAAATGACCTTTTCAACTACCAAAAAAATCGCGAAATCAATAAAGTCCCTTTTATGCCTGTAGACAGATTAATAACCAATGATGAAGTGGATGATATCTTAAATACATTATCTAAAGTTTTGCCAACTGGAAAATTTACGAGTGGTTCCTATTTAGAGCAATTCGAGAAAGTTTTATCTACATATTTACATAAAAGGTATGTAATTGCAACCAGCAGTGGAACGGATGCTATTATGATAGGATTATTGGCTTTAGGGTTAAACCGCGGGGATGAAGTGATCATGCCAGCTAATAGCTTTGCAGCTACTGAAAATGCTGTGTTAGCCTTGGGAGGCGTTCCTATCTATGTAGATAGTAACCCACAAACATTCTGCATCGATCCTAACAAAATTGAGGAAGCAATAACCCCTTCTACAAAGTTTATTCTACCTGTGCATTTGTACGGAAAACATTCAGAAATGAAGCATATCCGTCAAATAGCAAATCGTTATCAATTGAAAGTAATTGAGGATGCTTGCCAAGGAATTGGACTGACAGACTTAGGAAAGTATGCAGACATCACTACATTAAGTTTTAATCCATATAAGAATTTCGGTGTATGCGGTAAGGCTGGGGCAATAGCAACTGATGATGAAGAACTCGCTAAAAAGTGCATTCAATTTAGTTATCATGGTTTTGAAGTAAATGTAAAAAATAAGAAAGTCATCAATTTTGGATTAAATTCAAAAATGGACAATTTACAGGCAGCAATTGGTTTAGAGAGAATGAAGTATCTTTCATTAAACAATTTCAAAAGACTGTTTTTGGCGGATAGATACATTACTCAATTAGCAGAATTACAGAATAAAGGCCTCATTGAATTACCAGAATTAAGTGAAGATCATGTGTGGCATCTGTTTCCTATTAAGGTAAGAACAGAAGACAGGACAGATATCATGACTAAATTAAATGAAGAGTTTGGTGTTCAAACAGATATATATTATCCAATACTGTCTCATATGCAAAAAACTCCATTAGTACAGGACAAGTATACAAAACTCCAATTGGTTCATACGGAAAAGGCTCATAGTCAGGTACTGCATTTGCCATTATATCCGTCATTTACTTTAGAAGAACAAGACAGAGTAATGGAGGGACTGTTTCATGTTATTAAGCAAGAAGCCAGAGTATAAAACGTTATCCAAGGTTGAACATCCTAAGTATATTGTTTTTTGTGATTTTGATGAAACGTATTTTCCGCATACAATCGATGAACAAAAACAACAAGACATATATGAACTCGAAGACTATCTAGAACAAAAAAGTAAAGCTGGGGAACTACTAATCGGATGGGTTACTGGGAGTAGTATAGAATCTATTCTCGATAAAATGGGAAGAGGAAAATTTAGATATTTCCCGCATTTTATAGCTAGTGATCTTGGAACTGAAATTACGTACTTTTCAGAGCATAACTTCGGACAGCAAGATAATGAGTGGAACAGTCGTATAAATGAAGAGTTTAGTAAAGAAAAGATTGAGATACTTGTAAAACAGTTACATGAAAATCATAACATTCTTTTGAATCCTCAAACTCAATTAGGAACGTCACGGTATAAGCATAATTTCTATTATCAGGAACAAGATGAAATAAACGACAAGAAAAACCTATTAGCAATTGAAAAAATCTGCAAGGAATACGGAGTTTCAGTAAATATAAATCGGTGTAATCCCTTAGCGGGTGATCCAGAAGACAGCTATGATGTCGATTTTATACCCATGGGAACAGGAAAGAATGAAATTGTAAAGTTTATGTTAGAGAAATACAACCTAAATACTGAAAAAGCTATCGCATTTGGAGATAGTGGAAATGATGTTCGGATGTTACAGGCAGTAGGAAATGGATATCTACTAAAAAATGCAACACAAGAAGCAAAAAACCTGCACCAATTGATAACTGATAGTGAGTACTCAAAAGGAATTACTCATACCTTAAAAAAATTAATTGGATAATGAGGAGGAAATAGATATGAAGAAGATTGGTATCATAGGTGCAGGCGGTATTGCAAAAGCGCACGCAACTGCTTTATCTACAATAAAAAATGCAGAGTTAGTAGGAGTGTATGACATAAATCAACAAAATGCGGAAAGCTTTGTGAAAACTTTCGGTGGGAAGACATATGAAAATGTAGATGAACTTATAGATGTCTCTGAAGGTTTAATTGTAGCATCACCAAACTTCTGCCATAAAGAACATGCTTTGCAAGCATTAGAAAAACATAAGCATGTATTGTGCGAAAAGCCTATGGCTATTTCTCTTGAGGAAGCAAGCATAATGAAAGATACTGCTCAAAGGTTAGGCGTAAGAGCTAGTATGGGATTTAATTATAGATATTTGTCTTACGTAAATATCTTAAAAAGCTTAATTATCAATAATGAACTAGGTAACATACTGTCCATAAAAGTACACTTCAAGAAAAATAGTGCCCTTAGACGTAAGAAATTCACTTGGAGAGATGACGCTAATAGTAAGAAGACTAGTGGATCATTGGGGGATCTGGGTATTCACCTTATCGACATGGTATGGTATTTGTTTGAGAGTGATTTCATCACAGAATCAGTAATGGCAAAGATGAACACAAATGTAAAAACAAAAGAGGATAAACAGGTACTTGTAGATGACTATGCAGAAATTTATGGACAATTGAAGAACAAGGTATTTGTAAATATTATCACATCAAAATGTTCTGTACCTGAAGACTGCGGTTTTAGCATTGAGGTAGTTGGACACAAAAAAGAGTTTAAATACCACACAGGCAATCCTCACGTTTACAAGCTCATAGATGGCTTGAACGTGGTAGACTGCCCAGTGCCGCAAAGTCTCTTAAACGATCCGCCAAACGAATTTTATGGTTGGGCTGATTCTTTTAGAAGCGAGTTAATCAATTGGATTGCTTCAACTCAGAAAGATTGGGTTGAGATCCCTTCTTTTAACGATGGTTTTAGATCACAGGAAGTATTAGAAATGTTCTTTGAGAAAGATAGCAACTCTCAAAAAATGTCTGTTTTAGCAGTCAACTAGTATTTCGAAGAGATAAGTTACTGAAAAAGCAGGAATGTATGTTCCTGCTTTTTCATATAGGGGTGTAATGAATGGTAAGAGGGACATATTTATTTGGATATGCTTTCTTTTTCACAGTAGGTATTATCCATATATCAACAGGGAGTTTGACGCCATTTCTACTAGAGTCTTTTAACAAGACAACAGATGATATTTCGGTCATCATTTTCTTTCAGTTTAGCGGATTCCTAAGCGGAGTATTAATCGCACCGTTAATGATTAAGAAATACAGTCACTTTAGGACACTTACTTTAGCTTTGACAATAATGCTTGTAGCGTTAAGTATCTTTTTTCTCACTAAGGATTGGTATTATATTGTTGTAATGGCTTTTCTCTTAGGATATGGAGCAGGTACATTAGAAACGACAGTTGGTTCCTTTGTTATTGCTAATTTCGAAAGTAATGCAGAAAAAATGAGTAAGCTGGAAGTCCTCTTTGGATTAGGCGCTTTATCTTTCCCATTATTCATTAATTCCTTCATCGATATCAATAACTGGTATTTACCGTATTACTTCATATTGACCTTTTTGTTCGTCCTATTAGCAGGGTGGCTCATTTTCTTATCCAAGAACCGAAAGGACGCCAAGAATGCTAACCAAGTGGCCTTGCCAGATGTAGGAGCGTTTCAATACTTTATAGGAGATAGAAAGAAATCAAAGCAATTAGGCTTTTTTGTATTTTTTGCTTTCCTATATGCCGGGATTGAAACAAATTTCGCCAACTTTTTACCTTCCATCATGATAAACCAAGGCAATGAACAAATTAGTCTTATCAGTGTCTCCTTTTTCTGGGTAGGAATCATCATAGGAAGAATACTGATTGGTTTAGTAAGCAGAAGGCTTGATTTTTCTAAGTACCTCCTATTCAGTTGTAGTTGTTTAATTGTTTTGTTGATTGCCTTCCCTTATATAAGTCACCCCATACTTCAATTGGGTGGTACATTTTTGATTGGTTTAAGTATAGCGGGCATATTTCCCATTGCTTTAACACTAGCATCCATCATTATTCAGAAGTACGTGGACGAAGTTACAAGTTTATTTATTGCTTCGGCCAGTTTCGGAGGAGCAATCATCTCTTTCTTAATTGGATGGAGTTTAAATCAGGATACAATCTTATTAACCATGGGAATATTTACAACCATGGCGGTCATTCTAGTAGGTATTTCTGTAAAGATTAGGCGAACTAAAACAGATAACCCTATTTCACTTGAAAGCAAAGCTTCAAAAACACAGTGAAAAACGTGTAAATTAAATCATATCGTAAGGAAGAAGAGGACTTAATGTCCTCTTTTTTATCAGGAGAAAACAGTGTTTTTGCAAGGGAGATAGAAGTGATGATGATTCTGTACCTGTCAGAGATACGTTCAGGTCACGCAGCAAAGGTATTTACAGAATTGTTTTATGATCCGAAGCAACAAAAGAAATTTTGAGATGAACCGAAGATGCATGTAAACTAAAGGAGAAATCATAAAATTAATAGGGGCGTTATGATGAAAAAGATTTTTAAAGGAAGTTTGCTGCGCGACAACCCCGAAAAAGCAATGCACTTATATTATGGAATATGTTTAGGAATCTGGCTGATTTATAATTTGGTGACATCCAGCTCCCCTGGACTGCCGCTTATCATTTTAGCCGGAGGAAATCTGATTTACCTTACAATCTTGAAAAAGAAAGAAGAAACGTGAAAAACACGCACCTCAGTGCGTGTTTTTTATTTAAAAACGTTGTGAAGCCCCTCTTCCATTTCTTCTGAAGACGGATACCATTTTGTCACCAAATCCCGCAACAGCCTTTCCGCAAACAGAATCTCTTCCTCTGTATAACGGTCAAAAAAGGAAAGAAAACGCTGCTCAACCTTTTGATGATAGTATTGATGCAAGCTGTGCAGCTTCTTCCCTGCCGGCGTCAAACGGAAGTAGACCTCCTTCTTATTATCGCTGAGCTGTGTTCTGTGAAGGAAGCCGGCGCCAAGCAATTTTGTGCTGATGCGTGACACCGTCGCTTTCGTCGTATTCATTTTGGCGGCAATCGAAGTGACATTGATCGGCTCACCCTCCCCCACACAGGAAAGAACATGAATTTCTGTCATCGTCAATTGAGATTTTTGCCCGTGCTCCTGATCCAGCTTCTTCATTTCATCAGCCAAAAAGGCTTTTATGAGCCCCTCCCATTTCTCCTGCTGATGAATGAGTTCCGTATATAATTCAAAAAGTGATCGCTTAGTATGTTCTGTATCCATACGGCTCTTCCATCCTTTATTAATCAATTGTTTCTTATATCATAACGTTTTGTTACAGATGAAACAATGATTTGTGTTACACACGGCTGGCAATCGGGAGCCAGCGCCTGATACCTGATTGAATCACTTCTGCCGCATCTGGCCCGGCGGCATTGACTGCCCAGGCGGCATGACCATCAGGCCGAACCAATACAGTATGCACGTCTCTCCACTCTTCACGCGGCTCTGCAAGAGAAGCACACACTGTGTGTAAGCCATTAAATGGGATATGGTCATTATCAGCTCCTTGTTTCAGTGACAGCAAAACGTATGCCCCGTTATGCAGGCAGTTATAGAGGTGTTCCATACTGCCATCAGGAAGCCGCAGTTCCACATCCGGAAGTCTTTTGCCGTTCAACCGATGCGGCGGCATGTTTTGGTCAGCTTCATACCCGACATCGATTGCAGAAATTTGGCCCGCTACAAAGCGATTTACATCGGGAAAAGCAAGCATATCGGACACCATGCTTCGCAAATGGAGACCGGCCTTCGTGAAATCCATCAGCCGCGTCTGCGCCTCTGTGTTCCGAAGAAGATCTTCCGCCACCGGATGCCGCTCAGCGTGATAGCTGTCCAAAAGCCATGAAGGTGCAGAGCCGCCGACAGCCGCCGCAAGCTTCCATCCAAGGTTCATGGCATCCTGAAGACCGACATTCAGCCCTTGGCCGCCAGCAGGAAAATGAATATGTGCTGCATCGCCCGCAAGAAAGAGTCTGCCGCTCCGATACTGCTTCGCTTGACGGGAAGCATTCCCGAATCGGGACATCCACGTAGGCTCGTTTAAGCCAAAATCAGTTCCGCACATCCGGATGAGATCTGTTTTCAGCTCCTCTTCTGTGACAGGAGCATCTTTCGGCGTCTGCGTGCGGTAAGGGCTGATCAACACAACACGGTATCGGTCGGGAGAAAGCGGAACAATCATGACTCCCCCCTCTTTCGTACAAAGCGACAAGACACCTGATGGCGGCGGAGAAAGCAGCTTCACATCACCAAGAGCTGCGGTGACGGTGCTGTCTGTTCCAGGAAACGCAATTCCCGCCTGTTTCCGAACAACGCTCCCTGCTCCGTCAGCGCCAACGGCAAACAGGCTGCTCAGCGTCCGCACACTGCCTTCCCGATCCTTGAAAATGGTTTGCACTCCCTCTTCGTTTTGCGTTACCGTTAGCGCCTCTGCCCCTCGTAACACCTCTGCCCCCAGGCTTCGCGCACGTTCCTCAAGCAGCTGTTCAGTCTCGGTCTGAGGAAGCAATAGCGTATAAGGACAACTCGTATCTAGGCTGGAAAAATCAAGACGGGTATCGAGCATTGAAAAATGTCCAGAAGATGTCTTTTTCCCACGAGACGCAAAACGCTCAAGCACCCCTCTCATTTCAAAAAGCTCAAGCGTGCGGGGATGCAGCGTCAACGCCTTCGAATACGGCATTGGCTGTTCAAGCCGCTCAAGTACGCATGTTTTTACCCCTGCCAATGCCAGCTCAGAAGCCAGCATCAATCCAACCGGTCCGCCTCCGATAATGACTGTTTCGTAATCCATCATGCTCTCCACTCCTTTTGTTTCACTTGCAACTTAATAAAAACCCCGTTAAACATTGACATGAAAGAACATATTTTTTATTTTCGTTACACACGTAACAAAAATGATTATATCGGCTGACAAATGATCTTGCAACACATTTTTCCAATCAGCACAAAAAAGACGCCTAGCAAATGGCGCCTTTTTCTCAGTGTACAGCTTCCTAATCCGAAATGACTCCGACAATGTCTTTTTCCCTGATCGGACCAAAATGCCGGCTGTCAAAGCTATATATACGGTTATCTCCGATCACAAAATATTGCCTCTTCGATAACGTCTTTTTCCCTGTCGTCTCTTTCAGAGAAAAATCTCCCGTTACATGGCTTCCGGCAGATACAGATTTCAATGGTTTCAAAAATGGTTCAGCCACCTGTTTTCCGTTCACATACAGCTGATCGTCCTTATATTTGATCGATTCACCGGGCAGCCCAATGACTCGCTTTATCAGCACTTTTTGATCAGGGCCTTTAAACAAAACAATATCAAAACGATGGATGGTTTTGAATCGATGTGAAAATTTATTGACCAACAGTTCGTTCCCTTCCTGAAAAGTCGGGTTCATGCTTATGCCTTCTACTTTGTAATCAATAAAGACGGCATTTTTGACTTGAATGGCGAGAACGACGGAAACAACACCGGCAAGAAACCAAAACCGTTTTTTCATGTTACTGTCTCCCTCCATCATGCTCACGCTGGCTGGCTCTCACATGCAGATGCCGTTCCACCCTTTTGCCGACATACCATAAGACAGCAATCACCACAACGGCAATAACTGTGCGAATCGGCTGCGTGATCAGCGCGTGAAGATCATATCCGATGAAGCTGATCATAAAAATCATGACGAGCTTTCCCGAGGCTGCCGCCAAAATAAACGGCCGCGTCCCGATCCTTGACAAACCGGCGACAACATTCACCGCGGCAGACGGTGTAAATGGAAAACAAAGCAGAAGAAACATCGGGCCAAAACCGTGTCTTTCCACCCATAACATAAGCTTTCTGACAGACGGATGCCTGCGGATGAACCCAAGAGCTCTTCTTTGTCCATAATGACGGACAATGAAAAACACGAGAATGGACCCCGCTGTTGATCCGGCCCATGACAGGATGAAGCCTTCCCACAATCCAAACGAATTGGTATTCGCCACCACAAAAACGATAAGCGGCAAAAACGGGAGAAATGCTTCAACTAAAGGCAGCAGCACAGCAATAAGCGGACCGAAAGCCCTGTAGCTTTGAAATAATTCAGTTAAACGATCCTCTGTCAAATAGGATAAAAATTGCTCCAACGTTTATACTCCTCACCGGGTTTGTCTATCCTTATTCTACACATTCTCGGCGAAAAACTAAAAAGTTTTGGCGATTTTTTCTGTCTTGAAATATTTCACCAGCCGATATAGAATACGATTAGAACAAACGTTCCCTTAAGAAAGAAGGAGTTACCATGCCTCATTTGCAGCCAGAAGGATACGAATTGATAGAGCGGGCTCTTTTTTTGCCTATGGTCATTACCATTTTAAACCGTGATCTCAACGGAATTGAAAAAAGCACATTAAAATTAAAACACCCTTATATACAACTTATCAACGAATCATTAAAAATAGCACAAAAGGATCTGATTGAGGTCAGAAAAGAGCTGAGGAAAAGAAAAATTGCCATCCACGAGGCTGAGCGTGATGAAGCCTTTACACTTTATTTATTTGTCATTGATGGCTACGAAGAAAAACACCGCTATTTTAACCCGCGAATCCGTGAGCAAGTAAGCAGTTTGTTAACATTCTATTTATTTGCGCCGGACGCGCCATGAGTCTTTCGAATCATTCTGATTTCTCCTCCTTGCGCCCGTCCACTCTCCGGGCGCCTCACCAATAAATTTCTGACAATTCACACTATACAAACAAAATAAATTTATTTATAATTCGTACCACAGCCTTTTACTCCCCAAAAAGTGACATGTGCCGCCAAATTAACGACATGATTTGCAGCCTGCACATGACACGCACCGCCCAACTTTTAATCAAAGGAGGACTCTATGAAACTGATTCACATTCTTGCTGCTCTGCCCTTCATCGGACTTTTGCTTGGCATCCCTTTTGCAAACAAAGTGACACCCTATCTGTTTGGCATGCCATTCATTCTCGCCTATGTCGTCATGTGGGCTTTGCTGACCTCTGTCCTGATGGCGATCGTGTATGTCCTTGACAAAGAAAATAAAAGGGAGGAAGCAGAATGAACGCAGCTCTCATCATCATTTTCGGCGTCTTGCTATTCAGCATGTTTCTCGGCGTACGCGCCCAAAAAGGGAAAGACATGAATCTTGAGCAGTGGACGGTCGGAGGCCGCGGCTTCGGAACCTTGTTCGTGTTCTTATTGATGGCAGGCGAAATTTATACCACATTTACGTTTCTCGGCGGAAGCGGCTGGGCCTACGGGAAAGGCGGACCTGCCTTTTACATCATCGCCTACGGCTGTCTGGCTTACATCCTTTCTTATTGGCTCCTGCCTGCGATATGGTCCTATGCGAAACAGCATAAGCTGATGTCGCAGTCCGATTTTTTCATCAAAAAGTACAACAGCCCGCTGCTTGGCGTACTCGTCTCACTGGTCGGCATCGCCGCTCTTATTCCTTATCTTGTGCTGCAACTGAAAGGGCTTGGATTGATTGTATCGGAAACATCTTACGGAAAAATTTCTCCCACTGCTGCCATTTGGATCGGGGTCATTTCAATCACAGTTTACGTTATGGTATCCGGCATCCACGGGTCCGCCTGGATATCCGTTGTCAAAGACATCATGATTTTGGCTGTCGTTTTATTCTTAGGCGTATATTTGCCGATTCATTACTACGGCGGATTTCAAGACATGTTTCAGCAGATTGAAAACGCAAATCCCGATTTTATTACCCTGCCCGAAACAGGGCAAAGTGCTGCATGGTTCAGTTCAACCGTGCTGCTGACGGCGCTGGGCTTTTACATGTGGCCCCATACGTTTTCCGCTTCCTATTCAGCAGAAAACCCAAAAGTCTTTCGAAAAAACGCCATTATTATGCCCTTATATCAGCTGGTCCTTCTATTCGTCCTTTTTGTCGGCTTTGCGGCTATCCTGCAAGTTCCCGGTCTGAAAGGCGCAGACGCGGATTTATCACTTTTGAGACTGTCTCTTCAAACCTTTGATCCTTGGTTTGTCGGAATCATCGGAGCAGCCGGACTGCTGACGGCGCTTGTGCCGGGGTCTATGATTTTAATGTCGGCCTCCACTTTGTTTGCCAAAAATGTTTATCAAGTGTTTGCTCCCCGCACGACGGAACAGCAAGTATCATTATTGGCTAAATGTTTAGTGCCAGTGATTGCGCTGATTGCTGTGTACTTTACATTCAAAGGCGGGAACACAATCGTTACGCTTCTCCTGATGGGCTACAGCCTTGTCACACAGCTATTTCCGGCCCTGCTGTTCAGCCTGTTCAAGCATCATATCGTGACCAAACAAGGAGCATTCGCCGGCATTATAACCGGTGTCGGAGCCGTTTCTTATATTACGGTTACGGAAACAACAATCGGCACGTTATTTCCGGCGCTGCCACAAGCGGCGAAAGACTTAAACGTCGGCATTGTCGCTTTGCTGCTGAATGTTACGGTCATGATGGCGGTCAGTCTCATGACAAGAAAAACAAAAAACGCTGCTGCTGATCAAGCCGCTTAAACAAGAAAAAAGCAATCTGGACAACAGATTGCTTTTTTCCTTTAGCGTTCGCAGGCGATGAAATCTTTATCACGGTCGCTCTTTTTATTGGCGTCATAAAGCGCCTTTGATACGTAAGGCTTGTACTTCGTTTTTCCGCCTTTATTTTTCACTTTGGACGTACGGGCTACCCCGCCTTTGTACACTTTGTTTAATTCCTTGCAGTTCTTATACGTCTTGACCTTCGTTTTGGCTTCCGCCACATGGTCAGCTCCGTATGAAAAACCGAAAACGAGACCGAGTGACAGCAAAAGCGCCGCGGCTTTTTTCATGACAATATACTCCCCCCATACCCAATATTTAGTTGTTTTATAGCGATTTTATCATAATTCAATTCATCCTATTTTACAAGATAAATATGGAAGGAGCGGCATTTTTTCGGCTTTCTTTGTCTTGCAGAGATGCAAACTGCCAAAACATGTTTTCCTCACTTTGCTCAAGGGTACACATACGAATGTACACCACACACAAAAAGGAGCGTTGATGATGTCTGATACAAAACGAAACAATCCTTTAACAGCATTTTTTCACGATGAATTTCCTGAACAATACCAAGAACCGCCCGGCTTGCAGCAAAAAATGAAGCCGGTGCCGGACTGCGGAGAAAAAAGCTACAAAGGAGCTGGCAAACTAAATGGCCGAAAAGCTCTTGTCACCGGCGGTGATTCCGGTATTGGCCGCGCTGCCGCCATCGCTTATGCCCGGGAAGGCGCCGATGTGGCAATCAACTATTTGCCCGCGGAACAGCCTGATGCAGAAGAAGTAAAAGAACTGATTGAAGCAGAAGGACGCAAGGCAGTCCTGATTCCAGGTGATCTGAGTGACGAATCGTTTTGTCAGGATTTAGTCAAACAAGCGCATAACGAACTCGGCGGGCTGGATGTGTTAGCGCTCGTTGCCGGTAAACAGCAAGCAGTGCAAAACATTGAAGACCTTCCTACCGAACAAATCTATAAAACGTTTGAAGTGAACGTCTTCTCCCTATATTGGGTGGTTAAAGCGGCGCTTCCGTATTTGCCGGAGGGCGCGTCTATTATTACCACAACTTCAGTTGAAGGCTACAATCCAAGTCCGATGCTGTTAGATTATGCGGCGACGAAAAACGCCATTATCGGCTTTACCGTTGCGCTCGGAAAACAGCTTGCACCCAAAGGCATCAGAGTGAACTCTGTTGCGCCAGGACCAATCTGGACTCCGCTGCAAATTTCCGGCGGACAGCCGACTGAAAACATTCCGAAATTCGGCAAAGGAACACCGCCGTCACCATTAAACCGCGCCGGCCAGCCGGTGGAGCTGGCAGATGTTTATGTATTCTTAGCTTCAGAGAATTCAAGCTATGTGACATCTCAAATATACGGCATCACCGGCGGAATTCCGACGGCCTAGCGTTTTAGAAGGAGCTGCCCTGTTTGGTCAGCTCCTTTCTATTTTCTAATACCGCTCCCCAAGCTCACGCAAAATAAAATCATAAATCATCTTCGTCCGCTCTTCCTTCGGATACAGCATAAATTCCTGCCGTTTCGGGACACGGTGTTCGATTCTGTCCTGAAATTTGGTTCTGAGCCAGGCTGTCCGGTATACCTGATTCTCGAACGAATTGCATGAGACCGGCAGCTCCAACGTTTTTCCGTTTGAAAACGTCACTTCCGTATCGTCGAATTCAGTCGGTTTGAATTCTTTTACATGCACATGGGAAATCCAGCCGCATTGGGGTCTAGTCGAAGAAAGTGTAGGGAATAAAAAGATTTGGTTCGAAGGGTCCACCATGATTGGCGGTTTGTGAGAAATTTTTGTCACTTCATAAGTTCCCGCTTTTCTTCCCGCGTAGCTTGATCCGAAAAATCGGCAGCTTCGGTCGACAATTTGCAGCGGCTTCATGCTGACGTAAAACATACAGTCTTTTTCAATGATTTTTGAACAGATTTTGCCGTCGATTTCTTCTGGCAGCACGGCAATTGTTGCGCTGTTTACTTCATACGATTCTAATGGTGCGTCAGTTTTCTGACTCATGTTATGGCCTCCATCCTTTTTCTGCAAATTTTATACTAATAATCTATCATCTGTGTTTATAAAACGACAGGATTTTTTAACAAATGAACTAAAATCATCTTTTATTTATATTTTTTAGTTCTATTTTACTAGTAATAAACCGATTTTACTTTACTATATAATCTCATAACACAGCACTTCGCAGGATATGTCGATAGATTGCCAAGTATTAGTTGTCTAAAAATTATAAAAATTTATTGATTTTTTCGACCGTTATCCATATACTATAAAAAAGGCATTGGGGGGGATTCTTTATGAAAGAGAAAAAGTCGTACACTGAGCTCATGAAGTCCCGCAACACGCAAAAAACAAAAGAATTTGATGTAACAATGATGGATATTTACATTCAAATGGTGCTCGATGAATCCTTGTTTAAGCGTCGGTTGACCATGCTGACTGACCAAATCAACAAAGCCTTGGACGAAAAAGATAAAGATGCGTTTCTTACGCTCTCTAAAGAATATGCAGCGCTCAAACAGAGCGAATAAGCCAATCCTTAAGGATTGGCTTTTTTAATTATCCATTTACAATCGTTCCCCCGTTGACATGAATTGTCTGCCCAGTGACGTAAGTAGAATCATCGCTGGCAAGGTATAAATAGCTCGGCGCCACTTCCACCGGCTGGCCTGGCCGTTCCATCGGCACATCCGAACCAAACACTTCCACATCTTTTGCGGCAAAGCTGGCCGGAATGAGCGGTGTCCAGATTGGCCCCGGCGCAACCGCATTGACTCGAATGCCCTGCTGGACAAGCGATTGGGAAAGGGATCTTGTAAAAGTGACAATGGCTCCTTTTGTCGCTGAGTAATCGATCAGTGTTTTATTGCCTTTGTACGCGGTGATCGATGCTGTATTGATAATACTGCTTCCTTTTTTCAAGTGAGGCAACACAGCCTTCGTTAAATAAAACATAGAGAAAATGTTTGTCTGGAAGGTTCTGATCAGCTGGTGGCTAGTGATTTTTTCAATGCTCGGCTGCACATGCTGCTCAGCGGCATTATTGACCAAAATATCAATGGATGAAAAAGCCTGGCTGGCCTGTCTTACCACCTCGTTACAAAAGGCTTCATCTCCGACATCTCCTGCAATCAGCAGGCACTTCACCCCTTCTTTCTCTACATACTCCTTTGTTTCTTCGGCGTCCTGATGTTCATTAAAATACACAATGACCACATTCGCCCCTTCTTTTGCGAATAACACCGATACAGCGCGTCCGATCCCGCTGTCTCCACCTGTAATAATGGCTGTTTTGCCCGCTAGTTTTTTTGCCTTCTTCGGCTTATCAAATACCGGACGAGGATCCATCAGATATTCAAATCCCGGCTGCTGGTCCTGATGCTGCGGCGGCAATGTTTTCTTTTTCTCATTCGCCAATGCAATCACTCCTTTTCAACCCTATTATGTTATGAATAAAGCCTGCTTCCTATGTATGAAAAGATAGAAAGTGGAAAAATTAAGAATAAATGATATTGGAGGTACAATGGCTTGGCTAATCAACATTTTTCAAAAGAAGCTCCTGAAACATATTGGAGAACATCGGCGGACTTGCCTTCTTTTCCGGCGCTGCAAGAGGATACGGAATGTGATGTCACCATTATTGGAGGAGGCATTACAGGAATCACGACGGCCTATGAGCTGTCCAAAAGAGGCTTCCGAGTCGTACTGATTGAAGCGAATCAAGTTCTCAATGGCACAACGGCCCACACAACGGCAAAAGTGACAGCTCAGCACGATATGATCTATGATGAATTTATCCGCAACTTCGGGTTGAACCACGCAAGGCTTTATTATGAAGCGAACCAAAATGCAATTGATTACATAAAAGGGATTATTGATGAACATCAGATCGATTGCGAATGGACCAAACAAGATGCTTATCTTTACACAACAAGTGAAGATGCTGTACAAAAAATCCGCACTGAGCATGAGGCATATACAAAACTAGGGATTGAGAGAGACCTCGTAAAAGATCTTCCCCTTCCCGTCGGCTCTAAGCTGGCGCTTGTAATGAAGAATCAAGCCCAATTCCACCCGCTTCACTTTTTAACGGCGCTTCTTGATCAGATCGTGCAAAAAGGCGGACGGATTTTTGAAGAGACTGTTGCGCTTGATATTAAAAAAGGGGAAATGCCTGAAGTTGTTACAAAAAGCCGGCACGCCATTAAAAGCCGATTTATCGTATGCTGCTCCCATTTCCCTTTTTATGACGGGGGGGGATTATATGCAACAAGAATGTATTCTGACAGATCCTATGTCCTCGCCGTCAAGCCGAAGATCGACTATCCTGAGGGCATGTATGTAAGTATAGATCAGCCGTCAGTTGCGCTTCGCTACACCATTGCCAACGGAGAAAAGCTGATTCTATTCAGCGGAGTAAGCCATAAAACAGGCCAAGGAAAAGACATGTCGACCCATTACGAAACGCTGAGACAATTGGCAGAAAGCACAATTGGAATCGAAAGCATTCCCTATTACTGGTCCACACAGGATCTCGTGACTATCGACAAAATCCCATTCATCGGACCTATGTCTGAAAACGAAGACAATATTCTCGTTGCGACCGGCTTCAAAAAATGGGGCATGACATCATCAGCTGTCGCAGCTCAGCTTTTGTCAGACCTTGTGGAGAAAAAAGACAATCCATATGAGAGCATTTTTACACCGTCGCGTTTTCATCTGAATCCCGGCTTGCAAAAGGTGATTTCCTACAATGCAGATGTGGCCAAGCATTTCATTAAAGGAAAGCTTGAAAAACCCGACGTCGAGTTTGAAGAGATTGCGCCAGGTGAAGGAAAAGCCGTCACCATTAACGGGAGACGCGCGGGGGCATTCAGAGATGAAACAGGGTGCCTGCATCTTGTTGATACAACCTGCACCCATTTAGGCTGTGAAGTGGAATGGAACGATGGAGAGCACACATGGGATTGTCCGTGCCACGGATCACGCTTTAAACCAAACGGCGAGGTAGTTGAAGGACCGGCCATCAAACCATTAAAACAAATTGACCTTGATTAAACCGTTCAGTGAACTGAACGGTTTTTTTATAAATAATTTCTATCTGGCGTCTTCATTCGTGCTCCCCTTGACCGATAAAAAAGAAAAAGGCTTAAAAAACCAAAAGATAAAATTATTTCCCAAGGGGGATCACTGTATTGTTATTTAAAAAAGATAGAAAAAAAGAAACAGCATATTTTTCAGATTCAAACGCCCAGCAAAAAAATCGCATTCAGCTCACAAACAAGTTCTCAGATGTGAAAAAACAGCTCAAAATGGTCAGACTGGGAGACCCAGAGCTGCACGTGCTGCAGGAGCTTCAGCCCTTAATCCAAGAAAACATTGTTTACATCGTGGACGCTTTCTATAAAAACCTCGACCATGAGAGCTCATTAATGGATATTATTAACGACCACAGCTCAGTTGACCGCTTAAAACAAACGTTAAAACGGCATATTCAGGAAATGTTTGCCGGTGTCATTGATGATGAATTCATTGAAAAACGAAATAAAATTGCTTCTATCCATTTACGAATCGGCCTTCTGCCAAAATGGTACATGGGGGCGTTTCAGGAATTGCTTCTATCAATGATTGATATTTATGAAAAATCAATTTCAGATCACCATGAACTGCTGAAAGCAATCAAAGCGACAACCAAAATCTTAAACTTGGAACAGCAGCTTGTTCTTGAAGCGTTTCAAGCTGAGTACAACAAAACTCGCGATGAACAAGAGGAAAAGAAAAATCTTTTGCATCAGAAAATCCAAGAAACCTCCGGGTCGATCGCAAATCTGTTTTCAGAAACGAGCAGATCCGTTCAAGAGCTTGTTGACAAATCTGAAGGCATTTCCGAAGCATCCAAAGCCGGCACAGTCACATCCAGCACCGTTGAAGAAAAGTCGATCGGCGGGAAAAAAGAGCTTGAAATCCAGCAAAAACAGATGAATCGAATCGATACGAGCCTCGTCCAAATCGAAAAAGAAATGGTCAAGCTGGATGAAATCGCACAGCAAATTGAAAAAATCTTCGGCATCGTCACAGGCATTGCCGAACAAACGAATCTTCTGTCACTAAACGCATCTATTGAATCAGCCCGTGCAGGCGAACACGGCAAAGGCTTTGCTGTTGTGGCCAATGAAGTGCGGAAGCTGTCTGAAGATACGAAGAAAACCGTTTCTACAGTGTCCGAGCTTGTGAACAACACCAATACACAAATCAACATCGTGTCGAAGCATATTAAAGACGTGAACGGGCTTGTCAGCGAAAGCAAAGAAAAAATGACGCAAATTAACCGTTTATTCGATGAGATTGTTCACAGCATGAAAGTCAGCAAAGAACAATCCGGAAAAATTGACGTCGATCTGCAAGCCTTTCTCGGAGGGCTCCAGGAAGTCAGCCGCGCCGTTTCTCATGTGGCTGCTTCTGTTGATTCGCTTGTCATACTTACAGAAGAATAATCATCAAAAACCGGCCGAACGCAGGGCCGGTTTTTTTACGTTTCTTATGTAAACCTCTATTAATATTAAGTTGACATAGAAGCTGTCTGCATTTATTGTAGAACCATATTTTATTCGTTAGTGGAGGGTTTCATATGAAATTAATAGACATGATGCACATTGCAATCTTTACTGCACTGATGGCAGTGCTTGGCTTTATCCCCCCTCTTTTCTTATCCTTTACACCCGTTCCCATTACGCTGCAGACGCTCGGTGTCATGCTGGCCGGCAGCATCCTCAGACCGAAAGCCGCTTTTTTAAGCCAGCTTGTCTTTTTGCTGCTCGTTGCCTTTGGAGCACCGTTATTGCCCGGCGGCCGTGGCGGGTTTGGCGTTTTTTTCGGACCGAGCGCGGGTTTTCTGATGGCTTATCCGTTCGCCTCATGGCTGATCAGCCTAACCGTTCACAGACTGCATAAGGTAACGGTGTTCCGTCTCTTTTTCATTCATATTGTATTCGGCATCGCCTTTATTTACCTGCTTGGGATTCCTGTACAGGCTTTTATCATGCATATGGATCTGTTACAGGCGGGTTTTATAAGTCTTTCATTTGTGCCCGGCGATTTATTAAAAGCGGCAGCATCTGCGCTGCTTGCCATTAAAATCACCCAAGCCTTGTCTCTTTCTGATACGATGTATACAAAAGGAGGCTGACATTCTGTGACCATTACACATACATATAGATCCTTTGCCGATAAAAATCCAAGCCGGATTGCAATCCAGACTGAATCTGAACATATTACATATCGGGATTGGAATCGGCTGGTCACCCAAACTGCCAATTGGCTGCGGACACAGCCAAACGTTCCAAAACGTGTAGCCATCCTGCTCCCAAACAGCCTTGCATTTTTACAGCTGTTTGCCGGAGCTGCCGCGGCCGGGTGTACGGCGGTTCCCATTGATACACGCTGGAGTGCGGCTGAATGCGGTGAGCGGCTGGCAGTAAGCGGTGCTGATTTTGTTGTGGCTTCATCTCTTTTTAAAAACAAACTGACAGATTGTCTGACACCCGTTGTTTGGCTGGAAGACTGTATGGCGCATATCGCTGAGGCATCCGCTGATCCGGCACCAGCCGTTGACCCTGAGCTTCCCTTTTATATGGGCTTTACGTCAGGCTCAACAGGCAAGCCGAAAGCATTTACGCGCTCTCATCGCTCTTGGGTTGAAAGCTTTCATTGTACAGAAACAGATTTTTCGGTCTCCTCAAATGACAAAGTTCTGATTCCGGGAACGTTAATGTCTTCTCACTTTTTATACGGTGCTGTCAGCACTCTGTATCTCGGGGGAACAGTTTGTTTGCTTAAAAAATTCATCCCCGCTCAAACGAAGGAGTGGTTCACACAGAAATCCATCAGCGTACTCTATACCGTACCAACAATGACAGATGCCCTCGCCAACATTCACGCTTTTCCTGACAGCTCCGTTACAATCATTTCATCGGGAGCGGACTGGCCGGCAACATCCAAGGAGAAGCTCGCAGCCAAATGGCCTCATTTGAAGCTGTACGATTTTTACGGCACATCTGAGCTTAGTTTTGTGGCATATCTATCACCGGAAGACAGCAAACGAAAACCTCATTCAGCGGGCCGCCCTTTTCATAATGTCCGCATAGAGATTCGCAGCGCCGCCGGGGACCTCTGTCAGCCGGGGGAAATCGGGAAAATATTCGTCAAAAGCCCGATGAAGTTCTCAGGCTATGTAAACAGCCGCACATCAGATCAATCGGAATGGATGACAGTAGATGACATGGGCTATGTTGATGAAGAGGGATTTCTGTACATTGCAGGACGAGAAAACGGAATGATCGTATATGGCGGATTAAATATATTCCCTGAAGAAGTTGAGCGTGTGCTTCTCTCCTGCCCAGAGGTTGAAAAAGCAGCTGTGGCGGGCATTCCGGACGAGTATTGGGGAGAAATCGCCGCGGCCGTCATTTGCGGGAATACAGACGCCAAAAAACTGAAAGCCTGGTGCAGACACAAACTGGCATCCTACAAAATCCCGAAAAAATGGGTGTTTACAGACTGTATTCCGGAAACTAACAGCGGCAAAATTGCCCGTTCCAGCGTAAAAAAATGGCTGCGGGGTATGGTGGATTGAACGCGGTGATTGCAGATGCAAAACGAACGATTTTCGGAAAAGAAAACGGACTGCTGAAGCAGTTTTTGCCGGAGGATTTGGCCGCTCCTCTCATCAGCTGTCTCGGCCGAAAGTTAGAGGATCAAATCGATGAAGTGATTTTGGGAAACGCCACTGGCAGAGGCGGCAACCTCGCCCGGCTGTCAGCACTTCAAGCCGGACTTCCTTTATCTGTTCCCGGTATGACAATTGACAGACAATGCGGCTCAGGGCTTGAAGCAGTGCGTTCCGCATGCAATCTTATCAAGGCGGATGCCGGAAACATTTATATCGCAGGCGGCTCAGAAAGCAGCAGCCGATCTCCTTTTTCAGAAAGAGCCCGCTTTTCACCAGACACTGTTGGTGATCCCGATATGGGTATGGCGGCCGAATATACAGCAGCACGCTATGCCATCCCAAGAAGCATGCAGGACGAATACGCGCTTCTCAGCTATCACCGCAGCTGGAGTGCTCATACCGAAGGATTGTACCGTGAAGAGATTGTTCCTCTCGGGGAGTTGGAAACAGATGAAGCTTTCTTGAAAAGACGGCCGATGGAAGCAATCATTTCTCGTGCAAAGCCGGTGTTTGACACCAGCTCCGGAACGGTTACAGCCGCCAACAGCAGCGGCATATCAGATGGGGCGGCTGCACTCCTTGTCATGGAAGAGAAAAAAGCTGCATCCCTCGGCTATAAACCTGTGCTGCGCTTTATCGGAAGCGCCGTTAGCGGCATTCATCCCAACTATCCGTCCGCCGCTCCGGTTGAAGCGATCAGAAAGCTTTTAGCTGCAAACGCGCTGACGACTGAAGATATCGGTTTATACGAAATCAACGAAGCCTTTGCCGTTAAAATATGCGTCTGCTCACAAGAACTGGGTATTCCCTATTCAAAAATCAATGTGCGGGGCGGCGCATTAACTCTCGGCCATCCTTACGGCGCTTCCGGGGCTGCACTGGTCACCAGATTGTTTTATGAGGCGCAAAGACGGACAGGCTGTCAATATGCTGTCGCTGCCATCGGAAGCGGCGGCGGAATCGGTTTGGCTTTATTATTTGAGGTGTTGGCATAGGCTTTTTCATAGGATGCATGCCTCTAATTTAGTATAATAACGATAAGATCAAAGTCAGGAAGGGGATTTTATGACAGCCGTTTGCTTAGTAAGACACGGAGAAACCGATTGGAACCTGCAGCAAAAATGCCAAGGGAAAACAGACATCCCGCTGAACGAGACAGGCGAACGCCAAGCAAAGGAAACCGGAGAATACTTAAAAGATTTCTCTTGGGATATCATTGTCTCCAGCCCGCTGAAAAGAGCCAGAAGAACCGCGGACATTATTAATGAATACCTCAATCTTCCTATCGTCGAGATGGATGACTTTAAGGAGCGTGATTACGGGGACGCGGAGGGGATGCCGCTTGAAGAACGGACAAAGCGCTATCCGGACAAGAACTATCCAAACATGGAAACGCTGGAAGAGCTCACGGACAGGCTGATGGGCGGATTGGTAAAAGTAAATCACGCATATCCAAATCAAAAGGTACTGATTGTCGCGCACGGCGCAGCGATTCACGCACTGCTGACAGAGATTTCCGGCGGTGATCCCGAGCTTCAAAATACGCGCCTTGTCAATGCCTGCCTCAGCAACATTGAATTTGCAGAAGAAAAATGGAAAATTAAAGATTATAACATCAATAGCCACTTATCCGGTTTTATTCAATAAGAAAAGACAGGCGTTTGCCTGTCTTTTTTTATTTATTTTCCGCTGCCATATCATTTTGAAGCTCATCTAAAATGGCATTCGCTCCATCCACACTGCGGCGCAGAGACCATACCTGACGGTCAACATGGTACACATGTCCGTTTTTCACTGCCTTCAGCTTCTTCCACAGAACATTTTTTTCGATCGGCCGTTTGCCGTCCGCGTCAATATCGTCTGTTTTTCCTGTCATCAGGATGATTACATCCGGGTCTGTTTTCAGCAGCTGCTCAAGTGTCATTTTCATGTTCACAGAGTCGCCTCCATTACCGGTTTTTTTGTTATCGGACGTGCTGATCGCATATTGATAGCCGACTTGTGTTAAAAGTCTCGATGTGAAGAAATTTTCATCTCTGGCCATAATCGTGTCATTTGTATTTCCAATCAAAAGCACAGATTGGCTGTTGGCACTGATCTTTCTCTTTGTTTCATTCAGTTTTTCTTCATGCGCTGTCAGCTTTTTCTCCATATCCTTCTCTTTGCCGACTGCTTTTGCAATGGTAAGCGAAACGTCAATTGTATCCTGATAATCAGCATTTAAATTATTAAGCGCGATCGTCGGCGCGATGTTTTTCAGCTGATCATATACTTTCTTATGACGAGTCGTGTCTGCAATAATTAAATCGGGTTTCAGCGAAGCGATTTTTTCCATGCTTGGCTGTGACCGTGTGCCGACAGAGGTGTAGCCGTCAATTTTTTTCAGTACATCCTTGTTGATCAGCTGCTTCGCTTTATTGTCATCCGCCACTCCAATAGGCGTAATGCCGAGATCAAGCAAAGTGTCGATGAAGCCAAGCTCAAGCACAACGACCCGCTTCGGATGCTCAGGCACGTTCGTTTTCCCTAAATCATGTGTTACCGCTACTTTATTTTCTTCACTGTTTTGATTGCCGGCTGAAGAAGAACAAGCCGCCGTCAAGACAGAAAGAAGTAAAACTGTAAGAATAATCAGTGTTTTTTTCATAATATTCCAGTCTCTCCTGTATCTCAATTGAGGTGTCCAAAAGATAGTATAACACGTAATGATAATCATTATCACTATTATTATTGAAAATCAGAATAGAAAGTTTCATTTGGAATGGGGTAACGATTGGGAGGAATGTTTAAAACGGATATGCTGTCATGTGATACAGAAGCTTTGCCTTGAATGAATCTGCATATTCTAGACAAACAAAAAAGCTTGCAGAAATAGCATCTTTTTTTCTGCAAGCCGAAACTTCTTATTTTACAGTTTTACAAGGACTCTTCCTTGAATGTGATTTTGCAAAATATCGTTTAACGCATCAGGTGCTTCTGTTAAAGAGACTTCCTTGTCTACGATGGTCAGCAGCTGATCAGGCTTGAGATCAGAAGACATGTGCTCCCAAACAGCGGCTCTGACATCCATCGGACAGTACACTGAATCGATTCCCAGCAGACTGACTCCGCGAAGAATAAACGGATACACCGTTGCAGGAACCTCTCCCCCGCCCGTTAAACCGCTCACTGCGACAGATCCGCCGTATTGGATTTTGCTTAAAAGCGAGGCAAGCTGCTTCCCGCCGACAGGATCAACGGCTCCTTGCCATTGCTGCTTGGACAGCGCCTTACGTTTTCCGTCATAGACATCTTTCCTGCTGATCACTTCATCAGCACCGAGCTGCTTCAAATAGTCAGCCGCCTCCCGGTTTCCTGTGCTTGCGACCACATTGTAGCCGCGTTTGCTGAGCATCGATATTGCAATTCCGCCGACACCGCCGGTTGCTCCGGTGACAAGCACGCTCCCTTTTTCAGGAGAGAGTCCGTTCTGTTCAAGACGATGGACAGATAACGCCGCTGTAAACCCCGCCGTTCCGTACGCCATCGCTTCCTGCAGCGAAAGGTTCTTTGGCAAAGGCACCAGCCAGTCGCCAGGCACTGAAACATATTCGCTTAATCCGCCATGGCGTGAGACACCAAGCTCATAGCTTGTCGCAATGACTTCATCTCCTTCGGCAAAACGCGGATCATTTGAAGAGACAACCGTACCTGCGGCATCAATGCCTAAAATAAGCGGATATTCTCTAACAATATTCCCGCCTGCTTTTCCGGCCAAGCCGTCTTTGTAGTTGATGCCAGAATATGCTGTTTTAATCAGCACGCCGTCTTTCGGCAAATCCTCTGTTGATATGGTTTTGACATTGACTGAAACATCATCTGCATTTTTTTCTGCCAGCAATGCTTGAAATAACGTTGACATTCGGCACACTCCTTTTCATCTTTATCGTAACCGAACATCAGCCAAAAAACCAAATCATGAGGCCTCTATTTTCACTTCTCCGGCACATTAAGACTGTAATGCACAAATGCCGACTCCTCTTCATAGCCGTTTTGTTCATATAAACTTCTTGCCGTCCGATTGTGATGTTCCGTCTGCAGCTTTACACATTTCGCTCCGTTTTCCGAGGCATAATCCTTTGCAGCGGAAAGCAGCCGCCGGCCAACTCCCTTTTTTCGTACAGAAGGAGCGACAAATAAATCATTTAATATGTAGATTCTTTTCATAGCCACGGAAGAAAAGGCTGGGTAAAGCTGTGTAAAACCTATGAATTCCCCATTTTCTTCCGCGATAAAAATAGCAGACTCTTTATTTTCCAGGCGTGCTTTCAAAAAAGCCTCTGCTCCTTCCAGATCAGACGCCTGCTTATAAAATTCCCGGTACTGATTAAACAGCGGCGCAACGGCTGCCGCATCTGCTGTTTCAGCTTGTCGAATGTTCATCCCTTTTCCTTCTCTCTATATGTTGTTAAGAATTTCATTTTATATTTAATAGAATTTTCTGTAAACCACATTGTTCAGAATACTTTTTTCAGCATGCATGGAAAAAATATCACGATAATATCCATTGATCTCAAAGAAAAACATGCAGGTCATTGGAACTGATTTATTCGACAGGGTTCTTTCTGGTCGCGGGAGGATTTAACCTGAAAAAACATGAAATTTCAACATAATGATTATTTACTCATGTCTATTTTCGTTCTTTTCTGTATGTATACAGTTATTTCGAGCCACTATAAAAATAGCGAGAGATGATATACCTAAATAGAAATAAAACAATCTCAAAAAAATGGGTCTACTAAAATATTATCCAATCTATTACAATAAATTCACAGAATAGTCTATCAATAGGCTGCTCTGAAATTGTAAAAGGAGAGGGTAAAGAGTGAGAAGCAAAAAATTGTGGATCAGTTTGTTGTTTGCGTTCACGCTAATCTTCACGATGGCATTCAGCAACATGTCTGCACAGGCTGCCGGAAAAAACAGTGAAGAAAAGAAGTACATTGTCGGATTTAAACAGACAATGGGGGCTATGAGCACCGCCAAGAAAAAAGATGTTATTTCTGAAAAAGGCGGGAAAGTTCAAAAGCAATTTAAGTATGTAAATGCAGCCGCGGCAACATTGGATGAAAAAGCTGTAAAAGAACTGAAAAAAGATCCGAGTGTTGCTTATGTGGAAGAAGATCATGTTGCACATGAATATGCGCAATCTGTTCCTTACGGCATTTCTCAAATTAAAGCGCCGGCTCTTCACTCTCAAGGCTACACAGGCTCTAATGTAAAAGTAGCTGTCATCGACAGCGGAATTGACTCTTCTCATCCTGACTTAAACGTTCGAGGCGGAGCAAGCTTCGTACCTTCTGAAACAAACCCATACCAAGACGGCAGTTCTCACGGCACACATGTAGCCGGTACTGTTGCCGCTCTTAATAACACAATTGGTGTTCTGGGCGTAGCGCCTAGCGCATCGTTATACGCAGTAAAAGTGCTTGATTCTACAGGAAGCGGCCAATACAGCTGGATTATTAACGGCATTGAATGGGCGATTTCTAACAACATGGATGTCATCAACATGAGCCTTGGCGGACCTACTGGGTCTACAGCGTTGAAAACAGTAGTCGATAAAGCGGTTGCAAGCGGTATCGTCGTTGTTGCCGCAGCCGGAAACGAAGGAAGTTCAGGCAGCACAAGCACAGTCGGCTACCCTGCAAAATATCCTTCTACTATTGCGGTAGGCGCAGTAAACAGCAGCAACCAAAGAGCTTCATTCTCAAGCGCAGGTTCTGAGCTTGATGTGATGGCTCCTGGCGTATCCATCCAAAGCACACTGCCTGGAGGCACTTACGGCGCTTACAACGGAACGTCAATGGCGACTCCTCACGTTGCCGGAGCAGCAGCGTTAATTCTTTCTAAGCACCCGACTTGGACAAACGCGCAAGTCCGTGATCGTTTAGAAAGCACTGCAACATACCTTGGAAGCTCTTTCTACTATGGAAAAGGGTTAATCAACGTACAAGCAGCTGCACAATAAGATAAAAAAGAAGCAGGCCACCCCATACCTGCTTCTTTTTTATTAATCGGCCCCCTGTTCTGAGGCCGGGTGTTCTGACGTATTTTCATCGGTTTCCGCATGTTGAATCCGCTCCATGATCGAAGGGTGGCTCCCTCTGAAAAGTTTCACGAGAAAAGGCGGATCAACCTGGCTCAGCCCCGTAACAGCCAAATCCTGAAACGTTCTGACTGCGGCTTCGCTGTCCCCTGTCAGCTCAATTCCATATTGGTCTGCCTTATTCTCCTGATAACGGGAAACGGCATTAGAAAAAGGCGTAACCGCAAAACTCAAAACAGACACGATAAGCAATAACAGCGGCAATGCCGCAAGATCATGCCGGCCCTCTACATGAAACAGATTTCGTGCAAAGCGTACCCCCCGCTTGTAAAGCTTATCAACCATATAAAATCCCGCTAGCGACACGATTAAATAGCCGGCCAATCCGATATACACGTGCTTCATGACATAATGGCCCATTTCGTGCCCCATAATAAAGAGAATTTCCGAATCGTCGAGTTTATTCAGCGTTGTATCCCACAGAACAATCCGCTTATTGGCCCCAATTCCTGTCACATAGGCATTAAGCGCGTTTGTTTTTTCTGACATATTCACTTCATACACATGATCAGCCGGGATATCGGCTTCATCTGCCAGTGCTAAGATTTTGCTTTCCAGCTCTTTGTTTTTCAATGGATAAAAATCGTTGTATAAAGGATCAATAATCACCGGCTGAATAAAAAACAGAAACAGCGAAAACGGCACTGTTAACAGCCAGGCGTAAAACCACCATTTTTTTTCATGCTTTTTGATCAGCCAATAAAACACGAGAACGCAGAGCGTAAAGATCGGAAAACTGATCCAAAAGTCTATGACCTGATCCTTAGCCCAGCTAGAGGCTGTCTGCGTCGAAATATGGTAATCAAGCGATACCTGATAGCCTATCCAATCTAAAGGCAGCGTCACTAACGTTGTGATCAGCGAAAGCACAAACACAAAACCAATCATCTGCAAAAAACGAAAGGGCACGGCCGCTTCCATCCATTTCTTGATTTTCTTTGAAACACCGCTGACCAACAATACAAAAAACAGAAACCAATCAAGAGGAATACTGATAAAAAATAAAAAGTTCTTCACGTCAGAATACTGTTCGGCGACAGCCAATTGAGACGGCTTCATGAAAGAAGACGGGTCAGCCTGTGTTCCTTTCACGGCCTCCGGCACAGCGGAATCGCCGGACATAAAGAAATACCAATAGAAAAAAATCCCATACAGCACATATGCAAGCCCTGCACCCGCAATCCACTTGCGCATAACGCCTCACTCCTCACATCTAGACCCATTACTTCTATTGTAATCATAAATCCAATTTCTTAGAACCAAGCTGTGAGTTCGGACTTTTCCGCATGGAATCGCCCC
The DNA here is from genome assembly GCF_038000225.1 of Bacillus sp. FSL K6-1005. Classification (NCBI taxonomy): domain Bacteria; kingdom Bacillati; phylum Bacillota; class Bacilli; order Caryophanales; family Bacillaceae; genus Bacillus; species Bacillus sp. FSL K6-1005. The sequence goes on from NZ_JBBOBP010000001.1 coordinate 2,380,986, forward strand.
CTGCTGGAGAAACTAGCAAATGTTTGGAGTGATGCAGATGAAAAAATTAGTAGCAGCCATCGTGGTTATCGGTCTTGTGTTTATTGCATTTTTCTACCTTTACAGCCGGTCAGGCGATGTGTATCAATCGGTTGATGCGGAATTGATCACCCTGTCTTCAGACGGGCGGGAAAAGATTGAAATCGAAAAAAGACAGCACGTCAAAGATATGCTGGACATTATGAATCAGGGAAAACAGCTGAAAACTGAGAAAACATCAGCTCCTGATTATGAAGGCACGGTAAAATTTCATAAAGACAGATTTGACTCATTCAGATTATGGATTGACGACAGCCAGCAGGCCGTTTTTTTGAAAGACGGCACGTATTACAAATTAACGCGAAACGATACCAAAGCGCTGCAAAACATCATTAAAAAAGAAGCAAAGGATTAAAAATGAAAAAGCGAAGCCCGCTGCTTCGCTTTTCTCACATTAATGAGGCAACATATCTTTCAGCGCCCGTCTGAGCATTTTGCCTGTTGCATTTTTCGGAATGTCATCAAGAAAGATGATCGCGGCAGGCCGTTTGTATTTTGCCAGATGCTTTTCGCAATGCGCCATCATTTCTGCTTCTGTGACACCAGACCGTTTCGGTACGACATACCCCTTTACCGCTTCGCCGCTTTCAGCATCAGGCACGCCGATGACAACAGCCTCCTTTACGTCCGGGTGGCTGTACAGCACCTCTTCCACTTCACGCGGATACACATTGTACCCGCCTACAATAATCATGTCTTTTTTCCGGTCTACAATGTAAAAATAACCATCCTCATCCCGCCTTGCCAGGTCTCCCGTATAGAGCCACCCGTCCTTTAAGGCGTGCTTCGTTTCCATCGGCATATTATAATAGCCCTTCATCACATTGGGCCCTTTTACGATCAATTCGCCCACCTGGTGATCAGGGACTTCACGTCCGAGCGGATCGACAACCTTGTTTTCGACGTGCAAAATACTTGTCCCGATGGAGCCTGGTTTTCTCCCTCTGTCAAACGGGTTAAAGCATGTGACAGGCGATGCTTCCGAAAGCCCGTAGCCCTCCAAAATGGTGACGCCGAATTTCTCTTCAAATGCCGTAAGCAGCGCGACCGGCATGGCCGCACCACCCGAGATGCACAAGCGAATAGAAGAAAAATCATCTGCCTTGCCTTCTTCATGCTGGAATAAATAGTTATACATCGTAGGCACGCCGGCAAAAATCGTTGCCTGCCGCTGCTTTACAAGCTTAAAAACAGATGCGGGGCTGAACTGCGGTTCAATCAGCACGCATGCGCCGCTCATCAGCGGAGCGTTCATGCAGACAGTTAAGCAAAAAACATGAAACATCGGAAGAGCGCAAACCACATTGTCTTTCTCATCCATTCCCAAATACCCAGCGACATCGTTTGCATTGCTGAACAAATTCTGGTGGGTCAGCATCGCGCCTTTCGGTCTTCCCGTTGTTCCTGACGTATATAAAATTACCGCAGTATCATCAGGCACAACCTCTGGATGGCGTGCAGCACCGGGTGTCGGACGCAACATTTTTGTAAACGTTGTCATTTTCATTCTGACCTCGGGATCTGAAGCTTCCTGCTCATTTTCTCCCGTCCGGCATAAAATGACGAGTTCGACCTTTGGCAAAGATTCATGCATGCTTTCATAAATCGGCAAAAGCTGATCTACTCCTACGATTGCTTTGACATCACCGTTTGTCAGCATATAGCCGATTTCTGTCGGCGTGTAAGTCGGATTGATCGGCACCACCACAATACCGGCCTTTAATGCGCCGAAAAATGCGATGACAAAATCAGGCGAATTGCCAAGCAGCAAAGCAAGATGGTCCCCTTTTTCCATGCCCGCTTCCTGAAGGCCATCCGCAAAACGCTGAATATTGTCATTCAGTTCCTTGTAAGTAATCACTTGATCCCTAAACCTGCATGCGATGCTGTCCGGCTTCTCAGATGCTGTCTCTTCTAATTTCGAAACCAGATTCATTCTCCCACCCCTTAAAGTGAATGAGTAGTCATTCATTATTGAAGATAAACTTTCCTCTTCATTATAGAGAAACACAAAAAAACACTCAAGAGCAAAAAGCCCCGAGTGTCAATACTGTTATAGATTCTTCAAAGCCTCGGCAATCGGTGTATCTCCTTCAGTCAGATCAAAAGCCCGATTTTCCGTGTTGGTCTCATCTAAAGAGGCAATGACTGCAGCCGCAACATCTTCACGTGATATATAACCCCGCTCTAGATCTGGAGCTGCGGAAACCGTTCCTGTTCCCGGTTCATTGCGAAGGCCTCCCGGACGAATAATCGTATAGGCTAAGCCGCTGGATTCCAGAATTTTATCAGCATAATGTTTGGCCACGTAATAAGGTTTAAGTGCCTCATTCCAATTTTCACGACGGTGGGCCTGCAGGGCGCTGACCATAATAAAACGTTTGATTCCCGCGATTTCCGCAGCCTCTATTGCTTTTGCCGCTCCGTCAAGATCCACCAGCAGCGTTTTATCATAGCCTGTGCTGCCCCCGGAACCCGCCGTAAAAATAATCGCATCACAGCCTTTTGCCGCGGCTGCGATTTCTTCCGGGCTTCCTTCTAGATTTGCTAGCACAGCTTCCGCGCCGGCCGCTTCCAAAGATGTTTTCTGTTCTTCTTTTCTGACCATCGCTCTGACGGAATGATCAGCATTCTCTTTGAATAAAGAAACAAGTCTTTGTCCGATTTGTCCGTTCGCTCCGATTAAAAACACTTTCAAGTAAATCCCTCCCGCCTCCATTATTTCAAAACACAAATTTCCTTTCAAACAATGTGTTTCACATTAATAAATCAGATCAAGAAAATCTTCTTTCGTAATGTTCCCAAAATATTGCTTCAGATTCACATCAGTCAGGGCATCAGCAATCACACTGCGCTCATATTGCTTTCCAATCAGCAGGTTTTCAATTTCCGATACATCGCCCACACCGAAGAAATCACCGAAAATTTTGCAGTCTTCAATTTTCCCTTTTTTTACTTCCAAACGCAAATCTATGGACCCAATCGGATAACGCTTCGAATGGTTCAGGTTAAATTTGGGTGAGCGGCCGTAGTTCCAGTCCCAATTTTGATAGCGTTCTTCCGAGATTTTGCGAATGACTTCCCAATCTTTTTCAGTCAGCTTATACTCCGGCACATCTTGAATGTGATTTGTATTGAAAATATGTCTGAGCAAATGACTGCGGAATTCGTCGGTTGTCATTTTATCATCAAGAAACTCACTGATGTTTGCCACACGGCTTCTGATTGATTTGATGCCCTTTGATTCAATTTTATCCTTTTTGACTTTTAAAGCGGACACAACATGATCAATGGCTGAATCAAACATGAGGGTGCCGTGGCTGAAGATGCGGCCTCTTGTGGCAAATTGGGCGTTCCCTGATATTTTGCGTCCATTTACCACAATATCATTCCGGCCGCTTAATTCCGCTTCCACTCCAAGCTGATGTAACGCTTGAATCACCGGCTCAGTGAATTTTTTGAAGTTATGAAAGCTGTCACCGTCATCCTTTGTGATAAAGCTAAAATTTAAATTCCCTAAATCATGATACACAGCCCCGCCGCCTGATAAACGGCGGACGACGATAATTCCATTTTCCTCTACATACTTTGTATTGATTTCTTCTATTGTATTTTGGTTTTTTCCGATGATGATAGACGGCTGATTCACGTAAAAAAGCAAATACGGCTGTTCAGGGTCTAAATATTTCAGGCAATACTCCTCGATGGCCAGATTGATCCGCGGATCATTGATATGTTGATTGTCAATAAATAACATGGTGCTCCTCCTTTATCCTTCCCACACAAAACCAGATTTCGCAATGTTCACTTCCCCGTTAAAAACGGTCTTGGCTTCTTTGCGAAGATTGTCATGCACGCCGAAATGAGGCAAATGGGTCAACAGCAGCTCGCCCGCTCCCGCTTCTTCTGCAATTCGCCCTGCTTCCAAGCTGTTCATATGGCCTGCGCTTGTCCCGTCTTGATCAGCATAAAAATTGCATTCTGAGATCAATAAATCAGCGTTTGCCGCAAACGGAATAAATGAATCCTGATAGCTCGAATCAGCAGTATACACAACAGTATGGCTGCCGTCAGTAATCCGCATCGCATAACAAGTCACCGGGTGAACCGTTTTTAAAAAGGTAATCGTAAACGGACCGACAGTCAGCGGCTGATCAGGCTGATAGGCAATCCCTTGTGTATGCGTTTTATATGTAAGCTTTTGAAACTGTTCTATATCAGCATCATGTCCGTAAATCGGAAGCGTGTGCTCTCCTTTGCCGAGGAACGATCCGACTTGCTTGGCAAATTGTAGCGGCCCGATGTCGGCAATATGGTCATGGTGATAATGAGACAGAACCACAGCATTCAGCTTTTCCGCCGGGACATATCCAAACAGCTTAGATAACACGGCACTTCCGCAATCCACAAGCAATGAATAATCCCCCGATTGAAACAAGTAGCCCGACGTCGCTTCATTTGCGGCCGGAAAACCGCCGTAGCATCCGATAACTGTAACTTTCATAATGTCCTCCTTCTTTTTAAAAGAAAATTGATCCTCCTTCAATATACCCATTTTTCTAAAAAAAAGCATGTTTTAAACATTGTATCAAAACAGATATTGAATTTTACTTTCTGTTATATTACAATGAAGACATTACAAAGGGGAAAGAGGGATTGGTTATGCTAGGGAAAATTACTGAATTTTTTAGAAACCTACCTTCGAAAAAGTGCACGGAATGCGGAAAAAAGATAGATGAGCAGCATGAGTGTTATGGAAATATTTGCAACGACTGTATAAAAGTAAGCGATATGTAAAGAGGCGAAAATCTCACGCATATAGTGTGAGATTTTCTTCATTCTTCTAACTTCTCTTTATATTGAAATAATAGTTAGGGTTGGGTCAAAGCTCACCTGTTTTTAGATAATTCTGGTGATTCACTTTCTATTTTTGAATATTCTATATTTTCGAAATATAATTTACTATAGACGAACCTATTTCTTATCTATTATAATTTGATCTAATAGTGAGATTAAATATATGTCTATTCATGATATATGTTGATACTTTGTTTTTTGGGAGGTAATCTATGAAAAGAATTAGGTTTGGATTAGCCACGCAAATATTCGTTGGACTTATTCTAGGTGTTATTGTTGGCGTTATTTGGTACGGCAACCCAGCACTGCCTACTTATCTGCAGCCAATCGGGGATCTCTTTTTACGCTTAATCAAAATGATAGTGATTCCTATTGTTGTCTCCAGTTTAATCATCGGTGTAGCCGGAGCCGGAAATGGAAAGCAAGTTGGTAAATTAGGCTTCAGAACAATTCTGTACTTTGAGATTATTACGACCTTTGCCATCATTCTCGGACTAGCCCTTGCAAACATCTTCCACCCGGGTACAGGAGTTAATATACACGAAGCTCAAAAAACAGACATCAGTCAATATGTTGAAACAGAAAAAGAACAAAGCAATAAATCAGTGGCAGAAACATTCCTGCACATTGTGCCGACAAACTTCTTCCAATCCTTGGTCGAAGGGGATCTTCTTGCCATCATCTTCTTTACCGTACTATTTGCGTTGGGAATTTCCGCGATCGGTGAAAGAGGCAAGCCAGTATTAGCCTTTTTTGAAGGCGTTTCCCATTCGATGTTCCATGTGGTAAATCTTGTGATGAAAGTAGCGCCGTTCGGGGTTTTCGCTCTAATCGGAGTTACTGTCTCTAAATTCGGACTCGGTTCTCTTCTATCTCTCGGAAAGCTTGTCGGATTGGTATATGTCGCGCTTGCTTTCTTCTTAATCGTCGTTTTTGGGATTGTCGGAAAAATTGCCGGCATCAGCATCTTCAAATTCCTAGCTTATATGAAGGACGAAATTTTATTGGCGTTCAGTACGTCCAGCTCTGAAACCGTTCTTCCGCGCATCATGGAAAAAATGGAGAAAATCGGCTGTCCGAAAGGTATTGTATCTTTCGTTATCCCAATTGGATATACGTTTAACTTAGACGGCTCCGTTCTCTATCAGTCTATTGCCGCGCTGTTTCTGGCACAGGTATATGGCATTGATTTAACGATTTGGCACCAAATTACGCTTGTATTAGTTTTGATGGTGACATCTAAAGGAATGGCTGCCGTTCCGGGAACTTCTTTTGTCGTCTTGCTTGCAACACTGGGCACGATCGGTGTTCCGGCAGAAGGACTTGCCTTTATTGCCGGTGTAGACCGTATTATGGACATGGCACGTACAGTTGTAAACCTGACTGGTAACGCACTTGCTGCCGTTGTCATGTCTAAATGGGAAGGCATGTTTAATCCTGCAAAAGCAGAAGCTGTCATGACCCAATCTAAAGCAGATCAAAACGCAACCATTTCCGGTTAATCAAAAAAGCCTGCGGGGTTCTTATCGCCCCACAGGCTTTTTTTTAATCTTGAACTAGCTCAAACAGTTCTGTAATCAAAACAGTGTCCTCATTCAGCTCCATTTCGCCGTTTTTGATCAGCTCCGCCCATGCTCTCCGATGGTCCTCCTGAAATTCATCAATTCGGTCTCCGTTGCCCTCGCCTTTGACTAACCTCATATCAGGCGCTCCAAAGGTCGTTTCAAACACATCTGTCACTTTTATATTGCATCTCGGATGATCATGTTTATCATAAACGGTTACAAGCTGTCCCGCTGTTTGATATACCTCACTCAGTTCATCTTTTGAATATAATGATTTCGGCGCGCAGGTGGCCGTTTTTTCTCCAGCAAGGATTTGCTGGATCAGCTGTTCTCCAAGACCTTCATCGCCTTCCCAGCCGAAAGTGCTTTTCAACTCATGGATTTTCATTCGTTTCCTCCCTCTTATACCATCGGTGATTGCACATAATAATACAGAAGCTTCGCTGTATGGCGGAGGGAAGACTTATGCGTGCGCTCAAAAGCGTGCGAAGCGTCAATTCCCGGACCGATCAGGCCGTGCACGATATCGTGACCTGATTTGATCGCTGCTGAGGCGTCCGACCCGTAATATGGATAAATATCAAGCTTATAGTCAATATGATGCTTTTCAGCTAAATCGACCAAATGCTTTCTCAGCTGATAATGATACGGACCGCTCGAATCCTTCACGCAAATCGAAACCGAATATTCGTCTGTCGCCTGGCCGTCGCCGATAGCCCCCATATCCACCGCCAAGTATTCAACAGTTTCAGCAGAAATATTGGAGTTTCCGCCGTATCCGATTTCTTCATTATTAGAAATCAGAAAATGAGTCGTATACGGCAGTTCAATGTCTTCTGTTTGAATTTGATGAATTAAGCGAAGCAACAAGGCTACGCTTGCTTTATCATCTAAATGGCGTGATTTAATGAATCCGCTTGATGTGATCTCGACACGGGGATCAAACGAAACAAAATCCCCGACGCCAATGCCAAGCTCTTCCGTATCCTTACGGCAGTGCACAGGCTCATCCAGGCGGATTTCCATGTTCTCTTGATTGCGCTCCGCTTTTCCCGCGTCTTTGTACACGTGAACAGACGTTTGGTGCATTAAAATGGTCCCCGTATACGTTTTACCCGAGGCCGTTTCAATTTGGCAATACTCCCCTTCAATCGAGTTGTAGCGGAAACCGCCGATCAAATCAATTTTCAGGCGGCCGTCTGGCTTAATTTCTTTCACCATCGCGCCCAAGGTGTCAACGTGCGCCGTCAGCATTCTGTGTCGGGATGTATCGCGGCCCGGAAGTGTGGCAATCAAACCACCTTTATGGTTCAGAACCGTTTCGACCTTCCATTCTTTTAAAAGGTGTTCAACGTATTTGATCACCTCATATGTATTCCCTGTCGGACTTGGGATAGACACAAGTTCTTTAATCAGCTCCATCGTTTTCCGAACGGACGTCATCGGACATTCCTCCTTTTATTTTCTATTTAAAATATACTCTTTTCCTGATAGACCCGTCCAATCTTTTCCTATCAATCTTTCATATGCTGTAGTAAGCATGGGAAGAGGAGGGATATCTATGTGCTGTCGTCATTCACATGAACAGAAATGTCATTGTCACCATTGGTTCGATGATTTTTGGTTCTTTGACGAGTGGTTCGATAAAGATTTCCACGACCATTGCAAGAAAGAGAAAGAATGCCATGACCCTTGCGAGAAAAAGAAGAAAAAGAAAAGAAATTGCTCTTGCAAAAAACGCTGCCACTCTTGCTGTCATTGCTAAGGACTGAATCAGAAATATTCTGATACCCCATGCCTAAACGAATATTTCATTCATATTTTTCCAAGCGGGCTGTTACTGCTGCTTGGATTTTTTATTGAAACAGCCTTTTTGCCTTTACAATCCAAACCACTGATGCCGCGGCTATCACAGCCACGATGAGTTCAACAGCCGCCGCATGTTTTATCACTCCTTTTTGGTATAAAACCGCCGGTACATTAAACAGCCCGTGTAAGAGTATCGAATACAGCAAAAACATCGGCCGGCGGCTTTTAACCGCATACAGCACAAGCAGTGACAGACCGATTTGGACAGAGATGGCGCTGATTCTTTCCATTCCGCCGAGCAGCCACTCATACGAAGGTGTATTCAACAGCTGCGCCTGAATCGGCATAAGCGCCTGCTTCACATCATGATGAATCAAAAGCTGTTCAAAAGTGCCGCTATTGATTGCAAAAGCGTACACGATAAGCGTAATGCTGGACAAGCCGGTTATTAGGATCGCCTCCAGACCGCCGTGGCCCGCTCCGAAGGCCAGACCGTCCGCCCAGGAAAGTCGGCGCTTCATAAAGAAACGCATCATGATATACCTTCCGCATTCCTCAAAAATCCCGGCCATCAAGCATCCGTAAAGGGCATACCAGACTGGATGCTTCATCACTTCTTTTGTCGTTTCATTCATTTGCAGCACATAAACATGAACGCCGCCCTCCAACAGCTGAGCAAAGACAAAAAACGTAAGAGCGCCAATAAAAAACACCTTAAGCGAAGCATGATACTTTCGCCTAAACCATATCATCAGTCCGATCGGCAACAAAAACGCAATAGCCCCTGAAATAATCATAGAGGCTATCGCTCCTTGACTGACCATTTTTTTCCTCCTTTTCTGGTTTTCTACTGACAGTTTCTCTTTTTTTATCAAAAATCCTCTTTTTAGTACCAGATACTAATATCTAGTGTTATAATCTGATAATAAAAGGAGTTGTTATGATGTCAAAAGCAAACATTACAGCAATCGGCACCTATGCGCCGACCCGGCGTTTAACCAATGCGGATCTGGAAAAAATCGTAGATACGTCTGATGAATGGATTGTTCAGCGCACAGGAATGAGAGAACGGCGGATTGCCGATGAGCAGCAGTTCACTTCAGACTTATGCATTGAAGCAGTCAAAGATCTCGAGAGCCGTTACGACGGAACACTTGAAGATGTGGATATGATTCTCGTCGCCACAACAACAGCAGATTATGCCTTTCCGAGTACGGCTTGCCGGGTGCAGGAATATTTCGGCTGGGAGAACACCGGCGCGTTAGATATCAATGCGACATGCGCAGGACTGACATACGGTCTCCATTTGGCAAACGGATTGATTACATCCGGGCTTCATCAAAAAATTCTCGTCATCGCCGGAGAAACTTTGTCAAAAGTGACTGATTATACAGATCGAACGACATGCGTTCTGTTCGGCGATGCTGCGGGCGCACTATTGGTTGAACGAACTGAAGAGGCACCGGGATTCCTCGCCTCCGTCCAAGGAACATATGGAAAAGGTGCAGATATTTTGTATCGGGCAGGACTGCGGAGCGAACTCAATGGCATGCCGCTTGCGGATTCAGGGAAAATGGTCCAAAACGGACGCGAAGTGTACAAGTGGGCCGCAAGAACCGTTCCCCGTGAATTTGAACATCTTTTACACAAAGCAGGGCTCAGCCGTGATGATCTTGATTGGTTTGTTCCCCACAGCGCCAACTTGCGCATGATCGAATCGATTTGTGAAAAAACACCGTTTCCGATTGAACAAACACTCACCAGTGTCGAATACTACGGAAATACATCCTCAGTCTCTATTGTTTTGGCCCTTGATCTGGCAGTGAAAGCCGGGAAGCTGAAAAAAGACCAAACCCTGATGCTTTTCGGCTTCGGCGGAGGATTAACGTATACCGGACTTCTGGTCAAATGGGATGTTAAATAAAAAAAGACCTTGTTTCCTGAGAAACAAGGTCTTTTTCATTAGGAAGCCGGCTGTTCTTCTGAAGTGTCTTCCTTCCGGCTTAAGATCGTAAAGTAGGTAATGCTCAGCGCGATCATGACAAGAGCAATGCCGATTAAGACACCGGCCATCTGCCACATGTAGCCGAAATCTCCGTTTGAAATCACTGCTCTGAACCCGTTTATGCTGTAGGTCATCGGCAGCGCGCCATGGATCACCTGATAGAAATGCGGAAGCAATTCTAATGGGAAGGTTCCTCCGCTGGCCCCGAGCTGCAGCACTAAGATAATGACTGCAATAAACCGTCCCGGATTGCCCATCGTCGTGGCCAAAAATTGAATCATTGCAAGGAAAGCGAGACTCGTAATGATCGTAAACACGTAAAATCTCCATGTGCTCTCCACCTCGAGACCGATTCCCAGAAGAAGAACTGTCGCCACAATAAGCGATTGAATGATTCCGACCAGCATCATGACATTAAATTTACTGAAGAACCACTCAAATCCGTTTCTCGGACGGCCTGATGCTTCTTTCAGCGGGAATACGACCGTCAGCATAATGCCGCCGACATACAAGCCCATTGATAGGATATAAGGCGTCAGTCCTGTTCCGTAGTTAGGGACGGAATGAATCGCGTCGTCATTGGTTTTAACCGGATCTGCAAACATACCGTATGTGTCATCATCAGCGCTGATATCCCCTGTTTGGTCAGCCGCATCATTCAGCTTACTAGACAGCTCTCCTGTGCCGTCCAATAGCTTGCCTAAACCTGTATCAAGTGAAGCAGATCCGTCTGCAAGTTTTGAAGATCCGCTTTGGACCTGTTTAGAACCATCTAGCAGCTTAAACAATCCGCCGGATACTTGGCTGCTTCCTGTTACCAATTGCTCTGAGCCCGCTTTTGCTTTTGCGAACTGCTTATTATATTCACCGATACCGGCTGTCAATTTATTTTGGCCATCTGTCACCTGCTGTGACGCATTGTATATTTTCTCAGATCCAGCAGTTAATTTGTCAATCGCGTCTTGAGTGGCTTTTGCGCCGTTATAAAGCTTAGAGGTAGCTTCCGGCAATGCCTTCACCTGGGCAACCTCCGCTTTCACATCTTCCAATGAGCTTTTTATCGTTGCGATGTCAGGCAGCTGATCAGCTGCAGGAAGCCCACTTAAAATTTCTTCAAAATCAGGCGCATCAACTTGCGGAAGCTGCTTTTCAACAGAATTGATCAGCTGGCTCTTTTGCTCCGCTGTTAAGAAATCACTGGAGTTGATGAGATTTTTAAATGCCTGATCACGGTTTTTTAAGCTGTTTTCAAAGTCAGACAGCTGTTTTTTAAATTCCTTCATCGCAGTTTCTGACTTTTCCAGGTTATTCACAGCTGTTTCAAGCTGTGTTAAATCGAGCGCATTTATGAGTTTTTCCGCTTTTGCTGCTTTTTCCGACTCTTCTTGCGCTTTACTGTTGAGCTGATCCAGCCCGTTTGTCAGATTAGGCAAGCCCTGCTGCACCTTTTGAAGGCCGGCATTCAGTTCATTTAGCTTGCCCGTTATCTTGCCTGATCCTGCCGCAAGCTGACCAGATTTATCATAAATCTGGTTGCTGCTGTCCTGGAATTTACCGAGCGAGCTGTCAAGCGATTGGATGCCGCTCGTCACCTGAGCCGCTCCATCTGCAAGCTGCGCCGTTTTGTCACTGATGGTAGCGGTGCTTTCCTTCAGCTTCGCCAGATTTTCTTTCAGCTGTGCGCTTCCGTTTTTCGCATCCTTTGTGCCGTCATCAATTTTTTTCGCGCCGCTGCTCGCGTCGCTCAAACCTTTTGCGATATCTTTAAAGTTATCAAAAATAACTTTCGTATATTGCTCGGTCACTTCTTTTGAAACAGAAGCTTTCAGTTTATCAATCGCTTTTTCGCCGATCGTTGCTCCTACATAGTTTGAACCGGCATTCGTATGGTATTTCAAATCTAGTTTTTTCGGATTTTTGTCCATTACAGTGCTGGCGTTTTTAGAGAAGTCTTCTGGAATCTCGACTACTAGATAGTATTTTTGATTTAATAAGTCCTTTAATGATTGGTCGAGATCATTGGAAAAATGCCAGTCAAAGCTTTTATTATCCTTTAATTCTTTTACCAGATCATCACCGATTTGAAGCTTTTCTCCCTCATATGTCGTTCCTTTGTCCTGGTTAACGACAACGACAGGCAGCTGGTCAACTGTGCCGTACGGGTCCCAATAAGCCTTTAAGAAAACACCGCTGTAAATAAGCGGGACAAACAAAATGGCGATGATGGGAATCAATAATTTTTTACTCGTTACGATGTCTTTCCATTGACTTCGTATTGTGTTCATCCTGATGCCTCCATTCTAAAACTGACTCATCATGAAAAATGGTCATTTTCTTGTAAAGAGAAAGGATTATCTAGTTGGCTGACAATCCTTTGACAACATACAACTCAAGCAGTTCCGCAATCGTTTCTTTATCAAGCGGAGGATGCTGTTTTTCCCAATCAAAAATGAGCGCGATATAAAGCTTCAGCATGACAAAAGCCGTCAGCTCAGGATCACATGGCTTGATATCTCCGTTTTCGACACCCTCTTCTATCTTATTTTTAATATAAGAAAGAATGGAACGCTCCATTTTCTGAATCACGTCCTGAACTGCCATTGTACCAATCTCAGCATTTTCTTGAAAAATTTTAATCGTCAGCTGATGTGTTTTCCTGAATTCCAGAATGGCAAACAGCGCCCTGTGGACATTTTCATGGAACGGGAGATCAGGCTCCATCGCTTCGTCGGCTTTTTGCTTCATTTCTCTCAATAACGTAGAAAAAATATCGTCAAACAGCTCTTCTTTATTTTTGAAAAACGTATAGATGGTTCCTTTTCCCACGTTCGCAAGCTTCGCCACCAAATCCATTGTCGTCGCTTTATAGCCAAACTGTGTGAAAGACTTTGTGGCAGCCTCCAAAATGAGCTTTTTTCGATCTATTGACATTTATATCACCTCAAAACTGACCATTTGAACATTTTAGTCAATAAGTACATATGCAAATGTATCATACCATGCTGAACAATTCAAACATTTTTTACACAATATTGCCATCACCTAGACACAAAAAACCTCCGTACCGGTACGGAGGTTTAGTCGAATAAATATTTCAGCGTATCTGACACAGCTGCTTTTCCTTGATCGATACAGTCCGGAATTCCAACACCCTCGAAAGATGCACCAGTCATGTACACACCAGGATAGGAGGAAGCCAGCGCTTCTCGGAGCTCATTGATACGCCGTTTATGGCCGACATGGTATTGAGGCATGCTTTCATGCCAGCGTGTGACACATGTCATTTCCGGCTCGCCGTTGATTTTCATTACTTTCTTTAAGTCTTCCAGCACAATGTTGATAATGTCGTTATCTGAGAGGTCGACGATGGATTCGTCTCCGGCCTTTCCGACGTATGCCCGAAGCAGTGTTTTGCCTTCCGGCGCTGCGTGCGGCCATTTTTTGTTCGTCCACGTACAAGCTGTGATCGCGAAATCACTGTTCCTTGAAATGACAAAGCCCGTGCCCTCATGCTCCATCTGGACGGTACCTTCCGGAAAGCCTAAGGCGACATTCGCCACAGATGTGGAATGCATGTTTTTCAGGTTTGCAACAGCCGGCAAATCGGAAAGCATTCCCGCGGCAGCTTTATGCGGGGCTGTTACTATCACTGATTCGGCATCAAGGGATACGCCGTTATCAAGATCAAGCAAGTAGCCCGTGCCCTCTCGGCTAATGTTGGTAACCTTTGTGCCTTTGTATACCTTTGTCAGCTTTAGTTGATTTTCAATCTCTTCGACAAGCGTCTGCAGGCCTGTTGTCAGCGTCTGAAACTGCCCTTGTTTTTTGGCTGTCAGCTGCTGGCCGGAGCCTTGAGGCCTTGTTTTTTTCATTCCCAGGATCAGGCTTCTGTGCTTTTGTTCCGTCTGATAGAATTGCGGGAATGTTGACATCAGGCTGAGTTTGTCGATATCACCTGCATAGATGCCTGATAAAAGCGGCTCGATTAAATTCTCGACAACTTCATCCCCGACACGTCTGCGGAAAAATTCGCCCAGTGACTGATCCTCTTTTGATTTACTTGCGGGCAGGATGAAATCCATGGCAGCTCTCGCCTTCCCTGACAGAGAAAACAGCCCCGTTGACACGAACGGCGCGATTTTGGTTGGTATTCCCATTACAGCTCCCTTCGGCATCGGATGCAAAGTGCGGTTGACAAGCACGTAGGATTGTCCAGTCGCATTGTTCACAAGCAGATGGTCAAGACCTAAGTCTTTGACAAGCTGCGGAGCGCTTTTTTTTCGTTCTAGGAATGAGTCAGGCCCTCTTTCGATGATATAGCCTTCCTTCTTGACTGTCTGGATTTTTCCGCCTACTCTCGGGCTTGCCTCAATAAGCGTCAGCTCAAGCGGCAAATTTTTGTCTCTAATTTCTTTTTCCATGTAGAAGGCGGCGGCTAAACCGGTAATGCCGCCGCCGATGATGACTACATGCTTTTTGCCGTCACTCATGTTCATCGCCTTCTTTAACGTCCTAATTTTTTCAAAACGACTGTTGCTAAAGCATCAATAAATGCCGGTTTAGCGTTCGGCATTTCCGGCCGGTAATAGCTGGCGCCGATATCGTCAGTCACCACTTTGCACTCATAATCGTTGTCATAAAGCACTTCTAAATGGTCCGCGACAAATCCGACAGGCACATATACGAATGCTTGATAGCCTTTTTGTTCAAATAAATCACGTGTCAGATCTTGCACGTCAGGTCCAAGCCACGGATCAGGCGTGTTGCCTTCACTTTGCCAGCCGACAGCGTATTCAGATACGCCTGCTCCTTCAGCGATCAACTTCGCGGATTCATGAAGCTGATCCGGGTACGGGTCTCCGTACTCTTTAATTTTTTCCGGGAGGCTGTGCGCGGAAACAATAAGCATCGCGTTTTCTCTTTCTTCCTTCGGCATTGACGCGTACGTGTCCTTCACTTGGTCAACCCAATATTTCACAAACTTCGGCTCATCGTACCAGCTTTCGACAGACGTAATTGTTAACCCGCCGAGTTTTTCAGCCTCTTCTTTCGCACGTTTGTTGTAGGACTGCACGCTGAATGTGGAGAAGTGCGGTGCCAATACAAGGCTGACCGCCTCTGTAATGCCGTCCTTATGCATCTCTGCCACAGCGTCTTCAATAAACGGCTCGATATGCTTCAGCCCGATATACGCTTTAAACGTAATCTCATCCTGAATCTCGTTTAAGTGCTGTTCAAGTTTATAAGCCTGTTCCTCTGTGATTTTGGCAAGCGGCGAAATGCCCCCGATTGCTTCATATCTGTCTTTCAGATCCTGAAGCATTTCAGGCTCAGGCTTTCTGCCTCTTCTGATATGTGTATAATAACGCTCTATATCTTCTTCTTTGTAAGGCGTGCCGTACGCCATAATGAGAAGCCCCATTTTCTTTTTACCCACTGTTTACACCCTCTTTAGATGATCTATCGCAAAACAATTTTGACAGGCTTTTATCCTGATACCAAAAAATATGCTCAGGAGTATAGGCCTATTTTCTTTGATTGAGAATATTCATGTACAAATGCAGTCAGCTTTTTCAGCACTTCCGGACTGACATCAGGAAATACGCCGTGCCCGAGGTTAAAAATGAAGCTATCCGATTGTAAGCCTTGATCAAGAATTTCTTTCGTTCTCTTCTCGATCACTTCCCACGGAGCAAGCAAAATGGACGGGTCCAGGTTGCCTTGCACTGTTTTGGTGATGCCTTTTGATCTGGCTTCATCAATGCTCAGTCTCCAATCGAGCCCGACAACATCGAGAGGCAGGTCATGCCAATCTGTTGCTAAATGGCTGGCACCTACACCAAACATGATAAGCGGCACATTTTCCGACGCCAGCTCAGAAAAAATCCGGTTCATCACTGGTTTGATGTACGTTCTGTAATCCGCTTGATTCAGCGCGCCAACCCATGAATCAAAGATTTGAATGGCTTTTGCGCCCGCCTTTATTTGCGCTTTCGCATACACGATAATCATGTCGGCAAGTTTTGTCATCAGCAGGTTCCAGGCATCCGGCATGCTGTACATAAAGGCTTTTGTTTTATTGTAGTTTTTCGAAGGCCCGCCTTCGATCATATAGCTGGCAAGCGTAAAAGGCGCACCAGAGAAACCGATTAGCGGGACGTCAAGCTGTTCATTGACAAGCAGTTTGATCGTTTCGAGCACGTACGGCACGTCCTGTTCCGGCTCAAGCTTTCCGAGCTTTTCAATGTCCTGCAGAGAACGAATAGGCTGATCAATCACCGGCCCGATTCCATTTTTAATTTCAACATCCACACCGATCGACGGAAGCGGCGTCATAATATCTTTATAAAGGATTGCAGCATCGACTCCGTATTGCTCGACCGGAAGCCTTGTGACGTACGCACACAATTCGGGCTGATGTGTAATTTCGAACAATCCGTATTTTTCCTTCAGCTTACGGTACTCCGGCTGTGAGCGCCCGGCTTGTCTCATGTACCAAACAGGCGTGTGATCCGCTTTTTCTCCCCGCGCAGCTTTTAAAAACGTCTCGTTAAACGTTTCTCGTTTCCTCATTTGATTTCCACCTTTCATACTGCAACCATACGTTCGTGTTCCTTGACCATTACACTATACCTCGTTTTGGGCAAATGGTATAGAAATCCGGCCCAAAGTTCAAAAAATCGCCGAATTCCATTAAGAGGAAAACAACTTCGGCTGAACGTAATCGGTTCCTTCTCCTTCTTTTTTTGTCTGTGTATTATAAGGCACCACTTTATAAGAAGCACCCGAAAACAAATTGGCATATGGGATCTCATAGCTTCCCTTTCCTTCAACAGAATCAAGAAGCGTATCCTTGCCGTCCTTATTTACATAAATTCTGTATACTGCCCGATCATCCTCTTGCGCATCCCATTTTAATTCAATCGTAAACAGCCCCGCTGCCCTAAATGTATAGTCAGCCGTCAGCGTTTTGACAGGCTCAAGCTCAATTGGGCTTTCAAGTTCTTTTACTTTTTTAGGCTTCGTAAACGCAGAACCCGTCTGGCCAGCCTGTGTCAAAATATCCTTAAACATTCTGGTTGGATATGCGCTTCCGCCTTTTAAGTAATGGTTGTGATCTGTTTTGTCATAGCCCATCCAGACAGCACCCGTTATGTTCGGTGTATAGCCTGCAAACCAGGCATCCTTTGTGGCGCCGGAAACGCCAGTATATGAGGTAGAACCGGTTTTCCCGGCAAGATCGCCGTGATAGGTGCCGGACGTTGCCGTTCCCTTCTTAACCACCTGCTGAAGCATTCTCGTCATGTTCCAAGACGTCTGTTTGCTGAATACTCGTTTTCCTTGTTCTTTATGATCGGCTATTGTTTCCCCGTCCTCATCTGTTATGTTTGAAATAAAGTACGGCTCGGTGTATGTTCCATTTGCGGCAAACGTATGAAAAGCGCCGGCAATCTGGAGGGGCGACACGCCTTTTTCTAAACCGCCGAGAGCTAGAGCAAGCCCCTCATCCGGTATATCAATACCGTTTGACTTTAAATAAGATTTTCCCGTTTCCACACCGATCTCATTCAGCGCCCATACTGCCGGCGCATTTTTGCTGTAAGTGATGGCATCCGACATCGTGACTTCCCCTTCATAACGCCCGCCATAATTTTTTGGTGTATAGTCTCCGTAGGATTGTAATTCATCCTTTAACAGAGAGTACGGCTTAAATCTCTTTTCCTGCATCGCCGGTCCGTATACAGCCAGCGGCTTAAACGTTGATCCCGGCTGGCGCACAGCTGTCACACGATTATATCCTTTAGCCGTGTAATCTCTTCCGCCGATCGCCGCTTCCACACCGCCCGTTTTATTGTTGATAAAAACTGCGCTTCCTTCTGCATCTTGATCTGTTCCGGGATAATATCTGCCTTCCTTCATGACTTGATAAGCCGTTTTTTGCAGTTTTGAATCAAGCGGCACCTTAATCGTGTACCCGCCTTGAAGCAGCTGCTCTCCGGAAATGGAATACTTATCCTCCGCTTCTTCGATCACAAGGTCAATATAGCTGTCAAACCAAGGTGTTTTTGACTGTTTCTTCACGTTCAGCCCGAGCGTCCTTCCCTGCGCACTGACAGCCTCTTTCGCACTGATATAGCCTTGGTCATTCATCATCCCGAGAATCGTATCCCGCCGCTCCTTACTTTTATCAGGATGCAAAACAGGAGAATACGTAGAAGGCGCCTTCGGAATAGCAGCCAAGACCGCGCCTTCGGATACGCTTAGATCTTTAACTTCCTTATTAAAATAATAGTGGGACGCAGCTTGAATGCCATAAACCCCGTGTCCGAAGTATAGCTGGTTCAGATACATTTCCAGCAGCTTGTCCTTGCTGTAGTCCCGTTCAAGGTTGATCGCTATGATCACTTCTTTCGTTTTTCTTAAAAACGTTTTGTCATGTGTCAGAAAGATATTTTTGGCAAGCTGCTGGGTGATCGTGCTCCCGCCTTCTACTTTTCCTCCTGCTAATATATCGCGGTACACCGCTCTTCCAACAGATTTCACATCGATACCGTGGTGTTCGTAAAACCTCTTATCTTCCACTGCGATAAATGCTTCTCTGACCTCTTTCGGAATTTCATTAATGGAGACCGGTTCACGATTTTCTGTATACAGACTTGCGACCTCATCCCCGTTTTGGTCAACAATTTTTGAAGATGCGTGAAGGACCAGTTTCTTTTCATCTATGACATAATGACCGAGAAAAATGATTGAAATATATCCTATTAATGCGAGAAAAGCAGTTAACACTAAAATAATGATGGGAATGAAAAGTTTCTTTTTCTTTATCTTAAACATGAACTCACCTCGCCTTTCTAAAGGTAGTATGGGAAAAATTGTTTTGATTTATGTTTGAAGCAGTCGCCAATAGAAACTTATACCATTGTTTTGATATACTAGCAAGCAGGAGGTGGCTGATATGAAGGTATATATTACATATGGGACAGCCGATTTTTTGAAAAACATCGTGCAAAAACATTCCTCGGAAAATATGCTTTTGATGCAGGGACAGGAAAATGCGATTTTAATTCACGAAACAAACGGAGAAACGGTTTTTCAGGCCCCCCATTCTTATGAAGTCATTGACCAAGTCGGGGACATGAAGCATCCTGGTTTCGCAGTATTGAACAATATAGCCGTCACACAGGAAGGGCGCCCGCTGTTTGAAAACAGATTTAAAAACAGAGCGGGAAAAGTCGAAAACGAGCCCGGTTTTGAAGCCATTCGTGTCCTGCGTCCCCTTGACAGCGATACGTACGTCATTCTCACCTTGTGGGAAACAGAAAGAGCCTTCCAAGACTGGCAGCAGTCAGGCTCATACAAAGAAGCCCACAAAAAACGCGGCACGTCTGCCGGAGTTGACACAACGTCCATCTTCTCCCGGCCTTCGTATGTCACCACATATGTTGCTGTCGAATAGCTGCCGGAATGTCCGGCAGTTTTTTTATGGCGAAAGGGAGAGAAGTGAGATGAAATATATTTGCCCTGTCTGCGGGTTTAAAGGGCTGACAGAACCAGCATATGATGACCGAGGGAATCACTCCTATGAAATCTGCTTGTGCTGCGGCTTCCAATTCGGATTCGACGATTATGAAATGACGAGTGAGGACGGCTCTTACTTAGAACCTTCGGAAAGCATAACCGCCTACCGAAAAAAATGGCTTGCTGCCGGTGCCAGCATCAGCAGCAGGCTAAAAAGGGATTGAAGCATGAGTTGGTCGAGCAGCTAAAACATATGTCCCAGCACCTTCCGCCCGCCTATGAATAATCTGTAGGAAGCGGAAGGAGTGATCAATGATGGAAATCGGGATTATGTCTGTTCATGTTCTTTATGTGTTTTTTATTGGAGCAATCATTCTTTTTATGCTGCTGCGAAAAGATACAACCTTTATATCGTTATTTGGGATTTTCATCATTTCGTTATGGGCCAGCCATTCGCTTTCAGCTTCGGTCAGCAGTTTATTCCACAGCTTCATCTACGCGGCATCTGAGCTGCTGCCTACGATTTTCATTATCTGTTTTATCGTATCTATGAGTGATGTGTTAACGAAAACAGGGATAAATGAAGCAATGATTTCTCCCTTTGTACGACTAGTTAAAGGACCTGTGATGGCATACTGGCTGATAGGCGGACTGATGTTTGCCATTTCTCTTTTCTTCTGGCCTTCGCCGGGTGTCGCTTTAATCGGCGCCGTTCTGCTTCCGGCAGCCGCCCGTGCCGGCCTGCCGCCTATCGCTGCCGCCATGGCAATGAATTTATTCGGGCACGGCTTTGCCCTTTCTGGAGACTTTGTCATTCAAGCAGCGCCAAAACTGACAGCTGATGCAGCAGGCATCCCTGTCGGTGATGTCGTCTCAGCAAGCATTCCGCTCGTTCTGATTATGGGCGTGACTACAACAACTGCCGCTTTCTTTTTGATTCAGCGTGAACGCAAAAAACAAATGCGGCCCGCTTCTTTTTCCCCGATGATGTCAGCTGAACATGACACTTCAATGTATTTGCCGAAACGTCTTCGGTCTTTGCTGGCTCTTTTGATTCCTCTTGTATTTGCCGCTGATATCGCCTGCATGGTCATATTCAACCTTCAAGGAAATGATGCAACCGCGTTAATTGGCGGATCGGCCATTTGCATCCTGCTGATCGTTCATTTCCTTGTGTATAAACAGAAAGGGCTTGAAAAAATAACTGGATATTTTATCGAGGGGTTTCAATTCGGCTTTAAGGTTTTCGGTCCCGTCATTCCAATTGCCGCTTTCTTTTATCTTGGTGATTCCGGCTATGAGAGCATATTGGGTACTGAACTTCCTAAACATTCACACGGCATTGTCAATGATCTCGGCATCACCCTATCCCACGCGATGCCTATGTCCAAAGAGCTTGCGGCCGCAGCCTTGACTGCCGCTGGAGCCGTAACCGGGCTCGACGGTTCAGGATTTTCAGGCATTTCCCTCGCCGGCTCCATCGCCAAGCTTTTTTCATCCGCTCTCCATGCTAATCCAGCCGTCCTGACTGCACTCGGGCAAATATCAGCCATCTGGGTGGGCGGCGGTACGCTTATTCCATGGGCGCTCATTCCCGCTGCAGCCATTTGCAAGGTCGATCCATTCGAGCTTGCCAGAAAGAACTTCCTCCCCGTAGTCATCGGGCTTTCGGTGACAACCATTGCAGCGATGATCATGCTTTGAAACACAACCAGTTGAAATATTCAGACTTTTTCTATACAATCATGGAAAAGCTTAGAAAAGGGGGAAGCGGCTTTGTCCATCAACACGCTGCAAAAAGAGATAAACAAACAGCTCGACAGCTGTTTCAATGAAATGGTGGAAATCAGGCGCCATTTCCATATGTACCCTGAACTTTCCAATCAGGAAGAAAAAACGGCCGCTTTTATTGCTTCCTATTACGAATCGTTAGGAGTCCCGATCCGCACCAAAGTCGGCGGCAATGGGGTTCTGGCTTATATTGAAAGCAGCGAACCCGGTCCTGCTGTCGCATTGCGGGCCGATTTTGACGCCCTTCCCATCCAGGATGAAAAAGATGTTCCTTACGCTTCCAAAGTGCCCGGTGTCATGCACGCATGCGGCCACGACGGCCATACAGCGGCTCTGCTTGCCGTCGGAAAGGTGCTTTATCAGAACAGGCATGATCTCAAAGGAACGTTTATTATGATCCACCAGCACGCTGAAGAGTACGCGCCAGGAGGTGCAAAACCGATGATTGAGGACGGCTGTCTTGAAAACGCAGACGTCATATTCGGTACCCATCTTTGGGCGACTGAGCCGATTGGAACCATTCTCTGCCGCTCCGGCGCCGTAATGGCCGCAGCTGACAGATTTACAATCAGCATTCACGGAAAGGGCGGCCATGGCGCTCACCCCCATGATACAAAAGACGCCGTCCTGATCGGCTCGCAAATTGTTTCCTCGCTGCAGCATATAATCAGCCGCAAAGTCAATCCGATTCACTCCGCCGTCATATCGACAGGCTCTTTTATGGCTGATAATCCCTTTAATGTGATTGCAGACCATGCAACACTCATTGGCACAGCCCGTTCGTTTAATGACAATGTCCGCGACATTCTGGAAAAAGAAATTGAAGCCGTTGTAAAAGGAGTGTGCAGCATGCACGGCGCTTCCTATGACTACAACTACGAACGCGGATACCCAGCGGTAGTCAATCACCCCGCGGAGACCGACCATCTGGTAAACGTCGCAAAAAACACAGACGGCGTTCATCAGGTTCTTAAAGGTGAACCGCAAATGGGCGGCGAAGATTTTTCTTATTACTTACAGCATGTCAAAGGTACCTTTTTCTTTACCGGAGCCGCTCCTGAACAGCCTGAGCGTATCTATTCCCACCACCATCCGAAATTTGATATCAATGAAAAAGCAATGCTGACTGCTGCCAAAGTGCTTGCAGGGGCTGCAATCACTTATCATTTATCATAAAAAAACAGCCGGAGTTTTACTCTCCGGCTGTTTACTTTAATATTCTCAGATGAAAAACGTGTCTTGCTGTATCTCCAAGCTGAGCAAGCAGTTTATAATTGGCAATTCCGCCGACTGCGGCCCCTACCCCAGGTAAAAGCTGAAAAAGCTTGACGACATCAATATAATCGCGATACTCCTGCTGAAATACTCTCCAGTCAATATCCTTTTTCTCCGTCTCCCAGTTTTCAATGACAGAAAAAAGCGATTTGCGGCAGTCATCACTTGAAAAAGCAAGCTGAAATACAAGCAGCAAAAACATCCTTTCTTCTGCATTCTTCACATCAAAGCCGTATATTGAGGACAAAGTGAATAAACATTTCATCTTAATGGAGAGCAGCAGCGGGAAATCAGCAATACCTAAAAAGATGCCGCCCGCCCCGGTGCCGACTCCTTCAGCAGCCGCCACTTTCTGATAAGAAGCGATCGTTTTTTTGGCAAGCTCGTTTTTTTCACTGAGTGAAAGTGTGCTTGTATCCTTCTTATAGGTAATGATATTAGATCCCGCCATCGTGGCTTCCACCATTTTTTTCACGCTTTCAGTTACTGCTGCATGAATTTTTTCAGGTATCCGTTCATTCACCTTTGTTTGCACACGCTTTGAGAAGCGTTCAAACATGGAATCCTTTCGCAAAAAATGCATTTTCCATTGAAGAGCTTCCTGCATCAGCAGATTCTCGCTCATTTGACCTACCCCTTTTTTCAGCTCACAGCTTTCCGTGTTTTTTTAATCTGGCGGTCATGTAGGACGGCAGAACAACAAAGATCAAGACGGCAGAGCCGATCAACGCGTACAGAAAACCTGCAGCGCCCGCAGCATAGGAAGAGGCCGCTGCCATGAGCAGAGCCTGCACGCTAAGCGCAGCTTTTAATAGAGAGAAATAGCTTTTCAGCTTCGCTTCCTTTTTGACAGGATATAGCTCTTGAAGCGCCAGATGGTCAAAGTGGCCAAATAGCGGCAGAAACTGAATACCTGTGATAAAGACGGTAAACACAGTCAAAATCCCTGCGATCATCGGGCTTGCAGAGGCATACATAATGATCAGCGCAAAAATAACGGTTAATCTGACTTGAATGCCTAAGTAATCACTTGAACGCAAAAACGCGCGGGCAAACATGTAAGCAAACGTTTTACGCTGTTCAAACGGCACAAACCGCAGCAAAAAGTCGAGATACGCTCTCCGTTTCGCTTGTTTCTTTAAATGCGGCACATCCGTAAACAGGTTGGCAATCCGGTAAAAACGCTGCTTGCGTCTCAACTCGTATTCAATATGGCTCTCCCATTTGAATGTTTTTCCTTTTGCAGCGGAAGACACATAAAGATAAAGAGCCGCCATAATGATATAGATGACAAGCGCATACACATAAACCGATTGAAAAACAAAATACAGGACGACTGTATTAGCGGCAAAACGAATGACAAGATTCATCTGTTTCATGCTTCGGTCATTTTGAAACGTCATACGCCATTCTATGGCCTGATTCCACGCTTTCAACAGCAGAAGCTGTACAAATACCGCCGCATACGACATGAGCGAGGCCCCCGGCGTGACAGCGAAATAAAGCGGCATTGCTACGAGGCTCAGTGCAATCAGAGGAAACAGCTGGGATACATAGCTGTAAACAAACGCCTGCATCAAATACGGCTCCATCTTAGCCTCAAGCGGCAATAAGAAGACAAGGTCAGCCTCCTTTAAAAGCGTCCGCACATAAGACCCTGTCAGAACGAGTGAAAACAGCACGGCCATCACCCAAAAGGACGGAAAGTGGGCGGGAATGTCCCGTACCCATTTGCTGTACCAGCTCGCGGCACCTGCGATAAAAAAGATCAAAACGATAACGAGGTGATCGTTGAGCATATATTTCATGTACCTTCTTGTTTCTTTGATATGCTCCTGCAGCCGTGACTGCCAAATATCCAGCATGTTATTCATGGCCAGCGTCTTCCTTTGTGAGCTCTAGATACAAATCATCCAGCGCCGCGTCCTTCATTCCAAACTGCTCTCTGAGCTCTGACAGCGTGCCGCGCGCCCGCACTTCGCCGTTATGTAAGATGATAAACGAATCACAGTAGCGCTCCGCCGTTGCTAGGATGTGTGTTGACATCAGCACGCTCGCTCCGCTTTTCTTGGCTTCATTCATCCGCTCAAGCAGCGCATTGATGGCCAGCGGATCAAGTCCCAGAAACGGCTCATCAATGATGTAGAGCGCAGGCTCTGCCAAAAACGCACACATGATCATGACCTTCTGCTTCATCCCTTTAGAAAAATGCGCCGGGAACCACTTCAGCCTCTTTTCCATTCGGAATTCCTTTAACAGCGGAGGCAATCTTTTTTCCATCGTCTCTTTTGAAAGGCCGTAAGCCATCGCCGTCAATTCAAGGTGCTCCATCAGCGTCAGCTCTTCATATAAAACGGGAGTCTCAGGAATATAAGTGAATTGGGACCGATAGCCTTCCCGATCCTCGGCAAAGGTTTTTCCATTTAATTCAATAGATCCTTTGTGCGGGTCCATCAGCCCGATGATATGTCTGATTGTTGTACTTTTACCTGCACCATTTAAACCGATTAAACCGACAATTTGGTTCGGCTCAAGGCTAAATGACACGTTTTTCAAAACCGGATTTCTCGTATAACCGCCGGTTAAGTCTTTTACCGATAGCAGAGACATAGTTTCTCCCCTTATATTGTTTTTCTTCATAGTACCAAAACAAAGCCTGATTTGAAACAATTCCCTTTTAACAAATGATGAATTTGCTGTCATAAAGAGACAGGTTCCTGGACATTATAATTGTTGTAGAGGAAAAAGCATATCAACTGAAAAATGAGGTGTTTGTCAAAGACGTCTTAGGCACAGTTGGATAGAAAATAAACATGTCCTATGCTCAAACCTTTTCTCATTCACTGAATTGATAAATCTTCAATTTTGAAGCTGACTGTCAAATGAGGTGTTTATCGTAGGAATCGTTAGGCATTAAACAAGTCTTCATTTTATTAACAAATGAGGTGCTTACCAAAGGCATATCACATTTTCTTCATAAAGCTGATTCCTCTGCATTCAGGATGAACGCTCCGCCGTTCATCCTGTTTTCTATTTTCTGCATTTCTGTGGTACGATGAGTTTATACATAAAAACACAATTTCATAAGGAGGAACCCTCATGCATAGTGCAGAGAATTGTATCTTTTGTAAAATTATCGCCGGCGAAATTCCGTCAGCAAAGGTTTATGAAGATGAACATGTGCTGGCATTTCTCGATATCAGCCAAGTGACGAAAGGCCACACCCTCGTTATCCCGAAAACACATATTGAAAATGTTTATGAATTCACAGACGAATTAGCGAAACATTATTTTCACGCCGTTCCGAAAATTGCCCGCGCCATCAGGGATGAATTTGAACCGATCGGCTTAAACACGTTAAACAACAACGGCGAAAAAGCAGGACAATCTGTTTTCCATTACCATATGCATATTATCCCGCGCTACGGAAAAGGAGACGGATTCGGAGCAGTGTGGAAAACACATGCAGATGATTATAAACCGGAAGATCTGCAAGACATTTCTTCATCCATTGCGAAACGCTTAGCCTCATCATAAAGATGAGGTTTTTTTATTGTGAACAATTCGCAATTTCTTTTGATAATTCTAAATTTCTATCAAAAAAACTGAATTTTTGTGATAGGATAATTGTATTATTTGTTACATTAACGTGGAAAACAGGGAGAGATCATGATGGAACGTACAACGAATTTTAACGCAGGTCCTGCAGCGCTGCCATTAGAAGTTCTGCAAACAGCACAGAAAGAGTTTATTGATTTTAATGAATCCGGCATGTCCGTTATGGAGCTTTCCCACCGCAGCAAAGAATATGAAGCGGTGCATCAAAAAGCGAAAAGCTTGCTGATTGAACTGATGGGCATCCCGGATGACTATGACATTCTGTTTCTTCAAGGCGGGGCGAGCCTTCAATTCTCAATGCTTCCGATGAACTTTTTAACACCTGAAAAAACCGCTCATTTTGTGATGACAGGCGCTTGGTCTGAAAAAGCGCTCGCTGAAGCGAAACTGTTCGGAAACACATCTGTGACGGCGACAAGCGAATCAGACAATTACAGCTACATTCCCGAGGTTGACCTTACAGATGTAAAAGACGGCGCCTATTTACATATTACGTCTAACAATACGATTTTCGGCACACAGTGGCAGGAATTCCCGAGTTCTCCTATTCCTCTCGTCGCTGACATGTCCAGCGATATTTTAAGCAGAAAAATCGATGTATCCAAATTTGACGTCATTTACGGCGGTGCTCAAAAAAACCTTGGTCCTTCAGGTGTTACCGTTGTCGTAATGAAAAAATCATGGCTGCAAAATGAAAATGCCAACGTTCCGAAAATCCTTAAATATTCAACACATGTCAAAGCGGATTCTCTTTACAACACTCCGCCCACATTTGCCATTTATATGCTGAGCCTCGTCCTTGAGTGGCTGAAGAAAAACGGCGGAGTTGAAGCTGCTGAACAGCGCAACGAACAAAAAGCACAGCTTCTTTACAGCTGCATTGACGAGAGCAATGGCTTCTATAAAGGCCATGCTAGAAAAGACAGCCGTTCACGCATGAACGTTACCTTTACGCTCCGTGATGACAGTTTAACGAAAAAGTTCGTTCAGGAGGCGAAAGAAGCAAAAATGGTAGGCCTTGGCGGACACCGTTCAGTAGGAGGCTGCCGTGCTTCCATTTATAATGCGGTATCACTGGAAGACTGTGAAACATTAGCTGCTTTCATGAAGAAATTCCAGCAGGAAAATGAGTAAAAAGTCTGGCTGTGCAAACCGTTCGTTTGGTATACTGTTTGCATAATAAATTCTTTAAGCCTTCGCAATAAATGATGAGCATATTATTGGAGGGCAGAAAGCTTAGCAGAGGAGAGCATAGATATGAAAACAAAAGAGTTAGTCGTTATGGCTCTGTTTGCCGCAATCGGCGCAGCGCTCCATTCCATTATTCCGCCCTTTTTAGGCGGGATGAAACCTGATATGATGCTGATCATGATGTTTATGGGCATTCTACTGTTCCCGCGGGTGCAAAACGTTCTCGTTATCGGGATTGTGACCGGAATCATTTCAGCTCTTACAACCGCGTTTCCTGCCGGACAGATTCCAAATATCATTGACAAACCTGTATCAGCGTTTCTGTTTTTCTTCCTGTTCCTTCTGGTGAGAAAGAGCCAGAAAACAGCTGTAGTCGCAGTTCTGACAGTCATCGGCACCATCTTATCAGGAACTGTATTTTTAACGTCAGCTTTATGTATCGTCGGTTTGCCTGGCGGTTTCGCCGCATTATTCGCCGCAGTCGTTCTGCCGGCAGCTGTATTGAATACAATCGCCATGATCATGATGTATCCGATCGTGCAAACCATTTTAAGACGCTCAAGTTTTATGGAAGCTGCAAAATAAATGTGACACAAAACCTCTTCCGCTTCCGGGAGAGGTTTTTTCTTTAAAAGAGCCCGCAGCATGTCAGTATGTTTTAAGCGATGAGTTTTGTGATAAAGATAAGACATAGTGTAAAGGCGGTTCCGGTTGAACAAACAAGCGCTTTCTGCCGAATGACTTTCTTCGGCGGATAAGAAGCAGCCTGGCTGAGAAGTCTGATATAGTAAATGGCGCCTGTTGCAAAGGCAAGGGTGATGCAGGATAACACAATCATAAAGACAGACAACCTTCTCCCTCCTTTTCACTTAAAAAATATGCTAAAATAAAGCAAGCTATGTATAGAAGTTCATTCTTCGAACAAAATGGAAAAATCTGAATGTATCATATTTCAAGAAAAAAACGGGGTGATTTTAATGGCGGACGGACGTTCTCTATTAACAGGACTATTTGTGGGCGGCATCATCGGAGGTGCTGCAGTTCTTCTATCAGCACCTTCTTCAGGTAAACAGCTGCGTGAAAAAATAAAAACCAATTGCGATTCTTTTGAAGAAACGATCAAGCGCTTAAAATCAGATGGTGTAACCTTAAAGGACCAGCTAGTAAAAGCGGCAAAAGAAAGTGCAGATGTCATTAAAGACGTAAGCGGTGAACTGCAAACCTCAATTAAAAAATGGCAGGAAGAGATCAAACCTCATCAGCAGGATCTTCAAAAAGAAATCGCTGATATTGAGGAAAAAATCAAACAGCTGGAGAAAACCTTACAAAACTAATATCCTATTCAAAGGAAAAAAGTGCGGGTCAAAACATGACCTGCACTTTTTTTATTCGCAAAAGCCTTTCCTAGCAACGGCTCAAGAATTTATTAAAAAATTCTTACATTTTCATCTTTATTAATCTTTATTTTATTGGCATAATAGAGAAAAAGATAAAGAGAAGCAGGTGACGTAATGAATCAAGTGGAACCGCCTTATGATGTGAAAGAGGCTCTGGTCTTCACCCAGAAAATGGCTCAGCTTAGCAAGGCTCTTTGGAAATCGATTGAGAAGGATTGGCAGCAATGGCTCAAACCGTATGACCTGAATATTAATGAGCACCATATTTTATGGATTGCTTATCAGCTGAATGGAGCTTCCATTTCTGAAATAGCAAAGTTCGGGGTCATGCACGTATCAACGGCATTTAACTTTTCAAAAAAGCTCGAAGAACGCGGGTATTTAAGGTTTTCAAAACGGCTGAACGATAAACGAAACACATATGTTCAGCTGACTGAGGAAGGAACTGAGGTATTCTGGAGCTTGCTTGAAGAATTTGATCCGACGCGCAACGCGGTTTTTAAAGGGTCACAGCCTCTGTATCATTTATTCGGAAAGTTCCCTGAAGTGGCAGAAATGATGTGTATGATCCGCCATATATACGGCGATGATTTTATGGAAATCTTTGAAACATCACTCACAAATATCGACAGCGACTTTGAAAGCGTAAACGGAAAACTGAAGAAAAAAGCAACGGACACTGCTGCGGATGAATCAGCCGAAGAACTTGAACCTGTAAACAGTTAATCAAAGTGTCTGATAATGTCTATAAAAACCTCCATCAGTTCTTTATAAAGCCCCTGCTCATACAGGGCAAAAATCGTTTCATGAACATCTAGTTTTTCATTCAGCTGTCCGGCAAAAAGCGCAAGGAGCTTATCAAAGGTTACAAATCCTTGCGCTTTTTGTGCTGCCAGCTCCTCTGACAACTCACCGCATATGCGCACAACCTCTTCCCCTTCTTCTCTGCTCAGCCCTTTATCAATCAGCAGCGCATAGAAAGGGTACCTGTCCATATCCACTGTTTTCACTAATAATTGTATGTAATATTCCAATCGCTCAATGCGATGATCCATCGAATCCATCCACACCACTTCTTTCTATCTTTAATCTTATTTTAGCTGATAATTCACTGAGAAGAAAGTTCTAACCCCATATTTCATAGATTGTTTGCCCCTTTCAAAAAAATACCTGCTGAAAGATATTTTTTCTTAAAAAAGCATTGATTTTTTTTCTTGAGAGGAGTAAATTATTTTGAGATTCTACTCAAGATGTACGGAAGGATGACTTTGATGAATTGCTGGAAAACCATAAATCTGATGAAAGATTATGGTGCCGTTCGCATAATATTGATTGCTGTGTGTTTCATGATTATGGTTTTTATATCTAACTTCTTAGCATTTGAGCTTTTGCGGCCTAAAACAAGCTTGAGCGATGAATATGTACCGCTGTTCGGCGTTTTGCTCGTCGTTATTTTATTTGTACATAAAGTCATCCATGTCCTGCCGATCATCTGCAAAAAAAGAAAAATAGAAAAAAAGATTTACGTATGGCGTATGCGAACGTGGAAACGGATACCGAAAACGACGATGCTGATTTCACTGTTAAGCCCTTTTATGCTGATAACACCTGTATTATTTTACGCCGCACTGGCGTTTCCGAATCACGCCCATTACTTCTGCATGATTTCAGGCATTCATGCAGGCTACTGTCTGCCGGACTTTTTGCTGGCTCTGAAGCTGATGCAAGCACCGAAAGCATGCTTTATCGATCAGGAAGCAGACGGCTTTGATATTTTGGTCGAAAAGTAGCTGACGCTTGACGCTGTGCCGATTTTTCAGTTTGCATTCTATCTTTTTTGATCAATATTTGGTAATGTAATATGGGAGCAGTTCAGAGAGAGGGGGAATCTCCCATCATATTATTCTATTTTATCGTGGCTGCCTTGTTTATTGTTTACTTTATAAACAGGCTCACCAATACATTATGCCTTGTCAGAGAGATTCCTGAAGAGCGCCAGGATAAGGTATTTCGATTTATCAATGTATGTATATTAATTTTACTGATCTCTTCATTTGTGGAGATATCCTTTACTGTTTAAATATGAGGAAAGGAAAGTAAAGAAAGCATAGCTGCCGGCCTCGTTAGAACCGGCAGCTATGCTTTTTTACATTGATTAGTAAAGCCAAGAAGCGCCGATGATAATCAACAAGATAAATAAGACGACCAATAAAGCGAAACCGCCTGCAAATACTTCACCCATCTTAAAAAGCACCTCCTGTAAAAAGCTTTATTTTCCAATTACATCTTATGCAGTTAATTGATGAAACGATTAGGCGCTTGTGAAAGCAAAGGATCGCTTTTTCAACAAGCGATCCCTTTTGCTGCTTAGTAGATGTAAGCTGCACCTACAATGATAAGCAAAATGAACAGTACAACAAGCAAAGCGAAACCGTTTGAATATCCTCCGCTCATGTTACATACCTCCTTTTCTTGATCAATATATTTGTATGTCATCAGGAAAAGTTTGACTAGACGAATGCCCTTTATTTAAAATCTTTTTACAGAAAGCCACAATATGTTATGATACGCATAGGCAATTCAATTTGGAATGATTAGGAGTGTTTGAAAACAATGAAGAAAATCGCAATAGCAGCTATCACTGCTACAAGCATCCTCACTCTCAGTGCTTGCAGCAGCGGCGACAAAGAAGTCATCGCAAAAACAGACGCAGGCGATGTAACAAAAGGCGAACTTTACACAAACATGAAAAAGCAAGCTGGAGCGAGCGTCCTGACTCAGCTGGTGCAAGAAAAAGTTTTGGACAAGAAATACAAAGTATCAGATAAAGAAATTGACAACAAGATGAAAGAATACAAAACACAGCTCGGTGATCAATATACTGCGTTAGAAGATCAATATGGAAAAGATTACCTAAAAGAGCAAGTTAAATATGAATTGCTTACACAAAAAGCAGCTAAAGATAACATCAAAGTTACAGATGACGAAATTAAAGAATACTGGGAAAACTTAAAAGGCCAAATTCGCGCAAGCCACATCCTTGTCGCTGACAAAAAGACAGCTGAGGAAGTAGAGAAAAAACTGAAAAAAGGCGAGAAATTTGATGCCCTTGCGAAGGAATACTCTACAGACACAGGCTCAGCTACAAACGGTGGCGAACTTGGCTGGATTTCAAAAGATAACGAACAACTGGATTCTACATTCAGAAAAGCTGCATTCAAACTGAAAACAAACGAAGTCAGCGAACCTGTGAAAACACAATTTGGCTACCATATCATCAAAAAGACTGAAGAACGCGGAAAATATGAAGATATGAAAAAAGAGCTGAAATCTGATGTTCTCGACCAAAAACTTAATGACAACACAGCTGTGCAGGCAGCCGTTCAAAAAGTAATGAAAAAAGCTGACATCGATGTGAAGGATAAAGATTTGAAGGATACATTTAACACTTCTTCAAATAGCAGCTCTTCAAGCAGTTCTAAATAAAAAAAAGCTGTGCAGGCTCACTGAGCTGCGCAGCTTTTTTTATGCGATGGAATGATTTTGGTTTTCTTCCTCACGCTGCTGGGACGTGCGGCGTTCTTTTTCTTTTTCCATCCTCTCAATGTAGATCTGACCTTCTTTTTCAATAAAAGACTGGTCTAACTTATCTTCCTCTTTGGCTGCTGACACCAGCTTATATGCACTGAAAATGATGCCCACAATACAAAGATATACCCACCATGGAAAAAACAACACGGGCTTCTCCCCCTTTTGCATAGATTCTTTATTTTTAACCTTATGCAGGAATAAGACAGGTTATGAGCGGGAAAAGCATGTAAAAAAGGACTGAGCTGAACATGTCAGCATCAGTCCTTTTTCATTATTGATTATTTATGAAACGTCGGTTTATAAAAGGAACGGTTTTCAAGTGCAAATACACGTTCAGTGTACTCGCCCGGCTTCACGCGTTCCAGCGCTCTGTCCATCATATTCATTTTCGCATCCAGATTATCAATATAGTGCAAAATTTCCGCTTCTTTTACCATCGGCGGTTTTGGGCTGCCCCACTCTGCTTTGCCGTGATGGCTCAGGATTAAATGCTGGAGGATCAAAACCTCTTCAGAATCGATTTGAAGCTCCTCAGCCGCTTTTGACAGCTCTGTGACCATAATCGAAATGTGGCCTAGCAGATTGCCTTCTACTGTATAGGAAGTGGCAACTGGTCCCGACAGCTCTTTTACTTTTCCGAGATCGTGAAGGATAACTCCTGCGTACAGAAGATCACGATCAAGAGACGGATATAAATCAGCAATTGCTTTTGCCAGATTCAGCATAGAGACGACGTGATACGCTAAACCTGAGACAAACTCGTGATGATTTTTCGTAGCCGCCGGGTAATCCATAAATTCTGCTTCGTGCTTTTTGACCAAATATCTTGTTATCCGCTGGATATTTGGATTTTTCATTTCAAATATATATTGAGTGATGGTATCCAGCATTTCATTTTTCGGAATCGGCGCAGTTTCCAAAAAATCATCAATATTGACGTTTTCGTTCTCGCTCACCGGTCTGATATTTCTCAGCTTCAGCTGGGTGCGTCCGCGGTAATGATGGACATCCCCCACCACCTTAACGATCGTCTGCGGCGCATAGGTTACTTCATCACTTTGCTTGGCATCCCACAGCTTGGCTTCAATATCACCTGACTGGTCTTGAAGCATCAGTGTTAAAAACGGTTTTCCATTGCTTGCAATCCCTTTTGTTAAGGATTTAATCAATAGATATTGGTCAACCTGTTCGCCAACCTCATGTAGCATAATCCCTTTAGCCATACTATTAAAGCTCCCTCCGTATCTTACATAATATCAGTATATCACATACCGATTATCAGCTATATAACCTCATTTATGACACTAAATGGGTGATTTGATCACTTTGAAACGCGTTTTTTACATGTTCATGGCATGTAAAATAGAAAATCTGCCTTTCCCCTCCTGATAAAACAGAAAGCATCTCCAGCACGCGGTTCAGTCGTTTCTGATCGAAATGGACAAAGCTATCGTCGAGCTGGAAGGGCAGCATAGCCCCATCCTGACGAGTAACGGCCAGAGCGAAACGAATTGCTGTATACAGCTGTTCACACGTGCCCTGAGACAGCTCTTCCGCCTGAAACACCGTTCCAGCACTGTTCATGACCAGGATGGAATCATCTGTTTCGGAGAAATAAATTGATTGATAGCTGCCGTCAGTCAGCGGGCGGAAGAATTTCTCGGCTGTCTCCAAAAGACGCGGCAGACCGACTTTTTTATGCCGCTCCATTTTGTTTTTGATCACATGTCTGACCATTTGAATCGAAGCCCATTTTTTTGCAGATTCTTTCACACGCTCTTTTTGCATTTCAGTTTGCAATTTCAGATCAGAGACCAATCCCGAAGCCTCTAACTGTTCCTGTTTGACCAAAAGCAATGCGATTTGAGCGCGCAGCTGTTTCAGCTCCTCATCGTGCCGTTCTTTTTTTTCATGTTCTTGCAGTCGTTTTTGCTCCAATTCAGAAAGAGTGCCGGAGTCTGCCAGATTAAGTTCTGCTGAGCTGACACCTTGAAGCTGTGCATTTACGTTATACAGCTTTGTGTCAATATCCTTCCATTTCTTGCTGATGTCGGCTATGGCGAAAAACTCATTTCTGTCTTTTGCTCCCGCTTCAGTGAATAATTGTTCGATCTGTGCTTGGAAATAACGTATTTCTTGCTCCAGCTCAAGCACCTGCTCTTCATGAAATTGGATATCTTTATTCATTTCATTTTTTTGCTTCTCAATCTCTTTTTCGCGTTCCGCGTTTTTCCGCAGTTCGTGAAGGACATCAGCAACGTGGGTTTGAGAATCGATTTTGTCAGGATGCAGCATTCTGACGCGTTCCTCAAATGTCCGCCGAAGCTTTTGTAGTCTCCCGGCTTCGATCGTCAGCTCATGTTTTTTCTTCACTTCTTTTTGTACGTCCTTCATTACATTGTAAGCATCCAGTAAGAAGGAAGGGTCTTCCTTAAACCCGAGTTCATTCATGAATTGCTCAGCTTGGCTGAAGGAGGGAGCCATATCGGCCTCCCACTGTTCAAATTGCTCAATGATCCTTTCGTAAGCTGCCTCTTTTTGCTGAAGCTCTGCCCGCAACGATATAAGGTGCTGTTTATTGCGGTCATCCTCCCATAATGCTTCTCTAATCGCTTCGGCTTCTCGCGGAGAAATATCCGTCTCTGGCTCTTTCGTCTCCCTTACTTCATCAGAAGACAGCGACTTTCTGCCAGTTGTAAAGGCATACAGCACGAGTGCGGCGCCGATGCATATAGCTGGAATCCATTGCTTCAGCAGCAGAAAGAGAACCATGAAGAGAATGCCTGCTGCCATCACGGTCTTCTTTTGTTTCGCCTGCTGCCTTTCGAAGAACTTCAGCTGTTCCCTCAGTTTCATCTGCTCTTGATGCTGTCCCTGTGCTTCATCATATGCTTTAAGAATGGCTTCTTTTTCTTTTCTTTGGCTGTTTTCAAGGATGACGGAAGATATGTCACGAACTGCCCTTTCAGCGTCTTCCAGCTCGCGCCTCGCCACTTCAAACACTTCATCAAGCTGTCTTTTTCTGTCTCTCGCCTGCACGTAATGCCGCACCGTCTGCTGGAGCTGCCATTCATAGTCATAGGACGTGTTCATATTCAGCAGTTCATTTTCATCTGTTTTATTTAGCTGCTCCAGCCCGGCCGCTGCCTGTGAAGAGGACTGGCGCAGCTGAGCCTGGATGGCGGCAAGCTGTTCCCCGTAGGATTGGTACATATGATACGCTGATGATAGCTCTGCGATAAGTGCTTCATTCTTCAATATGGCCTCATTTGGGTTAAGCTTTTGCAGCTGTTTGTTCAATTCTGCAAGCTTTACCCGAAGCGCCTCCAGCTGTGCGGATTTCGGATGAAGATGGGATTCATACTTTTCTAAACGATGTAATCCGTCAGCAGGGAATTGCCCCGCATGCTCCGGATATTGTTCAATCGCCTGTTCCAGCGCAGTTTTTTCGATTAGCACCGGTTTCAGTTCAATGGCTCTTTCGATTCTTCGAATATGTTCCGCAGTCTCTTTCAGCTCTGTTTCAGCGGTTGCAAGACGGGATTCGAGCGTTCTTTTCTCCTCAAGAAGCTGATGATAGCCCGCCTCCTCTGTCTCAGCCTGTTTCAGCTTTGCTGCCAGCTGCTTCAGCGTTTCTAATTCCTGATTCAAATGAGGATTTCGGCCGTTTGGTTTAAAGAGCCTTTCGCTTTCCTTCGTCAGCCTTGAATCAAGCTTTGATACGGCTTCAGCGCCAAACAGGCTGGAAAACAGCAGGAATTCCCCGATCTTGTCCCGATTAAAGGTGTGAATTTCCTGCAATCCGAATACATCAAACGAGTAAATGGCTTTGTACAGCGCCCTGTCCGTGCCCTGGAACAGCTGCTTTAGAAAATCTTCCTGCTTTACTTCCCCGGATTCTGTATACACCCTTACCTTCTCAGCGGCTCCTTTTGTCCGTTCAATCTTCATCACGCCGTATGCAGGGTGCTCAGCCTCAAGAACACCGCCATACACACCGCCTGATTTCGGTTCATATTTTTTCGATTTCGGAAATCCAAACAGCATGCTTTCTATAAATGACATCATAGTCGTTTTTCCTGCCTCATTTAATCCATAGATTAATTGGACAGGCGAGGCGGAAAAGTGAAAGGTCCGGTTTGAAAATTTTCCGTATTGGTAGATATGTAATGATATGATTCGCATAGCTTTCACCGCCTCATGTCTCAAGCACCTTAAGCTGTCTTTTCAATAGAACCTGTGCCTGCTCTTTTATTTCTCTTGTCTCCTCTTGACTAAACCGGTCTGCGTGTCTCCTATATACCGGATGCCGTTCAAGCCCTTCCAGCACGCCTGCCAGATCAGTCTGTTCAATGTCTTCCAATAAACCGCCAAAAAAAGGATCAAGGCTGTTAAGCTCTGCTTCATTTTCCATCTCATCTTCCAATGAAAGCGGCCATATAAAATTCTCCTCGTCCGCCTCTTGCTCCTGAAAGGCTTCAAGCAGCTCGTCCAATGAACCTCTCGGCGCATCCAATAACCATTCTGGCGCTGTCCCCTGTAATACGAGCTTCACACATGCAGGAGTCCCCTTTTTCCGCAGTTTTGAAAACGTGTCCTCGACAATTTGAAAGAGCGCGGTCATATTCTCTGCCGCTGACACATCAATTTCTGCTTTCTCCCATAGGACGTCATGCGCTTTCTTAAATTCATAGGACATATCTCCGCGCTCCACACGAACAAGATAAAAGCCTTTATCTCCTGTCTCCTTCATATGGCGCGCTTGAGGATTTCCCGGATATATCGCGGCTGGGTGCCCGGCTACAAGAATCTGGCGTTTGTGAATATGGCCAAGCGCCCAATAATCCATTCCGCTTTTCACAAGATCGTCCTGAGTAAACGGACAATATGGATCGTGCCCTTCAGAGCCTGATAACGTGCCGTGGAGCATCCCGATATGAAAGGGCGCGTCAGTTGATTTCCGGTAGCGGGCGGCTAGATTTTCCGTCACGGCTCTGGTCTGATAGCTGAAACCGTAAATGCTTGCTGCGCGCCTGCCATCCTTATAAAACGATTTTTCTTCAGGGACTGAGGATGTAAACATGTGAACATTCTCCGGCCATTCAATCGGTGTCCATTCTCCGCCGAGATGATCATGGTTCCCAAAAATCACATAGACTGAAATCCCGTACTCTCTAAGTCTATCGAACTGTTTTTTTAAAAAGAGCTGCGCCTTTAAACTTCGATTGGCCTCATCAAACAAATCCCCCGCCAGCAAAACGAAATCAACGTTCTCTGTGATTGCAGCGTCTATGATATGTCTCACGCTTGAAAACGTGCTTTCTTTGATCCGGGCAAAAATGGGTTCCGGCAGATGCGATATCCCGTAAAACGGGCTGTCGAGATGAAGATCTGCCGCATGAATAAAGGTTAGATCAGTCAACATTCTGCTCCTTTCCAGGATGAAGTACCCTTATTTTAGCACCGATTTCTTACGAATGCACGTTCTGTCAGAACGAATACAATCAAAAAACAGCCTGAGCATTCCCAGGCTGTTTTTTGATCAGTTTTTTGCCAAACGCAGCGCTTGTTTGA
The DNA here is from genome assembly GCF_038000225.1 of Bacillus sp. FSL K6-1005. Taxonomy (NCBI): domain Bacteria; kingdom Bacillati; phylum Bacillota; class Bacilli; order Caryophanales; family Bacillaceae; genus Bacillus; species Bacillus sp. FSL K6-1005. The sequence goes on from NZ_JBBOBP010000001.1 coordinate 2,419,259, forward strand.
TTGCTTTAAACGCGCTTGAGTTGCCGTAAATCAAGACACCGCCTTTATAAATTCTGGCGCCAATGACGGCAAGTATGATAATGGTAAGCAGAGTTATCCCGATACCGGCAGCCGCCTGCCAAAACGGAATATCTAGCATGCCGACACGCAAGAACATAATCATCGGCGTAAAGAACGGGATAAAAGATGTGACCGTAATAAATCCTGCTTCAGGAGCGTTTAGTCCGAACATGGCGATCATAAAACCGGCAACCACCAAAAGCGTCATCGGTGTGATCGTTTGCTGCACGTCCTCTATTCTGCTGACGACGCTGCCAAGAAACGCGGCCAGTGTCGCATACAAAAAGTAACCGAGCAAAAAGAAAATAACCGCATATATCACGGTGGAGAAGGGAACGTCGGTCAGATTAAGAAAACCGCCGACAGATGAAGCCGTTTCGCTCGTTTTGTTCAGCTTCAGCGACAGATATCCGGCAGAAATAATGACAGCAAGCTGTGTTATTCCGACGAGCCCGATGCCTAACAGCTTTGCAAACATTTGCTGGATCGGCGGCATGCTTGAGATGAGGATTTCCATGACACGCGAAGATTTTTCGGTCGCAACCTCCATCGCAATCATGCTGGCATACATAATAACGGAGAAATAGATGACAAACAGCATAATGTAAACAAGCCCCATCGCCTGCCCCAGCTCTTCCTCAGACTTTGCACCCTCTTTCAGCGCCTCCTGCCCGACAGTGACAGGCGCATAGAGGCTGCTGATGGTTTCCTGCGAAACGCCGAGCTCCTCTGTTCCAACAGCGGTTTTTGTTTGCGTTAACGCCTGCTGCAGTGTTTGAACCGTGCTTTCATCCGAAATCGTTAACGCTTTGTACGTCCCTGAGATCGTCCCTTTTTCATCTCTTTTGATAATGAGCATGCCGTCAAGCGTTTCATCTTTGACCTGCTTTGTAACTTTTTCCTCTGATTGCTTAGACTGCTTCACATCAAGATCGCTGTCTGTATCGACTGCTTTCAGCTGCTTTGAGAAAATCGGATATAATTCGTTTGTTTCATCAATAACTGCAATTTTCTCTTTTGTATCTTCTCCTTGAAACATAGAAATGATCGATTCTAAGTTAGTGACAGCCAAAACAAGCAAAACCGTGACGACAGTAGAAATAATAAAAGATTTTGCCATAATCTTATTTTTATATGTATGAGAAAGCATGATCAAAAATTTATTCATAGACGGCCCCCACCTTTTCTATAAAAATGTCATGGAGTGACGGCTCTTCAAGCTCAAACTTTCGAATAAAACCTTTACCTTGGAGCATGGCGAAGATCTCTTGAGAGATGTCTTCATTGGCAATTTGGAGCTTTACGCCGCCGGCCGTTTCCTTCCATTGCGTAATGCCTTCGTGCCCCTGTAAAAAATGCAGATCGTCATCGGAATGTATGGTCACATTCTTTTTGCCGAATGAACGTTTAATTTCCTTCAGACTGCCTTGCACAACAGGCTTTCCTTTTTGCAAAATACAAAGGTGCTCACACAGCTCCTCGACATGCTCCATCCGATGGCTGGAAAATAAAATCGAGACACCGCTGTTTTTCAAAGAGATAACAGCCTCCTTCAACAGCTCGACATTGACAGGGTCCAGCCCGCTGAATGGTTCATCGAGAATCAGCAGCTCAGGCTTATGCAAAACCGACGAAATAAACTGGATTTTCTGCTGGTTTCCTTTTGAAAGCTCATCTACTTTTTTATTCTCGTATTCTGTTATATTGAAGCGTTCAAGCCATGTTCCGAGCTCTTTTACAGCCTCGCCTTTCTCCATACCTTTTAATCTTGCCAGATAGACAAGCTGGTCCTTTACCTTCATTTTTGGATAAAGTCCGCGCTCTTCCGGCAAATACCCGATTTTGTTGCTCATACTGTAGTTGACGGGGCAGCCTTTCCAGCTGATCGTACCCTTCGTAATGCTTAATAAGCCGAGAATCATGCGAAAGGTCGTCGTTTTTCCCGCTCCGTTTGCGCCTAAGAGGCCAAACATTTGCTGTTCCGGGATTTCTAAATTCAATCCGTCAACCGCTTTATCATCTCCAAATGTCTTCGTTACGTGATCAATCGTCAGCACCGAATCTCCTCCTTCCTCGACCCATTATATACTATATCTGGTTAAAACATAATAAAGGATTTTGGTTTGCTTTTTTAGAATATAAATGGAGAAGGAACGATAAATGATATAGTTGGAGGCGAAATATGATGGCGGAGTATTTTCTTACGGCTTTTGATCCTTCGGGAGAAACACTGATAAACGAGCGATTTGAGGCGGAAAACGATGATGCGGCAAAAAAGCAGGGTGAAGCCCTGTTAAAGGAAAAAGAGCTTCATCATCATACCCATCGTTTAGTGAATGCAGCCGGAAAGCTGATTTTGTTTCAGAGATGATCAGCTTCCCGGCTGATCTGTTACGCTTGAAACTTAGGCTCCCGTTTCTCTAAAAACGCACGGATTCCTTCCTGGTGATCTTTTGTCATCCTCATTCTCTCCTGGGCACTTCGTTCAAGAGCCAGCACCTTCTTCAATTCATCAATATGGAGGCTTTGAAAAATGGCTTTCGTCTCAATCATTGCCAGTAGGGGCGAGGCTAAAAGTGTTTCAACATAAGGTCTTGCACCTTCCGCAGGCTCTCCGTTAAATGTACCATCCAAGAGACCCATGCCAGCCGCTTCTTCAGCGGATAGCTTTTTCCCGCTCCAAATCAGCTTTTTCGCTTTCGCTTCCCCAATCCTTTTTTTCAGCAAATAATGGCCCCCGCCATCAGGAACAAGTCCGATGCCGATAAAGTTCATTGCAAGTACAGCATTTTTCTCTGCAAGCACAATGTCAGCACAAAGTGCTAAACTCAGACCCAGTCCCGCGGCAGCGCCATGGACAGCGGCAATCGTCACTTTTTTCATTTTGTATAACGTTAAAGTGATAGCTTCGATCGTATCCATCAGCTGTCTAAATTGATCAGGATCATGATCAGAGGTCATCATCCGTATATCGCCGCCTGCCGAAAAACCTTTTCCGGTACCTCTCAGGAGGACGATGAGCGCCTCGCTTTCAGAAACCTTTTCACACGCCTCCTTCAGCTCAAACAGCATTTGCTCATTCAAGGCGTGATGAGCATCAGGGCGATTCAGCACAATTTCTGCCACAGGCCCCTTCAGTTCATATTGAATATAATCCATATAAAACACCTCCATGTATACGCTTTCTTTTTTCTTTCTCATATACATTCCCCGCCGTCCTTAAAGAAACCTTTTTTTATTTTTCAAGGTCAATAGATACTGAAAAATGCATATCATTTGAATGGGAACATAAAGTTTTATATAGTGAAATGGAAGGGATATAGAATGAGAAAGGGGGAAGGTAACATGGATAAATTGCTGATCAGCTTTCTATTAAGCTTATTTATGGTGTACTTTCCCCCTTCTGACGTGGTCCTGCCCTCCCAGTTTGATGCAAGCACTGACAGCTATGTGCCAATGTCCTCATATCCAAAAGAATCACAATCAGCCAAAACGCCGTCACCGGGCAGTCTGCATCTGGCGGAGTTTATGAAAGAGTACAATCCATTGGCGCAGTCTATCAGAACGTTATCTGCCAAACCGCTTGATGATCCTCACATCAACAGGCTGGAAAGGGTTTGTGCCATCCCGATCAAATACCAGTCTAATTACCTCCGAATATGAATGGATACCATTTTGTTTGTACCCTGTCATTATGCCAATACTACATTCGGAGGGATTCTCATTGAATATAAAAGAAAACGACCTGCCGGGAATCGGCAAAAAATTTGAAATTGAAACAAGAAACCGCGAAAAAATGACGATTATTATTCATGATGACGGAAGAAGAGAAATCTATCGGTTTGATGACCGGGATCCGGATGAGCTTCTTTCCAATATTTCATTGGATGATTCCGAAGCAAGGCAAATTGCCGCGATTTTAGGCGGCATGGTCTATAAGCCACAGGCGCTGGAGTCTATTGAGATGGCGTTTAGCGACCTCATTATTGAGTGGTTTAAGGTTGAAAAAGGCGCGAAGTCAATCGGGCGCACCCTTGGCGAACTTGATGTCCGTCAAAACTATGATGTCACTGTCATCGCCATCATTAAACACAACCAGCAAAAGTTTTTAAATCCGGGTGCTGACTCGGTGATTGAAGAAGATGATACACTTGTCCTCTCAGGTGAAAGAAAGCATCTGAAGAAGCTGACTCATGATTTTCTTTCTAGAGAGGGCGTGTGATCTGCGGATGGATCATCTTGTGTTTGAAGTCGGAACCGCGCTTGTGCTTGTGGCGATTGCCAGTGTCATCGCAAATAAAATTAAGTTTTCAATTATCCCGTTTCTCATTATTTTAGGGATGCTGCTAGGCCCTCATGCCCCTAAAGTCGGGATTATTGACCTCACGTTTATAGAGAGCAGTGAAATCATTGAGTTTTTCGGGCGGATGGGCGTGCTTTTCCTCCTTTTCTATCTCGGACTTGAATTCTCTGTCGGAAAGCTGATCAAGTCTGGAAAATCCATCGCAATTGGCGGATCAATTTATATCTTGATTAACTTCAGCCTTGGACTGCTTTATGGCTTTATCACCGGGTTTTCTTTCCTGGAAGTCCTCGTGCTGGCAGGCGTCATCACCATTTCTTCGAGCGCGATCGTCGCAAAAGTGCTGGTCGATTTAAAAAGAACGGCCAACCCGGAAACCGAACTGATTCTCGGCATTATTATGTTTGAGGATATTTTCCTTGCCGTGTATTTGTCTGTAGTTTCCGGCCTTGTGCTTGGAGACGCGACATCAGTCGGGAGTGCGCTTTTGTCCATTCTGATCGCATTTGGCTATATGCTGCTGTTTTTTATCGCAGCCAGAAAGCTCCCGCCGCTTTTGAATAAGCTGTTGGACATTCGCTCGAATGAAGTGTTTATTATCGTCATCTTTGCAGCGCTCTTTTTCATCGCCGGGTTTTCAGAGACAATTCATGTGGCAGAAGCCATCGGCGCGCTGCTGCTCGGTTTGGTCTTTTCAGAAACAGAGCATTCCGATCGGATTGAGCACCTTGTCGTTCCGTTTCGCGACTTTTTCGGCGCGATGTTCTTCTTCAGCTTCGGCCTCAGCATAGACCCTTTTTCACTTGGTGAAGCGGTTTGGCTGGCATTGGGAGCTGTGATCCTGACCATATTCGGAAACTTTATCGCCGGAATGGTGGCGGGACGCCGCGCAGGGCTTTCTCATAAAGCCTCATCCAATATCGGTCTTACGATCGTATCACGGGGAGAGTTTTCGATTATCGTCGCCAATCTCGGCATAGCCGGCGGCCTGTCAGCCACATTAAAGCCATTCGCCGCACTATATGTCCTTATTCTGGCGATTTTGGGGCCATTATTAACAAAAGAATCAAAATGGATTTACCGCCAGCTGAACAAGGTGTTTAAATGGAAGCCGGACGTTCAGCCTGTGAAAAAACAGCGGGGATAAAAAAAAGCAGCACTGTGATCAGTGCTGCTTTGTCGTTCTCTCAAAAATCTGCTCTAAATATTTGATCTTTTCGTCCGTGTAGTGCTCAAATCGGTCATTGTATGATTTCGGGTCTTTCGGATTGGCAAAGTGTGTGATTTTCCCTGTATCCAGATCAATAAATTTACTTGCCGCACCGCAGCCGATGCCGATAATCGTCTGCACTTCTTCCATAATCATAATGTTGTAGATGCTTTCCTGGCCCGGAATCGAATACCCGACGTTTTCCAGATTTCCAAGAATATTTTTCTGGCGGTATAAATAATAAGGCACGTATCCATGCTCTTTCGTCCAAGCTACCGCATCATCCATCATTTGAGAAACCTCTTCTCTCCCGGCAACTTTGTATTTATGTTTATTTCTTGTCATTTCTGACGCCCGCTTAAAGGAAAGGGTGTGAACAGTCAGCGATTCCGGCATCAGTTTCCCGGTTTCTGAAAGGCTGTGTCTGAACTCCTTCACGCCTTCGCCAGGCAATCCGATAATTAAATCCATATTGATATTATTCATGCCGTGCCGGCGTGACAGATGATATTTTTCAATGGTCTCTTCCACCGTATGATGACGGCCGATCGCCTTGAGTGTTTCGTTTTCATAGGATTGCGGGTTAATGCTGATCCGGTCAATATCATATTTGTTCAACACGGCAAGTTTTTCTTCAGTAATCGTGTCGGGGCGTCCGGCTTCCACAGTAATTTCCCGTATGTTCTTCACATCTGGGAAGGAGCGGACCATTTCTTCATACAGAAGATCCATCTCTTCCGCTGTAATGCTGGTAGGCGTCCCGCCGCCAAAATAAATGGTTGTGACCTTGACGTCATGCTCCTTCAGCCATTCGCCGATTTTCTGCATTTCGTAATGCAGCCCCCACAAAAATGAGCCGACTCTGCCTGCTTGTCCTTGGATGGCGTATGCAGGGAAGGTGCAATACGCACATTTGGTCGGGCAGAAAGGAATACCGATATAAATACTGACTTCTTCTTTTACTTGATACAAATCAGGCACCGCCGCCAGCTGCCGGTCGACAATTTGCTGCATCAATTCGATTTTCTCATCATGAATTAAATAGTCTTTTTTCAATTCTGCATGCGCCTGTTCCTTCGGCATCCCGCTTTGCAGCTTTTTATGAAGCAGCTTCGTCGGGCGGATTCCTGTGAGGATTCCCCACTTTTGCGTCATGCCCGTATGCGCTTGAAGAAGATTTAAGTAAACATAAGAAATTGTGTTTTTCACTTGTTTGAAAGCTTCTTTTTCATTCATATCAGGAGAAAAAGATTTCGTATGGTGTTCCTTAATTCCGGTTCCTTTCACTTCTCCTGAAACCGTCACATGCTCATCCGTTTGCGTGCACGCTAAAGAGATGACAAGATCCGCCGGCTCCTCTCCGCCGTAGACAAGATCGCATTCCTCATAAAACAAATTTGCGATATTCTGCAGTGGCCGATGAAGGCGGTCATCGTGTATGCCTTCTATTTTCATTTGCAACTTCATCACCTAATTTATCAGATTCAAAACTTTCTTAAGTGTACAGAAATAAGTAGCTAAAATCAATCCGGCAAAAAAGCCGCCGCACCTGTCTGGGCGCGAGCGGCTTTTTTATACGCGTTTCATGTGGAACTTATCGAGGAACCCTTTTCGCTGCTGCATACGGAAATATTCCTTCATCATATATGCGACGCCTTGCTCGTCATTTGACCTCGTGACCCAATCGGCCTTTCTCTTAATTTCCGGTGCAGCGTTCCCCATTGCTACCCCAAGGCCGGCAAGCTCAATCATCGGAAGATCGTCTTGCTGATGGCCGATAGCGACTACATCCTCCATCGCCAGTCCCAGTTCCGAAGCGACAAGTGCAAGGCCCGCTTCCTTCGAAACTCCCTTTGGAACAATGTTCATTTTCTCATCGTTTACGCGAATCACGTCAACCGCCGGGAAGGCTTTTGTGATCGTTTCTGTAATGTCTTGCTGAATATCGTGTTCTGTATACACTTCGATGACGGGCGCACTAACCGGTTCATCCATCAGAAGATCGCTTAACGATTCAACAAACTGAACCGGGTAAAAGATGGGATCTGACGGGTGGATCAGCGCTTTCCCAAGCAAATTTGAATTGACCTTTTTCTTGTTTCCAATCGAATATTTCTCGTGAAGAAGCCTGATGTTGCATTGATAGCTCTCAAGCACTTGAACGATATTAAAAGTATGGTCGTCAGAAATTCTTTTTTCAAAAAAAGGCGCGTCTATTTTCTCAGCGATATAGGCGCCGCTGTGGGTGATCAGCTTTGCATCAAGCTTCAGCGATTTTGCTATTTTCTGAGCTGAGCGAAAATGGCGGTTGGTGACAAGTGTGACGTAAATCCCTTTTTTCTTAACATATTCAATCGCATCTTTCGTCGCCTGATGAATTTTCCCGTTCGATCGAAGCAGCGCTCCATCTATGTTTAAGGCAAGCAATTGTTTTGACACAGAGATGTCCCCCTCCTTGATGACTGTACTTGTGTATAGGATATGACCCTGTCTCTGTGTTTAGAACAACCTTTTCTGTACAGCAAAAAAAGCCTGACTCAGCAGGCTTTATTTATGCAAACATGATAGGATACGATCGAAGCAGCCATTCTCCCTAATATCGTTATTTCGATTTACGAAAAATCATGTATTAGGAACCCCTTATTTGACCAATGATGCGCTCCGAACACTTACTCTCTGTTGCTTATCCCCTCTATATAACGGCATGATATGCGACCGTATCCATTTGAAATAGGTAAGTGTAGGCGCTTTCAATGTTATTATCGCAGTTTTCTCTGCAGAAGACAAGGGTTTTTTTAACTAAAAAAAGTAACCAATATCTGTGTAACTAAGGTAGCGTAGAATGTTAATTATTGGATATCATTACTTGAACAAGAACATATATTCGCATATAATAGAAACAATAAACTGAAAAGCGGTGGTCCGATGACTGGTTTAAAAGAAATTTATAATCAAGAACTGATCTCTCAATTAATAGATACTGTAAAAGAAACCTATCCAGCGTTCAACAAAGACAGATTCGAGGAACTCTTAATGCAGGAAGAATGGCCTGCGCTCGCTTTAAAAGAACGCATGCGCCGCATTACCGTTGCTTTATACGAAACACTGCCGAAACATTACGGTGAAGCGCTTGCAGTATTATGGGATGCAGCTCCTCATTTTAAGGGACTCAGCGGAATCATTTTTCCTGACTATGTGGAACAGTACGGATTAGAGCATTGGGATGATTCAATGAAGGCGTTAGAATACTTTACGCATTATTCTACTTCAGAATTTGCTGTGAGGCCTTTTTTGCTTTTAGATCAGGAAAAAATGATTGCGCAATTGCTGATATGGTCTAAGCATGAAAATGAGCACGTGAGAAGACTTGCGAGTGAAGGAAGCAGGCCCCGCCTTCCATGGGGAAAATCGATACCCGCTTTAAAATTGGACCCCTCACCCGTGCTGCCGATCCTTGAGCAGCTGATGCAGGACGAGTCTTTGTATGTGAGAAAAAGTGTGGCCAACAACCTTAATGATATATCAAAAACACATCCTCACTTGCTGAAAAAAGTCGCTGAACAATGGTATGGAACACATCCTCATACAGACTGGATCATCAAACACGCTTACCGGACCTTGTTAAAAAAGGGCGATAAACAGGCTTTATCACTTTTTGGCTATCATGATGCTGATTCGATTCAACTGCAGGATTTAACGTGCGAGTCCAGCCGTATTTCTATTGGTGAAACCCTCAAGTTTACTTTTCACATTCATTCAAACAGGGATCAAAAAGTAAGAATTGAGTACGCCATTGATTACGTAAAAGCCAGAGGCCAGCGTCATCGAAAGGTATTTAAAATAACAGAAACGAATATAGGAAAAAACGAAACAAAATCATATACCAAAACGCAATCATTTAAGGATTTATCTACAAGAAAACATTACAAAGGAATTCACACATTATCAGTGATCATTAATGGAGAGGTCAAAAAGTCGCTGGATTTTCAAATTTGCTGAACGAATAAAAAAATCCCTTCTTATCCAGAAGGGATTTTGATAGATTAGCCTTCGACACTGCCGTAAAGCTCTTCTAAAGGCTTCATAATGATTTTGTTTAATTCGCCGATCAGCATACTCATACGCTGCTCCGCTTCCATCAGCTGAGAGATTTTTTCGTGCTGCTGCACAAGCGCAACAGTTTTTTGAGCCTGCTGCACTTCGTCTTCTGTAATTTCTTCTCCAGCCATTTGTTTTTGCTGGAGTCTCAGCTGCACATCACGGAAGTTTTCGAACATCCGTTTCGCAGACTCGTCTGCGTTTACTTCATCATACAGGTTTTTTAAACGGGTAAACTCTTCGCTCCCGCGCAATGCATTTTCCAGATCATACGCTACATCATAAAAATTAACAGCCATTGTACATAGCTCCTTTCATCATTGCCAATTGACATACCCCTCCACTATAACAGACTATGGAGCTCCTTTCATTAATCGAAACCCGTTTCTTCTTAAAAAAGGATGACAAACAAAGCTTGAATCGCACCTATGATTCCGCCGAGAAGGCCGCCCAAATAGGTTATCATTTTAAATTCTTTTTTCGAAATCGACAGCACCATTTCTTCAAGACGCTGTACCGGGAACTGATCCACCTGCTCCTTTACAATTTCCTCAAGGCGCATTCGTTTTAATACACGTTCGAGATTGGTTGAAATCCCCTCAAGCAATTTGTCTAAAAGCGCCGGCAGGACACGATGGCTCAGATCATCTTTATAACGGGCAGTAAGCGAGCCAATCGTATTTCCAAAAAATGGAGCAGTTGAAAATGCTTGCAGCACTCTTCGCTTCAGGCTAAAGATTAATACTTTTGCGTTCCATTTTTCGTCCGCTTCATTAAATGTATACTCCTTCAGCTTGCCCCATTCGTTTTTCAGAAGATCAGAAAGCAGCTTATTCGTTTCCTCATTCCGCAAAAACTTCAGAAGCTCCGGCAGCACGCGATCAGCAAGGCTTGAATTACCGAGAAACATTTGCACCATACTTCCAAGCATACCGCGTTCTTTTAAGAAGTCATCAATCATATTGCCGAGACGGATTTTTCCTTCTTCACTTTCAAAATAACGAATGCTTCGCGATAAAATATAGCCTGAAATCATCGGTATCTTCTCTTCAAGCTTTTCCTGCACTTCCAATGGCAGTGCTTCTTTTAACGTTTGATGCTCATATCGGCGGAATAGTTCATTCAATTTATCATCCGTCCAGCGGCTGATCCAGGCATCTGCCGCTTCACCCGGATGCTTTACTCCGATTTTTTCAAGCGCTGCTTTTACTGTCATTTCAGATAACGACAGGTTCTGAATCATCTGTTCTCCGACTTGCAGCGCCTGCTTTTTGGCTGAATCTGAGACAAGCCGCTTTTTAATACCCTCAGGTGTTAATAAGTGGTTTACCACCATCAGCCCCATTTGTTTCGCAAGCTCATCACGTCTTCTTGGAATCAATCCCGGAGTAAAAGGGACTCGTTTTCCAAACAAATAATATGCCTTATACGGCCTAAATAGCATTTGAATTGCTAAATGATTGGTCACCGCGCCGATAACTGCGCCGATCACGATCATAAATATAAATGTTCCTGCAATACCCATTCCTGCTCATCTGCCTCCATCTGTGCTTTTACTTTTTCATAAATAGAATGACCTATTTGTATTATAGAGGTTGGTGTGATCACTTAGCAAACAAGGAGACAAAACACAGTGCCATAAAATCAGCTTGTTTAACAGGAATAGGGCAAGATGCTGAATCGTAATCTGTAAAGTAGACTACCGACAGCTGTGTTCCTGATGTTTTTTGAAGCGTTAAGCTGCTGACACCCGCCGGCAGCTTTTTAATAAAAGGGGGAGTCTCACCATGATAACACTCGGTTTTATGTCCTTAACCCGCCAGCATGAGCAGGATTTTTCCGCAGAATTGGCCGTAAGAGCGCCCGAATTCGGCATACGTTTGATCCGCTTTACACCGTTTGACATTTTGCCCGACACCCTGCGTGTCAAAGCGCTCGTTTATCACCCAGCGAGCAGCAATTGGAACGAAACAGAACTTGCGATTCCCGATTATATTTATGACCGCTGTTTTTATGGGAAGGATTCACAATCCCAAAAAGCAAAGCCGATCGTTGAATGGCTCAAAAAATATCCGAAAACCGAATTTATCGGGCGGGGTCTTCCTGATAAATGGACGGTGCTTCAAGATTTGCAGGAGCATTCTGTGATCAATCCTTACATTCCAGAAACCATGAAGGTGAGCCGATTTGAACAAATCCATTCGTATTTATTGAAAGAAAAAGCCTGTATTTTAAAGCCGGCGTTCGGTGCTGGCGGCAGAGGCGTGATACTTCTGGAGTTTGGCAAAAAAAACATAACCGCCACCTACCATATCGGAAAGGATAAACAGACAAAATCCTTTTCTAACCAAGCTTCTTTTAAAACCTGGTGCAAAAAAGTGCTGCAGCACCAATATTTGATACAGCCTTATTTAAATATCCAAGATAAGGAGCAATACCCGTGTGATATCCGGCTGTTTATGCAAAAAAATGAGGACGGTGAATGGCATACCGTTGGAAAGGCAGTGAGACGCGGATACAAAAATGGGCTGCTGGCCAATTTATCAGGCGGATCGGATACGCTTACATTTGATACATGGTTTGAAAATATTCCGAAAAAACAGCAGGTAGTTCTACTGGATGACGTATTCTCGATTACCCAATCGGTTCCTTATTATCTGGATGAGCGATACGGGCCGTTATTTGAACTTGGTCTGGATATATGCCTTGCGAAGGACGGGAGAATCTGGATCCTGGATATCAATTCTAAACCAGGCAGAAAATCAATACTTCATGTTTCCCCTGAGAAAAAAGAACATCTATTTACTTGTCCTCTTAAGCGGTGCAAATATCTATTTTCGCTGCAAAACCAGAAAGGAGTCCTTCCGCGTGAATCGTAAACGGTTTTTGATCGGCATAGACAAAAACAGTGAAAATACTATGTTTCTGCCCTCCGCAATGAAGCAAGACGGCCTTTTGTCTGCCTCATTTGGAACGAAGGTTGTCAGATGCCATGTTACTTTCAGACGAAATCTCGAACAGACAGTGCTCCTCTCTGAAAATTTGTTTCACGAACTGTTGATACCGCACCGCAGCCGGGCTGATATTCTCATTCATGATCATTCGGTGCACATTGGTCCGTTAATCGGCATCTTCACCGCGGGGTTTACCGCCTCACTTGAGCGCCCTTTTAAGGATCGATCTCTCTTTTTTTCTAAACTGCTCACTTTACATGAACAAACAGGAAGCTATTGCTTCGTGTTTGGCGCGCACCAAATCAATTGGCAGGAAGGAACGATTGAAGCGCTTCTATACAGGGAAAACGGCTGGGAGAAACACATTGTCCCGCTGCCGAACGTCGTGTATGACCGTTTGCCAAACAGAAAAATCGAGAATTCAATTGTCTTGCAGAATACCAAAAACCGGCTGATCAATGAATATCAAATTCCATGGTTCAACAAAACATTTTTCAACAAATGGGATGTTCATCAATTGCTGGAAAAAGACCCAAGAACGGCTCCTTTTTTACCAAAATCAATCCTTCATCCCACTGTTGAGCAGATTGAAGAGCTGAGTGATTCATTCGGCAAGGTTTATATAAAACCGGCGGACGGAGCACTCGGCACCGGGATTTATCAGCTCGCCAAAACGGAATCCGGTTTGACTGTGAAACATACGAATGATGCTAAATCTTTTTCTTCAATCGACTATCCCGATGCTTCCGCATTTTTGGATGAATTTCAAAAACAGCATGATCCCGCTGTCTTTCTCGTTCAGCAAGGGGTACATTTAATTGAATTTGAGGGAAAACCAGCCGATTTCCGCGTTCATACAAATAAAAACGGGAAAGGGAAATGGACTGTGACTGCCATCGCAGTAAAAATTTCAGGAGAAAACAGCATTACAACACACCTATCCAATGGCGGGGAAGTGAAAACACTGGCCGAAGTATACGATGATCCGACGGAACGAATACATGTCATTAAAAAGCTTTCTGCGGCGGCGCTGACCGCCAGCCAAGTGCTTCATGACCATATCGATGGGTTCGTTGGCGAGATTGGTTTTGATTTTGGCATTGATCAAAACGGTAAGGTATGGATGTTTGAAGCGAATTCACGTCCGGGACGCAGTATTTTTTCTCATCCGAATCTGCAGTCTGTCGATTCTTTGACAAAACGAAGAAGCTTTGAATATGCGTCATATCTTTCGAAGATGGCGATTACCTCCCATGAATCGCTGTGGCCATCCTAATCTGCCCGCTTTATGTAAAAGCGGGCTTGAAGTTTATTCATCGCTGGGACAAGTTACATCATAAAGTCCCTTCAATGATGTTTTGCAACAATGATACAATGAATATAATTCGTCCGTATCCATGTCAATTGATATCAACTTCAAGGAGCGTGGCCCCTGATGATTTCTCATTTCAGCTGGAAACCTTTATTTCAAAAAGAAAAACTGCCCGGATGGACCATTTCGTTTTACTATAAAGGCACGCATTATGAAGGCATCTATCATAAAAACGGCGAGATTGAATGGGGAGGTTTGTATCCCGCCCATGCTGATGAGCCTGCACTCAAAAACGAGGTACATGAATTGATGCTTTTTCATATTTACGATTAGCTTAGCCTGAACGGCTAAGCTTTTTTTATGTTTCTCAAGATTTACCACTAAAATGCCCGCATGAGTTTCAGTCAAATCTAACATAATACGTAGTAACAAGCCGGCAAAGCATTGGGTTACGCCGAGACGGCAGTGACACCCGAGTCGGGTCCACAGACTGGTGCAACTCCAGTTAACCCAACCATATCAAATAAAAAAGGAGATTTTACACATGGCTAACCAAAACTCTTCAAATCAATTGCTAGTACCTGGCGCAGCTCAGGCTATCGACCAAATGAAACTTGAGATCGCTTCTGAATTCGGCGTTAACCTTGGAGCGGATACGACTTCCCGCGCTAACGGTTCTGTCGGAGGAGAAATCACAAAACGTTTAGTATCTTTCGCTCAGCAGAACATGGGCGGCCGCGTACAATAACAATTCAATAAATGGCTGACAGAAGGCGCGGTTTCCGCGCCTTCTTTATATTTGTCACCCTTTTTTCCTACTCCACATATCCTAGAAAAAAAGGGAGGGAACCAGGGTGCCATTCATCGCGATTGTGAATTGGGAGCTGGTGCAGTTCGTAAGTATATCCATGATTAACGAATATGTTTCCCATCGTTCTGCATTCTTGTACAGGTATTCTTTCCCACGCTGTTCAAACTGAGTACATCCTTTTATAATGGGGGCGAGGAGGGTTTTTCATGAAAATTGCTTTATTTGGGGCAAGCGGCCGGGTCGGACAAGCCTTTTTAAAATTGGCAGGGACCGATGAACAACTTGATATTTACGCCTTGCTCAGGTCACCAAATAATAAACTTGGCCTGCCGAAAGAACGGATCGTTATCGGGAATGCTCGCTGCCGGGAACATGTGAAAGAAATCATGAAAGATGCTCAAATCGTCATCAGCTGTCTCGGTACAGATGGTGATGATACGTTGTCAGCTGCCATGACACATATTCTTGCCATTATGCAGGAACAGCATATCCAACGGGTCATAACGATTGGCACCGCGGGCATTCTTAATTCACGGATTGAACCAGGAAAATATCGATTTGAAACAAATGAATCAAAACGAAAACTGACCCGTGCTGCCAAGGAGCATGCAAAGGTATATGAAATGCTCAAAGCTTCGTCCTTAGACTGGACCATTATCTGCCCCACATATCTTCCCGACGGAGAAGCAGCAGGTGAATACCGTGCAGAACGCAACGTCTTGCCGGTAGAAGGCAAAATGATCACTGTCGGCGACACAGCGGCTTTTCTGTATCACGAGCTTCTTACAGGAAACTATATCGGCTGCCGGGCAGGACTGGCTTATTAATGCGTACAAAAACCCAAAACATTGGATGTCTTGGGTTTTTGAAAGCTATGCAATGGAATGCTTCTGCCCTTTTTGCAGCTTATACATTTGATAATATTGCCCTTTTAATTTCATTAGTTCCTCATGATTCCCTTTCTCAACAATTTCTCCTTTTTCAAGCACTAAAATTTGATCCGCGTTTCTGATGGTTGAAAGCCGGTGGGCAATGACAAATGTCGTGCGCCCTTGTTTCACTACATCCAGCGCCTTCTGGATCAGAGCCTCTGTCTCAGTATCAATATGCGCTGTTGCTTCATCCAAAATCAAAATGGCGGGATCGTACGCCAGAGCTCTTGCAAAGGAAATAAGCTGCCGCTCTCCCGATGATAGCGTGCTGCCTTTTTCAATGACAGGTTCGCTGATGCCTTTCGGAAGCTTTTCAAGAAGCGACTCAGCCCCGACTTGCCGCAGTGCTTCTATGATGTCTTCTTCTGAAATTCTTTCATCCTCCAGACTAACGTTCGAACCGATTGTTCCTGAAAATAAATAAGGGTCCTGAAGCACAATTCCCATATGGGATCTAAGTTCCTGCCTTGACATGCTGTAAATGCTTCTCCCATCGATGAGCACATCCCCTTTTTGCGCATCATAAAAGCGGAAGAGGATATTCAAAATCGAGCTCTTGCCTGATCCGGTATGGCCGACAAGCGCTACAGTTTCGCTTTGTTGTGCTGTAAAGGAGATTTGTTTCAAAACATTTTCTCCTTCTTGGTAAGCAAATGATACGTCTCGAAATTCAACCCGCCCCAGCGCGCGCTCCTTCGCCGGTTCACCCGCTTCTTCCGTTTCCTTTTCTTCAAGCAGTTCAAAAACACGCCCGGCGGACACCCGCGCCAGTTCCAGTTTAGAAAACTGATTGACGATACCTGTAATCGGCTGGAATAAGCGGTTTAAGTAATCCACAAACGCGTACAGCACACCGATAGAAACAATTCCTGCCGCGTTTAGGCTTGCGCCGCCAAAATGCCAGATCAGACAAACAAACGCAAGGTTGCGGATCACATTCACAAGGTTGTGTGACATTAAAGAGTTTAAATTCAGCATCCTGTTCTGATAGTAATAATGAGATTCATTTAATTCTTCAAACTCTCTCATTGTTTCTTTTTGATGGCGAAAAGCTTGAATGATCGGCATCCCTTGAATGGACTCATTCATTTTTGCATTAATGTCACTATTGATCGAACGGATTTGATGATTATAATAGGAAGCGTATTTCCGGTAGATAATCGACCACAGCCAGATGATCGGCACAATCGCCAAGCATAAAAACGCGAGCTTTACATCCAGCAGGAACAACGCCGTAAATATCCCGATCATATATATGCCGCTTGTCACAAACGTCGATAGCACTGTCACATATAAATCTCTGATTGCCTCGGTATCATTTGTAATTCTTGCGACTACTTTGCCCGCGGGAAGATTATCAAAATAACGGATCGGCAGTTTCTGAATGCGGGAAAACACATCCTGTCTCATCTTTTGAATAATGCGGTTGGCACTCATCTGCAATAAATAATGCTGACCATATTGGAAAAATACCGAGAAGACAAGCAAACCGGCATACAGAAAAATGAGAAACGTCATCCCCTTCATTTCCGGCTTATAGAACTGAAAAATCTCCTGCTTTGTCAGCTGTTCAGCAGGATACGTCTGGCTTTCGTTTCCGTTAGTGATCGTCAGCTTTCCGTCAGAAACCGTTCTGTTCCCGTCAAAGCTGACAGCCTGATCAACGAAGTAAAACGCCATTCCCACTTGATAAATATGCACTTCTTTCTCTTTAGCAGCCGATCCCTGCATCCGGTCCTCCCTGACGTAGGATGTGCCGTTAAATTCAACTGCATTTTTATCTTTTTCTGAGACCTCATACCATGTTTTTTCAATGCCGAGAATGTGGTCGTCAATCATTTTTTTGCCGATAAACGGTCCGGTCAGCTCTGCCCCGACTGCAATCGCAAGCAACAGGACGGCAGTGATGAGCAATTTTTTATATAGGAGTGCGTATCTCCATAAGGTTTTTCCTGTCTTCATGCCCCTGCTCCCCCTTCTTCCGCAGTGAACAGCTGCTGCCTTTCGTATTGTTCCCGATACCATCCGTTATTGGCCATCAGCTCTTGATGTGTGCCTCTCTCAGAAATCACGCCGCCGTCCATCACAAGGATGAGATCGGCATGCTCCACAGCGGATAAACGGTGCGTCAGAATAAATGTCGTTTTCTCTTGGCGGTTTTTCCTGATGTTGCTGATAATGGCCGCCTCTGTTTTCGCATCTACAGCGGAAAGAGAATCATCCAGGATTAAAATCTCCGGATTCGCCATCAGCGCCCTCGCGATTGAAATTCTTTGTTTTTGCCCTCCAGAGAGTGCGACACCTTTTTCACCCACCATTGTCTCCAGACCGGCCGGAAGCATTTGCAAGTCTTTTTCAAAATGAGCTTCTGAAACAGCCTTCTTTACCTCAGCATCACTTGCGTCAAGCTTTCCGTACAAGATGTTTTCTTTTACAGACCGGGAAAACAGTAAATGATCCTGCGGCACATATCCAATCCACCCGCGGAGCCGATCAAGAGGAATCTGCTCAATCGGCACACCTGAACATGTAATGCTCCCTTCACCGGCTGGATACTGGCGCAAAAGCTGCTTAATGATCGTCGTTTTCCCGCTCCCAGTTTTACCGGCAATCCCGACAGTCTGCCCTTTTCGCACGGTAAAAGAAATATCCTGAATATTTACATTTGTTGAGCTTGGATATGTAAAGCTGACATGGCTGAAAACGATGTCTCCAGGCTCTTTTAGATCAGACGGCCGCTTGGGATCTGTCACGTCCGGTTCATAAGAAAGGGTTTCATTTACCCGATCTAAGGACGCGTTGCCGCGCTGCATCACATTAATTAATTCACCGATCGCAAACATCGGCCAAATCATCATGCCCAAATAGACATTAAAGGAAACAAGCTCACCCAGCGTCAGCTCATTGCGGAAAACAAGAAACGCTCCATACCCCAGCCCAATTAGATAGCTGGCGCCGACAAGCAGCTTAACAGTCGGCTCAAACAGAGAATCGATAAAGGCTACCTTCATATTCTTCCGGTACACGTCGGCCGTCATTTCATTAAAACGGCGTTCATCATTCGTTTCCTGCACATAAGCGCGAATCACTCTCACACCCGAGACCGATTCGAGCACCCTGTCATTCAGCGCTCCGAATGAATGTTGTGCCTCTGTAAACCTTTCATGAATTTTACTACCGTATATGCTGATCGCAACAGCCATAATGGGAAGCGGTAGTATGGCTGCAAGCGTCAGCTTCCAGCTGATCAAAAATCCCATCGTCAAAAAAATCGTCATCATAAACATCGTGGAGTCGACTAATGTCAAAATGCCAAACCCCGTCGTTAAACTGACAGCCTGGAGATCATTTGTCCCCCGCGCCATTAAATCTCCTGTTCTGTATTTTTCATAAAACGGAGGCGCCATTTTCAGCAAATGACCCATCAGCTTAGAGCGGAGAATTTTCTCCATCACATTCGCTCCTCCGAACAGCTGGTGCATCCAAAAATAAGACATGATATACACCACCGCCGTCAAACCTAAAAATACGCTGACATAAAACAGCAGCCCGCCTGAGGTAAACTCCCCCGATTTCATATCGTCGATAGCGTTCCCCAACAGTTTAGGCGGAAACATCTCAAGTACATTTACACATAATAAAAGCACAATCGCAATCGTATAGCGCAGCCAGTAGGCTTTAAAAAACCAGCCCAGCTTTTTCAATACTGAAAACATCTATCCCCATCTCCTTTATCTCGTCAGCCGCCTTCTATTTTTTCCTTGCAGCTCTTTTCGTTCAGTTTGTCATAACCAATCCTTGCCTCTGTATTTGTCTTCACATCCGATACACCTGTCTTTCTTAATATTTTGTATATAAAAAAGGCATGAAGCGTCAGCTCCATGCCTTTTGTTATCGATTATGATGTACAGAGCGCTTTTCGGCGCGCGGATTAACCCAAATCAAAAAAACAGAATAAGGGTTTGCCGCGCCAATATGAAACTGTTCTGTAAGACATATCATTCCTTGGCATAGCAAACCCTCCATTCATTCTGATTTTTCACTCTTTTTTCATAATATAAACAAAACCTTTTTTTGTCAATCATTACTACCGAGAAAAAGATTAAATAGATTTTATTTCGGGTATTGTATTGTACGACGTTTTTGAAAGGGTGAGAATGATGTTTCATGCTGACCGTATTATTGTTGCGTTTGACGGAAGTGAAAACAGTAAGAAAGCGCTTCAGACAGCCATTGATCTTGCGAAAACGGTAAATGCAGCCATTACAGTCGCCCATTCACATGATATGAAAGACAACCAGACCATCATCGACCCGCCGAGGCCCGCAGCAGGGGCAAGCTATATTGGCGGAGGCATGACAAGTGTTCCTGATCCGCTGATATCAGATGTTGCGCCACCGGAGCCAATGATTTATGAAGACCGTACGGAAGAAGTCATCGCCGAAGCCAGAATGATGCTGAATGATCAGCTGACAGAGGGAGATATCGATATATTAGAAGGTGACCCGGCTGAATCAATTATCGAGCATGCCAACCGGGTTTCAGCCGATCTGATTGTAACCGGAAGCAGAGACCAAAACAGACTGAAGAAGCTTTTGTTTGGAAGTGTAAGTGAAAAGCTTTCGGCGAAATCAGACATACCGGTTCTGATCGTAAAGTGAGCACGCCACGTGCTCGCTTTTTTAAATTCATAATTGTGAAAAAACACGGATTTTCGTTTTTTTCTGATATAATGCTTTCGTGCCCAAAAGCACAAAAGCATTAAAGAAAATGATGGGGTGTTGTTTTGGATTCTCAAAAAAAGCTGACGTTTCCGTTAGCCGTCGGTTTATTTATATTCATGTTAGGAGTCATTATCTCCTGCTTATTTTTTCTTCATACAGAACCGCATATCCCGCTGTTCCTATGCGTTGTCCTGCTTTCAGCAGCCGGTTTATGGTACGGTTTTTCCTGGAACAGCCTTGAAAAAGGAATTGTTAGCGGGATTAAAAACGGTGTACAGCCGATTATCGTTCTGGCGCTGATCGGTATCTTAATCGGCGCTTGGATGTACAGCGGCGCCATACCGTCCGTTACTGTTTATGCATTGTCCTTTATTGAACCGAGCCACCTTCTTTTGACTGCTTTGTTTTCCTGCATGATCATCAGCACACTTGTCGGCTCAAGCCTGACAACAGTAAGTACAATTGGCGTGGCACTGATCGGCGTGGCAAGCGCGGCAGGCGTTCCGCTCGAATGGACGGCAGGGGCAGTCATTTGCGGAGCCTGCTTTGGTGATAAAATGTCACCGATGTCGGATACAACAAATTTTGCTGCGGGTATAGGCGAAATATCGATCTTTGAACACATTCGCCACATGATGGGCACAACCATTCCCGCCTTGCTGATCACTGTTGTCCTTTTTTACTTTCTTGGTTTATCAGTCTCAGCGGACGCTGCTTCAACAGATGATATTGCACACGTTATTGCCGGAATAAAAGATGCGGCAAATGTCACACCGTGGGCGCTTCTTTCTCCGCTCTTAGTTGTTTTGCTGGCGATTAAGCGCGTGTCCGTTATTCCCGTTCTGACTGCCGGTATTATTTCCTCGGGAATTTTGACAGCCATTTTCGTTCCCGACAGCAGCATTCAGGCTTTTATGTCAGCCCTGCAAAATGGCACCATGTTCGAAACTGACAATGAGGCAGCCGCTAAAATCATCAACAGAGGCGGACTGCAATCCATGATGGGCTCAGTTTCTCTTATTATGATCGCTTTTGCACTCGGCGGTTTAATGGAGAAAATCGGCCTGATCTCCGCACTATTGGAGGGTGTGATGAAAGGAACCCGTTCAAAGGGCAGTCTCATTGCAGCAACTGTCTGCTCAAGTATCGGTGTCAATCTTGCAACAGGCGAACAGTACTTATCTATATTAATTCCAGGACAATCTTTTAAGTCTTTATATGACAAACAAAACATTCAGCGGAAGTTTTTATCAAGATCATTAGAGGACGGCGGAACCTTGATTAATCCATTGATCCCTTGGGGCGTCAGCGGGGCTTTTATGGCAACCGCGCTTGGTGTTCCCGTCATTGATTATATCCCATTTGCATTCTTCCTATATATATCCCCGATGATCTCGATTTTAGTTGGATATGTAAAAAAATAAAAAGAGCGCCGCTTGCAAAGCGGGCTCTTTTTTATCATTAAAATGATACGCGGGCTGCCTGCTGAATGCATTCTTGAAAAGCCGCCTGCAGCTGTTTTGTCACCGGTCCGGGCACTCCGCTTCCAACTGATTTTCCATCAAGCGTCACAACCGGAATAATTTCTGCCGTCGTGGAAGAAATAAAGATTTCGTCCGCCTGTCTCAGCTCTTCCTCAGTAACGGGCTTCTCATCAAGCTCTATGCCGTTCTTTACAATGAGATCCAAAATATTCTTTCGTGTAATCCCATTGAGAATCATTCGGTTAGCCGGATGCGTCCGCACCGTACCGTTTAAAACGGCATAAACATTAGAAGATGTACCTTCTGTAACAATTCCGTCTCTTATTAAAATGCCTTCAAATGCTCCCGCTTCATAAGCTTTCTGTTTTGCCATCACATTATACAGTAAATTCAGACTTTTAATATCGCATCTCAGCCAGCGAAGATCCTCATCCGTGATGGCAGAAACGCCATATGCCTGCTCCTGTTCCGGCTTTTTAACAGAAAATGTATAGACAGTCGTCTGCGGCTCAAGCCCCGCTTCATATTGGTGTTTTCGCGGAGCAACCCCTCTGGTGGTTTGAATGTAAACCGCTCCGTCGCTGACCGCATTTTCCTGCACAAGCTTTTGCAGGTCCCACTCTAAATCTTCTAAACTGAACGGCAGTGAAATTCCGATCTCAGCCGCGCTTCTGAATAAACGCTCCGCATGCTCGCGTAAGCCGAATAATATTCCTTTATACACCCTGATAACCTCGTAGATTCCGTCTCCAAACTGATAACCGCGATCTTCCACATCAATGGATGCCTCGTTCCGCTCCACCAGCTGGCCATTAACTAAAATCTTCATATAAGCCCTCCCTTTTTCGTATTTATCATGATGTCTAATCAAGCTGTCATTGTCACTCATTCTACCATATCAAACCAGCTGAAAAACAGAAAAATCAAGAGCTCGATAGCTGGGAAGGAGATTATTTTTTCCTTAAAATCTGACATTTCGACATTTTTTCTATGTTCTTTCCAGTTTTATTCCTGTATACTTGACTCGTAATACATAGGTTGTAAACAATGGCACCTTCAGAGCTGCCAATACAGCGGTATGTAGAGATTTTATGCCACTGGAGAGATTGATATGCGACAAACGAGAGGAGACGCTTCTCCTTCTGCAGTTTCGCTTGCTTTTAAATTTGCAAGTTTAGCAGTTTTATGTGTGCTGCTTTTGCTTATGGTGATTTTAGGTTATTCCAACAGCTCCTCGAAAGCAAAAGAAATCACTGTCACAACAAACAGCCAGCTTCGTGATGAGAAGGAAAGCCTGAAGCTGAAAGACGACTCCCCAGGCCTGCTGATAAAACATTTGCAGACCGAACAGAATATGGGAGACAAAACGGTTTACTTAACATTCGATGATGGCCCATCAGCCTATACAAACCGCTTGCTGGACGTACTGAAAAGCGCCGATGTAAAAGCGACATTTTTTATGCTGTCACCGCGAATGAATGAATTCAAACACGCGGTTAAAAGGGCCAAAAATGAAGGGCATGCACTCGGCTTACACGGAGTCACGCATAATAACAAATTGTTTTATCAAACGCCGACATCGCCGCTAAAAGAAATGCAGCAGGCGCGTGACACACTGGAAAGCATTACAGGCTATCGCACCGATCTCGTCAGAACGCCCTACGGGAGCAAGCCGTCTCTTACAGATTCACAAATTCGCAATCTAGAAAAAGACGGTTTTGTATACTGGGATTGGACGATTGACAGCATGGATTGGAAATACCGCAACTCAACATACGTAGCGGAAGTACTGCAGCAGCTTGACAATATGGAACACAGCCATTCAAATCGGCCGTATGTGATTCTCATGCACGATCTTCCTGCTACAGTAAACGCACTGCCGGTGCTCATCCATAAACTGAAAGAAAAGGGCTATTCCTTCGGTGTGTTAAAAGACACAATGGTTCCTGTTCACGAATAAAAAAGTGAGGCGCTTATCTGTGGCCTCACTTTTTTATGCCCAAGCTCCGGGCAAACTCTCCGATTTTTTGATGGATGACGAAATCAAACAAACTGTCGCAGTACGTCGGCTCCAGGTTAATAATAGCTTTATTAATGCCTGGAATCCGGCTTGCATCCTCAGGCACAAATCTGGCGGGAGCAACTTCAAGAGACGTGCCGATTACTAATAAAAGGTCGGCTTTATCCAGCTTTTCATAAAGCGTGTCAAAATGCAAAACGGCATCGCCAAACAGAACGACATCGGTTTTTAATACTGTTCCGCACACCTCACCGTCATGTCCGACCGCAGTACACTCCGGCACATCATGCTTCAGCAAATGAGGGAGATCATATCGGGCGCCGCATGAGAGACAGCTCGCTGTTTGGATAGAGCCATGCAATTCGTATACATGTCTGCTGCCGGCTTTTCTATGAAGGCCGTCAATGTTTTGTGTGAATATATCCACCTGTTTCCCTTGTTTCTCCAGTTCAGCCAAAAGCAAATGCCCTTCATTCGGTTCATAGCTCCCGCTCATCTTCATTTGAAACAATTCTTTGAACTTAGGCCAAAACAGACGCGGTTGGCTTAAAAAATAATCGAGGCTCATCGCCTCCATCCTTGAGGCATCCTCAGTCCAGATGCCGCCGGCTGAGCGGAAATCGGGTATGCCTGATTCTGTGCTCATTCCCGCTCCGGTCAGCACGACAATTCGCTGTGCTTCATTCAGCATGTTTCTGAATGCTTCCAATTCAACACCGCCTTACAGTCATGTTTTCTCTTATTTTACCATAAAAAAGACTTCGCCTCTTTGCAGACGAAGTCTTTCTTTTTTATGCCCGTTCCTTTTCCTCTTTATTTAGATTCACTTGAAACGGATCGTTTTGGTGCTTTTGCTTTACAACAACCATTTGGCCGGGATATGCAAACTCGACACCCTCTGCGCCAAGGATTTCAATGATTTTATAGTTGATGTCCTCTCTAATATCGAGGTTTTCAGCCCAAACCGTTGTTTTTGTATAGAAGTTGAAAAATAAATTGTAATAGCTGTCGGCAAACGTATCAAAATTGACCATGATCGTTTCATTATGAACGCCCTCATGCTCCAAGAGCATTGTTCTGAGAGAACGAATAGAGCGTTCAAGGTTCTCAATCGGCGTAGCGTAGGATACATGAATGGAAAACGTAATCTGGCGCTTGGTCATTCTCGTCCAGTTCGTGATGGCTTCCATCGACAGCGTGGAATTTGGCACCGTTACTAGCGCACCCTGCGCTGTTCTGAATCTTGTGCTTCTGAAGGTAATATCCTCTACAGATCCCGTCACTGTTGCCGTTTCCACCCAATCACCGATTGTAAACGGTTTTTCAGTGATAATGATGATCCCGCCAAAGAAATTGCTGATCGTGTCTTTCGCAGCTAGCGCAAAAGCCAATCCGCCAAGCCCAAGACCAGCCACAAACCCATTGACGTCATAATTAAATTCCTGGGCGATCACGCTCACACTGAGCGCTATAATGACAAAACGGAGCAGTTTAGACAAAAACGGCGCCAGAATGTCATCCATATCCAGTTCGAAGCGCTGATTCACTTTATGAAAAATAAAAGATGATGTAGCAGTCAAATTACAAAGCCCCCAGCACAACAGCGCTACAATCAGCGAGCGATATATTTTGCTGATCAGCGGCATCTGCTCATCTAAAAACGGTGAATAACGGATCGCCAAAAACAGCCCTAAGGCAACAAAAAACCATCTGGCAGGCTTATCGAATGCCACAACCACCTGTTTAAAAATTTCAGTTTTCGGTTTGTTTGTCATATTAAAAAGCAAATTAAAGAGATATCTTGTAAACAATTTTCTTAGTATAAGAAACAACAGCAAAATTGCCAAACTGATGCCGGTTTGAATGATTTTATCAAGCGTGAAATATTGCTGCAGATAATCTAGCATGGCAGTCTCCCCTCTATCCCAATCGAATGTTTATTATACTAAAACATTCGGCAAAATGCTCCTCTAAATGTCTTTATAACATACAAAACCCCGGCGGAGCGCCGGGGCAATTTCTCATTTTAACCATTCAGCCAGATTCAATAGGGACAGTCACTTACTTTTTTTCGTTTGTGTCTGATCAAGGAGAGTTGCTTTTTGCATTTCAACATCTGTTTCGGCCTTAATTCTTTCCTCCACTCTGATTCTCCCTTTTCCCATGATCTCGCCTCCTTTTTTGCTATTATAAAGTAACAGAATATTTTGTGAATATGTCGAAAGCACTATTTTTCTGTAGAAGTATGCTTGGATACGATGGGTGTTCCTATTTCAGTTATACGTTGCGGTCAGCCTGGACTATTCAACTATGACAGAAAAAAATCACAAGTTGGTATCGCGGCGCATATATGGATTTGATACAATAACAGAAATGCCCATATGAGGAGCTGACAAGCTTGTACACCATTGCCCACCGCGGAGCATCCGGCTACGCTCCCGAAAATACAATTGCTGCATTTGATCTCGCGGCAGAAATGAATGCAGATATGATTGAGCTGGATGTCCAGCTTACAAAAGACAGGCAGATTGTCGTTATACACGATGACAGAGTGGACCGGACAACAAACGGCTCAGGCTTTGTTAAGGATTTTACACTGAAGGAGCTGCAGGCACTTGATGCAGGAAGCTGGTACGGCCCCGCTTTTCAAGGAGAAAAAATCCCAACTCTGGAGGCGGTGCTCAAGCGCTACCACAAAAAAATCGGCCTTTTAATTGAACTAAAGGGTCACCCTTCGCAAATCGGGATTGAAGAAGAAGTGGGACAGCTGTTAGGACAATTTTCTTTTTCTATTAACAATATTGTTCAATCCTTTGGTTTCCGTTCCATCCAAAGGTTCCGCGAGCTTTATCCATCGATTCCGACAGCCGTTATTACAAGACCGAATTTTGGCATGCTGTCCAGAAATCAGTTGAAAGCCTGCAAAGCTTTCGCAAATTATGTCAATATCAAATACACACGTCTCAATCGTCTCATGATCGCTTCCGCCCATAAAAATGGATTAAAAGTGTTTGCATGGACAGTAAAGCATCAGAAAACAGCAGCCAAACTGCAGGCCATGGGCGTCGATGGGATTGTCACAGACTACCCGGACTACGTATTAAAGGATGGAAAACATGAATAAATATAGTGCTGTTTTTATTGGAGGCGCCCTTGGCGCTTGTCTCCGATACGGATGTAACATCGGCATAAACAATAATATATTCCCGGCTGCAACTTGGCTGGAGAACGCGGCAGGCAGCCTTCTTTTAGGCATTCTGACCGGTTTTTTTATGATTAGGGCGAAACGGCCTTTGCTATCGGCTTTTTTAGGCACCGGTTTTTGCGGAGGCTTTACAACCATGTCAACGTTTTCTAAGGAAACGGTCATGCTGTTGCAATCGCATTCGTCATTAGCTGTTTTGTATATGGCGGTCTCATTCATATCAGGAATCGGGCTTGCGCTCTTCGGCGTTTTGGCAGGACGGCGAATAGCCCAATTTCAAATCGGAAAGGAGCGGAAGCAATGATGACACTGGCTGGTATTTTCGCAGCGGGAGGACTCGGTGCTGTGCTGCGTTTTTGGCTTGGCAACATCATAACATCTAAAACGCAAAGCCTTCGTTTTCCAGTCGGCATATTGACCGTTAATATACTGGGTGCCCTCGGTCTTGGGCTTTTTACAGGGCTTCATGTGACAAATTCATCTGCAGCACTCATCATCGGCACCGGCTTTTTTGGCGCCTTTACCACATTTTCCACTTTCAGCGTTGAAAGTGTTCAGCTCTTGCTGGCCAAGCGTGTAAAGGAAAGCATCCTATACATCGGTGTAACGCTTTGCGGGTCCCTTTTGGCATTTTGGTGCGGCTGGATGCTGCTGACATAAAAAAACCTTGAGCTTATTTCTCGCTCAAGGTTGCACTGTTCAGCATGACTGGCTCGGGCATCGGCAGCGTATGGTGGGCCGTAATCCCGGATGTCTGGCTGATTTCTTCTTTTATATCTATTTGCTTAATCAAACGGCCATCCATCTTCAGCACCTTTATTGTATATGATCCGATGCGAATGGATTCGCCAGTCTCAATATCAATGTTTTCTTTCAATATCAGCCCGCCAATGGTGTCCACGTCTTCTTGAATCGACGCGCCGAGAAGGCTGTTCACCTGATCCATGCGAACCTTTCCATCCATAACATAATGGCGGTCGCCAAGCTTTTGAATCAGCGGCTGTTCGTCTTCATCAAATTCATCTCTGATCTCGCCGACAATTTCTTCAAGAATGTCCTCTGTCGTGACAAGTCCCGAGGTTCCGCCATATTCATCCGACAAAATCGCCATATGAATGCGTTCACGCTGCATTTTAATCAGCAGATCATGAACCGGAATTGTTTCAATGACTTCGATCACTGGCCGCACATACGGATGGATCGTCATTTTCATTCTTTCCTCTTCTGTCATAAACAGCAAGTCAGAAAACAAATGCTTCGTATTGACCAAGCCGATGACACTGTCTTTGTCCCCATCTGTGACAGGCCAGCGGGTGTATTTTTCTTTCAGCATAACCTCCAGCATCTCAGCCATTGTCATATCCGTTGATACAGCGGCCATTTCCTTCCGCGGTATCATAATTTCTTTGGCAATGCGGTTATCAAATTCAAAAATCTTATTCACATATTTATATTCAGACGGATTAATCTCTCCGTTTTTTAAACTCTCAGACAACAGCATTCTGAGTTCTTCTTCAGAATGAGAACCCTCATGTTCTGACGCCGGCTTTAAACCAAACATGCCGCATAAAAGCCGCGCCGATCCATTCAGGATCCAAATAAACGGAAACAGAAGCAAATAGAATAGTCGCAACGGACCCGCTATCAGCAAGGTTAGCTGTTCAGCCTTTTGAATCGCGACCGTTTTCGGGGCCAGTTCACCTACAACAACATGCAGAAATGTAATCAAGCCGTACGCGACCGCAAAAGAGACTGCATGAGAAACCGATTCCGGCAGGCCGAGCGGTTCAAACAATGGATGCAGCAGCCGTTCAAATGCCGGCTCCCCCAGCACGCCGAGTCCAATTGATGTCACTGTAATGCCCAGCTGGGATGCAGATAAATATTCATCCAAATCTGTAATGACACGCTTTGCGAGTATCGCCCGTTTGTTTCCTTCTGTTATAAGCTGATCAATTTTGGATCTCCTTACTCTAACAATCGCAAACTCACTTGCGACGAAAAATGCAGTTAAAGCAATGAGCACACCAATTAAAATCAGACTGTCAATATCGTCCATTTAACCTTATCCCCTCATTAAAGGATAAGGAGTCACCTCCTGATATAATCATTTTTCCTTAACATTGAGGTACGCGGTGTATTGTTGCCTAAGCAGAGGGCCCCATCATACCACCTCCAAGTCAAAGTTTGATTATAAATTGTATATTTTATTGTAACACAACTCATTCCAAAAATGATTTTAAATTTTTAGACTTCTATCATAGGACAGCCTATTGATTCATCCGGCCAGCAGGTTCTTGATATCCGTGCATAGCCTTTCAAGACGATGCTAAGATTATTGGGCAAGGTGCTGTTCACTGAAATATCGGACATATATCTGTTTTTCAAGCTGAAGCTCGTACGGCTCATTCGCTCGTATCTGCTTCGGCGACGTGCATAGGATAAGATCATGACGTGTGCTTTTAAATGCTTACTAGATGTGTCTGGTCACACAACACAGGCAAGGGCCAGGAATGGGCTCGACCAGTTTGCGTTATAAACGGTTTCTATCTTCAGGCCGGCTCTGCTGTTATGGTTGAATTTGGCGATTTATTCGAGGGAGAGACAGGAATTGAAAAACGGGCCAAAGCCTGGGGTATACGGCAAATAAAAAAAGATAACAGCCTCGGGATCGCTGTTATCTTTTTGTGCGAGATGGCTTATAAAAAATCTTTATATAAGGCGATAAAGATGTCGCGTGATTGTTTGATTTGCTCCAGCGGCACACTGAAGGATAAACGGAAGTGCCCTTTCATCCCAAAACCGCTGCTCGGCACAATTAACAATTTATACTTTTGCGCTGCATGCACACAAAATGCAACTTCATCTTCAATTGGCGACTTCGGAAAAACGAAGAAACCGCCTTTTGGCATTTCAAATTCAAAGCCGGCTTCCTTTAAAATGTCAACCATGACATCTCTGCGTTCTTTATAAGCGCTTGCGTCTATTCTTAAATCATCCATTCTCGCCACAGCCCGCTGCATCATGACAGGTGCATTTACAAACCCAAGTGTTCGATTGCAGTACACAAAAGCATTTATCAAAAGGTCGGCATCCGGCATGCTGCTGTCTAAGCCGATATAACCGAGCCGCTCCCCTGCTATGCCGAGGTCCTTACTGAATGAACTCGCCAAAATGACACGATGATACGATTGAAACGGATTTGCCAGCACTTCATCATAAATCAGCTGACTGTACGGCTCATCAAACAGTACATAGATGGTTTGGCCGTTTGTCTCTTCAATCTCTTTTAACAGAGCGCCTAGATCATCTATATTTTTCTGGCTGAGTACGGTTCCCGTCGGGTTATGAGGTGTATTCAGAATGAGTCCTATCGTCTGCGGGGTAATCGCCTGCCTTACCGCTTCAATGTCAATCTCGAACCGGGCTGTCAGCGGGCAGCTGACAGCCTTCCCCCCATAGTTCTCAATATACAATTTATATTCTGCAAAATAAGGAGCGAGAATGATGACCTCTTCTCCCGGATTTAATATACTTTTTAGCGCCACATTCAATGCGCCGCCCGCACCTACTGTCATGACAACACGCTCAGCTGAAAACTCGGCAGCAAAGCGGCCGGCCAGAAATTGCGCGACTTTTTCTCTAGCTTCAGGAAGGCCCTGATTTTGTATGTATCCGTGATTTCCTTTTTCAGCTTCTTCTATTAATGCTCTCGTAAAGGCTTCAGGCGGTTCAACGACCGGGTTGCCGATTGAGAAATCAAACACCTGGTCATTTCCGAACTCTTTCTTCAGTCTCGCTCCTTCATCGAACAGCTTTCGAATCCACGATCCTTTATTTAGGTTCTCTTCAATTTCCCGCGATAAACCAGCCAATCTCATCTGTCCCTTCTGCACATATAAATAAATTGAACATTCTATCTATCTATGTTACTTCAACCAGAATTCGGATGCCACTTTTTCCATATCCGGCTTCCCGAAAAAACAATAAACTTGTGTAAGGCACCCTTCATATATTAAACTATTCTCATAACTATAACGTGATGGTTGGGAGGGATTTAGATGGGGCTGAGACTTATCGTATCAGTGAACTAGCGGCACTTGCCGGAGTAACGAAACGAACAGTTGATTATTATACGAATCTTGGTCTGCTGACGCCGGCCAGATCCTGTTCAAATTATCGTTACTACGATGAAAACGCACTTAAACGACTCATATTTATTGTAGATTGCAAGCAGCAGCGATTGGCCCTGTCCGATATTAAAGATCGACTGGAGAACCAGTTTCCCTCTTCAGCCATAGATCATGATGAAATTGGAAATCTGGCATCTGAAATTGATTATATGAATCAAAACATCTCCGGGATCTTGCATCGGTTTGAACGGCTGAAGCCTGAGGATCGTGACGAGCTGAAAAGCAAACTTACGCCCGAAAAGCTCGCCGTGTTCCAATCATTTATGCTGCTGTTAAGTTAAAACCATTTTACTAACAGGAGGTGTTACCTTCATTCTCATTGTAGAGTGAAGGTTCTAATTGGACATAGTGAATTTGATTTTAGTCGCTGTTTTAATTGCCCTGACGGCATTTTTCGTAGCATCTGAGTTTGCCATTATCAGAATCAGAGGCTCACGGATTGATCAGCTGATCGCGGAAGGAAATAAAGCAGCAATTGCCGCAAAAAGAGTGACCACGCATCTTGATGAGTATCTATCTGCGTGTCAGCTTGGAATTACATTGACTTCCATTGGATTAGGGGTTTTAGGGGAATCAACGATTGAAAGGCTTGTTCATCCGCTTTTCGTACAATTGGACGTACCAAGTTCCCTTTCACATATCATATCGTTTATTTTGGCGTATGCCATTATCACGTTCCTGCACGTTGTTGTCGGAGAACTTGCACCTAAGACAGTTGCCATCCAAAAGGCGGAAGCAGTGTCTATGCTGTTTGCGAAACCGCTGATTTGGTTTTACCGCATCATGTTCCCGTTCATCTGGCTTTTGAACAATTCCGCACGGTTATTGACAAAAGCTTTTGGCCTGGAGACCGTATCAGAAAACGAATTGGCTCACTCTGAAGAAGAGCTAAGAATCATTCTGTCGGAAAGCTATAAAAGCGGTGAAATTAACCAGTCAGAGTTTAAATATGTGAATAAAATCTTTGAATTTGACGACAGGCTCGCGAAAGAAATTATGATCCCGCGGACCGAGATTGTCAGCCTTCCGCACGATATTAAGATTTCTGAAATGATGGAAATCATTCAAATTGAAAAATATACCCGCTACCCAGTAGAAGAGGGCGATAAAGATAATATTATCGGGGTTATTAATATTAAAGAAGTGCTGACGGCCTGCATCAGCGGCGAGGTTTCTGTTGATTCCACCATTTCTCAATTCGTGAATCCGATCATTCATGTGATTGAATCTGCGCCGATCCATGATTTGCTTGTCAAAATGCAAAAAGAAAGAGTCCACATGGCAATCCTGTCAGATGAATACGGCGGAACTGCCGGACTGGTGACGGTAGAGGACATTATTGAAGAGATCGTTGGCGAAATCCGCGATGAGTTTGATATTGATGAGATCAGCGAAATCCGCAAGATCGGCGAAGGCCATTACATGCTGGACGGTAAAGTCTTAATCGACCAAGTGAACGATCTGCTCGGCATTCATTTAGAGAATGAAGAAGTCGATACGATCGGCGGCTGGTTCCTTACTCAGAAATACGATGTGGAAAAGAACGATTCTATTATCGAAGAAGGCTGTGAATTTATTATTAATGAAATTGACGGCCACCACGTCGCTTATATTGAAGTGAAAAAGCTCGCAGCAGAAGAGCTGATAGAAGTTGGAGAGTCGCAAGAAGCATAATTTTGAAAAAGACACCTTTTATTGAGGTGTCTTTTTTATTCTGGTTCGTTTTTGACATTGTCATACCTCTCTTCTGAAAACTGCTGCTAATAAATCGGTCATCCGCGGGAACTCTAAAAAGGTGCAATTGCGATAAAAACGAATATTTCCGGCATCATTATAGAAAGGAGCGAAAACATGAAAGTTGTCGTAACTGGAGCAGCAGGTAAAATCGGACGCTGGGCTGTAAGAACGTTATTAGAGGCCGGCCATGATGTGACAGCATCAGACAGAGTATTAAAAGAAGAGTCCGCATCGAAAACATTTATTCAAGCAGATTTACGGGATTACGGCCAGGTATGTCAGCTAATCATGGGCTGCGACGCTGTGGTTCATCTTGGGAATATCCCTACAGATGTCAGGAATACCTCCCAGGCGATATTTGAAAATAATATGCTTGTTAATTTTAATATCCTGGAAGCCTGTAAAGATTTTAAAATCCGTAAGCTTGTGTGGGCTTCAAGTGAAACGGTGCTGGGATATCCATTTGTGCCGGACGAGCTCAGTTACCTTCCCGTAGACGAGGAGCATCCAACGATCGTAAAGTCATCTTATGCGATGGCAAAACGGCTGACCGAAATCCTCTCAGATATGTATTCAAAGCTGATCAATACACAAATTGTCACTCTCCGCTTTGCGAATATATATGAGCCTGATGAGTACGAAAAAATCCCAGGCATGCACTGGAACGAGCAGCAAAAGGATATTCAAAAGAAAAATGCATGGGCGTATTGTGATGTCAGGGATGCTGCACATGCTTGCCTTCTAGCACTCGAAAAAAACAATCTCGGAAATGACGTCTTCCATATTACTGCACCCGATACCATCATGAAAGAGCCTAGTGAAGACTTAGTAAAACGATTTTTCCCCGATGTATCTTTAAAGAGAGATATAAAAGGATATGAAACGCTGATGGCAATCGATAAAGCTAAAAAGGTTCTTGGCTATGAACCGCGTTATACATGGCGCTCTGTATTAAATAATGACGGCTCTCTTAAAGCACTGCCAGAGGATCAGCTCTCATTATCAAAAATATAAACACCACAAAAAAAAGCAGCAGGTGATCATCGGACTCCTGCTGCTTTTTTTATATCATAATCATCTAAATTGATATCCAAATCCATTCTAAGGGCCAGCTTCGCCAACTGCTCCCCCATATAGGGGCCCATTGTTAAACCAGACGATCCAAGACCGTTTGCCACTATCACCCCATCCCAGCCGGGAAGAGATCCGATCACCGGCACATCACCTGGTGTAAAGGGGCGTAAACCGACTCTTGCCTCTTGAAAGGTGCTGTTCGCTAAGCCGGGAGCCATTTCTAATCCCTTGTTTAGAAGTTCCTGCAGCCCGCCAGCCGTTATCCTTACATCACGTCCGCCTATCTCATCTTCACGTGTCGCGCCGATAGCTATTCTATTGTCATGATAAGCTAAAAGATACTCTTTAGAGGGCGGCATCACAGCAGGCCAGCTGTCCATATGATTTACATTCGGCACCTGCACATACACAATTTGCGCTTTTTGCGCACTTACTTTGAATTGAATGCCTAAAGGCGCTAACAATTGGTCTGCCCAAACACCGGCACAAACAATAACCTCATCAGAAGAATAGATTTCATTACCGACAGTTACGCCTGTGACACGATTCGAATGATGTCGAAGCGCAGCATCACCTTTTAAAATGACTGCGCCGTTTCTTTGAGCAGATCTCAATAATGTATCTCGCAGCACTTCTCCATCAACACGGGCGGCTCCGCTTATATGAACAGAATGGTACCGTTCAGCAAGCAGAGGAAACAAATCTGCGGTTTGGTTTTCATGAAGAAAGGATATCTCACCGATTTCCAAGGCAGCTTGTTTACGCTCCCGCACACGTTTTTCGATCGTTTCGATCTTTTCTTTCTCGTGATGAATACTAAGAGCACCGACTTGAGCATAACCAATGTCCGTCTCGCCTTCTTTTCTAAGTTCTTCTATGAACCGAGGATAAAAGCGCGCTCCGTCCTTTGCCAGCCGGTACCAAGCCTGATCACGACGAGGAGACAGCCATGGACAGATAATGCCTTTCGCTGCATGGGTGGCCTGGCCCTTATCTTTCCGATCTATAACCAGAACCTCTGCACCCATTTTGGCTAGCTGATATGCTGTTGATGCTCCCAAAATTCCAGCCCCGACTATTATCATTTTTTTCATGAACCATAACCTTTCCCAATGATCAATTCCTCATTTAGTATAGCTAATGGCCCAGGAAATTATAAACAATCGGGATATTGGCGAGTGCAATGACTGATGAATTACAGTTGTTCCAGCTTCTTTTCAAGCTCTTTAATGCTGTGATTCAAAGCCTCTGTCATAGCCGCCAGCCTTTCCTTAGACGGAAGGTGGGCAAAATCAGCCTGCTGCAAAGGTTTCCCGATAATCAGCTTCATTTTTCCTTTTTTGAACAACGCCTTTCCGCTTGAAGGTCCTTTATAAGCAGCCGGAACAAGGGGTGCTTTCCCCATTTGCGCAATTGTCACTGCGCCTCTCTTCAAAGGCACATCCTCAGAAGTTCTTGTTCCGCTTGGGAAGATTCCGACAATCTCTCCTTCTTTCAGCAGCTTAATCGGCGTTTTAATGCTGCTTGGGCCAGGATTTTCCCGGTCTACCGGAAAGGCATGAATTTTCTTCAAAAACGAACCGATCCATTTATTTTGAAAAAGCTCTTTTTTCGCCATGTAGTGTATTTGATAAGGAAGAATCCCGACTCCGAGTGTGATCACATCAACCCAGCCAGAGTGTGTACACGCGATGACAAAACCTGAATCGGCCGGAAGGTTTTCTTTGTTGTATACCTTCACTCCTCCGCGAAGAGAAAGAATAACTTTTAAAGCATTTGCACAAAACTTATACATATCGCACTTCCTTTGTCGTAATCAATGATTCTTTCTGTTACTTATTATAACAACATTTTTTATTACCTGGTACTAATTTTTAAGATTTCTCTTTTCTTAACGTCAAAAAGCTGAGGAATCATCCTCAGCTTTTTGTTATATACCCCTCTCTTGTCGGAGGCGCCATAAATTCCGGTCCAACCGGGTTTGATATCGTATTTTTCAAAATGGTATTAATGTCTTTTTTATCTTCATTGCTCAGCGTCCAGCCGGTAATTTCTGATACCGCCTCTATTTGTTGAGGTTGTCTTGCCCCCCAAAGGGCGATTCCCGCTCCCGGCTGGTCTAAAATCCATCTCACGGCCAGATGCATCACAGATTTTCCATAACGTGTCTTCGCCAAGTCTTCTAATTGATTGACTGCAGAAAGATATTCTTTAAATCTCGGCTTCTGAAATTTCGGATCGTGATTTCGAAGATCGTCTCCCTCAAACGAATGATCTTCTGTCATTTTTCCCGTTAACAGCCCTCTGCATAAACTGCCGTATAATAGTGTTGTCATCTGTTTGTCTTTCGCATACGGGAGCACATTCTCTTCAATGTCCCTTTCAAACAGATTGTAAGGAGGCTGGATTGTATGAAGCGGAGCAACGGCCCGAAACGTATCCATTTGTTCAACCGAGAAATTACTGACGCCGATCGCGCGGATTTTCCCGGCATCATATAATTCTTTCATCACTTCTGCCGTTTCCTCTATCGGCACAAGCGGATCTGGCCAATGCACCTGATATAGATCGATATAATCTGTCTGCAGCCGTTGCAGGGAATCCTCGACTTCCTGTATAATTCTCGCTCTGTTAGCATGGCGGAACAGCTGAGTGTTTTTCCAATCCAGCGCCGTTTTAGTGGCAATAACAACCTGATCTCTTGCCCCATGCTGCTTGATCGCCTTCCCGACAATTTCTTCGGACTGCCCGAAGCCATATGCCGGCGCGGTGTCAATCAGTGTGATCCCCTTATCAAGAGCGGCGCGGATGGTTTCGATCGATGTTTTTTCATCAGTGCCTCCCCACATGGTTCCGCCGATCGCCCATGTGCCGAGTCCAATTCGGGAGACTTTTATTCCTGTGTCTGAGATACTGGTATATTCCATTGTGCCACTCCTTCACTTTTTCACTATGTTTTCCCTGATGGAAAAAATGTTAAACATTTCTCACCTCTATCTTTCAGGGCGAATTTTTTGTACTATAGAGTAATGGTGTTTGATTACGTATTAAAAAGCCGTTTGCATGTAATGTGCAACTTTAAACCTTTCTTATGCGTGTATAACATAGAGGGGAGAAAAGGCAGTGACGATCGATGAAATTTACCAAATGTACATGAATGATGTTTACAGGTTCCTGCTCTCCATGACAAAAGACAAGCATCTTGCCGAAGACTTGCTGCAGGAAACCTTTATGCGGGCATACATACACATTCACTCCTATGATCACAGCAAAGTAAAGCCCTGGCTTTTTCAAGTGGCGCGGAACGCCTTCATTGATTACGTCAGAAAGCATAAGAAAGAAGTCACCATTTCAGATGATTTGATTGGAAGCCTCTTTCAAACTGCTGTTCAGAGCCCTGCCCACCAGGTAGAGATAAAGGAAGTGCTGACTGGTTATATGTCCGAGCTCCCCGATAACTATCGGGAGGCGTTAACACTATATTATTTAAAAGAATTAAATTACAAAGAAGCATCCCATATTATGAATATTTCAGAGGCGAATTTTAAAAGTGTTTTGTTTCGTGCCAGACAGCGGCTGAAAGCACTTTATAATAGAGGTGTTAATGATGAATGAAGAATTTAAAAAGCGTTTTGATCAATATAAAAACGGTGAAATGAGCGATCAGGAAATGACCGCGTTTGAAGAGGAACTTGAGAAGCTCGAAGTGTATCAGGAACTGATTGATAGTGAGCTGCCAGACGATCATGATTGGGATGTCGACATCAGTCCTGAAAAACAAAAAGCCATTCTGGCCTACGGCAAACGGAAGTCTTATTTGCGTATTTCCGCTCTTGCCGTCATATCGACATTAATGATTTTGCCGCTATGTACGCTGGGAAGCTACCTCTACTACGGAATGGGAGGAAAACACAGCACCGGCAATGAATTTATGGAAACTGCCGCAGTCACTGTAGCCCTGACTATGCCAAATGTTCTTGTCGATACTTCTGGACTGAAGAGCCAGGTGAAGCTGTTTGGCATGAATACAGAATTCCCGCTGCAAAAACAGATTGGCACGAAAACAGCTGCCGTGGGGAATGAACGGGTGGAAATGTTTTATGACAGAGTGAAAGCGCCGGTCGTCAACTACTATGACTTAGAAATCCATAAAGGCGGCCATTACTTTACACACCCATCAAGCGGATCTGAACAAACAACCGCAAAAGCGGAAAAAACATTAAAAGCTTTGCCTGAAGGGACTGTTTCCGAGGTCTACCTTTCTTATGACCGGGCATATCCGACAAAAGAAGTGTATAAAAAATTCAGAGGTTATGATGTAAGCTTTTTGTGGAACGCGATTGAAACAGAGAACAATACAAAGGATACCGCTTACGCAGAGCCGCTTGGCTATCCAGGGAAAGACTCAAAGTTCCTGGCTGCGCTTAATACAAAAGGGAAGTCAAACGGTGACCAATTTATCGATGCTTTAACTTACATATCGAAGCACGAAAAATGGGCGCAGGTCATTTCAAAACGAAAAGACTTAAAAGTAGATTCCCGCTTGGATTATGTAGAGAAAAATGGTGTTAATGTATACGGCTCTGTCGTTACAGGACCGACCAAGGAAATCCAGCGCATGCTGAAAAACAAATCAGTAAAATCAGCAAATGTCGGCGAGGTGGAATTATGGAATTGGTAAGAATTTTTAAAGAACATAATGTATTTGGCTGGATATCTGTCGGGACAGCGATTCTGTCTTTGCTCTTGCTTAATTTGGCGATTATCAGCAATGTGACCTCTTATTCTTATCAAATGCTGCCGTTTGCCATGGCCGCCGTTCCGTTTGGCATTATTGAGCTATTCATTAAAAGAGGACGCA
Source organism: Bacillus sp. FSL K6-1005 (assembly GCF_038000225.1). NCBI lineage: Bacteria > Bacillati > Bacillota > Bacilli > Caryophanales > Bacillaceae > Bacillus > Bacillus sp. FSL K6-1005. The sequence goes on from NZ_JBBOBP010000001.1 coordinate 2,458,237, forward strand.
CGGGTCCCGGCCTGCTCGGCGTTGTCCTTAATCTCTTTGTGATTATCTGTGTGTATACTATTGTGTCTGTGGATACCAACTTACAGTTTGGCTTTTAGAAAAAAGACGCCGTTTCAGGCGTCTTTTTTTATGACAGCTGTTTTCTGAATAAATAGCTTTCAATCGTAAATCCCATTTTATCCGTATAAAATCTGTGGGCGTCTTTGCGCTGAAGACCTGATGAAAGACTGACAGAACTGTAGCCTGCATCTCTTGCCCAGTTTGCCGCATAATCCAAAAGAAGTTTGCCGTACCCCTTAGACCTGTAAGGCCCGCTTGTGACAAGATCCGCTATCCATACGTACTCTCCTTGATGAAGCGAAACCCTTGGCAGCGCGCCGCACAGTGCCCTGATCGCTTTATCCTCATATAAGGCAAACAGCATATACGACTCTTTTTGGACACAGCGCTCCAGCCTATGTAAATACGTCTCTTCATCCAGCTCTGTTCTTAATTCGTGCATCACCGGATATGCATCCATCCACTCTTCTCTAGTCGTTAATTGTTTGATATGAAGCATCTTATCAATCCCCTCTCCATTCGTTACAATGATGATATCCGATTTATGGCATTCGCCAAATAGCCAAAACCAGAAAAAATGACCACGCCAGATGCAAGGAGAGATAAAATGGATATCACGCCGTTTCTGGACAAAACAAGCAAAACACCTCTGTATGAACAGCTTTACACCTATTTCAAACAAGAAATGTCACATGCCAGAATCACCAAAGGAATGAGGCTTCCGTCAAAACGCAGGCTCTCCGGCTTGCTCGGTGTCAGCACGGCAACGGTAGAACGCGCCTACGAGCAATTAACCGCTGAAGGATATGTCAAAAGCAAGCCTAAAATCGGCTGGTTTGCAGCAGACATTGAACCTGAGTTTCCGAATGCTCCAATACCATATCAACCTCCTCCGCAGCCGATCACTCATAAAGAAGTAGAATCTGTTATTAACTTTCATCAAGGAAATGTCGATCTGGTCCACTTTCCCTTTAACGCGTGGCGAAAAAGCATGGTGAAAAGTCTGGATCGGTATTCTGAACAATTTCACATCTCAGGCGATCCTCAAGGAGAACCTGCACTCAGAGAAATGATAGCCCGATTTGTCAGACTGTCACGCGGTGTCAATTGTGACCCCAGCCAAATTATCATTGGAGCAGGCACTACCGTCCTTCTGCAAATTCTTTGCCTTACGCTTCAGCCGGGAACAAAAATCGGTTTTGAAGAACCGGGATTTCACCGTTCAAGACGAATGTTTGAGGCCAATCACATGAACGTGATTCCCATTTGCACAGATGAAGAAGGAGTCCTGCCGGCTAGCCTTAAACACGAGAGCCCGCATCTCGTCTATACGACTCCCTCACATCAATTCCCGCTCGGGACCATAATGACGATCGCCCGAAGACAGGAGCTGTTGTCTTGGGCAAAAGAGGCAAATTCATTTATTATTGAGGATGATTATGATGGAGAATTTCGCTACAGCGGGCAGCCCATTCCATCGCTGCAAGGCCTTGACCCGAATGGCAGGGTCATTTATCTCGGCACTTTTTCAAAATCATTGCTCCCTTCCTTGCGGATCAGCTATATGATTCTTCCTGCTGCACTTATTGAACCCGTAAGAAAAAATACGCTTTTGATGAAACAGACGGTCTCTTCCCATAATCAATTGGCACTGGCAGATTTCATTGAAAACGGCGAATGGCAAAAGCATTTGAACAGGATGAGATCCTTATATCGAAAAAAACACGCTGTTCTGCTCGAAGCGATACGAACTGAGCTGGGAGACAGCGTGGAGGTTCTCGGAAAAAACTCGGGACTCCATATCCTCCTTCGGCTTATGTTTTCAGCCAGTGAGGATGAAGCGATAAAAGCCGCTGCCAAAAACAGAGTGAATGTCTATCCGGTTTCTCCATCGTACAAGAGCCAGCCGCCGTTTGTTTCTATCTTAATCGGTTATGGAGGGCTTTCTGAAGAGGACATCCGGCTCGGTATCAAAAAGCTGAAAACCGCTTGGGAACCGCTGATGAAATCATAATAAACAAAAAAACAGGCCCCCAGCGGAGCCTGTTTTTCTAAAAGGATATAATCCCGATTAAATTTAAGAACACGATAATAATAGCCAGCGGCACAACGAAACGGAGCAAATAAAACCATATATAAAAGAATGCTTTTCCGGGATGTGATCCTTGTCTCATCTCTGCCCATAGGTCCTGTTTCGATATTTTCAGCGGAATGAAAATAGAAATTAACAGGGCGCCTAACGGCAGCAGAACATTGCTGACGGTAAAATCGACAACGTCAAAAAACGTCTTATCAAATATGCGCACATCGCTCAGCACGCCATAGGATAAGCAAGATGGGATACCGACTAAGAAGATCAAAAACCCGCTGGTCCATGACAGCTTTTTCCTCTTCGTTTCGTCCCCTTTGCCGATAATGGCTACAATCATTTCCACCATCGAAAAGGCAGAGGTCAGTGCGGCAAATAAAAATGCGACTAGAAAGCCGATGAAAAACAGGATACCGAACGGAAGCTGTTCAAAAACGGCCGGAAGCACTGTAAACAGCAAAGTCGGACCTTCATTCGGCTCCAATCCGAAGGAGAAAACGGCAGGAAAAATAGCCAAACCTGCCAAAAGTGTCACAATGATATTCATAACGACAATGGACGCTGCAGAACGCGGGATATTTTGCGTTTTCGGCAGATAGGAGCTGTAGGTCACCATGACCGAAACCCCCAGTGTTAACGTAAAGAAAGCCTGTCCCAGCGCAAACAAAACAGACTCCGGGGTCAAATCGCCGAAATGGGGCACAAGCAAAAATTTCACGCCTTCCATCGCATGATCCAGCGTGAGCGACCGAAGAACAAGCAGGACAAACAATATAAACAAAATCGGCATCATCACCGCGCTTACGCGTTCAATCCCTTTTTGAACCCCTCTGGCGACAACCAGCACAGTCAGTACCATAAAGATAAGCTGAGCCGCGAGCGTCTGCACAGGGTTTTGAATAACAGAGCCAAAAAGTGCACCGTACTGCTCCTGGGTGAGACCGGACAGTGAACCCGATGCTGTTTTCACTATATATAGTAAAATCCATCCTCCGATAACACTGTAAAACGATAAAACTAAGAAACAAGCCGCTACACCGACCCATCCTGTGAGAAACCAAGCTGTTCGCGGCGCTTCTTTTTTATATGCATCAATGGCATTCGTTTGGTTCCGTCTTCCAAAGATAAATTCTCCCACTAAAAGCGGATAGCCCAAGAGAATGGTAAATAGCACAAAAATAAGGAAAAAGGCGCCTCCTCCATTCGTCCCCGCTACATAAGGGAACTTCCAAATCGCGCCTAAGCCGATGGCTGATCCAGCGGCAGCCATGACGAAACCGATTTTTGAAGCCCATTGGACTGGTTTTTGCTCAGACAATGATGTCACTTCCTTTCCAGCCTATATTATCTCTTATTTTCATGCTGATTTCTATAAATTCATTTGATGAGAATAGAAAAGAGAGCGGCCAGTGTAAGCCGCTCCCTTCTTTGAGAGTTATTGATTTAATTTTGAATGCTTTCTTGAATATAAGAAATAGATCGCCATGCCAATTAACAGCCATACAAGGAAGCGGACAATCGTCACCCAGCCGAGATTTAAAATTAAGAACAGGCAGAATAGAATTGCTAAGCCCGGGATAACCGGAACCCCCGGACATTTAAAGGCTCTCGGAAGATCAGGCTGTTTCTTTCTCAATACAATAACCGCGACAGAAATCAGCACAAACGCTGAAAGCGTTCCGATGTTTACCAGCTTGGCAAGCTCATCAAGCGGAACAAGTGAACCGAGGAGCGCCGACATTATGCCGAAAAACCAAGTCGCAACATAAGGAGTTTTATGCTTCGGATGAACCTTAGAAAGCGATCCCGGAACCAGGCCGTCACGAGACATAGCAAACATAACACGTGTCTGTCCATAAAGCATCACAAGCATAACTGTTGTCATTCCCAAAACCGCACCGATATCAATAATGCCTGCCACCCAGTTTTGCCCCGCGCTTTGAAGAACGAGAGAAACCGGATGATCGACGCCTTCAAACTGGGCAAATGGAACAACCCCTGTCATGATGGCTGATACAGTAACATATAAAATGGTACAAACCAATAATGAGAAAATAATTCCTTTCGGCAGATCCTTCCCAGGGTTTTTCGTCTCTTCCGCGGCAGAGGATACAGCGTCAAATCCGATAAAAGCAAAGAAAACGAGTGCCGCTGCACTGAATACGCCGCCAAAGCCCATTGGCATAAACGGCTGCCAGTTATCCGGCTTCACGTAAACAGCTGCCACCGCAATAAACAAGAGAACGACCAGTACTTTTAAAATCACCATAATGTTGTTGACTCTTTTAGATTCTCTGATGCCTAAATAAAGCAAATACGTAATGGCAAGAACAATGACAAATGCAGGCAGATTAAAAATGGTAAAGGTTCCTTTTACAGCCCCCGGAGCAGCCGTTAAGGCCACCGGAAGATGAATGCCAAGCCCGGACAAAAATGATTGAAAATACCCAGACCACCCGACTGAAACGGCACTTACCGCCAGCATATACTCTAAAATTAAATCCCACCCGATAATGAAGGCCAAAAGTTCTCCCATTGTAGCATAAGTAAATGTATACACCGAACCTGAGACAGGCACACTTGAAGCAAATTCAGCGTAAGACAATGCAGCGAATAAACAAGCCAGCGCTGCGACAACAAATGAAACGGTCAGTCCGGGTCCGGCAGTAACTGCCCCTGTCCCCGTCAGTACAAATATCCCAGTACCTATAATGGCCCCAATCCCAAGCAATGTTAAGTCAAATGCCCCTAATTCTCTTTTTAAAGATTTTTCACCTTTTGTTGCAGCGATTAAATCCTGAATACTTTTCTTCCTAAATACGCTTCCTTTCATTCCCCTTCAACTCCTAGCTGATGATTTCTTTATATTTTATTTGAATTTTCTGAATTCATGAGCAACAATGACCGTTTTTCTTTTTTTCTACTATATTTGTACTGCTGATGAATCATTCCTTTCTCCTACTCAATATTATATATAAAAATCTAAAAATGAAAACTAAATTTTTAAAAAATTCGACAAATTTCTGCACTGGCCTATTTTCATGCACAAAAAAACCAGCCATTCTGCTGGTTTTTTGTACATTATGTTGAAATAAAACGGCCGCCATTCACGTGAATCGTCTGTCCCGTCATATAGGAAGATTCATCAGATGCAAGCAAAACGTATACACCTGCATGCTCTATCGGCTGTCCCGGTCTGCCCATCGGCGTATCAAGTCCATGCTGTTTCACTTTTTCTTCCGGGAATGTCGCCGGGATCAGCGGTGTCCAAATCGGGCCGGGCGCCACCGCATTTACTCTGATGCCTTTATCCACAAGAGATTTGCTCATTGATCGTGTAAAGGAGACAATTGCACCCTTTGTACTGGAATAATCAATTAATGCGGTATCTCCTTCATAAGCGGTAATCGATGTCGTATTAATGATTGCGCTCCCTTCTTTCAAGTGAGGCAACGCTTTCTTTGTCATATGAAACATGGCAAAAATGTTCGTGCGGAAGGTCTTTTCAAGCTGTTCTGTTGAAATATCAAGAATACTGTCCTGCGGGTGCTGTTCAGCAGCGTTGTTAACCAAAATATCCAGCTTTCCAAAATGGTCTACGGTTTGCTGTACAGCCTGTTCACAATGCTTCTCATCTCCGATATCCCCAGGAATCAGCAGGCAGCGGACGTTTTCCTGTTCAACTTGTTTTCGCGTTTCCTCTGCGTCAGAATGTTCGTCCAGATAAAGAATGGAGACGTCTGCCCCTTCTTTTGCATACGCAATTGCTGCCGCTCTCCCGATTCCGCTGTCGCCTCCTGTAATGATCGCGACTTTTCCTTTCAGTTTTCCGCTTCCTTTATAATCACGGTCTTCTGTTAAAGGAAAAGGATTCATTTCAGACTCAATCCCCGGCTGTCGGTCCTGCCGCTGCGGTTCTTGTCCTTCTGTTTGTCTGTCCATTGGGTTCATATTGATCACTCCTAGACATGATGATATTGAATGTTTACCACATCACAGAAGCGAATAAACTGCAAAATATGTTATGAAAGTACTTCTTCAGGAATAGCCCCTGTATATTTAGCTGACGGACGGAAAATCACGTTGTTTTCTGCTTGCTCCAGCACATGTGCGCACCAGCCTACCATTCGGCTTGCTGAAAACGTCGGTGTAAACAAGTCATCATCAAAATCAATCGCCTTCATGACAGCAGCTGCATAAAATTCAACGTTTGTGTACAGCTTGCGGCCCGGTTTGTAGATGTCCAGCAAACGAATCGCTTCTGCCTCCACATGCAGCGCCAGATCCAAATCACGGTCATCGCCTGCAACCTCTTCAGCTTTCTGCCTCAAAGCTTCTGCCCGCGGATCTTTCGTCTTATACACGCGGTGCCCAAATCCCATCAGGCGTTCTCCTTTTTCAAGCTTTGCTGTCAAATACGCTGCAGCATTCGCTTTTTCTCCAATGTCTTCAAGCATTTTTGTTACAGCAGAAGGAGCCCCTCCATGAAGCGGGCCTTTCATCGTGCCAAGCGCCGCGGTAATGGCCGATACCAAATCACTCTCTGTAGACAAAGTAACCCGTGCCGAAAAAGTTGATGCGTTCATGCCATGCTCCATGGCCAGAATCATATATGTTTCAAGCGCTTTCTTTTTTGCTTCTGAAGGCTGTTCACCTGTGAGCATATAATAATAGTTTTCAACATGTCCGTACTGGGAAGATGGCTCAATGGCTTGCTCGCCGCGCACCCAGCGTTTTCTGTAAGCGATAATAGACGGCGTGATGGCAATCAGCCGAATCGCTTCTTCTATTTTTGGATAAAACGTGTACGTATTTTCCCCTAATGCTGAAACAACCGTTCTCAGCACCGACATGTCGTCCATGTTATTAGGCAGCGACTGAATCAAACTTTCAATGCGGTCAGGCAGGTTTCGCTCCGCGATCAGCTTTTCTTCAAATATCCGTAATTCATCTGATGCCGGCAGTTTTCCAAATAAAATCAAGTAAGCGGCTTCTTCAAAGCTGTGTTGCAGCGCGATGTCTTTTGCATGATGCCCTCTGTAGATAAGGCGCCCTTTTTCGCCGTCAATATGGCTGATTGATGTGTCCACACATGTAATTCCCTTTAATCCGTAATGTACCATTTGTATTCCCCCTATCCTTTTCTGTTATTATAGTAAATATAATATTTAAAAAATATTGAATATTTTAAAGGGAATTAATTAAAAATATTAATCAGAGGGAGAATGGAAATGGATTTCAAATGGCTTCACACCTTTGTGACCGCTGCGAAATATGAAAACTTCAGAAAAACAGCGGAAACGCTTTTTTTATCTCAGCCCACTGTAACCGTACATATCAAGCAATTAGAAAAAGAAATCAGCTGCAAGCTGTTCGAGCGAAAAGGCAGACAGATTCAGTTAACCGATGAAGGCAGGGCTTATTTGCCGTTTGCACTGAGGCTGCTTGATGACTATGAAAACAGCATGGCAGAGCTCCACAGAGTAAGACAAGGCTACTCTCAAACCTTACAGCTCGCGGTTTCGCCGCTTATTGCCGATACTGTGCTTCCATCTGTTATGAAACGATACACATCAATGAATACTGAAACAGAAATTGCAGTGAAGATTTTTGAATCGGCAGAAATCTCGTCTCTGATTAAATCTGGCGAGGCGGATATCGGACTGAGCTGTTTAAAAGTCCAGTCTTCTTCTTTAACATGCCACTGTTTATATAAGGACCCAGTCGTCCTCGTTGCGCCTCCTGATCGGCGCTTCACAGCAGACGAAGAAATTGATGCCAAAGAGGTGCTTGAGCAGTACCTGCTTTTGACCCACAATCATCCTGACTACTGGGACGACTTACTCCGTCAAGTCAGAGTGACCCTTCCTTTTGTGAGGACAATGAAAGTCACACAAACCCATATAACGAAACGGTTTATAAAAGAAGGACTTGGCGTTTCATTCCTCCCCTTATCTACAGTAAAGCGCGAATTAGAGGAGAAACAGATGATCAGAATCCCTTACCATTCTGTGCAGCTGCCCTATGCCGGTGCTTATGCGATCGCCCTTTATGAAAATAAGAAGGAAAAAAAGTTTTTGGACTTTTTATCACATTTTCATTTTTAGATGTAACCAAAACAAAGATGCTCCGTCTAATGAAAAAAACCCGTTCTATGAACGGGTTACTTTGTAAAATTAGAATCTTTTCGCACCAAGGTAGCGAGGCTTCCAGTAGCTGTTGTTCAGGCTGCTGATTTGTACGCCGTCAGATCCTGCATGAACGAAACTGTTGTTTCCAACGTAAATCCCCATGTGAGAAGGGCCGGATTTATATGTTGTAAAGAATACGAAATCACCGACAGACGGGCTGGCAATGCTCTTCATGGAGCTCCAATATCCCGCAGTGCTCGTTCTTGCCACACTTGTTTGTTTGTTTAATACGTACCAAATGAATCCGCTGCAGTCAAAACCGGAAGTTGTTGTTCCGCCCCATTTGTACGGCGTTCCAGTTAGCGCTTTTGCATCAGAGACCAGTTTGCTTACGTTAAGTGATGTAGATGATACTTTGTTGCTTGAGCTAGATGAAGGCTTAGATGAAGTTACAGTTTTTGAACCTGTTCCTTTCACCTTCAATACTTGTCCGACATAGATTAAATCTGATTTTAAGCCATTGAGACTCTTTAATTTGCTAACCGTTGTACCGTATTTTTTCGCGATTTTAGATAGACTGTCGCCGCGCACTACTTTGTATGTAGAAGTTGCAGACGTAGACACGTTTGATGAGCTTGAACTGCTTGAACTGCTTGAACTGCTTGAGCCCTTCACTTTCAGAACTTGTCCGATACGGAGAAGATCTGATTTTAAGCCATTCAGTTTTTTCAGTTCATTGATCGTCATGCCGTATTTTTTGGAAATTTTCCAAAGACTGTCGCCGCTCACTACTTTGTATGTAGAAGAAGATGAACTGCTTTTTGAACTTGATGCTGTCGATTTACCGTTGATGGATAAAGTCTGTCCTGCGTAAATGATATCGGAATGAAGCTTGTTTTCTGATTTAATTTTACTTATTGTCGTGCCGTATTTTCTTGAAAGATCCCATAACGTGTCGCCTTTTTTTACCTTGACGCTTTGTGCAGATGCCGCTCCTGCAAATAAAGTCGATCCTAAAACAACCGCTGTTGTAGCTGTAATGATTTGCTTTTTCATGTTTTCCTCCCTAAATATGTATATCTATGTTTATCTCTTTTTTTAATTAATCATCTTGTTTTCTATTATAAGGTTGTATTCCCAATAGAAATAGTCTTGACTTCACGTGACAAATTTCTTAATTATTCGTTTTCAAAAAAAGTTTTTAAGGGTATTAAATATTTCATTTTCGTTTCAAAGGTGACAAAAAACGAGTCCTTTTGTCATGTTATTTGGGCGCTTTATCAACAATTAGGAAATAATTGAAGGGGATTTAGGTATTTAGAACATAGCGGAAGAATGAGAGACTGATAGCATTCGATAAAAACTGCGTTTATTCGCAGTTTTTTTATTTAAACAACCATATCACGCATCAAACTTGTGGTAAAGATTTTTCTGGAAAAATGAATGCTTTGATAAAAGAAAGGCAAGATAACGGAACAGCCATTTTATATTCATCACAATCCTTTACTGAATATTTACAGGATCAATTGCCGCACTTTACAAACATTCCCTATCGTAATAAGCAGAACAAATTAAAGGAGGCCTGCAAGAAAATGAGCCTGTTTCAAAAAATGAAATCAAAATTGCTGCCAGTCGCAGCTGTTTCCGTGCTTACAGCCGGTATATTCGCCGGTGCAGAGCTGCAGCAGACCGAAAAAGCAAGCGCCAAAAAACAAAACAAAGATGAGATCAGAAATGTCATTGTGATGATTGGTGACGGCATGGGAGCATCATACATAAATGCCTACCGTTCCTTGAAAAATAACGGTGAAACACCCAACAACCCGACGTTAACTGAATTTGACCGGAACCTGACAGGTATGATGATGACGCATCCGGATGACCCTGACTATAATATTACAGATTCAGCAGCAGCCGGAACAGCATTAGCGACAGGCGTTAAGACATATAACAATGCAATTGGCGTCGATAAAAATGGAAAAAAAGTAAAATCAATACTTGAAGAAGCCAAACAGCAAGGCAAGTCAACAGGGCTTGTCGCAACTTCTGAAATTAACCACGCCACACCCGCAGCATACGGCACCCACAATGAATCTCGGAAAAACATGAACCAGATCGCCAACAGCTATATGGATGATAAAATAAAAGGCAAACAAAAAATTGACGTTTTGCTTGGCGGCGGAAAATCCTACTTTACCCGCAAGGACAGAAATTTAACGAAAGAATTTAAACAAGCGGGCTACAGCTATGTGACAACAAAACAAGCGCTGAAGAAAAATAAAGATCAGCAGGTGCTCGGGCTTTTTGCAGACGGAGGGCTTGATAAAGCGCTCGACCGCGACAGCAAAACCCCATCCCTGAAAGATATGACTGTTTCAGCAATTGACCGGCTGAATCAAAATAAAAAAGGATTTTTCTTGATGGTCGAAGGCAGCCAAATTGACTGGGCCGCTCATGACAATGATACTGTCGGAGCCATGAGCGAGGTAAGAGATTTTGAACAGGCGTATAAAGCTGCCATTGAATTCGCGAAAAAAGATAAACATACGCTGGTGATAGCAGCTGCTGATCATACGACAGGCGGATTTACCATTGGGGCAAACGGTGAAAAAAATTGGCATGCGGCGCCTATATTGGCCGCGAAAAAAACACCTGAATTTATGGCCAAAAAAATCAGCGAAGGCAAACCTGTCAAAGATGTGCTGGCCCGCTATACAGATCTGGATTTTACACGTGAAGAAATCAAAAGCGTTGAAGCCGCTTCACAAGCTGACAAAAGCAAAGGCGCATACAAAGCCATCATCAAGATTTTCAACACCCGTTCTAACAGCGGCTGGACCAGTACCGATCATACCGGTGAAGAAGTGCCGGTATACGCGTACGGCCCCGGAAAAGAGAAATTCAGCGGACTGATCAACAATACCGACCAGGCAAAAATCATATTTAGGATTTTGAAAACAGGAAAATAAAAAGGATGCAGATCGCTGCATCCTTCTTTCTTATAAATACCTGCGGTGAACCCCTTTTCCGTCATACGAAAACATCACTTGCTTATCCTCCAGCACGGATTCGATATGCACGCTTCTTCCCCACAGCTGGTATAAATAAGGAAGCACTTTCTCCAAGTATTTCAAATCCAGTTCTATGCCCTCATACCAATGCTTAATTAAGAGCTCGTTATTTTTCAAATAATCCCCATCGTCTACAGTCAAATATGGAAAGCCACCGTTTACCCGCATGCTCACAAGCTGGTCGCGCACAGCCTCCCACTCTTTATCGACGATTTTGTAGTCTCTGCCCTGCTTTTGAAACAAGTAAAGGTCCTCGCGCATCACTAAATCTTTTGTTAAATAATTGCGGATGAATGAGATATCTGATTCAATCTCTCTGACTTCAAACATTTTTTCCCGGCCCGCGTTCGGCTTGACGCCCATTTTCTTCATTTCCTCAGTCGGATTGTTATACCGTTCCTCAATATCTTCAAAAATCTTCAGTCCCAAATAATAAGGGTTGATTCCCGTTTTTGACGGCTGGACAACCCCGGCATTCAGCTTGGCGAACTCTATCGCTTCATCAGAGGTTAAATCAAGCTCCCGGATAATTCTTTGATGCCAGTATGAAGCCCATCCTTCATTCATTATCTTCGTTTCCAGCTGAGGCCAGAAATAAAGCATTTCTTCTCTCATCATCGTCAAAATATCACGCTGCCACGGCTCAAGTTCCCTTGAATGCTCCTCAATAAAAAGCAGAATATCTTTTTCGGGGCGAGGCGGGAAAGGTTTTTTTGATTTTTTCAATTGTTTTCTCGGTTTCTTCTCATCTAAATTCCATAGATCATCGTACGGCGTAGCCATTTCCTCACACTCTTCTTCCTCATCATCCACACTCCACTGGAGCTTCGGACGCACCAAAGACGGATCGATATGCTCCTGGATTGAAAGAATCGCGTCTAAAAAGGCCTCTACTTCCTGTATTCCATGAATGCGTTCATAATGCTTAATCCGCTCTGCCGTGGCTGCCATGCTTTCCACCATGTCACGCTTCGTGTTTTGGAAGCGGCAGTTGTTTTTGAAAAAGTCACAGTGGGCGAGAACGTGGGCGACAATTAATTTATTTTGAATCAGTGAATTGCTGTCCAGCAAAAAGGCGTAGCATGGGTCTGAGTTAATGACAAGCTCATAAATTTTGCTTAATCCAAGGTCATAATGCAGTTTCATTTTGTGAAACTGTTTCCCGAAGCTCCAGTGACTGAATCTCGTCGGCATCCCGTATGCGCCGAATGTATAAATAATTTCAGCCGGGCAGATTTCATACCTCATCGGATAGAAATCAAGGCCGAATCCTTTTGCTACTTCAGTAATTTCCTCAATCGCCCGCTGTAATCCCTTTTTCTCCTCCGCGTTCAACCGAATCCCCCCTACTTGGACTTATCTATAATGTATGAGCCCGCCTGACAAAAGATGATAAGTCACATTTCTGCCTGACAAAAACGTGTCTGGCACACTAACCTGTTTGCCGAATGTGTCATTGAACGCAACATTCAAAAGATGAAGTTGATTACGAAAAACCGTTCAAAACAAAATCCTCCGAATGACATGCACTAAAAAAAAGCGTGTGCTCAGCTTCTATTAAAAGGAAAATTCCTTTTTTTTCATTTTATAATAGATTGTGATAAGATATAGAAAATGTCTTATTCCGAGGTCTTAATATGAAGTTAACAAATTATACAGATTATTCATTACGAGTTTTGATTTTTCTGGCTGCAGAACGTCCCGGAGAACTTTCAAATATAAAACAGATCGCCGAAACGTATTCTATTTCAAAAAATCATCTCATGAAAGTCATATATAGGCTCGGTCAGCTCGGATACGTGGAAACGATACGCGGACGAGGCGGCGGCATACGTTTAGGCATGGATCCTGAAGACATTAATATCGGGGAGGTCGTCAGAAAAACAGAAGACGATTTTAATATTGTTGAATGTTTTGATGCGAATAGAAATCTCTGTATTATTTCTCCGGTGTGCGGCTTAAAACACGTGCTTAATGAAGCGCTTATGGCCTATCTTGCCGTTTTAAACAGATACACACTGCGAGACCTTGTCAAAAACAAAGAGGAGATTATGCAGCTTTTGAAAATGAAGGAATAATTGATGATTCCTTCTTTTTTTATGCCTTTTTTCATGCGTTCTGTTAAGAAAATGTGACTGATTTTTTAAAAAAGCAAAACGATGAGATGAATCTGCCGATATAAAAAAGAAACAGCATATTCAAAATCATTGGGGGAAAAAGGAGAGCTCAGATGAAAAAAAAATTAGCAGCAGGGCTGACAGCAACCGCGATTGTCAGCTCAACATTAGCGATTACACCCGCTGAAGCAGCAACGATTAAAGTCAAAAGCGGAGATTCCTTATGGAAGCTGGCGCAAACCTATAACACAAGTGTAGCAGCCATTTCATCCGCCAACCATCTTTCGACGACCGTCCTGTCAATTGGGCAGACGCTTACCATTCCAGGCAGCAAATCCGACACTTCATCATCTTCTTCAGGGTCAAAAAAGAAGAGCGGAAATGCTGTTTACACAGTGAAAAGCGGCGATTCACTATGGCTGATTGCCAATGAGTATAAGATGTCGGTACAAGAACTGAAAAAGTTAAACGGATTGAACAGCGACATGATTCGTGCAGGCCAGAAATTAAAAGTATCCGGAAAAGCTTCACATTTAAGTTCCGGCACTTCAAGCAGCTCCAAATCGAGCTCAAGCTCTTCAGCTAAGACTGGCACTTACAAAGTGCAGCTTGGTGATTCGCTTTGGAAAATCGCAAACAAAGTCAATATGTCCATCGCTGAATTGAAGGTACTGAACAATTTGAAATCAGATACCATTTATGTGAATCAAGTGTTAAAAACAAAATCAGCGGGTTCTCATTCGTCATCTAAAGACAATTCATCCAAATCGAATCAATCAGCGTCAGCAACAACGAAGTACACCGTGAAAAGCGGCGACTCACTTTGGAAAATCGCAAACAAATATAACCTGACTGTACAGCAAATCCGAAACAGCAACAATCTGAAATCAGACGTTCTGTACGTTGGACAAGTGCTAAAGCTGACCGGCCAATCATCTTCCGGCACATCAACATCACCGTCTTCGTCAAATTCAAGCTCCGGCACCACGACGACTACATATACGGTGAAGAGCGGTGATTCCTTATGGGTGATCGCTCAAAAGTTCAATGTGACAGCCCAGCAGATTCGGGAGAAAAACAACTTGAAAACCGATGTTTTACAAATCGGCCAGAAGCTCACGATTACAGGCAAAGCTTCATCCCCTTCTTCAAGTTCCGGATCTTCAGGCAGCACCATCTCAACCAGCGCGAAGATTAACAAAATGATCGCGGCCGCTAAGGAGCAGCTTGGCGTTCCATATCGCTGGGGAGGAACGACACCGGCCGGATTTGACTGCAGCGGATTCATTTACTATGCGCTAAACAAAGTCACATCTGTATCCAGATTAACGGCGGCCGGCTACTGGAATACCATGAAATCTGTCAGCCAGCCTGCAGTCGGAGACTTTGTCTTCTTTTCGACATACAAAGCCGGTCCTTCTCACGTCGGGATTTACCTTGGAAACGGGGAATTCATTAATGCCAACGATTCCGGGGTCGTCATTTCAAATATGAACAACTCATACTGGAAACAGCGCTACCTCGGTGCAAAGCGTTATTTCTAAAAATGAAACTGTATGGCCTTTGTCGGCTGTACAGTTTTTTATTAAAGACGAAACACATTGATGCTGATCATATGTTTTGTCACAGGGTGAAAATATACTTCAGCTCGCACGGAAAATGTTTCGTCATTCTGGCTGACGGTCACCCGAAAAACATCCTTTGTCTGCTGGTCATTCACCTCGGTCCGCCCCATATAGGCGTAATCGGAAAAAGAAGCCCCTTTATATTCATCTTGAATTTTACTCCAAGCGAGCTGTTCCCACTTTTGAACAGACTCGTTCATGTTTTCTGAATGCCCTTTTGCAGCCATTGATACGAGGATTAGTCCGCAAAAAAGAAGCGCAATCATATACGGCAGAGATTTCATGTGTTCAGTCTCCTGTACCCAGATTATTTTCCTCTTAGGTTTTCCAAAACGGCTTTCTTCATTCAGACATTTTCATTTTATGTCTCCCTCATATTGCTACCCCAGTTCTGACGCAGACACCAAGTTTTGCACCGTCAATAACAGCTGATACGGCATAAACTAATCCTGAACTTCTCACACAGGAAAGGAGAAGCGGTTGACATGGATTATGCTGATTATGACAAAGCACTGTATTACACCCATCGTTCCCAATGGGATAACTTATTAATTTTAATGGTGCGGACAGAGGATGATTTGTTATCAAAACGAATTGAGCACTTTTTGCATGCATACCATTTTGAACAGGATTATGCTGTATTAGAAAAGGTGCTGTATTCTCTTCTCCGCTATATTGACCATGCCACTGAGCTGACATATGAGGATCAATTAACGCTTCTCACATAAAACAAACCCCGGGGTTAGACGCCGGGGTTTCCTGTATTTGCGAACATGTGCAATTCTTCCATCAGCTCTTTTATGCTGACCGCCATGTGTTCTGTTACTGTTGCATTTTCCACATCAATTGTTACCGGATCAAGCACAAGCTGCCTCGGAATGACATTGGCATATAAGCCCCGCATCACGGCAATCGCATCCGCTTCGCTGACACGCTGCTTTAGCTCCTGTACCCGCATAAGTTCAGCCTGGTCGGCTTCACCGTTAAATAACGGCAATATAAATTCGCTTAAATCAATCAAATCCGTGTGATACAGAGATGATATAAAGGCTGCCGCAACTCTTGTCCTGCCATGTTTTCTCGGCGAGCCGCTCATGACTAATATGTTCATTTGGTGATCTCTCCATTCAGGTTGTATTTCACTGCAAATAACGCCGCTTGTGTACGGTCCGCCAGCTCAAGCTTTGCTAAAAGATTAGACACATGAGTTTTTACTGTTTTTTCTGAAATAAACAACGATGCCGCGATTTCTTTATTGCTTTTTCCGCAAGCAATTTCATTTAGCACATCTCTTTCCCGCCGGGTTAATTGATAATATTTTTCTTTTTCCGGTTCATTCTGTTTTTTCATATGTGTCAGCACATGGGGCATAATAGCTGAAGATAGCATGTATTCACCTGAATAGACCTGCCTCAATGTTTTCACCAATTCCTCCGGCTCTGTATCCTTCAACTGATACGCCTTCGCTCCTGCCTGAAGCGCAGGGATGACATGCTCCTGATCGGAGTAGCTCGTCAGTATGATGATATGCACGCCGGGAAATTGCTGTACTGCTTTTTTTGTTGCCACAATTCCATCCATTTCCGGCATGGACAGATCCATCAGCACGAGATCCGGCTTTGTTTCTTCAATGACACGGAGGGCCTCAATTCCGGTTGCCGCTTCTCCGACAACGTCAATGTCGTCCTTAGTGGCAAAGAAAAAACGAAGCCCCTTCCGGACAACATGGTGATCATCCGCAATGACAATTCTCATCTCACTGTTCTTCCTTTCTGATTGGTAAGCGGAAGCCTGACGGACAGCTTCGTGCCCGCTCCAAGTTCTGATTCAATGGAAAATTCCGCGCCGGGTTGAAATGAAGTCCTTAATCTGGCAGCTTCGCCCCGGAGGATTAGAAAAAGGGCTGGCTGAAGCCATTAAAAGCTACGGCACACTGATCGGATTGAATGTCGTCTTTACACAAAACGGATGTCCGGTCCTTCGTGATGAAGAGGAGCATATGCTGTGGCGTGTCGCGCAGGAAGCCCTCAATAATTGCAAAAAGCATGCCGGGACTGATACGGCATATGTCAGAATGGCTTCTTCTTCGTCAGCATCCTGCGATAAAGTTTGAATAAAATCAATCATTTGCTGCAGGGTCTCGTCCTGTGTTAATGTCTTTGCCGCTTTGGCAGTTAAACTGACGGAAAACAGCATCTGGTTGACTGAATCATGCAGCTCCTGAGCGAGACGGTTCCGCTCCATTAAAAGAGCGTTTTTTTGTTTGTATTCAGCAAGCCTCATCCGCTGTATTGCCGTTCCGATCTGAAAAGCAACGGCCTCCAGCAAATGAAGCTCCTCCTCATCAAAAAGTGTTTTTCCGGCCGCCGCCACATTTAATAAACCAAACCGTCTGTCTCCATCTTCTAAGGGAACGGTCGCATGATGGGTAATCCCTTCTGTGTCAAAACAATGCAGCTCTTCAGCTGATTCTATGCGTTTACAGTTCATAATATTGGCTGCTTTTCTAAGTCCGCCGTTATTGAATTTCGTCAGGCAATAGCACTCCCCTTCACACATCAGCACTTTTTCCCTGCGGCTTAAAGCAGGCGGCAGGTATGCGTCTGCGGCTAAGGTATAGGAACCGTCCTCTTCAATGAGAAAGATCCATCCAGACTGAAGATTCGTTAAGCTCAGCAATTCTTTTAAAACTTCATTCAGCGTTGCTTTGACATCGTGTCCTTGATTTAAAGTCTCCGCAATGGTTTTCAGCGTTCTTAATTTTTCCATCCTCGGTTTGGTCACGTCTCTCACTCCGGCTATGGTTATTATCTAAGATTATACCAGTTTTTTGAATATTGTTACTTCGCATGACGGATGATTTTCTTTCAGACTTTTGGATGAGAATAGAAAAAAGCTGGATCACTGCATGATCCAGCTTTTTTTGAATTATGTTGCTGTTGCTTCGACAATTTCGTCAACTGTCTTCATGACATCATCAGAAAGAGCGGCAAGGCGCTGTTCACTATCTTCTAATGAAGTTCCTTTTACGGCGAAATAAAATTTGACCTTCGGCTCAGTACCAGAAGGACGGAGGCAGAACCAAGATCCGTCTTCCAGGAAGTATTTCAGCACGTTTGATTTTGGCAGGTCGATGTCTTCTTCTTTATTTTCCGTCAGAACCATCCGTTTGCTTACAGCGTAATCCTCAGCTGTTACAACCTGTTTACCGGCCATTGTTTTCGGCGGATTTTGTCTGAAGGAAGCAAGAATCGCTTCAATCTGCTCCGCTCCCTGTTTTCCTTTCAGTGTCAGTGATTTCAGTCCTTCACGATAAAAGCCATATTCTTTGAAGATATTCATTAACGCTACATATAATGACGTTCCTTGTTTCTTATAGAACGCGCAAACCTCAACTGCCAAAAGCGCGGCTTGAATGGCATCCTTGTCGCGGGCGAAATCACCGATTAAATAACCATAGCTTTCTTCATACCCGAATTGGAAGGTGTACTGGCCTGAGGCTTCGTATTCTTTAATCTTTTCACCGATAAACTTAAAGCCTGTCAATGTATCAATCGTATCGAGTCCGAATGAAGATGCGACATCGCGTCCGATTTCACTTGTTACGATTGTTTTGAGAACGACGCCATTCTCAGGCAGGATTCCTTGTTTTTTCTTTTCAGAAAGCAAATAATGAAGCAGCAGCGCGCCGGTTTGGTTTCCTGTCAGCACTGTATATTCGCCTTCATCATTTTTCACCGCAATGCCAAGGCGGTCCGCATCTGGATCTGTTGCGATAAGAATATCTGCATTTTGTTCTTCGCCAAGCTTAATAGCGTATTCAAATGCAGCATGCTCTTCCGGGTTCGGAGAAGTTACAGTTGAAAAGTCCGGATCTGGCCGTTCCTGTTCCTTCACAACCGTGACATTTTGATAACCAAGAGCTTCGA
This sequence comes from Bacillus sp. FSL K6-1005, assembly GCF_038000225.1. Lineage (NCBI taxonomy): Bacteria > Bacillati > Bacillota > Bacilli > Caryophanales > Bacillaceae > Bacillus > Bacillus sp. FSL K6-1005. The sequence goes on from NZ_JBBOBP010000001.1 coordinate 2,477,259, forward strand.
GTCCGCGTCTGACCGGTTTGTTTGCGGTTCCATGCAGCGGAGTGAAAACCACTTTCACATCCACTTCTCCGGATAACTCAGGATGAACGGAAATAGACGTCAGTTTTTCAGTATAGACCTTATCAATTTCTTCACCGATGATCTTGATTAAGCCTTTTTCTTTTAGCGCTTCTTCATCGTCAACTGTAATTGTCAGCTCATTTTCGATGGCGTTTACCTGCTCAATGACGATGTCTGCTTCCCGCGGAGGAAGCTGGCCGCCGTCATCACCGTACACTTTGTACCCATTGTATTCAGGCGGGTTATGGCTCGCCGTCACAACAATTCCGCCATAAGCGTTCAATTGTCTGACAGCGAATGACAACTCTGGCGTTGGGCGAAGCTCATCAAACACGTACGTTTGGATGCCTTGTGTAGCAAGTGTTTTTGCCGCTTCCATCGCAAACTCCGGTGATTTATGGCGGGAATCATATGCAATGACAACACCCCGTTTTTTTGCTTCCTCACCCTGCTGCAAGATGTATGCCGCGAATCCCGCTGATGCCTTGCGCACCGTGTAAATATTCATCCGATTCGTACCGGCGCCAATTTCTCCACGCATCCCCCCAGTTCCGAATTCAAGGTTTTTATAGAAGCAGTCCTCAAGAGCCTGATCATTTCCCTCTAATTCAGTGAGGAGCTTTTTTAATTCAGGATCTAAATTTTCTGTCTGTTTCCAACGTTCATAGCTCTTTCTCCAAGTCATAATTCGTCCTCCTATGTATTAGCCATATGCCATTATTTTAATATGAAGAGAGCGCCTCTGTCACTTGATATCTTGAGATCCGGCGCTTTCTGGCTCATAAAAGAAAAAACGGGCTGCAGACAGCCCGTTTTTTTTATTGCTCGATCGGCACAACCGCATCGTGTAATAGCTTGTTGAGGTTTTCTGTATGTTTGTTTTGCGTCTGCTCATCCCACTGGAATCGCTCGCTCATAAAATCAATAACGGCGTCTTTATATGTTTTTACCCAATTAATATCAAAAAATAAACGTCCCGTTCTGCGGACAAAGAAGTCAGCAGGCGTTGCAGTCAATTCTTCTTCAATGCTGTATTCCGCTTCGGCAAGGATATGAACCGGGATATTTCGCTTCACCGCCTCGTCTTTCAGCGCCTCGACTCGATTAAAGACACGCTCTACGTTGGAGCCGTATCTGATAGCCAGCTGTTTCGCATCTTTTTCTGATAAGCCGGCCGCAATGCCTTCTTTCGTTTTCGCTGTCACAAAGGATGCAAGGTTTTTAGATCCTCCGACATGCCCGCCTGAAATCGGCATGTTTTTTGTTTTGCATGGGCCGAAGTCCTTTTCGCCTTCCTCTTTTAACCGATCACGAACAAGATCGACAATGTGCTCCGCCATTTTTCTGTACCCGGTCAGCTTACCGCCGGCAATAGTGATCAAGCCTGAATCTGACGTCCAAATTTCATCTTTGCGTGAAATCTCGGAAGGATCCTTTCCTTCTTCATGAATGAGCGGACGCAGGCCAGCCCAGCTTGATTCGATATCATCCGCCTTAATATTCAGTTCCGGGAACATGTAATTAATTGAATTGATGACGTAATCACGATCCTCAGTTGTCATGCGCGGATGCTCCAGCGCCTCTTTGTAAACGGTATCGGTTGTGCCGACGTATGTTTTGCCTTCACGAGGAATAGCAAACACCATGCGGCCGTCCGGTGTATCGAAATATACCGCCTGTTTCAGAGGGAAGACAGATTGGTCAAATACAAGGTGAATACCTTTTGTATGCTGAAGGTGCTTTCCGTTTTTAGAATGGTCTTTTTCTCTAAGCTGGTCTACCCAAGGGCCTGTCGCATTGACGATTTTTTTCGCATATACTTTATATTCTTTTTTGGTCAAAACGTCTTCAATTAATACACCGACTGCTTTGCCTTTTTCATAAAGGAGTTCTTTCACTTTGGAATAATTCACAGGCTCTGCCCCGAATTTGACCGCTTCCTTCATGACTTCGATTGTCAGTCTCGCATCGTCAGTGCGGTATTCAACATAGTAGCCGCCGCCTTTTAAGCCATCTTTTTTCACCAAAGGCTCTTTTTGCAGCGTTTCTTTTGCTGAAAGCATACTTCTGCGTTCTGATTTTTTTACGCCGGCTAAGAAGTCATAAACCCTTAAACCGATAGAGGTTGTGAAAGAACCGAATGTGCCGCCTTTATGAAACGGAAGCAGCATCCATTCCGGTGTGGTGACGTGCGGGCCGTTTTCATAGACAATTGCCCGCTCTTTCCCTACCTCAGCGACCATTTTCACTTCAAATTGTTTTAAATAGCGCAAGCCGCCATGAACCAATTTTGTTGATCTGCTTGATGTTCCAGCCGCGAAATCCTGCATTTCGCTGAGTGCGACCTTCATTCCCCTTGATGCCGCGTCAAGAGCCGTACCTGCTCCTGTAATTCCTCCTCCGATAATAAATAGATCATATGTTTTTTTCGTCATGTCTGTCAGCATGCGATCCCGCTCAAGACTTGAAAATTGATTTTTCATTATTACGTTTCCTCCTTGTTGTCACGGTAAATAGAAAAAGAGACCACAACAGCCAAAGTGCATGTTCACACTTTGGTGCTGTGGTCTCTCCTCATCTCAGGACCGTTCTTATTAACTTGTCACCATTATAACATACTCTTATCTTATTTAAAAGCCATAGCTGCTTTAACGGCTTTTTGCCAGCCTGTATACAGCTCATTTCGTTTTTCTTCTTCCAATTTCGGTTCATAACGCTTATCCAGTTTCCACTGGTTGATAATTTCAGAACGATCCTTCCAGAATCCCACAGCGATACCTGCCAAATATGCCGCGCCAAGCGCAGTTGTTTCATTGATTTCCGGTCGTTCCACAGGCACATCCAAAATATCCCCTTGAAACTGCATCAAAAAGTTATTTTTAACAACGCCGCCATCCACACGAAGCGTTTTCAATGAAATCTTAGAATCCGCTTCCATTGCATCAAGCACATCTTTCGTCTGATAAGCCAATGACTCCAGCGTGGCACGGATAAAATGTTCTTTTGTTGTGCCTCTTGTCAGGCCGAAAACAGACCCGCGCACATCGCTGTCCCAGTAAGGCGTTCCCAAGCCGACAAAGGCCGGAACGACATATACGCCGTCAGTTGAATCAACCTTTTCCGCGTATGATTCGCTAAGCGAAGAGTCTTGGAACATTCTCATTCCGTCTCTAAGCCATTGGATGGCTGAGCCTGCGACAAAAATACTTCCTTCTAAAGCATATTCAACTTTACCGTCAATGCCCCAGGCGATCGTTGTCAGCAGCCCGTGTTCCGACTTAATTGCTTTTTCCCCTGTATTCATCAGCATAAAACATCCTGTGCCGTATGTGTTTTTCCCCATGCCTGCTTCAAAGCACGCCTGGCCGAACAGCGCGGACTGCTGATCGCCTGCCGCTCCCGCAATCGGAATATTTTTTCCGAAGAAGTGATAGTCAACTGTCTCCGCATACACATGAGAGGACGGTTTGACTTCAGGAAGCATTGATTTCGGCACGCCTAAAATCTCAAGCAGCTCATCGTCCCATTTCAAATCGTAAATATTAAACATCAGCGTTCTTGAGGCATTGGAATAATCCGTCACGTGCGCTTTTCCGCCTGACATTTTCCAAATGAGCCATGTATCAATCGTTCCAAACAAGAGCTCGCCTTTTTCCGCTTTTTCTCTGGCGCCTTCCACATTGTCTAAAATCCATTTCACCTTCGTGCCAGAAAAATATGGATCTATCAAAAGGCCTGTTTTATCTCTGAAGGTATCATTATATCCTTTTTCACGAAGCTCCTCGCAGATTCCAGCCGTTTGTCGTGACTGCCAAACGATCGCATTATACACAGGCTTTCCTGTATCCTTATCCCAAACAACCGCTGTTTCCCTTTGGTTGGTAATGCCGATTCCGGCAATTTGAGAGGCGCTGATTCCCGATTCCGAAATGACTGATGCGATAACAGCAAGGACAGAGCCCCAAATTTCATTTGCATTATGCTCAACCCATCCTGGATGCGGGAAGTATTGTGTAAATTCCTTTTGAGCAGAGTGAACGATCTTGCCTTCTTTATCAAACAGAATCGCTCTTGAACTTGTTGTCCCTTGATCTAAGGATAAAATGTAAGTTTCCATAAGATGTCTCCCCTTTGCCTAAATATATTTTGAATTTGATAGTGTTTTAGCTGCATGTTTTTTCGTATAGCCATAGAGTCCTAACAATACCACAACTAATACAACGCTTACAATCCAGAAACTGCTCGTGATCTGCCCCCGAAACGCGACGTTGTAAAATACACCGCCGAATGATCCGCCCAAAATCGGGCCGGCAACAGGAACCCATGCGTACTTCCAGTTAGATGATCCTTTCCCCGGAATCGGCAGAAGTGCGTGGGCAATCCGCGGGCCTAAGTCGCGGGCGGGATTAATTGCATATCCCGTGGTTCCTCCAAGAGAAATACCGATAGCAACAATGAGAAAACCGACGATTAAAGGGTTAAGTCCCTCTGTAAACTCATTTGCCCCAATCGCCAAAATTCCAAGCACAAGGACAAATGTCCCAATAACCTCACTTAAAACGTTTGCAAACGTATGCGGAATGCTGGGTCCGGTTGAGAAAACACCCAGCTTGGCAGCGGGATCATCGGTAGACTTCCAATGCGGCAGGTAATGAAGGTAAACAACCACCGCACCGATCATTGCTCCGATCATCTGCGCCGCAATGTATACCGGAACCTCTTTCCACGGAAAATCACCAATAAAAGCAAATGCTATTGTTAACGCGGGATTGAGATGGGCGCCGCTGATGCCGCCGACCGCATAAGCGGCCATTGCCACACCCAATCCCCATCCAAATACAATAACAATCCAGCCAGATTGATATGAAAGCGATTTCTTTAAATTAACTCCTGCACAAACACCTGCGCCAAAAATAACAAGCAGCATCGTACCGATTAGTTCTCCCCAAAATGCTGTCATAGATAATTCCTCCTAAGGTTGCGATTAAGAAGTATGATAGGGAATAAAAAAACCACAACAAACCGCTTTACGGGTGTATAACCTTTACCGTAAAGAGCTGCTGTGGTCTCCGGATTCTCCATCACATTGTATTAACCTAGTGCAATTGTATCAGTGGATGAAAGCGGTGTCAATCACTTTCTGTCAAAAAGTTTTCATATTTTTTCCATAATTTGGTGTTAGATGTTGTGACAGCAACGGCACCAGCTTTCAGGGCCTGTTCTACATCCTGTTCTGTGCGGATGAAACCTCCCGCAAAAATAGGGATACCTGTTTTCTCTTTAATTTCCTGAATAAGTGACGGCACGATGCCCGGCAGTACTTCAATGAAGTCAGGCTTATGCTTGCCGACAAACTCCATGCTTTTTTCCATTGCGCTTGTATCAAGCAGAAACAAACGCTGGATTGCATAAATTTTTTTCTGCTTCGCTTTTGCAATCACGTTTGATCTAGTTGAGATAATCCCCGCCGGCTTAATATCCTGGCAGATAAATTCCGCTCCGTATTCATCATGTTTGATCCCTTGAATTAAATCAACATGGACCATCATCTTCTTCCCATGCTTTTGCGCCTCTCTGATCACACCCTTTAATTGTCCGAGATGAATATCAAGTATCACGCCGTATGAAAACGAACTGTTTAAAAACTCATCAAATTGCTTCATATTACGAATAGCCGGTAAAATAGGCTGGTTGTGAAAACTCATAGTGTGCTCCTTTAACAAATCACTTTTGTATCAAATCGTGAGTATGCTTTCCTTCACTGTTTTTACGATAAATGCAAGGTCCTCTTCTGTCAGACAAAATGGCGGGGCGAGCTGAATGACATTGTTGAATCCGGCGACTGTATCGCCGTTTTTGCCGATGATCAGCCCTTTCTCTTTGCATGCCGCAACCACTTGGTTCACTTGGTCAGCGCCAGCCGGCTCTTTAGTCAGTTTATCTTTGACGAGTTCGATTCCGACCAGCAGCCCTTTCCCTCTTACATCCCCTACTGCAGGGTGTTCTTTCAATGACTGAAGCTCACCTAAAAGCTCTGCTCCGAGATCGCGGGATCGCTGAATCAGCTGTTCGTCCTCCATAATTTGCAGGTTTTTCAAAGCCAATGCGCAGGCTGCCGGGCTGCCGCCGAATGTGTTGACGTGGCGGAAACGGTCATAGGGAGCTTCTCCTTGGTAGGCTTCAAAAATTTCCCGTTTAACCGCGGTCGCTGACAATGGCAGATACGCGCTTGTAATTCCTTTCGCCATTGTAATGATATCGGGCTTCACGCCGTAGTGCATATATCCGAACGGCTTGCCAGTCCGCCCAAATCCGCAGATGACTTCGTCACAAATCAGCAGGGCGCCGTGACGGCGGCAGATTTCCTCCACTTTCTTCATATATCCGTCCGGCGGCATTAAAATGCCTCCGCCTGTAATAATGGGCTCCATAATGACACCGGCAATCGTTTCGCTTAATTCCCATGTCATGATACGGTCAATTTCATTTGCGCTCTCTAGCGTATCGGCGTCTTCAGGATTTCGGTAGACATCAGGCGGGGCGGCGTGCAGGAATCCTTGGCTTAACGGTTCATATTTATATTTCCGCTGTGCCTGACCGGTGGCAGAGAGCGCTCCCAACGTATTACCATGATAGGCTCTATATCTAGAGATGAATTTATAACGGCTGTGGTCGCCGTTTTCCAGATGGTACTGGCGAGCGATCTTAAAAGCGGTTTCATTCGCTTCCGATCCGCTGTTGGAAAAGAAAATCACATAATCGCCGCCAAGCCACTCATTCAGCTTTTCCGCCAATTGAATCGCAGGTGCGTGACTTTGCGTTAACGGGTAATACGGCAATTCCTTTAATTGTTCATAGGCAGCCTCCGCAAGCTCTTTTCTGCCGTAACCAATATTAACGCACCATAAACCGGACATCGCGTCAAGATAGCGGCGTCCGTCTATATCAGTCACCCATGCTCCTTCCGCTTTTTGGGCAATCAGACTGTCCGCTTGATGCGCTCCCTTCATAGCATGCCACACGAATTGCTCATCCTTTTGCTTTAATCCCTGATTTTGCTGAATGTTTTCCATCCCCATCATCTCCATTTCATTAGCGTTCAATAAATTGAAACAGACCTTCTCTTATGTGATGTCTAGGTGATGATTTCCCTGACTTCAATATAAAGCCAGACGACAAAGGAGTCAATAAACCGCCGGGTAATTAAAACATCCTCTTTCATCAAGAAGAAAGAGGATGCAGCATCCAAAGCAGGACCGGCAAAGTGACTATGCTCAGCATTGTGCTGATAAAAGTGGCACTGGAAACGACCTCAGGCCTTGTATTAAACTGAACGGCCATTAAGGTCGTATTGGCAGCGGTCGGCATGGCCGCTACGAGAATTATAATTTGCTTCGTCATGTCATCCACAGGCAAAATCAATGTAAAACCCAGCGCAATGAACGGAGATACCATCAGCTTCAGCAGCAGAGAATAAGAAATTTTTCTGTATTCAATATTCCTGAAAGAGATCAGCGCAAGCTGCATGCCAAGAATAATCATGATTGTCGGTACCGTGGCATTTCCGACCAGTTCAATGCCTGTCATTAACTCTTTGGGAATTGAAATATGCATAAGCTGAAGTATTGTTCCTAAAAGTGCTCCGTACACTACAGGCATACGGATAACCCGCGTCATCACCGTTTTACATCCGCCTTCCTCCGAACCGCCCTTTGCAGCGTAATACATGCCGATGGTGCTCATAATTAACTGCTGCAAGACCATTAACACAACAGCCGTATCCAGCCCCGCCGTCCCAAACACAAGCAGTACGACAGGCGTGCCGTAATTGCCATTATTCATAAAGGCAGATGAGAGAATCATGGCACAGCGATCTTGATTCGAATACTTATGAAAAAAGGATAAAAAGGAGACCAACAGCACTAGAACCAAGCATAGACCCAGCACAAAAATAGACAGATACACATAGTCCATCGTCAGCTTGTTTGAATAAAACGTATCAAAAGCCAAAAAAGGAGACATTAAATATAAGGACATTTTGGACAGTGTCTGTATATCAAAACCGAGTGTTTTCTGTCCGATATAACCAATTGCGAAGATTCCGAAAACAGGAACTAAAACAAGCAAAAACTCCATAAGGCACCTTCTTTTCCGATGTACACATATTTATTTCTATTGTAGAGAAAGCGCGGCCGCGTTTCAATTCCGCTTTTTTAAAAAAAGCCCGCCAATTCAGGCGGGCCTTCGCATTATTTCTTATAGTGTATGTGGTATATATCACGGCGTCTGTCTTTGAGCTGGCGCACCGTTCCGTTTTGGCGCTGTCTTCTGAGAATTTCTAAGTCAACATCGCCAATGACGACCATTTCAATATTCGGGTTGGTTTCCCCAACGATGCCGTCTCTTGCAAATTCAAAATCAGAAGGGGCAAAGATGCCTGACTGAGCATATTGGATATCCATATTTTCCGTTTGCGGCAGGTTTCCAACCGTTCCGGAAATGACGGTATAAATTTGATTCTCGACCGCTCTTGCCTGTGAACAGTATCTGACACGCAAGTAGCCTTGACGGTCTTCCGTACAAAATGGCGTAAAAATAATTTTGGCGCCTTTATCGGCCGCAATGCGGGCGAGCTCAGGAAATTCAATGTCATAGCAAATTTGGATCGCAATTTTTCCGCAGTCCGTATCAAACACACGCACCTGGTCACCCGCACTGATTCCCCACCATTTGCGTTCATTCGGCGTAATATGCAGTTTATATTGCTTCTCAATTGTTCCATCGCGTCTGAACAGGTAGGCAATATTATAAATTTTCCCTTCTTCTTCTACGAAATGAGATCCGCCGATGATGTTGACATTATACTTAACAGCCAAGTCTGTAAACAGACTGATGTAATCCTCAGTATACTCAGTAATTCTCTGTACCGCCAAGCTTGGTGAACGTTCCTCAAGGAAGGACATCAGCTGGGTTGTGAAAATTTCCGGGAACACTGCAAAATCGGATCTCGCGTCAGACGCAACATCGACATAGTACTCTACTTGATTCGCAAATTCCTCGAAGGAATAGATTTTTTTCATTTCGTATTGGATGACACAAATTCTCACAGGGAAGGCCGATTTATAATAACGCTTTGTCTGCTGCGGCAGATAATCGACATTATTCCATTCCATCAGCGTCGCATATTTGAATGAAGCTGTATCATCCGGGAGATAATCCGGGTTAATCCGCATCAGAGTAAAACCGTTCATCAGCTGAAAGGAAAGAACCGGATCGTAAATTTGATGGCGTGTTACCTGTTCAACATACTCTCTCGCCGTCATTTCATCAGCATATTTATGATAGTTCGGTATCCGTCCGCCTATGATGATGCTTTTCAGATTTAAGCGTCTTGCCAAATCCTTTCTTGCCTCATACAAACGATGGCCGATTTTCATCCGTCTGTAATCAGGATGCACCATGACCTCGATCCCGTACATGTTTAAGCCATCCGGATTGTGATTGGTGATGTATCCGTCATCTGTAATGTCCTGCCACGTATGGCGGTCATCATATTCATCAAAGTTAATTAAGAGGCTTGAGCACGAACCGATGATTTCACCTTCGAATTCTGCACAAAACTGCCCTTCGGGAAAATGCTCCAGATGGCTGATTAAATGCTCGCGCTTCCACGGCTCCATGCCTGGAAAGCAGTCCTTTTGAAGGTCGATAATGTTGTCGATATCTTTCTCTTCGATATTACGGATGACCATTTTCTTTTCAAAACGGGTCAAATCTAATTTCTCAGACAATCTACTCGCTCCTTTCTATTTTTGTGCGTTTAGATGATCAAGCAATAGGGTGAGTTCCATCTCCGCCATTGATTCGAGCTTGTGATCATATTCTTCAAACATCAGGGTGCCTGTTACTTGATTCGGAACGATGACACACTTCATGCCCGCTCGCTTGGCAGCAATCGAACCATTGACGGAATCCTCGAATGCGAGACATTCCGACGGCGATACTCCAAGATTCTTTGCCGCTAACAAATACAGCTCGGGATTGGGCTTGACCTCTTCTACATCATCAGCTGTCTGAATCACTTCGAATTCGTCAAACAGGCCCAGTTGCTTCAAATGGCCGGATACCCATTTATAATCTGAGCTGGAAGCCAGACCTACTTTTAAGCCTAAATCCTTTGCCGCATTCAGATACGCTTCAACACCTGGTCTCGCTTTTTCTGTTTCCATGCGTTTTGCAAACCGGTCTCTTCTCAGTTTTGTCAGCTCTTCATGGTTCAGCTTTTTGCCTATCTGCTCTTCTAAGTATTCAAATGGCCGAAATCCCGCCGCTGTTCCGATAACCTTTCCCCATACGGATAGTGGCAGTACTGAGCCATGTTCCTCAAAAATTTCCTGAAGGACTTCATATTCATGCGTTTCTGTATCAAGAATAAGCCCGTCAAAATCAAAAATTAACGCTTTTATCACTGCGTACAACTCCTTTGGCCCGAATTGAGACATATGTATACACTATACCCCGAAACGTCTCTGCTTTCAAAAAGTAAGGGTCTATGTGAAGAAAGAGCCTGCACACTGCAAGCTCTTTCTAATTAATGCAAGTTTTGATGAGAAATGTTTGTCAGCGCTTCTCCAGCAGACTCGTTCGACATCTGATTGACAGCCAGGTCTCCAAGCGCAACGATCCCGACTAGATTGTTTTGATCTACAATAGGAAGGCGGCGGATTTGGTGCTGGGCCATCAGCTGCGACGCGTCTTCCAGACTCATATTAGGGTTTCCTGATACGAGGTCTGTTGACATCACTTCTGAAACGGGTGTCTGGCCATCTCGGCCCTGAGCTGTGGTTCTCAATGCAATGTCACGGTCAGTCAGCATTCCTTTTAAAACACCTTGCTCTACAACGGGAATCGCCCCGACGTTATGCTGTTTCATCAGAGAAGCCGCTTCCTGAATCGTTTGATTCGGAGAAACGGTTGCTACCTGCGTTGTCATTGAATGTTTAACTGAACTCATTGGTCAGCACCCCTTTCAATCATTAGTATGTTCAGACACCGGATGATTAAAAAGGGAGTTGCAGGAAAGGTTTTGTGGTATGATTTCTCTGATGCAAAAAGAGCTTTTCTTGAAACGGAAAAGCTCTTGCTGCGAGATTATATCAGTCTTCTGTGACCGGATAAGGCTTTGTTTGTTTTCGTTTGAAAATCAGATAAAGCAAACGGAAAATATATTCCGCAATCATTCAGCAACTTGCTGTTTTTATTAAAAATGGCTTGATCACTCAAGTCATCGTGCGGTGAAGGCTTTGTCAGGATAATATGTATCATTTGCAGACAAGCCATAATTTGAAAAGCTTCTTTTAATGTTCCTTGGTAATATTGGTTATTTAAAGACAGAACGCCTTTCTTTTTAAAGCGCTGAATGTCCAGTTCGGAGAAATAAAGAGGAAATACATGATGGAAAAGCTCCATTGACAGTTCCTTGATAAAGCTTTCCTGTTCTTCAGTTGCTGCGTTCATAATTCTCACGTCTATCACCTTTCTTGCCATCGAATATCCAAAGTCTTTCTCAAGAATATCACAGAAAAAAACGCGAATGTTAAGGTAAGTGTTTCCTATGAGAATCAACGGCCTTTCACGCGAAAAAGGAGCCATTTGATCATGAAAGAAAAAGGCAAAGGGCTAGAGCTGATAATCAGTGAAAAACAGGACGGACAATGGCTATTTTCCGTGCTGAAAACAGAGCTCAAAGCTTCGAAACCCGTTATCCAAGAATGGATGACTCATCACAATATAAAAATCAATCATGAGCCTGTCAAAAACAACATACTCGTAAAAAAGAGTGACCGCCTATTTATTGATCTTCAGGAAAACGAAGAATCCTCTGTCATACCTGAGTATGGAGAGCTTGATATTTTATTTGAAGACCGCCACATGTTAATCGTCAATAAACCAGCCGGTATTTCCACTCATCCCAATGAAGAAGGTCAGACCGGTACGCTCGCCAATTTGATCGCATACCACTTTCAGGTAAATGGCGAAACAATCAAAGTGCGCCATGTCCACCGTCTTGATCAGGATACATCGGGCGCTGTCGTATTCGCCAAGCACCGTTTGGCGCATGCCATCTTAGATCAGCAGTTAGAGAAAAAGACGCTGAAGCGTACATATCTCGCAATTGTTGAAGGAAAGCTGAAGCCCAAAAAAGGCAAAATTGATTCGCCGATTGGAAGAGACAGATCACACCCGACAAGACGGCGGGTTTCACCAGGCGGACAAGCCGCCGTCACCCATTACCGTACCCTTACTGTCAATGCGGGAGAAAAGCTCTCGCTTGCTGAATTAGAGCTGGAAACGGGCAGAACGCATCAAATTCGTGTGCATATGGCAAGCATCGGCCATCCGCTAACGGGCGATACACTTTACGGAGGCGGGAGCCAATTTCTTAACAGGCAGGCGCTTCATGCCAAAAAGGTACAGGCTGTTCATCCGATTACCGGAGAACTGGTCGTTGCCGAGGCACCGCTTCCAGCTGATATTGAAAGTCTTTGCCATACTTATTTTTCATAAAAAAAAGCCGCAGAGATTGACCTGCGGCTTTTTTTACGAAATACGTTTTCCGTAAATAATATAACGTTTTGGGGCATTTCCGACGTATGAAAAAGGATAGCAGGTGGTCAGTATGAGCTCTTCCTTTTCGTGCTGCAGCGTAATAATGGACGTATCATCCTTGTCTACAATTTTTGTTTTTTCAATTTCATATGTGAAATCACCATATGAAAGGATGATGTTGAGCCGGTCACCTTTTTCAAGCTCTCCCGTCCGGCGAAACACAGTATCACGATGTCCTGACAGCACAATTTGTCCGTTTTCATCTGGATAATAGCTGTCCTTGTAGTGCCCCACACCTTTTTCTAAGTCATCGGCATCGGTTCCTTCCACGATTGGAAGCTCCGCATTGATTTTTGGGATTTCCAGTATGCCGCTCGCTTGACCGGTTTTCGGCTTAAACGATGATTTTTTTTCGGCTTGATTAGCGTTTTTCTTCGTGCCTGCAATGGCCGGCGGCTGTTCAGCCGCCTTTTTTGCTTCTTTTAATGTTTGCTCAGTTTTCATGCTGGTATCAATCAATTTAAAGCCCCCGTAGCCTGTGATCGCAAGACCGATCACAATGATTACAAGAGGAATATATTTTTTCACGTTGTAGCGGCACTCCTTTTCCTTCTGATATATAAATACGTTCCGGACAGTGAGACCGCTGCACCAATCACAATAAAGTTGTAGTATCCAGCTGACGTATCCGGAAGCTTAGAATCAGAGCCGCTTTCCTTACCTTCTTTATGCAAAGGCAGTGTGTTTAAACGGCCGGCGGCAGTAGCAGGCTGATTGGTCTCTGTTGTAAATTCTTCAAAGGTCGAAATGACTGCAGGCGGTAGCTGATGGACCGGAGCAATGCCCGGGGTCTCTTTTAGATCAGGCTGTTCTTCCCCAGGTGTCGGATTTACCTTGCCTGGATCGTCTGTTCCCGGACTGTCTGCCGGGTCTTCAGTGACTGGGTCTTCAGCATGACTGTCTTCAGCCAGTTTAATTCTGCCTTCTTTCGTATATGAAATCGGCTTTTCAAAGCTTTTTACATACTCTACAGTCGCTTCTAAATCCTCAGGCCCTGTAACCGGGTGTTTCCCAAGCAATCCGATTGGCTGGTATTTGGCTCCTGTCGCCGTCGCCATAAAATGATTAACGGTCAATGTGTATGTGGCATCCGGCTGGATTTCGGTTCCATCTGCCATTTTTATCTCAACTGCTTTGCCTGTATCTTTATCCCACGTATACGTAAACCCGCTTATGCTGTAGTCAGGGCCGAAAACCGGTGAGATTTGCGCATTGATGATCTCCCGTAAATCTTTTCCTTTAATCTCAAGCTTCGTCAACACATTTCCGAACGGCTGAATGTTAAAGAGATCCCCCCATGTAATCGGGCCTTTCTTCAGTCCTTCCCGTATCCCCCCGCCATTCATTAGCGCAAAATCAGTTTTCATCGCCGCTCTCATGCCATCGGCAATCAAATTCCCAAGAGGCGTGTCGCCATCATTAGAATAACCGCCTTCCATATCAACAGCCGCTTCACCGACTACTTCGCTGATAATCGGTTCTGCAAGGGCCTGGTACTTACTTAAAATAGCTGAGGCGCTGGCATCAGGTTTTTTCTTGCTTTGATCGACGTATTCAATTTCAGCCGACTTTTTGACGATGTCTCTTGTCTGTTTATTGATTTCCAGATCAACGACACCTATCGCTTTTCCGTATTCAAACGCCTGAACGATCAGCTTGCCGTTCACTTCACCATTGACGACCTTATGATTATGCGCTGCAAAAATGATATCTATCTCAGAATCAGATTTGTTTGCAAGGTCAACGGACTCACCTGTTATTGTGCTGCCGTTTTGTTCGGCAGACATATGTGCGAGCACCGCAATTGCCCTGATGCCTTTTTTCTTCAGCTCTTCGGCAGCAGCATTTACTGCTTTTACTTCATCGGTAAACTGAATATCCTTTATTCCGTCAGGCATTACCATTCCGGCCGCCGACTGTGTAACAACTCCAATAAAAGCAACGGGTATGCCCTCTACATTTATGATGTCATAAGCTGGCAAAAAGGGTTCTCCGGTAGACTTCATTTTACAATTAGCGCACACGAGGGGAAAATTTTGCCCGTCATAGCCGCTAGTGCCTTTCGGATGATCTCCCCCTTTTAACATTCTCATGAGTTCATCCGTCCCTTCATCGAACTCATGATTGCCCACAGTTCCAACATCAAATCCGATATCCTCCATCAGTTCGACAGTTGGTTCGTCTTGAAGAAGGGATGATACAGGCGAACTGCCTCCGATCATATCACCGGCGTGCACAGTGAGCGTATTTTTCTTTTCTGCCTTTTTCTCTTTCAAATAAGCAGCTGCATAGTCCATGCGTCCGAATGTGCCATCTGGAGTGCCGTCTCCATCAAGGTCAAGCTGATATTGCTGATCGATTTTCCCATGCAAATCATTCATGCTTAAAATCCTAAGCGGTATATTTTCTTGGGGAGAGGTTTGCTTTTTCTTGTAACCGGCACTCTCTGCTTCAGCTTCTGAAGCAAAGAATATCCTGTTTTCCACAGCCACCTGCTTCCAGTCTGCTGGCGCAACATAGGCCTTGTTTGATGAGTCTCCCACATACCTTGTCAGCCCTTTTCCCTGCTCTCTGGCTCTAAATTCAAACGGCATTTCCATAAGAGGATCCGCTTCATTCCAAATGCCTTTTTGCTCTTTTTTTGCATTGGCGACTGCAGCCTGAAATTCCTGATAATCCTCTTCATTTTCAACAGGCCAAATAAAATATGTTGGAGCATAGCCATTTTTCACGAGTTCTAAATTCACATTTGACCCTATTTCAGTCACAACCTGCCCAAGAAGTCTCCCATAGCTGTCCTTGGCTTCACTGCCGACTTTTACAGTAATGTGATCTCCTGGAGACAAAACAGTTTTTAAATAGTCAGATGCTTTCTTTCCAAATCTTAATTGATTTTCATCTGCTTCATTTTTTGGTGTGTGGTACGTTTCTGGCGTGTCTACATTTACAAAACGAATTTTTGTCGCACCAAGTATCGGTTTTTTAACATGAATGGTGTCACCGTCTACAACGCGATCAACCACAGTTTCATATTCGCCTTCTGAAGAAGGCGGGGCAGGCTGCTCTTGAAGCGGCTTGATGTCTGCTGATTTTCGCGGAAGAAGCTGAAGGGATTGATATCTGCTCAACACGCCTGTGATTTCATACCATTTATTCTCAGTCAGTCCATCAATGATACCTGTCTCATTCATAACACGTAATGTCATTGCGTGGTGATCGTTATCAATCATTGTTACATTGTAACCGCCGCCCGCTTGAGAATTTGGAATGGAAGAAATATAAGCTTTGACCGTCACAAGACGCCCTTCATATTGATCACCCAAGCTGCCATTGACCAGTTCATTGATCGTTGAAGGTTCAGGGACAGGGAGAGGCCGATTGGATTGGGTAATACGGATGCCGGATGTATCTGGAACAATTTCAGTAAGCCCTTGGTAAGTTGCTATTTTCCCTGTTACCGTAATATCCATTCCTTCTTTTAACTCAGGGAACTTCTCTGGCGCTGCCGAATAAATGTTGATGCCGCCTGTGTCATCCTGCATAAAGGTCGACAGCTTTCCGCCTCCGATTGCGTTTTGATCGGCAGTAACAACACCTTTAATCGTGACATGCTGATTCATTCTGCCGCGCGCTTCCTGTATTGTAATAGGCTGTTCTATCGGCGGAGATTCAGCATCATCCTTTAAGACCATCGACTGAACCTTCTTAAGACCTGTCGTATTAAAATAATGTTCAAGCTCTCCTTGAACAGCTATCTTTTTCCCAAGAAGCAGCGGGTTCGTTTGCAGTCCGAATTGGCTTCTGAACGCGGAGGGTATTTGCACGGGAAGAATGTGATTGGGTGATGTCTCGTTTTTGCTGTCTGCTATAGCAACGTTATAATCATTTGAAAAAGGACTCGTCAGATTATAATGCTGAGATGAAACGGCTTGGCCGATTGTATATCCTTCGACAAGAGCTTGTCCCTCTTTTTGCTGTATCGCTTTTTCAACCGATATTGCTTCTGCCGGCTCAGCAGCCCTTACAGCTTCATATGCGGACATGACATTCAAGAAAATGAAAAGCATGATCAAAACAACATGCAAAAAACGCCTCATCAGTTTTCCTCCCTTACATCTTGCATGATTCGTTTATTTGTTAATCACTTCGACAATCAGCATATAATTCCTGTCAGTCACTGCATAAAACACAGTGGACAGGCACAAAATACAGCTGATCTGAAAAAAAAGGAGGAATTCGGTTTGGATCAGCAATTTCAGCAGCAATCACAGAACAAAGGGATACCAGGTAAACCGCATCAGAATCACGGCGGACATGAAATGTTTGATATGCACGAGGTGCTTTCCGGAACGCTTACTGTGCTTGATCAGTTTATGATGCTGAGACAATTCTGTAAGGATCAGGAATTATTAAACATCCTTGACCGCCAATATCAATTCATTACATCTCAATATAACTTAACAGCAGAGTGCTTCAAAACAGGAAGCGAGCCTTCACAAAAAACGGCGACTTATATGATGAAGGAAGACAACCAGACTGTTTACGGTATGCAGCCGGCACAGCCTAAGAAACCTGTTCAATCTATGAATGATATTGATGACAGCATCATCAGCCGCCAAATGCTTTGCGCTGTTAAGGCACAGGCATCTATGCTGACAATGGCTTCTCTAGAAATGACAAATCCGGCCGTTAGACGTGTACTGTCTGCGCAAATTCAGGAGTATGTCGAAATGGCTTTTGAGATTTTCCTTTACCAAAACAAACATGGTTACTACCAAGTTCCGCAGCTTGACGCGCAGGATATGGAACAACTGAGAAATTCCTTTGCCCCTGCACAAGGACAAATGCCTCCGACTCAAGCAACTCAAGGCGGTATGGGTCAGCAAGGACTTCATTAATTAAAAAAGGCATTGGATAGGTTCTATCCAATGCCGCATTTTCTTCAAACGATTTGGTGAAATCTTCTTCAAATTGATCAAGACTATCCTGTGTCGCTGCTTTAAACCCTTTTTTAAAATCCCCTTTTTTCGCTGTTTCCTTTATAATCTCCAAAATAATGTCTTTCCCGTATGTTTCCGTCAGCTCATTGACCATATAAAAACTTTGCAAATAAACATCGGTTTCATATTCCGATCGAGCTTCCTGCCAGTCCTGATCTGTCTGCAAATGGTCAAACGGCACGACAGAAAACGTGATCGGATCTATGAGCAATTCATAGTTCGCGATCCACTCGCTTAATCCTTCATGGAACCATAAAGGGAACTCATCAGGATCTGCTTCGAGCTCCCGTAATTTCTGATGAAACGCATGGTGTGTGTACTCATGAATCAATAATCTCTGATACAGATAAACCGCTACCTCATCACCTTCTAAAAGCTGCTTTTTCTCTTCAGGCAATAATCCGATCAGCTGCTCCCGCTCAGAATAAAAGCCGACAACATCCATTAAACCGGAATAAGCCTCCATCTGTTTTTCATTAGGAAAAAAAATAATATCAATAGGCTTCTGATTCGAATATTCAAACATGACCTGATTAATACTCACCGCATATTCAAGCGTTTCTTTCGTTAATGGCAGTAAGGATTTTTCCTTAGAAGTGTAATAAACATCGGCCTGTGTAAATGACTCTTTCTTCATGTGCTTCGTCACTTGTTCTTTCGTTATCCCAGATGCCTGCCCTGGCAAAGACAGAATATACATCGTGCTTGATACGATGGCCGAGCTTACGGCCAGCATCACAAGGACTCCGCACAGGAATAGAGCGGATGCCGCACGCTTTCCTATGCCACCCTGCAAACGTCTCCCTCCCTGAGCCGGTCCGTCTTGTACCTTTTTATTTTTACTCTATGCAGCCTTAGTTCACAGCGTGTCATTTCTGCAAAGAAAAAAGCCGCACAAGTTATGCGGCTTTTTATCTGTTATTCAGCTTGCGGAAAAACACGTTGTACTGTTTGACTGAATTCATCAAAGAATCCTGCAATCGGATCACCATTTTGAATCCGTTCGCCATACCCCTGCATCCGATCAACAAAGTCTGGATTTGCAGAAACATAAACATTGTCCATGTTCTTATCAGTGTCTCTTACTTTATCGGAAATTTTCTTTTTCAGATCTTTTCCAACTTCTTTTTTCCCATTTGTTAATACAACTGCAACATACGCTTGATTTCCGGCAACAATCACATTCGCGTGTTTCACTTCTTTCATATCGGTAATTTTATCGGCTGCATCATCAGCAACTTCCAACTTACGGTTATCATTACCGTTATTGTTATTACCATTATTCGTCATATTATTGTCGACGTTGTCACGGCTATCATTTTCATTGTTGATATTTCTTGTGCCGTTATCATTTGCCGGATTGCGGTAGTTAACATTTTCAGGCTCTGCATTATCACGTCTGCCCTCACCCTGATTGGCCATACTGCAGCCAGTCATAAGCAAAGGGATAAGAAGCATGGACGCAAGGACTTGTTTTTTTCCAAGCATGTGAATTCCTCCTTTATCACTTTACTTATAGGTTTTTCTAATTGGCTCTAAATATGCATGAAAAAATAACGGAAATGCTTTCCCGGGAAATAAAACGGTTAATTTGTCTAATCAGAGGGGAAAATATCAATACACTTATAAAGGAGGGATCACGTTGTTCAATCAGCGAAAAGGAATCAGCCCGACAGCCTTAGTCGTTGGCTCAACTATGCTTATTGCCGCTTTATCACCACAGGTCCGCCAGAGAATCAGCGGGTTTATTAAAGGTCAAATGAACAACCGGAATTCTCAAAATAAGTCGTTTAATGTTTCTAATGTTGGAGATATGATGAAACAGGCGTTTGGCGGGAATAATCAAGATCAATCTCAAAATCGTCAGCAAAATGGACGGCAGCATCAGCATGCAGGCCAGCAGCAAAGCCACCCTCAACAGCATCAGTCTCAGTCTAAGCATAATCGCCAAACGGACACAACAACAGCCAGAAATAGACAGCAGCAATATGCAGAGCCAATCCATTTCGAACAAAGCGCAATGAATGTAATGGATGACAACACTGTAATGGAAATGCTGGAAGACTTAGAACCCGGCCGTTAAAAAAACGTGTAATCCCCCGTGGGATTACACGTTTTAATATGACTAGGCTTCTTCCGCTTCGATCACATTGGATCGATCTTGGAATACACCAGAATCTATTTCCTTCGTGACTTTGCTGGTAATCAGGCCTGATGTCATACTTCCGCTGACATTAAGCGCAGTACGTCCCATGTCAATCAACGGTTCGATAGAAATTAATAAACCGGCGAGCGCGACAGGCATATTTAACGCTGATAAAACGAGCAGCGCTGCAAATGTAGCTCCGCCGCCAACCCCGGCGACACCAAACGAGCTGATGGCAACAACCGCGATAACTGAGATGATAAACGCTGGATCAAACGGATTTTGACCGATTGTCGGAGCAATCATCATTGCCAGCATAGCCGGATAAATGCCGGCACAGCCATTTTGGCCGATAGATAGCCCGAACGAGCCGGCGAAGTTCGCAATTCCTTCCGGCACACCCAAGCTCCTTTGTGTTTTAATGTTCAGCGGCAAAGCGCCTGCGCTTGATCGTGACGTAAATGCAAACACGAGTACAGGCAGTGCTTTTTTCAAATAAACAACCGGATTTAATCCGCTGATCGTCAACAGAAGCAAGTGGATGATAAACATTACAATCAACGCGGCATATGAAGCAATGACAAACATACCAAGTTTCAAAATGCTGTCAATATCACTTGTCGCAATCGTTTTTGTCATAATGGCCAGCACACCGTAAGGCGTCAGTCTCAAGATGAGAGTAACAACCCGCATGACAATGGCGTAAACAGCATCAATCAATTTTTTGAACGTTTCTGCCTGTTCAGGCTGTTTCCGTCTCACACCTAGAAATGCAATGCCTAGAAAAGCGGCAAAAATAACGACTCCAATCGTTGATGTCGGTCTAGCCCCTGTAAAATCCAAAAACGGATTTCCAGGAAGCAGTTCAATCATTTGCTGCGGCAGTGTTTTCGCTGTCATCTCCTCTGATTTCTGTTCAAGCTCCTGTCCCCGAGAAAGCTCTGTACTTCCTTGGTCAACCTGGATCGCCTGAAGATCAAAGGAAAGGGCGGACACAATACCAACCGCCGCGGCTACAGCTGTAGTCGCAACCAAAATCCCGATAATCAAACCGCTGATTTTCCCGAGATTTTTTGTCAGCTTCATCTTTGTAAAAGCGCCTAGAATGGAAATAAAAACAAGCGGCATGACAATCATCTGAAGCAATTTGACATATCCGCCCCCGGCAATATTAAACCAGTCGGCTGTTTGAACCACAATGTTTGAAGTCGGACCGTATATCAGCTGAAGCGCGAACCCAAAAACGATTCCCAGCCCCAGCGCAGTAAACACACGTTTTGAAAAAGAAACATGTTTCTTCTGCATGGCAAAGAGCCCAATAATGAGTAAAAGTAAAATAAATACATGCAAAATGACTAGCAAAGTCTCCAATTGAGGCAAACTCTCCCTTCAAAATTTTTCTTATATACTATATTACACAAATTCCGATAGTTCAAGTAAGAATTATTCCAGCATCAATATTTGGATAAAAAAAACCAATGAATACCGTTTTTGTTCTTTTCATTCCCCCCTTTCTTTAGTAACTTATAAAAGGGTGATAATATTGCTGAAAGAACTGTTCGTAAACTTGACTATTTTAATCACATTTAATTATCTGTTCACCCACCTGTTTAAAGAAAGGTTAATACATAAAAAAGACCGCCTTTCCTTTCAGCTAGTAAAAGGAGCTGCTTGCGGTCTCCTCGGGGTTATTCTTATGAATTTTGGTTTGACGTATCACCATTCAATCATAGATTTTAGAAATATCCCTATTATGATCGCCGCTCTTTATGGAGGCTGGGTGTCTACGGTGACAGCCCTGATAATAATTGCAGCAGGCCGCATGCTGATCAGCTTGAATGAATCAGCGCTGTATTCCATGATTACAATTTGTATCGCTGCTGTGCTGTCACTTATTGCATCAAGGAGAGAAGAAGTTCAGCTGAAACACGTACTATTACTTTTAATCATTTCAAATGGGTTCATCTCCTTTTTCTTCTATGTATTTGTTGATATCCATTCACTTAAGCTGCACTTTTATTTTTGGCTGATTTCAATTATCGGCGGCATGCTCAGCCTATATATTATCGAGCATGAAACCAATGCACATCTTTTATTTAAACAATATAAGTTCCAGGCGCACTATGACTTTTTGACAGGTATTTATAACCGCAGAAAGTTTGAAGAAATCACACAAGACCTGTATCAACAGGCTACACACACTCCATCTTTACAATTTTCGCTTATTTATATGGATATCGATCACTTTAAAACCATTAACGATCAATACGGCCATCATGAGGGAGATCAGGTTCTGAAAGAGCTGGGATCCCGACTAAAACAAAATATCCGCAACACTGATCCTGCCGCACGGATCGGCGGCGAGGAATTTGCCCTCCTCTTGCCAAATTGCACGCCCGAGAAGGCAGTCCAAATCGCCGAACGGATCAGGCACTCGATCAGTAATACACCGATTGTATTAACAAACGGAGAAAAGCTTGCCGTTACGGCCTCACTGGGAGTAGCTCATTACCCCCGAAACACAGATAAGCCGGAAACCTTGCCTGTTCTTGCTGATCAAATGCTGTATAAAGCGAAAGAAAACGGCCGAAACAAAGTATGGTTTACCATAAAAAAAGAATGAATTCATTTTTTGAATTCATTCTTCCAATCTGAAAGACGATGTAAAGGCAAAAAAGCGGGAACAAGCATCCCTTGATACTCTTGTTCAATAAATGCCGCTGTATCATCTGATTGATAGAGTTCAAGGATGGTTTGCAATGTTTCGCGATCTCTGTCCTCAGCCCTGACAACAATTACATTCATATCTTCCTTCACGGTTTGCCTGCCGCCCTTTAGTGTATGCTTCTGCGGGTTCAGCCCCGCTTTTTTTGCGGCGGCTGTTTTCATCACAAACACATCAGCTCCGCTCATTACATCCTGTTGGCGTACGGTTTTCAATTTCAAGTGTTTCGGATTATCTTTTATCACATCAATTGAACCGGTTCCATTAAAACCGTTCTTCAAAGTAAGCAGTCCCGCTTCCTGCAGGAGTGTAAGGGCCCGCCCAAAATCGAGCGCTTCATCCGGGACAGCAACAACAGCACCGCGCGGAATATCTTTGATTTGCCGATACCGTTTTGAATAAATGCCCATAGGCGCTATGTATGTCGTGCCAAGCGGTGCCAGTTTATGTTTGTATTTCTTTGAGAACGACTGAAAATATGAAATGGATTGAATAGCATTGGCATCAATCTCTTTGTTTGCCAGCGCTATATCTGATTCTGCATAATCAGAGAATAGAATCAGCTGAATATCAAGCCCTTCCGCTTCAGCCTTTTTTACGATATAGTTCCATATCGCTTCGTCCGACTCAGCAATTCCTATTTTTATCGTTTCATGTTCTGCTGACCGTGAGCATGCAGTAAATGAAACGAAAAGAACAAGAACAAAACTGCATACAAGCCACTTTTTCATTGTGACACCATACTCCTATCTATCTTATTAGAGCATGCAAGCAATATCAGACATAAAAATCAGACGCTCTTAGTTGATAAACGTTGTCATTTGTAACATTGGTTAACTTTACCTTACTCATATCAGATAGGGTTGTCAATTACTATTACCCCTACCTTTCCGTAAAGAGATACAAAAGAAAAAAGTCCTGCAAACATATGATCACGTATCGAAAAAACAGATACATTTCGGCAAATAAATATCAAAATGAAAAATAATATGTTATTTTCCGAAAAAAGTTTCGTTTAACAGTTGTTTTTTCTCGAAATTACTGGTAGAGTAAAGGTAATTATTTTTGTTCGAACTATCTTTAAGAAGAAAGTTTTGTAAGAGTTTTCGTCTTGGAAGTTTGTTTTAGAGCAAGAATAGTGAATTTAAGCGTTATGATCGCTTTAGGAGGAAATTTCATGTTAGAAGGTAAAGTAAAATGGTTCAACTCTGAAAAAGGTTTCGGATTCATCGAAGTAGAAGGTCAAGACGATGTATTCGTTCATTTCTCTGCTATTCAAGGCGAAGGCTTCAAAACTTTAGAAGAAGGCCAATCAGTTTCTTTCGAAATCGTTGAAGGAAACCGTGGACCACAAGCTGCTAACGTTACTAAAGAAGCGTAAGCATAAATTGATAATAAGAACTGCAGGTGCAAGCCTGCAGTTCTTATTTTAAAGAAAAAGCTGTTTTGCTTATGCAAAACAGCTTTTTTTCATTAGTTCGCAATATCCCGTTTCATAAAGATTCCGAAAGCAAGCAACAGGAAGACAACAAAATAAATCACCAGCATCACAATGGAGAATGTCATTGTCATCCCTTCGACTAACGGTGTTCCCTCTACATACTGCATCAGATTAACATTCGCAAATAAAATATACTTCGCCCAGTCAAACTTCACCGCCATAAACGCAGTGGCTGTCGTGCCCGTTACCAATAAAAAGATGGAAAACCCTACAGCAAGAGAGCTGTTTCTAAATACCGCAGACAGCATAAATGCCATCGTAGCCAGCATTAAAGCCGCAACAGATTCTGAGAGATACGTTTTGGCCAAATATCCCAACATATTTTGCTCCAATACATGACCATCCTTATAGATTAAATGAACATTCGCGGCAGTGTCCCCGCCTGTTCCGAAAAAGACCAGTCCCAGCAAAGTTGAACCTATAAATAAAATAAACAGCAATAAGAGACCAAATAAAAGAACGGTAATATATTTAGAAAGCAGAATTTGAAAACGGCTGAGCGGCCGGATCATTAACAGCTTAACCGTACCCCAGTTAAATTCGTTTGCGACGATGCCAGCTGCAATTATAATCGTGAACAGCCCAGTAAGGATTGTAAAACCGGCAGAATCCGTTACATAAGACCAAACGGTATATCCAGTGTCACTCGGGATATTATGTTCAATGCGATAGTTATTGATTGTGATCGTTTCTTCATATTGTCCTTTCAGGGAAGGATCTTCTTTCATTGCCTTCTTCAAATCACTATTTTGTGCTTGAAGCGTCTCTTTCCACTTCGGATTTGCTTCATCGGTTGAAAAGTGGTTTGTTAAAAATGCCCACCCGATCATTGTCAAAGCAAGAATTCCGATCATCACCCATGTTCCGACACGGCTGAAAATTTTGATCCACTCATTATAAATCAAATTAAGCATGTTGAACCTCCTCTTTTGCTTCGCCTGTGATTTCTAAGAAACGGTCCTCTAATGATTTTGTAATCACTTTGACTTCATAAATGCGGATTTGCTGCATGACCAGCAATTCAATCACTGCAGGGACGTCCTCTTTAGCCAGTTTGATTTCCAAACCGTTTGTCTTGATTACCGAATCATATTCTCTTAGAATCGCAGCAGTTTCCTTCGGCTGCTCCACTTGGAAGAAATATGTATCCTTTTCATCAGTTATTTCATCTCTTACATTCTGAATATCGATAAGCTTTCCTTTTTGGATAATCGCAATTCGGTCACACATCAGTTCCATTTCTGACAGCAGATGACTTGATACGATGACAGCCATTCCTCTTTCTCGCGTCAGCTTCTTTAAATGGTCTCTGATTTCTCTGATTCCCGCCGGATCAAGGCCGTTTGTCGGTTCATCCAAGATCAGCACTTTCGGATCGTGCAGAAGGCATTGTGCCAAGCCGAGACGCTGTCTCATCCCCAGTGAGTAGGTTTTCACTTTATCATGGATTCTATCTTTGAGGCCGACTAGTTCCACCACTTCATCAATTTTTTCCTTCGTGACACCCTTTACCATCCTTGCGTATTGCTGGAGATTTTTATATCCGCTTAAAAATTTATACAGCTCTGGATTCTCTACAATAGCCCCGATATGTTTGATTGCCTTGGCATAATCTTTCGTGATTGATTGGCCGCAAATAAGCACATCACCTTGTGATAGCTTCATTAAACCGACCATCATTCTGATTGTCGTCGTTTTCCCCGCTCCATTCGGTCCCAGAAATCCAAATACTTCGCCTTCGCGAATCGTAAAACTCAGTTGATCAATGATCGTCCGGCCTCTGATGTTTTTTGTCACATTTTTTAATTCCAATACTGTTTTCATCAAATTCCTCCTCTTTCTAGTAAACTTCCATATTCGTTTTAAACCATTGCAGCACGGACATACCTTCCTGCTCGCGAATCTCTTCCACATTACGCTGTGCCACTTTTTCTCCGTCGGCGAGTACGATGACCTCGTCAAGCAGGGTTTCAATTTCATCAATTTCGTGTGTGGCTATGACAACGATTTGCTGCTCAAAATCAATATAAGAAACGAGGCTGTTGACAATTGAATCCCTGACCATCGGATCAAGACCGGAAAAAGGCTCATCCAATAGAATGACGGAAGCTCTTCTTGATAGTGCCAGCACGATTTTAAGACGGCCTCGATTCCCCTTGGAAAGCTGCTTTATCTTTTTTTCAGGCTTCAGCTGCATTTCTTTAAGCAGCTGATAGGCTTTTTCCATTTGAAAGTCAGGGAACTGTGATTCGTAAAAATCGAGCATATCTTTCACCGTAAATCCGGGATAAAACATGTCTAGCTCTGTTAGATAAGCCGTGTACTTGATCATGTCTCTTGTTACAGGCTGTTCACCTGCTTTCACTGAACCTGAAGTAGGGAACATCAGTCCGGCGATTAATTTTAAGGTCGTCGATTTCCCGCTGCCATTCGAGCCTAAAAGCCCGTAAATTTTTCCCGGGAATAAAGTAAAGGATATTTTATTCACCCCCGTATGGCCGCCGTATCTCTTAGACACATTGTCAAATACAATATTCATTCCTGTCCTCCTTTCGTGTATTTTTTAATCCCTGCCAGCATTTCTTCTTTTGTTAATCCCAGCTCTGCCATTTGATGAATAAAACTTTCAAACACTTCACGGGTAAGCCTCTCTTTCAGTTCATCCACGATTTCAGCTTTTTCAGCGATAAATGTCCCTTGCCCTCTTCTTGTCTCCACAATTCCCAGCCTTTCCATTTCACTGTAGGTTCTTTGAATCGTATTCGGATTTACTTTTGTTTGAATTGCCATTTCTCTGACAGACGGCAGCTTGTCTCCGGGAACAAGCTCCTTTCTGACCAGCCTATAAAAAATTTGATCAGCAATCTGCATATAAATTGGTTTAGAGGATTGAAAGTCTTGTTTCATTTTCTCTACACCTCAACTTTTCGCTGCAGGAGCCTGGAAGCCAGAAAAAGAAACACAGCTGCCAACACCAGCATGACAATAATGGACGGATATGGAAGATGGAAGATGTTTAATTCCACACGCCACCCTAAGGATCCCTTGTATGTAAAACCGACATCTCCATACGTTGTGAAATAATACAGTTTATCCAGCGGTGTCAGCCAAGGTATGATCAAATGGTCCTCTACATAAAACCACCCTACCCCCAGTAACATACAAATGAACCAGCGAAACCGTCTGATGAAGGAAGAACTTGATTTTAAAGAATGAAACACATTCCACAGCAGGATTACCGCACAGGAAAGATAAGCAGTAAATACCAGCCCATAAAGATTAAAGACCAGTATCGTGCCTGCAAGCGGGACTTGATCAGCAATGAGCGCTTTTGAGTCAAGGTACTGATAAAGAGAGATTCCGTAAACTGAAATCAAAAACTGAAAAATGAATTGATAGACAAGACCGGCAGTCAGCTTCGAGAGTAAAAGCGTGGCTGCGCCGTTCGGATTATATAACCATAGCTGGTTTTTCCCCTCTACACGAAGACAATTGTAGACCAGCAAAGGAGCTAAAAATACTTGAAAAATGGCAAGCACAACCCAGCATCCAAAAACAGCTAAAGGTTCTTCAGCCAGCCGTTCGAATAAAAAGCTCCCGGCAGATAATAGTATGACTGCACAGAGACATGCAAAAAACCGCATTTTTGACAGTCTCAGATCCTTTTTTACTAAACCCCAAAACGGCTTCATTGTTTTTCCCCCTAAAAACACTTATAAAGTGTATGACTCAAATAGTACACTATGACTTCCCAAAATACAACATATTCCATGGATTTATTTAATAAATAACCAAGTTTTATACATTTAAACAGCATAAAAAAAGCAAACCCGCCATGAGTAAACGGATTTGCCTTTGATATTATTTCTTTTTGTTTTTCATGGAGAGCAGCGCATCTCGATAACTGCTGTCCTGCATTTTGTCACTTTTTTCAGTGACCTCTTTTTCTTTCTGATCTTCCTCAGAATGCTTAAACTTTTGAAGCGCCTGCCGGTAGAAATCATCCCCAATTGAGTCACTTTTCTCTTTTCCAGAGTCAGTTTTTACAACGGCTGGGACATGCTCAGCAGCCCGTGCTTCAGCAGGGTATTTTGCTTCGTTTTTTTCCTCTTCTGGAGGGGCGATTTTTTCAGCTGTTTCTCGCTTCTCGAGTCCAGCAGAGGCGTTGCGGACATTATACGTGATAAGGCCCGCAATCACAATGACAGCAGCAATAATTGCTATTATAATGGCCATTTTAACCTCTCCTTACTGTCCGGCTGTTAAGTTTCCTGTGACTTGGCTGACGCGTCTTCCTAATGCGCGGCCCAGCTGAATACCTTCCTCAGACATTAACTCATCACTGTCTACTGGACAAGTGACGCCCGCTCCGTAGTAAGAACCGTACAGTGCGTTTTCAGGCACATTGCCAGGCAGACCGACAACAATCATCCCTTGGTGGAACATTGGCGTAATTAAGTTGTGCATTGTCATTTCCAAACCGCCGTGTGTTGTTGCCGTTGTGCAGAATACTGCGCCGACTTTGTTGATCAGCTCGCCTTCAGCCCACAAGTAGCCGAGTCTGTCGATCCAAGTTTTCAGACCTGCACTGATTGTTCCGAAATGCCCGGGGCATCCCCAAATAATCGCGTCCATGTCTTTAAGCTTGCGGATATCCGCCTGATCTACGTGGTCGATGAATACTTCAGCCGTGTCGTTTTCCCGAGCGCCTTCAGCAATCGCTTCTGCCAATACCTTTGTATGTTCACCTTCACTGTCATATACTACATAAATTTTCATTTAGGAAACCTCCCTGTACAGTTTAAGATTCCTTCACTTCTTTTGGAGCCGGAAGCAATGAAAGCTCCTCTTTTTTCTTTTTCTCCGCACGCAATTTATCTTTTCTGACATCACGCAGGAAAAGACTGAGAATCACACCTGCCACACAGAATAATGTCGCCCACATAAAGGCGTCATTAATCCCCATGACGTTTGAATCCAGTGACGCGTGTTTGTAAATATGTGAGTAAACATACGTTTTCGCTGTCTCATAGGGTACATTCATATTCACCATTATATTCGAAACTGCATTTTGGAACGCATGGAGGAAGTTCGGGTCCGCCGTGCTTGTTTTATCTGCAATTTGTGAATAATGGAATGTCGTACGGTTTGTATAAATCGTCGTAATTAAGCTTGTTCCAATCGATCCGCTGATTTGGCGGAGCGTGTTGCTCATCGCTGTTCCGTGACTGTTCAGACGGGCAGGAAGCTGGTTCATCCCAGCCGTCATGACAGGCATCATTAAGAGTGACATACCGAATGCGCGAATTGAGTATACAAGCATAATGTGTGTATACGGTGTATCAATGGTCAATTGCGTATATTGGAATGTTGTCACCACTGTCACGACCAGTCCGATAATCGCAAGCGGTCTCGGGCCGAATTTATCAAACAAAATACCTGAGATCGGTGACATGATCAGCATCACGATCGCACCCGGAAGCAGAAGCAGACCGGATTGAAGCGCCGTAAATCCGACCAGGTTTTGCAGATAGATCGGTAACAGGAACATACCAGTGTAAAGTGCCACTGTAATAATGATATTAATAACACTTGAGAGTGAGAAAATGTCGTATTTAAACACTCTGAAATCAAGCATCGGATCATCATGACGCAATTGCTGAACAACAAAAGCAATAATTGCAATGACGCCGATTATAACTGTAGACAGTACAACCGGGTCGGTCCAGCCGTCAGAACCCGCTTCACTGACTCCGTATAATAAGGATGCGAATCCGACAATCGAGAGGATCGCTCCAAGAGTGTCGAGTTTGATTTTTTGCGGCTCCACCAAATTCTTAAAGATGAAGAAAGCCACGATGATAACAATTGCGCCGACTGGCACAAGTCCGTAAAACATGATGCGCCATGTGTAATGCTCAATAATCCACCCGGAAAGAGTCGGGCCGACCGCTGGAGCAAACATCATCGCAAGTCCGAAAATCCCCATTCCTTTCCCCCTGCTTTCAGGCGGGAAGATTAACAGAATGGTTGTCATAACAAGCGGCTGCAAGATACCTCCGCCCACGGCCTGGATCAAACGGCCGATCAGCATTGTAGAGAAGTTAGGTGCGATACCGCAGACTAACGTACCGAGCGTAAAACAGAACATGGCGACGAGAAAGAGACTCCGTTGGCCAAAGCGTGTAATCAGGAAGGCAGATAACGGAATTAATACGCCGTTAACAAGCATGTAACCTGTTGTGAGCCACTGAATCGTCGTTGCACTTACGCCAAATTCAGTCATTAAGTGCGGCATTGCGACGTTAAGCAATGTTTGGTTTAGTATTGCCAAGAATAAACCCGACATTAGCACAATCAGCAATGTCATAGGGCTTTTTGTATTTTTTTCTTTGCCTGTAGCCATCTAAGACAACCTCCTTTCATGGTTTGATGACTGATCTGTTTTACTCAGAGATTTTAACAGATGCATTCATACCTGGAAGCACCTTATCAGATGGGTTTTTGATTGAAATTTTAACTGGAACTTTTTGAGTTACTTTTGTGTAGTTTCCGCTTGAATTTGTAGATGGAAGCATATCAAAAGTTGAGTTAGTCGCATAGCCAATTTCTTCTACAGTACCGTCAAATGTTGTATCAGGATCTCCGTCGACTACTACGTCTACACTATTTCCTACTTCAACATCTGCAATATCTGTTTCTTTAATATTTGCTGTGATATAAAGGTTGTCCATGTCAATCGTTTGCGCAATTGTTGTGCCAGCTTGTACGGTTTGTCCGTTTTTCACTTCGTTTTTCACAATTGTTCCATCCATGATGGATTTTACATCAACAGTTTGTTCACCTTTGATTTTTGCAACTATGTCGCCTTTTTTCACTGTTTTTCCTTCTTCAAGATCCCAGTCGGATACTTTACCTGCTGCCGGAGCTGAAATAGCTGCCATATCGCCGGCTACTTTTGCTTCATCTGTTTTCACGTAGTTTGTGCTTTGATAATAGTAGTAAGCACCTCCGCCTATAATTGCAAGAACAACAATCAAACCGATAATGTTGGTCAGAATTAAACGTCCTCTGTTCATTTTGTTTTTCTCCTTTCGTTTCTTCCTCTATCATTTTGTGGAAAGCTGGTGAAAATATGTGGGATGTTTTTAATTACCGCTTTTTTCTGCACAGCCTTCAGCAAGCTTTGATAAACTTCCGGCAAGCTTACGCAAATATTGAAGCTGAGACGTGTCAAGCTTCTGATACAGGCTCGCGCCCATTTTTGCGTATTGCACAGCGGCTTCTTGTAAAAGTTCTTCCCCCTCTTCGGTTAACTGAATCATTACGATACGGCGGTCATCCGGACTGTCATACCGATTCATCAATTGCCGGTTATATAGGATATCGGTCATCCGGGTCACAGAAGCAGGCTTAAGATCAAGAGACATGGCCAGCTTGCTGAGCGGCGTGCTTCCGCTTTGATGAATTTTAAACATCAGTAAATATTGAAGGACTGTAATATCAAAAGGCTCAAGCACAATCTCCAATATCTTCTTCTGTTTTTTATAGATAGCCCGAGACGTATCGAAGAGCTGTTCAAAAGTGAGCAAAGCACGTTCTGATTCAGTCAACTCCTTTTCACCTCATTCCTCAATAATAGTTCACAAGATAAAATATTAATAAATGAAAGAAGATTTGTCAAAGGAAAAATCTCTTTTTCCCTCTTATTTTTTTCGCAATCGCTTTCTTACTTTTTTTAAATAAAAAAAAGCCCTGAAATGGGCTATTCACTAGGATAATTGATGGCTGATGCCAGCTTCTTCATTTCTAAAAAAGTTCTTCAGCGCCTGAAAAACGTCTGACTTTTGTTTTAAAATATAGTATTTGAATTTCTCGTCTTTTACATTTTTATAAGCCGACATTAACGTCGAATGTCTGTTGTATTGATTGACCTCGCCATAGCAGAACAAATTCGCTTTCTTCATAATATCATTCACCAATTTCACGCAACGCGCATTATCAGATGTCAGATTGTCGCCGTCAGAGAAGTGAAAAGGGTAAATATTATAACGGGCGGGGCTGTATTTTTCATCAATCAGTTCAAGTGACTTTCGATATACGGAAGAACAGATTGTTCCGCCGCTTTCTCCTTTTGAAAAGAAATCTTCCTCAGACACAACTTTTGCTTCTGTATGATGAGCAATAAATTCAATTTCAACTGTTTCATATTTCGTCCGTAAGAAGCGGGTCATCCAGAAAAAGAAGCTTCTCGCCATATACTTTTCCCACACGCCCATACTGCCGCTCGTATCCATCATTGCTAACACGACAGCTTTTGACTCAGGCTTCGTGACATCGTTCCATGTTTTATATTTTAAGTCCTCCGGATAAATCGGATAGAAAGACGGCTTCCCTGTCATCGCGTTGCGTTTAAAAGCCGACATCATTGTTCTTTTCTTATCAATATTACCGGTTAACCCTGTTTTTCGGATATCGTTAAACTCGATATCCGTGTGAATGATATTATCTCTTTCTTTTTGCTGGAGATTCGGAAGCTCTAATTCTTTGAAGAGCGCTTCTTCTAAATCCATTAGTGAAACTTCTGCTTCATAATAGTCCTCGCCCGCCTGATCTCCGGCTCCCTGTCCTTTACCCGGCCCCTGTTTTTTGTCTGATCCGTCCCGGGCTACAACATCTCCAACCTGGCTGTCGCCGTCCCCTTGCCCTACGTGTTTATTTTTATCGTAGTTATAGCGGATTTTATACTCATCCAGTGAGCGGATAGGAATTTTCACTACATCTTTGCCGTTAGACATAATAATGCTTTCCTCAGTTACGAGATCCGGCAGATTGTTTTTGATGGCTTCCTGTACTTTTTTCTGGTGGCGCTGCTGGTCATCGAAGCCTTTGCGATGGAGGGACCAGTTTTCCTCAGAAATCAAAAAATGGCCGCTGTCATTTTGGGACATGAATTCCCCTCCTTAACCATTTGTGGTCGTGATACATACCTATTCCGGCTTGTGCCAGATTATGAAACAAGTCTTTCGAAAAGATTTATATTCATCATATGCGCATAGGTACAGTTAATTGACAAACTATTTAGAAAATGGTACAAAACAACCCGCCCTGTCCGGACGGGTCACTTGCTTATCGGTTCAGCAGGCTGCCGACGTATTTCAGCAGCTCATTGGCACTCGTCGAGTTGTAGCCGTGCTCATCAATTAAACGGGCTACGACTTCATTTACTTTCTTCAATTGCTGCTCATCAGGGGTTTTCGTTGAGGTCGTAATTTTAACAACATCCTTCAAGTCAGCAAACAATTTTTTCTGAATGGCTTCACGCAGTCTTTCGTGGGAATTGTAGTCAAACCGCTTTCCTTTTCTCGCATACGCGGAAATGCGAATCAAAATTTCTTCGCGGAACGCTTTTTTAGCGTTTTCGGAAATACCGATCTGTTCTTCGATCGATCTCATCAGCTTTTCGTCCGGATTCATTTCTTCTCCTGTCAAAGGATCACGCAGCTTATTTTTATTGCAATAAGCCTCTACGTTGTCGAGGTAATTATCCATCAGCGTTTTGGCTGATTCTTCATATGAATACACAAACGCTTTTTGGACTTCCTTCTTCGCAATATCATCATATTCCTTACGGGCTGCAGAAATAAGATTCAAGTACCGTTCCCGATCCTCGTTTGAAATAGACGGATGCTGATCAAGTCCTTCTTTTAAAGAACGGAGAACATCAAGGGAATTGATCGACTCCATATTTTTTCTGATAATAGTAGAAGAAATGCGGTTAATCACGTAGCGCGGGTCAATTCCGCTCATGCCCTCATCATTATATTCTTTCTTCATGTCCTCAACGTCCACTGAATTAAAGCCTTCCACACTTTCTCCGTCATATAGTCTCATTTTCTTCACCAGATCAATATCAGACCGCTTCGGCTCTTTTAATCGCGTAAGAATTGAAAACATCGCGGCGACCTTAAGTGTGTGCGGAGCAATATGAACATCCGATACATCACTTTCTGCGATCATTTTTTCATAAATTCTTTCTTCCTCAGACACTTTTAAGTTATAAGGAACAGGCATCACAATGATTCTGGAGTGCAGGGCTTCGTTTTTCTTATTAGAAATAAATGAGCGATACTCCGTTTCATTCGTGTGAGCCACGATCAACTCATCAGCGGAAATTAACGCAAATCGCCCGGCTTTAAAATTCCCTTCCTGTGTCAGTGAGAGCAAATGCCAGAGGAACTTCTCATCACATTTCAGCATCTCCTGAAACTCCATCATGCCTCGGTTCGCCTTGTTCAGCTCTCCGTCAAACCGGTAGGCGCGCGGATCAGATTCAGAACCGTATTCAGCAATGGTTGAGAAATCAATACTTCCCGTCAAATCGGCAATATCCTGAGATTTCGGATCAGACGGACTGAAGGTGCCGATTCCCGTACGCTTATCCTCAGAAAAGAAGATCCGCTCCACCCTCACATCTTCAATTCGCCCTCCGTACTCTTCCTCCAGCCTCATCACATTTAATGGTGAAAGGCTTCCTTCTATTCTAATGCCGTATTCTCTGTAAAAATCCTCCCGCAAATGATGGGGGATTAAATGAAGGGGGTCCTCGTGCATCGGGCAGCCTTTAATCGCATATACAGCACCATTATCCGTCAGCGTGTACGCTTCAAGACCTTTTTTGAGCATCGTGACCAGCGTTGATTTACCGCCGCTCACAGGGCCCATTAAAAGCAGAATCCGCTTTCTGACATCAAGCCTTTTCGCGGCCGGATGAAAATATTCCTCCACAAGGCGTTCGAGGGATTCTTCAAGCCCGAACAGCTCGCGGTCAAAAAAGCTGTACTTCTTCCGTCCGTCAATCTCCTCTATCCCGCTGTCTTTTATCATATTAAAAACACGAGAATGAGCAGATTGCGCGACCATTGGATTTTCTTTAATAATCTCCAAATAATCAGCGAATGTTCCTTCCCATTTCAGACGCTGCTCTTCCTCTCTGTACTTTTCAATTTTCTTTAATATATCCATAAGGACCTCCTCTATCATGTTTGATGCGCTGTGCAAAAAAAGGTACTTTGATACAATCTATGCCGTCAGCCCGTGATACATGCTTTGGTTTCTTAAAAATAAAGATACCCTATGCAGCGTTGACAAGGCAGACTGCGTGCGTTCATAATAAAGAAAATACAGAATCATCCAGACTCGGACAGCAGGAAAAATTGAAGAGGGGGAGAGACGGTGAAAACAATCATCATGATGGGTGTCATTGTCACTTTTTTAGTATCAATTTTTACCGCAGGATACGATAGCAAGCCGGGAAAAGAATAAAAAGAAAAGGGTGCTCCCTCTTGAGAGCACCCTTTCTCTGTGTAACAGAACAATGTTTTACAACTTAACTCTTTTCATAACTTTTGAATGCTGATCGCATTCGAATTTGTTTTCAAACTCAATTGTGCCGATTTTACAGCCTGGCCCGATAACAACTTCTTTCCCTCTGACCACCGCCGCCTCGGTATGTTCCAAATAGATTTTATCTCCTTCAATCAGCTGCGCAGTTAGTCTCGCTTTTTTTCGCGTAAAAAAGCGCGCACGTTTTTTTACTTTAATTGACGTTCCGCCTATTTCACGGACCCGGCTGGCATCATGACTCAATCCGATATCAATCTCGCCTGCATTCAGCAAACCTGTTACGTCCACACAGCCAGTGATATGAAACGATTCGATTTCACAATCGCCTTTAACGCTGAGCTTTCCTTTTGCTTCGCACGAATCCCCTGCCATATTGCCGCCGATCTCAGTCAGACCTTTCAGCTTCAATCGGCCAACATGAAGAGCGCCTCTGACTTGCATTGTCCCGTATATGCTGATTTTGCCCGCACTCAAATTGCCTTCAAACTCGCTTTCTCCGAGTACTTTCAGCTGTTCAGTCTCCGCGTTCCCGAGAAAACGGCCTGTGCCGTATATGCGGCAGCCTGCAGCGGACAGTCCTTCTCCAATCACACCTTCACCTTTGATGCTGACATGGTGATAGGCGCCTCCCGAAGCGTGCCCGGCACCATATAATTTTAAATGTCCTACTTTTGCTGTTTCCATATGATCCTCCTTACATTCTTGTGTATGTGCCTACCGAAGCGTTCGGATCACAAGTGTAATCGCCGCTGTATTCCACAGTCTCAATCTGGCAGTTCGGACCGATTTTCACTGTGTTTCCCCGCACAATCTTGGCGTTCGTATGTGTCAGCTCAATCACGTCTCCCTCAATCAGTTCAGCTGTTAACACAGGCTGCGGCATCAGCTTCAGCAATGTCAGCATCCCTTTTCTGCCCGTCACTTGAAGATGGCGGCAGCCGATCTCCCTCACATAACTCTCTCCGGAAGAAAGCTTGATATTCACCTGATCAGCATTTAGGAGACCGCTGACTTTGCATTTCCCTTCAGTCTGAAATGTTTCCGTTTCGCAATCGGCTTCCATGACCGCCTTTCCTGTGATCACAATGTCATCAGCCTTGACTGCTCCGCCAAATGTTGATGATCCCGCGACCTTCAATTGTTTAGCGGCGGTCTCACCTTGGATAAAACCTGTTCCATTCATGCGGATGGATTCTGCATCAACATCCCCATGAATTTTGCCTGAGCCGCTGATGGTTACTGTTTTTGCCTTGACACTCCCGTCCGCTTTACCGGTGCCGTTGAATGAAAAAGAGTCACACTCCACGTCTCCGGCCACAGTTCCGCTGCCATTAATCTCAACTGATTGAAATTTTCCGCCCTTCGAACTCCCCGTACCGTTTATCACCAGATTATCCATTATTTCCATTGGTGGCCCTCCTGCATATATTTTGTCTTTAGTTCCTCTGAAGCATTGGCTAAATCCACTCTTTCCACAATCTTAACGGACGACTCAAAAAGGATGCTGTCTGCGGCAGCCGCTATAAAACAAGTCGTTACACCCAGCTTGCGCAAAATGATCAGTTCCGTCTGTTTCTTGATCTCCGCTGTTTCATGCTTCTTCAATACGTCAGCAGCCAATTTCGCTTCTTCCGTGCTGACATTTCCGGACTGTAAAAGCCCTTCAAGCACATACAGCGACAGCAGATTTCGAGAAGAAAAAACCGTGTCTGCTCCGCCTTCTGAATAGACATGGAGAGCCGGCTTTGATATCAAGCCTTTCGTCAGCAATTCATCAGCCGTCATGCTCACATCCTTCATTTTCGGTGACAGCATCTCCCGCATCTCATCCAAAGACAAATTTTCTTTCATCTTTTGAATGATTGAAATGCGCTTTAAAATATCCTCTCTAGGAAAAAACGTCTCTTGCCCTGTAAATGTGGATTTACGTATAAACCACTCCTCAGGGATTAAATTTTTCCGTTTCCATCGATACAGCTGACCGTATGAGATGGATGTTTCTTCAAGCAATTCTTTTTTAGAGATTAATTGATCTTCCATAAGTCCAGCTCCTTTGATGGATACATTGTAACATAACACTGTTACGTTGTTAAGCCTAAAATAACAAAACACAATTCTATAAAAAAACCCGCCCATACACATGGGCGGGTTTTTCACTATTTTAAATCTCGGTAATTTTGCTGACGCAGCGCCTCATACACTAGAATCGCTGCGGTATTGGACAGATTTAGCGATCTGACATGCTCTGTCATCGGAAGACGCAGGCATCGGTCCATATTATTTTGAATTAATTCCTTTGGCAAACCGCTTGTTTCTCTTCCGAACACAAAGAAAT
Source organism: Bacillus sp. FSL K6-1005 (assembly GCF_038000225.1). Lineage (NCBI taxonomy): Bacteria > Bacillati > Bacillota > Bacilli > Caryophanales > Bacillaceae > Bacillus > Bacillus sp. FSL K6-1005. The sequence goes on from NZ_JBBOBP010000001.1 coordinate 2,515,101, forward strand.
AATCCTCGTTAATATCCGTGTAGTCAAAAGATGTATGCGGCTTTTGACCGAATTTCGTGATGAAGAAAAACTGCCCTTTTTTATATGCCTCAAATAATTCTTCTAACGAGTCATGATACACTACGTTTACAAACTCCCAATAATCAAGTCCGGCGCGCTTCAGCATTTTATCATCAGTTGAAAAGCCGAGCGGACGAATCAGATGGAGCGTTGTATCTGTTGCTGCGCAAGTACGTGCGATATTCCCTGTATTAGCAGGAATTTCTGGTTGATATAAAACGACATGTAATGCCACTGTGTTCACCTCTAATTTTTCTTATCCGCTCATCATTATATCATTAATTACTCTTTTGTCGTATCATCAACGATATGAAAAAAGGCATATCGGATAGACGGTGTGTATGCTGTTGAATCTTCGTAAGACCAATACCTCATCCGGCTGTCATAGGACTGGGCGTTGACAAGCGGCATATTGCCTTTATCCTTCGCCACCACAATCGTTGTGTGATTAAACCGGCCATCTCCTTCAAAATCATAGCAAATCACATCACCCGGCACCAGCTCTTCCGCTGATTTTACACGCACCGCCCGAAGGCCAGCCTTTGAATTCGTCAAATACATTTTCATCGAGTGAGCCACCGTCCAGCTATAGCTCCAAGAACTTTGTTTCATCCACCAGCCAGACCCTCTGTTTGGGTGGCCTCGCATTGGTGCTCCCCCTGCATGAAGACACTGAGAAATAAAATTCGTACAATTATCGCTGAAATTTTTATAAGCCGGATTACGCTTGTTCCAATATTTTTCGGCATATTGTACCGCTCCGAGCCGGTCATATTGAAAAGCTCGGCCAAACGCCTCCCTTTCTTCCTGGGAATAGTCAATAATGCTTTGGCCTTCACTAAATCCCGCCGGTTTTTTTTTCACTTCCTGATCCTTAATCAGAATTTGATCATAAAGAAAAGCGACTCTTTCTTCTATATGCTCTTCCATATACAGAGTTTCGTCCTGCTCCTTGTATAAATATTCGAAGTGTATGATATACCTGATGCAGGTGGTTCCGTCATCCTCAACCTGCACATTGTCAATGACAGCTTTTGCTTTCGCTTTAATCATCTCAATCTTACGTTTTTCCAGAAGCTTCTTCTTACGTTCCATGACTTCCAGGTCTCCGACTTGAGGCTCCTGTCTCAGATCATGCCCGTTCACCAGATAGCTAAGACGCTCCTCCGCTAGTTGTTCTAATATGTGCTTCAAGTTCACCCCACCCGACATACTTTTTTATAGAAAAAAACACTTGGCTGCATCTCAAGTGTTTTTTCCTTCTGCTCTATACGTATGTCAGGACAAGACTTATTTAGTCATGCCGGCTTTTAGCAATTCAATTCCTTTTTCAATTTCCTGCTTTGCCTCTTCATCATTTTCTTTTTCCAGTGCTTTTTCAAGCTCCTCCGCGTATGTGTTGTCTCCGATTTTCCCGATCGCCCAGGCAGCCGTTCCCCTGATGACCGGGCGCGGATCTTTATGCATAAGCTCCGTCAGTTCAGACAGTGCGGAGGTGTCTTTAAAGTGGGCAAGCGCCAGAATCGCATTCCGTTGAATCGGTTTTTTTCCGCGCCACGAGCCTGAAACATGTCCGAATTTCTCTTTAAATTCACGGTTGCTGATGGTTAAAAGCGGCTTCAATAATGGTTTTGCAATCTCGGGATCCGGTTCCATTTCAGGATGAAGATGAAAATCCTTCCCTTTATTGATTGGACATACCGTTTGGCACGTATCGCATCCATACAGGCGGTTTCCAATTTTCGTGCGGAATTCATCCGGCAAAAATCCTTTTGTCTGGGTCAGAAAAGATATACAGCGCTGAGCGTTAAGCTGCCCAGGGTTCACAAGCGCTCCCGTCGGGCATGCATCTAAACATTTGGTGCATGATCCGCACATATCCTCAATCGGCACATCCGGCTCAAAAGGTATATTTGTAATCATTTCCGCCAAATACACATAAGACCCGTACTCCGGCGTTGTAATCATACAGTTTTTGGCGCTGAACCCAATTCCGGCCCGTTCCGCCACTGCCCGATCAGACAATTCACCCGTATCGACCATTGATTTTGTCCTGATATCCTCATGCTTGCTTCTCAGAAAATCCTCCAGAAGATCGAGCTTCTCCCGCAGGACGTCATGATAATCCTTTCCCCAGGAGGCTCTGCAAAAAATGCCTCTGCGCTCAGTTCGCGTGCTTCTTGGCGCATCCTTCATTCTCGAAGGATAAGCAAGTGCAATGGCCACGATTGATTTCGCTTTCGGCAAAAGCAGCGTTGGCGTCACTCTTTTTTCAATATCAGGCTCTTCAAAACCGGAAAGATATCCGAGTGACTCCTGAAGAATCAAACGGTCTTTTAAACTGTCAAATGTATCAGCGGTCGTAAAACCGATCTTGTCCACGCCAATGCTTTTCGCGTATTCAATTAATTCTTCTTTCAGCTGATAAACGTTCATGTTTTGCACAGCCTCCTTTCTTTGTGATAAAACAATAAGCCGTTGTATAATAGGTTGATATCCCGTAATTGGAGTGAATACATGTGAATATCAAACTTGATCCTGTTATTACTGAACGTGCGGCAGGAATAAATGCAGCCGCTGTGATATATGAAAATATTGAAGTCGGCTCCTCTCCGCAAATGCTGAAAGGCAGACTTCGTTTATTTCAAGAGTCTCTGTTTTTTGACTATGCGGACGGCGGAATATCGGACCAGCCTTTCGTCAAAGAATGGCAGACAATCTTTAAGCAGCTGGACCCTTCATTCGAGGGAGAAAAAACGCCGATGGAGCAAATGCTGATCCCGATATCCAAAGAACAATTCATGGAAAGCGAGGATTCAGCCCATGATACCATACATTTTTTCGCGTTAAAATATTCTCTCCCCATTATGATCTATGATGCCGGCAAGCTTCAGGAGCCAGTCCGGATTTCAATAGGAGAAAAAGATAACATACTGATTTATTCTGATGAAAACGGTGTTTTCGGCGATTTCAAAAACAACGTCAATCAAAAACCCGTCACAGCAGATACAAAAAGCATGCTGCAAATCATCTTTTTCCCGCCATCGATTGAAAAAGAAAACGCCGTTAACCTTTTAACATCATTAACGAAAATGTTTGAACAAATTCACGGCGGCGGCCATACAGTACATTGGCTTACGTAAAAGAACACGAGATTCGTGTTCTTTTTTACATAAAAAAACGCAATACTTCGTTTATCTGAGAAACGAAACACTGCGTTAATAACGTATGTATGGAGCGGGTGATGAGAATCGAACTCACGACATCAGCTTGGAAGGCTGAGGTTTTACCACTAAACTACACCCGCATTTGTGATTGTCGGTGTCAGCACCGCTTTGACTTTTATTATGTTACACGTTTATTAAATTTTCGTCAAGGGAATATAAAAAATTTGTCGAAAAAAATTTTTATTTTTGCAATGTTGTTAAGTTACATTTACATAATGTTAAATAAACTATACAATGGAAGAAAGTGAGAATATGAAGGTGGCATACGTCATGATGAAAAATAAAGTGAAAGAGCTCAGAGCGCGCTTCAGCTATTCTCAGGAAAAACTCGGAGAAACGGTCGGCGTTACGAGACAAACGGTAGCAGCAATTGAAAAAGGAGACTATGTTCCCTCACTGTTATTAGCATTAAAAATCTGCAAAGCCTTCTCCATGCAAATGGAGGATGTCTTTTGGCTAGAGGAGGAAGACTAATATGGGCATGAAAACAAAAGCAGCATTTCACCTCGTTTTGTTCGGCCTTGCATGCTGGACACTGGTTGCATACTTTAAAGCTTCAGAAGGCATTGGAGCCTTTTTCAGCACAAAGAACGGCCAGATGATGTTTGAAATAAACATCACCCCGTTTATTCTTTTTATTGCGGCAGCTGCGGTTTATATGTATTTACAAAAGAAAAGCAGGCCTGCGTCAAAAAATCTCCTGCTGCCAGATGAATTTGAGGAACAGGATGAAAGAGAGCAGATGATGACGGCAAAAGCCTGCCGTGCGTCATATATCGCCGTCTACTTTTCACTGCCTGCCGCCGCTGTCCTGCTCATTTTTTATCCGCTGTTTCAGTCACACATTCCCTTTTTCCCTATTATTGTCGTATTTATCATCATGATCATCCAGCACCTATCCTACGTCATTTCCTTCAAGAAAAATGAAAAGAACTCCGGCGCGATGTAATCGTCCGGAGTTTTTTCTTACCAGCTTGCTTTTTTCACACCGGGAATGTGGCCTTTATGCGCCAGCTCCCTAAAAGCAATTCTGGACATTTTAAATTTTCTCATATATCCTCTCGGGCGGCCCGTTACCATACAGCGGTTATGGAGTCTTCCAGGTGCTGAATCTCTCGGCAGCTGACTGAGGGCTTCGTAATCTCCTTTTGCCTTTAACTCTTGTCTAATAGCTACATATTGTTCAACAAGCTTCTGGCGTTTCAATTCTTTTGCCACTTTTGATTTCTTAGCCAAGAAAAAACCTCCTTTAAATCGTAATGTTTACGATTTAAAATGTATCATGTTGTATTCTAAAATGCAAGCACATCGCTCGGTAAAACAGACGGTCTAAGCCGTCGATTCTATTTATGCAATTCAACATAATAAAGCAGAGCATCTTTATGTTTGATCAGTTCATTTTTGTTTTCAGAGGTTTTCATTGTACCGTTAGAATCTTTTATACTGCTGCCGATCAATACAGGTTTTCCGAAAGAAATCGGCTCCGCTGATGATATATTCTGAGTCATTTCCTGTATACTGCTGACGTCACGCTGAAACGATGAAGCAGCCGTGCTGCTCCCTTGTTCATCAACAATGCCAAAGTGAATGGTACTCATTTTTTTCTTCTCTTCCTCATTCTCAAAATAAACAAATTGTAATGTATCGGGATTTTCTTCCGTGTAATCAGCAGTTACCGGACCTATCGTTTCAACAAGCTTTCCGTTTTGGTAATGTTCAATGTACATGTCAGCCTCAGAAATGCTTTCGTTGATATTAGTCACTTCCGCAGCGAAGGAATGTGGAGCCGCAATCTTCATTCTGTTTTTTTCAATATCTGAAACATCTGCCTCTTTGATTTCCATGTGCTTCGTATTTCCGCATGCAGACAGCATAACCATCAGAGAAAAGGCACTAATAAGTATTCTCATAAAAACAGCCTCCTTTTTTGATTATCATACCATGCTCGGAGGCTGTGTTTTCGCTTAAACTGAAGCTTGATTCTCTTTGACAAAATAAGTGTTTCCGACGGCTTCTCCTCTTTTTTTCTGAAGCTTCCTTGTCCGCTCATTTTCAAACGGCAAAAGCGGAAAGACAAGCTCTGCAAAATAGTACGCTTCTTCTAAATGAGGGTAGCCGGAAAAAATAAATGATTCAATGCCAAGGGCCTGGTACTCCGCTATACGGTTGGCAATGGTCTGCGGATCTCCGACAAGAGCCGTGCCTGCCCCTCCTCTGACCAGGCCGATACCCGCCCACAGATTCGGGCTGATTTCAAGCTTTGTCCGATCGCCTCGATGAAGCTCCGCCATCCGCCTTTGACCCGAAGAATCAGCACGGCGCAAAGCGTCCTGTGCTTTGGCAATCGTGTCATCATCCAAATGGCTGATTAAACGCTCAGCCGCTTCCCACGCCTCATGTTCTGTTTCACGTGCGATCACATGCAGCCTGATGCCGAACCGCACAGTTCTTCCCTCTTTTTCCGCTTGCTTTTTGACTCTCTCAATCTTTTCTTTTACCTGCTCAGGAGGCTCACCCCACGTTAAATACACATCTGTATGCTTTGCCGCGACTTCAATTCCAGCCTGTGAGGATCCGCCGAAATAGATAGGCGGGTGCGGTGCTTGCCGCGGCGGGAATAGCAGATTGCTGTTTTCCACTTTTATATGTTTTCCTTCAAAGGTAACCGTTTCTCCGCGCAAAAGCCCCCGCCAAACAGTTAAAAATTCGTCCGTTGCTTCATAGCGCTCATCATGACTGATAAACAGTCCGTCCCCGGCTAGCTCGTACGGATCGCCCCCTGCCACAACATTAATCAAGAGCCGTCCATCTGAAATGTGATCTAAGGTAGAGGTCATTCTGGCTGCAAGAGAAGGCTGCATTAACCCGGGCCGTACCGCGACTAAAAACTTTAAGTCTTTTGTTTCTCCCGCTAACGCCGAGGCGGTGAGCCAAGGGTCCTCGCACGATCTTCCCGTCGGCAGTAGGACTCCTGTATACCCTAGCCTGTCAGCGGCCTGCGCCACTTGTTTAAAGTATTCATGATCCGCCGTCCGTCCATCGCTTTCCGACCCTAAATACCTTGCGTCTCCATGCGTCGGAATAAACCAAAGAATGTCCATATCACTCTCTCCTTTTTCATCTATTTTCCCTCGTAACTGTTTCTCCACTTTAATAGCTTTCGTTCTAGCAGCCTGACAAAAGAATCCGTCAGCTTTCCAACCACCGCAAAAATGATAATCCCGGCAAACACTTTATTCGTTTGTGAGAATTGTCTGGCATCCATGATCATGTAACCGACCCCAGAACTCGAACCCATCAGCTCCGCTACAACAAGCCCAAGCCATGCAATACCTAGCGATAAACGAATGCCGAGCAATATATTGGGCAGGGATGCCGGCACAATCACTTTTGTCATCTGCTGGTGCCATTTAAATTCAAGCACCCGGGCAACTTCGAACAGCTTAGCGTCAACTCCGCGAATGCCGTTAAATGTATTGATATACACAGGGAAGAAAGCGCCGAGCGCAATCAGCAAAATTTTAGATATTTCATCAAAACCGAACCATAAAATAAACAGCGGCGTGACAGCCAAATGCGGAACGGTTCTGAGCATTTGCAATGATGGGTCAAGATACAATTCCGTCCGTTTAGAGAATCCGGCCAAAATACCAATCAAAAGTCCAAGCCCCGCACCAAGTACAAAACCAAGCGCTGCGCGGTATATACTGATTTGCAGATGACCAAAGAGCTCGCCTGTCAAAATGAGTTCTTTATACGTCAGCAAGATCGCAACAGGAGTAGGGAGCACTGTCGCCGACACGATGCCAAGACTGCCGATCACCTGCCAGATGGCTATGAGCACAGCAGGCAGCAGAAGCCCCTTTGCCCACCCGTATTTGATTCTATGGGGCTTTCTTTGTATCGCTTCAGCATTTGCTTTCGGCAGTGAACCTGCAGCCTCTGCTTTCATGATGGATCACCTCCAGAGACGTTTTCCTTTAACGCTTTTTTGATAAATGAATTATCAACAACTTCTCTCACATCAATTTTCTTATCTATCGCTTTTGTTTTAAATTGAAAATCCGCTGTCTCCTGCTGCGCTTTTATAATGTCTTCACGAATAACCTCATTCAGAGGCTCCGTATTTTTCAGCACATTTTCTACGATCTTTTTATCGAGATCTTTTATTTTTGCATACAAGTCAGCCGCTTCATCCGGATGTTCCTTTTGCCATACAACCGCCTGGTTAAAAACCTTCAGAAAACGGACCACTTCGTCTGGATGTTCCTTAGAGAATGTTGTTCTCACTAATGTAAACCCTGGTGAATATAAATCGGTGCTTTCACCATTCACAAGAAGTTTTGCTCCGTGTTTGATTGTTTCTAAGGATAGGTACGGCTCCCAGATGGACCAAGCGTCAACCGATCCGTTTTCAAACGCAGAAGCCGCTTCATCAGGCTGCAGCTGAATAATCGTCACGTCATCAGCTGACAAACCTGATTGATCAAGCGCTTTATACAAAAAGTCAAAGCCGCTGCTGCCTTTCGCTACAGCAATTTTCTTTCCTTTTAAATCTTTGACCTCCTTAATCTCGCTGTCTGGATTCACAAGTATGCCGTTCGCCTTTAATCCATCCTGAGACAAGCCGATTTCTTTAAAATCAATGCCTGCCGCTTGCCCAGCGATTACTGGTGAATTGCCAACTTGAGAAAAGTCAAGTTTATCTGCTGCAAGCCCTTCAAATTGTGGCGGCCCGCTTTGAAACTCCACCCATTTCACCTTGATGCCTTCTTTTTCAAAAGCCTCTTCAAACCAGCCTTTTTCCTTGGCAATTAAAAGCGGGCTTAAGCTTTGCTGTATTCCGATCCGAATTTCTTTCAATGGTTTTTTGTCACCGCTGGCTCCATTTGCTCCGCATCCTGCCAGCAGAAAAAAAATAGATGCCAATACAATGATTCCTTGTTTCATCTCTGCTTCAGCCCCTTCTATATCCCTGATCCTTCTGCATACTCAACGTCTTCTGTATTTTCGAATTCCGACAGCACCTTCTGTCTGATCGCTTGGAAATCAGGCGTCGTCCTGTTTCGGGGATAAGCCAGATGAATTGGCATCAGCTTATGAATTTTTCCCGGTTTGGCTTTTAGGATCGCAATCTCATTCCCTAAATAAACAGCTTCATCTATATCATGAGTGACGAGTATCATCGTTGTTTTTTTCCTCCGCCATATATCCAGCAGCACGTCTTGAAGGTGTTTTCGAGTAAACGCGTCTAACGCACCGAACGGTTCATCCAAAAGCAGCACCTCCGGCTCCCGCAGAAGAGCTCGTGCGATGGCCACTCTTTGAGACATACCGCCCGACAGCTCACGCGGATATGCTTTCTCTGATCCTTTTAATCTGACAATCTCGATCAGTTCATCTACCTTTTGTTTGACTTTTGGATCTTTCAAATTCAAATCGGCGGCAATATTCTGCTCAACCGTCAGCCAAGGAAAGAGACGGTGTTCCTGAAAAATAAATCCTTGCTGAATACCTGGTGCAGTCACATGCCGTCCGTTAATTTCGATACGCCCCCTAAAATCAGAATCAAGTCCTGCAATTATCTTTAAAAGTGTGCTTTTTCCGCATCCGCTCGGTCCGATGAGCGTTAAAAACTCACCCGGTGCAATTGATAATTGGATATTCTCCAAGACCGCAGTTTTGCGGCCTTCTTGAGCAAATGCTTTTTCCTTGATACTGATGGTCACAGCCACTTTTATCCCTCTCCTTCTGCCAACCCCGCCTTCTAAAAAAACAAAAAGGCCCCCATCTCTGTTTTTTGTAGAGATGAGAGCCTTCGGCGGTCCGATCAGCTGCCCAATTGTTTTTTGTTTGAATATCATGTTAATTCAAATTATTCCGATATGTCAACTCTTTTTTATTCTACATTTTTTGTATTAATGTTTATCACTTACTTTTCATATTCGCAAATAGCGCTTTTTTCTTTGAACCCTCGATCATCTCTATTTAGCTGTTCTGCATAGGGTTTTCTGCTTTATTTAATAGTTTTTATCGTATTATAGAAATGATTATTTTATAATAATTATAAAATAATATTGACTTTTTACTTAGAGATGATATTATGTTCTTATCAATTCCAAGAGGTGATGACATGAGTTCAAATAAACTGACAACTAGCTGGGGCGCTCCAGTTGGAGATAATCAAAATTCAATGACTGCCGGTTCTCGCGGACCAACTTTAATCCAAGATGTACACTTACTCGAAAAATTGGCCCATTTTAACAGAGAACGTGTTCCTGAGCGTGTCGTTCACGCTAAAGGTGCAGGCGCACACGGTTATTTTGAAGTGACAAACGATGTAACAAAATATACAAAAGCTGCTTTCTTATCAGAAGTCGGCAAACGCACACCTTTGTTCATCCGTTTCTCAACAGTTGCCGGTGAACTTGGCTCTGCTGACACCGTTCGCGACCCGCGCGGATTTGCTGTTAAGTTTTATACGGAAGAAGGAAACTATGACATCGTCGGTAACAATACGCCGGTATTCTTCATCCGCGATGCGATTAAGTTCCCTGATTTTATTCATACACAAAAAAGAGATCCAAAAACACACTTGAAAAATCCTACAGCTGTATGGGATTTCTGGTCACTTTCACCGGAATCTTTACACCAAGTGACGATCCTGATGTCTGACCGCGGAATTCCTGCTACACTTCGCCACATGCACGGTTTTGGAAGCCATACATTCAAATGGACAAATGCCGAAGGCGAAGGCGTATGGATCAAGTACCACTTTAAAACAGAACAAGGTGTGAAGAACCTTGATGTGAAGACAGCAGCAAAAATTGCCGGTGAAAACCCGGATTATCATACAGAAGATCTGTTCAATGCAATCGAAAACGGCGATTTCCCTGCATGGAAATTATATGTGCAAATCATGCCTTTAGAAGACGCAAATACGTATCGCTTCGATCCGTTTGATGTCACAAAAGTATGGTCTCAAAAAGACTATCCGCTCATTGAAGTCGGCCGCATGGTTCTTGACAGAAATCCGGAAAACTACTTTGCTGAAGTAGAACAAGCAACATTCTCACCTGGAACACTGGTCCCCGGTATTGATGTATCACCGGATAAAATGCTTCAAGGGCGTCTGTTTGCGTATCATGATGCGCATCGCTACCGTGTCGGAGCAAACCACCAGGCCCTGCCGATCAATCGCGCACGCAACGAAGTAAGAAACTATCAGCGTGACGGACAAATGCGCTTTGACAATAACGGCGGCGGCTCAGTCTACTACGAGCCAAACAGCTTCGGCGGACCGACTGAGTCACCTGAGGATAAACAAGCGGCTTATCCAGTACAAGGAATGGCTGACAGCGTAAGCTACGATCACAATGATCACTACACACAAGCCGGCGATCTCTACCGTTTAATGAGCGAAGAGGAACGCACCCGCCTTGTAGAAAATATCGTAAATGCAATGAAACCGGTAGAAAAAGAAGAAATCAAACTCCGCCAAATCGAGCACTTTTATAAAGCTGATCCTGAATACGGAAAACGTGTGGCAGAAGGCTTAGGTTTGCCGATTAAAAAAGAAGTTTAATCGCATAGAAAAAACCCGCTGTTTATTCAGCGGGTTTTTTACATAGATTCACGGACTGCCGTATGCTTCTCGTCAATCTTCATATAAATTTTCTCCATTAACTCTTCATTATTCATTATCTCCCGCTTGTTCTGTTCAATAAGAAGCTCCAGCGGCAGCATCTGATTGCCATATGTTTTTCGTTTTCTGAAGTGTCTTCTCCCTTTCTCTTTTTTGGTTCCCATCATTTCTCCCTCCTTTAAAAATAAAAAAGGCCCTTATCTCAAAAGATAAGAGCCTTCGGTGATCCGATCAGCAAATGGTGGAAATGTATATTAGCTATATTAAAACGTATTCAATTTGGCCTGTCAATCGCTTTCTATACTGTTACTTATAAAGTTTGCTGCCTTGTTTTACAAATTCCTCAGCTTTTTCTTTCATACCCTCTTGAATGGCATCCCACTCATTGAGCTCTTTGTCTTTGGCATAATCACGGATATCCTGAGAAATTCTCATGCTGCAAAATTTCGGCCCGCACATCGAACAGAAATGAGCCGTTTTCGCCCCTTCGGCAGGCAGTGTCTCATCATGATATTCAAGCGCTCTTTCCGGATCAAGCGACAGGTTAAATTGGTCGCGCCAGCGGAATTCAAAGCGGGCTTTTGATAAAGCGTCATCTCGTATTTGCGCGCCCGGATGCCCTTTTGCAAGATCAGCCGCATGCGCCGCAATTTTGTATGTAATAACCCCTTCCCGCACATCTTCACGGTTTGGCAGCCCTAGATGCTCCTTCGGCGTTACATAACAAAGCATGGCCGTTCCATACCAGCCAATCATCGCCGCTCCGATCGCTGATGTAATATGGTCGTAGCCCGGTGCAATATCCGTCGTCAGCGGTCCTAGCGTGTAAAAAGGCGCTTCTTTACAGATTTCCATTTGTTTATCGACGTTCTCCTTGATTTTATGCATCGGCACATGACCAGGCCCCTCAATCATCACCTGAACATCATGCTTCCAGGCAATTTGCGTGAGTTCTCCGAGCGTCTCTAATTCAGCAAACTGCGCTTCGTCATTGGCATCGGCAATTGACCCTGGGCGAAGCCCGTCTCCAAGAGAAAAGGCAATATCATACGTTTTCATAATTTCACAGATTTCTTCAAAATGAGTATACAGAAAGCTTTCCTGATGATGAGCCAGACACCACTGTGCCATAATCGCTCCTCCGCGTGACACAATTCCCGTTGTCCGTTTAGCAGTTAACGGTACATATCGCAGCAAAACACCCGCATGAATCGTGAAATAATCCACACCCTGTTCAGCCTGCTCAATCAGCGTGTCACGGTAGATTTCCCACGTTAAATCCTCCGCTACACCGTTTACTTTTTCAAGCGCCTGATAGATCGGCACGGTGCCAACCGGAACCGGGCAATTTCTGATAATCCATTCACGCGTCGTATGAATGTCTTTCCCCGTGGAAAGATCCATCATCGTATCTGCTCCCCAGCGAATCGCCCACGTCATTTTTTCCACTTCTTCTTCAATCGAAGACGTAACCGCTGAATTTCCGATATTCGCGTTAATTTTCACATGAAAATTCCGGCCGATAATCATTGGTTCACTTTCTGGATGATTAATATTTGCTGGAATGATCGCCCTGCCGCTGGCTACCTCATCTCTCACAAATTCGGGAGACACATGCTCACGAATTGCGATAAACTCCATCTCAGGTGTAATAATTCCTTTTTTGGCATAATGCATTTGAGTGACATTTTGGCCCGCTTTCGCCCGCAGCGGTTTCCGCTTTAACCCGGGATAGCTTACATTAGGGTTAGCCTTTTTATAGCCGTTGTCTTCTGGCTTCACAGCACGTCCATCGTATTCTTCAACATCGCCGCGCCCAGTGATCCACTTGTGACGGAGCGGTTTTAAACCTTCTTGAATATTAATCTTCACATCGGGGTCCGTATAAGGTCCGCTTGTATCATAGACACGAACCGGTGCGTTTTCCTCTTCGCCGAATGATCCTGTCGTCGGACTAAGTTCAATTTCTCTCATCGGCACTTGAATATCCGGCGATGCACCCTCTACATATACTTTTTTACTCCCCGAAAAACTCGACATAATGGAAATGTTGGCTTGCTGCACTGAATGATTTTGCATTACTTATCCTTCCCCTCTCTTTGTTTGAAAGGACAAAATCAAGCCCATAACCAGCACAAAAAACCGGATTCAGTTGAATGAACCCGGTTACAGTCAGAAAGAAACATATTATTGCACAGTATACGGCAACAATAAAAACAATTCCTCTACTTCCCCACGCTGGTACGAACCAGATCAGGTCCAAAGGGTTAAGAAGCATATCTTCTCTCTCAGCCCGCTAGCGGGCACCCCTAGTAACTATTAATTTCCCACTCATCTTATCATAAAAACAAACTGAAAAAAAGAGGAATGTATAAAATATTCAGCATATTCAAGACAAATATGTAATTGGCAATGCTGTTTCAGAGACACCATTTTCATGAAGCAACACCTCATACGCATTTGCATGAAATCTTGAACTTACAGCCTGAAAAAACTGATCATCAATAAAGTGAAGAGCTGCTCCATCATCCGCCGCATAACCGTTGCTCAACGCTTTCTCTAATATCAGGCGATGATATGAAGGTCTCCGATCCTTCTCCCCATCATAATGAGGACAAAAACTGCCTTGCAAAAAACCTAAGCTTTTCAAGCCGGTCAGCGGTCCGGCAGAATCCGTCACTCCTTCTTCAAACCAGCAGATCGCACCGGCACTTAGTCCCGCCAAAATAGTGCCGTTCTCCCAGGCTTCTCTTAATATATGATCCAGTCCCCACTCCTTCCACAGCACAAGCAAATTTCTTGTATTTCCTCCACCGACATAAATCACATCTTTCTCCAAGATAAAGGAGGCTAAATCTGTTGTCGGCGGCTTAAACAAAGACAAATGAGACGGGTCACAATCAAGCTGTTGAAAAGCATGATAAAACCGCTGGACATAATTCTCTGCATCCCCGCTTGCCGTTGGCAGAAAACAAATGCGAGGTGAGGGCTGCTTTGACTGATTAATGATAAATTGATCAAGAACCAGATGATCTGGTTCCATTGAAAAACCCCCGCCGCCCATCGCAATAATTTGTTTCATCATCCGACTCCCCCAATAAAATATTTTATCCATTATAGCACTTTCGCATAAAAGCATGAGACAAGGCAAAAATACCTTTGAACCAGGAGGTGACCGAAAAAATGGAACAAGACCGTTTGGCAAACCACGAAACAGTTGATTTACACGAGATCCTCAACTTCAAAACCGTATGTTTACTTAAATCAAAAATGATGCAGGGGCTGGTGTTCGATCAGGAACTGAGAGCCCTTATGGAGAAGGATGTACAGCAGTCTGTACGGGACGTAACTGAACTTCAGAGCCTCTATCAAAAGGCTCCGACAATAACAGGAGGTGACGATCATTGAACGATTTCTTAGACCCGAAAAACGCAAAAGGCATGCCTGACCTTGCTGATTCGGCACTCGCCCTTGATTTCTTAATTTCCGTAAAAACCGGTATCAAAAATTATGCTGTCGCCATCACGGAAACCGCAAGCCCAGAACTCAGAACAGCATTGCGCAATCAATTGGACGCCGCTATTTACCTGCACGGCGAACTATCACAGCTCATGATGGAAAAAGGCTGGCTTTTCCCTTCTGACTTGGACAAACAATTTCAAATCGATATGAAATCAGCACAAACAGCCATTGATATCGCCGGGCTAAAACTTTTCCCTGATAACACGAATCGTCTCGGAACATTCGCAACACCCGATCACTAAATAATAAGGAGACATCATGAATGAAAGCTGTTACGTATCAAGGCATTAAAGACGTCCGCGTCAAAGAGGTAAAAGCGCCAGAAATCAAAAAACCTGATGATATCATCGTCAAACTGACAACCACAGCAATCTGCGGCTCTGACTTACACCTAATTCATGGCATGGTTCCCAATTTCCCTGAAGATTATATCATCGGCCATGAACCAATGGGCATTGTGGAAGAAACAGGCCCCGACGTTCACAAGGTCAAAAAAGGCGATCGTGTCATCATACCGTTTAACGTCAGCTGCGGCGAATGTTTCTTTTGCAAAAACCAGCTTGAAAGCCAATGTGACAATTCAAACGCAAACGGCGAAATCGGCGCTTATTTTGGCTATTCAGAATCAGCAGGCGGCTATCCCGGAGGCCAGGCTGAATACATGCGTGTCCCCTATGCTAACTTCACTCCCTTTAAACTGCCTGATGACTGTGAAATAGAAGATGAGAAATTAGTATTGCTTTCAGACGCTATGTCGACTGCCTATTGGAGCGTTGACAACGCAGGAGTAAAAGAGGGAGATACCGTCATTATTCTCGGCTGCGGTCCAGTCGGGCTGCTCGCGCAAAAATTCGCATGGATGAAAGGCGCCAAAAGAGTCATTGCAGTGGATTATGTAGACTACCGCCTTCAGCACGCCAAAAAAACAAACAATGTAGAAACCGTTAATTTCGAACACTTAGAAAACGCCGGATTATATTTGAAAGAACTCACACAGGGCGGTGCAGATGTCGTCATCGACTGCGTGGGAATGGACGGCAAAATGTCCCCTCTTGAATTTCTCGCCACCGGTGTTAAAATGCACGGCGGAGCCATGGGTGCATTAGTAACGGCGGCACAGGCTGTCAGAAAATGCGGCACAATTCAAGTGACAGGTGTGTATGGAATGAGATACAATGCGTTTCCATTCGGAGACATCTTCCAAAGGAATGTAAATATCAGAACCGGGCAAGCCCCTGTCATTCATTATATGCCGTACCTGTATGATTTGATTGCTACAGGTAAAGTAGATCCGGGCGACATCATCACACATGTTCTGCCGTTAGATCAAGCAAAGCACGGATATGAGGTGTTTGATACGAAAACAGACGGAGCTATCAAAGTGCTTCTGAAACCATAAAAAAAGACGGTCTCTCATTTTGAGAAACCGCCTTTTTATTTTATTGCTCCACTCTTCTTAATGCTTCGTTTACTGTTTCTTTTATAAACGCATCTTCCCCGGTCAAACTGTCTAATCTGAGTTCGCCGCTTCTCAGTCTTTCTGAAAGATTGTTAATGTCCTCCTCGACTGTGATTTGCAGCTCACCAGCTAAAAACATTCTATGTAATTCATCAGCGACCATCGTTTCTTTATTCATTCATGTCTCCTCCTTTACTCAAGCATCAATTTTAGTCTGTCCCTCAGATAAACGATTATAGGAAAAAAGGTTCATTTATTTCAAAATAAATGAACCTTTTTTCCTTCTTCCCACGTATAACTGTTGAGAAAAAGAAAAAGGGGAAGATCAACATGTCATTTTTCAAGAAACTTGCAGCAAGTGCCGGCATCGGCGCAGCAAAAGTCGATACCATTTTGGAGAAAGATGCGTATTGTCCAGGAGAAGAAGTCCGCGGAACTGTACATGTAAAAGGCGGAAAAATCGCCCAGGATATCCGTTACATTGACTTACAGCTCAATACAAAATATGTCATTGTAAAAGACGATGAAGAGCACCGGAAATACGCAACTATTCATTCTGTTCGGGTAACTGGTTCATTCACCATTCAGCCTGGAGAAGAACATCAATTTCCGTTCTCCTTCATCCTGCCTCTTGATACACCGATTACTGTAGGAAAGGTAGAAGTCGCAGTAGTGACAGACCTTGATATTCAAGGCGGTATTGATAAATCAGATCACGATCGTATCTTCGTAGAAGCACATCCTTGGGTTGAAAATGTGTTAGATGCAATTGAAAACCTTGGCTTCCGTCTTAATGAAGCAGACTGTGAACAGGCATCTTATTTCCAGCGCCGCCTACCTTTCGTTCAAGAATTTGAGTTTGTTCCAACATCAGGCTATTACCGTCAGATGCTTGATGAATTAGAGCTTATTTTTCTTTTAGAGGAAGACGGTTTAGAAATTATTTTCGAAGTCGATCGCCGGGCAAGAGGCCTGCGAGGATGGCTAGAAGAGATGTATAATGACGGAGAGCAGCTCGTACGTGTCCATTTCAGACAATCAGAGCTTGATGATATCGAACAACTTGAAGAGGTATTAGAAGAGATCATCGACCAATATGCTGAGTAAATAACAAGAAGGAGCCTATAATAAACATAGGCTCCTTTTTTTAATAAAAACAAAACCCTGTTTCTTACTTATGTAAGAAACAGGGTTCTATTGGATACCGGTGGTCGGGGTCGAACCGACACTCCAGAAGGAACACGATTTTGAGTCGTGCGCGTCTGCCAATTCCGCCACACCGGCAAGTTTTACGTCGTATCTAACCGACGAATATAAATATATCATGGATATGATAAAGTGTCAATGAATTTTAAAAAAGTTTTTTTGGAAATATAATAATAAGTAGCTAAAGCAATTTTCTATGAAATGCAGCCCAATGCTTACATCGACATATTCATACAATAAAAAAATGATCTACACAAGTAGATCATTGATATGATTAGCTT